>NZ_CP077766.1:0-2615000 GCF_030585565.1 Clostridium sp. CM028 | reverse complement strand
ATTATAATTCTTTTTTTCATCATTGTCAACTACTTTAAAAAATATTTGATAATGAATTTTTCTTTCATCACTGTGCACTTAAAGTTAATTTATAACTGTATGTTCCAGCGACAATTAATATAATATCATATGTATAACTCACCATTTGTTTATAATCCTCTATTATATCAATCTATTTCCATATATATGTTTATATATACCATATAATCCGTTTTGCTCATAATGATACGCTTGGAACATTTGTTACGCATTTAGCACCTATAGCCTATAAAAATAAAAACCCCAGTAAAAATAATCTTTTTTACCAGAGCTCCTATTTAATGAACATGAAAATGTCTTTTATTATAATGTCATTACTATTTCCTTATATTTATTACCTCTTACTTCAAAATTTTGAAACATATCAAAACTTGCACATGCCGGTGACAACGTCACTATATCACCAGGTTTAGCAACTAATTTAGCTGTAAAAATTGCTTCATTAAAATTTTCAGCAAGTATAATCTGTAAAGGTATTTTATTTTCTTTAGACATACGCTCAAAAACTTCTTTTATTTTATATTTAGTGTCCCCTACTAATATTAGTGTTTTAATATTTGTGTAGCCTTCTTCTGCTAAAGGTTCAAAAGGTATTTTTTTATCATATCCTCCTGCAATTAGTATAACAGGCTTTCCAAAAGCTTTGAGACTTGCTATAGTTCTAGTTGGCGTAGATGCTATTGAATCATTGTAATATTTAACTCCATCTACTTCCCTCACGAATTCGCCCCTATGAGGTACCCCCATAAAAGTGGTAGCCACTTCTCTCATGCTCGCAACTGTTGCTTCATCTTGAGTTGCACAAAAGGCAGTTAATAGGTTTTGCACATTATGCATCCCTTTTAGCTTTACTTCCTCAAGATTACACACTACCTTGTTCATAATGAATAATTTATCATTTTGAAAATATGCACCATCTTCTAGTTTCTCGCACACACTAAAATACTTAACTTTTCCCTTAACCTCTTTTCTTAATTCATAAGTTAACGCGTTATCCTTATTTAATACAATCAGATCACCGTCACGTTGATATTTAAACACATTTTTCTTTGCATTTATATATTCCTCCATATCCTTATGAATATCTAGATGATTCACACTCAGATTTGTTACTACTGCTACATCTGTAGAAACCGTCATAGTCATAAGCTGAAAGCTCGACAATTCCAATACTACTTTATCCTCTTTGGTTATTTCTTCAATATTTGCGAACAGTGGTGTACCAATATTGCCTCCAACCCAAGTTTTATATCCTTCTTTTTTTAATATATTATATATTATTGTAGTTGTAGTTGTTTTTCCATCACTACCAGTTACGCCGTAAATTTTAGCCGGGCAATATTTTATGAACTCTTCCATTTCGGAAGTTATATATGTTCCTTCTTTTTTTGCTTTCAAAAGAGCAGGGTTATCTACTCTCATAGATGGTGTTTTAAAAATAACATCAAACCCCGTTAGATCATCTAAGTAATCTTCCCCTAATACCAGCTTCACGCCCTCTTCTTCGAAATCTATTGCTACCTGTCCCAGTAAACTATAAGTTTTTTTATCAAAAGCTGTAACAACCGCCTTAAGCTTCACTAGAAAATGTATTAAAGGAATATTGCTAACTCCTATACCTACAACTCCAACTTTTTTTCCTTTTATAAATTCCTTAAATTCATTGAAATCCTTTTTCATATAACCCTCCATGTAATCTCCATATACTTTATATTATATTATTTATTTTACAAATTTATTTTATAATTTTTTAGATTTATTCTATAAAAAAACAACGCATAGTATAACCACAGCCTACTCAAGCCTCATTATATACTACACGCCATTCTCTAAACCAAACTAACTATTCCAATTTAAAATTTAAAATTGTAGTTTTTCTTCTATAAACTTTTCTAAATCATCTATACTTACCCTTATTTGATCCATTGTGTCTCTGTCTCTAATTGTTACAGTATTATCTTCTAACGTATCAAAATCTACGGTTATGCAGTATGGAGTTCCTATTTCGTCTTCTCTTCTATACCTTTTTCCTATACTTCCGGTTTCATCGTAGTCTACGTTAAATTTTTTACCTAGCATAGCAAAAACTTCGAGCGATTTCTCTGATAATTTTTTACTTAAAGGTAGAATAGCCGCCTTAAATGGTGCAAGTGCTGGATGTAAATGAAGCACTGTTCTTACGTCTCCGCCTTCAAGTTCTTCTTCATCATATGCATTAACTAAGAATGCAAGAACAACTCTATCTGCACCCAGAGAAGGTTCTATACAATATGGTACATATTTTTCATTAGTAATAGGATCTAGATAACTTAAATCATTCCCTGAATGTTCCATATGCTTCTTTAAGTCATAATCAGTTCTATCGGCAACGCCCCATAATTCTCCCCATCCAAAAGGGAACAAGAATTCTATGTCACAAGTAGCATTACTATAGAAAGATAATTCCTCTTCTCCATGGTCTCTAAATCTTAAATTTTCCTTTTCCATTCCCAAATTATATAAGAAATTAGCACAATACTCTTTCCAATATGCAAACCATTCTAAATCTGTACCTGGTTTACAGAAAAATTCCAATTCCATTTGCTCAAATTCCCTAGTTCTAAAAATAAAGTTCCCTGGTGTTATTTCATTTCTGAAAGCCTTTCCTACTTGGCCTATTCCAAATGGAACTTTTTTTCTTGAAGCTCTTTGAACATTTTTAAAGTTTACAAAGATACCCTGAGCCGTTTCTGGTCTTAAATATATCTCTGATTTTCCATCTTCTGTTATCCCCTGGGAAGTCTTAAACATTAAATTAAATTTTCTAATATCAGTAAAGTCTTTCTTTCCACATTTAGGACATACTATTTCATTTTTTGCTATATATTCTTTTAACTCTTCATTTGACCATCCATCAGCACTAGCTACTTCTACTCCCTGATTCGTCATATGGTCTTCCACTAACTTATCCGCTCTAAATCTAGCTTTGCAATCTTTGCAATCCATTAGTGGATCTGAAAATCCTCCAACGTGACCCGTCGCAACCCATACTTCTGGGTTCATAAGTATAGCGCAGTCAACACCTACATTATATGGACTTTCTTGAACAAATTTTTTCCACCAAGCTTTTTTAACATTGTTTTTAAATTCAACTCCCAGAGGACCATAATCCCACGAATTAGCGAGCCCTCCATATATATCGGATCCCGGGAATACGAACCCTCTGTTTTTGCATAACGCAACTATTTTATCCATACTTTTTTCAAATGTCATATTAATCCCTCCTATTTTTTTATAATCTAATGATATCTCGTTTTATATACTTCTCAATGGTCATTACAAATATATTAATATTACATCTTGTATTCTTTCCTATTTGCCCTAAATATAACCAATTCAATCCATCACACCCGCATAAAGGCATGCTCTTTTATTTTACGTACAAAAAAAAAGACTATACCCCAAGGGACGAAAATTATTTCCGCGGTTCCACCCTTATTGGCACATGCCCTACTTTAAGTTCTATACACTCAAAAGTTCCTTTCACAATAATACTTTGATTGTTTACACCAGCCACAACCTCTCTTATGAAGTACTACTACTACTCTTCTTTATCACAGTGAATTATTTTATTATACATTAGATTTCTTATAATATTGAGTTCCAAAAATAAAAAATGGCTCCGCGAAAAGGATTTGAACCTTCAACCTATCGGTTAACAGCCGAGTGCTCCACCGTTGAGCTATCGCGGATTATTATTGCTTACAACAACATTATAACATATACTATTAAAAATTCAATAGTTTTTTCTTTTTTATTTAAATTTCATGATTTTAAGCACTGATGATTACGCTTAAGAAGTAAAAAGGATATTTTAGATTAACTAAAATACCCCTTTGATTTTTTTAAACTACTGGATTGGTTTCATTGTAGGGAATAGGATAACATCTCTTATTGAATAAGAATCCGTTAAGAACATTACCATTCTATCAATTCCTATACCCAGTCCTCCTGTTGGTGGCATTCCTGTTTCTAATGCACTCATAAATTCTTCATCTATTAAATAAGCCTCATCATCACCCAGTTCTCTTTCTTTTGCTTGTTGCATAAATCTCTCTCTCTGAACTACTGGATCATTTAACTCTGAGTATGCATTACACACTTCTCTTCCAAACACAAAGCCTTCAAATCTCTCTGTAAACTCTTCATTCCCTCTCTTCTTCTTTGTAAGAGGTGATATTTCTACAGGGTAATCACATAAGAATGTTGGTTGAATTAGTTTCTCTTCCACATATACTTCAAATAATTCATTTAATATATCTGCTTTTGAGCAATTTTCTAATTCTTTTTTAAATTGTAAATGCTTTTCTTTAGCTATAACCCTAGCTTCTTCATTAGTAGCTATTTTATCAAAGTCCACACCTGAATATTCTCTTACTGCATCTACCATAGTAATTCTTCTCCATGGTGGTGTAAAATCTATCTCAGTTCCTTGATAATTTACTTTCATAGTTCCATGAACCTTTTCACAAACGTAAGCTATCATATTTTCCGTAATTTCCATCATATCATTATAATCTGCATAAGCTTCATATAATTCTATCATTGTAAACTCTGGATTATGTCTTATATCTGTTCCTTCGTTTCTAAAGTTTTTACCCATGTCATATACCTTTTCAAAACCAGCAACAATAAGTCTTTTTAAATATAGCTCTGTTGCAATTCTAAGATACATCTCAATATCAAGCGCATTATGATGAGTACTAAATGGTCTTGCTGCGGCTCCTCCTGCTACTGTGGATAAAATCGGAGTTTCAACTTCTAAAAATCCTTTGTTATCTAAGTATTCTCGGATATATTTAATTATTGATATTCTCTTCATAAACGTATCTCTTACTTGTGGGTTCATTATTATATCTACTTCTCTTTGTCTAAATCTTAAATCAGGATCTTTTAATCCGTGCCATTTTTCTGGAAGTGGTTTTAGAGCCTTCGCTACAAGCTGAAAATCTACTATATGTAGTGATATCTCACCAGTTTTTGTAACAAAAGGTGTACCAGTTATGCTTACAAAATCTCCTATGTCAAAACTTTTATATTCTTTTAATTTTTCTTCGCCTACATCATCTATTTTTATGTATAGTTGTATTTTACCATATCTATCATGAATATCAGAAAAACCTGCCTTACCATGAACTCTTTTAGACATGAGTCTACCTGCTACAATAACCTGAGCGCCTTCTAATTTCTCAAAATTTTCTTTAACTTCTTGTGATGTATGAGTTCTTTCAACTTTGTACACATCAAATGGATCTTTGCCTTCTTCTTTTAAAGCAGATAATTTTCGTCGTCTTATGGTTACCTGTTCATTATATTTAGATTCAAGTTCATGCAAGTTTTTCTCTTCGCTTTTTTCTTCATTGTTTTTTTCGTTCGACATTAATATCCCTCCTGTTTTTCCCAGGTCAGAAAATAATTACTAATCATTTATTCTGCCATATTTCTTCTATGTATATATTTCTTTAGGGCACCTACCAATTATAAATTGTTAAGTACCCCTATGTTCTATAAAAATTAAATAATTTTTAAACAATTACCCACGTCGCACTTCCAATACTTCATACCTACCAACACCATCTGGAACTGCAACTTCTATAATTGCTCCTGATTTCTTACCAACGAGTGCACATCCAACTGGTGATTCATTCGATATTTTATTTATCATTGGATCTGCTTCTGCTGAACCCACTATATAAAATTCAACTTCTTCATCAAACTCATAATCCTTAACCTTAACTATAGATCCTATACTTACTACATCTATTTCAATATCGTTTTCATCTATAACACTTGCATTTCTAAGCATATTTTCCAATTGTATTATTCTACCTTCAACAAATGCTTGTTCATTTTTAGCTTCATCGTACTCTGAGTTTTCGGTTAAGTCCCCATACCCAAGTGCTACCTTTATTTTTTCAGTAATATCTTTTCTCTTGACAGTCTTAAGAAATTCTAATTCTCCCTCTAATTTCGTAATTCCCTCATAGGTCATTACATATTGTTTTGGTACGCTCATTTATTTCTCCCCTTTTTAATTTTTATTAAATAAATTAGTAAACATCCATAAAATTCACTATCAACTAACAATACCCTAGCATATTACACCCCAACTACAATACTGTTTTCCTCGAAATATAGTAATTTCATATAATTTATATAATATAAGACTATTAGTTCAAATTGATAAATTATCGATTCTAAGATTTATTCTTAGAATAACAATACATGTAACCATTTAGCCATTATAAATCAGAGCGTTACTATTGTCAATATGTTACGAGCAAAATAGTCTAATATATTACATTATTGTTGAATTTTATTTTTTTAAGATATATACCATTATACTTAAGAGCTTTTTCAATGTCACTTTCTTGCATTTGACATAATATCGATCCTAAAAGTTCGATAGAAAAATCTCCTTTAAAAGTTTTCCAAGGCACATTATAACTTACATCATTTACAGCTATAATATTTTTTGGCGTGCTTATACTATTATCTAAGAACCAGACTAATTTCCCATCACCGAATTCATAGTCTTTAGATGAAACAATAAAATCGGCTATTTTAACAGCATATAGTTCATCATCTGTAACAATAGGAGATACACCAAAATTAGCGATAATATAATCTGCAAGCTTTCTAGCTTTTACCAAATCAGGCGATAAAAATACAATATACTTGCAATGCTTTGCTAATTCCACAATAATATTATAGTTTATTATTTCTACAGCATCATATATAACAATGCAGCAATTTTTCAAACTTTTGTTTCTCATTCTAATCATAAGTTGTATACTTTTTATAACACTAAAAGCTAAGAATCGCTTTTGAAATTCATTAAAATAATTATAATCCATAGGCCTCAGTGTTTTTGGCGATAATTGCACTTCATTACATTTACATATTTTTTTAGCATAAGTTAAATTGTTTAAATATGCTTTTCTATTAAAATTAGGTGGCATCCTTACACTCGTAACTTTAATATCTAATTCTTTAATGTATTCATTACTTATTACTTTCATCTTTAGTTTATCTTTAATTTTACTTAAAAATCCAAATTCATTATATAAATTATCTATATTTGAAGTTATACATAAAATTGGCTTCATACATCTGCACCTTATACATTAATGTACTATTATCTTATTCAGTGTTAATTATATAAATTCCCGTTTTAATTTTTAAATTATGCTTCTATGGTTTTCAAATAATTTTTATAAACCAAAAGTACCTGCTTTACCTCATCATAAGTATTTTTAGTATTAATTTCATTCTTAATCTCAGCACAGTTGTTAAGCCCTTTGATATACCAGGCTGTATGTTTCCTCATTTCTCTAACAGCCTTAATTTCTTCATAATATTTTACAGCTAAATTTAAATGCCTTATACACATATCTATTTTTTCTTCAGGAGTAGGGTATATAACTTTTTCTCCGTTTATTGCCTGCTTAATCTCTCTAAAAATCCATGGGTTACCCCTAGACCCTCTTGCAATCATTATAGCATCACAATTAGTGATTTCCTTTATTTTGACAGCATCCTCTACGGAAAATATGTCCCCATTACCTATTACCGGCACTTTAACATTTTCTTTTACAGCCCTTATAATATCCCAATCAGCCTTGCCTTCATACATTTGTTCGCGAGTCCTGCCATGCACTGCAATAGCATCTATCCCCGCATCCTCCATATATTTAGCAAATTCTACAGCATTAACATTATTTGAATCAAATCCCTTTCTAAACTTCACTGTCACAGGCTTTGTTGAAACCTTTTTCATTTCTTTTATTATTTGCGCTGCTAGTTTAGGATTCTTCATCAAAGCTGATCCCTCTCCATTTTTCACTATTTTATGAACAGGGCACCCCATATTTACATCAACCATACATATATCGCTTCTTGCATTGAAAATTTCACAGGAACTAGCCATAATCTTAGGATCATTACCAAATATCTGAACGGCTACAGGTTTCTCTTGACCCGAAATTCGCATAAGAGATTCTGTATTGTCACTTCCATAATATAACCCTTTAGCACTTACCATTTCAGTATATAGTAGACCACACCCTAATTCTTTGCACAACCCTCTAAAAGCAATATCTGTAATTCCTGCCATAGGGGCTAAAAAAACATCGTTTTCAAAGTTAATATTTGATATTTTCATTAAATCACCTATTCCCTATTCTTCTCATAAATCATTCTAAGGCCTTCTAAGGTTAAATTCGGATGAAACTCATCGATAGCAGAAGACTCTTTGGTTATTAGTTTTGAAAGTCCACCTGTGGCTACTACAAAAGGCTCTTCTTCTCCCATACTAATCATTTCACTTTTCATTTTATTAACAATATAATCTACTTGACCAATATATCCATATATTATTCCAGACTGCATGCTTTCAACAGTATTTTTACATATAACTGTTTCTGGTTTTACAAGCTCCACCCGAGGTAGCTTTGCCGCTCTCTCAAATAGTGCTTCAGAAGCTATTTTAATACCAGGACATATAGTTCCACCTAAGTAATTAGCCTCTTTGCTTATAGCACAGAAGGTTGTAGCTGTACCAAAATCTATTAGTATTAATGATCTTTTATAAATTTCATGAGCTGAAACAGCATTAACAATTCTATCCGCACCTACTTCTTTAGGATTATCATATTTTACATTTATTCCAGTCTTAATCCCCGGGCCTACTACCATTGGTTTCAAATCGAAATATTTTCTTATCATATGTTCTAGTGAATACATACTATTGGGAACAACCGAGGAAATTATTACGCCTTTAATATGTTCTGTTCTTATGTTTCGCTGATTAAATAATTGCATTGCTTGAATTCCGTACTCGTCAGCGGTTTTTTTTGCATCAGTTGATATTCTCCACTCTACAATTAACTCCTTTTCCTTAAAAACTCCTAAAACAGTATTAGTATTTCCAACATCTAAAACTAAAATCACTTTATACACCACCTATATAATTTAAAACAACTTGCAAGTCGTTTTATATTTTTGCCATTATAAAAACACAAAATAATGTATCCAATATTATAAATATTAATTTCAACCGTTCCTAATTTAACAATATAATTTTAACAATTTGAACAAATTTGTCAAGTTAAATCTTTATAAGAAGTTTTGTTTAATTAAATCATCTCCTAGGTCGCTGCAATATTAACGGTTACAGTGAAAGTTACACCTATAAAGCTAATTCTATATATTATACCACAATCCTCATCAAATGTTGGTATATAATTACAGTAAGTTTCTTAGTAAATCGCACTAATATAAAGTTTCTGTTAGAATGGACTCTCTTTACTGGTTAAATGATATAAAAAAAGACATACAGCTAACTCACTGTATGTCTTTTACCAAGTTAAATCTTTGTTAAATCAATCTCACCTGAATCTGTTTTAGCCATTATAGCCTCAAAATCCACGCCTTCGAGTTTTTCTTTTAACAACAGTTCTTGAGCCACTGCATGAAGTTTACTTGCATTTTCAGCAAGAATTTTTTCAGCTTTTCCATAAGCTTCATCAATAAGCATCTTAACTTCTGAATCTATTTTATTAGCTATTTCTTCACTAAAGTTTCTACTTTTGCCTAAATCTCTTCCAAGGAATACTTCATTATGATCATTACCAAAAGATATTGGTCCGAGTTCATCACTCATACCATATTCCATAACCATCTTTCTTGCAATAGCCGATGCTCTATCAATATCATTCTTAGCACCTGTGCTAATATCTTTTAATACTAATTTTTCAGCAACTCTACCGCCTAATAACCCGACCATTTCATCTTTAAGTTTTAGTTTTGAAGTATAAGCAGTATCCTCTTCAGGTAGATGCATTGTGTACCCACCTGCCATTCCTCTTGGTATAATACTTATTTGATGAATTGGATCAGATAATGGAGAATATTTCATTACTACAGCATGCCCTGCTTCATGATATGCTGTTAATTTTCTATCTTTTTCACTGATAACTTTACTCTTCTTTTCCGGTCCAGCAATAACTCTAGTTACTGCTTCATCAAGCTCTTTCATTTCTATAACTGTTTTTTTATTTCTAACTGTAAGCAGTGCAGCTTCGTTCATTAAATTCTCAAGGTCTGCACCAGTGAACCCAGGTGTCCTTTTAGCTAATACATCAAGTTTTACTTCTTCTGCTAAATGTTTACCTTTGGAATGTACCTTTAGAATTTCTTCTCTTCCTTTAACATCAGGCGCACCCACTAATATATGTCTATCAAATCTGCCTGGTCTCAAAAGAGCAGGATCAAGTATGTCTGGTCTATTTGTTGCGGCTATCATAATTATGCCTTCATTTACACCAAATCCATCCATCTCAACTAATAGCTGATTTAGAGTTTGCTCTCTTTCATCATGACCACCGCCAACGCCAGCTCCTCTTTGTCTACCTACTGCATCAATTTCATCAATAAATATTATACAAGGAGCACTTTTTTTCGCTTGTTCAAATAAATCTCTTACTCTTGAAGCTCCAACACCTACAAACATCTCTACAAATTCCGAACCTGATATACTATAGAATGGAACTCCTGCTTCTCCTGATACTGCTCTCGCAAGTAACGTCTTACCTGTACCCGGTGGTCCTATAAGAAGAATACCTTTAGGAATTCTTGCACCTGCTTCTAGGTATCTTTTAGGTTGTTTTAAGAAATCTACAACTTCTGCAAGTTCTTCCTTTTCTTCATCTTCACCAGCTACATCATCAAATGTAACTTTCTTCTTATCTGGCGTTGCTATTTTGGCTCTACTTTTACCAAAATTCATTACACCTCTATTACCGCCACCGCCGCCACCTTGCGATTGCTGCATATACATAAACCAAAAGGCCACTAACATTAAAATTATAAGGAGTGTTGGCAAGACATTTAACCACATTGGCATACTAGCTGGCTTTAAGTATGTTTCTGTAACGCTTGCATTTGGGTTTTGGTCCATAACTTGAAGCAATCTCGTCAATGGGACTATAGTTTCATATCGTGTTCCGTTCTTTAGTTCTCCTGATACTGTTTTATCTTCTTTTACCTGAACAGTTTTAATATCCTTTTTAATCCAATATTCTTGGAATTTATTAACGCTGATTTGACTAACATCTTTGCTACTATCAAGTACGGTTAGTGCTGCATAAATCACAAGTACAAACACTACGATCCAGATTGATGCACTAGAAATTTTCTTCATTAGAAACCCCCCTCTCTTTTTATTCACTTTAAAATTTTATCACATTAAAAAGCAGTTGACAATAATATATATATTATTTTATACACATTTACTTATAAATTTCTTCCTTAAGTATTCCTATAAATGGTAAATTTCTATATTTCTCTGCATAGTCCAGGCCAAATCCTACAAGGAAGTAATCTGGTACATCGTAACCTAAATATTTAACATCTATATTAGCCGTTCTTCTTTCTGGTTTATTCAGTAAGCATATAATTTCTAAACTATTAGGTTTCCTTGCAGATAGTAACTTCATTAGATATTTAAGTGTAACTCCAGAATCTATAATATCCTCTACTATCAATACATCCTTTCCCTCAATTTCAAAATCTAAATCCTTTAAGATCTTTACAACTCCTGAAGTTTTAGTGGAATTCCCATAGCTTGTAACTGCCATAAAATCCATTTTACATGGAATTGTAATTTGCTTTACTAAATCTGACATAAATATGACTGATCCTTTTAAAATACCAATGAGTATAAGCTCTTTGCCTAAATAATCCTTACTTATTCTTGCGCCCATTTGCCTAATTTTATCTCTTAATTGATCTTCGCTGTATACTACCTCTTTAATATCATTGTTCATTCTTATTCCTCTCTTCCAATTCTAATCTGCAATATATTTTTAGTATCCTTTGTAACCTTGAATTTTTCGCTAACCCTATATCCAACTACCCAACCTATATCATCGCCAAAACATATTAACGGTATTGCATTTCTTTGGGCTTTAGGTATTTTTAAATCTATAAACAAATCCTTTATCTTTTTACTACCCTTCATACCTAGTGGAATGAATCTATCCCCATCTTTTCTATACCTAAATATTATTGGTTTCTTAATTTTATCATAGTCAAAATACTTAATACAATCATTTTCTTTAAATTCTGTAAATTGTAGCTTAGGATTAACATCAATTTTTACTACTTTATTTAAAGAATGAATAAAGTTTTCCTGATTTATATTTAGAGAGTACTGATTGTTATTAGCTTCAGTAGCTTTTACACAAATATATATATGTATATTCCCATAACAGTTTTCAACTATTATATTCTGAGGTAGCATTATACTTTTACCTGTTTCATGTCTTTGAAGTTCTATAATACTATATATATGAACTTTTTCAAAATTATATAAATTATGATTCACCGCAAGCAAAGCACTCCTAATAATCCTACTTAAAATTGCTTCATGCTCCGCAAAAGCCGCCTTATTTATTATAACCCTTTGCTGACCTATCTCACAATGTTTTTTATACTCTTTTTCAGAAATATTTTCCAAATAATCATTGTCTTTTTTTACAATATCTGATAATCGGTTTAATGTTTTAATTATATCTTTATTAAAATTTTGTTCCATATATGGAATCAATTCTAATCTTACCTTATTTCTCGCATAAATATTTTCTAAATTTGATTTATCTATTCTTGGATTGATATTATTATTTAAACAATATTTCTCTATTTTTTTTCTACTAAGACGAAGTATGGGTCTTACATATATTTTGTCGCGAACAGGTCTTATTCCTACTATTCCCTCGATACCCGTTCCTCTCATTATCCTCATTAAAATAGTTTCAGCTTGATCATTAGCATTATGTGCCAAAGCGACTTTATTAGCATTTAATTTAACCATAAGTTGCTCAAAAAATTCATATCTAGCTTCTCGTCCTGCCATTTCACAAGATAAATTCTTTTCCTTTGAAATTCTATGTACATCCACTTTTTCACTATAAAAATCTATATTCAAACTCTCACAAATTTCTTTTGCATATTCCTGATCTTTATCAGACTCATCTCCTCTAAGACAATGGTTTAGATGTGCACCAATAAGTGTAATCCCAAGTTCTTCCTTAAAGTTGTTTAAAATATAGAGCAAACACGTGGAGTCAGGTCCACCAGAAAATGCAACTATAACCTTATCTCCCTTATCAAACATTGAATTCTCTTTTATAAAGTCCATAACTGTTTCTGACAAAATTTTCACTTCCCAAATTTATTTTTAAAATGTTTTCTGTTTTTTGCAGGTTTATATTTTTTTAATACCATATCACTATATCATATTACTATATCATTTAGTAATATATATTTTCCATTTTTTTAGACACACCTTTAAATCATCTCTTGGGTCGCTGCAATATTAACGACTTAGAAGGAGATTTAAACTCCCACCGAAGTTTTCAATTTGTTAGGGCATGTAACTCCCACTTATAGAAATGAGAGACTTTCCTTCTGAAATGCCGTTAAAAATGGGAAAAATGAAGAATGTAAAAGAGGTTCTTACCCCCATAAATACTTTCTCCATTTTTTAATCTCTTTTATTATATATTCCCTGATTTTTCTCTCAATTTACAGGGCATTAAAATATTTCTTTTATAAAATACATTTAGTATAGACTATATATCTTTGAAACAAGAACTGTCATATCATCTTTTACTCTATTGCCACTTAATTTTTTTGCTTCTGAGAGCAACCCTTCAGCTAAATCCTTGGGATTGTTGCAATTGTTTTTACCTAAATAATCAACTACCCAATCCACCCTCCCTACATTTTCATCATTGTAATCTAATACCCCATCACTAAGCATAACCATAATATCTCCATTTTTTAATTCCATTTGCTGTATATCTATATCTGCTTTATCTAAAACACCGATAGGAAGAGATTTTGATTTTATAATTTCTAAACTTTCACCTGATTTTAGAAAAGTTGCAACTGCCCCCACTTTTAAGAAATCAATTTCCCCAGTGTATAAGTCTATGCTGCTTAAATCTATAGTTGAAAATTTTTCTTCTTCGGAAAATCTCAATGTCATTATTGAATTCACAGTGTTTATAGCCGTAATTTTACTAAAACCTGCTGATGTAAACTTTTCTATTAATTCAACCGCAGCCTCGCTCTCTCTACCCGCTTGGGGTCCCGATCCCATGCCATCACTAATAACTGACATATAACTTCCATCAGGAAGCTTACCAAAGCTATAGCTATCTCCATTGGACTTTTCACCATCTTTACACTGCCTAGCCACATTAGATACCACATGAAACTTAGGTGTTTCTTCAATAGTTACCTTACATATATTGGTCTTCGGATTTATATTACACCCTTCATCACTAACACACATGCACTTGCCTGTGACCCCATTTATAATCGGCAATAAATCCTTTACACACATTTGCCTTCCACTGCAAGCGTTAAGTGACAATTTAATACTCAATCGTCCGAGCTTATCATTCAAACACATAAGATCATTGTGCTTAACTCTATTTTTATCTAAGGCTCTACATATAAGTTTTTCCATAGAAGTATCTATTTGAATTTCAGAATTAAAATCTTCAACAATTTCTCCTACAGAACCCGCCATATTACTAATCTGATTTGCTAAAAGCTCTCTGCCTTCACTAAGCCTCGTTCTCCACATTTCATTTATAATGTGCTTATTAACAATATCTTCTGTATTTTTAAGTATGGCGGTTCTCTTTATACATTTTCTTTCAATTTCTTCCGGTACGCTATTATTCTTCCTCTCAAAATTTTGAATTAATTCTTCAAATGCTGCATATGTATAATGTAATTCCCTTTTCCAACACATAGACTTCATATTACAATTACTACACACCCTGTCCGCAAGATTTTCAACCAACGCGCTGCTTTTACCTTTCATCGCCAATTTTTCATTATCCACTAAGTTATTTAATATATCTGACATATTAGAAAGTACATCTGAAAAATTATTTAGCCTTCCTACAAATGTATCTTTAATTTTATTTATATACCCCTGTTCTACATTTTGCTTTTTTTTATCGGAATTAAATTCTGTGGATAATTCGCTATAAACTTTTTGTGGTATTAGCAAAAATATTACAGCAGCTACAAAAGCTTCAAATATCATAAAATCAGATCCCGTAATACAATATATTTTTATTATTGAAAAAGCCACTAAATAAGATGTTGCACTTAATATCTTTCCAGTTTCTTTAAAAACACCCGTTATTAAGCCACAAACACCATACATTCCTATAAACACAATCATATTTTCAGAAGACATTCCTACAATAATACCCATGGCAATTCCTGATGCAGCACCAGCTCCACTTCCGTTAATGTAAGCTATTATTATAACAAATGCCAGGCCTAAAATATTCGTAATTGATATGGCAAATATACTTAGTCCCCAAGTACCTGCTATAATTAAAGAGCTTATAATTGACATACTTATTATTTCTTCATTCGAAAATATATGTTTTGTTTTAATCTCCTTAAAGCATAAAAGACTATAGTCCAGAATAAAATATAATGGGAAGATACATAAAACTAGAAAAAATGAATTTAAAAAAGCCATTAACCCACTTACCCGGGTTATGAAGAAATTATAGGTAAACAACTCAAATATAATAATAGCAAACATGCTAGCTAAAACTTTAGTTTTTGATTTTATTTTATTGAAAACATGACTCAAAAAAGCAATTGTAACTATTACTATTAAATATGATGGTATATTCTTTGCACTACCATTTAAAGTAATATAACCTAAAAATGTACCACTGGCTGTAATTATTGAAATTCTATGATTATTTACAAATATTGTAGCTATTAAGAAAGCTATGCCAAATGGGGCAGTGTTATTAAGAAGCAAGACCCTACTTATTAATAAGCTTATAACAAAATAAACAATTCCTGTAATAATTAAATTAGTATTTAATGCATTTTTCTTTTTTACTTCATCTTTTATCTTTCTAAGTCTTTCATATGGAAATATATCAATCCCGTATTGCATATTAAAAATCACCCACCCTTTAATCATTAGGACTCCATTATAGCAACGTCTCTTGGAAATAAATGTCATAAGATGGGGCGCTCATATATTTTTTATGAGACAATAATTTGTATATTTTTTACATTAGATTTTTACAATTCCCTATAATATAAAAAAACCTACCATATTAATATAGTAGGTTTTAAAATATTAAATGAAGCATGTCACTTCATGGCATTGTATATTCGAGAAATTTATACTTATATGTTTTTGCACATTATAGTTTAAGTTTTATAGTTTTCCAGCAAATAAAAAATAACTCACAATATAAATTGTGAGTTATGGTAGCGGAAATAGGACTTGAACCTACGACCCTTCGGGTATGAACCGAATGCTCTAGCCAGCTGAGCTATTCCGCCATAGTTGGTTGCGGGAGTAGGACTTGAACCTACGACCTTCGGGTTATGAGCCCGACGAGCTACCAACTGCTCCATCCCGCGATATTTGGTGCTGAAGACCGGAATCGAACCGGTACGGTGTTTAACCACCGCAGGATTTTAAGTCCTGTGCGTCTGCCAGTTCCGCCACTCCAGCTTACTTACTTGTAGTATACTTGTTATGAAGTTTTATTTTACTTACGTTCTAAATAATCTAAAACTTATTGGTTGCGGGAGTAGGACTTGAACCTACGACCTTTGGGTTATGAGCCCAACGAGCTACCAACTGCTCCATCCCGCGATATTTGGTGCTGAAGACCGGAATCGAACCGGTACGGTGTTTAACCACCGCAGGATTTTAAGTCCTGTGCGTCTGCCAGTTCCGCCACTCCAGCTTACTTACTTGCAGTATACTTGCTTTTAACTTACCTATTATGAAATCTTATTTAACTTACGTATTAAGTAATTTAAAACTTATTGGTTGCGGGAGTAGGACTTGAACCTACGACCTTTGGGTTATGAGCCCAACGAGCTACCAACTGCTCCATCCCGCGATATTGTATTTAAGAATAAATTTGAATTAATACGGCACTTGTTTGCTTTTAGCTAATTATATTTAGAATCTTATTTAACTGAAATAATGAGTGATTTAAACTTATTGGTTGCGGGAGTAGGACTTGAACCTACGACCTTCGGGTTATGAGCCCGACGAGCTACCAACTGCTCCATCCCGCGATATTAATGCTAAAGCCTAAACTTTAATTGATACAATATTTAATTATCATATTATTTTAAGCTCTATGTGTCTATTTATTTTTTCATACCAGCTTACTATTACTGTTAAATAAGTTTCTTAAAATCATTTTAATGTTATACTAATTTGCTACATATGTCAATAGTTTTTTATAAAAAACATATTATGTTTTTAAACTCATCATATGCCAAAGTGGTAGCGGAAATAGGACTTGAACCTACGACCCTTCGGGTATGAACCGAATGCTCTAGCCAGCTGAGCTATTCCGCCATAGTTGGTTGCGGGAGTAGGACTTGAACCTACGACCTTCGGGTTATGAGCCCGACGAGCTACCAACTGCTCCATCCCGCGATATTTGGTGCTGAAGACCGGAATCGAACCGGTACGGTGTTTAACCACCGCAGGATTTTAAGTCCTGTGCGTCTGCCAGTTCCGCCACTCCAGCTTACTTACTTGCAGTATACTTACTTGTAGCTTAGAAAATGCTACCTCTTGGCAACATGTTTTATTATATATGATGTATAAACCGTTGTCAATAACTTTTTTTTGTTAAAATAGGAACTAAATACTTAGTTCCTACAGATTTACTAATAGCTTGAAGTTTTTTTACTATAACCTCTTCCTTTTCCTTCTTGATGTTTTTTAACATCTTGAAATCTTTCTTCACTATCTTTTAGAAATTTAGTCATTATATCTTCAAATCCACTTGCATTTGCTTTGCTTTTTTCCTTTTCCCAATCTATTTCCATAGGTTTAATAGATTTTTTAGGCGCTCCAGCTTGTTTTATTGATAAACTGATTTTCCCATTATCATCTACAGAGATTACTTTAACTTTTACTATATCATTTTCTTTTAGATGATCATTAACATTTTTAACGAATGTATCTGAAACCTCAGATATATGCACTAATCCTGTCTTACCCTCCACTTCTACAAACGCACCAAAATTGGTGATATTTACTACTTTACCTTCTACAATACTTCCAGCCATTAAGGTCATATTAAAAATACTCCTCCTTAAAAATTATGTTTTTATTTTATATATTAATTTAATAATAAGCGTAACAATAATTATAGCATTTAGTTTTTATTATCCATAACAGGAGTTTCACCTTCTTTAACAAGACCTAATATTTCTCTTGCTAATTTTTCTATATATTTGTCAGTTTTAGATAACTCTACTTCATCCTGTAATACTTTTTTTTGTTCTTTTTTCTTTTGTAATTCAACATTATACTTTTGCAGCTCTTTCTTTTGTCTGCTCATAATTGATTGTTGCTGAATTAAAAGATAACATACATACATCATAGCAAAAACTAATACGGCACTTTTAATACTAAATTTTTTTTTCATATCCCATACCCTTTTCCTTTCAATGGAATGAGTATTGTTTACGCTTCATAAACCTATTCTAATTTGTATTCCACATTTCTTCAAGCTATTTCTTTATAATTTATCTTTTTTTTTTATTTTGAGCTTATAAACTAACAAATTTGCTGGGTATAAAATAGCATTCCATACAACCCTAAATACTTTCCCATTGAATATTATTAATTTATATTGTACCCTTATAAATACTCCACTTAATAGTTTCAAATATAAGTATACTCCTAATATTAAACATACATACACATAAAAGTTTATGTACCCTTTATTAGTATACATCAAAAATATAAAAACCACTATAGAAGTTAATGTCCAAAATAACAAATCCTGTATTATAGTCAGCACCTTGTTAGGATTTTCAAATCCCCTTATCAATCTATATATATCAAAAAATACTCCAGTTATTATTCCTGCTAGCAAACTGAAAATTATAAGATTAACTTGGCCTATCAAAGAAATTATCATAATTCTTCTACCTAAACAATCTTGATATTATGCTATCTTTTTTTTCTTTACTTTTGTCGCTAGTATACACAAAAGAATCCACTTGCCCAGTTATTATAACATCCCCATTTTGAACATCTAACTTGTTCATCTTTAATTCTCGTCCTTTTACTATCATTGTTCCAACATCTGTATTCAATAATATTTGGCTTTCATTAAAATTTATAACCTCTACAACTCCGTTAACAGTTAATTTTTTTCTGTTTTCAAGCATTAAACTGCTTTTCTTATCTTCTATTTTTATTTCTTTCTTTACTTCCATAATATCCCCCTTATTAGTTTTGCTCTAAAAAATTGGGAATTAAGAAGCTAATCTTATTCTCAATTCTTAATTAATGACATACAATTGTATTCCTATAAAATATATATGCTTATTAACCTTAATTAAGAATTGTATTTAGCAACATTTATTCTTTGTCTTCTCTTCCTGAAATTATTTCATACATTTCTTTTGCACTCTCTTTTGTCACATGCTCTGCAATATTTATAATTTTAGCTTTTAAAATTTGATTTGCAAATTTAATTTCTATAATATCACTTTCACCTACTACAGTTCCTGCTTTTGCCACTTTATCATTTATAGAAACTCTGCCACTCTCGCAAGCTTCTTTTGCAATGGTTCTTCTCTTTATAATTCTTGACACTTTTAAATATTTATCTAATCTCATTTATACTTCCCCTTTTTAATGTTCTTTACCCATTCAATAATTCAACCAAAGTTTTTAAAATAAAAAACCTAGATATACATCCAGGTTTTTCACATCATAATAATATTATTTGTTAACTATATCTTTAAATTCTTTACCAGCTTTAAATACTGGAACCGTTGATGCTGCAATTTGAATTTCTTCCTTTGTTCTTGGGTTTCTACCCATTCTAGCTGCTCTTGCTCTTGTTTCAAAAGTTCCGAATCCAACCAATTGGACTTTTTCACCTTTTTCTAATGTTTCTTCAATACTTTCTATAATACCTTTTAGAGCTGCTTCTGCATCTTTTTTTGTTAAATTAGATTTTTCTGATATGCTTGTTATTAATTCTGATTTATTCACTTTTGTTGCCTCCTTGTTATTGAGTACATTACTTAGTAGTGATTATACTATTAAATAGCATATTCTTCACTGATTTTGAAATTCCTTCTTTTAGTCTAATTTTTATTTACAAATAAATTTATCGTCTTTTAGATTCGTTCCATAATTCGTCCATCTCAGTAAGTGTCATGTTCTTTAAATCTAAATCCTTATTCCTTGCACTTTCTTCTATGTACGCAAAGCGATTGATAAATTTATCTATAGTATAATTTACTGCAAATTCAGGGTCTATGTCAAGTAGTCTAGCAACATTTACAGTAGAAAACACCAAATCTCCCACTTCTTCTACTATTTTTACCCTATTATTACCTTTATATACATCTCTCACTTCCTGTAATTCTTCTAGAATCTTTCCCATAGCAAGTTCAACGCAGTCAAAGTCAAAACCTACTTTTGCTGCTTTTTGCTGAACCTTCTCTGCTCTCATTAACCCTGGCAGGTTTTTCGGAACATGCTTTAGCGTATCCGTATAACTCTTAAACCCTTTTTCTTCACTCTTAATATTTTCCCAACTTTCTAAAACTTCGTTACTATTTTTACCTTCTGAAACTTTAAAAATATGAGGATGCCTGTTTATCATCTTATTTGTGATGCCGCAAATAACATCATTTATATTAAAATATCCCTCTTCTTTTCCTATTTGTGCATGAAGTACAACCTGTAGTAATACATCACCTAGTTCCTCAATAATATTATCTTCATCATTGTCTTCTATGGCTTCTATAACCTCATAACATTCCTCAATAAGATATTTTTTCAAAGATTCATGCGTTTGCTGTCTATCCCATGCACATCCATTTTCAGCTCTCAATGTGTCCATAACTTGAATTAAATCGTGAAAATCTTTTGTAGCCTCTAATTCTTTTGGTATATAAATTGAGGTTAGATAGTCTATATCCTTTTGTCTATCTAATTCATATAAGTTAATTTTCCTTATACTTTCTAACCCTTTTATACCTGCAGCTCTAACAAAACAAATCTCCATATCATCTTTGTAATACTCAAGCAAAGCAAGTTTTACGTCCGAAGCTATAGAAACGTTATAAACTTGAGTTATTAAAAGTCCTACCCTTTTATCTAAAACTTGATTTTTTATATCAAAGGCATCTATTATTTTTAGTCCTTCAATAGGATCTAGTTTTAAGCTTTGAATCACTGCATCTATAAAGCTAACCGCGGGAAGAATTTCTATATCTATTTTGTTTTTTTCACAAAGCTTTATTAAAAGTTTAACAGAAGTTTCTGCCACAAGCGGGTGACCTGGAACTCCATATACGATATCCCCATATATTTCGTGTTTCTTAATAAGATCTTCTGCAATAGCCCTATACACATCATCAAAACTATTATATTTTTCATATCTATCATCATAGGTTTCAAATTTTATACATATCGATTTTAGGTAATCCACAGTAGGGTGCTTTTCTGTTCTTAAATAAATCTTTTTACCACCTTTAAGAATTTCAAGTGTTCCTACAGTTAGTGATTCTACTGACCCAGGACCCAATCCCACTATTTTAATCATTAGCTTCCACTCCTTTATTTTTGCTTTAAAACTTTCTTTTTAATTTCCTCATATTCAAATATTCTAAGCAAAAAAATAAATATTAAATAAACAATAACGCCTATTAATATGGATATTAAACAAGATAATCCACTGCTCCTTGTATAATTATAGACATTAGCGTTACTAAATACAACTGCAACTATCATTATAATAGCAGCAATAGCTGGTTTTACAAAAGAGTCTACACTGTTGATTTTTATATTTAAATTTCTCTTTAGATCGTGCATATTTAATAAACAACTTGTAACATATCCTAAAATGGTTCCTATAACTGCCCCATAGATATTTACAAATGGAAGCGAGACTAATACGTACGTTATAATAACCTTTACGATGCACCCTAATGCCAAATTGTATACAGGCTTCATATAATTGCCTACGCCTTGAAGTATCGCAGTGCTGGTTTGCGTTAAAATTACAAAAGGTATGCATATTGATATATATTGTAGTATTTCATATCCGGCCGCATCTTTCATAAAAACCAAATTCATTATAGGATAAGCCATAAAAAACATCCCTAAAGAAGACGGCAGCGAGATAACATTAGACAATTTCACAGCCATATCTACTCTTTTAATAAGTTCCCCACTTCTTCCTAAATAAAACGCTTCAGCAATTATAGGCACTAGAGATGTGCACAGAGCCATTGAAAGAGCCAAAGGTACATTCATCAATGTAAATACCTTCCCAGTCAGCTGACCATACATTACGGCGGATTGTGTTTGCGAAAATCCAGCTTTTAGAAGTTGCTGCGGTACTAACATAGAATCTATCAGTGCCATAACCGTCCCCACTGCAGCACCCAAAGATATTGGTAATGCAGCCTTACTTAAATCAGCTAAAATATGCTTGTGCTTTGTTTTTTTCCTTACTGACTGCCCTTTTTTCATTTTAGTATAAGTTAAAAATAAGTATATACTTCCCATAATTGCACCAACAAGGGTTCCAAGGGCCGCTCCTGCAGCCGCATATTCAATCCCCTTTGGAAACAATAAATATGCAAATAAAACTCCAGCGACAACTCTTCCAAACTGTTCTACTATTTGCGAAACAGCAGTAGGTCTGACATTTTGTAGCCCTTGAAAGAAGCCTTTAAAAGTACACATAACGGAAACAAAAATTGGAGCTATAGCAATTACCAAAAAAGAGTAATATGATTTAGGATCCCATTTAAGCATTGATATAATAGGCCTTGCAAACATTAACATAAGTGTAGTAGCTGCTCCGCCTAATATAATCATTAAAACAAGTGTTTGTCTTAAGACTTGGTGCGCTCCCTCCTGATCATTTTTAGCGGTCATCTCCGCAATAATCTTAGACATAGCAATGGGCACACCTGAAGCTACTGCTACAAACATCATATACAATGGATAAGACATCTGGTAGTATCCCATCCCCTCATCTTTTATAAGTGCTTGTATTGGAATTCTAAAAAACAACCCTAAAAATCTAGCAAATATTCCTGCCATCCCAAGTATAATAGTCCCCTTTATCAATGAATGTTTCTTCATAATAACCTCCTTATATTCCCGTGGTGTATGTAAGAATTACATTCTCTAATTATGAATATTTGATTTAAGGGCTTATTATTACTAATACTTCAAAAAACAAAAGTATATATTACCGCAAATATGTTTCACTTCGCTGAGTAATATATACTTTTAGGTTTATTGTTCCATTTGTTTTCCTAGAAAAGAGGCTGCAGTTTCAGCTAGCTTTAATTCTAAATTTCCAAATTTAGTTTCTGGTTCTGTAGATATTATTAATACTGCTCCAATTGCATCCCCTTCTGTTATTATTGGCGCAATTACTTGAGCATGGTATTTATTTTCCATTTCATCATCGTACAGTGCTATAACTTTTTCTGAACCTTCACCTAATACAGCAGCTTTTCTATTTTCCATTACTTTTTCTAATTCATTACTAATTTTTTTATCTACATACTCTTTTTTAGGACAACCGCTTACAGATATTATGTTGTCCTTATCGCATATGATTATTATGTTTCCTATGTTTTGTTGTAATGAATCAGCATATTCTCTAGAAAATTCACTTAATTCACCTATAGGTGAATATTTCTTTAAAATAACTCCACCTTCTCTATCAGTAAATATTTCCAGTGGGTCTCCTTCTCGTATTCTCAGTGTTCTTCTTATTTCTTTAGGTATAACAACCCTTCCCAAATCATCTATACGTCTTACTATTCCGGTTGCTTTCATTTAAATAATTCCCTCCTTATATAAAGTTTTATATAATATACTAGCTTTATTATTATCTTTCTAAACTTGAATTTTTATGCACATTTGCAAATGTTTAAATAAAAATAAAGAATACCTCCATATTAAAGGTATTCTTTATACATTAAATCGTCTCCTGCGGAGCTGCAATTTTAACGACTCCAGAAGTAGATTTATACTCCCACTTATAGAAGTGGGGGACTTTCCTTCTGAAATGTCATTAAAATGCTATAGATTTTTCGGATATTGCTTTATATTCGCTTCTTTTTTCCATTTTGTCATAGCCTCTGTCCATGCACTTTCTTTTCCCTGTGTTATAAGCGTTTTTTCTACTTCTGCCTTAACAGCTGTAAATTTCTTTACAGGGTATTCTTTTTTTTCTATAGTCTTTATTATATGCCATCCATATTGAGTTTTAACAGGTGCTGAGATTTTACCTTTTGGCAAAGCAATAGCTGCTGCCATAAAGGTTTTATCCATTTGAGCATCATTATACTCTACATCTCCTAAATCTCCACCATTGTCCTTAGTTCCATCTGTACCTTTTTCTTTTGCGACTTTCGCAAAATCTTCACCAGCGTCTAAACGTTTCTTAATGGCTATAGCTTCCGGTTCTGTTGCTACTAAAATATGAGCTGCATGAATTGTATTCGGTTTTTCTGTAAACTGGTTTGGATTAGCATCGTAATATGCTTTTTCCTGTGCCTCAGTAACTTTAACATTTTTTGTAACTTCAGTGAATAGTGCATCTTGAATAATACTTGGCTTTATTCTTGCTTTTAGAGATTCTTCTGTAAGGCTTGTTTGTGCTAAAGCCTCTTTATATTTCGCATCTGTTCCCAAACTTTTCTTAATTTCTGCTAATTGCTTATTTGTTTCTTCATTTAATTTAGCTTCGGTAGGCATTAATTTTAACTCTTCCGCCTTATAATCCACAATTTTTTCAGTAATCATACCTTCTACTACTTGCTGTTTTTGCTTTGTTAATTCTGCCATAGCCTCAGCATTAGTTTTATAATTTGCTCCATACTGCGTTTCAAATTGTTTAATAACACCTACTAATTGTTCGTCAACCTGTCCTTTAGTTATTTTAGCATCGAAAGCCTTCGCAACTACACTTTTAGCAATGCCCTTAGGTGTTTTTTCAATCATATTACAACCATTTAATGATGTAGCTAATATAGTTATTAAAGCCGCGCCAATTATTTTTTTTACGTTTTTCATTATATTTCCCCCATTCTATATGTAATATCGCCGTGTAAAGCTCTGTTACGATACCCATTAATTTTAACACAATTTTACTTTATTTCAACTATACTTTTTATATGATTCACAATCTCTATGAGATTTGCAATCACCTCTTCTTTGTTTAAATTTTTAATCTTGTATGCAAAGGCAGGCTTATTCCCTAATTTAAATACAATACTTCTATTATATTTACTAATCAAGGCTTTAACTAATTTTTGATTTATTCTTTCGCTACTATCAAATTGTAATATTATCTCCTCCTTTACCTCTTTGATTTCTATTATCCCCACCTTGCTTGATATACACCTAAGATAAGCGATATTCATAAGACTTACAACACTTGATGGTATGTCTGAAAACCTATCTTCTATTTCCTCTTGTATATCTACCATATCCTCGTTACAATCAATAGCCGCAATTTTCTTGTAAATTTCAATTTTCTGCGACTCATCTTCAATATAAGTACTAGGAATATACGCATCTATTTTAATTTCAACAGAAGTTTCAATAGGCTCCATTTCTATATCGCCTCTTATTTTTTTCACTGTGTCTTCGAGCATCCTACAGTATAAATCATAGCCTACCGCAGCCATATGACCATGTTGGGCACCGCCCATCATATTTCCAGCACCCCGAATTTCGAGATCTCTCATTGCGATTTTAAAACCTGACCCTAGCTCCGTAAAATCCTTAATTGCTTTAAGTCTTTTTTCAGCAACCTCTGTTAACACCTTATCTTTTTTATAAGCAAGATATGCATAAGCTATTCTATTTGATCGACCAACCCTACCTCTTAATTGGTAAAGCTGAGAAAGTCCCATCTTATCTGCGTCGTAAATTATAATTGTATTTGTATTTTGAATATCTATTCCCGTCTCAATAATAGTTGTACACATCAATATATCATACTTGTTCTCCATAAAATCTATCATAATAGATTCTAATTCTCTTTCTGTCATTTGCCCATGCGCAATACACACTCTAGCTTCAGGAACTAGCTTTCCTATAAATGCTGCCATTTCTTTGATAGTTTCTACTCTATTGTACACAAAGAAAACTTGCCCCTTTCTATTTAGTTCTCGCAGCATCGCATCCCTTATTAATTGATCGTTAAATTCTACCACATAGGTTTGTATTGGATACCGCTCCTCTGGTGGCGTTTCAATTACACTTATGTCGCGCACTCCAGTAAGCGACATATGCAATGTTCTTGGAATTGGAGTAGCTGTTAGCGTAATCACGTCTATATTTTTTCTTAGACTTTTTATTTTTTCCTTATGAGTAACCCCAAATCGTTGTTCCTCATCTATAATCAATACCCCTAGGTCTTTAAATTTTACATCTTGCTGAATTATTCTGTGCGTTCCTATTAATATATCTACGTTTCCTTCTTTTGTCGCCTTAATGACAACTTTTTGCTCAGCAGGTGTCCTAAATCTACTTACCATTTCAACCTTTACTGGAAAGTCTGAAAATCTTTTGGTAAGATTTTTATAATGTTGCTCAGCGAGTATTGTAGTTGGTACTAAGAACGCTACTTGCTTTCCATCCATAACCGCTTTAAATGCCGCTCTAACGGCTACTTCTGTTTTTCCATACCCAACGTCACCACATATCAATCTATCCATTGGTTTATCCGACTCCATATCTTTTTTGATTTCTTCAATTGCTATTATTTGATCTGGAGTTTCTTCAAATGGGAATTCTTCTTCAAACTGTTTTTGCCATACAGTATCCTTGCTATATCTGTGGCCCTTAAGTGTAGCCCTTGCTGCATAAAGTTTTACCAAATCCTCTGCAATATCTGCAATAGAGTTTTTAACTTTATTCTTAGCCTTAACCCATTCTAGCCCACCTAATTTGCTAATCTTTGGAGCTTTGCCTTCACTTCCAATATATTTTTGTACTAAATCTAATTGTTCTACCGGAACATAGAGGTTATCACAACCATTATAACTCAGTTGCAAGTAATCTCTTTTATGTCCATGAACTTCCAATTGCTTAATTCCTTTGTATACGCCTATTCCATGATTTACGTGAACAACGTAGTCTCCCAATTTAAGTTCTGTAAAGCTTTTAAGTTTACTTACTCCCTTTTTACTAGAACGACTAGTAGCTTTTCTTTTTGATCCACCAAAAACCTCTTTATCGGAAATAACACATAATTTCAGCTGCGGATACTCAAAGCCCTTTAATTGATTACCAAAGGTTACAACCACTTCTCCAAACTCAATTTGAGAAATGCTGTCTTTATAGACACTTTCAATGCCTCTATCCCTAAGTATATCTATTAATTTCTCCCCTCTAGTTCTTGTACCAGAAAGAATTACGATCTTGTATCCTTTACTTTTTTTGTCCTTTATATCCTCAATAAGCATGTCTAATTGGCCATGGTAATCATAATTGGTAATTTGAGAAAAAGATACTATGTCCCTTGGCTTAAGCACTGTTGTGCTTTTAGCAATAGCGTTTATTGTAATAACTTCTACGTTCTCTAACTCTTCATATATATATTGCTTATCAATTAAAATTTCTGCTTGTTTAGGCAGTATACTTCCTCGTCTTAAAAAATTCTCGTAATTTTCTTCAAATTCGAAATACACGCTATCTAGTTTACCTAGGCACCTTTGTGAATCATCAACCACTATAAATGATCCCTTCATATAATCTAAAAAAGAAGATACATTATCATAAAAGTAAGGCATATAGCTATCAACATCTTTAAAACTCCACGTTTCTTTAAGTGATTCCAAATTAATATCAACTAATGAAGTTATTTTTTTTATAATTTCTTTATCTTTTTTCTTGTTAAAGCTACCTACCACATTGATTAGGTCTTCCTTTATTTTGTTATATCCTTTTTCCCTAATTTCCTGGGTTAATATCATTTCCTTTGCTGGAAATATATCTATTTCGGATACCTTATCAATACTCCTCTGAGTTTCACTATTGAATGTCCTTATAGAATCTATTTCGTCGTCATAGAGTTCTATCCTAAAAGGTAACGCAGAAATAGGGGGATATAAATCTATAATTCCTCCCCTTATTGAAAATTGACCTTTTGTGTCTACTCTTTCTACCCTTTCATACCCACATTCAATTAATTCTTCCGAAAACGCATTTAAATTTAAATTGCCCCCTACAGCTAATTTGAAAATATATTTTCGGAGCAAATCTATAGGCATATAAGTCGCTGCCAAAGCCTCAATACAAGTAATTATTATTTTTTTACCGCTTTCAGTAATTTTTTTCATTACTTTAAGTCTTTCCCATCTCAAGTCGCCAGATACAGCATCCGCATTATAAAATCCCATTTCTCTAGTTGGAAAATAGTACACATCATTTACATAAAAAGATAAGTCTTCGTAAATATTTTTAGCCTCTACATCACTATGCGTTAAAATCAATATAGATTTATCTAATTGCTCGTACACACCATTCACTAAATAGTTCTTAGCTGATTCCGAAAGTCCATATACGCCAATTGGATATATTTTCTCTTCTATATTGCTTAGTATACTTTTAAATTGATTACTCTCTTTCAAAGGCTTCATAAGCCCACTCAGTCTCATGTTAACACCTCTCACTCACTCCATAAATATAGATAATCTTCCAATAATATTTTTATTTAAGCATTAAATCCATTAAACTGATTCATAGCCTCCGTATATCCTTTTGCTATTATCGTTTGAACAGCTTTTATACTAGCCTCAAAAGTCTTTTCTACAAGCACCCGGTCTTCTTTAGAAAATCGCCCTAAAACATGAGGTATTAGCGCCTTTTCCGGTTGTCCTACCCCTATTTTTATTCTTAGAAATATGTCGGACGACATGTTAGCTATAATACTTTTTATCCCGTTATGTCCACCAGCACTACCCTTACTTCGTATTCTTAATTTACCTGCATCCAAACTAATATCATCATACATTATGATGATATTTTCATTTGGAATCTTATAAAAAGAAGCTGCTTCGCGCACACTTTCTCCACTTAAATTCATATATGTACTAGGTTTTAAAAGAATAACTTTTTCCCCTGATATGATAATTTCTCCACATACTCCTTTAAATTTTATCCTATTAATTGAAGTATTATACTTCTCTGCCATTAAATTTATTACATCAAATCCTACATTATGTCTTGTATACCTATATTCATTTCCTGGGTTTCCTAGTCCAACTACCAAATACATTATTACCCCCAAATATTATTATGTTTAAACCTTATGTCTACCACATAATTATTTTTTCATATGCCTTATTTATAATATTATACTAAAAAAGTATTTTAATCCACAACTTTACATAAAAATTACCATATAATTTATTCTTTTGTTATGATTTATCTTTAAAAATAACTAGTAGTCTGCTATGCCTAACCTATATAACTGCTAAGATTATATTATTAACCTTAATTAAGCTATTTTAGTGGTCTAATAACTTTACCATGAGTCATCAAATCATTAATAACTTCTTTAGCTTCATTTATATTAATAGCAAACCCCATTCCGTAAGTTTCACTGGATGAATCAATTTTCAAACTATTTATACCAATAACTTCTCCATAGATATTGCATAACGCTCCACCACTATTCCCTGGATTTATATCTGCATCAGTTTGTATTACTTTATAGATAGTTTGTTCACCTGTTTTTTTATCAACAATATTAATTCTTTTATCCAATGCGCTTATAATACCCGCAGTAACCGTTCCTAAAAACTGTTTTCCTAGTGGATTACCAATCGCAATAGCTATATCACCAATTTTAACCTTTGATGAATCGCCAAATTTTGCAATAGGCAAGTTACTAGCTTCAACTTTTATAACCGCCAAATCAGATATAACATCCGTGCCTACAACTGTTGCTTTCAAAATATTATCATTGCTCAGTTTCACTTTTATTTTTGTCGCACCTTTAATTACATGATAATTAGTAATAATATATCCATCACTTTTAAATATAATCCCTGAACCATTGCCTTCTGGTGTATCCCACAATTCTTCTGCTTTACTACTAATGCCAACTACTGATGGTGCTACCTTTTGTGCAACTTGTGAAATAGGATTATCATCTGCCTCTTGAATATTATCGTTTTCTCTTACACCTGAATTTAAATTGCTACTAGTCACTTTTGGTACTTTCCCCTTATTAATTATATACTGGGCTGTAATCCCCCCAGATAGGGCTGCTATCAGCATAAAACTAATTACTTTTAAAAATGTCTTGAAATAATTTTTCTTGTTGTTTTTTCTAAATTTAATTTCGCTAAAGATGTCCTTGCCAAAATCTGCATTCTTCCACAAAGCATCTCTTACTTCATTACAAGATTCATAGTTATCCTTATTATCCATAGCATCATCCCCTCCCTACTGGTCATATCTATATTATATAAATTTTATTTCATTATAAATTATTCACTTTCGTTAATGTAAAAGTAAAATAAACACCATTGTCCTTATTTTCAACCCATATATCACCCTGTAATTGAGTTATTATATTTCTAACTATAGATAATCCAAGTCCAGTACTATCTTTTGCTGTTCTTGATTTATCCGCTTTATAAAATCTATCCCAAATATGCAATAAATCTTCCTCAGCTATTTGCGGACCAGCATTGAACACAGATATTAATGCATTTCTTCCTTTAGATTTTGAACTAATCTTTATTTTCCCACCATCACTTACATATTTTATTGCATTGTCCAATAGATTTGTAATCACTTGTACTAATCTATCTTTGTCTCCTGCTACAAATAAATTATCTTCATCAAAGCATACATCTACAGAGACCTTTTTCTCTTTAATTTTTGTTTCATTTTTTATAACTGTAAGTCTAATGATTTCATTAATATCCACTTCCATAATCTTCAAACTAAACTCCCCAGCTTCAATTGCAGACATATCTAATAAGTCATTTACAAGCCTTGTTAGTCTTTGAATTTCCTCATAGGCAATAGATAAGTAGTATTTTTCCTTTTCCTCTGGAATTACCCCATCTAGTATCCCACCAATAAACCCCTTAATTGATGTTATAGGAGATCTAATCTCGTGCGATACATTGGATATGAATTCGCGTCTATTTTTCTCGTTTTTTTCTACAGAATCAGCCATAAAATTAAATGATTGAGCGAGTTCTCCTATTTCATCATTAGATTTTAAATAAACCCTCTTATAAACATCCCCATTAGATATCTTCTTAGCTACTGAATTAATCTCTGCTAAAGGCTTTATAATTATTTTTTGAGAAAAATAATATATAACTATACAAGAGAATATTATTGCAAAAATTGCAGATATCCAAATTATTTCATAAACACGTTTTAAAGATTGGCTTAATTCTTCAATTGAGTTGCATAATATTATAGCTCCCTTAAAAGTGCCCGCCTCAGTTCTTATTGGCGTACCGTAAACTCTTACCGTGTTATCAAATATTCCAGCATAAGGGCCTGTAATCTCAAACGTATGCCCAAGCCTAAGCTGATCTAGTTGCTCAGCAAAAACCTGTTTTCCCATAAACTCCTTATGCTCTTTATTAGATACCAAATAAACACAACCGTAGCTATCTGTAAGCCAAATATCGGATTTTATATACTCAGCAATGATTGTCATTACGTCATTTAATTTTTCCGAAGTAGCATCCCCAGCCATATATTTCATAGCAAGCCCTTGTATCATATATGACTTATCCAAAAATTGTTCTTTTCTTTGCTCGAAAAAATAATTTTGGAACCAATAAGACAAAAAAGAGGCAATAATTATTAAACTCATTGAAATTATAATAGTATAGGTGGCTAACATCTTAAAAAACAGCCCTCTTTTAAACATCTATTTCACCTCAAATTTGTATCCCACTCCCCAAACAGTCTCAATTTGCCAATTTGGACCTCCTTGAAGCTTTTCTCTTACCCTTTTAACATGCACATCCACTGTTCTAGAGTCTCCTGGATAATCGTATCCCCAAACCTCACATAAGAGTTGTTGCCTTGTGAAAACTCTATTCTTATTAAGAGCTAAATAATGTACTAGTTCAAATTCTTTAGGTGGCATTTTTACCTCTGAGCCTTTATATGTAACATTATAAGAATTAATATCAATTTCTAGATCCTCAAAATTTAAAACCTCTTTACCACCTTTATCTAAGTTATAACGCCTAAGCACAGCTTTCACTCTTGCAATTATTTCTTTTGGCTCAAAAGGCTTAACTACATAGTCATCCGCTCCAAGTTCTAGCCCCAATACCTTATCAAATGTTTCCCCTTTGGCAGTAAGCATAATAACCGGTGTTTCGTTCTCTTTTCTTATCCATTTCAAAACATCGATTCCATCAATATACGGTAACATTATGTCTAAAAGCACCAAATCTGGTTTATAACTTAGAAATGCTTCCTGTGCAGCCCTGCCATCATATGCTACTTTTGTTGCATATCCTGAATTCTCAAGATACATTTTAATTACCTCAGCAATATTTTTATCATCATCAACTATTAGTATTTTCCCTATAGTTCCTTCCATATCAGTACCTCCAAATTATTTCCTCTATTTTTTCCCTCTATTTTTTTCTATCATTCATCTTTGAAAAATAACTAGTCAACATGCTAATTTATCTTATTAATAATTTATCATACTTTAATGATAAGTTATTAGTTTTTATTAAATGTTACAAATTATTCACCACTTCCCATAATAATTTAAACATTCTACATAAGTACTGAGTCTATATAGTATACTTACTATCCCATTATTATGTAAATCCAGATTATAAAAAAATAGCGATGCCCAATTATAAAAATAATAGAGCATCACTATTTTAAAATATGTATTATAAACTGGAATCTTCCTCGAATAATTTACTTACCGAAACATCCTCATATATTCGCTTTATAGCCTCCGCCAAAATTGGCGCTACAGATAATGTAGTGAATTTTTCGCATTGTTTACCTTCTGGCATATCAATTGTATTTAATATTATCAATTCTTTTATTACCGAATCATTTATTCTTTGAATAGCAGGCCCTGATAATACGCCATGACTGCAACAAGCATAAACATCTTTTGCTCCGAGTTTAACTAAAGCATTCGCTCCATTAGTTATTGTTCCCGCAGTGTCTATCATGTCATCCATCATGATACAAGTTTTCCCCTTAATATCACCTATAACATTCATAATTTCTGCAACATTAGCTTTTGGTCTTCTCTTATCAATTATCGCTATTGATGCATGTAGCTTATCTGCAAATTTTCTTGACCTAGCAACGCTTCCAAGATCTGGTGCAACTACAACTACATCGTCCCTATCTTTAAATCCGTTCTTGATGTAGTATTTTGCAAGTATAGGTGTCCCAGTCATATTATCAACAGGAATATTAAAATATCCTTGTATTTGAGCTGCGTGTAAATCCATAGTCAGTACTCTATCTGCTCCTGCGGTTGTTATAATATCTGCCACAAGTTTTGCTGTAATTGGATCTCTAGCTTTTGCTTTTCTATCCTGCCTTGCATACCCATAATATGGTATAACCGCAGTTATTCTTCCTGCTGAAGCTCTCTTAAATGCATCAATCATAATAAGTAATTCCATTAAATTATCGTTTACTGGTGCATTAGTCGATTGAACAACAAATACATCTGCGCCCCTGACAGTTTCATGTATATTAACAGATATTTCTCCATCACTAAAAGTTCCTACTTCTGAAGCTCCAATTGGTAATCCTAGTATGTCAGCTATATCTGCGGCTAATTTAGGATTTGAGTTGCCCGTAAAAATTTTAATATTCTTTCCGTGGTTTATCATATGTAGTTCTGATTCCTAAAATCATCACAAATCATATTTTAATACAATTCATATAAATTTTCATTCTATACACTAAATAGAACGTCAGCATCACGAGACTCAACTACTAGGGTTAATACTCTCACATTAAAATCTTACATACCATTCAATGCGCGTTTAGTAGTTTTTATATACACATTCTGCTGAAAAAATCAGTTTTACACCTCCCTTTATAATTTACTTATTGATTGTATGCTTGTTATTTTATTTGCTGTGTCCTGATTTCACTACCCAATTTTCAATATTTTTTTGCCTTGCTCTAGCTATTGCCAAAGCATTTTTAGGCACCTCATTTGTAATTGTAGAACCAGCCGCAATGTACGCGTTATCATTAACCTTTACAGGTGCTACTAGGTTAGTGTTGCATCCTATAAACGTATTATTGCCTATTATAGTTTTGTATTTTGCTTTTCCATCATAATTTACAACTACAGTTCCGCAGCCAAAATTACATCCACTTCCTACCTCTGCATCACCAATATAAGTAAGATGAGATACCTTTGTATTATCTCCAATAGTTGATTTTTTAATTTCAACAAAATCTCCTATCCTAGCATGTTTACCTATATTGCTTTCTGGTCTAATGTACGCAAAAGGTCCAACAGTAGTTTGATCGCCTATCTGGCTTTCAATTACAACAGAACTTTGAACTGAAACTCCGTTTCCTATAATGCTATCCGCAATTCTATTATTAGGGTAAAGAACACACTCTTCTTTAAGAATAGTCTTACCCTGCAAAATATTCCCTGGATATATAGTAGTATCTTTTCCTATTATAACTTCTGAATCTATGTATGTATTATTAGGGTCAATTATTGTAACTCCATTTTCCATATGTTTTCTATTTATTCTTTTTCTCATAATGGCCTCTGCATCTGCAAGCTCTACCTTTGAATTAACTGCAGTAATTTCTTCAACTGGCACATCAAAAGCTCCAACCTTAAACCCTTGCTCCTTTAATATACTAATAACATCTGTTAAATAGTATTCCTCTTGTGCATTATTATTATTTAATCTATCTAAACTATTAAGTAATTCTTTTATGCTAAAGCAATACATTCCAGAATTTACTTCTTTAACTAATACTTCTTCTTTTGTACAATCTTTAAACTCAACAATTTTTTTAACCTCACCATTTTCATCCCTAATTATTCTACCATACTTTGCAGGCTCAGCCATACTTGAAGTTAATATAGTCGCTTTAAAATCACCTTTTTCATGATAATCTAATAGTCTCCTAACTGTACATTCAGTAATTAGTGGACCATCTCCAACAAATATTGCTACCGTACCTTCATTCCCACTTAGGAACTCTTTAGCACACATTACTGCATGTCCTGTGCCTAACTGATCTTCTTGGACGGAGTAATTAATTTTTCTATCTTCTGATACTTTTTTAACCTGCGCGGCTCCTTTTCCAATTACCACATCAACCATTTCAATATCTGCCTTTCTCATAATGTCAATAACATGGTTTATCATTTCTTTACCACAAACCTTATGTACAACCTTAGGCATATTAGAATTCATTCTTTTTCCTTGACCTGCAGCTAATATTATAGCGCATTTATACAAATTAAACACCTCTTTATATATTAATTCGACATATTCACACATTTTATTTTATCTTTTCTTCAATTAAAACACTTCTTATATTATATTTTATATAACATTTAATTGCAACCAACCTTGGCCGTTTTTAATATTTTCTTTATAAAATAAAAAGGGGTAACCCCCTTTTTTATACTTCTAAATTTTCTTCTACCTCTTCTACTGGTTTTTCATTTTTTACTTTTTCATACTCATCCAATATAGCTGATTGAATCTTCTCTCTTGTTTGAGTATTTATTGGGTGTGCTATGTCCTTGAATTCCCCATCTGGAGTTTTCCTACTTGGCATAGCAATAAAAAGTCCACTTTGCCCTTCTATCACTTTAATATCATGAACAACAAATTCATTGTCAAAAGTTATTGATATAATCGCCTTCATTTTCCCCTCTGTAGCTATTTTCCTAATTCTAACGTCTGTGATTTCCATACACTCCACCTCCAAGTTGCGTTATAGTTATACTATTTCTCTATAACTTGGGTTTTTCCTTCTTAAATTGTAAATAAAAATTAAATCTTTTGAATATTACACTTTTTCAAAGTTTTTTGATGGAGTTAACTCAGAGTTACCTTCCTCGTTTATTCCTTTAAACTGAATAATCGATATGTATTCTGCTATTAATTTATGACCGCTTTGAATATTATCAACAAGAACTCCAATACCTAAAAGTTTACTTTCGAATTCTTTAAGCAAATTAATTATACCTGTTGCAGTTCCTCCAGCTTTCATAAAGTCATCTATAAAAATACATTTGCTCTGTTTTTTTATAGACTTTCTTGAAAGAGACATAGTTTGAATTCTGTTACTAGATCCAGATACATAGTTGATACTAACAGTACTGCCCTCAGTAACCTTCGGATCATGCCTTACAATAACTAATTGAACGCCAAGCATTTTTGCCACTTCATACGCAAGTGGTATCCCTTTAGTCTCGACTGTTACAACATAGTCTATGTCTAACTCACTAAAAGCAGATGCAAGGATTACTCCTGCTTTGTGCACTATTTCTGGATTATACATAATATCAGTCATATATATAAAATTTCCTGGTATCACCCTGTCCTTCTGTGTTAAAATTTCACATAATTTTTCTGCAAATGTTATACCTTCTTGCCTTGAGACCCCGCAAATATATTTCACTCCACCAGCTGCGCCTGCCACCGATTCCACTCTTCCCATAGATAACTCACTTAAAGTTTCACGGACAATAACAATATCTTCGCTAATTGTGGATTTAGCTGCATTAAATAATTCCGTAAACATCTTTAGATTAATTGTCTTATTAGGATTTTCTGTTAATATTTTAGTAATACCTGTAACTCTTTGATTTCTACTATATTTATTCATAATATCTCACCCATATCTTTATTTTACGAATTTTACTTTGTAAAATTCTTACTATCATTCGTATTTTAATTGTAAATCTTTTTTATCTTTATTACAATGCCTAATAGCTAATTTCAAGAGATTTAGTTACTTTACGTGCAAAAACTTGTTGACAGCTTTTAAGCTTTATAATTTGATGCAAGGCATTTTCAAAAAATATTATTCTATAATGTGTTTAGTTTTTTTGTATTTTTGTATATAATTAAGACGTACATATATACATTTATTTGTTATAATCAATACTAATGCGATTTGCATATACTAAATAGTCATAATCATTTTTAAGGAGTTGATATAATGTCTTTTGATTTTATAAGAGATAAAAACAAAAAAGTTCATTTCATAGGAATCGGTGGTATAAGTATGAGTGGTCTTGCTGAAATACTCATAAAAAACAACTATACAGTCTCTGGGTCTGATATGAATTCATCACATATCACAAGCAAACTTAAAGAAAAAGGTGTTCAAATTTATATAGGCCATAATGGTGATAACATAAATACTGCAGACTTAGTAGTTTACACTGCTGCTATTTCTCCTGAAAATCCAGAATACATTAAGGCTAAAGAGTTAAACATTCCTTTAATAGATAGGGCTGAATTTTTAGGTCAAATTATGAAAGGTCACAAATATAATGTTGCAGTAGCGGGTACACATGGTAAGACTACTACCACTTCAATGCTTGCCCACATCATTTTAAAAGAGGATGTAGACCCTACAATACTCGTGGGTGGAGAATTAGATGCTATCGGAGGTAATGTTTTAGCTGGAAATAGCGACTATTTTATTACAGAAGCCTGTGAGTATAAAGCATCATTCTTAAAGTTTTTTCCCTATATAGGAACAATATTAAACATAGATGCGGATCACCTAGATTACTATAAAGACATAAATCACATTAAAGATACCTTCATAAAATTCATTAATATTATACCAAAAGAAGGTTATTTAGTTGCGAATGTGGAAGATGAAAATGTTAAAACTATTCTCCATAATCATAATTACAACTGTAGCATACTTACTTACGGAATAAATAACGGAATGCTTAAGGCAAAAGATATTAGTTATAATGAATTAGGTTGTGCCACCTTTGATGTATACAAAGAGGGTCACAGACTATTTCAAATAAATCTTAATGTACCCGGGCAGCATAATGTTCTAAATGCTCTTGCAAGTATAGGCACCGCACTAATCCTTAATTTTTCTGAAAACTCAATTACGCGCGGCCTTTCTAGTTTCAAGGGTACACATAGGAGATTTGAGTTAAAGGGGATTAAAAATGGCGTAACTGTTATTGACGATTATGCCCACCATCCTACAGAAATTAAAGCAACTTTAAGTGCTACAAAAAATTATCCTCATAATAAAATTTATTGTGTTTTCCAACCCCATACTTATTCAAGAACATTAAGCTTATTTGAAGATTTTTCAGATTCTTTTTATGATATGGATAATTTAATACTAGCAGATATTTATGCTGCCAGGGAAAAAGATACTGGAGTAATAAGTTCAAATATGCTTGGAGATAGAATAAGAGAGAAAAGTGTAAATTGCATAAATCTTCATAGCTTTGATGAAATTGTTGATCATCTTAACAATAATTTAAAAGAAGGAGATATTCTTCTTACAATGGGTGCAGGAGACATCGTTAAAATAGGAGAAATGTACCTAAAATAATTGTTTATATTTATCTAAAGTATTTTTATGAAATTATAAAATAATCCATAATACTTAAGGCTTAAGTCTACGTCTTTCAGATGTAGGCTTATTTTTTATTTATGTGTTTGTCTACAACCACTATATTAGGAGTGTAATCCTGAAAATTTATTTAAAATTAACCTTAGAAAGGAATGTGTTCTTTATGAAAAAAGTTATTTACCAAGTAAATGCCTTCTCAGATCTGCCCTTCGGTGGTAATCCAGCCGGTGTAGTACCTAACGCTATTGGATTAAATTATACCGATATGTTAAATATCGCCCGAGAAATGAATTTATCGGAAACTGCCTTTGTTTTTCCTATGAAAGATGAGGAAGCAGATTATGAGGTAAGATTTTTTACACCTACCCAAGAAGTAGACTTATGTGGTCATGCTACAATTGGTTCTTTTTTTTCTTTAGCTTCAAAAGGTATTATTACTGGAACTGATAATGTTAAAATTGTAAAACAAAAAACAAAGGCCGGTATTTTACCAGTTGAACTTTATTTTAAAGATAATAAAATCGATAGTGTAATGATGACTCAAGCTAAACCCAAATTTGTTTTTGATGTTGCAAATACATATGAACTTGCACAAATCATGGGTATCAATGCACGTGATATAGGAATATCCGGGTATAGCCTCATTCCTCAAGCTGTATCTACCGGCCTTACAGACATTATGCTTCCGGTCAAAAGTTTGTCTGCATTAAAATCCCTAAATCCAAACTATACTAGATTAACTGAATATAGTAATAATCTAAATATTATTGGGGTACATGCCTTTACGCTTGAAACTGAAGAAGACTCCTCCACTCTATCTTGTAGAAACTTTGGTCCCGCTGCTGGCATAAATGAAGAATCTGCCACAGGAACTTCTAATGGGGCACTTGGTGCCTATCTAGTAAAAAATGATGTGCTTAAATTTGAAGATAATATAACTATAATCTGTGAACAAGGCTACTATATGAATAGACCTAGTAAAATAATCGTAAGATTAGAAGGAAGCAAAGAAAACTTAACAGTAAAGGTTGGGGGTAAATCGGTCATTGTTATGGAGGGGCTTATTTAATCTACATAAATTAAAAAAATTAAAGCTCATATCCTTATACTAAAATAAGGATATGAGCTTTTTTACTTTCTATTATATCTCATGAAAAGTTGTTCTACTGCCTTAACGCTTTCAGGTTCAATATGTTGAAGAAGGATATTATATGGCTTTTTACCTACTTTTATTGCAATATATTTTTTTGTTATTGCAACCTTACTTATATCATTAAACATAATAGTCTTCCCCTTTGACGCAAAGTTACTATTAAGTTCAAATCTATCCTTTTCAAATTTTAAATAATTTAAATTTTCTAGTTTTCTAAGTTTTATAATAAAAGATATTGAAAATCCTATAGATACAAATGTCACCATTAGAAATATTCCCGCAATTCCAGTTCTTCCACGAACAAATGATCCTATGACTCCTATTAATAATGCAAAGCTCATTAAAATGCTGAATGCACCTTGCTTCATAGCCATTTTTTTTGTTACTCTACTAAATTTAATTTCTTTCAATTGCTTCCCTCCTAAGATACTATTTGTGTATTTTCAGCTCCACGAAAAATTCTTTATCTGTTACTTCAATATATATTTCACTATAATCTATTTCAAAATTTGCCATAGTGGAATGGATTCCACTATCACTTAAAAAATGCACTGTACATATATTATTATCTTCTATATTACAAAATCTAATAAATATACTTTTAACAGATGGAAATTGTATTCTAGACTTTATGTACTTAGGCAGATTTTCAAAATATAAATTTACGCACCGATACTCCACTTCGATTATTAAATCAACGTTATATTCATCCTTTTGTATTTCCTTTATTGCGAAATCGCCTATTATTTTCAAATTGCTTTTTTCATAAATCATATGGCACCTCCAATAAAAGATATTAGTATTAGGCTATTTCATAAGTATCTTTATCAATTATATATTCTCTACCGGTCACAATATTACCTTTATCTAATAATCCTAAAACCATCTATATATTTCAAAAAACTATTTCTGTAATTTTCAACATAATATCCCTCATTGTATTTTTCATTTTTTTACATTTTAAAGCAACTAAATTTTGTACTACCAAAATAATCTACTAATGTAAACACTCATATTTAAATTTCAATATTTATAATTATATTGCGTATAAACATTAGTCTTTGGTAACACTAGATATGAAAAAATGTTTTGGAGGTATATATAATGAAAAATTTTCTAGTTTCAGCTATAGTAGATGTCGTAATAATCTTTGCTTCATATTTTCTATTTAGAAGTATTATAAGTGGGCCAACTCGTCACCGATTGTATGAGAAATTCATGAGTTCTTTCGCAAAATTCGTAATTATTATTTTTGTATCTACAGCACTAGTAACATCTCTCATAGCTCTAGTTTTATACAAAACACGATATATAGTATATATTAACATACTAGCTCCTGCCTTATTATCAATCCTTGTAGGTTTTGTTATGTCTACTGTACCTACTAGAGGCGCCGGTGATAAAGAAAAAAATGTCAAAAATAAATAAATATAAAGCAGCTTTTAGGATAATATTGTTTTTATATCATCCTAAAAGCCGCTCTCTTCTTTTACACATTCCCTAAATAATTAATTTAACAAAAGAATATGCTAATTTAAATCCATATAATATTATGACTATACCACATACTAAGTTTATTATTTTAATAACTTTAATGTTAAACTTCCCTTTAAATAGCGAAATAATAGTTGCTAATGAGGTAAACCAAATGAAGGACGCTAAGCATACTCCTATAATAAAGTAGCTTGACATGTTTACTGGAAGTGAAGCTCTCATCCCACCCAATAATAAGGAACCATCAACTAGAGCCTGGGGATTTAGCCAGGTTACTGCAAAACATGTCCATACTATTTTTATAAATGATTTATTCACATCCACAGTTTCTCCCGATTCAACTTGTGGTACTTGTCTCACGAGACCTACTCCAATGTAGATTACTGCTACACTACCTAGTAAAAGAATAAGTATCTTTAAAAGTTTAAACCTTTCCATAAGCGCCCCTACACCTAAAAAGCATGAAAGCGCAAGTGATATATCAAAAAATATAGTAATAAATGCAACTTGATATGACCTTAGTCTACTTTTGCGTATAGCCGTATTTATTACAAATATGTTTTGTGTACCAATGGGTGCTACGTATGCGAAACCTAAGAGTAAGCCTTGTATTATATATTTATACATTTCGGTCCCCCTAACTCATATATATCCTTATCACTTAAAAATTACCTCTTTATCTGCACCTCTATTTATGTGAGATTATTAATTTTTATAGATTACAATTTGAACTTAATTGTAATCTATAAAAATTTTAAATGCAATAATGTTTTCAGAAAATTGTGGCAAGATCCAGTTATATAAAACAAAAATAAACTGTTGACATTTATGCATTTGTTTTATATAATAACTAGTGTTGTCAGCAAGTAGAATTTATAATTTACATATTTCATGTTTTATATTTTCAAAAATATTTACCAATTTTGTTGACATTTATGCATTTGTTTTGTATAATTAAGTTGTCTTCGGGGTGTAGCGCAGCTGGGAGCGCGCGTGGTTTGGGACCATGAGGTCGCAGGTTCAATCCCTGTCACCCCGACCAAAAAGAGTTGTCTAATGACAACTCTTTTTTTATTATAAATTTTTATTCGTTAGTATGTATAAAACTCATCATTTTTGACAAAATAGATAATAGCCTACTATTTTATTATTTTTTGTAGATAATATGCTAAAGTCATTACATATCTAATAACAACTTAGGAGTGATTATTTTGAATAAAATGTATAATGAAATTTTTAAATCCCTAGCTAAATCCTATTATGAAGATAATTTTGAAAACAAAGTACAGGAATTACTGTCTAAGGATAATATTAATAAAACTGAGTTAAGCTCCGTAATTTCCTCACTTTGCGGAGTTGAAGTAGACTTTTCTCATAATTACATAGATGATTTAAATAAAGCTATCCTTTCTTATGAATCAAATTATAAAATTGTAAATAAAATCAAAGGCTGCACTATGGATTGTACAGATAAGCCTGGAAAGACAAAATGTCAATCTTCCTGCCCTTTTGATGCCATATTAATAGATAATAAAAGTAATACTACTTATATTGACAATGATAAATGCACAGACTGTGGTTTTTGCGTAGAAGCATGTCCGAATGGTGCCTTAATGGACAAGGTAGAGTTTATTCCTCTTTTAAATTTATTAAGAGGAGATTCGAAAGTAATAGCAGCTGTAGCCCCTGCCATTACTGGTCAATTTGGAGAAAATGTTAATATAAATAATCTTAGAACCGCTTTTAAAAAAATGGGGTTTACAGATATGGTTGAAGTTGCTTTTTTTGCGGATATGCTTACATTGAAAGAATCCGTAGAATTTGATGAGCACATTAAAACAAAAGAAGATTTAATGATCACCTCTTGCTGTTGTCCTATGTGGGTAGGGATGGTAAAAAAGATTTACCACGATTTAGTGAAGTATGTATCTCCCTCTGTATCTCCTATGATTGCCTGTGGTAGAATTTTGAAGAAATTAAACCCTAACTGCAAAGTAGTCTTTATAGGTCCCTGCATTGCAAAAAAGGGTGAAGCTAAGGAAAAAGACCTTTTAGGTGATATTGATTTTGTTCTTACATTCTCAGAACTTAAGGATATTTTTGATATATTAAACATCGACCCAGAAAAACTTCCACAAGCTGTATCCAGTGAGTATGCTTCCAGAGGCGGCAGGCTTTACGCTAGGACAGGAGGAGTATCTATAGCAATTGGAGACGTTATAGAAAAATTATTTCCTGAAAAATATCATTTATTAAACGCTATTCAAGGAAACGGTGTAAAAGAATGTAAAAAACTACTTACTAAAGCTCAAAATGTAGAGGTTAATGCAAATTTTATAGAAGGTATGGGTTGTGTTGGTGGTTGTGTTGGAGGGCCTAAAGCTTTGATTGACGCAAGCTGCGGAAAACGTAGAGTGGATAAGTTTGCAGAAAGTTCAAAAATTAAAACTTCCTTAGATAGTGATTGTATGAACGAAATTCTAAGTAGAATTGGAATTAATACTGTTGATGATTTTAAAGATAAAAACAAAACCAAAATATTCAACAGAGAATTTTAGATAATATTTTGCAATATAAATGCAAATTAAAATATGGTATAATACTCAGTAATTAATATATTTTTTTGCATTCAAAGGGGGGTTTTATGAAAGGATTACTTGAATATATAAGCGATAAAGATATTAGCCTGCTTAGAATTATAAATAATTCTTGGAAGTGTAGGTTTTTAGATATTATAATGCCAATTATGACTTACTTAGGTTCTTTTTCTTTTATGTTTATATTCTGTACCCTTGCTTTTCTATTTAATAGTACTATTGTTCACACCATAGCTATTAAAGCTATGATTTCTATAACAATCAGCACTGGCATTGGTAAGATTCTCAAAGTAAGCGTTACTAGATTAAGACCTTTTATAACAGTTCCAAACTTGAACATAAAAAAAATAGGCATAGATAAATACTCCTTTCCGTCAGGTCATACTACTGGTGCATTTTCATTAGCTATAATAATAGCTTTATATTTCCCTATATTTGGGTTTATAACTATACCCATAGCTTGTTGTGTAGGAATTTCTAGAATTTACATAGGCGTTCATTATCCTACCGATGTTATTATGGGTATTTTTATCGGAAGTACTTGTTCTTTTCTTACTTACAGATTTTTTTAATTTTAAATCCTAGTATTTAATTACATTTCGACCTGTTATACTTATATAAGAGGTGATTAAATGCTAAAAAATATTAAAGCTGCAATTTTCGATTTAGACGGAACCCTAATAGACTCTATGTGGGTTTGGGATAGAATAGATAAAAATTATTTTAGAAGCAGAAATATAGATTTACCTAAAAATCTAAAAACCCAAATAGAGCACCTTAGCTTCAATGAGACTGCGGCATATTTTAAAAATAATTTCGGTATATTAGATACTATAGACGAAATTAAAAATGAATGGAACGATTATGCCCATGAGGAGTATCTTAATAATGTAAAACTAAAGCCCGGTGTAGTTGAGTTTTTATCTTTACTTAAAACCCTGAATATTAAAATCGGTCTCGCTACAAGTAATAGTAAATTTTTGTTAGAAGCTGCACTACATGCTAATAATATCTACCATTATTTTGACTGCATAACTCTAACTGATGAAGTATCTCGCGGGAAAGACTTTCCCGATGTATATTTACTTGCCGCTGAAAAATTAGGCGTAATCCCAGAGGAATGCATTGTATTTGAAGATATACTTCCTGCAGTTAAAGGTGCAAAATCCGCCGGAATGAGAGTAGTCGGTGTCTATGATGATTTCTCCAAAGAACAAAGGGACGATATTGTTAATCATGCAGATATGTATATAATAGGATATAACGAGTTAACTACAGCGATTTAAGACTCATGTGTATACATGAGTTTTTTTGTGAATGTTTTTGTTTTCTATCGAATAGAATATACTAAGAATAAATATAACTATTTAACATATGCACAAACTTGCCGATTAAACTCTATCATATTAATATATCATTATCTAAAAGAAGTAATTTACAAGGAGAGATACTATTGCTCATTTTTCTTTTTTCTATTCTTTTGATATGCTTTGGTATTTATTGTTATATTATGGACCAAAAATTATCAACTCAAAAAACCCAGCTAAAGGTTATCTCTAGGCAAAATAGAGAACTCAAATCAAAAATTGAAACTTCACGTTGTGCTGAGGGTCCTATTGTAATAAAATACAAACTACCTCTTTTTAAAAGCGGAACTATAAAAGAGAGTTGTAGTTTGTATTTAAGTCCTATTGAAATTTCACCTGTTCTATCTAATATAGTTAAAAGTACGACCGTAGAGATTCAAGATTCCGCTGATATTTTTGATATTTCATGGTATGAAGTATCTATAAACTCTCAGACCACCATTAATAATAAAGGATGGATAAAAAAAGATAACATAATTACCCTGGACGACACTGTTAGTCACCAAGAGGAGATTCCTACTTAAAAAACAAAAGGCATATATCCATAAAATATATGCCTTTTAAAATTAATCTTTATTTCCATCAGTAATTAGTTTTATCATTTTCAGAATGCTAATTATGTTATAATTTATAAATCAAACTAACAATCTTGTTAGAACTAAAGGGGTTTAATATGAGAATAATATCTAAAAGCAACCTATGTACAAATAGACCATATATAAATTTAAAAAAACTTTCAATAAAAAGTTCATTGAGAGTTGGTGAAATTACTGAAGCTGGTTTTAAAAGTACTTATATAATAAATCAACATACACAAAGCTTATCTACTAATGAGAATTACATTCTACAATTTAGTAAAGGAATTCAGAAAATAACACTTGATACAGAGCTACTCCATGAACTCTTATTAGTTGAAGTTAATTATTCATCTAAAAGTAGTAATAAATCTGCTAAATTCAAGGTCTACCTTGTCTTAGATAATATAAAATATTCCTTACCATTTAGTTCATTTCAAGATATTTATGATAACTGTATGGATATCCTAGCTAGAGAACTTGATGGAAAAGAAGAATTAACTTACATAAAAGAAAGCTTTAACAATTTAGAAAATGATGAAATCTCAGTAGATATAGAGTTGAATTTAGAAAGATTACAAGAATTTAAAAATAAGGTAAACTACAAACGAAATATTTATTACTTTGTTATAAATAACATTGCTTCATCTACTTCAAAGTATGATATTAACACTAACCCTAAAGAGATACTAATAAGTGATACTTTAAAAGTTCTAAGATACAACCCTTCTACAAGGCTTTATATCATACTAGAACCTATTGATGAAACAACTAAAATAAAATTAAACGAAAGTGATATTATTTGTAACCTCGGTGAAATTGATTTTCCTACTGTTAGCATATGCACGGGTTATGGGCTTGGAAAATTATTAGATGTTAAAAATAATGTTATTCCAAATACTAATACATTATCATTATTTGCAAATATTCTAGACCTAGGATTAGAAGTTTTAAAAAAGTGATATATATATAAAGAGCTAGAAATTATTCTAGCTCTTTTTGTTGTAAATTATACGATTTTAGTTGTCCATTCTTCACAGTTCCATACATCTGTTACTACATCTTGATAGAATTCTGGTTCATGACAAACTATAAGTATACTTCCTGTATATTCTTTTAGGGCCCTCTTGAGCTCTTCTTTAGCATCTACATCTAAATGATTGGTAGGCTCATCTAAGATCAATATATTAGTTTCCCTGTTTAGGAGTTTCGCAAGTCTTACCTTTGCTTGCTCTCCACCACTAAGCACAGTAATTCTACTTTCAATATGCTTTGTAGTAAGTCCACACTTAGCAAGCGCAGATCTTACCTGACCCTGAGTGAAGCTAGGGAATTCTTGCCAAAATTCTTCAATACAATTATTTCGATTGACTCCCTTTATTTCTTGCTCATAGTATCCTATATATTGATAATCTCCTACGTTTGTATGCCCTGAAACAGCTTTTATATCACCCATAAGACTCTTCAACAATGTTGTTTTTCCAACACCATTAGCCCCAACTAAAGCAATCTTTTGTCCTCTTTCCATATATAAATTTAATGGTTTGGATAATGGACTATCATATCCAGTAACTAAATCCACAGTTTTAAATAATATCTTCCCTGAAGCTCTTGCAGATTTAAAATCAAATTGCGGCTTTGGTTTATCTTTTGTAATTTCCATTTTATCAATTTTATCTAATTTCTTTTGTCTTGATTTTGCCATACCACTTGTAGAAGCCCTTGATTTATTTTTAGCAACAAAAATCTCTAGTTTGGTAATTTCTTTTTGTTGTCTTTCATAATCAGCTTCCATTTGCTTCTTTTTAGCATCATGAACTCTCAAAAATTCGTTATATGAACCTATATATCTAGTTAGTTTTTTATTTTCCACATGATATATTATATTAATTACGCCGTCTAGAAATTCAATATCATGAGATATTAAGATAAATGCATTTTCATAATTTTGAAGATATCTCTTAAGCCACTCTACATGCTGCTCATCCAAAAAGTTAGTAGGCTCATCAAGTAGTAGAACATCTGGAGCTTCTAATAAAAGTTTTGCAAGAAGAATTTTCGTCCTTTGTCCTCCGCTTAAATCTGCAACATCATTTTCAAGGCCAACATCTTTAAGTCCAATTCCTACAGCTACCTCATCTATCTTAGAATCAATACCATAAAATCCATTATTATCGAGCTGATCTTGTATTGTTCCCATTCTATCTAGTAACTTTTCTAGTTCCTCAGGTGATGCCTCGCCCATTTTTTCTGTTACACTAAGCATTTCATCTTCTAAGTCAAAAAGATATTTAAAAGCATCCCTTAAAACTTCTCTAATAGTTCTTCCCTTTTCCAAAACCGTATGCTGATCCATGTATCCCACTCTTACGCTACTTGACCATTCAACATCGCCCTCATCTGGCATAAGCGAACCTGTAATAATATTCATAAATGTTGATTTACCCTCTCCGTTAGCACCTATAAGTGCTATGTGCTCCCCTTTAAGTAATCTAAAAGATACATCTTCAAATATTACTCTATCACCAAATCCATGGCTCATATTTTTTACTACCAATCTACTCATTTGTATTTCTCCTTACTATAGTATGATTTTATATATTTATAATTTTAAAACTATTTCTAGTTATATATCTATTTGTTCTTAATAATTAGATGTTGTATATAGATTCCCATGCAAAGAAAATACGTCCAATTTTATCTAAATATGCTTAATTCGAGTGTGCATTGAAAAATGACACATATACTAGTGTAATTTATAATTGTCTTTATGTCAAAACAATTTTATGGATCTTATATTACAAATTAATTCAGTGTGGTATACTACTATAGATAAATAGCTTAATATTTTATTAAAGATTGTTTTAACTATAAAAAATATAAGAGACATAATAATTATAAATTGTTATGTCTCCTTAAATAACACAGGAGGAATTTAAAATGGCTTGCAAATTTTACTTATATAAAGGTAAAGGCAGAAATTCAGAAAATGGACACCTTTGGATATATGCAAATGAAATCGAAAACTTTGATGGTGAATATGAAAATGGAGATATAATTGAGGTGTACAATTTTAGACAGGAGTTTATAGGGAAAGGTTTCATAAATGACGTTTCTAAAATTGCCATAAGAATAATGACAAGAGATATTCACGAAGAAATAGATGAAGAGTTTTTCAGAAAAAAACTTGCCGCTGCATGGAAATATAGACAAACCGTTATAGATACTTCTAGCTGTAGATTCTTGTTTGGAGAAGCAGATTTTGTACCTGGAATGATTATAGATAAGTATGAAGACTATTATGTTATTCAATCTTTAGCACTAGGAATCGACAAATATAAAGATATAGTTGTTAAGTTACTAATGCAGGAATACAGTGCAAAGGGTGTCTATGAAAGAAGTGACGCTAGAGTTCGCGAGCTTGAAGGAATGGAGAAAACAACAGGATTCTTAACCGAGCCCTTCGATACCGATATAGAAATCATTGAAAATGGAGTTAAGTATTATGTAGATATTGCAAATGGTCAAAAAACCGGATTTTTCCTAGATCAAAAGGAAAACAGAGCAGCTATCCACAGATTATGCAAAGATGCTGATGTTTTGGATTGTTTTACCCACACAGGTTCCTTTGCGCTTAATGCAGGTATAGCTGGGGCTAAAAGTGTACTTGGAGTAGATATTTCTGAATATGCAGTAGATTGTTGCAGAAAAAATGCAGAGCTTAACGGACTTTCAGGTACTGTTAAATTTGAATGCCATAATGCCTTTGATGTATTAAGAGAATGGTCAAGAGAAAAAAGACAATATGACGTAGTAATACTTGATCCCCCAGCCTTTTCAAAGTCACGTTCTACTATAGACGGCGCAACACGCGGATATAAGGAAATTAACCTACGTGGTATTAAATTGGTTAAACCGGGCGGATATTTTGTAACTTGCTCTTGCTCTCATTTTATGTACCCTGATATATTTAGAGATACAATAGCCGATGCAGCATTAGATGCTAAAAGAACACTTAGACAAGTTGAGTTTAGAACTCAAGCATCAGACCATCCAATACTATGGAATTCTGATGAATCCTACTACTTGAAATTCTACATATTCCAAGTAGTTTAAAAAAATAAGGGTTTGCCCTATGAACTTTCTCCTGTGTGGCTTGCAATATGAGCTTGAAACATGAAATTTCATTAAGAAATTCTAATCTTTTCTGCTCTTCTTATTGCAAAGCACCCTGGTGCAAGGCACCCTGGTGCAAGGTCACTATGGAGAAATCCATACTAATATTTAATATTCATATCAAAAATAAAACTTGAAACTTTAGGATTAAATATGTTTTTTAACTCTTTGGAATTTATATTATAACTAAATATAGCCGTTGGATAGCAGAGTATTTCACTTATCATTACTTCTTTGCTATTTTTAGGCACTCCAGTAAAATATACAAGGCTGTCATCTTTGGACATTTCTACTAAAGCAGGATATGCAATTTTACTTACAATTGAATTGTTATCATTCGCTAAAGTGCTATCTGTTAATATAGTAGTTAAATGCCCTGTATCTAAAGACAACTCATATATACCAACCCCAGGATTTTCATTTATATCAGAACCACCGATAAGAACCTTTTTATAATTAGAATTATATGAAAGCGAATCTACTAGTGAAGCTTTTATCGTAGCAATTTTGCTTAATTTATTTCCATTTGAATTTACTTTAAAAATAGTATGAATCAATGGTTTTAGTTGTCCTTCATTTTTTTTCCAACTATTTAATCTTAAGCTATTCGAACAGGTTGATATAAGCAAATTATTATGTTTAATGCTAAAAGTATCTACTTCTCTATCTGAATCAGTATTGTCAATTATGTCATATGATTTTGTTTCAATTTTTATTTTAGCAACCTTAACTATTCCATGAGGAGCATTTAAAAAAAATATTGAATTATCATCCGAAACTCTGGGATGAGCTTTTCCAGACTTATTATCTGTAACTTGGAAATTTTTATTATCCTTTAAATTATGCAAATAAATTTGCCAAGGATCATAATCATTTAAAGCATCTACATAGACTATTTTAGAACTATCCTTATATAAATCACCAGTAATACATACCTGTCTATCAGTTATAAGATATTTCTCAATTTTACTTTTAACATCCATGGATAATATACTACCTTTATTATCCATGGAAAAAGTAGATATAATTAGTTTATCTTGTGATGATTCACATGGCTCATTTTTTTTAGCAATAATTTTATTGATTAGAATATATCCAACTAACATAACTACCAATAAACTAAAAATCACAATTTTATAACTATTTTTCACCAACCAATTGCCCCCTAAATTCTTGATAACATTTTCTTAAACTATAATCCCATCCTTATATTCTGGAACAATATCTATAATATCTTTTTTGCAACAGTATTCTAAATCTGCTTCTAATCCTAACTCTGTAATCCTTTTATGGTGACTTGCATATTTTATAAAACCATGAATATCTTCATTATTCTTATAAATATAATGTGAAGTTACAGCAATATCTGAAAGTTCTACTTCTATTTCTTTTAACACACAATCAATTATGTACCCACTGCATAAGAAATCATCTATAGAAAATTCACCGTAAGTTCCAGCATTGACTATTACTACATCATTATTTAAAGATACTATTCTATTTGCAGTAGCCTTAGCATTAATCATTGCCCCTATTAAGATGTTGCTTGCACCCACGCAGCCTTTTATAGCTTTAGTACCATTAGTTGTAGTCATAACAAGAGTTTTGCCTTCTATAGTGTCTCTAGTGTATTCTAATGGAGAATTGGAATAGTGAAACCCTTCTATTTTTAATGCATTCCTCTCTCCACCAAGCATAAACTCTTCTTTGCTATTTCGCACAATCTCAGCTGCCGCGTCAACTGTTAAAACAGGAATTACGCCTTTGCATCCGTTGTTCATCGCAGTAGTTATTACACTAGTTGCCCTAAGCATATCTATTACTACCACTGTTTTATTTGCTATTTTCTCTCTTTTTATATCATCCGCAGAAATTATTATATCTATTTTCATATGTTTTTCCTCCTCTAATAATTCTTTTTGTCTTATGTGTCGCTAATATAATTATAGTACATATTACTATTTTATATAACAGTTTAGGATTAAGTAACCGTATAAAGTTCATTTATGTGCGTTATAAATAAAAACGTCATAACTCTTTATTATTTGTGACATCTAATACGAACCCTACGTACTAAAGATTATACGCATAGTCTCCACAACGATAATCATTTTTATTTCTTTTGTCTTTGCTTGAATTTTGACAACCAAAACCATATTTCATACCCTATGAATGTTCCGACTGTATTCATTAGTACATCATCTAATTCCACAAAACGGCCAGTAAAAGTTTGGAGAAATTCGATCATTACTGAGAATGTGAGACCTATTAAAACTCCATAAATCCATTTATCCCTAAGTTTTTTGAAAACAATCGCTGAAAAGAACCCAAAAGGGATAAATAGTATTATATTTAACAAAATTGCCGGAGATAATCCTTCTTCAAATAAGACAAAACTGAACTGTACATTTCCATCAGATATTGAGGTTGTTCCGAAATTACCACCGATAATACCAGTGATGTTCAAAATCACAAGAACTGTAAGAATCCATGCGAACTCGCATAACATGCCAAGTGGTTTAAATTCAAGCTTTCTTTTAACTAAGGATTTTATACCATTAAATACACAGAAAACAATTAATGCTATACGTATGGAATAATGAAATGCAAATATCCCATTTTGTAAATAAGTATGTAACATATTTATTTCTCCCTTCTTGATTACAGATTATATGAATAATCTTTTGTTCACCTTACATATTTTCCACTTTCGTATTTCTGTTCTGAAGGACTTGAACGGTGCAACAGTATTGATGTGAACCCATTTCCACATTGACCGATTATATGGAGTTGATGAGGACCACTTTCTTTCGCTTTGCTGAAATAATTCGACATCTGTATAACTGTTAATCATTTCAATAATTTGCTGTTCTGCCTTTATAAACATAGTGCATAACTCTTTGAGAGTATATCCCTTGTATTGTTTATAAAAACTTTCATATAACCCACCCAAATCATTCCATTTATAGTTCGGAGTTGGCGTGATAACAATATGTTAATCTCTATAAATATATCACTATTATTTCCCATTAAATTATATGCCTTGATAATCATAAGTAATATCTCAATAACTTAGATATTACTTACAATAAAATCACCTTTAATTATTACTTTACCTGTACCTCCAACTCTCACCATAATATCATCATTCTCTCTATAGGCATATATATCAATTGCGCACGGAACTTTTACTATATATCCCTGTTCAGCTTTTATTGATATACTTCTTCTATCAGTATAATGATTCTTTAACAAATACGCACCCACTGCTGCATTTCCAATGCCGCATGCCGCATCTTCAATCCCCTCTCTTGGACATATATTTCTTGTATGAATATTAAATGAGTCATCTTTAGTTTCAAAACAAAACACTTGCACCTCTCTTACACCAATAAAATTACATAGATCTTTTAATTGACTTATGTTCCTTTTAACATTCATTAATCCATCTAAAGATTTTATTGGTACAACTAAGTGGCCTAATCCAGTATTTATACATTGTAGTGGTAAATTATCCATTATGTCATCATCATTAATTCCTAAAACTTTAGCTATTTTATACTTTTCCTCAATAATTAGCCCAAATTCAACAGTTTCTTGTTTCAATTTAACAACCATGTCATTATACTGCTCTTCAATATTAACTTCTTTTATTCCATCTTTTGTCTTGATTAAATATTTTTCTTTTATTATTGGACTTAATTTTCCTGCTTTTTCAAGTGCAATAAATGCAGCTACCGTAGGGTGACCTGCAATTTTGACTTCATTATCTGGAGTAAAATATCTAATATCAAAATCTATTCCATCTTCATCACTTTCGGTAATATACACCGTTTCGACTAAATTAAGTTGACGAGCAATATTTTGCATAACATAATCTTCTAACTCACCTTGATGAATAAATACAGCTGCGGCATTCCCACCTCGTCCATTATATGTAAAGCTATTTATGACGCAAAATTTTTTTATTACATCCATTTATGTTTTACCCCCCTACTCTTAATCAACTTAATGTTTTAGAATACCTAGATTTAATCGTTATCCCTCACTCATCTTACCCTTATACTCTTTAGTAAATAGAAATGGTAGGAATACAATAGCACAAAATATTAAACCTAATACTAAATATTTTGCTGTTATTACTGTGTCATAGGCACTACTCTCATTAATAATCATACTATTATTAATTAAATGAATAATTATAACTGACCAAATGTTTCTAGTTTTCATATAGACAAACCCAAGGAAAATACCAAGAAGAATACAATAGAAAATATGAGATATTACACAGTAAATAGGGGTTGATGGGCTATATAACATAAAGCAAAGTGGTAAATGCCATATTCCCCATATAAATCCTAATATAATAACGCCAAGTTTTTTACCAAATAAAACTTGAAGTTTTGGCTGTAAGTATTCTCTCCATCCCAGTTCTTCTCCAAAAAATATTATAAAAGATGAAACAACACCAATTGGTACAATAATAGTAAGTAAAGCAATACGCATCATAGTCTTTTTTAGTATTTCAGATAAATTACCATCAACAAGTCCACCAAACATAACTATAATTAATTTAAGTACAATATACAATAAACCTAATAGTATAACAGTCTTAAAGTTCTTTTTAAAAACCATACTAATTTTTTCAAAACGATTATCTTTGTTAATCATTATTATAGTAAAAGCAAATATACTAGCTATAATTACTAGTGTATTTATAACAATTGATACATGTCCCGGAAAAGCAAAAACTCCAACAACTAAAATAATGATACATAAAACACTAAAAATAATATAGAACGTAAAGAAATCCATCAATCCCTTAGAAATACTATTTTTTTCATAATAAATTCTTATCCCAATAGCCGCTAACGCAGGATAAAGCATCTGTACTATAGCAAATGCTTGGACACCACTCGCATCAATATGTTTATAAACAAAAAACATTATTAGACCCATACCAAATGTAATTGAAAAAGTAGCTAATAAGAATGCTAATATTTCATTTTTAATTTTAGTCAAATTTGTGTCCATAAAATCTCCCCCTTCAATAAACTATTTTTAAATAATTAGCTTTTATTCCCACCAAACTGCTACAAACATTATACCACTATTTACCATAGCAAAAAAAGAAAACTTCAGTGGAGTATAAATCTCCTTCTGAAGTCTTTATATGATAATTTAATCTTTCTTTTAAAACTTATAATTACAGCGCTTTTGCTCTTTTTGAGATAAGCTCTTTTTTCTTAGAAAATGCTAACGAAAGTATATATTACGCAGAATGCGTTTGAACAAGCCTTAGTAATTCACAATTTATTTTATTTTTAGCATATGCAAATAAATTTTAGAAGTACTTAGCGATGTGAACGCATTCCAGTAATATATACTTTTCGTTATAGCATACTCTAAGAAAAAAATTCCCCATGCCCTATTCCTTATTTTCTTTCCATATTAAAAAGGCTATAAGAAATACAGATGCATCTTTAAAGTTCCTAATATCAAAATTTGTTTCTTTCTTAATCTTATCCAATCTATAGATCAGGGTATTCCTATGAACATATAGTTTCCTAGCAGCATCACTAATATTAAGACCACAATTTACAAATTGCTCAATAGTTGATATCATTTCACCATCGAAAGCATCGAATTTGTCTTTTAACATATATAAAAGTTCCTGCTTAATTTTTATGTCTATGTTATAGACGATTTTCTCAAACAACATTTTATTATAACTAAATATATGATCTTTTATATCAAATTTTTTCCCTAGCTGCATACATTGAACAGCATCATTATAAGCTTTTTTAAACTCGTTTATATCATAAGCTCTATCTCCATAACTTAGATAACATTTACAATACAAATCTGATGATATGGATTCCTTTATACTTTCTGTATGTTCTTGTATTTCAGCAAAGTCACCAATTACAATAATACTATCATTATATATTAAACTTACAACTGGTTCTTTATCATATATTTGTTTTATTATGTTGAGAGATTCATAATTACTTCCATCTGAACTTATTAATATGATATAACACCCATCTTTGAGAAAAGGTAAATTGTAATTAATATTATCAATAGAAATTTCTCTATTTTCTAAAATATCAATAACTGCTTGTTCTTTAGTTAAAAAATGCTGTGTATATTTATTTTCAATAACATATTTAAGTAAGAATGTACAATTTTCATACTTCTTCTCTAAACTTATTATGCCTTTAACTCGTCCAAGCATAATAGTAAAGTTAGTTATATTTGAATTTTCAATATTTAAGTCACTAATATATAAAGCAATCCCATCTTCGGTAACTATATCAAATGGTATGTTTGAAGAGTGACTTAAATCCTTCAGGAATTCAGTAAAATTGTACATAGTACGTTTCCCCCTATATTATCGTGTTCTCCGTTTCTTTATCAAATATATGAATTTTATTAGTATCTAAAGCAATCTTAATTTTTTCTCCAACTATAGCTTTGGACGATCCATTTACTCTAGCTACAATACTTGTATTTCCTTTTGACAAATAAATATTAGTCTCCGCACCCATAAGCTCCGTAACGTCAACTTTGGCTTCTATAACTGAATTTTTATTTTTTTCAATAAAGTCAATACCGTCATCAATATCTTCTGGTCTAATTCCCATTATAACAATTTTGCCTATATAGTCTTTTTCTTTTACAGCTTCTGCCTTATCCTTCGGTAATATTATAGTTTCATTATCGAAAGAAAGCACAACTTCACCATCTTTTTCTAAAACCTTAGCTTCCATAAAGTTCATTTGAGGACTTCCTATAAACCCAGCAACAAACATATTAACTGGATGTTCATATATGTTATGAGGAGTATCTACTTGTTGCACTAATCCATCTTTCATTACAACTATTCTTGTCCCCATAGTCATAGCTTCTGTTTGATCATGCGTTACGTATACAAAAGTTGTTTGAAGTTTATGATGGAGTTTTGCTATTTCTGTTCTCATTTGAACTCTAAGTTTAGCATCTAAATTCGATAGTGGCTCGTCCATTAAGAATACCTTTGGACTTCTTACTATAGCTCGTCCAAGCGCTACTCTTTGCCTTTGTCCACCTGACAATGCCTTTGGTTTTCTATCAAGCAAATGTTCTATATCAAGGGTTTTAGCTACATCAGTAACCTTTTGTTTTATTTGATCCTTTGGCATTTTTCTTAATTTTAATCCAAATGCCATGTTATCATATACAGTCATATGAGGGTACAATGCATAGTTTTGGAAAACCATTGCTATATCTCTATCTTTGGGTGCCACATCATTTACTAATTTATCTCCAATATATATTTCCCCTTGTGATATTTCTTCAAGACCTGCTATCATTCTCAAAGTTGTTGATTTACCACAACCAGATGGTCCTACAAAAACTATAAATTCTTTATCTTCTATTTCAAGATTAAAATCTTTAACCGCTGTTACATTCCCTGTATAAACCTTGTATATGTGTCTTAATGATAAATTTGACATAATATATACCCCCCCTATATGTTTCTATATATATATATTAAACCTTTAAAAGCTATTTATCTATTTGCAAAACACACAAAAATTGTAAAGTTAATTTGTAGAAAGACACAACTGACCCTTTTTTAAATTATCACCTGCGGTGCTGCAACATCTTCACAGAAGATACATTGACGACTTCAGAAGGAGATTTATACTCCCACTGAAGTTTCTCTTTGTTATTGTATGTAACTCCCACTCATAAAAGTGGGAGACTTTCCTTCTGAAATGTCGTCAAAACCTAATCCTTAAAATTTTTCCCTTGATATAAATCTAATTCCTTTAATCTGTTATCTATTCCATTTAAAACTTCCCATTTTTTCAAACTCCACATAGGGCCTATTAGTAACTCCCTTGGTGCGTCGCCTGTTAATCTATGAATAACCATATTAGGTGGAAGCATAGTAATTGACGTACAAATTATATCTATATACTCATCTTGCTGCAAAAACTTCAGCTTTTCTTGTTTGTAAAGGCTAACCATAGGTGTATCTTCCATAAGATGAAGTAGATGCATTTTTATACCTTTTATATTTTTATGTGCCACATAGTCTATTGTTTTTAGCATGTCCTCCCTACTTTCTCCAGGAAGTCCAAAAATGGTATGCACCACCACATCAATGTTTCTTTTATTAAGCTCACTTAGAGCCTCCTCAAATCTCAATAATTTGTATCCCCTATTAATAATTTTTGCGCTTTCATCACTACTAGTTTGAAGCCCTAGTTCTACCCATGTGTATACTCTATTAGAATATTCCTCTATAAGATCTAATACCGCATCGTCTAAACAGTCAGGCCTTGTAGCTATAGCAAGAGCCACTACTCCTTCTTGTGATACTGCCTCCTCATATTTTCCTCTTAATACATCGATATTTGCATAAGTATTTGTATAAGCCTGAAAATAAGCAATGTATTTCCCTGTTTTCCATTTTTTATTCATCATAACCTTTATATCTTCAAATTGCTTTGTAATAGAAAAATCCCTATTCCCAGCAAAATCTCCTGAGCCCCTTTCGCTACAAAACAAACACCCTCCACTACTAATAGTCCCATCTCTATTTGGACAAGAAAATCCAGCGTCCAAAGCAATTTTAAAAACCTTATTGCCGAACTTGTCCCTTAAAAAATAATTTAAACTGTGATATCTTTTGTCACTCCATATTTTCTGCACTAATATCATCCTTTCTTTATTTAAAGACCATTTAAATAAACTAACTAGTCGCAAGACTAGTTAGTTATTTGAAGATTCAAGCCCTATATCAATTATACCTTATAGTCTGTGAACAGTGCATTATTTATAATTTATCTACGGTAAAAGTCTTTAAATCAAGTTTCCATTTACCAATTATATCTGCTTCCGAACTGTTAACATTTGGTTTAGGCATTACTTCATAAGTCATAGTATCCTCACCAAAAGAAGAAAATACAATTTGAACTTTTTCTACAGGATAGTCTTTTTCAAAATTAACAGGAATCATATCTCCATTATCTACATTATAAACCCTAATATATTTGCCCGTTTTTTCCTTATTATACTGTACAAGCAAAAATTTTTCATCTAAGGAGAAGGTCATAAATTCTACTTTACAATCAAGCAATAAATCTATTGAAATTAATTCCTTTCCAATTGGTTTTTCCTTAGCTACTTCACCCGATCCTCCACCTTGCGGGGACTCCTCAGTTGGATTTGTAGCACTTCCCTGAACTGCTAGAGATTGATCAATGTTAACAATACCAATAAATGAGTTTTTGTTATAAGTACTAACTGCAAGTTTATCTCCTTCATAACTAAAATTTATAGAGCTGAATTCTTTTGTAGGCACCACTACTTTATATAATCGTGCTCCATCATCTTTCGAATATACATATTTAGGAAACCCCGCTTTATCAATAATTAAATTGGTTTTTACATTTTTTTTATCTCTAAATCTAATACCCATGTCCTCCACAAAAGCTTCATTTTGTGGTGTATTGGTTATTTCGCTTATTTTATATTCAGCCCCATCTTTAATAATTCTGATAGAATATTCATCAAGGCATGACTGAGAGCTATCCATCGATGTTCTTGTAACTCTAACCTTAAAAACCCCACTTCTACCAACTTCATTACTTTCTGTAACTTTATAACCTTTTATCTTCATATCACTAATTGGCATATTAGAAACTTTTTCAGATAATTCCTTACTATATAGTTTTTTACCATTTTCATAATCTTCCTTCATTATAAAATTCATATAACTCTCAACTACATTAGTTGCAGTTTTAATTTCAAAAGCATTAACTTTTGGCTTTTCTTTATTCTCTTTTTTTGAACATGATGTAAAAGACAAAATACAACACGCTATTAATAAACAACTTAAAATTTTTTTCAATTTTTCACTCCCTTTAATCCAATTTTAATTTAATTATGGAAATTATAATTACTTTTATACTTAGGATTTATAAAATCAAATTCATTATGCTAATTATAGTTTCCCTCTAAATAAATTTTTAATTTATAAAATCATCATTTATTATTAAAATCATCATTTATTATTAAACAATGCACATATATTTAGAAAGACAAGCATCTTATTTAAGTATGACTATTAATTTAATAATTTTGTGGGGGAGATTTTTTGAAAAAAACAATTGGTCAAATGTTTCAAATTTCAGCTGTATTTATCGGAACAATAGTCGGTGCAGGCCTTGCTTCCGGTCAGGAAATAACTCAATTTTTCAGTACTTATGGGTATATGAGCTTCTGGGGAATCCTCATATGTGGTTTAATCTATATTTTAATAAGTTCTATTATAATTTCTATTAGCCTAAAACATAAATTAAGCTCCTATACTGAGCTTATAACCCTTATAAGCCCCGGTTTTTTTGGTGTAATTACCGATGTTTTTACAAGTTTTTTCTTAATTAGTGGAGCCTCCATAATATTAGCTGGAAGTGGTGCGCTTCTTCATCAATATTTTGGTGTTTCAAAATGGGTAGGAATTTTACTTATGTCTGTAATCTCTTTATATACTTTACTTAAAGATACCAAAGGATTAATAACAATAAATTCCTTTATAGTACCTGCTCTTACTACAATCATTGTAACTATATTTGTATTGTATTTAGTATTCTACAAAGATATAGTAAGCGCTTCCTATATAAAACAAATCCCCTCTTATAAAACCCAAATTGTCCCTGTCCAATGGTTTTTTTCAGCCGTGCTCTATGCCAGTTATAACATGCTATCCTGTAGTGGTGTTCTAGTCCCAATAAGTCAAGAAATAAAGCATAAACGTATTCTTATTCCCGGAGTTATAATAGGCGCTATAGTTTTAACCATATTATGCTATTTTGTTAATGTGATGCTTTTATTAAACATTCCTCAAATTTTTAAATATGAAATTCCACTTCTATATATTACAAACCGTTTTGGCACACTAATGCAGATTCTTCTGCTTTGTGTAATTTTTTGTGAAATGTTTTCAACTGAAGTTTCTAATATATATAGCGTAGGCAAGACCCTTGAGAAAAAGTTTAATATTTCTTATAAAAAAGCGGTCATATTAATACTTATTATATCTTTGCCTATTTCTCAAATTGGCTTTAAAACTTTAATTAAAGTCCTTTATCCTGGCTTCGGTGCAATAAGTTTTATTTTTTTAATTCAATGTATTCTATTTTATAGAAAAACTTCTAAAAATCAGAATTGACATTATATATATTGCGCTGTACAGTTCTTATATATTCTAAAGATTTAAATTATAAAACAAGGAGATAAAGATGATTAATAAAGGCACTAGAGAATTAGATAGTTCATATTTTTTAAAATTGTTAAAAAAATGCAATTTATGTCCTAGGAAATGTTTTGTTAATAGATTAGGTGGAGAATTAGGCTTTTGTAGAGCTTCTAAGGATGTAAAAATAGCTAAAGCTTCCCTGCATCACTGGGAAGAGCCCTGTATTTCTGGCGTAAATGGCTCTGGAACTGTATTCTTTTCCAATTGTAATCTGAAATGTGTATTTTGTCAGAATAATAAGATAAGCCATGAAGATGCTGGGAAAACGGTATCTATCTATCGCCTTAGTGAAATTTTTTTGGAGCAGCAGGAAAGAGGGGCCCTTAATATAAATTTAGTTACCCCTACTCACTATGTACCCCAAATAATAGAAGCCTTGAAACTTGCTAAAAATAAAGGCCTTAATATTCCTATTCTCTATAATTCAAGTGGCTATGAAAATATAGATACCATTAAAATGCTTCGAGGGTTTATTGATGTTTATTTACCAGACTTAAAATATTGTAGCAATAAATATGCTATTAAATATTCAAAAGCGCCTAATTATTTTATTGTAGCTTCTGCCGCTATTACTGAAATGGTTTCGCAAGTAGGAGAAGTCAAATTTGATGCTGATGGTATAATTCAAAAGGGAGTAATCATTAGGCACCTTATGCTACCAGGCTTATTATTTGATTCTAAGAAAATAATAGATTTTATATATAACACCTTTAATGATTCAGTATATATCAGCTTAATGAATCAATATACCCCTATGCAAGTCGCAATTAATTATCCTGAAATAAACAAGAAAGTAAACCCTAATCATTATGATGCTCTAATTGAGTACTGCTTAAACCTAGGCATCACCAAGTGCTTTATTCAAGAAAGCGAAAGCTCATCTTCGACTTTCGTACCTGACTTTGATTTAAGCGGAGTATAATGCTAAAAGGTCCCCATGATTTTAATCATGGGGACCTTTTAGCATATAATCATTCCATATAGGTTGCGCTTTGATCTTTATGAATCATCTCCTGCGGAGCTGGATTAATGACTTCAGAAGGAGATTTATACTCCCACTGAAGTTCTTTCTTTATTACAGTATAGGACTCCCCCCTATAGAAGTGGGAGACTTTCCTTCTGAAATGTCATTAAAATCAAACTTTATATTCTTAAAAGAAAAATACAATACACAAGCGAATATTATGCCTGCAAGCACATCTACAAAATAATGTTGCTTTATAAACATAGTAGATAGAATTATAAAAACAGCTGCAGTAACACAGATCATTTTAATAGATTTACAAACCTTTTCCGATTCATAAATATATAAAGCTACTAACACTGAATTTAAAACATGAATGCTTGGGAAACAGTTATAAGGATTATCAGCCATGTATAAGCTTAAAACCAAATTACTGAAGAAATCCGTTCCTGTTATCATGGGCCTTGGAACACAGGTTGGATAAAAATAATATATTATATAACATGTAATCATACCTATATTTAAAGTTATAAGTAGCTTTAGATACCTTCCTTTATCTACTATACATAGGATAGTCGCAAAAATTGCTATAAATATATACCAAGATATATAAGGTAATATAAAAAATTTATTAAAGGGGATGAGCTTATCTACAAAAGTAAATAGGTCGTTAGTATCTCCTCTATATTGATTTAACATTGGATATGTCATACTTATTAATGGTATACTTAGTCCCAGTAGGCCTCTTTTAATAATATCCTTCCATTCTTGTAGCGCTACCTTCTTTTGTAGTTGTTCCATTTTATCTCCTCCTTCCCTCCTTAATAAAAGCTATATTTTATACCTTAAACTCTACTCTATCTAACCTTGCAATTATCTTAATGTCATTATGTTTAACTGTATCTGTTCTTAATGAAACTCTATTGCTTATTAACAATATTTTATTACTATCTAATTTTTTTATTTGTCTTAACACTCTTTCTCCATTGTAATCCACTAGCGAAATAGCATTATTTTCTATTTCATGTGTCAAATGAGCAAAAGCAATGTCCCCACTACAAATTCTAAACCCAAGCATATCGTCATTCTCTATTTCTAAAAACAATACTTTATCTTGAGCATATCCTTCTACTTTATTTGATATTATTGGCATTTGTTTTACACCTATTGCTTTAGCTAAATCATATTTATAAATAGAAACATCTTTTAACACTGAGCTAAACGCATCATTCCATACCTCGTTTACTTTTCCCACGCTAGGTCTTTCGAGCTTTGGTTTTCTTTCTTCTACATACTCAGCGGCTTGAAATGATACAGATGTATCTTCAATTTCTTCCCCTAAGATTTTAGAGATTTTTTCTAAAAATTTCTCATTTATAATCTTTTTTCCCATTTCAACTTCATTAATAAAATTTTCAGAAACTCCGATTTTTTTACCTAATTGTTTTTGACTTATCGCTTTTGATTCTCTTACCTCTTTAATTCTATCTCCTACTCTGCTCATAATTCTCCACCTTTCCAGTTGAATAATTTTCCGTAAAATATAAATCTCCTGCTATCTTGCAGAAGATTTATATTTTGTGCCACATGCCTTATTCCATTTTTCTATAGGCTTCTCTTTCTTCAATTAGATGTTGCATAAGATAATTAACCGTCCAGTTTATAGATGTTGGTGTTACAGCGGCTAGTATAGTATTACTGCTTTTAATTTGCCTTATACTATCAATTAAATCATACAGTTCCTTATCTTTATAACTATTAAATAGAAGTAATTTTTCGTGGGGTAGTTCGATTTTATTTTTTTCACTTTCTATATTCTCTAATACTTCTTTAATTGTTACATTGCCCATATTTTTCTCAATTACTTTGCAAGGTAACATATTTTGTTTTGATAGTAAACTATTAAGTTTTTCTTCTTCATCCTCGTTTAGTCCATATGCAAGGATAAGTTTTTCATTAATAAGCTCCACAATATATACCCCCTACAATTTAATATTCTTATTACATTTTTTCTGGCTGATCGTACTCAATTCCTAAAGTATCAACGCTCATGCTTTTTATCCTTTGCACCTTACGTGGCATATCTCTAAAATCTCTTTCTACCTTAGCTATTTCTAAAGCATGCTCCATACCCTCAGTTACTTTTCCAAAAGCTGCATAACTTCCATCTAAATGATAAGAATTAGCTACCATAACAAAAAACTGGCTTCCTGCTGAATCTGAATCATTAGATCTAGCCATTGATAGAACACCAACTGAATGCTTTAAATCATTTTTAAATTTATTAGAAGAAAACTCACCTTTTATTGAATAATCTGGTCCACCAACACCTGTTCCCTCAGGGCAGCCACCTTGAATCATAAATCCTGGAATTACCCTATGAAAAGTAAGTCCGTTATAAAATCCCTTGTTTATAAGACTTATAAAATTATTTACCGTGTTAGGTGCAACTTCTGGGAACAATTCAGCCTTTATTACTTTTCCATTTTCCATATTAATTGTTACTATTGGATTCATATATTTATCTCTCCTTCTATTATGTATTCATTATAAATTATATCACATTTTATGTTATTTACTAATTTATATATATAAGCCGTATATTTAGTAATCTAAAAAAATAACTAGTAACTTCCCTAGTTATTTTTTTAGATGATGCGCCTTGTAAAAAGTTAAATAACTTGATGACCGACACTTATTTGCAAAATCATTTTTTCTTGAGGGTTCTCTAATTTTATATGAATGTTACCTCCAGGAAGTATTATTAGAAAATGTTCATCTAGCATGTCTACCTCTCGATTTTTTTCAATATTTACTGTATCTATTTCTAAGTTTCCGTAAGCCTCCGCTATATTGTATTCATATCCAATGTTTAAACTACCAAAGTTAGTTATATTTTCTAACTGTTTATCCTCATTTGCAATGATTAAATGTGCGATATTTTTATTTTCTTCGGATTTACATACTAGATGATTTATAATACATAAACAATCACTTTGAACTGGATTATTGATAATTATACAATTAATTTTTTTTGATTCTTCAATTTCCATATTAAATATATCCTGACCTATATGGTGTTCATTATTATTTTTTAATTGAAATACTCTGATTTTATCACCTTATTTCTGTTGTTCTTTGTATAGTTTAGTCTATTCTCATAGTCATGATATTGCTATACTTAATTCAAAATAAAATATGTAACATCTTCATGTTTTTTAGTCACAAATACACATTATATTAAATAATATATTATTAAGTCTATGCATTAAATTCAGACTGCCCCATAAAAAGGAGGAATATTATGCCTTCCGCACCCAATTTGGACAAAATTAAAGATTCAATAAGCAATAGTTTAGATATTATATCAAACAAGTCTGAATATTTTATTGAAATATCAAAACTTAAATATAAAATCCATTCTGAAGAGAACAGTATGGAAGATCTCTACAAAGATATAGGAAAAGAACTGTACGCAATTTTTAAAACTAATAATCACATTGATGACTCCCTTTTAGATTATTGTAAGACATTAAAAAAAATAGAAGCCCGAATAAAAAATCTAGAAAAAAAGCTCAATAAAATTGATAATAAAAAATAAATAAAAAAGTATATATTACTATTAATGCATTCATTTCGCTATGAACTACTAATTTCAATGCATTATACGTAATATATACTTTGTTTTGCGCATGAAAATATTTGTTATTTATTTTAACGTACCCTGTTATGTAATTACATCCATGCCTTCAGCATGTAGTTTATTTAAATGTCTTATCTCTACAAAAATAAACACGGCTGTTATAATTGAAGCTAATGCATCTGAACTAGGTCCCGATAACCATACACCATCTAATCCAAAGAACCTTGGCAGAATAAATAGTAATGGTATGAGGAGTATTACTTGTCTGCTTAATCCTAAAAATATGGATATTTTAGCTTTACCTATAGCTTGGAAGTAGTTCGAACTAACTATTTGAAATCCTATTATAGGGAGCATAAACAGGTATATTCTAATGCCATGGCTACCTATTACTATTAGTTCTGGATCCTTATTAAACAAACTTATAATTTGTTTTGGAAATACCTGTATAATTATAAATCCAGTTGTAGTAATAGTTGTAGCTGCGATTATTGCTAATCTTAGGGCATGTTTTACTCGTCCATAGTTTTTTGATCCATAATTGTATCCGATAATTGGTTGACACCCTTGGTTAATTCCAAAAGTAGGCATTAACACCATCATCACCACACTCATAATAACTCCCATGGCTCCGAGTGCCATGTCCCCACCATATTTAACTAAACTTCTATTAGAAATAATAGACACTATACTTGCAGCAAGTTGCATTGAAAATGGCGACATACCTATAGCAAAAATGCTTTTTACAACCTTAGCATCTAATTTTAAATTTTTATAGCGTATTTTTAGCACACTATTCCCACCAAAGAAATAGGATAATACCCATATCATACTTACAGCCTGAGAAAGAATAGTTGCAATAGCTGCACCTCTAGTTCCCATATGAAAAACAAAAATGAAAATTGGATCTAAAATTGTATTTAATACTCCCCCAATCAACATTGTAACCATAGCTGCTCGCGGGTTACCCTCAGACCTTATTATATTATTCAGTCCAAATCCTACACTTTGAAATATTCCGCCTATAAGTATTATTGTTATGTATTCCTTAGCATATGGCAATATATCTTTACTCGCTCCAATTTTAAGTAACAGGGGTTCTAAAAATATAAGCCCTAAAATAGTTACTACAATTGAAAGTATAATAAGAAGAGTAAAGGCATTTCCTAAGATATGTTCTGCCTCTTCTTTTTTTTGTTGTCCAAGTTTAATAGATATAAGTGCGGCACTTCCAATTCCCACAAGCATTGCAAACGCCATAATCATAATAGCAATAGGAAATGTAACTGTAACTCCTGATAGTGCAAGTTTTCCTATTCCTCTTCCTATAAATATTCTATCTACAACATTATATAAACCATTAACTAGCATCCCTATAATGGCAGGAATTGAAAACTTCATAAGTAATTTACCTATATTTTCCTCTCCTAATTGTTTTGAGCTATCCAAAAAATCTCCTCCTCGTATGTATAATTATATAATCTTATCACAAAAGCTATCATTAATACAAAAAAGTATATAATATTACAAATTAGTTTAACGATATTTTAGAATAAAAGTCCTCCTCTTCTATAAGATGGAGTTACGGACTATAACAAATAAAAAACTTCAGAAGGAGTATAAATCTCCTTCTGAAGTCGTCGATGCATTATCTCCGTACCCCTTTAATTTAATTTAATTATAAATTTGCAACCTTTATCTATATCGCGCCCTAAATATATACTTCCTCCATGCTTTTCAATTATTGCCTTTGATATTGCAAGTCCAAGTCCTGTACCACCATTTTTAGAGTTTCTTGTAGAGTCTACCCTAACAAAAGGCTCAAAAATATCTCCTTCAAATTCCTTAGATATTCCTACTCCATCATCTTCAATAATAATTACAGCCGTGCCATCATCTATTAACAGCTTGATACTAATAGTAATCCCTGGACCATTGTATTTAATACTATTTAGTATAATGTTACTTATAGCTCTATCTAAATTTTTTCTATCAAACGGTATTTCAACTTCATCTTCGGTAATATCAAATTCATATTGAACACCTTTTTGCTCCATCATTGGTACATACCCGGCAATAAGTTCTCTTAAAAACTCGCCTACATCATGATTTCCTATATCTAATTTATATTCCGTACTTTCAACACGAGAAAATTCAAAAAGATCTTGAATTAAGTCATTTGCTCGTCTACTATTATTATTAATAACTTTTAATAACTTATTTTTATCTTCTGACGAGATATCCTCATTTTCTAATAAGAATTCTGAATACCCCAATATACTTGTTAATGGATTTTTTAAATCATGAGATATATCAAGAATCATCCTCTTCCTGTTATGTTCCGCTTTTTTCTTTAGTAGCTTTTCTTGCTGTATTTTTTCAGCCATTAGATTAAATGCATCTTTTAGTTGACCTATTTCATTCAAAGAATTAATTTCAACTCTCGCTGAATATTCTCCATTTTTTATAGTATTAACCCCTTGTAATAGTTTTTTTAATGGTTTAACAAAAATCCTTGATGTGAGTTTAGAATAAAGTACCATTGTAGATATTAAAAATATAAATATTATAAAGGGAAATATATTTAAAAAAATATGTCTTGTGTTTTTAGGTTTAGCGGCTTCTTCTATTTGATCTTTATGTTCAAGCCCCCAGGTATATGCGTCAAAAATACTGTCAGGCATAGCAGTTATTAAAATAAAGTCTTTATTTTCTCCATATTTACTAGAATAAAAATAACCATCTTTTAAATTATTAGTAATCATATCATTATAATAATCTAGTGAGTACTTAAATCCTGCTTTATGGTTACTTCCATTTTCCATCACAATAACTAGGTTTTTATCAAGCACTTCAACATATCCCTTATGTTTTATAAAATTCGTTACATTAATATCCTTATAATTTTGTTTTATCATATACTGTGCTGTAGCCTTATCCGTTGATGGATCAACATAATCAATAGAAATGTAAAAAAATAAAGCACCCATGGCTAGCATAAATATTGCAATTATAATAACCAAAAATAAAATGTAATTTTTAAACAATTGAGTTTCCATCTTCTTACTTTTAAAATATGTTGCTATCTTTTTTAATTTATTTCTATTAATCATGGTTCTTCTCCATTTTATATCCTATACCTCTTATTGTTTTTAAATATTTAGGATTTTTAGGGTCGTCTTCAATTTTTTCTCTAATATGGCTTATATGCACCATAATAGTATTAGAATCTCCATAATATGTATTACCCCAAACTATTTCATATAACTGTTTTTTGGTGTATACCTTTCCTGGATTCTCTAAAATAAACCCAAGTAGCCTATATTCCTTTGGATTTAAAACTATCTCTATATTGTTTTTATAAATAATACAACTTTCCTTGTCTAGCATCAACTCTCCAATTATTATTCCAGTTTTATAAGTTTTATTAGAATATTTATAATACCGTCGTAGCTGAGCCTTAACTCGTGCAATTATTTCAATGGGACTAAAAGGTTTTAATACATAATCATCAGCCCCTAGTCCAAGACCAAGGATTTTATCCGACTCTTCTTCTCTTGCAGTAATAAAAATCACCGGTATTTCGCTAGTTTCCCTAATCTTTTTTAAAACCTTAAATCCATCAATTTTCGGAATCATAACATCAAGTAGTGCAATATCTATATCTTTATTTTCAAATATATTTAAAGCTTGCATACCATCTTCTGCTGTGAATATTTGATATCCTTCTTTTGATAAATGAATCTCTAGCAATTCTCTAATATCCTGTTCATCTTCTACAATTAGAATATTCATCATATATCTCCCCCCAGCTTATATACATTGTACCTCTAAACTGCACTTTAACTCAAATAAAAAAAGAAAAAAGTATATATTACTGGTGCTTGCTCAAATGCATTTTCCATAATATATACCTTTCTCAGCCTGCTAAAATAATGTAAATCATATAATTTCTAATGAAAAAAGAATAGAGGGTATTCCCCCTCTATTCTTTACTTTATTAAATCATCTCCTGCGGAGCTGCAATATTAACGACTTCAGAAGGAGATTTAGACTCCCACTGAAGTTTTCTATTTGTTAGGGTATGTAACTCCCACTTATATATGTGGGAGACTTTCCTTCTGAAATGTCGTTAAAATCTTGTCGTACCGTCTTTCGTAACAATACCTTTGATTAATGACTTAGCTATTATTTTTTCTTGTACTATTTCATACGCATCTAATACCATTTTTACAGATAATTTTTGTTTTTCAACACTACTTGCATAAACAGTTGCAATAGCCTCACCCTTGTTTACAAAATCTCCGATTTTCTTATGAAGAACAATTCCCACTGATAAATCTATTTTGCTTTCTTTAGTTTCACGCCCAGCCCCTAAAACTAAAGCAGCCTTTCCTATGTCGTCAGCTTTTATTCCTTTCACATAGCCTTCATGGATTGATATAATGGGCTCTATAATAGCTGGCACTGGGAATATAGATGGATCGTCTACGTAAGCTGGATTTCCACCTTGTGATACTACAAGTTCTCTTAATTTCTGGATACCTTTTCCTGATTTTATAATATCCACAAGCACTTTTCTCGCCTGCTGCGCGTCCGTTGCTTTTCCTCCTAATACAAGCATATGTGCTCCTAAGGTTAAACAAAGTTCTGTAAGATCTTCTGGACCTTCACCTTTTAATGTATCTATAGCTTCTTTTACTTCTAAAGCATTACCAACTGCGTAACCTAATGGTTGGTCCATATCAGTTATTACACCAATAGTATTTCTACCTACATTAGTTCCTATATCAACCATCTCTCTTGCAAGTTCAAAGGCATCATCCTCATTTTTCATAAATGCACCACTACCTGTTTTTACATCGAGTACTATGGCATCTGCTCCAGAAGCTATTTTTTTACTCATTATACTTCCTGCAATTAAAGACATATTATCAACAGTCCCGGTAACATCACGAAGTGCATATATTTTCTTGTCTGCTGGTGCTAAATCAGCAGTTTGACCACCTATAGCAATTTTGGCTTTGTTTACATTTTGCATAAACTTTTCAATTGACATGGCAACTGAGAAGCCTTCAAAAGATTCTAGCTTGTCAATAGTTCCACCAGTATGTCCGAGTCCTCTTCCTGACATCTTAGCAACTGGCACGCCTGCTGCTGCAACAATAGGCCCAAGAATTAAAGTAGTTGTATCACCTACACCACCAGTACTATGCTTATCAACCTTTACACCTTCAATAGACGATAAATCAATAGTTTCACCACTATTCACCATTGCCATTGTTAAATCTTTAGTTTCTCTCTTATTCATTTTTTGAAAGTATATAGCCATAAGCAATGCTGAAACTTGATAATCCGGGATAGTTCCATCTGTATATCCGCCAACAAAAAAATTAATTTCTTCTGTAGTAAGTTCGTTGCCATTTCTTTTTTTTATTATTAAATCATTCATTCTCATACTAATCACCCCTAATTATTCATTTTAAATATATTTATATGTCTTCAAATTTAATAATTATAATTTGACTATTTAAATCCCTGGACTATTGCTATAGAACTACTAGCTCCTACTCTACTAGCGCCTGCTTCAATAACAGCTTTTGCATCTTCAGCTGTCCTTACTGCTCCAGACGCTTTAACTCCCATTTCTGGTCCTACAGTCTCTCTCATTAATTTTACATCATGAATTGTTGCTCCACCTGTTGAAAATCCTGTTGAAGTTTTTACGAAGTCCGCTCCAGCTTCTTTAGCTATTTGACATACCCTAACTTTTTGTGCATCTGTTAAAAGACAAGTTTCTATTATTACCTTTACTAGTGCGTATCCTTTACAAGCACCAACTACTGCTTTAATTTCATCTTTTACTACATCAAACTTGTTTGATTTTATAGCACCAACATTAACTACCATATCTATTTCCTGCGCACCATTTTCAATTGCTTGTTTTGCTTCAAATGCTTTAACTTCTTTTGTTGTAGCTCCCAGTGGAAAACCAACAACGATACAAGTTTTTACGTTACTTCCTTCTAATTCTCTTCTTACAAGTGATGCGTAATATGCATTAGCACATACTGAAGCAAATCCGTATTCTTTAGCTTCAGAACAAACTTTTATAATTTGGTCCTCGCAGGCTTCTTGTTTTAATAGTGTATGGTCTATATATTGTTCTATTTTCATATTAATCTTCTCCTTTATTTTTTATAAAATTATTTCCTATATACTTTTCTGATCCTTTTAAGAGAATCTCTGGCAAAATAGTTACTCTTTTAATTTCGGTAGGCTTGTTACTATTTAAATATTCTAATAACATTCTCATACCAATTCTGCCAAGTTCAATAGATGGCCCATTAATAAAACTAATGTTCATCCCTATTATATTTAACATATCAAGCTTATCAAACCCAATAATCGCCATATCACGCGGTACATCTATTTTTTCTTCATAAAAAGCTTTTATGCATCCCAAAATCATGGTATTACTACTTACAAAAATAGCAGTAGGTCTATTATCCATTTTCAATATTTGCTTTGTGATTTCATAAGCAGTTTCATATTTGTAGTCACCATAAAAAATATATTCCTTTGCTACAGGAATATTATTAGCTTCTAATGCTTTTTCATATCCTAGCAATCGTTCTTTTGCAGGTCTAGAATTCATATTTCCTGTAATTATAGCAATTTTTGTGTGACCTGCTTCTATTAAAGTAGTTGTTCCAGCATAAGCCCCTTTTATATGATCTATAAAAACTCCACTAAAATCAAGATACTCAACATGCCCATCAATTAAAATTATTGGAATTTCTAAGCTTTTAAGAGCATTTAAGTTTTCACTATTACCTGAATCTTTGTAGAACGTTGGAGTTATAAGGAGTCCTTGAATCCTTTGCTGCTTAAGAACATTAATAGCTTTTAGTTCCTTATCTTTATTCTCATCAGTATCACAAAGAATTATATTTAGATTATGTTCATCCGCAATTTCAGTTACACCTTTAATAATCTCCCCAAAAAACAAATTGTTTATATCAGGAACTATAACTCCAATAGTATTAGTTTTACTTTTGGATAGGCTTCTAGCTATAGCACTAGGTGTATAATTTAGATCTTTTATTACCTTTTGAACTTTTTTTCTTGTTTCATCTTTTACATAACCTGAATTGTTTAACACTCTTGACACTGTTGCATGTGATACTTTAGACTTTTGCGCAATATCACTTATTGTCACTGTCATTTTAGCCATCCTCACTTTCAGGAAAACGATTGTAAAATTCTAAATAAATACCCTTAAGACTCAATTTTCTGAAATATGTTACCGCTTTCACATTTAGTATACTGCAAGGTTATGTAAATTTCAATAGGATTTATTCGACATTTTTATGAATTTTATAACTCTATGTTTGTCTTTCAAAACATGTAGTCACCATTTGAAATATGTCAGAAATAAATAAGATGTACTTTTGGTACACAAAACAAACGCCTAAGGACTATTTCAAAAAGTATACTTTATGAAATAGTCCTTAATCCACCTTTTGGATGCTGCATGTAAAAATATAACAGGCATGCCAGCATTAACTAATATGATAGAAAGGAATAGGCAATAAAGAAATTCAGAATCTCATTCTCACCATGAATAAATAATATAATATACAAGGTAATCCGATGGCAGATAGTATTGTGATTGCAGTATGTACTTTTTTCTCATCTCGTAATATACACAATAAAAACTTATACCCTAAAATACCAATCAATCCACCCAAACAATTTAGAAATATATCATCAATGTCTGATGCTCCAATGCCTAAAAGCCCCTGAATGATTTCAACAAACAAACTCACTATAAATATAAACAACAAATTGGTTATTACTCTTTTATCATTTTTGAATAATGACAAATATGTACCAAGTGGAATAAAAATAACTATATTGCCACCCACATTACCAAAAGCAAATGCTTTTATATTCGCAGAACTGCCAGATATATATTGCATTATACTATAAAAAGGAATGAGATTGATTGACCTATGCTCCAAATGCGAAATTCTTGATAACAACAATATTTTACTTAATAAAAGTATGTAACAAATGAAAACACCATATAAAAAGACTGTTTTAATTCTCTCTCGTTTATTCATAATACCTCCATTTATTCCTCTATTGATTTATTTAATGGTGCATGGAAGCTAATCGATATGATGTTCTGTACACTAAAATAAGCGGACTATTAGATATTGAAAAAGCTACGGAAGATTAATAATTATTCTTAGCTTTTTTTTAGCTACTAAATGAATTTTAGCCCTATCTCAATGTTCTAAATTCATATCCTTTTTCTTTTAAATACCTTATGATTCTAGGTAATGCTTTAGCCGTTTCTTCCTTACCATATGTATCATGCATCAAAAGGACTACCTTTTCAGTAGTTCCTATAGATGCTTTTGTTAACTCGAATATTTCATCTGCAGTTTTCTTTTTCCCCTCTGAATCAAAATCATAGGCATTCCAATCAATCTCATACATATTGTTTTCCTTTAATCTAGTACTAAACTCATCCAAATTAGGGTCATTATAGTGTTTTCTAGACATATATCCACCTGGCATTCTCAGAACTCTTGTATGAAAATCTTGTCCAATAATTCCTCTTATTACCTCATTGGTTTCATTAACTTCATTCATGTAGGTTCCTATATCAATCTTATTCCCAGGATATATCTTTTTTAAATCGTGGCTATATGTATGATTTCCTAAGGCATGACCATCTTCAAAAGCTCTTTTTACTATCTGCTTACTTTTTTCATCAGCTTCTACGCTTTTCCCAATTAAAAAGAAAGTTGCTTTCACTTCTTCTTCATTTAATACATCCAATATTTTAGAAGTCACCGTGACAGATGGCCCATCATCAAAAGTAAGAAAAACCATTTTTTTACCATCTTTCTTACTACTCATTAAACCCTTTAATTTTGAAATATCATAGGTATACTTATCCCCTTTTTCGTTCACATTTGACCCCTTGATAAGACCTCTATCCGTTGTACTACCTTCATTTTTAGGTTTAGTTTCTTCAACATCCTTAACTATTTCTACCCTACTAGCTTGTCCATCTTTATTATAAAAATGATTATATACCTTATAACCCCCAGAAAAACTTCCAATAATTAAGGATAATATTAAAATATTCTTTATTGTTACAAGGCCTTTGTTTTTTCGCCTATTTCTTCTTATCATTTGTGTTATTTGCATTATTTTTTCTCCTCATATAATCTAGTTATGAATTTTATCGCTTTAGTTCTCACAGGGACAATTAAAATGGCCGCCCAAAGCTTCCCATTCCCGTACAGAATATCAATAACGGCTCGGGCTTATTCTCAGCATTTCCCTATTATTTCATAGGTTCAAATTCTGGTTCAGAAGTAAAATTATTTTCATGATCAATAAATGTTATGCATACATTATTATTTTCTAAGTGTACTGAAACTGCTTAGCCATTTTGATCCTTGCTTTGTTTATAACGTACAGGTATATACTATTCCTTTTTTTTAAATAATTATATTAATTTCAATTGTAATTACTTGTAAATTTTTGCAGATTCATAAAATTACCCTTTTCAACCGACCTCCTAAACGACTTAGCAGTTCACTGGCAATTGTCCCAGCATTTTTAGCTAATTGTTGTGCTGTAATTTTCTCTGGGCCATCACAACCAATCAATGTAGCAATTTCATTTTTACGAGCATCAGGAATATCGGTGACATCAACCATGAGTTGATCCATACAAATCCGGCCAATTGTTGGTGCAAAGCAGCCGTGAATCAAGACATAACCCACTCCACAGGAAAGGCTTCTCGGCAGGCCATCTGCAAAACCTATAGGAAGAATGGCAACGCGGGTCTCCCTTTGTGCAATAAATTGACGGCCATAGCTGACACTTTCTCCTGTATAAATTGTTTTTACGAGTACAATTCTCGCTTTTAAAGCCAGAACAGGTTGCAAATTTATCTGCATTCTTGTTTTATTATCGGGCGAACTTAATGCACCGTATAGTGCATCTCCGATTCTGACATAATCGCATTGGAGTTCTGGATAGTTCAAGACTCCATAACTGCTTTGAATGTGAATTTTAGGTAATGTATGCCCAAGTTTCTCAAGCCGATGCAACAGTGCATAAAAACTATGAAATTGATTTATGGTAAATTCAGTATCATCTGCTTTTGTGCTATCTGCGACGCATAGATGAGTGAAAATTCCACAAACCTTCAAATTCTCGCATCCCAGGATTTTATCAATCTCCATCGTGTTGTTGCAGCGTTCACCCAAACGATGCATACCAGTATCAATTTTGATGTGAACCTGTATAAGTTTTCCGAACACATTAAGCTGTTTTGCGTGGTCATAATCGGTTATCGTCTGCATCAAATTGTAACAAAGCATTTCTCTAGACCTCTTCGGTGAGGTATAACCTAAAATCAGTATATTGCCTTCAATTCCGTGCATCCGCAAATGGATAGCCTCGTCTATTGTGGCAACAGCGAAAGATTTAACGCCCAATTGGTTTAGATTGGCTGCTACCTCCACATCGCCGTGCCCATAGGCATTGGCTTTCACAACAGCCATCAATTCGCATCCATCTGAAAGAACCTCACTTAAGGCTTTCACATTATGTTTTAAGTTGGTTAAATTGATTTCAATCCACGCTCTGTCCATATGTGTTTGTTTTGAATTAAATTCCATTCTTTTCGTTTTTTTTAAAATCATACTGCTAAGGTTCGCAGTATCTTTAGGGTCTAATGTTAGTGTCCTCATCGTCTCATCTCCAGCATTATTAGGGAATCTACAATTTTATCAAAAGTCATACCAATTCCTTTAAGCATATTGGGATAGCGGCTATGAGAAGTAAACCCGGGAATGGTATTGACTTCATTAAAAATGATATCTCTATCCGGTGTTAAAAATAGGTCTACCCGTGCAAATCCGGAACATCGCAGCGCCTGATAAATTATGACAGATGTCCGCTTGATCCGCACAGCCATATCTGCGTCAATGCGGGCAGGCATATGAATTTGGGAGGTTTTCGGGGTGTATTTTTCGATATAATCATTAAACCCATTCGACAGTTCTATCTCATCCACCTCTCCAATAGTAAGTGAATCATTGCCAAGGACAGCGCAACCAACTTCGAATCCATTGATTGCTTCCTCTATGAGGATCTTATTGTCATACTGAAAGGCGACAGCGATCGCACCTTGAAGTTCGCTCTCTTGCGAAACCTTTGTGATGCCAAGAGAGGACCCTCCACTTACGGGTTTAACAAACATTGGAAATTTTAAGGGAACAATCCGCTCCATCAGTTCTGCATCGGAAATCTTAGATCTAAGCAAAATTGATGGGGGCGTTTTTACTCCAGCCAAATGAACGATTTTATGGGCAATGTCTTTGTCCATGCACATTGCCGAGCTCAACGTGTCGCATCCTACAAAAGGGATACCAGCCATCGTCAATAAACCTTGTACTGTTCCGTCCTCACCGTTTTTTCCATGAAGGACGGGAAAAACCACATCAATTCTGGTCGCAATTATCTTATCATCATAAAACTCAAGCATCCCATGAATATGCCGATCAGGTGAAATAATAGCCGGAACACAGGCCCCAATATCCATCCATGTATTGTCACGAATTTGCTCCGGTGAACCATCATATCTCATCCAAACTCCCCACCGCGTAATACCGATTAGGATTACATCGTAATATTCCAGGTTAAGGCTTATAATAACAGAATAAGCAGATTGTAAGGAAACCTCATATTCGCTAGAACATCCCCCAAATATGATTGCAATTGTTTTCTTTTTCATTGTATTATTCTCCTTTTTCTATAATTTCTATATCATCATGCAACTGATATCCTATTTCACATATATTGTTATAAAGAAGACTATCGTAAAACTGTTGTAATTTTTCATCTGACTTTCTTTGATAAATAGATACATGCTGAAATACATTGCACCCTTTTCTATAATAGGATATATCTCGATCAAATATTTCGCACGTGAAATCTAGCTCTTTATTTGTCAAAATACAACCTTGCATATAGCTGTCATCGAATGTAATCTTTATTTGGAATATGGAATTTGTCTCATTTTTAACCTTTAAATCCAACCATCCCTCGCTGACAGTAGCATCCGTAGCTTCGGGAATATCACTTGCTTCTGATGAAAATATTTTAATATCGTGGGTATGTCGCTCTACAATTGTAAGTGGGGTGTGGATCAGCAACCAAAAAACTAAATTACTTAATTGACAAAGTCCACCACCATACTCCCCTACTATTTTTCCATCCTGTAAGACTAATCCATCTTTATAATTTTCATAACGGTCGGCTGATTTGACAAGTTGCCAAAAGGAAAAGGTTTCTCCAGGTTGTATTAAAATATTGTTAACTGTTTTGGCAGCAAGTTTTAGGTTATATACTTTATTAATTTGATATTGTAAATCAAATCCACTGTTGTCGTTTATCAACAAAGACCCTGCTTCGAATACCTTGTAGAGTAATTCATTATCTTCTTTCGTTTTCGCATAGCTGTTTTTATCAAAATACATATGTATGTAGAAGAAATTTTTTCTTTGCATTTTTCTAAGTGGCAATAAAAATGGGAATATCTGTGTAATTCTCTTTCGTGTCATATAATCTATCCTTCCATCTATTTATTTGTAATATCTTTTCCTTACTCTCTAATATTACAAGAATTAGTTTAAGAAAATTGTAATTAAATCTTAAGATTTCTTAAGATTACAACTTATTAAGCAATATAATTAAACAATAGTTTTAATTTTTTTTTGTAGCATTTTTGTTAATTTTATCATTTGCATCATATGGAGATATATTCATTATTGAAAACAAATCTGAAAATAGCCTACGTGCTGCTGGTACTGCTGTCTGTCTCGCATAATATTTCATTGAGTTTGGTTCCTCTATAGTAGCTATTGAGCTTACCTTTGTATTACTTGAAGGGTCCATACCTACAGTTGAATTTACAGTAATTATATTTAAATACAACAATACAGTATCCTGCATTTATCATATTATAAATTAGGTAATCATTATACGAGTAGTGTTGTTAATAAGTTTTTATGGGAAGCTTATTTTTTTCCTAAGTTGTTGTACACTGTTAATGCATCGGTAATATTGTACTGCTCAGATTTGTGATTTCCCTTAGCACCGACTGTAATCAAAATATATTCTTTCCCGCCTACTTTAGCGAGACTTGCGAGGCATAGACCAGCCTTATCGGTATACCCAGTTTTTCCTCCTAAAATTTTTCCGCCACCAATATTTGAACCGTTAAGTTTTTCAAACATTGTACTGTTAAATGTTATCCCATCAGGGTGCTTATTCGTGGATTGGGTTGAATAGCTGGAAGAAGTGAAAATCTTACGGAATGTATCATTTTTAAGTGCATAGCTAAGAATTATAGTCATATCCTTAACCGTTGTATAGTGATTTTTATTGTCAAGTCCAGTCACATTGTCAAAATGGGTGTTATTCATACCGAGCTCTGCCGCCTTTTGGTTCATCATCTTTACAAAGTTCTGCTCTGAACCAGCAATTTTGTCGGCAAGCCCAATAGAACACTCCCCACCACTTGGTAGCAGCGCCCCGTATAGCAGGTCAATTGCACTGACTTGCTCATTCGGTAAGAAGCCGGCCATTGAAGCATCTGCATTGTACAGCTTTTTAAACATAGAATTAGGGAGTTCTATTTTTTCCTGCAAATTTGACAAATTTTCTATTGCAACAATTGCGGTAATTATTTTGGTCAAGGACGCAGGATTAATTTTTTCTTCACTCTTTTTCTGCATCATGATAGTGTGATCATTTAAGCAGACCAGAATCGCATGAGGACTATTCAGATTATTTGAAGATATAGAACTAGATGGGTCAGATGCTACCATTACCGAGGGCCTCAGCGTGGTTTTATTATCGCCACTCTTATCATGTAAAGATCGGCCTCCAACGATAGTAATAGATTTATATACGAGAAGGACAATGACAACCATCAATAATAATGACAAAAAAATTACTTTTGTTTTCTTCTTAGGTTTTTTAAGCATAATAAAACATCTCCTTATTTTGTGCTGGTTTTGTTTAATCACAGAAGATTGCACTTTTCTTCTCTTATGTATTATTTATTCATCACGTTTTACAGGAGTAAAATTATAAACTCCTTAATTTAATATTTTTAAAACTCATCCTTTTAACCATTTAAAGGATTGCTATTTTAATAACCTGTTTATTTTATGGTATTTACATATCTCGCCTTACCCTCAAAATATATATCTCACCTGGATGTTACCTTTCCATATCTCTGCACCTAGTTTATTATCATGTTCAAAACATATTTACTCTTCAAAGCTTGTACATTACCTTCTTCACTATCTTATTTCTAATATTACCAAAAGGAGTTTAAGAAAATTGTAATTAATTCTTAAGATTTCTTAAGATTACAATTTATTAAGAAATATTATTACAAAGCTTTGGTCCCAATTCTCATATTATAAACAACCGCTCCATAAAAAAAATAAAAAGGCTACATTCCTTTAAATTATCTTAAAGGGAATGTAGCCTTTTTATTTGGATATTTATTCTGAAGTCATAAATTGACTTTATTAAGAATTTTGCGGTAACTTCTAAATTTTTTTACCATTTTATATACCCAAAATCCTAAAATTGATCCTAAAACATTTAATATAATATCATCAATATCCAAGAACCTAAACTAAAAACTAACTGTATTATTTCAATTGATAAACTTACTGCAATTGTATAAAGAAGATATTTTTCAACTTGTTATATTCATTAAATACCTGTAGCCTAAGATGCTTTTATATTAATAGCTACAGATGTGAATTAACCTATACCATCCTTAGGTAATTCACTTTATTACTCTTATATCAGCTATTTATGGAAGCTTATTACCCGCCGCCCTATATATCTCATACCACTCAATCCTTGTTAGTTTAACCTGCGAGGCCTTACAAATATCCTTTAAACGCTTTTGGTTTGTTGTACCCACTAATGGCTGGATTTTAGCAGGATGCCTTAGAATCCAAGTAATTGCAATTGCTGTATTTGATACACCTCTAGTAGCTGCAATTTCGTTTATTGTTTAGCTCTGGGAATTTATCACCTTATTAACTATCCAAGGGCAATTTAATTATAAAAGCAGTTCTCTCATAATTGCTTTCAACAAAAATTTCACCTTCATGAAGCTCTATTATACTTTTGGTTATAGCGAGACCTAATCCTGAACCTCCAGTAAATCCTGAACGTGATTTTTCAACTCTATAGAACCTTTCAAAAATAAAAGGTACATCTATACTTGGTATTGGCTCACCATAATTAATTATCTCTATAACCGCACTATTATTTTCTTTCCTAGTACATATGTCAATATACTCAGTCCCACTACCATAGTTCATGCCATTAGAAATTAGATTTTCAAATGCCCTAGCCATTTTAACTGCATCAGCCACTATTAAGAGTTTATCCTCCGAAAAATATGTCCTACACTCTATATCTACTTTTCTAAACTCTAGCCTAAATTCCAATACCATTTGATTTATTAGTTCAATTACGTTTATTAATTCTTTATTTAATTTTAAAGTACTATTCCTCATTATAGTATACTGAAATAAATCATTGATTAAATTATTCAATCGTTTTGATTTTTCATAGGCAATATTTACATAATATCTAAGTTCAACTTCATCTTTATATTTATCCTTATCTATGAGTTCAAGATACCCTAGTATTGATGTTAATGGAGTACGTAAATCATGAGATACATTTGTTATTAATTCATACTTTGTTTGTTCGGATCTCCGCTCTTCCTCTATTGATTTATTTAATTTTTCTATTATTTCATTCATATTTTTAGCTATTTTCCCTAGCTCTGCTTTCGATTGTTCTGGTATCTTTTTATCTATCCTACCCTCTGCTATAGCTTTTATATGTTCATCGACTTCTACAAAGTACTTAATCTTCTTGTAAAGCAATAAATGGGAATAACTTATAAAAATTATTATCCATAGTTCAATTGCTATCTTTATAAAATCGTAATGTAGCCTTGCCCTATAAATTCTATCTAAAACTTGTTGTGAATAGATTGCACCTATTTCCAAAAAAAACTTCCACATAATATACATTACTGCCATTGTTAATGCTGATAATAGAAAAGCAAGTAATATATTAAAAACTACTTTTAACTCTAATTTATATATAAGTTTTCTTTTCAATTTTATACCCTACTCCCCATATAGTATGAATAAGTTTCTCACCATCTAAAACCTCATCAAGCTTATCTCTTAATTTACTCATGTGAGTCATAACTGTATTATTAGATTGATAATATTTTTCCTTCCAAACCCTTTGAAATATTTCTTCTGCACTAAAAACTCTCCCTGGATTATTAGCTAAGACGTGTAATATTTCGAACTCTGTAGAAGTTAAAGCAATAATCTTATTATATACTTCTACCCGATGAGTGGATTTTTTAATTTTAAGTGGTCCTATAACTATAATATCTCTATCTTTTAATTCGTTGCTATTTTTATCGAATTCGTAAATTCTTCTAAATATAGACTTAACTCTAACCATAAGCTCTAAAGGATTAAATGGTTTTACCATATAATCATCAGCTCCTGACAATAGCCCTTTTATTTTATCTGAATCTTGATTTTTAGCACTTAACATAATTATAGGTATATTAAGCTTCTCGCGAACTTTGTTACACACTTTTATACCATCAATTTTAGGCATCATTATATCTAGTATTATAAGATTTATATTATAATTATCTATAACCTGCAAAGCTTGTTCCCCATCATATGCTTTGTAAATATCATGTCCTTCATTGGTTAAATATATTTCAATTAAATTAACTATTTCTTTATCATCATCTACAACTAATATATTTTTACCCATATAATCACTCCATTTATTTGTTCAGATAGCATTTTGTTCAATATATAACTTCTAAGCGTACTTAAGGTTGAAACTTATACATTTTTAATAAGTATATAACTTAAAAATATATTTGTCGAACATAAATATAGAAACACAAAATATGGAAGATTTATTCCAAGTTCATTTACTAAAAACACAGGTAATATCATACCAAACATACTTTGATTATATGCTTTGATTGTTTAAGATCCTAAAAACTCCTCCAAAGTAATATCTTTTGAGTAAATTTTCTCTGAATTCTCGACACCTACATACCTTACATGCCAAGGTTCATAATTATAACCTGTAATATCTTCTTTTCCTTTTCCATATCTTATTATAAATCCAAATTTATAAGCATTCTCTTGAAGCCATTTACCTTCTTTAGTGTTTTCAAAACCTGTACTCTTTTCAGCATTAGTTATATCCATTGCTAACCCTGATTGATGCTCACTTTTACCTACCGTTGCCACATACTTATATGTATACCCTTTCCCTCTTATTTTAATACTATTTTCATATAACTCTTTTTGAGTTGCATAAGACCTATAACCAGATAATGCATAAAGTATAATTCCTTCCTCCTCACCTTTATCAAATAGTCTTTTAAGTGCATCTACTGCATTCCCTTCCATTTGCATTTCTTCATTTGACACGTTAGGATAAATTTTAACCTTTGCCACTTTTAAATTATGTGGAACATAATCCTTATCCAGAGTATTTTTTCTATTCACTAACATTAACTCTCCATCATCTACATTGCTATTGTCATTAGACATATCTTTAATAGATTCAATATAAGCATTCCTTTCAATTACATCCCCTATAACTTTTATACTACCATATTTGCTGTTTATATACATTAAGCATACAATTCCTAAAATCAAAATCACTCCGATTTTCTTCTTCACCTTAAACTCCTCCTTATTTACTTTTAAAACTTAATTTCAAGTAAATAACACATTTATTTTATTTGAAATTTTTCAACAAAGTAAAATGTATATTCCTTACTTTCTTATATTACAAAAAGGAGTTTAAGAAAATTGTAATTAAACCTTAAGATTTCTTAAGATTACGGTATGATTATCTTTATGTAGAATACAGCTACACCTTCAAGCTTCATTATTATGTATAAGTAAACAATAAAAAATGGTTAATTTAAACATTTTAGTATTTATTGAATCAATCATTACATACAAATCTTTAGGATAATATATTTCTTTAAAGGACAATATATTAATGAATTAAAATTATTAATATATGGAGGTATTATATATGAGCATACTTGATGGATTTTTTGAAAAAGGTGATTCCGCTGTCAAAAAAACTACTGATGATACCGCAAACCTTAGTCTGCGCAAAGAAGAGCTTGATATTTCGAAAAGCAGAGTACAAAAAGGTGATGTAGAAATTAGTAAGGAAATTTTAGAAGAACATAAAAAAGTTGAAGTACCCGTAATACGTGAAGAAGTAGTAATTGAAAGAAGAACCTTAAACAATGAAGCAAGTGATTCCCCTATTACTAGTGAAGAAACCATTAACATTCCTGTAAGTGAGGAGAAAGTTAATGTAGGTAAACATACAGTAATAACAGGTGAAATTTCAGCTCATAAACACGAAATTGAAAATACAGTGCATATAGATGAGACCCTTAAACGAGAAGAAGCTCGAATAAATAAAATTGGTGATGTCAATATAATTGACAATGGAACCGATCAAAAACAATAAATTAGAAAACACCTCACTAATGGCTCGTGAGGTGTTTTTCAAGATAAGTGGAGGGAAAAAGCATGGCAATGGATTCCACAGAAAACAAAAACGGTAAATATATGCCAAAAGCAGCTGCTTTGAAACAAAGCATATGTGACCCTAATAAAAATGTTACCCTTAAAATTAAAGAAGAACAACTTGATATCTCTAAAGAGTGGATGCAAACAGGAGATGTTAAGATTTATAGAGAGTCTTCTACGCTACAAAAAAGTTTTACTGTGCCTGTTGAACTCGTAGATCTTGTAATAGAACATACAATTCCTGCAGATATTACTACAAAACACAAAGATATGCATACAGAAGTAATACGCATCCCTCTTAGTGAAGAAAGTATCGAATTTACAAGGCACAAAGTTACTTTAGAAGATGTATCCATATATAAACAGAAGATACAAGATATAAAAATCATTGAAGCAACATTAAAAAGAGAAGAAGCTAAAGTTAAGATATCTGGCTCCCTAAGAATTAAAGACTAATTAAGTTTAAAGCGCTTTTAATTTCTAAATTTTATGTTACTTTTTCAAAGATTGAAAATATCCACATAAGTATATTAGGATGAATAGCTCTAGAATCTAGAAATTAAACCATCACCGTGTTATTGAAAACTCACTGCGATGGTTATTTCCATATTTTTCAATGTAATACCTTATTTAATCAAATCTATATGTTCTATATTCCTTATAGTTAGATACGCAATAAATACTCCTACAATAGAAAGTGCTATTGGTATTGCAATAATATCACCTAATGAGTACCCTCCATTATTAGAACATACAATAGATACTATTAATATTGAAGATATTATTGTAGTAGGTACCGATTTTTTTCTCATCCCAAAATATATAGGAATTAGTCCCATACCGGTAGAAGCTAAAGCATTAATGCCAATAGTCATAAAACTCCTTATTATTGTGGAACTGGTTAATTTATCAGGCGTAAAATTGTAAAAGTTATTAATAATGCATAAAACAAAATCTATAAAGATATTAGATAAAACTGTAGATATAAAAGTGAATAACACCACAATGAGCAGTTTAGCTATGATCAACTTTTTTCTACTTATAGGATACATAAACAATACCGTAATTGTATTGCTCTTATATTCTTCAATTATGAACCTGGCAATAAGCACTGAAGCAAATATTATAAAAGTAGCTTTTACCGTGGTATCAACCATTGAAAAAGTAAAAGTAAGGCTAGTGAAGTCTATGTCCCCTACATTTTTTGATACAACAATTGTCATTGCGAATATAGCTATTATAACTATGTTTGCGATTATGGCTCCTTTTATATATCCCCCCATCTTAACCTTTTCCATTTCTAATTTCATTAATTTAAACATCCATGTCATCTCCATGTAATAAATTTTAAAAGTGTATTTACCATTTTTCATACCTCTAAATCTACTTGCGGTTCCTTAATCAAGTTACTTCTAACAACCTGTACTCATTACTGTACTTACCCTTCCCATCATTGATAAATGCAAGAAGTTTCAACTTCAGTTATTCCTCCGTCAATATACAAATTTGCTAAATATTATTTAATAACATCTACATGTTCTATATTCCTTATAGATAGATACGCAATAAATACTCCTATAATAGAAAGTGCTATTGATATTGCAATACTATTACTTAATGAATGACCGCCCCTATCGCCACATACAATAGATACTATTAATATTGAAGATACTATTGTAACAGGTACTGATTTTTTTCTCATTCCAAAATATAGAGGAATTAGTCCCATACCGCTAGATGCTAAAGCATTAATACCAATAGTCATAAAGTTACTCATTATTAATGAGCTGGTTAATTTGTCAGGCGTAAAGTTATAAAAATTATTAACAATACATAAAACAAAATCTATAAAAATATTAGATAAAACTGTAGAAATAAAAGTGAATACTACCACAATAAGTAGTTTAGCTATAATCAACTTTTTTCTACTTATAGGATACATAAACAATACCGTAATTGTATTGCTTTTATATTCTTCAATTATGAACCTAGCAATAAGCACTGAAGCAAATATTATAAAAGTACCTTTTACCATGCCATCAACAAATGAAAAAGTAAAGGGGATGCTAGTAAACTCTACACCGCCTTCATTTTTTGTTGAAAAAATCATTACTGCCAGCAGCGCTATTATAACTATATTTGCGATTATAACCCCTTTTATATTTCGCCATACCTTACTCTTTTTCATTTCTAATTTTATTAATTTAAGAATTTATGTCACCTCCATTTAACAAGTTTAAGAAGTGTTCTTCTAATGAACTGTTTTTCTTAGTTATTTCTTCAATGAGAACATCATTTAAAACTAAGGTTTTAGATATAATGCTTTGTGGTACTGTAGCTTCATATATCCTTATTACACCAATATCCAGAACTTTAAAATTGGATATATTAAGATTGTTTGATAGAATATACGACGCTTTTTTGTAATCTTTAGTAACCAGTTCTATATATTCTGTATTACTTTCTCTGATGCTTTGCATAGAAACTTCTTCTATTAATCTACCACTATTTATAACTCCTATGGTATCCGCTATTTGCTCAATTTCTCCTAAACTATGACTAGATAACAATATAGTTATTCCGTACTCCTTACTCAACATTTTAAATAAATTTCTTAAATCCTTAATGCCTATTGGGTCAAGTCCATTGATAGGTTCGTCTAGTATTAATAATTCTGGCTTGGTTGTGATTGCTCTTGCAATTCCGAGCCTTTGCTTCATACCAAGAGAAAAATCTTTAACTAGTTTATTATCAATATTTTTTAGATTTACAAGATCTATCGCTTTATCAATTGCTCCCTTATCGTGGTAACCCATGTACCCACAGTGAAGCTCCAAATTTTCTCTGGCTGTAAGCCTTTCATAAAACACGGGATATTCAATGATAGAACCAAGCCTTTTTAAAACCTCATAGGAGGTATCTGTAAGCTTTTCGCCGAAAATTTCAACTTCACCACTTGTAGGCTTAACTAGATTTGTCATTATCTTCATAATTGTTGTTTTCCCTGCACCATTTGGTCCTAGAAACCCATAAATTTCACCCTTTTTAATATTCATATTCACATTTGCTACCACTTCTTTGCCATTATATGTTTTAGTCAGATTACTAGTTTTTAGTATATATTCCATTTTATCTCCCCCTTCAACCACTTTCCATATTTATATTATAGCAATTGAACTTCTCTTTTTTATTACTTAAATCTTACAAAATTCTTAAGTCTTTTCTAAAAAAAGGTGCCCTATCTTTATAGTGGTACTATAGACAGGTCACCTTGCTTTACATAATCATTAATAGGTTATTCTTTTTAATTTAAAAATAAACGACGTTTTCTCATAAGGTTTGCTCTCGAGGATTATCTCTCCCTCTAATTTTTCTACAAGTCTTTTAGTTATTGTAAGACCAAGACCACTGCCTTGATACAGTTTATTTCTTGAATCCTCAAGAGTGTACATCCTTTCAAAGACCCTATCTTGATGCGTTTCACTAATGCCTTTACCCTTATCCCAAACCTCTACATATACATACTCCTCATCACTTCTAAGTGTTAATCCTAAAACCATTCCATCGTTTCCATATTTAATGGCATTTGAAATGAAATTATTTATAATTCTATCTAGCGCCTCTTCATTTCCTAGACAATAAATGTTGATTTTTGGAATATCAATAATAACCTCAAAGCCTTTATTAGTTAAAATATCATAAAAAGCTAATATGTTTTTTTTGCAAACCTCATTAATATTAATTCTTGTTAGTGGTATATCCGTGTCCCCTGACTCTAGCTTTGCTAAGTCAAAGAACTTATTAATGAGCTTCATCACTTCTTTTGTTTTATTTTCAACCTTTGATAATAAGAAATTTCTTTCTTCGCTGCTTATATCGCTGTCCAGTTTTATTGTTTCAATATACCCAAGCACCACTGTAAGTGGTGTTTTTAAATCATGAGAGATATTTGAAAGCATTTTCTTCATTGTTATTTCAGCCTTCAAATAATCTGCTAGTATTTTTTGATTATGTTCTAAAACCTTATTAATCTCTATTAAAATGGGTATAATCTCTTTATCGTCAGTAAAGACTAAAAGCTTTTCACTGGTGTTGCTTTTTATAATATTGTTTAACTTTTCATGAATGTACTTTAAATTGTCACTTCTATGTTTTTTGGATTTATGCTGAATGTAAATGATACCCAATAAAATAACTATTACTATTAATAAAAAAATAATCATTTTAAAATTCTCCTAATTTGTAGCCTATGCCCCATAATGTTTTAAGATATTTAGGCTCTGAAGGATTGTCCTCTATTTTCTCTCTTAATCTTCTCATATGCACATTTATAACATTCTCATCTCCAAAATATTCATCATTCCAAACAACACTGTAGATTTGTGCTTTAGTAAAAACTCTATTTGGATTCGAAATGAATAGTCTTAAAATATCAAATTCTTTTGAAGTCAGCTGTAGATTTACACCCTTTTTAGTAACTGAATAGTTTTTCAAATTAACAGTAAGGTGGTTAACATTAATAATAGTCGCTTCTTCTTTCTTATCGTTTTTAGCATATTGATTGGCACGTCTTATCCCTGCCTTAACCCTTGCACAAAGCTCTATCATTGAAAAAGGCTTTGTGATATAGTCATCAGCACCGAGTCCCAGTCCTACAGCCGTGTCTACATCACTGTCCTTTGCTGACATAATTAAAATAGGTATTAAGCTTGTTTCTCTTACAATTTTCATAACTTCCATTCCATCAAGCCTCGGCATCATTATATCAAGAACAATTAAATCAAAGGAATTATTTAAAAACTTACCTACTCCTTCTTCTCCATTGAAAGCAGTAGTTATGTTAAAACCCTCTTTTATTAGGTAATTCTCAACCATTTCACTAATAGCTATATCATCTTCAACAAGTAGAATTCTATTTTCCATAAAAGTGACACCTCTTTTTTTATAAATATTTATAACTTTATTATAACTTAGTTATCAGTGTAAATAAATACCTGTAAATTTACACATTCATTGTTCTCTCTTTCAATAGAAAATACAATGACTACACCTAATTTGATTATGTAAAATATTTATTTTTCTATAATATATCTTTCAAAAAATTCATTTACATTCATCCCTGTTTCTTCTTCCATCTTTTTATTTAATTCATCATTCATTTTTGTCATATTTTCTATATATTTTTTATAATCTTCATTAAGAATAGTCAAATATTCACTAAATTTCGTGTGAAAACGCCCAAATTCTTTAGAATAATCATCGCAAAATGAACCGAATTCGTTCACTTGTTCCTTTTCTTTTTCATCTTCTTTTAACAATAGGTAACTGTCCTTAATCCTTTTTATATACCCTTTAATGTATGCTTTATCATAATTTATTATATTTTTAATGACAGACAAATGTCTTCTCTTATCTTCTTCTGAAATACCTTCATTTTCAAGCTTATTTTCAAGTTCCTTAAAATAGTTATTATCCAAAAAAAATTCTTCGGTATTTATTTCATCCAATTCCTCCACAAGTTTTAACCACACTCTTCTTTTTCCCTCGTTATCAATAACAATATTCAAAAATGGTTCAAAGTTCATAATAAGACTTTCACCAAATATTCCTGGGAATATTCTACTAAGAGCATTTGAAATATATTCTTTCTTTTCACCTATGGACAATTCTAATGTTTCCCTAAGCAGCTTTATATGTTCTCCCGCAGCGTCATAATCAGTTAAATTTTTCTCTATAATATTTAAAATAATTAGTCTACTTTTCTCTAAATTTTCAATATCTTTATCTATTCTAGAAAGCGCTTGCGCCATAACTTCGGGAATACTTTTGTTACCAGAAGTCACAGTTTTGATTTGTGCAATGGGAATACCCAACGTTCTAAGCGCTCCTATTAAATTAAGCTTTATGACATCTTGACAAGTGTACTCTCTATAGTTATTTTGAATATTTTTTAAAGGCATAATTAACCCTTCACTTTCGTAATACTTTATTGCCCTTTTGGTTAATCCAGTTTTTTCAGCAGCATCTTTTATGTTCATGCGTCACCCCTCCCTTATAATAATTCAATTTTAAACCTGACAGTGAGGTACATGTCAATTCTTTTTATAGTATTGTTAAATAATCTAGAGATTTACCCTCATTATTATTAATGTTACAATTATACTAAACAAGGCAAATTTTACTGGAAATTTTCAGATTTCTATTATATATAATATTAGGCGAAACTAACCATTGATGTTTCACCTTATTTTAGGGGTGTAAAAAATGTATAAGATAATGATAGTTGAAGATGATAAATCACTGTGCACTAACATGAATGAAATGTTGATAAAGTGGGGGTTTGATGCAATGCCTGTGGATAACTTTGAGAACATAACTGCAGAGTTTGCTCGCAACAATCCAGATTTGGTTATTATGGATGTAAATCTACCTTGCTTTGATGGATTTTACTGGTGTAATAAGCTTCGCGAAGTATCAAAGGTGCCTATAATATTCGTTTCTTCAAGGGATACGAATATGGATATTATCATGGCCATGAATACCGGTGGTGATGAATATATAACCAAGCCTTTTTCAATGGATATTTTAATTGCTAAAATAAATGCATTGCTTAGAAGAGCCTATTCTTATGGTGAGCAAACTTCTGATTTAGTAGAATGTGATGGAGTAATCCTAAACTTAATTGAAAATACTCTAATGCATAAAGAAGCGAAAATTGAGCTGACAAAAAATGAATTCAAAGTAATGCTACTTCTTATGAAAAACAGGGGTAAGACCATATCTCGCGAGAGGATAATGAGGGCACTTTGGGATGATGATAATTTTATTAATGACAATACTCTTACAGTAAACATTAACAGGCTCCGCGAGAAACTTTGCGGTATTGGCCTCAATGATTTTATAGTTACTAAAAAAGGATATGGGTACATGATACTATGACTATAATGACATATATTAAAAATTCAGCCTTAAAAATATTATATTTCATCTGTATTTTGTTTACTATAAATCTAATCCTATTAAGCAGCAATCCTATTGATGCACAATTTACCGATATAGCATACATGGATTTTTTGCTCCTTTTTATATCATTAATCTTTACATTTATTGATTATAAAAGGTGGGCATACAGTTACAAAGGGATTTGCGAAGCTATAAATAATAAAGATAAAGTAGATACAAGATTACCAAGTAGCAGTTACTATTTTGAAGTTCAGCTTATAAAAGATATAGTCAAACTCAAAAATGTTGAAATGGAAGAAAAAGTTCAAGAAGTAAAGTCAGACCTTGATGAAATGAATGATTATATAACAAAGTGGGTTCATGAAATAAAAATACCTGTTTCGGTATGTGAGCTCATCGCTGGTAAAATAGAGGAAATAACTATGTCAGAGCAGCTTATACTCGAATTTAATCGAATAAATTTCCTTATTAACCAGGTCCTTTATACAAGTAGATCATCTAGCTATTCGGAAGATTTACAAATCAATGAAATTAACATTGAAACTCTGATAAAAAAAGTCGTTAGAAGAAATGCTACACTTTTCATATCAAAAAACATAAGTTTAGAACTTGGGAATATAAACTACACTGTTACGACAGATGAAAAATGGCTCTCATATATTGTTGATCAGCTTATTAATAATGCCTGCAAATATGTACCTAATGATGGTAAAATAACTATTTGTGTTAATGAAGAATCGAAAGTTATTGTACTTCATGTTAAAGATAATGGTATTGGAATAAAAGAAAAAGACATAAAAAGAATATTTGACAGGGGTTTTACAGGAGAAAACGGAAGAATCTTAGCAAAATCCACAGGCATGGGTTTATATTTATCTAAAAAAATGGCTCATAAATTAAGTCATAATATATATGTTAAATCTGAGGAAGAAAAGGGTACAGAATTTAGTGTGTGTTTCTATAAACTATCAGATTACGCAAAGGTTACATAAATGTAACCTTAAAACATTAAATGTAACTTAAATTCGATGGCAGGAAGCGAGGTCAATAGGTAGAATAAAGGTAAGCTTTTATTTTATGAGGAGGATTTTTATGAGTATTGTTATTGAAACTAAAAATTTAAAGAAAGTTTACGGCTTAAAAGGTATGGCGTCTAACGCTTTAGATGGACTTGATTTGCAAGTTGAAAAGGGTGAATTTCTAGGCATAATGGGACCTTCCGGGTCAGGTAAAACTACTCTTTTAAATATTATTTCTACCATTGATGAACCTACTAGTGGTAGCTATTTCTTTGAAGAAAATGATATGAAAAGAATTAAGGGACGTGAACTTGCAGCTTTTAGGAAGAACAAAATAGGTTTTATATTTCAGGATTTTAACCTACTCGATACAATGTCTATTCAGGATAATATAGCGCTCCCTCTTGCCCTTAGTAAAGTAAATCATGATGAAATAATAAAAAAGGTAAATGAGATTGCTGGCTTTTTAGGCTTAAAGGATCATCTAAGCAAATATCCATATCAGCTTTCTGGCGGTCAAAAGCAAAGAACCGCCGCAGCTAGGGCTCTTATAACTTCACCTTCGGTTATATTTGCAGACGAACCTACAGGGGCCTTGGATTCGAAATCGGCAGCAGAACTTCTGCAATGCCTTACAGACCTAAATGAGAAATTTAAAACTACTATAATAATGGTGACTCATGATGCGTTTGCTGCAAGCTATTGCAGACGAATAATGTTTATAAAAGATGGAAAGATTCATGCAAAACTTGATAAAAATCAAGGAAGAAAAGAGTTTTTTAAGCGAATTATGGACATGGGTGCATCAATGAGTGGCGATACAGATTATTACGGACAAAGGGAAGAAAATAGGAGGGCTTTTTAATGAATTCCTTCAGCATAGCTTTCGATAATTTTAAGAGAAACATAAAAGTCTACAGTCTATATATAATGTCTATGATTTTTTCAGTGCTTGTTTTCTACAATTTTGTAGCACTGAAATATAATCCAGATTTTCAAAAAGCTAATGAAACTAGTTATTATATTAAAGACGTATCAAGTTCAGTTTCTTGGTTGCTACTTTTATTTATTATATTTTTCATCTGGTTTTCAAGTTCTTTCTTTTTAAATCAAAGAAAAAAAGAAATAGGAATTTATGCTTTTATGGGCGTCTCCAATTCTCAAATAGCACTTATTTATTCTATAGAACTTATTTTTATGGGAATAACTGCAACAGCAGTTGGGCTTTTACTTGGAATTATCTTTTGTAAGCTGTTTCTAATGATGCTGGCTAAAGTAGCTCTATTAAACATGAAAATAGGTTTTTTCATATGTACTAAAGCAATAATTCAAACTTCCATCACATTTTTTGTAATCTTCTTTTTAAATGCAGTTTTAGGTTATATAAACATATCTAGAAGTAAGTTAATTGACTTGTTTAATGCAACTAAACGAGAAGAAAAACTTCCAAGGGCTAATTATGTAAAAGGTTTGTTGTCTATAATATTCATATTTACGGGATATTACTTTGCAAGAAATGCTATTGGTATGAAATTTACTGCAAACCTACCTCCTGCCATTATATTTGTAGTAATAGGTACCTGTTGGTTTTTTGGCTCTGTGTATTCTATAATAATGAAATTTATAATAAACAGAAAGAAAATATTATATAATGGAGTAAATATAGTATGCATGTCTAACATTGCCTTTAGGATAAAAAATAACTATCGAACTTTAGCGGCAGTTGCCATATTAGCTACAATTACTTTAACTTCTTATGGAACAGTAGCATCTCTTAAGTATTTTATTGGAATAAGAGATTATATACAATCTCCTTATGAAATTTCCTATGTTTCTTCTGAAAAAACAGTTAAGCAGCAGGTAAGAGACAAGTTAAAGGAATATAAAAAAGATATAATCCTTGAAGAAAACACTGAATTTCTTATTATAAAACCTCACGTTTATGTAGAAACCAAATTGAAGGATTCAGAAACAGTAGCCTTAAAATATTCAGATTTTATAAAAATAAGTTCTGACCTAGAAGCAAAGAACATTAATGATTTTAAAAAAGAGACCTTGTCCAGTGGCGAAACAATATATGTAGCACCACCTACTGTAGTAATGAGTCTTTATGATTATAAAAATGAAAAAGCTTCTATAAATAATAAGGACTATACTATAAAGAATACACTTAAAACTCCTGTTTTTGGTATTGGCATACCCACATCATGTCTTATATTAAATGATGAAGACTATGATTTCCTTAAGGCTACTTCTGACACATATCAGTTTAATGGGATAAAAATAAATAATACAGACAATATGAAATTGCTAAAACAGGAATTATACAAGATTAATTCACCTAAAGAGCCTTCGCGTGAAAATGTGAGTGAGAACATATCTTCTTTCCGTGAATTATTCACAACTAATTCAATTAAAGATTCTTTACGTGTAAATGCCAGCAAGGATACATCTTCTTACAATATTTTTGGAATAATTTATTTCCTTGGAGCTTTTCTTTCACTAGTTTTCATAATTGCAACAGGAAGCATAATATATTTCAAAATTGTAAGTGAAGCCTATTTAGATAAAAATAAATATGTTTTATTAAAAAGGCTTGGAATGACAGAGAAAGAAATTTTCAAAGCTACTGCAATACAAATAGGAATGTCCTATCTGTTGCCTTTAGTTGTTGGCATAATCCACAGCTGCGTTGCAATGTCTGTTTTAAGCAAACTGATGAATTATAACATAATAGTACCCGCTATCAGTAGCATTGTTATTTTTGTAGCTGTATATATCGTTTACTTTATTGCTACTACAAGGAAGTATATGAAGATAGTTATGTAAATGGTTTTTTTATTATGGACATGAAAATAGATTAGCACATTGACTTGTTATTTATTTAAATGCCCTCTCATTTTTAAAATAAATAGAAGTAGGGAGTCATTCATCCTGTAATCACTTTACAGCTTCTTGACCCCCATACTTCTATTTATTTAGTCTACTTTTTCCCAAGCTGTCCATGGTGTTTCTGGGTTTGTTGTTCCACCCGCTCCAGCACCTTAGTATAAAGTAACTCTACCGAATTCTGGACCATTTGCATGCATTCTTTGAGTCATTTCAATACTTACTATTCCGTCTAATCCATTTAATACTTTATCAGTTCTTAAATTAAACTTCATTGAAGCACCTGGCTTTATAAGTTTTTGTTCTGACCCATCAAATGAAAGAACATAGTATCCATTTTCTTCTTTAACTGCTGGTGCTGGATATTCTCCTCCAGTAACTTTAACTCCGTTAGTTTTTATATATAATTTAGTATGCTTTAAAGTCTTTGCAGCTGTTTCTGTAAGTTGTATAGTTTGGCCGCTTGTTTCTATTTTACAATCATTTTTTAAATCAATAGATAATGCACCTCCATTTCCCCATGCTGGTTTGCTTGAAGTAACTGAAGCTTTTGCATATACTTTTGGTTGAACTATTTTATAAGTAGGTAATGCATCTTTCCCAAATAAACCTTCTTTAGTTGCTTTTGTTAACTCATCTCTCTTAGTTGAATCTGTTTGCTTATCTTGAGATGCCATCCATGCAATCATCCCACCTAAGTTATTATCCTTAACATACTTAGTTTTTTCTGCAATTGATCTTGGGTTATCGTAAGTGAAGAACGCTCCTGTCTTTTCATTGTACATGTATGGTGCTTTTGCAGTATCATCCCAATATTCTTTTATTCCTGGATATTTAGCTTTTAACTCATCTTGATTTCTCCATCCCCAAACTCCACTGTTACGACCACCGTCTCCCGATTTTACCGGAGCATAATTGGTAGCCCCATAAGAAAGTGTTCCATCTGAATCCTTTTTTATTTGAGTTGCTTTTCCAAACAAACCTGGAAGATTTTTATCTGGCACATCATTTGAAACTTTTTCCCAGCCTCTAGTGTAATATGCGGCACCTATAACTAATTTTTCTGATGGTGCTCCAAGTTCAATATATTTCTTAATACTTGAATCAACTGTGAATCCCTTTCCTGCAAACGGATCATTAGGATTATCATAAAGAGCAGTTTGATGACCACTTGTATCTGACCATGCACCTGCTGCATCATAAGTCATAATGTTACCAAAATCTAATATTTTAAACATTTCATTAACATTAATACCAACATTAGTTTTTTCATGTGCCATTGGTAACGCTGCTGACATCTCATATTTCTTATCTAATATTTTTTCCTTTGCATCTAATGCTACCCTAAATTCTTTAAGCATCGTTATATAATTTTCTTTATCTGCCGGAATTGAATCGGGATTACCCATATCATTTTTGTTATCAACCTTGTCTGCCGCCCTAACTTCGCCTGGATATTCCCAATCAAAATCTACGAAATCTAAATTAGCATACTCCATAAAATCTAATACATTTTTAATAAACTTAGCTCTAGTTTGTGGATTTCTAGCTACCCATGTAAAATTATTTGATTTAGACCATCCACCTAAAGATGTACCAATTTTTAAATTCGGATTTTTCTCTCTTAAAGATTGGTATTCATTTATGATACCACCATTAATATCTCCATACGTAACACCTGCATTTCCTAGTGGATGTCCAATATTAGCGTCCTTATCACAAAATGCCAATTCACCATCTTTAGTAAAGTCCATGAATGCAAGATTCAAATGTGTTAGTTTATCTACCGGTATATCTTTAGGAAAAAAGTTTCCTTCTCCTCCCCAAATTGACCAATCTCCATAATACATAACATTACGAAGTTTAGAAGTAGATGCTTTTTGCTCGACCTCCTGTGGTGGTGCTGCTAAATTATTAACTGTAGCTGCTGGTACAACACTTGTCATTGTTAACGTGGCAATTGCAGCTAATGCTACTACTGATTTGATATTTTTAAATAATTTCTTTTTTGACATGATTTTTCTCCCCCTTAATAATTTTTTTCATTTAATTACATATCTTTTCCTACTATAACTAAGTCATATATATCAATGATATTATCACCATCTGCATTACTTTACAGCGATAAATCAACAATAACTTTGTAATGTGACACACTCGTTGGTAATGTTCCAGCAGGTGTCCACCACGAAATATTTTCATAAATCTTACCTTCATATACTACCTTTTGTCCATTTGTATATAAAGTTCCGGCATCCCAAATAGCTGCATTTGAATGAGCTTTAGGAATAACATATATTTTTGCATCTTTTTTATCTACCATTCCACCCTTATCTGTAATACTATATTTTACTGTATAAGTTCCAACCTTTTTTGTATCAACTTCACCTGATACAGCTATACTACTAGTTATATCTCCATCTTCTACATCATTTGCAAAAATACCATTCATAATATTAAAAGGTGACCCTTCTACTATAACTTGATCTTTAACACCTTTAAGTGTAGGAAGATGATTACCATTAACAGGTTGACTAGCAGGAATCTTCCCATTAATCTTTATATTTTTAACTCCCGCGAAACATAACTTCATCTTAGCCTTAACTGATGCGGTCCTACCATTTGGAATATCAGTCCAACCAGATGTTTTTAAGTTTACTCTATAGAAATCGCCAACTTCTGTAACAGTTCCAGTTCCTCCTTCCGCTCCAACGTATAAAGCAGATTTAGGTATATCAAATTGAATCTCCCATCCCTTAGGAATCGTTGCTCCAGTATTGTTAGTTACTGTGAATACGGTTTCTCCATTTGGATGATCATATTTAGTAATAGTATCAACTTTAACATCGATTGCTTGAGCATCTCCAATATCTTCTTTTGTTTCTTTACAATTTCCCATTTTATCTAATCCACTTTTCAGATTTTTAGTTAATGTATCCCCGAAAGTATATTTACCTTCGTTTGTCTTATCTGAACCTTTAACATAGTTAGGATTAACACCATAGTCACCATTCATAACCCAGATTAAAGCTCCACCTAAGTTTTTATCTCCAATGTACTTAACTCTTTCATCTATTGATTGTTCGTTTTCGAAAGATAAAAATACTTTTTTATCTCCTTGCCACACATATGGCACCTTACCAACATCGTCCCAGTGAATTTTCAAGTTAGGATCTTTTTCCATAAGGTTTAATACATGCCATAATGGATTAGTGCCAGCAGGGTCCGGAGTTCCATCTTTATTATCATCATCTCCCCAAAGGTTGTACTTTCCTGCGGCAGGTGTTTTACTTTTACCATGTAAACCTGAACCATTCCCACCTTGTACGTTTTCCCAGCCTCTTGTATAGTATGGAATTCCCATTAAAATCTTTTCTGGAGGAAGCACCCCTCTATAGAACTTGTATGCCCAATCCATATTAAGAGTTGGCATCGCCATTCCAGTAGTTTCATTATCAGCTGCATCTGGGTAGATATTTGCTAAGTTTTCAACATTTTCATTCCATCCACCATGAAAATCATATGACATTATACTTAGAAAATCTAAATAACTTGCATATCTATTATCTTGAACTCCACCAAGCACCCAAGATGAAGCAGTAACTGCTGCAGTTAATAAATATTTTTCATTATCTGCTTTTGAAGCTGCATCTAATTTTTCTCTTAACGTTTTCATTAAAACGTTGTATCTTTCATTTAATACAGCTCTTCTTGGTTCTGATAAATCTGCATCCGCAGGATTCCCAGATGTAGCTACTGATGATGGATATTCGAAATCAATATCCACGCCATCAAACCCATATTTTCTAATAAAGTCAACACAAGAATCAGCAAATGTGTTAATCCCAGAATCTGTATCTATCATTTTATAAAAACCTCTAGTTCCTGTCCATCCACCTACAGATATTAATAAATCTACATCTGGATATTGTTTTTTCATTTGTTGTAATACATTAAAGTGACCTTTATATGGTAGATTTGGATCCAACTTTACCTCCTTCCCATTATGCTCTAATTTATGATCTGCGAAATCCTCTTCAATAGCTGCTTTTTTATCTCCAAATCCAATTTTATTGTCTTCTCCAACCATTGCAAATGAATATTGGATATGTGTTAAAGAATCCCATTGTAAATCAGCTACATCGAAATTACCTTGAACTTCACTTTTGTAAGCCCATTCTGGAAAATATCCAACTACCTTTCTTTCTAAGTCTTTCGTCTTTTCATCGCTTGTAACTGCCTTCGCCGGTGTTGCAAATGTACTAACTGCAAAAACAGATACCATAATTGCTGCCATCGCCTTTTTAAATTTGATTACTTTCACTTATTGCGCCTCCTTATTTTTTATAAAATTTACACTAACAGAAAAGTTATTGATTTACAGTTTTATTTAAATAAACTGGATTTTTATAATATTGTTGCGCTTTTGTAATCCACCAATAATCTTCAGTAGGTGGTGATCCAACTGCATCAGTACTAGAATTAACACCAGCACCAAACAACATTGATACTACTCCCGCATCTCTAGCTTCACCCATATGACTTCCCCAAGTAATAGTGTCTCCTTGCCTTTTTATATCAGGATCATTAGCCCCATTTGAAGCAAAATAATCTACTCTATCAGAATTTCCAGCTTTAAATGTATCTCCAAAGAAGAATGATGGTGCTGAATCTTCACCTGTCGTATCCTTGTTAGTTAAAGTTTCAAATGGTTTGCCAGTATATGGACTGTTTTCAACAGTTCCATTAATATGTCCCACAGGAATTTGCCATAGTATAACCGGCTTTTTTGTAGTTTCATGAAGAGTTTTTGTATATAACAAGTAATTATTCCAAAGGTCTGCATTCCAAAACCATTTAGAAAATTTTGGATTTACAGCTGCTCCTGTTTCGCAAACACCTCCATCTAATCCATACTTATCTATAGAAATAAATTCTGCATCATAGCTTGTAATTCCAGCTGCTAAATAATATTCAGCAGTTTCTTTCGCCACTGCTTCAATTTGTTGTCTTCCCGCTGCCCATCCATCTCTTTCAGTTAAATGCATTAAGCCTTGTCCTGGTATTTCTCCGTTTTCATAAGCCCATGTATTAAATTGCCATCCATTATATGCTTTAGGATAATATTTATTAACAGTATAGTTAATAGAAGTAACAAGGCCTTCCACCGTATTATTAAACTTTGGGTCTACACCCTTTTGTAGCACACCCGATGAATAAGCGGCTTCAACTAAAGCTGATATTTCATTTGGTTTTTTCTTAGATTGTTGCATCATATATCCTAAGAAATCTGGTTCAAATACCATTCCTATAGTTTCACCTTGTCCATATTCAACACATATATCTAAAAAGAATTTTAAATTTTTGAAATAAGCTTCCATATATTCCTTACTATTGATATGGGCTAAATCTAATTCATAGTTTTCTCCGCTATCCGGAATGTTATAGTAAACAAAGAATGGAATTATTCCAAGCTTTAAACTTTCTTTAATATAATTCTTAGCCCTATCTCCATCAACAGTTGTCCACTCTCTCCACCCATTAGCTAGAGGTCCCCCATTTATATATATATATCTAACATCCATTCTCTTATTTGTATTATCTATATCTATATCTTTCCAAAAATCTAAATCTCCTTTTTTATCCTCTGAGACTTGTCCTAAAGATAAATACTTAGGCATACCCGGTAAGTCACCATTAGCCTCTTTAATTTTTACTCCTATGTATCTAGTTTCATTTGTGCTTGCTTCATGGATTTGAAGTCCACTTCTTCCAGCCGCAAGTCCTTCTAATGTTAAATTACCATCATTGTCTATAGTCGCTTTAAGTACTGATGAATTACTTATTTTCACGCTATATTGCGGCTCCTTTGTATTATTATTAACTACTTTATATTTATTTGTACCCTGTGTAATTACTGCTTGAAGCGCTTGAGAATCTCCATCAATGCCCTCAATTAGTATTTTACTTTCATTCGCTGTTCCAACGGAAACTTCAATTACATTACTTTTTGATTTCCCAAAACTATTAATTAATTCAACATAATAAAAATATGTTGCAGGAATTGTTCTTCCTTTAATACTAATCGCTTTAGATTGTGCTGCTGGTGTGTTATCAGTTAAATCCCCCTCGTCAACCACCTTAAATTCACTTAATCCTCCTATCTTTTCATAAAGTTTGTAGCTTGTCCCATTATTTCCATGCCACATACTTAATGTAATATTGTAATTACCATCTAAATCACCTGACCATTGATCATGAGATAATGATGCTACCCCTGGTGCATCTGCTGCTGACGCAAAAGTAATTTTTGCTGGAATCATAGTAATAAAAAACAACATTACTATAATTACTGATAGGCATGAGTTTTTATTAATTCCTCTTTTCATTTTTTTCTCCCTTATATATGTATTTATTACCATTATTATGTCATGATAGCAGGTCACGTTTCAACCAAAATCACTCCCTTTTTTCGGTCATTTTTAATTATTTTCCAATTTTCTTCTAGGATTTAATACTCAAAGCGATGTTTTCTTTGAATTAATGGTCGATAATGGTTTAAAATATAAAATAAATTTATCCATAGATAATATAAGGTAGTAAAGTAGCTCCCATTCCCACCCCCTATAATATTGACGCATATTTCATATAATGCTATTCTATTTATAGAATAGCAAATGAGGAAAAAAATGACATCGTTAATAAGGATTTAAAGTGCTTTTTTCAATCTATAAAATAAATTAATAATAAGGGTGTGATTTCATGAGACTTCACAGGCTGCTCGGAATTATTATGTTGCTTAATACACGAGGAATAATGAAAGCCGGAAATTTATCAAAAATACTTGAAACCTCAGAAAGAACTATATACAGAGATATGGATATATTGTGCGAATCAGGTATTCCTATTTTATCAATTCCAGGTCCTAGTGGAGGTTTTTCTTTTGTTGAGGGGTATAAAATCAATTCTAATAACCTAGCGAGCGGTGATGTAGTTAATCTATTGCTTTCAGGTATGGGTATACACTCAGAAAAAAATACTGAAATGTCGCAGCAACTAAAACTTGCCGTCATTAAGCTTGAAAATAGTGTATCAAAGGAACATAGAGAAGAAATTATTAAAGCTAAGGAAAGGTTTTTTATTGATTCGCAACCTTGGTGGGGCACGCGAATACAAAATCAGAATGTAGATATAATAAAAAAATCAGTGCTTAATTTAAAAAAATTAAAAGTTCACTATAAAAAATTTGACGGAGAAGTATCCGAAAGGATTATAAGACCTTATGGTGCTGTGGTAAAAGATTCTCAGTGGTATGTGGTAGCGTTTTGTGAATTAAAAAATGAGATTAGAATTTTTAAATGTAGCAGAATTGAAAGTATTGAAGTGCTAGATGAAAGCTTCATCATGGATGAGAACTTTAACCTGGGAAAGTTTTGGGAAAATAGTAAGCATCAATTTGTGAGACAGTCCTACCTCAAAGTAAACCACGCTTCATATCCTGTTAAAATTAAATTCTATGAGGAAAAGAAGCAGACCCTTGAAGGCTTTTGTGTACTCTCTTCCATGAGAGTTAATGATAATTGGTTTTATGATATCGACATGATAAGTTTTCAAACTGCCTGCAATGTAATTTTTCCTTTAAGTGATAGAATTGAGGTTTTAGAGCCTATAGAGCTTAGATCGTACATAATTAGAAAAACAAATATAATTTCAAATTTATATAGGGCTACATAATTCCTGACATACTGTTGGCAAGGATTCCCTGATATAATTGTGATATCAAATAAATGGATGGAGGCAATAATTATGGAAGAAAAAATAGTAAGCTTTGAAGGATTTAAGGCTGTAGGTATACCTTATTTTGGAAACAATAGTAATAGTGAAATTGCTACTCTTTGGGAATCATTTAACAAAAACTGCGGAGACATAAAGCAAAAAAGCAAGTCCATGCTGTATTATGGTATATGTGATTATGGAAATTGTGGAATGGATTCAGAAGGTAGGTTCAACTATACTGCTTGCGCCGAAGTAGACAGCTTTTCTGATGTACCTGAAGGTATGGTAACAAAGGTTGTCCCAGAGGGTAAGTACATGGTGTATACTTATAGTGGAGCTATAAAAGATTTAGGTGCATTTTACAATGATGTATTTGAAAAGTTCATTCCATCCTCTTCGTATGAATTTGATTGTAGACCCCTACTAGAATTGTACGACGAGAGATTTATGAATAATGGACAATTTGACATATGTGTTCCTATTAAATAACACTTTTATAACTCATAATTGGGTGACTTCCACCAAATTATGAGTTATTATCACATATAACGAATTATACCTGCTACCCTAGCTAAAATATTGATTTTAAGATAATCAGAACTTCTTATATCTACTAAATATATTTCACTTTTTGCTCCCTAAAATTAAATTGTATTCTTAATTTCCCATCCTTGTAACCGGCTTTAATGATTTCCTTTGATTGTAATTTTTGTGGAAGTACAAAATTTCGTTTTTCATTTTTAATGGAAATACTAATTTCATCTCCATTTTGAAGTAAATTTAATTCATTTTTATCTACAAAAGGCATATTGATATTTAAATAATAGCTTTCATCTATACTTGATTTTTCAATTTCAAAAATTTTGTCTTTAAAGAGCACTTTGTCTGCAGAAACTTCTTTAAATATACTTTCTCCCATATTTAATAGGACCTCATAATCCCTAACCTCGCTATGCATTAACTCAGTTTTGAAAATTGGTACCGGGCTAAAACTTTCACTTATCTCCTTAAGATTTTCACTTTGAAGCTTCATCCATTTTTCGAAATATCCTTTCCCTCCCTCTTCTGAAATTATTTTATTAACAATAATTGCGTCTACATTAAAATCATAGAGATGCAAATAAGAAAAATTTCTTTTAGCTTCCTTGATAACAATCTTTTCTGGAGTAGTAACTATTCTAAGGCTTACCTTATCCTTTTGGAGCATTAACTTATGGAGTTCATCAATTTTCTTATATAGCATTTCTATTTCATCAAAAGTTCTCTCATCAGGAAGCGGAATCTTTACTGTATGCTCAATTATTGGCTTTGCGATTTTTGCCATCTTCCTTTTCATAGGAAAAATTTTGTCCATCCACCACTTGAAAAGCTCTGGAAACTTCAAAAGCGACATAGTTTCGCCAGTAGGAGCACAATCAACTATTAACACCTCATAGTTATTTTCATCATTAATCTGTTTAATTTTAAGTAAGGAGATCAGATCCTCGAACCCTGGGAAAACCAGTAATTCTTCAACCTCAATGGTTTTTGCATTTTTTAAAAGCATCAATTTTTCTATATAGCCTTTGATATTCCCCCAAATAGCTTCATTTTCAATAAGAGCATCCACCTCTATAGCTTCTAAATTTTCTGAAATTTGGGTAGGTGTATTCGATAGCTTTACACCGAAGGCATCGGAAAGACTATGAGCCTGATCAGTGCTCATTATAAGCACCTTTTTCCCCTGCTTTGCAATCTGGCAGGCTGTGGCTGATGCGACACTAGTTTTTCCAACTCCACCTTTTCCTGTATATAAAATAATTCTCATTTTAATCCCTCCAATTCAATTATAAAAAATCTACTTTAACCTTTTTAATCTCTTGGTTTGCTTCCTCTTCCGCTTTTTCACAACCCTCGTTAATAAGATGCAATCCAATATCCTTAATAAGGATAATTGCTTCCTTCTCAAAGTTATTGATCTTGTGCAAGATTTTTTCTGGCAAAACATCTTTTATAACCTCATATTTAAGTTTTTCTATTCTTATCAATTTTTTAATTATTTCACCATTCATCTAATCCACCTTCTCATCAAAATAAATAGATAGATAATCCTCATTAAAATCAGCTTTACTTATTGAGTATTTTCTCAGTGAATTTGGACAAGGAATATTCCTCTTAAAATTGCCTATTTTTATGGATATATCAGAACCAGTTTCATACAGTTCTAAGTCTTTCTTATCTCCAAAAGGCACATAAACTTGAAGCTTATAACCACCCTCAACCTTTTCAAATTTCTCGTTAAAGGTTATTTTTTGAACCTTAAATATATCCTTAACATTCAGAGAATCCACAACTATCCTTTCTAAGCCGCAAATTCCATTAATATCTACCTCATACCATTTAATTTTGAACCTCGGCAAATTCAAAAATACTGAATCTATTTCTTCCATGTACTTTCTTTGAATACATTTCCACTCATCAAAAAATTCATTACCTATATCCTGGGGTATTATCCTGTTAATATATATTGCATCTACATTAAAATTATAAAGATTTAAATACATGTAATTTCTCTTGGTCTCTTCAATAACCATTTTTTCAGGAATTGTAACCAATCTTATACTGCAACTCTCTCTATCCTTAAATAAGTTTTGAAGATCTGTTAGCATTATATAAAGTTTTTCAATATCATTCATAGCTTGCTTATCAGGCATTTCTATTTTAAATGCTATTTTAGAGATAGGTCTGAGCACTTTCATTGCAACCTTTCCAATGGGAAATAATTTCTCCATGTACCAACTCATAAGCTCTGGAAATTTTAAAAGGGATATGGTCTCTCCTGTGGGTGCACTATCCACAATTATTAGGTCATAAGTACCTTTGTCATATAAATCTTTAATTTTCAAAAGACAAAATAGCTCTTCCATTCCTGGAAACACAACAATATCCTCAAAACTTTCTGCTTGCTCTTCATCTTTAAAAACCATCATTTTTTTAAAAGCAGCTTGAATACTCCCATAATAATTCTCCATTTCATAATTAGGATCAATTTCAAGCCCCCATAAATTTTCCCGCATTTCTGTAGGCTCATTCTTTATTTGTTGCATAAAAATATCACTCAAGTTATGTGCCATATCAGTGCTAACAATTAAAGTTTTTATTCCCTCTATTGAAGCCTTAAGTGCATGAGCTGCTGCGGCGCTTGTTTTACCCACTCCACCTTTTCCAGTAAAAATAATTATTCTTTTCATATCAACCCTCCTAATTTTAATTCTTTAATTGAATAGTTCTTTTAACGAAGTATTTCTTCTTAAAATAACTCAGGTTCACTGAGCTATTCAATAATTATTTTTCTTAATTTTTTAACAGGAACATCTTCTTTAACTGGATTCTTAATTCCCTTAAAAACTCCCAGTACTTTGTTATAAATACTTAAAGCTGAAGAAATTTCCTCCTCGGTAAGCTTTCCGTAAATCTCAATAAAATATTTAACAATCATAGCCTTTTCCTTCTCAATCACAGTACTTGCAACCTCTGTAAGGGTTATTAAAACTATTCTTCTATCCTCTGCACTTCTTATTCTTTCTACCATTAGCTTTTTTTCTAATCTAGCGATAACCCCTGTGGCAGTATTTAATGGAGCATTTATGTACTCTGCTATTTCCGTCATATTAGCATTCTTTTTTCGATGCAAGAATAATAATGCTAATATTTCATTCTTAGAAAAATCTAAGAATATATCACTCCACTGTTCTGGAAAAAACAAAACCTTAAACTCATCAATATGATTAAAAATAATTTGCTCTATTTTGTTTATATCCATAAACTTCCTCCGAATTAGTTCTTGTTACGAATTATATTTTAATTCTATCACCGAAGTATTTTCTTGTCAATAAAATTGCATGAAAAAGTATTACATGTACCCTTCTGTGCTTAATTGCTTCCCGCTAAGTATCCTGTAGAAAATGCCATTTGAAGATTATATCCACCTGTCTCAGCATCAATATCCATAACTTCTCCTGCAAAATAAAGATTTTTTATAAGTTTTGATTCCATAGTTGAAGCATTTATTTCTTTAACTTTAACTCCACCTGAAGTTACTTGAGCTGCTTTAATCGATAAAGTTTCTCTAACTGTTAGTTTCATTTCCTTCATATAAGTAATTATCTTATTCTCATCAGTCTTCTTTAAGTCATTAATCTTAACCTCTGTTACTCCTAACATATCAAATATTTCTTTCAAGTAATTTTGTGGAAGAATGCCTTTTAAATTATTAAGTACAGTCTTATTTGGATTGCTCCACATAATCTCTGATATTTCCTCCTTAGACTTATTTCTTAAAAAATCTAAAGTAACTTGTACTTCTCCCTCTCCTAAAGCTTTGCTTATATAAGATGAAAGCTTTAACACTGCTGGTCCTGATATTCCAAAATGAGTGAATATCATATCACCAAACTTTTCTATACTCTTCTTTTTAATCTTAGCTGAAACTACAACATCCTTCATTGCAACGCCTTGTAAACTCTTAACAAACTCTTCCTTTATAACTAATGGGATTAATGCTGCGTATAAAGGTGTTATAGTGTGTCCACATTTACTTAATACTTCAAACATAGAACCATCTGAACCAGAATCTGGGTAGCTCTTTCCTCCTGTTGTAACAATTACCTTTTCGCCTAAAATCCGCTTGCCATCATCCGTTACTACACCTTTAATTTGTCCATCTTCAACTATCAACCCTTGAACCTTACTGTTATACATAATCTTAACATTATTTCTTTCTAAATCATTTTTCAGTAATTCTATAACTTCATCGGCCCTATTACTTTTGGTATATATCTTTTGGTCAAGCTCCTCCTTATATTCTAATCCAATTCCTTTAAAGTATTCTAAAAGTTGATTATTTGAAAATGTATAAAGAGCGCTATATAGAAATTTCTTATTACTTACTATCTTATCAAAAAATTCCTCTATATCTCTATTATTTGTAATATTGCATCTGCCTCCACCCGTAAGTTTTAGCTTTGCACCAATTTCTTTGTTTCTTTCTATTAATATAACTTCACTATTTTTTGCTGCACTGATAGCTGCCATGATACCAGCAGGTCCTCCTCCAACAACAATAACTTTTAGCATAAACACACCTCACTAATTTTCATTTTTTAGTCCTTTAATACACTTTTTTAAAATCCTCATAATATTTTTATCGCAAGTTTCACCCTGAAAAATAATGCTTAATACGCTACCTTCTAAAATGCCTTTTAATAATTGTGACTCATCTATAATAATCCCTCCCTTCTATTCTATTTATAGTAGTAATTATACTAATAATAAATCCTAGAATTCAAATGAAGCTAGGATTTATTATTATATCATTTTACGTGCATCAATTATTGTTTGATATAAAGCTATTAGAATACAATCAATAATCTGATCTTTTTTCTCCCCTGTAGTTTTCTCAGAGTAACAAATGATTTTTAGCTTCTCTATGCACTTATCTATTTTAGACTGATGTTCTTGCGATATTTTTTCAATATATTTAATTGGAATTTTCTCTTCTACCCATCTCTTATTCGTATCGTTAATGCCTAACTCTACTAATGATAGTATCTTACAAAACAAAATATCTGGATTATCCTGAATAGTTTCATTTATAAGCATGATTTGATTAATAATAGACTTCCATACATCATATTTAATTTCTAAAAACATCCTCATATATTTATCCTCAAAAGTAGGAATTTGATAATTTACTATATCATCAATATCATCAATAGCAGAGGATTCTTCCTTCTTGTGTTTCGAATCTTCCAACAAATTATTTAATCCTGGTATCTTTAAGGTCTTAATCAATAAAGGTAAAAAATTAGAAGGTATAGGCACTCCGACTAATGTTAGATTTTCTAAAATACTTATACTCTCTGTAATTGCTAGAAAAGCTATAACAATTTGAGATAACATGCTTGTATTTACTATTGGAACTATAATATTCTCTAACAATTTAACTGTAATTATGGAAAGTGTATAAGTGCTAACTTTTTTAGTAAATTTACGTAATCCCACACTTGAAAACCTTTTATATTTTATAGCAGTATATATTCCTGTAATAGTATCTAAACTAATAAGCACCAAAAGTATAGTATATGAAGTTTGTATGCTTGTGAATATTTTAGAAAGGATGCCCAATATTCCAGATATTCCATATATTTTTAAAAAAATGTTGTTCTTGTCCATTTTCTCATCTCCATTAATACTAGACAACTATAAACATGGGACAAATAATTAAAACAAATTATTTGTTCCATATAATATATGCAACATTTAAGAGTACTGGCATAGATATATTTATCCATATTCTAAATAATATTAGTTGGAGATGACAAATGACTGTATACTAATATGAATAAAATGTTGATAAAGTGGAGGTTTCATACTATGGTTGTGGATAACTTTAAGAATACATCTACAGATTTCGATAAACTCGTATTAAGCAAGGTGAACTTCCACAAATAAATTCTCTGTTACTTATGGTACGGTTCCCCACTTATTATTCTAAACCCTCTATAAACCTGTTCCAGTAGCATTACTCTAAATAATTGATGTGGAAAAGTCATCTTTGAAAAGCATAATTTATAATTAGCTCTTTCTAAAACAGCCTTAGATAGTCCCAATGAACCTCCAATAACAAAAGCTATATTACTGTCACCTCTTATACCTAAATCCCTTATATAATTGGACAACTCCACTGAGGATAACGTCTTTCCATTTAGCTCTAGAGCAATTACAAACACATTATCCTTTATGCTTCTAACTATTGCCTCTCCTTCTTTGTCCTTTATTATAACCTCTTCCTTTTCAGAGGCATTATCAGGAGTTTTTTCATCACTTAATTCAATTATATTAAGTTTACAATATCTAGATAATCTTTTTGTATATTCATCTATAGCACTTTTTAAATACTTTTCTTTTATTTTTCCTACACAAATTATAGTTATATTCATTTTTAGCTCTCCTTTATTTCACTTATATTACATTTATCATAAATATAATATAAGATTGCATGACATATTTCAAAATTACAAACCAAATCATTACCTGCGCAGCTATCCACCTTCTGAACTCTCATTAAATCATCTCCTGCGGAGCTGGAATGTCGTTAAAAACAAATAACATGGATAAACCCCCATGTTATAACTAAAATTCGAATGGCATTCTATATGCTCAAGTCTCTTTTCTTATAAAACACATATGTGATGCTTATGGTTGCTGAAATAATTATAATTGATAAAACTACAAAACTCAATTGAAAACCACCACCATTAATCAAATTCTTAGCTTCATAATATTTGAATGGTGTAAAGTATTTAACATTTTTAAATTTACCGCTTAAGTCTATTGCCATAGATAACATATACGTTATTAAAAGAACTGCTGTAGATATTGATGTTGCAGTCTTTGGATTTTCGCTTATTGCAGCTATGGCCGTGCCAATAAACATAAATATAAGCTGCAAAACAAACATTCCGCTCATTAAGATTACTATCTCTGTGGTTACTGCTTCCCCTTTACTGTATTTCCCTACCACAATGATCGAAGAAACCAAAGTAATAATATTAAATATTAAAACATTCACAAAGGCTGCCAATAGTTTTGATGTTATGATTTTATTTCTTGAAATAGGTTTTGAAAGTAGAAACTCTGCAGTTTTATCTCTCTCTTCTTTTGAAATTATATCAGCCCCAAGCATAGCAGCATGAATAGTTGCCATAAGCGCCAAATATAAAAAGAGCATTCCATAATAACCACTAGCCTTTGACAAATCAAAACTACCTATACCAAAGATTGTTTGCATAGATTTTGGCATTTGATCAAATAAATCATTCATTGACTGACCTGAGGCTGATAATGCAACATATTTGCCCATACCAGCAATAACCATAAATAAAATACCAAAAGCCCATATAATAAGCCCTTTTCTATGGGCCCTCATCTCTACAATAAATACATTCATAAACTAACCCCCTCGTATCATTCATTAATAAATATTAAGTGTTAACATATCTAAGCAGCATGAACATCTTTTTTAGAATATATAAAATAGCTGGCAGTAATTGCAAAAGCAATAAATCCTATTCCTATTATACTAAATGAAACCTCATAACTTGAATTTTTCATGATGTAATTTGCGTCAAAATACTTAAAAGGAGTAACGTAACGCATGGCAGCATCTCCCGATGTAGCTGCAAACATACCAATAATGAAAAATGTAAATACAGTACCAAGGGAAATAGGTAGCACCGATTTAATCTTTGGCATCACAACTGAAATTATAATCCCCAAAGCAAGAAACATAATCTGAACGAAAAACAATGTAATAGAAATCATAAAAAATAGCTTGTAACTATAGTCTTTTGTTGAAACAATGGACACCATAATGCTAGAAGCTAACAAGTAGATTATATTAGTAATTACAAGACAGGTTAATGCAGCCATTAGCTTTGATGTCATAATCGCCCTGCGAGTAACAGGCCTAGTTAAAAGAAAATCTGCTGTTTTTGCGCCAACTTCCTTTGATACAATGGAGGTTCCTAGATTCATAGCTTGAATGGCACCACAAAGTGTTGTATATAAAAACATATAGGAGTAAAACCCTAAAATAGAAGACATACTATCTACAGAGAATCCCATTGCTTTTCTTACTGGCTCTGGAAATCCTTTCATTATTTCTTTAAATGCCTCAGCTTCCTTTGAAAAAGCGGGGAACATTGATAAGAAAAGAATAACAAGTGTTATTAAAGAACAAGTCCATATAATAGTGGATTTCCTATAAGTCTTTAATTCATGAAGAAACATATTCATAGCTTTTAGTCCTCCTTTTCATAGTAATGCATAAAGATCTCTTCGAGGTCTGGCTCTTCAATCCAAAGATTACTTATTTCTATTTCCGAAATCTTTTTCATAATAAAATTAATATTACCACTAAACAAAAAGCTTACTACATTATCCTTTATATCTAAATTGGCGACTCCACTGATTTTAAAATAATTATCATCTATTTTTGATTTTACCTCAATTTTAATTTTTTTATGGTTACTTTCTTGTAATGTACTAATCTTATCAACCTTTATTATTTTCCCCTCTTTAATAATTGCAACACGATTGCATAGCCTCTGGACCTCACTTAAAATATGAGAAGAAAGTAAAATTGTTGCACCTTTTTTGTTCTCCTCCTCAAGAAGCTCAAAGAATTTTTGTTGCATAAGCGGGTCAAGTCCACTAGTGGGCTCATCAAGTATAATAAGTTTAGGTGAGTGTAGCAGGCCTTGAACAATACCCACTTTCTTTTTATTCCCAAAAGATAAATCATCAATTTTCTTATTGAGGTCAAGATCCATTATCTCAGCTAGTTCTGTAATTCTTTTGCTACAATCTTTCTTGTAAAAACTAGCAGAATACTTTAGTAAATCAATAACTTTCATATTATCATAATAAAAAATTTCTGACGGTAAATATCCTATTTCCTTCCTTATCTCAGGACCAAATTCTATACAGTCTTTACCGAAAATTGTAGCACTACCACTAGTAGGATAAATCAGAGATAATAACGTTCTTATCGTTGTTGATTTACCTGCACCGTTAGGTCCAATAAAACCAAAGATTTCTCCTTGTTCAACATTAAAACTTACATTTGTAATACCTCTTGCTTTACCATAACTTTTAGTCAAATTTTTGATTTCAATAGCATTCATTAATAATCCCCCCTGTAATCTTGATACAATTATATTGTTTATTATAGATATTCCTCCTTGTATACTGCATTTTTATAAAAATCATAAATATCAAGTGCCTGTTCATACATTTCGCTCATACTTGAATGATTTTTAACACCTTCGTTCCAGATTCCTTCTGAACACCATCCAATCATTTTATTTAGCTTTTCAATATCCGTGCCATCTTTGAACTTATTTAAATCGATTTTTTCAAACATTTGCTTATACATTTTTTCTTCGATTTTATCATTGATTTCTTTCATTGAGTCAGCAATCTCTGGCATTTTTTCGCAACTCGCTTTAATTACAAATTTATACATATAAGGATATTTTTCTAAAAGAACCATTGTAAAATTCAGACTTTGCGTAAGCATTTTAAAATAATCTTTCTCATCAAAATTAAACTTTTCGTACACTTTTTTCTCATAATTCTTCATAGCATATTCATATAAAAAAATAAATAATGACTTTTTGTTCTTAAAATATTGAAATAATGAACCTTTGGAAATTTTAGCCTCCGCTGCAATATCGTCTGTTGATGCATGTTTATAGTCCTTTATAGAAAATATATTCGTCCCTGCATTAATAATTCTATTTTGTTTTTCTTCATCCAATTTATAAAAGATCTGATACATAAAAAACTCCTTTCTGATTAGTATAGTCATAATATTACCCCGATGACTGAAAAAAACAACCCCCACAGGAAAGATATTGTTATTTTACCAACAATATCTTCGTCAATTAATATATTTATCCTTTTATTAGAATAGCATCTAATTGATTAAATTATAAAAAAATGCAAAAAAAATAAATAAAACTTACCACAAAAGTGCAAAGTTTTATTTACTACAATTCATATATTGTTTTACATAATTATACTATATTATTTCCCACAGCATTTTTTGTATTTTTTCCCACTTCCGCAGGGGCAAGTGTCATTTCTTCCGATTTTGTCGTTATTGACCACCATTTTGGAATCTCTATAAGCTATTTGAATTTCTCTTCTTTTTTCTTTTGAAAAAATCCCTTCCCATTGTGGAAGTTCATATAAATAATCTGCTTTTGCGTCTAGCATATTGAAATAAAGTTTTTCAAAATCTATTTTGAAATCTACTTTTGTATCACTTTCAGTTTCTTCTAGTTTTATAGGGTCTAAAAGACTATCGTTTATCCCATCAGCAAATCCCATGAAATATATGTTAGATACATCAAAGTATTTTGCAAGCTCGTCCATTGTACCCTTAACTTCATCTTTATGGTTTGATAATAATTTTGTATAGACACGTTTTTCTATTTCCCCATAATCATGCCAAAATGCAGGTTCTCCTTTACGTTTAACATAATCAACCACCATATCTGTCCACTCTTTATATAAACTCATTCTCTATTCTCCTCCGAATCATACTATATTTTGTTATATTACATTATTTTAATAAATATTTCGCTAGCATTCAACATAAAATTGTTAAATCGAATATACTTTCAGAATTTCTTACAACTAACCTATTATTTTTTAATTGGAATTAGGTCCTCTTTACTAAAAGGCTTTGATATATCAAAATTTCCACCTATAGTATCAATATTCCTATTTTCCACTGTTATCTTTACTTTCTTTACAGATGACAATTGAGTTAATGACGCCGATATCCCTTTTAGACAGCTTTTTTCTTTTGTTTCTGTCATATCTATTTTAGCTTCTTTACTTAAATTAACATAAGCAATATTATCTTTAATAGAAAAACTTAATATCCTAGTCTCTTTAGGAAGTATTGGTTTTAGCTCACTTTTTACAGTAGGCCCTTTTACAAGTTCTTGCATAATAGTTTCCCCGATAAGTTCTTCTTTATTAATAAGTCTCTCATCTTTAACTACTCCTACATCAGAACCCTCTTTAGTGCCATCAAAATAAACACCCAATTGGATAAATCCATCTTTTTCTAGGGGCAGGTTTAGATTTTGAAGCTTTTCTTTATTTGTGACACTTTTCTCATCTTTTTTTTCGCACCCATAAAATGACATTGTTGAGCCAACTAGCAATGAACATAATAATATTTTGATTGCTTTTTTCATATTTGACCTCCCTTTAATAATCCACTAAAGTGGCCTAATTAACGACTTCAAAAGGAGATTTATGGCACTCACTAAAGTTTATATTCGTTATATTATGTAACACCTGCTTATAGACGTAAGTGACTTTCCTTCTGAAATGTTGTTAAAAGTTGATTACATCACTTGGCATATCTCTTCTAGCTAAATTCAAAGAAATATCCCTACCTATTTCAATATGATTTTCTTTGAGTATATTGACCACTGTTTGATAGGCTAAATCAGGATAATTATTAGTTTTACTCAAATGTCCCAAAAAAATATGTTTTTGCTTATCATTCATTATTTCTACTATAGCTTTCCCACATGCATCATTGGATAGATGTCCCATATTACTTAATATTCTTCTTTTCAACGGATACGGATATGGACCAAATTTCACCATTTCCACATCATGATTACTCTCGAGTAGAATTACATCTGCATCTTTTATCATATTCTTTACTTCATCAGAGAAATATCCTAAATCTGTAGCTATGCATGCCTTCTTATTACCACTATATAAAGCATATCCTATAGGCGCTGCCGCATCATGTGATATATTATAATTTATTATATGCATGTCTTTTATATCCACAGAATTATTATTGATGATTTTTATATTATTTTCTTTTATCTTACCTATCTTGATTTTCATAGCTTCCCAAGTATTCTCATTGGCATATATCGGTATATTATATCTTCTAGAAATAATTCCTGCACCCTTTATGTGGTCAGAATGTTCATGAGTAATAAAAATGCCATCAATATCATTAGGATCTTGATTTATTTCTTTAAGTGCGCTTTCAATGCTTTTACCTGGCATACCAGCGTCAACTAAAATTTTTGTATTTTCTGACGCTACAAATATGCTATTTCCGCTACTTCCACTATATAATGGACAGAATATCATAATTGTCTCCTTTAATTTCAAATTGTTACATAGTAACTCTTTTTATATCCGCCCCTATGCTTCTAAATTTTTCTTCAATATTTGGATATCCTCTATCAATATGCTCTATGCCTAAAATTTCTGTAGTACCTTCTGCTATAAGCCCCGCTATAACCAAAGCTGCTCCCGCTCTTAAATCTGATGCAATAACTACTTTCCCTATAAGTTTATCTACGCCATCTACCGTAGCGACACTTCCTTCAACCTTTATATTAGCGCCCATTTTTTTAAGCTCGTCCACATGCTTAAATCTAGCTTCCCAAATGCTTTCATTTATTATGCTTCTACCCTCTGAAACAGATAACAATGTGTTCATTGGTTGTTGGACATCCGTTGGAAATCCAGGATAAGGCAAAGTCTTAATATTTACAGCCTTGAGTCTTCCTTCAGATTTAACAGTAACACTATCTCCACCTTCATGTACATCTGCTCCCATTTCCATAAGCTTTGCTGAAATTGATTCAAGATGTTTTGGAATAACATTATTTATAGTTACTTCCCCACCACAAGCAGCAGCCGCTATCATAAAAGTACCTGCCTCAATTTGATCTGGAATTACACTATAGTTGCATCCTGTTAATTCTTTTACACCTATAATTCTTATAACATCCGTACCTGCCCCTTTAATATTAGCTCCCATAGAGTTTAAAAAGTTAGCTACGTCAACAACATGTGGTTCTTTTGCAGAATTTTCTAAAATAGTTGTACCTTCTGCAAGCGTTGAAGCGGCCATTACATTTATTGTTGCACCTACACTAACAACATCAAAATAAATACTAGTTCCAATTAGTTTATCTGCCTGAATGTTTACAGCACCATTCTCAATAACTACTGTTGCTCCAAGTGCTTCAAACCCTTTTATATGTTGATCTATAGGTCTTACACCTATAGGGCACCCCCCCGGAAGCTCTACCCTAGCCTTTTTAAACCTAGCTAAAAGCGCACCAATCAAATAATAGGAAGCTCTCATTCTTCTTACATCTTCTGTGTTAGCATCAATGCTAGTTATATTTGTACTATCTATAGAAACTGAATTTTTTTCTCTTTTAATTTCACAGCCTAAATTTTCCAATATTCTTTCTATACAATTTACATCTTCTATATTAGGAATATTTTCAATGATACATTTACCCTTACTTGCTATTATAGCTACTGGTAAAATTGCTACTGCTGCATTTTTTGCACCACTTATTTCTACCTGACCAAAAATACGTTGGCCTCCGTTAATTACCAATTTATCCATATTTGTATCATCCTCACTATGCATTATATATTAATTACTTTCATTTTTATACATACAATTGAATTATACCATAATAACATTATATTTTAACATTTTTTTTAAATGTTAGACGATATTATTTTATTAAACACAGAATTTCTTACAATATTTATACTTTGCAAAAAAAATAACGTAAAAAATCACCCGTGCTTCCACGAGTGATCTTTACATTGTTTAACTTTATTATATTGTTTTAAAACTTCCGCAGTCTGTACATTCTGGTGTTTTAGCAACACTTTCATGTTTTACAACTTCAATTTTGTTTAAAGTGCAGTAATTATCATCTTTACAATGGTATTCACATTCATTTACGGTACAACCTATACTGTCATTATGTTTCATAAGAAAAGCACCTCCCTTTATTAATTATAAAACTATTGTTAGCATAATCAAAAATAATTATGCTAACAATACAAAAATATTTGAATTATAACATCTTCATTTTTTCCCCTTAATAAGTTACAAACAAATCTTCATACATAAATTTACACAGGAAATACAAAACCTAAAAATTATGTTATAATACACTTATAATTTACTCAAAATAATGTTAACCAACATTGGTTATTAATTTTGCTTGGAGGAAACATATGAAATATTTTTTAGTTGCGTTATTTGATGATTTATCTAATTCTACAGTTCAAAATATTCAAAGAAATATCTGTAGAAAATATAAACTATATAAGAGTTCTCCTAATCTTTTTATACCTATAGTTTCAATAATTAATCCTGATTTAGAAAAATTAGATGTTGTTGTTTCTAAAATTCTATCTCCTTATAAAAAATTTAAAGTTGGCATAAATAATAGTATTAGTTTAAACGAAAATTTAAGTCAAGTTAATCTTGATGTTGAAGATAAAGGATATATTTCTCGATTAGCAAGAAATATTACAGACACTTTAGATTTACATAGTTTTAACGTTAAAAGTGATGATTATAATATTGATTTAAATATTCTATTAGCTAATGCCAATCACATCATTAAAAAGTCATATAACGGAAGTACAATTTCTATTAATGACGCTTTAGATAAGGATGATTTCTTGCAGTTTGTAAAGGTTTCTAAACTTGAATTGTGGAAACAGGTTAGTACTAAAAAGGAAATGCTAGTTAAAAGTTATGAGCTAAGGGAATACTAAAAACATAAAGTTATATTTTAGGTTTGAGGGGGATGACAATGATTTACTACTTGGTTGGCTTATTTGATAAAGTTTCTTATAAATATATAGAATCTATGCAAAAGGCAATCTGTGAAAAGTATAACCTATACAAGTCTGATGCTAATTTACCTATGCTTCATGTAACTCTAGAAATAATAACTAATCCCAATCTTTACGATTTGGATACTGCTTTAAAAAACATTCTTAAGAATTATACTAAATTTGAAGTTGAATTGAATGGTGTGATATGTTTTGACCCTCCCTATAAGTCTGTAAATTTAAATATTGGTAATGAAGGCACTATATATCAATTATCTAAAGATATAAATTCAATTTTAAATTTACATGGCTTTAAGGTTAGAGATGATATTGAAACTTGGAATTTGCATATCTCACTAGCTAACACAACTTTTGCTGATAGAGAATGGTCTAATAGTGAATATTTAGCAGCTTGTGCTTCAGCCAAGGATGAAAATTTCTCAAGAACTATCACAGTGGATACTGTCGAACTTTGGAAACCTATAAATAACAATGATGAAATGGTGACTAAGAAATATATTCTATAAAATATATCATTCGATTTTCTTGCACCTTAATATCGATTAAAATGAATATACATAATTCAGTAAAAAGGCGGTTTCAAATATGAATTTACAAAAATTATTCCAGATGCAAAATACTTTAGACCATAGAATTCAAGTGCAACATAACCTTGAAGGAGTACCCTTATTACAAAAAAAAATACTTTCCCTTCAAGTGGAACTAGGCGAACTCGCGAATGAAACTCGTTGTTTTAAATTTTGGAGTACAAAGAAACCTTCAAGTAACGATGTAATTCTTGAAGAATATGTTGATTGTATACACTTTATTTTAAGCCTCGGAATAGAAAAAAACTTTCAAGATATTACTTTGAATACTAAATGTATTACCTCTGAATTATCTCAGCAGTTTTTAACTGTGTATACAAATATTTCAGATTTTATAATTTGTTCTTCTCTTGATAACTATTTAAATATTTTTCAAAACTTTTTGAGTTTAGGTCAAAATCTAGGATTTTCAGAAGAAGATATTGAAAATGCATATTTCTATAAAAATAAAATTAATCATGAAAGACAGGATAATGGATACTAATTCATATTCAAATATAGTGAAAACCTTTCTTCTGAAAGGTTTTCACTATATTTTTTTAATATTATAACACATTCTGGGTAAACTACTCTAGAGGAGTGTGATTGTAATTGGGATTAATATTTTCTATAGTCGCAGGCATCTGTATGAGTCTTCAAGGTGTTTTTAATACAAGGGTAAGTGAAAAAGTTGGGCTTTGGGAAACTAACGTATTCGTTCAAGGAACTGGATTCATCGTGACCTTAATAATACTCCTTATAGTTGGCAATGGTAATATCAAAGCTATAAAAGAAGTAAATAAATTATATTTACTAGGAGGATTCTTAGGGGCTATAATTATATTTTCTGTTATGCAGGGAATATCAATAATGGGACCGACCTGCTCCATTGCAATTATATTAGTTGCTCAACTACTAGCCGCCGGTGTAATTGATAGATTTGGAATGTTCGGAGCTCAGCAAATTAAATTTGCTTTATCTAAGTTTATAGGTATTGGCATAATGATTGTAGGTATAATAATTTTTAAATGGAAATGTTAATAATCTTTTTTATTAACATTTTCAAAAAATTTGCATATACTATAATAATGTAACAATACATTTAGGAGGCATACATGTTTTCCTTCAAAAATAAGTTAGGTCCCAACTTAAGGTGCGCTTTACTTAGTAACCTATATGAAAACTATAGGGTAATAATACATTGCAAATCCCTTGAGACTAAGACCGTTAATAAAATTAAATCTTTAAAATGTGATATTCTGCGCCATATCCCCTCAATAAATTGTATTTGTGCTATTTTAACTTCCAGTGCTATATATAGATTACTAGAATATCCCCAAGTAGCATATATAACTTTTGATTCTTATGCACATTTATGTGGTAATAGTATACTCGCGTCTAATGGCGTATCCTTTCAAAATGACTATAGCCTTACTGGAAAGGGCATTGGCGTTGGAATAATTGATAGCGGTGTGTATCCCCATCCTGACTTATTAAATCCTTGTAATAAAATCAGAAAGTTTGTAGACGTTGTTAATAATTTAAACTATCCTTATGATGATAATGGTCACGGCACCTTTATGAGCGGATTAATTTGTGGTAGTGGTTATGGATCTAAGGGTATGTATAAAGGTGTCGCCAAAAATAGCCATATATACATGATTAAAGCCTTTAATAAACTAGGAAAGGGTTTTGTATCTGATATTTTGTTTTCATTAGAAACCCTATTGAGCGAAGATAATGACTTTAACCTTAAAATCATTTGCCTTCCTTTTGAAACTTTTGAAACTAATGAATTTGTCCTTTCTTTATTCTCAAAGCTTTTCGACCTTGCAATCTCAAAGGGCATAGTAGTAATCGTTCCTAGTGGTAGCAATAAAAATGTTAAAAGTTCTGTGCGGGGCATAGCTACTCTTAAAAATTGTATAACGGTAGGTGGGTATGATAGCATAGGAAGCCCAAAAATATATGAATATTCTTCCTGTGGTCCTTTCCAAAAGCTTGATAAGCCAAATTTGATAGCTGCCTGTGTTAATATTTGCTCTTTGATTTCTGATGCACAATTTATCTCTGAAAAAAATGGTGTGAAGCTTTATCCTACTCGCATCACTAATCTGTATACGACCTACACTGGAACTTCATGCTCTGCGGCTTTTATAAGTGGATTATGTGCACTGCTGTATGAGAACAATATAAATTTATGTTATAAGGATACATTGGCTTTATTAAAGACATCTTCAAGCCTAATAAATTCCCCAAAATATATGCAAGGTTCTGGAATTGTAAACTTAGAAAAATTATTACCTTAAAACATCACCTGCGGAGCTGAAACATTAACGACTTCAGAAGGAGATTTATACTCCCACTGAAGTTTTCTATTTGTTAGGGTATGTAACTCCCGCTTATAAAAGTGGGAGATCTTCCTTCTGAAATGTTTAATGTAATTATATTTTAAAGCCTAATTCCTAATATATATGGCATGTTAGCGCAATAACTATACATTCGCTGTATAATTATTGTTTAATAAAAACACATTTGGTGTATAATATAGATATCGTTTAATATTTATAATTAAGTAAAAACAATTATCAACGTCAAACAATAATATTATACTATTGTAAATTTACATTTCCAAGGTCATAATCATTGTTTTAGACCAGAGGAATATGAGGAGGATTATTATGATAAGCGAAAGATTGTTCAATGAACTAAACAAGCAAATGAACTTTGAATTTTATTCTGCACACCTTTATTTAGCTATGTCAGCTTATTGCGCAGCAGAAGATTTTGATGGTTTTTCTAATTTCTTTAAAGTACAAGCTGAAGAAGAAAAATTCCATGCTATGAAATTTTATAATTATATAAATGAAATGAACGGACGCTTAACTTTAGAAGGAATGAGTGAACCTCAAAACGATTATGAAACACTTCTTGATGTTTTTAACATAGCATATGCTCATGAAAAAGTTGTAACTAGTAATATTTATAATCTTACTGACATTGCTACTGAAGAAAAAGAACATGCTACTATAAGCTTACTTAAGTGGTTTATTGATGAGCAAGTTGAGGAAGAATCTAATTTTAATGGCCTTATAAAAAGGCTTGCGAGAATCAACGCTGATCCTACAAGTATTTATATGCTGGATAACGAACTCGCAACTAGGGTTTTTGTACCACCTGTTACTAAATAAAATAGATAAATTCATAAAAGTAACATATATATTTTAAATAGATTTTTAAAGGCACATATCAATATTGATATGTGCCTTTATTAGTTCCATTATACAATACTATAAATTTTTTTTATTTAATGACTTTTTATAAGTGCAAGTTAACTACAATAGCTCTCTCCTAACTAAATCAAGTAACTCCATAGTTGCACTCTCACGTATTTTCTGCCTGTTACCAGATAATTTAAGCATCTTAGTTTTAACTTCACCATTAATATATAACCCAACATATACAAGTCCCACTGGTTTTTCTGCACTCCCACCATCTGGGCCCGCAATTCCCGTAGTTGAAAGGCCAATACTAGTGCCTGCAGTTTTTGCTATACCTTGCGCCATTTCTGCTGCTACTTCACTACTTACTGCACCATACTTATCTAATGTTTCTCTCGCAACTCCTAATCTATTAATTTTAGCCTCATTGCTATATGTAATTGCCCCCTCTATAAACGCAGAAGATATCCCTGGGTAATTTATAAGCTTTGCAGCTACCATTCCTCCTGTGCAAGATTCTGCTGTGGATATAGTTAACTTCTTATTTATAAGCATTTCTCCAAGTACATTTTCTAAGGTTGTATTCCCTTCGCCATAAATGTTATTTCCTAGTCTTCTACGTATTTCATCTTCCATAGGCGCAATCAGTCTTGTGCCTTCTTCCTGTGTATTAGCCTTTGCTGTAATTCTAAATGTCATTTCCCCTGCTTTAGCATAGGGTGCCACAGTTGGATTAGTTTGATTATTCAATATATCTTCTATCATTTCTTCCGCACTGCTCTCTCCCACTCCAATAACTCTGAGCACCTTTGAAACTAATACACCTTGGGCAAACTTTTTAAGATAAGGAATAACAGCCTCCTCAAACATAGGTTTCATTTCCCAAGGTGGACCAGGTAAAAGTGCAATTATCTTTCCATTTTCTTCTATTATACATCCCGGCGCTGTGCCATTATTATTAGGAATCACTACCGCATCTACTGGAAAATACGCTTGTTTCTTATTGCTTTTCGTCATTGGTCTGTTCATATCTTTAAAATAATCCTCAATAATTTTTAAAGAAGCCTCATGAACAACGCTACGCTTGCCAAAATATTCAAAAGCTACTTCCTTGGTTAAATCATCCTTTGTAGGTCCAAGTCCCCCACTAGTTATAACTAAATCAGCTCTACTAAATGCTAATCTATATGATTCTAAAAGTCTTTCTGGATTATCTCCAACTACGCACTGATGATAAACTGATATACCTAAATCTGCAAGTCTCTTAGCAATATATTGTGCATTTGTATTAACAATATCGCCGAGTAATATTTCCGTACCTACTGATAATATTTCTGCTTTCATAATAACTTCCTCCCTTAGATGCCACTTACGTAGCAAGTGGTATTTACATATTTACATTAAAGAGTAATTTCGCTTAAATTTTACTCTTTATAATTCTTTCATTGGTTCTATGAATAATTTCTTCTGGATATCCCATAAATTCAAGTACTTTTATTGCATTTCTGGTAGAAGATACCCCTTTTCTTATTTTATAATCAAACTCTAATCCATGCTCCCCTACACTCTCAGTAAAATAATAGCATTCATATAAGTCTCCTACCATTTTAGTTATTTCAAGATCATGTGTAGCTACTGCAACCAAAGAATTGTGAATAGACAAATAAGCTAAAATTTCAGCAGAAGCATTAACCCTCTCAATAGGGTTAGTTCCCCTAAAAATTTCATCAATAAGACATAGGTTTGTTACTTCCTCATTGCAAACATTAATTATTCTAAATATTGCCTCTGCCTCACTTAAATAATAACTTTTCCCACCAGTTATATTATCACTTACAGTCATCGAAGATACTATATTGAAATATCCACCTTCATAGCTTGTAGCAAGGCAGGTAAAAATAGTTTGTGCAAATAGTGCATTTAAGCCCACAGCCCTTAAAAAAGTAGATTTACCTGACATGTTTGAACCCGTTATAATAACACCCTTTTCTATAGTTAAAGAATTACCTACAGCAGCTTCTATTAATGGATGTTTTATATTCTCACCTTTTATCTCTTTAAGTCCTTTTGTTAATTTAGGCTCCGTATATTCTAAAAGCCCATCCCTATAGGACGCTACAGATATTAATGCATCAATTTCTCCTAAAATTAAATAAATTTCTCTTATTTCTCCAATATGTGCTTTAACCTCATCTATTATTCTATAAAAGCCTCTAGCTTCTTTTAAAAAAAACATATTAAAGTATTCAAAAATAACATCTGCACCTTCTATTCTTCCTATTCCAATGGAGGTAGCTTTTTTCATTATCACCTTGCAACCCTTTGCTTTTTCTTTAAGCTTTAAGGTATATTCCTTTATCTCTTCATCCTCTACTCTTCCCATAACTTCAGCTAACGTAATTATCTTTCCTAAATATCCCATAGCTTCAATTTCTGCCCCAACCTGTTTTTTAATCTTAACATTAATAAACCCATTAGCTAAAAACATTATAAATAAAAAATAAAAGGCTTTAGATATTCCAATAAAAGCTATTGAAACTAAAGAACCATAAGCTAGTAATGTTAAAAGATATAGCAATGGCTTCATTGAAGTTTTATATAAGATCTCATTCCATAAAAACGATGTTACAGTATTATTACGCTGTCTTCCCAGCTTTAATAAACTAACTTGTATTTTTTCTCTTGTTTCCTTATTTTTTTGAAAAAAACTAATAGTCTTATTTCTATTAATTAGTTTTTCTTCTTTTAAAATTGGATTTCTTAAAATATGGTATAAGTACTGTTCCCCTGGAGATGACAATGTTCTGTCTACCTTTTCAAAAACCTGGTTCATATTTAAATCTAAGTAAGTTTGATCATCAACATATATTTCCTGCGGGTTTTTATACTTTAATACATCAAATAATAATTTAATATCTTCAAATTTCCTCTCTCGCTTATTTTCCACACCATAGTTTTCTCTAACCTGTTTTAATTTCTTATAAAATATTGCTTTGCTTCTTGCTACTAGACCTAGCATCACTAAGACTAAAGAGATAATAATTCCCCACAAATATATCTCTTTTGCATTTTTCCCTAAAATAATTGTTATGTAAGTTATGATTGCAGCCATAACCATGCTTGTTATAAATAAGTTGCTAAATTTTTTATCCTTGTCCACTTACCTTATCCCCCTTAAAAATCACTAACTCCTTTTTATAAATAATCTAATACCCTCTTTTTAAATCTACTACATTTACTAGTTCTTCCCCTTGTACATATTTTTTCATATTCTTATATATAAGGTTAAATCTTCGCTGGTTTCTCATCTCTGAAATCCAGGAATTATGAGAAGTTAATATAACATTATTTAGATTCCATAATGGATTATCCACTTTTAAAGGTTCTTCTTCATATACGTCTATTGCGGCTCCTGCTAGTTTACCATTTTTCAAATTTTTAATTAAAGAAGCTTCATCCACAATACTCCCTCTAGCTACATTTATGAAAAAAACTCCATTTTTCATTGCAATAAATCTATCTTCATTAATTAAATGATGGGTAGCTTTGGTATATGGCACTGTACACACAATCACATCACATAACTTAATCATTTGGTCTAATTCACTCATAGCATAGCATGTATTAAAATATTCAACATCTCTACCATCTGTATTTACACCTATTAAGTTTACGCCGAACCCTTGAAGTCGTTTAGCTGCCTCCGCAGCTATTGTGCCTGTCCCTATAAATCCTATAGTTTTACCATATATCTCCCGAATACTTGTATCCGTTTTCCATTTTTTATTAGCTTGATTTTCATATAGCCCCTTACTATTCTTAAAGAGCTCTAGAATTTTTAATACAATCCATTCCCCCATTGGTATACTATAGCCACCTTTATTATTCGTAATTATAATAGAAGTGTTTTTAACATACTCTGTTGGCAATTGGTCAATACCTATGCTAGATAATTGAATCCATTTTAGCTTTTTCATTTTCTCTATGGCGAGTGTTTTAAATGGATCATAACAAATTAAAACCTCTATGTCCTCAAGCTTTTCACTATAAATTAAATCTTGCTCTTTAGCTACCTTTATATCATACCCAAAATCTTCTATACCTTTCATTTTTTCTTCGCCATAATTATATGTAAAGAGTGCTTTAATAGCCATGCAAATCCTCCTTCGAAAAAAAGGTGCCATAAGGCACCTTATTTAAATACATTTACCAAATTAGTAAATATTTCTTTATTATCTTTAAGTTTAGTTTCATTTCCCAGTACACAAAAGTAGTTTTCCTTTATAACATCATTTAATAGTGCTTTAAAAGACTTAATGTCCGCAGGATTTGTACTTAATACTTCTTCTCTCTCCTTTTGTCTTTGCTCCTCAGTAATACCTCTTATATAATATGCTGTCGCCCGCTCACCTTTCATAGAAGGTGTTAATGGTGAGTCAAGCTCACTGATTGTTCCAATAATGTATTTTGTCATTTCTCTTTCTGAGGCTTCAAAGCTTCCTATATAATCGCATATTCCATCGTAAGCTTTTAAAGTCTCTTGGACATTAGGATCACGATAAGATACAAAGACTATATTCCCACTTCTAGCTATATTTGCAAAACCACCATAGGCGCCACCTTGCACACGCACTCTATTCCATAGGTAATCGAGACTTGCTATAGTTTTAAGTACTAGCATTTTACCTGAATATGAATATCCCTTCTTAATGAAGTTATATCCTTTAGCTACATACTGAACATCTGATGAGGTTAATAATCCTTCATTATTTTTATTTAGATCAAAATTATACAATGCATCTGGCAATCTTTCTTCTCCTAAGACGCTTATAATCTTAGGTAGCTCTGTAGTAAATGCAGTATATATGTCTTCTTCTCCTGTAACACTTATTATAAGATTATTTTTGTTAAATATAAGCTTTGATACCTTGTTTAAGTTTTCAATGATCTCTTCTGCTTTGTTATCAAAATCTCTTTCAATCTCATCAATAAATTTATAAAAAGCTATTCCTGTAGTTTTTTCTATATAAGCTGAAGCTGGCGAGAAGTAAGATGTAAGTCTTCCAGCTGCTACCATATGTCCTCTATCAAGAATCTTCATTTCATGCCTTGATTTTAATTGTTGAATTAGCTCCTTCAAACGTTTCTTTTCATCAAATTTAGTATTACTAATTATCTCTGCCATAATATCAAATAATTTAGGAAGCTTTTCAGTTAAAGCTTTAGTCTTTACTACTAACTTGGGGCTATATTTTTCGAAATTTCCACTTTCGCCAAATACCTCTGTGGTAAAATGAATTCCGCCTGTATGAATATTAACCTCATTAGATAAATCAGAATAACTAGTATTCCGCGTACTTACCCTTCCTAAAATAGTTGATAATAATGTTACATAAGGCAGTAACTTTATATCTACTTTTTTAGAATCAAATAATACATTTATATAGGCAATTTTATTAGTGAATATATTATGAGATAATACCTTTACTCCTTGCTCATCCTTTTCCTTTAAAGGTAAATGTTCTACTTGTTTCTCAATATCCGTTAGCTCAAGTAAAGGAATAGTTTCGAGCACTTCCACAGCATCTGGCGTCATTTGTCTTTCTTTAAGAGCTTTCCCCTGCTTAACTATTTCCTCTATTTGTTTTTCTGAAAGACTTTCCTTATACTTAGCTAGTTTTTCTTCTACTGCCTTGGACTTTTGTTCTGCTAGGCCCTTTTTACCATTCAATATAACCATAGAACTATGGGTATTATTTATTAGGTACTTTTCTATAAGTTTTTCAAAATAATTAGTAGTTAATGCAGCTTTTATTTTGATCAAATAACTTTCATACTCTAAATGCATAGTTGGATCTTTATCATAAAGCCAGCTGTCCATACTAGTTATATAGTAATATAATCCCTTTGGAAAACCACCTAAGTCAGCTTCCCTTAATTTAAATTCAGTACTATTTATACAAGCTTCTATTAATTTTTTATCTATTCCTTCTTTAACTAAATCCTTTAAAGTTGTAAATACAACTTCCTTAAATCTTTCTTTTTCACTTTCATTAGAGTTTTTTACTACTATACTAAACACCGGTTGTAATATGCTATTATCAAAACCTCCAAATACATCTTTACCTATCTCGGCGTCTATAAGTGCTTTCTTCAAAGGTGCTGCAGCGCTTTCTAATAATAAATACTCTAAAATTTCAAAGGCTAAATGCATTTCTGGATGGCTAATATTATCACCTGATACAAAGTTCATACTTAAGAATGTTTTGCCATTCTCATCGTCATCACATGAAATAGGATAATCCATCTTAACTTCTTCCATTTTGCTAAATGGTTTCTGTAAGCTAATAGATGACTCTACTGTAATTTTATCAAAATTATTTAAATACTCTTCACTAATAAATTGTAACTGTTTATCAATATCTCCATCTCCATATAGGAATATATAACTATTTGATGGATGATAATATTTTTTATGAAACTCTATGAATTCTTTCTGCGATAATTCTGGTATACATTCTGGATCTCCACCAGATTCTACGCCATATGATGTGTCCGGAAATAAGGACTCTTGAACCTTGCGCATGAGGCACCCTTCCGGAGATGAAAATGCACCTTTCATTTCATTATAAACTACACCTTTATAAGTTAGTTTATCTTCCTTGTTTTCTAATTCATAATGCCAGCCCTCTTGCATTAATATTTCAGGTTGTGAGTATATATTCGGATAGAAAACTGCATCTAAATACACATCCATAAGATTAAAAAAATCTTTATCATTTTTACTAGCTAGAGGATATATCGTTTTGTCAGAAAAAGTCATAGCATTTAAAAATGTATTTAAAGATCCCTTTATTAATTCAACAAAAGGCTCCTTTGTTGGAAATTTTCTAGAGCCACAAAGCACTGAATGTTCCAGTATATGTGGAAGCCCATTACTACTTTTCGGTGGTGTTCTAAATCCTATAGAAAACACCTTGTTATCATCATCATTTTCTAAATGCAACAGTCTAGCCCCACTTTTAATGTGTTCAAACAACCTTGTAACAGAATTTAGCTCTCCTATATTTTTCTCTTCAATTAACTTAAATCCGTGATATATACCGCCAATCGTAAACTTCATTTCTGTCCTCCTCGTACTTTTTTTAAAAGTTTAAATACTTATTAAGTGTTTCATATCCTAAAACCTTGCCCCATGTAAATTACACCTGTCAATATCAATATTTACCTATTATATTCATTATACAACATTTTATTCCGCGCTACCATCAACATAAATTATAGATTTATCTTTCCTCATTTTTATTTTGTCTATACTACACCTAAACAACAAAATCATATAATGCTATTTTATCTTCCCTTTCTCCATTTATGTTCATAAGCTTAATTAATCCTATTTATAAAATTTAACGACATTTACAATACCATTGGTACATAAATAAAAATAGAATAGTGACTTATAAAACATTATATATAAAAATACCTCCATTTCTGGGGGTATTTTTACATATAATGTAGTCTTATGTTAGTATCTCATATCCTGTTTTAGTAACAAGTATTGTATGTTCCCACTGAGATGACAATGAACCATCTACTGTAACCGCTGTCCAATCATCTTCAAGTACATCTGTTTCAGGACTACCGATATTAATCATAGGCTCAATAGTAAAAATCATATTAGGTAGTAATATTGACCCCTCTCCTTTTTTGCCTATATGAGGTACAAATGGTTCTTCATGAAACTCCAATCCAACGCCATGACCACCATAATCGTATACTACTGAATATCCAAAACCTTCTGCATGCTCTTGAATAGCACACCCTATATCTCCAAGGGTATTGAAGGGTTTTACCTGCTCTATACCCCTTTCTAAACACTCTTTCGATACACGCACCAAATCTAACGCTTCCTTAGACATTTCTCCAATTGTAAACATTCTACTAGCATCACCATAATATCCATCTAATATGCAAGACACATCTACATTAATTATATCACCATCTTTTAGAACTGTATCATCGGGTATACCATGACATATTACATCATTTATAGATGTACATACACTCTTAGGAAAGTCCCCATAGCCGAGTGGTGCTGGATATGCATTATGCTGCACAGTATATTCATGTACCCAAGTATTAATTTCATTTGTGGTTACTCCAACTTTTATTCTCTCCCCAACAATATCGAGTATATCATGAGTTAACTTGCAACTTTTCCTTATACCCTCTATTTGTTCCTCTGTTTTCATTATATCTCTAGGTATTTTATAACCTACTTTTTCCTCTATATTCCCTATAAATATATCCTGATCCATGTGACATTTTTTATATTTCTTACCACTGCCACACCAACAAATATCATTTCGCGATAGTTTATTCATTATATTTCCTCCCAATTGAAATTATTCAAACCGTCAATTACAACCACAGTTTAGTTGTAAGTATATTCTATATTGATGATTTCATCTTTAATTATAGTTCATAATCCCAAGTATTCAACCGTTTCGCAAAAACTTTTTGTGATTGTGTCAATGTATTCATTGAAAATTCAAAATACATAGTGGTATTAATGCGCATTTATGTTAACCCTATTTCAGATGTTGATAGTTTAAAATACTCATATTTATTAACTCCTGCTTTGGCCACTAGATTATTATTAGCTATTTCTGAAGCTTCTTCTATATTTTTAGCCTTAAACATTATAGTTCCACCATTTCTATTATACCTTCCTCCACAAATTAAATACTTAGAAGAATGATTATCCTTATTTATATTAGTAGTATACGTTATTGCTAAACTCTCATTACCCTCTTGCGAATAATTAATCTTAACCAATAAACCCTCTGTTTCCATTTGCTTTCCCTCCAGTTAAATCATCTCCTGCCGAGCTGAAATGTCGTTAAATTATCTGCTAAAGTGGTGCTTTAGGGATGCAAATTGCTCAAACCCTTAATAAATGTATATGTTTTTCATGTAATTTTATTACAAATATTTTCAGGGGTAATTCTTTGTTGCACAATAAAAAAGGTACAGGATTAGAGCATATTTTATACCCTAATCCTGTACCTAGTCACCAAACAGTTTCATTCTATTGAGATTCATATGTAACTGCCTCTATTTTTTGAAAATCTTATTTTTCACCCATTTTAATTGCCTTTTCTGTACAACTCTCCATAGCTGAAATTACTGATCCTCTAAAATTATTCTTTTCTAAGGTGTATACGGCCGCTATAGTAGTTCCACCTGGTGAGCATACATCGTCTTTAAGTTTCCCTGGGTGTTCTCCTGTTTCAAGTACCATTTTAGCTGCCCCTAGCACTGCTTGCGCTGCCATTTTATAAGCCTTTTCTCTTGGCATTCCTTGAAGCACCGCCCCATCACCTAAAGCTTCAATAAACATATAAACATAAGCAGGAGATGAGCCACTTACCGCCGGAACTACATCAATAAGCTTTTCCTCTAATATCTCTATCTTACCAAAACTTTCAAAAATATTTACTACGTCTTGCAATTCTTCTTTAGTTATATTTTTATTAGCACAAAGTGCGCTCATACCCGCGCCAACAAACGCTGGAGTATTTGGCATAGTTCTTATAACCTTTGCAGCGCCTCCGAGTGCATTGCTCATATATTCTAAAGTTACCCCTGCAGCTATAGTTACTATAACTACCGTCGTCTTTAAATATGGTTTTATTTCATCGATAACCTCAGAGTATTTATAGGGTTTTACAGCTAAAATTAATATATCAGAAAATTCAGCAACTTCCTTGTTGTCATTAGTTACTAGAATATTATATTGTTCTTTTACCTTATTTAAACTCTTATCTGATGGATTACTTGCTATTACTTGTTGGCTAGAAACTAAATTTGATTTTACTATTCCACTTATCATAGCCTTTGCCATATTACCACAGCCTATAAATCCTATCTTTTTATTCATATAATTATTTCCTCCTATATAATTTTTTTAATAATACTAATTATATCACATACATTTCATGAACTTGGTTATACTAATATTGAAATATTTATTATAAAGGAGCAAATCAATTAATAGTTATTTGTGCTCTAAGTAATATAAGGAGGATCTTGCAATGTCACATAAAAACAACAAAAATAGTAAAGATAATAAAAAGGCTAATCCAAAAACGAAAAAAGAATTAGATAAAATGAGAATGGAAACTGCCAACGAAATAGGTGTTTCTAAAGAATCTAAGAAATTAGGAAATGAAACAGAATAGATCTTCTCTATATTAGTAAAAGAAAGATATCTTCCCCTGTCTTTCTTTTACTTCATAAAATAATTTTTAATTTATGATATTGTATAAATTGCAATTCCATTTATCATAATACGCCTTAACCATTATCTTTCATCACCCATAAAATATAATCCTAATATTTCTGGTCCTGTATGGGACCCTATTGCCGTACCCACATAATTTAAAATAACATCTTTAACATTTCCATTTTCTCTAACTAAAGCCTCTAAAGCTAATGCATCTTCAATACAATCTCCATGACTTATAGCAATAACTTGCTCTTTATTTGGGTCTGTTCTTTCCTTGAATTTTTCAACTAAGGTATTTATTGCCTTTTTTCTACCTCTACACTTAGAAAAAGGAGTAAGTCTTCCTTCATTATCCACAAACAAAACTGGTTTTATATTTAACAAGGTGCCAACAGCTGCAGCGGAACTTGAAATTCGTCCACCTCTTTTTAAATGGTTTAAATCATTAACTGTAAACCAATGGTTAATCTTAAGTTTATTTTCCTCAAGCCAGGTAACTATCTCTCCTTTTGAATTTCCTTTCTTTAACATTTCATAAGCATAATGCACTAACAGCCCTTGTCCAAGGCTTGCGCATTTACTATCAACTATACTTATATCCGCCTCAGGGAACTCTTCAAGTATAGCCTCTATTGCTATATTTGCACTGTTTATAGTTCCTGTTAATGCAGAAGACAAAGCAATATATATTATAGATTTTTCTTCCTTCACATACTTTCTAAAAACCTCTACATATCTTTGGCTATTTATTTGTGATGTAGTAGGCATCTCTCCCTGCCTTAAAGCATCATAAAAGTCCTTACGAATAATATTTTTCCCAAAATCATCCTCTATTGCTTGACCTTTAAAATTACATATTATTCCTATCGGTACTATGTTTTCTTGTTTAATATAATCTAAAGATAGATCGCATCCTGAATCTATCACTAAAATCGTCCCACTGTGTGTTCTACTCATAACTTAATTCCCCTTTGCCATTATCTTAAATATTATTCTCACCTTCTATTATGTATGATTTATATAAACACTTCAATACAAAAAAAAAGAAAAGTATATATACTTTTCTTAACATCACTAAAATGAAAATTATTCCACTACCTTACCAATCTTTCTAAATTTATAATATCTCTTAGTAAGTAAAGATTCTATAGGTTCCCGCATTAATCTAACAATTGACTCTTCTAAATTACGTTTAATACTTGCCGCCATCTCATCTAAATTAGTGTGCGCCCCACCTAAAGGCTCTTTTATGATTCTATCTATTATTCCAAAATCAATTAAATCCTGAGCTGTTATTTTCATTGCAGTAGCCGCTTCTTTAGCAAGACTTGCATCTTTATATAATATGCTAGCAAAACCTTCTGGTGACAAAATAGAATAAATTGCATGTTCTAGCATCCAAACCTCATCTGCTACCGCCATAGCTAAAGCTCCACCACTTCCGCCTTCTCCTATAACTATTGAAATTACTGGTGTTTTTAATGTTGCCATTTCCATAAGATTTCTAGCAATTGCCTCACCTTGACCTCTTTCTTCTGCACCTAGTCCACAATATGCTCCCGGAGTATCTACAAGACAAATAATAGGCCTTTTAAATTTTTCTGCCTGTTTCATAAGTCTTAAAACTTTTCTATACCCCTCTGGATTTGGCATACCAAAGTTTCTCTTTATGTTTTCCTTGGTGTTATTTCCCTTTTGCTGGGCTATAACAGTTATAGGAATACCATTAAACTCTGCTATTCCACCTACAATAGCAGAATCATCTCCATAATACCTATCACCATGTAGCTCCATAAAGGAATCAAAAATCAGATTTATATAATCAAGAGCAGTAGGACGTTCCACAAGCCTCGCAATACTTACTTTATCCCAGGCAGTTAAGTTTTTATAGGCTTCCTTTTTCATATTGTAGAGCTTAATTTCCATCTGTCTTATTTCTTTTTCTAAATCCATATTTTGATCTATTGCTAAATTCTTTAGTTCATCTATTTTACTTTTAAGTTCATACATGTGCTTTTCAAAAGGTAAAGTTACCATAAAATTCCACTCCCTACCGTTACTTTTGTCTTTCTCTTAATGCTATGAATGAATTTTCAATATTTGCGTTAAAGTATCCTTCATAGCTTTTCTATCCACTACTTTATCTATAAAACCCTTTTGGAGCAGAAATTCAGCCCTTTGAAAACCATCAGGTAATTGTTGCTTTAATGTTTGTTCAATAACTCTTTTACCTGCAAACCCTATTAATGCATTAGGTTCAGAGATTATTATATCTCCCAGCATAGCAAAACTTGCTGTAACTCCACCTGTAGTTGGGTCTGTAAGAACAGTTATATAAAGACAACCTTTTTCATTATGCCTTGCAATAGCAGCACTAGTTTTGGCCATTTGCATTAGCGAAAATATGCCTTCCTGCATCCTAGCTCCCCCTGAGGCAGTGAATATAATAATTGGTTTTTTAGCTTCTGTTGCTCTTTCAATGACCCTTGTAATTTTCTCTCCGACAACGCAGCCCATGCTTCCCATCATAAAATTGCTATCCATTACTGCAATTAACGTATCCTGTCCATTTATCTTTCCTTCTCCAGTTATTACAGCTTCTTTTAATAAGGTTTTATCATGCAAACTTTGGAGTTTATCTTTATATCCCTCAAAATCTATAGGGTCATCTGAGATCATATCTTTATCGTATTCTATAAAAGTCCCTTCATCTATAGTATAATTTATTCTTTCTCTAGACCCAATTCTGAAATGGGTTCTACAATTATCACATGTCATTATGCTACTCTCTAAATCCTTATTATAAAGGATTTTGCCACATGTTTCGCATTTAACCCACATTCCTGTAGGGATATTAGGTTTTTTCTCACCATATTCATCTTCTAAACTTTTAACCTCAATATATTTACTTTTTTTAAATATACGTTTAAACTCAAACATATAGCTACCCCTTTCTAAAAACATACCTACACTATAATTTATAGCATACCAAATAGATACCACTCTCATAGTATAAAACTTTTATGCAATAAATTCCAGTATGTGTTTAGCTACTTGTTAAATTCTTTACTAATAAAACTAGTATCAAATTTTCCTTTTATAAAATTACTATTATTTATTATTTTAAATTGAAAATCTATATTAGTATCCACACCCTCTATTATAAACTCCCCTAATACTCTTCTCATTTTACGTATTGCTTCATCTCTATCTTTTCCGTGGACAATGAGTTTTCCTATCATGGAGTCATATGTGGGTGGAATCTTGTATCCTTGATATGCCGCACTATCAATCCTTACTCCATATCCTCCTGGAATATGTAGTGATTTTATAACGCCAGGACAAGGCATAAAATTTTTAGAAGGATTTTCTGCATTTATTCTACATTCAATAGCATGGCCCTCAATTTTTATATCCTCCTGTTTATAAGGAAGTATTTGGCCTGCAGCAATTCTTATCTGCGCTTTAACTAAATCTACTCTAGTGATCATTTCTGTTATTGGATGCTCTACCTGTATACGTGTATTCATCTCCATAAAGTAATATTTTTCATGTTTATCTAATAAAAACTCTATAGTTCCAGCATTTTTATAATTAATAGACTTAGCCGCTTTAACTGCAACCTCACCCATCTGTTTTCTAAGTTCTCCTGTCATTCGGACTCCTGGTGCCTCTTCTATTACCTTCTGATTACGCCTTTGAATAGAACAGTCTCTCTCGCCAAGATGAACAACATTTCCATGCTCATCTGCAAGTATTTGAAACTCTATATGTCTTGGCTCTTCTATGAATTTTTCCATATACATTGTATCGTCACCGAAAGCAGTTTTCGCCTCAGCTTTTGCAGTGTTGTACGCAGGTATAAGATCTTCTATTTTACTAACGACTCTAATTCCTCGTCCCCCGCCTCCTGCTGAGGCCTTTATCATTACAGGATATCCTATTTTTTCAGCTTCCGTTAAAGCATCTGCTTCAGAGTCAATCGCTCCGCCCGAACCAGGGACTACTGGTATCCCAGCATTTATCATAATTTCTCTTGCCTTTAATTTATTTCCCATATTATCAATGTTTTGTGAATTTGGGCCTATATATTTTATATTACACTCCTCACACATCTGTGCAAACTTACTATTTTCTGATAAGAACCCATACCCCGGATGAATTGCCTCTGCGCCCGTAAGCACCGTGGCACTCAAAATATTTTGCATATTTAAATAACTATCCTTAGATTTACTAGGTCCAATACATACAGCCTCATCTGCCATTTGAGTATGAAGAGCATCTTTATCTACCTCAGAATATACTGCAACAGTTTGAATACCCATTTCATTACACGCCCTGATTATTCTTACCGCAATCTCGCCTCTATTTGCAATCAATATCTTCTTAAACATATTATTACCTTCCCCACACTAAAAATTATTAACAAAAGTGTTTTTAATGTTTATTTCCCTACCGCAAATGTAATTTCAGCTTGTGCCACTTTAACTCCATTTACTGTAGCTATGCCTAGACCTATCCCAACAGGTCCCTTCATTTTGATTATTTCTACCTCTAGCTTTAACACATCTCCCGGAACAACTTTCTTTCTAAATTTTGCTTTATTAATACCACCAAAGTAAGCTATTTTACCTTTATAGCTCTCCATACTTAAAAGTGCCACTGCCCCAACCTGCGCTAAAGCCTCAATAATTATTACTCCCGGAAGTATAGGTTCTTCTGGAAAATGCCCCTGAAAGAAATACTCATTCATAGTAACATTCTTATACCCAACAGCTCTTTTGCCTGGTTCTAGTTCCTCTACTTTATCCACAAATAAAAATGGATATCTATGAGGAATAATTTCTTGTATTTGTTTTATATCTAAAGTAGTACCTTTTATATCTTCCATATTAATGATTCCACCTTTCATGCAATTACACCAGTCACCATATGACAGTTTTAAGCTGTCTTTTCGCCACTAGTTTTCAATTATTTTGAACAATGGCTGTCCGTACTCTACCATATCTTCATTTGAAACCAATACTTCTACAACTTCTCCATCTACTTCGCTTTCAATTTCATTCATAAGCTTCATAGCTTCTAAAATACAAAGTGTGTCTCCAACTTTAACCTTAGTCCCAACCTTTACAAAATTCTTTGATTCAGCACTTGGAGAAGAATACATAGTTCCAACAATAGGTGATTTAACTACAAATAGGTTTTCCTTGGGTATTGCCTTTTCTGCATTTTCTGTAGTTATAGCTATATCCTTTTCTAGTTTTTCTAAATACACTTCTTTAGAAGCTACATCTTCCCTAGTAAGGATTTCCTTAGCAACTCGCTCTAAAGGTGCAGCATTTAAAGGTGTTTTTTCTATTACCACCTGTTGTTCTTTTTTCTCCATCATTATTCTGATACCTTCTGTCTCAATTTCAAAAGAAGTAAGAATCGATTCACTAACGGTTTTTATTAACTCTTGAATATTTTTATAATCCATAATTATCTACCGTCCCATTTTTTTAATATAATAGTAGCATTATGACCACCAAAGCCTAATGAATTTGACAATGCATATTTAAGTTGCTGTTTTCTTCCTACGTTTGGAACGTAATCTAAATCACAATCTTCATCTGGCACTTTATATCCTATAGTCGCTGGCACAAAACCTTCTTCTAATGCTTTTGCACATACTATAGCTTCTATAGCCCCTGATGCTCCTAAGAGATGACCTGTCATGGACTTTGTTGAACTTACAGGTATTTTATATGCATATTCGCCAAAAGCAGATTTTATAGCTATAGTTTCAAACTTATCATTATATGGAGTACTTGTTCCATGTGCATTAATGTAAGATATTTCTTCTGCCTTAACATCTGCGTCTTTAAGCGCTATTATCATTGATCTTGCTGCTCCATCTCCATCTGGAGATGGTGAAGTTATATGGTAGGCATCACAAGTTGATCCATAACCCTTAACCTCTGAATATATTTTTGCATTTCTTTTTTCTGCATGCTCTAAAGATTCAAGTATAACTATACCTGCACCATCGCCCATAATAAAACCATCCCTCTCTTTATCAAAAGGAATCGATGCTCTTAAAGGATCTTCACTTTTGCTTAAAGCTGTTAGTTGTGCAAACCCTGCTAAAGCTAGCGGGCTTATTGAAGCCTCTGCACCTCCAGCTATTATTATGTCCGCTCTTCCATCTTGAATCATGTGAAAAGCATCTCCTATTGCATTAGTTCCTGTAGCACAAGCCGTAACAACGCTCGAGCACATACCTTTAGCACCATATTTTATTGCAATATTCCCGGCCGCCATATTACCTATTATCATAGGTATTAAGTAAGGGGTAATTCTGCTTGCTCCCTTTTCCATAAGCTTTGCATGCTCGTTCTCAATAGTACCAATTCCGCCTATTCCTGAACCAACTATTACTGCTAATCTTTCACTATCTATAGTTTTTAAATCTAATCCTGAAATTTTAATTGCTTCATCTGCTGCAACCATTGCATACTGACAATATTTATCCATTTTTCTAGCTTCTCTTTTGTCGAGTGCAACCGTTACGTCAAAATCCTTAACCTCTGCAGCAAGCTTACATTTAAATTTAGAAATATCGAAAGCCTTAATTACATCTATGCCACAAGTACCTTTTTTTATATTATCCCAAAAACTATTTACATCATTTCCTATAGGAGTAACTGCTCCCATGCCTGTTATAACAACTCTATTTTTCATAAAGTAAACCCTCCTTTAATCATCAACTAAGTTACATTACCATTCCACCATCTACATTTATAACTTGACCTGTTATGTATGAAGCTTCCTCTGAGGCTAGAAATGCTACTACATTTGCCACATCTTCTGGCGTTCCAAGTCTCCTTAGCGGAATAGTGCTCATTATAGTATCCTTTACCTTCTCGGTCAAACCACGTGTCATATCTGTTTGAACATATCCTGGGGCTACTGCATTACAAGTAACTCCGCGGCCCCCAAATTCTCTAGCCACAGCCTTAGTCATACCTATTATACCTGCCTTTGCGGAGGAATAATTCACTTGGCCTGCATTTCCTGTAAGCCCAGACACTGAAGATATATTTATTACTCTTCCACTTCTCTGTTTAAGCATTATGGCTGATACATGTTTTGTGCAATTAAAAGCACCCTTCAGGTTAATATCTATAACACTGTCAAAATCAGCTTCCTTCATTCTCATTAAAAGACCATCTTTTGTTATGCCAGCATTATTAACTAGAATATCTAAGCTTCCGAACTCTTCAACACTTTTTTTCATCATATTTTCCACATCACTATAACTGCTAATATCACATTGAATTGCTAACACCTTAACTCCTAAATCTTCTATTTCTTTAACTACTTCGCGCACTGCGTCTTCACTATTTCTATAGTTAACAACTACATTTGCTCCAAGCTTTGCTAGCTTTACGGCTATTGCTCTTCCAATACCCCGACTAGCTCCTGTAACTACTGCTGTTTTCCCTTTTAACATAAATTCATGCTCCTTTACATCTTTCATAGGATTCCACTTTTTAATCAATTCTATTGTTTAAGCAATTCTATCGCTTACTTAAAGATGCAACAGCTTTGTCCAAAGATGCCATATCTTCTACATTAACTACTGTAAGTTTTCTATCTATTTTCTTGATAAATCCACACAGGACCTTACCTGGACCTATTTCTACGAAAGTATCGACACCGTCTTTTATCATATTTCTTATAATTGTTTCCCATAAAACGGAACTCATAACTTGAAGTTTTAAATTACCTTTAATATCATCCTTGCCTTTTACATAATCACCATTTACATTTGTCATTACTGGAATAGTAATGTCTTTAAGGTTTATATTTTCAAGTTCAATTTCTAACTTCTCCGCTGCTGGTTTTAACATAGAAGTATGAAATGGTGCGCTTACAGGTAAATTAATAGCCCGTTTTGCGCCTTTTTTCACAGCTCTTTCGCAGGCAAGTTCTACCGCCGCTATTTCCCCGGCAATTACTATTTGTCCTGGGCAGTTTAAATTAGCGATTTCTACTATCCCAGAGGTTCTAGCCTCACTACAAGCTTCTTCAACTAAGTTAACTGCAAGGCCTAAAATAGCTGCCATAGTTCCTATCCCTACAGGCACTGCTTCCTGCATAAATCGTCCACGCTTTTTAACAATCTTTACCGCATCTTTGAAATCCATAGCTCCACTACAAACCAGTGCTGAGTACTCTCCAAGACTAAGTCCTGCAGTTACATCACATTTTATGCCATGTTCTTTTAATGCCATAAGGGCTGCTATACTAGTAGTTAAAATAGCTGGTTGAGTATTCTCTGTGATATCTAGCTCATCTTCTGTGCCCTCAAAACAAAGTTTGCTTAGCTCAAATTTAAGCTCCTTATCTGCTATATTAAATATATTTTTGCAAACCTCTATATTTTCAAATAATTCCTTACCCATACCAATATATTGGGCTCCCTGTCCAGGAAAAATAAAAGCAATTTTACTCATATTTCCCTCCTTAAATAATAATATTCTTTTTTATCTAAATTTTATAATACCTTCTTCTGCCTCTGCAAACATTTCTTCTATAATTTCTCTGCAGCTTTGTTCTTTCTTTACAAGACCTGCGATTTGACCTGCCACAACAGATCCCATCTCAATATCGCCTTCTTTTACTGCCCTTTGTAGACATCCTCGTCCGAGGGCCTCTAGCTCCTCTACTGGAGCATTTTCCTTTTCAAGCTTTTGAAATTGTCTTGATAACCTATTTTTTAAAGCCCTAACAGGGTGCCCTGTAGGTCTTCCTGTAACTACAGAGTCTATATCCTTTGCAGCCAATACCTTCTTTTTGTACTTTTCATGTATTGTGCATTCATCCGCCACTAAAAATCTTGTTCCTACTTGAACTCCCTGGGCTCCAAGCATAAATGCTGCCGCAATACCACGCCCATCACCTACACCCCCTGCTGCAATCACCGGAATACTAACTCCATCGACAACTTGTGGAACCAGAGCCATAGTTGTAAGTTCACCGATATGTCCTCCAGATTCACAACCTTCTGCGATAACTGCATCTGCGCCTGCCCTCTCCATGCGTTTAGCCAGTGCCACTGATGGTACCACTGGTATCACCTTAATTCCATGTGACTTCCAAAGTTCCATATACTTACCTGGATTGCCTGCACCCGTAGTAACAACTTTAATACCTTCTTCACATACAAGCTGTGCAATTTCTTCTGCATTATCACTTAAAAGCATTATATTAACGCCAAATGGTTTATCTGTTAACTTCTTTGCTTTTCTAATTTCATTTCTTATATAATCAACTGGTGCATTAGCCGCTGCTATAATACCTAAGCCCCCTGCATTAGATACTGCAGATGCTAAGCTACTGTCTGCAACCCAAGCCATACCACCTTGTATTATCGGATATTTCACACCTAAATCTTCAAAAAATACGGAATTAAACATTTTATCCCTCCTTTGTTCCTTAAAAGTATATAGTTAAATCATCTCCCGCGGAGTTGCAATATAACAACCCAAGAAGGAGATTTATACTCCCACTGAAGTTTCTTCTTCGTTATAGTATGGAACTCCCACTTATAAAAGTGGGAGATTTCCCTTTTGAAATGCCGTTAAAGTCAGATAATTATAGAAAAAAAGCATATATTACGTGGACTACATTTCATGTAATATATACTCTTTTATCATACTGAAATAAACTAAATTTTAATATGATTAGTATCTCAGTTCTCTAATCACCTAACCCATTAATTCCAATTATTTTAACTTTTCTTCTATATAGTTAACAATTCCCTTTACATCTTTAATGTTTTCTATATCTTCATTCGGTATTTCAATTTCAAAGGCCTCTTCGAGTGACATTACAATTTCAAATATTTCAAGAGAATCTATTCCTAAATCATCTGTGAAATTCGCCTCCATTTTAACCTCTGCTTCGTCTATCCCTAATTGTTCAACTATTACATTTTTAACTTTTTCAAATACCATTACTAATTCCTCCTAATATTTTATTTATTGATTGTCCATTCTATTAATGAAGCTCCGTAGGTTAATCCACCGCCAAAGCCTACAAGTATAATCTTATCTCCAGCTTTTAATAAATTCTTCTTATTCATCTCATCTATTGCTATAGCTATGCTTGCCGCTGAAGTGTTCCCATAACGATCTAAGTTCACAAAGAATTTATCTTTATCAGCCTTCAATTTTCTAACTACAAAATCTATTATTCTGTAGTTTGCTTGATGGCAAACTACATATTTAACATCCTCTAAGGTATAATTATTTTGATTTAAGATTTCGTTTATACTGCTTGCAATAGTTTTTACTGCAAATTTAAAAATCTCTTTGCCATCCATACTTATTTTCGCATTAAAATTTTCATTTCCTTCTATAAAAGTGTTTTTTACATCTACAGTAGGACAAGTTAAAACTCCACCTTTTTCACCCTCTGAAGCTGAATTTATAGAAATAATTCCTTTTTTACTGCCTGCCTCAAGAACTGCTGCTCCTGCTCCATCACCAAAGAGTATACAAGTTTTTCTATCTGTCCAATCAACAATCTTTGATAGAACCTCTGCACCTATTATTAAGGCTCGTTTACGCTCTCCTGTTTTAAGAAATTGCATTGCTATATCAAGGGCAAATATAAACCCCGTACATGCTGCTGATATGTCAAAGGCCATAGCATTAACTGCTCCAATATTCCCTTGAACTATGCATGCAGTGGCCGGTACAAATTGATCAGGCGATGTACTTGCAAGAATTATCAAATCTATATCTTCCGCTTTAACTTGTGCATCCTTTAATGCCTCAAAGGCTGCTTTTGTTGCTAAGTCTGAAGTGTTTTCACCTTGTGATATATGTCTCTCTTTGATACCCGTCATAGAAACTATCCATTCATCAGAAGTGTCTACAATCTCTGCCAATTGATGATTAGTCATTATGTTTAGAGGAGCATAACTTCCTGTACCAATTATTTGTACTTCATTCATTCCTTAATCGATCCTTTCATTAACTTTCTAATCTATATTTTTTTTTGAAGAAATCATTTAATTTTTCTAGAGATTTTATTAGTACATCTTCTTCTTCTGCATTTAGACCATCTATAGTTGCGTGCACCATATCAGAATGAAATTTTTCATGTATTCTATAGGCGAGTTTCCCTTTTCTAGTAAGCGCAATCATTACTGATCTTCTATCTTCTTCGCCTCTTTTCCTATTTACATATCCTTTTTTAAGAAGCTTATCGATAGCCGTTGTAAGCGTACCTACAGTAATTTTAATATCTTGAGCTGCTTCTGACATAGTTCTGTACTCATACATCCCTATTGCATCAATAGTATGTATTTCCGTTATAGATAGGTCTTTAAGTATACCCTCTTTAAGTGCCCTCTGTTCTATCTGTAATATATCGTTAAAGGTCTCTACTAAAAGTTCATTTATAACACCAACAGATTTGCTCATATTTATCACCATTTCCCATACTTTGATTTTCATGTACTTTACTTTTCATATACTTTGACAATCAAAGTATATCGATGTAATGATTATTTGTCAATATACTTACCATAAATATGCAAATTTTCTTTTTTAATTTATATTTGTAATAAAATTAAAAATCGTGTTCTGCCTCTACTACTAGTTCACTCATAAGTTCTTTAACCGATATAATTTTATCTACTTTGTAAGCATTACTTCCAACGAAAATAAGTCCCTTATCTAAATTACCTTTTACTGATTGTATTAACGCTTCCGTAATACAATAAGGAGTTTTTTGAGGATTACAGTCCTTTATGCATAAATAACATTTATCCACTTTGCAACCACTTTCCTGAGTGAGCTTCATAAACTTATTGTTAATAGCCCTCCCCGGCATACCTACAGGACTTTTTACTATCTTTATATCTTCTTCTTTTAAATTAACATAAGCCATTTTAAAAGCTAAACTAGCATCACACTCCTGCGTAGCCACAAATCTAGTAGCCATTTGTACCCCTGCTGCTCCAAGTTTCATGATTTCTGCAATGTCTGCGCCAGTATAAATTCCACCAGCAGCTACTACAGGAATTTTTTTATTATACTTTTCTTCAAAAGGCTTGATTGCCTCAATAACTTCTTTAACTATATCCTTTAAGTCTTGGGTTTTCTTTTCTAGTAATGATTCCATAGAGAAACCAAGATGTCCACCAGCTTCAGAACCTTCAACAATAATTAAATCTGCAGCACAATTGTTTTTTTTATCCCACATTTTTGATATAACTGTAGCTGCCTTTGCTGATGATACTATTGGTGCAAGCTTTGTATTAAACCCCTTAGCCATTTTAGGCAAATTAAGTGCAAGTCCTGCACCAGATATTATTAAATCTATTCCTTCTTCTAAAGCAGTTGCTGTAAGTTCTTCATAATTATTCATAGCTACCATAATATTTATCCCAATAATACCCTTAGGACTTAATTCTCTAGCTCTTCTGATTTCACTTCTTAATGCTCTTATGTTTGCTTCCTTTGCATTGGTTCCAAAGTCTTTTTCATTATATCCAATTTGAGCAGTAGATATTATCCCAATCCCGCCTTCATTTGCAACCGCTGATGCTAGACTCGAAAGAGACACTCCCACTCCCATACCGCCTTGAATTATAGGAATACCTGCTATTAATTCTCCAATTTTTAAAGGAGGTAACTTCATAATTATCCGCTCCCTTTACTTTGATTTTGAATTAGTTTGATAGTCAAAGTATATATATCTTTATATTCTATGTCAAGACAAAAGTATCTTATAACTTTTTTGAGTATTTTTTTGATAATACCGTTTTACATTACATACTTCTTAGTATTTACTATGTTTTGAAAATTATTTATTAATTTAATATTTTAATTGCCTTTAGCATATATTGTATTATAATGAATTAGCACTATCCGTTATTATTATGGGGGGCAAATATGAAAAAGTTTATTAGGCAAAATAAAAAATAGTGGTAATTGCAAGTATTTTGAATATATTGTCATCGTTGTTATTGGTATTAACAGCGTTAATGTTAGCAAATCTCTTGAATGTTATTATTGCAGGTGATGTACATGCCTTAATAAAACAAATTATTTTTATGATTTTGATGTGGACTATATCTATCATTATGGATTATGAAAGTAAAATAAATACAGCAAAAGCCGTTGCAAAAATGAATTTCACTTTAAGATATCAAATTACAGATAAATTAACACAAATGGACTATGAGCAATTTTATAAAAACGAGACCGGAAGCTATGTTTCTTGGTTAACTAACGATGTAACTCAGATTGAAAGTACAACATTCAACCAATTTTTCGTATTAATTTCACAATTATCTATGATTATATTTTCATTATGTGGATTAGTATATATTCACTTGTGGGTCGCAATGCTTGCAATTGTTTTATGTGTTTTAATGATAATTCCCCCAAAGCTTATGAACAAAACTGTTGAAAAAGATTCAAAAGCTATGTCTGATCAACAAGAAGAATTTGTAAAAGTTACAAAGGAAACTATGATGGGACATGAGGTATTATATAGTTATAATTTATTGTCACGATTCAAATCCAGCATTTTAGAAAATTCTAAGATTTTAGAATTAATGAAGTATACATTTAAGAAGACACAGATAGTAGTTAACACCTTAATTAGTTTATCAAATATAATTTCTCAAATTGCAATGACTTTTATTACTGGATATTTGTCAATTAAGGGATTAACATCTGTAGGTTCAATTTTACCAGCTGCAAATTTAGCTGGTTCATTTTTCGGTTCATTTGCTACTTTATTAAATTGTGTTACAACAATAAGGTCTTCTAAACCTGTTTTGCAGAAATTTGATACCGATTCTAATCAATTTACAACTTTAGAAATGTGCCCACCTTTTTCTAGCTCCATCGAACTTAAAAATGTAAGTTTCGGTTATAAAAATGAAGATGTTTTTAAAAATCTTTCACTTATCTTTGAAAACGGAAAAAAATATGCAATCATTGGGAAAAGCGGAAGTGGTAAAACCACATTGATTAAATTGATTTTAGGTCATTTAAATAATTATGAAGGAAACATATATATTGATAATGTTGATATAAAACAATATAGTCAAGAAAGTATTAGGGATAATTTTGCATATATTAGTCAAAATGTATATATATTTAGTGGGACTATAAAATATAATATAACATTGTGCGAAAACTTTACTGAAGAGGAATTAGATAATTCATTAAAAGAAAGCTGTCTAAGTGATTTTGTTTTATCTTTAGATCAAAATTTAAATACTTTTTTAGGCGAAGAAGGGAATAACATTTCAGGTGGCCAAAAACAACGCCTTTCTATAGCCAGAGCTTTGATCCGTCATAAACCAATCATCATTATTGATGAAGGAACTTCAGCATTAGATAAAAAAAATGCATTTGAAGTCGAGTCAATGTTATTAAAAAATCCTAATTTCACTATTATTCTCATCACACATCGTTTAAGCGAGGAATTGATAGATAATTTCGACAAAATAATTGAGTTATAATCACTTAAAAGATTAAACCGGCATTAGAGAGGGTATAGCCGACATACGTACAAAGACCGTCCACATGGTGGAATGAATATCCATTATGTGGCTTTTTAAGCGTTATACTTTATTAGATCATGAATTTAAGTGCTGTTATGCTCCCTATTATCCACTGGTAGTTGAATAGATTTTTAGGGTTAGCCACGTTGATAATAGTATTTTATGGTAGTATAATGAACTAAATATAAATGAAATATTAAAAGGATTTAGGAGGCATTATGAATTGGATTTATAAAGTAAAACAAATAACAAGTCTATATGATAGTTGTAATACATGTGGGTTACCAATTATAAATTGCCTTTGTGATAAAGCACCTAAAATAAAAACTAATGCAAATATTTGGATTCTATCTACAGAAAAAGAATTTTACAGACCCTCTAATACTGCAAGAATATTAAAGATAGTTAATCCACATTCAACAGAAATTTTTCTTTGGGAAAGAACGAAGATACCTGAAAAATTAGTAGCAAATATAAATAATGAAATATATGAGCCATTCTTACTTTTCCCTATAGAAAATTGTGAGGCTGCGCTCCGAAAAGTTGAATATAAAAGGACTGGTAAAATCCCTGTATTTATTATCATAGACGGTACATGGAAGGAAGCACGAAAAATAGTTAGGAGAAGTGCCTATCTAGAGAAACTTCCAATTATTTCATTGAATCCAAGTTTTAAGTCTAAATATGATTTAAGACGAGGTGCGGTCGATGGTAATTTATGCACAATAGAAGCCGCGATCGAAGTATTAAAACTAAATAGAGAGATCGAAAGTGCACAAGTAGTAAATACATTTTACAATCTATTTTTAAAAAGCTATAAGGCAGGTTCAAGTGGACATGAACTTTCACCTTCTAATAAAAATTGAAAATGCCACCCAAAAGGCGGCAAAAATTCTACATCGGTTGCTGGAAATTTTGAGACTGCTGATCTTTAATTTTCTGTTTACCATCCTCCATAAATTGAGAATCCTTTGGTGATAACATATACAAAACCTCTTGAAGCTCCCCAACGTGCCTTCTTTCTTCATCTGAAATGTGATTTAAAACCTTTTTAACTATTTCATGAGATGTTGACATTGCATGAGCTTCATAAGCTATGATAGCCTCAAGTTCACCAGCAATGTCCACACGAATTGCTTGCGCCAGCTCTTCATTTGACATTTGTCTTGGTACATTTGCAACGAATGGATTTCCTAATAACGCCATAGTTTCTTCCTCCCTTTCAATCTTAAATTTATTTTTAGCATCATACTGAATTATTATTCATTTATAAATGCTACTTCTAAAGTCTTCTCTTTGTTATAGTGTATACCCCCCTCTTATAGAATAGAGAACCTTTCCTTCTGAAATGTCGTTAAAACGAAAAGGTGTGTTATCATAGTTTAAAACTTTTCTATGCTGCAACATGTATACCTATCTATAAATATATATATATATATATATTTATAACTACAAATGTATGTAATCTTTTCTGCTGAATTTATGAGCAGACCTTTAGCAAAATATTACACCAAATAAAACCTCATACGGATTATATATATTAAAAAATAAAAAGAGAGGGTGAAACAAAATAGAAATTAATTTCTATTTTGTTTCACCCCCTTTTCTAATCCAGGTTATATTAATATTCTATTTCAACTACTTTTTCTACTGCTGCTAATAACTTTCCGCTCTTAACGAGTTCAGTAACTTTATCTAGATCTTTATACATAACTATATCATATTCAATAAAGTCTACAGATTTTCTAACTAAATCGTAAGCTTCTTGAGTTGCTATGCCAAGTTTGAATCCAGATTCTTTTCTGAAATCTATAGCTTGACATGCAGCTAATATTTCTGTTGAAACTACTCTAGATGCATTATCAACTATATCCCTAGCTTTTCTTGCTGCTATTGTTCCCATACTAACTAAGTCTTCTTGATTAGCTGAAGAAGGTATTGAGTCTACTGATGCAGGATGAGCTAATATTTTATTCTCAGATACTAAGGCTGCTGCTGCATATTGTGTAATCATAAATCCTGAGTTTAATCCACCATGTTTAGCTAAGAACGCTGGTAAATCGTTTAATTGAGGGTTGATCAATCTTTCTAATCTTCGCTCAGATACACTAGCAATTTCAGCTGATCCAATTCCTAAGAAGTCAAAGCTTAATGCCATAGGTTCTCCGTGGAAATTACCTCCTGAAATTACGTCTCCCTCTTCAGTTACTATAGGGTTATCTGTTACTGAATTTATTTCTCTTTCAACTTGAGCTTTTACATAGTTTATAGCATCTTTACTTGCACCATGAATTTGAGGCACACATCTTAATGAATAAGCATCTTGTACTCTTACTTCACCTTGTCTTGTTACATAAGTACTACCTTCAACTAGTTTTAATATGTTTCTGGCTGTTGCTAATTGTCCTGGCTGTGGTCTTAGCACATGAATTCTTGGATCAAAAGCATCTGTAATTCCTCTTAAAGCCTCCATTGTCAAAGCTGCTGCTATATCACTAGTTTTTAATAACTTTATAGCATCATAAGTAGCTAACGCTCCTGTTGCAGTTAAAACTTGCGTACCATTTATAAGCGCTAAACCTTCTTTAGCATCAAGTTCTATTATAGGAATTCCTGCTTTTTCCATAGCAACTTTACCTGGTAATATTTCACCTTTATACTCTGCTTCACCTTCACCAATCATAGGTAAAACCATATGTGCAAGTGGAGCTAAATCTCCTGACGCTCCTAAAGATCCTTTTTCAGGAATTGTTGGGTAAACACCTTTATTAATCATTTCAATTAATGTTTGCAAAGTTCCAGGTCTTATACCTGAAAATCCTTTTGATAGTGCATTAGCTCTTAAAAGCATTATAGCTCGTACGACATCAGTTGGAAATTTAGGACCATATCCACAAGCATGTGAGCAAATTAAGTTTCTTTGAAGTGTTTTGCAATCTTCTTTAGAAATACTAACATTACAAAATTCACCAAACCCTGTAGTTACACCATAAACAGCTCTTTCATTTTCAACTATATCATCAATTATTGCTCTTGATTTTATAACTCTTTCTATAGCACTCTCTTTTATAGAAACCCTGCAACCATCTCTAGCTATAGATACCATTTCCTCTAAAGTTAAATCATTTCCTGTCAAAAGTATTTCTTTCATTTTTATTCCTCCTAAAATTTATTAGTAATTTATTTAGACTAGAATATCATAGATCCTATAATACCAAATATCATAAGTGGTATAGTATAATGTAAGAATGTCGGTACACATGTATCCCAAATATGATCATGTTGACCATCTACACTAAGTCCTGATGTTGGTCCAAGTGTACTATCTGATGCTGGTGAACCTGCATCTCCAAGCGCTGATGCAACACCTATTAGAAGTATAGTAGCTAGTGGAGAATATCCAAGTTTCATTGCAAGTGGGCAGTAAATTGCAGCCACTATAGGAATAGTACCAAATGAACTCCCTATACCCATCGTTACTAATAAACCGACAAGTAACATTAAAACTGCACCTGCCAGTTTACTTCCATTAACCATTCCTGCAAGAGATGTAACTAAAGCTTCCACTGCTCCAGTTTTCCTTAAAACATCCCCATAACCTGATGCAACGAGCATTATAAATGCTATTAACCCCATTATTTTAATTCCACCATCAAGTAATCCATTAACATCCTCAAACTTAACTGCTCCTGAAACAAATATTATAATTAATGCTCCCAACGCTCCAAGAGGAAGCGATCCTGTAAGAACTTGAATTACAAATGCAGACACAGCTCCAATTAGAACACGCCAATGTTTTGAATTCATTTTAAGGTCTCCATCTTTAATTTCATCCAGCCCTTCTATTTGAATATCCTTGTATTCTCTTGGCTTTCTATAAGTATAAAATACAGCTATAAGAAGACCTATAACCATTCCAATCCCTGGAAGCCATAGCACTTTAGCTACATCAGCTGTCATAACAGGTATACCATTTTTAGTCATTTCAGAACTTATAATCCCATGAAATATTAGACCAAATCCTACTGGTAAAACAATATACGGAGCCTTTAATCCAAATGTAAGAGCACAAGCTACTGCTCTCCTGTCTATTTTAAGTTTATTCATTAATAAAAGTAGCGGTGGTATTAATATTGGAATATATGCTATATGAACTGGTATAAGATTTTGAGAAAAACAACCTAAAAAGGCTAATAACATTATAAATACATATTTCTTTTGTCCAACGATTTTAGATATTTTCTTAGCCAAAATCCCTGCTAGTCCAGTTTTATTTACTGCAACTGCTAATGCGCCAAGTAATATATAGCTTAATGCAGTTTCAGCATTTCCTCCCATTCCTCTAATGAGTGTCCTCATAGTATCTCCCAAAGACATACCAGAAACTAAGCCTGCTGTCATGGCTGCAATTAATATAGACAGTAGCACATTAAGTTTAAAAAGACATAAAATTATCATTACAATAACTGATACAACAACTGGATTAAATAATAACATATATTCCCTCCTCGTGGCTAATTGTTATAGATAAACTTCACCTTCATCAACAATTTTCACCTTACCTTTTAAGTAAAATAACTACGCTTCTCTCTTGTTTTTGAGTTAATTCTCCCGCTAAAGTGGATGTGCCTGAAGCACACCTTCTTTCCCAAAATAAACTATCTATTCCCTTTACTGCCTACTATTAAATGAATTATTCCTGGAAACTCTACCATTGCACTTGTAAACGGTTCCATTGTGATTAACATAAAAATCTTTAGTCTCTTTAACCAAAGGCATAACAATTTTAGATTTATATTCGTTGCTATTTTTTAAATGCTCTACCTCACAATTTATTACTCCGTTAAATCCTGATACTTCTAAAGAACAATAAGTTTTTCATTTTCCTTTTTCACACAAGGATACTCCTTGTCCACCAAAACTGCCACTAACGACTTTGTCGCATTTCCACAAAACTCGCCTCCCATCATCTGAAGCCTAGGACAGTACTACCTTTTCCTTCTTCTGTACAAGGTTTTTCTATGAATTCAACCTGTTCAGCATGGGGGCTTCCATACTCCATAATTTTATTAGCAACATTGATATGAAATTGTCTCGATGCAGACTCTAAAATAAAAACGGTCATATTTTCTACTGGATTTACTTTAATGAAATGTAACTTTATTGTTATAACTTCCTTTTTGTTTTTATTATAAATCAATTTTAACATCCAAACGTCAAATAAGTGTCTATTATGAATTATCAATTAAATTTGATAAAAATTTTAAGTATATACTGCACATTATTAGTTCACTGTTTTTTTTTACCATAAAAATACATTTTTCCCCTTGTCATAGTACTATTTTGCCTTTTTACAGTTGCATTTATATTACATTTTACTATTTACGTCTATATTACATCTATTAATCCAGAATTTCCACATAAAAGGTTCAGCTATAATCTTATTTTGGCATTTTATTTATATTGTAGTATAATTTACATAAGAAATTTTATGGCATTATACGGGAGTGATTCGATGGATTATATATATTGTAAAATGTTTGGTAATTTTTGCGTAACTGTCAATGAAAAAGAAATATTCTTACCATTCAGTAAAGCTCAAGGCCTATTTTGTTATTTACTACTAAATAAACAAGATAACAGAGAACATCTCTCAGAACTTTTTTGGGCTAACCAAGAAGAAGGCAATGCTAAAAAGAATCTAAGAAATGCTATCTATAAAATAAATAAATGCTCTAATGTTCCGGTATTGGTATCCCCTCAAAAATCAATAATTATGCTCAATCCAGATATAAAAATAGACGTAGATATATATACTTTTATGAGTGATGAAAGTGAAATAGATGTCTTTAAAGGAGAATTTCTACAAGGATTTTGCCCTAAAAATGCAGAAAATTTTGAAATTTGGCTATTAGAAATGCGTGAAAGTTTTGAATGTATGTATATTGATAAATTGAATAAAAAAATAGAAAAGGAATTACAAAATAATAATTATGATATTGTTGAAAAATATTCAAAGCTATTGATAAAAATAGATGAATTCAATGAAAATGCTTATATATATCTACTGGAAAGTTACAAAAATCAAGGTAAATATAACCAAGCAATTGAAACATATAATGATGTTAAGAAATTATTTAAAGATGAATTATCCATTTCTCTTAATGATAAAATATTAAATGTAGTTAATGAAGTAATAGATATTATGAATACAGTTAAAAGCAGTAAAAACGCTGATGATTTTTTCTATGGAAGATATAATGAATTGAGGATATTACAAAACAATTACAATAACTTCATGAAAAACGAATCTTCGAAATCCGTATTTTTGGTAGGCGAAGCTGGTATAGGAAAAACAAGATTGAAAGATAAATTTCTAGAAGTAGTAGATGAGGATACAACTTATATTTTAGAAACTTATTGTTTTCAATTTGAAAAGGATTGTATTTTAAAACCATGGACCATAATATTATCCAAGCTCTCCGAAATTATGAAAAATAAAAATATAAAAATCCCAACTTTATGGGAAGATATTTTAGAAAATTGTTTTTCTGAGATTGATGAATTAGATAATAAAGAACGAAGCCTTAAGGTTATAGAGAGTAACTATACATTAAAATATGAAGTCATTGGGAATGTAATTACTAATATACTTACTAAAATAGCATACGAAAAGAAAATAATGCTTATTTTTGAAGATATACAGTGGATTGATTATGGTAGTTTAACCTTTTTAAGCAGTATAATTTTACATGGTCATGCTAACATTTTGTGTTTCATGACATATAGAAATGAATACAACATCGAAATAGATAAATTCTTAGCTTCAGCAAATAAACACAATAAGATTTTAAGGATGGATTTATTAAGATTTAATAATGATGAAGTCGAAAATTTCATTAAAATTGGTCTTCCAAAAAATCATTTCAATAAAGATATAGTAAATAAAATATACAACGAAACTGAAGGAAATGCATTTTTTTTAACAGAATATATTAATACTATAAAATCTAATAGTAGTATAAATATTATGTCTTCTAAAATGCAAGATGTAATGAAAAGCAGGCTTTTAGATATTTCTGAAGGGTGCAAAAACATTTTAAGAATTTCATCTTTATTTTTTGATGAAATACCTTTGTATATTTTACATGAACTTACAGGAGAAGATGAACTTAAGATAATTGACTCAATAGAAGAACTTCAAAATAAATTTATATTAAAAGAAACAAATAACAATAATATAATAAGCTTTATGTTTACTCATCAAAAGTTAAGAGAATTTATTTACATCAATCAATCCTTGGCAAGAAGAAGAATTCTTCATAATAATATAGGCTACATTATTGAAAAGGGTTTAACAAATAATAGAAGTGATATAACCATTTACAATAAACTTGTTTATCATTTTTCAAACGCAAATAATAATTTAGCAACATTAAAGTATAGTATAAAAAGTTTAAACGTATATTTAAATTTTAGTCATGAACTTTATCCAGTACTATATTATAAGGATGTTAATTTTTATAACAATCTATATTTTAGTAACAATAAAACCATTAAAAGCATAAAGAAGATAGAAATTCTACTATTAAAAATAAAAAATGACTGTAGAAACTCTAAAGAAGTTTTAAGATTAGAGATCGAATTTTTACATATTAAAGGAAGATATCTTATAAGAGAAGGAAGCTATGAAAAAGGCGTTGAATTCATAAATGAAATGATAGAAAAAGCTAATGAGATTGAAGATTCAGATTACTCTATAGAAGGGTACAAGCAGATGATATATTATTGTATACAAACTAATAATATTGATGATATGATAAAATATGTAAACATCGGTTTAGATAAAGCAGCAGATTGTAATTATCATATGGAAATAGGCGTATTTCTACGATTTAAAGCCTTATATAAAAAAATGCAGGGAAAATACAGTGAAGCAGAAAGACTCTTTAATGAATCTATAAATATCTTTAATGTAACTAAAAGTGTAGCTGATAAATACGCCTTGAGTATAGCGGCCGCTTATAACTATATAGGCGATATAAGAAGACAAAGCATGAAATTTCAAGAAGCTTTAGACTTTTTTAATAGAGCAATAAAAATATGCGAAGAAAAAAATGTATTCCCCAGTCTTTCTATTTTCAACATAAATGCGGGTGAAACATGTTTCAATATGGGATCATATCCTGAGGCAAAAAAATATTTCGAAAGGGCCATGGATATCTATAAACAATTCGATTTAATGTGGGAAAAGTCTATTGTAGAAGCCTTTATGTCAAGAATACTAATTAGTGAAGGAAATTATGAAAGTGCCTTAAAATATTTAAAAAATTCAGATGTGCATTCAAGGTTGCTAAAAAACCCTCATGAAATTGGAATTGTATATATGGTAAAAGCTCAAATTAAAAGTGAAATGAAAAATAATGAAAAGTTAAATAAAATTTTTAATATGTACTTAAATGAAAATTTACAATTCTATTGTGAAAATAGTATTAATTTTTTAACTACCTCAAAGGATAATTATGAAATAGATTTGCTAAATACCTTAATAAAGGAAAATAGTTATGAGTGCCCCAAAAAATAGACATTTTAATGACGACATGGTATTAGAATGTGATTATAAAGAGGGGAGTGATCAGTAATGATTAATAATATTGATATAAAAAATGCAATGACAGTTTCTTTAGATGATTGTTTACCTACTATGCCTGAATTTATTGAGGGAATAAGGAGAGCTCCAGATAGAGGCTTCCACCTTTCAAAATCACAGACAGAAATATCACTTAAAAACGCACTTCGTTACATTCCAGAAAAGTATCATGAGGAGCTTATCCCAGAATTTATGGAGGAGCTTACTACAAGAGGCAGAATATATGGATACAGGTTTCGTCCCGAAGGCAGAATATATGGAAAATCAATAGATGAATATAAAGGAAACTGTATTGAAGGTAAAGCTTTTCAGCTTATGATTGATAATAATCTTGATTCTGAAGTGGCTTTATATCCTTATGAGCTTGTTACTTACGGTGAAACAGGAAGTGTATGTCCAAATTGGATGCAATATAGACTTATAAAGAAATATCTAGAAATAATGACTCAAGATCAAACATTGGTTTTAGAATCAGGACACCCTCTTGGGCTTTTCAAATCAAAACCCGATTCACCAAGAGTAATAATTACAAATGCACTAATGATAGGCATGTTCGATAATCAAAAAGATTGGGAAATAGCAGAGGAAATGGGTGTTGCAAACTATGGACAGATGACTGCCGGAGGATGGATGTATATAGGACCTCAGGGCATAGTTCACGGTACTTACAATACTTTATTAAATGCAGGTAGAATGAAGCTTGGAATCCCAAATGATGGTGATTTAAGAGGACATATATTTGTAACATCAGGTTTGGGCGGTATGAGCGGTGCTCAGCCAAAGGCAATCGAAATCGCAAATAGTGTAGGCATCGTAGCTGAGGTTGATGAATCAAGAATTAGTACAAGACTTGAGCAAGGGTGGGTTATGAAGCAATCATCAGATCTTGATGAGGTATTCAAAATTGCTGACGAATACTTGGGAAAGAAAGAGCCAATGTCAATTGCATATCACGGAAATATAGTTGATTTGCTTGAGTATGCAGTAAAAAACAACAAAAAAATTGATTTATTATCTGACCAAACATCTTGCCATGCGGCATACGAAGGTGGATATTGCCCTAAGGGAGTAACTTTTGAGGAAAGAACAAGTCTTCTTGCAAAAGACAGAACTAATTTTTGCCAATTGGTTGACAAAAGTTTAAAACGTCATTTTGAACTTATAAAAATATTAGTTGAAAGAGGGACATACTTCTTTGATTATGGCAATTCATTTATGAAAGCAATTTATGATGCCGGTGTTAAGGAAATATCTAAAAATGGAATAGACGAAAAAGATGGCTTTATATTTCCATCTTACGTAGAAGATATAATGGGACCACAGCTATTTGACTATGGATATGGACCATTCAGATGGGTATGTTTAAGTGGAAAGAATGAAGATTTAATAAAAACAGATCATGCTGCAATGGGATGCATAGACCCAAATAGAAGATACCAGGATAGAGATAACTATAACTGGATAAGGGATGCAGAAAAAAACAATCTTGTTGTTGGTACAAAAGCAAGAATACTTTATCAGGATGCTACAGGAAGAATAAACATAGCTCTTAAGTTCAATGAAATGGTAAGAAATGGAGAGATAGGACCTGTTATGATGGGTAGAGATCATCATGATGTAAGTGGTACTGATTCACCATTTAGAGAAACTTCCAACATAAAAGATGGAAGTAATGTTATGGCAGATATGGCTGTACAGTGCTATGCCGGGAATGCAGCAAGAGGTATGAGTCTTGTAGCGCTTCATAACGGTGGCGGTGTAGGAATCGGGAAATCAATAAATGGAGGATTCGGTCTTGTACTTGATGGAAGTTATAGAGTAGACGAGATAATCAAATCCGCTCTTTCATGGGATGTTATGAATGGAGTTGCAAGACGTTCATGGGCAAGAAATGAACATTCTATAGAAACAGTCATAGAATTTAACAATACACATAAAGGTACAGACCATGTTACTATTCCTTATTTAACAAACGAAAAACTTGTAAGGGATACTGTTAGCAAGTATTTTGATAAATAATATATTTAAGGGGATGTATTTATGAAAAAAGGAAATTTGCTTATAAAAAACTCCTCGGAACTTGTTACCTGCAGTGGTAGCAATGCAAAATACGGTGAGGAAATGAAAAACATTCATATCATAAAAAATGGAGCCGTTGTCATTGAAGATGGCATAATTAAAGCTGTTAATACTACAGAAGAAATATTGAAAATTTACAATGAAGCAGATTATGAAGTTATAGACGCATCTAATAAATGCGTCCTTCCAGGATTTGTAGACTCTCACACTCATTTTGTATTTGGTGGCTACAGGGCAGATGAATTTGCTTGGAGACTCCGCGGAGACAGCTATATGGATATAATGGAGAGAGGCGGCGGAATACAAAATACAGTAAACGCAACAAGGAATGCTTCAGATGAAGAACTTTATAATATTGGATTTGAAATGCTTAATGAGATGCTTAAACTTGGAGTAACAACTGTAGAAGGTAAAAGCGGTTATGGCCTTGATTTTGATACAGAAATAAAGCAACTTAGTGTTATGAAGAAACTTAATGAAGATCATGCTATGGACCTCGCAATTACCTTTTTAGGTGCACATTCTGTTCCACCCGAATACAAAGGTAAAAATGATGAATATATTGACTTCATTATAGATAAAGTTCTCCCTGTGGTTAAATCAGAGAATCTTGCAGAGTTTTGCGATGTTTTTTGCGAAGACAAAGTTTTTTCTGTAGATGAATCACGAAAACTTCTTTTGAAAGCAAAGGAAATGGGTTTTAAACTTAAACTTCATGCGGATGAAATAGTAACCCTTGGAGGATCAGAGCTCGCAGCAGAAGTTGGCGCAATATCAGCCGACCATCTATTACATGCTTCAGATGATGGAATAAAAGCCATGGCAGATAAAAAGGTAATTTCTACCCTCCTTCCCTGTACTGCATTTTGCCTAAAAGAACCATATGCGAGGGCAAGGGAAATGATTGATAAGGGCTGCGCTGTAGCACTGGCATCGGATTTTAATCCAGGAAGCTGCTTTACATATTCAATACCTCTGGTATTCGCAGTGGCAGCTATATATATGAATATGAGTACGGAAGAAGCTATAACAGCGCTTACAATAAATGGTGCTGCTGCTGTCGGTAGAGCAGATTCCATTGGAAGTATCGACCCTGGTAAAAAAGGTGATATTGTTATTTTGAAATATCCTTCTTATAATTTTATACCATATCATACGGGTATAAACATTGTAGAAAAAGTAATTAAAGCTGGGAATGTAGTTGTTAATATATAATTAATCTTAAATAGTAAAGGAGAGAATATTATGTTAAAATTAGTAGAATGCGTTCCAAATTTTAGTGAAGGCAGAAACAAACAAATAATTGAAAGCATAGTTGACGAGATAAGAAATACAGAAAACGTAAAATTACTTGACTATTCTTCCGATAAAGACCATAACAGGACAGTTGTTACATTTGTTGCTTCACCTGAAGATGCTAAAAAAGCAGCTTTTAAGCTAATTAAAAGAGCATCAGAGCTTATAGATATGAGGACTCAAGAAGGTGCTCATCCAAGAATGGGAGCTACAGATGTGGTTCCATTTATTCCAATTCAGGATATTACTACAGAAGAATGTGTTGAAATGGCTAAAGAACTTGGCAAGAAAGTTGGAGAAGAATTAAATATTCCTGTTTATCTTTATGAAGATGCAGCTACTTGTGAAGCACGAAGAAATCTTGCTAAAATTAGAAAAGGTCAGTACGAGGGATTCTTTGAAAAAATAAAACTTCCAGAATGGAAACCTGATTTTGGTCCATGTGAAATGAATGAAAAAAGTGGCTGTATAGTTATAGGTGCCAGATTTCCACTTGTAGCATACAATGTAAACTTAGGCACAGACAATATGGAAATAGCAACTGCTATTGCTAAAAAAGTAAGATTTATAGGTGGAGGGCTTAGATTTGTAAAGGCTATGGGCGTTAAACTTTGTGAGAGAAACATAGTTCAGATTTCTATGAATCTTGTAAATTATGAAAAAACCGCCGTATACAGAGCCCACGAAATGGTTAAAATGGAAGCTTTACGATATGGAGTACCCGTTGTTGGCAGTGAAGTTATTGGATTGGTTCCTTTGAAAGCATTAATAGACTGTGCTGAATATTATCTTCAAATAGAAAACTTTGATATAAGTCAAATACTTGAAAAGAAACTTTCAGAATAAAAACTTAAAAAGCTTTCAGGGTAAGGAACCAAGAAAATATAATTAATTATGATGAGGAGTCGAATTATATGAGTATTGTTCCGAGTGATATTGAAATAGCTCAAAAGGCTAAAATGCTACCCATTGCAAACATTGCTGAAAATTTAGGAATTGAAGATGATGAATTAGAAGTTTATGGTAAATACAAGGCAAAAGTTTCTTTAAGTATTTTTGATAGATTAAAGGATAAAAAGGATGGAAAGCTAATCCTTGTAACAGCAATTACTCCAACTCCTGCAGGTGAAGGAAAATCAACTACTGCTATTGGTCTTGGAGATGCCTTGAATAGAATAGGTAAGAAGACATGTATAGCATTAAGAGAGCCCTCTTTAGGACCCGTATTTGGTATGAAGGGAGGAGCAGCCGGCGGCGGATATGCCCAAGTAGTTCCTATGGAAGATATTAACCTTCACTTTACAGGAGACATGCATGCTATAACTGCATCAAATAATTTACTTACTGCAGCAATCGATAACCATGTTCATCAAGGGAATAGCCTTAAGATAGATATTAGGCAGATTGTATTTAAAAGAGTTATGGATATGAATGACAGATCTCTTAGAAATATAGTTGTTGGTCTCGGTGGAAAGGTGTGTGGTTTCCCACGAGAAGATGGTTTCATGATTACCGTCGCATCAGAGGTTATGGCTATTCTTTGTCTTTCTAAAGATTTAATGGATCTTAAAGAGAGGCTCGGTAAAATAATAGTAGCTTATAACATGGATGGTAATCCAGTAACTGCAAAAGATCTTAAAATTAATGGAGCGATGACCCTTTTGATGAAGGATGCTATAAAGCCGAATATAGTTCAGACATTAGAAAATTCGCCAGCAATAATTCATGGCGGACCATTTGCTAATATAGCTCATGGTTGCAATAGCCTCATAGCTACAAAGCTTGGTCTTAAACTTTGTGATTACTTAGTAACTGAAGCAGGTTTCGGTGCTGACCTTGGTGGAGAGAAGTTCTTTGATATAAAATGTAGATATGGAGAATTGAAACCATCCGCTACAGTTATAGTTGCTACTATAAGGGCACTGAAAATGCATGGTGGAGTATCTAAATCAGATTTAGGCATAGAAAATCTTGAAGCCCTTGGTAGTGGGTTTGAGAACTTAAAAAAACAAGTTGAAAATATAAGAAAATTTAATGTACCTGTAATGGTTGCTGTAAATAGATTCAGTAACGATACAGAAAAAGAAATAGAACTTCTTATATCAAAATGTAAAGAGTTCGGAGTTGACATAGCCCTTAATGAAGTATGGTCTAAAGGCTCCGAAGGCGGAGTTGATATGGCCCGAAAGCTTATAAAACTTGTTGAAACAGAGGAGTCAAACTTTAAACCTATTTATGATGTAAGCAGTTCTATAAACGAAAAAATCAACACAATTGTTAGGGAAATATACGGTGGAGATACAGTAGTGTTTGAAGCAGCTGCTAAAAATCAGATGAAAAAACTTGAAGAATTAGGCCTTGATAAGATGCCCCTATGCATTGCTAAAACTCAATACTCCCTATCTGATGACAATAAACTTCTTGGAGCTCCAAAAGGTTTTAAAATTACAATAAAAACTGTAAGAGTCTCTGCAGGTGCAGGATTTATTGTATGCGAAGCTGGCACCATAATGACCATGCCAGGACTTCCTAAGGTTAGCGCCGCAGAAAAGATGGATATAGATGGAAGTGGAGTTATAACAGGATTATTTTAGACATATGCTCATATTATGTTGAAAAGATAGAGAAAGGAGTACATTATTATGTTATTAGTTGATAAAAGCGTTAGAGAATTCATTGACCAAACCTCCCAAAATTGCCCCGTACCAGGAGGGGGAAGCATTGCCGCACTATCAGCTGCATCTGCTGCAGCACTTGTTTCAATGGTTGCAAGTTTGACTATTGGTAAAAAAGGTTATGAAGATAGTGAAGTCATGATGAAAGAAGTTTATGAACAAGCCAACAAATATAAAGAAAGATTTATAGAGTATATAGATGCAGACTCTGAATCTTTTCATGGAGTAATGGATGCCTTCAAATTGCCAAAAAACAGTGATGAAGAGAAATCTGCAAGAAAAGAAACTATTCAAAATGCATTAAAGCATGCATCAGAGACTCCATATAAGATAGCAGAAGATGCGTATGCACTTATGGATTACTCAGAAAAAGCAATAAAACACGGAAATAAAAATGCAGTAACTGATGGTGCTGTATCAGCTATGATGGCAAGAAGTGCAGTTCTATCAGCTCTTTACAATGTAAAAATAAATCTATCCTCAATCAATGATAGTGAGTTCGTAGCTCGATTTGAAAAAAAAGTATCTACTCTTGAAAAAAATGTAGTTGAAAGAGAAAAACAACTACTAAGCAAAGTAGTTTTATAATAGGGATAGATCCCCATAGCCATCAACCTAAGGTAAATCATAATTTGCCTTAGGTTGTTTTTTAATATGTTTAAACATACTTAATATGCTTATCATACTGAAAACTATATTTAAAATAATGATAGTGATGTAATTATAAATACATAAATAATTTGGGAGGCTAAATACAATGTTTGATAAAAATTATAAAATAACGGATAAAACAGTTTGGCAGGGACGCACTGATAGTGAAACCAACTATGATGCTTTTAGATGGCATCAATGTGTAAAGATAATAGATTTAAAAAGAGATGATTTAATTTCCTACACCGGTAAACTGGGATTTGCTTTTATTGGTTTTTGTTGTGATGAAGGTGTAAGGCTTAATAGTGGCAGAGTAGGGGCATCAAAGGGTCCTAAAAGTATAAGAAAAGAATTATCTAACCTTCCATGCAATTTTTCACAAGAAGTTAAACTTTTTGATGTAGGAGATATATTATGTGAAAACTGTACCCTTGATGAAAGCCAAGCTCTTCTATCAAAAGCAATCGAAAAGATTTTAAATTTAAATCTTTTTCCTATTATTTTGGGCGGTGGTCACGAAGTTGCTTTTGGAAGTTATATGGGTACATTAAATTACTTATCACAAAAAAGCCAAGAACCTAATATCGGGATAATAAATTTTGATGCTCATTTTGATTTAAGACCTTATACAAAAGTGACCAGTTCCGGAACAATGTTTAGACAAATAGCAGATATTTGTAGTGATAGGGATCTTCAATATTCTTATTTGTGCATCGGAGTTCAAAAGCACAGTAACACCATAGATCTTTTTAAAACAGCTGATAGACTTGGAGTTAAATACATGCTTGCGAAAGATATAATAGATAGTGACAGTTGGCCGCTTATGGAGGAAATAGATAATTTCATAAAATTTAAAGATTATCTATATGTAACTATATGCTCCGATGTATTTTCTACAGCTTTTGCACCAGGAGTAAGTTCGTCACAACCACTTGGTCTCGATCCTGAACGTGTATTAAAGTTTCTTAAATACATTTTAAGGTCAAATAAAGTAGTAAGTTTTGATATAGCTGAGGTTTCGCCAAGATTTGACCAAGACGACGTTACAGCAAACTTAGCAGCTGTATTGATTTTTTCTGTTATCAATACACTTTGTGAAACAAATAGTTTGTCTATCTAAAACTTGTTACATATTAATAATAAATTTGAGTTTACCAAGTCCGTGAATCAGTTTTTTATTGGTGGTGCAGGAGCTATGAGAATTAGCATTGATGTATTTTCTATATTCTTCCTGAAATTATTTTCGGACCAATTTATGGGGCACTTGCTGGTGGTCTTGTGGATACTATTTCATATATTATAAGACCTCTGGGACCTTATATTCCACTATTTACTTTAACAACAATGCTTGCAGGCTTTATTCCAGGACTAATATGGAAACACACAAAATTTACTAAAGTTGCAAAACAAGTTAAATACTATATTACTTGTTTTGCAACTTTAGGATTAATAGGAATTGTTAATACTATTGTAATATTGCTATTTCCAAAATCAAATTTAGGCAAACTTATATTTTCGCTTGGAAAGAAAACTCAATTTATTGGTATTGGACTCGAGATTATAGCACTGCTTGGTTTTGTAATTTTGGTTATTAATAATGTGATTAAAAGAAACAATAGTGAAAATAAACTATATGATAATTATATTAAAATGATTTTAGCAATAGGATTGCCTGCAATTGTAATTTCATCTATTAACACTTATTTTCTAATATTATTTATACCAGGGCTTTCTAGTGTAGGTTTTATGGTTTTATGGCTTCCTAGAATTGCAGAAACATGTCTAATGATAATAATTCAGTCGTATATAATATCTATCCTTTTAAATGTTTATGAATTGGTCTTTAGAATAGATCTTAAATGTTAATTTAGTAATAATCATTGATGATTATATTAAAAAACCACACTCCTAATAATATAGGAATGTGGTTTACAAATATCTAAATTTTTTAATACGTTGTTACTTTATACTATGCAGTTATATTTGTTGCTTCATCTCTTTTATCTTGTATCAATTTTTGCACTTTATCTGCATGCCCCTTCATTGATATAGATATGAATAAGAATACAACTAACATTGCAGCAAGGACTATTATATCTTTTGTAAATACGCCATAATCAATACCTGATATTACTTCTCTTAACCCAGATACTGCATAAGTAAATGGCATAAATGGATTTAAAACCTTAAACAAATTAGGTACAACTTCTATTGGGAATGTACCTGCACATGAAGTAAGTTGAAGAATTAATAATACAATTGATATTAATCTTCCTGCTTGCCCAAGTAAGAATACCATGCATTGAATAATCGCTATAAACACATTTGATAAGAAAATATTAAACAAGAAATACAGTAGTATATTACTTGGTCTAAGACCTAATAACATTACAGCTCCACTTGCAAGTACCGCTTGCATAGCTCCTATAGCTCCATATGATAAGAACTTACCTGCTACTACAGAAGCTGGGCTTGCTGCAATATCTGCATCTACCTTATCTGTAATTACAAAGAACATCATTAAAGCTCCTACCCATAATGATAGTGGAATGAAATATGGAGTAAATCCTTCACCATAAGTTTTAACAGGATTTATTGGCTTTTGATCCATAACTACTGGCTCCGAGAATGTCTCTCCCATAGTTTTACTATCATTTTTCAAGCTACTACTAAGGTCCTTATGGCCATCTGCAAGCTTTTTGTTAAGTTCTTTAGAACCATCTGCTAACTCTGTCATGCCACCATCTAATTTATTAGTACCATCATCTAACTTGCTTACCCCATCTTTTAGCTCAGGTAATTTGCCATTTAAAGTACTAATTCCTTTTGTAAGCTCTGCTGAACCTGCATTTAGTTTCGCCGTTCCATCTGCTAAAGCTGGCATCTTTTGACTAAATTGTGCTAGCCCTCCTGATAAAGCTCCTGAACCTACAGCTAACTTCTGCACGCCTCCAGTTAAAGTTGGAATTTTATCATTAAGCTCTGAAATTCCTCCTGATAAAGCTCCTGAACCTGCAACTAACTTTTGCACGCCTCCAGTTAAATCTGGCATTTTACCATTAAGTTCTGAAAGTCCATTCCCAAAATCACTATTCATACCATCATACAGCTGATTTAAACCTCCACTGATTTTAGCTGCACCGCCCGCTGCTTCACCTGTTTTTTCTGCGAACTCTCCAGCTCCTTTTGAAAACTCATCTGCACCTTGTGCAAATTTTTGTGTACCATTTACAAAATCTGAAGATTTCTCTTGTAATAGCTTAGATCCTTCTGCTACTCCATGAGCACCCTTTTGAAGTCCATTCATCATAGCTACGTTGTTTTCATCTGTAGCATTTTTATTTAATGCATTTAATGTAGCTGAAACGCCTTGCATATTTGCATTATCCTTTGCTTCTGGATGATCTTTAAAATATGCTTCCAGTTTCTCATTTGCTTGTTGCAATGCCACTTGAGATTTTTTACTATTATCTACTAAACCATCTACTCCGCCAGCAACTTTTGCACTGCCCACGCTAAGATCACTCATGCTATCTTTCATTTTATCATATCCACCACTAAGCTCTTTTGATCCACCATTTAACCTAGTTGATGCATCATTTAACTTAGTTGATCCATCTTTAGTTCCTGCAAGCCCTGAAGCAAGAGTTGATGCTCCTTCTTTAAGTTCTTTAGTTGGAGGTATTATTTTTTTTGTATATCCCTCATTAAGCTGTTGTACCCCTGTTACCATAATTGATACTTTCTTGTTAAGCTCCAATAATCCATTATTCAATTGGACTGCACCACCATGAAGTTTTTGTACCCCTGTTCCCATAGTTGGTACTTGGTTGTTAAGCTCTGATAATCCATTATTCAATTGGTCTGCACCACCATGAAGCTGATTTACCCCACTTACCATTGTAGGCACTTGAGCTTTAAGCTCCCCTAGCTTACTAGTTAATGTATTAGAACCCACTAGTAATTTCCCTACTCCATCCATCATTTGTGGAACATTGCTTTTAAGTTTCCCAGTTCCATCTTTTAACTGGTGCGTACCATCTTTTGCGGTAACTACACCGTCAGCGAGTTTTTTGCTTCCATCAGAAGCTTTTTTCATACCATCTTTAAGTTCATATAAACTATCAAACACTGCTGTTGCGTATTCTTTTGACATACTTTTGGTTAGTTCTGATTTAAGCTGATCTAAAACTTTACCATTGATTTGTGCTGCTAAAAAATTTCTCTTTTCATTTGCACTATATAATATAGTAGCCTGTTCTGGTTTACCTTTAGTCGAACTTAAAGCATTTTGCGAAAAATCTTCAGGAATTACGAACATGGCATAATAATCCTTTCCCTTGACTCCATCTTCAGCTTGCTCTTTTGTAACAAACCTCCAGCCTACTGCTTCCTTATCTTTAAGATTATTTACTAAATCTTGACCGTAGTTAACTTTTTTTCCGTCCTTTAAGCTTCCTCTATCTTGGTTTACCACAGCCACTGGCATATCCTTAATTCTAGCATATGGATCCCAAAAAGCATCAAGATAAAGTAAACTATACAAAAGTGGAACTATAATAATTGCTACTACCGATACTCGTATGAATCTATTTTTAAATATACTTGAGATATCTCTCCAAGCTACCTTTAAAAAGTTCATGTTATCACCTCATCCTTTATATATATAATTATTTTCTACAACAGTTTTAACAACATTAATTTATGAACTGACTAGTCAGTCATATATGTATATTTTACATTTTTTTTTCATAAAGTCAATGTATTTTTTGTTAACAAAAGAAGTAAACGTGCTCATTAATTTTATAATTTCATTTGAAATAAAAAACAGTAAGATATCCTATTATCTAGAATTATCTTACTGTGTATTTTTACTTTATTCCATTTAGTAGGTGCTCCATAAAATTATCTGTAATTTCATCTAATTTCATACTATCATTTTTAATAACATTATAAACGGCTACTGATACTAAGTTTCCAAAATACATATATGTTAAAAAAGAGGATTCACATTTTTTTATAGCTCCCTCAGCCATAGCACTTGCTAAGAATTTTTCAATATCTTCCATATACGCCTTTAGCATTCCTCTAAGTTCAGAATGTCTTATTTTCCCGCCCCATGCTTGACTCATTATAACCTTAAATAAATCCCTATTTTCATATGCCAATTTTAACTGATCCTTGGTTAGTTCTCTTAATTTACAGGTATAGTCTCCCTTCCCTGTAGTAATTTTTTCTATTTGTTGTCTAAGTAAGCTTACTCCCTCTGTAATTATGTATTTAAAAACCTCATCCTTACTTTTAAAATAATAGTACACCGTACCTTTAGCTACTCCAGCATTTGCTGAAATCTCATCCATAGTGGCTCCGTCATATCCATTAGTAGAAAAAGTTTTAATTGCAGACTGAAATATAGCTCTTTTTGTTTTATTCATTAACTCACCTCAACTTATCAATAAATTTATCTTATATAGTTATTTTAGTATTAAGGAACATTAAATCTTATTTCAAATATCTTAATCGATATTTCAATAATACTATACTATATCCCTATAAATTGAAAGTATTTTTATACATTATCTAAAATTAACTTTTCAACTTTTAGTTTTCCTAAAGTATTAAAATATACAGTATGTCATTAAATCATCTTCTGCAAAGCTGCAATTTCAACGACTTCAGAAGGAGATTTACAATTTCGCTGAAGCTTTTTTTACTGTACTAACTACCCACACTTATAGAAGTTGGGGGACTTTCCTTCTGAAATTTCGTTAACCATTCATTTCTATTTTTACCATTTATGTAATATATATTTCTGTTAAAATCAAATATTAATTTAAAAATTCAATAAATTAGATTATTTAATTGTAAATATAATGGATTAATATATTAATAATGGATATACTATGATTTATAAGTTATAAAAATTCATAATTAAAGGGTGATAATATGAGAATACCAAATCACATCGGAGTAATTCCCGATGGAAATAGAAGATGGTCGGTAGATAATGGTTTATCAAAAGACAAAGGGTATTCCTTTGGACTAGATCCTGGTCTGTCTTTGTATAAACTTTGCAAAGCTGTGGGCGTAAAAGAAATAACTTATTATGGGTTTACTACTGATAATACAAAAAGACCACCCTTGCAGAGAGAAGCTTTTGCTAAAGCTTGTGTAGATGCAGTAAAACTTTTAAGTACACAGGATGCTGATTTATTAGTAGTAGGAAATAGTGCCTCACCTATGTTTCCTAAAGAACTACTTCCTTTCACCTCACGTAGAACCTTTGGTAAAGGTGGTATGAAGCTAAACTTTCTCGTAAACTATGGCTGGGAATGGGATCTAAGTAACCTAGATCAAAACAAAAGTAGCAAGAGAAGTAATATATTTAATTGCATAAAAACTAATGATATCTCTAGAGTAGATTTAATTATTCGTTGGGGTGGAAGAAGGCGTCTTAGTGGATTTTTGCCTTTACAATCCATATATTCTGACTTTTACGTTATAGATGACTTTTGGCCTGACTTTAAACCGGAGCATTTATCAAATGCTTTACATTGGTATGATGATCAAGATGTAACACTTGGTGGTTGATATATATAAAAAAATAACTAAGTCACCTATTTTGAAATAGATATAAGTTTTTAATAGACTATATCTATTTTTTTATATGGTAAAAATGATTATTAGATTAAATCACCGATATATTTATTATCTAAAATAAAGCATACAACTAAACATTATAAGTGGCAGCTCTAGTTATATGCTCTGTGAGTCCCTGAAATACTAATCTGTAAATCTTTTATTTTGCTCAACTACCTCATATGCGTAGGCTTCATTTTTTTCTTGTCTTATGCTTCCATTATTATTAATTCCTGTAACTATTGTAGGTATGTTTACTAACTTGATGTCTGTGCCTTCAATCTCAACATACCTTTCTAATCCATCTTTAGATGATTTTTTATTACTTAGTTCTCTTGACTTCATACTCCCCACATTTCATCTCTCCTTTCAAATATTATGCTATCCATTAACAAATGCTTATATACTTAATAATTTCTAAAATATTTTATTTGCTATGCGATATTTTAATAAAAAGAGATGCTATTATTTTTGACAAAAATAAAAACGCTTATTATGCGTTTTTATTCAATGGACTTATTAATCATCACCTGCTGTGCTGCAATAACGACTTTAGAAGGATATCCGCTTTAAATTTTTCTAGTCCTATTCGTTGAATGAAATCTCCTAGTTTTTCTCCCATATTTCCATTAACCTTGTAATATTCCATTAAAATATCAACCACAATCAATACCTTTTCTTCTGTTAATTTATCTGCAATAATATCAGCTACCCTAGGGTTAAATCCACCACTACCACCTGCGACTATCATGTATCCTTCCTTGTCACCTATTATGCCTAAATCCCTAGCGTACACACTAGTGCAAGCATTCCTACAACCAGCTACTCCAATCTTTGTTCTACAAGGCATCTCCATTCCATGGTAACGCTTATCTAAAAGCATTCCAATTTTCAAGGAATTTTGTTTCGCTCTTTTGCAAAATGCTGCAGGGCACATATGAACATTTTTTACAGAGTTTAGGGATTTAACTCCTGGCTGCATACCTAATTCTTCCCACACTTTTGCAACATCTTCAGATTCTAGTCCTAATATTGCAATTCTCTGCCCTGAGGTCATTTTTAAGATTCCTTTATATTTTTCAGCTACTTCAGCTATTTTTGATAGCTGTTTTGAGGTTATAAATCCCCCCGGGATATGAGGCGTTACACCATAAGTTCTTTTTCCATCTCTTACTTTTTGAAGTACAGCATATTTAGGTTCCATTTAATTTCCTCCTATTCCATGGGGATCGTAACAACCATTAATTATTATATTGCTCTTTATGTTACTTTCTTGTGATTTGATTTGTTCCTATTATACCATTATATTCTAAACCTTTAATGAAATTATAAGTATATTCCTCATTAGAATTTTCAATAAACGCTTTAATCCATACATGTCTAAGCATGTAAAATATATTTACATCTCCATTTACCATTTCCCAATAATTTTTATGAATACAGCTTGTAGTTTCCCATTCAAATATGTCATTTTCAGATTTTATAACCCTCATTACTCTATCACAAGGCATACCTTCTAACAAATTATTATTGAGGGCGTTAAATACTTCTTCTGGCCTTCCTTGCATTTCTTTTACTTTTAAAGTTTCTCCAACAGTTTTACCTTGCTTTGCAAAACATGCTTTAGCGATAACTTCTGCTTCTTCTCCATAATTTTTAATCATTTCTGTTATTATAAATGCTGTTCTAGTTTCCACTTTTCCGATTTTATCCTGTAACCAGCCATGAATATTAGATACATCAATTATATCTTCTATATTTTTCGTGGTATCTATTGGACTTCCGTAAGCCGCTGATTTTTGGGCAACATCTTTTGCATTGTCACCGTATTCATCTATATAAACTTTTCTTAAATTTGTCTCTAAATCCTCTGCCAATAAAATTTTACTAAATAACCATGTGTGAATAGGTGCTAAAAAAGCGCTCATTATTATTCCTCCAATATCTATTTATTCTTTTATATCATCTCCTGCGGAGCTGCATTAACGACTTCAGAAGTAGATTTATACTCCCCCTTATAGCATTGGGAGACTTTCCTTGTGAAATGTCGTTAACTTATAGTCTAATAATACTATATTCAGCCAATACTTACGGTAACTTATGTTACCATAAACATATCCCTATAAATTAATTACTATTTCAGAAATGGTTAATTATATTTTAAAAAAATAAAAAGAGCATTAAAGCTCTCTTTACTAAATTAGTTTTATTATTCTTCAGCTCTTATTGCTGATTTGCGTTTTGCCTTCTTCATATCAGATGCTTCTATAGTCTGTGGTTTTTTAGGCTTATTATCTTTTTCTTTTGCTGGTGTCTTCATTTCTTTATATGGCATAAAATCACTCCTTCATAAAGTATTTTTTACTTTTAGTACAATTTTATTCATATATTTATTTTTATTTAATGTATTTTTGAGGATTTTTAGGCTCACCGTTCTCTCTTACCTCAAAATGCAGATGAGGTCCTGTGCTATTCCCGGTACTTCCTACTTCTCCTATTTTCATACCACCCTTAACTACTTCACCTTTTTTTACAGTAATGACACTACAATGTGCATATGTAGTTTCTATTCCTCCGCCATGGTTGATTTTTATCACATTACCATACCCATCCTGCCAAGCTGCATAAGTGACACTACCATCTAATGCCGCACTTATTGTTGCACCAAAACTCGCTGCTATATCAACTCCTTTATGCATTTTTCCCCAGCGCGCACCAAATCTTGAACTTATACTACCTCTTGATGGACTATTTATAGCTTCCAATCGAGGTGTTATTGGGTTATTAGTTCCTACCAATATTTCTTTGCTTTGCGCTGGCGTTATAGTATCTTCTTTTAAGACCTTTTCAGATATGATATTATTGTTAATGGCTATTACTTCGGTAGTAACCTTTTTCATTCCATCACTACCTTCACGACCTACCTTTTTAACACCATTCATTAGTTTACTTGAAGATTTTATAATTGTAGTAGGGTATATCGCTTGTTCTTTAATTATATTTCCTACTATCTTTACTGTAATTAATGGAACTTGTGCTTTATTGTTATATTTAATTAATTCCTTAATAATTTCATTATTTTCATATAAGTTTCCTGTTTTAACCTTAACCGGTTCATAACTAATTTTATTCTCTATATCTGTTTTTATTATGCTATTTAGCTTCGAACCCTCAGAATAATAATCTTTTACAGAGTTCAAAATTTCTTTCCCTTGATTTTCATTTGTTACATATGCCATTTTTCTATTATCTGATTTCATTAAAAATACGTCCACTACTACATTGGATTTTTTTAACATTACTTTTTTAAGGCTATCTCCACTTATAAACATAGCATCATCATTTACCTTTACTTTACCTAAAGTTAAACCTTTTATTGTAATTACATTCCCATATTTGGATTTAATTTCGGATTGCAATTCCTTATATGTTTTATTAAATTCATTCTTATTTTTTACAAATGTTATGGTACTGCTCCCTATACAAACTTTATAACCATAAAACCTATATACATTTAAATACACCATAGTAGCGGTAATCATAAGTGTTATAATTACCACACCTATATTCATTTTATTTCGTTTTAGAGCATTCAATATTCTACCTCCCGTAATACTTACTTAATATTACCTTTTATTGCAAATAATATACATTCTTGAAACATCTTTTTTATTTGTATCTTTCACTGTATGGTATACTATATGTTGAATAATAAAATCCCTATAGATTAATACATTATATAAATAACCAGCAATTTTGTATTTTAAAATTATATTTCTATAATTTTAAAAGAAAGGTAGTGACTTTATGAGTACTTTCATGTTTAAGAATGAAAACTATAAATATACTCCTGTGAGTAATATCTTTATAGATAAGTTTATGCCTAGAGCTAGAGGAGAATTTGTTAAAGTTTATCTTCTTGGGCTAAAATATTGTACAACTGGAGAAATAGGTGCTACCTCTTCAGTTATAGCAAATACGCTTGGACTTCTAGAAACAGATGTTGTAAATGCTTGGAACTATTGGAATGATGAGAACCTAATTAAAATGACCCCCATTGATAATATGGGTAACTTTAATGTTGAATTCTTGGATTTATTAGATGTTCCAAGTGACAATATCCAAAACATAAATTTGCTTGAGGAATTAACCAATTCTTCAATAAAAGGTATGCTCCAAGATATTGAAAAACTATTAGCCAAACCTCTTTCACCGAAAGAAATGACCATGTACCTAAGTTGGCAAAAAGATTATAATTTCCCCCCAGAACTAATCCTTTTATTAATTCAATATTGTGTATCAAAAGGTAAAGTTGACTATAGATACATTGAAACCATTGCAATTGCATGGCATGATGCTAATATTCAAAATATTGAAGGTGCTCAATCCTATATAAAAAAACATGAGGATAAATGGATAAACATCAGAAAAATCTTAAATTACCTAGGAATAAAAGCTCCAGAAATAATGAAACCTCAAGAACAAATATTAGATAAATGGATAAATGTTTATAAATTTTCTCTAGAAATTATATATAAAGCTTGCGATATTTGTTTTGATAGGCTTAGCCGCGCTGATTTTAAATATATCGATGGGATTCTAAATAGTTGGTTTAAAGACGGCATAAACTCTTTAGAGGATATAGAGAAAAAAGATAAAAAACGTTTAGTTACTAATAAAAAAACTACTGCCGGTGGAAAGCCTGCTAAGGGAAGTTTCAATGATTATGAACAAAGAGCTTATAACTTTGATGAACTAGAAAAAAAATTACTAGGATGGGATAATAATGATTAAAGGATATCAAACCAAAATATTAGCTATATATGATCGAATAAGGCAAGAAGAAGAGGCTGACTTTAGAAAAAGAAAAGTTCACATAGAAAAGACTCACCCTGAGATTATTGAACTAGATCACAAAATAGGTAAGCTATGTATAGAATTATCCATTAGTGCTTTGAAAAGTATCAACAATAGAGATGAATATTTACATTCTTTGAAAGAAAAAATAATAGATCTAAGAATGAAAAAATCTGAGCTATTAGTCTCTAATGGTTTTGATATGGAATACTTGAATTTGCATTATAGATGCACAAAATGTCGCGATACAGGTTTTATTGGAAATACTAAATGCCCTTGCTTTAAGCAAAAGGTTATAGATGTTTATTATACTAGTTCTGAACTTCAAGGTATGTTAAATACCAATAACTTTGATAATTTTAAATTAGACTACTATCCTTCTAGAAAAAGTGAACTTGAATCAGAATCTCCTAAAAAGAACATTGAAAAGATTTTATCTAGGTCTATGAGCTTTTTAAAGAATTTCAATACCACTGATGAAAATTTATTATTCTATGGAAGTTCTGGTACAGGAAAAACCTTTCTGTCTCATTGCATTACAAAGGAATTACTCGACAAAGGTTCTTTTGTAGTATATAGAACAGCCGAACAATTGATAAAGGCTTTAAAAGAAATTCGATTTAATGGCGACACCTCTTTAGAGGAACTACTAATAAATTGTGATTTACTTATTATAGACGATTTGGGCACTGAGCAAATTTCAGATTTTACTAAAACAGAAATGTTCAATCTACTTAATACCAAATTATTAAAACAAAAAAAAATGCTAGTATCTACTAATTTAACTCTTGAAAATTTATTAAATACCTATACTGAGAGAATAACCTCTAGATTAATTGGAAATTTTACACTTTGCAAATTCTTTGGAGACGACATAAGAATTAAGAAAAATTTGAGTAAATCAAAATAATATAAAAATATGCACATTAATAAAAAGCACATATTACTATAAATGCGTTTGTCCTCATGAATTACTTCTAAGACCCTCAAATGCATTTTAAGTACTATGTGCTTTTGCTATCATATTTCTTTATCTTCTATTTTGATATATAAATGAATCATATAAGAATATTATTCATTTATAATTTTCCAGCTACCTTCTCAATCTTGTCCTTCAATTTTAAAAGCTCCCTTCTTATCTCCTTAAAGTTCCCAGAAACCAATTCCTTATTTCTAACTACAATCTTCCCATTAACTATTACCGTATCCACATTCCCTGCATTAGCTGAATATACCACCGCTGAATAGTAATCATATATTGGTTGCATATTTACTGATTTAGTTTCTATTAATGTTATATCAGCTTTTTTACCGACTTCAATGGATCCCACTTTATTTTCTAAACCTAATACCTTTGATCCTCCCATTGTTGCCATTTCTACTAATTCCACTGCGGGGAATAAGCTTCTATCGTTATTATATAATTTTTGTATTTTTCCAACTAGACTCATTTGGGTGATTATGTCCATGGTGTTTCCGCTCATTGGACCATCACTTCCTAGTCCTACATCTATACCTTTTTCTCTCATTTTTAATATGGGAGCCACTCCCTTTGCTCCTTTAGCATTTGCCCCTATATTATGACTTACCTTAACATTATGCTTTTTAAGTATATCTATGTCTTGTTCCTCTAAAGTTACAGCATGTGCTGCTATAAAGTTAGAATCCAGTATTCCTAAGCTTTCTACATACTCCACTGGGGTTAGCCCTAATTCTTCCTTATATTTTTCAAATTCGAAGTCCATTTCTGCTAAATGCATAGTAAAAGGCACCTCATATTTTTTAGATATTTCATAGGCCATTTTTAAACTTTCATCACTATTGGTATAGGGTGCATGGGGTGCTATTCCTGGTGTTATTAATTCATGCCCCTTCCATTTTTCAATAAATTCTATAGAGTAATCTAATCCACCAAAGGGTTCCTCAGCATCTGGTGCTTGGAAATTTATAATACTATTACATAGTATTCCCCTCATATTTAACTCTGATGTTGCCTTTGCCACTTCATCTTCAAAGTAATACATATCACAATAGGTAGTTACTCCACCAAGCAACATTTCCGCCACTGCATATTTCGCTCCAATATAAACCAATTCCTTATTCACCAACATATTCTCTAATGGGAATAAATATCTTTTTAATCTATCCTTGCAGTCATCCGCTAAGCTTCTAAACGGAACCATAGAACCGTGGCAATGACAATTAATCATTCCTGGCATTAATATTCCATCTTCACCATCTATTATGTTATATCCTTGAAACTTATTTTCTAAATCAGCTCCACCAACTGCCTTTATTTCATCTCCCTCTATTACGAGCGTACCATTTTCTATAACTTCTTTATCCTTATTCATAGTAATTATATTTACATTCTTTATTAAAATTCTATTATCTTCTATTCCTTTTTTCATATGCTAATACCGCCAATTTTTTTATTTTATCTTTCACTACTTTCTTTAAACAATGAAACAATCTCCTGTTTTTTAACATCTATTAATCCTTTATCAGTTATCTTTAAAGCTGGACTAACTGGTAGTGATAATGTACTAAATGACATTATTTCATTCTTATGGTCATATCCCAATTCCTTCATAGCGTTTCTTATTTCTTTTAACTGCGATGCTAAAACCTCTATAGGAACATCACTTACTATTCCACCAATTGGTAATGGTGCTGAACCTAGAATGTGACCTTTATTTGCCACCGCATATCCACCTTTGCAGTTTATAACTTCATTAGCTGCCGCTATCATATCCTTAACATTTCTTCCCATGACCATAAGATTATGATGGTCATGGGCCCAAGTAGTAGCCACAGCTCCTTCTTTTATTATATTACCATCTACTATCCCAAATGCTTTACCCTTAGTTTTTCCGTATCTTTCAAAGACTACTATCAATGCACAACCCTTTATTTCCCATTGAAGTTCCCCATTTAATGATTTAATTATAACTTCTCCCTCTTCAGTGAATGTTGTATCTTGCTCCACCTTCATTGTTCTACAAATAAGTTCTCCATTTAATATAGGAGTTTCCACCTTAAAATCCTCTTCATTTAAAGAATTTAACTTTATGCTATTATAAAATTTCCTAGGAAATCCTTCTTTTTTATTTTCTTTCACCTTTACAGTTTCTTTTATGTTTATACCTTCTTTTGAATTTATTTGCGAATAACTATTCCCTTCACACTCTTCCTTATTATATATCACTTTTCCATTTTTATATACCGAGTGTATCTTAAACTCTTTAACATCTTCTAATAATATAAAGTCTGCCATCTTTCCTGGGGCAATAACTCCTCTATCTAAAAGTCCCATTCTTCTAGCAGGAGTATATGTAGATACATATATAGCGTTTTCTTCACTAATTCCCATATCCATAGCTTTCTTCACTAATTTATTTAAATGTCCACTTGTTAGCTCGTCAGCCATTACATCATCTGTAACCAAACAAAAGTGCTCATATAAATTATTATCCCTTAAATAATTCATATTTTCTTGACTCATAGATTTCTCTTGTATTTCTAAAAACATTCCACCACTTATTTTTTCTTCTATAGATTTTAAACTCTGCTGAGTATGATCTCCATCCACCCCCCTATATATGTACATAGCTAAATCTAACCCTTCAATCTTAGGACAATGACCTTCTATTGGAAAATTATTCTTTTCTCTCTTGATTAGATTTATAATCCTATTTATATTAGAATCATCCTCTTCTATTAAATCCTTAAAATTCATTACCTCTCCTAAACAAATAACCTTCGGGTATGCTAAAAGCTCACCAACTTCTTTATCACTTATAAATCCCCCTGTGGTTTCAAACTCCTTTGATGTTGATGGTACTGAGCTTGGTATTCCATAAAATATATCTATTTTTTCCTCTTTACTTATAAAAGCTATTATCCCCTCCACACCAAAAACATTAGCAATCTCATGTGGATCAGCCACCACCGTAGTTACTCCATGTGGTATAATAGCCTTAGAAAACTCACTGGGAATAGTCATCGAACTCTCTATATGCATATGAATGTCAATAAGGCCAGGGATCATATAATTCCCATGTCCATCTACAACTTCTTTACCACTTAATTTACCTTCATATTCTTTGCCTATATATATAAATTTTTCATCCATTATTGCTACATCTGCATTAATGAATTTCTTAAAATAACTATTATACACTCTGATATTTTTAACTATTAATTCAACTTCCATAATACACCTCTTTAATATATATTTATCTATTCAAATTATGCAGGCTTATTTTTTACTTTTATACCTGAATTTAAAAAATAACTAGTCTCAATCATAAAGATTTTGACTAGTTATTTATTTAATCTATATAATTAGTTCATAATTCTATTCCAAGTATCTATCCATTCACTCATTAATGGATTAACCACTTTATAATCTATAGTTTTAGCATTTTTTACTGTTGGTCCATAGGTTAAATTTTTACTTTCCTCTTCAGTCAAAGAAACCTTTTTATTTACTGGTGATTCACTTAAATTCTTAGCACCTTTATATTGAATCTCTTCACTTAAAACATAATTTATAAACTCATAAGCTAAATCTTTATTATCTGAATTCTTATTTATGTTTATTGAATTAAGGTTTAAATATCTTCCTGACTCTGGAGTTATAAGCTTTATTTCTGGTGATGCATTAGTAATCATTTCATAAGCAAAGTCAGCTGTTACCGCTACTGTTATTTCTCCACTAGCAAACATATTAGATAGGTCTGAAGATTTACTATAAGTTTTAACTACATTAGGCTTTAATCTTTGTAATTCTTTAAATGCAGCTACACCCTTGTCTTTAGATACATCTACTCCTGCTTTTTCTGCTGCTATATAAAGCATAGCTGGACCAAAGGTTGTTGTTATATCTGGTATAGCTATTTTACCCTTTAGTTCAGGCTTCCATAAATCTTCCCAAGAAGTTATTTCAAACTCTACTTCCTTTGGATTAACAGCTATTCCTATGCTGTTTAATGCATATGCTGGTCCAAATCCATCTTTTATTGTTCCTTTGCCCTTATCTACTACATTTTCACTATTAGGAATTTTACTGTAGTCAAGCTTTTCAAATACCCCTGCCTTTATTCCTTGCTCAGCATAGCTCTCAGCTAAGTATATTAAGTCTACTGTTGACTTTGGGTTGTTTTTAAGTTTTGTTAATCTATCAGAGTTATTACCTGTTTCTAATACTATTTTAACTCCATGCTTTTCTTCGAAAGGTTTAAGTACATTTTCTGTTAGCTTGTCTTCATTTAACCCAAAAGTTGAAATTACAAGTTTCTTTTTTTTACCCGAGGCTGAAGATCCACCACTACATCCAACAAATACAGTTGCTAGCAATCCTAACGCTACCGTTACTACCAAATATTTTTTTAACATATCCATTCCTCCTAATTTGCTCAAATTAATAATATCCATTTCAGCTTATACTAATACTATTTTATTTTCAGGTAAGTAAAGATTTATTTTATCTCCTTGAGAATAAACTACATCATTTTGGCTATTTACAACTAAATTTCCCACAGTGGTATTTACATTATACTGATATGATTTCCCTAAGAATGTTCTTATTTCTACAGTTCCCTCTATAGTATTTGACGCTTCTATTGATGCTATAACTATATCATCTGGTCTTATTGTACCTTTAACTTCTGCCTTGTCTATTTTAGGATTTTCCACACTAAACTTTAATCCTTTATTACTTTCATATAATCCATCTTCTACCTTTGTTAAATCTATAAAGTTTTCAAATCCGACAAATCTAGCAACAAACTCTGTGGAAGGATTTGAGTAAATATTTTCTGGAGTATCAAATTGCTCTATTACACCTTTGTTCATTACCGCCACTTTATCTGATATAGAGAAACACTCCTCTTGGTCATGGGTAACAAATAAAGTAGTAATGCCTAAGCTTTGTTGAAGCTTTCTTATTTCAACTCTCATCTTCAATCTAAGCTTCGCATCTAAGTTGCTTAAAGGTTCATCTAAAAGTAATAGACTTGGCTCTATTACTAACGCTCTAGCTGTTGCAACTCTCTGTCTTTGTCCTCCCGAAAGCTCCTTTGGATATCTTTTAGCATATTGATTCATATCTACTACTTCTAATATATCTTTTACCTTTTTCTTTATTTCATCCCTTGATATCTTCTTCATTTTTAAACCAAATGCTACATTTTCTTCTACTGTTAAGTGCGGAAATAATGCGTAGCTTTGAAATACTAATCCGAAATTTCTATTATGAACAGGTATTTTTGTATAATCCTTGCCTCCTAGCATAAACGTTCCATTGTTTGGCTCTATAAATCCAGCAATTACTCTTAATGTTGTAGTTTTACCACATCCACTAGGTCCTAAAAGAGATACAAGCTCCCCTTTTTTAATGCTTAAATTAAAATTTTGTAATATATTGTCTTTTCCATCATATGATACTGCTATATTTTTCAAGTTTATTAAATTCATGTGTTACCCCCACGTTTATTAGCATTATTTAAGGCCTATTACGAACATATTTCGCCTAAGAAAGACTATCTAATCCTAAAGTTTTTTCTACTATAAACATTATTCCAATTGTTATTAACATTAATATAACTGATAATGCTGATACGGTTGGATCATAGTTATACTCTACATAACTCATCATACTAATTGGCAAAGTACTTACTCCTGGCCCTGTTAAAAATATTGATACAGGCACATTGTTAAAGGAGTTTATAAATGCTAACATAACCGCTGCTATAATTCCTGAAGTTATATTTGGCATAACTACCTTAAAAAAAGTATTTATTTTTGTATAGCCAAGACTCATTGCAGCCTCTTCTATTGAATAATCAAATACCTCTAAACTTGAACCAACAACTCTAATTATGTAAGGTACTATTACCAATGTATGACCTATAAATAAACTCATGTATACTGAAAATTCTAATTTTATTACTAAAAACTGAAATAATGCAAAACCAACAACCACTCCTGGTATTATTAATGGTGAAAAGAAAAAACTCTTTAAAACACCCTTTCCTTTGAAATCAAATCTGCTTAATCCGTAAGCTGCCGGTATTCCAATTAACAGTGCTAATACTGTAGACCCACAGGATACTAAAAAACTTACAAACATTGTATTCATAAACATATCTGATTGAAATACATTTGCATACCACTTAATGCTAAACCCCTTTGGTGGGAATGCAATATAACTTTCTGTTCCTATACTTGTTAACGCTATAATTACTAATGGTGCTAGTAAAAATATATATACTAATGCTACGAATATAGTAAGTAATTTGCTTTTTTTGCCTTTCATGTTATAATCCCCTCTTATCTAATCTAGACGCTAATAAGTTTATTCCTTTTATAACCAATAATGTTGTAACTATCATTATTGTTGCAACAACAGACGCCGCTTGCCAGTCACTTAAGGTCATCGCTTCTTGATAAATTAATGTGGCTAACACTGTATTTTTATTACCACCTAATAACTGTGGTGTAGTATAAGCAGTAAGTGCTCCTGTAAATACAAGGACTGTTCCAACTATTAATCCCGGTAAACTCAGTGGGAATATAACCTTAAAGAAGGCCTTCACTTTATTAGCTCCTAAACTTTCCGCTGCTTCTAATAAGTCATTATCTATATTTTCTAAAACTCCTACTAAAGAAATAATCATTAGCGGTGAAAATAAATAAACTGTACCAACTATGATTGCGCCTTCAGTATACATCATAGTTAAAGATTCATTAATAACGCCTAAGCTAAGTAACACTTTATTTATAACTCCATTTTTACCTAAAATACTCATCCAAGCAAAAGAACGAACAATTGAATTTGTAAGAATAGGGAATATGGTTAATGCCATGAATAACCCTCTAATCTTCTTTGAGGTTCTAGACACAAAATATGCTGTTGGAACTCCAATAACCACGCATATTGCAGATGATATTAAAGCAATTCTTAATGTTCTATAAAATATCTGCAGCGTATACTTATCTCCAAAGAAATTTAAATAATGATCTAAACTAAAGCTTCCATTAATACTAAAAGTAGGAATTATAGTACTAACTAAAGGTACTATAAGAAAATAAGCTAGTAATATTAAACACGGTACAAATAATACGTAAGTCCATTTTTTCTTCATAGGTTTAACTCTCCTAAAATTTTATCTTAATGATATTTTTGTTCGGTATATATAATTTATATTTATTTCACAAAACCAATAATGTGGCAAAATATTGATATTCGTCCAAAAAATACGAACATTAATTTATTTTAATTGCTTATTATATGTGTTTATGCTACTATAACGATCGAATGTTGTCAATATTTTTATTTTTTCAAGACAAAAAATCAAATCACTCTAAATACATTTTGAATCTTAATTTTCCATCAAATATGCCGGACGTAAAAAAAGTCCTAAACAAATGTTTAGGACTTTTTTGGAGCTGGCAATAGGAATTGAACCTACAACCTGCTGATTACAAGTCAGCTGCTCTACCGTTGAGCCATGCCAGCAAAAATGGCGACTCAAAAGGGATTCGAACCCTCGACCTCCGCCGTGACAGGGCGGCACTCTAACCAACTGAGCTATTGAGCCATATATGGTGGGAACAACAGGGTTCGAACCTGTGACCCTCTGCTTGTAAGGCAGATGCTCTCCCAGCTGAGCTATGCTCCCATATATGTTTTAATGGTGACTCCTAGGGGAATTGAACCCCTGTTACCACCGTGAAAGGGTGGTGTCTTAACCGCTTGACCAAGGAGCCTTATTATTTTTCAATGATTCTTTTGATAAGAATCAAACTTATAAATTAGATGTTCTTTTATTAAACTATAACAGTTTAGTAAAAATGGCGACTCAAAAGGGACTCGGACCCTCGACCTCCGCCGTGACAGGGCGGCACTCTAACCAACTGAGCTATTGAGCCATATATGGTGGGAACAACAGGGTTCGAACCTGTGACCCTCTGCTTGTAAGGCAGATGCTCTCCCAGCTGAGCTATGCTCCCATGTATGTTTATGGTGACTCCTAGGGGAATTGAACCCCTGTTACCACCGTGAAAGGGTGGTGTCTTAACCGCTTGACCAAGGAGCCATACTAATTTGTCACTTTATTTATTATGGGCTTACGTCTTGCAACCCGACATAAACTATAATACCTAATTTTTCTTAAAGTGTCAACATATTTTCTTATTTTTTTTATTATTTTTTTTCGCAAAACACTCAAATCCAGTTAAATCAACGGTTCCCCTTATAGAATTTTTTTTATGTTTTTTTGAAAATAACTACTTTTACTAAACAATCACAAACAAATTCTATGGTTACTTATAAAACAAAATAAAAATTCATTTTCATCCTACTGATTTTAGGGTAAGATTATATGTAACCACTTTATAATCTAAAAATATTTTTTCTCGAAAGGAGAGATTTTCTTGAAACATTCTCTTATAATAATTGGCGGAGGTGCCTCTGGTTTAACCTCTGCTTTAATAGCAAAAGATTTTGGTATAGATGTAGCAATAATTGAAGGAACCGACAGAGTAGGTAAAAAAATACTAACTACCGGTAACGGTAGGTGTAATATCAGTAATGTACATATAAATAATGATAGATATCACAGTGAAAATCCAAATTTCGCAGGTTATACGCTAGATTCTTTTACCATAAAGGATACTATAAATTTTTTCGAGTGTTTAGGAATACCTTTAGTTACAAAAGATGGTGGTAAAATGTTTCCTATGTCATTGCAAGCCTCATCAGTACTTGATATACTACGCTTTGCTATAGACGAAAAAAAAATTCCACTATATACAAATACCAAAGCTAAGGAGATTATTAAAACAAATAAGGGTTTTAAAGTTTATAGCACAGATAATTCTACATATGAATGTGAAAGGTTGATTATTGCGACCGGTGGTAAATCAGCTCCTAAAACGGGTTCTGACGGTTCCGGCTATTCATTGGCTAGGCAATTAGGTCATAGTATAATCTCTCCTGTACCAGCCCTTGTACAGCTTAAATTAAACTATAATAAACTAAAGGCTCTATCTGGAGTAAAGTTTGATGGCTTTGCGGAAATATTTATAAACGATAAATATGTTCAAAAGGAATTCGGAGAAATACTTTTCACAGATTACGGCATTTCTGGTCCTCCTATTCTTCAGCTTAGTAGAACTGCATCTTATGGTTTATCTAAAAATAGCAAGGTTTCTTTAAGTATTGATATGCTACCAAATATTAGCTACGAAGATCTAAAAGCATTTTTAAATAATCATTGGTCAGTATTCCCAAGTCGCTGCGTTCATGATTCATTCATCGGAATAATCAACAAGAAGATCATTCCAATAATTTTAAAAGAAGCAAATATAGATGACATTCATAAGCCTTGTTGCGATTTGGCCTCAAACGAAAAAAATGCTCTATATACTTTGCTAAAGCGATATCAATTTGATGTTTCAGGTACTAATTCTTTTGCAAATGCTCAGATAACTGCAGGAGGCATTAATACAAAAGAAATTAATCCCGAAACCCTAGAATCTAATATTACTAAGAATTTATTCTTTGCGGGAGAAATATTAGATGTAGATGGCGATTGCGGTGGTTTTAACCTTCAATGGGCATGGAGTTCTGGTGCTATTGCCGGCATCAACGCCTCCAAATAAAAAATAAGAGTTTGAAACGTGAAAGTTGATTAAGAAATTCTAATATTTTGTAAATGTAAAATGCTCTAATGCTCACATTCGGCATACTGCCGGTTTGCTGGCCTTCCTTCCAGGAAGTCTCACGAGAATTTTATATTTACAAAACAAGAATTTCTAAATCAACTTTCAATGTTTCTGCACTTCTTATTTCAATTCACGTCCAGAGAAATTTCATACTATATCGTACATACTAAGATGTATCTAAGAGGTATGTCGAATAATACAAAAACTACTTGTGATTAACGATTTTCTTATATCCAAGTACTTTCTAAGAGAGTCAGCTCAGTTCCCTCTTCATTTATAATTTTATGTCTACATATTATCTTATCTTCTTCTCTTATAACCTGCGTGCTTACCTTTATGGTCTCTCCGTATGTTGTTTCCTTGATGTAAGTTACCTTAATATTCCTTAGTTCGTAGTTTAATACTATATCCTTAGGAACTGTTTCTAAAGCCCAAGCAACATATTTAACATTATTTACGTGCATATTCGTGTCAATATCACTATACCTAACTTGAAAGTTTTTCTCGCTATGCACTGTAGTTATTGGTACTATATCCTCAATGTCTATGGGTGTATTATTGCTATCATCTATACCATAAGCCTCATACATATCTTTCGTAATCCTTATTGGTCTTCTTCTGTCTGTATTTATTAAAATCCACACAGAACTCGCATGTCCTATTTTATTCCCTTTCATATCAATAATTTCATATTTCCTGTATGCATAAAATTTATTGAAAGAATGTGCAAAAGTTCTAATCTTTATAGTTTCATTTAATAAAGGATACGACTCCATTGTTATGTCCCATTTATATAACACCCAAGCTGATTTATTCTCTTTAAGATGTTCTATGCCAACTCCAAGCACTTCACTTTGATACATTGCCATATCACCAAGATAATCTATAATGCTTGTCATCAAAGCTCTTTTATGAATATCTACTTCATAATAATGAATATTATAATCTCTATCTGTAACCTCTGGCATTTTGCCCATAATACCCCTCCTATATTTCTCATGAGTACATAATATAATAACTATTAATTTCTACGCTTCTTAGTTTTCTTCATACTTAAAATAATACCAAACTAAACCAACACAGTAAACATTAACTGTATAGTATTAACATAAAGTTTGTTAAATTTTTATTTATCTATGTAATTATTATCAAAATAGTGTTAAAATATTGTTGTCAGTATTCATTATGAAACTGAACTATAAATAAGGATTATGAATAGGACGACTTATATCCTTATGGAATAAGAGCGGGGGGAACACATGATTAATAATAATTCTATTAAACTTAGAAGAATAAAAACAAGTGAACTTACAACTATTGGTATGCTATCAGCTATTTGCATCGTACTTGGTTTAACTGGATATGGCTTTATTCCACTTCCTGGTGCCAAAGCTACTATCATGCACATTCCCGTTATTATAGGATCAATAATAGGTGGCCCTATGGTAGGAATGACTATTGGTTTAATATTTGGGATGTTTAGTATTATGCAAAACATAACAACTCCCAATTTACTCTCTTTTGCTTTTATAAATCCTTTAGTATCTGTATTACCAAGGGTTCTTATTGGTCTTACTTCTTACTATGTTTATAAACTAATCCACGTTAAAAATGATAGCCTAAGGATTGGACTCGCGACCGTTGTTGGTTCGCTAACTAACACTTTTGGGGTTCTTACTATGATATATGTTTTTTATGCGGCTAAATTCGCTGCTTCTAAGGGCATAGATCCATCTATTGCTGCAAAGACTATTTATGGTATAGGTATAATAAATGGTGTTCCAGAGGCCATCATAGCTACTGTAATTACAATACCTGTTATCCTCGCCATTAAGAAAATAAAGAAAAGATAAAAAAATAAAAAAACAAGACACTTAGCAAATGCTAAGTGTCTTAATTTTTTTATGCATTTAATGCAGTCATTAATTCTTCCAAATTAAGACCATGAACCATTGCTGCTTCTTCTAATGTTTCAGCTTGCGCTGAAGGACATCCTACGCAACCCATTCCAAAGCTCATTAATACTTCAACTGATTCTGGATTTTGTCTTACAACTTCACCTATTGTCATATCTTTAGTAATTTTCATATTATATACCTCACTTTATGTTAATTTAACCCTAATTCTCATTATATTTTATATGCTTAAATTTTACTAGTACGCACTTTTTTAATCTATAGTATGCACTTGTATACCTTAATATATATTTCCTACAATAATTATAATTCCCTATAATATAAAAACCATACATATTAAAAAAATATCTTTTGTATAATATGCATGTCTATATGCTATATTTCAGTTAACACCATTGTTTGATCTCTTTTAGGTCCTACTGAAACTATGGAAACTTTAACTCCTGTAAATTCTTCAATTTTCTTTAAGTATATTTTTGCATTTTCAGGAAGTTCTTCATAGCTTCTTGCATCAGCTATCTTTTCATCCCAACCATCAAACTCTTCATATACTGGCACGCATTTAGCTAAATCCTCTAAACTTGCTGGGAAATAATCTATAACACTACCTTCAAATTTATATCCTACACAAATTTTAATTTTTTCAAGTCCTGCTAAGGTATCTATTTTAGTTACAGCAAAGCTAGTAAGTCCCGAAACTCTTGCTGCAGTTTTTAATATAACAAGGTCAAGCCATCCACATCTTCTTGCTCTACCTGTTGTTACTCCAAATTCAAAACCTTTTTCGCGAATCCAGTCTCCTACTTCATCATCAAGCTCTGTTGGGAATGGTCCTTTTCCTACTCTTGTAGTATAAGCTTTCGCTACTCCTACAGCATTTGTTATCATAGTAGGTCCTATTCCTGCCCCAACACAAACTCCACCTGCAATAGTGTTTGATGAGGTTACAAAAGGATATGAACCATAATCTATATCAAGCAACGTTCCTTGTGCTCCTTCAAATAAAACATTTTTTCCAGACTTTATTGAATCGTAAACTTTAACTGATATATCTTTTACAAAAGGTCTCATTCTTTCTGCATACTCTAGGTACTCCGTATATATTTTATCAAAATCTAAAGCTTTTCCACCCAAAACTTTTGTTATTATATCATTTTTCATTGATAAACTAATTTTAAGCTTCTCTTTAAAAACATCTTTTTTCATTAAGTCACAAACTCTGATTCCACTTCTTTCAAACTTGTCAGTGTAACAAGGTCCTATACCTTTTTTTGTAGTTCCGATGTCATTTTTACCTCTAGCTATTTCATATAAATTATCTAACTCTTTATGATATGGCATTATAACCTGTGATCTATCACTAATTATTAATCTTTCTGGAGTTATTTTTTCGCCTAGTGCTTCTAAGTAGTCAATTTCTGTAAATAACGCTTCTGGGTCTACAACCACGCCATTACCTATTACATTCAATTTATCTTTATATAATATTCCTGATGGTATTAAGTGAAGTTTATATTCCTTTTCTCCTACAACTACTGTATGACCTGCATTGTTTCCACCTTGGAACCTGACTACTACGTTAGCTCCCTCAGCAAGATAATCTGTCATCTTACCTTTACCTTCATCTCCCCATTGGGCTCCTAAAACTATAAATGCTGACATATAAATTCCTCGCTTTCTTTCAGTTCACAATAAAATTTCTTAACTACTACCGTTAAGAACTTTTATTGTCTTCTATGTTTACTTCATGTTGAATTATACACTTTTAATATTCATATAACCAATTATTTAGATTAAATTCTTAGTCTTCTTTCTGAGCTATGTCTCTTGCTACTACAACTCCTGTTGTAGATGCTTGCATTAGACCTCTAGTTATTCCCGCTCCATCCCCTATTGTATATAAATTTCTAACAGATGTTTCAAACTTATCATCTGTACTAATCTTACTAGAATAAAACTTCACCTCAACTCCATATAGCAATGTGTTTTTGCTATATAAACCTGGTGCTATCTTGTCAAAAGCCTTTAATGCTTCCACAATAGACGTTAAGTGCCTTTGTGGTAATACAAAGCTTAAGTCACCTGGTACTGCTGATTTTAAAGTAGGCGTCGTAGTTGATTTACCTAATCTGTCATAATCTGTTCTTCTTCCTTTTAGTAAATCCCCGAGTCTTTGAACCATTATCCCTCCACCAGTTAACATATTACCTAGCTGAGCTATATATTTTCCATAACCTATAGGTTGATTAAATGGCTCAGTGAAAGTAGTAGATACAAGCATCGCAAAATTTGTATTAGTTGTTCTAAGCTTTTGGTCGGAGTAACTATGACCATTTACAACTGCAATCGTGTTGTCATCATAATATTCCGCTGACACTACTCCCCCCGGGTTCATGCAAAAGGTCCTAACCTTGTTATCAAATGTATCAGAATAATATACTAATTTTGCTTCATATAAGTCCTTTGTTAGATGATCCATAACAGAATTAGGTACCTCAACTCTTACTCCAATATCTACTGCATTATTAGTAACCTTAATATTATGTTTTTTAGCTTCATTTGAAGCCCATTCCGCTCCACCTCTACCCGGCGCCGCTACAACATACTTTGCATTAACCTTAAACACACCATCTTTATTCTTTAATAATACTCCAGTAGCCTTATTATCTTCTATTAATATTTCTTCCACTTCACTAAGTTCTATAAATTCTGTATTTGTATTATCAACTAAATGATGGTACATAGATTTTAAAACTTCATAGGCAAGTTCTGTTCCTAAATGCCTTACTGGACATTCAACAAGACGAATATTGTGCTTACTTGCTTCATATTTAACTTCGTCAACTTTGTCACTATTAATCCCATATACCTTCTCATTTGCTCCAAATTTTATATATATATCATCGCAATACTTTATTAATTTTTTTGAATCGTCTTCAGAAAAATATTCAAGAAGTCTTCCCCCCACCTCAGGGCTTAGAGAAAGCTTACCATCTGAAAAAGCTCCAGCACCTGCCCAACCAAACGTTATCCCACAAGGATTACATTTAACACACTTTCCTGTGTCTCTAGCTGGACATTTTCTTTTTTCTATATTTCTTCCCTTATCAACTATAAGTACACTAAGTTCGGGTTTTTTATTAGAAATTTCTAGTGCCGTAAATATGCCCGCTGGTCCAGCTCCTACAATAACTACATCATAAAAATTTTTCATTTCATATTCCTCCTTGTATTACTCTGTAGGAAATAAAAACTATTAATGGTTACCATACTACTTAATGATATCAGAGCAGTATAAACCAGTCAATATAAAGTGCGAATATTAATAAATTATTTTAAGTAATAGTTCGTATATACATTGTTTATCTAAAATAAAAAATACACTTACCCATATTGAATAACTGTATTTTTCTGTTAAATAATTTTCCTTAAGACTATTTATTAACAAAACTTTTATAAACATTTATATTATCTAGAGACCTTATTCTTTCTGAAAATTTGCCTTCCTTTGTATCCCCTAAAGCCTTATTCATATCATACATTCTTGCATCCATTATATCTAAATGATGTAGCATTTCCGCTTCTGGTATCATAGGTTTTTTAGGGCTCCCATATTCTGCTTCATAATGATGAGCTAGCACCATATGCTGTAACAACATAGATACTTCAGTATCTGCTTTAACCTCAAGACTCGCCGTTTCTATCATTTTAATTCCTTGAACTATATGACCTAAAAGTTGACCCTCTACTGAATACTCGCTTACAATTCCAAGTTCACTAGCATTCATTTCATATATTTTGCCAATATCATGAAGTATTATACCTGCATATAGCAAATCCGTATTTAGAAAGGTGTAAATTTCGCTTAATTTTTCTCCTGCCTTAAGCATGGTGGTTGTGTGATATAACAGACCTGATCTTATAGAGTGATGGTTAGACTTAGCAGCTGGATAATGCATTAGCTTTTCCTCATTATGCCCTAAAATATTGGTAACTATATTTTGAATATCTATATTTTTGATTTTAGATAAATAATTTAAAATATCATCATACATTTTTTCTGGTGAATACGGTGCCACTGCAACATAATCACAAATGCTTACTCCATCTTTTTCCTCAGTTAGTCTTATCGCTTCAACTTTTAATTGAAGCTTTCCTCTCCACTCATTTACCGTGCCCTTAATTTTCACTAAGATGCTTTGTTTAAATGTATTTTCTAATTTTTCATTCCATTCCCAAAGTTTTGCATTTATATCACCGGTGGCATCCCCTAAATTAAAATCCAAATATTTATTTGTGTTACTGTTGTTGGAAACCTTGCTATCTACAGATTTTATAACATAAAAACCTTCAATCCTATCACCTTTCTTCATTCCACTTATCTTCTTCATTTCCATATTTATCTCCTTATATTGTAATAAACTTATTATATCTAATACATTATGCCGATACAAGTGCTTAATATCTCTATGTCAATCAATTAAATTACATAACTTTAATATACCTTTTAATTATACATCAATATTGTTTGTAAAATTTAGAAATCCTTAAGTTAAGAAATATTTTTAATTCTTTTTTAATTATTATAAATTGGATATAAAAAATGAATGTATGATTTAATAAAAATCATACATTCATTTTTTATATTAATTATTCCTGGTTTATATTAAATATACTTATTTTACTACTCTTTTTCCTATTATAAAATTACTTTTATAATATCCAGTTAATTCAGATATTTTTACAACATCACCAGTTTTGGGAGATTGTATAAATTTATTATTACCAATATATATTCCCCCGTGAGATGCTTGGGAAGGCGATGCTGGATTTGTCCTAAAGAATACTAAATCACCTTTTTGGAGACTATTTATATTAACTGAGGTACCTATATTTATTTGGTCCATAGTCGTTCTAGGTAAATTTATACCTATGTTTTTATAAGCATATTGTATAAGACCTGAACAATCAAAACCCCCACTTACATATTTGCCATTAGAATTAAACTTCGCTGGTGTTGTACCACCCCATAAGTATGGCATTCCTAAAAACGTGTTTAACTGCGAGATTAAACTCTCTATGTTTTTTGTTGCAGTACCTTGTTGTCCATTTGAGTCATTTTCTATGACATCACCTCTACTTGGAGTGTCATTACCTAGGCTTACGTATGTTTTAGCTATATATCCCCATTGTCCATTATACTTGATTTTATAAAAATCATTTTGTGTTCCATACAAATCCACTTTTGCATTTATTTTTATTGTGCCCATGATATTATTACCCATAGACGCCGTTTTTCTTACATTTAAACTTGATGCTGTAATATTACCAATTCCAGTAATCACACTGCTTGTACTATCTGTGTTTGAATCCTGTGCTGTTGTAGCTTTCACATATTGCTCACTTACATAACCTGTTTTGCCACCATAATTTATCTTACAAAAACCATTTGATTTTTCATACATTGTCACTTTAGTTCCGCGTGTAATAACATTAGCAACAGAATAATTTATCCCGAATCCTGTTCTTACATTTAAATAATCTGTTGTTACTGTTCCTGACGTCCCCGCTCCATTTGTTGTACTCGTAGAACCAGACGTATTTGCCGATATTTTTATATATGAGCTATGTACATATCCAGTTTGTCCTTTATAATTTATTTTATAGAATTCCCCTTCTTTACCAAGTGTCTCTACCTTCGCATTTCTCGCAAGAGAAGATATAATTGATGATGAAATTGATGATTTTTGCCTGACATATAATGAACTTGCAGTCACCGTTCCATTATCAGCGAACACAACATGTGAACCCGCCATAGTTAATAACATTGCTATAAAAGCTACTCTTTTTTTCATATGCTTACCTCCTATATTTTAAATGAATATGAATTATCGAAATATGTAAATTATTTCTAATGTAAATGTTTTATTTTTTTCTCCTAGAGTTTTACTTGCATTTTTAGTCTCTGCAATATTTTCCAGGAAATATTTTGAGAATTTAGCTTGTCTACTTATTATAACTAGTACTATTCATATTTTTACATCAATCTTCCCCTTTAATTTAAGACTAATACCAATGTCACAAATTTTTCCTTTTTTTTGTACAATACCATTGTAACAGAAAGTAATAATTTTTTATATACATATAATTTATAAAAAACCACTGATTTTCATGACTTTTACCTGTATTCCACTTATTAAATCAAATAAAACGAGGATATAATTATACAAATAATCTTTATATTTCTCAATTCAATTACGTGGTAATATTTGTTAAAATGTATTATAATTATTATTGTGTTACAACATTCTATTTAGCATCTATGAGCTTATTTTATGTAACACGAATCTTGCGAGGTGATAATTATGCCCAGAGGAAGAAAGAAAATTGAAAATTCTAAAAGTGAATTGATTCATGTGAGAATAAGTGAAGAACTATCAAATGCCCTAAAAAGTTTTTGCAAGGCAAGTAATATAAATAAAAGTGAAGGAATAAGACTCCTCCTTGAAAGTATTCTGAAATAAATGCTACACTAAAAAAGTAGTTAAGATATAACTCTCAACTACTTTTTTACTATCCTTTTAAATTATAATCCTCGGTGCTTCAACAGCTCCGAAGGAGCTGCATTAACGACTTCAGAAGTAAATTTATACTCCCGCTGAAGTTTTCTCTTTGTCATGGTAATCAACTCCCATTTATGGGAATATGAGAATTTTCTTCTGAAATATCGTTAAAAGTTCTTGCCACAAGCAACAATTCGTTTGTTACCTTTTATTAATTTACTTTTATCTACTCCAACTTTCACTTTTATCTTTTTCATTTATATTCAACCTCACCTTATATATAATTACACTTCTAGTGCTAATAAAACACGATTGTTTCCTCTTATTTGTTCTGTCTATCAGTATTATTACCCAATATATGTAATATTAATCAATCCGTTAAATATAAAAGCCTGGAGATAGATTTCTCTACCCCCAAGCTACGTTTTACTATATTTCTATTCATACTATGCCACTTTATAACTCACCGTCTGTCTACTTTTGCTCTGCTGAACGTACAAAAAAGCACCAGCAGTTATGCCAGTGCTAAAAAATATTTGTTTCCATATTACAAACTTGGAGCTGAAAAAGGGGATCGAACCCTCGACCTACGCGTTACGAGTGCGTTACTCTACCAACTGAGCTATTTCAGCATATACAAAACAATTTAAACTAATACCTATACATGTTTTTATTTAGTTGCAACCCATTTATATCTTTAAATGAATTAGTAGCAATCAAAATAATATCAACTAACACCCATATTCCAAAACCACCAAAGGTTAAAATCATTAAAATTCCCGTACCTATTTTACCTACATAAAATCTATGAATACCAAATGCCCCAACAAAAATACACAGCAATAAAGCAACTAACCAGTTTTTTTCACTAATAATCCGTTCACCAGTCGTATTAGGTTGAATTAATAAATTAATCCCACATATTTTACAAAAATTAGAGCTATCTTCGTTTTGAGATCCACAACTAGGACAGAACATTAGATCACCCTTTTTAGCTTATTTTGAATGCCTTTCTTACATTTTATCATATATGGTATCATTTTACTATATGTATGGGCTAAGTGTTTTTAAAATAATTATGATTCTTAAAGTAAAAAGGAGTGACGAAAACGCCACTCCAAGCTATAACGACATATCTTTCACACAATTAAGTTTTTTCATATACTCACTTTCAACAGAATCTATATCCCTCTCATTTGATTTTTTGACAATAACTTCATCGTTAATTTGTGGAATTGAATTTGGCATAGCACCTTTAAAAAGCTCTCCAACTATATTACCTATATAATTTTTAACTTCAGGGTTATCTAAAATATTTGCAATATCTACTGTATCTAGCTTCTTAACTTTGTTGCCGTAGTCCCTGTAAAATCTCAGAGCCTGCTTTATAAGTTTAGAATTATTAATACCTTTCTTCTCCATATTGCTCACATAATTAATTAAGTCTTTATCTGTTTCCTCTCCTAGATTTGATGATACAGTTTTACGGAGTGCTCCCATAATTATTGACCTGCTACTGTAGTTGCAGCAACTTCTTTATTTCCATCTAAGTATTCAAGTACTAGCAATTCTTTATATCTTTCAGCGAACAGTATAGAATTTGCACATTGAGGGTTTTTATTATCTATGAGCTTTGGCTCAGTTTTTATGAACTCTGTTTGTAAATATTCTAGTAGTAACTTTGCAGGTCCACCTATTATTCTTATATCTTTACAAGTATTTGGTTTAAAAGAGCTATTAATTGAACTTATTGCTTTCTCCACATATGGTTTTAATACTAAATCTTTAATGTCTTTTAATACATTTGCTTCCCCAAAAGGTAGTTCGTCATCTTCTAAATATTCGATAGCATCTGATATATCATAATTACCATCAGATCCGTCAGCAGAGTTGAACTTAGTGAGTAATGCTTCTATTGTTGGCTCAAACCCATGTTGTGCAAAACTACTAGCCTTAGTCATCCCAAGCACCTTGTTACCAAATTCATCTTTCTCATATTTCCAATGAGATACATCTAAAGTACCACCACCAAAGTCAAGTAATAACATTGGATAAGTAAATGTTTCCATGGTTTCAGCACTTAATGTACCTCCTTGTTTAAATACTTGTACATCTATTATTTCTATATCATATGTTATATTATTTATTGTTATAGATTGTTTTTCCATCTTCTTTATTTCATTTTTAAGTGGAATACTATGGTCTATATAATATTCTGCGGGAAGTCCCACAGCGAGTCTTACCTTTATTTTAGTTTCCCCCTTAAAACTTAGTGCAATAGCGTTAAGCAGGTTTAACTTATAATGATCGGACATGTATTTGTTAGATTCCATGTTAAGCTTGCCTTCTTTATTACCTACGGTGTATAACTTTCCATTCCAAGTGATGTTACTTATTCCAGTAGCCCTAGAACCATGCTTGCTTACGGCAGACACCCTACTAGCAAAAGTTACATTGGTACTTGTTTTTGTAAATGTATTTCCTATGTCAACAGTTAGTACAGATTCTAACGCTTTCTTTAATATAGGATATTTTTTTGATATCTCTGTTAAGTTCATTTATTTTCCCTCCTAAATTTTTCTAATTGTTCCTTATCGGTATATATTCTATATTATGTATTAATATCCTTCTTTTGTAATGAAATATTTATAAATATATTTATTAACCTATTTATAGATGTTTATCTACATACTTGTAAATATATAGATATATATATTTATATATCTACAAATGTAAACATATATATATCTACATTAAAGAAATGTCCTTAATAGCTCACTATTCATATCAACGTCTCCCACACTATATATACATAAATAAAAATAGGATAACAAAATTTTATAAATTTTGTTATCCTATCATAATTTATCTAGATTAATAGATAAATCTACTTTAGTGTATTCTTACTCTCTATGAATTACATCAAGTCTTGCAAATTTACTGAATTGGCCTATCCATGCAAGTTTTACTGTGCCTATAGGACCATTTCTTTGTTTTGCTATTATAAGCTCTGCTACATTTTTATCTTCCGTTTCCTCATTATAATACTCATCTCTGTATAAGAACATAACAAGGTCAGCATCCTGCTCAATAGACCCTGACTCTCTAAGATCAGATAACATAGGCCTATGGTCAGTTCTTTGCTCTGGAGCACGTGATAGCTGTGATAATGCTATAACAGGGCACTGCATCTCCTTTGCAAGAGCTTTAATAGATCTTGATATTTCTGATACTTCTTGCTGTCTGCTTTCTGTATTGCTACCAGTCATAAGTTGAAGATAATCTATAACTATCAGATCTATGCCATGCTCCATTTTTAATTTTCTACATTTTGAACGCATATCCATAACAGAAGTTCCTGCTGTATCATCAATGAATATTTTAGCAGCAGCAAGCGGTCCGGATGCTTTCGCTATGTTTTCCCAGTCCCTATCTTCCAAATCACCATGTCTGAGCTTTGACATGTCAACATTTGCTTCTGAACAAAGCAGTTTATAAGAAAGTTGTTCCTTAGACATTTCCAGGGAGAATACAGCTACACTTTTCCCTTGCCTAAGAGCTGCATACTCTGCTAAATTTAGTGCAAAGGTAGTTTTGCCCATAGACGGCCTTGCAGCGATAAGAATCATATCACCCTTTTGAAATCCAGCGGTTTTATCATCAAGTTCTGGGAACCCACTAGATATTCCTGTTGTTTCCCCTTTATTATTAAATATTCTTTCTATTTCTAAGAACCCTCGCTCTAGAACCGTGTTCATTGGTTCAAAGTCACCCGCATTTTTTTTCTGTGATATGTTAAATACTTTTTGCTCTGCAAGATCCATTACAGCTTCTACATCATCTTGCTTATTATAACAATTTTCCATAATCTCAGTAGAAGCTCTAATAAGTTTTCTTAAAGTAGATTTATCTTCTACAATCTTTATGTACGAACTTAAATTAGCTGTGGAGGGTATTGAGTTACTTATCTCTGAAATATAAGTAATTCCCCCTGATGCTTCTAACTTTTCAGAAGAACGTAAATGCTCGAGTAAAGTAATCATGTCAATAGGCGTGTCTTTTTGATATAAATCAAAAATAGCGCTAAATATACCTTTATGGGAATCTCTGTAAAAATCATCACTTTTTAAAACTTCTACTACTCGTGATATCGCGGTTTTATCTATAAGCATTGATCCAATAACTGATTGTTCTGCTTCTAAATTATAGGGTAAACTTCTAAGAGGTGTATCCATTTTTTTATCTCCCCTAAAGTAATGTTTTATGCCCTGCTAAAAATACATCACCGCAGGTGATGATTTAACAGGGCCATTAATTATAGTTAATTTATTTTATTTCAAACACTAATTTCATTAGCTCTTCAATGTTTGATGATGTTTTTATTTCAATATCTTTAAGGTCAATAGGAACTTCCTTTTCATTATCACTCGGAACTATAACTAGCTTAATTCCCTTTCTTCTTGCCCCGTAAATTTTTTCAAATATGCCACCTACTGGTTTTATGATACCCCGAAGGGATATCTCTCCAGTTACTGCAACATCCTGTCTTACAGGTTTGTCTAAAAGAGAACTGATTATACATACAGTTATAGCGGCTCCAGCCGATGGTCCATCAATTTTACCTCCACCTACTATATTTACATGTATGTCATAATCCTTAATATCTTTATTTGTTGTTTTTCTTATTACGGATGCAGCATTAAACACTGAGTCCTTAGCCATGCTTCCAGCAGTATCATTAAATCTTACTTGACCTTTACCTTTTTCCTTGGCTTCAAATACTGATGTTTCTATTTCTATAGTTGATCCTATATATCCTGATACCCCAAGTCCATATATGTGGCCAACTTCAGATTTAACTTCTTTATCTAATTCCTCATAGGGAGATAGTCTACTTATAGATATAATATCTAACAAGTCCTTAACCTCAATTTCAACTTGAGACGCATCCACTGATTTTCTATTATGCAGTACAAATCCATAAGCATCTGCTAAAATGTTTATAGCTTTTCTTCCTTCAATAGTATATCTACCAATAGTTTTCGCAACGCCATCTCCTATTTTAACTCCTAATTTATTCGCAGCATTTACCACTATATTTTCTATATCCATAGCAGTTAATGGTTCAAAATAAACTTCAGTACATCTTGATCTTAATGCCGGATTTATTTCTGATGGTTCCTTGGTAGTAGCTCCTATTAAAACAAAATCTGCTGGAGCACCTTTATCAAATAAATATTTTATATATTTAGGTGTGTTTTCGTCTTCAGGATCATAATAAGATGATGAAAACTCAACTCTTTTATCCTCTAACACTTTAAGTAATTTATTTTGAAGTATACTATCGAGTTCACCTATTTCATCAATAAATAGTACTCCGCCATGAGCCTCTGTTACAAGACCTGTTTTTGGCTCTGGAATCCCACCCTCAGCTAGATCTCTTTTACTTCCCTGATATATCGGGTCATGTACAGATCCTAAAAGTGGATTTGTTATTTCTCTTGGATCCCACCGTAGTGTTGTACCATCCACTTCTACAAATTTAGCATCTTTATGGTAAATTGTATAACTTAGCTTTTTAGCTTCCTCAAGAGCAAGCCTCGCCGCAGTAGTCTTTCCAACTCCTGGTGGCCCATAAAGAATAATGTGTTGAGGATATGGCGATGCCATTTTAGATAACAGAGATTTTATAGCTCTTTCCTGACCAACTATTTCACTAAAACTCTCTGGCCTTAACATAGCTTGTATATTTTTAGTAAGTTTTCTACTATCAAGTTCTTCTAAATCCGCATATTTTTTAAGTGTTTTAGCATTTTCAGGCCCTTTTTGTTTCTTAATTATTCCAAGTCTTACTTCATCAATATACTTATCTTGCTTTTCCATTAGATTTTTTTCTACTTCAGCTTCAATCTTATTTTGCACATATCTTTTAGCTATTTCATCAGTCAACCATTCATTAGTATCATCTAGTGCTTCTTGTATATTTTTTTCATTAGGCACTATCTCTATACCCTTACCATTGCTGATAATTTTATTTAAAGCGAATAACCTTCTATAGATACTTTCACTTTTAATGTGCTTCTGAAGTTTAAATTTTATAGTTTTAGACTTTATAGTGCCTTCATCTAGTACATTCCTCATTATTTCATATAAAACGTCTATTTGTGTGTCCAGAGGTAATGCATCTCTTTCAACCTGTTCTCCAATTTGATTAACTAATAATGTCTTCAAACGTAATCCGCTTTAATAAATATGATTATCATTTATTTACTAAAGCGTTTCCTCCCTTCGGTTTATATAATTATTCCTCACAAACAAGAACTTTTATCTTAGTAGATATTTCTGGATATATTTTAATTTCTACTTCATAAGTTCCTAATAATTTTATTGTATCTGTTACTATTTTCTTTTTATCAATATCTAAATTGCATTGTTTATTTAACGCTATTGCTATATCTTTAGTTGTAATCGCACCAAAAAGTTTTCCATTCTCTCCAGCTTTACCAATTATTTTTATAACTTTATCTTTAAGTTCATTAGCTGATTTCTGTGCATCCTCAATTTCAGATGTTTTCTTTTTTCTTTCAATATCATTTTTTTTATTTAATATGTGCATATTTGAGTCTGTAGCCTCTTTAGCTAATTGCCTAGGAAATAAAAAATTCCTCGCATATCCATCTGCAGCGTTTATCACGTCGCCCTTTTTACCTGTGCCTTTAATATCCTTTAATAATATAACCTTCATTATTTTTCGCCCTCCTTTAAATATTCATCTATAGCTTCATTTAATTTCACCACTACTTCTTCAAGTTTCAGTGAAGTAAATTTCGTACCAGCCATAGTCATATGTCCGCCTCCCCCTAATGTCTCGAGTATTAACTGTACATTTATTTTCCCAAGAGACCTTCCACTAATAAATACTTCATCTCCTGTCTTTACAATAACAAACGACGCTTCGATACCAGTAATATTTAGAAGTTCATCCGCAACTTGGGCAGCTAATACAGTATCCTCTATTAGTTCTGGACAAACGGCTACAGCAATTTCATTTTTAACTTTCGCTGATCTTATAATATCAGCTCTTTTCAAATAAATACTCAAATCATCAGAAAACATTTTTTTAACATCCATAGTATCTGCACCATGACGCCTTAGAAAAGCTGCTGCTTCAAATGTCCTAACTCCCGTTTTAAAAGAGAAATTTTTTGTATCCACACATATTCCTGCCAAAAGACTTACCGCTTCTATATGTTTAAGTTTAGGCTTGTCAACCATATATTGAATCATCTCAGTAACTAATTCAGCAGTAGATGATGCGTAAGTTTCCATATAACTCAGGACTGCCCCTTGTATAAAATCTTGTGACTTTCTATGATGGTCAATTATAACTACTTTTTCTACCTCTTTAACTATTTCTAAATTTTGAACATGACTTTCATTGTGCACATCCACTAATATGATTAGGCTATTTGAATTTTTAACACTTTTAAATTTTTCACTTGTTATAAAAGTATTTTTGTATTCTTCATCTGCAAGTATTATATCCATCATGCTTTTTATACCGCTATTTATTCCTTCGAGAATAATATAGCATTCTTTGTTTGTTTTTTTAATAATACTATATAGACCTATAGCCGAGCCTAGACAATCAGGATCAGCATTTTTGTGTCCCATAAGGAAAATTGTGTTACTCTCATTTACTAAATCCATTAATGCATGAGCTATAACTCTTGCGCGAACCTTAGTCCTTTTCTCAACTTCCTTTGTTTTCCCCCCAAAGAAAGATAATTTTTCACCTTTTTTCACAACTGCTTGATCACCACCCCTGCCTAAGGCAAGTTCCTTAGCTGATGTAGCAAATTCATAGTTTTTAAGTGGTGTATCTTCTCCCCTACCAACGCCCACACTTAAAGTAACTGCGAGTTTATTACCATTACTTATTTCGCGAACACTATCTAGTATATCAAATTTCTTTTCTATTTCTTTTTCAATATACTTATCTTGGACTATAATAACATATTTATTCGATGTATACTTTTTTACCACCGCATTTACACTCTGTCCATAGCTGTTTATTGTTCTCTCAATCTCTGCTACAAGTAAAGGCGCCTTATCTTCTTCTGTAGTTTTAACAACATCATCAAGGTTATCAACTTCCACTAGCATAACGCTTTCCCTATTACCGTTAATGCCTTTTATTACACTGGTTTTTTCCGTTATATCATAAAAATATAAAAGCATAATCTTATCTTTAACATTTTTATTCTCGTTTGTATCAACAATATTTGTGTAGATTTCATACCATTTATCTTTTATTTTAATATTTGGAAATATATTCTTTTTACCCTCTAAAACTTGCTTTAGATTTAGTTCCTTAATTATATCTCTAATATTTTTATTTAAAAGATCTTCCCCTTCAAGCATTGTAGTTACACTTTGATTATACCATAATATATTTCCCACATACCCTATTATTATTAGTGGAAAAGGAAGTTTTACTAAGGTGCTTGTGGTTGCTATATCCAGTTTAGATGAAAAATTTTCAATGAATTTTTTCCACTCATTTTTTTTAACCTTAGAGTTGTAGATATTATACACTACTAGTATCGCGTATAGTCCCAGTGTTAAAATTCCCACTTCAAGGTGTCCGTAATAAAATATTATACATATGAGTAGGGCCATGGTCACCATATATATTTTATTATTAACACTAAAATAATTGTATTTATTCTCCATAATCAGCCCCCAATTATTTTCTTTTAATTCTATATGGATCGAGCTTTCTAAAATCAAAAGCCATCTCCATGAGTCCTATTGAAAAGTAAATACTACCTAGACGCGAAAATGATGTTAACACTAAAATTAGTGCTACTACTGGTTTAGATAATTTTTTTTTAACTCTTAGAAAATATGTAGCTGCCGCAAGTCCATTTATCATAAATACAATTTGCACAAGTAATTGGGAGGAATTTAGTATAAAATCCCCACCTGCTATTTTTTTTGATGAAAGTATTATGCCTATACATACTATACCTATTAATACAGCTCCTAGTATGTTAGTAACGTAAACTTTGCTGAAAGGTAATACTTTATCCATTTTGTAGTTTAGCTTCTCTAATATGGATCTAGACACTATGTAATTCAAATAAGCTGATATAAATGAAGTTATTAAAATAATTGCAGGTATTACTACCAAAACTATCGTAACATCCATTTTGTTTATCATTTCAAAGTTTTCATTTAAAAGTTTCAACTGCTTTGGAGTTATTCCTTGTTGTAAATAAACCATTTTTAATTGATCCAAGGATACCTTCATATTTTGCTTAAAAAATTCTAAGTTTTTGGAAATAAAATTCATAAAACTTACTTTTTCTATAAATGCCATAGAAAAAGCTATGGTTAGTATATTAGATATTACAGAACTAATACCTAAAAATAATAACGTTATAGATGACTTTTTATTTTTCTTAACACAATAACCAAGCGCAATTCCAACAATGCTATAAGTTATAGCTGAATATATCGCCATTATTGGATTATACACTAAGGATGTTAGAACTATACTCAAAAATATAGCAGTGATTGTTATTTTTCTATTATGCCTTATATAGAGTATTGCAACCGGAATTGGCAATATTAAAGCACCTATAAATGACATAATCGGCAAATATCCTGTTATAATCATTGTTACTGAAATTATAACCGCTATAAGTGAAGCCTCTACAATTGCCTTTGTACTATACTTTTTATTCTCCATTTTTTCCTCCATTACTTATCGTTCCTTTATATGCGAATATAGTTTGCTTAGATCTTTTCCATCTTTTTCTATATTATCTCCTTCAACTATTCCCACCTTTAGTTTCTTTTTCATACTCTCATCCACGGCTACATTTGAATATCCGAGCCTTTCGCCTAATATATATAAAAGTATTATTGCCCCCGAAATGCAATCTAGTATGGCGTCTTGAGCAACATTGCTTCCTTTACTTAGCAACTTGAAGAAATCACCTATTATACATAATAGCTCAGCCTTCAAACTTTCAACTATCTTAACATTAGACATTATATTAAAATCTTGTTTCTTCATAGTATATCATCTCCCCTTGTAGGCTTATGCTTATAACTCCATTTTAGTTAGTTTTCTAAATTTATGCAACTAAAGTTTATTTCTATATAGACAATTTGCAGTTTAATATCTAATATTTTCTATGTTTACATTTTATGGGTTACAACTACAAGTATACTACAAATCGTACTGCATAATATATACTTTTATATTTATATTTTGATTATTGAGTATAATATTTATTTTTATTTGTAAAAAAATAAAAGCAGCTACCTTAAGGCGCTGCTTTCAGTCATTTACTATTCAGTAGTAAATGGTAATAATGCTATGTTTCTTGCTCTTTTTATAGATACAGTAAGCATCCTTTGATGTTTTGCACAGTTTCCAGAAATTCTTCTTGGAAGAATCTTTCCTCTTTCTGTAACATATTTTCTCAATTTATTTATATCTTTATAGTCGATTGCAGTTGCTTTATCCATACAGAAAGCACAAACTTTTCTTTTCATTCTCTTTCTGTTTCCGCCAGCACCGCCGCCGCTTCTTTTATGTTCGTTCATAGCCATTGTTGTTTTTCCTCCTTACCTAATATTAGAATGGAATATCTCCATCATCAATTGGTGTTATATCACTATCACTGCTAAAACCATGAGATCCAGCATTTGATTCGCTATTATTTCCACCTTGATTAGTATTCGTACCTGATGTTTTATTTCCTCCCCATTCAAGGAAGTCAACTTCATCAGCAATTACTTCAGTAACATATCTCCTAGTACCATCTTTAGCCTCATAATTTCTAGTTTGAATGTTTCCAGATACGCTTAAAAGCTTGCCTTTACTCATGTAATTAGCAGTAGCTTCCGCTTGCTTTCCAAATACCACTACTGGTATAAAGTCTGCTTCTGGTTGACCTTCTCTTTTAAATCTTCTATTGACGGCTACAGTGAAAGTGGCTACAGCTGTTCCTGTCCCTTGAGCAAACTTTAACTCAGGGTCTTTTGTTAATCTACCAACTAAAACAACTTTATTCATAAATGCACCACCTATTTTTCTGGATTTATTATGATATGTCTTATAACACTGTCAGTAATTCTGAATACTCTATCTAATTCTTTCGGTAATTCAGGTTTTGCATTGAAATTGATTAATGTATAGTGACCTTCACCAACTTTTTGTATTTCATAAGCTAGTTTTCTTTTGCCCCACGCATCAACATTTTCAATTTCTCCACCATTATTTTCTATTACACCTTTAAATTTTTCAACGTTAGCTTTAACAGCTTCTTCGTCTAATGAAGGATGTAATATGAATATAGTTTCATATTTTCTCATTAATTTCACCTCCTCCCCTCGGACTAACGGCCATGCATTGCACGGCAGGGATTACAATAATAGATTATATCATTTAATTATGCATTAATCAAGTAATTATTTTTTTATAGGTGCTTTTTCTTTAGTAATCCCTTTTTCTTTATTTAGTACATTTTCTTTTATAATTTTCTTTACACCCAAATCAAATTTTATTCTTGGAAGCATTACTATCCGAGCGCAACCTAAACATTTTATTTTTATATCCGCACCTAACCTAATGATTTCCCAATTCTTGCTGCCACAAGGGTGAGTTTTTTTCATTTCAACAATATCTCCTAAATTGAACACCTTCATTAAACATCCCACCTTTAATTTATTTTTACTATATTGTCATAACTTTTACACTTTCCTTATCTCGTACAAAAATTTCTTTTACCTTTATCTTTTCTAACTTAATTAGCTCAATTATACTTCGAATATTCTCATCCTCTATTTTTAAACTAATCCCACAACTTTTAGTTATATATGTAGGCGTAGGAACAACTACTACCTTAACCTGTTGTCGCAGTGCTTCTCTTTCCGCTTTCATGGCTTCATGTGTATTTTGAAATGTTACTATATAATATTTATTCAATGTTTTTCACCCTACTTCCATGCCATAATATTAATCACTTCATATACATTTACATAACTTTAGATTATAATATTGTATAATATATTAATTTAAAATTTTGTATTTATAATGCAACATTGTATATTATTTCATAATGAGAACTTAAAATTCTAATTCCTAAAATATTCTTATAAAAAGTGTATTTTATTATTTATCTAATTTTATTATAAACTATTTATAGTCTTAATTGTATGAAAACAAAATTTAACTTGTTATACATAATATTAATAGCCTCTATATTTTTTATAGAATATACTAATAAATCATTGTGTAATATTGGAGGAAATCATGAAAATATATTTAGATAATGCAGCCACTACCTTTCCTAAACCACCCGCAGTGTATAATTCAATGATGAATTATATGATGAATATAGGTTCAAACCCGGGAAGGGGTGTATCTACAACTTCACTTGCCGGAAATAGAGTTATTTTAAATTGTAGGTATGCTTTAATGGATTTTTTTCACTTTGATAAAGTTGAGAATGTGATTTTTACATCAAATATTACCACTTCTTTAAATATACTTATAAAATCTACATGCCAAAAAGGCTGGCATGTAATAACTTCTTCAATGGATCATAACGCTACTTTAAGACCATTAAACTCCCTTTGCGAAAAAGGCGTTATAGAATTAGGCATTGTCCCTTGCTCAAAAGAAGGCTTAATTAATGTAGACGATTTTGTAAATACACTTAAACCTAATACAAAATTGGTGGTTCTCTCACATGCTTCTAACATTATTGGAAGTATTCAGCCTTTAGAATCTATTGGTAGAATATGTAAAGAAAAGGGCATTTATTTTGTTATAGATACTGCGCCAACTGCAGGAATATTACCAATAGATTTCTATAAATTAAATTGTAATGCCCTAGCTTTTACAGGTCATAAAAGTTTACTAGGACCTCAAGGTACCGGTGGATTTTTAATTGATGATAATTTAAATGAAAGATGCTCTGCATTTATAGAGGGTGGGACTGGTAGTCTTTCATCTAGTATTGTTCAACCAGATTTTTTGCCTGATAAATTTGAAAGCGGGACCCTAAATGCTCCAGGTATAGCTGGCCTTTTAGAAGGTATTAATTTTATTAATGACCAGGGTTTAGACTCTATTCGCGAACGCGAAGAATATTTGTGCAAAAATTTTATAGAGGGGCTTCTAAATATATCCTCTGTTAATGTCTATGGTCTCACCGATAGTTCTAAAAGAACCGCTACTATCTCTGTTAATTCAACAAAAATTGACAATTCCGAGTTAGGGTTTATTCTAGATAGTGAATATGGAATTACAACAAGAACTGGACTTCACTGTGCGCCACTAGCTCATAAAAACATTGGAACATATCCATCTGGTACTTTAAGATTTGGCATTGGCCCTTTTAATGATATTAAAGACATCGATTATACCCTTAACGCCCTCAATACTATTATTAGAAAGGTGTGATTTTATTTACATGGAAAATATTCTAAAAAAAATTGATAAACTAGCTATATTTTTTGTTTTGTATACCTTTGTTTTTGTAATCTTTTTTGGAACTATTGGGTTCACCCTTCCCTTTGTATTTGCTTTTATTTTAGCTTCACTACTTAAGATACCAACAAAATTTTTGATGAAAAAATTCAAACTTCAAAACACTATAGCTTCATTATTTACTACCACCATATTTTTCACTGTGATTGTTGTATTATTATCTTTAATCATCACTACTTTAACTTCAGAATCGATACTACTCGGAAAAAACATCCAATCATATATAACTTTAAACAAAGACATTGTAATTAATATTTTTAGTAACTTACAAAATTATTATAAAACTTTAGATCCAAACGTGGTTAGTAATATTGAGTCAAATATTACTAATTATATAAGCAAGACTATAAATATTAGCATGAATGCATCCACAAAAATTTTTTCTCAAACTCTAGATTTTGTATCTACTATACCTTATATTTTAATGGTTTTATTATTTACTTTACTTACTACTTACTTCTTCACAAAAGATTTGTCATCTTCAAGCAAAAAAAAGTTTGATTTAATTCCCCGCAAAAATGAAGATAGATTACATTCCATATTTGATGAATCAAAAAAGATGCTTAAGAATTATTTACTTTCTTACTTACTGATAATCACTATAACATTTTTAGAAACATTAATTGTTTTTATAGTTTTCAAAGTTAAGTATGCTGTAACTCTGAGTGTATTATGTGGATTATTTGATTTACTCCCTATTTTCGGTATAGGAGCTATATACCTTCCCGTAATAATAATATTTTTTATATCTAATAATTATGTAGCTGCTTTAGGCCTCTTGATATCTTATATAATTATCACTATAGTAAGACAAATTATAGAACCCAAGATTGTGTCTTCATCACTAGGCATTCACCCCGTAGCAGTTCTCGCTTCTATATTTATAGGATTAAGAGCAAATGGTATTGTTGGGATGCTATTCTGTATGTTTTTTTTAGTTTTTTATAATATATTGAAAAAAGTTGAAGTTTTATAGAATAGAAAACCTCCTAAATGGCTAATATCCCAATAGGAGGTTTTTTTATGGTAGATAAAGTTATTTTAGATTCTATGTCCAGAGATTGCACTTTTAAATTAAGAGATATTATAAGTCAATATATTTTTCCCATAGCAAAATGCTCACGCCCTATTGTTATTTTATGTATTGGCACCGACAGATCTACTGGTGATAGCTTAGGACCCCTGGTTGGAAACAAGCTTAAATTTTTAGTTAGAAATAGACTTCATGTTTACGGTAGTCTTGAATGTCCAGTCCATGCAAAAAATTTATGTGAAACAATTGATGAAATTAACTATTCCTATACTAATCCTTACATTATTGCAATAGATGCTTGCCTCGGAAGTTTGCAAAATGTAGGAAAAATCATTATTGAGGAAAAACCATTAAGTCCTGGTGCTGCTATGAATAAAGATTTACCTAAGGTGGGTGATTTAAGCATAACGGGCATTGTAAATATATCTGGAGCCTTTGAATTTATGGTTCTTCAAAATACAAGATTATATACAGTAATGATGCTTGCCGATACTATATCCACTGGTTTATACCATTCAATACTCAAAATCGCAGGCGAAAAAAAATTAAATTCCATTTATGATGATTTCAACATTAAAGACGTTGAAGGTTGATTTTTATGCAAAAAAAGTATATATTGCGCATAATACATTGAAGCGAGCTTTAGAACTTCTTAGTTATTTTTAATTAAGATGGGTTAGGAAAAACATACGTTTGAGCTACAGCGAGTTTATGATTTTCACCAGATTAATGAAAAATAAAATTAGTAGTTCTTAACGAAGTAAATGCATAATCGCAATATATACATTTTTATTTTTTTAAATTTATAGCTTGCTCTAAAACTTTACTTTCTTCCTGAGATAGCTCATACCTAGATATTCCTTTATCTATTGGTTTAGCATAAGTAGTACTCTCATTTCTACCATAGATACTTGTTAATATAGCACCATTACCATTCCCATCAATCAATGTTATAGAGAAACTTAAATCACTTCCCATATCATCAAATGCTTTATATCTTATCATTGAAGTTTTTTGCACACAAGTTTTCAGTTCCCCATTTATCTGTTCATACCTTTGTTTTATAACTTCATTTTCATCTTTAACTTCGTCGATTTTGTCTAAATAAGATATAACCACTTCTTCTAAATTTTTATTATTTACACCTCTCATTAATTTTCTGTATCTTCTCTCTAGTTTATTTAAAAATGCATAGGTTATTATAATTATTACTATTAGCATAAATACAATAATCATAAGAGCTATTATTATATAAATCTGTTCATTCTTTATAAAATTAATGATACTTTTCATTCTGAATTACATCCTCTCTATTAGTTTCACGTGAAACATTATATATTAAAAACCTCTAAAATTCTTTCAAAATCTTCTTCTGAATAATACTCAATTTCTATTTTACCCTTGTTCTTATTCTTAGAATTTATAAGAACTTTAGTACCAAAACGATTTTCTAATCTATTCATTATATCTTTATAATATATATCATTTTCATTTTTTACTACTTTTTGTGGCTTTTCATTTCCAAAGTTTTTTACTAATCTTTCTGTTTCTCTCACGTTGAGATTATCATCTATAACCATTTGAGCAATTTGATACTGAAGCTGTCTATCACTTATACCGAGTATTGCCCTTCCATGTCCCTCGGAAATTACTCCATCTATTATGTAATCTTGAACTCTTTCATCTAAGTTTAATAATCTCATGCAATTTGTTATAGCTGTTCTTGATTTCGAAACCTTTTTACTTATTTCTTCCTGCGTAAGATTAAACTCCGTTAATAGTTTTTTGTAAGCTATAGCTTCCTCAATTGGGTTTAAATCTTCTCTTTGAATGTTTTCTATTAATGATATTTCTAGTACTTCTTTGTTGTTTATATTCATAATGATTGCAGGTATTTCTGCGAGGCCAATACTTTTCGCTGCTCTGAATCTTCTTTCACCTGCTACTACTATATATACATCATCTTCTTTATTCAAAATAATAGGTTGAATAACTCCATGTTCTTTTATTGATTGTGCTAATTCAGATATTTTTTCAGGATCAAAGTTTTTCCTTGGCTGATCTTTATTAGCTTTAATCAAATTCATAGATATTTTAAAAACATTGGAACTATCTTCTGTACTTTCTTCTTCAGGTATTAAAGCTCCTAACCCTTTACCTAATCCAAATTTTTTATTCAATATTTAACATCCCCTTTGTCTATTTAAAAATTCATTTGCTAATTTTTCGTACGCTTCTGCTCCCTTGCACTTATCATCATACAACATAATTGGTAATCCAAAACTTGGAGATTCAGCCAGACGGACATTTCTAGGTATTGTTGTTTTATACACTTTATCATTGAAATATTTTTTCACTTCTGATACAACCTCATTACAAAGTTTTGTTCTATTATCATACATACTAAGAATTATACCCTCAATTTCTAATTCTTTATTTAAAGATTTTTTAACTAATTGGATTGTATTTACTAATTGCCCCACACCCTCTAAAGCATAAAATTCACATTGAATAGGTGTAAGCACGCTACTTGCGGCTGTAAGCGCATTTATGGTTAAAATACCCAAAGAAGGTGGACAATCTATAAAAACATAGTCAAATTCACCCTCAATTTCTTTAAGCTTTTCTTTTAGCTTATTTTCACGATTATCTATACTAATCAATTCTACTTCTGCCCCTGCAAGTTCCATTGTAGAAGGTACTAAATACAAATTATTAACTAACTCGCATTCTTTTATAGTATCCCTAATTGAAATATCCGATGTTAATAAATCATATATTGATAAATTTATTTGCTTTTTATCAAATCCTAATCCACTTGTAGTGTTTCCTTGAGGATCAATATCTATTGTTAATATTTTTTTCCCTTGCATAGCTAAATAAGAACATAGGTTTATATTTGTAGTAGTTTTGCCTACTCCTCCCTTTTGATTAAAGATACATATGGTTTTCATGGCTACACTTACCCTTCATAATATTATTTGTGTTTCTATAGTTTATAAATTGTATAAACCCCAATAACTTACAATTTATATAGGTTACAGGTAATATAAACTATACTTTATAATTCATAACTTATACTTTAATTTTTCTATATAGTTCATTATATATTTATGTTAAATATTTTAATAGTACTTTTTTGAATTTTCCAAAAAAACATTAAAAAAACAGAATGTTTCACGTGAAACATTCTGTTTTTAATGTCTATTTTTTAGGTATTCTTATTGTCACTTCTATACTATCTTCTAATTCTTTAGACTTGTATTCTGCATTTATTCCATACTTATCAAAAACTTGTTTTATAGTATTTATATATACTCTAGGCGCGAAAATTCCTTTGATTCTTTTCTTACCACTAACAATCACTCCATCTCTGCATAACTTCAATAGTTCTTTTTCAATAAGTTCTTCTGTATTTTTAACATTAAGCGATTTATCAACAATTATTTTAAGTACTTTCTTTTGAATATTTATATCAGTTAATCTTAACAAAGCTCTAGCATGTCTTTCAGTAAGCTTATTTTCTACTAAGATACTTGTTATTTGATTATCCAATTTTAGTAATCTTAATTTGTTTGCAATAGTTGATTGTTTTTTCCCTATCATTTGTGCTAACTGTTCTTGTGTGTAAGAATGATCTTGAATAAGATTATGATAAGCTATAGCTTCTTCTAAAAAATTTAGATCTTCTCTTTGCAAATTTTCTAATAACGCAATTGCTGCGGAATCTTTATCTGTAATATCTATAATAATTACTGGGACTTGTTCAAGCCCTATTTTTTTTGCTGCTCTTAGTCTTCTTTCTCCCGCTACTAGTTCATATCCGTTTTCCCCAATTTTTCTAACTGTTAGCGGTTGGATTATTCCATAAGCCTTTATTGACTGTGATAGTTCTTCAATAGTTTCTTCATTAAAATGCTTTCTAGGCTGATAAACATTTGGAGAAATTAATTCTATAGATACGTGATTTACATTATTTTTCATAATATACCATCCCTCAATTTTTCCTTTTTTTTACCTTTTATTAACAATTCTCCATTTTTATCTTATTTCCTTCTTCTTTTTTATTCTTTCGTACGACAAATTATAACATTACTTATCCCCTGTTTGGTGCAATCATCACTTGTGGTGCTGTCGTTAAATCATCTCCTGCGGAGCTGCATATTAACGACTTCAGAAGTAGATTTATACTCCCACTGAAGTTTTCTATTTGTTAGGGCAAGTAACTCCTACTTATAGTAGGTACTCCCACTTATAGAAATAGGAGACCTTCCTTCTGAAATGTCGTTAAAATAAAGGCTCTTTAGTAACCATCCCTGCTTTTCTAGGATATTTCCTATGTGTTTGCGATATTTTACTTATTATTACCAGGTTATGATTTAAATCACTATCTTCAATTTGTACCTTTTCTATATGTTCGATTCGTCCACCCAGCATCCTAATTGCATTTTTAGATTGCTTAATTTCCTCTTCAACTGCAGGCCCCTTCATTGCAACAAAATATCCTCCAACCTTTACATAAGGTATACAATATTCACTCAAGACTGTTAAATTAGCAACTGCCCTTGATACTGCAACATCAAACTTTTCTCTATATTGTATTTCTTGTGCAAAATCTTCTGCTCTACCGTGAATAGCTTTAATATTTTCTAGTTGAAGAGAATTAATTACTTCATTTAAAAATTTAACTCTCTTATTCAGTGAATCTAATAAAACTATATTTACTTCAGGCTTTATTATTTTCATAGGAATACCTGGAAACCCTCCTCCAGTACCTATATCTATAACATTCTTTGCATTCTTTAACTGATCAAACTTAAAAACCTTCATAGAATCAATAAAGTGCTTCTTTACTATTTCTTCATCTTCTTTTATAGCAGTCAAATTTACTTTTTCATTCCATTCCTTTATAAGGTCTTTATATTTCATAAATTGCTCGTATTTTTTTTCGCTAAATTCAAGTCCTTCGTTACTGCTAGCCTTATTTAATATATCAAAGTATTTCATATTTCAACTCCATGTTTTTTTATTGTTGGTTAATGTTAAGTCTTTTCTGTTGCTCAAGATATATCATTAGAACAGACATATCCGCAGGCGAGACACCTGATATTCTAGAAGCTTGACCTATACTTTCTGGTTTTATTTTACCTAGTTTTTGCATAGCTTCTATCCTTAGTCCCTTTATATTGTCATAATTTATATCTTTTGATATGATTTTGTTTTCAAACTTTTTAAATTGCTTAATTTGATCTAATTGTTTCTGGATATACCCTTCATATTTTGAAACAATATTAACTTGCTGCTGTATATATTTATTTAATTTAGGTCTATCTGCATCCAGTCTTTCAACTATATAGTAATCAAGTTCAGGTCTTTTTATAAGTTCGTATAAACTAATAGGCTTTTTCAGTGGAGTAGAATTACAAGAAATTAAAAATTCCTCAATTTCTTTTTTATTTGTGATCTGCAAATGTTTTATTCTCTCAATTTCCTCTTCAATTTGCATCTTCTTTTTCTTAAATATTTCATATCTATCTTCTTTAACAAGGCCTACTCCATACCCTATTTCAGTTAACCTTAAATCAGCGTTGTCTTGCCTTAGCAACAATCTATACTCTGCTCTTGAGGTCATCATCCTATATGGTTCATTAGTGCCTTTAGTAACTAAATCGTCAATTAAAACCCCTATATATCCATCAGATCTTTTTAATATTAATGGATCCTTATTTTGAATAGTAAGTGCAGCATTAATCCCTGCAATAATCCCCTGCGAAGCAGCTTCTTCATATCCTGAGCTACCATTTATTTGACCCGCTGAGAATAAACCTTGAATATTTTTAAATTCTAGTGAAAGTTTTAACTCGGTTGAATCTATACAGTCATATTCTATGGCATAAGCCGTTCTCATAATTTCTACATTTTCAAGTCCAGGTACTGTTTTTAGCATTTCCACCTGAATTTCCTCAGGAAGTGAGCTAGACATACCTTGAACATACATTTCCTGCGTATTCTCACCTTCAGGTTCTATGAATATTTGGTGCCTTTCTTTATCTGTAAATCTCATTACTTTATCTTCGATAGACGGACAATATCTAGGCCCAGTACTCTTAATTGATCCATTATATAGCGGTGATCTATGAATGTTTTTTCTAATTACATTATGAGTATTTTCATTTGTATAAGTTAAATAGCAACATAGCTGATTTCTACTAATATCTTCGCTAATAAATGAAAATGGAACTACCTCTTCATCCCCAACTTGCTCATCCATTTTAGAAAAGTCTACTGACCGTTTGTTTATTCTAGCTGGAGTTCCTGTTTTAAATCTTCTTAAAGTTATACACATATCATCTAAAGATTTAGAAAGTTCATTAGCTGGAAGTAATCCACTAGGTCCTTCATTATAAGAACAATCTCCGATAATAACCTTTGATTTTAAATAAGTTCCAGAAGCTATAATAACAGCCTTAGTAGTAAAATATGCGCCATTTTTCGTGCATACACCCTTTATTTTCCCTTTTGGTGCATCTATAGATACTACTTCTAATTGTTTTAATTGCAAATTTTCTTGATTTTCTATTACATGTTTCATCCTTTGTCCATATGCTTTTTTATCCGCTTGAGCTCTTAACGAGAATACAGCTGGTCCTTTTGATTTGTTTAGCATTCTTGATTGTATATATGTATTATCAATATTTATTCCCATTTCACCACCAAGAGCATCTATTTCCCTTACTAAATGCCCTTTAGCCGTTCCACCGATATTGGGGTTACATGGCATCAAAGCCACACTATCTAAATTTATAGCACAAATTAAAGTCTTGCACCCTATTCTTGCAGCTGCAAGTGCTGCTTCGCAACCTGCATGACCAGCTCCAATAACTATAACATCATAATTTCCTGCATCATATTTCATATTTATCCCTACTTTCCTAAACAAAATTCTGAGAATATCTTATGTATAATATCTTCTTCTAAAATCTCTCCTGTAATCTCACCTAAACTTATCCATGCATTTCGTATATCAATTGATGCTAAATCTATAGCTAATGTATATTCTAGTGCATTTAATGAAGATTCTAAGTTTTCCTTTGCTCTTATTAAAGATTCCTTATGTCTATTATTTGTAACAAATATTCCTTCAGTTTTAATCTCACCCTTAAAGAATAAATCTTTTATATATTCTTTAACATGATTTAATCCTTCACCTGTTTTTACTGAAACATTAGTTATGTACTTTGATTTTAGACTTTGTAATTCTTCTATCTCTATTTTACCACCTAAATCGCTTTTGTTTAATAGTACAATGTATTTTTTGTTTTTAATATATTTAATAATTTCTCTATCTTCATGACTTAATTTCTTACTTGAATCTAATATTAAGATAACTAAATCCGCCTCATCAATTTTTTCCTTTGATTTTTCTACTCCAATTTTCTCAACTATATCTTCAGTTTCGCGAATTCCTGCAGTATCTACTATTTTAACTGGTATACCTTCAATGTTTATATACTCTTCTATTGCATCCCTTGTAGTACCGGGTACATCTGTAACAATAGCTCTTTTTTCTTTAACAAGGGCATTAAGAAGTGATGATTTCCCTACATTTGGCTTCCCAACTATAACAGTGCTTAGGCCTTCTCTTAGAATTTTCCCTTCATCAGCCGTACTTAAAAGTGTATCTATCTCACTAATTATATCAATAACATCTTCATTAACTTTTTCTGCAGTTACTTCTTCAATATCCTCTTCAGGGTAATCAACTGTAACCTCTATACTTGCAATTACACTAAGTAATTTATTTCTTATATTTTTTATTTCCCTGGAAATTGAACCTTCTGATTGCATAAGAGCTGACTTCATACTTAGATCTGTCTTTGCTCTTATTATATCTATAACTGCCTCTGCCTGGCTTAAGTCAATTCTACCATTCAGAAATGCTCTTTTAGTAAATTCACCAGGTTCTGCCATTCTTGCTCCAGCAAGAATAACCTCTTGTAAAATTCTATTAGTTCCAACTACTCCACCATGACAATTTATCTCAATAGTGTCTTCTGCAGTAAAGCTTTTAGGGCCTTTCATATAGGAAATAATAACTTCATCAAGTCTACTACCATTTTTATCAATAATATGTCCATATCTCATAGTATAAGATTTTAAATCATGAAGTTTTCTATTATTTTTGCCTATAAATATACTATTGACTATATCTATCGACATATCACCAGATACTCTAATTATAGATATACCACCTTCTCCTATACTAGTTGCTATTGCAGCTATAGTATCAAATTCTTTCATTAAATATGACCTCCTAATTTTATAATTAATATTAAACTTAGTTTCATAAATTTAAAAAAAAAGCCCTTAGGCTTTCTTCAAATCAACTACAACTCTTCTATAGGGCTCTTCACCTTCACTATAAGTATAAATATATGAATCATTTTGAAGTGTAGAGTGTATTATTCTTCTCTCATAAGGATTCATAGGCTCAAGTTTTAATATTCTACCACTAATCCTTACCTTATAGGCAATTTTTGATGCAAGTCTTTTTAAAGTTTCTTCTCTTTTTGCTCTATAATTTTCAGTATCTAATGTTACTCTTTTATACTCTTCATCATGATTTTTGTTTACAACTAAACTTATAAGATATTGAAGTGAATCTAAAGTCTCGCCTCTATATCCTATTAATAGTCCCATATTAGGTCCGATTAATTCAATCTTTATTTCATTGTTTTCATATTTAAGGTTTACTTCAGCTTTCATACTCATAGACTGCAATACTTCCATTAAAAAAGTTTTAGCTTCATTTAAACTATCTCTTTTAACTGTAACTCTTATTTTAGCAGGTTTTACCCCTATGATATTTAAAAACCCTTTGCTACCTTCATCAAGTGTTTCCACTTTTACTTTATCTCTTGTAACTTTTAACTGCATCAATGCATTATTAATTGCATCTTCTACATTTTTACCCATAATTTCTATATTATTCATACCACACTTCACCCGCCTTTCTAAATATCAAAATTAGGCACTTGTGTTAAATCATCATCTTCGATGCTGTAACATTAACGACTTCAGAAGGAAATTTAGACTCCCACCTATAAAATTGGGAGGCTATCATTTTAAAAGTCGTTAACTTTCTTTTTTTGGAAGTTCCATTTTATTTATAACTAAAGTTTGAACAACTTGTAATAAGTTATTTATTACCCAATATAATACTAATGCACCTTTAAATTTAAGACTCATAAATCCCATAAAAATAGCCATTGCTGTATTCATTGTTGAAGTCTGTTTAGATTTAGCAGCGTCTCCTGGTGGTTGCATAAGTTTTGATGAAAAGTATGTTGTAACGGTAGACAATATTGGTAATATATATAGAGGGTCAGGTTTTGTTAAATCATTCATCCATAAGAACCCAGCACCCTGCATATCTAAGTTGTTAAACACATAAAACAAAGCAAATAAAATAGGCATTTGAACAAGCATTGGTAAACATCCACCCATTGGATTTACTCCATTTTCTTTATATAGCTTCATTACTTCTTGCTGAGATTTTTGTGGATCTTTTTTATATTTTTCTTGAACTTTCTTCATTTCTGGCTGAATTGCACCCATTTTAGCAGTTGATTTAGTTTGTTTAATACTTAATGGCAATAATATTACTCTTATTATAACTGTAAATATAATTATTGTTAATCCAAATGATATATCATTATTTGGTATAAGCGTATTCACTCCATTATGTATCAAGAAAAAGAACTTTGAAAGTGGATCACTTAAAAACTGTAATTTCAAATACAAAACCTCCCAAGTGGTTATTTAACTGGATCAAAGCCGCCCTTATTATAAGGATGACATCTAAGTATTCTCTTTATTCCCATAATAGATCCTTTTATTGCTCCGTGTTTTTCAATAGCTTCTAAAGTATACTGAGAACATGTAGGGTAAAATATACAACAAGGCCTCTTAAACGGTGATATATATTTTCTATAACATTTAATTCCCAGTATAAGTATTTTTTTCATTATTAATTAAACCAGCTTTCTTAAGTAGTTTAGTCAAAGCACTCTCTATTTCTTTATAATTTTTAGAGTTAGAAGGGTTCCTTGCAATAAACACTAAATCATATCCTGTTTTTAATCCTACATTATTAAGCCTATAGTTTTCGCTTATTAATCTTTTAACTCTACCGCGAATTACACTGTTTCCTACCTTTTTACTAACGGATATTCCACATCTATTAATATCTTTACCATTTCTATAAATATATAATACTAATAATTGGTTAGAAAAAGATTTTCCTCTTCTATATACTGTTCTAAATTCAGTATTCTTTCTAATTCTATATTTCTTAACATTAATATTAATATTAGCCGCCCTCTTTTCCGCAAATTGCAGAAAAAGGCCACATTAGCGGCCTTTATGCTGTCAATTTTTTTCTACCTTTTTGTCTTCTTTTTTGAAGAATGTTTCTGCCAGAAGCGGTTTTCATTCTCTTTCTAAATCCGTGTTCTTTTTTTCTTTGTCTTTTCTTAGGTTGGTAAGTCATGAACATATCTACTACACCTCCTTCTTTAAACCATACATTATAGCAATCATCTTACAATCGCATTTTTACAGTTTTACTATTAGATTATATAGTCACATCATCTTAATGTCAAGATAAGCATTTTTATTACTATTGTTAATATTTTTTATATTTATATGTTTTTTTGTGGATAACTTCTTGAACACCTTGTTATTTTTTGATATTATATAAGAAAGAACTGTGAATAACCTGTTTATTGATAAAGTTATTCACAACTTGTGGACAAAACTGTTAATAACTACTACAATATTGTATTAAACTTCTTTTGCTTATCTATTTTTAGCTATATAAGCAGATTTATTTCTTAATTTAATATGTTAATAGTTTTTTTTTGTATTGTTAACAATTTAAGTCCTGTTAAAAATATAAGCATAGTTATTAACATGTGTATATTTTTAATGCTATTTATCAACAACCTACAATGTATTAATTTATTGCTTATAACTTTGTTTATAATGTTGTTTATATATTGTTTGTTTTTACATAAAATTTTTTTATTTGAACTGGAGGGTAGGAAATGAGCACCCAAATTAAAGATATCTGGGAAAAAACTTTAAGTATAATAAAAGGTGAACTTACAGAGGTGAGTTTTAATACTTGGATTAAAAGTATAGAACCTATGGCCTTAGATAATAATACTTTTAAATTAGGTGTTCCTAATAATTTTACCAAAGACATTCTTGAAAATAGATATAAGGATTTAATAATGAATGCTGTTAAATTGATTACTTCTAAAACATATAAAATAGAATTCTTTATATTATCTGAGGACGTAGCCGAAATTGAAACACCTAAAGCGAAACGAGAAGCTAATAGGAATAATATAATATTTAATGATGAAATGTCTGCAACACTAAACCCAAAATATACCTTTGATTCTTATGTAATTGGCAATAGTAATCGATTTGCTCACGCTGCATCACTTGCTGTAGCTGAATCCCCTGCGAAAGCTTATAATCCACTATTTATTTATGGAGGGGTTGGTCTTGGAAAAACGCATTTAATGCATGCTATTGGTCATTATATATTAGCAAACAACCCAAAGTCTAAGGTTGTTTACGTTTCTTCTGAAAAGTTTACAAACGAACTTATCAATTCTATTAAAGACGACAAAAACGTAGAATTTAGAAACAAGTACAGAAATGTGGACGTACTTCTAATTGATGATATTCAATTTATTGCAGGTAAAGAACGTACGCAAGAAGAGTTCTTCCATACATTTAATGATCTTCATGAAGCAAATAAGCAAATTATTTTATCTAGTGATAGACCACCTAAAGAAATACCTACTCTAGAGGATAGATTGAGGTCTAGATTTGAATGGGGTCTTATAGCTGATATACAACCACCGGATTTTGAAACTAGAATAGCTATTTTGAAGAAAAAAGCAGATATAGAGAATTTAAATATTCCAAACGAAGTATTGGTGTATATTGCTACTAAAATAAAATCTAACATAAGAGAGCTAGAAGGCGCTCTTATTCGAATTGTAGCTTTTTCTTCACTAACTAATAAAGAAATTGGTATAGATTTGGCATCAGAAGCACTTAAAGATATTATTTCTAGTAGAAATTCAAAACAAGTAACTATTGAGCTAATACAAGATATAGTTTCTAGCTATTTCAATTTAAAAATTGAGGATTTTAAATCTTCGAGGCGAACTAGGAACATAACATTTCCTAGACAAATCGCAATGTATTTGTGCAGAAAGCTTACTGATATGTCTCTCCCTAAAATAGGTGAAGAATTTGGAGGTAGGGATCATACAACTGTAATCCACGCATGTGAGAAAATATCTAATGGTCTTAAAGAAGATGAAAATTTACAAGATAACATAGCAGAACTAACTAAAAAAATAAGTCAAAAATAGTATAATCCCGATATTAACAGGTGTTGATACTATATATATATAATCCTGTGTATAAAATAATACATAAAACGTAGCTGTTGATATTGTGGATAACTGTGATTTTTTTTTGCATACTTATCCACAATCATTTCTACCTAGCATTGTTGCAGCTTATAGTCTAAGATAGGTTCTTAACATATCAACAGCCCCTACTACTATTACTACTAATAATTTATTATTATCTTACCTATCTTTAATAAATTTCCCATGTGGATAAGGAGGTCTTTATTATATGAAATTTATATGTGAAAAAAGTATATTACAAGAAGCAATTTCAAACGTTCAAAAAGCTATTACAGGAAAATCAACTTTACCCGTATTACAAGGTATATTAATAACTGCTAAGAACGGAGAAGTAACTCTTATAGGATCTGATGTTGATTTAAGCATTGAGGCCAAAATTAATGCAGAGGTTATGGAAGATGGAAGTGTAGTTTTAGATTCTAAGCTTTTTGGTGAAATCATAAGAAAATTACCCAATAGTGCAATAGAGATAGCAACAGATGAAAATAACTCTATTAAAATCGTTTGCCAAAAATCATATGCAACTATAATACATATGAATAGTGATGATTATCCCAATTTACCAAATATAATAGAGAACATGATCTTTTCAATTTCTCAGAAAGTATTAAAAAACATGATGAAAGGTACTATTTTTGCAGTTGCGCAAGATGAGACTAGACCAATTCTTACAGGAGTCTTATTTGAAATAAAAGATAAAAACCTTAATCTTGTAGCTTTAGATGGTTATAGGGTTGCATTTAGAAGTGAACCAGTAGATAACGATTTTAATATAAATGCTGTAATTCCAGGTAAGACATTAAGTGAAGTATCAAAAATACTAGAAGAAACAGATGAGAACGTTAATATAACATTCACACCAAATCATATTTTATTTAATATTGGAAAAACGAAGGTTATATCAAGGTTACTCGAAGGTGAATTCATAAAATATAGCTCAATAATACCTGAGGAATATAATCTAAAAATTACAGCTAAAAGACATGAATTATTAAGCTGTATAGAACGGGCTTCTCTTATGGCAAAAGAGGGAAATACCAATTTAGTTAAATTCAACATAGAAGAAGATAACATGATAATCACTTCTAATTCTCAATTGGGAAAGGCCAGAGAAGAAATAAATATAATTTTGCAAGGTGAGTCTCTTCAAATTGCATTTAACTCAAAATACCTAATAGAACTTCTAAAAATAATGGAAGAAGAAGAGATAATTATGGAGTTTTCTAGTGGAGTTAATCCTTGTGTTGTAAAAAACAAAGAAAAAAATAATTGTACGTATATGGTATTGCCGGTAAGAATAAGAGCTAATAATTAATTTAAAATATATTTTTAATAATATTTGGAAAAGAAGGTTTTGAAATGAATGAAATAAAAATAGAAACAGATATAATAAAATTAGATTCTTTTCTAAAATGGGCTGGGATAGCTTGTTTAGGTTCAGAAGCAAAATTTTATATCAAAAATGAGGATATTAAAGTCAATGGAGAAATAGAAACTCAAAGAGGTAAGAAATTATCTAAAGGCGATATAATTGAGTTTAACAGCGAAACTTATAAAATAATTTAAATTATATGAATGCACCGGAAAATTTTAAAATAATCTCCGGTGCACAATTTATGTCTATAATAATAAAATTTATAAGAAGTTATTTATATATATAAAATAATAAACTTATATATATATGTTATAATCATAATAGGTGATTGTATGCATATAAAATATTTACAACTTGAAAATTTCAGGAATTATAATAAATTATTTATAGAATTAAATAAAGGTACTAACGTATTTGTAGGGGATAATGCACAAGGAAAAACAAATATTTTGGAAGCTATTTATTATTGTAGTTTAGCTAAGTCTCACAGAACCAATAGGGATAAGGAATTGATAAATTGGAACGGCACAGAAGCATATATAAAGCTTTATGTGTGTAAAACTAGATTAGATAAAAAAATAGAAATAAAGATTTTTAAAGAAGGTAGAAAAGGAGTTAATATAAATTCTATAAAAGTTCAAAAACTCTCCGAGTTAGTAGGAAGTTTCAATGTGATTATGTTTTCACCCGAAGATTTAAATATTGTTAAAGAATCTGCATCATACAGGAGAAAATTCTTAGATATAGAGCTTTGTAAGTTAAGCCGTCGTTACTACTATAGTTTATCGCAATATAAAAAAGTTTTGAATGAGAGAAACTTGACTATAAAAAAATGGAATACAAATAGTGATATTATAGATGTATATGATAAGCAACTTAGTGAATTCGGTGCAATTATAATAAAAGATAGAATAACTTATATAGAGAAATTAAACAAAATATCAAAAACAATACATAGCAATATAACATCCAAAAGTGAAGTAATAGATATTAAATATCTAACGCCTATTAAGGAGTTAGATAATATACGAGAAAATTTTTACTTGCTTTTATGTAAAAATAGGAAAAGAGATATAGAAACTAAAACTACATCAATAGGCCCACATAGGGATGATTTTTCCATAGACCTTAATGGTATCAATGCTAGAATATTTGGATCCCAAGGTCAACAGAGAACTTCAGTTTTAACAATTAAGTTTGGAGCTCTAGCGATAATAAAAGAACTAACTGGAGAATACCCAGTATTATTACTTGATGATGTTTTGTCTGAATTAGATACAAAAAGGCAAGAATATATATTAAAATCTATAAAAGAAGTTCAAACATTAATTACATGCAACGGGATTAATGATATAAGAAAATATTTAAACTCAGGAAGTAAGATATTTGAAGTTATGTCAGGCGAAGTAAAAGTAATGACATAGATTCAAATAAAGTAGAATGTATTATCAAGGAGGATATTATATGTTTTTACATTTAGGGGAAAATGTAGTAGTGCCTATAAAAGACATTATAGGTATATTTGACATGGAAACTACTATGTATAGCTCGGACACTATCCAATTTTTAAGAATGGCCGAAGAAGATGGTTTTGTAGAGCGGATAACAAAAAATATTGCTAAATCTTTTGTAATTGCAGAGGTAGATAAAAAAAGTAAAATATATATATCACCAATATCATCTTCAACTTTATGCAAAAGAACAGAAACTGTATATTATGCGCTTTAGAGTAAGTTAGGAGGATATACATGGAAAATAATAATATTTATGACGAAAGTCAAATACAAGTACTTGAAGGATTAGAAGCAGTAAGAAAAAGACCTGGTATGTATATAGGTAGCACTAGCATTAGGGGTCTTCATCACTTAGTTTATGAAATTGTAGATAATAGTATTGACGAGGCCTTAGCAGGCTTTTGTAAGAATATTAATGTAATTATACACAAAGACAACTCTATAACTGTTATAGATGACGGTCGTGGTATGCCCGTAGGAATGCATCATAAAATGAAAATACCTACTGTAGAAGTTATAATGACTGTACTACATGCAGGTGGTAAATTTGGTGGTGGAGCATATAAAGTATCCGGTGGTCTTCATGGTGTTGGTTCATCTGTAGTTAATGCATTGTCTGTGATTTGTGAAGTAGAGGTTAAAGTTGATGGTGATATATGGAAACAAACTTTTTCAAAGGGTAAAACTACTAGTACACTTGTAAATATAGGAACAACGCAGGAACATGGAACAAAAGTGTTCTTTACCCCTGATCCAGAAATTTTTGAAGAAATTGATTTTGATTTTGAAACTTTGTCTCAAAGACTTAGAGAGTTGGCCTTTTTAAATAAAGGTTTAAGAATAACCCTTGAAGATGAACGAGAAGAGAAAAAGCAAGATTTCTTGTATGAGGGAGGAATAAAATCTTTTGTAGATTATTTGAATAGAAATAAAGGAACAATTCATGAAACCATATACATGGAAGGAAATAAGGATGATTATGTTGTTGAAATAGCATTACAATACAACGATACATATACAGAAAATATATTTTCATTTGCTAACAATATAGATACTGTGGAAGGTGGAACACACCTAGTTGGTTTTAAGTCGGCATTAACAAGAGTAGTAAATGATTATGCTAAAAAATTTGGGTTTTTAAAGGAAAATGATAAAAACCTATCAGGTGAAGATGTAAGGGAAGGTCTTACAGCAGTAATATCTATAAAGCTTACTGATCCTCAATTTGAAGGGCAAACAAAAACTAAACTTGGTAATAGTGAAGTAAGGGGCATAGTTGATAGTATAGTTGGTGAGTCTATCAGTAATGTTCTAGAGGAAGATCCACAACTAGGTAAAAACATAATTGATAAAGCATTAAATGCAGCAAGAGCTCGCGAAGCAGCAAAAAAAGCAAGAGAATTTACAAGACGAAAGTCTGTACTAGAAAGTACTACACTTCCAGGTAAATTATCAGATTGTGCTTCAAAAGATCCTATGGAATGTGAGATATATCTGGTGGAGGGTGATTCAGCGGGTGGTTCAGCAAAACAGGGTAGAGACAGAAGATTCCAAGCTATACTTCCTCTTAAAGGAAAAATAATGAATGTTGAAAAGCAAAGAATTGATAAAATGCTCGCATCTCTAGAGATTAGGGCTATGATAACCGCTTTTGGTGCTGGTATAGGAAAGGATTTTGATGTAAAAAAAATAAGGTACGATCGTATTATTATTATGACAGATGCGGACGTAGATGGAGCACATATTAGAACTTTATTACTAACATTTTTCTATAGATACATGAAAGAATTAGTAGAGCAAGGACACGTATATGTAGCTCAACCTCCACTATATAAAGTTTCTAAAGCCAAAAAAGAGCATTATGTATATACTGACAAGGAATTAAAAGCTTTGCTTTTAGAAATAGGCGGAAAAGATAATAACACCGATATACAAAGATACAAAGGTCTTGGGGAAATGGATGCACACCAACTTTGGGATACGACAATGAACCCTGAAGAGCGTATACTCCTTCAGGTACAGGTTGAGGATGCAATGGCAGCGGATGAAATATTCACTATTCTTATGGGCGATAAAGTAGAACCTCGTAGAGAGTTTATACAAGAAAATGCTAAAGGTGTGCTTAACTTAGATATATAGCTTGATAATGCATTCAAGCAGATCAATCTACTACTACGAAGGTTAATCCATTAAGGTAATTACCGTCACCCATGGAGTATGATGAAATTGCTTTCTAGAGTGGCATTAAAATATTTTGTTTAAAGAGGTGTAACATGATTAATAATCAGGGAAAAATTTTACCTATTGATATAAGACGTGAAATGAAAAAATCTTATATAGATTACGCTATGAGTGTTATTGTAAGCCGTGCGCTTCCAGATGTACGAGATGGGCTTAAACCTGTCCATAGAAGAATATTATTCTCTATGCATGAATTAGGATTAACACCAGAGAAAGGATACAGAAAATGTGCCAGAATTGTAGGGGATGTTTTAGGTAAATATCACCCACATGGGGATACTGCAGTGTATGGTGCATTAGTTAGAATGGCTCAAGATTTTTCACAAAGATGTACGTTGGTAGATGGGCATGGAAATTTTGGGTCTGTAGACGGTGATTCAGCGGCGGCAATGAGATATACAGAAGCTAAAATGAGCAAAATTACAACGCAAATGCTTAGAGATATTAATAAAGAGACAGTAGATTTCATTCCTAATTTTGATGGAGAAGAAAAGGAACCATCAGTGCTACCATCAAGATTTCCTAATCTTTTAGTTAATGGATCAACAGGAATTGCTGTAGGGATGGCAACCAATATACCTCCACATAACCTAATAGAAGTTATAGACGGAGTACTTATGGTTATTGATGAACCAGAAGTTGCTATAAGTGAATTAATGACAAAAATAAAAGGTCCAGATTTTCCTACGGGAGGAATTATCCTAGGAAGAGCAGGAATAAAAAGTGCCTATGAAACAGGAAGAGGAAGAATCCTCGTAAGGGCTAAAACTGATATTGAAGAGAACAAAGGCAGAAATACGATAATAGTAACAGAATTACCTTATCAAGTTAATAAAGCAAAACTTATAGAAGGTATTGCAGATTTAGTAAAAGATAAGAAGATAGATGGAATATCAGATTTAAGAGATGAATCAGATAGAGAAGGTATGAGAATTGTTATAGAACTAAAAAGAGATGCAAACCCTAATATAGTATTAAATAGGCTATTTAAACATACGAGGATGCAAGATACTTTTGGGGTTATAATGATAGCACTTGTAAATGGTGAGCCTCAAACTTTAAATTTAAAACAAGTTTTAGTTCATTATTTAGACCATCAAAAAGATGTAATAAGAAGAAGGACTCAATTTGATCTTGATAAAGCATTAGCTAGAGCTCATATTTTAGAAGGTATGAAAATTGCGCTAGACCATATTGATGAAGTAATTCGTTTAATAAGATCATCTAAAAATATTAGTGAAGCTAAAGAAAGTTTAATTAATGCTTTTGATTTATCAGAAAAACAAGCAACTGCTATTGTTGAAATGAGACTTGGGAGACTTACAGGTCTTGAAAGAGATAAAATAGAAGCTGAGTATAACGAAATAATGAAGACAGTTAATTATTTAAAAGGAATCTTAGCAGATGAGATAGTATTATTGAACATAATTAAAGACGAACTTATAGAAGTTAGAAATAAATATGGTGATACTAGAAGATCGTCAATAGAAAAAAACCCATACAGTATAGATGAGGAAGATTTAATTCAAGAGCAAGATATTGTAATAACGCTAACTCATGCAGGGTATATAAAGAGGCTTCCAGCTGATACTTATAGTGCTCAAAAAAGAGGGGGTAGGGGGATACAAGGTGTTACTACAAAAGAAGATGATTTTGTGGAACATATTTTTACAACTACCACTCATAATAATATTTTATTCTTCACAAACAAAGGAAAATCATTTAAATTAAAAGCATATGAGATTCCAGAAGGTGGAAGAACAGCTAAGGGAACAAACTTGATAAATATTATACCTTTAGATAGCGATGAAAAGATTCAAGCAGTTATATGTCTTAAGGAATTCTTAGAGGATAATTATCTTGTAATGGGAACAAAACATGGCTTAATTAAGAAAACATCACTTGATAAATATGCTGCTATAAGAAAGAATGGTTTAAATGCAATAAATTTAAGAGAAGATGATGAACTAATTGGAGCTGCAATAACTACTGGAGATAGCGAAATGCTGTTTGTTACAAGAAATGGTTATTCTATAAGATTTAGTGAAAAAGATGTAAGAGGTATGGGAAGAACTGCAACTGGAGTTAAGTCTTTAACTTTAAGACAAGGCGATATTGTAGTGTCTATGAATATAGTTAAGCCTGAAGAAGAACTTTTAGTTATAAGTGAAAATGGATTTGGAAAGAGAACCTTGGTTTCAGAATACTCACTCCAACGTAGAGGTGGTAAGGGCGTAATAACTTATAAGGTGTCAGATAAAACAGGAAAACTTGTAGGGGCTAGAATAGTAAAAGATGGAGACGAAATGATACTTATAAACAGTAATGGTGTTGTTATAAGATTAAATGTAGATGGAATATCAACTACAAGTAGGAATACCATGGGAGTTACTTTAATGAGGAATGGAGAAGGAGATAATATAGTTGCTATAGCTAAAATAAATTGTAGTGATGAAATTAATACAGATGAGAATTCTTTGCAAGAAGAAACAAATTCTGTACAAGAAAAAGCTGACTCTGTTCAAGAGAACATTAAAGAAACTTCTGATAATGAGGAACATGAATTAGAAACAACTAGTGAAGTAAATGATAAAATAGAATATTAAAATATTAAAGTACTTATTTGGAGTTATTTCAAATAAGTACTTTTTTTAATCTGTGGTTATGTATTATAACTAACCTAGTGTATCTCAAGCAGTAAATCAGAGAAAAACAAAGATATATATATAAGGATTAGTATAATCTATGTAGGAATAGAACTATTGTAAATACAGTAATAAATAGATTTGATACAATATTCCTTGTCGTTACGAATTAGTAACAATAGCAGTTTAATTTTAAAGATCAAATAATTTTCTAAACTCAAAATAATATTTGAAAAAATAGAAAAATATATTGACAATTTTAAAATTAAATAGTAAAATAGTAGAAGTCGTCACATGATGACAAAATAAATTGGTCTTTGAAAATTAAACAGAGAAATAGGTAAAGATAGCGAAATAATATTTCGTTAAACCAGTTAATTACTTTAGTATAAAGTGAAATTTAGTCGTAAGATTAAAAGTATGTAATGAGCTTGCGTAACAACTTAACAGTTGTCGCAGATTAATCATTTCAACTAAAAAAGTGTAAACTTTTAAATTGAGAGTTTGATCCTGGCTCAGGACGAACGCTGGCGGCGTGCCTAACACATGCAAGTCGAGCGATGAAACCTTTCGGGGTGGATTAGCGGCGGACGGGTGAGTAACACGTGGGTAACCTGCCTCAAAGAGGGGAATAGCCTCCCGAAAGGGAGATTAATACCGCATAATATGTTTTGGTCGCATGATCGAAACATCAAAGGATTTTTCTTCGGAAAATTCCACTTTGAGATGGACCCGCGGCGCATTAGCTAGTTGGTGAGGTAACGGCTCACCAAGGCGACGATGCGTAGCCGACCTGAGAGGGTGATCGGCCACATTGGAACTGAGACACGGTCCAGACTCCTACGGGAGGCAGCAGTGGGGAATATTGCGCAATGGGGGAAACCCTGACGCAGCAACGCCGCGTGAATGATGAAGGCCTTCGGGTTGTAAAGTTCTGTCTTCTGGGACGATAATGACGGTACCAGAGGAGGAAGCCACGGCTAACTACGTGCCAGCAGCCGCGGTAATACGTAGGTGGCAAGCGTTGTCCGGATTTACTGGGCGTAAAGGATGCGTAGGCGGACATTTAAGTCAGATGTGAAATACCCGAGCTTAACTTGGGTGCTGCATTTGAAACTGGGTGTCTAGAGTGCAGGAGAGGTAAGTGGAATTCCTAGTGTAGCGGTGAAATGCGTAGAGATTAGGAAGAACACCAGTGGCGAAGGCGACTTACTGGACTGTAACTGACGCTGAGGCATGAAAGCGTGGGGAGCAAACAGGATTAGATACCCTGGTAGTCCACGCCGTAAACGATGAATACTAGGTGTCGGGGGTCGAACCTCGGTGCCGCCGTTAACACATTAAGTATTCCGCCTGGGGAGTACGATCGCAAGATTAAAACTCAAAGGAATTGACGGGGGCCCGCACAAGCAGCGGAGCATGTGGTTTAATTCGAAGCAACGCGAAGAACCTTACCTAGACTTGACATCCCCTGCATAACCCAGAGATGGGCGAAGTCCTTCGGGACAGGGTGACAGGTGGTGCATGGTTGTCGTCAGCTCGTGTCGTGAGATGTTGGGTTAAGTCCCGCAACGAGCGCAACCCTTATCATTAGTTGCTACCATTAAGTTGAGCACTCTAGTGAGACTGCCCGGGTTAACCGGGAGGAAGGTGGGGATGACGTCAAATCATCATGCCCCTTATGTCTAGGGCTACACACGTGCTACAATGGTGAGTACAAAGAGATGCAAGACCGCAAGGTGGAGCCAAACTCAAAAACTCATCCCAGTTCGGATTGTAGGCTGCAACTCGCCTACATGAAGCCGGAGTTGCTAGTAATCGCGAATCAGCATGTCGCGGTGAATACGTTCCCGGGCCTTGTACACACCGCCCGTCACACCATGAGAGTTGGTAACACCCGAAGTCCGTGAGGTAACCGTAAGGAGCCAGCGGCCGAAGGTGGGATTGATGATTGGGGTGAAGTCGTAACAAGGTAGCCGTAGGAGAACCTGCGGCTGGATCACCTCCTTTCTAGGGAGTAGATGTATTGACTTCGGTCGATGCAATAGAAGAATATTAATTTGTTCTTCAAAAATATCTATTGTAATTAATCGTACCTAGTTCTCTGTTTAATTTTGAGAGACTAATTTTATCTAACTCTTAGGAGTTAGATAATGAATAGTTTTTCTTAAAATGTTCTTTGAAAATTGCACAGTGAAAAAAGTTGTTTTAAAAAAATTAAAACTACGCAAGTAGTTTATAAATTAATTTAATACAATTTCGCAAAATTAATATAACCGTCTATGTAAATAGACAGAATCAAGGTCAAGCTACAAAGGGCGCATGGCGAATGCCTTGGCACTAGGAGCCGAAGAAGGACGCGTTAAGCTGCGATAAGCTTTGGGTAGGCGCAAATAGCCTGTGATCCAAAGATTTCCGAATGGGGGAACCCACATAGTAACAACTATGTACTGCATACTGAATAAATAGGTATGCAGAGGTAGACCCGGGGAACTGAAACATCTAAGTACCCGGAGGAAGAGAAAGAAACATCGATTTCCTAAGTAGCGGCGAGCGAAAGGGAAAGAGCCCAAACCCAGGTCTTTGATCTGGGGGTTGAGGATAGATCATAAATACTGCAATTCCTTAATTGAAGATAGCTGGAAAGCTGCTCCGCAGAAGGTAATAGGCCTGTAAATGAAAAGGAAAAACAGTCAGATCTAATCCAGAGTACCACGAGACACGTGAAACCTTGTGGGAAGCTGGGAGGACCACCTCCCAAGGCTAAATACTACCTAGTGACCGATAGTGAAGAAGTACCGTGAGGGAAAGGTGAAAAGAACCCCGGAAGGGGAGTGAAATAGAACCTGAAACCGTGTGCCTACAACCGGTCGAAGCACTTTATATGTGTGACGGCGTGCTTTTTGTAGAACGAGCCAACGAGTTACGATATGTAGCAAGGTTAAGTACTTAAGGTACGGAGCCGAAGGGAAACCAAGTCTGAATAGGGCGCATAGTTGCATGTCGTAGACCCGAAACCGGGTGACCTATCCATGGCCAGGATGAAGCGGAAGTAAAATTCCGTGGAGGTCCGAACCACGTTGGTGTTGAAAAACCATGGGATGAGCTGTGGATAGCGGAGAAATTCCAATCGAACTCGGAGATAGCTGGTTCTCCTCGAAATAGCTTTAGGGCTAGCGTCGATTAATTGAGTAATGGAGGTAGAGCACTGAATGGGCTAGGGGCTGACAACAGTTACTGAACCCTATCAAACTCCGAATGCCATATACTTTTATTTCGGCAGTCAGACTGCGAATGATAAGATCCGTAGTCAAAAGGGAAACAGCCCAGACCATCAGCTAAGGTCCCAAAGTGTAAGTTAAGTGGAAAAGGATGTGGGATTTCTAAGACAACTAGGATGTTGGCTCAGAAGCAGCCACTCATTTAAAGAGTGCGTAATAGCTCACTAGTCAAGAGATCCTGCGCCGAAGATGTCCGGGGCTAAAACTTACCACCGAAGCTATGGGTGTACACAATTGTGTACGCGGTAGAGGAGCTTTCTGTACTGGCTGAAGTCATACCGTAAGGAGTGGTGGACGGTACAGAAGTGAGAATGTTGGCATGAGTAGCGAGAGTTAAGTGAGAATCTTAACGGTCGAAAACCTAAGGTTTCCTGAGGAAGGCTCGTCCTCTCAGGGTTAGTCGGGACCTAAGCCGAGGCCGAAAGGCGTAGGTGATGGACAATCGGTTGATATTCCGATACCACCAATGGACGTTATTAGAAATGGGATGACGCAGGAGGATAAGATGTGCACACTATTGGATGTGTGTCTAAGCATTTAGGCGGAGCAGACAGGCAAATCCGTTTGCTCTTAACGCTGAGATGTGATGGGGAAGGGAATTTATTCCTGAAGTATCTGATTCCACGCTGCCAAGAAAAGTCTCTATCGAGGATATTGGTGCCCGTACCGCAAACCGACACAGGTAGGTGAGGAGAGAATCCTAAGACCATCGGAAGAATTGTTGTTAAGGAACTCGGCAAATTGACCCCGTAACTTCGGGAGAAGGGGTGCCTACGTAAGTAGGTCGCAGAGAATAGGCCCAAGCAACTGTTTAGCAAAAACACAGGTCTCTGCTAAAGCGAAAGCTGATGTATAGGGGCTGACGCCTGCCCGGTGCTGGAAGGTTAAGGGGATTACTTAGCGCAAGCGAAGGTATGAACTTAAGCCCCAGTAAACGGCGGCCGTAACTATAACGGTCCTAAGGTAGCGAAATTCCTTGTCGGGTAAGTTCCGACCCGCACGAATGGCGTAATGATTTGGGCACTGTCTCAACAACACATCCGGCGAAATTGTAGTGCAAGTGAAGATGCTTGCTACCCGCGATTGGACGGAAAGACCCCGTAGAGCTTTACTGTAGCTTAGCATTGAATTTCGGTATTGTCTGTACAGGATAGGTGGGAGACTGAGAAACATGGGCGTCAGCCTGTGTGGAGTCATCCTTGGGATACCACCCTGACAGTACTGAGGTTCTAACTGGAGGCCATGAATCTGGTCACAGGACATTGTTAGGTGGGCAGTTTGACTGGGGCGGTCGCCTCCAAAAAAGTAACGGAGGCGCCCAAAGGTTCCCTCAGCGCGGTTGGAAATCGCGCGAAGAGTGCAAAGGCAGAAGGGAGCCTGACTGCGACACTTACAAGTGGAGCAGGGACGAAAGTCGGGCTTAGTGATCCGGTGGTACCTCGTGGGAGGGCCATCGCTCAACGGATAAAAGCTACCTCGGGGATAACAGGCTGATCTCCCCCAAGAGTCCACATCGACGGGGAGGTTTGGCACCTCGATGTCGGCTCGTCGCATCCTGGGGCTGAAGTAGGTCCCAAGGGTTGGGCTGTTCGCCCATTAAAGCGGCACGCGAGCTGGGTTCAGAACGTCGTGAGACAGTTCGGTCCCTATCCGTCGCGGGCGTAGGAAATTTGAAGGGAGCTGTCCTTAGTACGAGAGGACCGGGATGGACAAACCTCTGGTGCACCAGTTGTCACGCCAGTGGCATCGCTGGGTAGCTATGTTTGGAAGGGATAAACGCTGAAAGCATCTAAGCGTGAAGCCCACCCTGAGATGAGATTTCCCATAACTCGCACGTAAGTGCGGTGTTAGTAAGACTCCTGGAAGACCACCAGGTTGATAGGTTAGAGGTGTAAGCATGGTAACATGTTCAGCTGACTAATACTAATAAGTCGAGGGCTTGACCTAAATATATAATTAAAAGTAATGCGATATACTTCTTTCGCAGAAATTATTTCTTTCGTAAGAAAGAAACTAAGCTTCTGACAAAGGAAGAAGATTAATTCACTGTGCAATTTTGAGAGAATATCTCATAAAGTATATTGACAAGTTAACAATAGCTTGGTATACTTTAATTGTAAGGTTAATGCCTTATAAATCTGGTGATTATGGCATGAAGGTAACACCCGTTCCCATACCGAACACGAAGGTTAAGCTTCAATGCGCCGATGGTACTGCAGGGGTGACCTTGTGGAAGAGTAGGTTGTCGCCAGGTCAATACATGGATCTTTAGCTCAGCTGGTTAGAGCTACCGGCTCATAACCGGTCGGTCCGGGGTTCGAGTCCCTGAAGGTCCACCATATGTGGGGATATAGCTCAGCTGGGAGAGCACCTGCCTTGCACGCAGGGGGTCAAGGGTTCGATTCCCTTTATCTCCACCAAAAAACAGTCCAAATATGGGCTGTTTTTTATTTCGTTAAAAATTAGTCCTTAACGACATTTCAAAAGGAAATGATTTAATTATAGATTTATTAGGTAAGATGTATTACAATATAAAAGCAATAATATGAAATATGAAAGGAACTTTATGATGTCACTATATAGAGTAAAGCAGTTTTACAGGTCAATGGTTTCGAAGATTAATGATGAAGATTTAGAGTTTCTTAAAATGCATTTAGAAACTTATGAATTACAATTATTAAACCAATTACCTACTTATGAGCAAAAACACTGTATAAATGTAGCTAGGGATGTAAAATTAACTTGTAATCAAAGAAAGTTAGAATCAAATGATTTGATAAAGGTTGCATTGCTTCATGATATAGGTAAAATATATAATAGTATGAATCCAATAGATAAAGCTATAATGGTTATAATTCACAAGGTGACAAATGGAAAAATTAGAACATATAAGAAAAATAAAAATGTTAATATTTATTATAATCATGGAGATATAGGATATAGTTTATTAAGGAAGTATGGTTACAACGATAGAATTTTATTTTTAGTGAAAAATCATCATAATAATAATAATATAACAGGTGATATAGAATTAGATTTATTAAAAGAATGTGATGATAGAAATTAAGAAACTAATATATAGTTTCTTTTTTTGATTTATCACAGTAAAAGTATATATTAGATAAATATACTTATAAAAAAGGATGCTTTTAATTTAAAATCATTTATATGTTATAAAGTATTTCTAATAATACATAAAGAGTGATAGAATATAATTAAATACAAATATTGGGAGGAAAGAATGGATTCAAAGGAAAGAAGAGGATATATTAAAAACAAATTATTTAAAGACAATATTACATGTAAAGGTAACTTTTTAGCAGAGAAACTAGGGGTTACAAGACAAGTTATAGTAAAAGATATTGCAATTATAAGGGCAGAAGGTGTAAATATAATTGCGACTTCAGAAGGTTATTTAATACCTAAAGAAGAAAGTAATTATGTAAGGCGGGTAATTGCAGTTTCACACACAAGAGACGATATATATAATGAGCTTGAATGCATTGTAAAATTTGGGGGTATAGTAGAGGATGTAACAGTAGAACACTCTTTATACGGTGAAATAAGAGCAATGCTCATGATAAAGACAATTATGGATATTGAGAAATTCACAAGAAAGTTTAAAGAATTTAGTGCCAAGCCATTATCCTCGTTAACTAAAGGAATACACTTACATACTATAAAAGCGGATAATGAAGAGATTATAGAGTGTATTATAAAAGAATTAAAAAATAAGAATTACTTAATTTGTGAGTAATTTAATTATTAAAGGAGAAAGTATTATGGAAAATGTTGCACTTTTAAAATGTACGGAATATGATGTCGATTTAGTAGAAAAAAAGTTGCGAGAGGGATTTGAATTATTGGGTGGACACCAATTTTTGAAACAATTAATACCAAAAAACAGTAAAGTACTTTTAAAGCCTAATATGTTAAGTGTTGAGAGTAAAGGATCGCCAGTAGTAACTCATTATGCTGTTTTTGAAGCAGTAATTAGAGTTATTAGGGAATATTCTAGTTACATTAGCTTTGGTGATTCGCCTGGCTTCGGAGATTCAAGAAAAGCAGCAGAAAAATCTGGTCTTATGGAGGTTGCTGATAAATACGGAGTTACTTTTGAGGATTTTAAAGAGTCAGTACATATTAAATTAGATAATTCTATTTTATGTAAATCTTGGAATATCTCTAAAGCTGCTTATGAGGCAGACGTTGTTATATCACTGCCAAAACTTAAAACACATGCTATGGCCTATTATACAGGAGCTGTAAAAAATCAATTTGGTTGTATACCAGGAACGCAAAAAGCAACTTGGCATACAAGAATGCCTGATGCAAATAATTTTTGCAAGATGCTTTTGGATTTGAATACGGCCGTTGGGACTAATTTTGCTATTTTAGACGGTATAATTGCTATGGAAGGTAATGGACCTAAAAGTGGACAGCCATATAAAATGAATACTTTAATTATGGGACAGAGCTTAACAGCTGTGGATTCCACTGCCGTTAGACTTATAGGTTACGATGATCCTTTGGATACACCTGTTTTAAAAGAAGCATATGATAGCAAATGGGGAGTAGTACTTTCAAAGGATATAAACATACTTGGTGAAGACTTAGAATCTATGAAAGCAAAAGATTTTAAACTATGTAGGAAGGGAGGTAACTTTTATTTTATAAACCCAGGGGTAACTAATTTTCTAAGAGAAATGATAGCACCAAACCCAACCCTAATTAAAGAAAAATGCATAGGGTGTGGAAGGTGTGCTGAGGTATGTCCAGAGAAGCCTGCGGCGATTGAGATGGTACTAAAAGGAGACATATTAAATCCTAAATGGAATATGCATGAATGTATTAGATGTTTTTGTTGTCAGGAATTATGCCCAGTTGGTGCAATTGAAACAAAATATTCAAAGTTAGCTAAATTACTAAAATTAGATAAGAGGTGATTTTTTACGAAAAGAAAAAAGACCGTAGCTATCATTATAGCAATAATAGTAATACTTTTAGCTTTCTTAGGTAACATAATTAATTTTGCTATAAACATACAGTGGTTTAAGGAAGTAGGATATTTATCAGTATATTTTACTAAATTAACATCAATTTTAAAGTTAATGATACCAGTGTTTATGGTGAGTTATATTGCAATATGGATGTATTATAAAACATTTAAAAGTAGTATTTTAAGATGGAAAAAGGTTGTTGAAGTGAATAAAAATAAAGAAAGATTAAAACGCAAAATTATTATATTTATAAATGTTATAATCTCTTTTATAGTTTCGATTACCTTTGCTTCTAACTATTGGTATACAATACTGCAGTTCGCGAATGCTACAAGTTTTAATACTGTAGACCCATTATTTAAAAAAGATATTTCATTTTTTATATTCAAACTTCCATTAATTGAATCACTATATCGAATGTTCATAACTTTGCTAGTAGTATTAGTAATTATTACTATAGTAATATACATTACATTAACTGCTAAGGATCATATATTACATTCCAATAAAGAAAATATATTTTCTAAACTTAAAAACTTTAAGAGTGGAATAACTAAATTTGCAGGAAGGCAGCTTTCCATAGTGTCTTCACTAATATTTATGCTGGTAGCTCTTGGATACTTAGTAAAAGCTTGGAATCTAGTATACTCGCCAAGAGGAATAGTATTTGGAGCAGGATATACAGATATACATGTAACCTTAAGGTTTTACCAAACAATAGCGGTGGTATCTTTAATTGCAGCCATAATTACATTTATAAGTATACTAAAATATAAAACAAAGCCTGTGATTATATCTGTTATTGTGGTTGTTGCATTAATTTTTGGGGAACATATAACAGCAAATCTAGTTCAAAAGTTTCAAGTTCAATCGAATGAAAAAACTTTAGAAAAACCATATATTCAATATAATATAGACAATACGAGAAAAGCTTTTAATTTAGCCACCATAGGAGAAGTTCCATTTGAAATAAAAAATGATTTAACGAAAGAGGATATTAATTTTAATAAAGATACTATTGATAATATAAAAATAAACTCTTTTAAACCAGCATTAGAATTTTATAATCAATTTCAATATATGAGGTTTTATTATGGATTTAATGATTTAGATATTGATAGATATAATATAAATGGGAAATACAATCAAGTATTTATTGCACCAAGAGAAATTGAGTTAGAGTCATTAAAAGACAATTCAAATACTTGGCAAAATAGACATCTAGTTTATACTCATGGATACGGTGTGGCTATGAGTAAGGTAAACGCTGTAACAAGTGAAGGTCAGCCGGATTTTGTGATTAATAATATACCTTTAGAAAATAAAACAAGTATAAAAACAGATAATCCTAGAATATATTTTGGTGAAAGTACCAATGATTATAGTATAGTCAATACAAAAATTGGAGAGTTAGATTATCCTAAGGGTGGAGAAAACCAAATTAATAACTATGATGGAAAGGCTGGAATAAAGATGAGCGTCGCAAATAGAATTTTATTTGCAATAAATAAAAAAAGTACTCAGTTTTTATTATCCAACGATATAACTTCTAATAGTAAAATATTAATTGATAGAAATATAGTTCAAAGAGTAAAAAAAATTGCTCCATTTTTAACATATGATAGTGATCCATACATTGTAATTAACGAAGGAAGATTATACTGGATTATAGATGCATATACAACCTCCGATAGATATCCGTTTTCACAGCCACAAAATGGTGTGAATTATATGAGGAATTCAATTAAAGTTGTCATTGACGCAGTAGATGGAATACCTGAATTTTATATAGTTGATAAAAAGGATCCTATAGCAAATAATTATTCAAAGATATTTACAAAACTATTTAAGGATTCAGAGACAGTTCCTAGTGGTATAAAAGAACATCTTAGATATCCAGAAGTCTTATTTAATTTACAATGTAATGTACTTGGTAAATACCACATAACTGATCCTGGAGTATTTTATAACGGAGATGATGTGTGGTCTATAGCAACTAACAAAGAGAAGGTTGAGGGTAAAAATGAAAAAAACAAAGCTTCTTATGTAATAATGAAACTACCGAATGAAAGCACAGAAGAAATGATCTTACTTGAATACTTCAACACTAAAGGGCGAGATAACATGGTATCGTTATTGGCAGCAAGGATGGATGGGGACAATTATGGGAAAATGGTTTTATATAAATTCCCACCGAAGCAAACAGTATATAGCCCTGTACTATTTAAACAAAAGATGAATCAGGACACTATAATATCAAAAGAATTATCACTTTGGAATACACAAGGTTCACAAGTCCAATTTGGAGAAACATTAATTATACCAATTAAAAATTCTTTGATTTATGTAGAGCCTATGTATTTGAGAGCTAAAGGCGAGAAAAGCATACCAGAGATGAAAAAGGTTATAGTGTCTTATGGTGATAAAATAGTTTTAGCTGATAATATAGAGTTAGCGCTTGAACAAATATTTGATTATACAGACAAAAATAATATATCCCAAACTAAAGAAAAATCAAATTTAGATGAAAAATCATTGGAAAATATAAAAATTGCTAAAGAAATTTATAACAAGGCGTTGGAAGCTCAAAAAAATGGTAAGTGGGCTGAATATGGGATATTTATAAAACAATTAGGTGATACATTAAATAAAATAAGTGAGTAAAATATATTTAAATATAGTTAACATAATCAATCATATTAAAACCTCCTCAGTTTTAAATAGGATTATGTTACATTGTATTATCATGGAATGTTATCTTAGGACATATATTGTTGTATGTCCTTACTTTTATAGTATAATTTGTTTTGCGTTATGTAAAAATATATAGAGTGAGATAAATATTGTATAAAACAAAGGAATTTGAAATAAAATGTCGAATAAGTTTATATATATAAGAGTGTAAGGGGTATGGGGGTTATGTTATGAAATATACAAATAATAATTTGTATAAGGCTGGTAAAAATTCATTGTGTATAGGTACAGATTCTTTAAATATTAATAATTTACCTAAAGTAATAATAAAAAATATTTCAGATGCTCTTATAAACGGAGAAAAAATAATATTTTTTACAGATGATATATTCTATAAAAATATTGAAAAAAACTTTGATGGTGATGAAGACTTCATAAGGCATAATATAAATGAAGGTATCTTTAAAATAAAAACGTATAATATTGATACTTTTGATTATGACTATAGAGAGTTTTTAGATATTATTTTTGTTGTTAGACAAAAATTGAGAATAGTATGGGATTTTAAAAATGTAATTAGAAGAGTTGGAAAAGTAGATGTTTTAATTAAATGTGTTCAAAAAATAATAGAGTGTTCAAAAGATAATATTTCTAATATGATATACATTAACAATAATGTATATAACTTCAATGAATTGCATAGATTTAGCAATTTATTTCAAACATTAATTATTATAGATAGAAATAAAGAAATGGAATTTAAAAATAAGGGTGAAATAGAAAAAGCAATTTGGATGCTTCAGTCTAATTCACAACTAAAATATCAGAATAAAAATTTAGTTTTATTTAATGATATTTTTTCAGATATACCCCAAAATACAGATGAAAATAAATTCAGAGAAATCGTAATGAATAAAATTAAGGCTGTATGTGATGTAGATTTTTGTATTTTACATAGTTCAGTTAAAGAGCAAAAAAATGCGATAGAATTGGGTAATTATTATGGGATCACTAAAAAACATAAATACTATTTGATTAAGGATATAAAAACGATCCATTATATTAATAGCTTCAATGAAATGGTATTAAATAGTAATGGAGATTCATTATTAAATTTAAGTGAAATAGAGGACTCAGAATTAGTAGAAAAATTCAAGTTATTAGGCATAGTAAGCTATATGGCTATTAATGTAGAATATTATGATAGTTCTAAGGGTGTAATATGTATAGGAAGATATAAAAATAATAGAGAGCTATCTAAAAATAACATAGAACATTTAAAATCAATATGTAAAACTGCATTTTATTTAATACAGGATCAAAAAAGATTTTCTGATATGCGAAATAGACTAATACAAAACGAAAAACTGAGAGCTATGGGAGAAATGGCTGCGGGAATAACTCATGATATAAATAATATACTTACACCAATTGTAGGCTCTGTTCAACTTTTAAAGGATAAAACTAAGGAAAAAGAAAATTTGAAGTTGATTAGCATTATAGAAATATGTGCGTATGATGGAATCAATATTACTAATAAGGTTAAAAAATTAACCCAAAAATGTAATGGAAAAGATAATGATTTTGAAATTTTTAGTGTAGATAATGTAATTTCAGATGCAATAGATTTAACTAAAAGTAAATGGCTAACAGGAAGTAGTTTTAAAGGAATAAAAATAAGCATAATTAAATCATTAAAATCTAATGAGGAGATGCAAGGAAATATAACAGAAATAAGAGAGGTATTTATAAATATAATAGTAAATGCTATAGATGCTATGCCAAAAGGTGGTAAAATAGAATTCATTACTAAAAATAAAGCTAATATGGCTATTATAGAAATAAGAGATAGTGGAATGGGAATGAAAAAAGAGATTCAAAAAAGAATATTTGAACCGTTTTTTACAACAAAAGGTAATGATGGCTCAGGGCTTGGATTAAGTATCTCTTATAATATAATACTTTCACATAAAGGGAGCATGGAAATTGAAAGCAAACAAAATGTAGGAACTTCTTTTATTATTAAATTACCCCTATGTGAAAAAATAACTAAAAGTGATGACGTAGGATTAAGGGATGTAATTGATTTTGAAGGCAACATTCTTGTTATCGATGATCAGGAGCAAATAAGAAATGTTGTTGCTAGTATGATAAAATCAATTGTTAAATGTAAAACAAAGGCTTGTGGATGTGAAAATTTAGACTCAGAGTTACAAAGGAGAAAATATGATATAATTGTATGTGATTTTACCATGCCGAGTATTAATGGGTTTCAAGTTGCTGAAAAAGTTAAAAAAATAAACAATCAGACATATTTTTGCTTAATGACAGGTTGGGTGGGATCTTTTGAAGGTCAAGATATGAATAATGTTGATTTCATTTTAAATAAACCTATAAATAAAGAAAGTTTAAAAAAAATGCTTTCTTGTTATAGTATAAGAGATTGAATATCCATCAAATGACAATTACGTCTAAAATACGGGCGAAAAGAAGAATGGATGACTGTTCTTCTTTTTTAGTGAAATTAGGAAAAAATTTAACATATTGAGTCACATGTTTAAAAAAGGATATAATAATAATGTAAATTAAAACAGTTTTGTTTTATGCTGGAGGGTTACGATGGACTATGATGTACTTATTTTGGGCGGAGGAATAATTGGATGTGCAGTTGCTTATGAGATCTCAAAATATAATCTTAATATAGCTGTTATTGAAAAAGACTATGATATAGCGGATGATGTAGCATTAATAAACACTGCTATGATATATAATGGTATTGAAAGTGAAGATGTTTTAACTGCAAAGCTTGAACGTATGGGTAATAAAATGATGGATACTATAAGTGCTAAATTTAATGTTCCCTTTAAAAGGTGCGGTTCCTTAATAATTGCTCAAACTGATGAAGAGGTTGAAATAATCAAAAAAATATATAATAGAGCAATAGAGCGAGGCACGAAGGACGTATTTATTTTAGACCCAGAATACATATATGAAATGGAACAAAACTTAAATATAGATGTTAAAAAAGCGTTATATTCTAAAAATACGGGGGTAATTTGTCCATTTGATTTAGCATTATCTTATGGCGAAGTGGCATTTGATAATGGTGTAAAATTTAAATTAGAAGAAGAAGTAATAGATATTCAAGAAATATCAAAAGGATTTAGAGTTGTTACTAATAAAAATAAATTCACTTGCAAAATGGTAATAAATACAACACCTTCAGAAAATTACAGTATAGTAAATGAAAAAAAACTTCATGTAAATAATAATGAAGGAATATCAAAGTATATACTTTTAGACAATGATAAAAAAGCAAGATTTTCGCATGCATTATTTATGATTAATGTTAAAGGGGAAAGTATGTATACAATTCCAACTATGGAGGGCGATACTGTAGCTGCTTTTGATACAAAAAAGAATGTCAGTTATGATGAAATAGTAAATAGGGTATCCAAGATAACAAATGGTCTAGACGATATGGATGTTAAAATGTTTTTAGAATGGCCCTTTTTCGAAGAGCCTATGATAATTGATGATAGCGGTATAGATGATGGACTTATTCAGATTAAAGGAAAGCACTACGGTCAAGTTACTATGACACCTGCTATAGCAAGCATTGTATGTGAGAGTGTAGTGAGCAAGATGGAATGCAAGCTCAAAAAAGATTTCAATGATAAAAGGCGTGAGTACTATAAGTTTAGAGAATTGTGTGACGAGGAAAGAAAAAGTATTATTAAGATAGATAAAAAATATGGTAATATAATATGCGGATGTGAAAAAGTAACTGAAGGTGAAATAGTGGATGCTATAAGGAGACCTTTAGGTGCACGGACGGTAGAAGGAGTTAAAAGAAGAACCGGTGCTGCATTTGGAAATTGTCAAGGATCACATTGTTTAAACAAGATTGTTTCTATTTTAGCAAGAGAAACCAATAAGAAAATGACAGAGATAGTTAAGGACTCAAAAAATTCTAATATTGTGTTATATAGAATAAAAGAATTTGATAGTATGTAGGAGATGATTTTATTTGAGCGAAAAAACTGATTGCAAATTTAATGAAACTAAAGCAATATTAACAACTTTAGTTAGAATAAAAGGATCTAAATTACGAAATGTAGTTCCAGTAAAAAGTAGTAAACCTATTAGTAAGAAGTTATGGATCGAATGCTCAAAAGCATTAAGCAGGATACATGTAGGTCCTCCTATAAAAATAGGGGATATAGTATGTAAAAACGTACTTAATACTGGAGTTGATATTATTTGCACAAAAAATATTGAAAGAAATACTTAATTAAAATTTTACAAGAATAAATAATTAATAATATTTAAGGAGGAATAGTCATGTTAGATTTGAAAAGAATAAGAAATAATCCAGAAGAAATAAAAAAATTAATGAAAAATAGAGGGGAAAATTTTGATTTATCAGTAATTGATGAAGTGGTATCTCTTGATAAAGCAAGAAGGGATATATTAGTTGAGGTTGAAGAATTAAAAAATAATAGGAACACTCAATCTGCGCTTATACCAAAGCTTAAGAAAAGTGGAGAAAATGTAGAAGAAATTATGTCCCAAATGAAAAAACTTTCAGATGAAATTAAAAATTTTGATATTGAGCTATATGAAGTAAATGAAAAAATTAAAAATATTATGTTAAGTATCCCAAACATACCGAGTGTAAATGTGCCAGAAGGGGATACCGAGGAAGATAATGTTGAAGTGAAAAAATGGGGAGAGCCTAAACATTTCAGCTATGCAGCTAAAGCGCATTGGGATTTGGGAACAGACAATGATATTTTAGATTTTGAAAGAGGCGCAAAGATTACGGGTTCAAGATTTACAGTATATAAAGGCCTCGGAGCAAGGCTTGAAAGAGCACTAATAAGTTATTTTTTAGATCTTCATGTGGATAACAATGGGTATACAGAAATACTGCCTCCATATATGGTTAATAGACAAAGTATGATCGGTACGGGTCAATTACCTAAGTTTGAAGAAGATGCTTTTAAAGTGGCTAATACAGACTATTTCTTAATACCGACAGCAGAGGTACCTGTTACAAATATTTATAGAGATGAGATATTAAGTGGTCAAGATCTTCCTATAAAGCATGTTGCGTATAGTGCTTGTTTTAGACAAGAAGCAGGTTCAGCAGGAAGGGATAGTAGAGGACTTATAAGGCAACATCAATTTAATAAAGTAGAACTTCTTAAATTCACAAAGCCTGAGGATTCATATGCAGAGCTTGAAAAGTTACTTATGGATGCAGAGTCAGTATTACAAGGACTTGAATTACCTTATAGAATAGTTAAGATATGTAAAGGCGATTTAGGATTTACAGCATCATTTAAATATGATATCGAGGTTTGGATGCCAAGCTACAACAAGTATGTTGAAATATCAAGCTGTAGTAATTTCGAGGATTTCCAAGCAAGGCGTGCCAACATTAAGTATAAAGATGATAAAAAGGATAAAGCTAATTATATTCATACACTAAATGGATCAGGGGTAGCTATTGGAAGAGCATTAGCTGCAGTACTTGAAAACTACCAGAATGAAGATGGATCAGTAACTATTCCAAATGTTTTAGTGAAGTATATGGGACAAAAAACATTAATTTCAAAATAAGTATTTAAATTATTAATTTATATCATAATAATAAATGAGCAACTTAAGTATTTAATATTAAGTTGTTTATTTATTATAGTATATGAAATTGAAGTTTATGGCATGAAATATAAATGTGTTGACAGGTGATGTTTATGCTGATATAATAAATCTTGTCGTTAAGATATGGAGGGATGGTCGAGTTGGTTTAAGGCACCGGTCTTGAAAACCGACGTACGTGAAAGCGTACCGTGGGTTCGAATCCCACTTCCTCCACCATTTTTTAACGACATAAAATTAAGCTATGGAGAAATACTCAAGTGGCTAAAGAGGTGCCCCTGCTAAGGGTATAGACTGGGAAACTGGTGCGAGGGTTCAAATCCCTCTTTCTCCACCAGCAACATCTAACGTTTGTTAGATGTTTTTTATTTTCACATAATATATTATGTTGGTAAATGTTTTCAAAAAAATATTGACAGGATATCAACATGCTGATATAATTAACCTTGTCGTTAAGATATGGAGGGATGGTCGAGTTGGTTTAAGGCACCGGTCTTGAAAACCGACGTACGTGAAAGCGTACCGTGGGTTCGAATCCCACTTCCTCCACCATTTTTTAACGACATAAAATTAAGCCATGGAGAAATACTCAAGTGGCTAAAGAGGTGCCCCTGCTAAGGGTATAGACTGGGAAACTGGTGCGAGGGTTCAAATCCCTCTTTCTCCACCAAAAGTATCTAACAATTGTTAGATACTTTTTTTACTTTATTGAATAACTACAAGGTGAATTATACGCCCACTAAAAAATCGTTATATTACAAAATAAGTAATTTGATTATTGAATTAAAAGTAAATAAAAGGTATAATTATAGTATTAAAATAATAAAGAAGGCTAAAATATGTTAAAAGGTAATAAAATATTATTGAGATGTGTAGAGAGACGAGATTTGAATATATTTTATGATATTTGGGCTGATGAAGAGGTTAGGAGACTTGATGGTAATTTTAGATTGCCTCCATCTAAAGAGGATATATTAAATAATTTTAATAAGTTTATTAATCTTGATAAGAAATATCTTAGCATTATAAATGGAAAAGGCGTAGTTGTAGGATATATAACGTTTAGAGAAATTAGTGAAAGTAAAAATGTATATGTATTAGGTATAACTGTAGGTCAAAACTTTTGGAATAGAGGATATGGGCAAGATTCTGTAAAGGTTTTGTTAAAATATTTATTCATGGATATTGCTGCGCATAGAGTAGAGCTCGAAGTACTAGATTTTAATTTAAGAGCAATTCAATGTTATAAAAAATGTGGGTTTATAGAAGAAGGAAAGAAGAGAAAGACTTGCTTTTCCTATGGGAATTATAGGGATGTAATTATTATGGGAATTCTTAGAGAAGATTTTGTAAATAAAAGTTTGTAAATAAATCTTTACTCTTAGCATATAATATGGTAATATAGTAATGATATATATGCGTTGGTAGCTCAGTTGGATAGAGTAGCTGGCTACGAACCAGTTGGTCGCAGGTTCGACTCCTGTCCGACGCACCATAAGAACCCAGTAACTGTAATAGTTACTGGGTTCTGTCGTTTTTTTTGAAGGTTGTATAAAATATAAAAATGAAGAATAATTCCATATGTGAACAGAGATGCTGCAAATGGTGTACCGTACACCATTTGTTAATGGCTATATGGCACCAAAGAAAAAACTGCACCAGTTCCAATGACTAAGGATCTAAATGTGAAAAATCTAAATTTAAAGTTAAGAACTAATTATGCATAAAAAAATAGGACTGAAAAGTTATTTCAGTCCTATTTCTTCTCCCATTAATACAGAAGTTTCAAAACCTAATTGTGTTTGGTTTAGTAAATCCTCATGAATTTTTACGACATCTTTTTTAAAAAACAGGATTACAGTGGAACCACCGAATTTGAAGTACCCTTTTTCCTCTCCTTTTGTAATTTTGGCATCTGTACTATAACTTTGAAGAATTGAACCTACGCAAGTAGCACCAACCTCCATGCAAATAACATCACCAAAGTTATCTGAGTGAAAAATGCTCCATTCTCTTTTATTTTGACAAAATAATTTTTTTATATTTTTTAATGCTATAGGGTTTACAGAATAATAATGACCTTTGATTCTAGTTGTATCGCTACAGACACCATCATCAATAAAATGAAAGCGATGATAATCAGTTGGGCATAATCTAAAGATTAAGCAGGTACCTCCATCGTACAAATTGTATACTTCATTATCTTGGAGTAGTTCTTTAAGCGAATAAGTAAAGCCTTTTACTTGGACTAAATCATTCAAGTTAATATTATCGTAAGCCAAAATTTTGCCGTCACAAGGCGAGATTAAAGCATTATTATTTTTATCAATTATTCGGGCACTTGTATTTAAAGGTCTTATAAAAAAATCATTAAAAGACGAATACTCATTATAAGTCTTAGTGTATAAAGACATATCAATATCAAAATCTTTAATAAAATCTTTGATTTTTCTAGAACTTATTTTTGTGTCGCAGTAATAACCATATAATTTTGAAAATAGCTTTTTCTTAAGTAATAACTCAACTAGTCCTTTTCCAGAAGGAGAGGAATAAGACCAATTTAAATACTTTTCACCAGCGACCTTTTCAATTTCATATTTATTTTGTTTTCTATTGTAATACTTAATCATAAAAATACCTCGTTTTTATAGTTTATGTTATAATTTGCCGGATTTTATTATAGAGATTAATAACCAAAAGCCCATAAATGCCGCAGTCAAAAAACCAGTTATACCAATAAGTGATATGTTATATATTTTAGGCCCTATATTAGAATTTAAAATTGTACAAGATCCTATAATCATTGAAGAAATAATAAGGCCAAAAACTAATCGGTTTATACCTTTATTTAATTCATTTATAGGAGCGTTTAAATTTTTATGTTCTAATTGAAGTTTAGCTCTTCCCGTTATTAGACTTTCAGATAATTCTATAATTTTTGATGGAAGTTTAAATGAATCTTTTATAAATGAATATGTATAAATAAGTAAAGTATTAGAATCTAGATTTTTTAATAAAGAAAATTTATTATTATCCTTTACATAAGGGATAGCTATATCTATTATTTTTATATCAGGAGCGATACTTGCTATTACACCTTCTAAAATTACAAGAGCTCTTATTAGAAGTGTAAAATCACGAGGTAGACGAATATTGTTTTGTTTAGCTATATTAAAGATTTCAGAGAGCATAACGGAAATCTGAATGTTGTTTAAAGAAACTGAAAGATAATTTACAATTAGATAATCTAAGTCTTCATATAGTTTATTTCTATCTACATAGCCCTTTTTTATTCCTATAGATAAAAGAGATGAAATCATTTTATTTATGTCATTAAGAACAACAGCTGATATCATATCATTTAGTGTTGATTTCAATGAATTCGAGAGACTCCCCATAATTCCAAAGTCAATAAAACAAATTTTACCTTCGCATATAAATATATTTCCGGGGTGTGGATCTCCGTGAAAAAAGCCATCTTGTAGAACTTGTTTTAAGTAAGATAAAGCTAATTTCTTACCTAAATCATCAAGATCATAATGAAAAGTTAGGAGCTTTTTCATATCATCTACTTTAAAGCCATAAATTCTTTCCATAGTTAAAACCCTAGTACTAGATAAATCTTGAACCACGTAAGGTACATATAAAAATGCAACATCTTTGTTGAGATTTTTAAAGTTATTTATATTTTTAACTTCATTGTTAAAATCAAGCTCAAGTTCAGTTGCTAAAAGTATTTCATGTAAGGCTTCTTCAGGGTCGATTGGTGAATCAGAGAATTTTGTTTTTGTGAATTTTATTATACGAACGAGTATAGAAATATCTAATTTCATCTTTTTTGCAATATCTGGTCTTTGTATTTTAACTACTACATCCCTACCATCCTTTAAGGTAGCCTTATGCACTTGAGAAATAGATGCAGAGGCTAAAGGTTCTTCGTAAAACTTTTGAAAACACTCAGTTGTTGATTTTCCAAATTGATCAAAGAATACTTTTTTTATGGTTTCAATGTTTTCTGGAAGTACGCTATCTTGGAGCTTTGACAGTTCTACTATATAAGCTGAGGGTAATAAATCTGGTCTAGTACTCAATATTTGGCCAATCTTTATAAAAGTAGGGCCAAGCTCTTCAAAGGCTTTCCTTAAATTTTCAGGGAGTTTATTTTGTTTGTTAAATTTAGAGTCTATAATATATCCAAAGCCATAAGAGCCAAGAACTTTAATAATTGTTCTAAATCGATTAACAGAATTACGTCGCATTTTATACCTCACTTAAAAATAAAAGACCTGAAAGAATAGCAGGACTTTCATTTGACTTTCATTTGTGAATTTATGGCTGAAGGGTTTCTAAATTTGATAATCTTTTATTCAAAGTTTCAATATCTTCTTTAGTTGCAAAGCTCATTTCTGAAAGGAGTAATAACATATCTTCTTTTGTCAAAGGCTTTTCTTCTTCTGTAAAAACTTTAGATTCTTCTTTTTTTCCTTTTACGGTTCTTTTTAGTTCTTCAGATAAATTCTTACCCTCTTCTAAGGTTAATTTACCCTTTTGTACAAAATCATCTATTAGATTTGTAGCTTTTTCATAAGTATATGCTGCAGATCCTAGTCCAGCGAGGAAAAAATTTTTTATATCATTATTCAATTAGAACACCTCCAGTTAATAGTATATAGTATACAGTATATACTATTAACTGTATTAAAATTCTAATAATAAATAAACACTATAAGATTTTTAATAATTAATATAAAATTTGTGTTTTAATTTATCTATAGGTTGACATACTTATAAAAGTGTAATATTATGGTTAGGTAGAAATAAAATATGCACCCGTAGCTCAGCTGGATAGAGCGTCCCCCTCCTAAGGGGAAGGTCGGAGGTTCGACTCCTCTCGTGTGCACCAAAAACTAGTAAAGTAATACTTTGCTAGTTTTTTTATTTACCGGGAAATAAAAATTATTAAAAATAATTATTTATATAACAAAGGGGTTTAAATGAAAAAACATTTTATTAATGAATCATTAAAAGAAGCCAAAAGATCATTATTATTAGGGGAAGTACCTGTAGGTGCAGTTATAGTTAAAGACAATGTAATAATTGCTAGGGCGCACAACCTCAGAGAAACGCTTCAAGATGCTACGGCCCATGCAGAAGTTTTAGCTATAAAAAAAGCCTGTGAAGTAATAGGAAGTTGGAGATTAACTGGATGTGATATGTATGTAACGTTAGAACCATGCCCTATGTGTGCAGGTGCTATATTACAGTCTAGGATAAGCAAATTATATATAGGCATCTTTGATCCTAGCGTAGGGGCTTGTGGGTCAGTTATAAATGTTCTTCAAAATGATGATTTAAATCACTGGACAGAAATAAATTGGTTATACACCGAGGAATGTGGTAATTTATTGACTGATTTTTTTAAAGATAAAAGATAGTGGAAAAGGAGGAAAACATCATGGAACAGAATATAAACAATGAAATAATGGATAAAATTACAAAAACATGTTTATGTAAGGCAATACCGAGGTCTACAATAAAAAAAGCTATACAAAATGGTGCAAGAACTGTAGAGGAAGTTCAAAAAGCTACAGGGGCGGGAACAGGCGGATGCAATGGGCATAGATGTACTCCTAAAATTGAGGAGATACTAAAACAAGAATTAGAGAAAGAACAAAATAACGCATAATAGGCGAAAAACTATATAGCTCGATATAATGAAAGCGAAGCCAAAGGGTTTCGTTTTTGTTTTTGAAGGATATTTTTATTCATAGTCTAGAATTATAAAATTTAAATTTAAAATAGTTTATATAGCTTGACAACGTTATCATAATATATTAAAATGAACACAAGCGAAAGCAAATGAAACAAATACGAATACAAACGTACATTGTTATCCCAAATATGATAAAAGGAAGATTGAAATTATGTTTGCTGAAGAAAGAAAATCAAAAATATTAGATAGTTTAAATAAGTATGGAAAAGTAAAAGTATGCGATTTATCGCAGCTATATGAAGTGTCAGAAGTTACAATTAGACGTGATCTTCAAGAATTGGAAGAAGATGAACTTATAAAAAGAGTACATGGGGGGGCTATACTAAACCGCAATACTAAATTTGAACCCACTTTTTCAGAAAAAGTAGATAAGTTTTATGATGAAAAAGAATCTGTTGGAAAGATTGCTGCATCAATGATAGTAGATGGAGATACAATAGCAATAGATGCAGGGACGACTACTCTTAGTATTGCTAAGTATATAACAGCTAAAGATATAACGGTTTTAACAAATTCTGTAGATGTAGCCTATGAACTTTCTAAAAAGCGAGATGTAGAGGTGATTGTTACTGGAGGTACATTGCGATGGGAAACGAGAGCTATGGTAGGACCAGTATCAGATAATACACTTAAAAATTTCAGAGTAGATAAAGCATTTATGGGGTCTAATGGTGTATGCATTATTAATGGGCTAACTACTCCCAATATTATTGAAGCGAGCACAAAACAAGAAATGATAAAAATTGCAAAGCAAACTATATTATTATGTGACCATACTAAATTTGGTACAGTTTATTTTGCCAAAATCGTTGATTTAGATAGTGTTGATATAATAATAACGGATAATCAATTAGATAATGAATTATTAGAAAAGTTTGAAGAAAAAGGTGTACAAATTATGACAGCAAAATAAATGGCGGTGAAAAAATGATAATAACAGTGACTCTAAACCCAGCAATAGACAAAACTATTGAAATAGATGAATTTAAAATTGGTAGTGTTAATAGAATTGTGTCTACAAGAATTGATGCTGGAGGTAAAGGTATCAATGTATCTAAAGTTATTAAGGAATTACAACATAAAAGCTTAGCTTTAGGTTTTTTAGGTGGGAACAGTGGAAATCAAATAAAAGATTATTTAGATGATTTAAATATTAAAAATGAATTTTTATCTGTTAAAGGTGAAACTAGGACTAATTTAAAGATTTTTGATAAGATTAATAATACACATACAGATATAAACGAAAGTGGTCCTAGTTTAGTAGAAGAAGATATTACTAATGTAAAACAGAAAATCGTGGGATATTGCCAGGGAAATTTTCTAGTAGTTCTTTCAGGTAGCGTTCCAAGTGGAGTGCGCGGTGATATATACGGTGAAATAATTAAAGATATAAAAAGCAAGGGTGGCAAGGTTATATTGGACGCAGATGGCGATGTGTTAATGCAGGGAATTAAAGCTGGTCCATATATGGTAAAGCCAAATATTGATGAACTTGAAAAAGCTTTTGGTGTCAGCATTAATAGCGAAGATGAAATTATTGAAACTGCTAAAAAAATATTAGAGTATGGAGTAAAATATGTAGTGATCTCGAAAGGCTCAGAAGGATCTATATTCATAAGTCGTGATAAAGTTGCAAAAGTAAATGGTTTAAAGGTAGAAGTTAAAAGTACAGTAGGGGCTGGAGATTCTATGGTCGCAGCAATGGCTGTAGCAATTGAGAATAATTATAGCTTTGAAGAAACTATAAAGCTAGCATGTGCAACAAGTACAGCTAATGTAATGACTGAGGGAACACAAACAGGAAGATTTGCTGACATAGAGAAACTAAAAAAGCAAGTAACTATAAATTACCTATAGAAAGGATGATTATTAATGAATATAACTGAATTATTAAGTGTTAATCTAATTAAACTTGAACTTACTAGTAAAACAAAAGAGGCTGTAATAAATGAGATGGTAAAAATTTTAGATGAAAATGGTAAGTTACTAGATAAAGATAAATATCTACAAGCTGTAATAGATAGAGAAAAAGAATTTTCAACAGGTATAGGTATGGGAATAGCAATTCCCCATGGTAAAAGTAGTGGAGTTAAAGAGCCGGCATTGGTATTTGGACGAAGCACAGGCGGCATTGACTATAAGTCTATGGATGATGAGCTAGCTCATGTATTCTTTTTAATAGCTGTACCAGAAGAATCAAGTAATGAGCATTTAAAGATATTAAGCCAAATTTCTAGAAAATTGATGCATAAAGAATTAAGAGATAGTTTGATGAACGCTAGTAGCCCTGAAGAAATAATTACTTTACTAGAAAAATAAACATTAGCCAACAATTTAAAAGGAGGAGAGTTCATGAAATATGTAGCTATAACTTCGTGTCCAACAGGAATAGCGCACACCTATATGGCGGCTGAAGCTCTAAAAATGGCAGGAGAGGAAATGGGCATAGAGATTAAGGTGGAAACTCAAGGCTCGGTAGGTGCAGAAGACCAGTTGACGCAGGAAGATATAAAGGAAGCTAGAGTAGTAATAATTGCAGCAGATACTAACGTTTCAAAGGAACGTTTTTCAGGGAAAAGTATAATTGAAGTTGGGGTAAAAGATGCAATTAAAGACCCAAAGGGGCTTATACAAAGAGCGATAGATATAAAAGTAGAAAATAAAAAAGATTCAGAAAAAGTCAGTGATATTAAAGAAGAAAAAACTACTGAGAAAAAAGGTCCTTATAAGCACCTTATGACAGGGGTTTCTTATATGATTCCTTTCGTAGTAGCGGGGGGAATTCTAATTGCAATTTCATTTGCTTTTGGAATACTAGCGTTTAAAGAAGAAGGTAGTATTGCAGCAGCTTTAATGCAAATTGGTGGAGATTCAGCCATGGCACTTATGATTCCAATATTGGCAGGGTTTATAGCGTTCTCAATAGCGGATAGACCAGGTCTTGTACCAGGTATGGTTGGCGGTATGATTGCACTATCTTCAGGTGCAGGCTTTTTAGGGGGGATTATAGCAGGTTTCCTAGCGGGTTATACTATTGTTTTCTTAAAGAAAACAATAAAACTACCAAAATCATTAGCGGGCTTAATGCCGGTTTTAGTATTACCGGTTTTATCTTCATTGGTAGTAGGACTTGTAATGATATATGTTATAGGAAAACCTGTAGGTATAATAAATACCGGAATGGCTAGTTGGTTAAGTAATTTAAGTGGAGCAAACTCAGCTTTACTCGGAATTATTATTGGCTTAATGATGGCTATTGATATGGGTGGACCAATTAATAAGGCCGCTTATGCTTTTGGAGCAGGAACTATAGTTGCGGGCCAAACTTCTATGGTAATGGCAGCAGTAATGGCGGCAGGGATGACTCCTCCGCTAGGAATAGCTCTTGCAACAGTTATAGCAAAAAGAAAATTCACATTACAAGAAAGAGAAGCGGGGAAAGCTGCTTGGGCACTAGGGGCTGCATTTATAACAGAGGGTGCGATACCATTTGCTGCAGCAGACCCATTTAAAATGATACCGTCATTAATGGTGGGTTCAGCAACTACTGGATTACTATCTATGCTATTTAAAGCAGGGTTAGCAGTTCCTCATGGTGGAATATTCGTATTATTTATTCCTAATGCAGTTTCTAATCTAGGTGGATATATAGTATCCATAGTAGTTGGTACAATGGTAACAGCTCTTATGATTTTTTTATTAAAGAAGGATGCTGTTAAATAATTCAAAGTATTAATGGATTAAATCATTGTATTTATATGGGATATAGGGTAGCGTGTAAATTATAAAAATAAGTAAAATAAAAATTAAAAAGGGGATGTTTTTATGTACGAAGTTGAAATTGTGTTGATGAACGAGCAAGGGTTGCATGCTAGACCAGCGAGCATTGTTGCTAAAAAAGCATCAAAGTTTACTTCACATATAACTTTAATTAAGGATGAAGAAAAGTATAATGCAAAAAGTATAATAAATATATTAAGCATGGCAGCTACAAAAGGCGATAAACTCAAAATTGTTGCTAATGGAGACGATGAAGTTAAGGCTGTAGAGGAATTAAGAATAGTAATTGAAAAAGAAATTATAAACCTTTAAAAAAATCATATATAAAGTTAAATTCACTCCTAAGATAGTAAAGTATTTAAGATTGCTATAAGGAGTGAATTTAACTTATTAGGAGGTTATTTAATGAAAGGCATTGGAGTTTCGCCTGGAATAGTAATAGGAAAAGTAATATTAAAAGAAGAAAAGAAAATGATTATAGAGAAGAAAGAGATTTGGAGTTATGAAGAAGAAATTAAAAGATTTAAGACTGCTATGGAAAATAGTAAGAGTGAAATTCAGAATATATTTAATAACGTATTGAAAAAATTAGGTGAAAAGGAAGCTAGAAATACCAGCTATAGTAGCGGTAAAAGATATAACTAAGAAAGTAAAAAATGGAGATTTAATTGTTTTTGATGGCGAAGAGGGATTGATATATGTTAATCCAGAAGAAAAAATAGTTAATATTTATAAAGAGAAAAAAGCTGAATATAATAAAAATAAAGAAGAGTTAAACCTACTAATAGGGAAAAAAAGCATAACTACAGATGGAGTAAGAGTAGAATTGGCTGCTAATATAGGAACTCCAAAAGATTTAGAAAGTGTTATCAATAATGATTGTGAAGGGGTAGGCTTATTTAGATCTGAGTTTTTATATATGGATAGGGATTCAGCACCTACTGAAGAAGAACAATATGCAGTATACAAAGAAGTTGCAGAAAAAATGCAAAATAAACCTGTGGTTATTAGAACTTTAGATGTTGGTGGAGATAAGGAATTAGATTATTTGAAGTTACCGAAGGAAATGAATCCGTTCTTAGGATATAGAGCTATAAGAGTTTGCTTAGATAAGGTAGATATATTTAAAACGCAATTAAGAGCTATATTAAGAGCTAGTACCTTTGGAAATATTAAAATAATGTTTCCTATGATTTCTAGTATTGAAGAATTAAGAGCAGCAAAGGGTATTTTACAAGGAGTAAAAAATGATCTACAAAAGGAAAATATAGCATTTAATGAAAATTTAGAAGTTGGAATTATGATAGAGATACCTGCAGCAGCGATTATCTCTGATTTATTAGCTAAAGAGGTAGACTTTTTTAGTATAGGAACTAATGATCTTATTCAATATACAACTGCGGTAGATAGAATGAATGAAAAAATATCACATTTATATACTCCATTTCATCCAGCTTTACTAAGGCTCGTAAAAATGGTTATAGATAATGCTCATAAAGAAAATAAATGGGTTGGTATGTGTGGCGAAGTAGCAGGGAATCCTAAATTAGTACCTATTCTAATTGGAATGGGATTAGATGAATTTAGCATGAGTCCTATATCTATTTTAAGAGCAAGAGGAATTATTAGAAATATATCTCAAGGCGAAATGAGAAGTTTAGCGGAGCAAGTTGTTAACTTGCCAACAGCTGAAGAAGTTGAAGAATTCATAGAAAAAAGCATAAATGTAAAATAGTAAAACACGGCATATGAAAAAAATGGGTTAGTATAATGAGTTGTTATTTATTCTCATGTACTAGGATGTTTTTAAAATAAATAGAGAATTCTATAATATAGAGTTCTCTATTTATTTAAATTTTAAATATTTATCTTTACTTTTTTATCATAGTCATACACAATTGTTATGAGACTTATATAGAGAGTCAAGTTCAATTTAAAACTTGATTTTTTATTATCTGTATTAGTGGTTTTATGAACAAATGACGAAATATTAATATAAAAGGAGAGGTTACTTATGGAACCAATAGCTTTTAATATATTTGGACTCACAATTAGATGGTACGGTATTCTTATTTCGATAGGAATGATGGTTGGAATTATATTGGCAAATTACACTTGTAAGTTAAAAGATGTTGATTATGATGAATTTCTAAATATTGTACTAATATCTTTCCCGATAGCGATTATTGGAGCTAGAGCTTATTATGTTATTTTTGAATTTAATCAATATAAAGATAATTTAATAGAAGTGTTCAATACACGTCAAGGTGGGCTTGCTATCCATGGCGGGATTATATTTGGTATGATAGCAGCGTTAATATATACAAGATATAAAAAAGAGAATCTTTTAGAATTTGTAGATGTAGCAGCACCATCTATAATTATTGCACAGGCTATAGGCAGATGGGGGAATTTCTTTAATAGTGAAGCTCATGGTGGGCCGGTTACTCAAGGCTTTATAAGCAAATTCCCGGATTTTATACAAAATGGAATGTTAATAGAAGGAGTTTATTATCACCCAACGTTTCTTTATGAATCAGTATGGAATGTTATGGTAGGGTTATTGCTGATTTATTTATTAACAAAAACACTTAAGAGAGGAACGGTGTTTTTTAGCTATATAGGATTATATTCCTTAGGAAGATTCTTTATAGAAGGATTAAGAACTGATAGTTTAATGTTTGGAGATCTAAGGGTAGCACAGCTAATAAGCTTAGTAGGAATTGCTTTATGGGTTATATTTCTTGCTATAAACTGTAAGAGAAGGGATTCATGCCACTAATTTATAATAATCATTATAAATTATACAAATAATTATTTAAATATGTATATATATAAGTAGATTGAGAAATATAAGATAATACAATATTAATGATTAGAAAAAAATTCGAAAAATATTTTAGCAATTAACTATTGAAATTACTATTTATTAATAGTATAATTATTTATGTTGCACTACTTATGTGTATACAAAGATTAAAACAATTTATGGAGAGATGTCCGAGTGGCTTAAGGAGCATGCCTGGAAAGCGTGTGTAGGGGCGACTCTACCGAGGGTTCGAATCCCTCTTTTTCCACCAGTTTATATTTCCGTACTAGCCGGGGAGTTAGCGGTGCCCTGTAACCTGCAATCCGCTACAGCAGGGGTGAATTCCTCGCATAGGTTATAAAATGTGTGGTCTGCCCTATATAAGTGGTGTTGAGAACTTGGTCCCACGCAATGGAAATTCATGAACCCCGTGAGATCCGGAAGGAAGCAGCGGTAAGTGAAACCTTCCATGTGCCGTGGAGCAACCTGGTTTGAGCTAACTGTATAGGTAACGCGCATAGTTTATATATCGAAGCGAGGTGTACGGTTTACATAAAAAATATAAGATGCCTATAAAGGCATCTTTTTTATTGTGCGCCCGGCATGGGCGCAATCTAATGGGTGAAAGTCCCTAGCACGGGTTAATAGTGCCAAGTGCATAGCTTAAGACAAGGGTGTCCATCGTGAGATGGAATCTGAAGGAAGTTGGCGGCCAAACTCCGGTCTGACGAACAGAAACTACATATAAGGCATATGCTTGTGGGTAAGTTTGCAATACAAAACGAAGCCCAAAACTATTCGAAACAAGTGGTGTAAATGTAGCAGATAGATGGAGTGAAAGATTGCGTTCTTACCCGGGGAGATCTGATAGGTAAGTTGTGGATATGAATTTAGAAATAACAACCCATACAGTGATGTATGGCTGAACTATCAGAAGTCAGCAGACGTCATAGTACCATGCAAAACGCGTTAGCGTGGGAAGGACTGAACAATAGGAGGTTTTGGAATTTTGAAGGATACGAGAAAATATGATAAAAGCAGACAACTTCATAAAGAAGGCTCTCTACGAGAGAATAGAGTGGAACTCGAAGGTAATGTAGAAGTGCATAGTATTTCCTCTATGTCAGAAGAAGGAAGAAACGATGTGAATGAATATGATAATGGTTTACTCGAGCAGATATTATCGAGAGATAATATGAATAAAGCATATAAAAGAGTAAAAGCCAATAAAGGAAGTCATGGGATTGATGGTTTGACAGTAGATGAACTTCTACATTATCTAAAAGAGCATGGACAAGAATTAAGGCAATCATTATTAGAAAGTAGATATAGACCTCTAGCCGTAAGAAGGGTAGAAATACCAAAACCTGACGGTGGAATTAGGCTACTTGGAATACCTACTGTATTAGATAGAGTTATTCAACAAGCGATATCACAAACTCTAATACCAGTATATGAAAAGAAATTTTCTGATAATAGTTACGGTTTTAGACCTTTAAGAAGTGGAAAACAAGCTGTTGAAAAATGTAGGGGATATATTAATGCTGGACATACATGGACGGTGAATATAGACCTTTCTAAATACTTTGATACGATAAATCATGATAAATTAATAAGGATACTATCGGAAGATATTAAAGATAGTAGAGTAATTTCTCTGATACGAAAGTATCTACAAAGTGGAGTGATGATAAATGGGGTATTTATGAATACAGAAGAAGGAGCACCTCAAGGCGGGCCTTTGTCCCCATTATTAAGTAACGTAATGTTACATGAACTCGATGTAGAACTAACAAAACGAGGACTAAACTTTTGTAGATATGCTGATGATGCGAATATATACGTCAAAAGTGAGAAATCAGCAAATAGAGTAATGAAGAGTATTACGAGATTTATTGAGGAAAAGTTAAAGCTTAGAGTGAATAAAGAAAAGAGTACAGTAGATAGACCTTGGAAACTTAAATTTTTAGGATTTTCATTTTACCGAGCAAAAGGTGAATACAGAATGAGAGTTCCTCAAAAACCTATAATCAAATTCAAAGCAAAGCTAAAAGAATTAACTTCAAGAAGTAATGCGATGAGCATGAAATATAGGTTTATGAAACTTAAGCAAGTGATAGTTGGATGGATAAATTATTTTGCTATTGCAGACATTAAAAGTATTCTTAAAACACTTGATGAATGGTTAAGGCGAAGAATTAGAATGTGTTTTTGGAAACAATGGAAAAAGATTAAAACAAAATATGGGAACCTTGTTAAATTAGGAATACCAAACAATAAAGCTTTGCAATATGCAAATACAAGGAAAGGCTATTGGAGAACATCCAATAGCCCTATATTAAACAAAACATTGACCAATAAATACCTTAAAAATATAGGATTAGTTTCTATATCTGAGACATATTTATTAAAACATTAATTTCTATTGAACCGCCGTGTACCGAACGGTATGCACGGTGGTGTGAGAGGTCGCTAAATAAATTAATTATTTAGCTCCTACTCGATTGTTTGAGAATTATAAATAAAATTTAAATTAATTGTTAAATATAAATTAGTCATGTGGAATATGATTTTATTTTTTATATAAATATAAACTAATATTTTGATTTAAATGATATAATTATTTAAATAAGAGAATACGGGATTTTAATAGTTAAGTTTACAAATCAATAAGGAATTGCGATAAAAACAAATACCATACTTAAAAGAGGTGAAATTTGTGGCGTATAAAGCTTTATATAGAGAATGGAGACCAAAAACTTTTCAAGATGTAGTAGGTCAGGAGCATGTGACTATAACTTTAAAAAATCAAATAAATAGCGAGCGGATAGCTCACGCATATCTTTTATGTGGCACAAGAGGAACGGGAAAAACTTCAACAGCTAAGATACTAGCGAAAGCGGTTAATTGCTTAAATTCGGATCATGGAGAGCCTTGCAATGAATGTGAAATGTGTAAGAAGATAAATGCAGGAACAGCGATAGATGTTACTGAGCTAGACGCAGCATCACACAATGGAGTAGATAATATTCGCGATATAATTGAGGATGTTCAGTATCCACCACAGGAAGCTAGGTATAAAGTTTATATTATAGATGAGGTTCATATGTTATCCATAGGGGCAGTTAATGCATTCTTAAAAACACTAGAGGAACCGCCGAGCCACATAATATTTATATTAGCCACAACTGATCCTCAAAAATTACCAATAACAATACTATCAAGATGCCAGAGATTTGACTTTAAAAGAATAAAAAGTGCAGATATATTTGAAAGACTTCGAAAAATTGTTGAGCAGCAAGGCATTTTTGTCGACGATAATAGTTTAAAATTAATATCAAGAATTTCTGATGGAGCAATGAGAGACGCCCTAAGCGTTCTAGACCAAGCCATATCAATGAATGACGGCAGGGTAGAATATGATAATGTTATAGATATGTTAGGACTTGTAACGTCTGAGAGTCTTATAAAACTTTCGGAAAGTGTAATAGATAGGAATATTGAAGGGGCAATAAAGGTCATAAATGAAATAGTTATTAGTGGTAAGGATATATATGTATTTGTAAAAGATATGACCACTCATATGAGAAATCTTTTGATGGCTAAAGTAAGTGAAAATGTAGAGGATATTTTAGATATGTCCAGTGAAAATATATATATTTTAAAAAGGCAAGCAGCTAAAATTAGAGTAGAAGAGATTATGAGAAATATAAAGATACTTCAAGATGCGCAGGAACAAGCTAAATGGAGTAAGCAAAATAGAATTTATTTAGAGCTTGCAGTTATTAAAATGTGCAAAATAGAGTATGACACATCAAAAGAAGTACTATTATCTAGAATAAACAAATTAGAGGAAATAATTAAACAAGGAAAGATAACTGTAGCATGTGAAAGTGTAACTCCTAGAGTTTCCGAAAAGAGTAGTCCCTTAAAAGGTAAAACAAATAAAAAAACAGAAATAAGACCAGTACAAAAGCATAATGCTAACTCTAATTTAACCGTCGACATTGTAAAAAAATCTTTTAAGGATATTTTAGATATGTTTAAAGCACGAAGACATATGGTTATATATGCGTCTTTAATGACAGGAGAAATTGTGTCATGCGATGGAGGTGTAATAGAACTAGGTTACGAAAAGCAATATGCCTTTAATAAAATTAGATTAGAGAAAGAGGATAATAGGAATATAATAGAAGAAATATTTTCTGAATCACTAAAAGAACCAGTAAAAATAAAATATACTATAGAATCTGATGAAATACAGGCTAGATCACCTGAGGATATACTAAAAGAAACATTTGGAGAAGATCTTGTGGAAGTACTAGATGAATAAAGTCTAGGATCCTAGAATAAATGCATATTATTAATAAAAAATATTTATTTATTTAATGGAAATTATTATAGGTATTAGTATATAATAATATAGAAAGTTATAATGGATTAGCAATATGTTTCCTTTTAGATTATAAACTTTTAAATTAAATTTTAGTAGTTGCAAATCTAGAGGAGATAAATATTATAATATTAACTTGAATAACTAATATATAGGAGGTAACTATTATGGCAAAAGGTGGATTTCCAGGTATGGGTGGAAATATGAATAGTTTAATGAAGCAAGCTCAAAAATTTCAAAAACAAATGGAAGATATGCAAAAAGACTTAGGAGACAAGAAATTTGAATCATCTGTTGGCGGTGGAGCGGTAACCGCGATAGCTAACGGAAAGAGACAACTTGTTGAAGTGAAGATAAAACCAGAAGTAGTAGATCCAGATGATATTGAAATGCTAGAAGATTTAATTATGAGTGCTTGTAATGAAGCTCTAAAGAAAGCAGAAGATGAATCAAGTAATGAAATGGGTAAATTAACAGGTGGAATGAACATGCCAGGAATGTTCTAATAAACAGTAGCTTAAAAACTACATTGTTATGAGGTGACTAGATTGGATTTATATCCAGTAGCAATAGAAAAACTTATAGAAGAATTTGCCAAATTGCCTGGTATAGGGCGAAAAACAGCTCAGAGGCTGGCTTTATTTGTTCTAAATCTTCCAAAGGAAGAAGTAGAAGAGTTTGCTCATGCACTGGTAGAAGCTAGAGGGACCGTAAAATACTGTTCTATATGCGGAAGTTTTACAGATACAAACCCTTGCGCAATTTGTTCTAACCCTAATAGGGATAAGAGCACCATATGTGTAGTTGAAGATCCAAAAGATATTATGACTATGGAAAAAGTAAGGGAATTTAATGGGGTTTATCATGTTCTTCATGGGACAATATCGCCTATGTCAGGAAGGGGCCCTGAAGATATAAAATTAAGAGAACTGATAAGAAGGATTAATGGAGAAGTTAGCGAAGTAATAGTAGCAACGAATCCCAACATAGAGGGGGAAGCTACAGCTATGTATATATCTAAAATATTAAAACCTTTAGGCGCAAAAGTCACAAGGATTGCACATGGTATCCCCGTTGGTGGAGATTTAGAATATATAGATGAAGTAACCCTTTCTAAAGCTTTAGAAGGAAGAAAAGAAATATAGAATATTACTCCTGTTTTATGTCAAGAATTTAGAGAAGATATAAAATGGGAGGTTTTTATTATGAATAGAAAAAAAATAATTGAAATATTATTTTCAACTTTAAAATATACACAGGAACAAAAGGATATTATTATCCAATTAGAAGAAGCCAAACTTGAGTGGGAAACTGCAAAAAAATACTTTCAAGTGGCAGATGACCCTAGACTTGTAGACTATGCAATTTATAGAGAAGATCAATCTAAAGCTAGATACATATATTTTTTATTGGAAGCTAGAAGAAAGGGTGTAACTATTGATGCTAGCTACATGATCGAGGAGATTGGTGCTAGCATGAAGAGATAAAAAAAATTTAAAGTAAGTTAGAAACATAATAAAAAAAGGGAAATTAAAGATTTACATAGGGGGATTGAGATATGGATATAGCATTATATTTTTTAATTGGTATAGTGGGGATGTTAATTGTAGTCAAGCTCTTTTCTTGGCCACTAAAAATACTGGTTAAATTAATATTGAATTGTGTTTTTGGTGTCTTACTATTGCTGCTTGCTAATTTTCTAGGCAAGTATGTAGGTATAGTAATTCCAATAAATGCTGTAACGGCACTAATTGCAGGATTTTTAGGAGTACCAGGAGTAATATTTTTAATAATTTTTAGAATGTTAATGTGATGTTACCGTAGTAGTGGTGGTTTATATAAATAAGAAATAACAAATAGAGTAATATCTCTTATAAGGGGTATTACTCTATTTGTTATTTGTTAATAAATTATAAAATTAGGGTAAGGTTAATTTTATAATAGTGCAGCTCCGCAGGCGATAATTTAATCTTTTATAAATAAAAGACTTTATAATGGTATATTTATAGCCCGTTAAGGAGAACATTTAATATATGTGATAATTGTTGAAATTATTGTATGAGATATTTAATTATTAAATACTAGTAAGTATTATTAAAATAACTATCCTGGTGTATCAATATAAGATATATAGAGAAAAAGTTTAAAAATTCAAGAATGCGAAACTTGGTTTATTTTAATTGCTTTAAATTTAATTTTATAGAGAATATTCTATGATAAGATATTCCTTGTCGCTATGAGTGAGTAACGATAAAGGTGAAAATTGATAAGTTAACATTTGAATATTACTTTAAAAACACATTTTTATAATAATAAAAAAATGTTGACAAAACAAGAAATACCTAGTACAATAGTAGAGGTCGTCACATAATGACGAAACAAATTGGTCTTTGAAAATTAAACAGAGAAATAGGTAAAGATAGCGAAATAATATTTCGTTAAACCAGTTAATTACTTTAGTATAAAGTAAAATTTAGTCGTAAGACTAAAAGTATGTAATGAGCTTGCGAATCAACTTAACAGTTGTCGCAGATTAATCATTTCAACTAAAAAAGTGTAAACTTTTAAATTGAGAGTTTGATCCTGGCTCAGGACGAACGCTGGCGGCGTGCCTAACACATGCAAGTCGAGCGATGAAACCTTTCGGGGTGGATTAGCGGCGGACGGGTGAGTAACACGTGGGTAACCTGCCTCAAAGAGGGGAATAGCCTCCCGAAAGGGAGATTAATACCGCATAATATGTTTTGGTCGCATGATCGAAACATCAAAGGATTTTTCTTCGGAAAATTCCACTTTGAGATGGACCCGCGGCGCATTAGCTAGTTGGTGAGGTAACGGCTCACCAAGGCGACGATGCGTAGCCGACCTGAGAGGGTGATCGGCCACATTGGAACTGAGACACGGTCCAGACTCCTACGGGAGGCAGCAGTGGGGAATATTGCGCAATGGGGGAAACCCTGACGCAGCAACGCCGCGTGAATGATGAAGGCCTTCGGGTTGTAAAGTTCTGTCTTCTGGGACGATAATGACGGTACCAGAGGAGGAAGCCACGGCTAACTACGTGCCAGCAGCCGCGGTAATACGTAGGTGGCAAGCGTTGTCCGGATTTACTGGGCGTAAAGGATGCGTAGGCGGACATTTAAGTCAGATGTGAAATACCCGAGCTTAACTTGGGTGCTGCATTTGAAACTGGGTGTCTAGAGTGCAGGAGAGGTAAGTGGAATTCCTAGTGTAGCGGTGAAATGCGTAGAGATTAGGAAGAACACCAGTGGCGAAGGCGACTTACTGGACTGTAACTGACGCTGAGGCATGAAAGCGTGGGGAGCAAACAGGATTAGATACCCTGGTAGTCCACGCCGTAAACGATGAATACTAGGTGTCGGGGGTCGAACCTCGGTGCCGCCGTTAACACATTAAGTATTCCGCCTGGGGAGTACGATCGCAAGATTAAAACTCAAAGGAATTGACGGGGGCCCGCACAAGCAGCGGAGCATGTGGTTTAATTCGAAGCAACGCGAAGAACCTTACCTAGACTTGACATCCCCTGCATAACCCAGAGATGGGCGAAGTCCTTCGGGACAGGGTGACAGGTGGTGCATGGTTGTCGTCAGCTCGTGTCGTGAGATGTTGGGTTAAGTCCCGCAACGAGCGCAACCCTTATCATTAGTTGCTACCATTAAGTTGAGCACTCTAGTGAGACTGCCCGGGTTAACCGGGAGGAAGGTGGGGATGACGTCAAATCATCATGCCCCTTATGTCTAGGGCTACACACGTGCTACAATGGTGAGTACAAAGAGATGCAAGACCGCAAGGTGGAGCCAAACTCAAAAACTCATCCCAGTTCGGATTGTAGGCTGCAACTCGCCTACATGAAGCCGGAGTTGCTAGTAATCGCGAATCAGCATGTCGCGGTGAATACGTTCCCGGGCCTTGTACACACCGCCCGTCACACCATGAGAGTTGGTAACACCCGAAGTCCGTGAGGTAACCGTAAGGAGCCAGCGGCCGAAGGTGGGATTGATGATTGGGGTGAAGTCGTAACAAGGTAGCCGTAGGAGAACCTGCGGCTGGATCACCTCCTTTCTAGGGAGTAGATGTATTGACTTCGGTCGATGCAATAGAAGAATATTAATTTGTTCTTCAAAAATATCTATTGTAATTAATCGTACCTAGTTCTCTGTTTAATTTTGAGAGACTAATTTTATCTAACTCTTAGGAGTTAGATAATGAATAGTTTTTCTTAAAATGTTCTTTGAAAATTGCACAGTGAAAAAAGTTGTTTTAAAAAAATTAAAACTACGCAAGTAGTTTATAAATTAATTTAATACAATTTCGCAAAATTAATATAACCGTCTATGTAAATAGACAGAATCAAGGTCAAGCTACAAAGGGCGCATGGCGAATGCCTTGGCACTAGGAGCCGAAGAAGGACGCGTTAAGCTGCGATAAGCTTTGGGTAGGCGCAAATAGCCTGTGATCCAAAGATTTCCGAATGGGGGAACCCACATAGTAACAACTATGTACTGCATACTGAATAAATAGGTATGCAGAGGTAGACCCGGGGAACTGAAACATCTAAGTACCCGGAGGAAGAGAAAGAAACATCGATTTCCTAAGTAGCGGCGAGCGAAAGGGAAAGAGCCCAAACCCAGGTCTTTGATCTGGGGGTTGAGGATAGATCATAAATACTGCAATTCCTTAATTGAAGATAGCTGGAAAGCTGCTCCGCAGAAGGTAATAGGCCTGTAAATGAAAAGGAAAAACAGTCAGATCTAATCCAGAGTACCACGAGACACGTGAAACCTTGTGGGAAGCTGGGAGGACCACCTCCCAAGGCTAAATACTACCTAGTGACCGATAGTGAAGAAGTACCGTGAGGGAAAGGTGAAAAGAACCCCGGAAGGGGAGTGAAATAGAACCTGAAACCGTGTGCCTACAACCGGTCGAAGCACTTTATATGTGTGACGGCGTGCTTTTTGTAGAACGAGCCAACGAGTTACGATATGTAGCAAGGTTAAGTACTTAAGGTACGGAGCCGAAGGGAAACCAAGTCTGAATAGGGCGCATAGTTGCATGTCGTAGACCCGAAACCGGGTGACCTATCCATGGCCAGGATGAAGCGGAAGTAAAATTCCGTGGAGGTCCGAACCACGTTGGTGTTGAAAAACCATGGGATGAGCTGTGGATAGCGGAGAAATTCCAATCGAACTCGGAGATAGCTGGTTCTCCTCGAAATAGCTTTAGGGCTAGCGTCGATTAATTGAGTAATGGAGGTAGAGCACTGAATGGGCTAGGGGCTGACAACAGTTACTGAACCCTATCAAACTCCGAATGCCATATACTTTTATTTCGGCAGTCAGACTGCGAATGATAAGATCCGTAGTCAAAAGGGAAACAGCCCAGACCATCAGCTAAGGTCCCAAAGTGTAAGTTAAGTGGAAAAGGATGTGGGATTTCTAAGACAACTAGGATGTTGGCTCAGAAGCAGCCACTCATTTAAAGAGTGCGTAATAGCTCACTAGTCAAGAGATCCTGCGCCGAAGATGTCCGGGGCTAAAACTTACCACCGAAGCTATGGGTGTACACAATTGTGTACGCGGTAGAGGAGCTTTCTGTACTGGCTGAAGTCATACCGTAAGGAGTGGTGGACGGTACAGAAGTGAGAATGTTGGCATGAGTAGCGAGAGTTAAGTGAGAATCTTAACGGTCGAAAACCTAAGGTTTCCTGAGGAAGGCTCGTCCTCTCAGGGTTAGTCGGGACCTAAGCCGAGGCCGAAAGGCGTAGGTGATGGACAATCGGTTGATATTCCGATACCACCAATGGACGTTATTAGAAATGGGATGACGCAGGAGGATAAGATGTGCACACTATTGGATGTGTGTCTAAGCATTTAGGCGGAGCAGACAGGCAAATCCGTTTGCTCTTAACGCTGAGATGTGATGGGGAAGGGAATTTATTCCTGAAGTATCTGATTCCACGCTGCCAAGAAAAGTCTCTATCGAGGATATTGGTGCCCGTACCGCAAACCGACACAGGTAGGTGAGGAGAGAATCCTAAGACCATCGGAAGAATTGTTGTTAAGGAACTCGGCAAATTGACCCCGTAACTTCGGGAGAAGGGGTGCCTACGTAAGTAGGTCGCAGAGAATAGGCCCAAGCAACTGTTTAGCAAAAACACAGGTCTCTGCTAAAGCGAAAGCTGATGTATAGGGGCTGACGCCTGCCCGGTGCTGGAAGGTTAAGGGGATTACTTAGCGCAAGCGAAGGTATGAACTTAAGCCCCAGTAAACGGCGGCCGTAACTATAACGGTCCTAAGGTAGCGAAATTCCTTGTCGGGTAAGTTCCGACCCGCACGAATGGCGTAATGATTTGGGCACTGTCTCAACAACACATCCGGCGAAATTGTAGTGCAAGTGAAGATGCTTGCTACCCGCGATTGGACGGAAAGACCCCGTAGAGCTTTACTGTAGCTTAGCATTGAATTTCGGTATTGTCTGTACAGGATAGGTGGGAGACTGAGAAACATGGGCGTCAGCCTGTGTGGAGTCATCCTTGGGATACCACCCTGACAGTACTGAGGTTCTAACTGGAGGCCATGAATCTGGTCACAGGACATTGTTAGGTGGGCAGTTTGACTGGGGCGGTCGCCTCCAAAAAAGTAACGGAGGCGCCCAAAGGTTCCCTCAGCGCGGTTGGAAATCGCGCGAAGAGTGCAAAGGCAGAAGGGAGCCTGACTGCGACACTTACAAGTGGAGCAGGGACGAAAGTCGGGCTTAGTGATCCGGTGGTACCTCGTGGGAGGGCCATCGCTCAACGGATAAAAGCTACCTCGGGGATAACAGGCTGATCTCCCCCAAGAGTCCACATCGACGGGGAGGTTTGGCACCTCGATGTCGGCTCGTCGCATCCTGGGGCTGAAGTAGGTCCCAAGGGTTGGGCTGTTCGCCCATTAAAGCGGCACGCGAGCTGGGTTCAGAACGTCGTGAGACAGTTCGGTCCCTATCCGTCGCGGGCGTAGGAAATTTGAAGGGAGCTGTCCTTAGTACGAGAGGACCGGGATGGACAAACCTCTGGTGCACCAGTTGTCACGCCAGTGGCATCGCTGGGTAGCTATGTTTGGAAGGGATAAACGCTGAAAGCATCTAAGCGTGAAGCCCACCCTGAGATGAGATTTCCCATAACTCGCACGTAAGTGCGATGTTAGTAAGACTCCTGGAAGACCACCAGGTTGATAGGTTAGAGGTGTAAGCATGGTAACATGTTCAGCTGACTAATACTAATAAGTCGAGGGCTTGACCTAAATATATAATTAAAAGTAATGCGATATACTTCTTCTGCAGGAACCATTTCTTTCGTAAGAAAGAAACTAAGCTTCTGACAAAGGAAGAAGATTAATTCACTGTGCAATTTTGAGAGAATACTTTTCTGTAAAGAAAGTGAAATTTCTCTATATAGAGATAATAATGAGAATATATTTTATATCTAATATCCGTAGTCAACGACGGTAGATTCTCAATTATTGTTTCTGAAAATAAATCTGGTGATTATGGCATGAAGGTAACACCCGTTCCCATACCGAACACGAAGGTTAAGCTTCAATGCGCCGATGGTACTGCAGGGGTGACCTTGTGGAAGAGTAGGTTGTCGCCAGGTCAATACTAAAATAAGAATATTTAAGTATTTTATAAGGCTCCTTGGTCAAGCGGTTAAGACACCACCCTTTCACGGTGGTAACAGGGGTTCAATTCCCCTAGGAGTCACCATATGTATGCAGGTGTGGCGGAATGGCAGACGCACTAGACTTAGGATCTAGCGCTTTACGGCATGGGGGTTCAAGTCCCTTCACCTGCACCATATTTATATAAGCGGGTATAACTCAATGGTAGAGTGTTAGCCTTCCAAGCTAATTACGAGGGTTCGATTCCCTCTACCCGCTCCATTTTATTTATTTAATATGCGTCTTTAGCTCAGTTGGATAGAGCAACGCCCTTCTAAGGCGTGGGCCAGGGGTTCGAATCCCTTAAGACGCACCATACAATATTGGGGTATCGCCAAGCGGTAAGGCACCACACTTTGACTGTGGCATCCGTAGGTTCAAATCCTGCTATCCCAGCCAATATGGTTTACTAGCTCAGTTGGTAGAGCACATGACTTTTAATCATGGTGTCCGGGGTTCGATTCCCCGGTAAGCCACCAAATTTTATAAGGCTCCTTGGTCAAGCGGTTAAGACACCACCCTTTCACGGTGGTAACAGGGGTTCAATTCCCCTAGGAGTCACCATAAAAAAGTCCTTGCAAAAGCAAGGGCTTTTTTATGGCGTTATATAATAATCAATATTTTCGCATAAAATAATATTATGATTGTGGATAATGTTGATTATTTTTATTTATTAGTGTATATTTAAAAAATGGAGATGAAATTATGTTTATAAATAAAAGGATTTTTGTTGCCGAATTTATAAGAAGACCAAATAGGTTTCAAGCGTATGTAAATCTTAATGGCGAAGAAATAATAGTACATGTTCCTAATACGGGGAGATGTAAGGAAATACTAATTCCAGGCTCCACAGTTCTATTAAGAGAAGAGCTTAATCCTACTAGAAAAACATTATATGATCTAATTTCAGGGTATAAAGATAATAAGATCATTAATATAGATTCACAAATGCCTAATAAAGTTGTTGAGGAGGCATTAAAAGATAAAAAAATACAAAATCTAGTTAAATATAATATAATACAAAGAGAAAAGACTTTTGGAAATAGTAGATTTGATTTTAAACTATCTAATGACATGGATGAAGAATATTACCTCGAGGTAAAAGGGGTTACATTTGAAGTAGATGGTAAAACTAAGTTTCCAGATGCACCTACAGAGAGAGGCAGAAAACACTTATTAGAGCTTATAGAGGCTAAAAAGAGAGGATTTGGAGCTGGAGTACTATTTCTTATTCAAATGAGCAATATAAAAAATTTCTCTCCATATGATGATATGGATGTAGCGTTTGGAGAAGCATTAAGATTGGCATGCAAAAATGGTGTTGATATTTTTGCTTACGAATGTGAAGTTGGTGAAAAGTTTATAACTTTAAGTAATCCAGTTGAAGTTGTTTTATAAATTTAACGAAATTTTAGAAGGAAAGACCCCATCTTATATAAGAGAGGGTTACGGACTAAACAAAGAAAAAACTTAAGTGGGAATACAAGTCTTATTCTGAAGCCGCTGATATTACAGCACCGCAGGCGATAATTTAATGTAGCTTCGAAGATAATGATTTAAGAAACGTGATGACATTTGTTTTAAAGTAAGCAATAATTGAAATAGAATGTTAAATAACATGTGGGTTAAGAACATGGGAATTGAGGAGGTAAAAGTTTGAAATTTATATATTGCCCAATTTGTGGAAAAAAATTAATAAAGAAAGATAGCTGGGATGAAGGGGCAGTTCCATATTGCCCTGTGGATGATATTATGTATTTCGACACACCAAAGCCATGTGTGGTAGTTGCAGTTGTCAAGGGTAAAGAAATTTTACTTCTTAAACAAAATTACACTTTTAAGAATTCAAAGGTATTAGTATCAGGGTATGTAAATACTGGAGAATCTGTTGAAGAAACTGTTCATAGAGAAGTTAAAGAGGAGACTGGAATAATAGTTGGAGAGATAAGATATTTGGGGAGTGATTATTTAGCTTCTAAAGAAATTATAATGTTAACTTTTATGGCTAAGTATGTTGAAGGTGAAATAAATAAGTCCCCTGAAGTTGATTGGGCTGAGTGGGAAAAAATAGATGATGCCATATGTGAAATGAGTGAAGACGAAATAGGGAAAAGGGTTGTAAGAAAATTGCTGAAGGAAATTGAATATAAGGGAGAAGAGGCGTATAGATGTGATATATAGGCTAACTACTGCGATATCAAATAGAAAGAGTAAATTTCATAAAATAATTTAAAATCCACTGTGAAAGTTTAACGATATTTCAGAAGATTCAAAATTAATAATTGTTTAATCTTCTGAAATTGTTAAATGCAAAGTAATTTAACCTAGCCATTTAAAGTTCTTTATGGAATCCTAGTTAAAAGTATCTCTAGATACTCGCCATCTACATAATTTATGTGAGATTCATCAATCATCATACCTACAAGGGTAAGTTCTGTACATGTATCACTATCCCCTGTAAGATTCCAATAGTATTCTTCCATTTCATGACATCTTGGTGCGGTTAGTGATTCTTCTAAAAGCTCAAGATTTTCTTTGGATATAAAGGAAAGTTGTGCTCTTATAAATATGATTATTTTTTTATTTTCTTTACTTATATCAATATGAACATTATCTGAACCATGTTTATAACAATAACCCATTAATTCAGTTACTATTTTTATATTTCGTTGATCTGTATGTTTCAATATTAATCAACCTCCTTTCTAAATGCAGTAATAATTGGAATAAGGATTATACATACTATTCCTCCTGAAAAACCGTTATTGTATAGATTTAAGCCACCATGAAGATAGCTAATATTCATGGACAAGCAAATGTGCAAAAATCCGGCAATAGCACCATAAATCCATCCAAATTGACCTGAAATAGGAGCTAATGTTGAACTAAATAAGATACCTAATAGCATTCCAGGTGAACTAAATTGCCAAATATTTAATAGAGATGCAAGTGTTGCGCCTATCATAACAGGAAATACATTTCGTAGGTGCTTTCCAAATGATCCAAAACCAACAATGGTTAATATTCCACCTATAGTAGGACCATTTAAATCCCCTCCAATTATGAGTACGTAAATAGTTGAATATACGCCTAGAATACCCATGTTTATCATAGTAAGTCCACGTCCAAATAAAAGGTAATAATCACTTACTAGTCTACCAGGTTGTTTATAAAGTTTAAATAAGTTTTTAAAACTTTTATCATTATGTATGAATCCAACTATTATCATTAGTATGAATAAGGAAATTAATATTATAGAAAAAAATAAATTATTTCCTGTAGACCAAAGTAATCGACTTTCAAAGTTTATACCAAAAGCTCTTAGTAAAGACATGATCAAGGTTGCAAGAAGTCCAGCTGCGAAACCTATATTATAAAGATTATAACCTTGGTGAAGCTTTAGACAATAAGCTGCCATTGGAGGGAAAATAAAGCCGATAAAAGTGCTTATTAATATTGCTATAATTATATTTCCTAGAAAGGGTAAATGACCTAAAAATGCTAATTGATTAACAGTAGGAGATAAAGTTGTTCCAAATAGTGCTATTAAAACATAATTTATAAACTTTTCCTTTTGATATCTAGAATATAACCAAACCCCAAATATTATTGGCCAGATATTTACAATGCTTTTTCCGAAAAGAGAGAAGCCTGCCATTGTAAATAGTGCCGCTACAGTGGAACCATTTGGTTTTATTCCTACATGTACAAGTAGGAATATAGAGGCTAAAACTACTAAAGACATATTAAAAAAGGTAGCGCCAATGCCCGCAAGTTCTACATAATCTGTAATTAGTATATTAGATTCAAAAATTATTTTTTTAAAACCTATGAAGATTTCCGTTGGGGTGTTCATAACAAATGCTAAAATCATGAAAAATAAAGATAAGCAAATAAACATATAATAGGTAGAATGAATTTTTATTCGCATAAAAGACCTCCTTAATTTATAAACTTAAACCCTATGTAATTATTTTATAGTAAAGGCAAAAGAATTACTAGTACAAATAAAATAATATAAGTATTAAGGGTAGAATTAAATCCCCATTATAAGTATAATTATAATGGGGATGTTAATAAAATATTAGTAGCTTCGTAATAATTAGATTAAATATTATATTAGTGTTAATATTAAATAATTATAAAAAGAGAGAAGGATAAAAATGGAAAATAACATTGAAGGTAAAAATTTAAGTAAAAAAGTGCCTCAAATAACAGGGAGTTTGAGGAGCCATATGATAGAGCTACCAAGTGCAATTAGGGATGCTAGTGGAATTGTAATATTTGGGAAAAGGTTGAAATCTTTTGTTTTTACTACAGATGTGGCAGTTATAAGAAATACAAATGCGGATGCAATTATTGCAGTATATCCATTTACACCTCAGCCCATTATAACAGAAGCCTTAGTATTAGCAGCAGATGTACCAGTGTTTTGTGGCGTTGGAGGAGGGATTACTACAGGGAGAAGGGTGACAAATTTAGCACTAGATGCTGAATTTAAAGGTGCTATGGGTGTAGTAGTCAATAGTCCTATATCAAATGATGTTATAAGACAAGTAAGGAGAACTATAGATATTCCAATAATAGTTACAGTTGTGTCAGAATTTGAAGATACAGAGGCTAGGATAAATGCCGGAGCAACTATAATCAATGTTTCAGGTGCTAAAAAGACAGCGTATATAGTTGGAAAAATAAGAGAAAAACATCCCGATTTTCCTATAATTGCGACAGGTGGTCCAAATAATGAAACTATAAGGGAAACTATAAAAGCAGGGGCTAATGCAATTACATATACCCCCCCAATAGTAGCAGATATTTTAAATGAAATAATGATTAAGTATAGAACGATTTACGAGACAGAGAATGAAGAAAAATAGCATAAAATATAGTAACTATTGATAAAACAATTTTAATTAAAGTGGTAGGTGATAAAATGGCTGTAGGTGGAGATAACTGTGATAAATGTCCTGAAGCCTCTACAAAACAGTGTAATGGCGGAGACGTGGACTGTTTATGCAAAAGATGCCCAAGAAATTTAAGGCAGTGTTTAACTACAAAATACTGTAGAGAAACTGAATCTATAATTAACATAAAAGATTACTGGTGGGATAACCTTGAATAAGGTAGTAGGATGAAAGTTGTAAAAACTTGAAGATCATATAAAAGCAATAGGTTATTAATAGTTATTAATATAATAAAAGATGCTATTTTAAATAGCATATACAAGCTACTAGAACAGTTTATGTTTTGGTAGCTTTATTTAATTTACAGGAAATTATAAAAAAATTAAAATTATTTAGATTAGAGAAGTTTTGGTAATATATAATTTTTTAAATATGGTGCTGAAAGTTATAATAGTTGTGGTAATTCTGTAATATAAAAATGTATAGAGGAATTATTTGATGAAAGTAGGGAAATAATAAGGAGAAATTAATTAAGTTTTAAATTATAAGGAGGAACAATATTATGCCAAATATAGAACAGATGACACATGTAGCAAATAGTTGTAAGGGATATGACTCGGTAGGAACAGGATTTCAATCTTCAATAGGGACATTATTTAGTAAAAGCTGTAATAATTGCCATCATTTAAAAAACAATAAATGTGAAGTTAATTTATATGACAAGGTTTTAGCAGGATTAGATCAAGGCTAATGCAAGTATTAAATTACTAATATTTTAGAGGTATTCCAGAAGAAAGTCTCCCACTTCTAAGTGGGAGTTACACATCATAACAAAGAGAAAACTTTAGTGTAAAATAATGTTAAAATAGTAATTTAAACACAAATAATAAAATGTATGCTATACTAATATGGAATTGTGTATTAAATATAGAATATTCATAATGTTTATTTTGAATATATTGAGAAAGTTATATTTAAGTGTTAAAATAATTGTTAGACTTCAAGACAAATCATAAGATTAACAAAAAAATGGGAAAAGTAAAACTTGGAGGGTGAATCATGCATAAAAGATTATTTATACCGGGGCCAGTAGATGTAGCAGAGGACGTACTTCAAAAAATGGCTACGCCTCAAATATCACATAGAGGCAAGGAAGCATCAGAGCTACAAAGAAACATAAGCGACAAAATGAGAAAAGTGTTTAATACTAAAGAAGAAATACTACTTTCAACGAGTTCAGGAAGTGGTCTAATGGAAGGTGCTGTACGTTCATGTACAGCCAAGAGAGCAGCAATATTTTCAGTAGGAGCATTTGGAAACAGATGGTTTGAAATGTGTACGGATAATGGAGTACCAGCAGATAAATTTGAATCTGAATGGGGACAACCAACAACTCCAGAAATGATCGAAGAAGCATTAGTAACTGGTAAATATGATTTAATAACGATTACTATGAATGAGACTTCAACAGGACTCGTTAATAACATGGAAGTTCTTTCGTCAGTTTACAAAAAATACCCTGAAATTGTAGTATGCGTTGACACAGTAAGTAACGCTGCTGGAACAGAAGTAAAAGTAGATGAATGGGCTATAGATATTTGTATAACTTCAACTCAGAAATGTTTAGGATTACCTGCAGGAATGGCTATTTGCACATTCTCAAAAAAAGCAGTAGAAAGAGCTAAGCAAGTTACAAATAGAGGAGTATATTTTGATTTATTAGGACTATATAATTGCATTCAAAAGAAGGATTATCAATATCCGTCTACGCCTTCACTTGCACATATGTTTGCTTTAGATTATCAGTTAGATAAGATATTAGACGAAGGCTTACAGAGCAGATATGCTAGACACATCGCTGGTGCTGAACTTGTTAGAGAGTGGGCTAGAAAATATTTTGAAATATTCGCTAATGAAAACTTTTTGTCAAATACATTAACTAATGTTAAAAACACAAGAGGAATCAGTATTTCTGACTTAAACAAGAAATTAGGTGAAAGAGGCTTTATTATTTCTAATGGTTATGGAAAATTAAAAGATAAGACATTTAGAATTGCCCATATGGCTGAAACTACACCAGAAGAAGTGAAAAATTTATTGAAAATAATAACCGAAATTTTAGAACTTAAATAATTAACAATTAGATTAAGAATGAAAAATTGTAATGTGATTTTTCATTCTTAATTTGAGTTTATATAATTATTGAAAATGATATAATTGGTTTAAGAATCCACTAAAGTGTCTGAATCCACTAAAGTATCTAAATTAAAGGATAATATTTCTTTATATAAAGAGGAGGATAATCATGATTAGGGTATTAGTTACTGATAGTATGGAAAAAAATGCTGTTAAAGAGTTGAAAGCTAAAGGGTTTGAAGTTGTTGAGAAGTTTTATGAACCAGAAGTTTTGGGCGAAGCATTAAAATCATTTGACGTAATTGTAGTTAGATCTGCAACAAAGGTTAGAAAACCAATAATCGACAAAGCGGCAGAAGCGGGAAGACTAAAGCTTATAATACGTGGAGGGGTTGGCGTTGACAATATTGACGTAGCATATGCTAGAGAAAAAGGGATAAATGTGTCTAATACTCCAAATGCAAGCAGTGCATCTGTAGCGGAACTTACGCTTGCTCATATGTTTGCAGTATCAAGATTTGTTAATATTTCTAATGTATCTATGAGACAGGGCAAATGGGATAAGAAAAAATATGTAGGTGTAGAAATTGCGGGAAAAACTTTAGGTTTAGTTGGGTTTGGAAGAATATCAAGAGAACTAGCTAAAAAAGCATTTGCACTTGGCATGACGGTCATATATACAGATATAATAGGTAAAGCTAAGGATTGTGATGAGTACGAATTCTGTGAGTTAAATGATGTATTAAAAAGAGCAGATTATTTATCATTACATATACCATTCATTAAAGATCAAGGGGCTACTATAGGAAAAGACCAATTAGATATGATGAAGGATGGATCATTCTTAATTAACTGTGCTAGAGGTGGAGTAGTTGATGAAGATGCTTTAGTAGAAGCTTTAGATAATGGCAAATTAGCAGGAGCTGGAGTAGATGTTTTTGTTGAAGAACCAACTAAAAATGAAACTTTAGTTAACCATCCAAAGGTTTCTGTAACACCACATATTGGAGCTGCAACGCAGGAAGCTCAAACAAGAATAGGTACCGAGATAATAAGTATTATTTTAGAATTTTTCAAATAAATTAATTAATCACAGGAGGGATAATCATGGCAGTAGTAAAGTCATTTAAAGCATACAGACCGCAATTAGGTTTAGTAGAGAAAGTAGCAGCTCTCCCTTATGATGTTATGGATAGTGAAGAGGCTAGAGAAATGGTAAAAGGAAAACCTTATTCATTTCTACATGTCGATAAACCAGAAATAGATTTACCACAAGGTATAGATACGCACAGTGAGCAAGTTTATTTGAAAGCCAGAGAAAATCTTCAAAAAATGATTAGCGATAAAGTGTATATGCAAGATGAAAAACCTTGTATGTATATATATAGACAAATAATGAATGGAAGACCTCAAACTGGTATAGTTGCTTGTGCTTCAATTGATGATTATATAAATAATACAATTAAAAAACATGAGCTAACAAGATCGGATAAAGAGCTTGATAGATTTAATCATGTTGATTATACAAATTGTAATACTGGACCAATATTTTTAACATATAGACATAAAGATGAAATAGATAGTATAGTTAAAAATTGGACAGAAACAAAAACACCAGTATATGATTATAAATCAGAAGATGGAGTATCACAAATTATTTGGGTTATAGATGAGGAAGCAATTATAAATAAGCTATCAGCTGTATTTACGCAAACAGATTATTTATATATAGCTGACGGACATCATAGATCAGCTTCAGCTGTTAAAGTTGGACTAAAGAGAAGAAAAGATAACCCAGCATACACTGGTGATGAGGAATTTAATTTCTTCCTATCGGTTATATTCCCAGATAATGATTTATACGTAATGGATTATAATAGAGTTGTTTCAGATTTAAATGGAAATTCTTCAGAAGATTTTTTAAATAAAGTTACTGACAAATTTGATATAACTCCATATGAAGGTAAAGGCCAATTTAAACCAGAAGTGCAAAGAACATACGGAATGTTCTTAGAGGGAAAATGGTACAAACTGTCAGCAAAAGAAGGGACTTTTAATATGAGTGATCCAGTTGAAAGATTAGATGTATCAATACTTCAAAAGAATTTACTAGATCCGATTTTAGATATTGATGATCCAAGAACAAATTCAAGAATCGATTTCATAGGTGGAATAAGAGGGCTTGGGGAATTAGAAAGAAGGGTTAGAGAAGGAATGAAAGTTGCATTTTCTATGTGCCCTACAACTATGGATGATCTAATGGATATAGCAAATGCGGGGAAAGTAATGCCTCCTAAATCAACTTGGTTTGAACCTAAATTACAAAGTGGAATATTTGTCCACGAACTATAATCTAACATCATGATAAGAATAAAACTGTTGAAATGGAAAAAGACCACGCATATGCGTGGTCTTTTTAAATATATAGGGTATAATTAAATTATGAAATTGATTTGTTTTATTAATAAATTTTATAATATGAAAACATATAATACTTAAAATAAGATATATTTAAAAGGAGAGAGAAACATATGCCACAGCATTCATTGTCAAGAACAGAATTACTCATAGGTATGGACAGTTTAAATAAATTACGAGAAAGTAAAGTAGTAGTTTTTGGAATAGGTGGAGTTGGTAGTTATACAGTTGAAGCACTAGTAAGAGCAGGTGTTGGGAAATTGGTATTAATAGATGATGATACAATTTGTTTAACAAACTTAAATAGACAAATACATGCTACATTTAAAACTATAGGTAAAAGTAAGGTTTTAGTAATGAAGGATAGAATACTCGAAATAAATCCTAAATGTGAAGTTATCACTCATGAAACATTCGTAACTGCAGATAATATGGGAGATATAATTACTGAGGACACAGATTATGTAGTAGATGCTATCGATACAGTAGCTTCAAAAATATCATTAGTTGAACACTGCAGAAAACGTAATATCAATATTATATGCTGTTTAGGGACTGGAAATAAATTAGATCCAACGCTATTTAGAGTCGCAGATATTTATGATACAAAAGTATGTCCACTTGCAAGGGTTATAAGACAGGAGCTAAGAAAGAGAAATATTGATAGCTTAAAGGTTGTTTACTCAGAGGAAACCCCTATGAGGCCGAAGTTAGAGGAGGTTATAACATGCAAAGAAGGTTGTGTATGTACAGGAGGTTCAAAAAAGTGTGCTATAAAAAGACAAATTCCAGGTAGTATATCTTTCGTTCCTCCAGTAGCAGGAATGATACTTGGTGGAGAAGTTATTAAGGATTTAATTAAATCATCTCCTGCGGAGCTGAACAGCTTCGAAGAAGATGAACTAACGACTCCAGAAGGGGATTTATACTCCAACTTATAGAAGTGGGAGACTTTCCTTCTGAAATGTCGTTAAAAAGAAAAATTAATATTTAATGTTATTGGGATGAACAAAAATAAGAGTGAAAATTAATGCACTCTTATTTTTGTTGAAAATTATTTGTGTAAATATATTTACCATTAATTCAAAAACGAATATAACGCTGGATAAACATTTAAATTACTCATTAAAGATATATATTCATCCATAGCTGTATCATTTTCTTCACTTGTCTTTATGGCTCTTATCATTAGATTTTTAGGTGTTTCAAGAGGAGATATATATTCTACTACAGAAACATCATATCCTTTAGCTTCTAGCAGTAATGAACGCATTCCATCTGTTAAAATATCGGCCATTCTCGATTTAAATACACCCTGCTTTAGTATGTTTTTAAAGGGTTCATAAGAATATTGCTTTAAAAATTCTCGATGGCAGCATGGAACTGCGATGATTATATTAGAGTTTACTCTGATACCTAGAGCTAATGCCATATCTGTAGCAGTGTCACAAGCGTGTAATGATAATACTACATGTATAGTTTTATCAGGTTCATAATCTTTAATATCAATAGCATGGAACTCCATATTCCTGTAATTTAAGTTTTTGGCCATGTTTTTAGATGAGTCTATTATAGATTTAGAGTAATCTAGCCCAATAAAATGGCATTTTTTCTTTTTAACTTCAGTTAAATAATAGTTTAGTACAAATGATAAATAGGATTTTCCACAACCACAATCTAATATATTTATAACTTGATGTTGTGGGAGCTTATCTAAAATTCCTTCTAAGAGTTCTACATAGTGATCAATTTGATTATATTTTCTTATTTTATCATTTTTAATTTTACCATCTTTACTCATTATGCCTATTTCTTTTAACAAAGCATCTGCACTACCAATCTTTATATAGTAATCTCTATTCAAAAGAGTGGAGGTAGTTCTACTAATATGAGTAGAGGGTAATTTAGAAGAAATAGTATTTAAGTCTTCATCCTCTACGAAATCCACATTTAAGCTCTTCATAGTTACATTTTTATTATCTGCAGAGATTAAAATTGAAGAACCTCTTTCACTATAAACTAGAGATGAGCATTCATAGCTTTCGGCTTCTTTAGTTATGTTAGAAAATAATTGATTTATACTCAAAGTTTCTGTTTTTCCATTAAAATTATATTTAATATTTCCATTATCATAAATACCTGTTCCTTTAAACTCTTTTAGACCTGTTATATAGGTAGTATCAATTTGTTTAAATATTGAACAGTTTTCAGAAAATCTATTTTCTAGGCCCATTAGAAAAAGTTTTAATTTATTAATATTTTGCTTATTCATTGTGCTCAAACCTTTCTTCTATAATTATTTTTCAACTATGCTACAAGTATAACAAAAAATTAAAAGCTATTGAAGAAAAATATAATATTATAATTGGTTATGTTATAATAAATGGTATGAAGAAAAGCAACTATTAAACTTTAATTAATGATTTTAGTGTAGATAAAGGGGCTTAAGATGAACAAAGGTAAGTACGTAAATTTAGAAGCTTTAAAAGGTAATGATAGAGAGTATATAATAAAGGATAGTAATTATATTATACTAGGAAGAATATTTATAGTTGAATTAGATAAAAAAAATAAGTTTTGTCAGTTTAGATTGAAATTTCATAACCACAATAATGGGGGTTATGAGTATTTAAAAGATACGTTAAATCTTATGCTGGGTATTTTGTTTAAAAATATGGGATTAAACAAAGTAAATGTTATGGTTCATGAAAGTATAAATATTAGTGCTTTTATTGATTTAGGATTTCAGTTAGAAGGTATTATCACAGATAGTGTAGTAAATAAATCTGAATATCAATCAGAAATGATGTTTGGTATAAATGAGTTTGGACTTAAAAAAAATTCAATAAAAAGAGAACTTACAATTAAGGGAATGAATATTAAGATTCATGCATTAATTCCAAGCGATGCGGAAGAAGTGTTAGAGTTTCATTTAAGAAACAGAAAATTTCTAAGGCCTTTTGAACCGTCTAGAGATGAGAAGTTTTATACTTTAGAGAGCCAAAAACGTACTTTAGTAGAGAACTATAAACAATTTTTGAATGGTAATGTTGTGAATTTTGGGATATACAAGAATAACAAACTTATTGGCAAAATAAAGATATCGAATATAGTGATGGGCAGTTTTAAAAATGCGTTTATAGGTTATTCTATGGATGAAAAGGAACAAAGTAAGGGATATATGAAAGAATCAGTTAAACTTGTAATGAAATATGCTTTTGAAGAATTAGAGCTTCATAGAATAGAAGCAACTACTTTAATAGATAATGAAAAGTCACAAAGAGTTTTAAGTAGTTGTGGGTTTAAAGAACTTGGTATAAGTGAAAAACATTTATACGTAAATGGTGAATGGAGAGATCAAATGGTTTTTTATAAGGTTAAAAACAGTTAACTAATCTAATATGATTGAAATTTTATTTATAACTAGAATGGCTATTGGAATAGATATTTTTATGAATTTAAGCGTTTAGGATGAGTTTACAAGTATATGATATGTATACTAATCCTAGTGTATCAATATGAGAAAAACGTAGAATAAGTAAGAAAATAAGATTATTGTGCACTTATATTAAGATAAGTAATACACATCATAAAACAGATAAAAATAATTATGATAAGATATTACATGTTGCTACAGTTTAGCTGCGAGAAAGTAATCATTACAACAGAGAATTTAAATTAAAAGATTAAAAAACTGTTGACAGATGATTAAATAACTGGTAGAGTAGTAGAGGTCGTCACATGATGACAAAGTAAATTGGTCTTTGAAAATTAAACAGAGAAATAGGTAAAGATAGCGAAATAATATTTCGTTAAACCAGTTAATTACTTTAGTATAAAGTAAAATTTAGTCGTAAGACTAAAAGTATGTAATGAGCTTGCGAATCAACTTAATTGTTGATTAAACGACTTAACAGTTGTCGCAGATTAATCATTTCAACTAAAAAAGTGTAAACTTTTAAATTGAGAGTTTGATCCTGGCTCAGGACGAACGCTGGCGGCGTGCCTAACACATGCAAGTCGAGCGATGAAACCTTTCGGGGTGGATTAGCGGCGGACGGGTGAGTAACACGTGGGTAACCTGCCTCAAAGAGGGGAATAGCCTCCCGAAAGGGAGATTAATACCGCATAATATGTTTTGGTCGCATGATCGAAACATCAAAGGATTTTTCTTCGGAAAATTCCACTTTGAGATGGACCCGCGGCGCATTAGCTAGTTGGTGAGGTAACGGCTCACCAAGGCGACGATGCGTAGCCGACCTGAGAGGGTGATCGGCCACATTGGAACTGAGACACGGTCCAGACTCCTACGGGAGGCAGCAGTGGGGAATATTGCGCAATGGGGGAAACCCTGACGCAGCAACGCCGCGTGAATGATGAAGGCCTTCGGGTTGTAAAGTTCTGTCTTCTGGGACGATAATGACGGTACCAGAGGAGGAAGCCACGGCTAACTACGTGCCAGCAGCCGCGGTAATACGTAGGTGGCAAGCGTTGTCCGGATTTACTGGGCGTAAAGGATGCGTAGGCGGACATTTAAGTCAGATGTGAAATACCCGAGCTTAACTTGGGTGCTGCATTTGAAACTGGGTGTCTAGAGTGCAGGAGAGGTAAGTGGAATTCCTAGTGTAGCGGTGAAATGCGTAGAGATTAGGAAGAACACCAGTGGCGAAGGCGACTTACTGGACTGTAACTGACGCTGAGGCATGAAAGCGTGGGGAGCAAACAGGATTAGATACCCTGGTAGTCCACGCCGTAAACGATGAATACTAGGTGTCGGGGGTCGAACCTCGGTGCCGCCGTTAACACATTAAGTATTCCGCCTGGGGAGTACGATCGCAAGATTAAAACTCAAAGGAATTGACGGGGGCCCGCACAAGCAGCGGAGCATGTGGTTTAATTCGAAGCAACGCGAAGAACCTTACCTAGACTTGACATCCCCTGCATAACCCAGAGATGGGCGAAGTCCTTCGGGACAGGGTGACAGGTGGTGCATGGTTGTCGTCAGCTCGTGTCGTGAGATGTTGGGTTAAGTCCCGCAACGAGCGCAACCCTTATCATTAGTTGCTACCATTAAGTTGAGCACTCTAGTGAGACTGCCCGGGTTAACCGGGAGGAAGGTGGGGATGACGTCAAATCATCATGCCCCTTATGTCTAGGGCTACACACGTGCTACAATGGTGAGTACAAAGAGATGCAAGACCGCAAGGTGGAGCCAAACTCAAAAACTCATCCCAGTTCGGATTGTAGGCTGCAACTCGCCTACATGAAGCCGGAGTTGCTAGTAATCGCGAATCAGCATGTCGCGGTGAATACGTTCCCGGGCCTTGTACACACCGCCCGTCACACCATGAGAGTTGGTAACACCCGAAGTCCGTGAGGTAACCGTAAGGAGCCAGCGGCCGAAGGTGGGATTGATGATTGGGGTGAAGTCGTAACAAGGTAGCCGTAGGAGAACCTGCGGCTGGATCACCTCCTTTCTAGGGAGTAGATGTATTGACTTCGGTCGATGCAATAGAAGAATATTAATTTGTTCTTCAAAAATATCTATTGTAATTAATCGTACCTAGTTCTCTGTTTAATTTTGAGAGACTAATTTTATCTAACTCTTAGGAGTTAGATAATGAATAGTTTTTCTTAAAATGTTCTTTGAAAATTGCACAGTGAAAAAAGTTGTTTTAAAAAAATTAAAACTACGCAAGTAGTTTATAAATTAATTTAATACAATTTCGCAAAATTAATATAACCGTCTATGTAAATAGACAGAATCAAGGTCAAGCTACAAAGGGCGCATGGCGAATGCCTTGGCACTAGGAGCCGAAGAAGGACGCGTTAAGCTGCGATAAGCTTTGGGTAGGCGCAAATAGCCTGTGATCCAAAGATTTCCGAATGGGGGAACCCACATAGTAACAACTATGTACTGCATACTGAATAAATAGGTATGCAGAGGTAGACCCGGGGAACTGAAACATCTAAGTACCCGGAGGAAGAGAAAGAAACATCGATTTCCTAAGTAGCGGCGAGCGAAAGGGAAAGAGCCCAAACCCAGGTCTTTGATCTGGGGGTTGAGGATAGATCATAAATACTGCAATTCCTTAATTGAAGATAGCTGGAAAGCTGCTCCGCAGAAGGTAATAGGCCTGTAAATGAAAAGGAAAAACAGTCAGATCTAATCCAGAGTACCACGAGACACGTGAAACCTTGTGGGAAGCTGGGAGGACCACCTCCCAAGGCTAAATACTACCTAGTGACCGATAGTGAAGAAGTACCGTGAGGGAAAGGTGAAAAGAACCCCGGAAGGGGAGTGAAATAGAACCTGAAACCGTGTGCCTACAACCGGTCGAAGCACTTTATATGTGTGACGGCGTGCTTTTTGTAGAACGAGCCAACGAGTTACGATATGTAGCAAGGTTAAGTACTTAAGGTACGGAGCCGAAGGGAAACCAAGTCTGAATAGGGCGCATAGTTGCATGTCGTAGACCCGAAACCGGGTGACCTATCCATGGCCAGGATGAAGCGGAAGTAAAATTCCGTGGAGGTCCGAACCACGTTGGTGTTGAAAAACCATGGGATGAGCTGTGGATAGCGGAGAAATTCCAATCGAACTCGGAGATAGCTGGTTCTCCTCGAAATAGCTTTAGGGCTAGCGTCGATTAATTGAGTAATGGAGGTAGAGCACTGAATGGGCTAGGGGCTGACAACAGTTACTGAACCCTATCAAACTCCGAATGCCATATACTTTTATTTCGGCAGTCAGACTGCGAATGATAAGATCCGTAGTCAAAAGGGAAACAGCCCAGACCATCAGCTAAGGTCCCAAAGTGTAAGTTAAGTGGAAAAGGATGTGGGATTTCTAAGACAACTAGGATGTTGGCTCAGAAGCAGCCACTCATTTAAAGAGTGCGTAATAGCTCACTAGTCAAGAGATCCTGCGCCGAAGATGTCCGGGGCTAAAACTTACCACCGAAGCTATGGGTGTACACAATTGTGTACGCGGTAGAGGAGCTTTCTGTACTGGCTGAAGTCATACCGTAAGGAGTGGTGGACGGTACAGAAGTGAGAATGTTGGCATGAGTAGCGAGAGTTAAGTGAGAATCTTAACGGTCGAAAACCTAAGGTTTCCTGAGGAAGGCTCGTCCTCTCAGGGTTAGTCGGGACCTAAGCCGAGGCCGAAAGGCGTAGGTGATGGACAATCGGTTGATATTCCGATACCACCAATGGACGTTATTAGAAATGGGATGACGCAGGAGGATAAGATGTGCACACTATTGGATGTGTGTCTAAGCATTTAGGCGGAGCAGACAGGCAAATCCGTTTGCTCTTAACGCTGAGATGTGATGGGGAAGGGAATTTATTCCTGAAGTATCTGATTCCACGCTGCCAAGAAAAGTCTCTATCGAGGATATTGGTGCCCGTACCGCAAACCGACACAGGTAGGTGAGGAGAGAATCCTAAGACCATCGGAAGAATTGTTGTTAAGGAACTCGGCAAATTGACCCCGTAACTTCGGGAGAAGGGGTGCCTACGTAAGTAGGTCGCAGAGAATAGGCCCAAGCAACTGTTTAGCAAAAACACAGGTCTCTGCTAAAGCGAAAGCTGATGTATAGGGGCTGACGCCTGCCCGGTGCTGGAAGGTTAAGGGGATTACTTAGCGCAAGCGAAGGTATGAACTTAAGCCCCAGTAAACGGCGGCCGTAACTATAACGGTCCTAAGGTAGCGAAATTCCTTGTCGGGTAAGTTCCGACCCGCACGAATGGCGTAATGATTTGGGCACTGTCTCAACAACACATCCGGCGAAATTGTAGTGCAAGTGAAGATGCTTGCTACCCGCGATTGGACGGAAAGACCCCGTAGAGCTTTACTGTAGCTTAGCATTGAATTTCGGTATTGTCTGTACAGGATAGGTGGGAGACTGAGAAACATGGGCGTCAGCCTGTGTGGAGTCATCCTTGGGATACCACCCTGACAGTACTGAGGTTCTAACTGGAGGCCATGAATCTGGTCACAGGACATTGTTAGGTGGGCAGTTTGACTGGGGCGGTCGCCTCCAAAAAAGTAACGGAGGCGCCCAAAGGTTCCCTCAGCGCGGTTGGAAATCGCGCGAAGAGTGCAAAGGCAGAAGGGAGCCTGACTGCGACACTTACAAGTGGAGCAGGGACGAAAGTCGGGCTTAGTGATCCGGTGGTACCTCGTGGGAGGGCCATCGCTCAACGGATAAAAGCTACCTCGGGGATAACAGGCTGATCTCCCCCAAGAGTCCACATCGACGGGGAGGTTTGGCACCTCGATGTCGGCTCGTCGCATCCTGGGGCTGAAGTAGGTCCCAAGGGTTGGGCTGTTCGCCCATTAAAGCGGCACGCGAGCTGGGTTCAGAACGTCGTGAGACAGTTCGGTCCCTATCCGTCGCGGGCGTAGGAAATTTGAAGGGAGCTGTCCTTAGTACGAGAGGACCGGGATGGACAAACCTCTGGTGCACCAGTTGTCACGCCAGTGGCATCGCTGGGTAGCTATGTTTGGAAGGGATAAACGCTGAAAGCATCTAAGCGTGAAGCCCACCCTGAGATGAGATTTCCCATAACTCGCACGTAAGTGCGGTGTTAGTAAGACTCCTGGAAGACCACCAGGTTGATAGGTTAGAGGTGTAAGCATGGTAACATGTTCAGCTGACTAATACTAATAAGTCGAGGGCTTGACCTAAATATATAATTAAAAGTAATGCGAAATACTTCTTTCGTAAGAAAGAAGCGAGGCTTTGAGCGTGAGCGAAAAGACTAATTCACTGTGCAATTTTCAGAGAATATTTATATTCTCAATCTGGTGATTATGGCATGAAGGTAACACCCGTTCCCATACCGAACACGAAGGTTAAGCTTCAATGCGCCGATGGTACTGCAGGGGTGACCTTGTGGAAGAGTAGGTTGTCGCCAGGTAATGTGGCTGGATAGCTCAGTCGGTAGAGCAGAGGACTGAAAATCCTCGTGTCCCTGGTTCGATTCCTGGTCTAGCCACCAAAAACGTCTTAGATAATTCTAAGACGTTTTTTTTAGTTGGAGTGATATATTTATAAATTTTCAATTTGCCAATCGATGTTTTTTTCGCCTACCGAAGTTAAAAAATTATTAGCATCAGAAAAAGGTTTACTATTAAAAAAACCTCTATATGCGGATAATGGGCTTGGGTGAACAGACTTTATTATGTAGTGTATTGGATTTGTTACAAGAGATTGTTTTGTCTGAGCATTGTTCCCCCATAAAATAAAAACTATAGGCTCTGTTTTCTCGTTTAATAAAGCAATGATTTTGTCCGTAAAATGTTCCCAACCTTTATTTTTATGTGAATTAGCCTCTCCGGATCTAACAGTAAGAACGGTATTTAAGAGCAGAACACCCTGATCAGCCCATTTCTTTAAATAACCGTGATTAGGAATATAACAGCCTACATCATTATTTAATTCCTTATATATATTTAATAAAGAAGGGGGAATGGGTACATTTGTTTTTACAGAAAAACTTAAACCGTGAGCTTGGCTAGATCCATGGTAAGGATCTTGACCAAGTATAACAATTTTTACATCATTATATGCCGTATATTTAAGTGAATTAAATATATCCTGCATTTCAGGATATATTTGCGCCTTTTCATATTCTTCTTTTAAAAAATATCTTAATTTTAAATAATAATCTTTATTAGATTCTTCTAATAAGAGCTCGTTCCAATCATTTACTAAATTATTCATAAAATCACCTCAATTAAGTGTAACATAAATGCATTTATTTTCATAAAATAAGTTGTTATTTTCATTGTATAAATTATAAAAATATAGGATGGTACTTCTGCTTGTTTTAAGTGTTAAATGGTATATAATAATAGAAGAAGATACAAAAATATATGGTACAAACCAATTAATAGCTGTTTTGTATTTCAGAGAAAGACAAGGAGATAGTTTATGAAAAAGGTATCTAGCACTGATTTTAAAGATTTATTTAAGAAAATAGTTCTTATTATTTTAGGCACTTTTATTTTAGCGGTTGCAATAAATTTATTTATAATTCCAAATAAGCTTCTTAGTGGAGGGCTTTCAGGAATAGGGCTAATGTTACAGTATATTTTCAATCTTCCAATGGGTATTACATTATTGATATTTAATATTCCACTTCTTATATTAAGTATATTAAAAATAAATAAGAAATTCACTGCATTTACGATATTGGGGACCATTTCGCTATCGGTTTGTTTAATGCTTACCTCATCTTTAAATAATGTTCTTGCTCCTGTTGAAGAGTCTTATAGACTTCTTTACTGTATATATGGCGGGATACTTTCAGGTATAGGGACTGGAATTGTTTTTTCTAATGAAGGATCTACAGGTGGTATGGATATTTTAGCTATATATGCTAAAAAGAAATATGATATAGAAATAGGTATAATGAGCTTTACAATAAATTTCTTAATTGTAGCTGTTGGATCTGTATTATTTAATTTTAAAGTTGGATTATATACTCTGATTTCTATGTATATTACGGTGGCTGTTATGGAAAAAGTTATGAATGGATTAAACCGACGAAAAATGCTTTTAATAGTATCAGAAAAAGAAAAAGAAGTAAGTGATGCGATAATGAGTAATTTTAATAGAGGAGTAACTATTTTATATGGAGAAGGCGCATATACTAAACATAGAAAAAATATAGTGTATTGTGTTGTTTCATTGGGTCAACTACCACAAATTAAGAGAGTAATAAAAGTTATAGACCAAGAAGCTTTTATTTCTATAATTGATATAGCTGAGGTTGAAGGTAATGGATTTAAAAGCCCTATAGGTTAATATTGCAGCTCCGTAGGAGATGATTTAATATAATGAAAGCATGTAATTAGTTACATGCTTTCATTATATTAAAAGGATAGTTAGTAAATATTAATTTATATGATTTGTAATAGTTTAGTAATAAAACAATGGTAAAAAGGGAAATACTAAATATGTGATGTAAAAGCTAACATAAAAAACAATATAGTATTAAAAAAATTTAGATGTTGAATTCTACTTATATTAATTAACGAGGAGATGTATTTTTATGAAGATAGTTAAGGTAAGAAAAAATGCAGACGGAGATATCACAAATGTATTAACTAGTACAGGTGAAGAATTGGATGTGAGTAAGGTTGTAGCGTTAGCAAAGAGGGGAACAGTAGAATCGGTGATTGTTGGTAAAAATAGAAATGGGAATGATGTTATAAGGTCATCACCCAATAGTATCACAGAAGACAACTTAGATAATCTTCCGAATTTTTAATGACATTTTAGAAGGAACGTCCCCCTCTTGTATAAGAGGGGGTTACGGACTATAATAAAGAAAAAACTTCAGTGGCAGTATAAATTTTCTTCTGAAGTCGTCGATGCATCTTCTGCGAAGCAGTTGCAGCACCGCAGGTGATTATTTAATATAATAGTTGCAAGTCCTCTTTATTGAGTTTTTTCTTAATGTAGAGGGCTTACACTTTATTTATAACTAAGTATAATGTGATGAAGCTGGTATATTATTTGGTGTATAAAGGTATACTATTCCTAGTGTGTCAGTACAAAAGAAACTTAACATATAATAGCATTATAAAGAATACTGTATATAATTGTCGTATGAAAGAAAAAAATGAAATATTATGTTTTTGAAAGATGATATTATATTAATTGTCGCTGCGGTTCAATAGTGATGAAGCAAGAAAGATTAAGAAGAATAACAGTTAAAAGAATTAAAAAAACTGTTGACAACTTAAGATATAACAGATATAATAGTAGAAGTCATCACATGATGACAAAGCAAATTGGTCTTTGAAAATTAAACAGAGAAATAGGTAAAGATAGCGAAATAATATTTCGTTAAACCAGTTAATTACTTTAGTATAAAGTAAAATTTAGTCGTAAGACTAAAAGTATGTAATGAGCTTGCGTAACAACTTAACAGTTGTCGCAGATTAATCATTTCAACTAAAAAAGTGTAAACTTTTAAATTGAGAGTTTGATCCTGGCTCAGGACGAACGCTGGCGGCGTGCCTAACACATGCAAGTCGAGCGATGAAACCTTTCGGGGTGGATTAGCGGCGGACGGGTGAGTAACACGTGGGTAACCTGCCTCAAAGAGGGGAATAGCCTCCCGAAAGGGAGATTAATACCGCATAATATGTTTTGGTCGCATGATCGAAACATCAAAGGATTTTTCTTCGGAAAATTCCACTTTGAGATGGACCCGCGGCGCATTAGCTAGTTGGTGAGGTAACGGCTCACCAAGGCGACGATGCGTAGCCGACCTGAGAGGGTGATCGGCCACATTGGAACTGAGACACGGTCCAGACTCCTACGGGAGGCAGCAGTGGGGAATATTGCGCAATGGGGGAAACCCTGACGCAGCAACGCCGCGTGAATGATGAAGGCCTTCGGGTTGTAAAGTTCTGTCTTCTGGGACGATAATGACGGTACCAGAGGAGGAAGCCACGGCTAACTACGTGCCAGCAGCCGCGGTAATACGTAGGTGGCAAGCGTTGTCCGGATTTACTGGGCGTAAAGGATGCGTAGGCGGACATTTAAGTCAGATGTGAAATACCCGAGCTTAACTTGGGTGCTGCATTTGAAACTGGGTGTCTAGAGTGCAGGAGAGGTAAGTGGAATTCCTAGTGTAGCGGTGAAATGCGTAGAGATTAGGAAGAACACCAGTGGCGAAGGCGACTTACTGGACTGTAACTGACGCTGAGGCATGAAAGCGTGGGGAGCAAACAGGATTAGATACCCTGGTAGTCCACGCCGTAAACGATGAATACTAGGTGTCGGGGGTCGAACCTCGGTGCCGCCGTTAACACATTAAGTATTCCGCCTGGGGAGTACGATCGCAAGATTAAAACTCAAAGGAATTGACGGGGGCCCGCACAAGCAGCGGAGCATGTGGTTTAATTCGAAGCAACGCGAAGAACCTTACCTAGACTTGACATCCCCTGCATAACCCAGAGATGGGCGAAGTCCTTCGGGACAGGGTGACAGGTGGTGCATGGTTGTCGTCAGCTCGTGTCGTGAGATGTTGGGTTAAGTCCCGCAACGAGCGCAACCCTTATCATTAGTTGCTACCATTAAGTTGAGCACTCTAGTGAGACTGCCCGGGTTAACCGGGAGGAAGGTGGGGATGACGTCAAATCATCATGCCCCTTATGTCTAGGGCTACACACGTGCTACAATGGTGAGTACAAAGAGATGCAAGACCGCAAGGTGGAGCCAAACTCAAAAACTCATCCCAGTTCGGATTGTAGGCTGCAACTCGCCTACATGAAGCCGGAGTTGCTAGTAATCGCGAATCAGCATGTCGCGGTGAATACGTTCCCGGGCCTTGTACACACCGCCCGTCACACCATGAGAGTTGGTAACACCCGAAGTCCGTGAGGTAACCGTAAGGAGCCAGCGGCCGAAGGTGGGATTGATGATTGGGGTGAAGTCGTAACAAGGTAGCCGTAGGAGAACCTGCGGCTGGATCACCTCCTTTCTAGGGAGTAGATGTATTGACTTCGGTCGATGCAATAGAAGAATATTAATTTGTTCTTCAAAAATATCTATTGTAATTAATCGTACCTAGTTCTCTGTTTAATTTTGAGAGACTAATTTTATCTAACTCTTAGGAGTTAGATAATGAATAGTTTTTCTTAAAATGTTCTTTGAAAATTGCACAGTGAAAAAAGTTGTTTTAAAAAAATTAAAACTACGCAAGTAGTTTATAAATTAATTTAATACAATTTCGCAAAATTAATATAACCGTCTATGTAAATAGACAGAATCAAGGTCAAGCTACAAAGGGCGCATGGCGAATGCCTTGGCACTAGGAGCCGAAGAAGGACGCGTTAAGCTGCGATAAGCTTTGGGTAGGCGCAAATAGCCTGTGATCCAAAGATTTCCGAATGGGGGAACCCACATAGTAACAACTATGTACTGCATACTGAATAAATAGGTATGCAGAGGTAGACCCGGGGAACTGAAACATCTAAGTACCCGGAGGAAGAGAAAGAAACATCGATTTCCTAAGTAGCGGCGAGCGAAAGGGAAAGAGCCCAAACCCAGGTCTTTGATCTGGGGGTTGAGGATAGATCATAAATACTGCAATTCCTTAATTGAAGATAGCTGGAAAGCTGCTCCGCAGAAGGTAATAGGCCTGTAAATGAAAAGGAAAAACAGTCAGATCTAATCCAGAGTACCACGAGACACGTGAAACCTTGTGGGAAGCTGGGAGGACCACCTCCCAAGGCTAAATACTACCTAGTGACCGATAGTGAAGAAGTACCGTGAGGGAAAGGTGAAAAGAACCCCGGAAGGGGAGTGAAATAGAACCTGAAACCGTGTGCCTACAACCGGTCGAAGCACTTTATATGTGTGACGGCGTGCTTTTTGTAGAACGAGCCAACGAGTTACGATATGTAGCAAGGTTAAGTACTTAAGGTACGGAGCCGAAGGGAAACCAAGTCTGAATAGGGCGCATAGTTGCATGTCGTAGACCCGAAACCGGGTGACCTATCCATGGCCAGGATGAAGCGGAAGTAAAATTCCGTGGAGGTCCGAACCACGTTGGTGTTGAAAAACCATGGGATGAGCTGTGGATAGCGGAGAAATTCCAATCGAACTCGGAGATAGCTGGTTCTCCTCGAAATAGCTTTAGGGCTAGCGTCGATTAATTGAGTAATGGAGGTAGAGCACTGAATGGGCTAGGGGCTGACAACAGTTACTGAACCCTATCAAACTCCGAATGCCATATACTTTTATTTCGGCAGTCAGACTGCGAATGATAAGATCCGTAGTCAAAAGGGAAACAGCCCAGACCATCAGCTAAGGTCCCAAAGTGTAAGTTAAGTGGAAAAGGATGTGGGATTTCTAAGACAACTAGGATGTTGGCTCAGAAGCAGCCACTCATTTAAAGAGTGCGTAATAGCTCACTAGTCAAGAGATCCTGCGCCGAAGATGTCCGGGGCTAAAACTTACCACCGAAGCTATGGGTGTACACAATTGTGTACGCGGTAGAGGAGCTTTCTGTACTGGCTGAAGTCATACCGTAAGGAGTGGTGGACGGTACAGAAGTGAGAATGTTGGCATGAGTAGCGAGAGTTAAGTGAGAATCTTAACGGTCGAAAACCTAAGGTTTCCTGAGGAAGGCTCGTCCTCTCAGGGTTAGTCGGGACCTAAGCCGAGGCCGAAAGGCGTAGGTGATGGACAATCGGTTGATATTCCGATACCACCAATGGACGTTATTAGAAATGGGATGACGCAGGAGGATAAGATGTGCACACTATTGGATGTGTGTCTAAGCATTTAGGCGGAGCAGACAGGCAAATCCGTTTGCTCTTAACGCTGAGATGTGATGGGGAAGGGAATTTATTCCTGAAGTATCTGATTCCACGCTGCCAAGAAAAGTCTCTATCGAGGATATTGGTGCCCGTACCGCAAACCGACACAGGTAGGTGAGGAGAGAATCCTAAGACCATCGGAAGAATTGTTGTTAAGGAACTCGGCAAATTGACCCCGTAACTTCGGGAGAAGGGGTGCCTACGTAAGTAGGTCGCAGAGAATAGGCCCAAGCAACTGTTTAGCAAAAACACAGGTCTCTGCTAAAGCGAAAGCTGATGTATAGGGGCTGACGCCTGCCCGGTGCTGGAAGGTTAAGGGGATTACTTAGCGCAAGCGAAGGTATGAACTTAAGCCCCAGTAAACGGCGGCCGTAACTATAACGGTCCTAAGGTAGCGAAATTCCTTGTCGGGTAAGTTCCGACCCGCACGAATGGCGTAATGATTTGGGCACTGTCTCAACAACACATCCGGCGAAATTGTAGTGCAAGTGAAGATGCTTGCTACCCGCGATTGGACGGAAAGACCCCGTAGAGCTTTACTGTAGCTTAGCATTGAATTTCGGTATTGTCTGTACAGGATAGGTGGGAGACTGAGAAACATGGGCGTCAGCCTGTGTGGAGTCATCCTTGGGATACCACCCTGACAGTACTGAGGTTCTAACTGGAGGCCATGAATCTGGTCACAGGACATTGTTAGGTGGGCAGTTTGACTGGGGCGGTCGCCTCCAAAAAAGTAACGGAGGCGCCCAAAGGTTCCCTCAGCGCGGTTGGAAATCGCGCGAAGAGTGCAAAGGCAGAAGGGAGCCTGACTGCGACACTTACAAGTGGAGCAGGGACGAAAGTCGGGCTTAGTGATCCGGTGGTACCTCGTGGGAGGGCCATCGCTCAACGGATAAAAGCTACCTCGGGGATAACAGGCTGATCTCCCCCAAGAGTCCACATCGACGGGGAGGTTTGGCACCTCGATGTCGGCTCGTCGCATCCTGGGGCTGAAGTAGGTCCCAAGGGTTGGGCTGTTCGCCCATTAAAGCGGCACGCGAGCTGGGTTCAGAACGTCGTGAGACAGTTCGGTCCCTATCCGTCGCGGGCGTAGGAAATTTGAAGGGAGCTGTCCTTAGTACGAGAGGACCGGGATGGACAAACCTCTGGTGCACCAGTTGTCACGCCAGTGGCATCGCTGGGTAGCTATGTTTGGAAGGGATAAACGCTGAAAGCATCTAAGCGTGAAGCCCACCCTGAGATGAGATTTCCCATAACTCGCACGTAAGTGCGATGTTAGTAAGACTCCTGGAAGACCACCAGGTTGATAGGTTAGAGGTGTAAGCATGGTAACATGTTCAGCTGACTAATACTAATAAGTCGAGGGCTTGACCTAAATATATAATTAAAAGTAATGCGATATACTTCTTTCGCAGGAACTATTTCTTTCGTAAGAAAGAAACTAAGCTTCTGACAAAGGAAGAAGATTAATTCACTGTGCAATTTTCAGAGAATATTTATATTCTCAATCTGGTGATTATGGCATGAAGGTAACACCCGTTCCCATACCGAACACGAAGGTTAAGCTTCAATGCGCCGATGGTACTGCAGGGGTGACCTTGTGGAAGAGTAGGTTGTCGCCAGGTAAACATGGTTTACTAGCTCAGTTGGTAGAGCACATGACTTTTAATCATGGTGTCCGGGGTTCGATTCCCCGGTAAGCCACCAGAAAGCACTTCTTTATGAAGTGCTTTTTTTTATTTCCATTGTTCCGACATATTATGAAATATTTTCGATTTTTTTAATTCTCCTTGTCTACTATATACTATAGACATTAATTCATAAATCTCTGGAATACTTGGATCGGTGGATAAAACCACTTTTAAAGTATCTAATGCTTTTTCTAAGTTATTTTCATTTATTAAATATTTTATAGTAATTATTTGGTGTTCAATATTTTTATCAATATTTTTATCATAGGTATCATCTTTTGTAGTCAATTCAGCAAGAATAGTTTTAATCTTATCTGTAGTAAAAGGCTTCTGTAAATAAGTAATTGCCCCAAGTTTAGTACAATCCACTGCATTTTTAACTGTGGCAAAAGCTGTCATAATTACTACTGGAGCGGTTATTCCTTTAGTTCTAATTCGTTTTAGAACTTCTGTGCCACTTATTTCGGGCATTTTAATATCTAAAAATATTAAATCTACGGGCACAGTATCAATTAATGATAAAGCTTCATGACCATTAGTAGCCATCAAAACTTCAAAATTGTTTAGTTTAAGGTAAATGCCTAGCAACGTACGAATATTTTTTGTATCATCTACAACTAAAGCTCTTTTCATAGTAGTCCTTCTTTCCCAAGTGAAAAATTGTATTATTAAATCATCTCCTGCGGAGCTGAAACATTAACGACTTCAGAAGGAGATTTATACTCCCGCTGAAGTTTTCTATTTGTTAGAGTATGTAACTCCCACTTATAGAAGTGGGAGACTTTCCTTCTGAAATGTCGTTAAACATATAGAGCTATAATTTTAACACTTAATGGTGTAGAATTATAGCTTAATTTTAGTTGAGTAAGGATTTTAAATAAAATAATAATCCTGATAATATTCTCATCTGTATTTTTAAGTTTATATATCACTTTTATTAATTATAATCAACTACAAGTGAATACTTTAACATGTAAAATATGTGTTATGTGCAAATTATAGATAAAAACACACTCTACTTCTTTTAAGTAAGTTATATACTCAATTATGGAGTTAGTACTATGAGGAAAATGAACAAAAACGAATGTAAACAAAGAATAGAATTGCTAGATTTCTTAAACCACATATAACAGGTAGGAGAATGATTTTAAGGACAGTTATGCAAAGTTGCATTATTTCCTATAATTGCTTAAAATATGCATATGGTATTTAAATTTAATAGTAAATTCATATTAACTTACTAAAAGTAGTTTTAAATTCAGCTATGGTTTTTTTAAAAGAAATTTAAGTAAGGAGAACATACTATGTATATTGTAATAATAGGTTGTGGTAGATTAGGTAGCGGACTTGCTATGGAATTGTCTAATGACGGTCATGATGTGGTAATAGTGGATAAACATGCGGAAAATCTAGAGAGACTTAGAAGTGGATTTAATGGAATTAGAATTAAAGGAGTGGAGATAGATAATGATATATTAATAGACGCGGGAATAGATAAAGCAGATATATTTTTAGCTATGACTCCAGCAGATAATATAAATATTATGGCTAGTCAAATTGCAAAGGATATATTTAAGGTGCCTAAAGTAATAGCTAGAATTTTTGATCCATCAAGGGAATTTATTTATAGAAAACTAGGACTACAAACTATAAGTCCAACTGAAGTAAGTATAAATATAATTAAAAACAAAATAATAGATAAAAAATCAGATGCATTATTGATATTAAATAATGATATATCAATAGAGGAGATTACAATAAACAGACTTAGAATTAATAACATTTTAGAAATAGAAGATAAGTTTAATTGTAGGATATGTGCAGTTTCCAAAAAGGGGGAACTTATTATACCAAATGAAAATGAACTATTGGAAAAGGGTGACAAAATAATTTGTAGCATAAATAAGGAGAATAAAGAAAAGTTAGTAAAGGCAATAATGAAGGAGAAACTTAGATGAGAGCAATAGTAGTTGGCGGTGGGAAGGTAGGATACTATCTTGTTAAAGCATTAAAAGAAAAAAAACATCAGGTAGTGTTAATAGAAAAAAACACAAAAATTTGTGAAAAGGTTGCCGAAGAACTTGAAGTAGATGTAATATGTGGGGATGGCTCAGATGTTGAAGTATTAGAAGATGCGGATATAGAGCAAGCTGAAGTTGTAGCTGCAGTAACGGGAAAAGATGAGGAAAACCTGGTAATATGTCAGATGGCTAAAGTAAACTTTAATATTAATGAAACAATAGCTAGAATCAACAATCCTAAAAATACAGCAATTTTCGAAGCGTTAGGAGTGGATAAGACTGTATGTAGCACACAAGTAATTTGCAATTTGATAGAGGGTGAATTTAATAGCGAACCACTGAAAATTATAGAAAGCATTAATAAAGGAGAAATGACATTAGTAGAAGCAAAAATAGATAAAAGAAGCGCATGGAAAGATAAATCAGTAGAGCAGTTAAATATACCTAAGGAATGTGTAATACTATCAATAATAAGAAGTGGGGAAGTAATTTTTCCAAGAGGCTGCGTAGATATAAAAGAAGGTGATAAAGTACTTATTATCACAAATACAGATAAAAAAAATGATGTAGAAAAATCTATAATTGGAGGGTAAATATATTATGACTAATAAAAAAATTGTATGCGGAGTAATTACAGAGATAGGATATACATTAACATTTTTATTTATTTTATATGGCATTAATATGATTTTGGCAAGGTGATTATATGAAAAAAATAACAAAAAACTTTGATGATTTTAAAATAATAAATTTTTATGTAGGCTATGTAATAATGGGAACTGCAAGTTTAATGTTGATACCCATATTGATCTCATTGATATTTAAGGAATGGAGCGCGCTTTTAGATTTTATTATTAGTATAAATATAGCGATTAGTTTAGGTATAGTTCTTATGTTTACAGGTAAAGACAAGGTTGATAAAGTAAGGTTGCAATGGAAGCATGGGTTAATTATTGCATCTAGTTCATGGATTATATTAACTTTGTTATGTGCGGTGCCTTATGAACTCAGTGGAAATACAACATCTTTCTTAGATGCATGTTTTGATGTTATGAGTGGATTTACAACCACAGGAGTCCTACTTATTCAAAATCTTGACCATCTTTCTCTAGGATTAAATATGTGGAGACACATTCTTACCTTTGTTGGAGGCCAAGGCATGGTGGTACTAGCTTTAAGTTTTATGGTAAACCATACTTTAGGTGCTTACAAAATGTATGTTGGTGAAGGTAAGGATGCTGAACTCGTACCTAATGTAAAAAACACAGCAAGAATTATATGGAAAATAAGTATTGTGTATTTAATTGTAGGTACTATTATGCTTTGGATTAATGGAATGTTTATAGGCATGCAGCCTGTAAGTGCTTTCTTTCATGGATTATTTATTTTTATGTCTGCGTGGAGTACTGGTGGATTTGCACCAATGTCTCAAAACATTCTGTATTATCATAGTCTTTCCTATGAGTTATTAACAATGATTTTCTTTGTCATTGGTTCTTTAAATTTTGCATTACATTATGCAGTATGGCAAGGCAACAAAAAAGAGATATTCAAGAATATTGAAACACAGAGTTTTTTTATTACAGCTTTAATTATTTCTTTTTTTACAGCGTTAAAACTAACAAATTCAGGTGTATATAGTAATGGTATATCGGTTTTCAGAAAAGGTATTTATAATGTATTATCAGCGCATACAACTACAGGGTTTGGTAATCTTTATGCCAGACAGTTTGCAACTGAATGGGGCGATTTTCCTGTGGTTATGCTTATAATAGCCATGCTTATAGGTGGATCAGCATGTTCTACGGCAGGTGGGTTTAAAGGATTAAGGGTAGGATTGGTTTTTAAAAGTATAATTGCAGAGGTAAACAAATTATTAAATTCTGATAGAAAAATAAAGGTGTTTAAATTTCATCATATAAAGGAAATTATCTTAGAGGATGCAATGGTGAAATCTGCTTACCTAATAATAATATTATATATAATATTATTTTTTATAGGTACTGCGTTGGGAACCTATTATGGATACCCAGTGCTCAGTTCAGCTTTTGAAGCAGCTTCAGTTACAGGAAATGTAGGATTATCCATTGGGATTACGGCGCCTACAATGCCTACTGCAATGAAGGTATATTATATAATTGCAATGTATTTAGGAAGATTAGAATTCATATCTGTGTTTGCGCTAATAGGAGTCACATTTGGAGGCATAAAGAAATTATGGTTAAGACTTTTAAAACAATAATAGTAGTGTGTATTTTGGCTTTTTCTTTTTCAATAACATGTATGGCAAAGGAATATAGTAATTTTAATGAATTAATCGAAAATAGCAAAAATATTGATAATAGTAAAATTACATTAAAGGGTGAAGCTATTGGTGAATGTATGAATAGAGGTAAATACTCATGGGTAAATATCAATGATGGAAGCACAGCTATGGGAATATGGATTAAATCTGAACAAGTTCAAAGTATAAAAAAATTTGGTAAGTATGGTTATAGGGGAGATATAGTTAAGATAAATGGAACTTTTAATAGGGCTTGTAAGGATCATGGGGGGGATATGGATATCCATGCAAGCTCGGTTAAAATTATAGAGCCTGGGCACAAAGTAGCAATCCCTATAAGTAACAATAAAAAAGGTATAGCAATAATATTAACAGTCATCACACTTGCTTTAATTTTTTCATATATAAAATTTACTAAAAGCACTTCAAAGTGAAATGCTTTTTTTAGAACTTTAAAACTAAAACTATTTTGTCCATACTAAGCATAGTACTAGATATCCTTTTTAAGTAATGGATTATTCAAGATTAGCATTGCTAATTAAGAGGCATTTAGGATAGTCATAGTTTAAATAAACGATATTTAGATATATTAGGAAGGTGATGTGGAGTTTGAAGAAAGGTAAATTTGATGAGAAGTTTTTCAAAATTTCTAGTGAATATGAATATAGTGATTATGAAGAAATCAAACCTAAAACAATAATGATTACCAATGTGGTTAAAACTATAGTAATTATGAGTTTAGCCACTGTAATATCTCTGATATTTAGAAAAATTGGGTTACATGAATCAAATGTAATAATAGTATTTATTTTAGGTGTATTATTCGTATCAAGAAGTACTGATGGATATGGTTATGGTATACTGGCCGCGATAATTGGCGTGCTATCATTTAACTTTTTATTTACGGTGCCATATTATACCTTTCTAGCTTATAGAGCTGATTATCCAGTAACTTTTATTATAATGCTTATAGCAGCAATTATTACAAGCACTTTAACTTCAAGAGTTAAGTCGCAAGCTAAGATATCTTATATACGTGAAAATAGAATGCAAATTTTATATAAAATTAATAAATCATTGCTTACGGCAAGAAATAAAAAACAAGTAGTTGAGTTTTGTGGCGATAATTTAGTTGATATGTTTAACAGAAATATTATGATAGCTATAGTAGATGATAAAAATAATTTGCAACAGCCAAGTGAATATATGCTTAATGGAGAATATAGTAGGGGGATTTTTAAGTCAGATATAGAGGTTGGAGCAATTGAAAAATGCTTTAAAACAGGCAAATCAGTTGGCATTGAAGCTGAAATTTCCTTAAATAGTATTGGATATTACCATCCCATTAAAGGACAAAATAGGATTCTTGGAATTATTGGCATCGCATGTTTAGAAGAAAATGTGTTATCAAAAAATGAAAAGATCCTTCTAGAGTCCGTTTCTACACAAATCGCTTTAGCTATTGAAAGAGAAGAGTTATACGAAAAGAAAAGACAGATAAATTTAGAGACTGAGTCGGAAAGGCTTAGGGGCAATATTTTAAGGTCAATTTCGCATGATTTAAGAACTCCGCTAACAGGAATATTAGGGTCAGTTTCTACTATTAGTGATAATTATGATGTACTTGATAATGATACCAAGAAAGAACTTCTTGAAATAATTTATGAAGATACAAGCTGGCTTATACATTCAGTTGAAAATATATTAAGCATGACACGGATAGATGAAGGTAAGCTTGAAATTAAGAAAGAGGTAGAGATTGTTGAAGAACTTGTTGCTGAATCTATATCGAGAGTTACGAGGTTTTCGGGAAGTCATAATATTAAGATTGAACTACCAGAAAAAATGGTTATATTATTTGTAGATGGATTATTAATAGAACAAGTGTTTATTAATTTGATTGATAATGCCATCAAGTATTCACAGAGTGATTCTATTATAGAAGTTAAAGTTACAGAAAAGGAAGATAGTGTGGTTTTTGAGGTATCAGATAATGGAAAAGGCATACCAGAAGAAGATATACCAACTATATTTGATAGGTTTTATACCAGGGCTAAGAGTAATTCCCTAGAAAAGCGAGGGATAGGATTGGGACTTGCTATTTGTAAGTCTATAATAGAAGCACATGGTGGATATATAGAAGCTTTAAATAACTCTTCTGGTGGGGCGACTTTTAGATTTGGTTTACCTGTAATAAGGGGTGATGGCAGTGGATATGAAGCCTTTGATTTTAATAGTTGAAGATGATAAGCCTATTAAAAAATTTATGAAAATTTCGCTTGAAGCACAGGGATATAAGTGCATTGGAACTGAATTTGGCAATGCGGCTATAACACTTATTTTTTCACATAATCCAGATATAATAATTTTGGACTTAGGGTTACCGGATATTGATGGACTTAATGTTATTGAGAAAGTAAGGGAGTCTACAAAAGCTAGGATTATAGTTGTTTCAGCTCGTGGTCTTGAAAGGGAAAAAGTTGAAGCATTAGATAAAGGTGCAGATGATTATTTGACCAAGCCTTTTAGTGTAGCAGAGCTTTTAGCTAGAACTAGAGTGGCACTTAGACATTTTAATGGAGAGAATAAGTCACAAAACGATGTGCAGTCAGTATTTAAGGTGAAGGATTTAAAGATAGATTTTGAAAAACGTAAAGTTATAATTTTAGATAAAGAGATACATTTAACGCCAATGGAATACAAACTAATTGAGCTAATGTCAAGATATGCAGGACGTGTGTTAACTCATAAATATATAGTTGATGAGATTTGGGGAAGTTATTTTGAGAATGATACACAGTCTCTTAGGGTATTTATGGCTAATATAAGAAGAAAAATAGAGAAGGATCCTGCTAGGCCGCAGTATATCATAACGGAGGTTGGAGTAGGTTATCGTTTAGTAGATGAATAATGTTTCAAAAATGAAGCTTTTAGCTTCATCTTTTTTTGCAAAACAATAAGACGTAACTTAAAATATTAACATAATCTTTATACATCAGGATTTATCTTTATACTTTCTTAATATCAAGTTCATGGTGATTTTGATAAGATATAATTATAAATATAAAGTGAAAGGATAACCTGGGGTGATTATATGTTAACAAATAGTAATGAAGAAAGTTCTTTTCAAAATAATATAAAAGAAGCTATTAATGAAATAAAGTCAAATAAATATGATCTAGCACATATGTATCTATATGCAGCTATGATTCAAAATGATCATTCGGCAGAAGTGTACAATTTACTAGGAGTTATTTCAGAATATAAAGGCGATGCAGCTATGGCGTGTAAATACTATAGAGCGTCATATGTGTTTGATCCAACTTATAAACCAGCAGATAGAAATTTAAAGAAATTAACTTCATTTTTTTATATATTTAATGAAAAAAATATAGATTACGGAGATAATATGGAGAAAGAAAATCAAACATCATATTTTAATAGTTATAAGGGGGTACGTGTTGGACATTTTAAAAATAATGAGACCGGTACAAAGTCAAGGTGCTAAATAGTGTTTACAATTCAAGGAGTATCTAAGGTGATCGATTAACCACTTCAGAGGGAGAATTTAAATCCCCTGAAGTTTTTTTATGTCTTATAGAAATATAAATAGATGTTGAATAAGGGTGTTTAATTAATAATACCTTACAGGAAAATTAACTAAACTCATCTAGAGTATAATTTTAAAGGGTTGTATATTAATAAAAGTTGTTTCTTCCTATATAATCCATTGAGAAAATAACATTATTAGCTTAAAATGATTATATATATTAACATAAGAAAAAAGGAGTGTGTTGTTTTGTTCCAATCCATAGTTGACTTTTTTGCTAAAGACAAAATACAAGAGGTTTTTAATGATTTAACATCCTATAAATTAAAATATGTAGGAATAGCTATCGCAGTTTTCGCATTATTTGTATTGTTAAAAAAAATATTCGCAAAATATGTATTCAAAATAATATTAAAACTTGTTAATAAAACAAAATTTGAAACAGATACAAAAATAGTGGCTGCTTTCCAAAAACCTGTAACTAACTTTTTTGAGGTATTAGGATTTTATTTTGCTTTTAAAATTTTAATTATCGCAGGAGTTCCAATTGATAGTTCATTTATAGAAAAGATTTTCAGTTCTGCTGTAATAATTTTAATTTGTTGGGGACTATATGATCTTACTGGAGAATCTTCTCTGCTGTTTGAGAGAATGCATAAAGCATATGATGTAAAAGTGGATAAAATATTATTCCCATTTATATCAAAAACGTTAAGAATGATGCTAGTAGCGTTAGTTATTACCATAATTGCTGAGAAGTGGGGATATAACATTCAAGGTTTTGTTACTGGGCTTGGGTTAGGAGGATTGGCTTTTGCATTAGCAGCTAAAGATGCGGCATCCAATGTTATTGCAGGTATGTTTATAATATTAGATAAGCCTTTTACTATTGGAGATTGGATTAATAGTGACACATTAGAAGGTAGCATAGAGGATATTTCGTTTAGGACTACTAAAATAAGAACTGTTGATCAAGCATTAATAATAGTGCCTAATTCAAAATTAACTAATGAGGCTGTAACCAATTTTAGTAGAAGGGGTAAACGAAGGGTTAATTTGAATTTAGAATTAACTTATAGCTCTAGGGAGAAATTAGAGATTTGTGTGGATAAGATTAGAAATATGTTAGAGAATTATTCACAGGTTAGTAAGGAAGGCATCCTTGTTACATTTGATAAATTTAATGCAACTAGTTTAGATATTTTAATATGTTTCTTTACTGATACACCAGATTTTGATGAATATTTTAAAATAAAAGAAAATGTTAATTTTAATATACTGGACATTTTACAGCAAGAGGGAATTTCAATGGCTTTCCCAAGCACAAGCGTTTACGTTGAAAAATTACCTAGTATAGATAAAGAAAAAAAACTTTAGGACTTTACCCTAGAGCTTTTGCAGATAATGCTATTTTAAACAATTCATTCTATAACATAACCATCAGCTATTATCGAATTTTTTACCTTGCTTTTATCAGAATAGCTATTTGTTCACCAAAAATATACAAAACAGTAAGTGATATTTAACTGGTAATCTAGTATTTAGTGGGGAATAATGTTATAATAGTAATGATGATAGTTGCTTTATTTTAGTTTAATTATATTATATAATTTAGACTAAAATAAAGTTTTTTTTATAAATGAACAGATAAGATGTTTATTGTCTGAATTTTTGGAAATGATTAATAATAAGCTTTTTATTTTTAATAAGTAAAATTAATTATTGAAGGACTATATATTATATAGTGGTTTCTGAGGAGGAATTTATTATGGCAATTAGTTTAAAAAAGGGTCAAAAGGTAGATTTAACGAAAGCTAATCCAGGCCTTAGTAATGTTATTGTTGGACTTGGATGGGATACTAATAAGTATGATGGTGGAGCTTCCTTCGATCTAGATGCAGCGGCTTTCTTAGTTGGAGCAAATGGGAAAGTAACATCTGATAATGATTTTATCTTTTATAATAATCCAAAGGACTCAGCAGGGTCTGTAACGCATTTAGGAGATAACAAAACTGGTGATGGTGATGGTGATGATGAACAAATTAGAATTGAACTGAGTAAAGTGCCATCTTCTATTGAGAAGATTAACTTTACTGTAACTATTCACGAAGCTGTGCAAAGATGCCAAAATTTTGGACAAGTATCTAATGCATTTATAAGAATTCTCGATGAAAATAATGATAATGAATTAATAAGATATGATTTAAGTGAAGATTATAGTATTGAAACTGCAGTGGTAGTAGCAGAACTATATCGTAGCAACGGGGAGTGGAAGTTCAGTGCAATAGGAAGTGGCTTTGAGGGTGGATTAACTGCGCTTTGTAGTAACTTTGGAATTAGTGTAGATTAAATGGCATTAAAAATGATGATTAGTAAGGAGGAATAATTATGACAATTAACTTAAGTAAAGGTCAAAAAATAGATTTAACTAAAACTAACCCAAGTTTAGCTAAAGCAGTTATAGGACTAGGCTGGGATACAAATAAATATTCAGGTGGAGGAGATTTTGATTTAGATGCTTCAGCCTTTTTAGTAGGTTCAAATGGAAAAACCAATAATGACCTAGACTTTATATTCTATAACAATTTAGAGCATTCAACGGGAGCTGTTATACATACCGGTGATAATAGAACTGGAGAAGGCGACGGAGACGATGAACAATTAATCATTGAATTTTCTAAAGTACCAACAGACATTGATAAAATTGCAATTACAGTAACTATACATGATGCAATAGCTCGTGCACAAAATTTCGGCCAAATTTCTAATGCGTTTGTTAGAGTGGTAAATGAAGAAACTAATGAAGAAATCCTAAGGTACGACTTATCAGAAGATTTTTCAGTAGAAACTGCATTAGTATTTTGTGAAATATATCGTAACAATGGAGAATGGAAATTTAGTGCGACAGGAAGTGGATTTCAAGGTGGACTAGCAGCCCTTTGTAAAAATTATGGTCTTGATGCATAGAAAGCAATATGATATTTAAATTAATCAGTGGATAAATATTCATTGAATATTTAAAGGGGATGACAAAATGGGTATAAATTTACAAAAAGGTCAAAAGATAAATCTTACAAAAGATAATCCTGGGTTAAAAAAGACAATGGTCGGACTTGGATGGGATCCAGTGGAGCGAGCATCTAAGGGATTGTTTGGAGGCTTATTTGGTGGAAAGCAAGCACAAATAGATTGTGATGCTTCTGTGCTAATGCTTGATGGAAATGATAAGCTAAGAGGAAAAGAAAATATGGTTTATTTCGGGAACTTAAAAAGTAAATGTGGTAGTATTCAGCATATGGGAGACAATCTTACTGGAGATGGTGATGGAGATGATGAGCAAATTATGGTTGATCTGTCAAGCATACCTCAAAATATAACTAAGTTAGTTTTTGTGGTTAATATCTATGCGGCAGTTCAGCGTAAACAACATTTTGGTATGATACAAAATGCTTTTATACGTTTAGTAAATCTAACAGACAATAAAGAGATGCTTCGTTTTAACTTAACAGAAGAATATTCTGGTAAAACTGGGTTATTCGTTGCAGAAATTTATCGCAATAATGGAGAATGGAAATTTACAGCCGTAGGAGAAACAGATGCTTCATCTGGCTTAGGTGAAATGATAAAAAGATACCAATAGACAAACTGGGTTTAAATAGATTATAGATAAATGTAGATATATTTATATGCATATATAGATATATAGATATATAGATATACTAGTGATGTAGAAAATGAGAGGGTTATCATTTTCTACATTTTAATTTAAAAGAAATTATGTAAATTACAGAAGGGTGGATAACATGAAATATTTTAATAAGCAGATCTCAGAAGTTTTAAAAAGTCTTAAAGTTGATAGTAGTAAGGGATTATCGGGTTCTGAGATTAAAGAAAGACTAGCAAAGTATGGTGCTAACGAATTTACTAAACAAGAAAAGGTATCGATGTGGGATAGTATTAAGGAGGCAATAACTGAGCCTATGATGATAATACTTTTAGCGGCAGCGGTAATTAGTGCATTAGTAGGAGAGTTTAGTGACGCCATTGGTATAGTATGTGCTGTAGCAATAGGAATTGGCATAGGAATTTTCACAGAAGGAAAATCACAAAAAGCTGCAGATGCGCTTTCAAAAATGACAGAAAATATAGAAGTAAAAGCATTGCGTAATGGGAAAATTGTTCAAGTGAATAAAAGTGATTTGGTACCTGGTGATATAGTTTCAATTGAGACGGGTGATATGGTACCAGCGGACGGAAGACTCATAAGTAGTATAGATTTAATGGTTAGAGAGGATATGCTTACAGGAGAATCAGAAGACGTGAGCAAGGATTTCGATGTTATTATAGAAATGGAAAATATACAAGCTAAAGATAAAAATATTGTGCAAGACCCTATTCCAGCAAAACAAACGAATATGGTTTTCGGGGGAACACTTATTGCGTATGGTAGAGCTAGCTTTGTAGTTACTTCCACTGGTGATAGCTCACAAATGGGCGAAATAGCTAAAAATCTTGAAGAAAGTGATTTAGAAACACCGCTTCAAGCGAAACTTGGAGATTTGGGTGCTAAGATTTCAAAAGTATCAAGCGCAATAGCTGCGATACTATTTATAATTATGATTATAAAAATGGTTCTAGCGAATACTATATCACCAGATACTACCGGTGTATTTGCCTTTTTAGAGTCTGTTGGACCAATAAAAACTGCCTTTGTTGTATGTGTTGCTTTAATTGTTGCAGCTGTTCCAGAAGGTCTTCCAACAATGATAAATATGACACTTGCAATAACTATGCAAAAGATGGCTAAGATAAATGCGCTTGTTACTAAAAAAGAAGCCTGTGAAACAATAGGTTCTGTAAGTGTAATATGCTCAGATAAAACAGGTACACTTACTCAAAATAGAATGACTGTAGAACAAGTTTACTTAAATGGCAAGTTCAAAGCAAGAGATGAATTAAGCGATAGAAATAACTATTTTATAGATAACTGTATCGTAAATTCAACAGCAGATATTGAGAAAGCTGATAAAGAAGTAAAATATTTAGGTAGTGCAACAGAATGTGCTCTTCTTTTATACAATGATGCTTGTGATTATGTACAAGAAAGACAAAGCGCAAAAATAGCTCATCAAATTCCATTTAGTTCAAAGCGTAAGAGAATGAGTACGGTTATAGAAGAGGATAAAGGTGCCACAGTATTAACAAAGGGAGCGCCAGAAATTATTTTAGAATTATGCAAATATGAACATATTAATTGCATGGAAGTGGAGCTCGATCAAGCAAGACGAGAAGAAATATTAGATGAAATAGAGAAACTTCAGAGAAAATCTATGCGTGTACTTGGATTTGCATATAGAAATATAAGTGAAGAGGTAGCTATGGCATCCGAGCAAGGCACTTTAGAAAATGACTTAGTGTTTACAGGATTCGTAGGAATAAGAGATCCTCTAAGACTTGACGTTAAGGAAGCCGTAGAAACTGCTAAAAAAGCAGGAGTTTCTACAAAAATGCTTACAGGGGATAACATTAATACCGCCATTGCTATAGGAAAAGAATTAGGATTACTTAGTGGTAAAAATAGGGCAGTAGAGGCTACTTATATAGATACATTATCTGATGAGGAACTTAAAGATGAAATAACAACAATCTCAATAGTAGCACGTTCAAAGCCTGATACAAAAATGAGAATAGTTGAGGCTCTTCAAAGTAATGGAGAAGTAGTTGCAGTAACTGGAGATGGAATAAATGATGCTCCAGCCCTTACAAGAGCAGATGTGGGTATAGCTATGGGTATAGCTGGTACCGAAGTTAGTAAAAATGCAGCGGATATAATTTTAACAGATGATAGTTTTGGGACTATAGTAAAAGGAATTAAATGGGGAAGAGGTATTTATGAAAACTTCCAAAGATTTATTCAATTCCAGATAACTGTAAATATAATTGCATTCTTAACAGCAATTTTATCTGTAGTGTTTGACTTTCAAATGCCATTCACTACAATACAACTTCTATGGGTAAATATTATAATGGATGGCCCACCAGCACTATCCCTGGGACTAGAACCAGTAAGAGATGCTGTTTTAAACAGAAAACCTACAAATAGAAATGCTAGTATTATAACTAAACAAATGTTAAGAAGTATGATTGCCAATGCTTTATATATAACTTGTGTTATCATGATTCAGATGAGGTTTGACATATTAGGAACTGGATTCCCTAAAGATGGGATTACAGGACCAAACGAAATGCAAACAGCATTATTTGCATTATTTGCTTTCAGTGCATTATTTAATGCTTTTAATTGTAGAGAATTTGGGGCAGATAGCATATTTCCTAGCCTTACAAAGAACACTATATTTTTAAAGATAATTATGATTACAGCAGTAACACAAATATTTGTAACTGAAGTGTTTTCGAAATTCTTTAATGCAGTGTCTTTAAGCGCTACTATGTGGTTAAAGATAATCATTTTATCTTCACTTATAATAGTAGTAAATGAAATTGTGAAATTGATTGTGAAGCCTTTTGTAAAAAAAGGGCAACAACAAATAGAAGAAGAATCAGAAGAAAAGAGAGTAGCTTAGAAGAGTAGGAATATGAAAATAAATAGACTGGAATACGTACTTATTATTTATTTTCATGTGGACAAAATGATAAATCCCCTATTATTGATTTTAATCAATAATGGGGGATTTACTTTGTTCTAAATAAGGTAAACGTAATATTATTCAATATAGGAACATACTTCATTACGAGAAATATCGTTAATTTCGTGGAATTTTTGATGTACTATATTTAAAATTTCCTCACCTGCAAATATACCATATTTTTTTGTAATATAGACATTATTATGGAGTGTTTTCTCGAAAAGGTTACTTAGTAATTCTCCGTGAGACGGAACTACTCCATAATTTGAATGTTTAATTAGGGGGTAGTCTAGCAGAGAATCACCAGCAGCAAGGAATATATTTGTATTTTCTAGTTGCATTATATAATTTATAGGATCATATTTATTTATACAATTAGGTACTATATATACCTTTTTACCTTGCTTTGATACGCTGTAATTATAGCCTTTGCAAAATGAACGTAATACTTCAAAATAATCTAATTCCACTTTCCCATTTGTTATGTTATTAGCTAGTTTGTCCTCATCCACAATAGAGTATATGAATAAATCTTCACAAGTTTTATATGATTTTATAAAATCACTTTCTAAAAAGAAACTGCATAATACTATCATATTCCTAACAGATACAACTTTTTTAAGCTTATTAGAGCTTATATCTGTCCAAGATTTAAGTTCAATACCATTCTTAAGAATGATACCTCCATTGGCTACAACGGCATATTTAGGTTTTATTATATCATAAAAATATTTCATTCGCGTGTATTGCTCTGGGGAACGAGTGGTAACAGGTATAAAAAGCATAATTTCATTTATATGTTCAAGTTTATTGTGCATGGATTTAGTAATAAAACTGCACATATTGTTATTATAAAAGTCAACAGGAAAAAGGTTTTCTTCATTAATAAAGTTACAATGTCTTGAAGAATATATAAGCGTACTATCAAGGTCCGAGGCAAATATCATAAAAACACATCCTTATAGATCTTCTTTTTCTTTAGATTTAATAATGCCACAGCAGGAATAGCACATATCGGTATATATTTCTACAGGAATATCCTTTTCCGCGGCTAACTTAAATATATGCTTTAAATTTGGATTATCAAAGGAGTCAACTAGTATTTTAAAGGGAATTCTTCTTAGAAGTACTCGTGTGGTTTCCCCAATTCCTGGCTTTATAAGATTAATATTATTGATGCCAAATTTATGTCTGATGCTTTCGATGTCGCGAAGTCCTTTGCAGTTTAAAGAATTACCATCAAACTCAATATCTGCGGCAACTTCTGTAACGTTTGGGTCATTCATTAGTTCATATAGATAATTATTATCTAGTTCATCGAAACAGTTACATATTTCATCTATATAGAAATTGGAAACATCAGCGGGCGTTAATTCTTTATAAAATTTTGTGCCGTGAAAATCATCACTGCAAATAAACTTATCATTAAGAACAGTCCTACTTACAAGACCCGAAACTGTAGAATTAAGACAAGCGCTTGGAATTAAAAAATCTTCTCTTGTACCATAAATGAGGGTACAATGAGCGGGGTCCGATAGTACGGCTAGGTCCGAATTCAAGGTTATATTAAACTCCTGCGAATATTCTTTGCAAGCTTTTGTTAATGTATGTTGAATAACCCCTTTACCTGTCCACCCATCAATGAATTGTATTTCTGAGAAGGGGTGATTCTTTAATATATACATAAGTGCATTTTTATCTATGCCTTTATCACGTATTATAGAAATACTGTAATGAGGAGCGGTTATATTATACTTAAACTGTATATATCTTTTAATTAATATGCCAATAGGTGTACCGGCTCTTGCAAGAGAGACTAAAACAATATTTTTACCTCTTTTAGCTATAATTTTCTCGCTTAATATAGAAACTAGAGAAGCTAGTTTGTTTTTTGAATGCTCAAGGGTACTATAGAAAATATCCATGTATCCTTTTGAGGGAGTATATTCTATTGGTAACATTTCTGAATAGTGGATTCCACTTTGTATAGCATTTTCTCTAAATTCATTATCTTGCTCCACTATAAGGTGTGATATGTCTTTAAGAAGAAATACAACATCTTCCGTGCAGTAGCTTCCTGAAAAAATACATTTATTCATTTAAATACACCTCTTTTTTATATTATTTAAGAAACTTAAAAATTATCTGCTGTAATCAATTTAAAAGGGATACATTAGCATTTCCAGCATACAAATATAATGGATTTAGCATGAAAATAAGAGAAAATGCTATTTAATTCATCTTTCTTTTCTTTGGTTAAAGGCTTTTCAGAGAAGAAAAATACCTGGGTATAGAAATTATCAGGAATATTATAAAGGTAGTTAGTTATAGTGTCATCCTCAGGGCTTTGAAAAGCAATCTTATTTTTATTTCCATAAGAAGCTATATTTCTAGCATGAACGGGACTTCTTGTAGTGGAATGAAAATAGACATTATCTCCGAGCATCGAGCTTATACTACAAGGTAAATATATAAACTCCCCAGTTCCTATGCAAAGACAATTTCCAGTAGTTCTTTCTTTTATCAAAAATTTAGATATTGAATTGATTTCTTCAGAAATTTTCAAATTATCGCGAGAGGTAATTCCAAATCTACCAGTAGATTTATTATAGCCCTCAATACTTTGCGCTATTTGAAAAACACACTCTTTACTTGGGATTAGTTTGGTAGAATTTGGAGGGATGGTTATGTCGTCGCTAATAATATCTTTTGATTTACTGCACTTAATATCACCTTTTAATAAGGAACATACCCTGACATCTATGTTTTTTTCATCAATGAACAGTTTATAACTATTAGCATCTCGCCAGTCTAAAATGGATATTATCCCAAAATATTTCCCGGGAAGGCATTTTATTAAATTTAATGCAGATTTACCTGTAGTAAGTTCATCGTCTATTAAAACTATATCAGAAAATTTATTAAAAAAATCACTTTCATAAGGGAAAAGCGAATGCTCTACTGCATGAGAATGTTCTTCATTAAAAAACAATGCAGGTTCTATAGAAGTTATTTTCTCACGCGAAGTATGTATATAAGCCGCATTTGAGAAGTTTTGAAATACTGATTGAGCAAGACCTGTAGCTGTCTCTGCAAAACCTATAAAAAGGGTTTTGTTTGCAAGCCTTATGGGTGTGTTTAAAATATCGTGTAAACTGTGGAGATTAACAGAGGTATCCATGTTATGAGAGACATCTAATGAAATAAGCGTATCAACTAATTCAGTAGTAGGATAAAGCACTGTGTCCTCTCTTTCATTAATCCATAAACGAGCCAAAATTCCTCCAATAATTTTTAGAGTATCTGGAATCATTGGCATATGTTTTCCTATAACCTTACTTACAAATAAAAAATCCCTCTTTTTATTTTCTCTAGCGGACATTGTAAAAAGCTTTGAAGCTGGAATGTTACATTTATTTTCTTTTATATTAAGTGATATTTGTAGGCTATTATCTATATTGTAATGAAGTGATTGATTGTAATAATTCTCTGTGTGATTTTCCATCCTCTAATACCCCCATTATTTTAGCTTTTAGTAATGTTTCTTTAGCCCACATTTCATGGGGTTTTACCTCATTCATTTTATTGGAATAATTGCTCTTTATTACACCATCAAGTGATGAACTGATAATATTAAGTGCATCTGTATAGTCTTCTTTAGAAACTACCATAAGAGAATTTACTACATTTACTTGAGTTGGATGTATAACAGTTTTACCAGTTAAGCCATTGGTTCTATCTAAAAGGGTTTCTTTAATAAGAACATTATTATGAAAATCTAAAACGTTGCTATAATATTCATAAACTACCCCGGAAATAACATAATCATCTCGTTTAAAGACATTTATTATATCACTAATACAGTCCTTTATTACGGCTAAATCGTATATGGTGAAATCTTTACCTCGACGAAGACTATATAATCCAGAAAAATCTGTTCCGCCAATTCGAATGTTTAAAACATATTCTTTATAAGAATCTAAGATATGTTTTACGCGAGTAAGTTCTTCTATTCGAGTTTCTTTATGAATTATGCAGGGGGTTTCGAGTATTGGCATTCCGTACAGGGTTCTTTTATTAGATATATTGTATTCTTTTAGTATAGAAAAGTATTTTTCTCCAAGTGTAAAATCAAATTTAGGGAAAATAAAACCACAAAGACCAATTAAAGAAGATTCATTAATCAACTTTTGAAGTTGACTAACATTTCGGACTCTGATAAAAATAAGGGGTAGACTATCGATAAAAGAAGAGTTATCTTTTAAAAGAAGGCCGATACTCTTAAATAGATTAATAATGTTAGTTTCAGCTTGTACAACTTGGTCTGAAGATACGGAATCTTCAAGACAAAGACTGATGGTGTGAGTACCCATTTTGTTACTTAAAAGAATGTCCTTAAGTAAATGTTCTCGCGTTGCTGGCATGTATAAACATGCGCCTAATGAATAGGATAACTCTTCCTTTGAGGAAAATAATCCGTAAATTGAAGGGGCTTTAAAGAAAATATCTTGTGAATTATTAATATTATTAAAATATCGCATAATTGTTCTCCATTTATTATAATAAATTAATCAGTAATTTAAAGATTATAAATAGTACTGATTGTGATACAAATTATAGCATATTTCTATACACAATTACATATTACACACAGAAATTACTGAATATAGAATAAATATAATTGATCTATTCGTTAATAAATCATTAACAACATTATGATATACTTTACACATAGAATTTTAAAAAATGGAAGTTTGCAAAAATACATAGAGTACATAGTTAGAAATTCCGCTATATTTAAATTGAGAAAGGAGTCAACATACATGTTTAATTTTAGAAATCACCAAGAGCTTACTTGCATCGCCGAGGGAGATGGACATTTTTTTGCAAAAGTTGGTGCTATGGTGGCTTACACGGGTAATTTTACTCAAGAAAAAGTATTAGTAGATACAAATAACAATCAAAGCATATTCAAATCTGTTATGAATCTAGCTGCTAGAAAGCTGACAGGTGAGAATATTCCTATTATGAAAGTAAATGGACGGGGAAGTTATTATATGGCAGACAAAGCACAACATATTAGTATAATTACACTTCAGTCAGGTCAGAGTATAGGAGTTGAAGGAGAAAATTTACTTGCTTTTACGCAGGAGTGTAAATATGGAGTTAGATTTATGGGGTCAGGTGTAATATCTCAAAAGGGTATGTTTACATCAAATTTAACAGCTACTTCTAATAATGCGCAGGTAGTTATAACTACAAATGGAAACCCGATTATTCTAGAGTCTCCTTGCGTAGTAGATCCTGATGCAGTAGTATGCTGGACAGGCGCTGACCCTCATTTTAAAACGGATGTAAATTGGAAAACTTTTCTTGGGCAAACCTCTGGAGAATCCTATATGTTAGAATTTAATTCTCAGGGCGAAACTGTAATTATCCAGCCTTGTGAAAGAACTTCAGGATTAAATGTTGCAATAGATTAGGAGGTACGTGTTTGTGGCTATAATTATTGAAAGCAGTAATAAAAAAATAATATCTCAAAAGAGACAATATGGAAAATTAATTGTTGAGACCTCAATTATTCCGGAAAAAAAGGCAACTGTAGTAATGGGGCCAAATCAGAACACGAATAAGAATAATGCTGAAGGGTCAAACAATGTACATTCTAAAATTATTTCTGAGCCTAAAGTTAATGTCCCATTAAAGGTAAATAATATGGAAAAAAGAAAACTTGTGGATGTTACTAAAAGCATTAAATTAGCGAAAGGGCAGAAGTTAAGCTTAAATCAGAACGCTAAAAATCTTTCGAAATTAATAGTAACATTAGATTATAATATAATAAAAAATAATTATAATGAGTTTGATTTAGATGTATCGGTATTTATGGTAGATATAAATGATAAAACAGCTGAAAAAGATTTTATTTTTTATGAAAACACTAAGAGCACTTGTGGCGGAATAGTAATTAAAAAGGATCATAATACTTCTCTTAAGGAAGCTTACAATGAGTGCATACAGCTAGATTTAAATCTAATACCACCTCATATTCAAAAATTAGCTTTTACTGTAACCGTATATGAAGCAAATGAAAGGAAGCAAAACTTTGGGCAAGTATCAGATGGATATTTTAGAATTATAGCGGGTGACAATAAACAAGAAATTCTAAACTATAAATTTAATGAAAATTTATCTGTAGAAACAGCCATCGTAGTAGCTGAGATATATAGATATAAAAATGAATGGAAAATTAATTGCATAGGTAGTGGATTTAGGGGTGGGTTAGAAGCTTTGTGTAATAATTATGGGATCGATACGGTTTAGGAATTGATTGTTAGCTTTGAAATTCCTAAATATCAACATTATATAACTTATATTTAAAATAAATAAGGGACTTTACTCAATAAGTCCCTTATTTGTTTTTTGAAGAAAATCATTTGAAATTAAAGATGTTAGAAAAGAATTTTTTTGATTTTTCTTTGGTATATTTTTTTTCGTTTTTAAAATCAGGTAAGGATAAATTGAAATTAACTTCTTCTAATCTATGAGTATCATAAAATTTTTCCTGGATTTTTCCTTCTATGTTATTATAGCCAGTAGGAGTTAATATAGTAATGTCAAATCCAAATATGTTTAAAAAACATAATACAATGGAATCTTCATCGCTAAAAATACTTTCATTATTATCATAAATAACAAGTTTAGGTATTTTTGAAGGGTAATCATACTGCTGAATTAGCTGTAGTATGTTTTTATCAAGATTTAAGATGGTCATTAAAATCTTTAATTTGAATTCTTTATCTATAGTTTTTATTAGCATATCGGTTTTCATCAAATAATTTATTTTTTGTAAAATAGTATGTTGCAGGGAAGTTTTTAAATAAGAAAATTTGTAACAGCTATGATTTAGTAGTTTTTGTTTATCAATTAACCCGATATTATCAAGTACAAAGGCTAAGGAGTATAAATCGGTTTTGGAGTAGGTTACCTTAGTAAAAGGAAGTTCAGCTATAAATAATGTATTATCTGATGATTTTAACTTGAAGAAATCATTCCAATATAAATTTAAATCGCTGTGTACACCGCTTATTTTCGCGAATAAGTTTGGCATATATACGGTGCTATTCTCTACTTTAAATCCTGTGCGCAAACTAGAAGGTTCATCCCATAAAATTTTCAGCTCATAAAAGGTAGTTTTTAACGTAGTAGGGTGAGTTTCATATTTTTCAAATTGCCAAGGCTTATAAAAACCATCATCATCGGTATATAGTGTAGCCTCTAATTCCCTTGAGGCTTTTAGAGCAATAGTTTCGTGTCTTATGAGTAATTCTTCTTTTGGAAATTCTTTTAAATGTGATTTATATGGGAGTTCAAAGCTTTTTGAAAATAGATCACTATATTCTGTAATCTCTAAAATCATATCACAGAAGGAATTTATATATATAATATCACAGCCTAATCTAGATAAAAAAATCAAGAATAAAAGCTCATGTTTTTTAATATCACCATAATATATTACTTTAGGATTAAAAATTTCATCGGACGAAGTATTTTGAAAGTCGAAATTTTTCATAAGGTTTGGAACAAATTCATAAACCCAAGAAAGTAATTTCAAAGAAAAATTTCTAACTTTGGACAGGTTTAAATTTTTTTCTTCCTTACAGTATAAATCTAATATATAGCTAAAACTATTTGCCATAGAGCAATTTAAAGTATGATTACTCGTGGGGAAAACCTTGTGTTCTAGAAATAGAGCCGCAAGCTTCCTTGTGAGTGATACATCAAAAGGATCTATATATTGCCATATGTTTAAAGTACTGGTGATTAATTTAGGATTAGAGCGTATGGGTATAGAGTCTGTGAATTTTAAATATAAACCATCGAAGATACTAAAGTTTTTGTCTAATCTAAATAGATCATTATAATAGTCATCTTCATTTTGCTTTATTCCTATATATCTATAAAAATATACTGGGATAAAAGCAGAAGATCCACCTAAAAATCCAATTCTTTTATTGGCAGGAAGGGTTAAATCATCAAATATATTTATACTGCATTTAAGGATAATATTAATAGAATCTTTAAAGGTTATGTCTAAAGATGAATTTCTGTTTTCTACAACATGTTGTTTGTTTTGATTAATAGTTTTTTGAGATTCAATAGTACCCTCTCTTTTGGCTTTAGTATTAGTAAGGTTTGTTTTAAAATTAAGATCTATTAATGGTTCAGTCTTAGGTAAAATTATGAGTTTTGAATACATATTTTCTTTATCAATTTTGACGAAATCCATATCGGATAGTGAATTAACATAAAGCACATCACAACCTAGCTTCGATAAGAATATTAAAAAATATATTTCATGTTTTTTTATCTCACCATAAAAAAGGACTTTAGGATTAATAATATCTTTTTCAATTTTAGGGTTATAATCAGAGTTTTGGAATAATTTTGGAATAAATTCTCCAATCCATCCTAAAAATTTAACAGCAAAATTCTTGATTACAGTTTCAGTAACATTAGGTTTATTTGCTAAATAAAGATCTAAGGTTTCGTCAAAACTACTTTCAATATAATCATTGAGGAAGTTGTTTTTTATGTTCGGCAGTAGTCCTTTAGTTTTAAGAATACTAATTAAAGTATTTCTTTGGAGTGGATTGGAACTAAGAAGTCCATCCCAGGGTATTTGTAATATAGAGGTAGATAAAATTGTCATTGGTATTCCTGAGGTGAATTTTAAATATGAGCTTTGAAGTGAAGTCAGCTCATCGTTTAGTTTATGTAAATTCTCATAATAGAGTTCTTTATTTTCACAAGAGCCAATATATCTATAAAAATAAATAGGTATATTAGGTGATTTCGATCTAATAAACCCAGGACGTTTATTTACAGGAACAAATATATCTTTAAATAAATTTTGTGATTCTAAAATAGATGTACTTATCTGTTTTCTAGTATTAATCAAAGTTTAACCCCCAATCTTATTTCTAGATCTATAGTACCGACTGATATAGATTTAGAAAATAAAATTAAATTTATATAAAGAAATTTAATAATAAAATGAGATTTTATTTATTAAAAATAATATACAGTTATTATAACTAGTTTATCATTTAATGTATAAAAACACTATAAAACTCTAAGGCTAATAATAGAAATACGAAAGGAAATAAAGAATACTATAAACATACTAAGACAGAGAGGATGTTATAAATTGAAAATAAATGAATCACTAGTATGCCCAAAATGTAATAGTAAAAACTTCGAAATAAAACATGAGGCAACTTATCTCTATACATATAAAATAGATACAGTAAATATAAATATAGATGATGAAGGAGCAGAAAATCTTCCGTTTTTATTTGATAATAGAGAACAGACTTGTTTCAAGGAATTTATAGAATGTAATCAGTGTGGCACCAAATATCCTTGCTGCTTTGATAAAGACAATCAAACTGTAGATTTGACTATAATGAAAAAGGCAATAAGAGCAGACAATGTAAAAAAACCTGAGTTCCTTGGGTGAAGATCCAGGGTCAACTTTTATAATTTGTATATATAGGAACATATCATGTGAAATGCGCTTCAAATAATGTATATTTTTGGGGCACACTAATATAGCTATTGAAATATACATATAATAAATATAAAATATAAACTATTTAGGAAGTGAGGGTTATGATATATTTCAATAATGTTCCAAGATATTCTTATAATATTATAAACACTTATCCACATGATGTTAATGCTTTTACCGAGGGGCTAGTATATGAAGATGGGCTTCTTTATGAAAGCACCGGAAGAATTAATGAATCCACACTACGTAAAGTATATTTGCAAACAGGAGAGATTTTAAAGTTACACAAATTAGATAGAAATTATTTTGGCGAAGGAATTACACTTTATAATGATAAAATTTTTCAGCTAACATGGAAATCTAATGTGGGATTTATTTATGATAAAGATACTTTTAATTTAATTAATAAATTTTACTATAATACAGAGGGGTGGGGAATCACTCACAACGATGAGCATTTAATTATGAGTGATGGTACAGATGAAATATATTTTTTAAATCCCCAAAATTTTAAAAAGGTGTATAGTATTAAAGTACATGATGAATTTAAGCCTATTAAAAAACTAAATGAATTGGAGTTTATTAAAGGGGAAATTTATGCGAATGTATGGAAATGTGATAAAATTGCTAGAATTTGTCCACATAGCGGGAAAATAACTGGATGGATAGAGCTTAAAGGACTGCTAAGTCCTAAAGAATGTAAAAGAGCAGGTACACTGAATGGAATAACGTATGATAAAAAAAATAATCGCACCTTTGTAACTGGAAAGATGTGGCCTAAAATATTTGAAATAAAATTAATTTAGAGATGTGTTAATTTGTTAATATAGCTGGAGATGGGGAAATTAAAAGTTACTCAGAGATGATGAATGAAGATCAGGCTATAGCAACAAAACGTATGGCAGAATAAACTGAAGGTTTGGGTGCTGATGGTGTTATTAACATAAGATATGCAACTAGCGCAGAGGTTATTGCTTATGGAACTGCGGTAAAATGTAAATAGTAATAAATTATAAATATTACAAAAATAACTTTAGAAAAACACTGTAATAGTTAGTTACAGTGTTTTTCTAAAGTTAATCTTTTTTGAACAATATTTAGTTTTCTCTTTGTTATAGTAAAACTATATTCTCTTCTATACAATCGGTTATCATTTCATCTGGCCATATTGAGGAGTGAACTTCACCAATATGAGCCTTGTTTAGGAAATACATACACATTCTAGATTGGCCTATGCCACCACCCATAGTATATGGGAGCTTACCTTCCAGTAACATCCTATGGAATTCTAATGTACAACGTTTCTCACAACCTGATAATGCAAGTTGCTCTTTTAGCGCTATTTCATCAACTCTTATTCCCATAGAGGAAAGTTCAAAGGCTTTTTCTAGTATTGGATACCAGAATACGATATCTCCATTAAGTGACCAATCGTCATAGTCGGGAGCTCTACCATCGTGCTTTTCGCCAGATTTTAGGTCGCCACCAATTTGCATTATAAATACTGCAAGTTTTTCTTTGCATATGGCATCTTCCCTTTCTTTTGGAGTAAGAGAAGGGTACATATCCTCTAGTTCTTGTGTAGTTATAAAGAATATTTTTTCAGGTAAAAATTGGTCTATTTCAGGATATAGTTTGTGGATATGATCCTCAGTATCTTTAAAAACTGCATAAATACTAGTTACAATATCTTTTAACTTATCTAAAGTTCTTTCTTTTTTAAGAATGACCTTTTCCCAATCCCATTGGTCCACATATATGGAGTGAAGGTTATCTAAATCTTCATCGCGTCTTATAGCATTCATATCAGTATATAGACCTTCTCCGGACTCAAAATTATATCTATATAAAGCCATTCGTTTCCATTTAGCTAAAGAATGTACGATTTCAATAGGTGTATCATGCATGGCTTTCATATCAAAGGAAACAGCACGTTCAGTACCGCTTAGGTTATCATTTAAACCGGTGCTAGACTTTACGAAAAGAGGAGCTGAGACCCTGGTAAGAGCTAACTCTTTTGATAGCCTGTTTTCAAAATAATCTTTTAATTGTTTAATAGCAATTTCCGTATGCTTTAATCCGAGAAGTGGATTGTATCCATTGGGAATTGCAAGTCCTTTTTTGTAAGTTATCATAAATAAAACCTCCTAGTAATGTTGTGATTTTTTTTGTAATGATTATAATGGTCGTGCTAAATAATTTTCAAAATTTAAACAAAAAACAAAAAACCTTCATCCTAGTTTCTAGGACGAAAGGTTAGACTTCCGTGGTACCACCTAAATTAGCTGAAAAAGCTCACTCATAATCAGTACGGAAACAAATCTTCGATACTGCCCTATAAATAACGGTTAGGCTCCGTCCATACCTAATTTCACAAGGATTTCAGTTGGAAACTCAGAGATGTTATTCAACATAGGCTTTGTATGGAACTTACACTATAATCCACTCGCTTTAACTACTTCCTACATTTACTCTTCTCGTCACAGTTTTTAGATAAATAACTTTAAATCATTTTAACTTGCAAGATGAAATTTGTCAACCTGCAAAAATAAATGTTTGGTTTTACAGGGGACTTCTCTATGTTAAAGGACTGTAACCATTACGTGCTGTTACTAAAGTCTCTAAAGATATTGTTATTGACAAGTATATTTAATTAAATCATAATTGAAGTGTTAATAAAGGGAAGTTAGTGAAATAATTGAGGGGTGTGTATATGAAGAAAAAACATATAGATTGGATTTTGGTTATAGGGTGGATGATATTAATATTTTTGTTTTCTAGCCAAGTTGGAGAAGTATCAAGTGGAAATAATAAATTAGTTGCATCTGTATTCAACTTACTTGGATTAGATTTAAATAGCATATTTGGGACTTTGAGTGATTTTATAGTTAGAAAAGCAGCTCATTTCACTGAATATTTTATTTTATATTTTCTGTTATATAGAGCTATAAATACAAAGAAGAATCTAGACATTAAAGTTTTTATTAAGGTTATATTGATTGTGTTTTTATATGCATGCTCAGATGAGTTTCATCAAGCTTTTGTTCCGGGAAGAGGACCTGCCTTTCGAGATGTGCTAATAGATACTTGTGGAGGCCTTGCCGCATTCTTGACGATGTATATGTGTGTCACATTTAAAGAAAAATTAGCTTCTTCGAAAAAAGACCTGACTAAATTTAAATAAAATTTTGCTCCGATAGCTAATCAACTGCCCGCTTGATTAGCTATCGGAGCTTTTACATTTAAGATATTCACTTAATACCAGACAAACCAACATTAATTGATGTGTTACAAAAATTATTTCTAAGGGGTAGGGTTAAGGTTAAGGTGAGAGTAACAAGGTCTTTATTTATAAATTAAAAGGAGATATATATTTCATGGAATATAGTAAATATAGTTTAGTAAAAGAATTATCGTCCATTATAATTACTAAATATAAATTAACCAATGAAATAAGGTTATAATAGGGGGAGATGATAAACTTTGAGTTATCCATTTGATTGCATAACCGAGTTAACAAATGAATCTAAGTAAATAATATAATCTTATAGTTATGAGAAATCACAGAGAAAACATATATTAATAGTGCATTTATAAATCCAAATTGAAATAGGGCAGGTAAATAAAATGGAATTAATAAAAGAGATATATGAAAAGGATATTGGTTACAACTATGAGGATATAGGTATTAGTTATAAGCTCAGGAAAGCATCAAGATCGATAGTATTAAATGATTCACGGAAAATAGCTTTATTATATGTATCAAAGAATAACTACCACAAATTGCCGGGCGGAGGAATTGAAGCAGGCGAAGATCGAAATATTGCTTTAAATCGCGAGGTTAAGGAAGAAGCTGGGGTTAATATTGATATTTTAGGTGAAGTAGGTACAATAATAGAATATAAAAATATGCGAAAATTACTGCAAATATCATACTGCTTCTATTCTAAAGTTAAAGGATGTATTAAACAACCATCATTTACAGATGAGGAAATAGATAATGGATTTCAATTAAAATGGGTTGCATTAGATGAAGCTATACTTATTCTTGAGAATGATACACCGGATAATTACATTGGTAAATTCATTCAAATAAGAGATTTATTGTTTCTGAAAAAGGCGGAAGGTATTTTAAAGAGAAAAAATATATAATAATTGTTAGATATTTGGTATTATCTTATCATAGTAAGAGGGTGGGTTAAAATGAAAATATATATAACAAGACATGGGGAAACAGAATGGAATAGAGAAGGTAGAATGCAGGGATGGAAGGATTCTAATTTAACTGAAATGGGAATTGATAATGCTAAAAAGCTCGGCGTAAGTTTAAAAGATATAGATTTTGATTATATTTATTGTAGCCCGCTGGGAAGGGCTGTTGATACAGCGAAGTACATTAGAGGAAATAAGGATACAGAAATAATTAAAATTGAATCTTTAAAAGAAATGGGATTTGGTATATGGGAAGGCATGGATCAAGAAAAAGTAAAAGAACTATATCCCTTGCAGCAGTTTAATTTCTGGAATAAGCCTTATTTGTATCAACCTGTAGAGGGCGAAGGCTTTGATCAATTGATTAATAGAGTAAAAAAAGTATTGTATGACATTGCGAGTAATACTATTGGTGAAAACATTTTAATAATATCACATACACTTGTAATAAAGGCGATCTATTCAATAATCAAGAATTATTCTCTTGAGGAATTTTGGAATAAACCATTTATGTATGATACATGTTTAACTGTATTAGAAGTTGAAGATAAGAAAATTGAAATTATTTTAGAGGCTGATATTTCACATTTAAATTAAGGATATGAATAAGGAAACAGCCTATGTAGTGATATGATTTTTAATATAAGAATATAATTTATAGTTTAAGGGAGTGAAAATTATGAAAGTGTGTAAAATAATGACTCCAGGACCCACGGAGGTAAGAGAGAACGTCAGGATGGCCAGAGCTCTAGCTACTACTAATCCAGATTTAGATTTACAGTTTTATGAATTTTACAAAGAAACTTGTGAGGAAATAGGTCGGTTCTTAAAAACTAATAACGAAGTTAGAATATTAAGTGGTGAGGGGATTTTAAGTCTTGAGGCTGCATGTGCATCTCTTACTGAAAATGATGATAGGGTATTGGTAATTGATAATGGAATATTTGGAGAAGGATTTGCTGATTTTGTTAAGATGTACGGTGGAGAAGCGGTTTTTTTTAAAGGGAATAGGAAATGTAAGATAGATATAACAGAACTTGAAAAATTTCTTGAAAAAGATCATGACTTTAAATATGCTACGGTAGTACATTGTGATACGCCTTCAGGAGTTTTAAATGACATAGATAAAATATGTAATTTATTAAAGAAAAAGGGTATATTAACGGTGGTAGATAGTGTAGCGGCTATGGGTGGAGAAGATATAAGAGTAGATGAATGGAAAATAGATATAGCATTAGGTGCTTCACAGAAATGCGTTTCTGCTCCAGCAGGGCTCACTTTTTTAAGTATCAGTGAAGATGCATTTAAATTAATGCAGCAGAGAAAAAAACCAATAGCTTCTTACTATTGTAATTTACTTCTATGGAAGGATTACTACGAAAACAAATGGTTTCCATATACACCACCAATAAGTGATATCGTTGGACTAAGACAGGCTATCGATAATATACTGGATGATGAAGAGATAATTTTTAGGCATAATTCTATTGGTAAAGCTACAAGAAAAGCTGTAATGGAAGCAGGCCTTAATTTATATATTGAAGAGGGATATTCTAATACGGTAACAGTTATAGAAATACCTGAGGCTATAAATGATAAACAACTATTAAAACATATGGTTGACGAATTTAATGTATTTATAGCTGGCTCATTCGGATATCTACAGGGGAAAGTAATAAGAATAGGACATATGGGAGAAAATGCGAAAAAGGATAAAGTAGCATATACTTTACTTGCATTACAATACTCATTAAAAGCACTAGGTTTTGAGTGTGAAAAAAATATGGCTGAAGTTTTTTTAAATGAAGTATAATTAAATAATCCATTTTTAAAACAAACATAATAATAGGTATAAGATGTAGAATAAATTATAAGCCGGTGAGGAATGACGGCTGAACTAAAGTCAAACCATAAAATTCTTATATCTATATTCTAGATTTAATCTAGATCTAATGATATTCCAAAACAGGGAGTAGATATTGAAAAGGGGGGATTAGCCTATATTAATTTGAATATGAAAATGATGCTGTTGTATATGGCTTAATGGCATTAAAAGATTAAATACAATGTAATTTGAGGACGTTATAGATAAGAACAAAGTATACTAATCCTAGTGTATCAGTGTGAAAAAGATTTGATAATTAGTAGTATAATGAAGGATATTGAGTATAATTGCCATATTTAGCGAATTGGCGTGAATGCGTAATAGGTGTACATGATAGAATACTCCTTGTCGTCGCGAATGAGTAACGATAAAGGTGAAGATTGATAAATTAACATTTAACACTTTAAAAATACATTTTAAAAATGTTTAAAAAGTTGTTGACAAAACAAACAATACCTAGTATAATAGTAAAAGTCGTCAGTTGATGACAAAGTAAATTGGTCTTTGAAAATTAAACAGAGAAATAGGTAAAGATAGCGAAATAATATTTCGTTAAACCAGTTAATTACTTTAGTATAAAGTAAAATTTAGTCGTAAGACTAAAAGTATGTAATGAGCTTGCGTAACAACTTAACAGTTGTCGCAGATTAATCATTTCAACTAAAAAAGTGTAAACTTTTAAATTGAGAGTTTGATCCTGGCTCAGGACGAACGCTGGCGGCGTGCCTAACACATGCAAGTCGAGCGATGAAACCTTTCGGGGTGGATTAGCGGCGGACGGGTGAGTAACACGTGGGTAACCTGCCTCAAAGAGGGGAATAGCCTCCCGAAAGGGAGATTAATACCGCATAATATGTTTTGGTCGCATGATCGAAACATCAAAGGATTTTTCTTCGGAAAATTCCACTTTGAGATGGACCCGCGGCGCATTAGCTAGTTGGTGAGGTAACGGCTCACCAAGGCGACGATGCGTAGCCGACCTGAGAGGGTGATCGGCCACATTGGAACTGAGACACGGTCCAGACTCCTACGGGAGGCAGCAGTGGGGAATATTGCGCAATGGGGGAAACCCTGACGCAGCAACGCCGCGTGAATGATGAAGGCCTTCGGGTTGTAAAGTTCTGTCTTCTGGGACGATAATGACGGTACCAGAGGAGGAAGCCACGGCTAACTACGTGCCAGCAGCCGCGGTAATACGTAGGTGGCAAGCGTTGTCCGGATTTACTGGGCGTAAAGGATGCGTAGGCGGACATTTAAGTCAGATGTGAAATACCCGAGCTTAACTTGGGTGCTGCATTTGAAACTGGGTGTCTAGAGTGCAGGAGAGGTAAGTGGAATTCCTAGTGTAGCGGTGAAATGCGTAGAGATTAGGAAGAACACCAGTGGCGAAGGCGACTTACTGGACTGTAACTGACGCTGAGGCATGAAAGCGTGGGGAGCAAACAGGATTAGATACCCTGGTAGTCCACGCCGTAAACGATGAATACTAGGTGTCGGGGGTCGAACCTCGGTGCCGCCGTTAACACATTAAGTATTCCGCCTGGGGAGTACGATCGCAAGATTAAAACTCAAAGGAATTGACGGGGGCCCGCACAAGCAGCGGAGCATGTGGTTTAATTCGAAGCAACGCGAAGAACCTTACCTAGACTTGACATCCCCTGCATAACCCAGAGATGGGCGAAGTCCTTCGGGACAGGGTGACAGGTGGTGCATGGTTGTCGTCAGCTCGTGTCGTGAGATGTTGGGTTAAGTCCCGCAACGAGCGCAACCCTTATCATTAGTTGCTACCATTAAGTTGAGCACTCTAGTGAGACTGCCCGGGTTAACCGGGAGGAAGGTGGGGATGACGTCAAATCATCATGCCCCTTATGTCTAGGGCTACACACGTGCTACAATGGTGAGTACAAAGAGATGCAAGACCGCAAGGTGGAGCCAAACTCAAAAACTCATCCCAGTTCGGATTGTAGGCTGCAACTCGCCTACATGAAGCCGGAGTTGCTAGTAATCGCGAATCAGCATGTCGCGGTGAATACGTTCCCGGGCCTTGTACACACCGCCCGTCACACCATGAGAGTTGGTAACACCCGAAGTCCGTGAGGTAACCGTAAGGAGCCAGCGGCCGAAGGTGGGATTGATGATTGGGGTGAAGTCGTAACAAGGTAGCCGTAGGAGAACCTGCGGCTGGATCACCTCCTTTCTAGGGAGTAGATGTATTGACTTCGGTCGATGCAATAGAAGAATATTAATTTGTTCTTCAAAAATATCTATTGTAATTAATCGTACCTAGTTCTCTGTTTAATTTTGAGAGACTAATTTTATCTAACTCTTAGGAGTTAGATAATGAATAGTTTTTCTTAAAATGTTCTTTGAAAATTGCACAGTGAAAAAAGTTGTTTTAAAAAAATTAAAACTACGCAAGTAGTTTATAAATTAATTTAATACAATTTCGCAAAATTAATATAACCGTCTATGTAAATAGACAGAATCAAGGTCAAGCTACAAAGGGCGCATGGCGAATGCCTTGGCACTAGGAGCCGAAGAAGGACGCGTTAAGCTGCGATAAGCTTTGGGTAGGCGCAAATAGCCTGTGATCCAAAGATTTCCGAATGGGGGAACCCACATAGTAACAACTATGTACTGCATACTGAATAAATAGGTATGCAGAGGTAGACCCGGGGAACTGAAACATCTAAGTACCCGGAGGAAGAGAAAGAAACATCGATTTCCTAAGTAGCGGCGAGCGAAAGGGAAAGAGCCCAAACCCAGGTCTTTGATCTGGGGGTTGAGGATAGATCATAAATACTGCAATTCCTTAATTGAAGATAGCTGGAAAGCTGCTCCGCAGAAGGTAATAGGCCTGTAAATGAAAAGGAAAAACAGTCAGATCTAATCCAGAGTACCACGAGACACGTGAAACCTTGTGGGAAGCTGGGAGGACCACCTCCCAAGGCTAAATACTACCTAGTGACCGATAGTGAAGAAGTACCGTGAGGGAAAGGTGAAAAGAACCCCGGAAGGGGAGTGAAATAGAACCTGAAACCGTGTGCCTACAACCGGTCGAAGCACTTTATATGTGTGACGGCGTGCTTTTTGTAGAACGAGCCAACGAGTTACGATATGTAGCAAGGTTAAGTACTTAAGGTACGGAGCCGAAGGGAAACCAAGTCTGAATAGGGCGCATAGTTGCATGTCGTAGACCCGAAACCGGGTGACCTATCCATGGCCAGGATGAAGCGGAAGTAAAATTCCGTGGAGGTCCGAACCACGTTGGTGTTGAAAAACCATGGGATGAGCTGTGGATAGCGGAGAAATTCCAATCGAACTCGGAGATAGCTGGTTCTCCTCGAAATAGCTTTAGGGCTAGCGTCGATTAATTGAGTAATGGAGGTAGAGCACTGAATGGGCTAGGGGCTGACAACAGTTACTGAACCCTATCAAACTCCGAATGCCATATACTTTTATTTCGGCAGTCAGACTGCGAATGATAAGATCCGTAGTCAAAAGGGAAACAGCCCAGACCATCAGCTAAGGTCCCAAAGTGTAAGTTAAGTGGAAAAGGATGTGGGATTTCTAAGACAACTAGGATGTTGGCTCAGAAGCAGCCACTCATTTAAAGAGTGCGTAATAGCTCACTAGTCAAGAGATCCTGCGCCGAAGATGTCCGGGGCTAAAACTTACCACCGAAGCTATGGGTGTACACAATTGTGTACGCGGTAGAGGAGCTTTCTGTACTGGCTGAAGTCATACCGTAAGGAGTGGTGGACGGTACAGAAGTGAGAATGTTGGCATGAGTAGCGAGAGTTAAGTGAGAATCTTAACGGTCGAAAACCTAAGGTTTCCTGAGGAAGGCTCGTCCTCTCAGGGTTAGTCGGGACCTAAGCCGAGGCCGAAAGGCGTAGGTGATGGACAATCGGTTGATATTCCGATACCACCAATGGACGTTATTAGAAATGGGATGACGCAGGAGGATAAGATGTGCACACTATTGGATGTGTGTCTAAGCATTTAGGCGGAGCAGACAGGCAAATCCGTTTGCTCTTAACGCTGAGATGTGATGGGGAAGGGAATTTATTCCTGAAGTATCTGATTCCACGCTGCCAAGAAAAGTCTCTATCGAGGATATTGGTGCCCGTACCGCAAACCGACACAGGTAGGTGAGGAGAGAATCCTAAGACCATCGGAAGAATTGTTGTTAAGGAACTCGGCAAATTGACCCCGTAACTTCGGGAGAAGGGGTGCCTACGTAAGTAGGTCGCAGAGAATAGGCCCAAGCAACTGTTTAGCAAAAACACAGGTCTCTGCTAAAGCGAAAGCTGATGTATAGGGGCTGACGCCTGCCCGGTGCTGGAAGGTTAAGGGGATTAGTTAGCGCAAGCGAGGCTATGAACTTAAGCCCCAGTAAACGGCGGCCGTAACTATAACGGTCCTAAGGTAGCGAAATTCCTTGTCGGGTAAGTTCCGACCCGCACGAATGGCGTAATGATTTGGGCACTGTCTCAACAACACATCCGGCGAAATTGTAGTGCAAGTGAAGATGCTTGCTACCCGCGATTGGACGGAAAGACCCCGTAGAGCTTTACTGTAGCTTAGCATTGAATTTCGGTATTGTCTGTACAGGATAGGTGGGAGACTGAGAAACATGGGCGTCAGCCTGTGTGGAGTCATCCTTGGGATACCACCCTGACAGTACTGAGGTTCTAACTGGAGGCCATGAATCTGGTCACAGGACATTGTTAGGTGGGCAGTTTGACTGGGGCGGTCGCCTCCAAAAAAGTAACGGAGGCGCCCAAAGGTTCCCTCAGCGCGGTTGGAAATCGCGCGAAGAGTGCAAAGGCAGAAGGGAGCCTGACTGCGACACTTACAAGTGGAGCAGGGACGAAAGTCGGGCTTAGTGATCCGGTGGTACCTCGTGGGAGGGCCATCGCTCAACGGATAAAAGCTACCTCGGGGATAACAGGCTGATCTCCCCCAAGAGTCCACATCGACGGGGAGGTTTGGCACCTCGATGTCGGCTCGTCGCATCCTGGGGCTGAAGTAGGTCCCAAGGGTTGGGCTGTTCGCCCATTAAAGCGGCACGCGAGCTGGGTTCAGAACGTCGTGAGACAGTTCGGTCCCTATCCGTCGCGGGCGTAGGAAATTTGAAGGGAGCTGTCCTTAGTACGAGAGGACCGGGATGGACAAACCTCTGGTGCACCAGTTGTCACGCCAGTGGCATCGCTGGGTAGCTATGTTTGGAAGGGATAAACGCTGAAAGCATCTAAGCGTGAAGCCCACCCTGAGATGAGATTTCCCATAACTCGCACGTAAGTGCGATGTTAGTAAGACTCCTGGAAGACCACCAGGTTGATAGGTTAGAGGTGTAAGCATGGTAACATGTTCAGCTGACTAATACTAATAAGTCGAGGGCTTGACCTAAATATATAATTAAAAGTAATGCGATATACTTCTTTCGTAAGAAAGAAGCGAGGCTTTGAGCGTGAGCGAAAAGACTAATTCACTGTGCAATTTTCAGAGAATATTTATATTCTCAATCTGGTGATTATGGCATGAAGGTAACACCCGTTCCCATACCGAACACGAAGGTTAAGCTTCAATGCGCCGATGGTACTGCAGGGGTGACCTTGTGGAAGAGTAGGTTGTCGCCAGGTAAGAAAAAACCGCTAAGTTATACGAGGCCGCTGAAAAAAGCACTCTTTATTTAGTAGAGTTTTCAAGCTTGAATAGAAAAAGCATGAGATATCCATATTTGGGATATCTCATGCTTTTTATTTTATAATTAAGTTTTAAAAGCCCTATTTCATGCTTTTCAACTTAATTATTCTCTTTAGATTCACAGTGAAGATTGATAATGCACCTTGCATTTGCATGCTAATTAAGCCTGACGATATTGCTACATCATAGCTATGTTGGTGCTTAAGTTCACTGTTTTTAGCCTCTATCATATAACGTTCCCTAGCTCGTTTTTTAAAATATTCACTTTTTTCGAACTCTATTTGATCTTTGTGAGTATTTGACTTTATTGAAACTGAATAAGTTTTAGATTTAGCGCCTTCTTTATAACACCCATCTTTATGAACACAATTTTTACACTTTTCTACATTAAAATAGTAGGTTAGCACTTGATTTTTACCAACATTCTTCTTTCCCTGTTTTGCTTTTTTAATAGCCATATGACCTGCCGGACATACAAATAAACCAGCATCTTTATTAAACTCAAATTCATCTTCTTTTTTTCGCATTCCTTGTGAAATTACAGGATTTAGTCTTGAAATTAATGCAATTTTATTTTCTTTTGTATATTCTAGGTTTTTCTTTTCAGAATAAGCTGTATCTCCAATTACTTCATTTACATCTATACCAGCCTCACGGCTTTTTTCTATTAAGGTTATGAGCTCCTTTCCATCACTTTTTTCGCCAGTTGTAATAACAGCTGCTGTAATTAAACGTTCTTCACTCATAGCAAGGTGTGATTTATATCCAAAAAAAGAACTATCCTCAGTTTTATGCCCCACTTTTGCATCCTCATCTTTTGATATTTTTAGATTTTCTAAGTCATCATTAATAGCTTCCATTAAGTAGTTTAATTTAGTTTTCACAGCTGGATTTGCTGCAGTTTCTGGCTTCTCGTTTATGGTATCAATTAATAATTTGCAGTACTCAAGAATATCTTCAAGTACTCCAGTTGTAACTTTATTAGGTAACTCTTCTTTAATACCAGGATGTACTCCGTACAATGTTTTTCTTAAGTTTTTTGCACGTTTCAATAATTCCTCGCTTGCTGACTTTTGGTTATAACGTGACTTGGTATGCGTAGCATCAACTATTATTGCTTTACTTTTTAAAACCCCCTCTTTTATAGCAAGTTCTACAGTCTTGTTTATTAATAAATCCAATAAATTCATGTCTTTAAGGCGAAGCTTTCTAAATTTAGTTAGTGTACTTGAGTTTATTAAATTTGTTTCTTCTGGGGCTAAATTTAGAAAATATTTAAAGGACATGTCATAAAGAGTTCTTTCAACAACATCTTCATCAGACAATTCATATATTACTTTCAAAAGTAAATATTTAAATAGCATTATGGGGTTAATAGCACCTCTACCCATAGATGAACTATAGTTAATCATCAATTCGTCATAAACAAATGAAAAGTCAACAAGGTCATTAATTTGCTTTAAAATGTTATCTTTCGGAATAATTAACGAATATAAGCTATGGTATGTATTTATTTTTATTTCCAATTGTCCTTTTAGCATAATAGTTTAGCCCCTTTTATTTTATTCTACTATACTAATTCGACATATCTTTTAAAATTCCTTTTTGTTTTTTAGTCTTTTATATAAAAAAATCGCCATCTTTAATTAGATGACGATTTTTCATATAGTTTTTCAGTGGCCTCAGTTATACTTAGCGGTTTTTATTTGTGTGCCTGAAATTGGCGCTTACTTGTCGGTGAAAGTCCGATGCGGGGGAATGGTACCAACCGTTAGATTAAGACAAGGGTGTCCACCGTGAGGTGGAATCTGGAGGAAGTCGGCAGCAAAACTCTAGATAGAGAATTGTAGGGGACATATTAATGCTGGATATACATGGGCAGTAGATGTCGACATCTCTAAACACTTTGATACGATAAATCATGATAAGTTAATAAGGATGCTATCGAAAGATATTAAAGATAGTAGAGTAATGTCTCTGATACGAAAGTATCTAGAAAGTGGAGAAATGATAAATGGGATTTTTATGAATACAGAAGAGGGATCTAAATAAATAAATTAATTACTTAGATCCCTCTCGATTGGTTAGAAATAATTAACTATTAAAATTAACACTAAAATTTTAATAGTCTAATGAAGTCGAAATGGCCTTACTTGTTTTGGTAAAGTTGGAATACTTGGAGTATTGATTGAGGAGACTTTTATAAGTGGAATAGTTATTATGAAGAATCATGTAAATATATTAACATGACTATTAGTAGCGACGAATTTTGGTAAGCTGTACAAAGGTCTTATAATATTAAACAGAGTATCTAGAACATTAGTATAAATGATACTTACCCATGTGTATCAGGATGCGGAATATTGAATTATTTAGACTTACATGTAGAAATATGAATATAATCTAGCTAGAGTACCTATGTTGTGAAATTATACTCTTATTTATATGATAGAATACTCCTTGTCGTCACAAACGAGTGCACGATAAACTAAGTGTTGATAACTATTTAATATGTTTTCAAATGAAAATAAGTTTTAAAAAGTTGTTGACAAAACAAGAAATACCTAGTAATATAGTAGAAGTCGTCACATGATGACAAAGTAAATTGGTCTTTGAAAATTAAACAGAGAAATAGGTAAAGATAGCGAAATAATATTTCGCTAAACCAGTTAATTACTTTAGTATAAAGTAAAATTTAGTCGTAAGACTAAAAGTATGTAATGAGCTTGCGTAACAACTTAACAGTTGTCGCAGATTAATCATTTCAACTAAAAAAGTGTAAACTTTTAAATTGAGAGTTTGATCCTGGCTCAGGACGAACGCTGGCGGCGTGCCTAACACATGCAAGTCGAGCGATGAAACCTTTCGGGGTGGATTAGCGGCGGACGGGTGAGTAACACGTGGGTAACCTGCCTCAAAGAGGGGAATAGCCTCCCGAAAGGGAGATTAATACCGCATAATATGTTTTGGTCGCATGATCGAAACATCAAAGGATTTTTCTTCGGAAAATTCCACTTTGAGATGGACCCGCGGCGCATTAGCTAGTTGGTGAGGTAACGGCTCACCAAGGCGACGATGCGTAGCCGACCTGAGAGGGTGATCGGCCACATTGGAACTGAGACACGGTCCAGACTCCTACGGGAGGCAGCAGTGGGGAATATTGCGCAATGGGGGAAACCCTGACGCAGCAACGCCGCGTGAATGATGAAGGCCTTCGGGTTGTAAAGTTCTGTCTTCTGGGACGATAATGACGGTACCAGAGGAGGAAGCCACGGCTAACTACGTGCCAGCAGCCGCGGTAATACGTAGGTGGCAAGCGTTGTCCGGATTTACTGGGCGTAAAGGATGCGTAGGCGGACATTTAAGTCAGATGTGAAATACCCGAGCTTAACTTGGGTGCTGCATTTGAAACTGGGTGTCTAGAGTGCAGGAGAGGTAAGTGGAATTCCTAGTGTAGCGGTGAAATGCGTAGAGATTAGGAAGAACACCAGTGGCGAAGGCGACTTACTGGACTGTAACTGACGCTGAGGCATGAAAGCGTGGGGAGCAAACAGGATTAGATACCCTGGTAGTCCACGCCGTAAACGATGAATACTAGGTGTCGGGGGTCGAACCTCGGTGCCGCCGTTAACACATTAAGTATTCCGCCTGGGGAGTACGATCGCAAGATTAAAACTCAAAGGAATTGACGGGGGCCCGCACAAGCAGCGGAGCATGTGGTTTAATTCGAAGCAACGCGAAGAACCTTACCTAGACTTGACATCCCCTGCATAACCCAGAGATGGGCGAAGTCCTTCGGGACAGGGTGACAGGTGGTGCATGGTTGTCGTCAGCTCGTGTCGTGAGATGTTGGGTTAAGTCCCGCAACGAGCGCAACCCTTATCATTAGTTGCTACCATTAAGTTGAGCACTCTAGTGAGACTGCCCGGGTTAACCGGGAGGAAGGTGGGGATGACGTCAAATCATCATGCCCCTTATGTCTAGGGCTACACACGTGCTACAATGGTGAGTACAAAGAGATGCAAGACCGCAAGGTGGAGCCAAACTCAAAAACTCATCCCAGTTCGGATTGTAGGCTGCAACTCGCCTACATGAAGCCGGAGTTGCTAGTAATCGCGAATCAGCATGTCGCGGTGAATACGTTCCCGGGCCTTGTACACACCGCCCGTCACACCATGAGAGTTGGTAACACCCGAAGTCCGTGAGGTAACCGTAAGGAGCCAGCGGCCGAAGGTGGGATTGATGATTGGGGTGAAGTCGTAACAAGGTAGCCGTAGGAGAACCTGCGGCTGGATCACCTCCTTTCTAGGGAGTAGATGTATTGACTTCGGTCGATGCAATAGAAGAATATTAATTTGTTCTTCAAAAATATCTATTGTAATTAATCGTACCTAGTTCTCTGTTTAATTTTGAGAGACTAATTTTATCTAACTCTTAGGAGTTAGATAATGAATAGTTTTTCTTAAAATGTTCTTTGAAAATTGCACAGTGAAAAAAGTTGTTTTAAAAAAATTAAAACTACGCAAGTAGTTTATAAATTAATTTAATACAATTTCGCAAAATTAATATAACCGTCTATGTAAATAGACAGAATCAAGGTCAAGCTACAAAGGGCGCATGGCGAATGCCTTGGCACTAGGAGCCGAAGAAGGACGCGTTAAGCTGCGATAAGCTTTGGGTAGGCGCAAATAGCCTGTGATCCAAAGATTTCCGAATGGGGGAACCCACATAGTAACAACTATGTACTGCATACTGAATAAATAGGTATGCAGAGGTAGACCCGGGGAACTGAAACATCTAAGTACCCGGAGGAAGAGAAAGAAACATCGATTTCCTAAGTAGCGGCGAGCGAAAGGGAAAGAGCCCAAACCCAGGTCTTTGATCTGGGGGTTGAGGATAGATCATAAATACTGCAATTCCTTAATTGAAGATAGCTGGAAAGCTGCTCCGCAGAAGGTAATAGGCCTGTAAATGAAAAGGAAAAACAGTCAGATCTAATCCAGAGTACCACGAGACACGTGAAACCTTGTGGGAAGCTGGGAGGACCACCTCCCAAGGCTAAATACTACCTAGTGACCGATAGTGAAGAAGTACCGTGAGGGAAAGGTGAAAAGAACCCCGGAAGGGGAGTGAAATAGAACCTGAAACCGTGTGCCTACAACCGGTCGAAGCACTTTATATGTGTGACGGCGTGCTTTTTGTAGAACGAGCCAACGAGTTACGATATGTAGCAAGGTTAAGTACTTAAGGTACGGAGCCGAAGGGAAACCAAGTCTGAATAGGGCGCATAGTTGCATGTCGTAGACCCGAAACCGGGTGACCTATCCATGGCCAGGATGAAGCGGAAGTAAAATTCCGTGGAGGTCCGAACCACGTTGGTGTTGAAAAACCATGGGATGAGCTGTGGATAGCGGAGAAATTCCAATCGAACTCGGAGATAGCTGGTTCTCCTCGAAATAGCTTTAGGGCTAGCGTCGATTAATTGAGTAATGGAGGTAGAGCACTGAATGGGCTAGGGGCTGACAACAGTTACTGAACCCTATCAAACTCCGAATGCCATATACTTTTATTTCGGCAGTCAGACTGCGAATGATAAGATCCGTAGTCAAAAGGGAAACAGCCCAGACCATCAGCTAAGGTCCCAAAGTGTAAGTTAAGTGGAAAAGGATGTGGGATTTCTAAGACAACTAGGATGTTGGCTCAGAAGCAGCCACTCATTTAAAGAGTGCGTAATAGCTCACTAGTCAAGAGATCCTGCGCCGAAGATGTCCGGGGCTAAAACTTACCACCGAAGCTATGGGTGTACACAATTGTGTACGCGGTAGAGGAGCTTTCTGTACTGGCTGAAGTCATACCGTAAGGAGTGGTGGACGGTACAGAAGTGAGAATGTTGGCATGAGTAGCGAGAGTTAAGTGAGAATCTTAACGGTCGAAAACCTAAGGTTTCCTGAGGAAGGCTCGTCCTCTCAGGGTTAGTCGGGACCTAAGCCGAGGCCGAAAGGCGTAGGTGATGGACAATCGGTTGATATTCCGATACCACCAATGGACGTTATTAGAAATGGGATGACGCAGGAGGATAAGATGTGCACACTATTGGATGTGTGTCTAAGCATTTAGGCGGAGCAGACAGGCAAATCCGTTTGCTCTTAACGCTGAGATGTGATGGGGAAGGGAATTTATTCCTGAAGTATCTGATTCCACGCTGCCAAGAAAAGTCTCTATCGAGGATATTGGTGCCCGTACCGCAAACCGACACAGGTAGGTGAGGAGAGAATCCTAAGACCATCGGAAGAATTGTTGTTAAGGAACTCGGCAAATTGACCCCGTAACTTCGGGAGAAGGGGTGCCTACGTAAGTAGGTCGCAGAGAATAGGCCCAAGCAACTGTTTAGCAAAAACACAGGTCTCTGCTAAAGCGAAAGCTGATGTATAGGGGCTGACGCCTGCCCGGTGCTGGAAGGTTAAGGGGATTACTTAGCGCAAGCGAAGGTATGAACTTAAGCCCCAGTAAACGGCGGCCGTAACTATAACGGTCCTAAGGTAGCGAAATTCCTTGTCGGGTAAGTTCCGACCCGCACGAATGGCGTAATGATTTGGGCACTGTCTCAACAACACATCCGGCGAAATTGTAGTGCAAGTGAAGATGCTTGCTACCCGCGATTGGACGGAAAGACCCCGTAGAGCTTTACTGTAGCTTAGCATTGAATTTCGGTATTGTCTGTACAGGATAGGTGGGAGACTGAGAAACATGGGCGTCAGCCTGTGTGGAGTCATCCTTGGGATACCACCCTGACAGTACTGAGGTTCTAACTGGAGGCCATGAATCTGGTCACAGGACATTGTTAGGTGGGCAGTTTGACTGGGGCGGTCGCCTCCAAAAAAGTAACGGAGGCGCCCAAAGGTTCCCTCAGCGCGGTTGGAAATCGCGCGAAGAGTGCAAAGGCAGAAGGGAGCCTGACTGCGACACTTACAAGTGGAGCAGGGACGAAAGTCGGGCTTAGTGATCCGGTGGTACCTCGTGGGAGGGCCATCGCTCAACGGATAAAAGCTACCTCGGGGATAACAGGCTGATCTCCCCCAAGAGTCCACATCGACGGGGAGGTTTGGCACCTCGATGTCGGCTCGTCGCATCCTGGGGCTGAAGTAGGTCCCAAGGGTTGGGCTGTTCGCCCATTAAAGCGGCACGCGAGCTGGGTTCAGAACGTCGTGAGACAGTTCGGTCCCTATCCGTCGCGGGCGTAGGAAATTTGAAGGGAGCTGTCCTTAGTACGAGAGGACCGGGATGGACAAACCTCTGGTGCACCAGTTGTCACGCCAGTGGCATCGCTGGGTAGCTATGTTTGGAAGGGATAAACGCTGAAAGCATCTAAGCGTGAAGCCCACCCTGAGATGAGATTTCCCATAACTCGCACGTAAGTGCGATGTTAGTAAGACTCCTGGAAGACCACCAGGTTGATAGGTTAGAGGTGTAAGCATGGTAACATGTTCAGCTGACTAATACTAATAAGTCGAGGGCTTGACCTAAATAATTAGAAATAACGCGAAGCTTCGGACGTAAGGAAGAAGACTAATTCACTGTGCAATTTTCAGAGAATATTTATATTCTCAATCTGGTGATTATGGCATGAAGGTAACACCCGTTCCCATACCGAACACGAAGGTTAAGCTTCAATGCGCCGATGGTACTGCAGGGGTGACCTTGTGGAAGAGTAGGTTGTCGCCAGGTAAGAAAAAACCGCTAAGTTATACGAGGCCGCTGAAAAAAGCACTCTTTATTTAGTAGAGTTTTCAAGCTTGAATAGAAAAAGCATGAGATATCCATATTTGGGATATCTCATGCTTTTTATTTTATAATTAAGTTTTAAAAGCCCTATTTCATGCTTTTCAACTTAATTATTCTCTTTAGATTCACAGTGAAGATTGATAATGCACCTTGCATTTGCATGCTAATTAAGCCTGACGATATTGCTACATCATAGCTATGTTGGTGCTTAAGTTCACTGTTTTTAGCCTCTATCATATAACGTTCCCTAGCTCGTTTTTTAAAATATTCACTTTTTTCGAACTCTATTTGATCTTTGTGAGTATTTGACTTTATTGAAACTGAATAAGTTTTAGATTTAGCGCCTTCTTTATAACACCCATCTTTATGAACACAATTTTTACACTTTTCTACATTAAAATAGTAGGTTAGCACTTGATTTTTACCAACATTCTTCTTTCCCTGTTTTGCTTTTTTAATAGCCATATGACCTGCCGGACATACAAATAAACCAGCATCTTTATTAAACTCAAATTCATCTTCTTTTTTTCGCATTCCTTGTGAAATTACAGGATTTAGTCTTGAAATTAATGCAATTTTATTTTCTTTTGTATATTCTAGGTTTTTCTTTTCAGAATAAGCTGTATCTCCAATTACTTCATTTACATCTATACCAGCCTCACGGCTTTTTTCTATTAAGGTTATGAGCTCCTTTCCATCACTTTTTTCGCCAGTTGTAATAACAGCTGCTGTAATTAAACGTTCTTCACTCATAGCAAGGTGTGATTTATATCCAAAAAAAGAACTATCCTCAGTTTTATGCCCCACTTTTGCATCCTCATCTTTTGATATTTTTAGATTTTCTAAGTCATCATTAATAGCTTCCATTAAGTAGTTTAATTTAGTTTTCACAGCTGGATTTGCTGCAGTTTCTGGCTTCTCGTTTATGGTATCAATTAATAATTTGCAGTACTCAAGAATATCTTCAAGTACTCCAGTTGTAACTTTATTAGGTAACTCTTCTTTAATACCAGGATGTACTCCGTACAATGTTTTTCTTAAGTTTTTTGCACGTTTCAATAATTCCTCGCTTGCTGACTTTTGGTTATAACGTGACTTGGTATGCGTAGCATCAACTATTATTGCTTTACTTTTTAAAACCCCCTCTTTTATAGCAAGTTCTACAGTCTTGTTTATTAATAAATCCAATAAATTCATGTCTTTAAGGCGAAGCTTTCTAAATTTAGTTAGTGTACTTGAGTTTATTAAATTTGTTTCTTCTGGGGCTAAATTTAGAAAATATTTAAAGGACATGTCATAAAGAGTTCTTTCAACAACATCTTCATCAGACAATTCATATATTACTTTCAAAAGTAAATATTTAAATAGCATTATGGGGTTAATAGCACCTCTACCCATAGATGAACTATAGTTAATCATCAATTCGTCATAAACAAATGAAAAGTCAACAAGGTCATTAATTTGCTTTAAAATGTTATCTTTCGGAATAATTAACGAATATAAGCTATGGTATGTATTTATTTTTATTTCCAATTGTCCTTTTAGCATAATAGTTTAGCCCCTTTTATTTTATTCTACTATACTAATTCGACATATCTTTTAAAATTCCTTTTTGTTTTTTAGTCTTTTATATAAAAAAATCGCCATCTTTAATTAGATGACGATTTTTCATATAGTTTTTCAGTGGCCTCAGTTATACTTAGCGGTTTTTATTGTGCGCCCGGCATGGGCGCAATCTAATGGGTGAAAGTCCCTAGCACGGGTTAATAGTGCCAAGTGCATAGCTTAAGACAAGGGTGTCCATCGTGAGATGGAATCTGAAGGAAGTTGGCGGCCAAACTCCGGTCTGACGAACAGAAACTACATATAAGGCATATGCTTGTGGGTAAGTTTGCAATACAAAACGAAGCCCAAAACTATTCGAAACAAGTGGTGTAAATGTAGCAGATAGATGGAGTGAAAGATTGCGTTCTTACCCGGGGAGATCTGATAGGTAAGTTGTGGATATGAATTTAGAAATAACAACCCATACAGTGATGTATGGCTGAACTATCAGAAGTCAGCAGACGTCATAGTACCATGCAAAACGCGTTAGCGTGGGAAGGACTGAACAATAGGAGGTTTTGGAATTTTGAAGGATACGAGAAAATATGATAAAAGCAGACAACTTCATAAAGAAGGCTCTCTACGAGAGAATAGAGTGGAACTCGAAGGTAATGTAGAAGTGCATAGTATTTCCTCTATGTCAGAAGAAGGAAGAAACGATGTGAATGAATATGATAATGGTTTACTCGAGCAGATATTATCGAGAGATAATATGAATAAAGCATATAAAAGAGTAAAAGCCAATAAAGGAAGTCATGGGATTGATGGTTTGACAGTAGATGAACTTCTACATTATCTAAAAGAGCATGGACAAGAATTAAGGCAATCATTATTAGAAAGTAGATATAGACCTCTAGCCGTAAGAAGGGTAGAAATACCAAAACCTGACGGTGGAATTAGGCTACTTGGAATACCTACTGTATTAGATAGAGTTATTCAACAAGCGATATCACAAACTCTAATACCAGTATATGAAAAGAAATTTTCTGATAATAGTTACGGTTTTAGACCTTTAAGAAGTGGAAAACAAGCTGTTGAAAAATGTAGGGGATATATTAATGCTGGACATACATGGACGGTGAATATAGACCTTTCTAAATACTTTGATACGATAAATCATGATAAATTAATAAGGATACTATCGGAAGATATTAAAGATAGTAGAGTAATTTCTCTGATACGAAAGTATCTACAAAGTGGAGTGATGATAAATGGGGTATTTATGAATACAGAAGAAGGAGCACCTCAAGGCGGGCCTTTGTCCCCATTATTAAGTAACGTAATGTTACATGAACTCGATGTAGAACTAACAAAACGAGGACTAAACTTTTGTAGATATGCTGATGATGCGAATATATACGTCAAAAGTGAGAAATCAGCAAATAGAGTAATGAAGAGTATTACGAGATTTATTGAGGAAAAGTTAAAGCTTAGAGTGAATAAAGAAAAGAGTACAGTAGATAGACCTTGGAAACTTAAATTTTTAGGATTTTCATTTTACCGAGCAAAAGGTGAATACAGAATGAGAGTTCCTCAAAAACCTATAATCAAATTCAAAGCAAAGCTAAAAGAATTAACTTCAAGAAGTAATGCGATGAGCATGAAATATAGGTTTATGAAACTTAAGCAAGTGATAGTTGGATGGATAAATTATTTTGCTATTGCAGACATTAAAAGTATTCTTAAAACACTTGATGAATGGTTAAGGCGAAGAATTAGAATGTGTTTTTGGAAACAATGGAAAAAGATTAAAACAAAATATGGGAACCTTGTTAAATTAGGAATACCAAACAATAAAGCTTTGCAACATGCAAATACAAGGAAAGGCTATTGGAGAACATCCAATAGCCCTATATTAAACAAAACATTGACCAATAAATACCTTAAAAATATAGGCTTAGTTTCTATATCTGAGACATATTTATTAAAATATTAATTTCTATTGAACCGCCGTGTACCGAACGGTATGCACGGTGGTGTGAGAGGTCGCTAAATAAATTAATTATTTAGCTCCTACTCGATTGTACGCCTGAAATTGGCGCTTACCTGTCGGTGAAAGTCCGATGCGGGGGAATGGTACCAACCGTTAGATTAAGACAAGGGTGTCCACCGTGAGGTGGAATCTGGAGGAAGTCGGCAGCAAAACTCTGGATAGAAAATTGTAGGGGATATATCAATGCTGGATATACATGGGCAGTAGATATCGATATCTCTAAGGGACAGTGCTCGCAAAGTGTAGATTTACAACGTTAAGCTAATTATTTACAGTTAAGCATTGATATATCTAGGGTTTAATCACTAAATGATAAAGCTCTTATTTTTTTGCTCAAAATAAGTTAGCTAAAGTACAATTATAGTATTGATAATACTAACTAAGTGGGGGATAAAAATGGAAAATGATAAAAGGAAGGAAAATTGTAGATCCAATAAAAAGTAAAAGAGAAACCCAGGTAGTAAAAAATTATCTATCCGGAAAAATTTAAGAGGTTATACTATAAACAAAAAGTTTTTCCTATAAATCAATCTATGAAAAAGCTATGACAGATATTATAAACTGCCAACATAAACAGCCCTATGCTAAATATTGGGGAAATGGCAGTACTTCGTCGTCAGATGGTGTAAGAGTTAAATCGGCAATTGAAGCTTTAAATGAATGCTATAACCCTCATTATGACTTAGAGAAAGGTGTGACAATGTACTCAGCTGTAAGTGATCAGTATTTAAGATTTGGAATAGGTATTATAAATACAAATTCAAGAGATGCAATTCATATAGTTGATATAATTCTCAACTATAAAATAGAACTTGAGATTGAAGAACTAGAGTAAAGTAATTAGGAGCAGGCAGATTATTTAATAATCTGGCTGTATTCATAGTAACAGAAACTATTTATTTTTTATAAGTGTAATTGACTTTAACCTTAGGGGAAGGTTTATTATTGTATTTGAGGATAGATGAATATGAAAGGAGGATGAGTTGGATTTATGCTTTCAATTGGAGAGTTTTCGAAGATATGTCAAGTGTCCACCAAGACACTTAGGTATTATGCAGAGATTGGTCTAATTAATCCGGAAGAAATTAATCCAGAGAATGGATATCGATATTACTCTATAAAACAGTTAGAAACAATGCTTCTTATTAAGCGTTTAAAATCGTATGAAATTTCATTAGAAGAAATAAAAACCCTTTTACAATTAGAAAAAGATCAGTTTGAAGAAAAATTAATAGTGTTGTTGAATAAAAAGAAATATGATATTCAAGCAAAGGTAACAGCCTATGATATAATGCTGCAACAACTAAGAAACGATATACAAAATCTTCAAAAAGGTGAATCTGTATTTAGCAATATAAAAGATTTAGATATTATGCTTGTAGAAGTACCGGCTATGTATATTTTATCAATTCGTAAATTAGTAAGTATAGAAGAATGCAATTTAGGATATGACGTATTTTTTAATCAATTGTATAAAAGAATAGCAGAAGATGGTCTTACAATGATAGGTCCGCCAATGACAATATATCATAGTGAGGAATATTTATTTGAAAGGTATGATATTGAATTTGCAATTCCAATTAAAGAATATGTCACCGGTACAAAAGATTTTAATCCGGGATTGTGCATTAAAACCCGACTTAAAGGAGCCTATTCAGAAATTACTTCAGTATATGCAAAGCAACATGAATGGGTAGAACAAGAAAGATATTGTGTGGCAAAACCTCCATTTGATGTTTATGTAACAAATCCTCTGGAAACTGAGAGACCGAAAGATTTTATCACAGATGTGTATTTACCCGTGAAGAAGGTTTGATTAATGTGAGGAGGAAATAATGTGTTTAAAAAAGAATACTTTCATGGTGATCTAGAAGAATTAATAGCAAAGAAATATAAAAATATAGCAGGTATTGTTGTTGTGAAAGATAGCAACATGTAGATAGTAAAAAGCAAGAAATAACGATAAAACATCTTATTACAATGACAGCACCATATATTTATAAGCGAGAACCTTTTAAAGAATTATGTAGTAGTTCAGATTGGGCAAAATATGCGCTTGATTTATTAGGCGGAAAAGATGAGTGCGGTACATTCAAGTATTCTACAGCCGGAGCGCATTTATTATCTGTAATACTTACAAAAGCAACCGGAAAGACAGCAAGAGAATTTGCAAATGAATATTTATTTGAACCAATTGGAATGAAACAACCGCCAAATTATGAAATGACTACTGCTACCTATATGGATTTTATTAAGGGTAAGAATGTTTGTGGATGGGTATCTGATCCTAAGGGGAACAGTACCGGTGGTTGGGGAGTTACTTTATCAGCAGTTGATATGGCTCGATTTGGACAACTCTATTTGAATTATGGAAATTGGAATGATAAACAGATAATTTCAAGAGAATGGATTGGGGAATCTCTACAGGATAATTCAAATCATTATGGATATCTTTGGTGGCTATTTAAAGAAGATGAATTTGCGTATTGTGCTATTGGGGATGGAGGTAACGTGATTTGTTGCTTACCAGAAAGAAATATGGTAGTTGCTATTGCTTCTAAATTTATGATGCTACCAAAAGATAGAATGAAATTAATAAAAAATTATCTGCTGCCATTATTAGATAAAGAAAAAAGTATATAAGTATAATCTCCACGTCAAATTCCAATTTGTAGAGTTAATGTAACATAAGTTTAGATTCAGTTCTGTCGTATCTTTCTTATTTTATGTCATTCCATACCAGCCATAAAATAGTAGTCTGTTTTTGATTTATAGTTCATCAAAAATGGAGAGTAATATCTTGTAGCTGTTTTTTCACGAATCGTTTCAATACCCCATATATTTAGTCTATCAGAGTTTTGGAAGTCGAAATGGACTTACTTGTTTTGGAAAAGTTGGAATACTCGGAGTATTGATTGAGAAGCTATTTACTTTTATAAGTGGAATAGTTATTATGAAGAATCATGTAAATATATTAACATGACTATTAGTAGCAACGAATTTTGGTAATCTGTACAAAGGTCTTATAATATTAAACAGAGTATCTAGATTATTAGTATAAATGATACTTACCCATGTGTATCAGGATGCGGAATATTGAATTATTTAGACTTATATGTAGAAATATGAATATAATCTAGCTAGAGTACCTATGTTGTGAAATTATACTCTTATTTATATGATAGAATACTCCTTGTCGTCACAAACGAGTGCACGATAAACTAAGTGTTGATAACTATTTAATATGTTTTCAAATGAAAATAAGTTTTAAAAAGTTGTTGACAAAACAAGAAATACCTAGTAATATAGTAGAAGTCGTCACATGATGACAAAGCAAATTGGTCTTTGAAAATTAAACAGAGAAATAGGTAAAGATAGCGAAATAATATTTCGTTAAACCAGTTAATTACTTTAGTATAAAGTAAAATTTAGTCGTAAGACTAAAAGTATGTAATGAGCTTGCGTAACAACTTAACAGTTGTCGCAGATTAATCATTTCAACTAAAAAAGTGTAAACTTTTAAATTGAGAGTTTGATCCTGGCTCAGGACGAACGCTGGCGGCGTGCCTAACACATGCAAGTCGAGCGATGAAACCTTTCGGGGTGGATTAGCGGCGGACGGGTGAGTAACACGTGGGTAACCTGCCTCAAAGAGGGGAATAGCCTCCCGAAAGGGAGATTAATACCGCATAATATGTTTTGGTCGCATGATCGAAACATCAAAGGATTTTTCTTCGGAAAATTCCACTTTGAGATGGACCCGCGGCGCATTAGCTAGTTGGTGAGGTAACGGCTCACCAAGGCGACGATGCGTAGCCGACCTGAGAGGGTGATCGGCCACATTGGAACTGAGACACGGTCCAGACTCCTACGGGAGGCAGCAGTGGGGAATATTGCGCAATGGGGGAAACCCTGACGCAGCAACGCCGCGTGAATGATGAAGGCCTTCGGGTTGTAAAGTTCTGTCTTCTGGGACGATAATGACGGTACCAGAGGAGGAAGCCACGGCTAACTACGTGCCAGCAGCCGCGGTAATACGTAGGTGGCAAGCGTTGTCCGGATTTACTGGGCGTAAAGGATGCGTAGGCGGACATTTAAGTCAGATGTGAAATACCCGAGCTTAACTTGGGTGCTGCATTTGAAACTGGGTGTCTAGAGTGCAGGAGAGGTAAGTGGAATTCCTAGTGTAGCGGTGAAATGCGTAGAGATTAGGAAGAACACCAGTGGCGAAGGCGACTTACTGGACTGTAACTGACGCTGAGGCATGAAAGCGTGGGGAGCAAACAGGATTAGATACCCTGGTAGTCCACGCCGTAAACGATGAATACTAGGTGTCGGGGGTCGAACCTCGGTGCCGCCGTTAACACATTAAGTATTCCGCCTGGGGAGTACGATCGCAAGATTAAAACTCAAAGGAATTGACGGGGGCCCGCACAAGCAGCGGAGCATGTGGTTTAATTCGAAGCAACGCGAAGAACCTTACCTAGACTTGACATCCCCTGCATAACCCAGAGATGGGCGAAGTCCTTCGGGACAGGGTGACAGGTGGTGCATGGTTGTCGTCAGCTCGTGTCGTGAGATGTTGGGTTAAGTCCCGCAACGAGCGCAACCCTTATCATTAGTTGCTACCATTAAGTTGAGCACTCTAGTGAGACTGCCCGGGTTAACCGGGAGGAAGGTGGGGATGACGTCAAATCATCATGCCCCTTATGTCTAGGGCTACACACGTGCTACAATGGTGAGTACAAAGAGATGCAAGACCGCAAGGTGGAGCCAAACTCAAAAACTCATCCCAGTTCGGATTGTAGGCTGCAACTCGCCTACATGAAGCCGGAGTTGCTAGTAATCGCGAATCAGCATGTCGCGGTGAATACGTTCCCGGGCCTTGTACACACCGCCCGTCACACCATGAGAGTTGGTAACACCCGAAGTCCGTGAGGTAACCGTAAGGAGCCAGCGGCCGAAGGTGGGATTGATGATTGGGGTGAAGTCGTAACAAGGTAGCCGTAGGAGAACCTGCGGCTGGATCACCTCCTTTCTAGGGAGTAGATGTATTGACTTCGGTCGATGCAATAGAAGAATATTAATTTGTTCTTCAAAAATATCTATTGTAATTAATCGTACCTAGTTCTCTGTTTAATTTTGAGAGACTAATTTTATCTAACTCTTAGGAGTTAGATAATGAATAGTTTTTCTTAAAATGTTCTTTGAAAATTGCACAGTGAAAAAAGTTGTTTTAAAAAAATTAAAACTACGCAAGTAGTTTATAAATTAATTTAATACAATTTCGCAAAATTAATATAACCGTCTATGTAAATAGACAGAATCAAGGTCAAGCTACAAAGGGCGCATGGCGAATGCCTTGGCACTAGGAGCCGAAGAAGGACGCGTTAAGCTGCGATAAGCTTTGGGTAGGCGCAAATAGCCTGTGATCCAAAGATTTCCGAATGGGGGAACCCACATAGTAACAACTATGTACTGCATACTGAATAAATAGGTATGCAGAGGTAGACCCGGGGAACTGAAACATCTAAGTACCCGGAGGAAGAGAAAGAAACATCGATTTCCTAAGTAGCGGCGAGCGAAAGGGAAAGAGCCCAAACCCAGGTCTTTGATCTGGGGGTTGAGGATAGATCATAAATACTGCAATTCCTTAATTGAAGATAGCTGGAAAGCTGCTCCGCAGAAGGTAATAGGCCTGTAAATGAAAAGGAAAAACAGTCAGATCTAATCCAGAGTACCACGAGACACGTGAAACCTTGTGGGAAGCTGGGAGGACCACCTCCCAAGGCTAAATACTACCTAGTGACCGATAGTGAAGAAGTACCGTGAGGGAAAGGTGAAAAGAACCCCGGAAGGGGAGTGAAATAGAACCTGAAACCGTGTGCCTACAACCGGTCGAAGCACTTTATATGTGTGACGGCGTGCTTTTTGTAGAACGAGCCAACGAGTTACGATATGTAGCAAGGTTAAGTACTTAAGGTACGGAGCCGAAGGGAAACCAAGTCTGAATAGGGCGCATAGTTGCATGTCGTAGACCCGAAACCGGGTGACCTATCCATGGCCAGGATGAAGCGGAAGTAAAATTCCGTGGAGGTCCGAACCACGTTGGTGTTGAAAAACCATGGGATGAGCTGTGGATAGCGGAGAAATTCCAATCGAACTCGGAGATAGCTGGTTCTCCTCGAAATAGCTTTAGGGCTAGCGTCGATTAATTGAGTAATGGAGGTAGAGCACTGAATGGGCTAGGGGCTGACAACAGTTACTGAACCCTATCAAACTCCGAATGCCATATACTTTTATTTCGGCAGTCAGACTGCGAATGATAAGATCCGTAGTCAAAAGGGAAACAGCCCAGACCATCAGCTAAGGTCCCAAAGTGTAAGTTAAGTGGAAAAGGATGTGGGATTTCTAAGACAACTAGGATGTTGGCTCAGAAGCAGCCACTCATTTAAAGAGTGCGTAATAGCTCACTAGTCAAGAGATCCTGCGCCGAAGATGTCCGGGGCTAAAACTTACCACCGAAGCTATGGGTGTACACAATTGTGTACGCGGTAGAGGAGCTTTCTGTACTGGCTGAAGTCATACCGTAAGGAGTGGTGGACGGTACAGAAGTGAGAATGTTGGCATGAGTAGCGAGAGTTAAGTGAGAATCTTAACGGTCGAAAACCTAAGGTTTCCTGAGGAAGGCTCGTCCTCTCAGGGTTAGTCGGGACCTAAGCCGAGGCCGAAAGGCGTAGGTGATGGACAATCGGTTGATATTCCGATACCACCAATGGACGTTATTAGAAATGGGATGACGCAGGAGGATAAGATGTGCACACTATTGGATGTGTGTCTAAGCATTTAGGCGGAGCAGACAGGCAAATCCGTTTGCTCTTAACGCTGAGATGTGATGGGGAAGGGAATTTATTCCTGAAGTATCTGATTCCACGCTGCCAAGAAAAGTCTCTATCGAGGATATTGGTGCCCGTACCGCAAACCGACACAGGTAGGTGAGGAGAGAATCCTAAGACCATCGGAAGAATTGTTGTTAAGGAACTCGGCAAATTGACCCCGTAACTTCGGGAGAAGGGGTGCCTACGTAAGTAGGTCGCAGAGAATAGGCCCAAGCAACTGTTTAGCAAAAACACAGGTCTCTGCTAAAGCGAAAGCTGATGTATAGGGGCTGACGCCTGCCCGGTGCTGGAAGGTTAAGGGGATTACTTAGCGCAAGCGAAGGTATGAACTTAAGCCCCAGTAAACGGCGGCCGTAACTATAACGGTCCTAAGGTAGCGAAATTCCTTGTCGGGTAAGTTCCGACCCGCACGAATGGCGTAATGATTTGGGCACTGTCTCAACAACACATCCGGCGAAATTGTAGTGCAAGTGAAGATGCTTGCTACCCGCGATTGGACGGAAAGACCCCGTAGAGCTTTACTGTAGCTTAGCATTGAATTTCGGTATTGTCTGTACAGGATAGGTGGGAGACTGAGAAACATGGGCGTCAGCCTGTGTGGAGTCATCCTTGGGATACCACCCTGACAGTACTGAGGTTCTAACTGGAGGCCATGAATCTGGTCACAGGACATTGTTAGGTGGGCAGTTTGACTGGGGCGGTCGCCTCCAAAAAAGTAACGGAGGCGCCCAAAGGTTCCCTCAGCGCGGTTGGAAATCGCGCGAAGAGTGCAAAGGCAGAAGGGAGCCTGACTGCGACACTTACAAGTGGAGCAGGGACGAAAGTCGGGCTTAGTGATCCGGTGGTACCTCGTGGGAGGGCCATCGCTCAACGGATAAAAGCTACCTCGGGGATAACAGGCTGATCTCCCCCAAGAGTCCACATCGACGGGGAGGTTTGGCACCTCGATGTCGGCTCGTCGCATCCTGGGGCTGAAGTAGGTCCCAAGGGTTGGGCTGTTCGCCCATTAAAGCGGCACGCGAGCTGGGTTCAGAACGTCGTGAGACAGTTCGGTCCCTATCCGTCGCGGGCGTAGGAAATTTGAAGGGAGCTGTCCTTAGTACGAGAGGACCGGGATGGACAAACCTCTGGTGCACCAGTTGTCACGCCAGTGGCATCGCTGGGTAGCTATGTTTGGAAGGGATAAACGCTGAAAGCATCTAAGCGTGAAGCCCACCCTGAGATGAGATTTCCCATAACTCGCACGTAAGTGCGGTGTTAGTAAGACTCCTGGAAGACCACCAGGTTGATAGGTTAGAGGTGTAAGCATGGTAACATGTTCAGCTGACTAATACTAATAAGTCGAGGGCTTGACCTAAATATATAATTAAAAGTAATGCGATATACTTCTTTCGCAGGAACTATTTCTTTCGTAAGAAAGAAACTAAGCTTCTGACAAAGGAAGAAGATTAATTCACTGTGCAATTTTCAGAGAATATTTATATTCTCAATCTGGTGATTATGGCATGAAGGTAACACCCGTTCCCATACCGAACACGAAGGTTAAGCTTCAATGCGCCGATGGTACTGCAGGGGTGACCTTGTGGAAGAGTAGGTTGTCGCCAGGTAAGAAAAAACCGCTAAGTTATACGAGGCCGCTGAAAAAAGCACTCTTTATTTAGTAGAGTTTTCAAGCTTGAATAGAAAAAGCATGAGATATCCATATTTGGGATATCTCATGCTTTTTATTTTATAATTAAGTTTTAAAAGCCCTATTTCATGCTTTTCAACTTAATTATTCTCTTTAGATTCACAGTGAAGATTGATAATGCACCTTGCATTTGCATGCTAATTAAGCCTGACGATATTGCTACATCATAGCTATGTTGGTGCTTAAGTTCACTGTTTTTAGCCTCTATCATATAACGTTCCCTAGCTCGTTTTTTAAAATATTCACTTTTTTCGAACTCTATTTGATCTTTGTGAGTATTTGACTTTATTGAAACTGAATAAGTTTTAGATTTAGCGCCTTCTTTATAACACCCATCTTTATGAACACAATTTTTACACTTTTCTACATTAAAATAGTAGGTTAGCACTTGATTTTTACCAACATTCTTCTTTCCCTGTTTTGCTTTTTTAATAGCCATATGACCTGCCGGACATACAAATAAACCAGCATCTTTATTAAACTCAAATTCATCTTCTTTTTTTCGCATTCCTTGTGAAATTACAGGATTTAGTCTTGAAATTAATGCAATTTTATTTTCTTTTGTATATTCTAGGTTTTTCTTTTCAGAATAAGCTGTATCTCCAATTACTTCATTTACATCTATACCAGCCTCACGGCTTTTTTCTATTAAGGTTATGAGCTCCTTTCCATCACTTTTTTCGCCAGTTGTAATAACAGCTGCTGTAATTAAACGTTCTTCACTCATAGCAAGGTGTGATTTATATCCAAAAAAAGAACTATCCTCAGTTTTATGCCCCACTTTTGCATCCTCATCTTTTGATATTTTTAGATTTTCTAAGTCATCATTAATAGCTTCCATTAAGTAGTTTAATTTAGTTTTCACAGCTGGATTTGCTGCAGTTTCTGGCTTCTCGTTTATGGTATCAATTAATAATTTGCAGTACTCAAGAATATCTTCAAGTACTCCAGTTGTAACTTTATTAGGTAACTCTTCTTTAATACCAGGATGTACTCCGTACAATGTTTTTCTTAAGTTTTTTGCACGTTTCAATAATTCCTCGCTTGCTGACTTTTGGTTATAACGTGACTTGGTATGCGTAGCATCAACTATTATTGCTTTACTTTTTAAAACCCCCTCTTTTATAGCAAGTTCTACAGTCTTGTTTATTAATAAATCCAATAAATTCATGTCTTTAAGGCGAAGCTTTCTAAATTTAGTTAGTGTACTTGAGTTTATTAAATTTGTTTCTTCTGGGGCTAAATTTAGAAAATATTTAAAGGACATGTCATAAAGAGTTCTTTCAACAACATCTTCATCAGACAATTCATATATTACTTTCAAAAGTAAATATTTAAATAGCATTATGGGGTTAATAGCACCTCTACCCATAGATGAACTATAGTTAATCATCAATTCGTCATAAACAAATGAAAAGTCAACAAGGTCATTAATTTGCTTTAAAATGTTATCTTTCGGAATAATTAACGAATATAAGCTATGGTATGTATTTATTTTTATTTCCAATTGTCCTTTTAGCATAATAGTTTAGCCCCTTTTATTTTATTCTACTATACTAATTCGACATATCTTTTAAAATTCCTTTTTGTTTTTTAGTCTTTTATATAAAAAAATCGCCATCTTTAATTAGATGACGATTTTTCATATAGTTTTTCAGTGGCCTCAGTTATACTTAGTGGTTTTTATTTGGTTAAAAAACTGAATTTATATTCGACTAAATTAAAATTTACATACTGTACTTAAAACTTTACCTATGCTATCATGAATTACTAAATTTGCTTGTTTGTCGTAAGGGGTAGAAGACTTGTTAATAAGAATTAAATTATTTCCTCTGAAATATTTTATAAGATTTGCAGCGGGATATACCACAAGAGAAGTGCCACCCACAATCAGTGTATCAGCAATACTTATCGATTTAATAGAGCTGTTTAAGACAGACATATCTAAACTTTCATCATAAAGAACTACATCTGGTTTAATAATACCACCACAGACATTACAGTTAGGAACTATGGTTTTACTATTTAACACATAATCTAAGTTAAAAAATTTATTGCATTTCATACAGTAATTTTTATGTATAGATCCATGAAGTTCGTATACAGTTTTGGATCCTGCCATTTGATGCAAACCATCAATATTTTGAGTGATTATAGCTTTTAATTTATTCTTTTCTTCTAGGGTAGATAATGCAATATGCGCATCATTGGGAATTGCATCTTCAAAAATCATGTTGGATTTATAAAATTTAAAAAAGTCCTCGGTATGATTTATAAAAAAAGAATGACTTAAAATAACTTCAGGAGGAAATTTCAAATCAGTTTCTATATTATATAGACCCTTTGCAGAACGGAAATCAGGAATACAACTTTCTGTAGATACGCCTGCACCTCCAAAAAAAACTATACTAGCAGTGTTTTTTATAATTGTTTTTAATAATCTATAGCACATAAGCTCAACTCCTTAACTATAGTATAACAGTCTAAAAAAGTTAGTTGTTGTTAATAAGAAAATAAAATATAATAGGAACTTCAAAATCTACAAATATAGTTAAAAAACTATATACTTATCCTAGTGTATCAATATGTGATATTATTAGAATTAATAGTGAATAGTGGAGAGAAATGAGAATAAATTGAATATATGAGCCATAATTCAAATATACGATTATTTTGTTGTGTTAAAATAATTCTTGTCGTCGAAAGAAAGTGATGATGTCGGGTTTGAGGATGTTAACATATAAAAAAGTGTTGACAAAATTAAAACTAAACAGTAAAATAGTAGAAGTCGTCACATGACGGTAGATACGAATAACAAATTGGTCTTTGAAAATTAAACAGAGAAATAGGTAAAGATAGCGAAATAATATTTCGTTAAACCAGTTAATTACTTTAGTATAAAGTAAAATTTAGTCGTAAGACTAAAAGTATGTAATGAGCTTGCGTAACAACTTAACAGTTGTCGCAGATTAATCATTTCAACTAAAAAAGTGTAAACTTTTAAATTGAGAGTTTGATCCTGGCTCAGGACGAACGCTGGCGGCGTGCCTAACACATGCAAGTCGAGCGATGAAACCTTTCGGGGTGGATTAGCGGCGGACGGGTGAGTAACACGTGGGTAACCTGCCTCAAAGAGGGGAATAGCCTCCCGAAAGGGAGATTAATACCGCATAATATGTTTTGGTCGCATGATCGAAACATCAAAGGATTTTTCTTCGGAAAATTCCACTTTGAGATGGACCCGCGGCGCATTAGCTAGTTGGTGAGGTAACGGCTCACCAAGGCGACGATGCGTAGCCGACCTGAGAGGGTGATCGGCCACATTGGAACTGAGACACGGTCCAGACTCCTACGGGAGGCAGCAGTGGGGAATATTGCGCAATGGGGGAAACCCTGACGCAGCAACGCCGCGTGAATGATGAAGGCCTTCGGGTTGTAAAGTTCTGTCTTCTGGGACGATAATGACGGTACCAGAGGAGGAAGCCACGGCTAACTACGTGCCAGCAGCCGCGGTAATACGTAGGTGGCAAGCGTTGTCCGGATTTACTGGGCGTAAAGGATGCGTAGGCGGACATTTAAGTCAGATGTGAAATACCCGAGCTTAACTTGGGTGCTGCATTTGAAACTGGGTGTCTAGAGTGCAGGAGAGGTAAGTGGAATTCCTAGTGTAGCGGTGAAATGCGTAGAGATTAGGAAGAACACCAGTGGCGAAGGCGACTTACTGGACTGTAACTGACGCTGAGGCATGAAAGCGTGGGGAGCAAACAGGATTAGATACCCTGGTAGTCCACGCCGTAAACGATGAATACTAGGTGTCGGGGGTCGAACCTCGGTGCCGCCGTTAACACATTAAGTATTCCGCCTGGGGAGTACGATCGCAAGATTAAAACTCAAAGGAATTGACGGGGGCCCGCACAAGCAGCGGAGCATGTGGTTTAATTCGAAGCAACGCGAAGAACCTTACCTAGACTTGACATCCCCTGCATAACCCAGAGATGGGCGAAGTCCTTCGGGACAGGGTGACAGGTGGTGCATGGTTGTCGTCAGCTCGTGTCGTGAGATGTTGGGTTAAGTCCCGCAACGAGCGCAACCCTTATCATTAGTTGCTACCATTAAGTTGAGCACTCTAGTGAGACTGCCCGGGTTAACCGGGAGGAAGGTGGGGATGACGTCAAATCATCATGCCCCTTATGTCTAGGGCTACACACGTGCTACAATGGTGAGTACAAAGAGATGCAAGACCGCAAGGTGGAGCCAAACTCAAAAACTCATCCCAGTTCGGATTGTAGGCTGCAACTCGCCTACATGAAGCCGGAGTTGCTAGTAATCGCGAATCAGCATGTCGCGGTGAATACGTTCCCGGGCCTTGTACACACCGCCCGTCACACCATGAGAGTTGGTAACACCCGAAGTCCGTGAGGTAACCGTAAGGAGCCAGCGGCCGAAGGTGGGATTGATGATTGGGGTGAAGTCGTAACAAGGTAGCCGTAGGAGAACCTGCGGCTGGATCACCTCCTTTCTAGGGAGTAGATGTATTGACTTCGGTCGATGCAATAGAAGAATATTAATTTGTTCTTCAAAAATATCTATTGTAATTAATCGTACCTAGTTCTCTGTTTAATTTTGAGAGACTAATTTTATCTAACTCTTAGGAGTTAGATAATGAATAGTTTTTCTTAAAATGTTCTTTGAAAATTGCACAGTGAAAAAAGTTGTTTTAAAAAAATTAAAACTACGCAAGTAGTTTATAAATTAATTTAATACAATTTCGCAAAATTAATATAACCGTCTATGTAAATAGACAGAATCAAGGTCAAGCTACAAAGGGCGCATGGCGAATGCCTTGGCACTAGGAGCCGAAGAAGGACGCGTTAAGCTGCGATAAGCTTTGGGTAGGCGCAAATAGCCTGTGATCCAAAGATTTCCGAATGGGGGAACCCACATAGTAACAACTATGTACTGCATACTGAATAAATAGGTATGCAGAGGTAGACCCGGGGAACTGAAACATCTAAGTACCCGGAGGAAGAGAAAGAAACATCGATTTCCTAAGTAGCGGCGAGCGAAAGGGAAAGAGCCCAAACCCAGGTCTTTGATCTGGGGGTTGAGGATAGATCATAAATACTGCAATTCCTTAATTGAAGATAGCTGGAAAGCTGCTCCGCAGAAGGTAATAGGCCTGTAAATGAAAAGGAAAAACAGTCAGATCTAATCCAGAGTACCACGAGACACGTGAAACCTTGTGGGAAGCTGGGAGGACCACCTCCCAAGGCTAAATACTACCTAGTGACCGATAGTGAAGAAGTACCGTGAGGGAAAGGTGAAAAGAACCCCGGAAGGGGAGTGAAATAGAACCTGAAACCGTGTGCCTACAACCGGTCGAAGCACTTTATATGTGTGACGGCGTGCTTTTTGTAGAACGAGCCAACGAGTTACGATATGTAGCAAGGTTAAGTACTTAAGGTACGGAGCCGAAGGGAAACCAAGTCTGAATAGGGCGCATAGTTGCATGTCGTAGACCCGAAACCGGGTGACCTATCCATGGCCAGGATGAAGCGGAAGTAAAATTCCGTGGAGGTCCGAACCACGTTGGTGTTGAAAAACCATGGGATGAGCTGTGGATAGCGGAGAAATTCCAATCGAACTCGGAGATAGCTGGTTCTCCTCGAAATAGCTTTAGGGCTAGCGTCGATTAATTGAGTAATGGAGGTAGAGCACTGAATGGGCTAGGGGCTGACAACAGTTACTGAACCCTATCAAACTCCGAATGCCATATACTTTTATTTCGGCAGTCAGACTGCGAATGATAAGATCCGTAGTCAAAAGGGAAACAGCCCAGACCATCAGCTAAGGTCCCAAAGTGTAAGTTAAGTGGAAAAGGATGTGGGATTTCTAAGACAACTAGGATGTTGGCTCAGAAGCAGCCACTCATTTAAAGAGTGCGTAATAGCTCACTAGTCAAGAGATCCTGCGCCGAAGATGTCCGGGGCTAAAACTTACCACCGAAGCTATGGGTGTACACAATTGTGTACGCGGTAGAGGAGCTTTCTGTACTGGCTGAAGTCATACCGTAAGGAGTGGTGGACGGTACAGAAGTGAGAATGTTGGCATGAGTAGCGAGAGTTAAGTGAGAATCTTAACGGTCGAAAACCTAAGGTTTCCTGAGGAAGGCTCGTCCTCTCAGGGTTAGTCGGGACCTAAGCCGAGGCCGAAAGGCGTAGGTGATGGACAATCGGTTGATATTCCGATACCACCAATGGACGTTATTAGAAATGGGATGACGCAGGAGGATAAGATGTGCACACTATTGGATGTGTGTCTAAGCATTTAGGCGGAGCAGACAGGCAAATCCGTTTGCTCTTAACGCTGAGATGTGATGGGGAAGGGAATTTATTCCTGAAGTATCTGATTCCACGCTGCCAAGAAAAGTCTCTATCGAGGATATTGGTGCCCGTACCGCAAACCGACACAGGTAGGTGAGGAGAGAATCCTAAGACCATCGGAAGAATTGTTGTTAAGGAACTCGGCAAATTGACCCCGTAACTTCGGGAGAAGGGGTGCCTACGTAAGTAGGTCGCAGAGAATAGGCCCAAGCAACTGTTTAGCAAAAACACAGGTCTCTGCTAAAGCGAAAGCTGATGTATAGGGGCTGACGCCTGCCCGGTGCTGGAAGGTTAAGGGGATTAGTTAGTCGGGAATTCGTTCCCGCCGAAGCTATGAACTTAAGCCCCAGTAAACGGCGGCCGTAACTATAACGGTCCTAAGGTAGCGAAATTCCTTGTCGGGTAAGTTCCGACCCGCACGAATGGCGTAATGATTTGGGCACTGTCTCAACAACACATCCGGCGAAATTGTAGTGCAAGTGAAGATGCTTGCTACCCGCGATTGGACGGAAAGACCCCGTAGAGCTTTACTGTAGCTTAGCATTGAATTTCGGTATTGTCTGTACAGGATAGGTGGGAGACTGAGAAACATGGGCGTCAGCCTGTGTGGAGTCATCCTTGGGATACCACCCTGACAGTACTGAGGTTCTAACTGGAGGCCATGAATCTGGTCACAGGACATTGTTAGGTGGGCAGTTTGACTGGGGCGGTCGCCTCCAAAAAAGTAACGGAGGCGCCCAAAGGTTCCCTCAGCGCGGTTGGAAATCGCGCGAAGAGTGCAAAGGCAGAAGGGAGCCTGACTGCGACACTTACAAGTGGAGCAGGGACGAAAGTCGGGCTTAGTGATCCGGTGGTACCTCGTGGGAGGGCCATCGCTCAACGGATAAAAGCTACCTCGGGGATAACAGGCTGATCTCCCCCAAGAGTCCACATCGACGGGGAGGTTTGGCACCTCGATGTCGGCTCGTCGCATCCTGGGGCTGAAGTAGGTCCCAAGGGTTGGGCTGTTCGCCCATTAAAGCGGCACGCGAGCTGGGTTCAGAACGTCGTGAGACAGTTCGGTCCCTATCCGTCGCGGGCGTAGGAAATTTGAAGGGAGCTGTCCTTAGTACGAGAGGACCGGGATGGACAAACCTCTGGTGCACCAGTTGTCACGCCAGTGGCATCGCTGGGTAGCTATGTTTGGAAGGGATAAACGCTGAAAGCATCTAAGCGTGAAGCCCACCCTGAGATGAGATTTCCCATAACTCGCACGTAAGTGCGGTGTTAGTAAGACTCCTGGAAGACCACCAGGTTGATAGGTTAGAGGTGTAAGCATGGTAACATGTTCAGCTGACTAATACTAATAAGTCGAGGGCTTGACCTAAATATATAATTAAAAGTAATGCGAAATACTTCTTTCGTAAGAAAGAAGCGAGGCTTTGAGCGTGAGCGAAAAGACTAATTCACTGTGCAATTTTCAGAGAATATTTATATTCTCAATCTGGTGATTATGGCATGAAGGTAACACCCGTTCCCATACCGAACACGAAGGTTAAGCTTCAATGCGCCGATGGTACTGCAGGGGTGACCTTGTGGAAGAGTAGGTTGTCGCCAGGTAATGTGGCTGGATAGCTCAGTCGGTAGAGCAGAGGACTGAAAATCCTCGTGTCCCTGGTTCGATTCCTGGTCTAGCCACCAAGTTATGGCGCTATAGCCAAGCGGTAAGGTCAAGGTCTGCAAAACCTTTATTCCCCGGTTCAAATCCGGGTGGCGCCTCCAAAACACTTTGTAAATATTACAAAGTGTTTTTTTTGTGGTGTGCCCAGCAGGCTTGTGGAGCCAATAGGCTGAGAAGGGTCTATCTAACCTAACTAACGGAGGGTTGTACAATAAATATTTGAACCTAATTACACGATGTCTACCTACTTCATTATTTGTTATAGTAAATGGTAAAGTTTTGCTTATTTTAGATATGCTCAGTTAATTTTTTAGTGGATATAAATAAATAAAATATCTATAACTTTTATTTAAATTAAGAAATATAGCGAAAAAGCTAGAAATACCTATATTGATACATATGGATTAGTATAAATAACATATATGGGCATATATTATGGTATACGCACTATAGGGAGCTTAGTACAAGTAGATTAATATATGAAATGCTAGTATAATCACATATGTTGGTCACAAAACTATTTATATCTAGTATTTTTAATTGATTTAGGGGGTCTGGCTTTTATGTATAAAGAGATGGTTCAAAGAAAAAAGTTTCCAGCTATAGTATTGTTATTTATTACATTAATTGTATTTATATGCTTATCAGACGTATTCACTAAAGTAAGTATAGGCAGAATAAATATTAAGACGTTTGTAACTATGTTCTTTAATACACTAATGATTGCTCTTTGCTATATGGAGTTTTCAAAATGTAAGGTTAAGTATAAGTATTCAATCGTAGCAGATCAATTCATTATCCATAAGATAAAAGGTGAAGAGGTTAAAATACTAGAAGATATTAAATTAAAGGATATAGATTATATTGGTAAATATAAAAACTACAGTGCAGGTGTTCATATTAGTAGCAGTAAAAAGTATATTTGTTCTACGTTTATTGGGAGTAAGTTTTGTTGTATATATAAAGTAGGAGATAACTTTAAAAAATTTTATTTTGAGCCTAGTGATGGGTTTATGAATAAAATTAAATTACTAAAAGAAAAAGCATATTTTAAAAATAAATAATAGATATATATAAGAAGTATAATTGAGTTATGATTATACTTCTTTTTTATATGTGCCAGGCAGGGAATTAACTAGGTTGTGAAAGTCCACTGTGTGGGTCTGTAGTTGCCGATCACTAGCTGAAGGAGGCCCTAGGTAGGGTTCCAACCTAAGGAATACGAATATTTAATGGATAATACTGTATTATTTGTAGAAAAAGAAACTATTTATTAAAGTAAAGGGTGAGAAAACAAAGGTAGACCGAGTATGGAAATTAAGTTTCTTGAGCTTTCATTTTATAGGTCCAAAGATTAAGTTAGGGTGTAGAATACATCCAAAATCTATTGCCAAGATGAGAAAGGGCTATTGGAGAATCTCCAACAGCCCAATTATGAGTCGCTCATTAACAAATGATACTTTAAAGAAACGTTTTAATTGCATATTATTTTAATTCAAGTCCAATTTCTTTTAATAACTCTTCTTTCTCAATAATATCGAGGCCTGTTAAGGCAAGAGCTTCTGCAGCTTTTATCATATTATTTTTACAAAAATCTGTTTGAGTTTCTAGAGCAAATGCAGGTGAGGGGCAACTCAACGAGGAATCTTCTGTAATAGATATGGATGGATATATGCATGGAGTAATATGACTTATAGAACCTATTCCCAGACCATATAGAGTATTTTTACAACAAGCAATATCGATGATGCCGCATTCTTTTAAGTTGTGTGTAAATATTCTTGATAAAGATTTATTTGTAAAAAGCTCTTGTGAAGGCAATTCAAATATGCTTATTTCTCCGGTTATATTCATTATTTGAGATAGTGATTGAATAAAGGTTACAATAGTTTTTTCTAGAGATTTAGCTTCTTTTAGGCTAGGAGCTTTTAAATAAAATTTGGCCTCTGATTCAGAAAATTCATTAATGCGCGAAGAGGCATTTTCTATAGAAATGCTATCAATAAAATACCTGTTGTGCAATCCTTTTAATAATTGACTTAATGTATTAAGTATAAATAAATAGGAATCCAAAGATGAAAGGTTACTAAGAGCTTCATTGTTATTATTAATAGTTTGGGTACATTTAAGTTTAAGTGGAATTGTAGCCATGGAGGTGCCGCTTTCCGCATTGCTTGTATCACAGTGAGGAGCAATAATAACATCCATATCATCAAAACATTTTTCCTTTGCTAAAGCTAATTCTGCGCCGTTTGTGTACTCGCCTGGGCATCCTAATAGAAGTACACTTCCACCGCTTTTAGATATTACTTTTGATAATCCTAATGCTGCCGCAATAGAAATGCTAGCATTCACGTTATTACCAAAAATATGACCTACATTTTCAGTAGACGTGTATTTGCATATATAGCATATCTTAGGGTGGCCATTTCCATATTGAGCATAAAAAGAAGTAGGAATATTACAATAATTTTCTTGTATTTCAAAACCATGAGCTTTTAACATATTTATTATGTAAGAATAACCTTTATACTCTTTATAACTCGTTTCTGGATTAGTATAAAGATAATTAGATAAATTGTGGATATCTTCTTTTATACTGCTTATATAACTTATAATTTCTTGTTTCATAGCCTTCGCTCCTTTCAAAATGTTCATACCTATTAACACATTTAGTATAACCAAAGGTACATAAATATATTGATAATAATAAATAATATTTTATAAGTTTAAATAATAATTTTATATAGCTATTTATGGCATAAAATGTAGATAAATATATTTTAAATTATTAAGTGGACAAAATAAGAAACCGTACTTAGTTGAATAAAATATAGTATAAGAGGCTATACTGTAGGTAATTTTTAATTAGCAAGTTTAAGGGGGAAATTATGAAAAAAGAAAAATGTATTATATGTAGAAAGCCTCTAAATGATGGTATAATAATAAATGGAAGAGGGATTTGCAATAATTGCGAAGGAAGAATTATAGAATCAAAGGCTAATACTGATTTTTATGAATATTACAAGAACTGTATAAGAAAGACTTTGGTGCAGTTTATACCAAGAGGAGTGACTAAGGATTGTCAAGATTACCACTTGTAGATGGAGTGTTAAAATATATAAAAGAAAAAAATGTTTCCTTTTGTATGCCAGGGCATAAGGGAGGGCTTGGGTTTTTTAAAACGATAAGAGGCAAGGAGCTTTACGAAAATTTTATAAAGGGAGATATTACTGAGGTCGATGGACTAGATAATCTCCACCATGCAGAAGGAATAATAAAAGAGTCTCAAGAGTTATTGAGTGAATACTATGGAAGTATTAAATCTTATTTTCTAGTGAATGGTAGTACTAGTGGGAACTTAGCTATGATTTTTTCATCCTTCAATGAGGGTGACAAAATCATTGTAGAGAGAAATTGTCATCGCTCGATATTTAATGCCATTATTATGAGAAAACTAAAGCCAGTATATATTAAAAATGAAATTCATCCAAAATATGATGTTCCTTTTCCTTTAGATAAGGAGCATTTTTCCACTTTAATTAATGAAAATAAAGATGCTAAAGGGATTATTGTTACCTACCCTAATTATTATGGTATATGCTTTGATTTATCATACATTACTCAAATTGCTAGAAAATATAATATTAAGGTATTAGTAGATGCCGCTCATGGTGCGCATTTTGGTGCCAATAAGTTATTACCCGAAAACCCTTTGAAAATGGGAGTTAATATGGTAGTTATGAGTGCGCATAAAACTCTACCTAGCCTAACGCAAACAGCTTTTTTACATGTAGGAAAAGGCACGGATATCAGTAAGGTAGATTTCTATGCAAGTGCCTTTTTAAGTACAAGTCCATCTTATATGCTTTTATGTTCTATGGATTATGCAAGATTTTATCTTCAAGAGTGTGGTGAAAATGATTATGAAGAGTTAATTAAAATATGTAAATTTAATAGAGAGAGAATCAATAGATTAGGCAAATTTCACATTATAGGTGAGGAAGATTTATTAGTTGTATCAGAGAATTCCACTAAATATGATAATAAGTATACTATGGATTTAACTAGATATATATTAAATGTACCTAAGGGGTATAGTGGACATAAGTTATTAGAATATTTAAGAATAAACAATATTCAAGCTGAAATGAGTGATAGTAGAAATGTAGTTTTAATATTTTCACCCTTTAATAATCAGCAGGATTTTGAAGTGTTATACATAGCCCTGAAAAACTGTGATATGAACAATTTAAAGGGGAAATATGTAGAATTAATAGATTATGGTATGCCAATGCCAATTATGTACCCATATGAAGTAATGGATAGAGAAAAAACTATGGTAGAGTTAAAAAATTCACAGGGGAAAATAAGTGCAGTAGCAATAGTTCCATATCCACCAGGAATACCTATTGTAATGCCTGGAGAAAGACTAGATGAGGATACTATAGCTGTTATAGAATATTACTTGCAATGCAATGTAACAGTACTTGGAATTAATGATGGGAAAGTAGCAACAGTAGAAAAATAGACTATTAATATTGGTGGAGGGGATTGAATGGAAAGAGGGCGTCTAATAGCACTAGAAGGCCCAGATGGTTCAGGGAAAACTACTCAAATACAATTACTAGAAAAGCATCTAAAAGAATTGGGATTTGAAGTAGTAAGAACTAGGGAACCGGGTGGCACAGAAATTAGTGAGAAAATCAGAGAAATAATATTGGATAATGATAATTGTAATATGAGTTATATGTGCGAGGCATTACTCTATGCTGCGTCTAGGGCTCAACTAGTTAGCGAGGTTATAAAGCCAGCCTTAGACATGGGTAAGATAGTTATATGCGACCGTTTTGTATATTCTTCAATGGTGTATCAAGGCATTGGCCGCGGACTCGGATTGGAAAGAATAAAGAGCATGAATGAAGCCGCTTTAGATGGATTAGAAGCAGATTTAATATTTATGATTACTATCCCATATGAAGAAGGATTAAATCGAAAAAAAATGCAAAAGACTTTAGATCGTTTAGAAAATGGCGGGAATGAATTTCATAAAAAAGTTTTTGAAGGTTACTTAGAAATTTGTAGGAAATATGGTAAAATAGAAGTAATAGATGGTAATAGGAATGTAGATGAAATACATAAAGATATAATAAACAGAATAAAAAAAATAAAATTATAAAAAGGGTGGGGTTAAATGAAATTAGTTATTGCAATAGTACAAGATGATGATGCAAATGATTTAATTAAGGAAATAACAGACAAGGGTTTTAGGGTTACAAAATTAGCTACAACCGGAGGGTTTTTGAAATCAGGCAATACAACATTACTAATGGGTGTTGATAAAGAAAAGGTAGATGAAGTTTTAGCCATTATCGAGGAAGTATGTAAGGAAAGAAAGCAAATAATATCATCACCTTCACCTGTAGCTGGTTCTACTGGAGTATATATGCCATTTCCTATTGAAGTGGAGGTAGGTGGAGCAAATGTATTTGTAGTTGACGTAGACAAGTACATAAAGGTATAACTAATTAGAAGCAAGTATATATAAATCTATACTTGCTTCTATGTATGGAGGATCAAAATGAATTTTGAGAGCATAATAGGTCATAATAGTATAAAAAATCAAATAAGTAAATCTATAGAATCGGATAGGTTATCACATGCTCACCTTTTAGTTGGAGAGGAGGGAATAGGCAAAAGTATAGTAGCTAAGAATATAGGGTTAAAGGTTTTAGGAAAAAATCAAGATAGACAATATGTTGATTTGGTAGAATGGAGAATAGAAAAAAACAAAAGTACCATAGGGGTTAACTCTATAAGAGCTTTAATTGAAGAAATTAACAAAAAACCTTATGAAGGTGATAGGAAAGTTATTATTATTTACAATGCCCATAAAATGACGGTGCAAGCTCAAAATGCTTTTTTAAAAACAATCGAAGAGCCACCTAAAAACGTGATTATACTTTTATTATGTGAAAATCTTGAAGTTATATTGGACACAATAAAATCAAGATGCCAAATACATAAACTAAAGAATTTAAACGTAGATGAGATGAAAGAGTTTTTAAAAATAAATTATTATGATTTATCTTTAGAGGAGATAAGGGTTGTTATAGCTTTTAGTGATGGAATACCAGGAAAAGCTGAAAAGTTTATTCAAGATAATAATTTCAAGGATATTAGAAATATTACCTTGGAAATATTGCTTAATCTTAATAAAGTTGGAACTGAAGAGCTAATTAAATATGAAAAAAAATTATCTAATCAAAAAGAAAATTTTGAAGAAATATTAACTGCATTTCTTTCGTATATTAGGGATACCATAATATATAAAGAAATTGAAGAAGAAGATTTAATTCTTAACATAGATAAGTTATTAAGTATAAAAGAATTGGCTAATATATTTTCATTTATTAAATTAAATGGTATTATAAGCATAATAAATGATACTAGGGAGAATTTAGTTAGGAACGTTAACCCGGGGTTGACGTTTGAAGTAATGCTATTTAAAATGCAGGAGGTTTAACGACATTTCAGAAGGTAAGGTTCCCACTTATATAAGTGGGAGTTACCTACCTTAGCAAAAATAAAACTTCAGTGGTAGTTAAATCCCCTTCTGAAGTCGTTAATATGCAGCTGCGAAGGAGATGATTTAACATGGTTACAGTAATAGGAGTACGATTTAAAAAAGCTGGTAAAATATATTATTTTAGTCCAAATGGTATAGATATTCAAAAGGAAAATAAGGTTATTGTTGAAACCGTAAGAGGGATAGAATTCGGAGAATGTGTTATTGGCATAAAGGAAATACGAGAAGATGATATAGTATCTCCCCTTAAATGCGTTATCAGAAAGGCTACAGATGGAGATGCAGAAAAAGACTTAGAAAATAAAAGAAAAGAAAAGGAAGCCTATGAAGTATGCTTAGATAAGATACATAAACATGAACTAGATATGAAACTCATAGATGTAGAGTATACTTTTGATAATAATAAAGTTATATTTTACTTTACAGCAGATGGAAGAGTGGATTTTCGTGAATTAGTAAAGGACTTAGCGGCGGTATTTAGAACCAGAATAGAACTTAGACAAATAGGAGTTAGGGATGAAGCAAAAATGATAGGTGGGCTTGGACCGTGTGGTAGACCTATGTGTTGTTCAACTTTTTTGGGCGAATTTGCACCAGTGTCTATAAAAATGGCTAAAGAGCAAAATTTATCATTAAATCCTACAAAAATTTCAGGTATTTGTGGTAGACTTATGTGCTGTTTAAACTATGAGCAGGACACATATGAAAGAATAAGAAAAACTTTACCTACTTTAGGATCCATAGTAGACACACCTTATGGTAGAGCAGAAGTTATTGGGAATAGTGTTGTAAAAGAAACTGTGAAAATTAAGATAAAACTTAATGGGAGCGATGAAGAAATAGTAGAGGTTAAAATCGAAGACTTAACATTAATTTCTGGAAGATATGAAGATTCTGTTATCGTGGAGAATATTAAATTGGAGTTAGATGGAAATGAGGAAGATTCATATGTTGTAAAAGAACTATTTAAAGATAACTAGGGGGGGGGAAGATGAAGTCGGTTATAAAAGTATACAATATGAATACTTCGGAGGATATTAGTAACATTAATGTAGCAATATCTAATAATCAAGGGGTAGTTGCTTGCCAAATAAATAGTGTAAGCAAAGAAATAGAAATAATATATGATGATTATTTTGTTTCATTGGATAATTTAATTGAGGCAATTGAGGTAGTCGGGTATACAGTTGTATAAAGAAATCAGAGAAACTTTCTCTGGTTTCTTTTCTTTGTTTTTTGCTATGTTAAAAAGTAAAGTATAAATGGATTCATATGAATACGCATTTTAGAATTGGAGATAATAATTTTGAAGGGAGGCTTAAAATATGAAAAAATTAGCAGTGCAAAAGGGATTAAACCCAATTAAGGATTACTTGAGTGACGAGGGATATACAGTCAAAGAGTTTGATAATAGAAAAAAAAATGCAGGTAATTTTTTTAATAAATATGATGCTGTTATTGTCACGGGCGAGAATCAAGATATTATGGGTATAGAGAATACTATATCAAAAACTTCAATTATTAATGCAACTGGAATGACGGGTGAAGAAGTTAAGATGCAAATAGAAAAAAAATAGTATTTAACAAAAAGTAATATATTGGGATATAGAGGCTGTTAACTTACATTCAAAGGTTAACAGCCTATTTTTCTGTTGAAATACATTTAAAATATACTGATAATTTTTGCAAAAATATAAATTAGTTTTAAACAACAATAAAATAATTTGGAGGTATGAGAATTTTAAATTAAGTCAATAATTTAAATGTAAATCATTGACTAATAAATATGAAAGGGGTTTTAAATATGAGTATGAAAAAAGGAATAATTAGTATATCTACGATTGCTGTAGTAATGTTAGGAGTGTTTTTTTCTATGAAGTTCATTGGAGGAAGAGAAAATGTTGCTAATGTAAAATTACAAGATGATAGTATAGTGCAAAGCAATAAAATAATACCTACAGATAATAATGAGACGGTAACAAATAAAAATACTCAAGGGGAAAGCACTAATGAAATGGATGCTGCTTATATAAATGACAAAACTAACGTTGGAATGTATACTGTTAAAGAAAATGACACAGTGTTTAGTATAGTAAAAACGTATACACCTAGTCAGGACAAAAGCAAAATGGTTGAATTTATTAAAAGTAGGAATGGTATAAATGAATCTTACAAAATTGCAGCGGGTCAGAAAATAGTAATTCCTTATGAAAAAGCAATTAAAGATTCAACTGCTGTAGTTGAAAAAGCTAAAACAGATAAAACAGCTAAAACAGCTGTAGTTAAAAAATCTAAAACTGGTGACTACACTGTTAAAAGCAAAGATACATTAACTTCAATCGCCAAAAATAATATGACTTCATATAATGTGAAAAAAGCGATAGAAATGTTAAAAGAAACAAATAAAATTACAAATGAGGATGCTATAAAAGAAGGCACAATTATTAATATTCCAAAATAATAGCTATAAAAAAGAAGTGTAATTTTGAGTCTCTCAAAGTACACTTCTTTATTTATAGTGCAAGTAATTGATGCATTAAATCATCTCCTGTGGAGTTACACAGCTTCGAAAAAAATGAATTAACGACGGTAAAGTTGAAACAAATATTAGTTTGTTAAATCCTAAGTATTTGCATTTTACTACTTTCAGCAAAAATAAAGTCACCATCCAAAGTTAGTAAAAAGTCTATATTATTGTACTCCGCAGTAGCTATGTGGAAAGCATCATTTACAGATAATAGGTTTTCACACATGAATTTTTTAACTAGAGATATACACTCTTCAGGAATGTTAAGATATTTTATATTTATAATTTTTTCTAGTTCTGAAATTATTTCTACGGACTTATTGTAATAGATATTCAATAAATCTCTTTTCATAGAATTTTTAGAAATATTATCAAAATACCTTTTATATGGAATATGAATAAGTCTGTCTTTTTTCTTTTCCTTTAATATTTTTGTATCATGACGGCTAAAGCTATTTGCTATAGATCTAATGTTGACGGCTGAGTTATAGGGTCTATTATTGCTTATTTTACATTGGATGTCACTAATGAACAATTTATAAAGTATTTTATTTAAAACTTCTGCAGAGATGATACTGGTAGTGTAAAACTCACAACTTCCTTCAGAAAGTTGCTTTAAGCATGATAAACAATCACTATGCTTAATATCATCATCATATATTAAGCTGAGCAAGAAGGAGGCATCTAATAAAACAGAATTCTTATTGAAAACTATATTTTTAAAAGGATATAATATTAATTGCATTTTTAACCTCATTATAATCGATTATTATATAATTAATGTATATTCAACAATGGTTACTAATAGTAGTTTTATAATAAATTAGATTGGTGATAAATAAAATAAAATATATTTATTATTTTATAATCTGTATTCTCTTGATTTAGCAACAAAAATTGAGGTATACTTCTGTTGTTGTTATGTATAAAGTAAATATAGATTTCATAGAAAGGAGATACATAATGGGGTTTTTAGGAGATGATGAAACTTTAGATGATCTTAATTTAAAGGGAATTCATGTTATTCAAAAAAAACATGCTTTCCGGTTTGGGGTGGATGCAGTATTACTTGCTAATTTTGCTAAAATAAGAAGAAATGCTAAAGTTGTTGATTTATGTACTGGTACAGGAATAATTCCTTTCATATTAGCAGGTAAAACATATGCAAGTAATCTAATTGGTGTGGAAATTCAAAAGGAATTTGTTGATATGGCGAATCGATCTGCACGATATAATAATTTAGAACATAAAATTAAATTTATAAATGGAGACTTAAAGGATATAGAACTCATTAAAAGCATTCCCAAGGCAGAAATTGTTACAGTTAATCCACCTTATAAACTTCAAAATTCAGGATTAATAAGTTTAGATGATAAGAATGCTATAGCAAGACATGAGATTTGTTGCACATTAGAAGATGTAATTATTGCATGTAGAGCTTTGTTGAAGGATAATGGACGGATGTATATGGTACATAGGCCTGATAGATTAGTTGATATTTTATGCGCTATGAGAAAACATAGAATTGAGCCTAAACGTATAAGAATGGTGCATCCTAGTGTAAATAAGGCGCCTAACATTGTACTCATCGAGGGACAAAGAGATGGAGGAACCTTTTTAAAATGGGAGCCCCCTCTTTATGTTCACACTGAGGATGGTGGGTATACTCAGGAAATTGCTGATATGTATAATTCAAATACAATAGAATATTAAATAATTTAAAGGTAGAGCCAATTAATGCAAATATTAAAGTAAAGGGTGATAAGAATGTCAGGAAAATTATACTTAGTTCCAACCCCTATAGGCAATTTAAAGGATATAACGCTCAGAGCATTAGAAGTGTTACAAAATGTAGATATAATAGCGGCAGAAGATACGAGGCAAAGCTTAAAATTACTAAATCATTTTAATATAAAAAAGCCACTTATAAGCTATCATCAACATAATGAACAAGGAAAAAGTCAAAATATAATTGAGCAGATAAAAGAAGGTAAAAATATAGCTATAATTAGCGACGCGGGATCGCCGGGAATATCAGATCCGGGAAGCGTAATAGTTTTAAAGTGTATAGAACAGAACATAGAATTCGTAGTGCTTCCTGGTGCCACTGCAATTACTACTGCACTTGTATATTCAGGACTTGATACTACAAAATTCATATTTAGAGGATTTTTACCTAGGGAAAATAAAGATAGAAAGCCTATTATTGATGATTTAATAAATAGGAGTGAAACTTTAATTTTCTATGAGGCTCCTCACAGACTCTTAAAAACTTTAGAATTTTTATATGAAAGTATTGGAAACAGAAAAATATCAATGTGCAGGGAACTTACAAAATTATATGAAGAGATAATTAGGTTGAGTTTAGAAGAAGCTGTGGAATATTATAAACAAAACGCCCCAAGAGGAGAATATGTATTAGTAGTTGAAGGTAAGAGTAAGGAAGATATAGATAAAGATGAAAGAGCTAAATGGGATTTACTAACTATAGAAGAACATATACAAAAACATATGGATGAGGGAATAAATAAAAAAGATGCAATGAAAAAAGTTGCAAAAGATAGAAATATGCCTAAATCAGAAGTATACAAGCATTCATTGGAAATTTAACCTATGTTCCCAATGAATACTTGCGCAAAATAGTGTTATAATAAAAATGTCGTTTTAAGAGTGAATAAATTATAAAAGTACATATATATATATATTTTTTGATATGGGGGGATTAAGTTGCGAAAAAAAATAATATCGCTTATAGTAACAATTGGACTGGCTGCTACAATAAATATACAGGTATTGGCAGATCCATTATCGGATAAGCTTAGTAATCAAAAGGGCCGGCTTGAGGAGCAAAAAAACGAGTACAAGAAAATACAAGATAATGTTGCGGATATAGAAATTTCAATTGAAAAATTGGATTCGAGCATAGGAAAAATGGGCATAGAAGTGGATAAAACAAAAGATAAAATAGGTGAGACCCAGAAGCAAATAGAAAAAACAACAAAGGATATACAAGTTGCAGAGGCTAATATTAAAGAAGAAGAGGACTTATTTAATAAGAGAATGCGAAGTATGTATATGAATGGTGCGGATAGCTATTTGGAAGTTTTATTGGATTCCGAGGGAGTAGAAGATCTTATTTCAAGGGTTGACAACATTAAAAAAATTGTGGAATATGATAATAAAATTATTGGACAATTAACAGCTGAAAAGAGTAAAATTGAAAATAAAAAGGTTGTGCTTGAAGCTGAAAAAACTAAGTTATTAGTGTTGAAAACTGATAATGAAAATAAGATAGGCAAGCTTAAAGAAAAGAAGCAAGAACAAGATGCATTAATCAAGGAAGCTGAAAAGAAAAAACAATTATATGCTGGCAAGATTAGTGATGGACAAGCTACCGTAGATGCTACTATGAAGCAAATACAACAAATAAGAGATAATGCAGCTAAGACTGCTCAATCTAATGTTACTCCATCTAGAGGATCAGGATCAGCGTCAGCGTCACTTAGCTCTAATGCGATAGTTGCTTATGCAAGTAATTATTTAGGAACACCATATGTTTGGGGTGCTGCTGGTCCTGAATATTTTGATTGTTCTGGGTTTATGCAACATATATATAACCATTTCGGAGTTTCATTAAGCCGAACTACATATACACAGATAAATGAAGGATCATATGTATCTAGAGAAGCTTTGCAACCAGGAGATTTGATTTTCTTTGGTTCAGCGTCAGATCCACATCATGTGGGAATGTATGTAGGAAATAACTCATATATTCATGCACCTCGTACGGGAGATGTGATTAAAATATCAGAATTGACACGAGGAGATTACCTTACTGCAAGAAGAGTTAAGTAATTTTGAATAAAAAAACAGGCTATTTTAATAGTCTGTTTTTTTATTCACGAGAAAATTGTAAAGTTTGATTTTTATAAAACCGTAAATTGACCACAGAAAATATAAGATGGATGATATTTTCTGTGGCTAATTATCGAATACTAATATAAACGAGTTCAAGAAAAATTGCAATATTAATAGCAAAAGAGGGAATAGAAAAGATATGTGGTATTGCTGAGGGGGGGTAATAAGTTTGAGTGTATAAAACATAGCTGACTAAAGCAGGAGTGGATTAGTCAGCTGTTTTTTGGGGAGATTAGATAGTATAGGGAGGGTTAGTTTGCAAGTGATTTCAGATATAGCTAAAATCACTTGCAAACTATAATAATTTATTTAAATAAGATAAAAATCAAATGGCAGAAAAAGATAAAAATTGAAAGTAGAAAAATAATTTAATACTCTTTTCTCCACACAAGGATTAACAGTTTATGAACAGGTGAGAATGTATAATGTGGATAAGAAACTTGTCAGAATTACTTTTAATATGTAAATGCTTTTAAACAAGGCTTTCCGTGTAAACTAAATTGTCCACAGCTTCTGTTGATTAAATGTTAAAAACAGTGGATAACTTAATTATAATGGTTAAAATTTAGATGTTTGCAATATTAACTGTGAATTAAATCAAATTGCATAACGAGAATCTTGTAAAAGAGTAGAGTATATTGCGTATTATAAATAATGTTAAAAATTAGTGGGTTTTCAAACTAATAATTTATATTAACCGCTATTTATTATTAAAGTATACAGAGCGAAGAAAAAACAACATTAATATGGTAATATTTTTATATGCGAATCTTAGGTTAGTTATTTTCAAATTTCTACAGAAATAATGCAAATTATAAAAAAAAGAAAATAACTTGTAATAGTATATACATACCCTATAATATAATTATATGATCAAGACTATAAAATATATTTTATTTAGTATATTAATTTTGGAAGGTGACAAATGGTGGATAAGGCTAAATTTACTCTAGATAATATAATTTCATTATCAAAATCGGTATCCGAAAACAGCATAATTCTGTATGAAGAATTACCTCAGTACGATTTGTTTTTATCACAAGTGATTGATTACTTAAATGATAAATTTGATGCTGATAATTACACTAATAATATAGTACAGAATTATATAAAAGGCGGAGTTATATCTAAGCCAGAAGATAGTAAAAAAAGAGGCTATACAAAGTTACACCTTGCCCAATTAGTCTTACTTAGCTACATGAGACCTATACTTACGTCAGAGGAAATTAAAAAAGTCTTTAGACTAGCGTTCAATGAAATTAATGATAGAGATGATGATATTATTTCATGGGAGAAAGCTTATAAAATTTTCTCTGATATGCAAAAGGAAAGCCTTAATCATTTCGTAGAAAATCAGTTTTGTGATAAATCAAAATTACAAAGTATAATTAATGCTTTAGATTTAAAAGAAAGTGACGAGGAAAGAATAACAGTGTTTTTAGTTGTAATGACATTGGTATCACAAGCTAGTGCAATAAAAAAATTAATAAGAAAAATTGTAGATGATTATGAAAATTAAAAAATATAGAAGTGTATATTAACTATTTTAAGCGGGGGGATAACAGAAAATAAAAATTAATATTTATTCAGAAATAGGAATGAAGATCCATTTATAATGGATCCAATGCCAAATCTTAAAAAAATAAATCAAAATTAATAGCATTTTCAGCATAAATAGTAGTACACCATAATATTTATTAACTTATAGTTAATAAATATTAAAGGGGTAGATGAATATGATTGGTAAGGTACCAACATTAATTTATGATCTGTGTGGGGACAAAGTAGAAGTTATGAATTACACGAAAGTTTTTTTTGAAAATCAGAATGAAGAGGGTTATGTGCTTCATGTAGAGCAACATGATAGAGTTACATCTATAAGTGAATTTGATTTAGAGAAAAGAGAAGATAAGTATTATTGCACTAGGAAGTTGTTTAGCTAACTAAATTTTTGAACATAGTTTTAACGACATTTCAGAAGGAAGGTCTCCTACTTCTATAAGTTGGAGTTACATGCCCTAATAAATAGAAAACTTCAGTGGGAGTATAAATCTCCTTCTGAAGTCGTTAATATGCAGCTCCGCAGGAGATGATTTAACGTCATTTATTTAATCACACAAGCTTTATAATTAATAAAGCTTGTGTGATTTTCTGCGTTTATAGTAATATTATATATTTGTAGTATAATCAAATAATGATAAGTATATTTTAGCTTATAAAAAGAAAACACTGTTTATAAATATAAGGGTGAATTAACCGATAAATAGTGTAAATCATATATTATAGTGAAATTAATAGTTTATACACTGTTAACTTAACTCGAAATAGTTTATAATTTATAAAATTAACATATGAAATGCAATAAGTCTGGATAAAGGTATGTTTAGCTATAGTATAATAATAATTGGTGTAGGGGGTAAAATATGCTAAGCCAGAAAGAGAAAACAATGATTTTAGAAAATTTTGCAGAAGAAAATCAACCTATAGAAATAATAAATAAATTAAATGATGGACAATCTGAGGCGGCGGTATATACTGTGGAATTTAGTGAATCGCGTAAATTAGGAGTTCTAAAAATTCAGGAAATGAATGAAAGCGGATTACATAATAAAGCATTCTTACAAGCAATAGAGAATGGAATTGAAGGATATATTCCTGAAATTATTGATGAAGTGGAAATACAATGTGAAAATAATTTAAAGAGATTTGGAGTTTTATATGAATTAGGCGGAGATAATGTACTGGGAATTAAAACATTGAAATATTCAATGGAAAATGAATTAGCATTAGTTAAGCAAACTTCAGAACAAGTAGCTAAATTTTTATATAATTGGAATAAGCCTCATATCTCTGAAATTAAATCTCCTATTGATATAATGAAAACTTCCTTAGGTTATAGATTTATGGATGAGAAATTTATAAAGGGTTTTGAAACATTAATGATCGATGAGGATAAAAAATGGCTAGTCATTGATGGAGTTGATAAATTTTTTCCGAATCCATATAAATTTTTTGCAGATGAAAAGGTATGGTGTGGTCGTAAAATAAAATATTTAGATTCATGCATACATGGTGATTTGCACGGAGGAAATATAATTGTTTCGGTGAAAAAACCGTCTATTATTGATTTTGGAAGTTACCAACTTCATAGTAATATTTTTTATGATACAAGGTATTTAGAAATACATTCTTTAATGGACTATTTAAAATTCGATAACAATAAACAAAGAAAATTTTGGATTAGTTTATGTGACGAATTAACAAAAAATGTTAAATATGTTGATATTCCAGATGGAGAAGGAGCTAGTATATTGAGAGATATAATACCAGAATTAAGACATGGTATAGACTATTTGCTCTCGGATTCTAGAAATAAACTATATGAGCCATCTTTTTATTTAGCTGGAGTTTCTGCAGGATTGAATTTCATTCGTAAAACAAAGGATGAAAATAAAAGGATGGCAGCAATGATATATACAATGTATAACTTAAGAGCAGTTTTAAAGCATGAACTTATAGATTTATATAATCCTAGCTTATTATCGAGCACTAGTGTTCAATGGTTTTTAGATGAAGCTTCAATAAGTGAGTATCTAGATAATGATTCAATATATAAAATTGACGAAAAGGCATATCACATTTCGGGTATAATAAAAAATAAGTCTATAGAGCTTACAGTTGAGCCTATTATAAACTTAAACAGTGGCAGGGTTAAATCATTAGAAATACTAGTTAGGGATTCAAGATTAGAATTTTTCCCGGATGAAATGTTTGAAAAAGCTAGACTTACCGGGGATTTGGAAAACCTTACTATGCTAGCTTGTGACAAATTAAATAACTATCTAAACAAACTTGAACCATTTATTGAAGAAGGATTATTTTTTAAGCTTCAATCGGATACAACTAGGCATACTATAAAAAAAGTTATAAAGAAATTGGAAGGGACAAACTTAGTTTTAGAAATTACACAACGTATACCAAGAAGTGCATTTTGGCGTAATTTTGCTGATGAATTAAAATTCAAATTAGCTATGGATAACTTTGGAGAAGGTAACTCTAATATGGTAGAATTGATAAAAATGAAGCCACATTTTATAAAAATTTCTCAGGAGATAGTAAAAGATGTGCATAAAGATGAAATAAAAGCATTGATGATAGAACATATGGTTAAAATGGGGATAAAAACAGGAATGAAGATTATAGCCGAGGGAATACGAACCTTGGAAGAAAAGGAAAAGCTAATGGAACTAGGTGTTGAATATGGACAAGGTACGTATTTTTCTTCAGCCATGCTTATTGATCATGCAGATTATGGAATTTGGAAACAAGGATTTTAGAATTTTAACGACATGTCAGAAGGAAGTCTCCCACTTCTATAAGTGGGAGTTACAGACCCTAACAAACAGAAAATAAAATTTTATTTTAAAAGACAGATGGCATTAGAAGAGATCCCTTCTAGGCGGCCAGTAAAACCAAGGCCTTCCTCTGTAGTAGCTTTAATGTTAACTTTATCTATAGGTAATTGTAGCGCAGTTGCAATATTTATTACCATAGGGGGTATATGGGGCGCCATTTTAGGGTTTTGTGCAATTATTGTAGCATCAATATTTTCGATTATGTAATTCTTATTTTTTATTAAACTGCCTACATATTTAAGTAGGACAATGCTAGACATGCCTTTATATTTAGCATCAGTATCGGGGAAATGATTTCCAATGTCACCAAGAGCCGCAGCACCTAAAAGGGCATCTATGATAGCGTGAACAAGAACGTCTGCGTCTGAATGCCCTAGTAATCCAGCCTCGTGCGGTATGGTTACTCCACCAAGTATTAAACTTCTACCCTTAACTAATTTATGAACATCATAGCCCATTCCAATTCTCAAGCGAATTACCTCTTTTCAATTTAATTTATAAATATTTTAAATATATAGAAATGTAACAGTAGGAATATATACTTTTCTTTATATAATATAGCATTTCATGAGAAGGTAATCAAGAAAATTTATTCGCGCAACACATTAAAATATGTAGTGAGGCACTCACGGATTTAGTAATAGGAAATATGATGAGAAAATAGCCAATAAGTTATTAACATGTTATCCACAAAACTGTGGATAGTGTGCATAACTTAATAATAAAATTTAGAAATATTTTATTTAAAATGCAAGTATTTACATAAAAAATTCTAAAAACGTCTATAATGAATACTATAAAGTATTCATTAACATCAACCCCACATATTATCCACACAAAAGCTGTGGATAATGTGTATAAGCCTTAAATGTTTTATATAAATTTACAAAAACATACATAATTTTAGTGCATTTGTGGATTAGTAAATCTTAATGTGTACAATCTGTTAGTCTAAATAAAAAATAGTAAAAAATTTCAAATTATTAGTAAATTTATGAAAATAATAGAGTGAAATATAACGTAATATTTATAGAAAAATAAATATTAATTACTTAGAAAGAATTTTAAAAGGTTGAGAAAAAGTTGTCAAGTTTTTTAGTGATAACTATAACAAATTGTTTAGTAGCGTGCCTAAGCACCAGAAATGTAATTAAAATGTAATAGCTATAAAACAGTAAAAAATTAAAAAGATCTCAAATTGTAGGGAGTCCCATAGAAGAAATTACCTTTGAGTCAGTAAAAGAATATTGGATAATATCTCATAGAAAAAGACTAAAGAAATATTTGAATTCAAGGGTAATAAAGAGATAATTACTAATAAATTTAAAGATATATTTACAAAAAAAAGCAGAAGTTAAATAAGATAGTTATTATTAACTAAGACTAACAAGTTATCCACAATTTCTGTGTGAATAATGTTGATAACCTTTATATAAGCCAAAAAGCACACAAATTTGTGTGCTTTTTAACTACATTTAAGCATAGAAGATGATGTTTAAGCATTTTCAGTTTTAATAGAATCAGAAATTAACTTATTAATACCGACTAGTTCTTTTGGCGTTAGATATCTCCATTTCCCAAGGGGTAAGTTGTCTATAGAAACATTCATAATTCTAAGCCTTTCAAGTTTCACAACAGCATACCCTAAATGCTCACACATTCTTCGTATTTGACGGTTAAGTCCTTCTGTTAAAATTATTTTAAAAACATATTTGCCTTCTTTTTTTACAAAACATTTTTTAGTTATAGTATTTAGTATAGGAATACCATTTGCCATACTCTTTATGAAATTAGGGGATATAGGTTTATCTACAGTAACAATATACTCTTTTTCGTGGTTATTACCTGAACGTAAAATTTTATTCACAATGTCTCCATCGTTAGTTAGAAATATAAGACCTTGAGAAGGTTTATCAAGGCGACCAATGGGGAAAATTCTTTTTTTAAAATTTATAAAATCTATGATATTTCCATTAACTTTATGCTCAGTAGTGCAGGTTATTCCAACGGGTTTATTGAAAGCTAAGTAGACAAATTCTACTTTATGTTTTAATGGTTTACCATTTATTTCAATGTGATCAGCTGCAGATACTTGAGTGCCCATTTCAGGGATTTTGCCATTTAAGGTGACATTGCCTTTGTCAATCAGTTTATCTGCTTCACGCCTAGAGCAAAAACCCGTTTCACTTATAAATTTATTTAATCTAATTTTTAAAGCACTATTTTCATAGGGCTGAATAATGTTTTTCTCTTTTTCATTAGGTGTGGTTTTCATTTTGCACCGTCCTTTGGAATTATAAAATAAGATTAAGGTATACAACTCATATTATATGGTTAAATCATCTCCTGCGGAGATTAAATGTCGTTAAATAATCATACAAATAGTTGTAAGGGTATCTTAAGCGGGATACCCTTAGTCAATTACAGCTTGACCATTATTATTTAGTGATACCTTGAAATTATGTGTACCAGCATACCTATTAAACTCAGTTAAGTTAATTGGAGTTTTATTTTTATTTTCAGAAACAAATATATAAATTTTTAAACCGTCGTCCGCATGTGCTTTAGTTAGGTATTTTTGTTTAAGCGATTCATCTAAAATTAAATGAAGTGCTTCATCCAAGGATTTATTTTCTAAATTTACAAGTTGTTTTATTTTATAGCCTCCAGGACTTCTGCCTTCTACTTTTGTAATTTTATTTGAACCGTTTACCTCCATTTTTAGAGAACAATTCATGTCGACTATAACAGAAAAATTATATCTATTATCCAAATATAATTTTCTTATTGAAAATAAAAGTAATAGGATGCAAGAAATAGCCAATAAGTACTTCCAAACGGAAATGCTTCGAAATTCTTTACCTACATATAGTTCGCCTATTTTAGGATGAGCCGTATGCTTTTCAAGGGTTACAAATTCATTATTTTGAGTTATGATATAGACCTTATTTTTTTCAATGTTAATTATTTTTCCGGATTTTTGCATAGTGGCACCCCTTTTATATGCTGTAAGTGTATTTAAAAATGATAATGGATTGGAACTTATGCCTGCCACGGTTATGGCGAGGAGATAAACCTAAGTAACTATTTACAGGAGGATAAATGTAATAAATTGATTTTATAATTATAGAGGCTGATAAGCATTATATTCAGGATTTAAGGAAACTAGAATATACAAAGTATGCACTGAGTTTCAATTATTATTATATCACATGAGAAGCTTATTAATAATTCCATTAGTTCATAAAGATAAGAAATATGGATTAGTAATAATTCTAAATCATAAAATGGGAGCATACAATGAAATTAAGAGGGCTAATGATTTCCCTTTTGTTATTTAGTATATATTTTAGGGTCAAAATAAATTAGGAATATTATAATAAAAAACCTCACAAACATTAAAAAAGTTTGTGAGAGTTTTTATTACAATATAGGCGAAAGTAATCTTGAAATAGATTCCTTAAATTTAACAATAAAACTTCTATTAACATATTTTTCGAGAGTTAATTCATCGCAAAATTTTAAATCGTCCATAAAAAAATGTTCTAAGTCGGAAGTTATTTCTTTATCATATATAAAAGCATTAATTTCGAAGTTTAAAGTAAAGCTTCTAATATCTAAATTAGCGGTGCCTATGGAGCTTATAGACTTATCAATAGAAAGAAATTTACTGTGAAGAAAGCCCTTAGTGTAGGTATAACATTTTACGCCTGATTCTAGTAGCTCTCCCATATAAGATGTAGAAGCCCAATACACAAAGGGATGATCTGGTTTACTAGGTATCATTATGCGAACATCGACTCCGGATAAGGATGCTATTTTTAAAGCTTCTAATATACTGTCATCTGGAATGAAATAAGGAGTTTCTATAAAAATATTGGTTTCAGCTTTGCTAATCATTTTTAAATATCCATTTCTAATAGACTTCCAAGTTGAATCAGGACCGCTTGAAACTATTTGTAGACCTGTATTCCCAAGGTGAGCTCTGTGAGGGAAATACTTGTTATCAAAAATTGAATTTTCATTGGCGGCAAATCTCCAATCCATTAGGAAGTGCAATTCCAATGCATCTATTGCATCGCCCTGTATGAATAAATGGGTATCTCTCCAAAACCCAAATTTTTTAGAAAGACCTAAATATTCATCACCAATATTAAAACCACCTATAAAGCCATATTGACCATCGATAGTACAGATCTTACGATGATTTCTAAAATTTACTCTTAGATTTATATAAGGAACAAAGGGTGGGAAGAAACAAACAACTTTTCCGCCAGCCTCAATTAGTGGGGCGAAAAAGCGCTTAGGCACTTTAAGGCATCCCATACCATCATAGAGTAATTCTACCTCCACCCCTTCTTTAGCTTTTTGGGATAAAATTTCAAGAATAGTTCTTCCTAGATTATCATTTTGAAATATATAATACTCCATATGGATATATATTTTTGCATTTTTAAGGTTTTCTTTAAGTTGATCAAATTTTGATTTGCCATCAGTAAATATGGTTACCTTGTTATTATTAGTGTAAAAAGAATTATCACTGCAAAGATTAAGTGTCATAATGTCAGAGTATTTACTTAAAAAAGGATTAGTTTTAATTAAATCTTCATTATTTAAGAACTCCTTTTGTTTATCAATAATTGAGGTAAGATTCTCTTTTTCTTCTTTTTTTAGAGAAAATAATTTTTTTCTTTTCAAATTTTGACCAAGAAATAAGTATAGAATAAATCCTATGGTAGGTAAAAATAGTAATACCATAAGCCAAGTCCAAGTACTTGCAGGATTTTTGCGTTCAAGAAATACAACTGCCAAGGCGAAGAGGATATTGATAATAAATAATAAATTTAAAAAATGTAACAATAGTTCATTTGTAAACATATGTGCCTCCAAAAATTCATTTTATCTTATAATGATAGTATACATATAAAAGCGTATAAAAAAACATTAAAAATACGTATAAATAGAATATCTATTTTTTTATTAAATGTTTTTTGAGTAAAATAGAAATATTTCAGTATTATAATTTATATTATTAAAGGAATAGTAAGTTTTATGGTATAATAAAATTAAATTGCTGAAATCAACTTATGTGAAGAAGTATGTTTTGAATTGAATTTATGAATATATTAATAATATGTATTGTTTTTTTATTTGTGCATGAAGGTTTATACTAGATTGCTACTTTAAAAATGAGAATGGAATCGGGGATAAGGATATGGGGTTAGTTCATAGAATAGTTGATGAGGAAATAAACAAATCCTTAGAGCTTATAAAAGAATTAGAACTTGTGATGAATGAGATTCAAAGTAGCGAAAGTCTATTTAGTTCTAATATTCAAAATATGTCTTTAACTAACAAACAAAGTATATTAGAAAAGTGGGTTAGTTATGTAGGATGTTATAATGAATTGAATGAAACACGGGAAAAATATAAAAATAAACTTATATTAAAACATACAGAAGATTCACACACTAAATATAAAAATATATTATTAATTTATGCCTCTACCATAGCGATACGTAAAAATGCTGTATTGTTAGCTAACATTATAGAAAAAAATAAGTATTTGGAGTCAATGTTAAATGAGGCTAGGCCCGAATATAATATTAATAAAAAACAATATTATTATATTACACAAGAAATTACAGAAATTTATTATATGATATCTTTGTTTAGGAATAAGCATTACTTTGATTTTATGGTAAATCACTATGAAGTTTATGGATATGAAAGAGATGAAAACGAAGAAGAATTATTAAATTATGCAAGTTATAATTATTTAAATGTTATAAAACTTGTTAAAAATCATAGAAATATTGTTAAAAATAATATGATTAATTTTTTTGGAAAAAATATTTTTGATTTTTGGTTCCCATTTCAAAAATGGATCGCTATAAGTATTACTGGAGTTGATTACTCTAGTAGAAAAGAGAAATATGTTAGTAATGAAGATATTAATATTATAAAAGAAGAATTGCTACCAGGGGATATACTTTTAAAGAGGAACAATTATCAACTAACCAACCTGGGATTACCAGGATTTTGGACTCACACTGGGATTTATATAGGCTGTTTAGAAAAATTGGACAAGTATTTTAACGACATCCCACTGGGGGATTGTTTGTGTGTTTCAGAGTATGTAAAAGTAATTTATCCTAAAGTATATGATAGTTTATGCAATGAAAATAATGGAGAATATATTATAGAAGTTATTGCCCCTGGTGTGGTAATAAATCCTCTAGATGCTATTGCAAAAGTTGACTATTTTTCTGCATTACGTCCTAAATTACCTAAAGAGGATAAATTAAAAGCATTGTTTACAGCGTTTGAATCTTTAGGGAAGGCATATGATTATAATTTTGACATTATGACAGATAATGCTTTGTTTTGTAGTGAATTAATTTATAAATCGTATTTATGTTCAAGGAATAAGAAAGGGCTTACATTTAACTTAGAAGCAAAAGCTGGCAGGCTATTACTTTCACCTAATAATATTATTAAAAAATTTGATTCAGAATTTGATAGTGAAAATGCAGAATTTGATTTTGTAATATTTTATGATGGTAGTGAAAGAGAAAGAAAAGCTATAAGGAAAAACGAAAATGATTTAAAAATAACTTGGAAGCTATCTAAGTGGAGAATGTTAAGGAGAAGGGTTATTTTAAAAACAGAAATAAGGTATCCTATAGTAATATTAAATTCAGCATTGTCAAAATTAAAAATTATTTTATATGGTGTGTTTTATTAATTATGATATATGTATATAATATAAGCATTGTATTAAAAATATGGTTAAGTATTAAAAAATATAGTTAAAATATTAGATTAAATTCTAAAACAGAAAGTAGGATAAATAATAAATATGAGAAATATAAAAATTGTAATAGAATATGATGGTACTAGGTATAAAGGATGGCAAAGACTTGGAGATAGCGATAATACGATTCAGCACAAAGTAGAAGCCGTTTTAAGTAAGATGGCAGAAGAAAATATTGAAATTATTGGGTCTGGAAGAACAGATGCAGGAGTACATGCAACAAACCAAGTAGCAAATTTTAGAACAGAATGCACAATGCCAGATCATAAAATGCGTAGTTATTGCTATGAATATTTACCAGAAGACATTGTAGTGAAGACGGTCGAAGAAGTGGATCTCAATTTCCATGCTAGATATAATGCTAAAGTTAAAAAATATGTATATAATATTTGTAATAACAAAGCACACAATGTTTTTACTAGAAAATATGATTATCATGTGCCACAACCTCTAAATATTGAAAATATGAGAAGAGCAGCAGAAATTTTAATAGGAGAACATGATTTCCAAAGTTTCACAACACTTAAAACAAAGAAAAAGTCTACTATAAGAAATATTTATACAATAAATATCGTAAATGATGATGGAAATATAGAAATTAGTGTTCAAGGAAATGGATTCATGAAAAATATGGTGAGATTAATAGTTGGGACACTTGTTGAAGTGGGCCTGGGTGAAAAATCTGTAAATGAAATTAGTGATATTTTAGATAAAAAAGAAAGAAAATATGCTGGACATATTGCACCAGCAAAAGGCTTATTTTTAGAAGAAGTTAATTATTAAAAACCAATAAAATGGTTAATATTACAGCACCAAAGGTGATGATTTAAAAGAGGCACATAAGTATTAACTTATGTGCCTCTTTTTAGTTTTATGTTTAGTTAAAACATCTCCTGTATAGCTGAGCATCTTATTTGAATATACCTTATGTAGCTATATATGCCAAACTACAGTATTCCTTCATTCTTTAATATATCTTCAATTTCATCAACTTTTCTAGAGAGAATATAAAAACTATCTTTTAATATATTTTTTGGAAGAGGAGTTTCTTTTATAGTTTTTTCTAACACGTCTATAGTGTCGAGTGCATCATCAATGCCCTTTTGTGCTAGTTTTAGATTAGCTTCTTTCATTTTTTAATCTCCTTTAACTTATGTTATTTCATTAAATATACTTAAACCCTAACATTAGTAATTACTAATTTCAAGTTAAGAATGACTTTTATTTTATGTAAAATCGAAAAAATTAACTTTTCTTATTCTTAAGAATTTTATTTTTAACATCTTTCAAAATAGAATCGAAACCTTTGAATTTTACGTCAGGAAAGGCTTTTATAAGTCTTGAATAATCGGGGGATTTTTTGAAAACCAAAGAATCATATTTTACTTTCAATTCTTTTATGATAGTCTCAACGTCAGATTTTTTCTTACTCATCTTAATTTCGGCACTTTCTATTAACTGGTCCAATTTAATTTTTAATTCAGACATATCCTTAGTATTCCCTAAATTTAATTTAAAATCTGGAAGTTTATCGATTAAATCTGAATATACTGTATTTAATTGGGTTAATAGGGACCTTAATTTAAATATTGTATTCACAGTAATTATAAAATCAATGAAGAAATATAGGAATAGAATATAAAAAAGTGTTATGCCTGGGATAGGTGGTATTAAATTTACTATGTAAATAATATAGGGGTGAATTACCTTCAAAATAAATATGGAAACAAAGCCCCATATTATAGAAAAGGATAAGCAAATTCTACCCTTAAGATTGTATGGCTCATCACTGTAATCCCACCAAGTACTATTAAATGCAGTTTCTAGAATATAACCTGTCATATACTCTAGAGCAGAGGTTAAAAATACTGAACCTAAAAAAAGGAAAATATAATTAGTTTCAATATGCTTTAGCAAAACAATTATTGCCAAAGTACCAAAACCATAAATAGGACAAAAGGGACCGTGGAGGAAGCCGCGGTTAATGAATTCTTTTTTCTTAACTGTAGCATATACTGTTTCAAGACACCATCCCATAAAGGAATAGATAATAAAATAATAAAAAAGCGTAAATACGCTAGAATTTAACAAAGTCATATTAATCATAGATTAACTCCCTTTTTTTTAGCCCATTGTACATTGAATAAGAAAATGATAACACAAAAAGCGTTTTTTTTATAGTATATGGGATGAATAAATATTATTATATGCAATTTTATAGAAATAACTACATATATATTAATTAAGCAATGATAATTTAATTTGAATTCTAGGAGGAAAATACATGATAAATATTATTTGGTTTTTAATTTTATCATTTGGGACAATTATTGGTATTGTTACAGGAAAAGGAGAGATTTTATCAAAAGTTATTGTTTCATCAACAACTAGTGCTGTGGAATTAGTAATGGGACTCGTTGGAATGATGTGTCTTTGGTGTGGGATAATGAGAATTGCTGAAAAAAGTGGATTAACTGATAAATTGGCAAGGCTGCTTAGGCCAATATTAAAAATAATATTTAAAGAAGCTGCAAAAAACCAGAAGGCGATGGCTAGTATTACCATGAATTTAACAGCCAATATGATGGGACTTTCTAATGCAGCCACACCCTTGGGCATAAAGGCTATGGAAGAGATGCAGAAAATTAATAATGAAAAAGATATAGCTAGTGATGACATGGCTTTATTTTTAGTTTTAAATGCTGCATGCATTCAGCTTCTGCCTACAACGGTGATATCTATTAGGGCTGCGTATAACTCTCAAAATCCAGCAATTATTATAATACCTGCAATAATTGCAACAGGTACTGCTGCAGTCTTAGGCGTGGTTTATTGTAAAATTCTACAAAGGTATTTTTAAATATATAGAAATATTAATGTTTAAATTTAGATGGGGTAGGTGAAATAGGATGATTATAGCTAATTTAGTATCGTATATTTTAAAGGGAATAATTCCAATTATCATAACGCTTGTGGTAATATATGGAGTTATTAAGAAGGTGAAGGTATATGAGTGTTTTGTTGAAGGCGCAAAGGACGGAATAACTATTTGCCTGAAAATTTTTCCGTATCTTTTGGCTATGATTATAGCTGTTAATGTATTTAGGGCTTCCGGGGCTTTAGACTTTTTTATTTATTTAGTAAAACCAGTTGTTGTGTTTATTGGACTCCCCCCTGAAGTTGTTCCTTTAGTTTTAATAAAACCACTTTCAGGAAGTGGAGCTTTAGGAGTATTCACTGATATTATAAAGCAATATGGAGCAGATAGTTACATAGGACGCGTGGCATCCATAATAATGGGATCAACAGAAACCATTTTTTATACCTTGACAGTATATTTTGGAGCGGTAAATATAAAAAAAATAAGGCATACACTAGTAGCAGCAATATTAGCAGATATTACAGCAATTATAATGGCAGTTAACCTGGCTAAGTTCTTCTTTTAAGGACATTTTAAAAGGGAAGTTCCCCATTTATATAAGTGGAGATACATAATATAAGAAAGAGAAACTTCAGTGGGGTATAAATCTCCTTCTGAAGTTATTAATGTTGCAGCTTCGAAGAATATTAAACTTATAACACAAATTGTAAAACAAAGAAAAAGTATGATATTATAAATATACTGGAGTAAAATAAGGTAGATAACAGATATAATTGTTATTTATATTAGAAGAATGTAAGGGGGATATAATATGATTGAAATTACTGGCGTAAATAAGAGCTATAATGGTAAGAATAAAGCTGTAGACAACATAAGTCTAACTATAAGGGACGGAGAGATATTTGGATTTTTAGGCCCAAATGGAGCAGGTAAAACTACTACCATAAAAATGATTACTGGAATATTAAGTGCTGATAGCGGAAGAATCAATATCAATGGAATTGATATTGAAAAAAATGATTTAGAGGCTAAAAAGTTATTTGGCTTTGTACCAGACAATCCGGACATGTTCTTAAGACTTAAGGGTATTGAGTATTTAAACTTTATGGCAGATATTTATGATGTGCCAAGTATTATTAGAAAAGATAGGGTCGAAGCTTTAGCAAATAGATTTGAAATGAGCAATGCGCTAACGGACCAAATTCAAAGTTATTCTCATGGTATGAGACAAAAGATAATTATTATGGGAGCACTTCTTCATGAACCAGAAGTTTGGATTTTAGATGAGCCAATGACGGGCCTTGATCCTAAATCTTCATATGTTTTGAAGGAAATGATGAAAGAGCATGCAAATAACGGAAAAACCGTATTTTTCTCAACTCACGTTCTAGAAGTAGCTGAAAAAATATGCGATAGGGTTGCTGTAATAAATAAGGGGAAAATATTATTCTGTGGAACCCTTGAAGAACTAAGGGAACATTTTAAAGCCAGTGGGTCACTTGAAAAAATCTTCTTGGAGATGACTGAAAATGTATAAATTTATAGCGCTAACTAAGGTATTATTAAAAACAGGAACTGGATCCCCTAGTAGTAAGAAAGATAAAAAAAAGATAAAAGGAATATTGCTTGGATTACTTTTAGTACTAGCATTCACACCTATGGCTATAGGGTTTGGAGAGTTTATATTTACGGCCTATGATGGATTACATCAAATTGGTCAAGAAGCAGTTATATTGGGATTTGGATTATCTATTGTTAGCGTTGTAATTTTCTTTTTTGGTATTTTTTATGCTATGAGTATATTTTATTTTTCTATGGATGTAGAAAATTTATTACCACTACCTTTTAAGCCATGGCACATTATGGGAGCTAAATTTGCTGTAGTATTAATTTATGAATACTTCACAGAAATAATATTTTTTTTGCCTACAATAGTTGCATACGGTATAAAGAGTAATGCAGGGGTGTTGTATTATGGCTATGGAGTTATTATATTTTTACTCTTGCCTATAGTTCCTTTAGTAATTGCATCTGTAATTAATATGATTATAATGAGATTTACTAATATAGCTAAAAACAAGGATAGGTTTAGATTAGTGGGTGGACTTATGGCTATGTGTTTTGGTGTAGGAATAAACATATATATCCAAAGGTTTTCACAAAATCTAAGCCAATCAGAAGTTACTAAAATGTTTGCACAGGGAAATAATTCCTTAGTTGGTTTGGCAACAAAGCTATTTCCTAGTACTAAGATAGCTGTAAATAGTTTAATTAATACTACTAATGTTCAGGGGTTTATCAATTTGATTTTATTTATAGTAATAACATTAGCTGCATTAATGATATTTATAATGTTGGGTGAAGCATTGTATTTTAAAGGTGTTATGGGGATATCTGAAACAACCTCAAAAAGGAAAACTCTTAGTAGCATTGAGCTTATAAAAAATACGGCACAAAATTCCTCACTAAAGGTATATATAATAAAAGAGTTAAAGCTTTTATTTAGGACACCGATTTATTTTATGAATTGTGTACTTATGAATTTTTTATGGCCAGTATTTTTGCTTATACCAATTTTTGCACAAAAAGGTGCTAGTTCTCAACTTAATATGTTAGCTAAGTTTTTACAAAACAACAAAAGTTCAGGCGTAGCATTAGGCAGCTTCTTTGCATTTATGATTTTTGCATCTTGCAGTAATGCAATTGCAACTACAGCGATATCAAGAGAAGGTAAAAATGTATTTATATTAAAATACATACCTATGAAATATAAAGATCAGCTTATGGCAAAGGTATTATCTGCAGTAGTTTTAGGAATAGCTGGTATGCTTATGGTAACTATAATTGGTTTAATATTTCTTAAGATACCGATAGATTTAGTTTTATTAATGATTATAGTTGGTTTTTTTGGAATAGTATTTACATCTTTTATAGGGATATTTATTGATTTGAATTTCCCTAAACTTCAGTGGAGTACAGAGCAAGAGGCAATTAAACGGAATCTTAATGTTATGATTAGTATAATTATTTGCATAGCTTTAGGTGGGCTTACAGTATTTATGGTTATCAAATTTGAACTAACTAAATGGACTACATTTGCTATAATAGCATCTTCATATGCGATTATAGATGTAGTGCTGTATTACCTGTTAGGTACAAAAGGGGTAGAAATATTAAGAAAAATAGAGTCGTAAAATATAAAATAATGTTGACCTAAGTATAATTTATTGATTTTAGGATAAAAATATTGACATAGTGATTTATTTGCAATATGATTATTATTAAACAAATGCAATGATGAGAAGAGTAATAAGCCTAATTGTTAAAAGAGAGCTGAGAAGGGTGAAAATCAGTAGCAAGGTAGCTTATGAAGATGGCCTTTAAGCATATTATCTAAGTGAAAAATTTAAAGTTTATTGTGAAAATATACTTTTAAATTTAATTGTTAGGATAATACGGGAGCAACCGTTATATTGACAGGTGATGATGGTCACCCATTGAGGTCTTTATAGTGATGTAAAGATAAATTAGAGTGGTAAAACGTTAAATACGTCTCTAAACAGAATTTTTTTCTGTTTAGAGACTTTTTTATTTTCCGGGAAATTATAATCTTTAGGGATTATTAAAGCTAGTTAATATATTTATATTCATGGGATTGAGAACTATAAATAATTTCAATACGAGAGGTAGGATAAAACTATGACTAAAAAAACTTTTTACATTACTACACCAATTTATTATCCATCAGCAAAACTACACATCGGTAATACCTATACAACTGTTGCGGCGGATGCAATTGCTAGATTTAAGAGACTTACAGGCTATGATGTAATGTTTTTAACGGGAACAGATGAGCATGGTCAAAAGATTCAAAGAATAGCCGCGGAAAAAGGGGTCACTCCAAAACAGTATGTAGATAAAGTAGTAGCGGGCATACAAGAATTGTGGGAGCTTATGGACATAAGCTATGATAAGTTTATAAGGACTACAGATGAGTATCATAAGAAGTCTGTTCAAAAGTTATTTAAGCAGCTATATGATCAAGGTGACATATATAAAAGTGCATATGAAGGATGGTACTGCACTCCCTGTGAATCTTTCTGGACAGAAACTCAGGCAGTAGATGGGAAATGCCCTGATTGTGGGAGGCCTGTGGAGAAAGCAAAGGAGGAAGCGTATTTTTTCAAAATGTCAAAATATGCTGACAGACTTATAGAATATATAGAGACCCATCCAGGGTTTATTCAACCAGAATCAAGAAAAAATGAAATGTTAAATAACTTCTTAAGACCAGGGCTTCAAGATTTATGTGTTTCAAGAACAACCTTTGACTGGGGAATACCGGTAGAATTTGATCCAGGCCACGTTATATATGTATGGGTAGATGCTTTATCAAACTATATAACAGCCCTTGGATATAATGGCGAAGATACATCTTTTTATGAGAAATTCTGGCCGGCGGATGTACACTTAATAGGTAAAGATATATTAAGGTTCCATACAATTTATTGGCCAATTATGCTAATGGCATTAGACCTACCGCTTCCAAAACAAGTATTTGGCCATGGCTGGCTTCTTGTTGACGGTGGAGTAAGAATGGCTAAATCCAGAGGAAATGTAGTGGATCCGGTAACACTAGTGAATCATTTTGGAGTGGATGCAGTAAGATATTATCTACTTCATGAAATACCATTTGGTTCAGATGGAATATTTACTAGTGAAATATTCATAAGGAAAACAAATTCAGACTTAGCTAATGATTTAGGAAACTTATTATCAAGAACAGTAACAATGGTAGAAAAGTATTTTGACGGCGTTATTCCAGCACCTAAAGAAAAAGCTGATGTTGATAATGAACTAATAGAACTAGCGCTTGCAGTTCCAGGTAAGGTAGAGAAAGCGATAGGAGATTTGAAAATTTCTGAAGCATTGGACCATGCTTGGACACTTATTAGACGGACTAATAAATATATAGATGAAACAACCCCATGGATACTTGGAAAAGATGAATCGCAAAAGGGAAGACTGGGTACAGTATTGTACAATTTAGTAGAATCATTAAGAATGACATCAGTATTGATATCGGCGTTTTTACCAACTACAAGTAAGAAAATAAATGCTCAAATAAATGCAGAAATAACTACATGGGACAGCTTGGCATCCTTCGATGGAACAAGTGCAGGAACAAAAGTTAATAAAAGTGATATAATGTTCCCAAGAATAGATGTAGAAGCTAAAATAGAGGAGCTTGATGCACTTGTAGAAGCACAAAGAAAAGCGGCTCAAAAGCCTACTATGGAGAAATTAAAAGAAGAAATTACTATAGAAGATTTCGACAAGCTAGATATGAGAGTGGTTAAAGTATTAGAGTGCGAGCCAATGAAAAAAGCTAAAAAGCTTCTTAAGCTAAAAGTAGATTTAGGTGGAGAAGTAAGACAAGTAATTTCAGGAATAGCTCAGCACTATAAGCCAGAAGAACTAATTGGAAAGTACGTAGTATTAGTAGCTAATTTAAAGCCTGTTACTTTAAGGGGAGAATTATCACAGGGGATGATAATTTCAGCAGCTACAGAAGACGATAGCAAGCTATTTGCAATATCGGTGCCGGGTGAATTACCTACTGGAAGTACAGTAAGGTAATTTGAGTTTAGAAAGCATGAAGTGCTAGTAAATTAGACTTCATGCTTTTGCATTTGAATGTGCCTTATTTAGGGTACATCGACCTATTGAACTTTAATAAGGATAGATTTATAATTAGTTGTTATAAATACTACTAAGAATTACAAGGAGGTAAATAATATGAAATTTATTATAGGTTCTTTAATCGGAGCTGTTATCGGGTATATAACCAATTGGTTAGCTATAAAGATGTTGTTTAGACCTCACAATGAGATTAGACTTTTTAAATTTAAAGTTCCATTTACTCCAGGTCTTATACCAAAAGAAAAATCTAGAATTGCTAAAAGTGTGGGTGAGTCTATAGGCCAACATCTTTTGACAAAGGAAACAATTATGGAGTCTTTATGCAGTGAAGATATGAATCAGCAATTGGATTCTTGGGTGAAAAGTAAGGTGTCTGCTATGGGGAATAGCGAGAATGTAGTAGAAGATGAGATAAGATCCCTATTAGGCGATGAATATTGTGCTTTTTTGCAGAATACTAACACTAATCTTTCTAAATTACTTATAGAGTATATAAATGAAGAAGATGTTAAACAAGGTATTGCTAAATATGCATATGCACAAATAATGCTAGAACTAAAGGTTAAACCACAAACCATTTGTGAAAGTGAATTATATAATTCAATAAAAAATAAAGCGTTAAACATGGTTATTGAGTATAAAAATTCGGAAGAATTTTATAAGGAAATTCAAAAAATATTAAAAGATAAGGTAGCTCAGTTAGTGGTTTTAGACAAGAATTTTGAGGAAGTTATACCTAGTAAGATGATAAGCAATTTAAAAGTGTATGTTTATGGGAAAAGATATAATATTGCCATGGAAATAAAAAAAACAATGAAAGAAGAAAAAAACAGTCAGAAATTAAGAAAAATTGTAGGGGAAACAATAAGTACTAAACTAAGCCCCATGATAGCAATGTTTATGAATGTGGATAGTGTTTATGAAAAAGTTGCAATTGGGATAGACGAATTCTTAGATGATACGAAAAATCATAATGATATTGCCTTAATTATTAATGATATAATAGACAAGTTGCTCAAAAATTCAATATCTACTGTGCTTTCTGAATTACCAGGAGAAGGGATAGACGACGGTATAGAGCCTTTGATTAATTTATTTACAACAAAGGTTATAGATGAAAAATTTATTAGTGACACTTTTGATAAGTTAGAGGGTAAATTTAATAAGTACATGTCTATTGAGGAGTTGCTCGAAAAAATAGGCATAGATTATAAAAATGAAATAGAAAAATTTATAAAAAGTCGAATAGAAGCTATGGCAAAAAGCAATTCTGCAAAAATAAAAATTACAGAAATAGTATCTGTAATGATTAATAGATTCTTACATATGGGAACTAAATCAATATTTAATGGAAAGGGGGATAAAATACCCCAATCTGTTTCCAAAGTAGCTCTTGAGCTATACAATAAATTCGTAGAGAATAAGTCTGCTGACGTAATTGAAGTGTTGAATGTAGCTAAGATAGTTGAAGACAAAATCAATGAATTTGATGTAGCTTTTTCAGAGAAAATTATATTAGACATTGCTAGCAAAGAGTTAAGAGCTATAACTTGGCTCGGAGCACTGCTAGGCGCAATTATGGGGTTATTATCACCTGTATTAGGGTCGCTTTAGTACATTACTAATTAATAGGTAAAAGTCACTTTCGTCGTAAAGTGGCTTTTATTTATTTTAACTAAATTGTCGATTATACAATTTTGCAAATAGTTGAATATTAGTGATATAATATCAAACAGACATTTGAATTATATTAAAGAATTTATTATTACATAGAAAGGATGGTGAAAACTGTAATTAAACTTTTGAAATTAACGGGTTTAACGACAGTATAGATTATGATATTTGATTCACATGCACATTATGATGATGAGGCCTTTAATGGAGATAGAGAAGAAGTAATAAAGGGGTTAAACGATAAAGGAGTAATAGGGGTTTTAAACTGCGGTGCATCACTTGACGGTGCAAGAATGTCAGTAGAGTTATCGAATAAATATGATTTTATATACTCGGCGGTAGGAATACATCCTGAATATGCAAATATTGTTAATGAGGAAATTATTGAAGAATTAAGGAATTTAACACATTATCCAAAGGTTAGAGCTATAGGAGAAATAGGATTAGATTATTATTACGACGAAAACCCGGATAGAGAAATTCAAAAAGCGGCTTTTAAACTTCAAATGGAGCTTGCAAAAGAACTTGGATTACCAGTGGTTATTCATGATAGGGACGCCCATAAAGATACGTTAGATATATTAAAGAAATTTCCGGAAGTAGTAGGGGTAGTTCACTGTTTTTCAGGAAGTGTTGAATTTGCTAAGGAGTGTTTAAAATTAGGGTATTATATAGGCTTCACTGGTGTTATAACCTTTAAAAATGCAAAGAAAACGGCAGAGATTGCAAGGATCGTACCAATGGACAGGATACTAGTGGAAACGGATTGTCCATACATGGCGCCTGTACCACATAGAGGGAAAAGAAACCAATCGGATTATATTCAGTACATAATAGAAAAAATATCAGAAGTTAAGGGTAAAACCATAGGAGAAATTGAAAATGCAACAATATATAATATAAAACAATTGCTAAAAATTTACAAATAGTGTAGAATGGTTATTAATACAATTAGTGTGATAATTTTACACAGAATTGTTGGTAATTAAAATTAAATTTCCAACATATGATTTTAATGGTGAATATTAATTTGCCGGGTTACCCTCAAGAATGGGCTAGTTGAGATGGTTTAAGAATATAATTATATGCAAAAAGATGCATTAAAAGTCGAAACTAAGAATAATTGGGTCGAAATTTGACATATTTAATGCTTCAAGGTATAATACCCAAGTATTCTTGACTAAGGGAGGGAATTTATATGATAAAAAACGCGAAAAATAATTTTAAGAACTATTTTTCAAATGGTCCCAAGACATTTTTTGTAGTAATGCTATTATTAACATGCATTTCAGTTACTATGTTTAACATGAAAAAAGCTATATCTGTTATTGTAGATGGAAAGGCTATAGAAGTTATAACTTTAAAAAGTAATGTTACTCAAATACTAAAAAGTAACAATATAGCATTAGGGTCAAAAGACCAAATAACAGTTAGTTTAGACAGTAAAGTAAAAGACGGAGATAAAATATATATAAAAAAAGCTGTAAATGTCAAAGTAACAGTTGATGGGAAAGAGTTAAATATACAAACTGCTGAAAAAACGGTAGAAGATATGCTAAAAGCAGAAAAAATTGTATTAGGTGATGAAGACAAGATTACCCCATTAAAAAGTGATTCGCTAAAATCAGGTCTCGCAGTAAGGGTAACAAGAGTAAACACTGAGAATGTGAAGGAAACTAAAGCAGTTAAATTTGCAACCGAAATTAAAAGCAGCGATGAACTAAATAAAGGTGTAAAGAAAGTTATTCAAAAAGGCATAACTGGTCAGAAGGTTATAACTTCAGCTGTTGTTTATGAAAATGGCAAAGAAGTATCTAGAAAATTAGTTAATGAAGAATTTAAAGCACAGCCCGTTAAGGAAATAATTGCATTAGGTACTACTAGTGTATATACACCATCCCGTGGAGGCGATATTAGTTATACTAGGAAACTGAAGGTTAGGGCAACAGCATATACTGCTGATTATAGTTGCACTGGTAAGAGTGCGGGCGACCCTGACTTTGGTATAACTAGCACAGGGGTGAGGGCGAAAAGAAACTCAGAGGGATATAGTACTATAGCCGTTGATCCTAGCGTTATTCCATTAGGAAGCAAGATTTACGTAGAAGGGTACGGATATGGTATTGCAGAAGATATAGGTGGAGCTATAAAGGGTAATCATATAGATTTGTATTACGACTCCAGTGATGAAATGTGGGGTTGGGGAGCACGAAATGTAAGTATTTATATTGTTAAATAGGAGCGCAAGCTCCTTTTTTTGTTTTATAGTTCACTATTAATAAGTAAAATGGTATTATAGATACAGCAATAAAAAGAAATACTAAGGGATGTTTTTATTTTTTATGATTATATAATAAGGAAAATGCCTTAGTTTATCATAGCAGGTCGATAACCACATAATAAGTGGTGCCCTGCGGTATGAAGAATTAGGAGGACAATATGATTAAAGAAGTGATAGTAGTTGAGGGAAGAGATGATATCACAGCAGTTAAAAGAGCGGTAGACGCTGAACTAATTTCTGTAGGAGGCTTTGGAATCAACGAAAAGGTAATTAGTAAAATAAGGGAAGCGCAAAAGCGAAAAGGGGTAATAGTATTTACAGACCCAGACTTTGCTGGAGAAAAAATAAGAAAGATTATTACCAAAAGAGTAGCAAATGTAAAACATGCGTACATATCTCAAAAGGAAGGTACTAAGGACGGAGATATAGGTGTTGAAAATGCATCACCTGAAACAATATTAAGGGCTCTCGAAACTGCAAAATTTGAAGTCCAAGAGAAAAGAAAAGAGTTTGACGTGCAAGATATGATATTTTTCAAGTTAACAGCAGATATTAGAGCTAAGGAAAGACGCCATGCGCTCGGAAACGAATTAGGTATAGGATACGGTAATTCGGCGCAATTTATAACTAGGTTAAACAATTATGGAATTATAAAAGAAGAATTTATAAATGCTGTACAAAAAATAAACAAGGAGATGAATTATGGCAGATTTGACGATTAGTGAGGTTAGTAAAAAATATGAATTTAGATTCAAAAAAGGTTTAGGCCAAAACTTTTTAATAGATGACTCTGTGCTAGACGATGTTGTAGAGGGGGCAGAAGTTAATGAAGAAGATTTTATAATCGAAATAGGACCAGGATTTGGTACATTAACTAGAGCACTTTTAAGGAGAGCTAAAAGAGTTTGTGCTATAGAGCTAGACGAAAAACTTTTACCGATTTTGCAAGATGAATTAAAAGAGTTCGATAATTTTGAGCTTATACATAATGATGCTTTAAAAGTGGATTTTAATGAACTAATTAAGGATGAGAAATCTGTAAAATTAGTTGCTAATTTACCATATTACTTAACAACACCAATAATTGTTAACTTACTTACTGGGGGTTATAATTTTAAATCTTTAACTATAATGATACAAAAGGAAGTTGCGCAGAGGATAGATTCAGAGCCAAATTGCAAAGCTTACGGAGCCTTTTCAATATTAGTTCAGTACTACTGTGACACGAAAATACTTCGGCTCGTGCCGCCTTCAGCATTTTTGCCGCAGCCTAAAGTAGAATCTATGGTTATAAGATTAGATAGATTAAAAGAGCCTAAAGTTAAGGTGAAGGATGAAGAATTATTCTTCTCTATAGTCAGAAAATCTTTTAATATGAGAAGGAAAATCTTATGGAATTCTGTTAAAGATATAGGAATTCCTAAAGAAGATTTACTAAAATGTTTTGAAAGAGCAAACATTGATCCTAAGAGGAGAGGCGAGACTTTATCACTGCAAGAGTTTGCAACGCTTTCGGATGAAATAGGACTTGTAAAATAAATTTCTATATAGTGTTCATTTTTTATAATATGGTTCATATATTATAATGAATAAGTTTTATATGGAGGTAAATGCAGGTGACACCTAAAAAAAATTATAGTAGGTACTTTATTATATTACAAGAAGATGAAAAAGGCTATTCATTAGAAGCTGACAAGATTCCATCTGGATATGCAAAGCTTGAGATGAAAAACAGTAAATGTAAGGTTTCATACTACGTGCAAAACCTAAGGAAGGAAAAACAACCTTATTACATGATTTTAATATGCGGCAAAAAAGATGTAAACAAAATTATAAAAGTTGGTAAATTGAACATAGACGATCACGGTAGGGTAGACATTTCCCATGAATATGATATGGACAATATAGCGGATACCGGCATTTCTGCTGAAAAAATTATTGGAGCTGCAATTGTAAAATTCTTAGATGTTAATGTGATTTCAATAATGAGTGGATTTTCAACAACAGATAAACCAAATGAGTGGAAAAACTATAAACTAGCGGATTGTAATAAGGATAAGAAGGAAACTAGAGCAGATGATATAAGTAATGAATTTGATGAATATGAACAAAGCATTGAATTAATTAAAGTGAAAAATGCTGACGTAGTCGAACATTTAGAAGCTCAGGAGAAGGTAGATGGAGCAGCGGACACAAAAGTAGACACAAAGAAAAGAGGCAATGCCGAAGATATTGGACCTCTAGACGCTCAAGATAAAGTAGCTGATGAAGTAGTCGAACATTTAGAGACTCATGAGAAGGTGGATGAAGCAGCGGATACAAAAGTAGACACAAAGAAAAGAGGTAATATCGAAGATCTTGGATCTTTAGAAGCTCAAGATAAAGTAGCTGATGAAGTAGTCGAACATTTAGAGACTCATGAGAAGGTGGATGAAGCAGCGGATACAAAAGTAGAAACAATGAAAAGAGGTAATACCGAAGATCGTGGACCTTTAGAAGCTCAAGATAAAGTAGACAAGGTAGATACTACGCAAAGAACTAATATTGAAGATGTTGAGATTTCAGACAAACTAAAGGGGAAAAATGAAGTTAAGAAACTTGAAGATGATTTTGATGTAAATAGAGATAAGGATAAAAAGCAACATAAAGAAGATAAAAAAGATGAGTGTAATTATAAGGAGAAAAAGTCTTCAAAAGAGGAATATCCTAAAGGCGCTATGGGAGAATTCTTCAAGGCAGTAGCGCAAGATTTTGATGAAGTACCTGATTTTTCTAATGAAATTAAATGGTGCAAATGGTATAAAGTACCGGTTAGTAATTTAGAGAATATGTATGATTTGAGTGACTATAACAAATATACAATAGCATATTATCCTATGATTTCGTATTATCCGTATATTAGAAACTATAAATCTTTTATGTTAGGATATAAATGTGACTCAAGTGGGAAAATGAAATATATTGTTTATGGAATACCGGGAAGTAGAGCTAAAACTCATCAACCTTATGGAGGGAAAACTGGTTTTGTAAGTTGGATTTCAGATAAGGAGAATGATGAAATGGGATATTGGCTGATGTTTTATGATTTTAAAAATTCTACAATTGTTGTACCTTTAAAAAAATAATATATGTAGAATTAAATGTGTGGCTAAATAATTTAGTCGCACATTTAATTTTTTAATATTCTTTTAATGTATATCATATAGTATATTAACATTAATATGTGGAGGGGTACAGTGAAGGTTATACTTATAAACAGAAAAAAAGTTGGAATTATAGTAATAATCCTCGGACTGATGATCACGCTTTTGGGGATATCAAAACAATTTGATGACAAGCTAAAAGCTACTATTCTTGTGGAGAATGATATTAAATTACTTAATGATTATACAGCTATAGACGGAAAGGTAAGTTACAAATTGCCGGTTGGATGGACGACTAAAGAAAAAAAATTTTCTGGTGGTGAGATTATGTATCATAACGATTTTCAATCAAATGATGCAGTTATTCATGGCTTTGTAGAAGTTTGGAAAGGTAAACAGGACTTAAAAGCATTTTTAGATAGTAGCAAGGAGATATCACAGAAGCAAAATGCGATTAGAAATTATAAAATAGATGACACTATTATAAATGGGAAAAAGACATACTTAGTGAAATACTTAATTAATGTAAGCGATAATAATTGGTACAAGGCCTATGAATATTTTATTGATGATGGAAAAGAGTTTTATAGAATTTCTTTTTTTACAAGAAATGTTAATTTTAAAGAGACTTATGGAGCTATTTTTGAAAGTATAGTTGAGACTTTGAAAGTTCGATAGGATGGATTAGACATCTCTCCGAATGTCGTATGAAATTAATTAGAGTTGCTTAAAACTTTTTAAAGTATTATAATTTATTTAATGATATCTAAAAGACCGTCCATTACCATATTGTGAGTCATTAAGTCATCACCTGCGGAGCTGTTGCAGCACTGAAGGTGATGATTTAACGAGTCATGAGCTAAGAGGATCAATTATGATTCTCTTAGTATTTTATTGTGCTAAGCAGCTTAAATAAAGGGAATAAAAAGGAGATGAATTTTAAAATAACAAAAGAAACTTTGTGGAAATAATATTTGAGAGTTAGGATAACAATATATAATTGTTATTTCCTGCAGAGATTAGCTAGGGGGATAACAAATGATTAAAAATAAAAGCAAACTAATTATATTTTGTTTTATAATTATAACTTCATTTATATTTACTGGATGTAAAAGCTTTGATGTAATTAAAGTAAAGCTTGGAGTGAAAAATGTTGATTTTGATTATATTGAGCAGGGGAGAATTAAAAAAATAATAATACAAAGTACTAGAGATAAAAGCTTTAGATTTGTGGTTACGGATGAAATAGCTATAAAAGATTTACATAAAATTTTATCGTCAGCTAAGGAAGTTAATGAAAAATCAACACTAGAGGCTGATTATATTTTTGAAATGTATGAAGGTGTCGATAAAGTCCATAAATTTAGTTATATAGCGGGACTTGATAAAAAAGATGGAGCTAATTTATATAGTGCAGATAAAAGTTATATTGTATCTAAAAGGATTGACAATGATATCATAGAAAACTTTTGGAATATTAGAAAGCCTATAGATTTTGAAACTGTATATTATGATTCGATTTTGAAGGTATTAGATAAGTATATAAAGGATGATGATAAAAGCAAAAAAATATTTGTCGATATAAGTGAAGATAATGAAGTGGCTAAATTTATATTATCAACTGATTTAGAATCATTTAAAAGTAAGCTATTAAATGATTTTAATGCACTATTGGTAAAAGATAAAAATACAGGATATGATGAGTTAGTAAGTGTTAAAACGGAAGGATACAAATCCACTATATACAAATCTTCTGTGACGATTAAGAATAAAGCGAATGAGAAGGAAAAGAAATATTACGTAGTAGCGAAATATGATAAAGGATGGAATATTGAAATTTTTGAAGATGAAAAACCTAAAGGATTTTAATAATATTGCAAAAAATAATAAAAAACTGTATTTAAAAATAAATGCAGTTTTTATTATTAAACTTAATTAGAGAAAATTTATCATTGTATCGTTAAGCATATTAGTAGGAGCATCAATATTTAAATCAATAGTATCTCCTATTTTTGAATTTTTAGGTAAGCGGGAAACACTTACGTTTATACTAGTTCCATTTAAAAAATTTATAAAAGCATCAGTATTGCTCATATCTATTATTTTACCAAACATTATAAAACCATCCTTTCATAATATATAAACTATATTTATTATAGTTTTAGCAAAGAACACTATTATATTCATGAAAGTGATAATGTTTTTATGTATAATATGAACAAATGGACTTGCGTGCGAGAGAGTATGATTTATATTATCCATAAACTAAGAAACACCTATCACAAAGTGATAGGTGTTTTTTCTATAATTAATTTATATTATAGATTAGATTTTGAATTATAATCTAGTAACGTTTGAAGCTTGAGGGCCTCTAGCGCCAGTAGTTATTTCGAATTGAACTTGTTGTCCTTCTTCTAAAGATTTATATCCGTCTCCTTGAATAGCTGAAAAATGTACGAATACATCCTCTTCTCCTTCTACGGATAAGAAACCAAACCCTTTTTCTGAATTAAACCATTTAACTGTACCTGTTTTCATATAACTTTCCTCCTGAATAAAAAAATTTGTAACATTTGTAACATAACTATTATGATACTACACTTTGGTGAATTTTTAAATAGTTTTTTGAAAATAATAATATTATCTATGTATTTATACTATTTTTTTACTAAAATGTATCTAAACACAACTTATATTATAATATCATAGCTATTTATAAAAATATATTCACCTACAACACTTTATTATTTATAATAGGTTTTAATCTAAATTGTATATATAGTTTGGCTTTTAATATGTTTTTTATACTATTTTATTTTTAAAGTTTTTATCAGGATGATATTATCAAAATTGAGCGGGTAGGTTAACTAATTATGTTAATAAGGCGATAACTATAAAAAATCAAAGGATATCGAGGTAACTAAAAATTAATTGGCTGTATTATATGATAGAAGTTAATTTAGAAATTGATATAAATTTTTTACTAGAGTATAATAAGCAAAGTAAAAGATACTGTGTTCGGAGGGGTCAAAATATGCTACATGTTGTCAAAAGAGATGGACGAGAGGTTCAATTCAATTCAATTAAAATTACAAATGCCATAAAGGGAGCGATGGATGAAATCGCTTTTAATTTAAAAGAAAGTGAAGTTATAGAGCTAACTCAAAAGGTCATAGAAAAAATTGAGGATTTGCAGAAACAGCAACTAACTGTTGAAGAAATACAGAATATTGTTGAAGGTACGCTTTTAGAAAATGGTCATAAGGTTATTGGAGTAGCTTTTTCTAATTACAGACGTGAACGTAACAAGATTAGAGAAATAAAATCAGACCTTATGAAAGCTATAGAAAAAATAGGAGTAGAGACAGATAGAGATAATGCTAATGTTGGTAATAACTTTAGTTCTAAGTTACTTAGAATTGCTAGCGAATCAAACAAATGGCATAATTTATCTATGATGCCTAAGCATTTATCAAAAGCACATGAAAATGGTGACGTATATTACCATGATCTAGATAGCTATAATTTAACTGTAAATTGTTTGCATATACCAACAAGAGAAGTATTAGAAAGAGGGTTTAATACAGGATACGGATATATAAGAAAAGCAAAAAGGATAGAGTCTGCAGCAGAACTTTCATGCATTTTACTTCAATCAACGCAGAATGATATGTTTGGAGGTCAATCACATCCCGATTTTGACAATGACATGGCGGCATTCATAGAATATACAAGGCAAGAAATTAGACAAGAAATTAGAGAACTTGGTGTAGATGAGCACAAAATTTGCGAATTTGCGGAACGTAAATTAAGAAGAGCTGTAGAACAATCTATGCAGGGCATAGTATATAACCTAAACACAATGCATAGCAGAGCTGGATCACAAGTGCCTTTTAGTTCGATGAATATTGGAGTGCCGGAATCTAAAGACGCAGCACTCGTATGTGAAATATTTTTAATTGAATACGAAAAAGGACTTGGAAAAGGGGAACAACCTGTATTTCCAAACATAATTTTTAGGGTTAAAAAAGGGGTCAATAGAGAAAAGACTGACCCATATCACTACTTATATAAGCTTGCTTGTCGCGTTGCTAGTAGGAGAATGAATCCTACCTTTATGAACTTGGATGCTGATTTTAATAAATTCTACTATGATCAAGGGATTACTCCGGCTACCATGGGATGCCGTACTTATATTTGCTCTAATGCAAATGGAGAGGCAGGAACAAAAGGGAGAGGAAATATTGCTCCAGTAACTTTAAATCTTCCTAGACTTGGTATATTAGCGAAGGGAGAGGTAGATAAGTTTTACAAATTACTTGATAGTAAGTTAGAACTTTCTAGAGAAGCACTTATGCATAGATATGATGTTTTAAAAAAATTAAGAGTTAAGGATCTACCTTTTGTAGCAGGGCAAGGTCTTATGGTAGGTAGTGAAGGGTTATTACCTGAGGATTCCATAGAACCTATTTTAAAAAATGGATCATGGGGTATTGGTTTTATAGGGCTTGCAGAAACGGTAGCGTCGCTAACTGGAAAACATCATGGAGAATGTGCAGACTCCAGAAAATTAGGGGTTGAAATAATATCTTATATAAGGAATTATACTGACAAGCTGATAGATGAAACTAAGCTTAATTGGAGTGCTTATGCTACGCCGGCTGAAGGATTAAGTGGTAGATTTATACTTCAAGACAAGGCTGTATTTGGTGAAATACCAGGGGTTACTGATAAAGAATATTATACAAATAGTTATCATATTCCAGTAGGGTATCCAATATCAATTAAGGAAAAAATAGATATCGAGGCGCCTTATCATAAATTATGTAATGGTGGACATATTAGTTATATAGAACTTGACGATTATCCAACAGAAGAAATTATAATGGACATATTAGATTATGCATATAAGCAAACGAACATTAGTTATATGGGCATAAATTTCCATATAAGATATTGTAAAGACTGTGGAACATATCTCCAAAGTGGAGCACATAAATGTAGCAAATGTGGAAGTAGTAATATACAAGGGATTTCAAGAGTAACAGGTTACTTAAGTTTGGATGAGAGATTTGGTAACGGGAAGACAGCAGAGAGAGCAGATAGAATATCTCATACTGCGGGTCATGTATCTACATATTAAAAATCGACTAAGTACGATGAAAATGATGGGCAATTGTATTAAACAATTGCCCATCATTTTCATGTGATTATTTTATAAAAGGTGGTGGATTGAATGAAACTTCAAATAGGCGGATTTCTAGATAATTCATTAGTTAATGGAGATGGACTTAGGTCTGTAATTTTTGTGTCTGGATGCATGCATAACTGTAAAAGTTGCCAAAATGAATTTATGCAAGATTTTAATTATGGGGATTCTATTTCAATAGATGATATTGCACAAAAAATAGAGAATAATATGCCTATAATAAAAGGGGTTACCTTTTCAGGAGGAGAACCTTTTGAGAGTGCGATAGCTTTAACGAAACTATCAGAGAAATTAAAGGGCCAGGGATTAAATATTTGGTGTTATAGTGGATACACTTTCGAAGAATTAATACATAGCGGAGATAGTGACAAACTAGGGCTATTAAGTTGTATTGATGTACTTATTGATGGCAAATTTGATAAAGAATTAAAGGAAGGCGCTAGTAAGTATACTGGATCATCTAATCAGAGAATCATTGATGTTAAAAAAAGTATTTTAGAAAATCAAATTGTATAATGGAATAAGCGAATATAAATATTTTGATCCAATGTGAAATAAAAAAGGAAAGCCCACCACTTATTTAAAAATGGTAGGCTTTTCTTCTAAATATAGTTTAATATTTTGACAGACATGGATTCTTTTATTTCATCGTTAACCACTAAAGTATTACTATCTATCTTTGAGGCGTTTTTCATATGCATAAGATATGTTTCTACTCCCTCTAATGGAAGAGATAGTCGTGAAGTTTTATAGTGCATAGGTATAACTATTTTGGGGTTTATTTTTTTAGTAACTTCCGACGCTTCCTTGCCATCAATTGTATAATTACCCCCTACTGGGATAAACAATATATCTACATCTCCAAGGGAGGATATATCATCATTTGAAAGAGTGTGGCCTAGATCTCCTAAATGACATAAGGAATACCCATCCATTCTAAAGGTGAATATTATGTTATCGCCCCGTTTTGCACCTTTATTTTTGTCGTGATAAGAAGGGGTACCTTTTATAGATATATCATGTAAAGTGGAAATACCAATTTTATCTATGATTTTATAATTGCCAGTTAGCTCTTTGATATAATTATGATCAAAATGTTGATGACTTATAGTTACAATATCTGGACTACCTTTATAAATATCATACCCTAAAGTATCGTCAAATGGATCTGTTAAAAGCTTCACACCTTTTGAATCTTCCAAAAGAAAGCATGAATGACCTAACCAAGTTATTTTCATGTAAATTCTCCTTTTGTTAAATGGTTTCTCTTTGTTATGGTATGTGACTCCCACTTATAGAAGTGGGAGTCTTTCCTTCTAAAATGCCTTTAAAATTAATATATTGTGTAGTAAAAGAACATTTTATACGGTCATTTCATGACTCACAATATATAATTTTGATTTTTATTAAATATCTAATAAATTCTTTTTATAGTTAGAATAATAATGTCTAAGCTCTTCCATTTGTGCATCTAATTGTATTTGTAATGATGAAAGTTCTTCATAGTTTTCAAGTTTAGAGGCTTCTTTTATTTTAGTAAATAGGCTTTTCTTAGAATAAGTATCCTTCATAAGAGAATGTCTAAGGTCATTAATTTTTTGCCAATTTGCTAAATCTAAATCTAAAGCTTTTTCAGCAGTGTGAATCATTTCAGATTTTCGAATCTCTTCTGCATAATTATTTAATAACCTATTATTTATTTCAGTAACCCATCTACTGGTTATTGCCATTTTAAAGCTATTTATTATGCTAGTAGTAAATACATTGGAAGTCGTAAGAACCTTAAGCTTTTCAGGATATTCTTCTAATGTACGAACATTTTCATAAACAGTTTTTGGTGCTTTTCCAAAATATTTTGCGCGCTCTTCTTCTGTATAGAATTCGAATACATCTTCTTCACTTCTGTAAGCTCTATCTTTTTCTAAATAATCGCTGTCGTCTCCTGGTGCTTTAGATAATTCTTTCAAAAGGTCATCTTCAGATTTATTGTTTTCGATGGCATATACAATCCCATCGAGCATTGTCATATATAGGGTAGATAAAGCTAAATAGGCATTAGTATGTGGACATGGAGATCTAAGCTCAAATCTTGTAGCAAGTGGATTATCAAGGTCTCTTATTAAGGCTAAAAGTATAGATCTGTTTCTCGATGGAATATCTACACTGTGACCAAGTGAAGTTACTATGCAAATAGGAGCTTCAAAACCAACTTTTAATCTTCTTAAAGAATCATTTGTTGAAGAAACAAATGGATTTATTACTTCATAATTTTTAAGTACGCCCATCACGGAAGCATAACCTAAAGTGCTTAAAAAATGTTTTTTATTTGAATTGAATAAGTTAACTCTCTTTCCATTTTTTAATCTTACAGCGACTCCAACATGAATATGTTCACCGCTTCCAGCCACATCATGTACAGGTTTTGCTAAAAAATTAACATCTAGACCGTTAAGTCTGAAGGTTTCCTTTACTAAATTTCTGATAAATAGCTCATTATCTGCACATTGTAGAGCATTTGAAAACTTCCAATCTATTTCAAGTTGTTCCATAATATGTGTTAGAGTACCAGCTTCACCTATTTGAGCTTTTACCCCACCAACTTCTTTATGGCCCATTTCAGGTTCGAAACCATACTCTTCCATTAAAAGAAGTGTTTGCTCGAGAGCTGTTCGAACATTTCCTTTAGTTTTACTCCAATATTGCTCTTTTAGTACTTGCGAAGTAGATAGTTCTTCTATATCGGCCTTATCATTAGGTGTTTTTACCCAAAATTCTAACTCAGTAGCAGAAGTGAGCATTAGCTCATCAATATCTTTATATTCAAAATTAAAAGAAGTTAAAGATGATGGATTTTCTTTGAATAAATTAAGAAGGGTTGTTTTAAAGCATTCAACGGATCTTTTTAAGATTGATCTTGAATCTACTGGGAGATTATCATGTAATAATATACATGGAATTTTTAATGTACCTATAGGTAATGTTGTTTCAGGGTCAATGTTTTCATAATTGTAGTCGACGTACCAATTACAGTCAAAATCTGCTAGCATGTCTAATTTAGCATTGTTTAGAGTTGCAATACCTGGCAATACTACAGATGAACCATCAGTTTGAATAGCACCGTCCGCGAAGCCACTAATATCATTTAAGAATATTTTCATTGGAATTCTCTCGTCAGTGTCATTACCTGATAAGTCAATACCAACTAGTGAGACGAATTTCACCTCAGGGTGAGCAAGTAAAGTTTCTTTAATTTCTTTTTCAGAATGCTTTTCTTTAGGAATTACATAAATTAATTTTTTCAAAATAATATTCCTCCTTTAAAGTATATAAATTGCTTAAAAGCCACTAAAGTGACTTGATTAACCTTTTTAGAAATAGAATCATGATCTTAGCAGAATACTTGAATTGCCTGTAACAAGGCTACCACATATACAAGTAGAGAGCTTTTCTTAGAAATACAACAAAATTTTATTTGTAAATAAAATGATTTTATTATGAAAATGCAAGTATGTCAATAAGAAAACATCACAAAACACAATAAATTATAAATCAATGGCGCTGATTTGCAAGTTATTACAAATGAAGAATCATTTATAAATTCAAATCATAACAAAGTTTATTTTTAACTAGTATTATATCACATACATCTATGAAAAGGTGATATTTAAATAATCAAGGTGTTATTGAAGGTTTGTAGAATAGTATTTCCAAAATATCAAGATATAGGATTTATAACACAAATTTTAAATTTTAGATATAGACCTCTTTTTTTTCATGGTAAATACAATAGAATTTAAAAAGAAATTGACAATGAAAATTCATTATAATATAATGATAAGAAGTTCATAGTAATTATTGATTATGACTAATAAAAAGCTTTGATTAGGAAAAGTATTTAAGCAAGTAACTTACAGAGAATGGGTCAGGTTGAGAACCCATAGTGAAGGTTTAGAGAAAATCACCTAGGAGCTGAGAGCTGAATGTTTAGTAAGCTTATCCGTATTTCTGCGTTAAAGAATAAGGTATTATTGTACTTGAATTTATATGTATTATATAGGTGGTATAACGAATTTAACTTCGTCCTATTTAGGGTGGGGTTTTTTTATATTTAAAAATATTGTAGTACCACAGGTGATGATTTAACGATATTTCAGAAGGAAAGTTCCCCACATACAAATAGTAATTTAAATAAAATAGGGAAAGGAGTTTTATTATGTATAAGAAAAATGATGCTTCAAAAAGTTTTATGGATATAGAAAAAGATGTGCTTAAGCTTTGGAAAGAAAAAGATATTATTCAAAAGAATTTTGATTTAAATGAGGAAGGAGAGTCCTTTACTTTTTATGATGGTCCACCAACGGCTAATGGAAAACCACATATCGGGCATGTTTTAACAAGAGTTATGAAGGATTTAATTCCAAGATATAAGGTAATGAAGGGATATAATGTTCTTAGAAAAGCTGGGTGGGATACCCACGGATTACCGGTAGAACTTGAAATAGAAAAAAAACTTGGAATTAATGGTAAGCCTGGAATAGAAACTTATGGTGTGGAAAAGTTTGTGAAAGAATGTAAGGACAGTGTTTTTAATTATGTAAATATGTGGGAAGAAATGTCGGATAGGGTAGGATACTGGGTAGATATGGAGAAGCCATATGTAACTTATCACAATGATTATATTGAATCGGTTTGGTGGGCATTAAAGCAAATGTGGGATAAGGATCTATTATACAAAGGTCATAAAGTAATGCCTTATTGTCCAAGATGTGGAACATCTTTATCATCTCATGAAGTGGCTCAAGGATATAAAGATGTAAAAGAAATGTCAGCATATGTGAAATTTAAAGTGAAGGGTGAAGAAAAATTTATACTTGTTTGGACTACAACTCCTTGGACACTTCCAAGTAATGTAGCACTTGCAGTAAACAAAAAATATGATTATGTTGAGGTAATCCAAGAAGGTGAGACTTTAATACTTTCGAGAGATTTATTAAGTAAACTCGAGGGAGAGTATGAGGTAGTACGTGAATTTAAAGGAGAAGCTCTAATAGGCCTTGAATATGAGCAAATGTTTAATTTCTATACTCCAAAAGAAAAAGCTTTCTATGTAGTACACGGAGATTTCGTAACACTCTCAGATGGTACAGGGATAGTCCATATTGCTCCGGCTTATGGTGAAGATGATAATTTGCTTGGTAAAAAATATGATTTACCACTTATTAATTTAGTTGATGTAGAAGGAAAATTTGTAGATTGCGTTGCTCCATGGAAGGGCATTTTTGTTAAAGAGGCTGATGCTAAAATATTAGAATACTTAAAAGAAAACAATATTTTATATAAAGCAGAGAAATTTGAACACTCATACCCACACTGTTGGAGATGTGATACACCACTTTTATATTATCCAAGAGAAAGTTGGTTTGTAAGAATGTCTTCAGTAAGGGACAAACTTATAGATAATAATAATAAAATTAATTGGATGCCAGATAACGTGCGAACAGGTAGAATGGGTAAATTCCTTGAAGGCGTTATAGATTGGAGTATAAGTAGATCTAGATATTGGGGGACTCCACTTCCAATTTGGGAATGTGAATGCGGTCATCGCGAACTTATAGGAAGTATAGCAGAACTTAATGAAAAGGGAATAGATGTGCCAGGAGGAATAGAGCTTCATAAACCATTTATAGATAAGGTAAATTTAAAATGTCCAAAATGTAGCAAATCTATGACTAGAGTAGAAGAAGTTATAGATTGTTGGTTTGACTCAGGATCAATGCCATTTGCGCAACATCACTATCCATTTGAAAATAAAGAAATATTTGAAGCTAATTTCCCAGCTCAATTTATTTCAGAAGCAGTAGATCAAACAAGAGGATGGTTCTATACGTTACTTGCGGTATCTACAGCTGTATTTGATACAAACCCATTTGAAAACTGTATTGTACTAGGGCATGTATTAGATAAAAACGGAATTAAAATGTCTAAGCATAAAGGGAATGTGCTAAGTCCATTTACAGTGCTAGAAAATCAAGGAGCAGATGCTCTAAGATGGTACTTTTATACTGCTAGTGCGCCATGGTTACCTTCAAGATTTTATGAAGGCGCGGTAATTGAAGCACAAAGGAAGTTCATAGGAACTCTTTGGAATGTATATTCATTCTATATTCTATATGCTGAAATAGATAATTTTGACCCAACTAAATATGATAGCTTTGAATCTGAGAATATTATGGACAAATGGATGATGTCAAAATTAAACACATTAGTTAAGAATATAGATGACCATTTGACAAATTATAGAATAACTCAAGGTGCTCTTGAACTCGAAGGTTTTGTAGATGAGCTTTCTAATTGGTATGTAAGGCGCAATAGAGCAAGATACTGGGTAGAGTCACTTACAGATGATAAGATAGGCGCTTATATGACATTATATAGAGTTATCACAACTTTTGCCAAAATATCTGCTCCATTTATACCGTTTATAACAGAAGAGTTATATCAAAACTTAGTAGTTGCATTTGACAAAAGTGCACCAGAAAGTATTCACTTATGTGCATGGCCTGAATATAGAGAGGATCAAGTGGATAAAGTATTAGAAGAAGAAATGGATATGGCTTATAAGACTGTTAAATTAGGAAGAAGTGCACGAAATGCTGCTAATATAAAGAATAGACAGCCGCTTTCTAAAATGCTAGTTAGTTCTAAATCTCTTCCGGAATATTATGGAGATATAGTAAAAGAAGAACTTAATATTAAAGAAGTAGAGCTAGGAGCTGATATTTCTAAATATGTTAAATTTGAAATTAAACCAAATTTACCTGTGCTAGGTAAGCCATATGGTAAGCTAATACCAGGAATTAAAAAAGCAATAGGAGCTATGAACCAAATGGAGCTTGCTCAAACTATAAATAACGGGAGCATAGTTACTATAAATGTAGCGGGAACAGAAATAGAACTCAATAGCGAGAAATTACTTGTTACAATGCAAGGGCTTGAAGGTTATGCATTTGCTGGGGAAGGTGAAATGGGAGTAGTCTTAATGACTAACATCACCGAAGAACTTAAAGAAGAAGGAAACGTACGTGAGATCTTAAGCAAGATTCAAAACATGAGAAAAGAAAGTGGTTTTGAAGTTGCTGATAAGATTAGAATTTACGTATCTGGAAATGAAATGCTTCAAAATGTAATTTCGAGATTTGAGGAACAAATCAAACGGGATACTTTATCTGTAGAAGTTGTATATAATGGTGAAAGAGAATATACGACGGTTAAGATAAATGGTGAAGATTTAAAACTAGATTTAGAAAAATTGTAATTAATGATTTAGAAAGTATGTGATATTAAGCACATACTTTCTTTTTTAGTAATAATAATGTGCGGGTACACTTTATGAGATATATTTATAAATATCATTGTAAACTTGATTTAATGGGAACACTATAACTATACTAATAGTAGCAAGTTCATATATAACTTGAAATGACAGGCTTTTATCAGTATAATGATAAGATAAGAAAATAGTAGGAGTTGAGAAATATGGCTGCGTCAATAAAAGATGTTGCAAGAGAAGCGGGAGTTTCTATTGCCACAGTATCCAGAGTTTTAAATGATATAGATGTGGTAAATGAAGACACTAAGAAAAAAGTAAATGATGCTATAAAAAAATTGTCGTATAGGCCTAATATAGTTGCAAGAAGCTTAAAAACTCAAAAATCTAGTACTATAGGGATAATTATACCGGATATATCAAATCAATTTTATCCTGAAATTGTTAGAGGCTGTGAGGATGTAGCTAATATTTATAAATACAACATTATGCTTTGCAACGCGGATTTAGACGTAGATAAAGAAATGGAATCTTTAAGAATACTTAAAGAGAAAATGATAGATGGGGTTATATACATGAGTAATTCCATAGAGAATAATGTTATAGGCTTAATAAAAGAGCTCGAAATGCCGACGGTTCTTGTAGAAACTACAGATGCTGGAGGAATATTACCTAGTGTTACTATTGATAATGTAAGGGCAGCGGCTGATGCGGTAAAATATTTGATAAATAAGGGCAATAAGAAAATTGCATATGTAGGTACTGATATAGAAAAAGTTAATGCGCTAGCTAAAAGGCACACTGGCTATATAAAAGGGCTTGAGGAAATGGGAATAACACTTGATAAAGAGCTAATTTATCTTGGCGGAGTTAAGGCTAGAGATGGGTACAAGGGGATTAATGCGATATTAGATAAAGGTGTCCAAATAGACGCAGTATTCTGTGCTAGTGATGAAATTGCTATGGGAGTAATAAATGCATTAAGAGATAAATCTATTAAAGTTCCGGAGGACATAGATGTTATGGGCTTTGATGATATTTATTCAGCTTCAATATTCTATCCTAAATTGACTACAGTGGCTCAACCAATGTATGACATGGGATCTGTAAGTATGAGAATGCTTATAAAAGCTATAAATAATTTAGAAGTTGAGGAAAAACATTTTGTATTACCATATAGAATAGTGGAGAGAGATTCCTGTAAATAAATATAAGTCTTATTAAAACAAAATAAGTTTTAATAAGACTTTTTACATTATTTTCATGAGCCTTGAATATACAATTAGGTGATTTTATAAATGTCAAATTAACAAGTTGGAGGTAACGAAGTTTTGAATATTAATAATAAAGTAGAAAAAATATTTTCATATTTACTAAGTATAAAAAATATGAATCAAAAAACTATAAGAAATATTAATGAATATGAAAATGTACATTGGCAAAAGGAACTCCAAAATATTAGTGGGTGCACTTTTAATGTTGATGAAAATAAGGATTATTGGTTAACTATAGATGAGAGAGCAGGAAAATTATACGCTCAGTTTCAGAAAACATATTTAAAACTAGAAAAAAACAGTGAAGATTTAGAGGTGATTTGGTCAAATGGGCTTTTAACTTGGGAAAAAGAGGGCAAAAAAGTAGTCCATCCTATTTTTACGACTAAAATAGAAATAAAGCTTGATTCAATGAAAAAAATATTTACCCTAAAACCATATAATAACCAAACCAATGTGGAGCTTGAATTTTTAAATGAATACCTCGAAGTAAACTTAGACAGTTTACTAAGCATTCGCAATAAAGCAAAAGATATGGCTCTGGATGTAAGAAATATTGAAATGGCTTCGAAAATATTCGAAGAGATAGCTATGCTTTTAAAAGCTCACAGGTCGGGTTTTTATATTGAGGAGCTAAGCGGTGAATCAGATATAAAGATTCAAAGTAACATGCAATTTTACAATGCCCCATGCATCATACTTCGTAAGGTTGACACAAGACTTTGGAATATGGAACTAAATGATGTATTAACGCAAATAAGAGCGGGATTTCCTATTCCTAAAACTATAGAAGCTTTAGTTTCGGAGGAAGATATGGTGCAAGATATCGAGGAACTTAAAGAGTGGACGGAAGTGGGACAAGATGTATTATTTCCTTTGCCTGCAAATCAGGAGCAAATGGAAATAACTAAGAGACTCGCTGAAAACTTTGGCATTGTTGTACAGGGACCGCCAGGTACTGGTAAAAGCCATTCTATAGCTAATTTAATATGCCATCTTTTGGCACATGGCAAGAGGGTACTAGTGACAAGCCAAACAGATAGAGCATTAAGGGTTTTGTCTAATAAAATCCCCGAAGAAGTTAGGGCATTATGTATAAGTATATTGGGAAATGATACGAAATCACTAGAAGAATTGGACGAGTCTGTTAGAAAAATAACTGAAAATTTATCAATGGATACTAAAGAATTACATAAAGACATAAAACTCTTAAAATATAAACTTAGTAAGTGCATCGAAACTCAAAAAAAATTATATGAAGGGTTAAAATGCATTGAAGATAGAGAAAACGACAAGGTAGAGTATGAAGGTCAAAAATACACATTAATGCATATGGCTAAGTGGGTTAAAGATAATGAAGATGCTCATTCTTGGCTAGTAGATAAGGTTGATTTTAATAAACAAAATCCCTTAGGTCATGAAGAATTTAATAAGTTAGTTACATTATCAAGTAGAATTACAAAAGAGCAAATACATGAAATAAATAACATAGATAAGTACAGAGCGATATTGCCTAAAGAAGACGAGTTATGTTATAAAATATTAGAATTATTTAAATTAGAACAGTATCAACATATTCATGAGAATAATATTAAAGACTGGAATAATGTTAAGTCTATAGATTATGGAAATAGAAGATTACTAAAACTTGTAGATGATGCAATAGAAAGACTAGAAGGGTTTGAAAATAGCTGGCTAAATAATGTTATGACACATTATTATTCTAATAACGAATCACAAGGTGTTTGGCAACAATTAGTTAATAAGTGTAATGAATATATAAGAAGTATAAGTGAAATTAAGCAAGAATTAAATGATCACAAGTTAGAAATACCAACTGATGTTGATATAAACAAATTTAAAAATGACTTTGATGTTGTATCAAAAACAATAAATGAAAAAGGCAAACTGGGAATTGTATTTAAAATGATCCATGGTAAGTTTAAATATATATTCGCGGGTTGCAAGGTGGATTATGAGCTTATAAATAATAGTGAACAAATAAGGGTAGTTAATTTATATATAAAGCTACAGCTATTAGAAAGAGAACTTAAAAATATTTGGAATAATACAATAGAAGAGTATGGGTCAAAGATTATAGATGATTCAAACTTAAACTATGTAAGTGAAGTCGCGGGTTGCATTAGGGGTATTGAAACGATTATTAACTGGGACAAGGACTTTAGAAATAATATAATTAATTTTTTACCAGATAAAAACCTGACGATTAGTTTACGTTGGTATGAAAAAGAATCATATATCTATCTAAAAAATGGATTTGAGAGTTTAAGGCTTATAAATAAATATAATAAATTAAAACTAGAAATGGAAGGGATAGAGAAAACATTCAATAATGTAGGGTGCATGCAAAAGTTACACAATGCTATAAAAACAAGAGACGTTGATAGTTTACATTCTGTTTATATGGAGATTGATAGTCTAATGCAAGTGGCGAGTAGTGTGTTAGAATTAACACAATTAAGCAAAAAGATAGAAAAATGCTGTCCGATATTACTTGAAAATATCACAAATGATAATAAAAAGGCCATGAAGAGTTTAGAAAATTTAAATTGGGAAAAGGCATGGAAGTGGAAAAAATGGAATGATTTTTTGTGCGAATTAGAAGAAATTGATGTAGAAGCTTTAGAGAAAAATATAGCCCAGGAAAAAATTAAAGAAAAATATATTATAAGAGAACTTGTTTCTAAAAAAAGTTGGTTTAATCAAATAGAGCGTACTACTGAGGCTCAAAAAAGAAGCTTATTTACTTGGATGGAAGCTATAAAAAGAATAGGAAAGGGCACAGGAACTCAGGCAGTGAAGTATAGGAAAATTGCACAAAAGGAAATGGAAAATTGTAAGGATGTAATTCCTGTATGGATTATGCCAATAAATAGAGTCATGGAGAATTTAAAGCTTACGGATAATTTATTCGATGTGGTAATTGTGGACGAGAGCAGTCAAAGTGATATATCAGCTATAACAGTTTTAATGAGGGCTAAGAAGGCAATTATTGTAGGAGATGAAAAGCAAATAAGCCCAGAAGCCATTGGAAAGGACCATGTTGCTGTAGAAACTTTAATAAACACATATTTAGAAGACATTCCACATGCAGAATGGTTTGATCTAAAAACTAGCTTGTACAATACAGCCCTAAGGGTATTCCCAAATAGATTATTATTAAAGGAACACTTTAGGTGTGTTCCAGAGATAATAGGATTTAGTAATGAATTGTGCTATTCGGGCGAAATAATACCTTTAAGAAGAATAGACGCTAAAGAGATAGTTGGCCCATTTATAGTAACCTCTAAAGTTACTCAGGGATGTAGGGATGAAGCTAAGGCTATAAACGCAAACGAAGCAAAAAGCATTGTAGATAAGATAGTAGAGTGTTGTAGTGATGAGAGGTATAATGGCATGACAATGGGAGTTGTATCGTTACTAGGGGACGCTCAAGCTGAATTAATACTGGGCATGTTGGTAGAGACACTTGGCATGGAGGAAATACTGCAAAGAAGACTTATATGTGGAGATGCTTATTCCTTCCAAGGGGATGAGAGAGATGTAATGTTCCTATCGATGGTTATTGCAAATAATGCTAAATTTACAGCTTTAACTAAGGGATCAGATATAAGAAGATTTAATGTAGCGGCAAGCCGTGCAAGGAATCAAATGTGGCTATTTCACTCAGTCGATTTAGATAACCTCAATAATAAATGTGTTAGATACTCACTATTAAAATATTGCCTTGAGGAGAATGAACCTAAGGAAGAAATTAAATCACAACAATATTTATTATTAAACGATTTTGAGGAGCACATAGAAAAATGCATAAAAGAAAATGGATATAAGATCACACCAAAGGTTAAAGTGGGAAAATATACTATAGACTTTGTTGTAGAAACGGATTTATCCTTGGATATTCCTGGAGGTCATTATAAAAAAATAGCAGTTAAATGCATTGGAATGCCACAAGATGAAAATTATAATTGGCAAAAGCAGTATGAAATGCAAATGTGTCTTGAAAGGGTTGGATGGGAGTTTTATAAAATACGTGCCAGTGAATTTTATAGAAATCCTAGTGTAGTTATGGATAGATTATCACAAAAATTAAATAACTAGAAAACACATAAAACCTACTTAGTGAAATTTTTGTTTGCATATTATTCCAATTAAGTTATAATAAGTATAATGGCAGAGCATGATAATAGTATGATTTTTAATAAGAGGGTGAGAGGAATGACTAGCAAAGTGAAGAACGTAATATGGATGATATGGAAGAATGAACAAGAAGAAACATTTAAAGTAGGCGAATTAAGTAAAGGACCGGAAAAATATTATTTCAAATATGATATTGAGGGTGTTAAAAAGGCTGAAGCATATGGATTCTCTCCATTGCCGTGTTTTCCTATAGTAAATTCAAAGTATTTCAGCGAAAAATTATTTCGTTCATTTGTAACGCGACTACCATACCAGGGAGAAAAGGATATGACCTCTGTTTTAAAGGAATATAATATTGACGAATACGATGATTTAGAATTACTTGGAAAAAGCGGAGGCAAAATGTCAACAGACAGATTTGAATTTGTTTCGCCTTTTGATGAAGAGCGTATTGTTTTAGATAAAGAAGGTATTATCTCGGATGAGAAATAAAAACATCTAGACAAAAAGTGTGTAGGATGAAAAATATATTTTTCAGCCTACACATTTTTTGTTTTTCAAAATATGATAAGAAGTATAAGCAATTTTCAAATTTATAAAACTAAATACTTAAACAATATTATAAATTGTTCTCACAACATAGACTTATGAATCATAAAATGAAATGAGTAATAATTTGGGGTGGTATTTTGCTATACGTACTAATCTTAGCAGGTGGAAAAGGAACAAGACTTTACCCTCTATCTCGTGCACAAAACCCGAAGCAGTTTTTGAATATTATCAATAATAAGAGCTTTTTAAGAAGCACTGTGGATAGAATAAAATGTTTAGTTAGAAATGAAAATATTTATGTAGTTACAAATGAAGATTATTTTGATAAAATATGTGAGGAACTTCCAGAAATTAATAAAAAAAATATATTTGTGGAACCTAGTAATAAAGAAACTGCCACTTGTATAGGTCTATCCGCTGCCAAGCTAGTGAAGCAGGACAAGGAAGCAACCATGATAGTTTTACCTTCTGATCATTATATAGAAAATGAAAAGGAGTTTAAAGAAACTATTTTACAGGGAGTTGAAATTGCAAATAAAAAAAGAGGACTAGTCACCATAGGTGTACAGCCCACAAGACCAGAAACTGGGTATGGTTATATAGAAATGGGAGATAGGGTAAACGCTGATATGCCTACGTTCAAAGTAGAACGATTTTTAGAAAAACCTAATACCGAAGTAGCCAAGGATTTGCTCTTAAAAGGAAACTTCCTTTGGAATAGTGGTATGTTTGTATGGAGAGCAGATGTGTACTTACGAGAGATGGAGAAGTATTTACCTAAGATGTATAAAAGATTAATGACTATATATCAAGCTTTAGAGACTGATGAAGAAACCGAGGTAACAAAAGAACAGTACAATGAAATAGATGGAATATCAGTAGATTTTGGCATAATGCAGAAAACTAGAAAGGCATTTGTTATAAAATGTGACTTTGTATGGGATGACATAGGAACTTTTGCAGCACTTTCAAGGTTTCTAAGTAATTTACGAGGTAACAATGTATTGGGTAACACGTTTATGGAAGAGAGTGAAAATTGCTCAGTATTTGGTAAGGACAGACTTATAATTGGGTTTGGTGTAAAGGATCTTATAATTGTCGATGCAGGAGATGTAATACTCGTAATGGACAAGAATAAGGATCAGGAGATTAAGCATTTGGTTAATGAACTTAAAGAGTATGAAGAAACGGAAAAATATATATAATTTAATTTTAATAAGCCCCACCTATAGGGGGGGCTTATTGGTTACTTTATCCATACAAATTCATAGGGGTTTAGATCAATATTACCCTTTATTTCTCTGCCTGTAACTATGTCAATCCCCACAATATTAGGGTTGATTTTTACTGTTTTTGAGTCTACATTTACTATAAATGTTATCTTTTCTTTAGTATGGTCATTATATCTTTCTAATACAAATATATTTTCTCCTAAATCTAAAACCTCTTGAGATGCAAAAGGTGAAAATGCTGAATGTGTTTTTCTAATTTCAACTAATTCCTTTGTTCTATTAAATATAGCCTTTTTTCTTTCATCATTATCTAATTCATTAGATAGCTTGCTAAATTCAAGCTTTTCTCTATTAATTCTTCTATTTATTCCTGACGATTCTAAGCCCTTATAATCATTTCTTGATCCTAATAATGAATGATAGTATATAGCAGGTACTCCTACAAAAGATAGTAATATTGAAATTGAAGCTATTATCTTATTAACTTCATCCTCTAAAGTAATATCTTCATCTATATTTATAATAGCATCATTATAATTAATATTAAGTTCATATACCGACCTACTTCCATCCGCATTATTCTTATAAGAAACTCTTCCTCCATTTTTATTAACCTTATCTACTAAAACTTGTCTTTCATTATCAGTTAAGATTCCTTCTGTTGGTCTCATCCCTATTCCATCATGACTTGATAAGAAGTTAAAATATGTAGCTGTATCAGATACCTTATCTATAGTATTTGCCCACTCTGTTAACTTTTTAGAATTATGGGTTGTAAGAGTGTATAGTACTAGTGGTGGTAACGGAAATTGATATACCATATTTGCTTCATTACTCTTATCTCCAAAGTAACTTATATTTTCACTGTGAGGTACATTAGTCTCCGTTATTATTTGAGTGTTTTCTTTAAAGTAATCAAACAATAGTCTCCAAACCTCAATAACTGCATGGGTTTGAGGGAGATGCATGCAGTTTGTGCCAGACTGCTTCCATAAGAAACCTATAGCATCTAACCTTATTGATGTTGCGCCATTTCTAGCATAGTTTAATAATATATCTGTCATTTCTAATAAAACTGCAAAACATCCAAAGTTCACATCGATTTGGTCTTCACTGAACGTTGTCCATACTGTTTTTATTCCACTTTCGCCTTCATACTTATGGAATAATGGTGATGTTCTGGGCCTTATAACATTTTTAGTATTAAAATTATTATCTTCTTTTATAAAATAATTTTCATATTTTTTTTCATTACTTAAGTAGCCCTTAAACCAGCTACTTGATTTAGAAATGTGATTAGCTACAAAATCAAACATTAATCTATAATCCTCAGATAAATTTTTTATACATCCCCAATCACCTAAATCTTTATTTATTTCCATATAATCAACCACAGAAAATCCATCATCAGAGGTATAAGTAAACATTGGAAGAATGTGAATGTCTGTTATAGTGTTTCCTACCTTTTTATTTAAGAACTTCTTTAAAGTTCTTATTGTTGGAACCCCCTCCTCATAGATGCTATCTCCATAAGTTATCAAATATACATTTTTTTCTGAAATAGCATCTGCCTTTGTAAGTCTTATTTCTTCCCACTTATTTATCAGTTTTTCAATTTCATCTTTAAATTCATCTTTATATTCTGATCCATAAATAAACTTTAATTTTTCAACTACAGCGCTAGTTAATTCTAAATTATTCATAAAAACCTCCACTTCTTATACTATTATCTTTATAGTTACATATCCTCTAGGCTTAACTTTAATTTCTCCATTAACTTCTTCAATCTCTTTTTCATAAAGATTAGTTAACTTTATGGATTTAAATTTATCACAATATAAGTTAACCACTTCTTCACTATATCCTGGATTAAATAATCTTACTATAAACCCATCTTTCTCGTAGGATTCTTTACATACACTTTGTATTATATTTGCGTTATCTATTTTCATTAATGAATATTCATCTCCATTAACATCAAGATTTAATGGAATCTCAAACCTTTCTACTCTCTCTTCAAATAAATTCAGATTCTGCTTTTGGTAACTTGTATATCTTCCAATGAATTTGTCAACTTGTTTAAATAATTCTTCCGAGGAATCCCTTAGAGTTATGGCATATTCAAAATTCATTTTTTTGATCATTTGTGCATCTGGAGTGTAAACAACCTTATTGTTTATTCCAGAAGCTCTACCTGGTCTCCAGAGTAAATCATCACGTCCAAGTAACCCAACACTTCTAAATAGTGTTAATGCTATCTTTGAATTCTCTAGAATTTCATATTCTTTAATGCCCTTGGTAATAACCCCATAAGTATACTTTTCATCCTTTAACATAACCATATTCTCTAAGGCATATATTGGTACTGGTGCTTCTACAAATCCACTTTCTCTCCAGTTTTTTAGATATTTATTAGTATTACTTCTTTCAATAAAAGAGAATCCCTGGTCACTTAGTGAAGTTGAACTAACTACATTAGTATTTAAAACAACTCTTACTCTATGATCCTTTGCCGTATTATCTATATGATGCTTGATTCTTATAGTGGATTCACCATTTCTAAGCTCTATTTCTGTGTTTACAATTATCTCACAAGATTTATAATTAACTCCTCTATGCTGAATAATCATCTTGTTTATGTTCTTAGATTTTTTAACTTCTAAAAGAATAGCCTTACTTATAACTGTGCGTTCTCCATTTGAAGATGGAGAATAATCGTAAGAATCTCCACAATCTTCACTATCTTCAAAATAGAAGATGTCCGTAACTTCTTCACTTGTTTTTTTGTTTATTAATGTAATTTCATTATCCTTTAACCTTATTTTATAGAAGTTATTATCTATTTCATGGTCCTCAATAACTTCTAGTATATTTTCACTGTTTATTTCACCTTCATTAACGATAAGGGTCTTATATCCCAAAGCTTTAAGCTCTTCATTTTTTATAATTACTTCACTTCTATAATAGCCAGGAAGCTCTATTTGAGTATCTCCATCAGTACTTGCCACTACTTGCTTTCCGCCACTTATATAATCTCTTTTAACTATATCAAACTCGGCCGAATTTCCTTCTATTGTATTTAAGTTAAAGTTTTTTTTCACACTAAATATAACTGTTTCAACATTTTCTACTGAGCTATAAACTTTAGTATTAAATAATACAACTATATTTTCATTTCTTACTTTTTTACTAATAGCTGTAGTAATTTGCTTTTTAATTACATTAATTAATCCTGAGCAAATCGTATCAGACTTCTCGATCCTATTTAAAATTCCTCTATTTGTAGCATCAGAATTACATCCACCTATACTATCATGAGCATGAACATCAAATAATGATTTCCACATTATATCTACCCATGGAGTTGGATATTTTAACCCTAAGGAGTTCCCTATAACAGCAAGTGGCTCTAATATATAAAGTATCTTATTTTCCACATCATAGTTAGCTTTTTTAATATCATACCTTTGAGATTTTATAGTATTATGTATCCTTGATTTTTGACAAGCTATTAGTTCTCCTTTTATCTCATTTTCAAAAGATTTATTCATTGTATCCTTCATAAAGTCTTCATAGTTAGACAATATAAACTCATACTTATACTGCTTTTCATTAAGCTCTTTTATAGTTTTTGGAAAATGATTTCTAACTAGAACTTGGTCTCCTCCTGCTGGCAATAATAGATCATCTGAGCCCACATTTAAAGATTCCAACTTTTCTAACATTGGTATAAGTTTTTCTTCTATATATTTATCATCTGTAGTTAGAAATTTACCCGGGCCATAACCCAAGAAAATATTATTAGCATTAACTCTTTCTCCATCAGGTGATGACCATCTAAAGTTTAAATTATCTTTTAAATCCTCTGTGTATACTCCTCTTTGAAGTATGCTGTCTTCTATATCAAAACCCCTAAAAATTGAAGGTAAATATTGATTTTGTCCAAATACATCGGGTAGATATCCTACCGTCATAGAGTGGCCAAATTTATTTCCTAGTCTTGTTCCATATAATAAGTTTCTTATTATTGATTCTTTATTTACAAGCAATGTATCAGTTTGAGTATACCAAGGCCCTACAAATATTCTTCTTTCCTTAATCAATTCTTCTAATTTCACCCTATCTTCTGGATAAAGCACTAAATATTCCTCAACTATTGATAATTGTGCATCTAATGTATAAGAATTAAATTCTGAGTCCTTTTCTAACACTTCAATAAGGTATGGAATGTTTTGGCTTAGCAGTACGTTTGAATCCTCTATTGTAAAGTACCATTCTCTATCCCAATGAGAATGTGGTACTATATATACCTTTTTCTTTTTATTCATATTCTCCTCCTAAATCATAATCACTAGTGAAAGAACTAAAAGCTATAAATATAGCTTTTAGTTCTTTTATTTATAAAGCTGTCTTTTTCTCGTGTTTTCTAATAATATGATATCTTATAAAAATATTAGCAAAAGCTATGAATAATACACCTACTATTAATCCTATTATGTAAGCCCATAAATTTTCTACTAAAGGCCATCCCCATATTGCTGGTAATGGATTCCATTGAACAGCGCCTAGCGCAACAGCTGTACATGAACCAATTATTGCACCAATTACATTGATTGGAATGGTTATTAATGGATTTTTTAACATAAATGGTATTGCGCCTTCACTAACTGCTATGAGCCCTAACACAATAGATGTATTACCAACAACTCTTAAGTTTTCATCAAATACTCTTCTTCCAACTATATATTTATCTAAAACTGTTGCAAGTCCAAGCCCTATTGGAGGAATTACTATAGATAATACTCTTCCTGTTAAAGGGAATATTTCATCTGCTGCAAGCCCCATAGCTATAGCACCTGCTGCCTTGTTTACTGGCCCTCCAAGGTCAAATGCTGTACAAGCTGCTATTATAGAAGTTAATATTAATGTACTTCCAGTATTAAAAGAAGCAATTAAATTTGATAACCAACCATTTAAACCTCCAAAGACAGGATCAATAACATAGAAATTTAGCACAAAAATAACAAATACAACTATACCTGGTAATAAGAACATTGGCTTCATTGCTCGAAGATCTTTTGGTAACTTGATCTTTTCATTTAAGAACTTGGTTAAGTAACCTGCGACTAAACCAAGAATTAAAGCACCTAAGAATCCTGAAGGTATCCCTCCTTTGATTTCCCAGAAGGTATAATGCAATCCACCGGCAAAAGCACCACCTATAAATCCTGGTACAAGACCCGGTCTATCTGCAATTGAATATGCTACATATGCTGCGAATACTGGATATATAAACTTAAATATTAATGCACCAAACTTATCTAAATAATATAAGAATACGTATAATTGATTTGCGCTTTCTCCTAATTTATTCAAGTTATCTATTTGACCTAGGCCCATAGCCCAAAGTTTTGCTATACCCATCATAAGACCAGCTGCAACTATAACTGGAATCATATAAGAAATACCGGTCATTATAGCTTCCATCATTCCAGCTAAGAAGCCTTTTTTAACACCGCTATCCACAGAGGATTCTGATACAGCTCCACTCTCTACTTTGCCATCTGGATTTTCTAAAACTCTCACAATTAAACCCTTAGCATCCTTTAGTGGTTCTGCTACCTTTACCTTTACAAATGATTTACCATTGTATCTTTCAATGTTTTTAACGGCTATATCACAGGCAAATATTACTCCATCTGCATTTTTTATATCGTCCTGGCTATGTGTATCTTCTATACCGTTAGCGCCTTGCTTTTCAGTAAGCACTCTAACTCCCATTTCCTTACCGGCCTTTTCTAGTGCTTCAGCAGACATATATGTATGAGCTATTCCTGCTGCACAAGATGTAACAGCTAAAACTGTCTTATTATATTCTACAACTTCATTATTAACCTTTTTATAATCTAGCGCCGCTATAAACGCTTTAATATCTTTAGCCTTCTTTAAATTTGTGGTAAAGTCTTCATACATTAAAGCTGATGCAAGTTCACCTAACAATTTTAAATGAGTTGAGCCTTCTTCTGCTTTGGGGATAGCTAATAAAAATACTAATTCAACATCATTATTTTCCGTTACACTTTCCCAATCATTTATAGGACTTTCTAACCTAGCCACTGCAAAAGCTGCTTTATTTACTGAAGTTGATTTACCATGTGGTATTGCAACCCCTCTTTCTAGTCCTGTTGGAGACTGTGATTCCCTCTCCATTACAGTTTTAAAAAATTCTTCTTTTGATGAAAGTATACCTTGATCATAAAGTTTGTCTATTAGTTTTTTTATAACTTCTTCTTTTTTTAAAGATTTTTGATTTAAAATAATTAATTCACTATTAGTCATATTTTTTAAATCCATGATCATTCTCCTTTATCATTTTATATATGAGGGCTTATTGATTTGTGAAACCTTTTACATTTACAAGATAATTATTACATAAAGAGATAAAGTTTTGTTATACAAAGAAAGTATAATTTTACTTTTCCGCATTATGATGTGTATAATGTAATTATAATATTCGTTATAGAACATCATAAAAATTGGAGGTATTATATTTGAGTGTTGTTGTTAACTATTTCGCTGATAAGTTAAATGACTTAACTTATGCTGAAAAACATATTTTCTATTACATAGACTCAAACTTAGAAAAGGCAAAAGAACAATCTCTTACCAAGATGGCTGAAGAAAACAATGTCAGCAATACCACGATTGTTAGAATGTGTAGTAAACTTGGACTATCTGGTTTTTCAGAGCTTAAATATATATTAAAAAATATTGACATACCATCTACTCCTAACATATATAACTATATAGGTGTAATTAAAAACAATATCAATCACTCTCTTGATAAATTATCTATAGGCAACATTAATAAACTAGTCAAAATGATAAAAGGGTCTCAGAAAATCATTATAGTCGCTGTTGGCCTCTCAAAGCCCATGGGTGAATATTTTTCAAAACTATTAATGCAGTCCAACAAGAGTAGTTTCTATATATATGAATCTCAGATAATTGATCTTTTAGATAAAAGTTCAACCCATGATGATTTGATAATTTTTATATCAAACAGTGGAGAGACTCATACATTAACTACTATTGCTGAAAAACTAAGCTATAGGAATTTTAAAACTGTTGCTATTGTTAATACTCCTGATTCTACTTTATCTAAACTTGTAGATATTTCTATAAATGCTTATTCTGAAAAAAACAATTTATATGGTTATGATATAACAGCACGCTCTACTCTTTTGGTTATTATTGACATAATTTTTGCTTATTATATTAATAACACAAAAATAACATAAATAAGGAAAATTGATGATGTAATTAATCTATATAAGCCAATATTAATACGAAATTAAACCCTCTTAATTAAATAAGAGGGTTTAATTTCATTTAAAATGGAAGTCATCTACGGAATCAGTGGGGTGGATTTTAAAGCGAAGATAGCTTGCTATCATCGTTATTATCGAATTTTCCGTTAGCAATCATTATTTTTTTGTCAGCGAATGTAGCTACTTTTGATGAGTGAGTAACGATAATTACACATTTGTCTTGCTGCCTTGCTAGTTCTAAAAAAATCTTCATTATGCCTTCTTCTGTGTCTTTATCAAGGTTACCTGTTGGCTCATCAGCTAAAATTATATCTGGATTATATGATAATGCTCTTGCTATTGCAACTCTTTGCTGTTCACCACCAGAAAGTTTTAGGACTCTACGCTTTGATTTTGTTTCATCAAGTTCTAAATTTGATAACATATTTAGAGCAATTTCATTTTTATTTTCTAGTTTCTTTCCAGATACATCAAGTGATAATACCACATTTTCCTGTGCTGTCAGTTGAGGCAGCAAATTGTATCCTTGAAATATAACTCCCACCATTCGGCTCCTATATTGGTATTTATCTATTTTTTTAATATCCTTACCATCATATAAAATCTTCCCTTCAGTTGGAGTAGTTAACCCCGATAATACAGATAAAAGCGTACTTTTGCCTGCACCTGATTTGCCTATAATTGCATAGATTTTGCCCTTTTCAAATTCGAAATTAATGTCATTTAAAATCTTTTGATTATTACCATCATAAGAATAAGACAAACTTTCAAGTTTTAATATACTCATATACCTCTCCCCCTAATTCCTATTTGATAATATCTTAAGCGGTTCATAGCGTAAGATGAATATCGTTGCTCCACAACTACTAATTATTGTAAGTAATATACCAATTCCAATTAACTGCAATATTACTTTAATATCAGTTGCTGCTGTTATATTTTTAATATAGCTGACATCGTTATTTTTTGAAGAATTTCGAATTTGAACACTTCCTCCAGCTTGACCCATTCCCGGTCTTCCAAAATTTTCATTTTGGGTGGATTGCTGTGTTTGAGCTGATGTTACTTGGCTTTCAAGTAATGTGTTTGCAATTGGTACAGAAGCTATTGCTCCAATTGATGTCCCAATAATTATTGCAACAAAAGTAACTAAAAATAGCTCTATAACAAACTGAAATGCAACTTTTATTTTCTTCATTCCAATAGCAGTCAATACTCCTACCTCATATTTACGTTCACGAATATTGAAAATGTTAAGTACAACTAAAATCGTTCCACCGATTATAAAAACAAGTAAAAGAAATATGTCTGCGAATTTGTTTAAATTTTTAAGTGGAACTAAGCTTTGCTCGTAATTGGTTACATCTTCTGATGTAACCGTATAGTCTTTGGATAGTCCAAGTGATACCACATCAGTTTTAAAGTTATTAAATTGTTCTATATTTGAAAAAGAATATATACCACTAGTTTGGTATCTTAAAGCTGTTGTAGTTTCGTTTTCATTCTGATCAGTAGATTTTTGCGCCTTATTTTCTGAGTTATTAGTAATTGCTTTTAGTGTGTTGTAGTTTGTATAAATATAATTTGCAGGATCCTGCGATGCGGAAAATCTCATCATTTTATTATCGCTTGTAGCGGTTGTGCTATAAATGCCCTTTATGGTGAGTTCATATGTTTCCGTACTTAAATTAGGGTTTGATAACTTTATTTTATCACCAACCTTTAAATTGTTAAAAGTTGATAGTGTATCACTTATTAGGCAGGAGTTATCTGCTTTATCAAATGAAAAAATTCCACCGGATGCAATTTTATTTGTACCATTTACAAATGATGTCATCGCATTTTCTGTGTTATATCCCCTAATTGTGAAATCACCCTGTTGCCCCATACCTCCAAAGTCTTTTTTGTCACTAGTGACAACTTTAAATCCATTTGTATCTCCGGTTGTCGTGGTCTCAGTTTCAGTGTATGGCTCGATGCCATCACTTTTTGAAATAGAACTTTCTAATGAGTAATTAAAATCTTTAACATAGCTTGAATTTGAGTATTTTTGCATTTCAGCTAAGGTAATAGCCGGATTGTTTTGCATAAGCTGACGTAATGCCTGTCTGTCATTCTTAGCTTGTTCTTGGATTTTTGTCATGTCCACTCCAATTGTGGCTGTAATTGATAAGTCTTTTAGTCCCTCATTCTGGGCAGTTTTTGCTGCTTGTTTAATAGATAAAGCAACACAGCTAGAAACTGCGATTACAAGCGCAATAATTCCTATTAAAATATTTCGACCTAGATTTCTCGAAATATTTTTAAGTGCATTTTTGAAAATATACATAGTGACTAATCATCTCCTTCTTTAATTCTAATTATATTTAACAGTTGTGATGTTTTTGTGAGCTTAAATAAAAAAATCTGCTTAACGCCTAAGCGTTAAGCAGATTAAATTATTAATTTGTGCTTTTCAAAGAAAACCAAAATTCAACGCCACCGTCATGATTTATAACACCATAATCGCCTTCATGAGCGTTAATAATTGTTTTAACAATGTAAAGCCCTAATCCAACATTGTTTTCGTCATTTCTTGTTCTTGCTTGATCCGTCCTATAAAAGCTGTCCCATATCTTGTCGATATTCTCAATAGGAATATTTACGCCCTCGTTATATATTGAAAACACCACATTTTCTTGTTGTTTCTTAACAGATATCTTAACCATATTATTTGGTTTTGTGTGTGAAATTGCGTTTATCATATAATTTTTCATCACTTGCTCTAAGTGTATTTTATCACCACTAACGCAGCAATCATTTTCAAAATGCGGACTATAGATAATATCTTTTTTTGCAAACAATACATGGTTTTTTGCAGTAAGAAGTGATGCAACTTCTCCCAATTTAATATTTTCTTTTTTTAATTTAACCAAATTATTTTCAATGCTTGAAATATCAAGCAAGCTCTTAACAAGCTGATCCATTTTTTGGCTTTCATCAATAATTACATCATAATAAAAGGTTTTATCGATACCCTCTACATCATTTTTTAACATTTCGGAATATCCCAATAATAATGAAAGTGGGGTTTTTAACTCATGGGAAACATTCGCAATAAATTCTCTTCTCATTTTTTCTATTTGCTTTTGGTAATCAATACCTTTCTGCAGGACTTGATTTGCGCTTGTAAGCTTTGAAATCATTTGTGAAAGTGTATTCGACATGATATTAATGTTCTTAGCTAACCTTCCTATTTCATCATCAGGCAAATTTTCATCTGCTTTTTTAGTAAAATTCAAAATAGCCACATTTCGTGCCACTTCATCAATTTGTTTAATAGGTTTACTGAATTTCGAAGCAAATATATATGCTGCAAATCCACCAAATAGTAATGCAAAAATAGAAATAAACACACTAAATTTAGCGAGAATTTTTGCGCTCTGTTCAACTCCAGAAATGGGTGTTTCAATTACAATGAATCGTTTTCCATTTTTAGAATTTATTATTCCGTGAAGCATTAAGCTTTCTTCATTTGTTCTATAGTTCACCTGCAACTCAGCGCGTGGATTTTCAGAAAATATTACTCTACCCTTTTCACTTTTAAAACGAGGAGGTGCATCTGGGGGAAATGGATTATTTCCCCCATAACTATTATAAATAACATTATTTAATTTATCTAAAATTGTAATTTTTAAATTATCAGTTTCTTCGCGGTGGTTAACGATATTGTATAAATTTGTATCATCATCACTGTAATTTTGATTGATTTGACTAAATAGTTGCTCAATTACATTGCTTTTTTGTGCCTTAAAATATGGATTTGCTAAAAATATATTGAATATTACTTGTAATATTACAATTGAAAAAATAATTAGCCCAACAAATATAGTAACTTTAGTTTTAATTGTCTTATTCATTTTTCACCTCAAAGCGATAACCAACGCCATGGACGGTTTTGATATATTGGCAATTGAATACAAGTTTTGCTCTTAATTGCTTTATGTGTGTATCAACTGTTCTTGCATCGCCTACATAATCATAATTCCAAACGGCATCTAAAATTTGTTCTCTGGCTAAAACTAGTTCATTATTTTCAATAAAGTATAAAAGTAAATCATATTCTTTGGGTGTAAGGTCTAATTTTTCATTGGCACAAACTACTTCTTTTTTTAACTTATCAACTGATATATTGCCTATAACAACATTTTCGACCTTTCGCTTACCAGTTCTTTTTAATACAGCTTCAAGTCGTGCAAGAAGTAATGACGGCGAAAAAGGTTTAGATATATAATCATCTGCACCAAATTTAAATCCAGCCAATTGATCATATTCCTCCCCCTTAGCAGTAAGCATAATAATTGGAGTAATCGAGTCTTCACGAATTTCAGAAAGTACATCAAATCCATTCTTCATTGGCATCATTACATCTAATAAAATTAAATCTATCTTACTGTTATTAGAATAAAACATTTCCATCGCTTCTTTTCCATTGCTTGCCTCAAGTATCTCATATTTATGACTAACGAGAAAGTCCTTAAGCATTCGTCTAATTCTACTTTCATCATCAACAATAAGAATCAGACCTTTTATTACATCCATTATTATCACCGCCTTAAAATGATAGTATACCATAACTATGATAAAAATATGAGAAGTAAACATTAGTCACTACAGACCTTTTTCAGGTGACTGTCCAATAGATATTACTTGAATTAGTAACGTAGTGAACAATTTATATTCGCTAATTATCAAGATTCAGATCCCCATAATAGGTATTATAAAGGAAATACTTTAATAATTTTACAAATTGATAAAACAAAAGTATACTAAAATTATATAAATCTAAACTATATATGGATAAAATTCCATATGTAAGATGATGTATGAAATTAATTTATAAAGGATGAGTAGGATGAATGATAATATAAGTGTATTGGTGGTAGAAGATGATATAGATATAAATAATTTGTTATGTGGAATATTGAGTAAACATGGATACTATGTGAAAACTGCATATTCAGGTTCAGAAGCAAAAATGTGTATAAAGCAGTGTGATTTTCACATTATCTTATTAGATTTAATGATACCGGGTATATCTGGAGAGGAACTTATACCAATAATAAGAAAAGTTAAAACTATGCCAATAATAGTTTTATCTGCAAAGACAGCACAGGATACAAAAATAGAAGTACTAAAACTTGGTGCAGATGATTTTGTGTCCAAGCCTTTTGATGTAAATGAAATTCTAGCAAGGGTTGAATCACAACTCAGAAGATATATGATATTTTCTAATAAAAGTCAAAGTGAAAATATTTTAAAGTATAAAGATTTAATTTTAAATAGTGAAGCAGTAGAGGCACTAGTTAAAGGCGAAAATATTAACATTACACCAAGAGAGTTTCATATATTAGAGATGTTAATGTCTTACCCCAATAAGGTGTTCACTAAAGCAAATATATTTGAAACTGTATGGAATGATGAGTTTTTTGGTGATGATAACACTGTAAATGTTCATGTAAGCAATCTTCGCTCAAAAATAGCAAAGATTGATCCAGATAGTGAGTATATTCATACAGTATGGGGAATTGGTTATAAGATGAGCTAGAAATCTTAATACTTTCTTAAGGATTTCCTTAAGGTTTCTTATACTTTAAGTACTATTATAAATATATAAGATAAGGGGAGGGAATTTAATGGGGGATATAATTTTAAAAACAAAAAAATTAACTAAAAAGTATGGTAAGGACTTTGCCGTAAATAATGTCGATTTAGAATTAAAACAAGGGGATATTTACGGACTTGTAGGTAAGAACGGTGCAGGAAAAACAACAATTCTTAGGATGATATCTGGATTATCTATACCAACAAGCGGAGAAATAGAACTTTTTAATGAAACATCAAAAGCCGGTTTAAATAATTCAAGGACAAAGCTTGGATGCATGGTTGAAACACCAAGTTTTTTCAAGTATTTATCAGCAAAGAAAAATTTGGAATACTATAGATTGCAAAGGGGCGTTGTAGAAAAAGAATGTGTGGATAAGGCAATTAAAATGGTAGGTCTTGAGGATGCGGGCAAGAAAAAATTCAAAAATTTTTCACTTGGCATGAAACAACGATTAGGGCTCGCGCTAGCTATAATGACAAGTCCTGACTTACTAATCTTAGATGAACCTACCAACGGTCTTGACCCTACTGGAATAATAGAATTAAGAGAACTCTTATTAAGATTTAATAGAGAAAGAAATACAACAATAATTATATCTAGCCATATATTAAGTGAGCTGTCTCAACTTGCAAATACCTATGGCTTTATTAATAAGGGCGAGTTTGTAGAGCAAATATCTGCAAAGAATCTAGAAGAAAAATGTAGAAGGCACTTATTAATTAAAGTAGATGATACCTCAAAAGCCACCGTTATAATAGAAAATAAGCTAGAATCTATGGAATATGAAGTGTTAAATAGAAATGAAATTAGATTATATCAGCACATAGATACCCCAGAGATTGTGTCAGAGGCGCTTATTAATAATGGAATTAAGCTATTTTCAATTAATAACAGTGGCGTGAATTTAGAAGAGTATTTTGTGGATTTAATTGGGGGTAATAAACATGATTAATTATATAAAAGCTGAACTTTATAGAAGTTTTAATAGAGTATATTTTTGGGCTTATACAGCTTCTATAGGTATTTTATCTATATTAGCTAATGTTATGATTTTAAATGTACATTGTCATATTCCCACTGATAGTATTAATAGTATGTTTGATAAGTTCATTATGTCAACCCTTATTATGCCAATATTTCTAGTAGTTGGATTTGTGGATATGATTACATCGGAGGAAAACAAAAATGAAACGCTTAGAAATGTTGTGGTTTTTGGAGTTACAAGAAGTAAAATAATTTTATCAAAGCTTATAACTACCGTTATCCTTGCATTTATAGCAGAAATTATTATATTAGTTTTGTATTTTGCGAGCGCATTTGTAGTATTTGGAGTAAATAATGAACTAATTATAACTATAATAAGGTTTTGTCAAAAATCATTAGTAGCCACGCCTCTATGGATAGCAGCTATAGCAATATGTACTTTCTTAGCTGTTATTATTAAAAATAATACTATTTTTGCATTTGTCTATTCTGGAATATTTATATTTACAGACAAGATTATTGGAGTGCTTTCATTCTTTGTTTCTGATAAGTTTAAATACCTGGAAAATATTCTTATTACAAAAAAAATAAATGAAATTTCAACATCATCATTAACAAGCGAAACTATAATATCCTCGGTTTTAATGGGAGTTATTTATACATTAGTATTTACAATTATAACTATAGTGTATTTTGAAAAAAAGGAAGTTAAATGATCTCCTGCGGAGCTGCAACAGCTTCACAGAAGCTGTATTATCGACTTCAGAAGGAGATTTATATTCCCACTGAAGTTTTCTATTTATTAGGGCAAGTAACTCCTACTTATAGAAGAGGGGGACTTTCCTTCTGAAATGTCGTTAAATAAATTAGAGTAGCATACGGATAATATATTTTAGATATTAGAGGAAGGGGTGATATTTATGCAAAGAATAATAATAATTTTATTACTAGCTGCGGTAGTCATATCTGTTACCCTTTATGTTTTCCTATATAGTGAAATTAAAAGTATAAACAATCAATTAAACAAAATTAATAAGACTAAGACTAGTTCAAAAATACTATTATCTTATGATAATAAGCAATTACATGGGTTAGCTTTGGGAATAAACAAAAACCTAGAAGAAAAACAAAAGTCAGAAGCTAAATATAAAAAGATGGATTTAGAGCTTAGAAAAGCTATTTCAAATATATCTCATGATTTAAGGACTCCATTAACTTCGATAATGGGGTATATGCAATTAATTGATAATAATAGTTTATCTGAAGATGAAAATAAGAAATATATAGATATAGTAAAAAACAGAACAAAATCCTTAGAATCCTTAATAACTAGTTTTTATGATTTATCAAGACTAGAAGGTAATGAATATAAATTTGATATGAAATCATTAAACTTAAATAATATATTGTGTGAATGCGTGGCTTCATTTTATAATGATTTTTTAAATTGCGAAGTGGAACCTAAAATTGATATAGAAGAAAAACCTTATTTTATTATAGGAGATGAAGTTGAAGTAAAGAGAGTGTTTTCAAATCTAATACAAAACATTATTAAATATGGTGAAGGATATGCAGCCATCTCTTTAAAACGCAGTAATGATTACATTGTTACAATATTTCAAAATGCTGCCCAAAATTTAAGTGATGAAGATGCGAAGCGTTTATTTGAACGATTTTTTACAGCAGATAGAGCAAGAACAGGGAAAAGTACAGGGATTGGACTTGCTATAACAAAACAACTAGTTGAACAAATGGGGCATGAAATTTCAGTGGAACTAGTAGAAGGAAATCTTAGCATAATAATAAGGTGGAAATGTTTAAAGTCTATTACAGAGTAGATAGTCCGAATTTAAAGTAAGTCATCTTCAAAAAAATAACAAGCCACCTTCTGGCTTGTTATTTTTTGATTATATAGGAAACAGCTTTCGGAAAACAATGTGGATAACTTTTTTCATCTATATAATATATATTTAATGTAATATACACCTTTATTAAAATAACCAATTTGGTAAGTAATATAATATATGTAATTTAACGACAGTTAAACACATATATAGTATACTTAGGATGGTATAAACTGCAACTATGTTAAAATATAATAAGTTAGAGGGTGTTATAATATGAAATTTTTAAAAAATATAGAAAATCAAGCGATAACTGTTAAACAAATGACTATAATTAAAGCTTTTCTTGTAATGCTTACAGCAATTTTATTGGAGATATTAGGTCAAATACCCATAGAAATTTTAAATTTATTTTTTAAACGTTTTACAAAAGTAGCCCCCTATTTGAAATTTGTTACAGGAGTGTTAGTTAAATATTTCATTATTACTCTTTTATTAAAGTGGCATAGTAAAAATTCCTGTGAAAAAATTCATAAAAAAAGGTTTAATAGAAAGAATTTTATTTATGTTGCTTTAATAATTATAGGCTTTCGTATAGTATATGATAATAGTTTAATTTACTGGGTTAATAAGATACCTATGCCTGATTTTATAAATCAAGCATTTGAGGAGCTGGCGATGTCACCTATTATAATGATACTTAGTGCTGTTGTTATAGCACCTATATATGAAGAAATTGTTTTTAGAGGGATATTGCTAAGGGGTATGGCTAACAAAATAAATCCAACATTGGCACTTATAGTATCAGCCTTATTTTTTGCGTTGATGCATATGAATATTCCTCAGGGCATAAATGCATTTTTGCTAGGATTAATTATTGGATCTATATATTTGAATACAGGTTCAATTTATTTAAGTATATTTGCACACTTTATAAATAATTCTACGGCGATCTCAATTTCAGGAGCCTTCCAATTAATAAGCGGAAAGTATGCTACATTAATTCATGGTACAGCTTTTATTGTAGGAAGCATAATTTTAATTGTTGCCTACAGATGGCTTAATCAAAATAAACCAGGAAATAAGCTAGATATATACAAAGAATCTATAGAAATATAATATTAGGCCACAAAACAAAATCCTCCATTATAAAGATAATTATCTTTATAATGGAGGATTTTGTGCATTTTATTACTTTAAAGAAAGATACAATTATTACTTAAGGGTATAGGGAAATATTGATATGAACAAAAAAAATGACGGATTAATTATAAGAAATTGCAGAATATCTTTACAAAATTGCGTTTAGGCTATATAATAATAAATAAATTGAAAGTTTAATGCATATAAAATTCAAATATGTATATTCTATAAATAGAGATAGGGTATACAGCAAGGAGGAAAATAAATGAAAGAGATGAAGATAACAAATTACAATGATTCCCATAAGAGGGTAATAAATAATTTTAAGGCAAGTAATGAAGAACAACCTAGGTTATTTAAAGAAATATTTCCATACTCAGAAATTCCAAAAATGGTTTTTAATAATGAACAGATTCCAATGTTTATACCTGAAGATATTTGGATTACGGATACTACTTTTAGAGATGGGCAACAGGCAATGGATACCTATACTGATAAACAAATAATTAAAATATTTGATTACCTACATAAACTTGATAATAATTCAGGGATAATAAGACAAACGGAGTTTTTTTTATATACCGAAAAAGACAGAAGAGCGGTTGAAAAGTGTTTAGAAAGAGGATATAAATTTCCAGAGGTAACTTCGTGGATAAGAGCCAACAAGGAAGATCTTAAGCTAGTGAAGGACATGGGGCTCAAAGAAACGGGAATACTTATGTCTTGTTCTGATTATCATATATTCAAAAAATTGAATAAAACAAGACAGCAGGCCCTGGATTTGTACATCTCATTGGTAGAAGAAGCATTAGAAAATGGCATAACTCCAAGATGTCATTTCGAAGATATAACTAGAGCTGATTTCTTTGGATTTGTGGTGCCACTAGCACAAAAACTTATGGAACTTTCTAAGAAATCGGGTATCAAGATAAAGATTAGAGCATGTGATACATTAGGCCTTGGGTTACCTTACTCGAGAACCGAGTTACCAAGGAGTGTACAAAACATCATACATGGATTAAGAATTTATGCAGGAGTTCCGCCTGAGTGTATTGAATGGCATGGACATAATGATTTTTATAATGTAGTGACCAATGCTACTACAGCATGGACTCATGGATGTGCAGCTATAAATACGTCGCTTTTTGGTATTGGTGAGAGAACAGGTAACTGTCCACTTGAGGCTATGATTATAGAATATGGTCAACTAAGAGGAAATGTAAAAGATATGAATCTTAAATTGATAAGTGAAATTGGCAAATACTTTGAAGGTGAGTTTAAATATAGTATTCCACCTAGAACACCATTTGTAGGGAGTGAGTTCAATGTTACGAGAGCTGGCATACATGCGGATGGAATATTAAAAGATGAAGAAATATATAATATTTTTGATACTGAGAAAATATTAGGCAGGCCAATTGTTGTAGCAGTTAATGAACATTCAGGACACGCAGGTATAGCAGCTTGGGTTAATACTTACTTTAGATTAAGGGGAACAGACAAGATAAGTAAAAAAGATGAGGGAATTAATGTTATAAAAGAATGGGTTGATAAGCAATATGAAACTGGAAGAAATACTGTAATGAAAAGTGAAGAGCTTGAATTAATTGCAAAAGAGATTATTCCACAGCTAAGTGTAAAGTCACAAAAGACTGCAGCTTGTTAATATAAGTTAGACATTGTAAATTCTATTTATAAATGAAAAATGGAGGGATATCATGGCATTTACTGTTGCACAAAAAATAATTAAGGCTCATTTAGTTAAGGGTGAAATGATTTTCGAACGTGAAATCGCAATTGAAATAGATCAAACGTTAACACAAGATTCTACAGGTACAATGGCTTATCTTCAATTTGAGGCTATGGGAATTGATAAAGTATTAACCAAAAAATCAGTTGCATATATAGACCATAATATTTTGCAAACCGGGCCTGAAAATGCAGATGATCATTTATATATACAAACTGTTGCTAAAAAACATGGCATATATTTTTCTAAACCTGGCAATGGTATTTGCCACCAAGTTCATTTAGAAAGATTCGGAGTTCCAGGTGAAACTTTACTTGGCTCGGATAGTCATACTCCCACTAGTGGGGGAATAGGGATGCTTGCTATAGGTGCAGGAGGATTAGATGTTGCGGTTGCTATGGGCGGTGGAGAATATTATATAACAATGCCTAAAATTGTAAAGGTGGATTTATTAGGAAAGCTTAACCCTTGGGTTTCAGCTAAAGATATTATATTAGAATTATTAAGACTCTTAACGGTTAAGGGCGGAGTTAATAGAATATTTGAATATGCTGGCTCCGGGCTGAAAAATCTAAGCGTACCAGAAAGAGCAACAATTACTAATATGGGCGCAGAGCTTGGAGCCACAACTTCAATCTTTCCGAGTGATGAGATTACACATGAATTCTTAAAAGCACAAGGTAGAGAAAAAGATTATGTGGAACTTAAAGCAGATGATGGTGCAGTATATGATGAGATAGTTGAAATAGATTTAAGTAAAATTGAGCCTCTTGTTGCTTGTCCTCATAGTCCGGATAGGGTAGTCTCTGCATCATCTTTAAAAGACATAAAGGTAGACCAGGTGTTAATAGGAAGCTGCACTAATTCTTCTTATGTTGATATGATGAAGGTGTCGAAAATACTTCTAGGAAAAACCATACCTGATGAAGTGTCACTTGCTATTGCACCAGGCTCAAAACAGGTTCTAAATATGCTTTCCAAAAATGGTGGACTCGGAGATATGATTGATGCTGGTGCAAGAATTTTAGAGAGTGCATGTGGTCCATGTATAGGAATGGGACAAGCGCCTTCAACTGGAGCAGTATCACTTAGAACCTTTAATAGAAACTTTAAAGGTAGATCTGGAACGGTGTCTGCGAATGTTTATATTGTAAGTCCAGAAGTGGCTGTTGCATCGGCACTTACAGGATATATAACGGATCCAAGAGAGCTCGGTGAAGCAATTAAAGTGCCCATGCCAGAAAAATTCTTGATTAATGATAATTTAATAATAAACCCAGCAGAGGATGGTAAAAATATAGAAGTGAAAAGAGGACCGAATATAAAGCCATTCCCTAAAGCGGAAGAATTAAAGGGAAATGTGGTAGGAAAAGTTTTAACTAAATTAGAAGATAATATTACAACGGATGATATAATGCCATCTAATGCAAAATTACTTCCATTTAGATCTAATATACCTTATTTATCAGAATTTTGTTTAACTCCGTGTGATGAGAAATTTCCAGCTAAGGCTAAGGAGAATAGTGGTGGAATCATAGTTGCCGGATCAAATTATGGGCAAGGCTCCAGTCGTGAACATGCGGCATTGGCACCTCTTTACTTAGGTATTAAGGCCGTTATCTCGAAATCTTTTGCAAGAATTCATAAGGCTAATTTGATTAACAATGCTATAATCCCATTGGTATTTGAAGACATTAAAGATTATGAAGATATAGCTATTATGGATGAATTAATAATAGAAGGTGCCGTAGATCAAATGAAAAAAGGCATAGTTATTGTAAAAAATATAACAAAAGGATCTGAGTATAAAACTCTACCTGAAGTAACTCAAAGAGAAAAAGAGATGCTTATATATGGTGGATTAATAAATCTTATAAAAAACAAGAAAAAGGGAGGGGTTTAGAAGTATGGAACATAATATTACACTTATACCTGGTGATGGAATTGGGCCGGAAGTAACTTCTGCTGCAGTTAAAGTAATAGAAAAAAGTGGAGTCACAATTAATTGGGAAACGGTGCGTATGGGAGCCGCGGTTATAGAGGAATTTAATACTCCTATGCCTTCCTACGTTTTAGAAAGCATTAAAAAGAATAAAGTTGCACTTAAAGGGCCTGTAACTACACCGATTGGTAAGGGGTTTAAAAGTGTTAATGTTACATTAAGACAGGAATTAAATCTTTATGCTAATATAAGGCCTATAAAAACACATGAGGGGGTTCCATCAAGGTTTGAAGATGTAGATCTAATAATAGTAAGAGAAAACAGTGAAGATTTATATGCAGGAATAGAACATATGATTACAGAGGATATTGCTGAGAGCATAAAGGTAATAAGCAAGAAAGCTAGTGATAGAATAGTAGAATATGCTTTTAAATTGGCAAAAGAGCAGAATAGAAAACAAGTAATAGCTGTTCATAAAGCAAACATTATGAAACTTTCCGATGGATTGTTCTTAAGATGTGCAAGAAACATAGCGACCATGCACAAAGATATAGGCTTTGGAGATGTTATAGTAGATGCGATGAGCATGAAGCTTGTAATGAACCCAGAAAAATATGATGTGCTTGTAATGCCTAACCTATACGGAGATATATTATCAGATATGGCAGCGGGGTTAATTGGTGGGCTAGGACTAGTTCCAGGTGCAAATATTGGAGAAGAAGGTGCGGTTTTTGAGCCAGCTCATGGATCTGCTCCAGATATAGCTGGCTTAAACTTAGCAAATCCTACTGCGTGTATTCTATCAGGTGTTATGATGCTAAGATTTATAGGAGAAGTAGAAGCGGCAAATAAAATAGAGAAAGCTGTGGATGATGTTTTAAAAGAAGGCAAACATTTAACTTGTGATTTAGGTGGAAATACTGGGACTCGCGAGTTCGCTGAAGCGATCATTGGAAAAATGGGGAAATAAAATAATTAACAACAAATAACTCATGAGCAACTTGCTCATGAGTTATATTTGGTATAATGATACAAAGAGATTAAAGTAGTTTAGATGACTAGTGAAAGGATAAAGATTTATTATGAGAATAAATAAACTGCTTAGCAATTATGGTATTTGCTCAAGAACTGATGTTAATAGGCTTATAGATGAAAAAAGGATAATGGTAAATGGGAAGCTTTGCACCACCGGGCAGTGGGTAGAAAAAGAGGATAACATTCTTCTTGATAATGAGAATATTGTAGTGAGAGAGAAGATTTATATTGCGCTAAATAAACCCGTCGGGATTACATGTACTGCAGAAAAAACAGTAGAAAACAATATAATTAATTTCATGAACTATCCAGAATACATATTTCCAGTTGGAAGATTAGATAAGGCATCTCAAGGGTTAATACTTATGACTAATGATGGTGATTTGGCAAATAATATTTTAGAATCTGAAAATGAACATGAGAAAGAGTATATAGTAACTGTGAATAAGCATTTTGATGAATCTTTTCTCAAAGCAATGTCTGAAGGTGTTCAAATTTGTGGAGTTAAAACAAGACATTGCAAAGTTATCGCAGTTAGCGATGATACTTTTCGTATTATTTTAACACAAGGACTAAATAAGCAAATTCGCAGAATGAGCAAAACTTTTGGATATACAGTTGTAAGATTAGAACGAGTTCGAATTATTAATATAAAAATTGATGAGACAGATATTGGCATGTGGCGTTACCTAACAGAGAAAGAGGTAATAGAATTAAGGAATAGTTAGAAAGGGTACCTTAGTAGAAATATTAAGGTACCCTTTGTTTTTTATGAAAAAACTCAATTAGGTGGTTTTAAAAGTCAAACAATCTGTTTCTGAATAGAGATTAACATTTTCGCCACTAACGTCTATAGATTTAGCATTACAGAGCTGATTAGAGTTATAGGTGCAAGTACATACATTACAAGCAATTACGTCGCATCCATTGCTATTGGAATTAATGATATTTGTAAGAGAACTATAGACAATACTATCTAAAAAAGTAGCACAACAAGTATCAGAATCTTTTTTAGCACTTTTTCCACCAACATTTATTATGTTAGCATAACATGTGTTTTTGTCATTATGGGAGCAATTTGAAACGCTACAATTGATTTTTGACATTATATCTCCTCCTTAGTGTATCTACTAAGAAGTTTAACCAAAAGGAAAAGAAAATATTTATAATATAGGGTTTGTTTAAAATTTCTATTTGATAGATTTTTTATAAGAATGTTGCCGTAAAACATATTTTCGATTGAATATTGTTGTATTTTCATATATAATTAGAATTAAGTAAGAAAATGTAACGATATACATATTATTCAAAGTATATCGTTTATTAAATTATAGGGAATATATATCTATTGTCGCTTGTATTTTATCATGAAAACGAGTGCAATAGGTATTGATGGACCCCTTTGACTTCAGTATAAGTTAGCTTAACCCCTTGCTATTGCAAGGAGTTATATAAATAAACAGATAGTGTTAACATTATCAAAAAATATGAAGGGGGAGAATTTATGAGGTATGTTAATAAAACATTAAAAAGATATGGTAGCTTTGCTTTATCTTTAGTGATAGCTCTTAATTTAATGCTATCTTTTTCATTTAAAACGTATGCATCAACTATACAATCTGACTACAAGTCATTTGTAATGGCTCCATTGGAAAAAGTAACAGATTGGAATGCGTTCAAAAATCAATTAATAACCATTAAGAACAATGGAGTCTATGCCCTTACCACAGATGTGTGGTGGGGAGATGTTGAAAGTGCGGGTGACAATCAGTTTGACTGGAGTTACTACAAGACTTATGCAGATACTGTTCGTGCTGCAGGATTAAAGTGGGTGCCTATTATGTCCACTCACCAATGCGGTGGTTCTGTGGGGAATTCAGTAAATATACCTTTACCTACATGGTTATGGAATAAAGATAGTGCTGAGAATATGCAGTTTAAGGATGAAAAAGGAAATTATGATAAGGAATCTCTTAGTCCATGGTGGTCTGGTACAGATAAACAGTACAATGAACTTTATGCGTCTTTTGCTGAAAACTTCAGCAGCTATAAAGATATTATAGCTAAAGTTTACCTTTCTGGTGGTCCATCAGGTGAATTAAGATTTCCTTCTTACAATCCATCATTAGGTTGGTCATATCCAGGTCGTGGATCTCTACAATGCTACAGCACAACAGCAAAAACAGATTTTCAAAATACGATGAAAACTAAATACGGCACTATTTCGGCAGTTAATAGTGCATGGAATGCAAGTCTAACAAGCTTTACACAAATTATGCCTCCAACAGATGGGGATAATTTTTTTGAAAAGGGTTATAAGTTAACTTATGGTAATGACTTTTTAACTTGGTATCAAAGTGTACTTGCAAAACACTTGTCGAATATAACGGCTATAGCGCATAACAGTTTTGATTCAGTTTTTGATGTTAGAATAGGAGCAAAAATAGCAGGTATACACTGGCTAATGAATAGTCCTACTATGCCACATGCTGCGGAGTACGGTGCAGGTTATTATAAGTATAGTACTTTACTCGACCAGTTTAAGACATCAAATGTAGATTTAACATTTACATGTCTTGAGATGGATGATTCAAACGCATATGTTAGTCCAAGCTATTCAGCTCCTAAAAGTCTCGTTATAAATGTTGCCAATTTGGCTACATCGAAAGGTATAAGACACTTTGGAGAGAATGCACTAGCTATTTCTAATAATAATCAAGCGTATCAAAATGCTGCTGAAATGCTATTTAATTATAATTTCTCTGGATTTACACTTTTGAGATTTGCAAATGTTGTTAACCGCAATGGAACAGCTACTTCTGAAATGGCTCCCTTTGCAGATACTTTAGTTATGAAGCCAGTTCCTGTAACTTTTACAGTGAACAACGTTAATCCAGGCAGTGGTCAAAATGTATACTTATCAGGGAGTAGATGGGAATTATCTAACTGGACTACAGGCGTATATCCTTTGCCACTTACTAATAGCAATGGAAGGTATACAGGAACCACATATCTTGGTGAAGGCCGTGACTATCAATTTAAAGCAATTATGAAAGATGGTGATGGAAACGTAACCTGGGGAGGTGGCAACAGTCAATCTTATACTGTTCCTACAAGGGGAGGTTCCTATACCTGGAACTGGTAGCTAGAAAAAATACCATTATAATTTTTTTGCACGTATATTGGCAGTTTTAAAAAAAAGTTTAAGTTTATCGTAAAATTAAGAGCCACTACTCTGATAAATATGATATAATTAAAATAATGTAGAAAAATAAACATGTGTGTTCTAGAGAAAATTGAATTGTTATTAAAAAATTAGGGAAATATTAAAGTTATATATAATTTTAAATCCCTTACAAGGCATATGAAAAAAATAGACTAGCGTGCTGACTGGTTATTTTTTTGAAGATGCCTAAATAGAAGAAAGAGGTGTCCTATCATAAAAAACGAAAATGAAAATAAAAAAGAAACTACTAAAGTAGAAATTAAATCAAACAAATATCAGACGCTAGAAAATATTACATTTTTAAAAATAGTTAAAAAAGATGGAACAACTATTGATTGTAAAATAGATACTGAAGATTTACAAAAGGTATTAGAAAAAGGTCGTTGGTTTGCAGAGTGGAATAAAGATTTTAATAATTTCTTAGCGCAGAATCTAGGCAGTTATTATATCGAAGAAAAGAAATATAGAAGAAAACAGAGTTTGCAGTCATTCATATTAGATGTTCATCCAAAAGCACCTGTAAGACATATCAATGGAGACACTCTAGATAATAGAAAATGCAACTTAGAAGTATATAATCAAAATACAATTAACGATTATGAAGAATTAGATGAAGAAACTGTTGCTATAATATTAAGAGATAGATATGGTAAAGAAAAATCTAGGACTATAATCGATAAAGAAGATTTAAGCAGAGTGGTTAATAATAGTTATACATGGGTTCTCTTTAAGAAAGATACAGAACCTTATGCTGTAGCAAACACTCCTGAAGGAAAAATTTATTTGAATAGATTTATAATGAGTACAACTGAAGATATGGTTACTCATCCTATAAATCTTAATACATTAGATAATAGAAAAGCTAATTTAGAAAACAAAAAAGTTGAGTTAGAATTTGATAAACCAACTGAAGAAACAGAAGTTTAATGACAGTTTAGAAGGAAAGTCATTAATCCAGCTCCGCAGGAGATGATTTAATAAGCATTGTAAAGCAGTATAGAAGATAATTCTATACTGCTTTTATTGTGCGCCCGGCATGGGCGCAATCTAATGGGTGAAAGTCCCTAGCACGGGTTAATAGTGCCAAGTGCATAGCTTAAGACAAGGGTGTCCATCGTGAGATGGAATCTGAAGGAAGTTGGCGGCCAAACTCCGGTCTGACGAACAGAAACTACATATAAGGCATATGCTTGTGGGTAAGTTTGCAATACAAAACGAAGCCCAAAACTATTCGAAACAAGTGGTGTAAATGTAGCAGATAGATGGAGTGAAAGATTGCGTTCTTACCCGGGGAGATCTGATAGGTAAGTTGTGGATATGAATTTAGAAATAACAACCCATACAGTGATGTATGGCTGAACTATCAGAAGTCAGCAGACGTCATAGTACCATGCAAAACGCGTTAGCGTGGGAAGGACTGAACAATAGGAGGTTTTGGAATTTTGAAGGATACGAGAAAATATGATAAAAGCAGACAACTTCATAAAGAAGGCTCTCTACGAGAGAATAGAGTGGAACTCGAAGGTAATGTAGAAGTGCATAGTATTTCCTCTATGTCAGAAGAAGGAAGAAACGATGTGAATGAATATGATAATGGTTTACTCGAGCAGATATTATCGAGAGATAATATGAATAAAGCATATAAAAGAGTAAAAGCCAATAAAGGAAGTCATGGGATTGATGGTTTGACAGTAGATGAACTTCTACATTATCTAAAAGAGCATGGACAAGAATTAAGGCAATCATTATTAGAAAGTAGATATAGACCTCTAGCCGTAAGAAGGGTAGAAATACCAAAACCTGACGGTGGAATTAGGCTACTTGGAATACCTACTGTATTAGATAGAGTTATTCAACAAGCGATATCACAAACTCTAATACCAGTATATGAAAAGAAATTTTCTGATAATAGTTACGGTTTTAGACCTTTAAGAAGTGGAAAACAAGCTGTTGAAAAATGTAGGGGATATATTAATGCTGGACATACATGGACGGTGAATATAGACCTTTCTAAATACTTTGATACGATAAATCATGATAAATTAATAAGGATACTATCGGAAGATATTAAAGATAGTAGAGTAATTTCTCTGATACGAAAGTATCTACAAAGTGGAGTGATGATAAATGGGGTATTTATGAATACAGAAGAAGGAGCACCTCAAGGCGGGCCTTTGTCCCCATTATTAAGTAACGTAATGTTACATGAACTCGATGTAGAACTAACAAAACGAGGACTAAACTTTTGTAGATATGCTGATGATGCGAATATATACGTCAAAAGTGAGAAATCAGCAAATAGAGTAATGAAGAGTATTACGAGATTTATTGAGGAAAAGTTAAAGCTTAGAGTGAATAAAGAAAAGAGTACAGTAGATAGACCTTGGAAACTTAAATTTTTAGGATTTTCATTTTACCGAGCAAAAGGTGAATACAGAATGAGAGTTCCTCAAAAACCTATAATCAAATTCAAAGCAAAGCTAAAAGAATTAACTTCAAGAAGTAATGCGATGAGCATGAAATATAGGTTTATGAAACTTAAGCAAGTGATAGTTGGATGGATAAATTATTTTGCTATTGCAGACATTAAAAGTATTCTTAAAACACTTGATGAATGGTTAAGGCGAAGAATTAGAATGTGTTTTTGGAAACAATGGAAAAAGATTAAAACAAAATATGGGAACCTTGTTAAATTAGGAATACCAAACAATAAAGCTTTGCAATATGCAAATACAAGGAAAGGCTATTGGAGAACATCCAATAGCCCTATATTAAACAAAACATTGACCAATAAATACCTTAAAAATATAGGATTAGTTTCTATATCTGAGACATATTTATTAAAACATTAATTTCTATTGAACAGCCGTGTACCGAACGGTATGCACGGTGGTGTGAGAGGTCGCTAAATAAATTAATTATTTAGCTCCTACTCGATTTTTTGATATTGGGTCAGAAACAACTTGAAATTGATTTGTTTTTCCCATAATATAAGCTAAATTAATTATAGACTTTTCTTCCTCGGTCATTTCCCTTTTGAACATTTTTTCGAATTGTTTCATTAAATTACAAGTGTCAAGTTTGTAACTTTCAGCAGCGGGTCTAGTTACCCTTGTGTTTTTATGAGGATTATATATCCTAGATTTAATTTCACTGCTATAAATTTTCTTGAAAACTTCAGCTGTATAGAATGCATCATTATAAGCATTATGAAACTTACTTTCAATAGGTATGCCTAATAGCTCTGCTGCATTACCTAGCCCAATGTTAATTCCTTTTTGACAATTAAGCTCTTTAGAAGCGTAGGACTGAATGTTTATGTATTTTGTGGGTACAATCAAGGTATCTAATTCATGATATTCTATATTTCGAAATAATTCTTTTATATCAGCGACTCCCCATACACACAATATGCTTGAGTCAGCGTTTATAAACTCTGAAAGTTCTTTATACAGTTCTTTAAAAGGTTTGCCTTTATCTAATTCATCCATTGTTATTCCGGTAAGTTCTTTTACAAAGGGATTGATGATAGTATATATTTCCGGTTTTATTAATACATCTAGAGTCCCAATCGTTTCAAAATTATCATTTAGTTTTATGGCACCTATCTGAATTATTTCGAAAGGACATTTAGGATTTGTTATGTTCGTAGTATCTTTTGTGTAATTGTAGCCTTGATTAAACTCTAAGTCAAATATTATATAATTCATGTAATTACCTCTAAACTTATTTAATATTATAGTGCATAGTGATATATTACTATATCATGTAGTATATCATTTTCTTTAGTAAAAAACACCTGCACTATTACAGTTTAGCTGCAAAAAATTGAATGTTGTATATAAAGTAGTTTATAATGAGTATAGTTGCTATATCATATTTTAATAAAATAAGTGAAATCAATCCGTGCAGCGTATGCTACACGTGATATATAAGAGAGGAAGTTTTATATATGGGAAAAATATTGGTGCTTGCAGAGAAACCCTCTGTAGGCCGTGAACTAGCGAAAGTTTTAAATTGCACTCAAGGTGGAAATGGGTATTTAATGGGACAAAAGTATATTGTAACTTGGGCACTCGGACATCTTGTTACACTAGCTGGTCCGGAGGATTATGATCAAAAATATAAAAGTTGGAAAATGGAAGATCTTCCTATGCTGCCAAAGGACTTAAAACTGGTAGTTATTAAGGAAACTTCAAAGCAATATAAGATTGTACATGAACTCCTAAAAAGAACTGATGTAGATGAGCTTATTATTGCTACAGATTCGGGACGTGAAGGAGAACTAGTAGCACGTTGGATTATTCAAAAAGCAGGATTTAGAAAGCCAATTAAAAGGTTGTGGATTTCTTCTCAAACTGAAAAAGCAATAAAGGATGGATTTGCGAATCTTAAACCTGGAAAAGATTATGAAAACCTATTTTGGGCAGCGCAATCAAGAGCAGAAGCAGATTGGCTAATAGGGCTTAATGTTACAAGAGCATTAACTTGTAAATATAACGCTCAATTGTCTGCAGGAAGAGTTCAAACACCAACTTTGGCACTTATTGTTGAAAGAGAAAACGAAATTAAGAGATTCATTCCAAAGGATTACTGGACAGTAAATGGAAAGGTAAATAATTTTACAGTTCATTGGTCTAGTAAAAATGGTGAAGCACGTACATTTGACAAGCAAAAGGCAGAAGATATAGCTAATAAGGTAAATAATCAAATGGGAACTGTTTCCGAGTTAAATAAAGCATCTAAAAAAGAGCTCCCTCCACTTGCATATGATTTAACGGAGCTTCAAAGGGATGCAAATAGAAAATTTGGATATTCTGCAAAGCAAACTCTTAATATAATGCAGAGATTATATGAAAATCATAAGATATTATCTTATCCAAGAACGGACTCTAGACATATTACCACAGATATTGTAGCAACGCTTCTCGACAGATTAAAGAGCATTGCTATAGGACCGTATGAGAAAGCTGCTAGAAGTATAATAAAAGGAAGGATACATACTACAAGTAGACTTGTGGATAATAGCAAGGTATCAGATCATCATGCTATAATTCCAACAGAGCAACATGTAGATTTATCAAGCCTTAACAAAGAAGAAAGAAGCATTTATGACTTAGTTGTAAAAAGATTTTTAGAGGTTCTAAGTCAACCTTTTGAGTATGAGCAAACTACTGTGAAGATAAATGTTAAGGGTGAGACTTTTTCTGCAAAAGGAAAAATAGTTAAGTCAAAGGGCTGGAAAGAAATAAGCAGTTCTGAGGGTGGAGAAGACAAAGATCAGTCACTTCCACCAATTAATAAAGGTGAAGAAGTTAAACTTACTTTAGTTAAATTCGAAAATGAAAAAACTAAGCCACCAGCAAGATACAATGAAGCAACGCTGCTTACAGCTATGGAGCATCCAGGAAAAAATATCCAGGATGAAAGTCTAAGAGAAGCATTGGATAATACATCAGGTCTGGGAACTCCAGCTACGAGAGCAGATGTTATTGAAAAATTATTTAACATCTTTTATATGGAGAGAAGAGGCAAAGATATATTCCCAACCTCAAAAGGAATACAGCTAATAGGTTTAGTTCCGCAGGAATTAAAATCCCCAGAGCTTACGGCTAAGTGGGAAAAACAGCTTCAACTTATAAGTAAAGGAAAAGCTAATTCCATGAATTTCGTAAAAGATATGAGGGAATATGCAGTGAAGCTTGTGAAGAATGTTGCAGCTTCTGGCGAAATATATAAACATGACAACGCCACAAGAATGAAATGTCCTGAGTGTAGTAAGTATCTTCTTGAAGTTAAAGGCAAAAGGGGAAAGATGCTCGTATGCCCAGATAGGGAATGTGGATATCGTAAAGGAGTTTCACAAGTTTCTAATGCACGTTGCCCTACTTGTCACAAGAAAATGGAGATTAGAGGGGATGGAGACAATAAGATTTTTGTTTGTGGTTGTGGATACAGAGAAAAACTTTCAGCCTTTAACAAACGTCGCGACTCAGAAAAAAGTGCTTTAAACAAAAAAGATGTCAGTAGATTTTTGAATCAACAGAATAAGGAAGATGAAGGAACTGGTAATTCTGCAATGGCCGAGGCTTTTGCTAAGTTTAATTTAAAATAGTAAAGAAGAACACAATGTATAAGATTTTTATGCGTTGTGTTTTTTTATTTTCTAAACCAGTATTCAATTGTTACGACTAAGGGAATAAAAATTTCTATAATTTCATAATCTAATATTTGCCCAAATATATGGAATGAATTATAATATAAGCGAATTGTTTTTGGAAGCTGAGAGGTTAATCGTGAAGATAAAATCTCATGTATCAGAAGAGCTTATCTATGAAGACTTTGAAACTATTATTGGAGGGATTTTAAATGGCAGAAATTAAATTTGAAATAAAAGAAAAATCAGGGGTGATTTCCGAGTCAGCAAAGGGATGGACAAAGGAACTAAACCTCGTCTCTTGGAATGATAAAGATCCTAAATATGATATTAGAGATTGGGATTGCGAGCATAAGAAGATGGGTAAGGGGATTACTTTATCTGTAGAAGATTTAAAGAAACTTAAAGATATTTTGAATAGTATGGAAATATAAGAATATTACTATGGGGATATTGACTTCTTAAAATAAAAATGGATAAAAGAATGTGTTAATTAAAATTAGCATTTCTTTATCCATTTTTTTTAGTGAAATAATAAAAGGAGAGGTTCCTATAGAAAGTTCGCGTGAAAATATAAAAGGTTCATTTAATAATTTAGAATCAACCTTCGTTAGCGTAGGAAATAATATTATAAAATATATTTTACACTAAATAATATAGTAATATAAAGAATCATTTTAAGAAGGGTCATTGAGAATGAAATAAATAATCATTCTCAATGAGTTTAGTGATATAATAATAAACAAACTTTAAGGAAAAGGAGTTACAATAATAATGAATATTTTTAAAAAATTTAAAAGTTACTATAGACCATACAAGGGGCTGTTCTTTGCAGATATGTTTTGTGCATTGATTTTATCTGTAATTGATTTGGTGTTTCCCTTAATAGTTAGATATTTGCTAAATGATGTTTATGTATTAAATGATGGAAATAAGATATTTAAATATGTTTTATATGTGGGGATAGCACTATTACTTATGTATATTGCAAGGTATTTTTGTCAGTATTTCATAACCTCATGGGGACATATAATGGGAGCAAAAATGGAAGCGGATATGAGAAAAGACATTTTTAACAATCTTCAAAAACAATCTTTTTCTTATTACGATGAAGCGAATACCGGAAAGCTCATGTCGAGAATAGTTACAGACCTTTTTGATATATCAGAACTTGCACATCATGGGCCTGAGGATGTATTCATATCCATACTAAAAATAGTTGGGTCTTTTGTTATACTCGCAAATATAAATTCAAGAATAACACTTATACTTCTTTTATTTACACTGGTAATGTTATATTTTTCATATTTCTATAATCAGAAAATGCGAAATGTTTTTTCGGAAAACAGGGAAAAGATAGCAAGCGTAAATGCCCAAATTCAAGACAGTTTAGCAGGTATTCGCGTGGTGAAATCATTTGCTAATGAGAATATAGAAAATACTAAATTTGCTAAAGGTAATAACGAATTTTTAAAGACAAAAGAGGAAAGTTATTTTATAATGGGCAAATTCCATAGTGGTAACAGCTTTTTTCAAGGATTACTTTATCTTAGCGCTATACTTGTAGGGGGTATATTTATAAGTGATGGCTCATTAAAAGTATCTGATCTTGTAATTTACATACTTTATATAAATACATTTTTAAATCCTATTGATAAGCTTGTAAATTTCACGGAGCAGTTTCAAAGAGGGCTTTCGGGATTTGAAAGATTTGTTGAAGTCATAAATACAAAGCCAGACATAATCGATAAAGAAGATGCAGTTGAATTGGTTAATCCAAAAGGAGAGATATCTTTTAATAATGTATCATTTAGTTATAATAATATGCATAAAGTATTAAGTAATATAAATATAAAAATACAATCAGGTAAGAATATTGCACTTGTTGGTCCATCGGGTGGTGGTAAAACAACCTTTTGCAGTCTTATACCAAGATTTTATGAGGTAAACCATGGTTCAATAACAATAGATGGCATCAATATAAAAGATATAAAACTTAAATCACTTAGAAAATCTATTGGGATAGTCCAGCAGGATGTTTATTTGTTTTCGGGAAGCATTAAAGAAAATATATCATATGGCAGACCGGGAGCATCGGAAAAGGAAATAATTGAGGCGGCTCAAAAGGCAAATATTCATGAGTTCATTATGAGCCTTGAACATGGGTATGATACTTATACTGGAGAAAGAGGAGTAAGACTTTCTGGTGGTCAAAAGCAAAGGATATCTATAGCAAGAGTATTTTTAAAGAATCCAGCAATTTTAATACTTGATGAAGCTACATCAGCTCTTGATAATGAAAATGAACAATATATTCAAAAATCATTGGAAGACCTTACAAAAAACAGGACGACGCTCGTTATTGCTCATAGATTAAGTACAATAAAAAATGCGGATGAAATAATTGTACTTACTGATGAAGGAGTAAACCAAAGAGGAACGCATGACGAGCTTATAAAGCAAGAAGGATTATATTCTTATCTTTACAATATGCAGTTTAAGCAAATAGAGTAGGAGTGATAATATGTTTTCGAATAAAACTGGTTTATTTAGAGAAGCAAAACAAGCGAAGGTACTTCCTAATATTATTTTATGTTTATTTTGGGTATTGCTTTTTCTAATTGGAGGGCAAGGAATAGGTGAAATATTGGCTCATTTTACAAAGAAAATTATTGGCAATGATCCTTCCGTTTTATTACTAAATCAACTTATTTGTGGTTTTATATTTATAACATTATTAGTATTTGCTAGAGTAAAGTTTAGAGAAAAAAGAAGTATTTCAAGCATGGGATTAAAAAAAGAAGGATTTATAAGAAAGTATTTAATAGGTTTTGGCATAGGAATTTTAATGTTTTCAATAGTAGTTTTATTGCTTAGTGTTAGCGGGCATACTGTAGTAAATAGTAATCCAGTAGGTCTTTCAGGTGTAGCAGCTTTAAGTGGTGTGCTAATTGTTATACCAGGGTGGATGATACAAAGTGCTGCAGAGGAGATTCTTTCAAGAGGATGGTTTATGAATGTTTTAGGTGCAAGATATAATGTAGCTGTAGGTTTGATTGTTTCCTCTACGTTTTTCGGATTTATGCACCTTGGAAATCCAAATGTAAGTGTTTTAGCTATAATAAATATTGTTTTAGTAGGTTTGTTTTTTGGCGTATATGTTATAAAAACTAATGATCTGTGGGGGGCTTGTGGACTTCATGCTGCGTGGAACTGGACTCAGGGAAATATTTTTGGGTTTGAGGTAAGTGGACTAAAAGTAGCAACAGGTAGCTTGATGAATTTAAAGTTAACTGGTGCAGAATTGTTCACTGGTGGAGTATTTGGTCCTGAAGCCGGTATGGCAGCAACCATAGTTCTTTGTATAGGAATTATAATTGTATATTTTATTCCACTACATAGAAAATTGGAATCTGCGAGGAGTTTATAGAAATAATACCAAAAAATAATTTATGTTTGTAATTAACACAATACAATAACTATTTTCTCTTTATTAGGTGGGCCAATTGAACAGTTATATTTACTTAATTAAATAAAATAACAACATTTTTTTAAAAATGTTGTTATTTTTTTATGAGACAAAGTATATAATATACCCTCCAAAAAACTATGGAGGGTACCTCAGTAATTTTTTTTATCTTTTTCTGAAATAAACATAGTTAATAGGGCAAGTATTGCTATATTAGTGACAAGTTATATTATATAAATGACAATATAACTTGTCCCAAAAACTAAATGGTAGTATACTATATTTTGATAACAATTTAAGGATGTGACTTTATGAAAGAAGAATTAATATTAAAAAATAAACTTAAATTAGCTAGAGCAGAAAACAATCTGTCTCAAGGAGATTTAGCGGAAATGGTTGGCGTTTCCAGACAAACAATTAGCTCAATAGAAACAGGTCAATTTAATCCAACTGCAAAGTTAGCGTTGATATTTTGTATTGCATTAGATAAAAAATTTGAAGATTTATTTTACTTTGAGTAGGGTAATGAGCTATAGTAAAAGAGTTTGTTAATCATGAAAAAAACACAGCAAAGCACTAATAAGGCTACATTCCTTTAAACTATATTTATAGATTTAACTATAGTGAAAATATATTGAATTATATATTATATTATATTTATAAAAATAAAATGAAAGTTTAAAATGGTGATGAAATGAAAAAAAGAAAAAAAATTAATAGACATAATGTCCTATTTGTAATTATGTTAGCTATATTTTCAATAATAATTGCAAAGTTATATTATTTACAAGTATTAAATGGACAATATTACAAGGATACAGCAAATGCCAGTGCTCAAAAGGTCATAACTGTAGAGGCCCCAAGAGGACTCATAACAGATAAAAATGGGATAAGCCTTGCAAATGAAACGCTAGGATATAACCTTACATATACAGACACAGCTAATGCTAGTACTCAGATATTTACAACTTTACAAAAAATATTTGCAATTTTGGACGAAAATGAAGAAGTTCAGACAGATAGTTTTCCTTTGAAAATTGAACCATACAGATTTGAATTTAGTTCAAGTGATCCTAAGGCAATACATACCTTACAGTTAAGATTTTTAAAAGATAGAGGGATTCAAGGTAATATATTGAAATCAAAATTTGAAAATAAAAAAGAGGAAGATTTAAATTCTTCTGAAACTACAAAACTTAATAATGAACTTTTGAAATTAACCCCAGAGGAAGTATATAATGAACTGCTAAAGGAATACGGTGTAATAAAAGGAGTTTCAAGTTTACATATACAGGAAACTCCAGATTTAATAAGAAAATATTTAATTGTAAAAGATGATATAAAAATGAACTTTTTTTCTTCATACAAATCAATTAACATAGCAACTAATATAAAGAAGGATACGTCATTTATATTCGAGCAAAGTCTCTCAGATTTACCTGGAATTAAAGTAGAAAATATGCCTATGAGACAATATCCCTATGGACAGCTCGCTTCATCGGTTTTAGGATATATAAGCAAAATAAGCCCTGCTGATAAGGAAAAATATTCAGCAAAGGGTTATGATACAAGCACAGATTATGTGGGATACTCTGGAATTGAAGCTGTAATGGAGAGCAGTCTCAAAGGAGTTAACGGAGGAGAAAAGATACCAGATGCGAATCAGGGTAAGGTAAAAAGTGAAATCACTAGTAAGAAGGCAACTCCTGGAAACAATGTTCAGCTTACAATAGATGCAAATCTGCAATATGCCACAGAAAGCGCTTTAAATAGTGAAATGAAGAGATTAAGAGGACTAGGAATGGTAAATGGCTTAAATGTATCAAACGCTACAAGAGGCGGAGCTGTTGTAGAAGATATTCACACTGGTGACATATTAGCACTTGTTAGCTTACCGGGTTTTAATCCAAATGATTTCTCTACGGCGCAAGGATTAACTGAAGCTCAATCAAAAAAATATTTTAATCAGGATTATGAAGCCATGGCAAAAGCTCAGGGAAAACCACAAAGTTTAATTGATTATATGTTCCCAATAGACAAAAGTATAAAGGGAAATACCACAATTAGAAAGGACAAATTTGATTACTATCCAAAGTATTTGTATAATTATGCAACTATGTCGTTAATTCCTTCTGGTTCTATTTTTAAGCCAATGACTGCAATTGCAGGTCTTGAAGAAGGAGTTATAGATGCTAATTCCACATATGATGATAAAGGTGGGTATGATATGGGTGGTGATAATAAAGTTGGGGGTGTAAATTGGAATCCTTTCGCAACAGATGGAGCACTTGGTATTGTAAACGTAGTACGTGCATTAGAAAAATCAAGTAACCCATTTTTTATGAATGTAGGTGATTTATTAAGGTCAAAATCTGGAGATGACATTTTAGCTAAATATGCATGGATGTTTGGACTAGGAGCTGACCCTAAAGTAGTGAAACCTAGTACTGGGATAGAAATAAACGAAAATTTTGGGCAAGTATATAATACAGTATCCCAGAAAAATCTATCAGCATCGCAATATCTTTTGACTATTGAGGATGATTTAACTAATGGAGTTTCTGGTATAGGAACAAAATTCTCCCCATTAGATTTGTACGATAGAGAGGGGGATGTTCTTATTGTTTATAAGGGGAAAAAACTTTCAGAAATAAAAACTGAAATTAAAAATAAAATAAAAGACTCTGTAAAGAATGGAACTTTTTCAAAGAGTAACTACGAGGTTTTATTTAAGCAATTAATTGCTGCCGATCCTAAGAATAAAGATAAGAAGTTTACTGATGCTGATATACAAGCAATTGTAGATGATGTATATTACCAAGCTGTACAGACAGGGCATGGTTCTTTAAGCTTACCATACAATATGTATATTGCATCTATTGGTCAAGGTATGGATAATTTCACGCCGCTTCAGATGGTAAATTATATAGCAACCCTTGCAAATGGTGGAACAAGATATAAACTTAACTTGATTGATAACATAAAAGATTTTAATGGAAAGTTAGTATCTCAATCAAAACCTGAGGTGTTAAATAAAACCAATATGAGTGCAGAAACAAGAAATCTAGTTATGCAGGGCATGAACAACGTTACAGGGCCAGGCGGTAATACCGACGGTACTGCGTCTAAAGCACTTGCTGGATTTCCTATACCTACAGGTGGTAAAACGGGTACAGCGCAGTTTAATAAACCTGAAATACAAAATAAAGTCGGTAGAGGAGATTATGCTTGGTATGTAGGTTATGCACCGGCTGAAAATCCTGAAATTGCAATATCTGTAGTTATATTTGACGGTGGTTATGGTAGTGACGCTGCAAATGTCGCTAGAGGTATGTACGAGAGTTATTTTAAAAATGATCCTCGGATGGCAAAGTATAAGAATACGTATGACATAAAATTAAAACGTATGAATTAGAGACCTTAGAAAATACTAAGGAGATGAAAACTTTAATTGTATTGCATTAAAAAAGCACTCTATAACAATAAATTGGATTATTCAAAATATTAATTATATTTTCCGTTTATAGCTTAATTCAAAACAGTTAAACTAACACAATAAGTGTAATTACATGAATATATGACATAATACAACATAAATTCCATCAATAAAAAAACTATAAACCTCATTTAGATGATAGAATGTGTATACAAAGTAAAAATCACGCTTTGTATATTATAATTAGAAAGGTGAGGTAAGAAAGATGAAAAAAACATTAAGATTATGTATATTAACTTTAGGGATTTTAGTAACAACAGGAATAAGTTCAGTAGCGTACGCAGCAGGGGATACCATAAATTACACAGTTAAGTCAGGAGATTATTTGTGGAAGATTTGTGTTAATTATGAGGTTGGAGTTTCAGAGGTTTTAGCTGTCAACCCTCAGATAACTAAGCCTGATCAGATAAACGTTAACCAAATAATAAAAATACCAAACTTAGTTGGGGATAAAAAATTGGAGAAAGATGTAGTAATACTAGTTAATCAAGAAAGAGCAAAACAAGGACTAGCTCCATTAAAAGATAATTGGGAACTTTCCAGAGTGGCTAGATATAAGTCACAAGATATGGCAGATAAAAACTATTTTTCTCATACATCACCAACTTATGGATCACCTTTTGATATGATGAAAAACTTCGGCATAACATATAAATCTGGTGGTGAAAACATTGCAATGGGTCAGCAAACAGCGGCTTCAGTAATGAGCTCTTGGATGAATTCTCCAGGACATAAAGCTAATATTTTAAGTAAGAATTTTACTGAAATAGGAGTTGGGACGGCAAGAGATAAAAATGGAACTATTTATTGGACTCAACAATTTATAGGAAAATAAATAATTTAATTACATTTCAGAAGGAAAGTTTCCCACCTCTATAAGTGGGGGTTAACTACCATAGCAAAAATAAAACTTCAGTGGGAGTATAAATTTCCTTCTGAAGTCATTAATATTACAGCTCCGCAGGAGATGATTTAATATGATCTGTGTTTTTAAATATTGAGTTTTAACAATATTTAGAAACTCAGATTTTTTTTGTTAAATGAAATATTCTAGCTAGATAATAATATTGATTATACATAACCAAAGTTGCCATTATGTTCATATATCATCTTATAAAATTATGTTACACTTAAAAATATAATATGAGAAAGGATAGTGAATATATGATGAAAACAATAAGCATCTAATGGAGTTTATAAGGGAATATAGCCCGAAGAGGGACGATTATATATAAATAGAATAAAGGAAAAAAACTACATTAATTTAAATAGAGAGAGTGATCGAATGAATTTTTTAAGAAACATAGAAAATGGAGCTATAAATATTAAAAAAATGGGAATCATTAAAGCTCTTCTTGTCATGTTTCTATCAATTTTGTTGGAGGGATTAGGGCAATTACCTGTAGAAGTTTTAAATTTATTCTCTGGGAGATTTGAAAAAGTAGTGCCTTATATAATTTTTGTTTTTGGGGTATTGGTTAAATTGTATGTTATTATCATTTTATTCAAGTGGCTTAGTAATAAAGCAAATGATCAAAAACCTAAACAACAATTGAATTGGATGGATTTTGCTTATGCAGCCCTCATGATTATAGCCTTCCGTCTGCTATTTGATAACAGTGTAACTTTGTGGGTTAGCAAGATATCGATGCCAAATTTTATAAAACAATCATTCGAAGAACTACCTAGTTCGCCAATTATATCAATATTTAGTGATATTGTCGTAGCGCCTATATATGAGGAAATTGTTTTTAGAGGAATATTATTGAAAGGAATGACTAAAAAAATAAATCCAACTATAGCGCTTGTAGCATCTGCATTATTGTTTGCTCTAGTTCATATGAACATTCCTAAAGGTATAAATGCATTTTTACTAGGACTAGTTGTCGGAGTTATATATTTAAGAACGGGCTCAATTTATTTAAGCATATTTGCGCATTTAGTAAATAATATTCTGGCTATTTTGGTTTCTCCGCTGTTTTCATTAATAGGAGGGAAATATGCTGTGGAAATTCATGGGATGTTTTTGACTGTAGGGGTCATACTTTTAGTTATAGCTTGTAGTGGACATAATCATAATAAAATTAAAAACAAACCAGGCATATATAAGCAAGTTATAGAAATATAGATATTGTTTTTTGTTAAAAAGAAAAATAGGTGAAATGAAAATTATATATATACATAAAGAAGCCTCTAACAACTTAATCTGTTAGAGGCTTCTTATAGTTAATGAAAAATTATTATATTATAATTAATTATTTTAATTCATTCATCATTTGGTTAGCTTCATCTTTTAATTGTTGAACTTCATTATCTGCAGCATCTTTTGTAGGATACCATCCTTTTTGTTTCATAGCGTCAAATATCATATATTGAATGTTTTGATCGTTTTTAAAATTGTCAATTAGGGTACTCCTCAAATTTGTACAAGAAGATTCAGTTATTCCTGTACTATAAGCAGAAATAACCTGTTTTTCTGTAGCAAGTAAATCATGCATCAAATCTTTTTCGCACATACTTGTATTCATATAATATCCCTCCATTTATATATTATTGATGAGAATCAAGGTAAGTTTTTAATGTATTAAAGTTTTGTTTATGTGTTTGGCTAGCTTCAGTGCAAAGATTTTTTAAATTTTGATCTGTACATTGTGAACCATATTCATTAAATTTTTTATTAAGTAATGATTCATATCCTAATTGGTCTTTAATAACTTTTAGGTTGTTGCTTTCAATTTGTTTATTTTCAGCATTCATCATATTTATTACCTCCAGTCTTTTATTTAAATCGGAACAAGAGTATTATCTGCTTTTTGTATTAAAATATAACTGGTAAATTAATGTAATATTAATGTAGAATTAACTTATCGAATAAAGGTAATTTATAACAAAAATGTTTAAATAAAAATTTATTATAAATAGATTTTTATTGAAAATTAATAAAAATTAAGAAAATTTTAAGGTAACATTAATCAATATTTAATAATAATGGAGTACAATATATATATAATAAGAAAGTTAGATTAGACGGGAGTGACTATTATGCCTACTATAAATATGCTGTCAACAGCTGATAAAGTCAAAGGTCAAGGAGTAGGCTCAGCTTATTTAGAACAAGTAAATTTAGTCCAAAACGGATTAGATAAAGAATATAAAGTTGTAATAAATAAAATAGCAAGAACCGAAATAATGCATTATCATAGTATTGATTTTAAGCATTATTTGAGTATACCTTTTGCTAAAAGAAAAGGGGTAACAGTGGGATATGTGCATTTTTTGCCTGAGACTATTGAAGGAAGTATTAAATTACCCAAGTTAGTTGAAAAGATTTTTTATAAGTATATAATAAGTTTTTATAATAGTATGGACTATTTAGTTACAGTAAATCCTAATTTTATAACTAAACTTGAATCCTATAATATTGATAGAAAGAAAATTACTTACATTCCTAATTTTGTTTCTACTGAAAAATTTTATAATCTTTCAATTGAGGATAAATACATAGCAAAGGAAAAAATGAAAATTGCAAAGGATGCCTTTGTTGTGCTTGGAGTAGGCCAAATACAAACAAGGAAAGGTGTTATTGATTTTATTGATATCGCAAAAAAACTTCCAGAAGTACAATTTATTTGGGCTGGTGGGTTTTCTTTTGGAAATATTACGGACGGATATAAAGAACTAAAAAATGAAATAGAAAATGCACCTGAAAATATCTTATTTACAGGGATAGTTGAAAGAGATTTGATGAATGATATATATAATGTATCAGATGTTCTTTTTATGCCATCTTATAACGAGCTTTTTCCTATGTCAATACTTGAGGCAATGAATACTCACACTCCAGTACTGCTAAGAGACTTGGAACTATATGAGGACATATTATTTGATTATTACTTAAAAGAACATGATAATGAAGGGTTCATTAAGGCTATAGAAAAATTAAAAAATGATGCAACTTATTATAAACAGGCTAAAGAAAAAGCTATAAGAGGGCACAGTTTTTATTCTAGAGAGAATGTACTTGCTATGTGGAAAAAATTTTACGAAAAGGTATATAGAATAAAGGGTAGGTAATCTAATGAAAAAATATAAATTTAATATTATTTTGGGGATAGCTTCTGGGGTTATATTTGTTTTGTTGATCATTTTCACAAACGGTTGGATGGATTTAATTCATCAAATGAAAAATTTGCAAATCCAATGGATATTCGTAGCAGTTATTTCCATGATGCTATATTGGATTTTTGAAGCTAAAACTTTGCAAAGTATTATACTTTTAATGAAAAAAGACTATAAATTCAAACAAGCATTTAAAGTTACTATGGTAGGGCAATATTTTAATTCAATTACTCCATTTGCATCTGGGGGTCAGCCAATGCAACTATATTCACTTACAAAACAAAAATTGGGAGCTGGCAAATCTGGTTCAGCGCTGATGATTAAATTTATTATCTATCAGACGATATTGACTATATATTCTTTAATTCTTATATTTTGGAAAGCAGCTTTTTTCAAAAGTAAAATGAGCAATTTATTTTATTTAATAGGGTTTGGATTTACAGTTAATGCTAGCGTGATTATATGCTTAATTATATTTTCTAAGTATCGGAAATTAACACGAAAATTAATAATAGCTTTTTCTAAAGTATTAGGAAAATTTAGAGTGGTAAAGAATATATCAAAGCTAGAAATACGTATTAATGAGAATTTAGATCAATTTCATGATAATATGGAGATAGTAAAGCATAGCAAGGGATTGATGCTTAAAGCTGTTGTTTATACAGTATTTCAACTGACAATATATTTTAGCATCCCTTATTTTATTTATCTTAGTTTTGGAATGAAGGGTGCTAGCATAGGCAGTATGATAGCTGCAACCGCGTTTGTAATTATGCTCACAGCGTTTATACCATTGCCTGGAGCTATTGGTGGAGCAGAGGGTGCTTTCTATATGTTTTTTAGTTTGTTTTTCGTATCTAATAATATAATGGCTGCTATATTATTATGGAGGATAATTACATTTTATTCCTGTATAATTTTTGGGTTTTATGCTACTGTAAAAAATTAGCTTCATTGGGAGTATAAATATCCTTCTGAAGTCGATAATGCAGCTTCTGTGAAGCTGTTGCAGCTCCGCAGGAGATGATTTAATGCATATTAAGCAAGAAAATTTTATAAGGAAATTATAGTGTTTAAAGGGGATTGATTATGAATATTGGAATTTTTACTGATGCTTATTATCCACAAGTAAGTGGGGTAGTTACTTCTACTATTATATTGAAAAATGAATTAATTAGACTTGGACATAATGTAACCATTATTACTGTTGCACACCCAGATGTAGAGGAGCAGGAGGGTATCATTAGATTGCCTAGCATACCATTTTTTCTTTTACCTTCACAAAGAGTTGGGATGATATATTCACGTAAAATTATGAATAAGATAAAAAAAATAGACCTAGATATAATACATACACAAACGGAATTTAGCATAGGAATATTTGGAAGAATAGTTGCTAAAAGATTAGATATTCCTGTAGTTCACACCTATCATACTATGTATGAGGATTATATCCATTATATATCTCATGGCATAATGCTTAAGCCTGCTTCGCAATTAGCTAAGAAGGTAAGTGAGCTATATTGTAGAGATTGTAGTGCTATAATAGTTCCTACAATAAAGGTGAAGGATGCATTGGAAAATTATGGATTAACAAGGCATATAGATGTAATACCAACTGGAGTTAACATTGAACCATTCAAAAGAAGTAATTACAATAAAGAGACTATCAAAGATGAAAAGAGATCTTTTGGAATAAATGAAACCCAACCAGTTGTACTATTTATTGGGAGAATAGCAAAAGAAAAAAGTATAGATATAATTATAAATAGTATGAAAGAACTAACTAAGAGAATACCGAATTGTAAATTGCTCATTGTAGGTGATGGACCAGAACGTGAAAATCTAGAAGATTTAGCTAAGGCATTGGGCATTGAAAAATCTGTAGTATTCGCAGGAGAAAAACCTTGGGAAGAAATTGGCAGGTATTATCAGATGGGAGATGTGTTTGTAGGTGCCTCACTAACTGAAACGCAAGGCTTAACATTTGAGGAAGCTATGGCGGCACAAATTCCTGTGGTAGCTAAATACGATAAAAATTTAGATGGTATAATTCGCGATAAAATTAATGGAAGATTCTTTTATAAAGACGAAAATTTAGCTGAAATATTATTCCAAATATTAATGGACAAAGAGGAATCTGCATTAATGGTGAAAAATGCTTATGATAGAATGGAACCATTATCGTCTAAGTGCTTTGGAGAAAACGTTGAGAAAGTTTATATGGAAGTTGAAAAACAAAATTGTATGCTACAAAATCAAAAAGTAACATAATGAATTTAACAAAAGAGAATTAATTCTAAGCCACATTCCTATATTCTATAGGAATGTGGCTTTTTAATGTCAGCTGAAAATTTTCGTAGTTATACCAATGAATATATCTTCTTACCCATAATAAAATGCTGTCACACAAGTTAAGGTCTAAGTATTTGGGTAGTAGCGCTTTACATCATTTGGTATAAACTGCCTGTATTCTAATTTATTTCAAGTAATTATAATTGTAAGAATAAATTGAAAAAAACCGAAATTAAAGTAAAAGTATATTGAAATTAAAGTAAAATGTTGATAAAATAACAATTGAAAGGTTTACAAAAGGAGGGAGACTAATATGAAAAGAAAAAAATGTGATGAATTATTAAATGAATTCAAACTTCAAAAAGTTGAATTTAAAGCTAATAAATTAAAATTTGTTTTAAATGACAATAAAGATATATATAACATAACAGCACCATTTGAAATTGATAATGAAGTAGTTATAGCAGGAAGAGTTGAAGCAAGGGATTCCGAACATTCGAAAATAATGTTCTTTAAAGAGATTGAAAATGAGTGGAGAGTAATTGAGGGAACCCCGATTTTTGATTTGCAAGATCCATTTGTAACTAAAATAAATGGAGAATTAGTTTTAGGTGGAGTAGAGATTTACGAAACAGGAAATGAAGACATGCCTATATGCTATAGAACTGTATTTTTAAAAGGAAATTCATTAAAAAAATTAGAAAGATTTGCTGTTGGACCAGACAGAATGAAGGATATAAGACTACTCGAGTTATCAAATAATAAAATATTAGTATTTACAAGACCGCAAGGTGAAATTGGGAATAGAGGTACTATAGGTTACTTTATTATGAGGAGTTTAGAAGAGCTTACTATAGAAAACATAGAAAGTGCGAAACTTTTAGATAATATGTTTTATGAAGAAGAATGGGGTGGAGCAAATGAGCTTCATTTACTTGAAGATGGTACTATAGGAGTTTTATCTCATATAGCTAAGTTTGATAATGAGGGAAATAGACATTACTATTCATCAGTATTTACATTTAATCATGAAACTTCAGAATATAGCAAAATGAAGTTAATTGCAATAAGAGATAATTTTGAAGAAGGGGCAGCAAAGAGACCTGATTTAATAGATGTAATATTTAGTGGTGGATTAATAAGAAAAGAAAACGGACAAGCGGAACTTTACTGTGGAGTAAGTGATGCAGAAGCTCACAAAATATTAATTAGAGATCCTTTTAAATTTTAACTGCATTTCAGAAGGCAAGTCTCCCACTTCTATAAGTGGGAGTATCTACTATAAGTAGGAGATACTTGCCCTAACAAATAGAAAACTTCAGTGGGGGTATAAGTCTCATTCTGAAGTAGTCAATGCATCTTATGCGAAGCTATTGCAGCTGCCCAGGAGATGATTTAATGAGAAAATAGTAAGGGAGAAATTTAAAATGAGAAAAAATAAAGTAGTTGCAGTTTTAATGAGTTGTTTATTAGGAACGTCATTATTAGTAGGGTGTGGTGGAAGCAATAAAGCGAACTCAAGTAATAATCCGGATGGAACACTAGTTATTAATGGTGATTACATAGTGCCTCCAGCTGCACATGGCAATCCATTTATAGGCGGATTTGTAAACGGTATCGAACCGTATATGCAAGATAACCTATTTGTATATGCACCATTTCCGTCAGCAAAATTTAAATCTCATTTAGGGGAAAGTTATACATTTGAAAATAAAGTTTTAACAGTTAAATTAAAAGATGGACTAAAGTGGAGTGATGGGTCACCATTAACTACTAGAGATGTTGAGACTACTTTCTATATGAATATTGGAAGAAGACAGGTTTGGGAATTTTTAGAAAATATACAAATTGTAGATGATACAACTATGAAGTTTAACTTTAAAACAGAAAGTCCATTAATAATAAATATGGCCTTTGATATTAAAATTAATGCACCTACATCAGTATATGGTAAGTGGGCAGAAAAATATAAAGAAATAGCAATGACAGGAAGAAAGTATCATCCAGAAACACTAACTTTCTGGTATTTAGAAGAGTCTAATAAGAAGTTACAAGACTTAAATATTCAATTAGAAGGATTTAAGCCAAAAGTAGAGGAAACTATTGGATCAGGCCCATTTACTGCAAAAAATATTACAACTTCAGAAGCGTTATTAGTTCAAAATCAAAATTACCGTGAAGAATTAGATATTAAACAATTAAGGGTTATGAGAGTAGTTACACCGGAAACAGCGGCAACAGCTATGGTGGATGGAACGCTAGATATGCACAGTGGTGGTATTGTTAGAGATGTAGAAGAACAAATTAAAAAGGGTTTAGACACATATAAAGCGCAGTATGTTTCAGAATTTAGTCAAATGTCAGTTGTATTTAACACACAAAAATATCCTGCAAATAAAAAAGAATTTAGACAAGCTATGGCTTATTTAATTAATAGAGAAGAAATAATGCCATTAACAGAACCAGGTAGTTTAAAAAGTGAGACTACATTAACAGGTCTTCCAGCTACATTACAAGAAAGCTGGGGAGTAAAAGATTTTGCGAAAAATGAATTAACAGATTATTCATTTGACCCTGAAAAGGCAGAAAAATTACTAACATCGATTGGTTGGAATAGAAATGCTGCTGGTACTTGGACAAATGAAAAAGGCGAAGTTGTAACATTTGAATTAGCTTGTAACAATGGGTGGGGTTCAGCTATGTTGCCAGGTGAAGCAATTGCAACAAAACTTAAAGAGTTTGGATTAGATGTTCAATTTAGGCCAATGGAAGGTTCAGCGTTTAATGATTACTTTACTAAGAAAGAGCACACTGTAATTATTGAATTTGCCCCAACTGGAAATGTACTATATGCACATCCATATGGAAGTTACGAAGCAATTTATAGATCGAGACCATTCTTAATGGGATTAGAGACAAACGAAGAAGGAAATATAATTATTGAGTCAGAAGGTGAAGAAGTAAATGTAACTGATTTAGTTAAGAAACTATTTACAGCCAAAGGTGATGAAGTACAAGAAATAACTAAGAAATTAATGAAAATAACTAATGAGCAAGCATATTTTATTCCTTATTTAGAAAAAGGATTCCCGATAAGAACTCTAAAAGATAATGTTACTTTAGGGTTTGGAAATGATGAAACAATAAAAGATGTTAGATACTCCGGTGTAGGAGAAAATCTACTTGCAACTTTAATAAAAGAAAAGACTATAACTTTGGGAAAATAATATTAAAGGTGTCTTATACATATTATAGGACACCTTTTTTCAAGGGAGGATCATTATGATAAAGAAAATTTTAATGTTATGTTTAACTGTTATATTTGCAGTTATAGTAACATTTTTAATAATAGAACTTATGCCCGGAGATCCTGTAGATGTATTAGCTAGAGAAATGGTTAGTACACAAGGAGTGCCTTATGAGGAAGCATATAAAAGAGCTGTTATGCAGTTGAATTATGATCCAAATGTTCCACTGGCTGAAAGGGTTTTAGATTTTGGTGAAGGAATATTAAATGGAGATTTAGGACAGTCATTAAAGTTTAAAACAGATGTTAAAGATATAGTAATGTCAGCATTGCCATGGACATTGCTTATAACCGGTGTTTCAACAATACTAGCATTTACAGTAGGTATAAGCATTGGGATGGTTGCTGCGTGGAAAAGAAGTAAAAAGCTAAATCTTTTATTAGATACCTCGGCATCGGTTTTAGGAGCTATACCAGAGTATATTATAGGGTTTTTCTTAATATTAATATTTGCAGTGAATTTAAGGATGCTACCATCTAAAGGGGCCTATTCAACAATGGTTGATGTCGGATTTAACATGGCTTTTATAGCAGATGTTGCAAAACATGCTATTTTACCAATACTGGCATTCTTCATTGTTAACGTAGTGAACTGGATAGTAAATATGAGATCAATAGCAGTTGGAATATTAAATGAAGATTATATTCAATATGCAAGGGCAAGAGGAATAACTAATAAAAAGATAATTTTTAAATATGTAGGTAGAAATGCAATGTTGCCAATGGTTACATCATTAGCAACTACTTTTGGATTATTAGTAGGTGGTTCACCACTTATAGAAAATTTATTTTCATATCCAGGGGTTGGTTATTATTTAAATAATGCAACAGCAAATAGAGATGTTACTTTAATGCAAGGGATGTTCTTTGTAATAATAATAACAGTTATTTTATGTAACTTCTTAGTAGAATTATTATATGGGTTTGTAGACCCTCGTTTAAGAAGGAAGGGGAGAGCATAAATGAAAAACAAGCTAAGTTCATTATGGGAAGGGATAGTTAATTTCTCGAGAGTAATAGTTACAAATAAACAAGCAACTTTTGGAGCTTTTATATTAATCATATTTACATTGATGGCAATATTAGGACCAATTATGTTAACTCCTGATAAGGCTAACTATGTAAATAGATTACAAGGATCATCATTTCAACATTTATTAGGTACCGATTTTGCAGGAAAAGATACATTGAAACAATTCATATTAGGTTCAAGAGAGGTTTTAACAATAGCTCTTTATGCAGGTGTTTTCACATTGAGTATTGGGGTTACAGTAGGGATTACATCAGGATTACTTGGTGGAATAGTTGATGATATTTTAATGATGATAACTAATGTAGTTCAGACAATACCTAACTTTCCTGTATTAATGGTTATGTCATTAATAGTAAATATTGATAGTTCATTAAAGTTTGGGCTTATATTAAGTATATGGTCGTGGGCGGGACTTGCAAGGGCAGTAAGGTCACAAACATTATCTTTGAAAAATAGAGATTTTATTGAGGCAAGTAGAATTTTAGGTATGAGTAAGATTTATATTATTATAAATGACATTTTACCAAATATTATATCATACATAGCAGTTAACTTTATTATGATAATGAAATCATCAATACTAGCAAGTGTTGGATTAATGGTATTAGGATTAGCTCCGTTTAAAGGAGATCATTGGGGAATAATGCTGGATATGGCATTAAACAAAACGGGAGCATTATTTGGTTCAAAAGCGATAATATATCTATTAACACCAATTGTAGGGATTGTTTTATTCCAATTAGGATGCTTTATGTTTAGTAAAGGGTTAGAGGACGCATTTAACCCAAGAATAAAAACTACTATAGCTATAAAAAGAAAAACAAAAGTAATGGGAGTTTAGGGGTGAGAGTATGGAAAAATTATTAGAATGTAAAAATATAACTGTAGAATTTGACGTAAAATATTTTAATGAAGATAAAGTTTTAAAGGCCGCAGATAATATTACTTTAGATATTTATAAAGGTGAAATGTTAGGGATAATAGGAGAAAGTGGAAGCGGTAAATCAACTTTAGCTTCAGCCATGTTAAATTTAGTAAGAGAGCCAGGTAGAATATCAAGCGGAGAAGTTGTTTATTTTAATGGTGTAAATTTATTAGCCCTTTCGGAAAAGGAATATAACAAATATAGATGGAAAGATATATCAACAGTATTTCAAGCTGCACAAAATTCACTTAATCCAATAGCAACGATAAAAGATCATTTTGTTGAAACTTATACTACACATTTAGATAAAGTATCTAATGAAGTAATGATGAACCGTATAAAAGAGTTATTGAACTTTGTTAGGTTAGATGAAAAAGTTCTAGATTCTTATCCGTTTGAGCTAAGTGGTGGAATGAAGCAACGTGTATTAATAGCATTAAGTTTATTACTTGAACCAAAGTTAATAATATTGGATGAACCTACTACTGCTTTAGATGTAATAACCCAGTGGTATATATTGGAGATATTAAGAAAAATAAATAAAGAAAATGGAGTTTCTATAGTGTTTTTAACTCATGATATATCAATAATAGGCTCTATGGTTGATAGAATAGCTGTAATGTACGCAGGAGAATTAGTAGAAGTTGGTGATGTTTTAGATGTATACGAAACGCCGAAGCATCCATATTCAAAAGCATTATTAGCTGCAATACCTTCATTATATGATGATGTAACCACAAGAAGATCTATAAAAGGGGCACCTATTAATATGTTAGATTTAAAAGGTGAATGTAGATTTAAAAATAGGTGTATTTATAAGGGAAAGGTTGGCTGTGATGGTTCGGATGAAAATAGTAAAGAGCTTATCAAGGTAAAGGATAATCATTATAGTAGATGTAAGTACTGGGAGGGAATTTAAAGTGAGTAATTTAATAAAAATAGAGGGTGTAAGTAAAAGTTTTGGAGAAGGAAAGGAACAGGTTAGAGTATTAAAGGATATTAATCTAGAAATTGGAGACGGTGAAATATTAGCTGTAGTAGGGGAAAGTGGTTGTGGTAAAACTACTTTAGGAAAGATTATCGCAGATGTTCATAAACCGACAGAGGGGAAAATACTTTATAAAGGAACAGATATAAATGTTCTAAAAAGGGGGGATTATAAGGACTTTAGAATGGGGGTGCAAATGGTGCATCAGGATTCATTTGCAGCATTAAATCCAAATAAAACTATCTTCCAATCATTAAGCGCCCCTATACTAAAACATAAAATTGTTAAAACAAATGGAGAAGCTTTAGATCTATGTACAGAATATCTAGAGGAAGTAGAATTAACTCCAGTTGATCAGTTTTTACATAAATATCCGCATCAATTAAGTGGAGGACAAAGACAAAGAATATTATTAGCAAGAGCTTTATTAGTGAAACCTAAGCTTATAGTAGCAGATGAGCCAGTATCGATGGTAGATGTATCATTAAGAATTTCGTTATTAGATTTAATGGCAAGGATGAACAAAAAACATGGAATTTCTTTTGTTTACATAACACACGATTTAGCTACAGCAAGATATATAGCTAATGAGGGGAGAGTTCTGGTTATGTATTTAGGATCAATTGTGGAATTAAATAATATAAATGATGCAATAACAAATCCTAAACATCCATATTTTAAAGCTTTATTAAAAGCGGTTCCAGTTGCAAATCCAAGAAATAAAAATATGATTTCAAACTTACCGTTAAAGACAATGGATATTCCAAGTCTTAAAGATTTACCAAGTGGATGCAAGTTCAATCCAAGATGTATTTATTCAAATGAATTATGTGAAAAAGAAGAACCAAAACTAAGAAAACTTGGGGATGGATTTGTTGCATGTCACCATGCAGAAACTATTTAACGACATTTCAGCTCATCAGGGGATGATTTAATATAGCAAATAGGAGTGTGTTATTACGGTGGAGCGAATTTCTATAGACATTAGTAAAGATGAAAACAAGAAATACACAGTAAGTTTGTTGAATAGTAACAAAGTTGTAGCAAAGGATGATATTAAAAATATAAAGATTACTATAGAAAATGAAGATAGATCATATAGAGAGGTTATAAGTAATATAGATATTGATACTGTTGGTTATTATGAAAATGAAATTATCTGTAATTGTAGATATTACTGCAAGATGCTAGAAACGTATATAGATATTCAAGTTGTTTATAAAGTAGTTAATGAGGCCTTAGTGGAGAAAAGAATAATACTTAAGCAAACAAATATACCTATGCTGTTTTATAGTATAGAGAACTCTATAATTCCAAGTGAGGAGCCAAAATGTTATTGGAGTTTTGATAATGATAATAACAATGGTGGTGTGGTGAGAGAAGTATTTCCAGCAGCGGGATATGTAGTGGGAAAAGCATATGTTGGATTGCTGACAGATGCTGGACACAGAAATTATTGGACAAGAAATATTAGAAGAAGGCCACATTATAACAAACTAGGATTTACAGCAATAAAAGAGGCTTGTGATATTAATCTTTATAGAGTTTCAACTTTATCTGATAGAGAAAAAGGTGATCATTATGTGAAGATAACTTTAGGAGAATTAATAGATTTTAATAACGGGAAAAAAGAAGTTGTTGAAGTAGATAATGATTTTATAAATAAAGATGATGAAGGAAGTTTAATCATAACACTAGATCTTGAAGATGGGTATTATGATATAAGTTTTGATCATAGGATAAATGGAGAATTAAGTGTAGTTGTTTTGAAAGAATTAACAAAAGATAATTACGAAGTACATGGTTTTGATTATCAGAATAATATACCATCTTATAAGGAAACATGGACTAGCTTCCAAGATGGATTAATACTATCAAATACGGAAAATAAAAAGAGCCTCTTAGTGATAAAGAGTAATGATAATGAATCTATTGATATAAAAAACTTAAAGGTAACTAAGGTAAATGGTATAGAAAAACCATTTCATAGGTTGGAACAAGGTAAAAGTTGTGAGAAGAAGTTATTCATACTTATTAAGCAAATGGATGGTCTTCGAGATATACGTTACTACAGCCAAGTGTTATTAGCAGATGGGTTAGGGTTTAATGGAAGTGATGTTGAAAAAATTCTTTTTGCAGATATGCAGATGTTAACATGGATAACTAGTGCATATGACTTTTTGCCATTAAATGTACCTAGCTTAAATTATGCCCCAGATATGTATAATAGAGATTCTTTTTGGAGTGTAGCGGGGGTAAATGATAAGGAATTGAGCAAAAAACTTTGGGAAAAGTGGGGTTCAACTCAAAATGAAAATGGAACAATAGGAACCATAATAACCCCATATATGGGAAGCTTAGAAGTAAAAGGTAACGAAGCTACTTGTGAATGGATATGGTGGGCATATATAAATAAAATCAAGTATGGAATAGAACCTAATATGAGCAAAGTTAAAAAAGCTTATAACTATTGTATTAATGAGTTTGATGAAGATGGTGATGGTATAGCAAAATCACATTTTGTATTAGGTCAAAATGATGTTCAAACATATTTTGAAGGTGGAAAAACATCAAGTGTATCAGTTAATCAGGGTGTATTTGCAGTGACATTAAAAGTTGCTAAGGCCTTAGGCATAGATGTGCCAGATGATTATATAGAGAAAGCTAATATTGGGTATAAAAGCTTTTATAGCAATGAAAAAGGATACTTATTAAATACTTTAGACTATAAAGATGCTATATCAGTAGGTGATTTGATGCCTGAATTTGTTTCATTATGGTTCTTTAATGAAGGGTTACTTAATGAGGGAATTGTAAAAAATACACTTGAAAAAATACCAGTTATTAATGATTGCGCAACTTTTATAGGACATGTTAATAACAAGTATTTTAGTGGGGTTGATAGTCCTTTTGATGAAAAGTTTAGCTGGAGTGATGGAGTATATTATAATGGCGGTAGCTGGCTTAGAGAAGAGATAATGGCATATGCAGTTGGAGTGAGATATGGATTAGATGACTATAAGAACAGGATTTTAAATAGAATGGATAGAGAGATAAACCTAATTAAAGATGATCCGGTAAGTCATGAATTTTTACCAACGGATTTATCTAAGGAAGGGTGTTTATGGAAATCTATAAGGGTTTTTTCTTGGAATGTATTTGCAATAACAGCATTAGAGGTAGCAGGAATAAGAAAAACAAAAGGGTGTGTTAATAATGAGTTTTGCTAAAAGAAGTAATATGAATCCCCTTATAAAACCAAGTGACGTGAAACCAAGTAGAGAAGATTTTAAAGTTGATGGCGTATTTAACTGTGGTGTTTGTAAATATGATGATGAATATCTATTATTATGTAGAGTTGCAGAATCTGTTAAAGTTGATAAGGAAGATGAAGTAAAGATACCTGTAGTAGTAAACATAGATGGAAAAGATGTAATAGACATAGTTTCATTTAATAAAGAAATAGATACGCAATATGATTATTCAGATGCACGTTCTTTATGGATTACGCATATTGGAGGAGTAAGAAAAATTGCTTATTTAACTTCATTATCACATATAAGGATAGCAAGATCAAAGGATGGAGAAAATTTCATCATAGAAGATGAAGCTTTTATTAAACTTACAGCTTCAGAAGAAGAATGGGGAATGGAGGACCCAAGAATAACTAAAATAGAGGATACATATTATGTTAATTATACATCTGTGACTAGAAATGGTGCAGCCACTTCGTTAGTTTCTACAAAGGATTTTAAAACTTATGAAAGACATGGAATTATATTTGCCCCAGAAAATAAAGATGTAACTATATTCCCAGAAAAAATAAACGGGAAATATATAACATTTAATAGACCCGTTCCATGTGCAATCGGCGGAGCAGATATGTGGATAGCAGAATCACCTGATTTAGTACATTGGGGAAAACAAAAACATTTTTATGGTGGTTCAAATGAAGGAGCATGGGAAAATGGAAGGGTTGGAGGAGGTGCAGTACCATTCTTAACAGAAAAAGGTTGGATAAAAATTTATCATGCAGCAGATAAAAATGATAGATATTGCTTAGGAGCATTCTTACTTGATAAAAATGATCCTAGCAAAATATTAGCCAAAACAAGTAGAGCTATATTAGAACCAAAAGCTACCTATGAAAAAGAAGGTTTTTTTGGTAATGTAGTATTTACATGTGGATGTTTATTTGAAGATGGTATTGTTAAAATATATTATGGCGCAGCAGATGATAAAGTTTGTAGAGCAGATATAAAAATAGAAGATATATTCACTTTAATGGATAAATAACACATAAATCCTTAATATTGTAGCTCCGCAGGAGATAATTTGATAAAATTAACTGATAGCCTTATAGTATATTTATGGTAGGAGATATTAGATGAGAAAAGTAATAATGAAAGATATAGCAGATAAATTAAATATATCTATTAATGCAGTATCATTAGCATTAAATAGAAAGGCAGGAGTTAGTGAAGAAACAAGAAAGACAGTTCTTGATGTGGCAGAGCAGATTGGTTATTTGGAAAAATCAACTAAATTCATTCTGTCATATGCAAGTAAAAATATATGTGTTTTAATAAGAAAATTATATTTTGAAGATAATTATTTTTATTCTAAGATAATGATGGGGATAGTTGAGGAAGCGAGAAAAAATGGATACGACATAATTACGTGTATGATTGATGAAAATGAGGAAAATATTCCAAGTTGCATTGAACATAAGAAGGTATGTGGAGTAGTTGTAATAGGTGCAATAGATGATGATTATTTGATAAAGCTAAAAGGTTATAAGGCGCCAGTAGTTTTAGTAGATCATACATCGTTATTAGAAAGTACAGATAGTATTTTGACAGATAACAAGCTTGGAAGCTTTAAGATTACGAAATTACTTTTAGATCGTGGATATAAAAAAATAGGTTTTTTTGGAGAGCTAGAATATTCTCTAAGTGTAAAGGAAAGATTTTTTGGATATCAAGAAGCTATGAAAAAATTTATAAATTTCAAGGAAGAAAATAAAATGATTGATTTTATAAATAGATATTCAGTTTTAGATAATTTAGAAGAGTATGTAATAAGACAAGATTTAGAATGGGTAAAAGAAAAAATAAAGTGCTTAAAGGATATGCCAGAAGCATTTGTATGCTCAAATGATAATGCTGCTATTATTCTAATTTCATCACTTAAGGAAATGGGATATTCAATTCCACAAGATATAGCAGTTGTAGGCTTTGATGATATAGTGTTAAGCTCATTTGTTGTGCCTAATATTACAACAGTGAGAGTAGAAAAGGAATTAATGGGACGTAAAGCTTTAAATAAATTATTATGGAGGTTAGATCATAAAAACGAACTAAATGAAAATATAATTATGAGTGTAAGTGTAATTGAAAGAGATTCAGTAGGTGTAAAAGAGTAAAGTATAGATTAATTTATAATCTGTTCAAATAGGGAGAAGTAAAAAACATGGATAAAAAGTGGTGGAAAGAATGTGTGTTCTACGAAATATATATGTCAAGTTTTATGGATGGAAATAACGATGGAATTGGGGATTTTAAAGGAATAACATCTAAATTAGATTATTTAAGTGAATTAGGTATTAAGGGGATTTGGCTTACACCATTTTATCCATCTCCTAAAGTTGATAATGGTTATGATATATCAGATTATTATAATATTGATAAATGTTATGGTACTTTAGAAGAATTTAAAGGATTCATAAATAAGGCACATGATTTAGGAATAAAAGTAATAGTTGATATAGTTTTAAATCATACATCAAGTGAACATTCATGGTTTAAAGAATCAAGAAGCTCTAAAGATAATGAAAAAAGAGATTTTTATATATGGAAAAAAGACAAACCTAACAACTGGGAGTCATTTTTTGGTGGAGATGCTTGGGAATTTGATAAGAAAACAAAGGAATATTACTATCATGCATTTGCAAAAGAGCAAGTAGATTTGAATTGGGCAGAACCTAAGGTTTATGATGCAATGAAAGATGTACTTAAATATTGGATTGACCTGGAAGTAGATGGATTTAGATTTGATGTAATTAACTTTTTAACAATAAAAAATGACTTTAATAAAGATAATCCATATGATGAAAAAGGTGAACAAATACATAGAAATGATAAAGATCAAGATGGAATTATAGACGTTATAAAAACTTTAGTAAAAGATATAAGAGAAATAAAAGAAGATATTTTCCTCGTAGGAGAAATTGGATCAGATGAGTTAATTGAACTGAAAAATTACTCCGGTAAGAATTTATTAGACGTAGTGTTCAATTTTAACTTAGGTAGTATGAAGGAATTTTCAGCGGAGAAAATATATAAAGAAATTAAAGCTATGAATGAGGAATACAATTCAGAGCAAATACCAACAATATTTTTTAATAGCCATGATATGGGAAGAAGTGTTTCAAGATTTAGTCCAAATGGAGAGAAAAATGGAATTGAAAGAGCGATGGCAGCTTTATTATTAACAACTTATGGTGTTCCATTTATGTATTTTGGAGAGGAAATTGGGATTAAGGATTTGGTTTGCCTCGATATAAACAAAATGAATGATGTTCAAGGGATTACAAAATATAATATAGAAATTTCAAAAGGGAAAAGTAGAGAAGAAGCATTAGCTAGTGCAAATAAGAGTTCTAGAGATAAATCAAGAAGTCCAATGCAATGGGAAAATTCGGAGTTTTATGGATTTAGCAAGAGTAAATCTTGGATAAACATAGAAGATAAGGTAGATGACATATCAGTAGAAGTTTGTAAAAAAAATAAAAAAAGTTTATTATACTTGTATAAAGACCTTATTAAAATAAGGTATAATAATCCATGTTTATTATATGGAACATATAAAACTATTTTCTTTAAGAAAAATATACTTATTTTAGAAAGAGAACTTCATAATGAAGTAATTAGAATTGTAATTAACTTTGGTATTAAGGTATATATAGAAAATAGCATTGGTCAAGTTTTATATTGTAGCAATAGTATAGAAAATGGGCTGAAATTGAATCAGTTTGATTTTATAATAATTGAAAAGAAATAGGTATATCAAAGCAGATATACCTATTTCTTTTCAAATATTAAGGCTTTTGTTTTAGAATTTAAATAAAAAAGTCAGACATAGTAATAAATATATCGCATAATAATAAGTGCATATTTTTTTATAATTTATATATATATAACCTATAATATTTATTTATTTGGTACAATGAGATAAATACAAAAGAAATGGAGTGGTTGAGAATGAAAATGCTTTATTATGATTGTTTTTCAGGTATTAGTGGTGATATGAATTTAGGAGCGTTGCTAGACTTAGGTATAGACGAGAAATATTTAATCGAGGAATTAAAAAAGCTAAATATAAATGGGTATGAAATAAAAGTATCGAGAGATAGTAGAAAAGGTATAGAGGGCACTAAGGTGGATGTAGATTTAGAGGAGCATCATCATGTACATACTCAGGATGGAAGTGAAGGAGAACACTCTCATGGGCATGTGAGCAATAATCATAGCCATGAGGAACATAGAAACCTTAATGATATTGAGAAAATTATAGAGTGTAGTGAGTTAAGTTCTAAAGTGAAAGAATTAAGCAAAAAAATGTTTATGAGGGTTGCGAGAGCTGAGGCAAAGGTTCATGGAAAAACATTGTATGAAGTTCACTTCCATGAGGTAGGTGCAATAGATTCTATTGTGGATATAGTAGGAGCTGCTATTTGCATAAGTCATTTAAATGTTGATAAAATAATGAGCTCATCTATAGAACTTGGTGGTGGGTTTGTTAAATGTGCTCATGGACTTATACCAGTACCAGCACCTGCTACTGTGGAAATTTTGAAGGGGATACCGGTAAAAATGGGAGCTGTACCTTTTGAAACTACAACACCTACAGGTGCTGCAATTCTTGCAGCTAACGTCTCTGAATTCAAAGATGATAACGATTTTATTATTAAGAAGATCGGCTATGGCATTGGTAACAGAGATACTGAAATTCCTAATGTACTGAGGGTCATGTTAGTAGAAGAGGTAAATAATTTGTCTGATACTGAAAAGAAAGAAAATGAAGGGGAAGTATTTCAAGAAATTGTGGAATGTAATATAGATGATATGAATCCAGAGATATATGAGTATATTCTTGATAAGCTTTTTACAAAGGGTGCTTTGGATGCATACTTAACTCCAATTATAATGAAAAAAGGCAGACCAGGCGTAAAAATAAGTGTTTTATGTAAAGAAGATAAAATTGAAAAGATGAAAGAAGTATTATTTAGAGAAACTACTACATTTGGAGTAAGAAGTTTTAAAGTACATAAAACAATGCTCCAAAGAGGATTTACTAAAATGAACACTAGCTATGGTGAAGTTACTGTGAAAGAAGCTTACTACAAAGGTGAAAAAATAAAGAATAAGTTAGAATATGAGGAGTGTAAGAAAATAGCCCGAAGTGTGGGACTCCCTATAAGCAAAGTATATGAGACATTAAGGAATGAAATATAACATTATAGATATAAAAACATAAAACTGTAAGCTTAAATTAAAAAAGGTGGAGAATATATGAATACAGAAGAAATGAAGAAATTCCTTAAGTCCGTTAAAAATGGTAATATATCCATTGATGATGGTGTAGATAAGTTAAAAGATTTGTCTTATTCAGATTTAGGATTTGCAAAAATCGATAATCATAGAGAACTTAGAGTTGGTTACCCGGAGGTTATATATTGTGAAGGGAAAACTGTGGATCAAATAAAGGGTATAGTTAGTTTAATGATTACTAAGGATATAAATATTCTTGGTACAAGGGCCTCTAGGATCATGTATGAAGGGGTAAAAGAGGTATGTGATGATGCCGAGTACAATGAACTTGCAAGAACAATTGTAATTAAAAAAAAGGACGTAGAGATTCCAAGTACATATATTGCATTAGTAACAGGAGGAACTTCTGATATATCAGTAGCGGAAGAGGCAGCTATTACAGCAGAAATCTTTGGGAATAAAGTTGAAAGAATTTATGATGTAGGAGTAGCGGGTATTCATAGGTTGTTTGAAAATCTAGATGTTATAAGGCGCGCGAAGGTAGTTATTACTGTGGCGGGAATGGAAGGCGCTTTAACTAGTGTAGTTGGAGGCTTGGTGGATAAACCAGTTATAGCTGTTCCAACTAGTATAGGATACGGAGCTAATTTTAAAGGACTTTCGGCATTGCTATCAATGTTAAACAGCTGTTCTAGTGGAGTTAGTGTTGTTAATATTGACAATGGCTTTGGCGCAGGATATTTAGCAAGTATTATCAATAAACTATAAATTAATTTTTAAAAAGGAGGCTTGCATACTCATTATGCAAGCCTTAATTATGGTGTGTTTGAAAAGTGTATATTAAATAAAATATAGTTGCAGTAATATATACTTTTCTTATTGAGCAGGGGATTCGCGATTGTATATATCTGCATAGACTTTGAGAGTGCATTGTGCAGTGTTCTGCCATGAAAATTTTTTAGATCTTATTAATGCTTTAGAACTTAATTCTGATCTTAGAGCTTCATTACTTAATAAGTTACCTATGGCGAGAGACATCTCTGAGATATCATATGGATTTATTAAAATCCCACCGTCACCCACTACCTCGGGAATAGAAGTAAGGTTAGATGCTATTACAGGAGTGCCGCAATTCATTGCCTCTAAAGGGGGGAGTCCAAAGCCCTCATAAAAAGATGGATATATGAAAGTATCACAGCAATTATAGAAAAGTGGTAAATGATCTTCAGGTACAAAACCGATAAAAATAACATGCGAGCCTATTTTCAATTCATTCGCAAGTTTTATGAGTTTTTGACCGGAATCTTTATAGCCACCTACAATAACTAAATTATACTTTTTATTTAAATCTTTATATATTTTAGAAAAAGCAATTATGACAGAAGCCACATTCTTTCTTTCACTAAATCCTCCTAGGTAGAGTATAAAGGGATCTGTTAAATTATATACAGCTTTTAGGAAATTCCTACAGTGGACCTTATCTAAAGGAACATATTTTTTATCTGCAGCTAAAGGAGTTACAAAAATCTTACTTTCGTCTACTGGGAAAAATTTTAAAATATCGCGTTTAGAGAATTCGGATACAGTTATTATCCCATCAGAGCCTCCTATAATCATTGGCATCTCTTTTAAAAATTTCAGCAAATAGCCTCGGCCTACTGTTTCGGGCATAACATATGGAATTAAATCATGTATCGTGACTACTTTCTTGCAAGTTATTTCCTGAGAAAAACCTATACCATTTTGGGGCATATGATATATGTCTATGTTTTCTTTTGAAATGTTTTCTGGAAAATAGTAATCTTCAAAAAATCTTTGATGCTTTTTAGAGGTCATTACTATTTTGCAGTTTTCTTTTTTTATAATTTCATAATTGTTGCCTGACCAAAAAACATGGTAATTATTTATATTATCTATGTTAATTAAATTTTTAAACACATTTTCGGTATAAGTTCCTATACCTGTTCCACTATAGAAATTGATGCCTCTAGCATCAATTGCAATCTTCATAGGTTTCACTCCTTAAAATTATTATAAAAACCCTATATTTATAATTATAAATTTCATTTGAAAGACAATATATATTAATATATTGTTTTTACTTAAAAAGTGTGCTAATTATAAAAATATAATTAAGCACAAATTATTGAGAAAGCTCATATACTGCAATAGAACAATATTGCGGAGGCATGCATTTGGAAATCCAGGAAGTAAAGGAGACGGTACAAGATAATTATTCTCTTTGTATTAATGATATAGTGAAAATAAAAAATGTTTACAGGATAGAAACTGAGAATGACATGTATTGTTTGAAAATCATTAATTATGACTTTAAGCATTTTTTATTTATTATTGGTGCAATAAAACATCTGCAGGGCAATGGTTTTGAAAATATACCGGAAATTATTGAGACTATCGATAACAAGGAGTATATAGCAATTGAGAATAAATACGCTTATTTAACACCTTGGCTAAAAGCAAGGGAATGTAATTATGATAATCCAGTGGAAATAAAATTATGTACTTCAAAGCTTGCAGAGCTCCATAAAAAAAGTTTGAATTTTAAAGTTACGCCGGACATGTCGCCCAGAATAGGATGGCTTAAATGGATAGAAACTTTTAAAACTAGAGAAAGAGAAATATTGGATTTTAAAAGAAGAATAGGTGAAAAAGAATGCATTACGGAATTCGATAGCGATTATTTAAGAATAATGGGGGAAGAGCTCGCACGGAGTAATAGATCAATAGAAAATTTATGCAAAAGTGAATATGTAAGTAAGATGAAAGGAGAAATTAAACATAGGGGATTCTGCCATCACGATTATGCTCATCATAATGTATTATTAGATAAAAGTGGTGGCGTGAATGTTATTGATTTTGATTATTGTATTCTAGACACTCATTTACATGATTTAAGTAGCCTTCTAATACGAAGAATGAAGAATGGCAAATGGAGTCCTGAAAATGCGCTTTTTATAATGGAAGCGTATGATGATGCATTTTCGATATATAAAAGTGATATAGAAGTAATGGCAGCATTTATGGAATTTCCTCAGGAATATTGGCAAATAGGAATTCAATATTATTGGGAAAAAAAGGATTGGGGAGAGGAGTTTTTCTTAAGGAAACTTGAAAAAATGCGTGAGGATAGAGTGGATAAGCAAATTTTTATTGAGAAATTCATAAAAATAAAATATGGGAGGTAGTATTGTGGGGAAAAATAAAAAGGATGGGTGCATTGATGAGCTTGAAATTGACGTAATTGATCCGCAGGAATCCACTGTAGAGGAATATGACATAAGGCTCGAGAATATGGAAGAGGAAGTTAAAAAACTGAAAAAAATAAGAAAAAGGAAAAAGAAAATTAGTGAGCTTGAATTGCAGCAAAGAGAGATATTAAAGAAAATGGACAAAAATTATAAAAAGACCAGATAGTACTTGGCTATTATATATCAATTGACTAATAGATTTAAATTGAGGTGGTGCGAGTGGCGATAAGCATCTATAATGAATTTTCAGATTATATGATGTTTAAAGGTATTAAAAATGTAGGTGAAATTGAATCTAAGAACATAGACGTAACTGAAGAAGCAATAATAGAACAATTTCGTGCTATTTATGCTTTGCATGAAAAATCTCTTGGATTTAATGGGTACCTAAGGAATAAGTTAAATAACAATACAGGGAAAATCATAGAGGATTATAAAATTTCTATTAAAAAGTTGGCCGGAGACATAAATAATATTATAAAATATGAACCGAAAAATTCATTTGAACAATTAATTGTTAAATATGGAAAGGAAGTTATAGATAGAGGGCAGCGGTGTATAAGAGAAGTATACCAATCAGATTATTTAGGGATTATAACAAGAAGCATGAGGCGTTGCGAAATATGCTTAGGAAATACAGATTTTAAAAATATTAGAAAAAATAATTTTATTGAAGTGGTTAGTTTTAAAGACTGTAGTTACAATATGGTGGAAATGGATTGTTTCCTTTTGCTTAGTAAGTTAAAAAGAAAAGGAGTGAAACTTGATTTTCATAATCTTACTCAAGAGTTCTGCTACATTGAAGGGCTAGACACAAGAAGTTCAAAATTTTTAATAGCTTTAATTTCTTACCCTCATGAATTCATGAGATGTTGTAATAAGCATCGGGCAGGTAAAAAGAATTGGAATGAAGAAAGGTTTTCTGAGAAACTTATAAAAGCTTTGATTCAAGATGGGGATTCATTAATTTAAGTTATTAATGCAATGATAAAAGAGGTGAGAACATGTTAGATGTTAGATTTAAAGATAAGGCTTATTTAAGTAAATATGATTTAGATGTAGATTTATTTAGCGAGTTCGATCTAGTAGTTGATGATGTTATTCCGGTAAGAAAAGTATTCATACTTAATACGGATAAAGGTGATAAGGTTTTAAAAAAAGTAAACTATAGCATTTCCCAACTTGAATTCATTAATTATGCGATTGAGTATATTAGAAATAATAATTTTAATAGGATCATTGAATTCGAAAAGACAAAATCCAAACTCATATATGTCCCTTGGAAAAATGATATATATTGTATTATGAATTTAGTAGAAGGGAGAGAGTGCGAGTATAGTAACCCAGTGGATGTAATGCTCGCGTCTAGGGCAATAGCTGAGCTTCATAAGGCATCGGAAGGGCTTGTATATGAAGGTCCATTTGAAAGGTTACTCGCAAAAAATGAGCAACGGTACTTATGTGGTAGAATAATACAAAATTTTAAAAAAAAATTAAATGATCTTATGTTCTTTAAAAGCATAGCAACTCGAAATGAAAATAAAAATGAATTTGATTATATATTTCTAGAACATGAGGAATATTATGAGAAAAATATAATGCAAAGCATAGATATTCTAAGCGAATCAGATTATTACAATTTATGCAAGGAAAAAGAGAAAATTGTATTTTGCCATCATGATTTAGCTCACCATAATATATTGATTAATAGGGAAGATGTATATTTCTTAGATTTTGATTATGCAGTTATAGACTTAAAGGTGCATGATATTTGTAACTTTACAAATAAAGCCATCAAAAATTCTGCTTATGATATAGAAAAGGCCAATGGTATTTTAAGCGAATATATTAAAGTATTACCATTAGATAATCGGGAATTAAAGGTATTGTATGGCATGCTTAGCTTTCCAGAGGATTTTTACAGTATAGCTAGAGATTATTATACAAGGAAAAAACAGTGGAGTGAAGAGGTGTTTTTAAGCAGATTAAAGAAGAAAGTGGAAGGCAGAGAAGACAGAGAAGGGTTTTTAGAGGCCTTTAAGAATCATTATAATTGTTAGTTTAAAAGCCCTACATAGTTGTAATTACACTATGTGGGGCTTTTGTTTTGATAATTTGATAATAAGGACATTTATTTAGGTGTACCTAATATATTTTGATAAGCACTTAGAGTAGTTGCAGCTGTATGTTCCCAAGTTAGGGTGGAGGCTCTTTTTAATCCTCTAGTTATTAGGGATTGTCTTAGGTCATTATCAAGGAGCACATTATACATTTTTTCACTTAAGGAATTAATATCATATGGATTTACAAGTAAAGTTGAGTCCTTAACTATTTCGGGGATAGAGGTGGCGTTAGAGGCGATTACAGGAACGCCACAAGCCATTGCTTCAATTGGAGGTAATCCAAAACCTTCATAAAATGAAGGGTATACAAACAGCTCACAAGCGTTATACATGAAGGGAATATAGGTCATGGATATAAAACCTGGGAAAATTACTTTATCATCAATGTGTAAATCTTGTGCTCTTTTTTTATATATATCATATGATTTACCTTTGCTACCTGCAATGACTAATTTAATATCTTTTTTTAATTTTGGTAAAAGCAGACTAAATGAATTTAGTAATCCGAGAATATTTTTTCTGGGACTAAATCCTCCAATATAAAGAATATAGTCTCCTGTAATAGAGTAATTTTTTTCGATTATAGATTTACTAAGAGCTTTGTCATAAGGTTTATAAATATCTTCACTAGCTAAATAAGTGACATATATTTTTTCTCTTGGGTAGTTAAAAGCTTTAATAATATCTTCCTTTGAATATTCAGACACAGTAATTATGCCATCACATAAGGGAATGATATTGGGCAATTTTTCATTGAAAATTTTTAAATATTGCTCACCAACTGTATCTGGCATTTTATACGGAATAACATCATGTAGCGTAATAACGAAGGGACAGGTTTTCTTTGACGGCAGCCCAATGCCGTTTTGGGGAACGTGATATATGTCCAAAGATTTATCTATTAATTTGTTAGGAATATTCACCTCGTTCCAAAAGTTATTTTGACTATCTTGCTTAATGCTTTCTATATGAAAATTTTCTTTAAAGGGTATGGCAAGCTTACAGTCGTCTGGCACAAAAAGCGAATAATCATTAAAATTGTCTATTTTATTTAAAGAATTAATTAGCTGGTAAGAATAAGTTCCTATACCAGTTCCTCTATACCATTTTGCAGCTCTAGCATCAATTCCAATTTTCATTTTAAGACTCCTTAAATACTGATTTAATAGATGGATATATTTTATTATATTATGCGAAAGCATAAATGTTGTTAAAACATACAATAATTTATTCTAAAATGAAATATTAGTAATATAAATTATAGGGGGGGTGAGTAACATGATGAGGGAATTTGAAATTGAAAGACAATATGGTATTAAGATAGAAAGTATACGTCCCAATAAGGGAGTGTATTTTTTAAAGACGGATGACGGAGCTAAGTGTCTAAAGAAAATCAGTTACGGGACACAAAAACTTTTGTTTGTATATGGAGCCAAAGAGCATCTTGCAAAAAATGGATTTGACAAGGTTGATAGATATTTTTTAAATACTGAAGGAAATCCTTATGCATTAGTTAATGAAGATATTTATACACTATCAACCTGGATAGATGGTCGCGAATGTGATTTTCACAATGAGGAGGATTTAGTTGAGGCCGCAAAAGAATTAGCTTATATGCATATTGCATCCAAAGGATATGATCCACCAGAAAATAGTAAGTTAAAAACGGATCTTGGAAGATGGCCACATCTGATGGAAAAACGAATAAAGTCCTTTGATAAAATGCAAGGTATGATTAGAAAAAAGAAGAATTTTAAAACAGATTTTGATATGAATTATATCAGGAGTGTTGATGATCAAAAAGAATTAGCCAAAAGAGCTATGGCAATACTCGATGACTCTAGGTACTTCGACATATGTAGGCAAACAGAAGAAGAAAAAGGATTTTGCCACCATGATTATACTTATCATAATATTATTATTGATAAAAATAATGATGTTAATATAATTGATTTTGATTACTGCAAAAGAGAAGTAAAAGCATACGATTTATCTAATTTTTTGATCAAGATGCTTAAAAAGCAGGATTGGGACATAAAATATGCTGAAATAGTATTAGAGGCGTATAGCAGTGTAAATCCTCTGTTAGAAGAAGAGTACAGACTCATATATGCATTTTTAGTATTTCCACAACGATATTGGAGGCTTTGTAATAGGTACTATTATAATGAAGTTACCTGGATTCAAAATACTTTTAACAAGAAGATGGAGGAGTTAATTTCTGAAAAAGAAAAGTATATGGCATTTATTGAAGAATATAAAAAAGTCTTCAATCAGAGGTAGAATAAACCATGGTATTTATTAAAGTTATGTAAATATAATGTTTACATAACTTTTTTTGATTTCACCTATTCACTATATTTTCATAATATATATTATGGGTTTAAATATGGAGGTGGTATTGTGAAAATAGGCGACATCGTAGTAAGAAAATCTTATGGCGGAGACATTACATTTAAAATAATAGATATTGTGCCAGGAGATAATGATGAGGTGTATTTACTTAAGGGAATAAATTTAAGAATAGAAGCTGACTCTTTAAGTGAGGATTTAGAATTAGTAGAAGAAGATGCCATTTATGAAATTGATAAGGTTTTTAATAAAAAGGTAAATGCATCTATTAAAAGAGTATTAATGAATAGAATTAAAGGGAGCAGGGGAGACAGAGGATCGGCTATAGATTTCAAAGGGAAAATTAAAGATTTGCAGTTAAAACAAGAAAAATACAAAGAGTACAAAAATAAAGATATGGTTTTTGGAAGACCCGGAAAAATACTGCACGTTGATGGTGATGCAGAATATTTAGAAGTGTGCTTAAAAACTTATAAGCAGTTATCATTAAATGCTGTAGGGATGATAATATCAGAAAAAAATCAACCAAATGAAATAGTGAATTTAGTAAAAGAAGTTAAGCCGGATATAGTAGTAATAACAGGACATGATGGTATGGTAAAAGGAATAAATGATTATATGAATTTAAATAACTACAGAAATTCAAAGTACTTTGTAGAGGCGGTTATGGCTCTTAGATCTTATAATAGCAATTATGATGATTTAGTAATATTTGCAGGGGCATGTCAATCCTGTTATGAGGCAATTTTAGATGCTGGTGCTAATTTTGCTAGCTCTCCAAATCGCGTCTTAATCCATTGTTTAGACCCCGTGTTAGTTTCTGAGAAGATTGCTTATACAAATATAGAAAATGTTGTAGCTATAGAAGATGTTATACAGAACACTATAACAGGATTAGATGGAATAGGTGGATTACAAACTAGAGGAAAGTATAGAGAGGGGTTTCCTAAGTCTAAGTATATATAGGTGCGTAGGTTATCTTTAAAAAATTTACTAGAATGCTGGTTATTTTATTTTGAGTAGTTAAACAAACTATCATAGATTGTATTAAAAATGGTATGTAAGTATACTACATTAGTGATTTATAAGGTAAATGCTCATAAAATAGATAATAATTAATTATGCGACGAATAATCGATGAAAATGAATTTTGTTAACATAAAATCAACATTGACAAAATTGTTAAAGTAGTGATAAAATATAAAGCTTACTTGACAAAGAGGAATATATGATATATAATGTAAAGTGTGGAAAGAGGGTGTTTGCTTTGGAAAAAATAAATGTACTGACTTCAATAAAAGATGAAATTGAAAGTCATGTTGGCGAAAGAGTAACATTAAAAGCTAATGGTGGAAGAAGAAAGATTCTTGTGGATAATGGAGTTATTGAAAAGACTTATCCAAATATTTTTGTTATTAGATTAGAAAAAGACACCCACAGGACAGTGACGTATAGTTATTCAGATGTTTTGACAAAAACAGTTCAAATAGTTTTTGCAGGATAAAACGATACTGTATCATAGTATCGTTTTTTATATTTATAAATAGAGAATAGGCATATGAAAACAAATAACAAGTAAAATATACTAGCTTGTTATTTGTTTTCATGTGACTGATATAAGATTAACAGAGCATATATTAAAGGGAATGCATTGGGTTATTAATAACTGTGTATTCCCTTTATTATATGGTTTTTTATTATGTTTAAAATGTATTACCGATTTTGAGCATTAATAGTAATATATACTTTTTTCTTTTTTATTAGAGAATTATGTTGAATTTTGCAATACGAATAAAAGTATTAAATATCATATTTAAGTGTCTATTTCTATATATATTAATAGTAGGTATTTTAGGAGGGTAACAACCTATAAGTGGTACCCCAATAGAAATACGAGGAGGCATAATGTGGAAATAAATTTGAAAAGAGAAAACATAGAGTATGAACAATTGTTAGGAGAAAATACTGTTGATACAGTAGTGAAAGAAGAATATGTAATACCGGATACTCATCCTGATGTTAAGGAAATTCTTATGTTAGATGTTAAAGCCTTAATAAATTCTAAAGAAATAATTCAAGATAAGGTATATTTAGAAGGCGAAATTCAATATAATGTACTTTATATTACAAAAGGTCAAGAACGTACTGATGTGGAGAACGTTGTATATAGTTCAAAGTTCTCAAATACAATAGATATAATGGGCGCGATGCCTGAAATGCTTTGTGATGCTGAATGTTTTGTAGAACATATGGAGTGTAGAATAGTTAATGAGAGGAAAATATGTCTAGAGGGTATTTTAAAATCAAAATCTGAGGTATATAAAAATTTCAATTTCCAAATAGTTAAGGATATTGAAGCAGTTAAGGATATTCAATATTTAAAAAATCCTACGAGTATAGATAAAGTCATAAGGAATTTTAATGGTGAGCTTATTGGAAAGGCTAATATAAAAGTTCCAATGGAAAATCCAGAAATTGCTAAAGTTATAAAATGTGATGTTAATATTCATAAGAAAGAAGTGAAATTGTACGAAGGAAAAATTCAAATAAATGCTTATGCAGTTATTAATATGATATATAAGGGCAAAGATAGCAGGGAATTAATTTATATTGGGCATGAGGTTATGCTAAATAAAGAGTTAGATTTTCAAGATGTGAATCCTTACATGGATCAGTATACAGACTTTAAGGTAGATGCTATGGAATATGATATTAAGGAAGATGATTTGGGAGAAAAAAGAATTATTGATGTAGAGTTTTTGATAAAAACTAATACGAGAGGCATGCACAAAGAGGAAGTGGATATGATTGAGGATGTATATTCACCGACTACAAAGCTTGAGATGGATAAAAAGGATTATGGACTTAATGTAATGCAAGGACAATTATTAACGGAGACCTTAGTTAAAGGAGATATAGAACTAGATAGCAGCAAGGGTAAGCCTAGCAAGGTCATTATGTGTAATGCCACCGTTTGTGTAACAGATAAAAAGGTGATTGAGGATAAGGTTATAATTGATGGCATAATGAATGTAACTATATTATATAGAAGTGATGATGAAGAAAAATATCTTTCCGCTGTGACTGATGAGATCCCTTTCAGCTGTGGGGCGGATATATTAGGTGCTAAGATAAATATGAGCAGCATGTGTAAAGTTTCACTCGAAAATATAAATGTAGATATTGAGGCAGCGAATATGGCTGTTAGAGCTGTGGTTAAAGTATATGTAAGAGTAAATTATATGGTACAGAAAAAATTTTTAGTTGATGTTTATCCAATAGAAGGGGAGGCGCCTAAGAAAAAAGCTAGTGTTACTATTTATGTAGTTCAATCATCAGACACCTTGTGGAAAATAGCTAAAAAATATAATACAACAATGCAAGAAATTGCAAGAGTGAATCAAATAGAAGACCCTAATATTATAAAAGTTTCACAAAAACTTATAATACCAGGTAGAATAATCATATAAAAAATAATATGGCTGACTGAAAATTGATTGTATAAATTAGTTTTCAAGTAGCCCTAACCCCTATGTGGTATAAATAACACATAGGGGTTTTATTATGTTTGGCATAGCATTTTTTAAATTATAGGTAGCAATATTAAATTTGTTGTAATATACTGATTTTATTAACAATGTTTCACAAGAAATGATTCATCTTATATAAACCTTGGAATCCCTTAAGGGGGGGCTGAACAATTATTAATTGAATTGCTTTTGTGAATTATCAATAAAGAGTTGGAGGAAAATCATGTTAGTAAAAGCTTATGGAAAAATAAACATATCTTTAGATATAGTAGGTAAAAGAGAAGATGGATATCATTTACTGAAAATGGTTATGCAAAATGTAGATCTATATGATTCTATGTCCTTTCAAAAATGTAACAAAGGTATTAATATAAGCTGCAATAAGCCGTACATACCTACAGATGATAAGAATTTAGTATATAAGGCTGCAAAACTTTTTATGGACACCTATGATATTAGCGAAGGTATAAATATATATCTTAAGAAAAATATTCCTGTAGCAGCAGGTATGGCAGGTGGGAGTGCGGATGCAGCAGCTGTTTTTAAAACATTGAATCAAGTATTCAAAATAGATGTAGATGACAATGAACTTATGAAGTTAGGTGTCCAAATAGGTGCAGATGTCCCTTATTGTATAACAGGGGGGACTGCCTTGTGTGAAGGTATAGGAGAAATTATTACCCCGCTCGCGCCTTTTAAAAATTATATTTTAGTATTGGTTAAGCCAAATTTTGGAGTATCTACTAGGGAGGTTTTTAAAAACTTAGATATTAGTAAAATTTTTAAGCATCCAGATACAAATGCATTAATAAAAGCTATGGAACAAGAAAAATTAGCAGATGTATGCAGTAGTATGAAAAATTTACTTGAAAATGTTACACTAAGAAAATATCCAGTTCTCAAAAGAATAAAAGAAGATATGGTTAAAATGGGTGCAATGGGTTCAATGATGAGCGGAAGCGGACCGACGATATTTGCTTTTTTTGATGACATGTTAAAAGCCCAGAGATGCTATGATAAATTTAAAATTCAATATAAAGAAGTATATATAACAAGAACGATATAAATATAATTTTATAGTGAAATATAAGAACGTGTAAAAACCCTTTGTGGTTTTTGCGCGTTTTTATATTTATATAAGTGAATATTTTATACCAGTGTCGTAAAAGCTAGTTAAAACAAAGTAGGGTTAAGTTGCTTAATCATAAAGTTTATATTGTTTTGATAATTATACTAAAATAGGGAGTAAAGGTATGAGAGTTTTAGAGTTGTTTGATATCTATTTTCTTACAATGATGGTAGTTCAAGGCGCCGTTGTACTTGCTGTGGATGTGAGAAACTTTAAGAAATCTGGAATGGGAATTATTAGTAAAAAAGCGCGTGTCTTAGGATGGCTTGCAATTATTACAGCTATCGTTCTATTTACACTGAGGTGGATATTTTAACGACATTTCAGAAGGAAAGTTTCCCGCTTCTATAAATGGGAGTTATATGTCCTAGTAAATAGAAAACTTCAGTAGAGGTATAAATCTCCTGCTGAAGTCGTTAATGCATTTTCTACGAATATGTTGCAGCGACCCAGGAGATGAGTTAAGGCTATAGTCGATCAATACATATAAGGAAGTGAAGGATATGAAAGAGAGCATTAATGATAAAATTGAACTTGATGCAGGAAAAAATATAGAGTACTTAAAAGAACTTTTACAAGATAATTCAGATGTTATTTTTAGAATTTTTAATGTGGGAGAGTGGAAAGCCGCATTAGTTTACATTGATGGGATGGCAAATAACCAGCTACTCAATCATTATGTATTAGAGCCATTAATGTTATGGTCAAAGGGGATAGAGAATGTAGAGGAAATAAAAGACACTGTACTTGCAGTGACTGATATGCGGGAAGTGAAAAAATTAAGTGAAGGAGTTAATGCTGCCCTTTCTGGGGACACATTAATGTTTATAGATGAACTAAATTGCGCATATGTTATTGCTACCCGAGATTGGCCTGCTAGAGGGGTAGGTGATCCATCTGGTGAAACGGTAATTAGAGGAGCGAGAGAAGGATTTACAGAAACTATAAGATTCAATACGGCATTAATTAGAAGGCGAATTAGAGATACAAAGCTAAGAATTAAACCTAAAGCTATAGGAACTAGATCGAAAACCGATGTGGCTATTATGTATATTGACGATATAGTAAATAAAGAAGTACTTCAAGAACTTGAGGATAGAATAGAAAGAATAAACATCGATGCAGTTTTTGATAGTGCTTACATCGAGCAGCTAATAGAGGATAATAAATATTCTCCATTTCCTCAAATACAAAGTACAGAGAGACCAGACGTAGTAGCAGCAGCTTTATATGAAGGTAGAGTAGCATTGGTTGTAGATAATTCTCCTTTTGCAATTGTTGTTCCAGCTACATTACCTAATTTATTTCAATCCCCAGATGATTATTATCAAAGGTGGATGCATAGTTCTATGGTTAGAGTTATTAGAATGCTTTCTATATTTATTTCTCTTACTGCACCAGCACTTTATGTAGCAATTACCTCTTTTCATACAGCTATAATACCTACTAAATTAGCTTATGCTATAGCAGCTTCTAGGGAAGGAGTGCCATTTCCTGCATTTGTAGAGGCTATAATTATGGAATTATTCTTAGCGCTTCTTATGGAAGCTGTGGTTAGATTACCGAGGCCCATTGGAGCTACTATTGGAATAGTAGGAGGACTTGTTATAGGTCAATCTGCAGTGAGTGCGGGAATAGTTAGTCCAATTATGACAATTATTGTGGCAATTACAGCTATTACTACATTTGTAACTCCTAATTATGAAGTTACTACAGCTTTTAGACTTGTCAGGTTTCTGCTTATTATTGCGGCGGCAATTGTAGGATTTTATGGAATAATGATTGGGCTCATTATACTTCTAATTCACCTAGTTAGGATGAAAAGTTTTGGAATACCTTATTTAGCGCCAGCGGTGGATATTAACATTAAGGATTTAAAAGACATGTATATTAGAGCGCCAATATCTTCTCTAAAAGAGAGGCCTAAATATATGAAAACGGGAGATAAGATAAGACAAAAATAATTTGTACATCTTTTATGTGGAGGCTAAAGGGATATTATGAGAGATAAAAAGATAATTGGAGACTTTGGGTTGTTTACTACTGTAGTGGTAGCTATAGTAGGCGTAGGGATATTTTCCAGCCCAAGAGAAGTCATAGATAAAGTAGGTAGTGACGCGTGGATAGTTACTTTAGCCGGCGGAATAGTTGTTTTTTTATTACTGTATCTTATGTACATGGTTATGGATAAAAACGATTTTGAAGAACTTACAAATATATTGCAGAATAATTTTGGAAAGCTTCTTGGAGGCATATTTGGGATTACATTTGCAATTTATAGTATATTTATTGCTTCTCTTGGAATGAGGGAGTTTGCTGAAGTAATTAAATTGCATTTATTAAGGCGAACTCCTACAGAATTTATTTTGATGATTACTATTTTAACAGGAACTTACTTAGTTAGAGGTGAAATATGTGATTTAGTTAAGTTTAATGAAATTGTATTTTGGATTATGTTTATTCCCGCTTTTACAGTTTTCATACTTATCGCAATAAATGCAGATTTTACAAATTTATTACCAGTACTTAATAATAAGCCGTCCGATTACTTTAGGGCTTCTAGGTATATTTTATTCTGTTTTGGTGGGATTGAAATAGCCTACCTTATTCTCCCTTATGTTAAGAATAAGAGCAATTCACCCCGTGTGTTAAAAAAGAGTATTATGTTTGTAACAATCTTTTATCTAATTGTAATGATACTTGTTTTAGCGGTGTTCTCTAAATCGCAGAGTAGAATTTTATTATGGCCAACTATTTCCATGATAAGATCATTATATATACCAGGTTCATTTATAGAACGGTGGGAAGGAATAGTAATGGCGTTCTGGATATTTTTTTATTTCGCCACCTTTGTTAATGCTTATTTCTTTTCGGGGGAGATTGTAAAAAATGTATTTAAATTGAAAGATATTAAACTATCTTCACTTTTAATTATGCCTATTATTTATGTCGTAGCACTATATCCACAAAATATAGCAGAACTTTATGCTTTGCAATTTAAAACGACACCAGTTATATTAACGGCGATATTTCTTTTTCTACTCTTGCCGATACTCATCTTATTGGTAGGTAAATGTAAAAGTAAGGGTAAAGGGGGGCGGAAAAGTGCGGATGAAATTTAAGAAGGTTTTACCGGTTATCTTAAGCTGTATGTTGCTTAGCGGATGCTGGGATAAAGTAGAAATAGATAGGCTTAATTTCATATCTACTATAGCTGTTGACGCAGGGGAAGATATTGATAAAGAAAAGGAATTAAAAAGTATTAATCCGGAAGAACCATTTGCTGAGGCGAAGATTAAAAAAATTGATGTAACTTATGGATTTCCAGACATGAGTGTGATAGGGGGGGATAAAGGTGGGAGTCCACAGGAAAAATACATTAATACGCAGGCATCCTCTATGGAGGATGCTGCGTCAGAAGCCATAGCTAAAAGTAGTAGAGAGATATATATGGGGCATGCTAAGTTACTTATATTAAGCGATGATGTATTAAAATATAAAGATACTGTCAAAGAGATTGTGGATTATATGCAACGAAATCCTAGCATAAATAGAATGCTTCAGGTAGTTGTTTCGGAAGGCATAGCTGAAGACTATATAAAATTTAAACCTATGACAGAAAATAGCACCCAATATTATATTTCTGGACTTATGGATAACAGCAAGAGAAATTCTAGAATTATGAGCATAAATTTAAATGAATTTCTTATTCTTTTAAGCGAAAATGGAAGTGCGTTACTACCTAGAATAACTTTAGATAAGGGGAAAAAAGAATTGATTTTAACTGGTGCTGCTATAATTAAAGATTATGAATTAAAAGGATATTTTACGCCAATCGAGCTGATGGATATCCAATTGTTAAGTGGGAAGTTTAAAGCTGGTAAAAAAGTTATATACATGGAAGGACACCCTGTTGATTATATAATAGACGGATATGAAAGGAAAATGAAAGTTACGCAGGAAGGAGGTAAGTTAGCTATTGATATAGATATAAGCCTTGAGGGTCAGCTGGGTGGCTATTATGTAGGTAAAAGAATACTTGAAAAAGGTGAGTTGCAAAGACTGCAAAATACTTTTAATAAGTCAATTAGTGAAGAATGTGAAAAAAACATGGGAATTGCTATAAAAAAATTTGAGATAGATCCATTTGGAACCCGTGAAAACATTGAAAAATTTAACCCTTCGTTATGGAACAAAATAGAAAAGGATTGGGATGGGAAATATAAAAATGCAACAGTAAATGTGACTGTTAATACTAAAATTCGAAGAATCGGAGCAGTTCAATGAATAAAATTGCATAATATGTTAATACTTTTAATGTGAATCATTATATCCGGGGGGGATAAACATGAAAAAATTTATATTAACAAGCATTACCATAATTATTTTAATTTCCATAGCTTTAAATACAAATAATATGAGTGGAAAAGTAAACCAAAGTGATGTTGCTGGTAAACTTATAAGGTTTCATGTAATAGCTAATAGTGATGACAAAACAGATCAAAAGTTAAAATTAAAAGTAAGAGATTCTGTTTTAAAATATATATCACCAAAACTTAAGGATTGCAAGAGCATAGAAGAATCAAGAAAGATTATAAAGAATGAAAATAAAAACATTAAAAAAATTGCGGAAACGGTTATAAAGAAAAATGGGTTTAAATATTCCGTAGCATCGACACTTTCAGAGGAAAACTTTCCAGTTAAAACCTACGGAAATATAACTTTGCCTCAAGGTAAATATGAGGCTTACAGAATTATTATTGGAACTGGCACAGGCCAAAACTGGTGGTGTGTTATGTTTCCACCATTATGTTTTGTAGATATTACTAAAGGAAATGTATCATATGAAAAAACGGAAAAAGAAATGAAAACAGTATTGTCGGATGATGAGTATAATTTGGTAGATAATACTGTAAATAATAAAAAAATAGTTGTTAAATTTAAAATTGGCGAGATTTTTAACAAATTATTTAGTTGAAAAAATATCTAGAAGACTACTAGGAGGATAATAATTATTATCCCCTTATGAAGAATACCGGGAGGGAAACATATGAAAATGCTAAAGAAAAGAATTTTGTATACAAGTGTTGTAACTATAATTGTTGTATTTTCAACTACTTTTGCTATACTAATGTTTTTGGAAAGATTAGATTATAGAAATTATCTTCAAGGTCAATATAGTAAAAATATGTATGAACTTGTTAGTTCTGTACAAAATATAAGGGTAAACCTAGGTAAATCTGCTATTGTGGGGTCTAGAGAACAGAGCATAGTAGTCTTTGAAGAAATATTTAGACATTCAGCCACCGCAAATGATAAATTACATTCGTTGCCACTCGAACAATCAGTTATTTCGGATACTAGTGAATTTTTAACTCAAGTAGGAGATTTCTGCTACACTTTAGGCAAAGCATCATCAGAAGGAAAGGAACTTAATGATAAGGAATATGAATTAATTGACAAATTAGAGATGCAATCGTATACGCTCCAGGAACAATTAAATGGAGTGCTTTCTGAAATAAATGAAGGTAAAGTCAAATGGGGAGAGATTAGGAAAAAAAGTAGTGGAGTATTTGCAAAAGAGGGTAAGAGCCTTGTGACTGAAAAATTCACGGGTATACAAAAACAAATAGTTCAGTATCCAGCATTAATTTATGATGGGCCTTTCTCAGATAATGTATTAGAAATAAAGCCTAAAATAATGTCCCAAAAGGAAGTAAGCGAAAAAGAAGCAATCAAGATAATAAAAAATATATTTGGAGAAGATAAAATTGAAAGCATTGAAAGTAACCCACAAGAAGGGAAGACTAAAATACCTGCTTACAACTTTCATGTAGCATTTAAAGGTAGAGGTAAAGGTGATGGTAAAGCAGTAATAGAAGTAAGTAAAAATGGAGGTAGAATAGTATATTTATTAGATAATAGGGCTATAGGAAAACCAACTTTGAATGCTGATAAGGCAATACAAAGTGGAAGTAAGTTTATTAGTAAAATAGGATATAAAAATATGGAGTCTACATACGTGCTGAATTATGATAATACAGTAGTGGTAAGTTATGTGTATAAACAAGGAGAAGTGGCGATTTATCCAGATCAAGTAAAGCTTAAGATTGCGCTAGACGATGGTAGTATTATAGGAATTGAATCTGAAAAATTTCTAATTTCTCATGTTGAAAAAAGGAAGAACGTTAAACCAAAAGTAACAGCAGCAAAAGCGCAAGAAAAGGTTGGTAAAAGGCTGAAAATAAATAAAATTAGTTTGGCTGTCATACCAACCGAGACTAATAAAGAAGTATTGTGCTATGAGTTTTTAGGGTTATATAAGGAGAAAAATTTTATAGTGTACATTAATGCTGATACTGGTTATGAAGAAAGAATAATGGAAATAATAGACACGCCTAATGGCAAGTTAACTATTTAGTATAATAAAAGGTTAAGAGGACGAAAATATTACATGTAGTAGTCAATTAAAGAGAGGATATATGTGCGATTTATGCACGTATATCCTCTCTTTAATTGAGTTGTTTTAACGACGTTTCAGACGGGAAGTATCCCACTTCTATAAGTGGAGTATAAATCTCCTTCTGAAGTCGTCAATTCATCTTCTTCGAAGCTATGCAGCGACCCAGGAGATGATTTAATTTGCCATTATAATTTCGAGTGGTGTTATTAGAGAAAGTGAGTTTTGAAAATTAAAATACAAAGGAATAGATAAAAATGATATAATATGATACAATACTAAAAAAATTTAGTATTATATACTAAAAAACTAGTATGTAATACTAAATTTATTTGGAAAATGGTTACTATGGTTATAAGGAGTGAGCGTTAATGAAAAAGAAGATAGCAGTGTTATTTGGTGGTCAGTCCACAGAACATGAGGTTTCGAGAATGTCAGCAACATCAGTATTGAAAAATATTGATCAAACAAAATATGATATATACCCTATAGGAATAACTAAGGATGGGCTATGGTTTGAATATACTGGTAAATTAGATAACATAGAGAATGGTGAATGGGAAAAGGACGAATATTATAAGAGGCCAGAGGGACAAAAAATTATATTTAATAAAGAAGTGGATGTAGTATTCCCAGTATTGCATGGTTCATTTGGAGAAGATGGAACTATTCAAGGTATGTGCAAATTATCCAATATTCCTTGCGTGGGTCCCGGAGTAATGTCCTCTGCTATTTGCATGGATAAAGTATATACAAAATACTTATTAGAAAAATTCAATGTAAAGCAAGCTGATTATGTGGTAATAAATTCGAGCGAACATGCAAAAGACAAAGAAATATTAATAGAAAAGATAGAAAAAAAATTGGGCTATCCAGTATTTATTAAACCGTCTAATGGAGGGTCCTCTGTAGGTATAACAAAAGCACACAACAAATATGAATTAATGCTTGGAGTAGAAGAAGCTCTAAAATATGATAGAAAAATTTTAGTTGAACAGGCCATTAATGCAAGGGAAATTGAGGTTGCTGTAATAGGGAATGATTATCCTGAGGCGGCTATTCCGGGAGAAGTAATCCCCGCAAAAGAATTTTATGATTATGAAGCTAAATATAAAAACGAGGAATCTAAACTTTTAATACCTGCAGCGCTCTGTGAAGCTAAGCTACAGACCATTAAAGATGAAGCTATAAAAATTTATAAAATACTAGATTGTGCTGGAATGGCAAGAGTGGATTTCCTAGTGGATAAAGAAACAGAAGATGTTTATTTAAATGAAGTTAATACTATACCGGGTTTTACTCAAATAAGTATGTACCCTAAAATGTGGCAAGCTACAGGGAAAACTTATGTGAAGCTTATTGATGAACTTATTGAATTGGCTATCAATAGGAACAATAAATAGTAGTTTTAACGACATTTCAGCTCCGCAGGAGATGGTTTAATAGGAATTATTAAAATACAGTAAAGAGAGGTATTGCTTATGACAACAGCTTTGGCTATGATTTCTGGAGGCCTTGATAGTATATTAGCAGCAAAACTTGTAAAAGATCAGGGAATAGAAGTCATTGGGATATGCTTTAAATCACACTTTTTCAATGAGGAAAATGCATTGAAAATCGTTAAACAAATAGATATACCATTAGAAGTTATAGACTTTTCAAATGAACATTTTGAAATGGTAAGAAATCCAAAACATGGATATGGGAAGAATGTGAATCCTTGTATCGATTGCCATGCTATGATGATGAGATATAGTGGAGAGCTATTAGAGAGATTTCATGCGGATTTTATTATAACAGGAGAAGTGTTAAATCAAAGACCTATGTCGCAAAATAGATCAGCTTTAGATATAGTGAAAAATGAATCGGGTATAGGAGATAAAATCTTAAGACCATTATGCGCTAAGAATCTTAATCCAACTCAAATGGAGATTGAAGGGTTAATAGATAGAAATGCTCTTTTGGATATAAAAGGGAGAAGCAGAAAGACTCAAATGGAACTAGCACAAATGTGGGGTATTCTAGAGTATCCATCACCTGCTGGTGGATGTAAACTTACGGAGCCTAACTATTCTATAAGACTTAAGGACCTCTTCGAGTATAAAGAAGATATATCAAAAAAAGATCTAGAATTATTAAAAATAGGAAGACATTTTAAGGTATCTAAGGATGCTAGGATTATATCTACAAGAACTCAGGAAGAGGGGGAATTATTAAAACAACTTTTAACGCAGGAAGATTTAGTATTCTTATCTGCGGATTATAATGGGTCTACTGTTGCTATAATTGGCAAAGAGACAAATGAAGATATTGAATTTGCAGCTAAAATTGCGGGGAGATATTGTAAGGGTAAGGATGAAAAAAATATATCTATTAGTTATGGCAGTTATGATCAGCCTTTAAATAAATTTATAGATATAACGCCTGCAACTGATGAAGAAATAAACAACTACATTTTAAAATAGCGAGGGGTAAGGGTATGAAGAAAAACGCAATAATTTCAGTTGTTAGCAAACAAGCTGACAATGAAGATGATGGTGAAGCAATTGAGGTGGTGACACCGGGTAAATTTTATAAAGAAGATGATTGCTATTATGCAGTATATGAAGAGACCGAGATTTCAGGAATGAAGGGAACTACTACTACTTTAAAAATTGATGAAGAAAAGTTTACACTTATAAGAACAGGAACTACTAATACTGAAATGAAATTTAAGAAGTATGTAAGGGACTTAACTTTATACAATACGCCCCATGGAGCATTAGATCTTACTGTGGATACTAAGGAGTTAAAGATGAATGTGGACGATAACGGCGGAGATGTATTTATAGATTATGATATGATAATAGGGAATCAACAAGTTTTAAGTACGACTTTGCAAATTAACATTAAAGCACAATAAAAATAAAGGCTATGTTCTAATTTTAGAACATAGCCTTTATTAACATGATACACTTTTTTTTTAACAACAAGTTAAAGTTATGTGTATAGTTTTTGTGTATAAGTGTCAATAATTTAAGTGACAACATAATATATAGAAAATCTAGGAGTGATTTAATGTTAAAAAATATTAATTATGAGAAGATAATAGAAGCTATTTGTTACGTTAAAGGCATAAAAAGTCATGAATCATTAAAAATATTAAAAGACAGAGAGTGTAAGTATATTTTATTCTTATTATTAAAAAAGTATAAATGTGGAGATGAAGAAAGCGCTTATAAGAATTTTCTGATTTCAAACAAAAGAGCTGCTAATTATGGGTTAAAAAAAGCAGAGGAACGATTTTTCATTAATAAAGAATTTAGAGAGAGGTATTTCGAAATAGAAAACATATTAGATAGAGACAACTAGAAATGTAAATATTTGAGATTTTACATAACAAAACTCAAAAAAAAAGAAAAACAAAAAAACACTGGTGAATGACAAAAAAATATGCTAAAATAATATTATTATTTTAATAATAAATACGCCATGATACCATACTATTCAATTTATAGGGTAATTCCTATTATAGAATTATAAAGAACATTTGTCAAGTTGTTTTTTATAATAGTTAAATAACTTATGATGAGCGATAAAACATAGGGGGAGTAATTATGAGTGCTAAGTACATATTTGTTACAGGGGGAGTAGTGTCATCTTTAGGGAAAGGAATAACAGCAGCTTCGTTAGGAAGGCTTTTAAAAAATAGAGGGTTAAAGGTTTCTATTCAAAAATTTGACCCATATTTAAATGTGGACCCGGGCACCATGAGTCCATATCAGCATGGTGAAGTTTTTGTTACGGATGATGGTGCGGAAACAGATTTAGATTTAGGGCATTATGAGAGATTTATTGATGAGAACTTAAGCAAGAGTAGTAATGTAACCACAGGGAAAGTATATTGGTCAGTCATATCAAAAGAGAGGCGAGGGGACTATTTAGGTGGTACAGTGCAAGTAATCCCACATATAACTAATGAGATAAAAGAAAGGGTCTATCGAGTAGCTAAAGAAAAAGACGTAGATGTTGTTATAACTGAAATCGGTGGAACTGTTGGGGATATTGAGTCTTTACCTTTTTTAGAGGCTATAAGGCAGGTGAAATATGAAGTAGGAATAGAGAATGTTTGCTTTATCCATGTTACATTAGTGCCATATTTAAGGAAGGCTGGAGAACTTAAAACCAAGCCAACCCAACATTCTGTAAAAGAATTGAGAAGTATAGGCATTCAGCCAGACATCATAGTATGTCGTTCTGAGAAGGAGATATCTGATGATTTGAAGTCCAAAATAGGTCTGTTCTGTAATTTGGAGGCGAACTGCGTAATTCAAAACTTGGATGCTGAGAATTTATATGAAGTGCCACTTATGCTTCACAAAGAAGGATTAGATACCCTAGTGTGTAAAAAATTAAAATTTACTTGTCTTGAAATAGATAATAGTGCGTGGATTAATATGGTAGATAAATTAAAGAGTTTATCTGGAAATGTAAAAATAGCTTTAGTAGGAAAATATGTAGAACTTCATGATGCATATATTTCTGTTGTTGAGGCATTGAGTCATGGAGGTCTTTTTAACGATTGCAATGTAGAAATTAAATGGGTAAATGCCTGCGATATAACTTCAGAGAATGCAAGTGAAATATTGGAAGATGTTGACGGAATATTGGTGCCTGGAGGATTTGGTGATAGAGGAATTGAAGGCAAAATACAGGCGACTCGATATGCTAGAGAAAATAAAGTGCCGTTCTTTGGGATATGCCTTGGTATGCAATGCGCTGTTATAGAATATGCAAGAAATGCGTCGGGACTCAAAACCGCTAATAGTTCAGAAATCGATGCGCAGACGAAGTATCCAGTAATAGATTTAATGCCAGACCAAAAAGATTTAGATGAAAAAGGAGGTACAATGAGACTAGGGCTATATGCATGTAAATTAGCAAAAGATTCTAATGCTTATGAAGCGTACAAAGATGAAGTAATATATGAAAGACATAGGCATAGATATGAATTTAATAATGAGTATAGAAAAGAAATGATTGACGCAGGACTTTTGCTTACAGGAACAAGTCCTGATGAAAAATTAGTAGAAATAGTTGAAATTAAAGATCATCCTTGGTTTGTTGGAGTTCAGTTTCATCCAGAACTTAAATCTAGACCTAATAAACCACATGTATTATTTAGTGCATTTATTAAGGCCTCGCTTAATAAATGATATAGTTAAAGGGCTGTAAGTAACATAAGCAGCCCTTTATTTTTTTACTCCATAACAAATTATTAAACAATTTTAAATTATAATGATTTTTATATAAAACTTACTAATAGTTTCAATTTAAATTTAGCAGGAATTTAATTAAATTTATAGAATTTAGTATTAAACACTATAGCCAAGAAAAATGGATTTGTTTTAACGGCATTTCAGCACTGCAGGTGATGATTAGTAATCCTTATGTAAAAAAATTCACATAAGAAGTATAAAATATGGAGGTGAAGTAATTGGTATTTGATACTAATATTGCTATGGCTTTGAAAAATCCTAATGGTGAGTACAAAATTTGCGAACTGACAATATTTGAAATAGAGAACATGGAAACTGTATTTCCCTCTTTAAAAGTTGAATTACATAAAGGTACTGAAATATTAATTAAGGTTAAGTGTTCGCTATGTGAGGAGTTTCATTTTTATCATTATAATATTAAGGAGTTTTTTAAAATAAATATGGTTATAGGAGGATGTGAACAATTAGCCTTACCTATATTTTTAATTGGCAAGAATCAAAAAGTTATTGAAAAAGTAAATGAATATAGACAGACTATAGAGAAGATTTACGCTATGATATAAAAGAAAAAACAAGTAATTAGGCGGGACATGGAACTATATAGGTTGCTGGGGAATTTAAATATAGTGGATTAAAATTGTGAAATAGGATATAATTTAAAGAATATATCATTTCAAGAAAATTCATTGGATAGTAGACTCGTTTTAAAATTCCCATGATATTTATTAAATAGATATTATATATGAAATACCCTTCGGAGGTGCAGATTTTTGATAAATAAAGATTTTGATAATAGGACAGTAGTCGAGCTGCGGGAACATTGCAAAGAACTCGGCATTAAAAATATTTCTAAACTTAAAAAAAGTGAATTAATTGAGGAAATAAAGAAGATAACGCCAGTTTCTATGCAAAAGGATGGAGTTATTTTAAGAGAAAAAATAAGTCCCAAAAACACTTCTACAGCTGGAGACAATATTATAGGAAATTCAGAGAAGCAAATCGAAATTAACCCAATTCAAACTACTCAAGCTACCAATAATTCAGAACATGATACAGGTTTTAAAAATCAAAATGAAAATAAAAAAGAAAAATTACAAGAAATGATAAATGAATCGGGATCGGCAAGAGGAGTTCTGGAAATAATCGAAAACAATAGTTATGGGTTTCTAAGAGGGAATAATTACTTATCAGGCCCTGACGATATATATGTTTCGCCATCTCAAATTAGAAGATTTAACTTAAAAACAGGTGATGAAGTAGAAGGTAAGGTTAGAACGCCTAAAGAGGGTGAAAAATTTAAAGCTCTGTTGTATGTACAACAAGTAAATGGAGAAAATCCTGACAGAGCTGTAGGTAGAAGACCTTTTGAAAAGTTAACTCCGATTTATCCAACTCAAAGATTGACACTAGAAACATGTGCAACTGATTTGTCTTCGAGAATGATGGATATTATTTCTCCTATAGGAAAAGGGCAGAGAGGCATAATTGTAGCACAGCCAAAGGCGGGAAAAACAACACTTCTTAAAAAAATCGCTAACAGTATCTCTATAAATCACCCAGAAGTAAAACTAATTGTTGTTTTAATAGATGAAAGGCCTGAGGAAGTTACTGATATGCAGAGATCTATTAATGGTGAAGTTATTTATTCAACTTTTGATGAAGAACCAGATCATCATACAAAAGTAGCTTCTATGGTTCTTGAGAGAGCTAAAAGAATGGTAGAACAAGGCCAAGATGTAGTTATTCTATTAGATAGTTTAACTAGGCTTTCTAGAGCTTACAATTTAACTGTGACCCCTTCAGGAAGAACTCTATCCGGAGGACTCGATCCTAGTGCACTTTTGATGCCAAAGAAATTTTTTGGAGCGGCTAGAAATATAGAAGAGGGTGGAAGTTTGACAATTCTTGCTACTGCTTTGGTAGAAACAGGAAGTAGAATGGATGATATGATTTTTGAGGAATTCAAGGGTACAGGAAATATGGAAGTTCACTTAGATAGAAAACTTCAAGAAAGAAGAATATTCCCAGCGATAGATATTTATAAATCAGGGACAAGAAGAGAAGATTTATTGCTTACTAAGATTGAAATGGAGACTATATATAATTTAAGGAAGATAATGTATAGAGAAGGTAATGCATTAGGTGTAACAGAAAAACTCCTAAATTTATTAGCTACAACAAAGAGTAATAATGAATTTTTTGAGATGATAAATAAGAATTTTGAATTATTAGCTAGATAACATAATTTTTAAATTAGTATAATTAAAAAAATGGAAAAGATAATTAAATCTTTTCCATTAATATATTATTCTGCATCTTCGTTTTTTATGTTAAATTTCTTCATGAATCTATCAACTCTTCCACCGGCATCAATATTCTTTTGCTTACCAGTGTAGAATGGATGGCAATTAGAACATACGTCTACTTTAAGTTCTTGTTTAGTAGATCCTGTAGTAAAAGTGTTTCCACATGCGCATTTAACAACTGTGTCGTGATGGTATTCTGGATGTATTGCTTCTTGCATATTTTTCACCTCTTTCAAAAAAAAATATATACCCGTATTGTCAACTCTTTAATTTTATCATATAATTAATAATTAAGTCAATAAGAATAAAAATATATTAAAGTAAAAAAACATGTGTAAGATTTGCCATAAAATTATAAGGCATACTTAAAGCTATGCTTTTAAAACATGGATTAACAAATTGGAGGGAAAAATATGTACGGACCAAAAAATCATGGCTGGGTGGAAGTTATTATAGGGCCTATGTACAGCGGGAAGTCTGAGGAGCTTATACGTAGGATAAGAAGAATTAAAATTGCAAGACAGAAAGTGCAGGTTTTTAAACCTGAAATTGACAATAGATACAGCAGGGGAGACGTGGTGTCTCACTCCGGAACTAAGGTAGATGCAGTTCCGGTTAAGGATAGCGCACAGATGTTGCAGCTCTTAGATGCGGATACACAAGTTATTGCTATAGATGAGGTACAGTTTTTTGATAAAGGTATAATTGATGTAATCACTACCTTAGCTGATAGCAATAAAAGGGTTATATGCGCGGGTTTAGATATGGATTTTAGAGGGATACCTTTCGGACCGATACCTACACTTCTGGCTGTGGCGGAATTTGTTGACAAAATTCAGGCGATTTGTGTAGTGTGTGGCAATCCGGCTACTAGAACTCAACGTTTAATTAATGGGAAACCGGCTAAATATGAAGATCCCATTGTCTTAATTGGAGCTACGGAATCCTATGAAGCGCGATGTAGAAAGTGTCACATTGTCCCAAAAGAAGGGGTGTAACTATGGCTAAAAACATAAATGTCGGAGGTCAGGCAGTAATTGAAGGGGTTATGATGAGAGGAAGCGCGGGAATTGCCACCGCGGTGAGAACTGAGCAAGGGGAAATTGTAGTGGAGAAAAAAGGATACACAGCTTACACTAAAAAAAATAAAATTTTGGGGCTTCCAATAATAAGAGGGTTTGTTTCTTTAATTGAGTCTTTAGTTATAGGTGTAAAAACTTTAAATTATTCAGCTTCTTTTTTTGAAGAAGAGGAAGAACCTTCAAAATTAGATAAATGGATAAAAAAAGTATTCAAGGAAAAAAGCAATGATGTAATTGTGGGGATATCTCTCGTCATTTCATTGATTATATCTATAGGGTTATTTTTTATTTTACCAACTCTTGTAGCTAGTCTTTTTAGTAAGGTGGGCGCAAGCACAATGGGTATGAATATTGTAGAAGGAATTATTAGAGTTTTAATATTTTTAATATACGTATATTTAATAGGAAAAATGGAAGATATCAAGAGGGTATATCAATACCATGGCGCAGAACATAAAACTATATTTTGTTATGAAAACAATGTTGAATTAACTCCAGAGAATGCAGCTAAGTTTGGAAGACTGCATCCAAGATGTGGTACGAATTTTTTGTTTTTAGTTATGATAGTTAGTATAATAATGTTTTCTTTAACTGGTTGGAATTCAATCTGGGAAAGAATAATGTATAGAATAGTACTTCTTCCTTTGATTTCGGGTGGAAGCTATGAAATTATTAAATGGATGGGAAAAAGCACAGGCACCCTAGCTAAAATCCTTTCTTATCCAGGACTGAAATTGCAGAACCTAACTACGAGGGAACCGGATTTGTCTCAGATAGAAGTGGCAATAAAGGCGCTTAAAGTAGCTGAGGGTATTGAATGTGTCTAATATAAAAAACAAATATATTCATCCCGTGGTAATCATAAATGAAGGTGGTAGGAAATGAATATAGGAGAAATACTTCTAGAATCGTATGAAATTTTAAAAAAAGTTCAGATTGAAAGTTATTTGTTGGATTCACAACTCTTACTTGCTAAGGTTTTAAATAAGGATAAATTGTTCATAATGCTTAATAGAGATTTTAATCTTAATCAAAAGCAGGAAAATGAATTTTCGCGGTTAATTCAGATTAGAAAAAGTAAAATGCCTATAAAATACATTCTTGGTGAATGCGAATTTATGGGAATGGATTTTATAGTAAGGCCAGGAGTTTTGATACCGAGGCCTGACACTGAAATTTTAGTTGAAGAAGTAATTAGGCATATAAATGAAAAAGCTTATACTGAAGTGTGTGATGTTTGTAGTGGAAGTGGAGCTATTGGCATAGCCATAGCTGAATTCATTAAAAGTACGAAGGTAACGCTGTATGATATAGCTGATGACGCTTTAACTGTGGCAAAATTGAATATAGAAAGATTTGACTTGGCTATTAGAGTTAACGTGGAGAATAGTGACTTATTGAAAGCTCCTATTGAACAAAACAAGAAATTTGAAGTGGTAGTTTCCAATCCACCTTATATAAGAGAAGATGTTATACCAACTTTAATGGATGATGTAAAGGAATATGAACCGTATATAGCCCTTAGTGGTGGAAGAGATGGTTTAGATTTTTACAGGAGGATTACAGAAGAGAGTTTACAGGTTTTGAAAAAGGGAGGGCTCTTAGCTTTTGAAATAGGATATGATCAAAGAGAAGAAGTTAGCAATATTCTTTTAAAATCAGGATTTAAGAAAATAGAATGTATTAAAGATTTGGCTGGGAATGATAGGGTCATTAAAGCCATTTTAGTGTAATAAATGTTAAATCATCTCCTGCGGAGATACACAGCTTCGACGAAGGTGTATTAGCTAGATGCAATTTGTATTTTGAATCTAATTGTGATAAAATAATATGATGTGAAAATATATATACGGAGTGATAAATATGTTGGGTAGGCTTGATTTTACAGAAAATAAATACGATGAGATTTCAATTAAAATTTGCGACCCGTTGGTTATAGCTAATCAAAAGGAATGGCAAAAGTTATGCAAAGAACATGCAGAATTGGAAATACTCGTTACAAAATATAGAATATATAAAAAAGCTAAGCAGGATTTAGAATCAAACAAAGAAATGCTTAGAGAAGAATCAGATAAAGAAATGAAAGATATGATTCAAGAAGAGATGAAGGACTTAACTCAAACTAAAGAAACTATGCAGGAAGAATTAAGAATTTTACTTTTGCCTAAGGATCCAAATGATGATAAAAATGTATTTGTTGAAATTAGGGCAGGAGCAGGTGGAGATGAAGCAGCATTGTTTGCAGCAAATCTATTCAGAATGTATACAAGATATGCAGAGCGTAATAGATGGAAAGTTGAAGTAATGAGTGCTAATGAAACTGATATTGGCGGATTCAAAGAAGTGGTATTTATGATAAAAGGTGAATCTACATATAGTAAATTTAAATACGAAAGTGGAGTACACAGGGTTCAAAGGGTTCCAGATACAGAGTCGAGCGGAAGAATTCATACGTCTACGGCTACTGTAGCAGTGCTGCCAGAGGTTGAAGATGTAGACATTGAAGTTAGTGCTAACGATTTAAGGATAGATGTGTTTAGAGCATCTGGTAATGGCGGACAGTGTGTTAATACAACAGATTCAGCAGTAAGAATGACACATATCCCTACAGGACTTGTAGTTTCTTGTCAGGATGAGAAGTCTCAGTTAAAGAATAAAGAAAAAGCACTAAAAATATTAAAATCTAGATTGTTTGATAAAGCTGAGGCTGAAAGATCGGCAGGAATAGCTGAAGATAGAAGGAGTCAAGTAGGTACGGGAGATAGAAGTGAGAGAATAAGAACTTACAACTATCCTCAAGGAAGGGTAACAGATCATAGAATAGGGTTAACATTGTATAGATTAGAATCTTTTCTTGATGGAGATATAGATGAAATGCTAAATACCTTGATAACTGCTGATCAAGCAGAAAAGATGAAATCCATGGGTAATAATGATTAGAATTTAGTGTAGGCACATGAAAATAGACTAGCATATTGATTTGTGTTTTATAAGGACTCTAATTATTATAAGTGAAAGGTGAAATTATGAATATAAATAAAGCCATTAGAAAGCAAAAGAGGACTTACAAATGTTTATGCTATCAATGTGCTTTATTTTTGTTTTATCGCCAAATATATTAATAGATCAAAGATTATAAATATATTTTTTTATAATATATTTAGTTTGCATCGAGCTGATGATTACGTTTGTAGTACTTCATAACAAATTAAAATTCAAAATTTAGAGGAAACTTATTTCTATTTTATAATTAATAAAGGTGGATTTAAGAAATATATTTTACTAGATAACTTATATAGACCTTGTGTTCAAGCAGTCTTTTCTGATGATGATATAGAAAAAATTAAAGATTGCGGCATAAACCCCCACTGACACAAATAAAATTAGTGTATAGGGAAATAAGCATAAAGCTAAACGCTTCTATACTTTATTCTCATATGGAATTGTAGCATATATGATTATAATTCTATAAAAGTGGGGGTATAAATTTGAATAGTAGTATTGTTTTGATAATCATATTTTCAGGAGTAATAGCTTTGATTGGTACTATGACAGGGGCGTTTTTAGGTGTTATTATAAACAAACCTTCACAAAAGTTCTTAGGAAATATTATAGGATTTTCATCAGGACTTATGCTTTCTATTGTAGTTTTTGAACTTATTCCAGAAGCTACAGAAAAAACAGGATTGCTAGGAACCTTATTATTTTTAATCCTAGGAATTATTGTTGTTGTAACAATAGACAAAATCAGCAATTTAAGTGGCAATGCAAATTCTCAATATACAAAGGTGGCTTTTATGGTTGCCATTGGAATAATGATTCATAATTTTCCAGAAGGTCTAATAATGGGATTTGGGTTTGTTAACGGAGAGAACTTAGGACTTAAAATGAGCGTTATAATTGCAATACATGATGTGCCGGAAGGCTTGGCTGTGGCAGCACCTCTAATGCTTTCGGGGACAAAAAGCAGAAAAATATTATTTTACGCATTTTTAACAGCCTTGCCTACTGCAATTGGCGCTTGGATAGGAATTTATATTGGCAGCATATCTGTAAATATATTAGGTGGTGCTCTAGCATTTGCGTCAGGTGTTATGTTATATGTGATTTACGGAGAGATGATTCCACAGTCTAAAAAGCTTTGGTCAGGAATCACAAACACATTGGGAATACTTTTGGGGATAATAGTTGGGTTAATAGTGACTAATGTGCTTTAACGACATTTCAGAAGGAAAGCTTCCCACTTCTATAAGTGAGGGTATAAATCTCCTTCTCAAGTCGTCAATGCATCTTCTTCGAAGATGTGCAGCACCGCAGATGATGATTTAATTAAGAGGTGTAAGGATGAAAACGAAGATAACAATAATAGATGAAAATAATATTGAACAAAATATAATTAATGAGGCTGGGCTCGTTATAGCTGAAGGCGGATTAGTTGTTTTTCCTACGGAAACAGTTTATGGTCTTGGTGCGAATGCCTTAGATAAGATTGCTGTAGAAAAAATTTTTAAGGCTAAGGGAAGACCACAGGATAACCCCCTTATTGTGCATGTGGCAGATTTTAATATAGAGTATTTAGTTAAAGAAATACCCTATATAGCCAAAGAAATTATGAATAGATACTGGCCTGGACCAATAACGCTTATTTTTAATAAGTCTGATTTGATACCTATAACTACAAGTGCGGGACTCAATACTGTAGGTATACGTATGCCAGCGAACCTCATTGCAAGAAAACTTATTGAGGCAGCTGGAACACCTATTGCAGCCCCATCAGCTAATATATCTGGTAGACCCAGTCCAACTGATGTAGAAAGTTGTATTGAAGATTTAAATGGAAAGATAGAGTATATTCTAGGGGGAGATAAAAGTAAAGTAGGCCTTGAGTCAACAATAGTTGATTGTACTTGTACCCCTATATGTATACTAAGGCCGGGGGCTATAACCATTGAGATGTTAAGAGAGATAGATGAGAAAATATATATTGATAAAAATATAATGTCTAAACCAAAGGACGATTTTAAACCTAAAGCACCTGGTATGAAGTATAGGCATTATGCACCAAAATCTCCAGTTAAAATTATATGTGGAGATTTAGAAAAAACTGTTGCAAAAATCAATGAAATAGTGCAGAATAATATGGGCAATAAAAAAATAGGGATTATAGCGACAGATGAAACTAAAGCTAAATATTGTTGCGGCACTGTTATTTCCTTAGGTAGCAGAAAGCACTTAGATAGCGTGGGCAAAAATCTTTTTGAAGTTTTAAGAAGTTTTGATGATACCGATGTAGATTTAATATTATCAGAAGCGTTTGAGGAAAAGGGTATAGGTGTTGCTATAATGAATAGGCTTAAGAAATCTGCAGGCTTTGATATGATTGAAGTATAGTAGATAACAATTTATAGTTGATATCTATTCCAGATGAATATGAGGAGGATAACTATGGGTATATCGTATATTTGTAATGAAAAAATGCGAAGAAACTATATGCTAGAAGCTATTTATAGTAAAATATATACTATAAATATTATAGACCCATATGTTAAAGATGTCTTAGTATATTCGAAAGAATTTAGTGGATTAAAGAATAATGTATTCTTATTATTGGATAAGATAAAGAAGATAATAGTATTTAAATAGTTTATTTAAATACCGATATCTTCTTTTTTTGTAACATAATATCTTTAGATAATAAAATATTTCTTGGAGGTGTTTCATAATGAAAATAGCATTAGGTAGTGACCATGGTGGTTTAAGTTTGAAAAAAGAGATTATTAAACATCTGGAGAGTAAAAACATCCAGATAGCGGACTTTGGTACTTATACTGAGGAGTCTTGTGATTATCCAGATTATGCTCTAAAAGTTGCACAGGAAATAGCAGTTAAAAATTTTGAACTTGGTATACTAATATGCGGTACAGGGATTGGAATAAGTATTGCTGCCAATAAAGTACCTGGGATAAGAGCTGCACTATGCAGCGACACTTTTAGCGCCCATGCAACGCGCGAGCATAATAATGCTAACATACTAGCGCTTGGCGAGCGAGTTATTGGCACCGGGTTAGCCCTAGATATTGTAGATACTTTTATCGCTGCAAAATTTCAAGGGGACAGACATCAAAAAAGAATTGATAAAATAAATAAAATTGAGGAAAAATACTCTAAATAAACATTAAAAAAGCAGGAGGAATTACATATGAGTAAAGTAACGCAAATCACACATCCACTTATACAACACAAATTGGCATACATAAGAGACAAAAACACAGGTTCAAAGTATTTTAGAGAGTTAGTTTCAGAGGTCGCAATGCTTATGGCTTATGAAGTTACACGTGATATACAATTAGAAGAAGTAGAAATTGAAACTCCTATTTGTATTACTAAATGCAAAGTTTTGGCTGGAAAGAAAATGGCTATAGTACCTATATTAAGAGCAGGTTTAGGAATGGTTGATGGTATGCTAAATCTTATACCGGCAGCTAAGGTTGGACATATAGGAATGTATAGGAATGAGGAAACGTTGCAACCAGTTGAGTACTTCTGTAAATTGCCTCAGGACATTAGTGAAAGAGATGTAATTGTTACGGATCCTATGATTGCTACAGGAGGTTCTGCGATAGATGCAATTTCAGCTCTTAAGAAAAGAGGAGCAAAAAATATAAGAATTATGTGTCTTATAGCTTCACCTGAGGGAATTAAGGCTATTACGGAGGCACACCCAGATGTAGATATATATGTAGCCTCAATTGATGAAAAATTAAATGAAAAAGGATATATTGTACCGGGTCTTGGTGATGCTGGAGATAGATTATTCGGAACTAAATAGTTAAATATTACAATTTATATATGAAAACTTAAAAAGCAACTTACAGAAAATTATCTGTAAGTTGCTTTTTTTTACTTAATTGAATTTTATTGAAAATATCTATTAAGTAATCCCTTAAATGCGCAGCCGTGACGTGCTTCATCTTTGCACATTTCATGTACTGTATCATGAATTGCATCATAGTTAAGTTTTTTAGCTAAAGTAGCTAAATCTTTTTTACCTTGACAAGCTCCGTGTTCAGCATCAACTCTCATTTCAAGGTTTTTCTTAGTGTCTGCGGTTACAACTTCTCCAAGCATTTCAGCGAATTTTGAAGCATGTTCAGCCTCTTCAAAAGCTATTCTCTTATAAGCTTCTGCGACTTCTGGGAAGCCTTCTCTATCAGCTTGACGGCTCATTGCTAAATACATACCAACTTCAGTACATTCTCCAACAAAGTTAGCTCTTAATCCTTCTATAATTTCTGCATCTACGCCTTTAGCAACTCCAATGACATGTTCATCTGCCCATGACATATCATTTTCAGTTTTCTCTATAAATTTATCGCTTTTTGCACCACAAACTGGACAAACGCTAGGTGCGGAGTCTCCCTCGTGAATATATCCACATACTGTACAAACAAATTTCTTCATATTAATTTCCCCCTCGTATTCTTTTGAGTAAGATAACAATTATAAATTGTATCCCCTCGTATATTAGTTATATAATTTACTAAATAAATAAAAAATATGTGTTTATCTTTGCTACAATTACTACTATACACTAACGGATAATAATTATCAAGTAAAATTTAATATCTTTTAGTGGAAAAAGTTCGAGCATATTCGACAAGTTGCTAATTTAATATATTTTCTATGCCAGCTAAATCTTTTATTTGAATTAAATTCTTGTTGAAATCTATTAAGCCATCAGCTCTCATATTCACGAGCTCTCTTGAAAGAGATGGTCTCTGTACACCTAGATGATCAGCAAGGCTTTTTCTAGAAATAGGAAGTAGGAGTGCTAAGTTTTGTTGAATTTCATATTGAGAAAGTAAGTAATTAGATATTTTTTGCCTTAGGGTTTCAAAAGAGAGTTCTTTAATCTTTTTATTTAATAAAAGAATTTTACTTGATAATAATTGCATGAAGTTGTTTAGTACTTTAGGGTAGGAGCTACACATAGCTATAATATCTTTTTTTGAAATATAAAGTATAATTGAACCTTTATAAGATACTATAGTAGCTGGGTATATATTTGTCTCTGAAAAAGCGATTGCTTCTCCAAAAATTTTTCCTTTATCTAATTTTGCAAGGGTAACAACTTTTCCACTAGCATAATGTTTTTGTACTTCTAGTTTACCTTCAATTACAATGCCTAGAGATTCACAGATTTCACCCTCAAGAGCAACAATGCAGGTTTGGCATTCAGTACAATTTTTGCAGTTATTGGAAATTGAATAATTTATACTTGTAATTAAATTTTGCAATTCGTCACAAGTTAAACCTTTAAATAAAATACACTGTTTTAAATGATTTACCAGTTTATCCATCAAATCACCCTCAAATTTTTATTTTGGTAACGTAAGTTACATATTAGTATAAGTAATTTTAATATAATTAGCATATACAGTCAATTAAAAAATTAATTAGGTACATGAAGATAAATAAAATAGTATACGAATTGTTATTTATTTGAATGGGCATCAATGTGAATATATAAAAAATGGAGGAGTTAAAATATGAAAAGGAATATTATTAGTATAGATGAAAATAAATGTAATGGTTGCGGATTATGCATAAATGCTTGTCATGAAGGAGCCATAGAGCTCGTTAGCGGTAAGGCTAAATTAATAAGCGATGAATATTGTGATGGTCTGGGAGATTGTCTGCCAGGGTGCCCAACAGATGCTATTAAAATAATACAAAGAGATGCTGTAGAGTATGACGTACAGGCCGTTGAAATAAAAAAGAAACAAAATGATGCTAAACCAAATTTACCCTGTGGATGTCCTGGTACAATGGAAAAATCCATAAAAAGAAATGTGAATTTGAATATTAAACTAGCTGCAACTAAAATAAGCAGTTACGATGCTTCGCCACTAGAGTCAGAATTAAACCAATGGCCAGTACAGTTAAAGCTAGTTAATTCAAAGGCAGGATTTTTAAAGGGTGCAGATATATTAATTGCTGCAGATTGCACGGCGTATGCTTATGGGGGTTTTCATAAGGAATTTATTAAAGAAAGAGTAACGTTAATAGGATGCCCAAAGCTCGATGATAATGATTATTACAGACAAAAAATTTCAGAGATATTAGAAAATAATAATATTAAAAGCATTACGGTAGTTAGAATGGAGGTACCTTGTTGCGCGGGTATTGTTAATTCTGTAAAGGAAGCTATGCTTCGAGCTGGAATAATAGTTCCATACAAAGAGGTAACTATTGGTATAAACGGAGTAATAATTTAGTATTGATATAGAGGGCTGCGAACCCACCCCCTTTCTATACTTGAGCACGTCAAGGAGGCATATAATATATGTTTCTCTTGACGTGCTTTATAGTAAGTTAGCATATATAGTTCATTAAACACTTTAAATCATCGTTGTTTTAGTGTAAAATAACAGTGATTGATTATTAGATTATAAATTTAGTTTTTAATTTTTAATCTACATAATTAAAATATGTTTATATGAGGTATAATTATGGAAAGAATTGATAAGCATAATTATTATTTGGATATATGCGAAACAATATCTGAACGAGGTACTTGTTTACGTAGAAATTTTGCAGCTATAATAGTGAAAAATGATGAAATTATGTCTACTGGATATTCAGGAGCGCCTAGAGGAAGAGCGAATTGTTGTGATTTAGGGGTCTGTAGAAGAGAAGAATTAAAAGTCCCAAGAGGGACAAGGTATGAACTTTGTAGATCAGTACATGCTGAGCAAAATGCAATTATATCAGCCCGGAGAAATGATATGTTAGGGTCGACTTTGTATTTAGTTGGGAAAGAGGTTAATAGTGGTGAATTAGTTATAAATGCGTCTCCATGTTCTTTGTGCAAGAGGTTTATAATTAATTCGGGTATAGAGAAGGTAATAATTAGAGATAACAAAACGCAATATAAAATTGTATATGTAGAGGAATGGATAGAAAATGATGATTCAATTCAAGGTGATGGTGGATATTAATTATGAAATTCTGTAAATTGGTTTCATAAACTTTAACGACATTTCAGCTCCGCAGGAGATGATTTAATCTATATTTATCAAATAGAAACAATATTTTTGTGAAAGAAAGGTTTTTTATGAGTAATAGGTATATTTTAGCAATAATTACAGCTTTAATTTCTTTTATAATTACCCCTTTAGTTAAGAAATTAGCAATAAAGGTGAATGCCATAGATATTCCTAAAGATGAAAGGCGAGTTCATAATAAGCCTATTCCAGTTATGGGAGGGCTCGCTATATACATAGCCTTTGTTATAGGAATAATTTTATATAATGGCATCCTAACAACTTCCCAAATAGGTATAATTATTGGAGCAACTATTATTGTTATTGGGGGCATTATAGATGATATTAAAGATTTAAGTCCTAAATATAAGGTTTTAATACAGGTTATAGCGGCCATATGCCTTTTAGTATCAGGTATAAGGATATCAACTGTAACTAACCCTTTTAGAGAATTTTACCCTTATCTAAGTATAGGATGGGTTTACATCCCGGTAACAATAATATGGATTGTAGGTGTGACTAATGCTTTTAATCTAATAGATGGATTAGACGGTTTAGCAGCAGGTATAGCATTTATATCTTCTGTTACCTTAATGATAGTTTCTTTGCTTAATGGAAGACTCGAAGCAGCATTTTTGACTGCTGTCTTAAGTGGTGCTGTTTTAGGATTTATACCATACAATTTCAATCCAGCTTCTATATTTATGGGGGATACGGGATCTCAATTACTAGGGTTTCTTCTGGCGGCTATTTCAATTGAAGGGGCTATTAAATCTGCAACATCTTTTGTTATTGCAGTACCAATTTTAGCTTTTGGATTACCTATTTATGATACTCTTTTCGCTATGATTAGAAGGAAAGTTAATGGGAAATCTATGATGCAAGCAGATAAAGGCCATTTGCACCATAGGCTTTTGGATATGGGACTCAGCCAAAAACAAGCAGTTATTATCATGTATTTTATAAGCGCTGTTTTAGGTGGGATTGCCATTATAGCTATGCAAATTAGTAATCAAAGGGCATATTTTTTGTTAGCATCAGTAATGGTTATAATAGTTTTAGTGGCATGGAAATATGGAATTTTTCAGCAAAAAGAGTAATTTAGTTAACATGTGGTTATAAATTAAAATTAGGAGGTATCTGGTGGAAAATATTAAGGTTATAGTAATATTTGGTACAAGACCTGAGGCTATAAAAATGGCACCTCTTATTAAGGAATTAGAAAAAAATTCTCAAATACAATGCACGGTATGTGTCACAGCGCAGCACAGAGAAATATTAGATCAAGTCTTGGAAATTTTTGATATTGTACCTCAGTATGATTTAAACATAATGAAAGCGAAACAAAGCTTAACGGGGATAACATGTTCTGTTCTTCAAGGTTTAGAGGAGATTTTTGAAAAAGAACAACCGGATATAGTACTTGTACATGGAGATACAACAACAACATTTGCAGCGTCTCTGGCAGCTTTTTATAGAAAAATACCTGTTGGTCATGTAGAAGCAGGGCTAAGAAGTCATAATAAATTTTTTCCTTACCCAGAAGAAATTAATAGGAAGTTAACTGGCGCTTTAGCAGATTTGCATTTTGCACCTACAACGACCTCTAAAGAAAACCTATTAAGAGAGGGAATAGAGGGAAGTACTATTTTTGTTACGGGAAATACAGTTATTGATGCTATGAAGTTTACAATTAAAGAGAAGTATATTTTTGAAAATTGTGAGCTAAATGAAATTGATTATGAAAACAGAAAAGTCATAATGGTTACGGCTCACAGAAGAGAAAATTGGGGAATTGGAATTGAAAATATATGTAATGCTTTGAGAATTGTTGTTGAAGAAAATCGAAATGTCGAAGTATTATATCTAGTTCATCCTAATCCAGTAGTGAAAGATACGGTTTACAGCATTTTAAAAGGCGTAAGTAGGATACATTTACTTCAGCCTATAGATACAAAAGAAATTCATAATTTAATAAAAAAATGTTATCTAGTAATGACCGATTCAGGAGGAATTCAGGAAGAAGCTCCTCATTTAGGTAAACCAGTTTTAGTTCTTAGGCAAGTTACGGAGAGAGTAGAAGCGCAGCATGCTGGCACTGTAAGGCTAGTTGGGACAGATATAGATAAAATTGTATTGCATGCTAATAATCTTCTTAGAAATGCAGATGAGTATAATCACATGAGTAATTCAATTAATCCTTATGGAGATGGAAATGCTTCTGCTAAAATAGTAGATGAACTAGTGAATTACTTTGATAAAGATAAAACATAAAGGTATATGGGAAATGCAATTAAGGTACTAATAAATAATTTTTAAACTAAGTCTAAGGAGGCAGAAATTAAATTCTTAGACTTATTTTTTTGCGGTTTTTACAAGTGAATAAGTTTAAAATAACAGTTTACGAAGTGAAAAAAATCAAATGCATGTATAACAACGAAGTAGACTTAAATATATCGTTTATTATAATATACGGTATTTAAAAGCTTATACCTACTAAAATATCTAAATACAATGTATATTTTTACCGTTAGATGATAATTATAAGGTGAAATACGTAAAATAGCATAAAATTTTTGAATTAAAAGAATATATATATTGCAATTGTTTTAAAAACTAAAAAAAATTAATAGAAGATATATCTATTAATAGATTTTTTGTAAATGTTTAACTAAACAGAATCTATATTTTAAAGTTATTAAAAGTTAATAAAGCCACTAATATTGAGAAGAATAGTGAGAATATTACGAACATTTAGTACATTGAGCACATTGAAAGAAATAGATTAATTGAATAAAACAAGTATGTATTATTCTTTAAGCCTTAAAATATCTTAAAACAGAGATATACAGAAGAAACATAAGATTATTAATATAAAATCGACTTATAGCGCTATATAGCTTTGAAAATTAAGAAATACTAGGCTTTGTTTATGAAAATTAGTAGACTATAATATAAAAATATTAGCGAATGATGAGAGGAAGAAAAAAGTGAATGTTAAATCAGCACAGATGTATAAAAAAATTAATTTTTTTAACTTTTTTATAGCACTTATTGGGACTGTAGTAATTTATTTTATTAATAAGGAATACGCAGTGTTTTTTTTATTAGGTTTAATATTGGCAAGTATTAATTTGTTATTTAATTTAATATCTGTTAATTTTATATTATGCAAAGTAAAAAACAAATATGGAGTTGTTACTTTATTTGGCTTTGTATTTAGGGTGATTATAGTATGCGTAACAGGCTTGATGGTTTTTAATTATTCTAATTTTGCTATAATTGCGTTTATATTGGGGTATAGTTCACAATTGATTTCTCTAGTACTTTACGGAATTAATATTAAAGAGTGTGAAGGGAAGTGAGTAAGTGGCAACGATCGCACAACTACCTAGTGTGAATTTGTTTGGATATAATTTTCAAATTACAGCTAGTTTAATAACACAGTGGGTAATAGTTTTGGTATTGATATTACTAATAGCATTTATTAATAGAAATCTAAAAAAAATACCAGACAAAAAACAGAGTGTAGTTGAAATTTTTGTAGAATTTGTTCAAAAAACAATAGAAGAGACCATGGGTAAAAATTTTAAGGCTTTTGTTCCATTTATTGGTACATTAGGAATTTATCTTTTATCAATGAATTTAGTAGGTATACTTGGAATAAAACCACCTACTACAGACTATAGTGTAACTTTGGGAATGAGTTTAATTACATTTATAGTGATACAGGGTTATACAATTAAGAAATCCGGTGTTATACAGTATTTTACTGGCTATGCAAAACCATTACCTTTATTACTTCCAGTAAATATAATGGAGAGAATTATGTTGCCGGTATCTTTAAGTCTAAGATTATTTGGAAATATGTTTGCGGCAACTATAATTATGGAATTAGTTTATAGTGCATTGAATAGCGTTACTTGGGTGGCGCAACTCGGAATACCGATACCGTTACACATGTATTTTGATTTATTTGATGGTACTATCCAAATGATTATTTTTGTAATGTTAACAATGATTAATATTGTAATAACTTCAGAAGAGTAAAATAAAAATGAATAGGAGGAATATTTTATGGTTTCAACAGGATTTGTCGCAGGAATGTCAGCAATAGGAGCTGGAATAGCAGCACTTGGGGTTATAGGTGGTGGTATAGGAACAGGAAATGCTACAGCGAAGGCTGTGGAGGGTATTGCAAAACAACCAGAAGCTAGTGATAAAATAACAAGAGTGTTAGTTATAGGTGGTGCACTATCGGAGGCAACAGCTATCTATGGTTTCTTAATAGCGTTATTATTAATTTTATTCGGTGTAAAAGGTTAAAAAGAAATAGGTAAAGGGAAGGTAGGTGAAAGTTTCGGTTTCGTAATGGTAAAAGAAATTTATAAACCGAGATTTTATATATATGGAGATAGGGATGGACTTAGGTAATATTATAGCTGCAATGATAAATTTCCTTATACTACTTTTTATTGCTAAACGTTATTTATTTACACCAGTAAATAGGATTTTAGACACAAGAAAACAAGAATTAAACTCTTCTTTTGAACAAGCGAGGAATGATAAAGAAGAAGCTAAGAGATTGAAAATAGAAAATGGTGAAAAATTAAACTTAGCAAAAAAAGAGGGTAAGGAAATAGTTGAAAAATACAAACAAAAAGCAGAAAAGATATCTGGAGAATTAATTAAAGATGCAAAAAAAGAAGCTTTGCTTATTATTGAAAGATCAAGAGTCGAAATAGATAGAGAGCGAGAAAAGGCGCAAAGTGAAATTAAAAAGCAAGTCATAGATTTATCTTTAGTATTATCTGAAAAAGCTCTTGGACAGCATATAGGTGAAGAAGAGCACAGAAGACTGATTGAGGATTTTATTTTTAAGGTAGGTAGCTAAAATGTATGAATACTTAGATAAAAGATATGCACTTGCACTATATACAGTTGCCGAGGAAAAAGGGAAAGTTGAAGAATACTTAAATGACTTGCGAGAAATAGTTTCACTTATGAAGAATGACTCTGAGTTCCTAAAAGTTATTAAATACCCACAAATAAGTACTTCTGCAAAAAAGAAGATGTTTATTAGGATTTTTAAGGGCAAAATTGATGAAGATCTTTTATCTTTTTTACTTATTCTTATAGAAAAAGACAGAATATTGTTTACAGCAGAAAAACTTAAGCAGATGGAAAAAATCCACTTAGAGCGTAATAACACTTTAATGGTGGTGGTTAAAACAGTAATACCTCTCAAGGAAACCGAAAGAGAAAACTTGCGCATGAAATTATACAAAATGTATGATAAAAAAATCATATTTGATGAAAGATTAGATAAAAGCGTTATAGGCGGAGTGTATATAAGGGTTGGCGATGACGTTATTGATGGCACGATAAAAAGTAAATTAGAGGAAATGAAAAAATTAATGTTTAAATAGGAATGGAGGTGAGTTTATGAATATAAAACCAGAAGAAATAACATCCATAATAAAGAAAGAAATTGAAAGATATGAAAAGACGATTGACACTGTTGACTCAGGAACAATAATTCAAATAGGTGATGGAATTGCCAGAGTATATGGGTTAGATGAATGCATGGAAAATGAACTTTTAGAGTTTCCTAATGGAATATTTGGTATGGCACTAAATTTAGAACAGGATAATGTAGGATGTGTACTTTTAGGACCAGAAGAGGGCATCAAAGAAGGGGACATAGTAAAAAGAACTGGTAGAGTAGTAGAAGTTCCTGTAGGTGAGGCTTTAATAGGAAGAGTTGTAGATGCTCTAGGTGTACCAATAGACGGTAAAGGCCCAGTTAAGACTACGGAGACAAGAGCAGTAGAAGTCGAAGCGCCTGAAGTTATTGAAAGACAATCAGTTAAAGAACCACTTCAAACTGGAATAAAAGCAATAGACTCTATGGTACCAATTGGAAGAGGTCAAAGAGAACTTATAATTGGAGATAGGCAAACAGGTAAAACAGCTTTAACTATAGATACTATTTTAAATCAAAAGGGCAAAGATGTTATATGTATATATGTAGCTATTGGTCAAAAGCAATCTACTGTTGCACATATTGTTAATACCCTATCTGAAATGGGAGCACTAGATTATACAATAGTTGTAGCGGCTACAGCTTCTCATTCGGCACCATTGCAGTATTTGGCACCCTATGCTGGATGTAGTATGGGAGAATACTTTATGCATAATGGTAAGAATGTGTTAATAGTATATGATGATTTATCTAAACATGCGGTGGCATATAGAGCTATGTCTCTATTACTTCGTAGACCGCCAGGTAGGGAAGCTTATCCAGGAGATATATTTTATATTCATTCAAGACTACTCGAAAGAGCAGCAAAGCTTTCAGAAAAATTAGGTGGGGGTTCATTAACTGCCCTTCCTATAATAGAGACTCTTGCAGGCGATGTTACGTCATATATACCAACTAACGTTATTTCCATAACGGATGGGCAAATATTTCTTGAAGCTGAATTGTTTCATTCAGGGCAAAGACCGGCAGTTAATGCTGGAATATCTGTATCAAGAGTTGGTGGAAATGCTCAAATAAAAGCCATGAAGCAAGTTACTGGAACTTTAAGGTTAGAACTTGCTCAGTATAGGGAGCTTGCAGCTTTTGCTCAATTTGGTACGGATCTTGATAAAGATGCAAAAATGAGACTAGAAAAAGGGAAAAGATTAATTGAAATATTAAAGCAAGATCAATATATGCCAGTGTCAGTAGAGAAACAAGTTATGATCTTCTTTGCTGGGACAAATAACCATCTTATGGATATTCCGGTACATCAAGTAACGAGATTCGAGAGTGAGTTTTTGGAGTATATGGACACACATCATAGAGAAGTAGGTAAAGCAATAATGGATAATAAGGTACTAGATGATAAAATAAAACAACAACTTATTGAAGCTATAGATGAATTTAAAAAAATGTTCTTAGTTGAAAAATATTAACGACATTTTAGAGGCGAGTCGTTAGTGTAGCACCTAAAGGTGATGATATTAATAGCGCCTTTAGGTGATAATTAATTTGTCTTGATAATATATTATCAAGACTAAAGAGAGGTGAAACATGGCAGGTATGGGGCTTATTGCAATTAAGCGAAGAATAAAATCCATAACAAATACTACAAAAATTACCAGAGCCATGGGATTAGTTGCCACATCTAAATATAAAAAAATAAGAAATAAGGTGGATGTTAACAATAATTATCTATATAGGCTTGAGGAAATTGTTAAACAGGTTAAAGATAATTATGAAGATGATAGTATCTATACACGAGGAAACAATAACAGCAAAAAATTGTATGTTGTATTGACATCAGATACAGGTCTTTGTGGTGGATTTAATTGGTCAGTAGTTAATGGACTAACTAATAGCATAAAAAGCAATAAAGAAGATTACAATGTAATAATTGTAGGTCAAAAAGGTAGAGCTTTACTTAAAAAAATTAATATTGAAACTGTGGCTGAATACGTTGAAATTTTAGATGTGCCTACTCAAAAGGAAGCTTCTACTATTAGTAATCGTGCACTTGGTATGTATAGTAGCGGAGATGTTGGTGAAGTTTACATTGTTTATAAAAAGCTAATTTCGGCATTGAAAAATGAAGTTATAATTGAAAAGTTACTTCCTCTAGGTTCTGATAATGAAGAGAATGGCAGTAAAGAGTATGTAGATATTGAGGCAATAGATGAAAACGCAATATATGAGATTACCTCATTATTTTTAAGTGGTAAAATGCTGAATTCTATGCTGCATTCAAAAGCAAGTGAGCACAGAGCTAGAATGGAGTCTATGGGATCGGCTACTAACAACGCCAATGATATACTTGATAAACTTAATTTAAGTTATAATAGGATTAGACAAAGTGCAATTACACAAGAGATTTCAGAAATAGTTGGAGGAGCGGAAGCTCAAAGGTAAAAGGGAGTGAAAACAATGCCAGGACATATAGGAAAAGTAGTTCAAATAATAGGGCCTGTTATAGATATAAAGTTTGACTCAGATAGTCTTCCCAATATTTACAACAGTATTGAAATTCAGATGAATGATAGAGTGGTTGTAGCCGAGGTTGAACAGCATATTGGTGATGATATTATAAGAGCAATAGCTATGGAAGGCACAGAGGGATTAAGCCGCGGTCTTGAGGCAGTTGATACAGGTAGTCCAATATCAGTTCCAGTTGGGAATGTAGTACTAGGAAGGCTGTTTAATGTTCTTGGAAAGCCTATGGATGAAATGGGAGAAGTTAAAGTAGATAAATATATGCCTATTCACAGGTTAGCCCCAACATTTGCAGAACAGTCTGTTGAGCCAGAAATGTTTGAAACAGGTATTAAGGTAATAGACTTAATAGCGCCATATCAAAAAGGTGGTAAAATTGGTCTTTTTGGTGGGGCAGGAGTTGGTAAAACGGTTCTTATTCAAGAACTTATGAATAATATTGCAAAAGAACATAATGGACTTTCAGTATTTACCGGAGTTGGTGAGAGGACTAGGGAAGGTAATGATCTTTATAATGAAATGAAAGAGTCAGGAGTTATATCTAAAACGGCTTTAGTTTTTGGACAGATGAATGAACCACCTGGAGCTAGAATGAGAGTTGCGTTAACAGGGCTTACCATGTCAGAATATTTTAGAGATCATGGTCAAGATGTACTTTTATTCATAGATAATATATTTAGATTTACACAAGCAGGTTCAGAGGTGTCTGCGCTACTTGGCAGAATACCAAGTGCGGTCGGGTACCAACCAACACTTGCTACGGAAATGGGACAATTACAAGAGAGAATTACATCTACAAAACAAGGATCTATTACATCTGTTCAGGCTGTATATGTACCGGCAGACGATTTAACTGATCCTGCACCAGCTACTACATTCAGTCATCTTGATGCTACTACAGTGCTTTCTAGAGGGATAGTTGAATTGGGCATTTATCCAGCGGTAGACCCACTAGAATCTACTTCAACAATGCTTGATCCTAGAATAGTTGGTAGGGAACACTATGATGTTACAATAAAAGTTAGACGTATCCTTGAAAGATATAAAGAACTTCAAGATATTATTGCAATATTAGGGATAGATGAATTATCTGAAGAGGATAAGATGGTAGTATTAAGAGCGCGAAAGGTTCAAAGGTTTTTATCTCAACCATTTACTGTAGCGGAGCAATTTACAGGAATGAAAGGTAAATTTGTACCAGTAAAAGAAACGGTAAGAGGATTTAAAGAAATCATTGAAGGAAAGCATGATGACTTACCTGAAGCGGCATTTATGTTTGTTGGATCTATAGAAGAGGCAGTAGAAAAAGCGAAAACTATGGCTGGTTAATAAAGTATTTTAAGAATATGTGCATAGAAATGGAAGTGTATTTATATGGAAAATCATATAAAGCTTACTATACTTACTCCGGAAAAGGAGTTTTATAGTGGTGAAATACTGAGTTTGAACACGGAGAGTGATGATGGCAGATTTGGTATTTTTGCCAATCATGTTCCTATGATATCTCCATTAAAACCTACGGTGACAACATTTACAGATGTAAGTGGTAAAAAGTTAAAAGCTTTTACATCAACGGGAGTTTTAAGAGTGATTCAAGGTGAGGTAGAAATGTTATGTAGTGCCTGTGAATGGCCAGAGAATATAGATGTTGAAAGAGCAAGGCAGGCTAAAGAAAGAGCAGAAGAAAGATTGAGACATAAGCATGGAATTGGTTTTATAAGAACAGAGAATGCTATTTTAAGAGCGCTTGAAAGAATCAAGACAAAAGGATAGAGATTATAAAATGAGGATATTAATATATCTTCATTTTTTTTTGCTAAAAAATGGCATTTGATTTTTTTTAGCACATTTCCACTAAAATTTTATATATTAATAATATAAAGAATGGATATATACTAAATATCAATTTTTAAAATAACCCTACCTATATAATGAATCAAATAGCCCTCTTCACACTTGTGCTGGGGGATGATTTTATTAATAACATGAATATTAAAAAACCATTATTTATAGAATAAAAAAATAAATTATGGTCAAGAATTTAATTGAAGGGTAGGGGGATTAAAATGAAAAGAAAAAGTATCGCACTTTTGTGTATAGTATTAAGTCTAATTATTTTACAAATTAATGTTAAAATCTCAAATGCACAGGAGGTAGTTAATTTATTCGATGAAATATTACTCCAAACTAAAAGCAAAACTGTGGAGTATGGATTGAAAACATGCTTTAAAACTGGAGAAGAACCAAAACAATTTTGTGACTATTTAGTTAAGTCTTTAGAACTTAATAACAGAAAAATAAAATTAAACATTTCCGAAAATGAGAATTCTTATTGTATAGAGTTTTCTGGTGAAAATGTTGAAGGATATATAGAAGCATTAAAATACAAAAATGAGAATGATATAACGATAAACATAAGTAAGATAGGTAACGAAAATGGACTAGTATCTCTTAAAAATAAAGTTAGCACTAGTATTGGCTATAGAGGCAAAAACATCAAATACTTTCAATACCTAAAGGCGAAAATGGGAGAGAGTAGTTCAAGTGTTAAAAATGAAGACATTTATGGTGTTAATAATAGGATAATAAAAGTTTTGAAATCCCATGGGACTTACAATATTGAGACTGTGAGTATAAATAATGGACTAAGTACTATAGCATATACTAAAAAATACGATGAGCTGGTAATCAATAAAAAGTCAATCGATTTTAATTATGCTGTATGTAATTATTCATCTGGAAGATACATTATCATTGGTACACCTGAAATAATTACAACTTATTAAAAATAACAATATAATGGAGGAAGTAAATGAATAAATTAGTTATAAAAGGTGGGAAAAAATTAGAAGGTGAAGTGGATATAAGTGCATCTAAAAATTCGGTTCTTCCTATACTTGCAGCAACAATATTAAACGGTAATAGTTGTACCATTGAAAATGCTCCTATGCTTGAAGATGTATTTGTAATTTGTGATGTATTAAAATCTCTTAAAGCAGATATTAATATAGATAAAATTACTAAAATGGTGAAAATTAATACTACTAATTTATTTAATAATGGAGCTAATGATGAATTAGTTAGAAAAATGAGAGCATCTTTTTTAATAATGGGTCCTATGCTTGGAAGATTTGGAAACTTCAAAATTTCTCTGCCGGGTGGATGCAATATTGGAACTAGGCCTATCGATCTTCATTTAAAAGGATTAGCAGCTTTAGGTGCAGAAGTATCAGTAGGTCACGGGTATGTGGAAGCAAAAGCAAAAAAACTAATAGGCAGCAATATATATTTAGATTATCCGTCAGTTGGGGCAACGGAAAATATAATGATGGCAGCAACGCTAGCCGAGGGAGAAACAATAATAGGAAATGCAGCAGAAGAACCAGAAATTGTAGACCTAGCAAAGTTCTTAAGGGCTATGGGAGCAAAAATATATGGAGAAGGAACAGACACTATAAGAATTTTAGGCGTTAAAGATTTTAAAGAAGTTGTTTATAAGCCGATATATGACAGGATAGAGGCGGGTACATTTATGATAACTGCTGCAATAACGAAAAGCTTGTTTAAAATTAATGGTATTGATGAAATTCATTCAAAACCAATAATAGCAAAACTTACAGAGATGGGAGTAGGAATAGAAATTAATAAAAATAGCATAATAGTTGATGGTAGGAAAAAGTTAAGCCCAATAGATATAAAAACTATGCCATACCCTGGGTTCCCTACAGATATGCAAGCTCAGATGATGAGTTTACTGTGTACAGTAAAAGGAACGAGTATAATTACAGAAACTATTTTTGAGAATAGATTTATGCATGCCACAGAATTAAAGAGAATGGGAGCAAATATAAAAATAGATGGTAGAAGTGCCGTAATAGAAGGTATAGATAGGTTTACAGGTTCAGAAGTTACAGCTACAGATTTGAGAGCGGGAGCGGCATTAATACTTGCAGGACTTACAGCAGAGGGCACAACTACAATAAATGATATATATCATATTGATAGAGGCTATGTTTCTATTGAGGAGAAATTAAAGGGACTAGGAGCAGACATAGAAAGAGTGAGTTCTCATAAATAACAGGGAAATTCAATAAGCGATAAAAATATATGGCGGTTCACTTATAATTTAAACTTGGATAGTTGGAATATATAAGTGTTATATTCCAATTATTTTATAATAAGCACCTAAAAATAATAAACTAGCACAATGACTAGTATATTATTTTTGGGTGCCTTTTGGTTACAACTGGTCTAAATCTTTTTATCCGTTATCTCTTTTAATAAATGCATAATAGTATGCACTATTATTTTACAGGGATTTAGTCAATGGGAAAAAGTAATATTTTTTATAGTTATTTAATATGTATAAGGTAAAGGTTGTTTTATAACGAGAGGAGAAAAAAATGAGAAGAGTTTTTATTACAGTACATTTAAAAAATATCCTTCTATTAATAACTGCATTTATTGCATTTATAGTTATTACTTCTGTTTTAATAGTGGGGGTAGGAAATAATAAAAGTATAAATAAGGGTAAAAACTCTGCAATTAAGGTAGAAGACAATGAAAATATTATAAAATATGGTTCACTAGCCAAAATCACTAAAGTTAAAGTTTTTATGTCAAAAGAAAATAATATAAAAGAACTTAGTTTAGAAGAATATGTTACGGGAGTTGTTGCAGCGGAAATGCCAGCTGATTTTGGAATAGAAGCTTTAAAATCTCAAGCAGTGGCGGCTAGGACTTATGCTTTAGCTCATGTCACAGAAATGGGTGGAACCCCATGTAAAAATGGTAATGGAGCTGATTTATGCGATACAGTCCACTGTCAAGTTTATAGGACTAAAGAAGAGCGTATAAAAGAATGGGGAACTTCTGGTGAAAAAAATTGGAATAAGATTAAAATGGCGGTTAAAGGAACATTAGGACAAGTTTTAACATATAACAACAACTTAGTAATGGAACCTTATTATTTTGCAACTAGCAGTGGGAAAACGGAAAATTCCGAAGAGGTATTTAGCGATAGCATACCTTATTTAAGGAGTGTAGAAAGTCCAGGCGAAGAAAGAGCAGGAAGCTTTAAGAGTAGTAAAATTTTAAAGTATAAAGATCTAAGTCGAATTATAAATAAAAACTATAATAATGCTAAGGTAACATCAACTAATGTTAAGAAACAAATAACAGTAATTGATAGGACTGAGGCAGGGAGTGTTAAGAGTATTAAGGTAGGGAATATAACCATGACAGGCAGTAAGTTTAGAACAATGCTCGGTTTAAAATCATCGAATTTTGAAATGAAGTTTAATTTAAGCAATATAGAAATAGATTGCAGCGGATATGGTCATGGTGTAGGGATGAGTCAATGGGGTGCGGATGCGATGGCGAAAGATGGGAAAACCTATATTGAAATATTAACTCATTATTATCAAGGGACTGTTATATCCAAATGAAAAAAAATACACATAAGCTGGTTATCCTATATAAAAAATGGATAATCAGCTTTGCTTTTTATAAAAATAAACTTGAAGATGATTTAAGTAAAACTAAGGGTGAATAATTTAAAATTTAAAATATGTTTTAAACTATAAAATATAAATATTATTAAAATGTAGACTAACTTAAATAAATTTTAGGAAATATGTATGTTTTAATAAAATATGGACAAAAATACAAATGGAGGTGTTTGTATGAATAAGAATGAAAACAATAAGACATTAAATTTTTTTAAGAAGGAAGGATTCTATGTAATTTTATTTGTTTGTTTATGTATAGTAGCTTCAGTGGCGTCTATAACAGCAAATAATAATAAGAAGCTTTCAAGCAAGCAAGAAGCATTACAAAAACAACAAGCAAATGCAGGAGATGTTATAAAAGCGCAACAAAAAGAATATGAGGGTGCTCTTCAAGTAAAAGAAGAAAAGAAAGCTAAGGCTGAAGCGCTTAAAGCGGTACCAGATATCAAAAAGGTTACAACAGGAAAAGCGGCATCAGCAGTATCTAAATCAGTTAATGCTAAATTTGAAAATCCCGTAGCAAATGGATTACTCGCAAGGGCATATTCAAAAGATATTGATTCAGTAGTGTGGAAGACTGATGGAAGCTATAGGACAAATTTAGGTATTGACATTCAAGCAAAAATAGGGGAGCCAGTTGTAGCGGTTATGGATGGAATAGTTAAAGAAGTTGGTACTGACGTTAATGGCCAAAAAGGTAAGATGGTTAAGATAGATCATCAAAATGGATTTATTACTAACAGTACTAATCTAGATGAAAAAATATTAGTAAAAAAAGGCGATAAAGTAACTAAAAAACAGCAAATTGGTACAGTGGGAAACACTAGTTTAAATTCATTTAAGGAAGAATATGGATCTCACTTACACTTTGAAGTTCTGCAGAGTAATAAGAATGTTGATCCTGCTAAATATGTAAAATATGAGAAATATCAACCTGCAGAAACTAAGAAATAACCAATAACCATCTCAATTAGCCATTTTTTAAAAATATATTAGAAGATGACTAATTGGAATGGAATTTAAAAGCAAGATAATGCATATTTATAAATATATAAGGGTTAAGGAGGCAACACTTGAAAGACTATATTGAAGATCGAGTACTAGAAGTTGCTAAGTACATTATCGAGTCAAAATCTACAATAAGAAGAACTGCCAAAGTGTTTGGCGTTAGCAAGAGTACTATACACAAGGATATGACGGAAAGATTACCCACAATAAATCCTCAAATTGCCAGCGATGCAAAAACAATTTTGGATATAAATAAAGCTGAGCGGCATATAAGAGGCGGAAGAGCAACTAAATTGAAATATAAAGAAGCACAAGGATAAAAACATTCGAAGCTAAAAACTATAAAAAAATTTTAAAATTAAAAGAGGGTTTTCTTATAGCTTTATAGAATAGAGTTTAGTGTAATTTAAATATTGAATATACTAAAGAGCAGGAGTGGTTTTGAAATGTTTTTTTTTAGAATGGGTACAGATATGGGAATAGATTTGGGTACATCTACAGTGCTTGTATATATTAAAGGAAAAGGTGTTATATTAAAAGAACCTTCTGTTGTTGCCATAGATAGAAATAATAATAAGGTATTGGCAGTAGGAGAAGAAGCTAGGCAAATGATAGGAAGGACACCAGGCAATATTGTGGCAATACGCCCTATGAGGGACGGTGTTATTTCGGATTATGACATAACTGAAAAAATGTTAAATCATTTTATCAAGAAGGCTTGTGGGAAAAGAAGGCTATCTTCTCCAAAAGTTGTAATATGTGTACCTTGCGAAGCAACGGAAGTAGAAAGAAGAGCGGTAGAAGATGCAGGTAGAAATGCCGGAGCTAAGAAAGTTCAACTTATAGAAGAACCACTAGCAGCGGCAATCGGAGCGGGACTCGATATTACTAGAGCAAGTGGTAATATGGTTATTGACATTGGTGGAGGCACGACTGATATTGCAGTTATTTCTTTAGGAGGCATGGTTGTACGTGAATCAGTTAAAGTAGCTGGTGATAAGTTTGATGAAGAGATTATAAAATATATCAGAAAAAAACATAAATTAATGATTGGTGAGAGGACTGCAGAGGATTTAAAAATCAACATAGGTTGTGCTTATAAACAAGAAGAAAAGACAAGCATGGAGATAAGAGGGAGAGATTTAATTACAGGTCTTCCTAAGAATTTAGAAGTATCATCAGAAGAAATGAGAGAAGCTTTAAAAGAGGCGGTATATTTAATAGCAGGATGTGCACATTCCGTATTAGAAAAAACACCACCTGAGCTTTCAGCAGATATAGCTGATAAAGGTATAGTTATGACTGGTGGAGGTGCATTGTTAAAAGGCTTAGGTAAGCTCATACAAGAGGTTACTAAAGTTCCGGTATATCTAGCGGAGGATCCGATTTCATGCGTAGCACTCGGAACAGGTAAAGTATTGGATTATATGGATAAGTTAGATAATTCATTCAATGGAAGAGAATTATGCTTAACAGAATAAAAAGTATAAGCAAGCTATAAAAATAAGCAATACAATTATTAGTTTAATTGTATTGCTTATTTTTATATTATATAAGATTTGTAAGTTTAAATTGTGGATAATTATTTAAAACTAATTAAAGCATGTTAAACAGGGCTCAAATTATTTTCTTCATTGGTAAGGGAGTGCAAATAGTATGAATGCAAGAGGGATCTGCTTAAAACATTAGCAATATCCATTACCAAGCTCAATCTTATGTTTCTATTTGTAAATAATTCACTATCATCACTTGAATCTACTATACCTATTAATGAAAGAGTGCCTACCTTAGGAAGGGTTTTCCCTACACCTTTGCCAGGATGAATTGGATAATTTCTAGCTTGGAGTTCTCCAATATTTGAAATGTCTCCTAAACAAGCATCTACACCTATTATAGTACAATTTGGGTGCAATGCATTTATTTTAGATAATTTACTATCTATGTTTAAGGCATGAATTGGATTATCTATAGTGCCATATACAGGTAATGGAAAGGAACTATTTTTTAAAAGTGTACCAACTAAAGGACCTAGACAATCGCCTATACATCTATCGGTACCTATGCAAACAACTAAAGTATTTTTGTCAATATAATCTTTTAGAAAATTAGAAAGTGTATAGTATGCTAAAGGATCTTTATAATGGGTTTTAGCTTTACTCAAGAAATATACCTCCTTGTATTGCGCTGGGGAAAAATTATTAGTTTCCTATGAATAATTTATATGAATAAATCCCGTGTATTATTATAATAAAGAATAAAAAAATGATTAATTAAAAAATGATATATAAGTATATTAACTATATGAAGGAAAACCAAATAAAAAATATAATAAATTATTTGTGCAAATAGTAAGTTGTATCAATGCTTAATATTAAGCAAATATGCGAATAGTATAGTTATGGAGAGAAGAAGTCGTTTATTAAAGGATAATAGACTTGAAATTAATTAATTAAAGTTGTATAATAATTCTTGTCGACACGGTAAAACGGTAAAACGGCAAAATGATAAAACATAATATGCTGGCATGGCTCAACGGTAGAGCAGCTGACTTGTAATCAGCAGGTTGTAGGTTCAATTCCTATTGCCAGCTCCATAAGTGGAGGAGTTCCCGAGTGGCCAAAGGGGGCAGACTGTAAATCTGTTACGTAATGTTTCGATGGTTCGAATCCGTCCTCCTCCACCATTTATAATGGTTTACAATAAATTATGGTTTACAATAAATTATGGGAGCATAGCTCAGCTGGGAGAGCATCTGCCTTACAAGCAGAGGGTCACAGGTTCGAACCCTGTTGTTCCCACCATAATAATCTTTTTAAAATAGAATAAAATGCATGCTGGCATGGCTCAACGGTAGAGCAGCTGACTTGTAATCAGCAGGTTGTAGGTTCAATTCCTATTGCCAGCTCCACATATGGAGGAGTTCCCGAGTGGCCAAAGGGGGCAGACTGTAAATCTGTTACGTAATGTTTCGATGGTTCGAATCCGTCCTCCTCCACCAAAAGACATCTATAGATGTCTTTTTTTATTTTTTACAGGGTTTAGATTCTGTTGACACCATAGAATGCATATGGTATTATAATTAAAACTTAATAATTGATAACTCTTATCAAGAGAGGTGGAGGGAAAAAGGCCCTATGAAACCCGGCAACCGGTGCAATGCACCATGGTGCCAATTCCTGCAGTTATAATCTGCAAGATAAGGGAGATGATTAAATCACCTCTTCTTATATTTGGAAGAGGTTTTATTTTTTTATAGGGAAATTTTAGAGAATAGAAGGGAGAATTATAATGAAAAGATTATTTACATCAGAATCCGTTACAGAAGGACATCCAGACAAAATTTGTGACCAAATTTCAGATGCTGTACTTGATGCTATTTTAGAGCAAGATCCTTATGCTAGGGTTGCTTGTGAAACAGCGGTTACTACAGGAATGGTTTTAGTAATGGGAGAGATAACAACTAGTTGTTATGTAGATGTTCCTAAGGTTGTTAGGAATACCATTGAAGGCATAGGATATACTAGAGCAAAATACGGGTTTGATGCTAGCACATGCGCTGTACTTACGTCTATTAATGAACAATCAACAGATATAGCTATGGGAGTAGATGAGGCATTAGAATCTAAAGCAGGCGAGATTGATAAGGTTGACGCAATAGGTGCTGGTGATCAAGGCATGATGTTTGGATTTGCAACTAATGAGACACCAGAATACATGCCACTACCAATTGCTATGGCTCACAGATTAGCAAGAAAGTTAAGCGAAGTAAGAAAAAATGGCACATTAGATTACTTAAGACCGGACGGAAAGACTCAAGTTACTGTAGAGTATGAAGATAATAAGCCAGTAAGAATAGATACTATTGTTATTTCAACTCAACATGCAGAAGAAGCAACTCATGATCAAATTGAAAATGATTTAAAAGAGCATGTAATAAAACCTGTAGTTCCAAGTGGATTATTAGATGAAAATACTAAATATTATATAAATCCTACAGGAAGATTTGTAATTGGAGGACCGCAAGGAGACTCTGGTTTAACAGGAAGAAAAATAATAGTAGATACTTATGGTGGATATGGAAGACATGGAGGTGGAGCATTCTCAGGAAAGGATGCAACAAAAGTTGATAGATCCGCTGCATATGCTGCAAGATGGGTTGCTAAAAATTTAGTTGCTGCAGGAGTTTCAGATAAATTGGAAATTCAGTTAGCTTATGCTATAGGTGTAGCTAAACCGGTATCTATAGAGGTCGAAACTTTCGGAACAGGAAAAATTGACGATGATAAAATAGTTCAAATAGTTGAAAAAGTATTTGATTTAAGGCCAGCTGTAATTATAAGAGAATTAGAACTAAGAAGACCTGTTTATAAACAAGTAGCTGCCTATGGACATTTTGGAAGAATTGATTTAGATCTTTCATGGGAAAAACTAAACAAGGTTGATGAAATAAAAAAGTACGTATAATATAAAAAAAGGGATAACAATTATTAATTGTTATCCCTTTTTAGTGCATGTGATTATTAAGTAGTATTTTGATAAAACCTAAGATAGGGGTATACTGAACATAAGAGATGTAAAATACATATGATATAATAACATTAATAATAATATTATTGCTAATAATATTATTATTAATGTTATTATATGAATTTATAAATAGGAGAGATTTTATGCCGGAAATACAAGGGATAATCGAAGATGTAGTATTTCATAATGAAGAAAATGGATATATAATTGCTCATTTGAATGATAATAAAAAGCAGATAACTGTGGTAGGCATTGTGCCATATATAAGTGAAGGGCAGAACCTGAAATTAACGGGGGAGTGGGTTACTCATCCTCAATTTGGCAAGCAATTTAGAATAATACAATGTGAGGAAATAATACCTAGTTCACTTGAAGGTATAGAAAAATATTTAGCTTCAGGAGTTATTCAAGGAATTGGACCAATAACTGCTAAAAAAATTGTACAGCACTTTGGTGAAAACACCATGAATATATTAGATAATGAAATTGAAAGATTAAAAGAGATTGATGGTGTAGGACAAAAAAAGATTCAATTAATTTTTGAATCATATTCTAAGCAACGAGAAGTTAAAAATATAATGATATTTCTTCAAACATATGGAGTAACACCTAACCAATGTGTGAAAATTTATAAAAAATATGGAGGAGACTCTATAAAGGTAGTACAGGATAATCCTTATGTGTTAACTGAAACCATTTCTGGAGTAGGATTTAAAATTGCAGATAAGATAGCACAAAGTTTAGGCATTGACAAAGAGTCGCCTTTCAGAATACAAAGTGGAATTAATTATGTGGTAAATGAATTTTGCGCTATGGGAAATACTTATATGCCCTTAAACAAATTATACCAAGAATCTAAAAATATTCTTGGGGTTACGGCTGAAGAAATTGAAAAAAATGTTTATGATAATGTATTGCAGGGAAAATTGAAAGTCGAAAATATTGATGAAGAAGACTGTGTTTTCACTATGCCGTTCTATTACTGTGAATTAGCTATTACTAAAAAAATTATAACCTTATCTATAGAAAAGTATGACGAATTAGAAATAGACATAGAAGAAAAGATTAATGACTTCGAAGAAGAAAAAAACATAAAATTTGCAACGTCTCAAAAGACTGCTATTTGTGGTGCTGCAGAAAATAGTATTGAAATAATAACGGGAGGTCCAGGTACTGGAAAAACTACTATAATTAATTGCATTATAGAGGTATTTGAAGAAGCAGGAATGAAAGTTTATATGGCTGCGCCCACCGGAAGGGCTGCCAAAAGAATGACAGAGGCTACTGGTCGCGAAGCCAAAACCATACATAGGTTATTAGAACTTGGAGTAGGCAGAGATGATGGGTCGCAGTTCTCTAGAAGTGAGGAATCGCCTTTAGATTGTGATGTGCTAATTATTGATGAAGCATCTATGATAGACATAATGCTTATGAATAGTTTATTAAAAGCTATCAGCGTAGGAACTCGACTTATAATTGTTGGTGATGTTGACCAATTGCCATCTGTCGGACCGGGTAATGTACTAAGAGATATTATTGACAGTAAATGTGTTAAAGTAGTTAAGCTTAAGGAGATTTTTAGGCAAGCACAAGAAAGTATGATTATTGTGAATGCTCATAAAATTAACAATGGCGAGATGCCTATTTTGAATAAAAAGGATAAAGATTTTTATTTTATTGAGAATAATGAGCCGGAGAAAATCTTGGACAGTATAATTGCTTTAATTAATACCAGATTGCCAAAATTTAACAAAGAGTGGGATAAGATGAAGAACATTCAAATACTCTCTCCTATGAGAAAAGGGATATTGGGTATAGAAAATCTAAATGGAAAGCTTCAGCAAATATTGAACCCTAAATCTAAGTATAAAAAGGAAAAGGAATATAGGAATACTATATTTAGGGTAGGCGACAAGGTTATGCAAATTAAAAATAATTACTCTATAAAATGGAAAAAAATTAATGCAAAAGCTGAAGATGGAGTGGGCATTTTTAATGGTGATGTAGGGTATGTTGAAGATATTGATGAAGATAATGAAAATGTTATTGTGATTTTTGATGATGACAAACGGGTAGAATATGAAGGTGTATATTTAGATGAACTAGCTTTAGCGTATGCTATTACAATACATAAAAGTCAAGGTAGTGAGTTTGAAGTTGTAATTATGCCTATGTTTATGGGGCCCCCACTTTTAATGAACAGAAATTTACTTTATACAGGGATAACTAGAGCAAAGAATATGGTTGTTTTAGTGGGAGCAATAAAAGCTGTTAATTTCATGAAAGATAACAACAGAAGTTTCGAGCGGTACTCCGCTTTGGGCTGGAGAATAAGGCAAATAGTAGATGCAAATGTGGGCCATGATGAAAATTAGATTGATTTGTTTGGAAGAAATATTAAATTGCAAAGGAGATTTTACATGCTTTTCTACGCAAAATTAAACCTTAGTAAAGAAAAAGATGAGATTAGCAAAGAAATTTTAAGATGTTCTTTAAACAGCAAAAAAAGAATTGATGTTGTATCTATGTTTTACAATTCCTCTGATATATTGTTAGAAACTATAATTGAATATGTTAATGAAAAGAAAAATATATTGTATATAACTAATGAAAACCAGAGGAGTATTGATATTATTTACTTCATAAATAAATTTAGTAATTTAGGTCAATATGTATATTCACCTGAAACGAATTATGGCAGTGTGAATGAGTATTTACATATATGCAATCATGAAAATGCGTTAAAACTCCAAGAAAAATTTGATTTGATTATTTATAATGATATTAGAAGTTTTCCTAAATACACTAAGCAACAAATAAAAAAAGTGTTATTAAGAATGTGTAAAGCAAATAGTGTAGCTATAGCCTATTCTGTAGAGAATGTTTTAAGCGAGGGCACGCCAATAATGTTTCCGTTAAAAAACAATAATATTCCGATTATAGAGCCTAGAATCATAACTACGAGGATAAATCTTAGTACGGATATACCTTTGGTTGTTTATCAATATTTGAATTGGTCAATTATATCTAATAGAAAGGTAATAATATTTACACCAGATGAGGAAAAAACTATAGCGGTCTTTGAGTATCTATGTAATTTCAAAGAAAAGCTAAGTGAAAATATATTTTTGTTTATTAGTAAAAAAAGCGATGCTAATATTAAAGTAAAGTTCATGAATGAAGATGAGGGGATAATAGTCACTAATGACTTTGAAGAAAGTTATTTAGAATTTCATTCAATTGATGTTATAGTTTATTTTGCTGATAATGATAAATATAATCATAAGCAACTATTATATTTATCAAGTAAGGTTGGGAGATATGAAAGTATACAAAGGGGAGAGGCTATATTTTTAGCTAATGTTGAAACTGTGCAAATGGATAAAGCTAAAAATATAGCTAGAAAATTTAATGAGAAAGCGTGGGAGCGAGGATTATTAAATATATAAGAAAAATACTTTATTGTTTAGTTCAGCTCATATATTCAGGCGATGAGCAGTGCGTGATTTGTAGTGGATATAGTGAGGAAAGTGAAGCTTTGTGTACTAAATGCAGAGAAAAATTGAAGCGCTGTGCGCAAAGCTTTTATATAGGTCGCAATGAAGAAAAATATCTTGTTTGGTCAGTGTTTTATTATTCTAATATAGTAAAAGAATTAATTATTAGGCTTAAATATAAAAGCGATTTTATATGCGGTGAAATCTTAGCGGAATACATGTTACAACTTGTAAAAAGCAATGAATTACAGTTTGACTTAATATCTTATGTACCTATGACTAAAAAAGCTTTAAAAAATAGGGGGTATAACCAAAGCGAGTTTTTGGCAAGCTATTTATCGCGATTTTTAAATATTCCAGTGATTTGCAACTTGATTAAAACTGAGGATACTAAAGATCAAATAGGTCTCAATGGCGAAGAAAGATGGAACAATATGGAGAGATGTTTTGAGATCCAAAAAAATGAAGTTATAAAAAATAAAAATATTTTGCTCATTGATGATGTTATAACCACTGGGGCTACAGCGTTTCATTGTGCTCACAAACTGAAAGAAAGTGGAATAAATAATATTTATATATTGACAATAGCCAAAAGTAATGTATAATACGTATTGTAGTAAGTTAGGTTTGTGGTTGAAAGTCGATGCCAGTCGCAGGCGAAACGATCCACGTAAGTTAAACAAAGTTTAGCGAGCATGGTGCGGCTTAGAGGTTAGTCCTGCCGTTTAGTAGACGAGAGTGTTAGTAGTGAGAGGGTAATTCTGGGTAGCAAAAGCTCCAGCAGGCGAGTGTGGGGTCAAAGACCAGGTCAACTAACTTAATATATAAAAACTCCTAATATTATATTAGGGGTTTTTATTTTATTGGTACCTAAAAATATCGAATATAATTTAAATTGTATTAATATTATGTGAATTCTGATTTTAATGGTTGCTATTTAGCATTAAAAGTAATAGAATTGAAATATAAAACATATATCATGCTTAGTAATTAAGCAGTATGTAGATATTAGAGAGGGGCTGTAAGTATGAAAGTCAAAGTAATAGGAAGAAATATAGAGATAACAGAAGCCTTGAAAAATATTATAGACAAGAAAATAGCAAGATTGGATAAGTATTTTAGTCCAGATGTGGAAGCACAGACAACATTAGGCGTTTGTAAGAATAGACATACAATAGAAGTTACAATCCCTTTTAATGGAGTTATTTTAAGATCAGAAGAGCAAAATGAAGATATGTATACATCATTAGATATTGTAGTTGATAAATTAGAAAGACAAATTAGAAAAAATAAAACAAAATTAGAAAAAAGGAATAGAGGAACATCTCTTAAATTTCAAGGCATACCAAAATATGATAAGAACGAAGATGATGGTATAGATCCTAAGATAGTAAAGATGAAGAAATTTGCATTTAAACCTATGTCAGCAGAGGAAGCAGTACTTCAAATGGAACTCGTTGGTCATAGTTTCTTCGTATATATGAGTGATGGTAGTTCAGAGGTAAATGTAGTATATAAAAGAAAAGATGGAAATTATGGTTTGATAGAACCAGAATTTTAAAATATATTAAATTTAAAGGATTAAAGTAAATTTACTTACTTTAATCTTTTTTTAACTTAAAAAAAGTATAGTGAAAAATTATTAATGATAATTTACAAAATTTATAAATTCGTATAAGTTGAACAGTAACAAATTAAGTGGTATAATTTTAAGTATATATTTAGGGACTATTAAAATGAATAGTGAGGATGAAAAGTATGAAATTTTTTGAAAAGTTATTTGGTAGTTATAGTGATAGAGAGATAAAAAGAATAATTTCAACAGTAGATAAAATAGAAGAATTAGATCCGTTGATGACTAGTTTAAGCGATGAAGAACTTAAATCAAAAACAGAAGAATTTAAAACTAGATTAAATAAAGGAGAGACTTTAGAGGATATATTACCTGAAGCCTTTGCGGTGGTTAGAGAAGCTTCATGGAGAGTTCTTAACATGAAGCATTTTAGAGTACAACTAATTGGTGGAATAGTACTGCACCAAGGAAGAATAACAGAAATGAAAACGGGTGAAGGAAAGACCTTAGTGGCTACACTTCCCTCATATTTGAATGCGTTAACAGGAAATGGTGTTCACATAATTACAGTTAATGACTACCTTGCCAAAAGAGATAGCGATGACATGGGACGAATACACGAATTCTTAGGTATTTCTGTAGGCGTAATTATTCATGATTTAGATCAAACACAAAGGCAAGCGGCCTATAATTCAGATATAACATATGGGACAAATAACGAATTTGGGTTTGACTATTTAAGAGATAATATGGTTGTTTATAAAGAAGAAAGAGTTCAAAGAAAATTAAACTTTGTAATCGTGGATGAGGTTGATTCTATATTAATAGATGAAGCTAGAACACCGCTTATAATATCTGGAGAAGGAGAAAAATCTACGGATTTTTATAAAGTAGCAGATTATTTTGTTAAGGGTCTAGTGAAGGAAGAAGATTATACTATAGATGAAAAAGCTAGTGCTGTTATATTATCTGATGCTGGTATAGATAAAGCGGAAAAATATTTTCATTTAGAGAATTATGCTGATGCAGAAAATATGGGTATACAGCACCATACAGTTCAAGCTTTAAAAGCAAACTTCATCATGAGAAAAGATAAAGATTATATGGCAAAGGATGGTCAAGTTATCATAGTGGATGAGTTTACTGGAAGACTCATGGAAGGCAGAAGATATAGCGATGGGCTTCACCAAGCTATTGAAGCAAAAGAGAGCGTCAAAATTGAAAAAGAGTCAAAAACTCTTGCAACTATTACCTTCCAGAACTATTTTAGAATGTATAATAAGTTATCGGGCATGACTGGAACTGCGCTTACAGAAGAAAATGAATTTAGAGAAATATACGGATTGGATGTAATAGTAATACCTACAAATATGCCATTAACAAGAATTGATAACGCAGATTTAGTGTTTAAAACTGTTAATGGGAAATATAAAGCTATAGTAGATGAAATAGTTGAAACTTATAAGAACAAGCAGCCCGTTCTCGTAGGAACTGTTAGTATAGAAAAATCAGAATTATTATCTGATATGCTTAAAAAAAGAGGAATTCCTCATCAAGTACTTAATGCTAAATATCATGAAAGAGAAGCGGATATAGTCTCTCATGCAGGAGCACGTGGCATGGTTACCATAGCAACTAATATGGCGGGCCGTGGTACAGATATTAAGCTTGAAGAAGGCGTTGTTGAAGTTGGTGGACTCAAGATAATTGGAACTGAAAGACATGAATCTAGGCGTATTGATAATCAGCTTAGGGGTCGTGCTGGTCGTCAGGGAGATACTGGAAGCTCAAGATTTTACATATCACTCGAAGATGATTTAATGAGAATATTTGGGTCTGAAAGACTTCAAGGGGTTGTAGGAAAATTAGGATTAACTGATGAGGACGCTATTGAAAGCAAGATGGTAAGTGGTGCTATAGAAAGTGCTCAAAAGAAAGTTGAAGGAAATAACTTTGATATAAGAAAAAATGTTGTTCAATATGATGATGTAATGAACCAACAGAGAGAAATAATTTATAGACAAAGAACAGAGGTTCTTCAAGGCGAAAATATAAAAGATCAAATTGAAGAAATGATACAAGATGTTGTTTTCTCTGCAGTTGATTCACATATTAGTGGAGTTGAGGAAAGTTTTGATGAGGAATTAGTAAAACTTATTAACTATCTTGAAGAAATATATCTTCCAAAGGGTATGGTTTCAATAGAAGAACTTTCTAAAACATCTAATGAGGAAATTAAAAATACTCTTTTAGAAATAGCTAAAAAAATCTATGAACAAAAAGAAGAAAATTTTGGTGACGAACAAATAAGAGAAGTCGAAAGGGTTATTCTTCTAAGGGTAGTAGATAGTAAATGGATGGATCATATCGATGAGATGGAACATTTAAAGCAGGGCATTGGACTTAGAGCTTATAAGCAACAGGACCCATCACAAGCCTACCAAATGGAAGGTAGCGATATGTTTGCTGAAATGATTGAAAATATAAAGACGGAAACTGTTAAATACTTATTTCATGTGCAAATAGAAAAAGCACCTGAGAGAGAAATGGTTTCTAAGATTACATCAACAAATCATGATAATTCCATTAAAAATGAGCCAATTAAAAAAGTTACTAAACAAGGAAGAAATGATGAATGTTCTTGTGGTTCAGGGAAAAAATACAAAAATTGCTGTGGCAGAGGTTAATAATTATTAATAACTTCAAACAACCGCATAAGGGATAATAATAGTTGGAAATATAAAACCGTCAATTTCCAACTGAAAAGGGATGAGCAATTGATTCTTGCTTATCCCTTTTCAAATATAATGAAAGAGGTGCTATAATTGATAATACTAATCGAAGAAACAATAAGTGAATTAAACGTATTAAAAAGTAATGTAGAAGAGATTAGGGTGTCTCTTTGACGTAGCGTCTATGGAAAAACAATTAAAAGAACTTGAGTTTACAATGCAGGAGACGAGCTTTTGGCAGGATATAAAAGCGGCACAACAAGTTACTCAAAAAGCTAAGGGTATTAAAGATAGAATTGATAGATTCAATTTAATAATTAGTAAGATAGAAGATTTGGAAGTGCTAATTGAACTAAGTGAGGAGGAAGAAGATGATTCCTCTATAGCAGAAATGAAAAGTGAATTAAAAGACCTAACGCTGGATACAGATAGGTTCAGGATAGAAATTTTATTAGCTGGGAAATATGATATAAATAATGCGATTTTAACGCTTCATACCGGTGCAGGTGGAAGTGACGCTCAAGATTGGACAGAAATGCTTTATAGAATGTACTCAAGGTGGTGTGAAAAGAAGGGATATAAGATCGAAGTTTTAGATTATCAGCCATCTGATGAAGCGGGTATTAAAGCAGTGACATTAAAAATAACTGGCGAATATGCCTATGGATATTTAATGGCAGAAAAGGGAGTGCATAGGTTAGTGAGAATTTCACCTTTTAATGCAAATGGTAAGAGGCAAACCTCGTTTGCATCTTGTGAAGTACTTCCAGAGCTTACCGATAATCAAGATGTTGAAATAAAGCCTGATGACCTGAGAATAGATACTTATAGATCTGGAGGGGCAGGAGGTCAACATGTAAATAAAACTGACTCAGCCATAAGGATTACCCATATACCTACGGGTATAGTAGTACAGTGTCAAAATGAAAGAAGTCAGCATAGTAATAAACAAACTGCGATGAAGATGCTTATGGCAAAATTATTGGATTTAAAGGAAAGAGCTAAAAAAGATAGAATAGAAGACTTAACCGGGGATTTGAAAGAAAATGGTTGGGGAAGTCAAATTAGATCTTATGTATTTCATCCATATAATTTGGTAAAGGATCATAGGACTAATACAGAAATGGGTAATGTAGATGCAGTTATGGATGGGGATATTGATATTTTTATCGAGGCGTACTTAAGGCAGAACAATAAATAACATCAGGTATAGCTACAATAAAGAAGGGTGGTACCATTATAGAAATGTAGACACATTTCTATTTGAACCTAAAAGATCCAGCAGAATATATTGTATATTCTGCTGGATCTTTTATTTTTGTTATGTATAGGTCATAAGCATTTTCATCTTATGACTTACATTTAAAGTTTATTATTTTGTTATCACTGTTCCTGCTGTTCCGCTTATTGCTTCTCTAGCTTTTTCGAGTGATGTTATAATTGCTTTTCTGCCTTCTTGTGCTTCAACGAAAGCAAGAGCCGCTTTTATTTTTGGAAGCATAGAACCAGGAGCAAAATGTCCTTCTTTAATATAAGTTTTAGCTTCTTCAACAGTTATTATTGAAAGATTCTTTTGATTTGGAGTACCAAAGTTAATAGCAACCTGTTCAACGGCTGTAAGTACAACTAATGCATCAGCATTTAGTAATTCAGCTATTTTAGAAGAAGCAAAATCTTTATCTATTACTGCTGGAACGCCCTCAAGGTTTCCATTTCCATTATCAATTACAGGTATACCGCCACCGCCAACAGTTATAACAATATGTCCAGCTTCAACTAATGTTTTGATAATAGGTTCTTCAACTATAGCCATTGGAAGTGGTGAAGCCACTACGCGTCTCCATCCTCTATTTGAATCCTCTTTCATTATATATCCTTTTTCAATCATTAATTTCTTAGCCTGTTCCTCTGTAAAGAAAGAACCTACTGGCTTAGTTGGATCCTTAAATCCTGGATCATTCTGATCAACAATTACCTGAGTAACTACTGTTGCAACGTCCTTATTTATTCCTCGTTTTCTCATCTCTGATCTAATGCTTTGTTGCAGATGATAGCCTATATAACCTTGGCTCATAGCACCACATTCAGGAAAAGGCATTATTGGGCTATTTTCATTTATAGAAGCGGCTGCTTCATAAGTAGCTACGAGTTGACCTACTTGAGGTCCATTACCATGAGCAACAATAACCTCGTGACCCTCTTCAATTAAATCTACAATGGCTTCTGACGTCTGTCTTGCTGTTACTAATTGTGCTTCTGATGTAGTATCCTTTGGATTTGCTTGAAGGGCATTTCCACCAAGTGCTATTACTATTCTTGACATATATATTTCTCCTTTTATATTATATATAAAATATAATTTATTTAATAACTTAAAAATATTTTATAAAATTTCATTGAAATAATGTTTAAAGTTGAATTTTGCCAATTGAAAGCAGTATAATCATTAAGATTGCAACTACCATAATGGCTACCATTCCTATTTTCTCGTTTATTTTAATAGGTTCATTCTTTTCTTTCCTAGCCTTTAGATATACAAATATACCCACTGCATATAGTATTACTGCTGCTCCTAGATAATTTATTCCTACTGCGTAAATTACATATAGTGAATAGGTACAGGCTAATATAGAAACTATCTTATCTTTAGCTCCTAGGACATCTGTAAATGCAACTTTAACTGCATATAGTGATGAAAGCAAATATGGAATTAAAATACATGTTGTTGAAATTAAAAACACACTACCATATGCAGACTGAAGTGCTGGTAAAAGTAGTGAAAGTAAAAATATTTGAGTTAATCCATCAGTTAGTAATAATGAATTTACTGCAGCACCATTGTCATTTTGTTTAATAAACCATTTTGGCATTGTGCCACCCTTTGCCGCAACATAAGGAATTTCTGCTGCAAGCATAACCCAACTAATTAGGCAGCCTACAAGTGAAATAATTAAACCAACTTTAACGATTACAGCTCCAATACTGCCAAGTACAGTAATTGATAACATATCTGCTAGAGGGGTTTGTGAACTAGCAAGAGTATTAGCTGAAATTACTCCCATAGCGGTTGTTGAAACCAGTATATAAAGCACTAAAGTTATAATTAAACTTATTATTGTAGCAGTTCCGACAGTCTTTTGAGATTTCGCTCTCTCAGAAAGCACTGTTGCAGCTTCGATACCAATAAAGCACCACAAAATTGTACCCATTGCTCCTTTAATTTGCAAGAACACGGTGGTAGAACCCCCCGTAGAAGCTAATATTGTTTTCCAATTATCAACATTAAAAGTTCTAGTTTTAAATATTGCAAGACCAAATACAATTACCATTAATAAGGGTATGATTTTTGCAACTGTGGCAACGGCATTTATTATTCCGGCGCTCTTAACTCCACGCATTTGTATATAATGAATTATCCATAATAGTGCAGATGCTAATAAAAATGTTACTATAGGTTTTACGTCACCTACTAAACTATTAAAAGTTTTAAATATAAGAATAAAAAATGCAACGTTTCCAAGCCAAGCGCTTAACCAATATCCCCAGGCTGAATTGAATCCAACAAATTCTCCAAAGCCTTCTTTTGCATAAGTGAATATGCCCCCTGTAAGCGCTGGTCTTTTGTTTGCAAGTAATTGAAATACTAGTGCTAAAAATGCCACGCCAAGTCCACCAATTACCCATGCAATAATTACTGCTTGAGGGTTTGCTTTACCGATAAGATCAGTTGGGCTATTAAAGATGCCACCACCAATCATGGAACCAACTCCAAGAGCAATTAATAGAGACAAGCCTAGCTTCTTATCTTTATCCTTTTCCATTTTATAATCTCCTTTTGATTAATGTATTAGCCATATTTTAAATTGGTGAGAGCAATAATATTGCCCTCACCAATTAATTTTATAATTATTTTAGGCTAGTTTCCAAGTGTAGCAACCATAATTGCTTTGATTGTATGCATTCTGTTTTCTGCTTCATCAAATACTATAGAATGTGTACTTTCAAATACTTCATCTGTAACTTCTAAACCTTCAAGACCATATTTTTCAAATATATCTTTACCTACAAGTGTCTTTAAATCATGAAAAGCTGGTAGGCAGTGCATGAATTTAACGTTTTTGTTACCTGTCTTATTAAGCATTTTCATATTAACTTGGTATGGCCTTAATAATTCTATTCTTGATGCCCATACTTCGTCTGCTTCGCCCATAGAAACCCATACGTCTGTGTAGATTACATCTGCATTTTTAACTCCTGCATCCACGCTATCTGTAATAGTAATTTTTGCTCCTGTTTCTTTAGCAATTTCATTGCATTTTGAAACTAATGCTGTTTCAGGGAATAAGCTCTTTGGTGATACTATTCTAAAGTCCATACCCATTTTAGCAGCACCAATCATCAATGCATTTGCCATGTTGTTTCTTCCATCTCCAGCATATACAAACACAATGTCGCTTAATGGCTTGTCAAAGTGTTCTTTTATAGTTAAAAAATCTGCAAGAATTTGTGTTGGGTGGTCTTCAGTTGTTAATCCGTTCCATACTGGAACTCCTGCATATTTTGCTAGTTCTTCAACTATTTCTTGGCCATATCCTCTATATTCTATTCCATCATACATTCTGCCAAGAACTCTAGCTGTATCTGCTACAGATTCCTTTTTGCCAATTTGAGTTCCTGTAGGTCCAAGGTAAGTTACATGAGCTCCTTGGTCTAGTGCTCCTACTTCAAAAGCACATCTTGTTCTTGTAGAACTCTTTTCAAATATTAGCGCAATATTTTTACCTTTTAATTTCTGTTGTTCTGTACCTGCATACTTAGCTCTTTTTAAATCTCTAGCTAAATCTAAAAAGTAGTTTATTTCATTTGGAGTAAAGTCCATCAAAGTTAAAAAGTTTCTGTTTCTTAAGTTAAACATAATAAATTCCTCCTAATATTGTTGTTTTTATAAGTTATCTCTATTTAGTGGCATACTCATACATCTTGGGCCGCCTCTTCCTCTTGAAAGTTCGGCACTTGGCATTGTGAGTACTGTTACACCATGTTTTGATAAAATTTCATTAGTAACATAATTTCGTTCATAAGTTATAACTTTTCCTGGTGCAATAGCTAGAGTGTTTGATCCGTCGTTCCATTGTTCTCTTGCTGCTACAATAGCGTCACCACCGCCGCATCTTATTAAATCAACTGAAGGCACTTTTAATGCAGATTTTAATACATTTTGTAATATATCTTTTTCTTGCTTAATATTTAATTGTCCATTGACACCTTTTGTAATTTCGAAAACATTAAGTGGTCCTTCTATCTCTGGGTGTATTGTAAATTTATCATAATCAACCATAGTAAATACAGTATCAAGATGCATAAATGCTCTACTAGATGGAATTTCTAATACTAATACTTTTTCAAAAGTAGTATGTTTTTCAAACAAATTTCTTGCTACAACTTCTATAGCTTCAGGTGAAGTTCTTTGACTACACCCTATTGCAAGGGTTGTGGCAGATAATATAAGTTCGTCTCCACCTTCGATATTACTTGGAAGGCTTCTATCATACCAAAGTGGCACTTCATTTTGTTTGAAGGAACTATGATATTCATGAATAAATTCTAGGAACAAAGTCTCACGTCTTCTAGCTTCAGTTTGCATAGTATTTATAGTAATACCATTTCCAATTGAAGCACCTGGATCGCGAGTAAAGTAAAGATTAGGCATAGGATCTAAGTAGAATGGATACTGGGTTCCTATTAATCCTCTTAGAGAATGAATCTCCTTAACAGCTATTTCGTTTTTTCTAACTCCAGCCATAAGTATATCAATCATTTCTCTTGTAGGCTTTGACATTAAATAATCATAAAGAGATTTATATATTTCTTTATTACTAATGTGACTTTCAAGTAAAAACTGTTGTAAAAATATTTTTTTGGTTTGATCCTCGATTAAAGCCTCTGTAACAAGTTCTTCTAAATAAAGAACTTCCACATCGTTTTCTTTTAATATTTTTGCAAATATATCATGTTCTTTTCGCGCTACTTCTAAATAAGGAATATCATCGAAAAGTAATCTTTCAAGAAGATTTGGTACTAAATTTTCTATTTCTCTACCGGGTCTATGTAGCATTACTTTATTAAGTTTTCCTATTTCAGAAGTTACATTTATAAATGACTCCATTTAATTTAGCCCCCTATTCGTTTTTGTTTATGCCATTATTATAAAGTGTACAATTATATAAGGAAAACCCAGGATTCTACTGTAATTCCATATATAACGTACATGTAAGCTTTGTTATTGATTTAACACTGCATATTTATGCTAAGCTTTATTTTGCTCAGTAATACTATGGATGTTTCCGCTTGAAAATTTAGAATATTAGATTCTATGTATATATATTCACAATGCTTTAGTTTACTATGCATAATACTAGAAATAAGGTATAAACATTCATAAAACTTTTTTCTGGTTATTTATACCTATAAATGTATAGTAATATCTAGATAAAAGCTACATAGCCTATATATTATTAATTATAACGTTAATAATTATGCATATAAACTTATTTTTCATCATAATATCGCACTAAAACCGTTAACAATATTATTTATTAACAAAATGTTCATAATATCGATATATAAAAGGTGATGATGTGAGACAGAAAAAAAATAATTAAATCCCCAAAAGGCATCTATAAGGGGATTATTGTATTAAATAACAATTAATTAAATTGGAGCGGAGGGAGTGTAGCGTGAATTTCCTTATTTATTGTGAATTATTTATTCGCATATAATGAATTGGTTTCGTAAATTTAGTATGTTAGCATTAGTTATTGAGTTTATACATACATTATTCATGAAAGAACTTTGAAAAAGATGCAGCTTTCCATCCTTCTTTTTTACTTCCTTACATAAGAATTATAAATAATTATAAATGCATTTTCTACTTGAAAATGCTAAAAAAATTAAATAAACATGGGAGGTAAATGATGAATAATTCAGAAAAGATAAAAGTAAACAATACGGCCAATGTATTTAAATTTTTAGGTTATAGTATAATTGGGATATTCATGTTTTTTATAACACTAACTATAAACGGGAAAACAACTATCCCCATAGACCACATAGTTACAGGACTAAAAGGGTTATCCACGAAAGGTGCTGGAATTTATGGATTAGTAGTTATTGTTTTAGGGGGGGTATATCCTTTCTATAAAAAAACATGGAATAAAGATAAGGTTAAAACAGTATTTTCTTTACTTAAATTATTAGGTATCATAATAGGATTTATGGCATTTTTTAAGATTGGACCAAGTTGGCTATTCGAAGAAGATATGATTCCATTTTTATTTGATTCATTAGTTATTTCAGTAGGGATAATTGTTCCTGTAGGTTCGGTATTTTTAGCATTTTTAGTTGGTTATGGACTTATGGAATTTATAGGTGTTTTAATGAAACCAGTTATGAGACCTATATGGAAAACACCAGGACGTTCTGCTGTTGATGCAGTTGCTTCTTTTGTGGGAAGTTATTCTATTGCATTGTTAATTACGAATAGGGTTTATAAAGAGGGGAAATATACAACAAAAGAAGCCGCAATAATTGCTACAGGATTTTCCACCGTATCTGCTACTTTTATGATTATAGTTGCCAAAACATTAGGAATAATGAATTTATGGTCTGAATATTTTTGGGTAACATTAGTAGTTACATTTATCGTTACAGCCATAACTGCAAGAATAAGACCTTTAAGTAAGAAATCTGATGAATACTATAATAATCAAAATGGTTATCCGGAAATATCTAAAGAGGGGAATAAATTTAAAAACGCATGGGAAGCAGGTCTTAAAGCTGCCCAAAATTCAGTGCCAATAGGAAGAAACATTGTTGAAAATTTAAAAGATGGATTTATTATGGCCATGGGAATATTACCATCAATAATGTCTGTAGGATTAATAGGATTAATTCTTGCAAAATATACACCTGTGTTCAATATAATAGGGTATGTTTTTTACCCAATAGTTTCACTGTTTAAACTACCTGAAGCATTACTTGCATCAAAAGCATGTGCAGTGGGGATAGCTGAAATGTTTTTGCCTGCATTGTTAGTTGTTGGGGCCCCGATCGTAACAAGATTTGTAGTTGCTGTAGTATCAATTTCATCCATATTGTTTTTCTCTGCATCAATACCATGCATATTGTCAACCGATATACCAATAAGTATACGTGAAATACTTATCATATGGTTTGAAAGAACAGTATTTACATTAATAATAACTATACCTATTGCGTATCTAATATTATAAATAAGTCGATTTAAGGGGGGGGATTTACCTCCCTTTGATTTTTGAGTGATTTATTCATAGTTTATAGGGGGAAGAAAAGATAAGGAAACTTTACTATATTGGTAATGACTGGTATTATATCTAGAAAAGAATTAGTGTCGCAAGTTACTTTGAAGGGGTGGGTGTTAATGAAAAAAGTAGTTACTATTAAAGCTGTTACGATTGGTGAAGGCCTACCTAAAATCTGCGTTCCAATGGTTGGAGAAACTATTCTACAGCTTATAGAAGAAGCTGAAATTTTAAAAAGGATTGATTTAGATGTTGTAGAATGGCGTGTAGATTTCTTCGAGGATGCTACAAATATAGAGAGAGTTAAGAAAGCATTACAAGCAATTAGGAAAGTGCTAGTTGACAAGCCCATTATCTTTACATTCCGTAGTGCTAAAGAGGGTGGACAAAAGGAGATTAGTACTGCATTTTATTTTGAATTAAATAGATTAATTTCTGAAACAAAGCTTGTTGAAGTTATAGATATTGAATTATTTAACGATGAAAAAGATGTAAAAGAATTAGTTGAAGCAGCACATGCAAATGGCGTAGCGGTTATTATATCTAATCATGATTTTCATAATACACCAGAGAAAGAAGAAATTATATCTCGATTACGTAAGGCTCAAGGATTAGGTGCAGATATTCCTAAAATCGCAGTAATGCCTACTTGTGCAGAGGATGTGATTATACTGTTAGATGCAACGCGTATTATGAATGAAAGATATGCGGATGGTCCTATTATTACAATTTCTATGGCGGAAAAAGGGATTATCAGTAGACTATCAGGTGAATTATTTGGCTCCGCATTAACATTTGGCGCAGTCAAGAAGGCTTCTGCACCAGGTCAGATTGCTGTAGTAGAATTACGTAGAACTATTCAATTACTTCATAATAACACGTAAAAAAATTATACCGCAATAGGATGATTTAATGATTGATATTTATTTATTATGATCAATAAAAAAGCCATAGAGGTATAACGCGATTTATTAAGGTATAAATTTAAAAAATTAAAAGCGATTGGCATAAACCAATCGCTTTTATATTTAAATTTAATAAGCTCTTCCCCAAATAACTGTAGCTTTAGATGGTTTTCCACAACATAAGCAAACGCCTTTTTCTTCTGGCATATTAAATGGCATGCATCTAGAAGACGCACCGGCTACTTCTTTTACTTTTTCTTCGCAAGCGAGTTCTCCACACCATGGAGCGCTAACAAATCCTAAAGTTTTATCAAGAAGTTCTTTTAATTCTTCTACGGTGCTCGCGTTAAAGGTTCGGGTATCTTGTGCATTTTTAGCTTTTTCAAATAAAGATTTTTGAATATCTTTTAAAATCTCGGGTACTAATGCTTCTAGTTCTGACATTGGAACAATTATTTTTTCGCGGCTATCCCGTCTCACAAGTACTACTTGGTTGTTTTCTATATCTTTTGGACCAACTTCTAAACGTAGCGGAACACCTTTCATTTCGTATTCGCTAAATTTCCATCCAGCCATTTTATCGCTAATATCCATTTTTACACGTGAAAGCTTTGATAATATATTTTTAAGTTCTGTAGCTTTTTCAATTACGCCTTCTTTATGAGGTGCAATTGGAACTATGATAAGTTGAATTGGAGCTACTGCTGGTGGCAGTATTAGACCATTATCATCACCGTGAACCATAATTAAAGCGCCGATAAGTCTTGTAGACATTCCCCAAGAAGTTTGGTGAACATAAGCAAGTTTACCTGTTTTATCTGAATACTGTATGTTAAATGCTCTTGCAAAACCATCTCCAAAATTATGAGAAGTACCACATTGAAGTGCTTTTCCATCATGCATTAAACTTTCAATTGTGTAAGTTTCATTTGCTCCTGCAAACTTTTCTTTTTCTGTTTTCTTACCTTTTATAACTGGAATAGCAAGGGTTTCTTCACAAAAGGTTGAATATATATTAAGCATTCTAAGAGTTTCCTCTTTTGCTTCTTCCGCCGTTGCATGAGCAGTATGGCCTTCTTGCCATAAAAATTCTGAACTTCTAAGAAAAGGTCTTGTGGTTTTTTCCCAACGAACAACGGAACACCATTGATTATATAATTTAGGGAGATCATTGTAAGATTGAATTATTTTTGAATAGTGGTCACAAAATAATGTTTCAGAAGTTGGCCTAACGCAAAGCCTCTCTGCTAGTAGCTCGTTGCCTCCGTGTGTTACCCAAGCAACCTCTGGTGCAAAGCCTTTAACATGATCTGCTTCCTTTTGAAGTAAGCTCTCAGGAATGAACATTGGCATATATACATTTTCATGACCTGTATCTTTAAACATTTGATCTAAAGTTTTTTGAATATTTTCCCAAATTGCATAGCCATAAGGTCTTATTACCATGCAACCTCTAACGCTCGCATAATCAGCAAGTTCCGCTTTTTTTACAATATCGGTATACCATTTTGCAAAATCTTCTTCCATAGAGGTAATAGATTCTACAAATTTTTTTCCTTTTGCCATAATTATTTTCCTCCGATTCAATAAAATATTTTAAAATAAATACAAAAAAACCCGTAAAAGGGCACTATAAAATCAATCATAGAATAAAAATAATAATATGTCAAGAAAACAATTCGTAAGGATTATTAATACCGCTTGTAAAGTTAACAAAGCATTTTTTTGAATCTATATAGGGTATAATATATGTGTTAACTATAAAAAAGCAATATAAGACAAAGGGTTAAAAGACAAGACCATATTAACCTTTCGAATATTTCTCCTAAAAATTTCTATATAGTGTATAGATATGAGGATAGAATTCGTGGTATGATTAAATATGTTGATTTTAGTCCATTAAATTTAAAATATAAATTATGTGAGGAGGAATAGCTATTTAGGTACATGAAAATAAAGTATCATAGTACTTGTTATTTATTTAAATGTGACTTGCAAAAATAGCTAAAAAACATGGGGAATATAACTAACAGATTAATTAAAGAATTTTCAATAACTAAAGAACAGGCGGAAAGTGTAATTGAATTATTAGATGAAGGGAATACAGTTCCTTTTATAGCTAGATATAGAAAAGAGAGAACTGGGGGACTTGATGATATAATCCTTAGAAACTTTACAGAGAGGCTTATATATCTTAGGAACTTAGAAGAACGAAAAACAGATGTAGTACGTCTTATCGGTGATCAAGAAAAACTAACAGCGGAAATTGAGGAGTCAATAAGAAAAAGCGAGACATTGACAGAAATAGAGGATATATATAGACCCTTTAAGCCTAAGAAAAGAACTAGAGCTATCATTGCGATAGAAAAAGGGCTTAAACCTTTAGCTGAAATTATTGTATGCGGCGAGTTTAAGGGTGATATAAATGAGTATGCAGAGAAATTCTTAAGTGAAGAAAATGCAGTAAATAGTACTTCGGACGCACTTCAAGGTGCTGGGGATATTATTAGTGAAATGATTTCAGATGAAGCTGATTACAGAAAGTGGATTAGAGCATTAGTGCATAATCAAGGAAATGTTGAAACTAAAGGCGGTTCTGATGATACTACTCCATTTGAAATGTATTATGAGTATAAAGAAGGGGTTAAATCTATTCCACCGCATAGAATTCTTGCTATAAATAGAGGCGAAAATAGTAAGATACTTTCTGTGAAAATCAAAGCCGATAATGATAAGATTACTCAGTACTTAAGAGCTAAATGTTTAAAAGGGAATAATGAAACTGATAAGTATATAGAGTTAAGTATAGGTGATTCCGTAAAAAGACTTATATTCCCATCAATTGAGAGAGAAATAAGGTCCGGACTCACAGAAAAGGGTGAAACTAGCGCTATTGAAATATTTAAAGCTAATTTAAAGGCACTCTTAATGCAGTCACCTATAAAAGGAAAGGTAGTGCTTGGATTTGATCCTGGGTTTAGAACAGGGTGCAAAATAGCGGTGCTTGATGATACTGGTAAGCTTTTAGATATAGCTACAGTATACGCTACTGCGGGCAGTAAGGACGGTATTCAAAAATCTATAGATATTATTAAAAAATTGGTAATTAAGCATAATGTAGAAGTAGTGTCACTCGGTAATGGGACTGCTAGTCGTGAATCTGAAGAAATTTTAGCGCAGATAATTAAAGAACTTAAGGATGAATGCTCAAAAGATTTGTACTATGTTATAGTCTCGGAAGCGGGAGCCTCAGTATATTCAGCGTCAGAGCTTGCATCTAAAGAATATCCAGATATAGATGTATCTATTAGAGGAGCTATTTCTATAGGGCGAAGACTTCAAGATCCATTAGTGGAGCTTGTGAAAATTGACCCGAAAGCTATTGGAGTTGGACAATACCAACATGATGTAGCAGCTAAAAAACTCGATGAATCCTTAAAAGGAGTAGTTGAAGATTGTGTTAATGCTGTTGGCGTAGATCTTAACATTGCAACACCCTCTTTATTAGCTTATATATCAGGGATAAATGCTGCTATAGCTCAAAATATTGTAGCGTATAGAGAAGAAAATGGTAAGTTCAAAACTAGAAAAGAATTATTAAAAGTGAAAAGATTAGGAGCAAAAGCATATGAGCAATGTGCAGGATTTTTAAGGGTTATGGAGAGTAATGAATTTTTAGATAACACCTCAATTCATCCAGAAACGTATAATGCTACTAAAAAATTATTGGATTTTTTAAGGTACACAAAAGAAGATCTTAAATCTTTAAACTTTAAAGATTTGGATGATAGACTAAAAGATATTAATATTAATATGGATGAGCTTGCACAAATATTGGAGATAGGTGTTCCAACTCTTAGAGACATTATTAAAGAAATTAAAAAGCCTGGTAGAGATCCAAGAGAAGAACTACCGAAGCCGATATTAAAAACGGGTGTAGTTCAAATGTCCCATCTTAAACCGGGAATGAAACTTATGGGTACTGTTAGAAATGTGTCTGACTTTGGAGCTTTTGTTGATATTGGAGTTCATCAGGATGGGTTAGTGCATATAAGCCAGTTATCAGATAAATTTGTAAAGCATCCATTGGATGTGGTTAAGGTTGGCGATATAGTAGAAGTTAGTGTGATAGAAGTTGATGAGAAAAGAAAAAGAATATCATTATCAATGAAAAATAATTAATTAATATGTTGCTTATTTTACTGTATTTATATATAATTAAATTATAAAATAAAATTTAATAATCTTCAGGGCGGGGCTAATTTCCCCACCGGCGGTAAAGCCCGCGAGCCGTAAGGCTGATTCGGTTTAACGACATTTTGGAAGAGAGTTTTCCTTCCGAAGTCGTTAAGACAGCACCCTTGGGTGATGATTTGATTCCGAAGCCGACAGTATAGTCTGGATAAAAGAAGATGTGATATATATATAAATTTGCCCTGGCATAGTACTATGTCAGGGCTTGTATTATATCCATCCCTAGGAGATATAGTTAATTAGGGGGCACTAAAAATGAGAGACGAAAAACTTGTTAAACTAATCAAAATATCACTTTTATCTGTTATGGCTTTTCTTTTGATGTACATTGAGTTACCAATACCGATTTTCCCTGATTTCTTAAAAATTGACATCAGCGACCTGCCAGCACTTTTAGGGGCCTTTGCATTAGGACCAATAGCGGGAGTAGTTATTGAACTCTTTAAAAATATATTACATGGAATGCTAGCTACTAAAACAGCCTTCGTTGGAGAAGTAGCAAATTTTCTAGTGGGTTCATGTTTAGTATTAGTATCGGGATATATTTACAAGGCCCGCAAAAGCAAAGGTGGAGCTATTGCTGGATTATTAATAGGAGTAATTTGTATGTCGTTTTTTGCAGGGATATTAAACTATTTTGTTGTTTTACCTTTATATGAAAAAGTATTAGGATTCCCAGTAGCTAGCGTTATAGAAATGGGATCAAAAATAAATCATAACATTGTCGATTTGAATTCTTTCATTATTTGGTCAATTATTCCTTTTAATTTACTTAAAGGAATGGTATTATCAGCAATGACTTTAGCTTTATATAAGAGTGTTTCGCCTATACTTCATAAAGAGAATATGGAGAGAGAATACAAAAGTAGAGAACAAAAAATATAAAAAACACTGGTATATAAATATGGACTTATTTCAAAGATTTTAAAAAAAGGGTATTAACAAACTAAAGGATGACTTCTGCACAATGCAGAAGCCATCCTTTAGTTTTATTGTTCACCATTCACAATTAACCATGCTTTTAAATGTAGATATGGATGTTTTAGGATATATTCCATATCTATTTAGCTCTAGTAAAGAATCTCCTCTCTTTACGCTTCCATTATTAACAGTAACAGCCATTCGTATTCCTATTTTAGGCAGAAGGGTTAATACATCATCGTTATGGTGTCCATAAGGATAAGAAAGATAATGGCTGCCGGTTAGTTCCGTATTTTTTATTAAATCTTTTTTTACATAATCTAAAGGTTTTGTAATTAAATAACCCTTGTCATTCTCTGTTTTATGTAAATTATGGGTATGGTTTGAATATTCAAATACATCAGTAGTTTCAGAAATATTTTTCCAACTTAAGAATTGTTGTGTTTTAGGATTAAATTCAACACTATTATCCTTGACATAAGATGTAATTAAAAATTGTGCAGCTTTAAAATTATATTTCTTCAAAATAGGATAGGCATAAATGTAGCTACTTAAATATCCATCATCAAATGTTATACATACTGATTTTTTAGGTAGTTCCAAATTCCCTAAAAGCCACTGTTCTAATTCAGCTAGATTTATTGTAGTGTATTTATTAGTGTATAAGTAGTCCATTTGTTGCTGAAAATTTTCAAGATTTAATACTACACCATTATTTGTAAATGTGTTTTCTTTTTTCTTTAGTAGATGATGATACATCAATATTGGTATTTTTTTTGACACACCTTCAGTCTGATCAAATGTTCTAACAATCGGATCTTTAAGCGTTGTTGATAAGCGTGGGATGTTAGATGAATTATCTACTGGTTTTGGTGATTTACTCTGAGAATCATCTGAAACTATTGTGCTTTTACTGGAAGTTGGACTAGCTAAGGAATTGCATCCAACCAATAGTAATGCAAAAAATAGTGCTAATATAATTTTTTTGGTCATAAATATTACCCCTTACTCTAATATATTTTAAACAGTTCACCCACATTATACCATTTTATTCTCATGCTTGCTAAATTTTTAGTAGAGAATAAAAAAAAGACTGGCAAGAGCTAGTCTTTTTACGCTATCTGCTATAGGTGTCGATTCCACATAATTACTGCATCTTCGCCGTTATCTTCATAATAATGACGTCTAATGCCTTCATTTTCAAAGCCATACTTTTGATATAAGTTTATAGCAGCGAAATTTGAACTTCTAACCTCTAAGGTTATTGCTGTAACTTTTAGTTTCCTGCAAATTTTAAATAAGGCTTCCACGATGAGGTCGCCGCCGCCATGACCACGAGCATCAGGGTGAATTGCAACATTAGTAACATGGGCTTCATCTATAATTAGCCACATTCCTCCATAACCTACTATAGAATTGCCCTTTTTTAATACAACATATTTAGCAAATTTATTATCTAGTTCACTTTGGAGTGATTCGTAGCTCCATGAAATAGGAAAGCTTAACTCGCTAATATTGAGTATGGATTTAATAGATGATGCGTCCATTGGGCAAATTTTAAAATCGCTATTCATTTTTTATTTGCCTCATCTTTTCTTCGTACTCCCTCTCAGCTTGCGGCTGCCTAAGGTAAATAGGCACTGACGAGTATATATCATCGGATGTTCCATTAGATAAAAGGTTGAGCCCTAATTCGCCTAGGGATGAAGCCTTAGCTAAGTTTAAATGCGCTGGAGCAAAATTGGCTTTAGGTAAATTTGCTATAAGTTTTTCTTTGAATTTGAAAGTTCCATCTCCTACAAAGGAAATATTGCAATTTTTCTCTTTAAGCATATTTATTAATTCATCTAAGGAAATATTAATATAGTCACTGATGCGGGTGAGCTCGTAATTATTAAAAGTATATAAGGCAGTATAAACATTATCTCTTAAAGCATCTAGCAAAGGACAAATAATTCCATCTGTATATGCTAAGTTATATGCTAAAGAATCTAAGGTAGATACAGTTACAAAAGGCTTTTTTGAGCCTTGGCTTAACCCCTTAATGGTAGCCATCCCTATTCTAAGGCCTGTAAAGGAACCGGGCCCCTTTGATGCTACAAAGGCATCAATATCACTTATGGTTATTCCTGTATTTTTTAATAATTGATCAATTATATGCATAAGTATTTGAGAATGTTGTTTTTTATAATTAAAAGTTATTTCACCAAGAACTTTGTTATCGTCAAGGATAGCACAAGTTGCTGATTGTGTAGCAGAATCCAGACTTAAAATCTTCATAGTTTTATCTCCTTTATATAATCATATCTTTTATCAGAATATCGGATGTTGATCTTTCTGAAATCATCTCCCAATCTAGGAAGTTTTTCTATGGTAATGGATAAATTATTGGGTGGAATCAGTTCTTCAATATAATTAGCCCACTCAATAATACTAACGCCATCACTAAATATATATTCATCAAAGCCTATAGCTGCTATTTCGTCAGGGTCATTTACCCTGTAGACATCAAAATGATATAATTTCAAGCGACCTGTATATTCATTTACAATTGTAAATGTAGGGCTTGTGATATGATCTTTTATATCTAAGCCTTTTGCAATTCCTTTTGTTAAATGAGTTTTGCCAGTGCCTAAGTCACCAATTAAGCAAACTATGTCCCCTGAATTTACATGTGAACCTATTAATTCGCCTATTTTATAAGTTTCGTCTACTGTAGTTACTATGTATTCCATAAGTTTCACCTCACTAAATATTTTATCCTAAAACATAGAAAAAGAAAAGGCCTCAGTGTTTCCTAAGAGATTAAAATATAAAAAAATCTTGCATTTATTTATAACACGTGATATAATTCAGATGTATTTTAGGGGTATGGCTCAATTGGTAGAGTAGTGGTCTCCAAAACCATTGGTTGTAGGTTCGAGTCCTACTACCCCTGCCATTTTTACATTTTTACATTTTTGCATTTTAAAAGTTAATAAAGGGGTATGGCTCAATTGGTAGAGTAGTGGTCTCCAAAACCATTGGTTGTAGGTTCGAGTCCTACTACCCCTGCCAAATAAAACCTGTGAAATTATTTTCACGGGTTTTTACGTTACTTATTTAAATATGCATTATAATGAATCATTAAATTTTAATGTTAGGCATCTGAAAAAAACTGGAGGGTATGTAATGCAACTATATGACATAGTAGTAATTGGGGGAGGTACAGCAGGCCTTGCAGCAGCTATTTCAGCTAAAGAGCACTATAAATGTAGAATTTTGATTTTAGAAAGAGAAAATCAATTAGGCGGAACAATAAATCAGTGTATTCATAATGGATTTGGCAAGAATATTTTTAGTGAAGAATTGACAGGACCGGAGTTTGTGCAGAAATTTATAGATAAAGTTAATAAATTGGGTATTTCATATAAATTAAATACTACTGTTTTAGATTTAAGTAATACTAAAGAAATTAATGCAGTGAATGCGTGTGATGGGATTTTTAAAATTGGAGCGAAAGCTATAATAATTGCGACCGGGTGTAGAGAAAGGCCAAGAGGATTTTTGAATCTGCCAGGTAGTAGATGTGCAGGTATATACACGGTGGGGTGTGCACAGAAATTTATAAATATAGAAGGATATATGCCAGGAAAAGAAATAGTTATATTGGGTACAGGAGATATTGCATTAACAGTAGCAAGTAGGCTAGCAATTGAAGGAGCTAATGTTAAAGCTGTAGTTGAAAGTAAAGATTTTATTGAGGCAACTGACAAAAAACTCATTGATTCCCTGAATGATTTTAATATACCTTTAAAAATAAAACAGAAGGTGGCGGATATCAAAGGCAAAACAAGGCTTGAGGGGATAACTTTAGTAAAAATTAATAAAAATAATGAAGTTATTAAAGATAGTGAGGAATATATTTCTTGTGATGCGTTACTATTATCTGTAAACTTATATCCGGACAATGAATTAGCAAAACAAGTAGAAATACTAATTAATGAATCAACAGGGAAAATTGAATTAAATGAAAGTTCACAAACTAATATAGCCGGCGTCTTTGCCTGCGGAAGCGTAGCTATTGGTTATGATTCTTCTGAAAATGTGGTAAAGCAAAGTTATAACATAGGTATTAGCACTTCGCAATACATAAAGAATTCTAACATCTAGTACGTAAACTTTTATGGTTTACCAATATAAGTGAATTTAAAACTGTTAGCTTATTTTAATGGTTTTTTTTATTTGTGTAAATATAAACGTGAAAAATAATGACATAAAAACAAAAAAATAGTATTGACATATTTTGATGTTAAGAATATAATAAAGAAAAGTAATTCATACTGAAATACTAGGAAATACTTAGAAGAAGGAAAGTAATATAAGAAGAATTTACAGAGAGAGAGTCTAAAGCTGAGAGGATTCTTATGGTCGACTTATATGAAGTGCCCTTTGGAGTTATGCACCGAAAAAGTCACATGAATGTGTCTTTGGTAGGCTGCATCGGGATTCACCCGTTATAGTGATAGAGCATAGCGCTGTGCTTGAAAAAGTGGCTTTATAATCAATTTAGTGGTTATAACTTAGAGTGGACCACGAAGTAAAACTTCGTCTCTAAATTAGAGGGAGTTTTTTTTGTACCCAAAAACTTTTGAAATATTAAAAATATAATTATATACGTGATGATTTTTATTTAAAATACTAAGGATGCAGGAATATAGATAGCTTTTGAAGGTAGATTACTTATTTTAAAATTGGAGGGATATTATTATGATGTATAACAATGTTTTAGATATGATAGGAGCAACACCGGTTCTAAAATTAAATAAATTAGTTGAGGGTGATATGGCTGATATTTTTGTGAAATTAGAAAAATACAATCCAGCTGGAAGTATTAAAGATAGAGCTGCCCTTGGAATGATAGAGAAAGCTGAAAAACTAGGAATATTAAAAGAAGGATTTACTATAGTTGAACCAACCAGTGGAAATATGGGAATAGCTTTGGCTATGATTGGAAGAATTAAAGGGTATGAAGTAATTATTGTTATGCCAGATAGCATGAGTGTTGAAAGACGCAATTTGATTAAGTCTTATGGAGCACAACTTGTACTTACAGATGGGATAAAAGGGATGAAGGGTGCTATAAATAAGGCAAAAGAAATAGCGGAGGGAAATTCTAGCTTTTTTATGCCACAACAATTTATTAATTTAGCAAATCCAGAAAAACATTATGATACTACTGCAGAAGAAATTATTAGAGATGTAGAGGACGTAGATATTTTTGTAGCTGGAGTAGGAACTGGAGGAACAATTGCTGGGATAGGAAGAAGATTAAAAGAAGCTAAACTTGGAATTAAAGTAGTTGCGGTTGAACCAGAAAACTCTCCCGTATTATCAGGAGGGGAACCTGGACCTCATAAAATACAAGGAATAGGAGCAGGTTTTGTGCCAGATATCTATGATAGTAGTGTAGTTGATGAAATAATAAAAATTTCTGATGAAGAGGCTTTTGAAATAGCAAAAAGAATAGCTAAAGAAGAAGGCATATTAGTAGGGATTTCAGCAGGGGCTAATATCGCAGCAGCTATGAAAATTGCGAGTAAAGTAGGCAAGGGTAGAAAGATTGTAACTGTTGCACCTGACGGAGGAGAAAAATATATTTCAATGGGAATCTATGATTAAATTTTTAACGACATTTCAAAAGGAAAGTCTCCCACTTCTATAAGTGGGAGTTACTACCCTAACAAATAGAAAACTTCAGTGGGGGCATAAATCTCCTTTTGAAGTCGTTAATTTATCTTCTACTAAGATGGTGCAGCTCCGCAGGAGATGATTTAACAAGGTGAAAATATTTATTTCTACTCTATAGATAAGTAGTCTGTGGGTTAACATATATGGAAATTTATATCTAAGAATATGAATTTCGATATTCACAAAATATAATTCTATAGGAGGGAATTATCATATGTTTAAAATGTTTAAATTGCTAGGATACGAAATTAATAATGTATTAGAAAAGGATCCAGCAGCTAAGAATTGGGTAGAAGTAATATTATTATATCCGTCTATCCATGCTATAATAATATATAGAATAGCTCATTTATTATATAATCATAAAATCTATTTTATATCTAGATCTATATCTCAATTAGCTAGGTTTTTTACTGGAATAGAAATTCATCCAGGGGCTAAAATAGGAAAAGGATTATTTATAGATCATGGGACGGGAGTAGTAATTGGAGAAACTACAGAAATTGGGGACAATGTGACCTTGTATCAAGGAGTTACACTAGGTGGAACAGGTAAGGATACAGGAAAAAGGCATCCTACTTTAGGCAGTGATGTGGTGGTGGGTGCTGGTGCAAAGATTTTGGGACCAATTAAAATAGGAACTGGTAGTAAGATTGGTGCCAATGCTGTAGTTTTAAAAGATGTATTAGCTAAGGCCACTGCTGTAGGTATTCCTGCTAGAATAATTTTTGTAAAGAATTCAACTATAATAGAAATTAAGGATTATGCAGGTGAAACTAAAAGAATGTACAACGATATGGTAATATAAAAGGGAAAGACAATATGGATATTAAAGAAGAAATAATAAAGTTTTGTAAAAAAAATGGCTTAGATGTAATAGGATTTAGCAAATGTAGAATTTTCTATGAGCTAAGTCCTTATTTTGAGAAAAGAAAAGAACTAGGGCTAGAAAATGAGTTTGAGGAGCAAATTGTAGATAATAGAATAAATCCATTTATATATATGCCCAGTGGGAAAACTATAATTTCTATTGCGTTTCCATATCTATATGATTTAGATTTTAATCAGAGAACGCATTTTTCAAAATATACCATGGGTAGAGATTATCATGTTGTTACAACTGAGTATATGGAAAAAATTTGCAAATTCATTGAAGGCATGGGTGCAAAAGCTATGTGCTTTGTGGATAGCAATGCGCTTCCGGAAAGATACATTGCGTGCAGTAGTGGAGTGGGATTCATAGGAAAAAACAATACTTTGATAACTGAAAAGTACGGCTCATATGTTTTTTTAGGAGAAATAATAACAGATCTAGTAATAGAGCCAGACAAGCCACTTAAGCAAAAATGTGGTGATTGTGAGATGTGTTTAGCAGCCTGTCCTACAAATTCTATAGTCAAAGGGAGAGTAGGAATAAATAATGATTCAAATATATGTCTATCCTACATAACACAGAAAAAAGATATAGAGGATTCTTGGTTCGAAAAATTAAATGGCAGACTATTTGGCTGTGATACCTGTCAGAGAGTATGTCACTTTAATAAAGAAATTGAATTTAGCTCTATTGAAGAATTTAAACCTTATGAACATATGAAGAGAATCGACGTGCAAGCATTAATGAATATTGATAATCGGTTATTTAAAGATAAGTACAAGATAACTTCTTGTGGATGGAGAGGTAAAAATATACTTAAGAGGAATGCAATGATTAATGAGGTTATTACAGAAAAATGTAAAATTATAACTATAGAGAAGGATACATCGCCTTATATAAGAGATTATTATTATAGACTTTTAAAGCTTTTAAAATTATAATAATGTTATAATTATTTATTATGAAAGGTGGAATTGTGATGGTTTCTAAAGCGGTGTTAAGAATAATAGACATTTTGCCAGATAAAGTTGTATCCTTTATAGCAAATAAACTAATTGATTCATATATTAATAAATACGCAAACATTAAAACTCACGGAATAGAGAAAATTAATGATATAAAATCTCCTATAATTTTCATATGCAATCATTTAAGCAATGCAGATGGTATAGTTATGAATAAGTTATTAAAGGACCACAATGTAACTTTTGTTGCCGGCGTAAAGCTAACAGATAATAAGCTTACAAAATTAGGTTTTCACGTTGCTAAGACAATAAAGTTAAAACCTAATTCAGCAGATAAGGAAGCTATATCTAAAATTGTTAGTACGCTAAAACAAGGCAATAACATTATGATTTTTCCAGAGGGTACTAGAAGTAGAAATGGAAAAATGATAGAGGGTAAGAAGGGTCTTATATTAATGGCTAAATTATCAAAGGCAACAATTGTTCCAATAGGTATTTGGGGAACGGAAAAGTTACTATCAATTAATGACAATGACATGGCGTCAGAAAGATTTAATTATGCAGATGTAAACATTAATATTGGTGGGCCTGTTTTACTCCCAAGTAAAAACCAAGATGAGGATAAAAACGAGTATTATGATAGGGTTATGCATGAAATAATGTCAAGTATAGCTGTGATGCTACCAGAGCAGTATAGGGGAGTATATTCCGATTGTAAATGAAAGAAAAGTTTCATTAGTATAAAAAAATGAAGAAAAAAACTTTATGATGGATTTTATTTGATCGAAAAGTATATAAAAAACATTTTTTACATTAAATTGGAATAAATTTTATAAATTAAAGGCATTTTACTATTAAATGATATATAATAGAGTTATGATTAAATATGAAATTCTCATGGATTATAATGAGAATTTCAAAAATAAAAAGTTGGAGGTATGTTACATGGGAAGTAAAGTACTTGGGAAATTTTTAAAAGAAAATTTAGAAGATTTGAAAAGTAAAGGTTTATATAATGTGATAAATACCCTAAAGAGTTCAAATGGGCCTGTTATTACAATTGGAGATAAAAAATTAATTAACTTATCTTCAAATAATTATTTAGGTCTTGCTACTAATCCTAGAATGATTGAGGCTACTATTGAAGCAACTAAAAAATATGGTGCAGGAGCAGGTGCTGTTAGAACAATAAATGGTACTTTAGAAATTCATATCGAATTAGAGCAAAAACTTGCTAAATTTAAACATACAGAAGCAGCTATTGCTTTTCAGTCAGGGTTTAATTGTAATATGGGCGCAATTTCAGCAGTAATGAATAAAAAAGATGCAATTCTTTCAGATTCATTGAATCATGCATCAATAATAGATGGATGTAGATTATCTGGTGCGAAAATCATAAGAGTAGAACACTCTGATATGGTAGATTTAAGAAATAAGGCAAAAGAGGCAGTAGAATCGGGTTTATATGAAAAAATAATGGTTATTACCGATGGCGTATTCTCTATGGATGGGGACATTGCGAAACTTCCGGAAATTGTCAAGATAGCAGAAGAGTTTGACTTAATAACATATGTTGATGATGCTCACGGTTCAGGAGTCCTTGGAAAAGGGACAGGCACCGTACATCACTTTGGATTGTCAGATAAAATAGATTTCCAAATTGGGACTTTATCAAAGGCTATTGGAGTTGTAGGTGGATATGTAGCTGGATCGCAGAATCTAATTGATTGGCTCATGGTTCGTGCTAGACCATTCCTATTCTCAACATCACTAACTCCAGGAGCTGCAGGTGCGGCTATTGAAGCTATTAATATTCTTACAGAAAGCACTGAGTTACATGATAGGCTTTGGGAAAATGCAAATTATTTAAAGAATGGTTTAAAAGAACTTGGCTTTAATATTGGAAATAGTGAAACTCCTATTACTCCATGTATAATAGGAGACGAAGTTAAAACTCAAGAATTTAGTAAGAAACTTTTTGAAGAAGGCGTTTACGCAAAATCGATAGTATTTCCAACTGTTAGAAAGGGAACTGGGAGAGTAAGAAATATGCCCACGGCAGCTCATACAAAAGAAATGTTAGATGAAGCTTTAGCTACTTATGCAAAAGTTGGCAGAGAAATGAACATAATAAAATAAGGAATATGCAGCTCCGCAGGAGCTGATTTAATTTAGGTATAACACATAATTACTAGGTGTTATACCTAAATTAATATTAAATATTAGGAATATTTATTTAATGTAGAGAGGAAGGGTGTAAAATGAAAAAAATATTAGTAACAGGGGCATTAGGACAAATAGGTTCTGAACTCGTAATGAAAATGAGAGAAATTTATGGCAGTAATAATGTAATAGCTACAGATTTAAGGAAATCTGAGGATAGTCAAGTAGTTACTTCAGGACCTTTTGAAATACTGGATGTAACTGACCATAAAGCTATGCTTGAGCTTTGCAAAAAATATGAAATAGATTCATTAATTCATTTAGCAGCCTTATTATCAGCAACAGCTGAAGCGAAACCACTACTCGCTTGGAATATAAATATGGGTGGACTTGTAAATGCTTTAGAGGTTGCTAGAGAACTTAAATGCAAGTTCTTTACACCTAGCTCTATAGGGGCGTTTGGACCATCTACACCTAAAGATAATACTCCTCAGGATACAATCCAAAGACCAACAACTATGTATGGTGTAAATAAAGTTTCAGGAGAATTATTATGTGATTATTACTATAAGAAATTTGGGGTTGATACAAGAGGAGTACGCTTCCCAGGTTTAATTTCTTATGAAGTTCTTCCAGGTGGAGGGACAACAGATTATGCTGTTGATATATATTATGAAGCATTAAGGTCAGGTAAATACACTTCATTCATTGGCAGCGGGACAAAAATGGACATGATGTATATGCCAGATGCAATAAATGCAATAATTAAGTTAATGGAAGCTGATGCATCAAAATTAATACACAGAAATGCATTTAATATTGCGGCTATGAGTTTTGAACCAGAAGAAATAGCTAATGAAATTAAAAAACATATTCCAGGATTTAAAATGGATTATAATGTAGATCCAGTAAGACAAGGAATAGCTAATTCATGGCCAAATTCAATGGATTCAACCTGCGCTAAAAATGAATGGGGATTTACTGCTGAATATAATTTGCCTAAAATGACTATTGATATGCTCGAAAAATTAAGAGCTAAAGGAATTGGCGCTGAGTAATGAAAAGTAGGTGACTTATATGAATAAAAAAACAATAAAAGCAGTGCTTGAAATTCTTAACGAAACGTATGCGGGGACAAAGTGTGGCTTGGATTTTACAACGCATTATGAACTTTTAGTATCAACCATACTATCAGCACAGTGCACAGATGATCGAGTAAATATTGTTACAAAGAAGTTGTATAAGAAATATAATACACCAGAATCCATGATCGCTTTATCAGACTTAGAACTAGGTGAAAAAATTAAAAGCTGTGGATTTTATAATAATAAGAGTAAAAATATTTTGGGAGCTACAAAATTAATATTAGAAAAATATAATGGAGAAGTGCCAAGCACGATGGAAGAATTAATAGATCTTCCAGGAGTTGGGAGAAAAACTGCTAATGTGGTTTTATCTAATGCATTTGGTATTCCGGCAATTGCTGTAGATACTCACGTTTTTAGAGTATCAAACAGAATAGGGCTTGCCCCAGGAAAGAACGTTTACGAGGTAGAGCAGAAGCTTATGAAAAATATTCCTAAAAAAATGTGGAGTGATGCTCATCATTACATTATATGGCATGGCAGAAAAATATGTAAAGCTAGGAAACCTAATTGCGAGGTGTGTCCAATAGCTCCTTATTGTGAATTTCTAAATGGAAAAGGAAAATAGGTAGCAAACTTTAGCTAGCTGAAAATCGAAAAATAAAAGCCCTTTATATTTTGAAAATATTAAAGAGCTTTTATTTTTTGAATATACTAATGGAATTATATTTTTAAAATTTTTACTATATTAAATTTAGTTAATGTACATTATGTACTTAAACATAAGTATAAAATGACAAAGGCTTCCAAGCATAATAAAAATATGAAATATCTCGTGAAATCCAAAAAGCTTTAGGTTTATTTTGGGACGTTTAGTAGCGTATATAACAGCTCCTACAGTATAAAAGAGCCCACCGGCTAGTAGCCAGATAAATCCACCTAAGGATATAGCCTTTATAATAGGGACAATAGCAATGACAGAAATCCAACCCATTAAAATATAGAATCCAGTGTATAGCGATCTAGGGGCATCAAACCAAACTATCTTCAAAATAATTCCTATAAGAGCTAAAATCCAAATACCAAAAAAAAGGAGGGTTCCAATGGTGCCTTTTAAAGCGATTAAGCATATAGGAGTATATGTCCCTGCTATTAGAACATATATCATAGAATGATCTACTCTTCTAAGTATTTTTATAACCTTTTGTGAAGATAAGGACTGGTGATATGTTGAACTCGCACAATAAAGGAGTATTGAACTTACCCCAAATACTGCAAGTATAATAGTGTTATACATATTTGAAATGATTAAGGAATATTTAATTAGAAGAATTAAACCTATTAGGGATAAAAAAGCGCCAGCTAAGTGTGTAAGGCTGCTTACAGGTTCTCTAAATTTTGATAACAAATCACTCACTCCTTTAAAATTAAAATTTATTATTTAAATCTAATGATTTTAAAAAATAAGGATAAACTTTTTGTAACATTTACTAGTTAAATATAGGTTTCAGTTATAGTAAGTCGATATATAGTTTTTGAAACTATATTAGCTATGTATTAATACTACATTATAAAGTGATAAAAATCAATAGTAATAATATTAAATTTATAGTTAATATTGTAACATCTAAGATGATGATTTAATTATTACAAACACCATCAAACAAAAGTCATAAGTTAGAGTGCTTATAATTGTAGATTATTCATAATTGTGGATTATGAGTAATCTATGCTATATAATGAAGGCGAGGTGGAATAAATGGATTATAACAAGGAAAGTCTAAATGAATTAGTTGAAGAGATTATAGGAACAAAAGATATCAATTTAATGGAAATACCGTGCGTAGATTTATATATGGATCAGGTTACAACTTTTTTTAATGAAAAGCTTGGAAGTCTTAGAAGAAATGAAGAAGATAAAATTCTTACAAAAACTATGATTAATAATTATACTAAAGGTAAGGTTTTGATGCCAGCAAAAAATAAAAAATATACTAATGAACATATGATTCTGCTGACACTTATCTATAATTTGAAGCAGACTATATCAATTAATGATATTAATACAATATTTGATCCTATTATTGATATAAAAGCTCCTCAAAGTATGAGTATTCCATTAAAAGATTTATATAATAATTTTTTAGCAATTAAAGAAGTTCAAAATCAAGAGTTTGCAGAAGATATAGATAAAGATACCGAATTTATAAAAGAGAGAATTAAAGAAATGGGAAAAAAAGATGGGGAGTTAATAGAATTAATATTAATGATATTACTACTTATTAATAAAGCTAATATGCAAAAGAGAATGGCGGAAAAATTAATTGATAACTTTTTGAAAAAAAAATAATAAATTTTGTACATATTTCATTTATGGAGTTCTGATATAAAACTTAGTAATGAAAAATAAACTATTAACAGTTATTTTATTTAAATATGCTTATAAAAAGTGTTTAAAATTCGAGCTAATTGTAATATAATGGTATATATCTAGTGAATTAGTTTATGAATGATAAGGAGATGAGCATATGTCAAAAGTTGTAGAAAAATTTTTAAAGTATGTTAGTTACGATACTAAATCTGATGAGGAATCAACTACGGTTCCAAGCACAACTGGCCAAATGAGACTTGCGACAGAATTAGTTAAGGAATTAAAGGCAATGGGGCTAAAACAGGCAAGTGTAGATGATAATGGATATATAATGGCGACTGTCCCCGCAAATGTACAAAAAAACATACCAACTATAGGATTTATAGCACATATGGATACCGCTCCAGATATATCAGGAAAAAATGTTAACCCTAAATTTGTGTACAACTATGATGGCGAAGACATAATATTAAATAAAGAAAATAATATAGTACTGTCTCCAAAAGATTTTCCGGAACTAAAGAATTACGTAGGGAAAACCCTTATAACCACCGATGGAACTACGTTACTGGGGGCTGATGATAAAGCAGGAATTTCAGAAATAATGTCTGCTGTAGAATATTTAATAGAAAACCCCCATATCCCACATGGTACTATTCGTATTGGATTTACACCAGACGAAGAAATAGGCCGTGGTGCAGATATTTTTGACGTGAAAAAATTTGATGCAGATTTTGCATACACTATGGATGGAGGAACTATCGGAGAACTAGAATATGAAAATTTCAACGCCGCAGGAGCAAAAATTTGTATTCATGGAAGAAATGTTCACCCGGGTTCTGCGAAAGGAAAGATGATTCACTCTACACTTATAGCAAACGAATTTGTAAATTCAATGCCACAAAATGAGACACCCTCAAATACAGAAGGTTATGAAGGATTCTATCATTTGATTAGTCTTAATGGTGAAGTTGAGGAATCAAAACTTCAATATATTATAAGGGATTTTAATAGTGAAAGATTTGAAAATAGGAAGGTATTTATCAAGGATGTAGCATATAAACTAAATAAAAAATATGGTAATGGTACAGTTGAAATAGATGTTAAGGACCAATATTTTAATATGAAAGAAAAGATAGAGCCGGTTAAACATATTGTAGATACAGCATTCTTGGCTATGAAAGAAGTAGGGATAAATCCTATAACGCAACCTATTAGAGGCGGTACGGATGGTGCAAGGCTTTCCTTTATGGGACTTCCAACGCCCAATATATTCGCAGGTGGACATAATTTCCATGGTAAATATGAATTCATTCCAACATTTGCTATGGAAAAAGCTGTTGAAGTGATACTTAAAATAGTTGAGTTATATGCTGGTAAATAATACGGTGAATCTTTACAATAAAGAAAACCATTATATTTTTATATAATGGTTTTCTTTATTATTTCATCATCTCAAGCGATGATGAAATGTCGTTAAACAAATAATATTAATTAAAAGTTTGTTAACAAGTTTGTCACTAAATTGTAACATAAAGGTCTTAGAATGTAATTAAAGATAAAATAAAAAAAAGTATATATAAATCAAATTTTATTATAATGTTTGAGGGAATAATAGTTAATGACTAATATCTATACACCGGGGTAAATGAGGAGGAAAATAATATGAGCGACGATACAAATAACAATGAAACGAACGAAAACATAATCCATAGTGAAGGGGTTAACGAAAAACTTACGGTAAATGCAGATAATGATGGGTATAACGAAAAAGAAAGTGAAAACACTAATCTTAAGCTAGAAAATATTAATTATACGGAAGTAAACAATAAAAAGGTGAAAAAAAATAAATGTGGGATGGGTAAGAGAATATTATCTTACATAATAGTAGGTATAGTATGTTCTGCGCTTGGAGGTGTAGGTTCTGCTGTTGTAACAATGAATATGATTAAGGACACAAGAACGACTGGTACACCTGCAACTAATACACCGGCGTCTAGTAATTCAAATGTAAAGCTTACTACTGCTAATAGTACAGAGGAGTTAACTACACCTGAAATTGTAAAAAAGGTAGGGCCCGCTGTAGTTGCAATTTCTACAAATACATCTAGTGTAAGTAAGGATGTTAGGAGGCAAGATCAACAGCAAGAAGGTGTTGGAACTGGAATAATATTTAGTAAAGACGGATATATTTTAACTAACTATCATGTCGTAAGCGGGGCTCAGAATATTAAAGTTATGCTTAGTGATGGAAAGGAAGTTTCTGCAAAAATAATCAACTATGATGCTACAGCTGATGTAGCTGTAATTAAATTAGCTGATAATACTAATGTTCCAGGTGTGGCTGAATTTGGAGATTCAGATACGCTTCAGGTAGGGGAATCTGTGGTAGCAATAGGTAACCCTTTAGGGAAAGAATTACTGGGGTCTGTTACTAAAGGAGTTGTTAGTGCAGTTAATAGGCAAATAAGTATTGAAAATAAAGATTTAAAGTTCATTCAAACGGATGCAGCAATTAATCCAGGTAATAGTGGTGGCCCGCTTGTGAATTCTAAGGGACAAGTTATAGGGATAAATACTGCTAAAATAGGTCAAGAAGGAGTAGAAGGATTGGGGTTTTCAATACCGATTAATACAATAAATCCTAAAATTGAGAGTTTGCTTAAACCGGTTCTTAACATAGGAATTTCTTGCAGAGACATCACTGAAGATATTTCAAAGGAATACAATATTCCAGTGGGAGTATACATTGCACAAATTAAAGAGTTTAGTGCCGCAGAGAAATCTGGAATGCGAGTAGAGGACACAATTATTAAATTTGATGGTAAAAAGATTAAAACTGTGGAAGAAATAAATAAGATTAAAGGTACACATAAAGCAGGTGACATAATTAAAATAGAATTGGTTAGAGAAGGAAAGACGATAAAAGTAAATTTAACACTTTCTGAGTAAATTTAACGACATCAATTCGCGGCTCCACAGGAGATGATTTAATGTATAGGATAAATAAAAGAAGCAGGGAATCATACGATTCTCTGCTTCTTTTATTTATTAACAAATTTTTAAATTTAAAACACATAAAAAATATCTTTTGTGGGAAAATAGCAGTGAAGGAGTGATGAAAATGGAAATGAACACCAGAGACACTATTATGAAAAAATTATTAGATGCACAAGAAAATACTAGAGATTATCAATCATTTGCAAGAGAAGTATCGGAAGAAACAGTAAGTAATACATTTAGGGAATTTGCAGAACAATCTGCAATGCAAGCTCAAAAATTGCAAGAATTATTAAATGTGCATGACGGAAAGTAGAAATATTAGCTATTTAAATTAAGTTACTTATAACTCATATTATATTGCAGCCCTAAAAGTGATAATTAACAAGGGTAAAGCCACTTGGCTCATTGAGCATCAGGTGGCTTTAAATTCTAAGTTTTATAAAACTCTTTTTATAAGTTTACTCGTTGTTCTTTAATAAGTCCTTTTCTGTATGCTGTAAGAAGCGACTCTAAATCTTTAATTTGATCCTGAATGTCGAGACCTACATCCGTATCTATTACACGTATACGATACGTAGATTTTTCTAGAACTATAGTAGAAGAAAGAATATCCTTACCTTCATCGATAGCCTTTTGCGTAGATTCAAAAGGTGCATGGGATGCTAAAAGCAATCCATAGGAATTATAAATAAGTGTATAGCCTGCGATGCCTGTTTCTGGTTGGTAAGCCTTAGAAAAACCACCATCAATAACTAAAAGTTTACCATTAGCTTTTATAGGACTCTCTCCTTGTATAGTTCTTACAGGAACATGACCATTTATAATATGTGAATCATGGGGGTTTAACTCAAATTCAGCCAATATATTATTGCATATTGTTTCATCATCCCTATATTTATAGTATGGATTTTTAACTTCTGTATGAGCGCTTTTGTCATTTATAAAATATCGCTCAAAGGTAGTCATTCTATCCTTTCCAAATAAAGGCGAATTACAACCACACCACAAATACCATATGGTGTCCAAAGCATAAAGCTTAGATTCTGAATTTGCTTTCCCAAAATAGGCTTCTCTTGCGACACGTTCAGTTCTATCTATATAGGATTTTCCACTATAAGTGATGTTATCTATTTTCATTTTCTTAAAACTACCATCATCAGTCAGTGCAACGCATCCATGATAAAGCAAATTGGAGTTATATCTTAAGTACATACTACCTTTAGAATATAAGAAACGTATATGCTTTTGGAGCTTTTCACTATTTGAGAAAGAGGATTTAAGTTTGTCAATAAGTTCCCTTTCCTCTTCAGATAATTTATAAGGGTTACTTGGATCTATAGTTGGGAAATTAGTATCGTTTAGCGTATATTCTTTTCCCTCAATTTTAATGATACCCTTTTCATAGTCTATCTCATCAAGAAGTAGCCTGTCCTGCATTTCATAATTAGGACGCCTTTTTATTATCGCACCTTCAAGCTTAAATTGAATTATAGAAATGGCTTTATGCATTTGAGACATTAGGTTAAGGTCTTTTTCTCCATAATTATCTTCAGAAAGAACTTTAGGCTTAAAGGATTTACATGGGTCATCCTTATAAAAATGTAGAGCGAAGGTTGCCAGGGGCAATAAGTTAATGCCATAACCTTCTTCTATAGTATCTAAATTTGCATACCTCGTTGAAATACGAAGAACAGTAGCAATACAACTTTCAGAGCCGGAGGCTGCTCCCATCCAAAGTATATCGTGGTTACCCCATTGTATATCAATAGAGTGGTAACGCATAAGGGTATCTAAGATTATATGAGCTCCAGGTCCTCTATCATAAATATCGCCTAAAATATGAAGCCTATCTACAGTAAGCCTTTGAATTAGGTTTGAAATAGCAATTATAAATTCTTTAGCTCTCCCAATTTTAATTATGGTTTGAATAATTCCATTGTAATACTCCTGTTTATTAAAAGTGCTTTGTTGTTCGTGAAGTAATTCTTCAATAATGTACGAAAAATCTACAGGCAGTGCTTTCCTGACTTTAGATCTAGTATATTTTGAGGAGATGGTTCTACAAATTTTAATAAGTTTATGAAGAGTGATTTTGTACCAATCGTCTATATCATCCTCTTCTTTAAGCGCTAGGTCTAACTTTTGTTCAGGGTAATATATAAGGGTTGCTAGTTCTTTTTTTTCACTATCTCTCAGTGAATTACCAAAAATATCATTAATCTTTCTTTTGATTACGCCAGAGGCATTCCTAAGAACATGGTTGAAGGATTCATATTCGCCATGAATATCTGTAAGAAAATGCTCAGTTCCTTTAGGTAGGTTTAAGATAGCTTGTAGATTTATTATTTCGGTACAAGCATCTGGAATTGTGGGATACTTGCTAGCCAACAACTTAACATATCTCAAATCTTCCTCTATAGCATCAATTGGTGTCTCACTAGAAAATATCATTTTTGACTCTCCTTTATAATGGAAATAATTCTATTGGGGTAGCCCATTTAATATAAAGGCTACAGTTAATAGTATAATACATTTATATAGATTATTGTAATATTAAAGCAAAATATTTTTTATTTTAAATATAGGTTAATTACAAAAATATGATTTTGGAGAGTACTTGTATTTGAAACAGGTAGGGCTTAAACAATAAAAAGTACACTGACTTATGCCAATGTACTTTTTAGTATAGGTAAGATATCTCTTACTATTTTATAAAATTTGATGTTTTAATGAGACTTTAGGAGTTTTCAGTAGTAAATTAGCCCTAGCAATAGCTTCTTCAACATTACTGCAGAAATTTTCTTTTCCTAGAATATCTATAAACCCATATTTTTCAAGAACATTAGTAGGCTGTTCTTGAAGATTTAATATTATTAACTGAGTGTGATGTTTTGTGCAAAGGGAGTGAAGCATTTTTAAAGCGTGGTATCCCGTAGCATCTATAGCAGGTACATTGGGCATTTTTACAATTAAAATTTTAGTAGGAATACCTATTTCTCTAATAGCATGTACAAATTTATCTGCTGCACCGAAAAAGAAAGGTCCATTAATTTCATATAGAGATACATTTTCTGGAGTCTTTATGCTATCTATAAGCTCTACTTGGTCTTCGTCTTTATGTTCATCTAGAACAAATCGTACGTCTGTAACATCTGCCATTCTTCTCATAAATAGCAATGATGCAAGAAGTAAGCCTACTCCTATAGCGATTACTAGATCGAGGAAGAGTGTCAAAAAAAAGGTAACTAAGAGCACTAAAGCATCACTTTTAGGAGCTTTAAATATTTGCTTAAAGGATTCCCATTCTCCCATATTGTACGACACTATAATTAATATTGCTGCCAAAGACGACATAGGTACAAGTTTTACATATGGCATAAATAATAAAAGTATTACGAGCAGTGCTAAAGCATGAACAATACCCGCAACAGGAGTTCTGCCACCGTTTTTTACATTAGCGGCAGTTCGTGCTATTGCACCAGTTACAGGAATGCCTCCCACAAGACCAGAACAAATATTAGCAAACCCTTGAGCTACAAGTTCCATATTAGATCGGTGTGAACCACCAATCATACCATCAGCGACTACTGCAGATAGTAAGGACTCTATACCACCTAAAATTGCAATTGTTAGAGCTGGAAGCATGAGTTCTTTTATCATACTAAAAGAAGTATGAGGAAGAGAAATACTGGGCAATGAACTTGAAATCTCACCAAACCGGCTTCCGATAGTTTCTATATTTAAATTAAATAAAAGGGTTAATATAGTGGCTATCACTATCGAGACAAGCGTCCCTGGAATTTTTTTATTTACTTTAGGCCAAAATATAATTATTAAAAGTGAAAGAATACCAATAATCATACTATGCATGTTTAAAGTGTTTAAATTATTAAAGTAAGCAATCCATTTAGGAACAAAGTCTGAAGGCACGGTTTGCATGGTTAGCCCAAAGAAGTCTTTAATCTGAGTGGAGAAAATAATAATAGCGATACCGCTTGTAAATCCGGTGGTAATAGGGTAGGGAATAAATTTTAACATACCACCAAATTTAAGAAGTCCCATTATTATAAGAAAGATGCCTGCGAGTATTGTCGATACAATTAGGCCATCGATGCCATATTTTTCAACAATACCAAATACAATAACTACAAAAGCACCAGTAGGACCACCAATTTGAACCCTGCTTCCTCCAAGCAAAGAGATTACAAATCCGCCGACGATTGCTGTATAAATCCCTTTTTCGGGAGAGGCACCAGAAGCTATGGCAAGAGCGATAGATAAGGGGAGAGCAATAATAGCAACAATAATTCCAGCAACAAAATCTTTGATGAACTGCTCTTTAGAATAATTTTTTAAACAGGTAAATAGTTTTGGGACGAACATAATTTTCACTCCTCTATTTTAATTAGCATTCGAATATTAAAAATAACTATAAAAGAGTATTATTTTAATTAGCATTCGAATATTAAAAATAGATACATATGAGTACTACTTTACTCCAAATATAATTATTTTTAATATTATTATACTTGAATATTACTTTACTCCAAATATATTAGTTTTTGATATTAAAATTCTATAAACAACAAAACTGTATTTAGGTATACGTGATATTAAATACTGTATAACATATTTATTATATCATATTTTACACAAAAAAAATATATTTTGTTATAAGAGAAAATCCTTTTATTGATTTGGTATAACATTTTTGATACAATATTGAATGTTAGATAGGCGTGTGAAATAATAAATCCTATTAATGCTAAACTAACATATAAGGGGACATATTATGGAACAAAATGAGCATTTGTTTAATATACATTCGTTATATAATCTAGCGAGATATGCTTTTTTAAAAATTGAATCTAATTACGCAAGGATGGTAGAAACTTCAGGTATAACTTTGCCACAACTTAGAATTCTTTGGATTATCAAAGTGTTTCCAGGAATTTCACTTAGTAGCGTCGCAAGGATTGGATGCTGGACTTCGCCTACTGTTAGTAATATGATTAAAATTTTGATGAGCAAAAATTTGATATTTAAAGAAGAAGCTAATAATAAAAAGGCATATAAATTTCAATTAACAGAAAAGGGTAATTGGTTTATTTATATAAATAAACAGGATAAGAAAAAAAAGATCTATCTTTTTGACTTAATAGGATTATTTTCACATAAGGAATTAGATTTTATTATAGAAATTTTTACTGGAATTATAATAAAAGAAGACAAAGAGTTTATTTTTGATTATATTGAGAAGCTTAATGAAATGAATTTAAAGATTGATTTAACAGATTTTGATACAAATGAAGTTAGTATTATAAAAAAGACTATTAGTGTATATAATCTTTTAAGAACATTCATATTAACTATTAAAAGCAATCATAGTGAACCACTTAAGGAATTTAATGTAACTTATGCTCAGCTTAGGGCATTGTGGATAATTGCTGCATTCCCAGGTATTACATCAAGTGAATTAAGTGAAATTAGCTTTTGGTCACCTTCTACAGTTCATGTAATAGTAAAGAATTTAAATAGTAAGCATTTTATTCATAAAGAAAAAGCTCTAATAAAAAATGCCTATTACTTAGATATATCTCAGCAAGGTGAAGTGTTAATAATAGAAGATTATAACAAGAATCAAAAAACTTTACTAATCTTTGAAGAATTGAAAGAGATTAGTTCGCAGGAAATTTTAAAGTTAAATTCTCTTTTAGTGAGAATGAATGTTAGATTAGGAAATTACAAAACAGAAGAATACATAAAAAAAACCTTCGCGTTTATTGAAAGCAGTGCATTGGGAGAGTGAAAATTTAGGGTCTGTTTAAGAATGCTAGATAATTTAGTAAAATAAAGGAAGCCATAATGAACTGCCCCCTGTCAAGTAGACAGTGGAAATAATTAAAGATTTTATGTAAGGCGTCTATCATTTGGTAGGCGCTTTATTTATGCTGCATTACCTAATAGATATCGCTGATATTCCATTGGTGTCATGCACTTTAAACGTTTTTGATAACGTCTATTATTATAATATTCTATATAGTCTTCAATCGATTTCTTTAAGCTTTCATAGTCTTCAAATTTATGAAGATAATACATTTCTGTTTTTAAGATTCCCCAAAATCCTTCCATTGGACCATTATCAATACAATGCCCAACCCTCGACATGCTCTGTATCATTCCAGCTTTTTTTAGTTTTTCTTTAAATATTTTTGAAGTATACTGGAAACCTCGGTCACTATGAAATATTGGTTTAGCATCAGGGTATACTTTAACAGCAAGATTAAAGGTTTGATAAACCAATTGGTTATTATTAGAATGACCAATGACATATGAAACAATACTTCTATCACCTAAATCAAATATTGCACTTAGATAAGCCTTTTGTCCACTTCTCCCATATTTAAACTCGGTTACATCTGTAAGCCATTTTTTATTGACTTGTTCTGCTTTAAAATTTCTATCCAAAATATTTTCTGCAGTAACTTCAGGAGTTGACTTAATATAATTATATCTTTTTTTTCTGCATACGGATTTTAATCCTAATATCTGCATCAGACGATAAATTCGTTTATAATTAACTTTTTTATTATATTCTCTACGGATTTTAATCGTCATCTGGCGATAGCCTAAGATACCGTCTTTTTCCTCATATAACTCACAAATAAGCTTTAATAATTCTTCGTTTTTCAATACTCGGTTACTTTTTTCTCTGTGTAGCCATTTATAATATGCAGAATGGCTAACGCCGCCTATAATGCACAACTCAGTTATAGGAAATTTATCTTTGTTAGATAATTCTTGGATTGCAAGATAAGTATCTTCGTATCTAGCTTCGCTTAATATCGCCTTCTTTCTATCTCTTGGATTTTTTTTAGAAGAGCATTCTCCATCCGTAATCTTCTATTTTGTGCTTCTAAAAGCTTGTATTGAGCTTTTAGCTTTTCATCTTCTGTCATTAACTCTTCAGCCTTTGGCTTTCCACGTCGGTCCAAAAGCCCTTCAATACCAAACTGATTATACTTCTTCATCCAGGTATAAATCTGAGGATAAGATACCTTATATTTTTCAACAGTTTTATTATAACTGTTATTGTTTTCAATACAGTACTTTATGATTTCAATGCGTTCAATATAAGAAGTTTTGCGTCCTTTGGTCATGATTATTTTTCCTCCTGTTCCAGAAGATTTTATGTTTTCATGACCATTATACTTCTTTATCCAATTGCATAAAACTGTATTTGACGAAATATGATACTTAATGCATAAATCATTCAGTGAGCCATGCCCATCAAGATATTCTTTTACAATGTTAATCTTGATTTTGGCAGTATAAGAAGTATTTTTGCTAGAATGTTTTAACCCAGCTTCACCTTCTGATTTATATCGTATTACCCATTTTTGAAAAGAACTCTTATGTACTTGAAGTTTGTTGCATAAACTTAACATACTAGCTTTTCCATTTAAATATGATGTTACAGCCTTAATTTTTTGTTGGTCTGATATAGTTGATTTTCTTCCCATAAAAAAATAGCCCTCCTTATAGTAAACAGTTTTATTATTTTAACTGTCTACCATAAGGGGAGCATATCATAATGGGTTCCTTTATTTTATATTCCAATCAGATTTTACAATTATTTAAAATTTAATAAAAGGTTGTTAACCAAAGGATAAATTTAAATAATATATTTTTGAAATAATACATAATTTTAAAGAATAAATAGCAAATTAGTATAGTACGCTTAATGAATTCATAAATTATTATATAAGGATAAATTTGCTTTAATAATTATATCTATTATAATTAGATACATGAAATAGTTAATAACTATTATATATTCTATAAAACAAAAAGGTGGTATAGAAATGAATAAAACATTAAGAACGATTGCAATTGTTGCAGCAATATTTCTAGTAATAACAATGCCTATTATTGGAGGTTACAATAAGATTGTAAGTTTAGAACAAAAGGTAAAAGTTACAGAAGGAAACATAGATACACAATTGCAAAGAAGGTCTGATTTAATTCCTAATTTGGTAGAAACGGTGAAAGGCTATGCATCTCAGGAAAAAGATATATTTATAAAAATAGCAGATGCCAGGGCTAAACTTGCAGGAGCAAAAACGGTGCCAGATAAAGCGCAAGCGGATAGCGAACTTGGAAGTGCGGTTTCAAGGCTATTAGTAGTTGTAGAGAATTATCCGGATTTAAAATCTAGTCAGAATTTTAGGGACTTAACGGTAGCTCTTGAAGGTACAGAAAATAGAATAGGAACAGCGAGGCAGGATTATAACACAAATGTTTCAAGTTACAACAGCACAATTAAAAAATTCCCGACGAACATTATTGCAGGGATTTTTAGATTTGATGAAAAGGCATATTATAAGGCTAGTGAATCAGCTAAAGTAGTACCAAAAGTTGACTTTACTAAGTAGGAGATAGAATATGAAGACTTATTTAATGAAATTAATTAGGAACATTCATAATTTTTCATCAAGCATGATTACGAAAGCAAAAATCAGCACAAAAGTTATTTTTGCAGTTATGATAAGCGTATTTTTACTGAGTCAAGTAACAGTTATAAATATAGTGAATGCAGAGACCAAATATCCTAAAGCTACAGAATTAAAATATGTTAATGATTACGCTGGAGTGATAAATAGTAAATCTACAGAATATATTTTGTCAGTAGGTAAGGAATTAGAAGCCAAAACAGGTGCACAGGCTACTGTTGTGGTTATAGATTCGCTGCAAGGAGAGCCTATAGAAGCGTATACTACTGGGATTTTTAGAAGTTTTGGTATTGGACAAAAGGGTAAAAATAATGGGCTATTAATTTTATTATCAATGAAAGAAAAAAAGTGGAGAGTTGAGGTAGGTACAGGTCTAGAAGGGGCTGTTACGGATATATACTCCTCAAGGGTTATGAATGATTTTGCAGTGCCAAGATTTAAGCAAAATCAATATGGAGAGGGTCTTAGGGCAGCATATTCAGCTTTAGCAGATAATATAGCTAAAGAATATAATGTAAAACTAGATAAGAACGTTAATGTTCCACAATATGTTGAAAGTTCAAACGTCTCTAAAAAGGGAAGTGGAATTCTAGGAATAGGATTTATCGTATTAGTTTTTCTTGACTTTGTTCTTAATAGAGGAAGAATAACCAGATTTATTATTACATTGCTATTTTGGAGTTCAATCGGTAGACGTGGTGGCGGAAATGGTGGTGGCTTCGGAGGTTCCGGAGGTGGCTCTGGAGGCTTTGGAGGAGGATCATCAAGTGGCGGAGGATCTTCTGGAGGTTGGTAATAAAATAATTTGGTGGAATTAAATATTAAAAAGCAGAAAACAATGTGTTTTCTGCTTTTTAATATTTACAAATAATCACTATGAAAGCTTATGAGTGGTATTGGTATCGAAGGGGTAATTATCAGGTTCTAAAGTGCTATTCGCAACCTCTGCATCCATAAAGGAGAATAAGCAAACGAATTCCTATGCTTTAATTTTACCTTATCTGCTATATAAGATTAGAAGTTAATGAGCATATTATTTATAGTGTAGTCCAGTTTGTTACTCCTGTAATTACTAAAGGTGTATCAAGTATTCATGTACTGTGCAGATTGGTAGGTTTTTCTGATAATACTGATTGAATACGATTTTGTTTGTCAGAACCAGTGGCCGGATGGTCAAGTTCAAAAATTTGAATGTTTGATGCCCAATCAGGCTGACGATATGCAAATGTATCATAACCGGCAGCGAAAATTACATATTGTTTTGCGCCAACTCTCACAGCATTTTCAAGTGCTTTCTCCGCAAATGCTGATCTACCAAGTGGAGTTGGAGATAATTGATTATCTACAATCCAATGTAATGCTTCTTTCTGTGTACCGTCAAATAATGGATTGAAAAAATTGATTCCTTTTGACATGTTACTTGAAATTTGTTCGTATTCATTCTCAGTTAAAATGTCTTTTGCCAAGTAATCATCAAATACTTTTTCTGTATTTTGTACTGAATGATATGCCCTTGAAAATGCGCTTATCAATGCGGTCATGCTTTTTTGATCCATAAAATTATCACCTCTAATAATTAATACCATTTCATTATCAACAGTACAAGACTTGAAATTTTCCTTATTTTGTGGTATAATATAGGATGAAAATATAAAAGTTTACAAAATAGTAACATTTATAACGATGGCTTTTAGAATTCAGTAGAATAACAAAAGCCATCGCATCTATGAAAGAGTATATAAAAAACAAAATTAATAAATAACCATGAAAAGAGACAAATGACGTGAAATAAAAATTGAACTAAACCGCTAACAGCGGTGGCAGACGAGTGCTAATACGTTAATTTAATTTTTACTTAAATAGAATATAAAGAATTATCTTAAGTAACTAAGATAATTCTTTATTAGAAGGTGCACTTCCTACATACTTTTATTGTCGAAATATTAATAAGGGGAACCGAGATACGCGTAAAACCGGTAATTTAATGTAAAAGTTTTCCATCAAATTACCGGTTCAATTATTTCCTCATCAAGACTTCCCCATTCTATTACACTCGAAATTTTCCCCACAACAACTGTTGGTTCTGCTATAATTTACTCTTTTACGTTAAAATACAATACTTTTATCAATCTAGCAATATTTTCAGATGCTTTTTTAATGCTATTATATCCATCTTTCAGCGCTTCCTCTAAGTTTTTAGGCTTATCTACTATACCAAAAACTGAAGTTACTCCCATTGAGTATAATTCGTCTATATCATCTCCAACTTTGCCAGCGAGCACAATGGTTGGTATATTATACTTTTTAGCAATGTGTGCAACTCCAGCTATGGTTTTTCCATACTTTGTTTGGCCATCTATACTTCCTTCACCAGTTATAATAAAATCTGCATCTTTAATTCTCTCCTCAAATTTAGTGTGCTTTATAACTAAATCTACACCCCTTAATAAACTACCATTTAATAAAAGGAAAGCCCCACCTAATCCGCCTGCAGCACCGGTCTTTGGTATATTAGAAATATCAAAGTCAAAGGTTTCTACTAATGCCTTGGCAAAATTAATCATTCCAAGTTCGAGTTCATCTGCAATTTCGCCTTTGGCACCCTTTTGAGGTCCAAAAACTTTAGTTGCCCCATTTTCCCCAACAAAAGGATTTTGGACATCACAGGCTACTTCTATACTTATTTTTTTTAGTCTAGTATCCATCTTAGAAATATCTAATTTATGAATTTTAATTAACTCTTTTCCACCAAGTCCTAATTCATTACCCTCCGTATCTAGAGCTATCACTCCTAATGCTTGTAACATCCCTAGACCTCCATCGTTTGTAGAAGATCCTCCAAGTCCAATTATTAAGTGATCTGCTCCTTTATTCAAAGCATCAAGAATCATTTCTCCAACTCCAAAAGTTGTTGTAAACATTGGATTTCGTTTAGAGTGTTCCACTAAATACAGCCCACAAGCTTCTGCCACTTCAATTACTGCCTTTTTTTCTTCTACTAACCATCCATATCTAGCCTCTGTCTTTTCACCTAAAGGACCTGTAACTATTACGTTTCTAAATTCTCCTTTTTGAGCATTTACTATAACCTCAGAGGTCCCTTCCCCACCATCCGCCATAGGAATAATATCAAATTCTGCATCTTTAAAGATACTCTTTATGCCACTTTTCATAGCATGGGATGCTTCAAATCCACTTACACTTTCCTTAAAAGAATCAGGTGCAATCACAAATTTAAGTTTTTTCATTATATCCCCTCTTTATAAATCGCTTATAAATCAATTGCAAAGTTTATTTAAGTTCTGGCCAATATCCTTTATTTGCTAAAATTAACGCATCAAGTACTTTACGTGCTTTTTCAGCAGATACTACTGTTCTATTTAAAGTTAGAGCTTGCAAAGCTTTTTGGTATGAACCTTCCATATATGCATCGACAGTTAGCTTTTCATAAGCTAATTGACCCTCCATTAATCCTTTATAGAAAGTAGATATATTTCCTACAGCGAGGGGTCTTGGTCCATTAGATGTCATTACAGCTGCTACTTCTACCATTGCATCATCTTGAATATTTGAAATCACACCATTATTTTCAGTTATTACTATATATATACGTTGTTTATTATAAGCAATAGACTGGGCAACTTCTATCATGAATTCACTATGTGCATCATTGTGTACAAGTACCGAACCTCTTGAAGTACCCACTTGTGTAACTCGTATGCATTCTTCAAACACTTTTCTTTCTCTACCATCCATTACTTCATTAGCACGAGTATAATTTGGATCTGAGTGTGCTACTTTTTCGCTTGGATATAAATAATATTGTAAGTAGGTATTTGGAAGATACTCTGGGAAGTCTTTAAGCATCTTTGAAACATTCTCATAAGTTGCAAGCCAAGATTTGTCGCGTTGCTCTGCATCAACAGGCTTAAACCCATTTTCACATATTAATTCTCTTAACTTTGGAGCTAAGTCTGTTCCATCTTTATCAAATAAATGTGTAAACCAACCAAAATGATTTAATCCAAAGTAAACTGGTTCAAACTCACTAGAATCCATTCCTAAAATTTTACCGTAAGATCTTAATAAATTTACAGGTTGATCACACATGTTCAATATTTTTTTATCATCCGGAAATACTCTTCTAACTGCCTCTGCCACTATAGCTGCTGGATTTGTATAGTTTAAAATCCATGCATCTTTTGAGTATTTACGGATATCATTAATAGTGTTTATCATATCACCTATAGAACGTAATCCATAAGCAAATCCACCTGCACCACAAGTTTCTTGTCCTACAAGCCCCATACTTAATGGTATTTTTTCATCTTTTTCACGCATTTTAAATCCGCCAGTTCTCATCTGCATAAACACAAAATCCACGTCTTTATAAGCCTCTTCTACATCTGTTGTATAATAAAATTCTAATTCTGGATAGTTTTCTGAAAATAACACCTTTGCAAATTCACCAATAATTGATTGTCTTTGCGCATCAATGTCAAACAGGACTAACCTATTCATTGGGAATGTTTCTTTCATTTTACATAGGCTTTGTAATAGTCCTGGAGTCCATGTACTTCCTCCCCCAACTAGCGTTACGTTAAACTTTTTCAATTGAATCACTCCTATTTATATTATTTTACTGATTTTAAATTGTAAATATAATCATCTACCATGTTTCGTATTTTTGTAACTCTTCCCCCATAAACAATATGAATTGTATTTGGATCAGGAATAATTATACCATTTGGTTTTGTCTTTTTTATTAAATCCTTATTTATTTTTGAACCATCTTTTAACTCAACACGCAAACGTGAAATGCAGTTATCTACATCCACAATATTGTCAAGACCGCCTAGGCCTTCAACGATATTACGTGCTGAAATTTTATCATCACCAGTTAAAGCTTCTCCAGTTCCCGTTTCTTCTTCAGAATCTTCAAAGTCAGATTTACTTCTTCCAATTGTCATTACGTTGAATTTAGAAATAATAAAGCTAAATGAGAAATAATACATTGCAAAGAAAATCGGGCCTAAAAACAAGTAAATAACCCATTTCGTTTGTGCACCTTGTAATACTCCGAAAACAAACCAGTCAATAATTCCACCTTGAATATTTCCAATAGCAGCATGAAACATAGCAGGTACTAAAAATGAAAGACCTGCAAAAACAGAATTCACAATCCATAAGAGAGGAGAAATAAATATAAATGTAAATTCAATCGGTTCTGTAATTCCTGTTAGAATAGCCGCAGTTAAACCAGCTAAAAAGAATTTAATCACTTTGTCTCGCTTCTCTGGAAGAGCTTTACGGTAAATAGCATATACTACAGCTGGCATTCCAAATGCCATGTGTAAGATTTTACCTTGTGCTAAATACTGTGTTGCATTTGTTGAAAACTGTAAATTGTTATCTAGTTGATAAAGATAAATCTGCATTGCACCAACTAAATTATTCCCATCGATAGTCTCTATCCCACCTAATGCCGTAAAACGGAATGTTTGGTTTAAAATATGATGTAATCCTGTAGGATTGATGATCTTTTCTGTAAACCCATAAAGGAAAACTCCAAATAGTCCTGCTTCACTGATAAGTTTTCCTGTGGAAATAATTGCTGCATTAATCGCTGGCCAAACAAATGCTAGTATCATACCCACAATTACCATGATAAGTGCTGAGATAATTGGAACAAATCGCTTACCACTATAAAATGATAAGGCTGGATGTAATTCCGTTTTTCTGAATTTATTATGGATTAGAACTCCCATAAGACCTGCTATAATACCGCCAATCACATTCATGTTATAGACAAATATTCCAAGCATATTTGTAAATAATGAATTCTTCAAGATTGCATCCACTTGACTCATTGATTTATTTGCCGTTAAATATTCAACAGTTGTTGTTAATGGTGTAAGTCCTTGCACGCTTAAAATATAACTTATACCAACAAGCATTGCAATATAGCCAACAACTGCAGAAAACACTGCAACTTCTTTATCACGTTTTACCATTCCAAGTGGGATTGCCATAGCAAACAATAAAGGAAGTTGTGCAAATGGCAGTCCGGATACTTTACGGATAAGTCCTAAAAAGATTTGTAATGGCTCATTTCCTAAAAAAGGTATCGCTTTAATAATGTTTGGATTCTGAAGCGCTGCAGCCAGCCCCAAAAATATTGCCATAAAGGACAATAAAGAAATTGGAAATAATAATGACTTCCCAAAGCTTTGAAAATTCTTCTTAAAATTTGACATTTAATAGCCCCCTAATATTTAGGTTAATTTTAAATTTATGTTATTAATTAGTTATAACTAAAAGAATTCTATTTTTTAATTATAATGTTTAAAATTTCTTGTGGTTTAATAGTGTAGGCTGTTATTTTCTCTAATTTGTTTTCGGTTGGAGTTGCTAAGTAAGTTTCTTCTGTGAAAACAAGTGAAACATTCTCATCCTTAGGGTTAAACATCCGTATAAAAAGATCATTTGTTTGTTCTGTAAGTTTTAATGCAGATACAACGCATCCATTTAAATCCAAATTTAAACTTGTATTAATATTGGTTGTAAACCTAGGTATATTAACATTAAAACGATTAAATTCCTTTAATTGATACCCCATAATAGGAGTTAAAAATTCTTTTCCTTCAAAGGCTTTATTAACCTTTGGCTTATGGAAAGTAAATGCTAAGTTAAATGTAAATTTCTGATTTTGGAGTTGATTATCAGGTGTTTCAATTTCAATGCCTGAAGGTCTTCCTGGCCGATTTATAAGTTCACGTTTTCCAAGGTGGGAAAAGCATCTAAAGAGTGTAATATAAATGTTTTTATCGTAAACCTCATATTCTTTTAATCCATAAGCAAAAATAGTTCCTTGCTTATCTTCATTTTCTAAAGAAATATAGGATTGAAAAGTTTCAATAGAGACAGGTTTTTCCACCCATTTTTCTTCTTTCCAAACTGAAAGTTCTTTATGGTTATACACAGGCTTTTTAACAACAGATAAATGAGAATCTACCTCGACTGTATCGGAAACAATCTCTGTATTAAATACCAATCGATATCTGGCATCCATGGCCATATTGGTATGCCTTATTTGCACATAACCTTTTGCATCTCCCTTATATAAGGTTATGTTAACTTCAAAACATACCTCTGTGCTAAGCTTGCCTTCTGCTCTTTCATTAAGGTCATTTGGTACAATATAATTAAGAATACATTTTAGTACTTCTAAATTACTACCTTTGATGGTGGTAATATTTGTAATGTTAACATTTTGATGATTTATAAGTATATCTTTGTGTGGCGGTGAATAATCATAACTATCACCTGCATCACCACTATTCTCAATGGAAATTACATTTTGTACAACTTCACCGGTAGATTTATTTTTCAATGATATTGTATTTTCCTGAACTAGCAGTTCATAAAATTCATTTTCAATGGACTCATCATTGTTTATATTTACCTGCTTATTCCCCTCAAGGTCTTTATAACTTAAATAGCGAATACTAAGCCCATCTATTTCATTTATTTTTGCTTTTACTTTACTTTTATAGACTTTTATATCCAATAAGCGAGCAGCCACTTGACGATCAATAAGTCCCGCATCAACCAATTCTTGTTCTAATAACACATATTCAATATGATTACTTTCTTCATCTAGGATCTCGAAATTACTTGAACGCGTAATCAATTCAATTTCTACAAATTGATCTTTTCTTAAATGCGGTAAAAAGTTGTAAATTGTAATGGTTTTTTCATCTTGATTCTTATTTCCTAAAGAGATTAACCTCATATACAACTCAGTTTGTGTATCCACAGCCTCTTTCACATTTAGTAATCTTTTCTTAATATCTTGATTTACATAATCTGAATTACAACCGCCTATACTATCATGAGCATGAGCCCCAAACATCTGTTTATAACATTTAGCGAATAGTGCATGAGGGTAGTCTAATTTTAAATGCGATGCTAAAACTGCTAAAGGTTCTAAAATATTGTACATTTTATATTCAATTTCAGTATTAAGTAGCTTAATATCCATTCTTGTAGAATTGATGGTTCGATGAATTCGTGCATGCTTGCTGTGGATAAGCTCTCCTTCTACAACTTCAAGCTTACAATCCCTTAAAGAATCTACGTAACTCTCAAAATCACTAACGCTTATATTATCGTCGGGATATATTTTTTTTAAGTGTTTTATAATAAGATGTATATCTTTTTGGATAGGCATCTGATCGTGACCGTTCATAACAAGCCTGGCATTACCTGCACTGTAGTTATCTAGTACCTCTAGAATTTTCCCCGTACGCTGCTTCAAAGCATCATAATCAGACTCTAAATATTTGGCTCCTTGATAACCAGTGGCAAGATTAATTCCATAAATTCTACTTCCATCAATTCCTTCCCAAATAAAGTCTGATTTTGGGGCCATTAATTCACTGAACCCTCGCCAAAAGACTGTACTTTCAATACCAAACTGTTTGTAAATTTGTGGCATCTGACTGGAATGCCCAAAAGTGTCTGGCGCATACCCAACTTTCATCACGTCTCCATATTTAAGTGCGGTTTTAATCCCATAATATAAATTACGAATTATTGATTCTCCATGGACAATCAGTAAGTCTGTTTGGGTGTACCATGGTCCAGTGCGAAGCTGATTTGACTGTACTACTGCCCTTAACCGATCTTCCCATTCTGGTGCCACCTCCAAAAAATCATCTATCATGACACTTTGACCGTCTAATATATATATAATATCTTCATGTTCCTCTAAAAACTGAATTACTTCCTGGAAATGGTTTCTGAGTAGCACCTGTGTTTCATCTTTTGTAAAATACCATTCACGATCCCAATGCGTATGCATAAGTATCTTTATATCTCTTTTCATTGTGACCCTCCCTACTGCGATGTAATTCTTTACATTTTCATTATACGACGTTTTATTACCTTGTTATCTCCAAGTTTACGGATAATTATACATAAAATTTGTGCAAAAAAAAACATAGTAGTGGTTCTACTATGTGAAAAGAATACAATTCATTTTTTTATAATACCTTGGCTATTTGATCAATAAGCTCATTTACCATAATAATCATATGAATTTGTTGTTCCCTAGAAATACCATCTAGTTTATCCATATTAACTTCATGGTAAAAAACACCATCACTAATTTGAGCAAGGCTACTATCTTTTTTAGTAATTGATACCAGCTGCATATTGTAACTCTTAGCTTTCCTTGCTATTTGATTTATCCTAAGAGTTTCCCCAGAGCTTGAAAAAATAACAATTACATAATCCTTAAATTGATCAAGCATTTTTATTTCGCTAACAAATACTGTAGGAATTCCGAGGTATAATAGCTGTCTTTGAAAATATTTAGCTGAAATTTCTGATCCTCCAAGACCATAAATCAATAATTTCACATAACTCCCTTTGAAATATTTAATAATATCTTTTGCACTTTCGAAATTTATTTTTTCTAGAAAAAATTCTGTTTTATTAATACGCTCTTGACTGTGAGTTTCGATAAATGATAGATCTTCTTTAATTGCATACTTCAGTTCACTATAACCATTAAACCCTAAAGTTTTGCATGCACGATTAATGGTTGCTTGCGATGTAAAACTTTTCTCACTTAGTTCTATAACTGACAACCGAGGGATAGAATTAAAATGCTTTTCTAAATAGTCAAATACTGCCTCTTCACTTTTAGAAATTTTATTAATAAACCTACGCTCTTTCAATTTATGAATCACTTTATACTGCAAAGCTCTCCTCCTCTAATCTTCCACCCACCTGGTTCGTGTTCTTTCTTATTAAAATGGAAGCTCCTCATCACTTATTTCATTATTTTCAACTAACCCATTTTCAAAAGCCTGCTCACATGTTATACCAAAAGGAAACCCAATAAAAGTATATCATACTATACTCAAACATCGCACATGTAAAAATTTGATAATTATCTTTAAATACTGTCGCAAAATATAAAATTCATAGTTTTGTGACATCAAATAATGCCAACAAAAAAGGTTTACTTTTGTGACATTTATAGGTTTGTAAAAACAGTATATAATGGTATAATATTCTTAGAAGCTATGTCTGATTGGTATTGTATTATTACATAATGGTAGAAAAACACAAATTGTATATAATGAGGTGCAGAACATGATTGATTATAGTGAAATTATAAAAGAGAACTCTATCTTAGAATCAAACAGATTAATTCTGAGACCATTTTCTATAGAGGATGTAGATGATGTATTCTTATATACCAGTGATGATATTGTAACAAAATATTTAACATGGCCGTCGTATAAGGATATATCACAAACTGAGGACGTAGTAAAAAAAATTTATATAGGTAAAATTGGAGTTTTTGCAATTGAATTAAAATCAGAGCATAAATGTATTGGATGCATTGATTTAAGACTATGTATTCAACATAATAAAGCAAGTTTTGGGTATGTATTGAATAGGAAATATTGGAACAATAATTACATGTCAGAGGTGTTAAGTTTAATATTAGACCTTTCATTTTCAAAATTGGAATTGAATCGCATTGAAGCTACACATTATGTAGGAAATGAAGGTTCGGGTCGTGTTATGCAGAAATGTGGAATGAAATATGAAGGAACAGGTCTACAGGAAGTAAAGGTTAAAGGTACTTTTTATGACGTTGTTCATTATGCAATTTTAAGAGAACATTGGATTAATCCAACACAAGTTCAAAACTTATAAATAGAAATTACAAACTAAGAAGTTGTTTCCTAACTCCATTATTGCAGGGGTTTTTAGATTTGATGAAAAGACATATTATAAGGCTAGTGAATCAGCTAAAGAATTACCAAAAGTTGATTTTAATAAATAGGAGTTACAATATGAAGAATTATTTAATGAAATTAATTAGGAAGATTTATGATATTCCATGGAGAATACTTAACAAAGAAAAGATTAAGATGAGAATTATCTTTGTAGGTATGATAAGTATATTTTTACTGAGTCAAATAACAGCGATGAAGCTAGTGAATGCAGAGACCGAATATCCTAAAGCTACAGAATTGAAATATGTTAATGATTACGGTAAAGTGATAGATAGTAAATCAGCAGAATATATTTTGTCCATAGGTAAAGAATTAGAAGCTAAAACAGGTGCGCAGGCTACTGTTGTAGTTATAGATTCACTGCAGGGAGAAACTATAGAATCTTATGCTACTGGCATTTTTAGAAGCTTTGGTATTGGACAAAAATATAAAAATAATGGATTATTAATTCTATTATCAATGGAAGAAAAAAAGTGGAGAGTGGAGGTAGGCACAGGTCTAGAAGGGGCGGTTACGGATATATATTCCTCAAGTGTTATGAATGATTTTGCAGTTCCCAAATTCAAGGAAAATCAATATGGAGAAGGTCTTCGTGCAGCATATTCAGCTCTAGCAGATAATATAGCTAAAGAATACAATGTAAAACTAGATAAGGACGTTAATGTTCCACAATATGTTGGAGACTCAAATGTACTTGAAAGCTCAGATCTTGTTGAAAGGGGTAAGAAAAGCCTGGTAATAGGATTTTTTGCATTATGGCTTTTTCAATTTGTTCGTAATATAGGGAACGGTGATGGCTTCGGAGGAGGTTCATCAAGTGATGGAGGATCTTTTGGAGACTTCGGAGGTTCTGGAGATGACTCCGGAGGCTTTGGAGGCGGTTCATCTAGTGGGGGAGGATCTTCTGGAGGATGGTAATATAATGATTTTGTAAAATTAAACATTAAAAAGCAGAAAAACAATGTGTTTTCTGCTTTTTTATAATTAGAAATAATTACTATTAAATTTTAGGAGTCTCATATGCGCCTCATATGGATGTATCCTTTTTATTTTTCATTTGAAAATTATTGTTACATTTTTAAAACCCATATTTGATAGCATGCCTTGTAAAAGTAATTTAGTATTAGCATTAGCGCTATCTAAAAATCCTGTTTTTATTAAATCAGCTTCAACCTTAACTTTTTCATTACTGATTTCGTTTATCATATCTTGCATACTAAGCTTGTTAAACATTGAGGATTTTTCATCATAAATGAATAAGTCTTTACTATTTATTACATGATCTAAGATTTTAGCTTTTTTTAAAGTTATAGTAACGCTATCATTAGTGACAAGAACATCTAAATCTTTTAAATCTACTCCAGCTTTAATATAGCCATTGTATTTTATTAAAAATGATTTTTCAGTAAATGGAATAGAGTAATCTTTTAATTTTTTATTATCTCTTAGAGATATTATGTTTGAATAATTATACCTTAATGTAGAAAGTTCTGAAATTTTAGATAATCTTTCCGATATAAGGGTAGAAGTTATAGATTTATCATTATTAAATTTGATTATAATCGAATTAATCATTATTACCCCGATTATTAATATTAAAAAAATAAATTTATTTTTACGATTTAGGGGGTTAAAGGCGGATTTTAAATTCATACTAACACAACTCCTTATAATATGTGGTGATAACGATTAAAGGGAATCTTAGAATTAAATAATAAGTACAGTTATTGTATTATATGGTACTAAAGCATAGTTTTAAAACTAGAAATTCAAAAAAAACTGAGGAACCTTAATAAAGTATTTTTAGGAAAATATGTTTTTTGTGCAAACGCGTGCATTAAACTAAAAAATTATGTATAATGATTATAAAAGATACAATTACAACAAATACAAAAGAAAACAACCAATTAAAAATTAAATTTAATTTTTAATTGGTTAGTGCTAAAAAAGTATAGGAGGGAAAATTAATGGATATTAACAATCTTCCAAGAGTTGCTTATTTTTGTATGGAGTATGGACTACAATCAGACTTTAAAACTTATGCAGGCGGACTAGGAATACTTGCAGGTGACCATTTAAAAGGAGCTAAAGATTTAAATCTACCACTAGTGGGAATAGGTCTCAAGTGGAAACAAGGGTATACTGAGCAACTTGTAGATGAAAATGGAAAAGTATACGATACATATCATAATTATAATTATGATTTTTTAAAGGATACAGGGGTAAAAGTAACTGTTAAAATCAGAAATTTGGATGTAGTGTGTAAGGTTTGGAAATTAGAGGAATTTGGGAATAACCCAATATACCTTTTAGATACTGATATACCGGAAAATGGTGACAATTGGATAACTGGACAGTTGTATGGATGGTTTGGAGAAGAAAGAATTGCTCAAGAAATGGTGCTAGGTATTGGTGGAGTAAAAGCTTTGAGGGCATTGGAAATTCCTATAAATGTATACCATTTCAATGAAGGGCATGCGGCACTCGCGGCTACAGAGCTTATTAAAGAAAAAATGCAATCAGGATATAGTTTTGAGGAGTCTTGGAGTAAAACACGTGAGGAAGTAGTATTTACAACTCACACTCCAATAGTTGAAGGTAATGAATCTCATGATGTTTCCAAATTAGAGTACATGGGAGCATTTAATGGATTAACTAGGCAGCAAATGATTAGATTTGGTGGAGAACCATTTAATATGACAATAGCAGGACTTAGGCTTTCAAGAAAGGCTAATGCCGTAGCTCAACTCCACATGGAAACTGCAAATAAAATGTGGAAAACAGTTGCTGGAAGGCCATCTATTATTGGGATAACTAATGGAATTCATAAACCTACTTGGGTAGATAATCGAATCACTAAGGCATATGAAAATAATGGAGACCTATGGGGTACCCATATAACTGTTAAAAAGGAATTAATAGCATTTATTAAAGAAAGAACGGCCATAACGCTTGATCCGGATAAGTTACTTATCGGATTTGCAAGAAGAGCTGCACCGTATAAGAGAAGCGATTTGATATTTACTGATGAAGAAATTATTTCTCCATTACTCCAAAGTGGAAAAGTTCAAATCGTATTCTCAGGAAAAGCTCATCCACTTGATGATACAGGAAAAGAAATAGTAGCAAAGCTTGTAAGGATGATGAAGAAGTATCCAAATAGCGTAGTGTTTTTAGAAAATTATGACATGAATATAGGAAGGATGCTAACTAGGGGCTCGGATGTTTGGTTGAATAATCCAAGGAGACCTTTAGAAGCTAGTGGCACTTCGGGAATGAAGGCTGCGATGAATGGTGTACTTAACTGCTCTATTCTAGATGGGTGGTGGCCGGAAGCTTGCAAGGACGGTGTAAATGGATGGCAGTTTGGAGATGCAGTGGGTCTTGATGATTTATCAGAAGTAGAATTAGATAAACATGATACAGAAGCTCTTTATGATACTTTAATAAATAGGGTTATGACTACCTATTATGAAAATAGAGAAAAGTGGATAGAGATGATGAAAGAAAGTATTAAAACTACAAGCTATGAATTTTCAGTAGAGAGAATGTTAGACGAATACTATAACAAGATGTATATAAAATAAAATATAAAAACAACTTTAAAACTATTTACAGTCTCTTCAAAATGAAATTTTTAAGGAATGGGAAATAGACTCAATGTGAAAGTAACACAATTAGTATTGTGTTACTTTCAGTTTGAATGTTACTTAATAATATTTGATATTATTATGTAATATATTACTTTTAAGTACACAGGGATGCCGTACTGCCTCATATTAACAGGCTAATATACCTTTTCGGGGGGGCGGGTACAGCCAACATACGGGTAAAAATAGGCCACATGATGGAAGTAATATCCAACATGTGGCTATATATTGTTTTATAAGTGTTGCAACAAGCCTATTTCTATTTGAAACATTTCATATGTCCTTTTTATAACCCCAGTGAAACATATTTTAATAGTGTCATTAGGTACGCCCTATTGGTATAATTGATTAGTAATGGTAAAATAAGTATTTGGACTGTCCCATAAGACTTGTATCAGAATGGAGGCGGACATTTGAGAAAAATAGGATATGTTCGTGTAAGCTCACAGGACCAAAATGAAGAAAGACAAATTAAACAATTAAATGAAATTGGAGTAGATATTATTTATCAAGAAAAAATATCTGGAGCAACTTTGGATAGAGAGAAACTTAAGAATATTACTATATAATTCTATTTTAATTCATTTTTAATGATTTTTTATAGTATATAAAAATCATTACTACCGTAATATATCCTTCAACTATTGCAAAATGCATTTCTCTGTTGTAATATATACACTATCAGAAAAATAATAGCGTTTAAATAATAAATAAAATTTTTGTTATTCCTAATTTAAGGATATATAAATATAACAAGAATTGTTTAGATAATAGATAGGAGTAACTATGATAGAAATATATTACTATACGATTGTTATGATTGTTATAGCAACCTGGATAATAAGTAGAATTATAATTAATTCTAAAAATAAGCAAATTAATTGGAAATATGAACTTAAAAGAGCGTTTATATTCTTTTGTGTAGCTGTAATACTAAGATTTACTTTCTTTCCTTTTGATTTAGTCAATGGTCATATACAGCCACTTACTTTGGAAATGAATAAAATTTATCCATTCAGAATAAATTTTATTCCATTAGTTAATCTTTTTGATTATGAAGGCTCTATCCGAGATACACTGATTAATGTAATTGGAAATACTGCTATGTTTATCCCTATCGGTATCATAATACCTCTTACATTTTCAAAATTAGATAGTTTTTCAAAAGTGATTACAATAGGCTTTATTACTTCCTTAATCATTGAAATAATGCAACTTCCATTTATTAGTAGGGTATCTGATATTGATGATCTTATTTTAAATACAGTTGGATGTGGTATCGGATTTGCGTTCTATTATTTAGCTCATAGAGTTAAACAATATTATACTAAGAAACTAAGAAACTAAGACTGTAAGTTCATTAGCATTGTAGAAAATATTGGTATATGTCCTAAAACCCCTCTTATTTTACAATTTAGGGAATAGTTAAAACGAAAAAGAGTGTATCCATTGAAATTAATTACTTTCATGAGGTACACTCTTTTTTTGTTCTCTCGTTTTCCATGAAACTTTATTTTTTAAACTTTTCCAAATTCTACTGGAACCAAAACGGCAATAGAATTACCATATTAGCCTATATTTATTACAACTACCATCTCCTTCGATAAAACAGTTCTTTGCATCAGCTTCATTTCTATAATCCTTTGAAAATATTACTTTATAAATCAAATCATGTTAATATAAATAAGGGATTTATAAATTAACATGATTTTTAATTTGCATTGGGGGGCCTCTATGAAACGATACATACTATATATGTATAGTCTCAGTCTACTTAGTTTACACTCATATATCTAAAAAACAAAGAAAAGTTAGATGCCGTGAAACCAAAATTTAACTGCATAATTGGTGCCTAATTGACAATATCGGGTACAGCCCCCTAATATTAAAATATTTTTAAGAGATATGAAAGGAATAAATATATGTATGATATTACTATAGTAGGGTCAGGAGTTAGTGGGATGTTCCTCGCATATACTCTGGTACAGACAAAATCAAAATTAAAAATACTGATGATAGAAAAGGGAAGAAAATTTATAGACAGGGTATGTCCAATGGAAAACGGATTAAGCAAAAGATGTATCCATTGTAAACCATGTAATAAATTTCAAGGTTTTGGTGGTATGGGTAGGTCTGAGGGAAAATTTAATTACACTAATGATTTTGGTGGTTATTTAGGTGAAAAAATAGGAAACAGAACTGCACTAGAATTAATGGAATGTATCGATAATATCTTATGTCTATTTGGTGCAGACACAGTTAAATTATATAGTACAGAGAATGAAGAACTTAGTAGAAGAGTAAAAGAGAAAAATTATAATATACTAACTACAAAAGTAAGACATTTAGGAACAGCATTGTCTTATGGAATTTTAAATAAAATGTATTCACATCTTAAGGATAAGGTAGATATTAAGTTTGAGTTAGATATAACTGCTATAGATAAAATGAATAATGTATTTAACTTGAATAGTAAAGAAAATGTTTTCCAGTCTAAGATAGTTATATTAGCTACAGGTATAAGTGGAGGAGCGGAATTTCTGAAATATTGTCAAGCTTTTAATATTGAGCCCTATAGAAAAAGGCTGGATTTAGGGGTAAGGGTTGAAATGAAGGGTGATCAGTTAGACTCTATTCTTAAAGATTCTTTTGAAATTAAGATTAATTACAAAGGTGATGGATTTGAAGCTACAACTTATTGTATGAATCCTAAAGGAAAAGTAATCAAAAAGTTTCAAAAAGGCATCGTAATGGCTGATGGTCAAAATTATCTTGAAACAGACAGTCCGAGTTGTAACTTAAATTTTTCTATTCTTGTACCAAAATATTTTTCTTGTTTTATTGAGGCGAACGAATATGCCACAAGTATAATAAAATCTATAAATAAAGATAGAGAAAGAATAGTACTTCAAAGATTTGAGGATTTAATAAATAATAGGGCAACTACAAAAGAACAACTTACTAAAAATAGTATTCAGCCGTCGATTGAAGGTGAGGGTGGAAATCTATATAATGAAATTCCGAAGATTTATATAGATGCACTATTAAAAATTATTAAATCAATAGAAGATATAATAGGAAAAGAGATTTCTGAAGACACTTTATTATATGGAATTGATGCAAAATTTTATGAACCTGAAATTAGTACTAATGAATATTTTGAGACCAAACAAGAGGGACTTTATGTTTTAGGAGATTGTTCAGGAACAACCTATTCTTTATCACAGGCGGCTGCAAGCGCAGTATATCTCGGTAGGTATTTGTTAAACAATAATAATAAATAATAAGATACAAAAGGGTTTGTAATAACATTTTATATAGTTTAAAACGTATCTATAGGATTATGAATAAATATGACCTCTTTAAAATATCTTTCGAAATATTTGACATAAAAATACTCCTCCTTGCAATTTTTGATAATTAGCTTATCTCAATTATTGGCAAGAAAGAGCACTTTTTATTCTGTTTACACAAAATTACTTACAGGCCCTTTTGAAGTTGTTTTTTGTTATAAAATGATTATTTTACTTCCACAATCCAGCCTTCAGGAGATTTTATTTCTCCAAATTGGATTCCGTAAAGAGTATCATAAAGCTTTGTAGTAACTGGGCCCACTTCTGTCTCGCTGTGGAAAACATGAAGTTTACCGTTATATTCTATACCACCAATAGGCGTTATTACAGCAGCAGTTCCACAAGCACCTGCTTCTTTAAATTCACTAAGAGTACTTATTGCGACATCTCTTTCTTGTACTTCCATTTTTAAATATTCTTTTGCAAGATAAAGTAATGAGCGCTTAGTTATGCTAGGAAGTATTGATGGTGATTTTGGGGTTACAAATATATTATCATTTGTAATTCCAAAGAAGTTTGCAGAACCAACTTCTTCGATGGTGGTATGAGTTGCTGGATCAAGGTAGACACAGTCAGCAAATCCTTTTTCTTTAGCTTTTTCATAGGCAAGAAGGCTTGCAGCATAGTTTCCTCCAACTTTTACATTGCCTGTTCCATAAGGGGCGGCTCTATCATAGTCATCAGATGTCATAAAGTTTACTGGGGCTAGTCCTCCTTTGAAGTAAGCGCCTACAGGGCAACAGAATATTCCAAATAAAAATTCAGGAGCTGTACTTACGCCAAGGTTATCCCCAATACCTATCATATAAGGTCTAAGATAAAGTGTTGCTCCGGTTCCATATGGTGGAACAAATTTTTCGTTTGCTTTAACAACTTGGATACATGCATCAACAAATTTTTCAACGGGGATCTCGGGCATGAGAACGCGTGAACAACTGTTCATCAAACGCTTGGCGTTTTCGTAAGGTCTAAACAATTGGATATTGCCTTTTTTTGTACGATAAGCTTTTAATCCTTCAAAACATTGTTGGCCATAATGAAGAGCGGTTGAAGCTTCACTTATACAAAGTTTGTTATCTTCAACTAGTTTTCCGTCATCCCATTTGCCATTATTCCATATTGAAATATAACGTAAGTCTGTCTTGCTATAAGTAAAACCTAATTTATTCCAATCGATGTTAACATTTGCGGTCATATTAATCCCCCTATTTTGTAATTGGTTTTTATTTAAACGATGGTTTATACAACAGTATAAATATAATATTAAATTCTAAATGTTGTAAAAATTCGTATAAGATAGAATATGAGTATTATTGTAACATAAAATATGTACGGCTATAGCTTTTTCAGTATTTTCAGTATTTTAATAAGCTAAATTTAAAACATTTAAAGAATGAATAAAAAGTTGCATTAATGCAACTTTTTATTTATTCTTTAAATGTTTATTTTGAGATGATTAAGTTATTAATTTGACACTTCGGGAATATTATTTTTATCTTTACTCTTACTGCTATTAATATCATTTATAGATTGAAAACTTGTGCTGTTTTCCATATTAGCTATTGCGTCATTAACTTTTTTGTTTTTAGTCTTTTTATTTCTGTTCATGAGTTATATCTCCCTTCATATTTTTGTAGTAGGTATATTAATAGCATAGCCAGATTTTTTTGTAATATGTATGTGTAAATAGTAAAAGCTCAAACCATTTTACAAGTTAGAATGGTTTGAGCTTTTACTAAAATAATTTTTTGAAGCAGTTTTTGCATATAGTAGTTTTACCCTTATTGGCTGAAATGCATTCATCCTTTGACACCGGCTTTCTACATATTTCACATATTAGTTTTGACGTAGAGCTGTTAAGAGCCACAGATTTTGGCTTATTTACTTTAGCACCTATGGTGTTTTTTTTATTTGAGGGTGGATCGTAATTTATAGGTTGCTGTTTTTCTTTTTTTTCAACTATTGCGTAATTCATAGCATATGTACTTTCAGCAAAAAGTTCTAATTCAAATCTAGGATTTTCTTTATCATAAAACTCCTCAATAATAAGTCTTGTAACTTGGGCATCATTTACTATAAGACCACTTTTCTCTATACCATCGAAAATGCTTTTAGTTATGTTGTTTGTATCGGGATGCCTTTTTATACTTTTATAATATACTTTTAGAACAGCAATAAGGGATTCTGTTAAAAAAATATTACAGTTTTGGATTCTGCATTGATAAGCAATCTCTTCCTCATACAGAGCGTATCTATCATGGTACTTCCCGGAATTATAAGGTAAAATAGCTCTGCCATTCATGTTGAAAAGTTTAAAATTAGATTTTGAAATAGGTGAGCCTTTTATTATGACCTTTGCGTAGGTGTTACTCATATGTCCCTCCTAGGATCTATCTTAAATAGATAATAACTAATAGCCATATTCAAAAAAGTTTGAATATTTGATTTGTTATTTTTTGATGACTTAATTGAACTTTCTATAATATAATCATATATGCAATTATATCATAGAAAGGTAGATACTTAGTTTAAATCTATTTATGTACACTTAAGTAAGTAAGTGAGTACACTTAAGTAAGTAAGTGAGTACACTTAAGTAAGTAAGTGTACTCACTTGGAAATGCATATAAAAATTTGATATGCTAAAGTTAATAAAGTATAATTAATTTATGTTATTAACAGATGTAAACATTCATTGAACATAAAGTTCTTAGGATGTTTTTATGAATATAGAGAAAAAATTATATAAACTATATTAAAGGTGGTAAAAACAATGGAAAAGGATATTAAAATACTTGCAATTGAATCGAGTTGTGATGAGACAGCGGCGGCAGTAGTCGTGAATGGTCGTGAGATTCTATCAAATATAATTGCATCACAAATTGATATACATGAAAAGTTTGGGGGTGTTGTTCCTGAGGTGGCATCTAGAAAGCATATAGAAGCAATAAGTGCTGTAGTTCAAGAGGCGTTGGACGAGGCTAAAGTTACATTAGACGATATAGATGCAATAGGAGTAACTTATGGCCCAGGGCTAGTAGGGGCACTACTGGTAGGAGTTCAATATGCTAAGGGGCTCGCATATGCAACGAATAAACCTTTAATTGGAGTTAATCATATAGAAGGTCATATAAGTGCCAATTTTATTCAATATAAAGAACTTGAACCACCATTTATGTGTTTGGTAGTTTCGGGTGGACATACATTTATTGTATATATGAAGGACCACGGTGAATTTGAGGTTATGGCTCAAACTAGAGATGATGCAGCAGGAGAAGCCTTTGATAAGGTGGCTCGGGCAATTGGGCTAGGATACCCTGGTGGTCCTAAAATAGATAAAATAGCAAAAGAAGGCAATGCAGGTGCTATAAAATTTCCAAAAGCTAAATTTCATGAAGATACTTTAGACTTTTCTTTTAGTGGGGTTAAATCTTCGGTGCTAAATTATCTGAATAAAATGAATATGAAAAATGAAACAATTAATGTACCAGATGTGGCCGCATCTTTTCAAAAGGCAGTGGTTGATGTTTTGGTTCATAATGCTCTAGAGGCATGTGAAATTAAAGGCGTAGATAAAATAACAATAGCGGGTGGTGTGGCATCAAATTCTTGCCTTAGAGAGACAATGATAAAAGAAGGGCAAAAGAAGAACATAAAAGTTTTGTTTCCAGAAATGATACTTTGCACTGATAACGCAGCTATGATTGGAAGTGCAGCTTACTTTGAATTAATTAAAGGAAGAATTTCACCGCTAACGCTAAATGCGATACCGAACTTAAAACTTGGAGAAAGATAGGATAATATAAATATAGAGTTACTAAAGAACAAACATAGTGAATTTTATATAAAAAAGGAATGCGGATATATTACAATATATCTGCATTCCTTTTTGAAAATATTCTTATAATTCAATATCCTTTTCCGCAAGCTTCCTGTTAATGAATCTTTCAACTATCAGTAAAATAATCGCCATTGTGGGTACTGCAAGGAACATTCCAAGAACCCCAAAGGTTCCGCCACCTATGAGTATTGCAAGGATAATAAGTAAAGGGCTTAAACCAACAGATTTCCCAAGGATCTTTGGCCCTAAATATAATCCATCAAATTGCTGAAGAATAATAATGAATATAAGCACCCAAAAAGCCTTTATAGGGCTAAAGAATAGGGTAATGAAAAAAGCAGGAACCATTCCAATTAATGGTCCGAAATAAGGAATCATATTTGTAATTCCAACTATTAAGCTTATAAGTATAGTATTAGGTATTCTAAAAATACTAAGTCCTACAAAGCATATAATACCAATGATAACAGAGTCAATAAATTTTCCGATAACAAAACCTGAAAAGATATAATTGGCTTCTTTGCTAAATTTTATAAAACCATCTGCATTTTCTTTTTTTAAGATAGCATAAATCAGTCTCTTTATATTTAATATTAAGGATTCTTTATCCTTTAAAAGATACAAAGATACAACAAATCCAAGCAGAAATTTCATAAAAGAAGAGGTAAAACCTACGGCTGTTAGCAAGGCAACACTGATACCGGTATTTAGATATTTACTTAAGTTAGACATAAGTGTTAAGGTAGTTTCGTCTAAATATTTAGTTACACCATATTTATCAAGCAATTGAACCTTATCCATATTTTCATAAAACCAAATTCGAGTTTTAGATATATATTCGGGAGTTGAAACTGTTAGTTCGCGAATACTTTCACCTATACTAGGCGTTAGTATAGTGATACTAAAAACTATTATGCCTAAAACACATATATACATAATAAGTAGAGTTAGATTACGCTTTGTATGGAACTTTTTTTCAATATTGACCATTACGGGGTTTAATAAGTAGGCTATACCGAATGCCCATATAAATGAACTTATGTATGATATAAAAATACTAAGGGCATTGGTAACTAATTCTATGTGGTATACTATTCGAAATAAAATAAGCGATAATAAGATTATAGGGATTAAATTTAAATAAGGGATTTTTTTATCTTTGAACAAGCTCAATTCACTTCCTTAATTAATAATTATTTTAAAAATAATACGATGATGTAAGTATATCATAAATATAAAAATTAAAGAATATTTATAACATATTTCAGGTCACTATAAGGTTTATAGTGAATATTTTTGTTTTTTGCGGGACGGTTAGTAAGTATTTAAGTTATCAATTAATAAATAACAATATTATGGATATTTACAATATTTTTACAGTAATATTATTGACTAATGGTAATAAAAGTATATAATAAATAAGTATGGTGAACAAATGACCGATGGTCATAAATTAAAATTAAAACCTAGGTGGTAAATGCATTATGAAAAAAGTTGAAATTATTAAAGAAAAACAAAGTAAATCGGAAATGAACAAATTAAAGAAGAAAAAGAGCTTATACGACTCAGCTTATGAACTTTTTACAACTAAAGGGATTAATGATACTGCTATAAACGATATTGTAAAAGGAGCAGGAGTTGCCAAAGGAACTTTTTACCTTTATTTTAAAGACAAATATCACATTATTGATTTGATAGTCTTAAGAAAGAGTTCAAAAGTTTTAAAAGAAGCTATTGAGGTATCTATGAATAAGGAGTTTGAAGAATTTAATGATAAAGTAATATTCTTTGTAGATTATATAATTGAATATTTAAGGGAAGATAAAAAGCTTCTAAGGCTTATATATAAAAATCTTTCTTGGGGTATTTATAGAAAGGTGATAGCAGAACCTTTGGAGTACAACGAAATGAAGGAAATCGCAAAAGTATTTATGGATAATATAGTGAGCGAAACGATGTGTATATCGGAAGCTGAAAAGATATTATTTATGATTATTGAACTAACAGGTTCGGTTTGCTATAGCTCAATTATTTTAGAGGAACCAGATACTATAGATAATATGAAACCTGTGTTATTTAAAACTATTAAGAAAATATTGCAAAATTAATTTTCTAAGGGAGGGATGACCTAATTGAAAAAGTTCGGACATTTTATAGCTAAAAATAGGATAATAATTTTAATTATTTCTACATTGCTACTGGTTCCATCCGTAATTGGAATGGTAAATACAAAAATAAATTATGATCTTCTTACCTATCTACCACAAGAACTTGATTCCATGAAGGGACAAAATATTTTAGACAAAACATTCTCAAACGCAGCCACTTCAATGCTTATTGTTGATAATATGGAAGGCAAGGATGTTTTAAAAATAAAAGAAAAGGTTTCAAAGGTTAAAGGTGTAGAAAAAATTATTTGGGTAGATGATATTTTAGATACTACTATACCTAAGGAGATTTTGCCAGATGAAATTAAAAGCTCTTTTTATAGTGGCAATTCTACTATGTTAATAATTAAATTTAAAGAATCAGCATCTTCAGAAGCCACACAAAATGGTATAACCAATATAAGGAAGGTAACAAATAAACAATGTTATTTAAGTGGTATATCGGCAATTGTAAAGGATACTAAAGATTTATCGGATAAAGAAACACCATTTTATGTAATGATTGCAGTAATACTATCAGTCGTAGTTTTATCTTTAACAATGCAATCAGTTATAATTCCATTTATTTTCTTGTTAGGGATAGGGTATGCCATATTATATAATATGGGAACAAATATATTCTTAGGGCAAATTTCTTATGTAACAAAGGCATTAGCAGCAGTACTTCAACTTGGTGTAACTATGGATTATTCAATATTTTTACTTCATAGATACGATGAGGAAAGAGAACTTATGCCAAATGATCGTATAGGGGCAATGGGTGATGCTATAGCAAATACCATGGTCGCTATATCCGGAAGCTCACTCACAACTATAGCAGGTTTCTTAGCATTATGTACCATGCAACTTGCATTAGGTAAGGATATCGGGCTAGTAATGGCAAAGGGCGTTTTGCTTGGGGTTATAACTACGGTAACAGTATTGCCTGCATTAATTTTAGTGTTTGATAAACCTATTCATAGATTTAGTCACAAAACCATATTACCTGAATTTGATAAAACATCAAAACTGGCTACCAAACACTATAAAGTAATAACTATAGTATTTTTACTTGCATTTATACCAGCTATTTACGGAAATAACCACACTAAGGTTTATTATAACTTAGATGAATCGCTACCAAAGAATTTGGATTCTATTGTGGCAACAAATAAACTAAAGAAAGATTACAATATGACTTCGACACACTTTATTGTAATAAATGATAAGCTTGAAACTGATAAAGTTAAGGAAATGGTAAAGAAAATAGAAAAGGTAGATGGAATTGACAAGGTACTTGCTTCAGATAAGTACTTAGGACCACTTATTCCAGAAAGCTTTATCCCAGAAGATATTAAAGCCATTGTTCAAAAGGGCGGATATAAACTAATAATGGCAAATTCTAAATATAAGGCAGCTACAAAAGAAGAAAATGATCAGATAGATGAAGTAATTAAAGTTACAAAACAATATGACCCGAAATCAATGGTTTCAGGAGAAGGACCTCTTACTAAAGATTTGACAGAAATAGCGGATGTTGACTTTAAACATGTTAGCATAGCATCTATTGGCGCAATATTCGCTATAATACTTATAGTGTTTGCATCTGTATCTTTGCCAGTAATTCTGGTCTTAGCTATACAGCTCGCAATATTCATAAATATGGCAATTTCATGTTATATGGGAAATGTGATTCCATTTGTAGCATCTATAGTTATTGGAACTATACAGTTGGGGGCTACAGTTGACTATGCAATATTACTGACAACAAGATTTAGAGAAGAAATGAGAAATGGATACGAGAAAAACAAGGCTATGGAAATCGCAGTTAAGGGCTCTGCTAAATCTATTGTAACCAGTGCATTAACCTTTTTCGCAGCTACTGCAGGGGTAGCGATCATTTCTGACATGGGAATGATAAGTTCACTATGCACAATGATGGCAAGGGGAGCAGTAATAAGTATGGGAATTATCCTTTTTGTTCTTCCATCTATACTATTAGTAAGTGAAAAATTAATAATAATTACGAGTAGAAATTTTAAATCTAAAACACAAGCAAGTAGTGAACTAAAATCAGAATCACAATCAGAAAATTAAGAAGAACTTTTGAAAGCAAAACTATAGGGGAGATGTATTAACGTGAAAAATAAATGTATGTCAAAAAGATTATTAAGTATCGTGTTAATAGGTGCATTAGTTATTCCAAATATGACTTATGCTACTGAGTTAATTCAAAAGGATGAGACTGTTTATGTTACGTTAAATCAGCAAGGGGAGGTTAAAGAAAAAATAGTAAGTGATTGGCTTCACTCTAACGAGAAAAATATTGAAATTCATGATAAATCTATATTAAAGGATATAAAAAATGTAAAGGGTGAAGAAAAACCAAATGGTATTGGTGAGAGTTTAAATTGGAAGATAAGTGGTAATGATGTCTATTATAGAGGTACTACTGATAAAAAACTTCCTATTGATGTAAATGTTAAATACTTGCTTGATGGAAAAGAAATTAAACCAGAGGATTTGGCAGGTAAAAGTGGAGAAGTGAAAATAAAAATTGATTATAAGAATAATGAAAGCCGTATGGTTAATATTAAAGGGAAAAACAGAAAAATATATACTCCATTTAGCACTGTAACTGTACTAGATTTGCCAATAGATAATTTTAGAAATGTTAAGATTAGCGGTGGGAAAATGATTAATGATGGGAATAATCAAATAGTCACTTTCATTTCTCTTCCAGGTATGAAGGAAAGCTTGGATTTAGAAAAGACTACTTTAGACTTAAAAGAGAATTTAGAAATTACTGCACAGGTAGAAAACTTTGAAATGGGTCCTATAATGATAACAGGGACGCCAGAACTTCCTGATATGGAAGAGTTTAAAAGTGCCTCATCTTTAGGGGATTTAACTAAAGGCATTAATAACATACAAGATGCTAGTACCAAGCTAGCTGAGGGAACAGGCAAATTAGACCTTGGTCAAAAGGCTTTAGCTGATAATATGACATTATTTAATGGTGGAGTAACTAAGCTAGGCGTTGGGGTTTCAGGATTTAATACTGGTATGATAAAGATTGGCGACGGTACAAGTGCAGCACAAAGTGGTGCTCAGAAGGTGGCAGGTGGATTAAAAGCATTTGAGGCAGGAACTAGAAAACTCGGTAGTGGAGCACAGCAGTTTGGATCAGGTACAGTAGAATTTGCTGCAAATTCAAAAGCATTTGCAGATGGAGCAGGTAAGGTAGCATATGGAACAGATAAATTAGTTGCAGGTTCTAAAGGGCTATCAGATGGAGCTAATAAGTTAGCTGAAGGGACTAATACAGTGTCGGCTAAAATGGAATCACTAAGTGAGGGACTAGATACAATGGTGAATTCTACAGGGGATCTACAGCAAGGTCAAAAAAAAGTAACAGATGGTGCAGAGCAAAGCTTAGAAGGTATAGATAAACTAAAAAAAGGTAAAGAGTCAGAGATAAAAGCTACTGATTCTTTAATATCAGGAATTGAAAAATTACAGGGACTTATTGGGTTCCTTGGGGAAATTCCTGGTACAGGTGAAATAGCAGGAAATTTAAATGGTGGATTAGAAAATGAAAAAGGGGGCCTTGTAGCTTTAAAGGATGGCGGCAATGAATTGTTACAAGGATTAAATGAACTTGAAGAAGGCATAGAAAAAATCAAAACTGGTTCACAGCAGGTAGATACAGGTATGGGCCAGCTTCAAGAAGGACAAAAAAATGCAGTGTCAGGGTCAAAAGAATTAGCTAAGGCCACAAAACAAATATCAGATAAAACTGGTGAATTAGCTAATGGAGCAGGAGGACTTGCGCAAGGCACAGAACAATTAGGAACAGCTGCAGGAAAGCTTAAAACTGGTAGTCGGGGACTCATAGGTGGAGCAAATAAGTTAAATAATGCAGCTGAAGACTTAAGCGCAGGAACAAAAGTTATGGGAGAAAACACTAATAAATTAGTGGTAGGATCTCAAAGCGTGGCAGATGGTTTAACAAAATTAAATAATGATGGGATAAAACCATTAACACAAGGATCAAGTAAACTAAATTCAGCGGTGGGTGAACTTTCTGTAGGGTCAGGAAAATTAAAAGAAGGTGCCAATAAATTAGCAAATGGAAATAAAGAATTAGATAAAAATATGAAAAAATTTGATAAAGAGGGTATTCAAAAGATAAGTGGCGAAATTGACAGCAAAATGGGAGATGTGCGAGATATTATTGATGTGAAAGATGAACTTGTAAAAATATCTAATAATTATGGTACATTTTCAGGTGTAGGTGATAAGATGGATGGTAAAGTTAAATTTGTTATGAAAACTGATGGGATAAAAGTAAAGACTGTGGCAACTAAAGAAGATAAAAAAGTTGTAGAGATAAAAGAAGAAAAGAAGGGCTTTTTAACATGGGTAAAGAACATATTTAGCAGTAATGATCAAATGAAAAAATAATAAATCTAAAAATGAAGGTAGATACCGATTTAAATCGGAATGTAGAATTTATGGAAAGTATCTATAACAAATGCGAAAATAATTTCAAAAGTAATAAAGGGCGTTAGTTTAAATTTAAACTAATGCCCTTTATTACTTTTGAACGGATAAACCAATGTTAATATTTACAAAAAATTCATAATTAAAAGATAAAATAAACATTGTATATTTTTAAATTGTAAACATATAAATAACAGTGTAAAACACAAAAGAATCCAGTTGATACACTAATATAAGTGGAGTATAATAATCTAAGTTTCAATGATTTAAAATAATAATTATTATGAATTTAAATGAGGAGCAAAATTATGACTGGCCATAAAAAAATAACGAAAAAAAAATTAAAGTTACTCATTGTAGCGATGTGTTTATCGCTAAGCATATTGACACTGAGGGCTTATTTAAATAAAATCAATAGAAATTCGAGTAAAAATATAGAGACTATATCTAGTAAAGATGCTGAAATTAAAAGTAAGGATCAAAATGCAAAGCTAACAAAGATAGCATTCGAGAAGAATAATAATGTTTATCTTTATGATGAGATAAATGAACAGATTAAATCTTTAGGGGATAATTCAAATTCAAAAGATCTATTACAACTTTCTCCAGATAAAACAAAAATAGTATTTAGATCTTTTAATGAAGAAAAAGAAATAAATCCCCCACATATAATTGTTTATGATATTAAAACTGAAAAATCAACAGAGATTGATATAAATAATAAAGACGTTCAACAAATTATTGAACTCAAGTGGATAGATAATGAAAACATTTTGATTACGGGTCATATTAATCCGTCAGCTTCAGGTTATGCAATATATAACATAAAAAACAAATTGGAGTTAATATCATGCGTTGGTACCATAAGAGATATTATTATAAATAAAAAAAGCATCCTTTATAGCGTTACACCTCATATATTTCCAAAACCTAGGGCCAATTTATATATTAATGGTAATAAAATTTTTGAAAGTATAGAGGATAAAGAAGAAATATATGATGGAGTGATATCTAAAGATGGTAAAATGCTTGCCTTTAGAAGTTGGCTAACAGATTCAAAGAATTCGAATGGTGAAGTAAGTGCTTATATTAATGTAGCTAAAATTAATAATGATGGAAAATCAATAAGTGATTTAAAGAAGACAAGCATAAATAGTGACATAACTGGAGATTTAAAATTTGATGATAAAAATAATATAAATATTATAGGGGACAAATTTATATATAAATTAGAAGCAGGCAATATTATTAAGGAAAAAAATAATTTGCCAAAGCAAGCAGAACTTTCTGCTGCGCAACTTAAAAAATTTAAACAAATTTTGAACAAGCAATTCCCCGAAGAATCTATTTTAGAGCAAACAATATTAGAAGATATAGATATATATAATGTGGTAACTTTTTAGAATTCGGAACTAACCTAGAAATTAAAGGAGGGTTAAAAATGAATAATAACTATAAATTTTTTAAAAATAAAGATTGCGAATATTTCCCATGCCATCAAGTTAAAAATGATGAAAAATTTAATTGTCTATTTTGCTATTGTCCACTATATTTTCTAGAGGAGTGTGGTGGAAATGGGAAATTCGTAAGTGGTGTTAAAGATTGCTCAATTTGCATGATTCCACATTCTGAAAATGGATATGAGTATATAGTAAGCAAGATAGTGGAAGTAAACAAAGCAAAAAGAAATAATAACTAAGAAAAAGTATTTTTTACTAAAAAAGTATAATTTTAAAAAAACATTGCATTTGAAACGTTTACGTATTATAATTAAGTAAGAGTTAAAAATAAAATTTAATAGTTTCACATAAATAGAGGTGCAGATAAAGAGGTAATTTTTGAATGATAAGGATATGAACATCCAATGTCAAAAATGAAGTATTTGTTTGCCGAAAGAATATTTTGGTTCTTCAATTTATTCTTGGGGATAGAAAGTAGTATTTCTATCACTGCCATAAGAGTTCTTATGGAGAGCTATTTATGTAATGAAAAGATGTTTTTTCATTGCATTAATAGACCTAGTACTTTGGTTAATTAAGGCGCTGAAAAATCAGTGCCTTTTTTTATTTCAAAATAAATTAACATAAGGCATTTTCTAAAAGATACACAACACAGATTTGTTGTTTTTTACAAAATTCCTAAAAATTACAAAATGAATAACTACAATAAACGAGGAGGAAAATAAAATGAAGTCTTTAATAAGGTTAAGAATGAGTGCACATGATGCACATTACGGTGGAAATTTAGTAGATGGAGCAAGAATGCTTCAATTATTTGGGGATGTAGCTACAGAACTTTTAATTATGAACGATGGTGATGAAGGATTATTCAAAGCATACGATGCTGTAGAATTTTTAGCACCAGTTTATGCAGGTGACTATATAGAAGCTGTTGGAGAAATAGTGAAGGTAGGGAATTCATCAAGAAAAATGATTTTCGAAGCAAGAAAAGTTATAGTACCAAGACCAGATATAAATGATTCAGCTTGTGATGTATTAGAAGAACCAATAATAGTTTGTAAGGCAAGCGGAACTTGCGTAGTTCTAAAAGAAAACCAAAGAAAATAATATGCAAGAGAATTAATGTAAACTTTTTCACCTAGTGGTTAATATTTTAGTTGCTAAATAAGTTTGTGCAAAATTATCATAATATACATAACTTATCATAAATATTATGGTAGATAGTAATTATTTTTGCACCACGAAGCACTATAAGGAGGTAGCACATGGAAAAATTAATAATTACTGCAGCTATATCTGGAGCGGAAGTTACAAAAGAACATAATCCAAATGTACCCTATACTGTTGAGGAAGTGGCAATAGAAGCGGAAAAAGCTTATAAAGCAGGAGCTAGCATCATTCATTTACACGTAAGGAAAGATGATGGAACACCTACTCAAGACAGGGAAAGATTTAGAGCTTGTATTGAAGCTATTAAAGAAAGATGTCCGGATGCAATTGTTCAACCATCAACAGGCGGAGCTGTCGGAATGAGTAATGCAGAAAGATTACAACCAGTTGATTTAGGACCAGAAATGGCAACCTTAGATGCAGGTACTTGTAATTTTGGTGGAGATGATGTATTCGTAAATACTGAAAACACTATTAAAGAATTTGGTAAAAAGATGATTGAAATGGGTGTAAAACCAGAAATTGAAGTTTTTGATAAGGGCATGGTAGACATGGCAATAAGACTTCAAAAGAAAGGTTTTATAAAAACACCAATGCATTTTAACTTTGTTATGGGTGTAAATGGTGGGATAACTGCTTCGCCAAGAGATTTAGTATTTATGGCAGGAAGCGTGCCAGAGGGAAGTACTTACACTGTATCAGGTATTGGTAGATTTGAATTTCAAATGGCAGCTGTGACTATTGTAATGGGTGGTCATGTAAGAGTTGGATTTGAAGATAATGTGTATATTGAAAAAGGTATACCAGCTAAATCAAATGCAGAATTAGTAGAAAAAGTAGTTAGACTTGCGAAAGAACTTAACAGAGAAATTGCCACTCCACAAGAAGCAAGAGAGATATTGGGTTTAAACAAAATATAAAACTGATAATTGTTATATCTTCAAGATAAATAAGAGGAGGTAAAATAAATGAATAAGGTTGTATCTTTAGAACAAGTTAGGCCATTACTCAAAGATGGAATGTCAATAATGATAGGTGGATTTTTAGCCTGTGGAACACCTGAAAAGATGATAGATCTATTAATAGAAACAAATGTAAAAAACTTAACTATAATAGCAAATGATACAAGCTATGTAGATAGGGGCATAGGAAGACTTGTAGTAAACGGTCAAGTTAAAAAAGTTGTGGCTTCTCATATAGGAACAAATGCTGAAACGGGAAGACTTATGACAGAAGGAAAAATGGAAGTAGAACTTGTGCCACAAGGAACACTAATTGAAAGAATAAGAGCAGCGGGAGCTGGGCTTGGTGGAGTGCTTACCCCTACAGGAGTTGGTACTATGATAGAAGAAGGAAAACAAAAACTTACAATAGAAGGAAAAGAATATCTATTAGAGCTTCCAATTAAAGCAGATTTAGCACTTGTTTATGCAAGCGTCGTAGATGAAATTGGAAATGCAGTTTATTATGGAACAACAAAAAACTTTAATCCAATTATAGCTACTGCTGCAGAAACTGTAATAGTAGAAGCTGAAAAAATTGTTAAAATTGGAGATTTAGATCCAAATAATATTGTGACTCCATGTGTATTGGTTGATTATATTATAGGGGAGGCTAACTAATATGATTACAGATAGCAAGATTGCAAAACAAATTATTGCAAAAAGAATTGGTAAAGAATTAAAAGATGGACAACTTGTTAATTTGGGCATAGGGCTTCCAACATTAGTTACGAATTATATTCCAGAAGGCGTCCATGTTACTCTCCAATCAGAAAATGGAATGGTTGGAATGGGAGCTTCTCCAGCAAAAGGAGAAGAAAACAAGGATGTAACTAATGCAGGTGGTCAATTTACTACAATACTTCCTGGCGGAGCATACTTTGATACCGCAATGTCTTTCACTTTAATAAGAGGAGGACACGTTGATATGACTGTTCTTGGAGCATTGGAAGTAGATCAGGAAGGAAACTTAGCTAATTGGATTGTGCCAGGCAAAATGGTTCCTGGTATGGGTGGAGCAATGGATTTAGTAGTAGGAGCCAAAAAGGTTATTATTGCAATGCAACATACAGCTAAAGGGACTCCTAAAATATTAAAAAAATGTACGCTGCCATTAACAGCAAAGGCACAAGTTAACCTTATAGTTACAGAACTTGGAGTAATGGAATTTACTGAAAAGGGACTTGTACTTACTGAAATTCATAAAGATACAACAGTTGAAGAAGTTAAATCACTTACTGAAGCTGAATTAATAATATCAGAAAATCTAAAAATAATGGATGTATAGGAGGAAGTTATTATGAACAAAGGATGTAAATACGGAACTCACAGGTCACTTGAACCAAAAGGTGCATTGCCACAACCAGCAACTAAAATATCAAATGATATGAATATATTTGATAATGAAATTTTAATTGATGTTCAGGCTTTAAACATAGACTCAGCTAGCTTTACTCAAATAGAGGAAGAAGCAGGACATGACATTGAAAAAATAAAATCTAAAATCATGGAAATTGTAGCTGAAAAAGGAAAAATGCAAAATCCTGTAACAGGTTCAGGTGGAATGCTTATTGGAACAGTTGAAAAAATAGGCGAAGCTTTAAAAGGAACAACAGATCTTAAAGTGGGAGACAAAATCTCTACATTAGTTTCACTATCATTAACTCCTTTAAAAATAGAAAAAATTGTTGATATCAAACCAGATATCGATAGAGTTGAAATAAAAGGAAAAGCTATTTTATTTGAAAGTGGATTATATGCAAAACTTCCAAAAGACATGAATGAAAATCTAGCATTAGCAGCATTAGACGTTGCAGGAGCGCCAGCTCAAGTTGCTAAACTTGTTAAACCAGGTCAATCAGTTCTTTTACTAGGCGCAGCAGGAAAATCAGGAATGATTTGCTCTTATGAAGCAGTTAAAAGAGTAGGACCAACAGGAAACGTTATAGGCATTGTAAGAAATGAAGAAGAGAAAGCGAGATTAAAAAGATTAGGTCTAAAAATGCAAATAGTTATTGGAGATGCTAGAAACGCTATTGATGTAATGAACACTACTCTAGAGCACAACAATGGATGTGAAGTAGATGTAGCAATAAATATGGTTAATGTTCCAAATACTGAAATGTCATCAATTTTACCAGTAAAAGATGACGGAATAGTATACTTCTTCTCAATGGCTACAAGCTTTACAAAAGCAGCTCTTGGAGCTGAAGGTGTAGGTAAAGACGTTACTATGATCGTAGGAAACGGATACACTAAAGGACATGCTGAAATAACCCTTGAAGAGTTAAGAGAAAATGAAACATTAAGAAAAGTATTTGAAGAATTATACGTTTAATGACATTTCAGCTTCGAAGAAGATGATTTAATTGTGATTTAGAGAATACAATATAAAGTTATATTGTATTCTCTCTAAACCATATTGATATATCAACTACATATTATAAAATTAAAAATTATTATACGATGGAGGTACTAATATGAAAGTTAATAGAAGATTTGAATTATTTAAAGATGTAACTGATGAGCAATGGAATGATTGGAAATGGCAGGTTAAAAATAGAATTGAAAATGTGGATCAACTAAAAAAATATATACCATTAACGCAGGAGGAAGAAGAAGGAGCTAGGAAATGCGTTCAAACATTAAGAATGGCTATAACTCCTTATTACTTAGCATTAATAGACCCTAATGATCCAAACGATCCAATAAGAAAACAAGCTATACCAACAGGGCTTGAATTACATCAGGCACATGCTGATTTATTGGACCCATTACATGAAGATTCAGATTCTCCAGTACCAGGGTTAACTCATAGATACCCAGATAGAGTATTACTATTAATAACTGATCAATGCTCAATGTACTGCAGACACTGTACAAGAAGAAGATTCGCAGGTCAAAGCGATAGTGCTATGCCAATGGAAAGAATAGATAAAGCAATCGAGTACATTAAAAATACTCCACAAATTAGAGATGTATTATTATCAGGCGGAGATGCTCTACTTGTTTCAGATGATAAATTAGAATATATAATTAAAAAATTAAGAGCAATTCCACACGTTGAAATAATAAGAATGGGTTCGAGAGTACCAGTGGTTCTTCCACAAAGAATTACAAAAGAATTAGTTGATATGCTAAAGAAATATCATCCAATTTGGCTAAACACTCACTTTAATCATCCAAATGAAATTACAGAAGAAGCAAAACTTGCATGCGCGCGGCTTTCAAATGCAGGAGTACCTCTAGGAAATCAATCAGTTCTTTTAAGAGGGGTTAATGACTGTGCACATATAATGATGGACCTTGTACATGAGCTTGTTAAAATTAGAGTAAGACCATACTACATCTATCAATGTGATCTTTCAATGGGACTTGAGCACTTTAGAACACCAGTATCTAAAGGGATAGAAATTATTGAAGCTTTAAGAGGCCATACTTCAGGATTCTGTGTTCCAACATTTGTTGTTGACGCTCCAGGTGGCGGTGGTAAAATACCAGTAATGCCAACTTATATTATTTCTCAAAGTCCTGAAAAAGTGGTACTTAGAAACTTTGAAGGCGTTATAACTACTTATGAACAACCAACTAGTTATACTTCAGGTTGTCGCTGTGAAGTTTGCGAAGGAAAGAAAAAGGTTCATAAAGTAGGAGTGGCAGGGCTATTAAACGGTCAGCAAATGTCTATGGAACCAGCTGGACTTGAGAGAAATCTAAGAGGACATCACGAGTAAAATTAAGGACAGCATAAACAACCCAAGCATTTTCAATATGATTCAAAAATATGACAGTATTTCTATCATAGGAATGAATAAAAATGTAGGAAAAACAACCACCTTAAATCATATATTGAGGGAAGCCAGAGGGGAAATATCCCTTGGGCTTACCTCTATAGGAAGAGACGGAGAAGAGTTGGACCAAGTAACTGCTACTGAAAAACCTAAAATTTACATTGAAGAAGGAACTATAATTGCTACTGCAAAACAATGCTTATTGAATAGTGATATTACCAGGGAGATTTTAAAAACTACTGGTTTCAACACTCCTATGGGTGAAATAATTATATGCAGAGCATTAAGTGACGGATATGTAGATTTAGGCGGTCCATCTGTAAATTCCTATATGACTTTAATATGTGATGATCTTAAAAGGTTTGGAAGTGAGCTTGTAATTGTGGATGGTGCCCTTAATAGAAAAACCTTCGCCTCTCCATCAATTACAAATGCTACAATTTTATCAACTGGAGCGGCGCTGTCAAAAAGTATGGATAAGGTTATAGAAGAAACTAGTCATACTGTTAAATTACTTTCATTGGAAAATGAAAAGAATAATGAAGTATTAAATCTCGCTAATGAAGTTTTACGCATCGGCAGAATAGGTATTATTTGCAAAGATAATACTATAAAAATGCTAGATGCAATTACAGCATTGGGATCTTCTAAGGAAATTGTTGGGTCTTTAGATGAAAATGCCTCCTATGTAGTTATTAAAGGTGTAGTTTCAGATAACCTACTAGAAGATATTATGACATCTACAAATAAGTATAAAGGTGTAATTTTCCTAGTTGAAGATGGAACAAAGCTCTTTTTAACTAGGGAAACCCTTTATAAATTTAAAAAGCAAGGTGGAATTATAAAAACAATAAATCCCATTAATATAGTATGTGTTACATCCAATCCAAAATCACCTTATGGGTATGAATTTGATAAGCAGAAGTTTTTAGATGGGCTTAGGGATAAATTAAATATACCTGTATTTGATGTTATTGGAGGGGAGTAAAATGAAATTTTTAGATAAGCAGCAGAGGGATCAAATTGGTTTTTCTTTTGTTATGGATAAATTGGGGATAACTACTTCTTATGGGCTTGAGGAGAAAAAAAATATTAGACCATTTAAAGATTCAGAAATAAATGAATTAACTCATGAATTAAATAGTCTAGAAAATATGATTAAATCAATGAGAGCTCATAGTCAAGAGTATAATGGAATAGGACGAATATTTTGTAAACTAAAAGATATTAGAAATTCTATTAAAAGATGTAATGAATCAGAAACATTAGATGAAGTTGAATTATATGAAATTAAATATTTTTCAATATTAGTAACAGATTTAAAAAATATTTTGGATAAATTACAGCTTGATATAGAGGAGGTTCATCTAAACTCTTTAGATGAGATTATCTCCCTCCTAGACCCACAGAAGAAGGGAATGTCTACTTTTTATGTTTATGATGAGTATTCTAAAACTTTGAAAAGCATTCGTGAAAAGAAAAAACAAAAGGAAAAAGAAATTTTTACTGTGAAAACCGAGGAAGAAGTAAATGAACTAAAGAAGCAAAGGTTAGATTTAGTTATAGAAGAAGAAGAGGAAGAACTAAGGATTAGAAAAGAGTTAACACTCCAGATTTCTAAGGAAACTGAGATCATAAACCAAAATATAAAAGCGATAGGTAGATTAGACTTTTTGATTGCCAAAGCGAATTTATCCATAGATTATAATGGTTCCCGTCCGAAAATTTGTGAAGAAATGAAGATTAATCTTGATGAAGCCTTTAATCCTGAAATTAAAGAAATATTAGAAAAAGGAAAAAAGGTATTTACCCCAGTTAGTATAGAGCTATTTGGTGGTACAACTATTATAACTGGTGCTAATATGGGTGGGAAAAGCGTTACCCTTAAGACTATTGTTCTGAATTTACTGCTTGGGCAAATGGGCTTTTTTGTATTTGCAAAAAAAGCACAATTTCCAATCCTTAATTTTATTCATTTTGTTTCAGATGATATGCAGTCCATATCCAAAGGCTTAAGTACATTTGGTGCAGAAATAATAAAGTTAAAAGAAGTGGTAGAGTCTGCAAAAATAGGAAATGGATTTATAGCTCTAGATGAGTTTGCAAGAGGTACTAATCCAAAAGAAGGGTACTATCTTATGAAATCTCTTTCTAAATACTTGACTAAATTTCAATCAATAAGCTTAATTTCAACTCATTACGATGGAGTAGTTGAGGAGAATATGGAACATTATCAAGTAATGGGACTTAAAAATGTAGATTTTAATGCGCTAAAGTACAAGATAGATTTAAATAAAACTCATTCTGTTGAAATAATACAACAACATATGAATTACAAGCTAGAGAAGGTTTCAAAAGAAAATGAAGTGCCAAAAGATGCACTTAATATAGCATTATTACTAGGACTTGAAAAGGAAATAGTGGATATAGCAAAAAGTTTCTACAATTAGGAGGAATAAAATGGAAAGCAAATTAAATATGAATTGGGATGTTGTGAGTAAAGCTAGACAATCAGCTAAAAACATAGCAAAAGATACTCAAGAATTTATTGACATACATACTACAGTAACAGTAGAAAGAACGGTGTGTAGACTTTTAGGTATTGATGGGGTAGATGAAGTTGGAGTACCAATTCCAAATGTAGTAGTGGATAACATTAAAAATGGTAATGGATTAGCACTTGGTGCGTCAATGTTTATAGGAAATGCTATGGTTGAAACTGGTCTTTCACCACAAGAAATTGCTGAGAAAGTAGCAAAAGGTGAAATGGATTTAACTAAAACTCCTATGCATGAAGAATTCGAAATAAAAATGGCTGTAGATAAAGTAGCTAAAGAAATGGTTGCTAAAATTAAAGAAAATAGAGGCAAAAGAGAATCATACCTTGAAAAATTTGGCGATAAGAGTAGCCCATATCTTTATGTAATAGTTGCTACAGGTAACATTTATGAAGATATAACCCAAGCAAGAGCAGCTGCTAAGCAAGGCGCAGATGTAATAGCCGTAATAAGAAGTACAGGACAAAGCTTACTTGACTTCGTTCCATACGGAGCTACAACGGAAGGTACTGGAGGAACACTTGCAACACAAGAAAACTTCAGACTTATGAGAGCGGCCCTTGATGAGGTTGGAGAAGAATTGGGGAAATATATAAGACTTTGTAATTATTGTTCTGGATTATGTATGCCTGAAATAGCTGCTATGGGAGCTATAGAAAGATTAGATGTAATGCTCAATGATGCTTTATACGGAATTCTTTTCCGCGATATCAACATGCAAAGAACTATAGTTGACCAATATTTCTCAAGAGTAATAAATGGATTTGCGGGAGTTATTATAAACACTGGAGAAGATAATTATTTAACTACTGCAGATGCAGTAGAAGAAGCTCATACAGTGCTTGCTTCACAATTTATAAATGAACAATTTGCATTAGTTGCTGGAATTCCAGAAGAACAAATGGGACTTGGGCATGCGTTTGAAATAAGTCCAGATGTTGAAAATGGATTTATATATGAATTAGCACAAGCGCAAATGGCAAGAGAAATCTTTCCGAGAGCACCACTAAAATATATGCCTCCAACTAAGTTTAAGACTGGAGATATATTTAAAGGACAAGTACAAGATACATTATTCAATATGGTTACTATTATGACAGGACAAAAGTTACATCTTCTTGGAATGCTTACAGAAGCAATACACACTCCATTTATGTCAGATAGAGCGTTATCAATAGACAATGCTCAATATATATTTAGAACTATGAAGGATTTAGGATCAGAAATCACCTTCAAAAAAGGTGGCATGATGGAAACAAGGGTTGATGAAGTATTAAATAAAGCAGCAGATTTAATTGGAGAAATTGAAAAAGAAGGCTTATTCAGTACGATACAGCAAGGGAAATTTGCAGGAATTAAGAGACCTTATACTGGTGGAAAAGGACTTGCAGGAGTTGTAGAAAAAGAAAAAGCTTACTTTAACCCATTTATAGATTTAATGTTAGGGGGAAATAAATAATGAGCGAAGGACAATATTCATTAGAAGTTAAAGAGTATGATCAAAATTTGGATTTAACAAAGATTAAACCCTATGGAGATACTATGAATGATGGTAAGGTACAAGTGAGCTTTACACTTCCAGTAGAAGATAATGAAAGAGGAGTAGAAGCAGCACTTCAACTTGCTAAATCTATGGGACTTAAAAATCCAAACTGTGCTCATCATGCATCTTTAGATAAAGAATTTTCTTTTTATGTTATTTATGGTTCATTATCGCATTCTGTAAACTATGAAGAAATTCATGTTCAAACTGTAGAAGTAGAAACAATGGATATGAAACAAATTGGAGAATATATAAAAGAAAACATTAAACGTGACGTTGTAATAATTGGAGCTAGTACAGGAACAGATGCTCATACAGTTGGGATAGACGCTGTAATGAACATGAAGGGATTTGCAGGACACTATGGTCTTGAGAGATACCCTATGATAGAAGCTTTGAACTTGGGAAGCCAAGTTGAGAATGAAGAATTTATCAAAAAAGCTATAGAGCTTAAAGCAGATGTTCTTTTAGTTTCTCAAACAGTAACTCAAAAGGATGTACACATCCAAAACCTTACTAATCTAGTAGAATTATTAGAAGCAGAAGGAATCAGAGATAAAGTTGTCTTAATTTGTGGAGGTCCAAGAATAACTCATGAACTTGCTAAAGAGCTTGGATATGATGCAGGTTTCGGACCAGGAAAATTTGCTGATGATGTAGCAAGTTTTGCTGTTACGGAGATAGTTGAGAGAGGTTTAATTTAATAAATTTATAATAAAAAAATAGGGGGTACATCTTTAATTGATTTATTTAATCATTTAAAGATGTACCCCTTTTGTTGTTATAATAAAAACTTCCTAGAAAAGGAATAATCCTAACCCAATAATAATACCTGAGTATAATAAGTCAATTACACAAAAACCCATTACGTCCTTAGCACTGAGTCCAGCAATTCCAAGAGCGGGTAATGCCCAAAAGGGTTGAATCATATTAGTCCATGCATCTCCCCAAGCAATAGCCATAGCAGTTTTCGCAGCAGGTACGCCTAAAGCTGCACCGGCAGGCATCATAATAGGAGCTTGAACAGCCCATTGACCACCGCCAGATGGTATAAAGAAGTTAACAAGTCCTGCACTTAGAAAAGTGAATAGTGGAAAGGTATGTTGATTAGATATACTAACGAAAGAAGTAGACATAACACCTGCAAGAGAAATTCCAGCAGCGCTTGTACCTACCATCATTCCCATAATACCTGCGTAGAATGGGAATTGAAGTATAATTCCAGCAGCGCCTTTGGCGGCGTCTGTAATTGCATTAACAAATCTTCTAGGAGTTCCATGAAGAGCAACTCCCAGGAACAAGAAAATAGCATTAACAATGTTTAGATCGAGGCTACCACCTTTAACAAAATAGTAAACAATATAACTAAAGCCCATAATTGCTAATAACATTGAGATAAGGGTGCTGTTTTCAAGTTTATCAGCAGGAGTCATTGCTTCTTTAGCTATTATAACTACTGGGTTCTCAACCAAAAGTTTTGTATCTATAGTGACAGTATGATCAATGTCAGGATGCATAGCTTTGTTTATAAGAGGCAATGTAATTAATAGTACAGCTAATATAATTAAATTGTAACCTGAAAACAATGTTGCACTAGTTGGTATAGGAGAAGTAACAACGCCTGCAGTAGCTTTTACAACTTCAGGACCACCAGAAGCAACTACTAGTGGGATAGAACCAGAAAGACCAGCGTGCCATACTAAAAAGCCTGAATAAGCAGAAGCTATTAAAAGCCTATAATCTACTCCTTTAACTTCTTTAGCTAATTCCTTAGCGAAAATAGCCCCAATAACTAAACCAAAGCCCCAGTTGATCCAACAAGCTATAGTAGAAATAAGTGTAACCAAAATAATTGCTTGACTCGGTGATTTAGGTATTTTTGCAAGGGTCTTAAGACCTTTTTTAAAAGATGGTGCATTGGCGAGAGCATGGCCTGTAACTAATACCAATGCCATTTGCATTGAAAAAGCAAGTAATGTCCACAAACCTTTGCTCCAGTGAATAGTCATAGCCAAAGGACTTTGTCCAGTAAGAACTATGCCTAAAATTAATACAAAGAATGTTAAAAGTACAGCAAATATGAATGGGTCTGGTAAATATTTTTGGACAAGATTAACACAACCATTTGTAAATTTTTTGAACATTTTGATTCCCCCTTATTAGCTATATAAATTTAAAATGCTCCTATGTAATAATATTCTATATTATGCAAAAAAAGTACCTGTAGATCGGACACTTTTACCAAAGTGTCCGATCTACAGGTATCGATATAAACTTAAAATAACTTTTAATCAGTTTGAGACAGTCCCTTAGCTATTATGATATAAACATTAGCCCTAGTCCAATAATAACACCTGAGTATAATAAGTCGATTATACAAAAGCCCATTACGTCCTTAGCACCGAGACCGGCAATTCCAAGAGCGGGTAATGCCCAGAAAGGTTGAATCATGTTAGTCCATGCATCTCCCCATGAAATAGCCATAGCAGTTTTTGAAGCAGGCACACCTAAAGCTGCACCAGCGGGCATCATAATGGGAGCTTGAACAGCCCATTGTCCACCACCAGATGGTACAAAGAAGTTAACAAGTCCTGCGCTTAGGAAAGTGAATAGAGGGAAGGTATGTTGATTAGATATACTAACAAAAGAAGTAGACATAACTCCTGCGAGAGAAATTCCACTAGCACTTGTACCAACCATCATACCCATAATACCCGCGTAGAATGGGAATTGAAGTATAATTCCAGCAGTTCCTTTAGCAGCGGATGTAATTGCGTTAACAAACCTTATAGGAGTTCCATGAAGAGCAATTCCTAGGAACAAGAAGATAGCATTAACAATATTTAAATCAAGACTACCACCTTTAACAAAATAATAAATAATATAACTAAAGCCCATAATTACTAATAACATTGAGATAATAGAGCTATTCTCAAGTTTATCAGCGGGAGTCATTTTTTCTTTAGCTATTATAATCATTGGTTCCTCCACCAAAAGCTTTGGATCTATAGTAATAGTATGTTCAGTGTCAGGATGCATAGCTTTGTTTATAAGAGGCAAGGTTACTAAAAGTATAGCTAATATAATTAGATTATAACCTGAAAACAATGTAGCGCTGGTTGGTATAGGTGAAGTAACAACACCTGCAGTAGCTTTTACTACCTCAGGACCACCTGTAGCAACTACTAGTGGTATAGAACCAGAAAGACCGGCATGCCATACTAAAAAGCCTGAATAAGCAGAAGCTATTAAAAGTCTATAATCTACGCCTTTAACTTCTTTAGCTAATTCCTTAGCAAAAATAGCTCCGATAACTAGACCAAAGCCCCAGTTAATCCAGCAAGCTATAGTAGAAATAATTGTAACAAGAATAATTGCTTGACTTGGTGATTTAGGGATTTTTGCAAGAATTTTAAGACCCTTTTTAAAAGATGGTGCATTGGCAAGCGCATGACCTGTAACTAATACTAGCGCCATTTGCATTGAAAAAGCGAGGAGCGTCCACAAACCCTTACTCCAGTGAATAGTCATAGCTAATGGTCCTTGACCAGTAAGCACCATCCCTAAAATTAATACTAGAAAGGTAAGGATTACAGCAAATATGAATGGGTCTGGTAAATACTTTTGGACAAGATTAACACAACCATTTGTAAATTTTTTAAACATTATTATTCCTCCTATTTTATTATGTGAAATTAATCTATACAAGAAAACATATTTATGATTTTTTGTGAAAAAATATTAATATGTATGACAAAATTATACATGACATCATATAATAAGTCAAAAAAGGAGAAATATATTTTTATGAGTGAAAATTTATATACAAAGGAGGAGGCAAAAAAATAGGTGTGGTATTTTATTCGTTAAAACCTGCAACATTTTTATTAAAATTCATATAATAGTATTATAGAAAAATTTAGGAGGGTAAAAGTTGCAAACCCTAAAAATAGGCTCAAGAGGAACATCGGTAATGGAAATACAAGCACTACTTAATAAATTAGGCTATGATGTAGGAGGAATAGACGGAATTTACGGAACTAAAACGGCACAGGCAGTATTGATGTTTCAAAGATATTTTGGCTTATCACCTACAGGCACAGTAAATGATGATACTTATAAACTTATGAATAGATTTTTAATGGGTTATGATACTTATAGAATTAGACCGGGTGATACAATATACCTTATAGCAAGTAAGTACTTTGTGACCGTAGAAAGTATAATTACTGCAAATCCTCAAATAAATCCTAACAACTTGCAGGTTGGAGAGGTGATCATAGTTCCATATTCATTAGATGTAGTTTTTACAAATATTGATTACACTTATGATATTATGAAAAAAGATTTAGAAGGGCTAAAGGCTAGATACCCATTTATTGAAGTGGCTAGTGGCGGCAAGAGTGAGCTTGGAAAAGAACTTTATTATGTGAAACTCGGTAATGGACCCAATAAAGTTTTTTATAATGGATCTCATCATGCTATTGAATGGATAACTACTGTGCTTTTGATGAAGTTTATTGAAAACTTTTCTAAAGCCTATGCAACAGGTGAAAATATAGAAGGGTATAGTGCCTTAGATATCTGGAATAAAAGTACTATATACATTATGCCTATGGTAAATCCAGATGGGATTGACTTAGTGCTTAATGGCCTAGAGAGGAGTAACCCATACTACAATGATTTAATTAAGTGGAATAATGGGAGTTCTGATTTTTCTAAAACATGGAGTGCTAATATTCGCGGTGTAGACCTTAATCATAACTATGATGCTATGTGGCAAAAATCAAAGGACGCGGAAAAAAGTTATGGCGTATATGGACCGGGCCCTACAAGATATTCAGGTACTGCGCCAGAATCAGAATCAGAGTCTAAAGCGGTAGCAGATTTTACAAGAAAACATGGGTTTAGATTAGTAATAGCGTATCACACCCAAGGGGAAGTAATATACTGGGATTTTCAAAATTTGGCAAGTGCTGAGGCTAGAAAAATAGGAGAGATATTTTCCTCTTTAAGTGGTTATGAATTAGCAGAAACCTATGGAATCACAAGCTATGCAGGATATAAGGATTGGTTTATAGAAAAATATAGAAGGCCGGGTTATACCATTGAGGTCGGAATTGGAAAAAATCCTCTGCCAATAAGTCAGTTTAATAAAATTTATAAGGACAATATTAAAGTTTTATTAGAAGGGGCATTAATTTAGGTATCTAAAAGAAAAAGCTCTTAGACCACAAATGTTTGATTGTGTGCTAAGAGCCTTAATTTTTAGTCCACTTCCGATATAAAGTCTTCCCAGTTTGCATAAAGAGTTTCAAGTTCGGTTTTAATACTAGAAATTTGATTGTTTGTCTCAACACTCCGACTAGGACTTGAATAAATCTCTTCAAGGCAAAGATCACTATTTAATTTTTCTAATCGCTGTTCCGATGAGGTAATTTTATCTTCTAGGTCTTTTAAATCGATTTTCTTTTGTTTTTCTAGTTTTTGTTCATCTCTCTTCTTTCTTTTATCAAGATTAATTTGAGTTTTTGACATGCCGTCGTAGGCTTCTTCTACTTGGAACCTTAGAGGGTTTTTCTTTTTTTCTATATAATAAGTATAATTACCTAAATACTCTTTAAGACCATCTTGTTTTAATTCAAGTATTTTAGTAATTACCTTGTTTAAGAAATACCTATCATGAGATATTACAAGAACAGTACCGTCATATCCAAGTATCGAATCTTCTAAAGCTTCACGAGACATAATATCTAAGTGATTTGTTGGCTCATCTAATAGTAAAAAGTTGGATTTTGATAGCATTATTTTTAGAAGATTAATTCTACATCTTTCACCACCACTCAATGTGGATATACTTTTAAATACATCTTCTCCTATGAATAAAAATGCAGCTAATGCAGTACGTACTTCTGTGGTAGTAAGTTTAGGAAATTCATCCCAAACCTCATCTATTATAGTTTTTTCTGGATTCAAATTTGATTGTTCTTGGTCATAATATCCTACAAAAATATTTTTGCCCAATATTTTTATACCTGTATCACTTGAAATTTTATCCATTATAATATTTAAAAGAGTGGTTTTGCCACGACCATTTTCACCAATAAGAGCGAACTTTTCGGATCTTTTTATATCTAGATTTAAATTCTCAAACAAAAGATTGTCTCCAAATCGTTTTGATAAATTTTCTGCATGGAGAACGTCATTTCCGCTTTTAATTTCTGTTTCAAATTTGATTTTAGTTTCCCTAGGAGCTGTGTCGGGGGAATCAACCCGGTCGAGTTTATCTAAGGATTTTTGTCTGCTCTCTGCAGCTCTTACACTTTTTTCTCTATTAAAGGATCTATATCTAGTTATGATGTCTTCTTGCCTTTTTATTTCTGAGCGTTGCAAATTGTATGCTTTTAATTGAACTTCATAATTTTTTTTCTTTAAATCAATAAAATTTGTATAATTTCCATTATAAGAATCTACATGACCGTTAGTAAGTTCAAAAGTTTTATTGGTAATAGCATCTAAAAAGAATCTATCGTGGGATATTATAAAAATAGTTCCTTTATAAGATTTCAAATAATCTTCTAACCATTCTATAGCATCTAAGTCTAGGTGGTTAGTAGGTTCATCTAATAAAAGAATATCGGGATTTTTAAGTAATAATTTGCATAGTGCAACTCTAGTCTTTTGACCTCCACTTAGTATGTTTATTGGCTTATTATAATCTTCTTCCATAAAGCCAAGACCTTTGAGAACCTTATTAATTTCAGCTTTATATGTGTAGCCGCCCCTGTTATTGTAAAGTTCACAGATTAATGTATATTCTTTTATTATTCTATTATTATATTCTTCTTTGGAAGTATCATAAGGTTCATTCATTTTTGATTCTAAATTGTTAAGTCTTTTTTCGAGGCCTAATAGATCGTGGAATACTAAAAGAGTTTCTTCATATATAGTATTACTTAAAGTTAATTCAAGATTTTGAGATAGATAACCAACTTTTTTATTTTTATCTATAAATAGCTCACCATTATCATAATCCAATTGTGATGTGAGTATTTTAAAAAGCGTAGATTTACCTGCCCCATTAGCACCAATAAATCCAATCTTTTCACCTTCATTTATACTTAAAGTTATTTTGTCTAAAATAACATCTATGCCGTAACTTTTGTGAATATCCTTGCAACTTAAAACTATCATTGTTTTCACCTTCCCTGTTATGTAGTATTAAAAAAATTCAACTTAATTAGTTATAAATATTAATTAAAGTTGCTTCATATATTATTGTACTATTTATATTTAATTTTTTGTAGTAAAAAAGAAATATATATAGATTAATTTTTAATAATAGTATATATATATATATAATGGTAATAATTTCACAATAACTACTAAATTTATAGCAAAAGTAGTTTTAATTTATAATAGTGTGTTAGTATAGATAGTATGTAATTTATGATATTCGTAGAGGAGTGTATATTGTGGAAAGAAAAAAGAATATATCAATGGCAGTTATTAAAAGATTGCCTAAATACCATAGATATTTAAAAGAACTTTTAAGAAATGATGTAGATAGGATATCCTCGAAAGAATTGGGCGAAAAGATTGGGTTTACAGCATCTCAAATTAGACAAGACTTAAATTGTTTTGGAGATTTTGGACAACAGGGATACGGATATAATGTTAAAGAATTGTTGAATGAAATTAGTGGAATACTAGGACTCTCAAAAGAATATAAGATGGTAATAGTAGGCGCGGGGAATATCGGGCAAGCTATTGCCAATTATACTAATTTTGAAAAGCTATCATTTAACTTGGCGGGTATTTTTGATGTTAACCCAAAGCTTATAGGATTAAAAATTAGAGATGTTGAAGTAATAGACTTAGATGAATTAGCGCGTTTCCTTAAAGCGACACCAATAGATATTGGCGTAATATGTGTTCCACATATTAGTGCTCAAAAAGTTAGTGACATAATGGTAGCAAATGGGGTTAAAGGTATATGGAATTTTGCACCTGTGGATTTAGAGGTGCCTGTAGAAACCATTGTGGAGAATGTCCATTTAAGTGAGAGCTTGCTAACACTTAGTTGTTTAATGAATGACAAATCATATTCATAAAATTTACAAAGTTTATAAAGTTTATGAAATCAACAAGATTAATTTAAAAGATTATGAATATTTCTTGTTGAAATAATTACTATAAAGAGATATAATGTAATTGAGGCGAAGGGCTTCAATTACATTTAGGTTTATTTGTTATATTATTAACAAATATTTAATGAATGGATTAATTCGTAAGGAGTTGATTGTTATGGAATACAAGAATATTGTTCTTCAAAAAGAAGACAAAGTCGCAATACTTACAATTAGTAGACCAAAGGCTCTAAATGCATTAAATACAGAAACATTAAAAGAGCTAGATTTAGCAATAGATGAAATTGCTGAAGATGATAAAATCTACGCAGTGATCTTAACAGGAGAAGGAAAAGCTTTCGTAGCAGGGGCTGACATCACCGAAATGAAAGATCTTAATGTTATGGGTGGAAGGAAATTTGGAAATCTAGGGAATAAAGTTTTCAGAAAACTAGAAACTTTAGAAAAACCTATAATAGCTGCAGTAAACGGTTTTGCGCTAGGTGGAGGATGTGAACTTTCTATGGCTTGTGATATTAGAATCGCTTCTTCAAAAGCAAAATTTGGACAACCTGAGGTAGGTCTTGGAATAACTCCTGGCTTTGGAGGTACGCAAAGACTTCCTAGACTTGTAGGACTTGGAATGGCTAAAGAACTAATTTATACAGCAAAGATTATTAATGCGGAAGAGGCATTAAGAATTGGACTTGTAAATAAAGTAGTTGATCCAGAAAATTTATTATCAGAAGCTAAAGCACTAGCAAATACAATTGCAGGACAAGCACCTATTGCTGTAAGTTTTTGTAAGGCAGCAATCAATAAGGGAATACAAATAGATATAGATTCAGCGCTTTCATACGAGTCAGAGATATTCGGAGAATGTTATGCGACTGAAGATCAAAAAAATGGAATGACAGCATTTATTGAAAAAACAGAAAAATGCTTTAAAAATAAGTAATAAAAAGTATTCTGTAAAAAGAATAGGCAGATAACAATTAAAGATTATTATTTGTCTCAGAGAATAGTGAGGAGGAAAGTTCATGAATTTTGCATTGACAAAAGAACAAGAATTTGTAAAACAGATGGTAAGTGAGTTCGCATTAAACGAAGTTAAACCTTTAGCTTCGGAAATAGACGTGACAGAAAGATTTCCTAGCGAAACTGTAGAGAAAATGGCTAGATACCATATGATGGGTATCCCAATTGCTACTAAATACGGTGGAGCAGGCGGAAATAATGTATCATACATTATGGCTGTTGAAGAACTATCAAAAGCATGTGCAACTACAGGAGTTATACTATCAGCTCATACTTCATTATGTGCTGGCCCAATAGATGCTTTCGGTACAGAAGAACAAAAAATGAAATATTTAGTTCCACTTGCAAAAGGTGAAAAACTAGGAGCTTTTGGACTAACAGAACCTAATGCAGGAACAGATGCGTCAGGTCAACAAACTACAGCAACTTTAGATGGTGATAACTATATATTAAATGGTTCAAAAATATTTATCACAAACGGTGGAGTAGCAGATACATTTGTAGTTTTTGCAATGACTGATAAAACTAAGGGAACAAAAGGAATCACTGCTTTCATAGTTGAAAAAGAGTTTCCAGGATTCTCAATTGGTAAACACGAAGATAAATTAGGAATAAGAGCATCATCAACTACAGAACTTGTATTTGAAAACTGCATAGTTCCTAAAGAAAACATGCTTGGAAAAGAAGGAAGAGGGTTCGGTATCGCAATGAAAACCCTTGATGGAGGAAGAATCGGAGTAGCGGCTCAAGCCCTAGGAATTGCAGAAGGCGCACTCAATGAAGCTACTAAATACATGAAAGAAAGAAAACAATTTGGAAAACCACTTTCAGCATTCCAAGGTTTACAATGGATGGTTGCAGAACTTGATGTTAAAATTGAGGCTTCTAAACTTTTAATATATAAAGCAGCATGGAATAAAGATAATGGTTTACCATATACAGTAGAAGCTGCTAGAGCAAAATTATTTGCGTCAGAAACAGCTATGGAAGTTACAACTAAAGCCGTTCAAATCTTCGGAGGATATGGATATACTAAAGAATATCCATTAGAAAGAATGATGAGAGATGCTAAGATAACTGAGATATATGAAGGAACTTCAGAAGTTCAAAGAATGGTTATAGCTGGAAATTTATTAAAGTAGGAGGAGATTAAGGAATGAATATAGTTGTATGTTTAAAACAAGTTCCAGATACAAACGAAGTTAAAATAGATCCTAAAACAGGAACACTTATAAGAGAAGGCGTTCCATCAATAATAAATCCAGATGATAAAAATGCACTGGAAGAATCTTTAAGATTAAAAGATGAACATGGTGCACATGTAACAGTAATAAGCATGGGACCCCCACAAGCAGAAAAAGCTTTGAGAGAAGCTTTAGCTATGGGAGCTGATGAAGCAATATTAGTATCTGACAGAGCATTCGCAGGAGCAGATACATTAGCTACATCTCATGCACTTGCAGCGACTTTAAAGAAATTAGATTATGACGTAGTGTTTGCAGGCAGACAAGCTATAGACGGAGATACAGCGCAAGTTGGACCTGAAATAGCAGAACATTTAAATCTTGCTCAAATAACATATGTTGAAAAAGTTGATGTAATTAAGGGTGGATTAAAAGTTAGAAGAGCTTGGGAAGACGGATATGAAGATATAGAAGTTAAGACTCCTGTTCTTTTAACAGCAATAAAAGAGTTGAATGAGCCAAGATATATGAACATAAAAAGCATTTTTGAAATGTTCCAAAATAAAGAAGTAAAAGTTTGGAATGCAGCAGATATCGGAGCAGACATAGCTGTTCTCGGTCTTAAAGGTTCACCAACAAAGGTTAAAAAGTCTATGACCAAAGAAGCTAAGGGAAAAGGCGAATTAATACAATTACCAGCTAATGAAGCTGCTTTATATGTAGTTTCAAAATTAAAAGAAAATCACTTTATCTAAGAAGCAGGGAGGATTAAGTTATGAATATAGAAGAGTACAAGGGCGTATGGGTCTTTGCTGAGCAAAGAGACGGAGAACTTCAAAAGATTTCATTTGAACTTTTAGGTAAGGGACGTGAAATAGCAGATAAATTAGGAGAAGAATTAACAGCTGTATTACTTGGAGATAAAACGGATGATATGGTTAAAGAATTAGTAGCATATGGCGCTGACAAAGTAATAGTTGCTAGTCATCCATTATTGGGCCACTTTACAACTGATGCATATACAAAAGTAATATGTGATCTTGCAAATGAAAGAAAACCAGAAATTATATTTGTAGGAGCAAGTTATTTAGGAAGAGATTTAGGACCAAGAGTATCCGCAAGACTTTCAACAGGACTTACTGCTGATTGCACTTCATTAGATATAGATACAGAAAACAACAATCTAATGATGACAAGACCAGCATTTGGAGGAAACTTAATGGCTACAATAGTTTGTGGAGAACATAGACCACAAATGGCTACTATTAGACCAGGAGTTTTTGAAAAATTAGCTAGAGATGAAAAAAGAAGCTGCCCAGTTGAAAAAATAACTGTAAACTTAGAAGAATCAGATATCAGAACTAAAACAGTAGACGTTGTAAAAGTTGCTTCAGTTTTAGCGGATATCGGAGAAGCTAACATTATAGTATCTGGTGGTCGTGGAGTTGGAAGTAAAGAAAACTTCGCGTTACTTGAAAAACTTGCAGTTACCATAGGTGGAGTTGTTGGAGCATCAAGAGCTGCAGTTGAGAATGGTTGGATAGATAAAGCAGTTCAAGTAGGTCAAACAGGAAAAACTGTAAGACCAACTGTATACATAGCTTGCGGTATTTCAGGAGCAATTCAGCATTTAGCTGGTATGCAAGATTCTGATTTCATAATAGCTATAAACAAAGATGCAACAGCGCCAATCATGAAAGCTGCTGATGTAGCAATCGCTGGAGATTTCATAAAAGTTATTCCAGAAATGATAGCTCAGATTAATACATTAAGAAACAAATAATTAGATTTTAAAGTAGTATTTAAATGAACTTGCTCTAATGCTGAAATTTAGCATTAGAGTAAGTTTTAAAAATATTTATTACTTTTAGTTTTTAAAAAAATAAAAGGAGTGTGTTATTATGAAAAAGATTTTTGTACTTGGAGCTGGAACTATGGGAGCGGGTATTGTTCAAACATTCGCAGTAAGTGGTTGCGAAGTAATAATGAGAGATATTAAAGATGAATTTGTTGATAGAGGACTTGTTACAATTAAAAAGAATTTAGAAAGATTAGTTAAAAAAGAAAAAATTACTGAAGCACAAATGGAAGAAATACTTTCAAGAATTACAGGAACTACTGATATGGAATTAGCAGCAGACTGTGATTTAGTAGTTGAAGCAGCTGTAGAAATTATGAAAATAAAGAAAGAAATTTTTGCAGAGCTTGACAGAATATGTAAGCCGGAAACTATATTATCATCAAATACATCATCACTGTCTATAACTGAAGTAGGAGCTGCTACAAATAGACCTGACAAAGTTATAGGAATGCATTTCTTTAATCCAGCTCCAATGATGAAGCTTGTAGAAATAATTAAAGGAATGGGTACGTCCACTGAAACTTTCGATGCAGTTAAAGAAATTGCAATTGCAATCGGTAAGGATCCAGTAGAAGTTGCTGAAGCTCCTGGATTTGTTGTAAACAGAATATTAATACCAATGATTAACGAAGCTGTAGGAATACTTGCAGAAGGTGTTGCATCTGCAGAAGATATCGATAAAGCAATGAAACTTGGCGCTAATCATCCAATGGGACCTCTAGCACTAGGAGACCTTATAGGTCTTGATGTATGTCTTGCTATCATGGATGTTTTATATACTGAAACAGGAGACAATAAGTACAGAGCTCATAGTCTTTTAAGAAAATATGTTAGAGGCGGATTGCTAGGAAGAAAAACTAAAAAGGGAATATTTGATTATTCGAAATAAGATATTATTTTAATATGAACAATGAATTTAGAGAGCATTACAACTTGTAGAGGGTTGTAATGCTCTTGTTTTAATGTTGACTTTGCATTGTTAATGATATATCATTAACAATATAACAAAGAAATGACAAAAGTTGGTATAAACAACTAACATAAACGTATAAAAGAATATAATATTTTTTAAAAATGGGGGGAAATATAATGAATAGATTTACGTTACCAAGAGATATTTATTTTGGAGAAAATTCATTAGAGGTGTTAAAAACCTTAAAAGGCAGAAAAGCAGTAATAGTTACTGGCGGAAGCTCTATGAAAAGATTCGGATTCTTAGATACGGTTGAAGCTTATTTAAAAGAAGCTGGAATTGAAGTTAAGCATATTACTGGAGTAGAACCAGATCCATCGGTAGAAACAGTTATGAACGGTGCAGCAGTAATGAGAGAATTCCAGCCGGACTTAATAGTATCAATCGGGGGTGGTTCACCAATTGACGCAGCAAAAGCTATGTGGATTTTTTATGAGTATCCAGAATTTACTTTTGAACAAGCGGTTATACCATTTGGTATTCCTGACTTAAGACAAAAAGCTAAATTTATAGCTATACCATCAACTAGTGGAACAGCAACCGAAGTTACAGCATTTTCAGTAATTACTGACTATAAAGCAAAAATAAAATATCCTTTAGCGGATTTCAACTTAACACCAGATATAGCAATAGTAGACCCAGCACTAGCTCAAACAATGCCACCTAAATTAGTAGCACATACAGGTATGGATGCATTAACACATGCATTTGAGGCTTATGTAGCAGGACTTAGGTCAAGCTTTTCAGATCCTCTTGCAATACAAGCTATAACTATGATTAGAGAAAATATATTAAAATCATTTGAAGGTGATGTGGAAGCGAGAAATGAAATGCACATTGCACAATGTCTTGCGGGAATGGCATTTTCCAACGCACTACTAGGAATATCTCATAGTATGGCACACAAAATAGGTGGCGTATTTCATGTTGCACATGGCTTAGCTAATGCAATATTACTTCCATATGTTATAGATTTTAACAAAAAATCTTGTGGAGATAGATATGCAACAATTGCTAGAAGTCTTAATTTAGCTGGAAATACAGAAGATGAATTAATTGATTCATTAACTGATATGATAAGAGATTTAAATAAAGCTATGAATATACCAACTTCTTTAAAGGAAAACGGAATGACAAAAGAAGAGTTTGATGCAAATGTAGATTTTATATCTGAAAATGCTATAAAAGATGCATGCACAGGATCTAACCCAAGACCAATAAATACTTGCGAAATGAAAAAGATATTAACTTGTACCTTTACAGGAGAAAAAGTTAAATTTTAACGACATTTCAGAAGGAAAGTCTCCCAATTCTATAAGTGGGAGTACCTACTTTAAGTAGGAGTATAAATCTCCTTCTGAAGTCGTTAATATGCAGCTCCGCAGGAGATGATTTAATATTAGGCACATTATGAAATTGTACCAATAGACAATAATTAAATGATTAATAAGAGGACAGGTAGTAAAGAGCATTAGTATTTAATACTCTTTACTACCTGTCTATTTTGACTTAGTATTTTCACTCTAATAAAAATTTCAAGTGAAATTTATTTTGACAAAATAGAGATAATGTAAAATGTATTTTAACAAATATATAATTTAGATTTTTGTGGTAAAATGAATATATAATAACGAAGGTTTTAGTGTAGGAACATAGGCAGACCAAAATCATAGATGAATATGGAGGATTAAAAATGTATAAAATAGTCGAAAAGAGAGCATTAGCACCTCAGATATTCTTAATGGATATTGAGGCTCCGAGAGTAGCTAAATCAGCAAAACCAGGTCAATTTATAATTATAAAGATGGATGAAAAAGGCGAAAGAATACCTTTAACAATTAGTGATTATGATGCGTTAAGAGGTACAGTAACTATAGTAGTTCAAACAATAGGTTGTTCAACAAAAGAAATGGAAAAGTATGAAATTGGTGACTCATTTTCAGATTTTGTAGGACCACTTGGACAAGCATCTGAATTAATGAGTGAGAGCATTGAAGATTTAAAGAAAAAGAAAATTGTGTTTGTAGCTGGCGGGCTAGGAACTGCACCAGTTTACCCTCAAGTTAAATGGCTCAGAGATCAAGGTATTAAGGCAGACGTAATAATAGGCGCAAAGGCTAAAGATTATGTAATTATGGAAGAAGAAATGAAGAAAGTAGCAGGGAATGTATATCCATGTACTGATGATGGTTCATATGGATATAAGGGACTTGTCACAAATAAATTAAAAGAATTAGTTCAAAATGATGGCATAAAATACGATTTAGTTGTTGCAATTGGACCAATGATAATGATGAAATTTGTTTGCAAATTGACTGAAGAACTTGGAATATCAACTATTGTAAGCATGAATCCTATTATGGTTGATGGAACAGGAATGTGTGGAGCTTGCAGACTTACTGTAGATGGTGAGACTAAATTTGCTTGCGTTGATGGTCCAGAATTTGATGGTCATAAAGTTAATTTTGATGAGGCAATGAGAAGACAAACAATGTACAAAACTCAAGAGAGTTCTAAAGGTGAAGGCATTAAAGCAGGCTGCGGTTTAGGAGGTGCTAAATAATGGGTAAAATGAACAGAGTTGCAATAGGGGAACAAGATCCAAAAGTAAGAGCAACTAATTTTGAAGAGGTATGTTTAGGATATACAGAGGACGAAGCAGTTGAGGAAGCTACAAGGTGTTTAAATTGTAAAAAGCCAATGTGTGTTGGAAAATGTCCAGTAGCAATAGATATTCCTGGGTTCATAGCTCACATAAAAAATAGAGAATTTACAGAGGCAGTTAAGGTAATTGCAAAATATAGTGCGTTACCAGCAGTCTGTGGAAGAGTTTGTCCACAAGAAACTCAATGCGAAAGCAAATGTATATTAGGAATAAAGGGAGATGCCATAGCTATTGGTAAACTTGAAAGATTTGTAGGTGACTATTCAAGAGAGCATAATGTTGACCTTTCAGAAACAAAACCTAAAAATGGCATTAAGGTTGCGGTAATCGGAAGTGGTCCTTCAGGACTTACCTGCGCAGGAGATTTAGCTAAAGCTGGGTACGATGTAACTATTTTTGAAGCACTTCATGAAGCTGGTGGAGTTTTGGTATATGGAATTCCAGAGTTTAGGTTGCCAAAAGATACAGTTGTTAAACATGAAGTTGAAAATGTTAAGAAATTAGGAGTTAAATTAGAAACGAATGTGATAGTAGGACGAACTGTAACAATAAATCAGCTGATGGAAGAAGAAGATTTTAAAGCTGTATTTATCGGTTCAGGTGCTGGACTTCCAATGTTCATGGGAATACCAGGAGAAAATTTAAATGGAGTATTTTCTGCTAATGAATATTTAACTAGAAGCAATTTGATGAAAGCATTTAAAGAGGGGTATCAGACTCCTATAAGAACAGGTGAAAAGGTTGCTGTTGTAGGTGGAGGAAATGTTGCTATGGACTCTGTGCGTACAGCAGTGAGACTTGGAGCAGAAGGGCACATAGTGTACAGGAGATCAGAATCAGAACTTCCTGCAAGAGCCGAAGAAGTGCATCACGCAAAAGAAGAGGGAGTTATAATGGATTTACTTGTGAATCCAATTGAAATCCTAGGAGATGAAAAAGGGAATGTTATAGGCATGAAGTGTATAAGAATGGAGCTAGGAGAACCCGATGCATCAGGAAGAAGAAGACCTATAGCGATTGAAGGGTCGGAATTCATAATGGATGTAAATACGGTTATAATGTCTCTAGGTACATCACCAAATCCATTAATTCCTTTAACAACAGAAGGGTTAGAAATCAATAAATGGAAGTGCATAGTTGCAGAAGATGAAACAGGATTAACATCTAAAAAGAATGTATATGCTGGTGGAGATGCTGTTTCAGGAGCTGCTACAGTTATATTAGCTATGGAAGCAGGTAAAAAAGCTGCTAAAGCTATAGATGGAATGTTAACAAAATAATAATTTTTAAATTACAAACTCCATAAACAAAGGTTTATGGAGTTTGTTTTAAAAAAGTGAGGACAGGTAACAACTATTTGGTATAATAATATTGCATAGGAGGAGGTATATTATGTTAATAGATAAAATAAATAAATATTACACTAAGGAATATGATTTAAGTTGTGCTGAGGTGATGATTTACGCTGCTAGTGATGAATATAATATGAAATTAAAAAGCGAAACGTTTAAAACTATGTCATCCTTTGGTGGAGGAATGGGTATTGAGAGCGTATGCGGAGCAATAACAGGTTCTTTGGCAGTTATAGGTATATTATTTACTAAAGAAAAAGCGCATGAAGGTGATAGAGTTAAAAGACTATGTCAGGAATTCTTCCAAAAATTTGAATCAAAGTTAAGCACGAATAATTGCGCGGCTCTTAAAGCAAAATATAAAAAAGAGGATGGTAGTTGCAAGGTAATGATTGAAACTGCTACTGAAATATTAGATGAAATTGTGATACGCGAATTAAAAGTTAATAATTTAACTCAATGAAAGGAAAAATTATGGATTACAAAAATATTGAATCATTTAATGAAGGCATTATAATAAAAGATGTAGAGAACTTTGAACTAGACCATATATTCGAATGTGGGCAATGCTTTAGATGGGACAAGGAGCCTAATGGCAATTACATAGGGGTAGCATATGGGAAGGTAATAGAAGTAGAAAAAAAGGGGACGCAAGTAAAGATATATAATATAAATGAGGAAGAATTTAATGAGATTTGGTGTGATTATTTTGACCTTAAAAGAAATTACACAGTTATCAAAGAGAAATTTAAGATGGATCCTCTTCTTAAAAGATCTGTTGATTTCGGGTATGGCATTAGATTATTGCAGCAGGAGCCTTTTGAACTTACCATATCATTTATAATTTCTTCAAATAATAGAATCCCAATGATAAAAAGAGCTATAAACAATTTGAGCAAAAAATGGGGAAAACCAATAGAATATAAGGGGAAAACGTACTACACATTTCCAACGCCTGCAGATTTAGAAGAAGCTACTATAGAAGAAATTCAGAGTTGTAGTCTGGGGTTTAGATCTAAATATGTAAAAAACACAGTACATCAGGTATATACTGGTGAAGTGAATTTGGAGCTTATTAAAGCCGCGGAAGATGATATTTGCCATGAAGAACTAAAAAAACTTAGTGGAATAGGCCCAAAAGTGGCGGATTGTATTATGTTATTTTCTATGCAAAAATATTCTGCTTTCCCAGTGGATGTGTGGGTTAAGAGGGCGATGCAATTTTTTTATTTAGCACCAGATGTCTCTCTACCTAAAATAAGGACCTTCGCTAGAGACAAATTTGAAAACTTAGCAGGTTTTGCACAACAGTATTTGTTTTATTATGCAAGAGAAAATAATATTAAAATAGAATAAATTAAGCAAAGCAAGTAATACTATATAAAACTATGAGTTACTATTGAAATAAATACAAGAGTGAAGAGGATGAAAAACAATGAAAAGAATGTGGAATAGTATTAGAATGAAGGTATCAGGATATAAACAATATATATTACTATCAGCAGTTTTGCTAGCTTTCGCATACATAGGATATGAATATTATTTCAAGTATTCATATATATTGAGAAATCCGAATATATTAAAAGAAGTTATTCTTTCTTATGGAAATTTCAGTGTTTTAATTTTCATTCTTATGCAGGTTTTACAAGTAGTAGTTTTTTTTATTCCAGGAGAATTTATACAAATTGCTGGAGGATATATTTTCGGTGCATTTTTAGGCGGTATAATATCTTTAATGGGTATTACTTTAGGAGGTATAATAGTATATCTTATTGCTAATAGTTATGGTAGGCCTTTTGTGGAGAAGTTGTTATTAAAAAAGAAAGTGAAATTTTTTAGAAAAATATTAAAAATAGGAAGCAAAAAAAATGTTATATTCATATTTTTTTTAATCCCAGGAATACCTAAAGATGCTCTAATATACATATGTGGAGTATCTGATGTTTCTTTTAAAGATTTCTTTATATATTCAACACTCGGTAGAATTCCAGGGATTTTTATTTCTTCTTATTTTGGTCAAAAAATAGATGCATGGGATGTTACAAGTTTAATAACTATAGGCATAACAATGAGTATTATATCAATAGTAGGGATTTTTAAAGGAAATACTATAATAAAAAATGTAATTAAAAAGAAAAAATCTTATTAAAAAGTTACGATAACACATGTTTTATAAAATATTATAAAGAGTATAGCTTTTTATAAATATTATAAAGAGTATAGCTTTTTATAAATATTATAAAGAGTATAGCTTTTTATAAATATTATAAAGAGTGTAGCTTTTTATAAATATTATAAAGAGCGTAGCTTTTTATATTGTGATTTATATATACACCTTAATATTATGCTACTTATAGTAATCAAAATAATTATTAATATTGCACAATGGAAGAAAAAATCCTGTGGAAGGATCGTTATTATTGGATCGTATTCAATATCAAATAACCAGTAATCATTTTTAAAGAAAATATGATGAAAAGCAGTGAAGCTTTTATCGAAATTAATTAAAAAGGGTATAAGTAATATTATAGGTACGATAATAAGAAAAATGGAACTAGTTAACAAGTATCTTATTGTTTTGTGTCTCTTATTTATAATTATACCTATAATACTTATTAATATGGATAAAAATAGCATTACCTTAAGATTATCAAATATTATTTTAACTTCCTTAAAATGAATTTTACCATTATTGGATGAAGGTAGCGTTGGAAGAGTGAATTCTTCAATTTTATTTTGAGTTAAATATGTGATTACATAGTCATAATTAGTCTTTAGTTCCTTTTTATTTAAATTAGAAGATTCTTCAATTTTTAAAACATCAATATCCATATAGTATAATGGTTTAAAAAGCAAAGTAAGATTTATGCTTAAAATTATAAAAGAAAAAGTAAAACTTAAGATAAAAAACGTTTTGAATGAAAATTTAATAAGCGTTTTTACATTTCTGAAAATGGAGTCTCTAAAAAAATAGTTATTAAACCATTTATATAGACTATTCATAAAATCACCTCTATTAGTGATTTTAACAATAAATCAAAATATATTCAATGATAATAAAAATGTGCTAAAATTATAATTTCATTAAAAAGTAAGTAAACAAGAGAAAAACTATATAATGCAGTGATAACTAAACATAATATAGTTTAGTTGCGTATAAATGGTATAATATATGGAATAGGTGAAGTTGATATTATAATGATTATTAATTAAAATATTAGGTATAGAACTCATTAGCACTCAGATGTGATGAGTGCTAACAAAAACAACAAAAATATATAAGGAGGGGTTTAAAATGAATATTAGACCACTTAGTGATAGAGTGTTAATTAAAAGATTAGAGGCGGAAGAAACTACAAAAAGTGGAATACTTCTTGCAGGAGCTTCAAAGGAAAAACCACAAGAGGCTGAAGTAGTTTCAGTAGGACCAGGAAAAGTTGAAGATGGGAAAGTAATTAAAATGGAAGTTAAGGCAGGGGATATAATATTATTCTCTAAATATTCAGGAAGTGAAATAAAATATGATGGTATTGAGTATATCATATTAAAGCAAGATGAACTATTAGCTGTAATTGAAAAATAACATTAACGTAATAATAATTAAATAATAATTGATAGTAAATGATTATTTAATCATTAGCGTCGTATAGGAGGGTTTAAAATGGCTAAAGATATATTGTTTGGAGAAGAAGCGAGAAGAGCTATGCAAAGAGGTGTAGATAAACTTGCAAACACTGTTAAAATAACACTCGGACCCAAAGGAAGAAATGTTATTTTAGATAAAAAGTTTGGATCACCATTAATAACAAATGATGGTGTTACTATAGCTAGGGAAATAGAGCTAGAAGATGCATTTGAAAATATGGGAGCACAACTTGTTAAAGAAGTTGCTACAAAGACAAATGATGTAGCAGGAGATGGAACAACTACAGCTACATTGCTTGCCCAAGCTATAATAAGAGAAGGTTTAAAAAATGTTACAGCTGGTGCCAATCCAATGTTAATAAGAACTGGTATAAAAATGGCTGTAGATAAAGCTGTTGAAGAAATTAAAAAATCTTCTAAACCAGTTAATGGTAAGGAAGATATATCGAGAGTTGCTGCTATATCAGCTAGTGATGAAGTAACAGGAGCTCTAATTGCTGATGCTATGGAAAGAGTAGGCAACGAAGGTGTTATAACTGTAGAAGAATCAAAATCTATGGGAACAGAACTTGATGTTGTTGAAGGAATGCAATTTGATAGAGGATATTTAAGTGCATATATGGTTACAGATGCAGAAAAAATGGAAGCGAATCTTGATGAGCCATATATTTTAATAACTGATAAGAAAATTACTAATATACAAGACATACTTCCAATACTTGAGCAAATCGTTCAACAAGGCAAAAAGTTATTAATAATTGCTGAAGATATTGAGGGTGAAGCTTTAAGCACATTAGTTGTTAATAAATTAAGAGGAACTTTTACTTGTGTAGCTGTTAAAGCACCGGGTTTTGGTGACAGAAGAAAAGAAATGCTTCAAGATATAGCAATCCTAACTGGAGGAGAAGTTATATGCGAAGAATTAGGAAGAGAACTAAAAGATGTTACTGTTGACATGCTTGGAAAAGCAGAAAGTGTTAAAATATCTAAAGAAAACACTACTATAGTAAATGGCAAGGGTGAAAAAGATACAATACATGATAGAGTTTCCCAAATTAAAAAACAAATTGAAGAAACTACATCAGATTTTGATAGAGAAAAATTACAAGAAAGACTTGCTAAACTTGCAGGCGGAGTAGCTGTAATAAAAGTTGGAGCTGCTACTGAAACTGAATTAAAAGAAAAGAAACTCCGAATAGAAGATGCTCTTGCAGCTACAAAAGCAGCAGTTGAAGAGGGAATAGTTCCTGGTGGTGGAACAGTTTATATTAATGCTATTTCTGAGATTGCAAAATTATCATCAGATACACCAGATGTTCAAGTGGGTATTAACATAATTAAAAGAGCATTAGAAGAACCATTAAGACAAATAGCTACAAATGCTGGCGCTGAAGCTTCAGTTATAATAGAAAAAGTAAGAGAAAGCGCTGGAGAAAATGGATATGATGCTTTACGTGGAGAAATGGTAAACATGATAAAAGCTGGGATTGTTGATCCAACAAAAGTTGTAAGATCAGCACTTCAAAACGCAGCATCTGTTGCAGCAACATTCTTAACAACTGAAGTTGCAGTTGCAGATATTCCAGAAAAGAATTCAGCACCAATGGGTGGCGCACCAGGAATGGGAATGGATGGAATGTACTAAAAATAATTTGAACAATAATTATTATAAATAAAGTATATTCAAATAAAAAATTAACTAGGGTTTTGCCTTAGTTAATTTTTTTTATTTTGTTAAGCCTTATAATTATGTTTCTAGTATGTTCGCGAACTAGTTCATGAACATACTGGTAAGTTGTATAATGAAATGACCGAAGAGTAACAAAAAATAAAGACTCAAGAGAAATACTCTTGTATAATGTTAAGTGACTAAACCAACATATACGGGAGGATTTCAAATGAGTCAATTAGATTTTATCACACAGAGCAGAAAAGGTAAACACATAACATACGAGGAACGCATAAAGTTAGAAGCTTTACACAAAATGGGACTTAATTCAACTCGTATTGCGGAGCAAATAGGTGGGCGCTCAGAACGTACAATAAGGCGTGAAATTGCTAAAGGAATTGTAGAACTATTGAATAGTGACTTAACCACTCGAATGGAATATAGCGCAGAAATTGGGCAGTCAGAGCATGACAAACAAGGTACCGCTAAAGGTCCTGCATTAAAAATAGGAAAAGATCATAAATTGGTGAAGTACTTAGAAAAAGCTATTGGTATAGATGGCGAATCTCCGTATGCAGCTATTCAAAATATCACAAATAAAGATCTACAATTTGAAACAACTATTTGCTTCAAAACTGTGTATAACTATTTGGATAATAATTTGTTTTTAAATATAAGTAACAAAGATCTGCCTGTTAAAAAGAATGCTAAAAAGAGAAACTATAAAAAAATAAGATCAGCGTATAACAATACCAAAGGAACTAGCATATCGGAGAGACCTGCAGCGGTAGCTGCACGTGATGAGATAGGCCACTGGGAAATGGACACTGTAGTTGGCAAACAGGGTACAAAAACTGTCTTGATGGTGTTAAGTGAAAGAGTAACTCGTAAGGAGTTAGTCTTTAAAATACCATCTAAATCACAGGCGGCTGTCGTGAAAGAATTGGACAAATTGGAGCGTAAAATGGGAATGTTATTCTCGAAAACATTTAAAACAATCACCTGTGATAACGGCTGTGAGAACCTTGATTTCGAGGGTATTGAGAACTCAGTAAGAAATAAACGAAAGAGAACTAAAGTATATTATGCTCACCCATATAGTTCATGGGAGCGAGGCACAAACGAAAATATCAATAAAATGATACGACGATTTATCCCAAAAGGTGTGGATATTTCAGCATTCTCTAAAAAACAAATTATGCAAATACAGCACTGGATCAACAATTATCCAAGAAGGATTTTCAACGGTTTATCTGCCAATATGATGGAACAGAAAACCATTACAACTTAACATTATATTTTTCTTGAAAATTTCGGACATTTTATATTGCAATCTACAGTTCATGAACATACTAGAAATATTCATTGACAAATGCTTAAACATTAACTATCATTATTGTAATAACAAATTCAAAGAACAATTACGCTACTCATATATACCTTGAATATGGCAAGGAGTATCTACCGGAAGCCGTAAATTTCCGACTATGAGTAATCTTAGTATGAGCTTATTTTTGGCATGCTAATTTTACTTTAGTTAAGGTAGGATTAGTATGCCTTTTTATACTTTATACCTTATTTTAAAATATCGTATATATAAATATTCTTATGCTAATTATAAAGACGAATGTAAAATAAAATTGTGAAAGGGTGTTAATTAAATGGCAAAAATATTAAAACAAGCATATACTTTCGACGATGTATTGCTAGTTCCCAATAAGTCTAAAGTATTACCTAAGGATGTTAGTTTAGTTACTTACCTTACGAAAAAAATAAAACTTAACATACCTTTAATGAGTGCTGGTATGGACACTGTTACTGAGTCTAGAATGGCTATTGCTATGGCTAGAGAGGGTGGAATAGGAACTATACATAAGAACATGAGTATTGAAAACCAAGCTATTGAAGTGGATAGAGTTAAAAGACAAGAAAATGGTGTAATTACAGATCCATTCTTCTTATCTCCAGATAATATTTTAGAAGATGCATTAGCACTAATGAGTAAATATAGAATATCAGGAGTTCCAATTACAACAAATGGTAAATTAGTTGGAATAATCACTAATAGGGATATTGTTTTCGAAACTGATTATAGTAAGAAAATTAAAGATATAATGACAAGTGAAAATCTAATTACTGCATCAGAAGGAACAAGTATGCAGGAAGCTAAAGAACTTCTTAAAAAACATAAAATAGAAAAGTTACCTTTAGTAGATAGCGAAAATTATTTAAGAGGACTTATTACTATAAAAGATATAGAGAAAACCATAAAATTTCCGAATGCTGCAAAGGATTCTAGAGGAAGATTATTATGTGGTGCAGCTGTTGGTGTAACTGTAGACATAGCGGAGCGAGTAGCAGCCTTAGTGAAAGCTGGAGTAGATGTAATAACTATAGATACAGCTCATGGACATTCTTTTGGAGTAATGGATGCAGTACGAAAAATAAAAGCTGTATACCCAGAACTTCAAATAATAGCAGGGAACGTTGCTACGAGTGAGGCAACCAGAGATTTAATTGAGGCAGGAGCGGATTGTGTAAAAGTAGGGATAGGTCCTGGATCAATTTGTACTACAAGGATTGTAGCAGGAGTAGGAGTTCCACAACTTACAGCAGTTATGGATTGCGTTGAAGAGGGGAATAAATATGGAGTTCCTGTTATTGCAGACGGCGGCATAAAATACTCAGGAGATATAGTTAAGGCATTAGCAGCAGGTGCTAAAGTGGTAATGATGGGTTCTATGTTTGCAGGCTGTGAGGAAGCTCCAGGTGAAATGGAAATCTATCAGGGAAGAAGCTATAAGGTATATAGAGGCATGGGTTCTCTAAGTGCTATGGCTTGCGGAAGTAAGGATAGGTATTTCCAAGAAGGAAATAAAAAGTTAGTTCCAGAAGGGGTAGAAGGAAGAATACCTTTCAAAGGAAGTGTTATAGAAACTATATATCAGATGATAGGCGGTATACGTTCAGGAATGGGATATTTAGGTTCTGAAACGCTAGAGCAATTATTTGAGACTTCAACCTTTGTTGTCCAAACATCAGCAGGGCTAAGAGAAAGTCATCCACATGATGTGTCAATTACAAAAGAAGCGCCAAATTATAGCGTGAACAACTAGTATAGATGAGAATAGATAAAATATATATAAATAGCTAAGTATAAAGCTTAAGTGTACAGGAGGAAAAACATTGATTAATAGAGAATTAATTTTAGTTGTTGACTTTGGTGGTCAATATAATCAACTTATTGCAAGAAGAGTTAGAGAGAATAATGTTTATTGCGAAATAATACCATATACATCTTCTGCCGAAAAAATAAAAAACATGAATCCAAAAGGAATAATATTCACCGGCGGACCCAATAGTGTATATGCAAAAGGTGCTCCAAAGGTTGAAAAAGAAATATTCGAACTAGGTATTCCTATTTTGGGAATATGTTATGGTGCTCAACTAATGGCTCGAGTATTTGGTGGAGAAGTTATAACACCTGATGTTCGAGAATACGGAAAAGTAGAAGTTGACCTATGCAAAGATGCTACTATTTTTGCAGGAATAGAAAAGAATCAATGCTGGATGAGTCATACAGACCATATTTCTAAAGTACCAGAAGGATTTGATATAATTGCAACTACTAAAGATTGTCCAGTAGCTGCTATGGCGAGTGTTTCTAAAAAACTCTATGGAGTTCAATTTCACCCAGAAGTAAAACATACTCTTTTTGGTGAAGAAATGATTAGAAAGTTCCTATATGATGTTTGCGAGGTTAAAGGCGATTGGTCAATGTCATCTTTTGCGCAGGAAAAAATCAAGGCTATAAAAGAACTAGTTGGAGATAAAAAAGTACTTTGTGCTCTTTCAGGAGGCGTAGATTCTTCAGTTGCAGCAGTGCTTGTACATAAAGCAATAGGAGATCAGTTAACTTGTGTATTTGTAGATCACGGCCTTTTAAGAAAAGATGAAGGCGATCAAGTTGAAACAATATTCAAAGGCGAATTTAAAATGAACATAATAAGGGTTAATGCTCAAGAGAGATTCTTAGGTAAGCTTAAAGGTGTAAGTGATCCAGAGAAAAAGAGAAAGATAATTGGAGAAGAATTTATAAGAGTTTTTGAAGAGGAGTCTAATAAACTCGGACAATTAGATTTCCTTGTTCAAGGAACAATATATCCAGATGTAGTTGAAAGTGGTACTGCTACTTCAGCTACTATAAAAAGTCATCATAATGTTGGCGGACTTCCAGAAGATATGCACTTTAAACTAATAGAGCCTTTAAGAGAATTATTTAAAGATGAAGTTAGAGCAGTGGGAGAAGAGATTGGAATTCCTCATTACTTAGTGTGGAGACAACCATTCCCAGGACCAGGTCTCGCTATAAGAGTACTTGGAGAAATAACACCTGAAAAATTATTTATAACTAGCGAAGCAGACGCAATATTCAGAGATGAAGTGGCTAAAGCTGGACTTGAAAGTGAAATATGGCAATACTTTGCATGTCTACCAAACATCCAATCTGTTGGAGTTATGGGAGACGAACGAACATACTGCCATACGGTTGCCCTAAGAGCTGTAACTAGTTCAGATGGAATGACTTCAGATTGGGCTAGAATACCATATGAAGTGTTAGATATAGTTTCTAGAAGAATTGTTAATGAAGTTAAAGGAGTAAACAGAATTGTTTATGATGTAACTTCTAAGCCACCTTCAACTATTGAGTGGGAATAGGTATGAACGTTGTTATACCTATATATATTAATGAAATAAGTTAACAAAAGGTGTTTATGAAACATACTATTAAATTAGTATTTCATAAACACCTTTTTTTATGTTTTTGAAGTATGGGATATAAGTTTAAAACAAGAAAAATATTGTAGCTCCGTAGGAAATGATTTAATTGATATATAGTAAGGTAATTATAAAACATAATATATATTAAATTGTGGCATAATAATTTTATAAATATTAGAGAGCAATAGCAAAATGTAATATATCACCAAAATGAGTTAATAAGAAATTATTCGAAAAGTAAATAGATAAGAAAAGGGTGTGAAAAAAACGAATAAATTAGAAACATTAATAGATGCAGGATATAAAATAGAAATTCAATCAAATGCTAAGTTTTGTTTGATTTTGCAGGATACAATCCCTTGTGTGAGTTTTAATGCGGATAATGTAGAGGAAGCTATTGATTCAGCTTATTACTTTGTAAAAGAGCTGAAAACAGGGGCAGATAAAACTGAAATCGAAACAGAAACACAAACACAAACATCAAAGCAAACAAAGGATCATAAAACTATAATTGATATACCGCAACCACAAGAATTAAAAATTGATGAAGATATACTTAATGGAGAATTTAAGATGACGACTACTATTAGATTATATTCAGAAGTTTGGGGGGAGTTTAAAGATTTTGCAGAGACATATAAAGAGTATAAAAGTATGGATTTAGTTAGCATGGCACTTCTAGAATATATTGAGAAATACAAAGAATAATTATCCTATAATTAGTAATTAGTAATTAGCATATAAAGTGGTTTGGCTTAGGCTGAACCTTTTTTTATTTTAAATTAGGGAATTAGAGAAAGGGAGAATTATTATGGTTAATAAGACAATTATTACTATATTTATTGGCATAACTGGTGTAACATAAGAGATAAAGATAAAGTGTTTTTACCATTTTATCAGTGTGATGACTCTAGAAGTAAAAAGGCAAGTACTGGTGTTGGCCTAGGGCTGAGCATTGTTAATTTGGTAATAGAGAAAAATGAGGGTGGTAGAATAAAATGAAATTAGTACTTAAAGATATAGAAAAGAGTTATGGAGAAAAACAGGTGTTAAAAAAAGCATCATTTACATTTGAAAAAGGAAGAATATATGGACTTTTAGGAAGAAATGGAGCAGGTAAAACAACCCTTTTTAATTGCATAAGTGGGGAAACTAAATATGAGGATGGTAGCGTGAGTATAGTAGAAGATGGACAAGCATCAGTGGAAATAGATTATAGTAAGGTAGGATATGTTTTTTCAGATCCAGTGATACCAGAGTTTTTAACTGGATATGAGTTCTTAAAATTTTATATTGATATTAATAAGGAGAAAATTGAAAATTTGCTTACAATAGATGAGTATTTTGATATTATAAAAATTAAGGATGAAGACAGATATAGGTTGATGAAGGGATATTCCCATGGAATGAAAAACAAAATGCAAATGGTTTGTCTTTTAATAACTAGACCTGCTGTAATTTTGCTAGATGAGCCCTTAACCTCTTTTGATGTAGTGGTGGCTCTAGAAATTAAAAATTTGTTAAAGAAAATGAAAAGTGAGCACATTATTATTTTTTCTACTCATATTCTTCAGCTGGCTACAGATTTATGTGATGAAATATTGGTTTTAAATAATTGTATTTTAGAAGAAGTGGATAGTGAGGTTCTAAAGAGTCCTGAATTTGAAGAGAAAATCATGGAGATTTTAAAGGAGGGAGGAAATGATTAGTACATATATAAATAGTTTTAAGGTATCTTTTGCAGAGCAGGCTAATACTTTTATATATTTTCTTAAAAGGATACCAATTTTGGGTAAAAAAATTCCTGAAAATTTGTATAAAAGAACCCATGCTAAACTGGTTATAGGGGTTATACGTGAAATTTTAGGAGTGCTAGGTGGATTTATAGGAAAAACTATATATTTAGGTGTAATGATTATTTTGCCATCCTATTTAATGACTAAGGATATAGCAAAGTTACAACCTTATTTTTTACATATTTTTTTCTTTTTAAGCTTTATTTTGGGACCAGTTATGAAAAATGTAATTTTTGATAAAACCAACAAAGCGGCCTTTAATATGATAACACTAATGAGAGCTGACGCAAGAGAATACTATCTTGGAGAAATAGTATATAAAAATATAACAGACTTTATATACTTTGTTCTTCCAGTAATAATTATAGGTTTAATAATAGGGTTTTCACCATTAAAAGCTATGGTGCTTGTAGCGGAAATAATAGCATTTAGATTGATAGAAGAAGGGCTACAGCTTTTTATATATGATAAGACAGAAATAATACAAAAACATAAAGATTTATTTATGTCACTAGTAATCATAGGAGGACTTGTCCTTGCCTATGCACTACCTTTATTAAGAGTTACTATTGATTTTAATTTAATATTATTCAATGCTTTAGTGGCGATTATTGTATTAATTCTAGGCGTGGCAGCTTTTATATACTTATGGAAATTTAAGAAATATACTTTAATAGCAAAAGATTTATTAAATAAGGATAGTTTATTTGATGTAGAGGCTATTAGAAATCAAGCGACTTTTTCAACTGTGAAATTGGATGAAAAGAGAATGAGTAAGGAAGAATTAAATACAAAAAAATATGACCAAAAGAAGGGCTATGAATATTTAAACTCATTATTTTTTCTTCGTTTTAGAAGAATAATGGTAAAACCTGTAAAGGGAAGAGTCGTCTTTATAGGTTTTATATTTTTAATTACCATGTACTTTGTGATTTTTATGCCGAGTAAAAGGGTGGATATAGTGAACATAATTAAAAAAAGCATTCCCCCATTGGTATTTATAATGTACAGCATGTCAACGGGAGAAAGAATTTGCAAGGCTATGTTTTTTAATTGTGATGCAAGCCTATTAAGACAAGGCTATTACCGAGAGGCAAGTGTGATTTTATCCAACTTCACTTCAAGACTTAAGAGGGTAGTTATTCTTAACCTGATACCGGCTTTAACTTTATGTTCTGCTATAATTTGTATTATATTAGCTAGTGGTTATAGCTCCCAGCTTATTGGAATGATACCACTATTTTTGTGTATTATTTGTTTAGCTTGTTTCTTCTCAATACATCATTTGTTCATGTACTATGTATTGCAGCCTTATACAGCAGGGTTAACAGTGAAAAGTCCCTTATTTAAATTCGTAAACATGGTTATGTATATCGGTAGCTATACGTGTCTTCAAATTAAGACGACTTCATATTATTTCACAGCAGGGATTATTATAACAACTATTGTATATATGGTAGTTGCGTTGATTTTAACATATAGAGTAGCGCCAAGAACTTTTAAGTTAAAATGGTGATAATATAAGCAAAATCGCTAGGCGAATAAATATATTACTGAATTCTTAAAAACATGCACACTTTATGGATAAATTGCATATAATACAATTAGTTTATTTAATAAAATAGGGATACCAGAGGACACAACAGATTAAGAATTAGTAGTAAAAAATAGATAGTACGCATAACTATCTATTTTGTTTTTTTATCATCCTTATGAACTTCGATACCAAATTCTGTTTCGGACTGATCAGGTAGTTTGGTACGCGCTTTTATATTAAAACTTATTCTATCTTTTGAAAAAAATACTACTGCGGAAGTTATACCAAGAACAGCTATTGAGGTAATACAAAACAGCTTGAACATTTGGGTAATCTCCGACATTTAATTCTCACCTCCCTTAATTTTTATTCCTTAGGTATCCCATAAAATAGGGAGGTGATAAATCTGTTGTGAAAATACCAATTACATAAAAATGATGTAAATATATGGTATAGTTATAATATATACCTTTAATAATTTTAATTCAATATTTACTATAATACAATAAAATACAAAAAATGCACTCTTAAGTAAACAAAAAGGATATGTTGCGCAGAAAGCATCTTAGCAACATATCCTTTTGGTTATAGCATAATCAAAGAAAAACTCTTAATTCTTATTTGAAATAACAATCGCTTAACTAAATTACCTTTTTTACATCGAATAATGAATTTTGAACTAGAAAGGCTTGAGGGAAGTATTTCCCAATAGTCCAATAACTAACCCCGCCTAAATTATATGCATTAGCAGTCCTAAGTTTGACGTTCATACTCCTAGCATCTTCAAACCAAACTACATGTCTTTTGCCATTAGAATCGTAATAGTTAAAAAACGGTGCTTGAGCGGTATAGTCATATTGAATAGATGCAAATACTTTTCTCGCAAGATCAACTGCTTCTACATTACCGAGTACAGTTGCTTTAGTTCCTTTTACATAAGGTAAAGTCCAAACGTACCCATAATTAGGTATGCCCATAAAGATGTTTTTACTTGGAATTACGGTTACAGCATAATCAAGAATTTTTTTTACTTCATTAATTGGAGCCACCGCCATTGGTGGACCTGCAGTATAACCCCACTCATAAGTCATCAGTATAACATGGGAAGCTATGGCACCGTGAAATGGGTAATCATGCGCTTCATAAAGTAATCCTTTTATATCACCATTTGGCTTAGGGGCTAAAGCTGTAGTAACAATATAGCCTAAAGCCTTTAGTTTGATTACTGTTTTGCGTAAAAAATCATTATAGCTTTGTTTATCTTTTGGGAAAATATATTCTAGATCTATAGCTAAACCGTAATAATTTTTATTTTCCAAGATGCTGACTATGTTATCTAATAAAGTGTTTTGTATATTTTCATCTGTAAGTATAATATGGGCTAGGTCACTATCAAAACCACCACCCTCTTCTAAATTCGTAATTACCATCATAGGAGCTACTTTAGCTTTTCTAGCAGCAACTATTAAGGGGACATCATTTATTCCTTTTAGAGTTCCATTAGGTAGCACCTGATAACTGAATATACTAAGGTATGTGAGACTTGGAAGAGTCTTTGCGAGAACATCCATATCCGTAGTAGGAAGTGCATAGCCATTAACTTCAAGTGAGCCTAATTTTTGCGTTGATGGTGGTATAATAATAATTTCACTAGGATAAATTAGTATAGAATTTTTAAGGTTAGGATTTGCAGCATATAAATCTGAAATAGTTACACCATACATTCTAGCTATCATGTAAAGTGATTGACCAGGAAGAATTTTGTGTTTTCTTGTGACTTGAAGTATTACAAGCGTTTGGCCTACCACAAGTTCATCTGGGTTTGCAAGTTCATTATCAGAAGCAATTTTATTAGATGGAACTCCATATAATTTAGAAATTATATATAAGGTTTCACCACTTTTTACAACATGAATAATCAAAAAAAATCACACCTCTTATAGTAATATAATTTAATATATGCTATACAATACAAGGGAGTACATACTATATTTTTATGGTGAATAAAGTCACGGTCAATTATTTGGAAAAGTCACTAGAATAAATGAAGCATTCACAGATAATACTATAGCTATCATGTATAGGCGACTCCAATTTTAGGGACTTTTATATTTAAGTTTAATTTTTAAAGTTTTAATAAATAAAAATAACAAAATTTGTTATAAATACAAAATTTTATTAAAAAACTTGATTTATTTAAATGAATAAACTAAAATTATAGTATATTGTTTTAGCGAGGCAATGCAATGCGATGAGCAAAATAATCAATGATTGTTTTGCTTCAAGATATAAGCAAGGAGGAATATTAATGGCAAAAATTTTATCATTAGATTTAAGCAAAACAATTCCATATTTAGGTGAACATGAAGTTTCTTATTTACAGCCAATGGTATCTGCTGCACACAAAATGCTTGCAGATAAAACAGGTGCGGGGAATGAATTTTTAGGATGGATGGACCTTCCTTTAAATTATGATAAATCAGAATTTAAAAGAATTAAACAGGCAGCAGAAAAGATAAAAAATAATTCTGAAGTCTTAATAGTAATTGGAATAGGTGGTTCTTACCTAGGAGCTAGAGCGGCTATAGAAACGTTGAGTCATAGTTTTTATAACAGTCTTTCAAGCGATAAGAGAAAGGCGCCAGCAATATTCTTTGCAGGTAATAATATAAGTTCTACATATATGGCAGATTTAATTGATGCTGTAGAAGGAAAAGATATTTCTATAAATGTAATATCAAAATCAGGAACTACTACAGAACCAGCTATTGCTTTTAGAATATTAAAAGGATTATTAGAAAAGAAGTACGGAAAAGAAGGAGCTAAAGAAAGAATTTTTGCTACTACAGATATTTCTAAAGGAGCTCTAAAAAAATCAGCAGATGCAGAAGGCTATGAAACTTTTGTGATTCCGGATGATATAGGAGGAAGATTCTCAGTGTTAACAGCTGTAGGTTTACTTCCAATAGCAGTAGCGGGCATTGACATTGATGAAATGATGAAGGGTGCAGCGGATGCAAGAGAAGCATACAGTGTAGAGGATTTAAACAATAACGATTGTTATAAATATGCAGCAGCTAGAAATGCACTATATAGAAAAGGCAAGGTTACAGAAATTTTAGTTAACTATGAGCCATCACTTCAATATTTTGGTGAGTGGTGGAAACAACTTTGTGGGGAAAGTGAAGGAAAAGACCAAAAGGGAATATTCCCAGCATCAGTTAATTTCTCTACAGATTTGCATTCTATGGGACAGTATATTCAAGAGGGTGTAAGAAATATATTTGAAACAGTTATTAATGTAGAAAAGCCAAGGAAAGAAGTTGTAGTAGAAAAGGAAAGTGAAGATCTAGATGGATTGAACTTTTTAGCAGGTAAAACTATGGATTTTGTTAATAGAAAAGCTTTCCAAGGAACAGTACTTGCTCATAATGATGGGGGTGTACCTAACATTATTTTAAATGTGCCAGCATTAACAGCGTATAATTTTGGACATATGGTTTATTTCTTTGAAAAGGCTTTAGCAATAAGCGGATATTTATTAGGTGTGAATCCTTTTGATCAACCAGGAGTTGAAGCATATAAGAAAAATATGTTTGCTCTTCTTGGAAAATCAGGATATGAAGAAACCAAAGCAGCACTCGAAAAAAGGCTTTAAAAAATGAGAAAAATCATATGAGAATTATTGTAGATGCAGATGGTTGCCCTGGTAAACAGCTAATAGAAAAGGCAGCTAAGGAAAACTCTATAGAGCTTATTATGTATTGTGATATTAATCATATTTTGAGTAGCGATTATGCCTCGATAAGGTATGTTGATAGTGGATTTCAAAGTGTTGATATGAAAGTAGCTAATGAGGCGAAATCTAATGACATAGTAATCACTCAAGATTTTGGGGTTGCTGCTATGGTTTTAGCTAAAGGTGCATATGCAATAGGCCCTAAAGGACATATATATGATGATGATAATATTGATAAATTATTATTTGAGAGGCATTTATCCGGCAAACTAAGACGGAGCGGAGGTAAAACCTTTGGTCCTAAAAAACGAACAAATGAAGATGATGAAAAGCTTTATAACAATTTAATTAAATTGATTCTAAAAACGCAATAATGCACTTAGAATATACGAAATAGTTAGTAATAAAAATTACTAGCTATTTTTATATTTTTGAAAAGAATAATCGCGAATTCAGTCATGAGATGAATTTTTGGGTGTAACGTTCAAATTATAATGACGAATTTAATACATAAATAGCTATGAAATTTTAAATTTTATTATTTTATAATAAAACATTGAAAGTTTATGTCTATATATAAAAGAAAAAATATGGAATATACACTGTTACAAATAATGGAATTATAGTATAATATATTCAGTATAGAGATTGGTTTTTTAATAATATTTTTGTATTGTATAGCTTATTTATAAAGGTAGGTGAATTTAAATGAATGAAATGAATATATCGTTTAGCTTAGAAAACCCTGAAGAAAAATATAAAGAAATCGGAATAAGTGTTGAAAATATATTAGAGGATAATTTGAACTATAAATTTCTTGTAGGGATTGATGGAACATGGACTACTTTGAAGAAATTAAGTGGAGCCAGGGATGCTATATGGAAGCCACAGGCAGATGGTAAGTACTCCATAATGGTACAAGCTAAAAGAAAAGAAAGTAAGAAGCCCTTTGATTATATGTCAAAAACAGATTACCTGGTAGGCGAGGCTTACGAAAAGTTAATAAATGATATATACATAGATAAAATAGAAATAATGGCAGGTGAAAAAGTCACCTTAACAGTAGATGCCACAAAGATTCCTATTATGTATAGATATTGGGTACATGAAAGGGGGAATTGGCTACTTATAAAAGACTATTCATCAGAAAATATACTGACTTGGACTTCAAAATATTGTGGAGAGCAAGAGTTTTTGGTAGAATGCAGGAATTTAGATTCAAAAAATACATTTGATGACTCTATGAAAATACGATTTAATGTACAAGCCATACAATCAGTAGAAATTGTAAGTTTTAAATGTTTGACGGATGGTATGGTAGAAGGTGCGGAACTAGTTTTTGAGGTGGAGGCAAACTATGGGGATAACAGAATGGTTTTGTACAAATTTGTAAAAATTAATCCTAAGGGGAATACCAAATGCATACAAGATTATTCAACTAAGAAATTAGTTAGTTATGTTGAAGAAAACAAGGGTGATTATAAGCTACTATGTATGGCAAAGGATATGTATTCAATTCATGAATTTGATGATAGAGCATTGATTCATTATAGCGTTAAACCTTATGAAGAAATAAACATACATAGTTTCACTAGTGATTTAAGCTCACCGCAAGTATGTGGCACTCCTATAATTTTTAAGTGTATTGCTAGAGGTGGGAAAGAGTTATTATATAAATTCAAAATTGATGGAAAATGCATAGAGGATTCTGGTTACATTAGAGAAAATAATTTTTTTTGGATACCAAAAGAAGCGGGAGAATATAAAGCTTACTTATGGGTGAAGGATGCATCTTTTAAAGGAGAATATGAGAAGAAAGGTTCTTTAGATTTTCTAATTGACGATATAGGTAATGAAAATGTGGTTATTGATGATATAATTTTGGATAATAAAGAGACAGTACTAATAGGCCAAATAGTTCATGTAAAAGTCAAAGCAACAGGAGGAAATTCTTTAAGATATAGTTTTATAATTTCTAAAGATGATAAAGAGATAGAAAAAATACAATTTGGAACACGTGATTTTCTAGAGTTTACGCCAGAGGAGAGTGGAAAGTTCAAACTGGAGGTAAGAGTTAAAGATAAATATTCCAAAAGGAAATTTGATTGTCACGAAGTTCTATGTATTCAAGCTTTAGAATGCATTCCAGCTAAAATAGACTATGTATTAATGCCAACAAGAGAATACTTTATGGTTGGAGATACTATTTCTCTCCAAGTTATATCTGAAAATACAAAAAATACTCTTGTGAATTACGTTTTGAAAATAGATGGTCATTTAGTAGAACAAACAAATTTTGTGGAACATAAAAATTATGAGATTAAACCTAAATGTAGTGGAAACTATTTAATAGAACTTCTAGCAAAGAATAAATTGAGCACAAATGCATATGATAGTAAGAAGGAAATAAGAATAGAAATACATGAGACGCTACCTGTAAGAGATACAAAGATTCTATGTGATAAGGCAAATTTTATGGCTAATGAAACAATAACATTTGTAGCACAAAGTAAGGGTGGCAAGAATGTTGAATATGAGGTCTATCTCATGGAAAAAGGAGACTGGAGTTTGGTACAAAAATTTAGCAGGAAAAATGATTACATCTTTATGCCTTTTACTAAAGGGATTTACAGAATACTAGTATTATCAAAAAGTTCTTATAAGAGTATTTCATATGAAGATTATGATATAATGGAGATTGAAGTAAAAGAATAACTTTAAAACAGCTTTTAAAGGCTGTTTTTTTTATGAGTAAAAGATTTAATGTTAAGCTTCGAAGAAGATGAATAGTACCGTAGGTGATAATTTACCTGAAGTTTTAGAAATAGTTAAGGAGATGAATAGATATGGAAAGAATAGACAAAATATTATCAAATTTAGGCCATGGAACAAGAAAAGAAGTGAAGGCGTTGTTAAAAAAAGGGAAAATAGAGGTCGATGGAGTAATAGTTTCTGATAATACAATGAAAATTGATCCGGATAAGGCTGTAATAAAGGTAGCTGGTGAAGAAATAACATATAGAAAATACATATATATAGTCATGAATAAGCCAGCTGGGGTAGTTTCTGCTACAGTAGATAAGTATGATGAAACTGTTATTGATTTAATAGATCAAGAATACCATGCTTTTAATCCATTTCCTATAGGAAGATTGGATAAAGACACAGTAGGGTTATTGCTAATCACTAATGATGGTGAATTAAATCATAAATTGATAGCACCTAAGAATCATGTAGATAAGGCGTATTATGCCGAGATTAATAAATTTGTAGATCAAAAGGATATAGACACCTTTAAGAAAGGTGTTGTATTAGATGATGGTTATAAATGCATGCCGGCCATATTAAAAGTATTAAATGCAGATGAAAATGGATCTGAGGTAATGATTACTATTCAAGAAGGCAAATTTCATCAGGTAAAAAGAATGTTCGAAAGTGTTGATAAAAATGTTGCATTTTTAAGAAGAATTAGTTTTGGACCATTAAAATTAGATGAAAATTTATCTGAAGGACAATATCGAGAATTGTCGGAAGAAGAGTTGGATTTATTAAAACAGATTTAATTTAGTTAATAATATTATTTTTTATGAAAAAAATAAGTGAAATGTCTTTATTTTAAAATATTATTAGAATTAAATTTGTAAAAAACGCTTGCAAACATTAGTTAAATTTAATATAATTAAGTAGTAAAGTTAAATAGAGAAATAAATAGCCCCCTTTTTATTTGTTTAAAGCAGCCCAACCCCAAGGGCTGTTTTATTTTGTATAAAAAAGTCGATTTTTGTGAAGAATTCTTGATATAACATATTTCGATAAAATGCTCACATTAAATAGCATTATTTAATGTGAGCATTTTTTATTTGATAATAGGGAAGTATATAAGCACATAGTATATACTAGATGTATTTTTTGGATTATAATAAAAGCGAGTAAATATAGAAACACATGAATAATTTAACACAACATTTAGTGAGAAACTAAAGCAATACTAAATATTTTTTAAAATTTGAAAAATATATCAATATGAAAATTAGATAGGAGGAAATCTTATGGAGATAAAAGAAAATTTAATAAATTTTATGACAGAGCAGGCATATAAGCCTATGAATATAGCAGAACTTTCTAGAGTATTCGATATTAAAAAAAAGGATATGAAAGGGTTTTCTAATTTATTAGCTGAAATGGAAACAAATGGGGATGTGGTTAGAACACATGCCGAATATTATGGTATTCCAGAGAAGATGGGTCTTGTAATTGGTAAATTCCAAGGTCATCAAAGAGGCTTTGGATTCGTAATAGCAGAAGTAGAAAGACCAGATGTATTTATTCCTGCGGATAATTTAAATGGAGCAATGAATGGTGATAAAGTTCTTGCAAAAGTTTTAAAGGAAGAAAATAGCGGGAAAAAATGTGAAGGTGAAATTGTAAGAGTAATAGAAAGGTCTAATAAAACAATAATAGGAACTTATGAGGACAGTAGTAATTTTGGGTTTGTAGTAGCTGATGACAAGAGGATTGCTCAGGATATATTTGTTCCTAAATCAGAAAGAAATGGTGCAAAAACAGGGCAAATAGTAATAGCTGAAATAACTCAGTGGCCAGGACAAAAAAGAAATCCCGAGGGGAGAATTATAGAAATTCTCGGAAGCAAAGGTGACGCGGGCATCGATATATTAACTATAATTAAAAAACATAAGCTACCAGAGGAGTTCCCACAAAATGTTGAAGCATATGCCGATAATATAGCCGAAGTGATTCCACAAGAAGAATATACGCGCAGAACAGATTTAAGGGATTTACGTATGGTAACCATAGATGGCGAGGATGCTAAAGATTTAGATGATGCTGTGTCTATTGAAATTTTAGATAATGGAAACTATCGTTTAGGAGTTCATATAGCAGATGTTTCTCACTATGTAAAAGATAAAAATCCTTTGGACAAAGAGGCTTTTAAAAGAGCAACTTCAGTATACTTAATTGATAGGGTTATACCAATGCTTCCTAAAAAATTATCTAATGGGGTTTGCAGTTTAAATCCTAAAGTAGATAGACTAGCTCTTAGTTGTATTATGGAAATGGATAAAGAGGGTAAATGTGTAGATCATGAAATAATGGAAAGTGTTATAAAAACTAATGAGAGAATGACTTATACAGATGTTACTAAAATACTAAGGGATAAAGACGCCGAAACTATTAAAAAATATGATTATTTATATGAAGATTTTAAACATATGGAAGAGTTATGTGGAATTCTTAATAAGAAGAGAATGAATAGGGGCGCTATAGATTTTGATTTCGCTGAGTGTAAAATAATATTAAATGAATTAGGAAAACCTGTAGACATTGTACCTTATGAGAGAGCTATTGCAAATAGATTAGTTGAGGAATTTATGTTAACGGCTAATGAAACTGTAGCTGAGCATATGTTCTGGCTAAATGTTCCATTTGTATATAGAATTCATGAGGATCCAGATGAGGAAAAATTAATGCGATTTAGTGAATTTGCTCATAATTTAGGATATTCTATGAAGTGGGGAAAGGATATACATCCTAGAATGCTTCAGGAAGTAATAGGAAAAGTAAAAGGCCAAAAAGAAGAGATGGTACTAAGCACTTTATTATTACGTTCTATGATGAAAGCAAAATATTCTCCAGAATGTGTTGGGCATTTTGGGTTAGCAGCCAAGTATTATTGTCATTTTACATCACCAATTAGAAGATATCCTGACTTAATGATCCATAGGATAATTAAAGAAGTTATAAATGGAGGATTAAGTCAAGCGAGAACAGATAGATTAGGTAGAGAAGTAGAGATAGCGTCAAAACAATCATCAGATATGGAAAGAGTAGCTATGGAAGCTGAGAGAGAAGTAGATGACTTAAAGAAAGCTGAGTATATGAGTGAGCGAATTGGTCAAGAATATGATGGTATTATATCCTCAGTAACTAATTTCGGATTGTTTGTTGAACTTCCTAATACTGTAGAAGGGTTAGTTCATATGACTAGCTTGGATGATGATTATTATGTCTTCGATGAAAGACATTTAACCCTTATTGGTGAGCGAACTAATAAAATGTATAAACTAGGAGAAGAAGTAAGAATTGTAGTTAGTAAAGTTGATTTAACTTCACATGAAGTTTATTTTGATATAATTGAAGCTGATGAAGAGAAAGAAGAAGACCAAGAAGTTGAATACTCTGTTAGTGATTTAAATGAGCTTATAAAGGAAGAGTAGTCAAAAAAAGAAGACTATAATATAGAATAATTTTAAAATACACAGAAGAGGTTAATAGCTTCTTCTGTGTATTATATTTAAAAGATATATTGTAAAAATAATCCATGCATTTCTTGAAAAAGAATACATAGTATAGTATAATAATATGTATTATACATAATATATATAATGTGTTCTTATGTATATTAATAAGAATAAAGCAGGTGAAATTGTGGCAAAGAAATCGGAAAACAAAACACTAGCAGAAAACAGGAAAGCAAGACATGATTATTTTATAGAAGAAGCAATGGAAGCTGGTATAGCGCTTGTTGGTACAGAAGTAAAGTCTATTAGATCTGGAAAAGCGAACTTAAAAGATGCTTATGCAGATGTTATAAATGGTGAAGTATTTATAAAAAATATGCATGTTAGTCATTACGAAAATGGGAATCAATTTAACACTGATCCTTTAAGAGTAAGAAAATTATTGCTTCATAAAGAGCAAATAAATAAACTAGCATCATTTACGGCTCAAAAGGGTTTTACACTAGTTCCATTATCCCTATATCTTAAGGATACTAAGGTAAAAGTTAATCTTGGTATTGTTCGCGGTAAGAAAGACTATGATAAGAGAGATGCGATGCTAGAAAAAGATGCTAAGAGAGACATGGATAGGCAGATAAAAGAGAGAATGAGATAACTAGCAATAATGCACATACATTCCATGATATTAGCACTTGATAAAGGATATAATATAGTGTATCATTAGGTTTATAGTAAGTAACAAGAAATTAGATTAGCAGTTGATATCTAATTAATTTATGGGTCATAAAAATTTAATAATTTAAATTTGCGTAATTACATGCAATAATAGTTATATATTATTGTAGTACAAAAGATTTTAGTTTAATCTTTTGACATATTAGGGGGCGTACTTGGTTTCGACGGGGGTACGTTGCATCGAGGAAGCGAGCCGAGGGAACCTATGGACCCGCGTTAAAAAACTATTGGAACAATTTAAACGCAAACGATAATTTAGCACTAGCAGCTTAGTTCTGCTACGTCTTACCTTTGAATACCGCGACTTAGGATAGGGCGCCGACAGCGGTGAACCGAGCTTGGGAAAGCTTTGACCCAGGAACGGAAAATATGAAGCTACCGGAACCTAAACCCCGTCAGTAGGGGTTAGGAAACGGGAATTTTAAAGTACTGACTACGCTCGTAGATGCCTAGGTGTTATGGCTTTCGGACAGGGGTTCGACACCCCTCGCCTCCACCAGTGAAACCCTCGACTAATTAATTTTAGTTGAGGGTTTTCTTATGTTTAAATTTGATTATATAAAAAAATTAATGTAGTGAAATATTGATAAAATGGTGCTATATTAAATAATAAAATATGCTACTTATAAAGAATGGTATATTTTTTTATACAAAGGAGAATTTCTATGGGAGTTTTATTAAATCGTTTACTGACAATGTTAAATGATAGTCCTCCAAAGTCAACAGATTATCATATTGTATTGACCTTACTTATGAATTTTCATTCCTTATACGATATGACTATTAGCGAAGTAGCCAAGTTGTGTATTGTTTCAAAATCTACTATTTCAAAATTTATTCGTAGTATAGATTTTGAAGATTATGCTAGTTTTAGGACAGCGGCAGCCTTTAAACAAAATAAATATGGATTCAAGCTAAACTATAATCAGAATATTGCAGAGTATATTGAAGAAAAGGGAATGGATTCTTATTTAGAAATTATACATAAAGATATTGAAGAATGTAAAAAATTCATTGATATGAATAAAATTGATGAATTGGCAAAATATTTAATTAAGTATAAAAAAGTTGCAAGTTTTGGATTGTTATTTTCTGAAATTGCTACATTAGATTTACAGACTAAATTAGCTTATAATGGTAAGTTTATAATTACTAATTTGAACGATGTAAAACAAGATCAGTTTATAAATAATGCTAAAGAAGATACTCTAATTATAATTTTTTCAAATTCAGGAAGCTATATGCAAAGATATCAGCTATCGGAGTTTCAAATTACAAAGAGTTTTTTGAATACAAAAGCTAAAATTGTTTTAATTACATCAAACAAGGAAATGGAAAAATTAGGAAAAGTAGATTTATGTATTAATTTTAAGCATACAACTAATGTTCAGACCCATTCAATTATTTTTCAATTAATTAATGATTATATTACTCTTAGATATCGCCAATTGACACGTAAAAAGGAATAATAAATGAATTGTGAGATCTATATATTATAGCTCATAATTCATTTTTTTTATTAAAGTTTCCAAATTGAGAACTTTCATTGATTCATAAAAACTTATGTTACAATCAAAATACATTAGAGAACTAAACTTAAATTGATTACTTTATCATAAGTGAACAACAAGAGTTATAAAAAAATTAATAATATTGGGGGAAAAAATCGTGGCAAAAAAGAACTATGAAAATCTAGCAAAGCAAATTGTTAAAAATATAGGTGGAGTTGATAATGTTTCAGATCTAACTCATTGTGTAACACGTTTAAGATTCAAATTAAAAGATAATTCAAAGGCAGATAAAGATATAATTAAAAAATTAAGTGGAGTTTTATCAGTTGTAGAAGGAAATGGGCAATTCCAAGTTGTTATTGGAAATGCAGTTACGGATGTATACGATACAGTGGTAAGTTTATATCCAATTAAACATGATGGTGGAAATCCAATAACGGAAGAAAAGCCTACTGGAAGTGCATTAACACGTGCGTTTAATATAATGTCAGCTATTGTAAATCCAATAGTAATAGCTCTTGCAGGTGCAGGTATGATAAAGGCACTTCTTGTAATTTTAACTACTACATTAGGAATAATCGATACTTCAGGAAGTACCTATAAAATATTATCAGCAGCTGGAAACAGTGTATTTTATTTCTTACCTTTGTTTTTAGCATATTCATCAGCAAAAGTTTTCAAATGTAATCCTTTTATTTCATTAGCAATTGTATCAGCTCTAATGGAGCCTAAGTTCACAGGACTTATGCAAGCGCCTGGAGATGTAACAACCTTTTTGGGAATACCGGTTGTACTAATGAGTTATTCAGGTACTTTAGTTCCTGCCATATTATCGATTTTAGTTTATTCTAAGTTGGAAAAACTATTAAAGAAATTTATTCCTAAGAGCATAGAGCTTTTTGCACTTTCCTTCGCGGCATTACTTATTATGGTTCCGCTGACTATTATTGTAATTGGGCCTGTGGGTGTTTACTTAGCAAATGGTGTTGGAAATGCAGTTAATTTCTTTAGTGTGAAGAGTGGAGTTCTCACAGGTGTGGTCGTTGGTGGAGGTTGGACATTCTTAGTACTGTTAGGAATTCACTGGGGTGTTGTTCCAATTATGATTAATAATATTGCTACTTATGGATTTGATTACATTCGTCCAATGGTTGCCGCTGCTACATTTGCAAGCGCCGGAGCAGCATTTGGAGTGTTTTTAAAAAGTAAAAACAAAGAAAATAAAACATTTGCATTATCTGCAACAGTTCCGGCATTGCTTGGTGGTGTTACAGAGCCAATTATATATGGACTATCAGTAAAGTTTAAGAAACCATTTATTGCACAAATTATTGGGGGTGCTATTGCAGGAGGATTTATCGGCGGTATGCATACTAAAGCTATTGTTTATGTATTCCCCGCATTAACAACTTTACCAGCCTTCATTGGAGAAACATTTGTTTACTATATAATTGGAATTTGTTTAGCATTCTTTGGCACAGCAGCCCTTACGTATTTCTTAGGCTTTGAAGAAGAGGCGGGGGAAGATAAAGTAGGAACAAGTGATGTAGATGAAAAGATAAAGGAAAGAGAGTGAAAAAAGGTCAGCCATTAGTAAAGTTTAATATCAACAAAATTAAAGCGGCTGGATATGATTTTACTACAATGCTGATACTTACTAATATGGATGAGATTGAAGAGGTATCGAACTATCTATATTAGTAAAAGAATCGGTTACTAAGGACACAAAGGTGTTATCTATGAGGAGGAAATAATATGAAAAAAAACAAGTTTTCGAAAGGATTTTTATGGGGAGGAGCCACTGCGGCAAATCAATGCGAAGGTGCTTGGGATGTAGATGGTAAAGGATTATCTGTAGCTGATTGCAGTACCTATAAGGCAAATGTTGATCCCAAGGATTACAAGGCACAACATGGGATTACTAGTGATGACATAGCAGAAGCTATGAAAAGTACAGATGTTTCGAAATATGGGAAACGTCATGGAATAGATTTTTATCATAGGTACAAAGAAGATCTAGATTTATTTCAGGAAATGGGATTTAAAGTTCTTCGTGTATCAATTCAATGGGCTAGAATTTATCCAAATGGTATTGAAGAAGAACCAAATGAAAAGGGACTTAAACATTATGAGGAAATGTTTATTGAAATGAAGAAAAGAGGCATTGAACCTTTAGTAACACTTCATCACTATGAAATGCCACTATATTTATGTAACCACTATGATGGCTGGTATCAAAGACCTGTGATTGACTTCTTTATTCATTTTTGTAAAACAGTATTTAATCGCTATAAAGGTTTAATAAAATATTGGTTAACTTTTAATGAAATAGATAGTGTGTTTCGTCATCCATTTACTACAGTTGGGATTGTAGCTGACAGATATCCTGAAGATAAACTAGAAGAAGTTATTTATCAGTCAGTTCATAATCAATTTGTAGCTAGTGCATTGGCAACTAAATATTTACATGAAATAATGCCAGAGGCACAGATGGGATGTATGTTAACAAGAACATTAACTTACCCAGAAAATTGTCATCCCAAAAATATGTTACTAGCCTTAGAGGAGAATAGAAAGAATTATTTCTACTCAGATGTACAAGTATTAGGAGAGTATCCAAAACATGTGAAAAATTACTGGGAACAAAATAATATTAATGTAGAATTTGCCCCAGGGGATGAAGAAATAATTAAATGCTATCCATCAGATTTTGTATCATTTAGCTATTATATGAGCAAGGTTGTAAGTAAAGATGAAGATCAAAGAGAAAAGGTAAGTGGGAATCTAACTAGCGGTGTTAAAAATCCATATCTTGAAACAACACAATGGGACTGGCAAGTTGATCCTACTGGACTTCATATTTCTTTAGTAGAGCTATATGACAGATATCGTAAACCATTATTCATCGTAGAAAATGGTATTGGATGTATAGATAAGATTGAGGAAGATGGAACAATTATTGATGACTATAGAATCAAATATTTTAGAGAGCATATTCAAGCCATTGCAGATGCCATTGAAGTTGGAGTTGAGGTTATGGGATATACGCCATGGGGATGTATTGATATGGTAAGTATGTCAACATGTCAAATGACTAAGAGATACGGATTTATATATGTCGATGCTGATGACCTTGGTAATGGAAGTTATGAAAGAAGGAAAAAGAAATCTTTTGAATGGTATAAAAAAGTGATTGCAACTAATGGAAAAGATTTAGATTAATATTAAGTTATGGTGGGGGAATTCTTATGATTAATAAGGATTGCTCTGCTTTTTTATAAGTTATAAATATGCAAAGCAATTTTAGTAACGGATGAGGTGAAAGCATTATGAGATATGTTAATCAGTTTATGATTAATAAATGCAATTACCCGAGGTTTTGCCGATGATGAATTTAAAGAAAAGATGAGTGACTTAAAGGAGGGGAAAACTAAACTGGAAGTAACTCTAATAGGCTCAATTAAAACAATTTACACCCTCTTTATTAGTCATTTATTATACGGATGTTTACATTTCTTCGGCCCCAATTAAGTGCTTCAGCTTCTGTATTAAAAAATACATCGATGATATTACCTTTAATAGCGGAACCAGTATCTGATGCAATAGCATATCCGTAGCCTTCTATATAAACCTTAGAGCCCGTTGGTATAACTGTAGGGTCCACAGCTATAGTGCTGTATCCATTTGGATTTCTGCTTGTCCTAGAACCTGATGCTGTAAAACCATCCGTTGAATATGCGGTCGATTCTATAATGAAGTAGTTATTTGATTTTGATGCATCACTAGGGATAGCATCAGATTTAGAGGGTGCACTTTTAGCAGAATCTAAGTGTCTAGATATAGTAATGGAATTTGTTGCTGCTTGCTTTTTTATTATTTTTGCAGCGGCTAATTCTTTTATTCTCGCATCAGCTAATTCTTTTGCATTTTTGTCAGCGATTAATTTAGTTTCTTTTTTAGTTACGTTGCTAATAAGCACCTTGTGTTCTTTTATGTCTTTACTTAATTTTGTTAGAATAATTTCATTATTTGTTTTTAGCACTGATAATTTATCATTTTCATTATTTAAAGTGGCTTTATGTTTTATTATAGAATTTCTTTGTTTTTTTATTTCATCAATGAGTTTTCTATCATGCTTTATTATCCTTTCAAGTGTATCTATCCTTGATATAACATCACTAAAACTAGTTGAATCTAAAATTACTTTAAGGTAACCATCTGAACCATTTATATACATAGCTCTTGCTCTTTTTTCAAACAAGGCTTCTTGATCGATAGCGTTTTTTTCTACAATTTCTAATTTAGTTTGTGTTTTTCTTATATCTTGAGCGATGTCATTCATTTTAGCTTTGTTAATGTCGATTTTATTTAATACTTTATCAATTTCAATGTCAAAATTATTTGCTTTTATCTGTAAAGCTTTTTTGCTGCTTTGAACTTGTTCTAATTCAGATGTTTCATTAGTACTTGGCGCAGCAAAAGTATTGACATTGATAGTTATTGTTAGCATCATAACAACAGATATTATTTTTTTTATCATTCATGAACCTCCTTAAAATAGCTATAAATATTAATAATATTTTTTATTATATTATAATGTTGTAAAGAATTATGTTGCAAAGTGAATATGGTTTAAAAAAAGGCTAATTAATCCCTCTTTTAAATTTTAGGCTATGTTAGACAATAATATATATAAAATTGACACCATTCTATATGGTTATCAATATAGAAAATTACACAAACACAATTAGCACAAACTATTCCTACAATTTATTATACAATTATTTCTAATCTTTATGCAAACTTTTTACTTATATGATTTATTTATTCCAATAATATAGTTGTCGTGGCTTCTATATTTCAAGAAGATAACTATCTTTTGTTTTTGAGAGAAAAGATGGTATAATAACAATAGCTCAAGAACAAAATTGTATAATAGACAAAGGAATAAATTAGGATGGGTTAGGGCGTTGAAATGAATAATACATATAAATTATTGATAATTGAAGATGATAAAAACATGTGTGAAGTGTTAAGTAATATTCTAAGTAAATGGGGATTTGAAGTAACCGTATGTGAAGATTTTGAAAAAATAATAGAGTGCTTTAAAGAATGTGAACCTAAGGTGGTTCTTATGGATATTAACCTTCCAATTTGTGATGGCTTTTATTGGTGTAAAAATATAAGAGAAATATCTAAAACACCAATCATATTTGTATCTTCAAGGGATAGTAATATGGATATAGTAATGGCAATTAATAGTGGTGGAGATGATTATATTCAAAAACCTTTTGATTCAAATGTGTTAATTGCAAAACTACAAGCTATTATAAGAAGGACATATGAGTATAAAAATGAAGAAACAAGAGTATTAAAATGTGATGATTTATTATTAAATTTAGACAACACAACTCTTTTATATAATGGAAATTCCTTAGAACTTACAAAAAATGAAATAATCATTTTGCATTCTCTCATAGAGAATAAGGGAAAAGGAGTTTCTAGAAGTAAACTAATGAAAAAGCTTTGGGATGATGATATATATGTTAATGAGAATACTTTAACTGTTAATATTAATAGATTAAGAAACCGCATAGAGCAAATTGGAATAAAAGATTTAATAATAACACAAAAAGGCATTGGATATATAATATTATGATATTAAGTCAACTGTTTGGATGAAAATTCTAGATGGTTGGCTTTTTCTTAAGATACAAGAAAGATATAGTTATTTATATGAAGGATAAAAAGGGGGAAATGATAGATGAAGATAATTGATTATATGAAGATTAATAAAATATGGTTAATAAGCAATACAATAATTTTTATAATAATTAATTGTATATTATATAGCAGTAGTACTATAAATAAGAGTTTTCAAGATATTATGTACATGGACATACTTATTTTATTAACAGTATTTATAGCTTTTACTTGTGGATTTATAAAAGAAAAAAATAAGTACAGTAATATTTTAAAGTGTAATAATGAATTAGATAATAAAACAACTGATTTTCATTTAAATGTATTTTCAAATATTTTAAAAAAACAAAGTCTAGAACATCTAAAAAAGGAAGAAAGTTTAAAAAACAATATAAATGATTTTGAGGATTATATTACAAAATGGGTTCATGATATTAAAATTAATATTGCTGTTACTTACCTATTATTAGAAGACTTGGAAGAGGATGAGTCGCAAAAGGTAATATTTGAAATGAAACAAATGGAGTTTAGTGTAAATCAAGTGCTATATGTTACAAGGGCAAATAATTATAATTTAGATGTAAAAAGTGAGCAAGTAGCAGTAGGAGATGAAATTAGAAGGGCAATAAAAGAGAATGCAGGATTTTTCATAAACAAAAATATTGAAATAATATTAGAGGTTGAAGGGTTTAACATAATAAGTGATAGAAAATGGATTCACTATATCCTTTCTCAAATTATTAATAATAGTAGTAAGTATACTAATGAAAATGGACAACTACATATTTTCAATAAAGAGGATAGCGAGGCTTATTATTTACATATTAAAGATAAGGGAATTGGTATTCCTAGAGAAGATATAAAAAGAATATTTAATAAAGGATTCACTGGGAAAAATGGAAGGACAAGAACTAAATCAACTGGTATTGGTTTATATTATGCAAAAAAAATGTGTAATAATTTAAATATAGATTTGAAGGTAGAAAGTGAAGAGGCAGAGTACACTGAATTTATTCTAAGTTTTTACAAGTTAGCAGATTACTACAATGTTACACCAATGTCACATTAGAACCTGATTTGTAACCTTGATAGGTGGAGGAGTAATCAGATATAAATTATACTATAGATACGAGGTGATAATATGAATAAAATTGTAGCGGTATCAAAGTTAATTAAAGAATATGGAAGGTTAACTAATAAACATAAAGTATTAAAGGAAGTAGATTTAGAAATTAATGAAGGTGAATTTATTAGTATAATGGGACCTTCAGGTTCAGGAAAAACTACCTTTTTAAATGTCATTTCAACGATAGACAAAGCAACTTCAGGAGAGGTTTTAATTGATGGTAAAGATGTTAACAGTCTAAAAGAAAATGAATTAGCTAGGTTTAGGAGAGACGTAATAGGTTTTGTTTTTCAAGACTTTAATTTGTTAGATAATATGACAATAAGAGATAATATTGCATTGCCATTAACACTAAACAATGAAAAGGTAGAGATAATATTAGAAAAGATTAATAAAATAACAAAGCTCTTAGGCATAGAAAAGCATCTGGATAAATATCCTTATCAATTATCAGGGGGCCAAAAGCAAAGAGCAGCAATTTGTAGAGCATTAATTACATCTCCAAAGGTGATTTTTGCAGATGAACCAACGGGTGCAATAGATTCTAAATCAGCTATAGAAGTTCTTGAATGCTTCGTAAATATAAATAAAAGTTGTAATACTACGATTATAATGGTAACTCATGATCCTAGGGCTTCAAGCTATTCAGATAGAGTGATGTTTTTGAAGGATGGAAGTATAAGTGGTGAATTAGATAGCAATGGAGATAAAAGTGAGATGTTTAAAAAGATTCTTAATATGATAGCTATGATGGGAGGAGTTAGTGATGAACTCATTTAAACTATCATTGATGCTTTTTAAGGATAACATAAAGGTATATAAACTTTATTTACTTATTACAATTGTATCTGTTGCAACTTTCTATAACTTTTTAGCAATAGGAGACAATGAGGCATTTATCGAAATTAGTGAAAGATTTCAGGCAGCAAGTGTAGCAAGTCTTTCATGTGGATTTATTTTAGTATGTACAGTAGTATATTTTATATTTAATGCAGATAAATTTTTCTTGTTAAATAGGCAAAAGGAGACTGCCTTATATATGTTAATGGGAATTACCCAATCAAAAATTGGACAAGTATTTGCAATAGAAAGTTTATTACTTGGAGCTACATCTATATGTAGTGGACTTATATTTGGAGTAATCTTATCTAAACTATTTTTTATGCTACTCGCAAAATCCATATTTTTAAATGTAGAAATACCTTTCAAAATTTCATTAAATGCTGTCTTTATAGTAATCTTAGTATTCTCATGTATTTTTGCAATATTAGGTTATAAAAAATATAGAGTAGTAAAGAAAAGTAAACTCATAGATATGATTAATGCTACAAAGGAAAAAGAAGAACTACCAAAGTTAAGATATTTTAAGGGTATCTTAGGGGTTCTATTAATTTTAGCTGGTTACTTAGTTGGCGTTATGATTAAAAGATGGGAGCTAGATTTGCTGTTTTCATCTATGACAGCGCTATTATGTGTTTCAATAGGTACATACTTTTTCTTTGGAAGTTTCATGTCCATAGTCTTTAATAAGATGATAAAAAATAAAACCATGGTATATAAGAATGTTATGTTAGTAAGTATTTCTAATATGTACTTTAGACTAAAGGGGAATTATCGTAATCTAGCTATGACAGCAATGTTATGTGCAGCAGCTATAACAGCCTTTGGAGTAAGCTTATCCTTTGAGAAAGTTGCACAAAAAGAAGCTATTAAGCAATCTCCATATAGTTTTAGCTATGAAAGTAATGATGAAAAATCAAAAGAAAAAGTAGTGGGAATAATTAATGAATCTAATCACGAGTTAATTGGAATTAATGAAAATAAATTTATTTTAGGAAAGATTGATTATATAAACTATCATAGAAAAGTAGATTATAAAAATGAAGCAATAATAATAAGCTATTCAACATTAAAAAAGAACTTAGAGTTTCTAAATTATAAAGTAACAGATAACATTAAGCCTAAGGGATGCGAGGCTGTTTTTATAATAAGTGCAACAACATTAGCATCTCCATTAAATGTTCTGAAAGAAGAAATTAAAATAAAAAATAGAGAGTATGTAATTAAAAAACAAGAAGATGCACCCTTTACTGGGATTATAGACAAATTAGGAACAAAAAATATATATATTTTAGAAGATGATGAATATGAAAAGGTTAAGGAAGGCTTTAATGAAACATCTTTAAATTGCGTTCAAATAAGTAAAGAGAAAGAGGCAGATCAATTAATATCCAATATAAGGGAAGTTATGCCAAAGGAGAAGGTATATCCACATATTAACGAATACACATGGGATTATTATGCAATAGAAATATTTCATTTTTTAGGGCTAATAATGTCTATAATATTTATACTTTCAACCTTTAGTACAATTTATTTTAAAATATTAAAGGATGCCTTCATGGATAAAGAGCAGTACAAAACACTGAAGAAAATAGGCATGAGTAAAGCGGAAGTAAAGAAATCTGTGCATGTACAAGTTGGAATTTCATTTATTTTACCTGGTAGTGTAGGAATACTGCATAGTATTATTGCAATTAAGATGTTAGAACAAATAATGAATTTTTCGTTTAATACTCAGTTAATAATTGCGCTATGCTTATATTCAATAACAATGATTTTATTCTATTTTTTCATAAGTAATGATTATGTGAAGATGGTCTATGAGGAAGGCGATAATAATGATTAAAAAGATACTAAAGATATTAAAAAACATTCTTATTGTCATATTAGCGTTATTAATAATTATATCTATAGTAGGTCAAGTTCGAAAATATCTAGAAAAAGACGATGTTAATCCTTTAGGTACATTAGTTGAGGTTGATGGTAAAAAAATGCACGTATATTCTGAGGGTGAAGGAAAGAAAACAATTGTTTTAATGCCAGGTTTAGGAAGTATTGCACCTTCAATTGATTTTAAACCTTTAATTAAAGAGTTTAAAAAAGACTTTAAAGTAGTGGTTGTAGAACCTTTTGGTTATGGATTTAGTGAAGAAACTTCAAAGGAACGTAGCGTAGAAAATATTGTTGCTGAAACCAGAACGGCATTGAAAGAGGCCAATATAGATGGACCATATATACTTATGCCTCACTCTATATCAGGGATATATGCTCAGTATTATGCAGAAGTTTATCCAAAAGAAGTTGAAGCAATAGTTATGATGGATACAACATTAGTTAAGGCATGTCTAGAAGAAGCGGATAAAATTGATTTACCCATGGGTAAAAAGCTATATATGGAAGCTACTGTAGGAAATTTTTTAGGTATTGATAGGATATATTATAATAATATTTACAAAGATGAAGCTTGTTTTTCAGAAGAGGATAAAAATGATTTAGTAAAAATGGGAGTTCAAAATACATTTAACAAAACTATAAAAAATGAAATTAATATGATATTAAAGAATTGTGGAACAGTGAATAAAACTAAAATGTCAAAGGAGTTGCCAATACTTAAATTTATTGCAATTAGATCTATGAAAGATATACCTAATGATAAATATACAAATATAATGAATAAAAATTTAGATGAATTTAAGGAGTATAATAAATTTAGTTATTCTGATCTAGAAGGAAGACATTATATTTTCTATACGAAATCAAAAGAAATTGGGAAAGAAACTCGAGGGTTTTTAGGCAAATATGATAATTAATATTATTAAAAAGAAAGGCGGAGTAGTGGATTTTAAAGGGACCAATAGAACTATAAATTATTAAATTTAATTCTCCAACCAATATTAGAAGTGATGAAGGAGTATATGTTGAAGAAATTTCCAAGTATTAAAGGGACCTATAGTTCATACAATTCAATGGAAAAAAATCCATTTACCAAATTAGTATAGTTTAGGTTATAATATATCTAAGTCACAACAGTTAAATAATGTGGAATATGGAGGTCTTGTCAAATGAATAAGAAATTAGTCTTAGGTGTAATGTTAACAGTAAGTTTGTTTGTAACACCTATAAAAAATGTATATGCTGATTCATATAAGAGTGTTACTATAGGGGATGATTTGACGAATCAACAGAAAGAAAACATGCTAAAGTATTTTGATGTAGATAGGAATAGTGCGAGTGTTGTTGAAGTTACAGCTAGTGAAGAGAAGAAATATCTGGGAGATACAGTATCTAGAGCTCAATTAGGTAATAAGGCGATATCATGTTCTTATATTGAGCCAACAACTACTGGTGGTTTAGTAGTCAATACAAATAATGTAACTTGGGTAAATGCTAGTATGATAAAGAATGCCCTAATTACAGCAGGAATTGAGAATGCTAATGTTAAAGTTTCTGCACCATTCACTGTATCCGGTACGGCAGCTATGACTGGCATATTAAAGGGATTTGAAAATAGTAAAGACGGTAAGAAATTAGATGAAAGTACAAAGAAAACAGCTAATGAAGAGGTCGCAGTTACAGGCAAACTAGGTGAAAAAATTGGACAAGATAAAGCAGCGGGATTAATCAATGAAGTAAAGAGTGAAGTTATAAAAGATAAACCTAAGAATGAGGCAGGTATAACAAAAATAGTAAATAATGTAACAAATAATTACAATTACAATCTGTCTAAAGATGATGTAAGTGGTATTGTTGGATTAATGAAAAATGTAAATAAATTAAACTTGGATTACAGCAAAGTAAAAGGACAGCTTGAGGGTGTAGCTAGTACAATGAAAAATACATTAGAGAGTGATAAGGCTAAAAGTTGGTTCTCAAGTGTATGTGATTCTATTGGAAATTTCTTTAAGGGAGTATCAGATAGTTTAAAATCATAAATGAGATGAGTGTGGGAGGTATAAGTTTAATAATAAAAAGGTAGACTTGAAAAGTGGTAACAGGGGTTCACTGGTTATTAGAGATGTCTTCTGTATTTAAGGAAGGCACCTTTATATAGTGGATTACACCCATCAGGCTTCGCCTCCACCATACATAAACAACAATTTTGATACAAAGGAAAACCCTTGAATTCAGGGGTTTTCGTTGTTTTTTGGTGAAAATATAAGGCGAAACTTATGATTTGACCATAAGTTTTTGGGGTAAATTAAAATAAATGCATACTAAAATAAACCCCTACCGTAGAATATCTTGAATTTACGTAAGCTGACATCGCTGAAAAGAGGGGAGGATACTGACAGACCTATAGACCTGATGGACACCGTGCTTCGCAGACGGTTTTTAAGGAAATTTAGCACGCTCTCTTGACAACTTAAAACAAATATGACATTATATTATTAATAGACAGACAGTCAGTCTGTTGTAAGGAGATGTACAAATGAGGATAGTAAAAGAAGCTGAAGAACGCAGGAAAGAAATACTTGACGCGGCGGATGAGCTTTTCTGTCAGAAGGGCTTTGACGGCACAAGCACAAACGATATTATCGAAAAGGTCGGAATTGCGCGGGGAACACTATATTACCACTTCAAGTCGAAGGAGGGCATTATGGACGTGCTGATTGAGCGATATAACGTCCGTATTTTAGGCGCGGCGCAGAAAATTGCCGCAGACAAGAGCATGCCCGTAAACAAGCGCATTATGCGCGTTGTAATGGCACTGAACATAAGTGGCGGAAGCGGCAAGGAAATTATGGAGCACATTCACAAGCCACAGAACGCGCTTATGCATCAGAAAATACAAAAGGTAATATTAAACGGTGTTACGCCGATACTGACGGGAATAATCTGCGAGGGCATTGAGCAGGGACTGTTCAGCACGCCGTTCCCGTATGAATGCGTGGAAATGGTTATGTCATATACAAATACCGTTTTTGATGATGATATGGTTAAAATGACAAGCGCGGAGCGCGCTTCACGCATACAGGCGTTTGTTTTCAATGTAGAAAGGCTGCTCGGTGCCGAAAGTGGAAGTCTTATGTACGTTATGCAGATGTTTGGTAGCGGAGATGGAGGCAGCAATGAATAATTCGGGAAAATCCTTCGGAAAATTTCTGATTATCTGGCTGGGGGAACTGATATCTAATATCGGTACTGGAATGACGGCCTTTGGTCTTGGAGTGTATGTGTGGCAGCTGACACATTCAGCGGTGGATGTCTCAATGGTGGAAATGGCGGCGCTTCTGCCGATGATTCTATTAAGTCCGGCTGCGGGGGTTCTTGCAGACCGATTTGATAGAAGACTGCTCATGATACTGGGAGATATTGTATCAGCGTTTGGGCTGATTGTTATGCTGGGGCTTATGAACAAAGGGCATATTCAGGTGTGGCAAATCTGCCTTTGTGTGGGATTTAGTTCAGCATTTGTAGCATTGCTCGATCCGGCATATAAAGCAACAATTACGGATTTACTGACAGAGGATGACTATGCAAAAGCAAGTGGAATGGTGTCAATTGCATCCTCTTCCAAGTTTTTGATTTCACCGATTATTGGCGGTTTAATTCTGGCAGCTTCCGGTATGGAAGTGATACTTACCATTGATATTCTGACTTCTGTTGTAACGGTTGTTGCAATCTTTACCGTAAGAAAATCTCTTGCGGTAAAGTCACAGGTTAAGAAAGAAATGAGTTTTTTCAAGGACTTAAAAGAAGGATGGCAGATTATTATCCAGGCTAAGGGAGTCATGCTATTAATTATACTTGTTTCCGTCTTAATGTTTTATATGGGATTTATTCAGGTCCTGTCAAAACCAATGATCCTATCCTTTGCCAGTGAGAAAACAACTGGAATTCTGCAGACAGTAGTTGCCTGCGGTATGATGGTGTCCAGTATCATGATTGGTAGTGGAATATTAAAGAGCAAATATGTAAATGTCATGGTGGCAAGCTTTATTGCGAGTGGTATTACTATGGCAGGATTTGGTGCAACGACAAGCATGACCGTCATTATTATTTCTGGATTTTTATTCTTTGCTTCGCTACCATATGCGACTGCAAGTATTGATGTTCTCATAAGAAAATCCATTGATAATGATAAGCAGGGTAGGGCATGGGGACTTATTTCTTTGATTTCACAGCTGGGATATGTAATTGCTTATATTTTGGCAGGTGTTCTTGCAGATTATGTATTTAATCCAGCACTGGTAGAAGGCGGTGTGCTGGCGGATACTGTTGGAAAAGTCATAGGAACTGGTGAAACAAGAGGAATCGGATTCTTACTAATCCTTGCCGGAATAGGCCTTGTAATTACGGCACTGATTGTATCTAAATCAAAGACTATCCGTGGAATGGATTCCAAGAAAGAAGCAGAAGGTAGTTTGGAGGCAGAACAATCATTTAATGATGAGAGCTTTCGAAGCAAAGATATATAGTCAGAAGGAGAAAAAATAATGTTTTTTAAAATTGTAAAGAATGATTTCAGCAGGAAGAAAATCATAACTGTGACAGTATCTGTGTTTATAACCATGGCAGTTATTTTAGGAGCTAGTGCAACAAATATCATTGCAAATCTGATTCAGTCGATGTCCCAGTTGCAGGAACGTGCAGTCCCAGCTGACATTACTCAGATGCATTCCGGAAAATATGATCAGGCAGAAATCGATAAATTTACGAAAGAGCAGCGTGAGAATATAGCGAAGCAGGAGACGATGGTTCTTCTGGATTTTGATGGAGGGAATATCCATTTTGGCAAAAATAAAACGATGGCTGGAACGGTACAGGATATTTCATTTGTTGTACAGAATAAGAAATTTGATTTTATATTGGATCTGGATAATGAAAAGCTGGAGGTAAAGGCAGGTGAAGTGGCGGTTCCCATCTACTTCATGGAAAAACATGACTTGAAAATAGGTGATCCGATTACGGTGAAAAGTGAAGGATACCTGAAAGAGTTTGTCATTTCAAATTATGCAAGAGATTATGAGATGAACTCTTCCCTTACGTCTTCGAAGCGGTTTGTTATTAATCAGGCGGACTATGATGAAATGATTGAAAAGCAGGCAGGGGAAGTGGAATATCTTATTGAATTTAAACTGAATGAAAACGGGGATTCGCAGGCTGCTTTGACTGCATATATGGTTGCAGGTCTTCCGGCAAACGGTCCGACAGTGGTCGGAAAGATATTTATGGTGTTTAATGCTATGTCAGATGCGGCAGTTGCGATGGTAATTATACTTATCAGTATTCTGCTGATTATTATAGCGACCTGCTGTATCAGACTTACCTTTCTGGCAACTATTGATGAAGATTTAAGAGAAATTGGTGTTATGAAAGCGATGGGAATATCTAAAAAGGATATAAAGAAGGTATATCTTATCAAATACAGGGTTATGTCAGTAGTAGCCGGTATAATAGGCTATCTGCTTTCCTTTGTAGTGGTAAATCTGTTTAACGGTAAAATGAGACTTTATATATCTTCGGATTTATCAGGAAACTTAAAATATGTACTATCTCTTACAGTTCCATTATTTGTATATTCTATAATTGTGATGTACTGCAAGAAAGTGCTGAAAAAAATAGATAAGATTTCTGCGGTGGAGGCATTGCGTTTAGACATCATGGAACGTGGAAAGAACCGGAAATACAGTTTTCCACTGCTTAGCAACAAATTCCTGCGCACCAATGTTTACATGGGAATTAGGGATGTATGGAAGCGTTTCAAATTATACAGGTTACTGATTTTTATTTTTGCTGTATGTACGGTTATTGTAATTCTTCCGTTAAATATGTATAACACCATGAACTCACGGTCATTTTCCACATACATGGGAATAGGAAAATGCGACATGAGAATCGATCTTCGAAAGACAGATACGATTACAGAAGATTTTAAAAAGCTGCAGGAAGAGTTGAAGAATGATTCGGATATTGAAAAGTATGCGGCCTACATAACATGTTCATACCAGGTCAAAAATGCGAAAGGTTCCTGGGACTATATTAATATTGAAACCGGAGATTTTTCTGTATTTCCATTAAATTATGTGGAAGGGAGAGCAACGAAGGGTGAAGGGGAAATCTCAGTTTCCTATGCAAATGCGTCAAAAGACGGATTAAACAAGAAAGTGGGAGATGAAATAGTAGTAAAGGCTTTCGAGGCAGAGAAGACTATGAAAATATGTGGTATTTATCAAGATATTACAAATGGTGGTAAAACATCGAAAGCGGATACCAGTCTTGGTTTAAATGAAGATGCCGTTCTTTGGTATATTGTGAACATGGATGTGGCTAAAGGTGTTGATATTAGAAAGAAAATGAACTACTATCAGAATACCTATGATTCTGCGCAGGTAAATGATATCAAAGAATATACTGGGCAGACTCTTGGAAATATCATTGATCAGATGAGCATAATTGTTATAGGCTCAATCGCAATTGCAGTAATAATTGTTATACTTATAACTGCATTATTCATTAAGATGTTATTGTCAAAGGATATGTCCCAGATTGCAATCATGCGGTGTGTGGGATTAACTTCTAAAAATGTTAAACATAAATATATGGCAGGAACTTTGATGGTACTGATATTGGGAATCATACTTGGAGTGCTGGCTTCTGATTATTTAGGGGAGTTTCTTGTAAGTTTGGCAATGTCGCCAATGGGGGCTGCAAGAATTCAATTTGTTAATGTTGCATGGCAGACCTTACTGCTATGTCCGTTAGCGTTGATTTTAGTAGTTGGAGTTACTATATCTGTGTGTTGCACGGTAACAGTAGAAGATGATTTATCTGTAACTTTAAGAAGTTAGAACTGCTGAAAAATAAGGCATTCCGGGATGTCACTGTGGATATAGACTTTGATTTGAATATTTTACATTGGAGGAATATATATGAGCAATATATTGGAAGCTAGAAGTATGAACAAAAAAGTAGAGTTATGGAAAGACAATGAGCTTCATATCTTAAAGGATGTAAACTTTGCGATAGAAAAAGGTGAATTCGTTACGGTCATGGGGCCATCTGGAAGTGGGAAGTCAACACTGCTATATAATGTAAGCGGTATGGATAGAATTACTTCTGGCAGTGTGAAATTTAAAGGCAGTGAAATGGTTGGACTAAAAGAAGAAGAACTGGCGAAGATTAGGCTTAATAACATGGGATTTATCTTTCAGGATATTAATCTTTTAAAGAATCTGTCAGTGATTGACAATGTTATGTTTCCTGCCTTTGTATCAAAAGATGCGGATAAAAATATGGTAAATCAAAAAGCAAAAAAGCTACTTAAAATGACAGGAATTGAAAAGCTTGCAGATAATAATATCATCCAGGCATCTGGTGGACAGCTGCAGAGAGCCGGCATCTGTAGAGCGCTTATAAATGATCCGGATATCATATTTGGAGACGAACCGACCGGAGCATTAGATTCCAATTCGGCAGCAGAGATTATGTCAATTCTTGCAGGGATAAATAAAAAAGGAACAACCATAATGCTCGTTACGCATGATGTAAAGGTGGCAGCAAAAACCGAAAGAATATTGTATATGGTAGATGGAAATATAGTTGCACAGAAGAAAATGCGTAAATACGATACGCAGCATGACGATATTAAGGAAAGGGAAGAAAGCATTATGAAATGGTTAGTGGAAAATGGATTCTAATTTTTCATTGGCATTCACATAAAGTTCGTATAGAAAATTTATTAGGTAAGTTCGAAATGAAAAGTTCTTAAGAATGTATGTAAGGAAAGACTTAAGATAATTCATAAAGAAAGTTCCTGATAAAGAAGAAAGATAACTATTTGAATAAAGGAGCTATTGATATATGAATTTTTATTTCGCACCTATGGAAGGGTTGACTGGGTACATTTATAGAAATGCCCATAACACTTTTTTTAATAATATAGATAAATACTTTTCACCTTTTATTGTTGCAAATCAAAGCGAAAGTTTTAAAACTCGGGAATTAAATGATATTTTGCCTGAAAACAACCAAGGACTAGTTTTGATTCCACAATTACTAACCAATAATGCAAAAGATTTTATTCATACTTCAAAGAAGATAAAGATGTTAGGATATAATGAGATCAATTTAAATTTAGGATGTCCCTCTAGAACTGTAGTTTCAAAAAATAGAGGATCTGGATTTCTTTCAAAAAAAGAAGAACTTGATGTGTTTTTAGACGAAATTTTCTCTCAATCGATAACAAAAATCTCACTAAAAACCAGGATAGGAAAAGACCGACCTAAAGAATTTTATGATTTAATTGAAATATTTAACAAGTACCCTATAGAAGAGCTTATTATTCATCCAAGGATTCAAAAAGATTTTTATAAAAATAAGCCTAATCTGAAAATCTTTAAGGAAGCCTTGAATTTAAGTAAAAATCCTGTTTGCTATAATGGTGACATTTTTACAATCAAAGATTACAAGGAGTTTTCAGCTGATTTCCCTAATGTAGATACTTTAATGTTTGGCAGGGGATTATTAGCCAATCCTGGACTGAACAGCTACATTACAAATAATATTAAACTTGAAAAAAAATTGCTGAAAGACTTTCATGATAAAATTTATGAAGATTATAAAAGAATACTCTTTGGAGAGAGGAATGTCTTGTTTAAAATGAAAGAATTATGGTTTTATATGATTCCGGCGTTTTCTGATAATGTAAAGTATGCAAAAAAGATTAAGAAATCAGAAAGATTATATGATTACGATGAGGCTGTTTCAAGCTTGTTCAGAGAACAGGATGTTTTAGAAAATTGAGCTGAAAGTCATTAAATTATAGGTTAGAATGGAATAAATGCACACCGCTACGGATTTTGAACTTAGGGGTGTGCATTTTTAGCGTACTCATCATGAATACGATATAAGATCTCAATCATTCTTATTGCTAATCTACCAGAAAAAGAATATTGCAAGCCAGCAAGTTCTGTTAAATCAGTGAAGCACAGAAAGAAAATATTATATTTTTATAGGTTATCTAAAAAAAAGTCTTATGTATTTAATTTCCTATTATTCCATAAAACATTAGGGTTTGCATATCTTGAATATATTTATCGGAAACCTTACTATAATTAACATTACTTTCGGCAATTGATATTATCTCTATAAATCTCATAATTGTATCAGTTGGAATTGTCTTATCTATGGTTCCATCATCTTTACCTACTTCAATATAATCCCTAAATAATTCAAACTTATTTTTGTTTACACTCTCTGTAATAAGCTTAATTAGAACTTTATCATTTAGAGCCTCCAGGGTAAAATATTCACTTAAAGATTTACTTATGTAATTAGAACATAAAGAAAGAGCCTTAAGTATTTTTTCTTTAAAGTTCATATCGGTATAAAGCAATTTTCTTGCGGCCTCTAATACATCTCCCATAAGAGAATTAACACATTCAGCGACTAAGGCATCTTTATTCCCAAAATAATTATAGATTGAAACTTGTGATACATTGGCTTGGGAAGCGATTTCTTTGATATTTACATTTACAAATCCTTTTTCTTTAAACAACCCATTAGCAGCATTTACTATTGATAACTTTTTTTTATTTGTTCTAATCTCATATTTATTCATTTGGACCTCCAATACGTAAGTTTTTATTCAATTATATCATAACAGTTTTGAAATATAAGATTGAAATTTCAAAACTATTGAATTGGGAATAATTAAATGTTATAGTTAATTTGAAATATGTACATATGTATTTCAAAACTTTAAGTGAGGTGGATGTATTGAAAAATGTAATATACTACTTTAGTGGAACGGGAAATAGTTTAGCTATAGCAAAGCATATTGGTAAATATTTAAAGGATACTGAGGTTGTGCATATTTTAGCTTTAAATAACTCTATAGAAATAGATAGCAGTTATGAAAGAATTGGGTTTGTATTTCCGGTGTATGAATTGTACATGCCAAATGTAATGAAGGAAATTTTAAATAAACTTAAGTTCCAATCTAATCAATATGTTTTTGGAGTAGCTTCTTTTGCAGGTTCTAGAGGGATGGCATTGCAACAACTTAGGGAGATAGTAGATAAAAATGGTGGAAAACTAGCTGCTGAATTTAAAATAAGAATGCCTGGAAATTGGATTGTGGAATATGGTGGATTTCCAAATTTTCTTTGTAAGTTTCTATACAAAGGAGAAGGTAAAAAAATAGTAAAGATTATTTCAATAATAGATAAAAGGGAAAGAACAGCAATAATAAAAGCAAATATATTAGCTAAATTATTTAATAAAAATTCATTAGAAAGATTAGCAGCTCTGAAAAGTAGAGATGGCGAATTTAAAGTAAATAATAATTGTACACATTGTAAGATATGTAAGAGCATTTGTCCTATGGGTAATATTACAATGTTAAATGATATTCCTACTTGGAATAATAACTGCGAACAATGTATGGCTTGTATTCAATGGTGTCCAGTGAGAGCTATTGAATACTCCAATAAGAATAACAATAGAAAGCGTTATTCGCACCCGGAAATAAAAGCAGAAGACCTTATGCTAAATAAAGTTAAGGAAATAAAGGAGTAGATTTATGAAGAGAGATGGGGCGAAAAGAGCAACTGGATAATTTTTATATGTAAAAAATATTAGTGAAATATAGGGTTGTTTTTAATAGAAATATGTAGTGGATTTTAAAGGTTGTGCTTCGCTCCCATAAATCCTGAACAGAGATGCTCAGGATTTTTTTATGCCTTAATTTAAAACATAAACATAGTAGTCTGTAATACTCCATTAATTAACAAAAGTGTGCACTGAAATAGTGTACGGTTTTATATTTTTATATATAAACTTTAGTTTTTCGTAAGAAAATCGTTAAAATTAAAAATTTATTTTAATATAAAATCTAACTATAGAATAATTAAGGAGTTGGAATTTATGAAGATGAAAGCAAAAAAAATTATGATAATATTATTAAGTACTATGTTGATAAGCTCAGGGTTACATAGTAATAGTTTTGGAAAGGAAATAGAGAAGAAACATTTAGAGGTGAATAACAGTCAAAATTTACAGCGATTCACAGATGATTTTTTCAAGAAGAATATGGAGAAGCATTCAATTGCAGGAGCAGCTATAGCTGTTGTAAAGGATGGAAAAGAAGTATTTAAAAAAGGGTATGGGTACAGTGATATAGATAAGAAAATATCAGAAGATCCTGATAAGACTACTTTTCCAGCAGCATCAGTGAGTAAATTATTCACTGCAACAGCTATTATGCAACTGTATGAAGAAGGCAAAATAGATTTGAAAAAAAATATTAATGAGTATATAAATCATTACAAGGTTATTAATAATTATAAGGAACCAGTGACTTGCGGTAATTTATTAACTCATTCTAGTGGAGTTGACGAAGCTAGTGAACTTAATGGCACTACTTTAGATGAAAAATCCATACAATCACAGGAATATTATATGGATACCCATATTCCTAAGGTGGTAAGGGAGCCTAACACTGTTAGTAGATATTGTAACGAGGGGTATAACCTTCTAGGATATATTGTAGAAAAGGTATCTGGTATTACTTATGAAGAATATGTAAAGAAAAATATATTAGAGCCATTAAAAATGAATAATAGCTTAGTTAGATTAAAAAATAATAATACAGCTAAGGGTTATGGGTACGGAGGAATAGGCGGAGACTATAATGAAAGTCCTTTAGCTTATCAATATACTTCCGGATCTTCAGGGATAAATGCAACAGTTAAAGATATGGAAAATTTTATGATAGCTCACTTAAATAATGGAGAGTTTCAAGGAAAGAAAATTTTAAATGAAAAAACATCAACAATAATGAAGGATAAGCAATTTTCAAATGACAGCAGCTTACCTGGAATGGGCTATGGATTTATAAGAAGCAATAGAAATGGACAAGAAATATTAAAACATGAGGGTGCATTACCATCAGGTAGTACTACTACATTATTTTTAATGCCAAAGGAAGGTTTAGGGTTATATATTGCAACCAATTCAGTAAATTCACTTCCATTTAACTTTGAAGAAGAGTTTTTAAATAAATTTTATCCTACCACCAATAATAAGTTTAATGAAATAAAGAAAAATTCAATTAAAAATTTTAGTAAATATGAAGGAACATATAGAAACTATGATGGGATATCAAAAAGTAACATTATGAAGATCGGTTTTTTATTTGACCCTTCTATGAATATGAGAATTATAGCTAATAAAGACGGTACATTAACTCTTAAGGAGTATACTCTTGCTAAACAGAAAATCACTACAACTCTTGTTGAAAAGGAAGATGGAGTATTTGCAAGGGAAGATGGACGAGGAGATTTTGCATTTAAGATAAATGACAGTGGTAAAGTAACTTATGCATTTAATGATGTAAGCCATAATTCATTTGAAAAGATAAGTTTTTTTGATGAAGTAAATTTTAATATAGCTATATTTGCTATAGCTATGATTATGTTCGTTATTAATATAATTGAGCAATAGTTTTGTTTATAAAAAGGAGGTTTAAACAAACAGGGTGCAAAAGTTGTAGGGGCATAAAATTAATTAGAACAGCAAACTTAGTTATTAGTGCGTTTAATGTAGTTGGAATGCTTGGTGCAACTATAATGGCAATGACTATGATTAGTACTAATGATTTTACCTTTGCATGGTTACTTTATACTTTTTTAGGATTTCTAATAGTATCAACGGCTTTAAGTATTTGTGGATTAATTATTTTAATATATAATTGGGTTAAAAAGAGAGGAAGAAAAGCAGAAAAAATTTATTTTACAATCATAACTATAGTTAATTTTATTTTCATATGGTTCATATATTACTTTGATTTTTTAGGATTTAAAATATAACCTGAAACATCAATTATTTTGAAATATGGTACAATTTTATTAAAAACAGGTATTTGATGGGAGAAATAAGCGCTATGTTTAATGTACTGATTGTAGATGATGAAGTAGAAATAATTGAACTTATGGAAGTATACCTACTAAATGATGGGTATAAGGTGTTTAAAGCTACAAATGGGGTAGATGCACTTGATATAATTAATGAAGAAAAGATTCATCTTGTGATTTTGGACATAATGATGCCAGGAATAGATGGGTTGCAGGTTTGTATGAAGATTAGAAAAGAGTATAATATTCCAATTATAATGGTTAGTGCAAAGGGTCAAGACATTGACAAAATACAAGGATTATCTACAGGGGCAGATGATTATATGGTAAAGCCATTTAACCCAATGGAACTTATTGCTAGAGTGAAAGCTCAAATAAGAAGATATGTATATCTTAATGAAAATCACAAACCGTTTGACGATGAAGATATTATTGAAATAAAAGGGATTACTATAAACAAAAGAAATCATAAAGTTAATTTATTTGGTACAGAGTTAAAATTAACTCCAAAAGAATATGAGATATTGTTGCTATTGGCAAGTAACGGTGGGAAAGTATTTAATGCTGAGGATATCTTTAAAGAAATTTGGAAAGAAAAATATTTTGAAGGAAATAATACTGTTATGGTTCATATATGGAGATTAAGAGAAAAGATAGAGGATAATCCCAAGGAACCTAAAATAGTAGAAACGGTGTGGGGAGTGGGATATAAAATTGAAGAATAACAGTATTAAATATAATATACTCCTAAATTTTTTTACAGCTACGATAATGTCTATAATATCAACATTAGTAGGAGTTTTTTTAGTAATTATGTGGCTACATATTTTTTGCCAAAGTCTCTATATGAAATTTATTAATGATTATAATACAAATAGTTCAGTTATGCTGGGGATTAGTATAGGAGTGTTTGTGATTTTTATAGTGCTGATGTGCTTAATATTTATCAAAAAAATGAATAAAATCACTGATTATATAGAAGAAATATCACAAAATTTAAAGATAGTAGCTAATGGAAATATAGATATAAATATACCTATCAGAACAAAGGATGAGCTGGGAACATTAGCTTCAGATGTTAATAAAATGGCATATAGCATAAAAGAACTAATGAAAAAAGAAAGACAGTGGGAAAAGCAGAAGAATAACCTGATTACAAATTTATCTCATGATTTAAGGACTCCGCTTACTTCTGTTATTGGATTTTTACAGTTGATTGAAAAGAAAAATTATAAAAATGATAATGAGTTGCATCATTATTGCGAAGTTTCATTAAGTAAATCAAAGGAATTAAAGAGTTCAGTGGAACAACTTTTTGAGTTTACAAAGATATGTAATGGAGATGTAAATTTAAATAAATCTAATATATATTTACACCAATTAATAGAACAAGTTACCATTGGTTTTATACCGGCTTTTGAAAATAGTGGTATGGAATATAGAATATCTTCAAAAGATGCAGGTTTAATAATAGATGGAGATGCTATTTTATTAGTTAGAGCCTTTGAAAATATAATATCTAATGCAATTAAGTATGGTAGTAAGGGGAAATATTTAGATATAAATATAGGGAAAGAAAATAATATGGCTGTAGTTAGCTTTGTAAATTATGGAGATATAATAGAAGAAGAGAATTTGAAGAATTTATTCCAAAGGTTATATAGGGTACAAAGATCTTGTAATAAAAAAGATGGAACTGGACTTGGGCTTGCAATTGTAAAGACAATAGTAGAATTACATAATGGTAATATAGAGGTTGCAAGCTCTAAGGAAAAAACAGAATTTAAAACAAAATTACCACTTGATCAATAGGAACAGAAAATAGTAACTAATACCTTTTTTAACCTAGTTCTTGTTTTACTATATATTATTTTTTTATAAGAAGTTATGCCTTAAATTTAAAGGATTAAACAATAGAATTAAATGCATAATTTTAATATGGTTAGTCTCTATGTTAGGTTTATCTCCATTAACTTTATTAATAATAAAGTATTGTAATTTAATGATAAATGGATACTACGCAGCAGTTAATCACCTTAGGGGAGCCTTGGACTTTTTCCAAGGCTCTTATTTTTTTAAAAATATTATATGAGGTAACGAACCTAATATAATAACTTCTTCAAGATAGGTTAATATTAATTCCTTGACAGTTGTTTCTAAAGCATCGATATCCTTTTTTACGGGCCTCTAAGTGTTCTTTATGAGTAAACATTGTAATATATTTAAATATAGAAAGAATCTGCTGGTGATAGTGTTAACTAATCTATGAAAAAACAAGATTAAAAATTTTGGAATTTAAATTGCACCTTGAAAAGTGAAAATATACCTTAAAGGAATGAAATATTAGTTTTGTCTTCATCAAAACCTTGTAATTTTTTTGGTAAATAAAAAAAGTCAGCAAAAATATACCTAATCAGATTGTTCCTTTTTTACGGAACCCTGCCGGGTAAGAAAATTCAAACTATATTAAAAGGTAAATTCACTTATACAACCTGTTTTTCTATTATAAGTTGCTGTGAAAGTTCGATTAACTTTTGCCATTTTGCTGGCATAGTAGAAATCTTTTCAAGTTCAGGGATTGAGTTCAATGGTCCCCAATAAGCGTAGCTATGTGGGCGGAGAAAGTTGTAATATGCTACAAACAACGCCAAGTGCGTGTTGGAACCTTCTTCACTACCAAAGCCATTTGTAACCCTATAGGAAAATTTAAATGTTCTGTTGAGACGCTCTATTATTTGTTTAAGCCAACGATATTCGGTTGAAATAGGATCAGAGTTAGTAAGACCAATTACTTGGATTACATCGAAGTCCATGCCGTTAAGTTTAAACTGTTGCTCAGCAAGCTTATATGCAGTATAGCCATCAGCAACGAATTTAAGTGACTTGCCGGGAAACTCTTTGAACTTATCGAAAGCCATACGCATAGTCAAAATGCAAGGGCCAGTATCACGGCTAAAAGACGCTTGGTATCCTAAAATTGATTTCTTGATAGCGTCCATAACAAGCCAAACATATTGATGGACTCCTTTGACTTTAGTATAAGTTTCATCAGCAGCGAGGTAATCAGTAGGCTTATAGTCATAATTATCGACAAAGGGTTTAACTAAAGCGGCAGCTGTGACGGCGTATCTGCTAACCATGACATGAGATATTTTAACTCCATGTATTTCCCAAAGAGCAAGCGCCGTACGGCGTGTAGATAATCCTAAATTAATGTTATATGTTAGACATAGGCCCATTACATGAGACGAAAAATTTCTGAAATTTAGGCTAGTAGCACCTTTTGGCATAGAAGATAAATCTACATCAAAATAATTCGTTGTAAACTCACGATAAATGTAATGCAGTTTAAATCTGTGCTTATCTTTCTTGTATTCTTTAATATCTTCAAGAGAAAGCCTTGAAAGAGAATTCAGGTAATAATTACATTTTTTATTAACACATTTATGGATATAAAAGTTTTTACGGTCCTTCTTCTTACTTAAAGAGTGTCCACAAAATGGGCAAAGGAAGCTCTCAGTTTTAAAATTAACCTTATTTTTGTTGAAATGCAGATCACAAACTTTGCACCAAAGCTGCCCACGGCCTCCAGCGTTATCGTAGATATAGATGTGCGGAGCGCCACATTGAGGGCAGATGGTCTCTGGGGATACTGGATATTTACCACGAGAATTGACAGGTTTTTTATCCTTACCATGAGAGGTTTTATACTCATCTAATAGTTGATTATAATTAAGCTTTTCAAAAGTTTTGATAGTAGGCAATTTGTCTACAGTAAGTTTTTTATATTTAGGACTTGTCATATCGTATTTTGGAACTTTTAGCGGTATATTTTTAGCAATAAAAATAAGTAATTGTTTAATTTGAGAAAGTAATACTTGATTATAGGTAACTAACATTGATATAATTGTACTCACAATGACACCTTCCTTTTGGTATTTTGTTGAGTTCAGATACAACAATTATATCAAATAGAAGGGGTCATTGTTTTTTTATTTTAAAAACAACTTAAATCCTTGCAAATGCAAGGATTTATATAAAAAAAGTAAAGATAGTGTTTACACTATCCTGCTGGTTTAGAGGGGGATAAAATGAATACATTAAAACATCTATCTAAAGTTTTTGAGTCATCGGAGGAAATTATTTTTGACGATTCCTCCAAGATTGTTTTAATGAGTGATTGCCATAGAGGAGATGGAAACTGGTCAGATGATTTTTCAAAGAATCAAAATATTTATTTTGCGGCCTTAACTCATTACTATGACGAACACTATACTTATATAGAGATTGGTGATGGAGATGAACTTTGGGAGAATAAAAGACTTTCTGACATTAAGAGGGTACATAGCGATGTTTTCTGGTTGCTATCTAAATTTTATAATGAAGATAGGCTTAATTTTATTTTTGGAAACCATGATATAGTAAAAAAAAACGATAAATTTGTAAAAAATAATTTATATAAATATTTTGATGAACTCAAGAAAAGGTATATTCCTTTATTCGATAATATTAGGCTCCATGAGGGGATAGTATTGAGGCATAAAGTTACTAATGACAAAATCTTTCTAATACACGGGCATCAAGTGGACTGTCCAAATGATAAAATGTGGAGATTGACCAGATTTTTAGTAAGGTATTTATGGAGACCTCTTAACTTCTTTGGAGTAAATGATCCAACTAGAACAGCACAGAATTATCATAAGAAACAAGTAGTAGAAAAAAAGCTTATTGAATGGGTAATAAAAGAAAAACAGATGATGGTCGCAGGACATACACATAGGCCTATGTTTCCTGAAGTAGGTGATCCTCCATATTTCAATGATGGAAGCTGTGTTCATCCTCGATGCATAACAGCAATGGAAATTGATTTTGGTAATATCAAACTTGTAAAGTGGTATGTTAACACAAAGAAGGACGGAACTTTATTCGTAGACAGCGAAGTACTTGCAGGACCAAGAAAATTAAAGGATTACTTTGATACTTAAATAGTATAAAAATATGAGGTGACATTATGGGTCTATAATTTATGTTAAGAAAATATCCATTACCAAGCCCATTTAGATGAAAAATTAGGTGGGGGTTCTAGCCTTAGTTGTAATTTTAACAGCAAGTTTGCTTGCAACACCTATAAAAAATGTATATGCTGATTTATATAAGAGTGTTACTATAGGGTATGATTTGACGAATCAACAGAAAGAAAACATGCTAAAGTATTTTGATGTAGATAGAAATAGTGCGAGTGTTGTTGAAGTTACAGCTAGTGAGGAGAAGAAATATCTGGGAGATACAGTATCTAGAGCTCAATTAGGTAATAAGGCGATATCATGTTCTTATATTGAGCCAACAAGTACTGGTACCCCCTACTGAGACACAAGAGTTCACTGGTTATTAGAGATGTCTTCTGTATTTAAGGAAGGCACATTTATATAGTGGATTTAACCTATCATGATCCGGCTCCACCAGTAAACCTTCAATTAATTAATAAATTAGTTGGGGGTTTTCTTATGATTTAATTATATATAGAATCTAGCCTCAGATTTGATTTTAGTAGGAAGACTTTTGTGTTTGTAAAAAATAAGCTAATTATTAAGTTAAAAAAATAAATTACATATAATTATATGAATAGAATCAAAATAACAAGACAATAGTTTATTAATTTAACATATTGGTATATAATAGTTTGAATTGGAGGTATTAGATATGGAAAATGAAAATAATGAAATATATGATATTTTTTTGAACTTCACTTATAGTCAATTAAAAAATTTATTTAAGAAGGCAAAGAGTAAAGAAGAGCAGGATTTTTATATTATGTTATCTAATATGGTTCTACAAAAGGAACAAGAAAAGGTCATAGGTAAATAATTATGCCAACGTACACAATATTTGCAGGCGAGGATACCATTGAAAGAAGGTACCATTCCTCATTAAAGAATTTAAAATATGCCAAGTTGGACAAATAATATATTAAGTAAGTAGCTAGTAAAACTTAGTGCGTTTACTAGCTACTTATTTAACGTAATAGGAGTTTTTAAACCTCTTTATAATCAACAGATTTTGCAGACAATGTCTGCAAAATTGTTTGCTATGTTTTGCCTTTGGTTACTGGAAAGAAAATATAATTAATTAATATTAAGTAGATAAGAAAAAAGAATGCTGATATAATGTTTTTTAGAATAGTTAGATAGTGTTAACTAATCTATGAAAAAACAAGATTAAAAATTTTGGAATTTAAATTGCACCTTGAAAAGTGAAAATATACCTTAAAGGAATGAAATATTAGTTTTGTCTTCATCAAAACCTTGTAATTTTTTTGGTAAATAAAAAAAGTCAGCAAAAATATACCTAATCAGATTGTTCCTTTTTTACGGAACCCTGCCGGGTAAGAAAATTCAAACTATATTAAAAGGTAAATTCACTTATACAACCTGTTTTTCTATTATAAGTTGCTGTGAAAGTTCGATTAACTTTTGCCATTTTGCTGGCATAGTAGAAATCTTTTCAAGTTCAGGGATTGAGTTCAATGGTCCCCAATAAGCGTAGCTATGTGGGCGGAGAAAGTTGTAATATGCTACAAACAACGCCAAGTGCGTGTTGGAACCTTCTTCACTACCAAAGCCATTTGTAACCCTATAGGAAAATTTAAATGTTCTGTTGAGACGCTCTATTATTTGTTTAAGCCAACGATATTCGGTTGAAATAGGATCAGAGTTAGTAAGACCAATTACTTGGATTACATCGAAGTCCATGCCGTTAAGTTTAAACTGTTGCTCAGCAAGCTTATATGCAGTATAGCCATCAGCAACGAATTTAAGTGACTTGCCGGGAAACTCTTTGAACTTATCGAAAGCCATACGCATAGTCAAAATGCAAGGGCCAGTATCACGGCTAAAAGACGCTTGGTATCCTAAAATTGATTTCTTGATAGCGTCCATAACAAGCCAAACATATTGATGGACTCCTTTGACTTTAGTATAAGTTTCATCAGCAGCGAGGTAATCAGTAGGCTTATAGTCATAATTATCGACAAAGGGTTTAACTAAAGCGGCAGCTGTGACGGCGTATCTGCTAACCATGACATGAGATATTTTAACTCCATGTATTTCCCAAAGAGCAAGCGCCGTACGGCGTGTAGATAATCCTAAATTAATGTTATATGTTAGACATAGGCCCATTACATGAGACGAAAAATTTCTGAAATTTAGGCTAGTAGCACCTTTTGGCATAGAAGATAAATCTACATCAAAATAATTCGTTGTAAACTCACGATAAATGTAATGCAGTTTAAATCTGTGCTTATCTTTCTTGTATTCTTTAATATCTTCAAGAGAAAGCCTTGAAAGAGAATTCAGGTAATAATTACATTTTTTATTAACACATTTATGGATATAAAAGTTTTTACGGTCCTTCTTCTTACTTAAAGAGTGTCCACAAAATGGGCAAAGGAAGCTCTCAGTTTTAAAATTAACCTTATTTTTGTTGAAATGCAGATCACAAACTTTGCACCAAAGCTGCCCACGGCCTCCAGCGTTATCGTAGATATAGATGTGCGGAGCGCCACATTGAGGGCAGATGGTCTCTGGGGATACTGGATATTTACCACGAGAATTGACAGGTTTTTTATCCTTACCATGAGAGGTTTTATACTCATCTAATAGTTGATTATAATTAAGCTTTTCAAAAGTTTTGATAGTAGGCAATTTGTCTACAGTAAGTTTTTTATATTTAGGACTTGTCATATCGTATTTTGGAACTTTTAGCGGTATATTTTTAGCAATAAAAATAAGTAATTGTTTAATTTGAGAAAGTAATACTTGATTATAGGTAACTAACATTGATATAATTGTACTCACAATGACACCTTCCTTTTGGTATTTTGTTGAGTTCAGATACAACAATTATATCAAATAGAAGGGGTCATTGTTTTTTTATTTTAAAAACAACTTAAATCCTTGCAAATGCAAGGATTTATATAAAAAAAGTAAAGATAGTGTTTACACTATCAATAGTTATAAAGGGGTTAGTAAATGAAATATTATTTAGCACCAATGGAAGGAATTACGGGATACATATATAGAAATTCTTATGAAAAATTTTTTAATAATATTGATAAATACTTTACACCTTTTATTGTTACAAATAAAAGTAGAAGTCTTAAGTCTAAAGAATTAAGAGATGTTTTGCCTGAAAATAATAAAGGGATGAATATAGTTCCCCAAATACTTACTAACGATTCAGAAGGGTTTATTATTACTTCTAGAAAATTACAACAATTAGGTTATAAGGAGGTTAATTTAAATTTAGGATGTCCTGCTGGAACGGTTGTTTCAAAAAATAGAGGCTCGGGATTTCTAGCCAAAAGGGAAGAACTTGATATGTTTTTAGATGAAATATTTAAAATAGATGATATGAAAATTTCTATAAAAACTAGAATAGGAAAAGATAGTCCAGAGGAATTTTATGAGCTAATAAAAATTTACAATAAATATCCTTTAGAAGAATTAATTATCCATCCGAGAATACAAAAAGATTTTTATGGAAATAAACCTAATTTACAGGTATTTAAAGATGCATTATCTTTAAGCACCAATCCAGTATGTTATAATGGGGATATTTTCACTATTGATGATCATAATAAATTAATGAAAGCTTTTCCAGAGGTAAAAGCAGTAATGCTAGGAAGAGGGATACTAGCTAATCCAAGGTTAATAAATGAGATTAAAAATAATACTAATACTAATATAGATAAAAAAGTACTAAAAGATTTTCATGATGAAATTTTAAATAAATATATAGAATTATTTGATGAAGATAGAAATGCAATATTTAGAATGAAAGAACTATGGGGGTATATGATTTACATGTTTTCAGATAATAAAAAATATGCTAAGAAAATAAAGAAGTCACAAAATTTAAGTGATTATAATGAAGCTGTCTTAAGTTTATTTACGGAGCAGGAAATCATAGAAGGGGCTGGATTATTTAATAATCAATATTAAATATGGATGTCTTCTATTAAATAAGTATGATTAAGAAGAGCAAGAGGATATAATAAAATAATTTTATATTATTGGTGGGTTTTAAAGGTTAAGCATCGCCTCCATCAGTAAAACCCTCGACTAATTAATTTTAGTCGGGGGTTTTCTTATAGTCCACTATAAATTTTGTATTTAAATTCTTTTCACTGCAAAATGCACTTGGTGTTATACATCAGGTGTTTTATATTTTTTTGAAAAATTATTCTATGTATATTTAATGGTAATTAAGTACATCATTATCTATAGGAACTACATTATGTTAAATTTATTTCCTGTAAAAATTATCTGATAGTAATAGTAATAATTTAATTAATGTTGCAGCTTGAGGAAGATGAACAGTTACGAAGGTGATGATTTAAGCTGAAAATGGGTTAAATGGTTGGAGAGTAAATAAATGTTTAAATACATTATAAAATAAATGATTAATGAAAGGACATAATATGAGAGAAATAATATTACACTGTTTTCAATGGAAAATCTCAGATATAACTAAAATTTTAGATAAAGTAAAAGAGTGTGGCTATACATCCATACAGGTTACTCCCGTGCAACCTTGCAAAAAAGGAGATGAATGGTGGACATACTATCAACCGCTATCATTTAAAATAGGTAATAGAAGTGGAACAAAGGAAGATTTAACAGAATTATGTTATAAAGCTAATAAAATAGGAATTAAAATCATCGTTGACGTAGTGTTACGACATTTAGCGGGTGATGAGAGTGGAAAGCTAATACCAAGTCAAACCGTAGATCAAAACCTACGAAATAACCCTAAATTTTGGACTAACGCAAAAAATACAGTAGATTATGGCAATAGAAATGCAATAGTTAACGGTGCTTTTGGATTACCAATGCTCAATTACAATGATGTAGAATTACAAAAAATTTATATAAATTTTTTAAAAGAACTAAAGAATTGCGGAGTGGGTGGGTTCAGAATCGACATGGGTAAGCATTTTGCATTAGAAAGTGAAGGAAGTTGCTTTTGGGGAAGGGTATTTGGTGAATTTAAAGATATGTTCAACTATGCTGAATGTATTGAATCCAGTAAAGAACTATTAAACAAGTATACACCTTTTATCAATGTGTTAACTGATGGTGATGCAACCGACCAGAGCAAGATGGTTATTTATGTAATGTCCCATGACACCGAGGAAAGCTGGGGATTTACTAAAAGCATGGATGATAATGTGATAACATCAAAATGGGATTTACTATTAAAAAATCATAAAGAAAGTAATGTATTATTTTATATTAGGGCATATTCAGATTTATGGAAAATGGAAAATATTAAAAATATTAATTTAGCAATATAAATGACTGCTATGGTTATTTTTGAAATTAGACTTGCTTTTAAAAAACTTGTATGTAAAAAATGATTAATAGAAAAAAGGGACTTTAAGGAGAGGGCGGAGGAAGGTTTGTCAATATGAGGAGACTATGATAGTATATAAGCATATAAGGAACTCCCTATATTTTTTTTTGTGAATTTTAACTTTGTAATTGCTATTCTTATGAAGTTGTAAAAAGAAAATTGACAATAATTCTTATATATTAGAGTTAACAATAACGAATGGAGGAAATGAAATTATGGCTGATTTGCCAAATTGCCCAAAATGTAATTCAGAATACACTTACGAAGATAGAAGTATTTTTGTTTGCCCTGAATGTGCTCATGAATGGACTTTAGAATTAGAAACAGAAAGTAGTGAAGAGAAAAGGATTATCAAAGATGCAAATGGAAATGTATTAAACGATGGTGATTCTGTAACAATAATCAAAGACCTTAAAGTAAAAGGAAGTCCATTAGCCATAAAAAAAGGTACAAAAGTAAAAAATATACGTTTGGTTGATGGAGATCATAATATTGATTGCAAAATTGATGGGTTTGGAGCTATGGAATTAAAATCTGAATTTGTTAAAAAAGTATAAATCATGGTTTAATGTAATAGAACCGAAATAGTGAACTTCACCCCATTGAATGATTATAACTAAAAAAGTTGTAAAATTCATCTGATGGGGTGTTTTTATATATAAATACTAAAAGGAGAATAAGTTTAATAAAATGATTCCATCCTTATTATACTTTCTATTTTGTTGACGTTTTCTAGTTCTTTTATTTTTTCTAATGAAATTCTTATGTTTTTTTCTGAACTTTTATGGGTAATAAATCCTAGTGGTCCATGATCATCGTGCCTTACATCTCCAGTAACGGACATAATGCTGACATTGTTTTTTCCAAATATTTTCGCTGTATCTCCTAAAACTTCTACTGTATCTTTAACATTAAGTCTAATATAGAATTCTGATTCATTTTCTTCCGATTTTTTCACTTCTTTAAAATCAGTCTTGTCACTTAGGTCTAATAAGTCATAAGGATTTACATTATTTCTTAATATGGATATTATATCACCTACAACTGCACTTCCAGTTGGAAAAGCTCCAGCGCCTTTTCCATATAGCATTAACTCTCCAACTGCATTTCCTTTTATCATAATAGCATTAAATGCATCAGCTACATTTGCCATTGGGTGGCTCGAAGGTATTAGGGTTGGATGTACTCTTAGCTCTAATTTGTTATTTACTTCTTTAGCTATTGCTAAAAGTTTTATTGAATAACCAAGTTTTTTAGCATATTCTATATCTATGTCACTAATACTTCTTATTCCTTCTCTATAAATACAATCATGATCTACCTTAGTTCCAAATGCTAGAGAAGACATTATCGCAAGCTTATATACAGCGTCAAAGCCATCAACATCAGAGGTTGGGTCCGCTTCAGCATAACCCTTTTCTTGCGCCTCTTTTAGTGCTTCATCAAAGCTAATCCCATCCATTGTCATTTTGCTTAATATGTAATTAGTTGTTCCATTTATAATTCCAATTATCTGCTCAATCCTATTGGCTGTAAGGCTCTCATTAATCTCCCGTATTATTGGAATTCCACCAGCCACACTTGCTTCATAATAAAACAATACGTTTTCTTTCTCCGCTGTTTTAAATAACTCTTCGCCCCAGTTCGCGATAACTAATTTATTAGCAGTTACAATATGTTTTTTAGATTTCATTGCGCGTATCATATACTCTTTAGATTTATCGCATCCACCAATAAGTTCAACCACAATTTTTATACTTTCATCATTTATAATATCATCAATGTTATCTGTTAATAGGCCATTAGGTGCTTTGATATCTCTTTTTTTATTTATATCTTTTACAAGTATTTTAGCAACTTCTATTTCATAATTTGAACGTTTCATTATTTCTTTTCTATTTTCGTGAAGTATTTTCCATACACCCGTCCCAACATTTCCAAAACCTAAAATCGCTATTTTTACCTTTTTCATAATAGTTTTCCTTTCTAAACTTTAAAGTTATTCCTCCGTCATCTAAGGTGATGGAGGAATATAGTTAGGAACAAGACCTTATTTTGAAACCAGCTGCCAAAGAATTATTGACTTTTTATTGAACTGATTTTTCTAGAGCTTGCGTCAAATCGTATATAATGTCGTCGATACCCTCAACGCCAATTGAAAGTCTTATCAAATCTGAAGTAACTCCAGCAGATTTTTGCTCCTCTGCATTAAGCTCTGCATGAGTTGTACTTGAGGGGTGAATTACTAGAGATTTTGCATCTGCAACATTTGCAAGCAGCGAAAATAATTCTACATTATTAATAAATTTTTTTCCAGCTTCAAGGCCACCTTTTATTCCAAAAGTGAATATTGATCCTGCTCCTTTTGGTAGGTATTTTTTAGCTAAATCTTTGTATCTGCTCCCCTCAAGTTCAGGATAATTTACCCATGAAACATTTGGATGCTTACTCAAAAATTCAACAACTTTCCTAGCGTTTGTTACATGTCTCTCAACTCTTAACGATAATGATTCCAAACCTTGAAGAAATAAAAATGCACTTTGAGGGCTAAGCGTCGCACCGGTGTTTCTTAAAAGTTGAACTCTAGCTTTTAAAGCAAATGCTGGAGCACCTAAATTAGCATATACTATTCCATTATAGCTTTTATCCGGAGTTGTAAAATCAGGGAATTTACCGCTAGCTGCCCAATCAAATTTACCAGCATCAACTATAATTCCACCAATAGTAGTTCCATGTCCTCCAATGAACTTTGTTGCTGAATGAATAATTACATCTGCACCATACTCAATTGGACGGCAAAGGAAGGGAGTTGCAAAGGTATTGTCAATAATAAGGGGTATTTTATTTTCATGAGCAATATCCGCTACTGTCTCTATATCTAGAACATTTATTTTTGGGTTTCCCATTGTTTCAGCATAAAGTGCTTTTGTTTTATTCGAGATAGCTTTTCTAAAATTTTCAGGATCATCTGGATCAACAAATGTTACGTTAATTCCAAGTTTTCTAAGAGTAACATTAAATAGTTCATAAGTACCACCATATAGAGTGCTTGCAGCTACTATTTCATCGCCTGAATTTGCTACATTAAGTATTGCATAGAATGTTGCAGCTATTCCTGAAGCTGTAGCAAGTCCTGCTACTCCGCCTTCGAGAGCGGCTACTCTTTTTTCAAAAACGTCTGTAGTTGGGTTCATTATTCTTGAATATATATTTCCTTCTTCTTTTAATTGAAATAAATTTGCTGCATGATCTGCATTTTTAAAAACAAAAGATGATGTTTGATAAATTGGGACTGCTCTCGAGCCTGTAGTAGGGTCTGGAACCTGCCCTGCATGTACCTGTAATGTTTCAAAACTTAATTTTCGCTCACTCATATTAATTTCTCCTTTTATAATTATTTTTCAAAAAAAAGCTGCTCTCCTATAAGGAAAGCAGCATGATTAATTTTATTAAACAATAAAATTGTATCATAAAATTTGCTATCGTCCTTATCTTTCAGATTTTACAATCTGATGGAATTGACACCATTGCACTTCTTTTAAAAATGCTGGTTGTCGGGCATCATCGGGCCAGTCCCTCTGCCGCTCTGGATAAGTTATATTTAGTTGTTAGTATTTAGTACATTATTTATTTAGATTTTTGGGGAAGAAAAAAAGCTACTTTCCTATAAGGAAAGTAGCAATAGTTAACTTTAATAAACAATAAAATTGTATCATAAAATTTGCTAACATCCTTATCTTTCAGATTTTACAATCTGCAGGAATTGACACCACTACATTCGAATAAGAATGCTGGTTGTCGGGCTTCATCGGACCAGTTCCTCTGCCACTCTGGATAAGTTGTATTCAGTTATTAGTATTTAGTATATTACTCATAAAAACAATTGTCAATACTTTTTTAAAAGATAAAATTATTTTAATTATGCCCTTTTATAATACTATATGCTGCACTGAACATACCAAATAAAATGCCAACGATAGGGAATATAATCCAATTAATGTGCCATAGATTAAAAACTAATCCACTGACAAGGAAGATACAGATTGCTAATGGCCATACGATAGCAGCAACTGCACCAATAAGTTTATTATCTTCAGTTTTTTCTTTTGAAAAGTCACCAATCTGTAAAAGAATACTAAAACTCTGCTTAATATTTCCAAAATATATAAAGAGGAAAACGGCAATAGCAATCATCACAAGTAAAACAACTACTCCGTAGCTAGATGCATTGTCGCCAAAAGCAGATGATACAAAAAGTGCAACTGGTGATATGACACATATGCACACACCTGTTATTACAGATATCATATGGGTTGATGCAAAAGCATTATTTTTTTGATTTATAATTGCTTTTACATGAAGAGGCAAATCAAAACCGCTTTGTAGATACTTGTATTTTTCTAGCTTTATACCGGAATAAATGAATAAAGCTATAGCAGGTACAAGTAGAATAAATAGTGGAATAATACCAAACATATCGCTGAAATTTTTTGAAATACCTTTACCGAGAATGCCATTATCTACGAGAGTGGTAATTAATATTAATATAGCCGTTGCTACAATACATAAAGAAACACCAATACCCAACAATAAGCCAGATCTCTTTTTTTCAGCCATAAAATTATCTGCATCTTCCTGTGTAATGGTTTTAAGTATAACATCATCTTTCATATGTTCGATGCCGAGTTCATCAATTAATTCATCAATATTGCCAAATTCTGAAATTACGATACCAATAGCCTCGTTTTCAGATTTACCATTATTCTTATGCTCGTTATATTTTTCTTCCATATTCCATAATAAATCATTTTTTAATTTGACCGTCTGATTTGTTCTTGGTAGGACTTTAAACATATTATCTAAATAATTTTTTATAGTTTCCATTTTAATCCCTCTCCTTAATAAATTTATTAATAACTTCTTTTGTTAAGCTCCATTCTTCACATTTTTCTTTATAGTAGGTTAAACCTACGGGGGTAATTTTATAATATGTGCGTCTTTTACCAAAGGTTTCATCTTTATAGAAAGATTCGATATATCCATTCTTCTCAAGACGGTTGAATGCTGAATAGAGTGTGGTCTCTTTCATAACATACTTCTCCTCTGATAATTTTCTGATGTTTTTTGATATTTCATACCCGTAGGATTCGCCATCTTGAAGCATAAAAAGAATAATCGTATCATTATATCCTCGAATTACATCGCTGCTTATCAAATTATATCCTCCTTTAATTTTACTGCATCTGTAGTACTTTGTCTGTCGTAGTAATTTAAGAATAACACAATTACTACGACAGGTAAAGCATTTTTTAAAACTTGCATAGATGTCATATTACAGTAAGTTTTGAAGATGGTACCTTATAGATTATTATGATAAACTATATACAGTAATAATTAAATTGTAAGGAATGGTGAGTTATGGACATAATATTTTTATTAAAAGCAATTATAATAGCAATAGTAGAAGGGGTAACTGAATTTATCCCAGTATCGTCTACAGGACATATGATATTGATTGGATGGGCAATTGGGTTTGAGGGAGAATTTGTAAAGATGTTTGAAGTTGTAATCCAACTTGGAGCAATAATGGCGGTTGTTGTTTTGTATTGGGAGAAGATTAGCGAAAGTATAATAGAATTTTTTAAGTTTATATTTACTAAAGGAAAAGAGGGAAAGAAAGGATTCAGATTTGGGATAAATGTTATTACGGCATCTATTCCAATGGGAATTGCAGGAGTAGTATTATACGATAAAATAAAACTATTGTTTACACCAGAGGCTGTTATAGTAGGATTCATAGTTGGTGGATTATTGTTACTAATAATCGAGAAGAGAGTTAGAAACAGGGATCATAAAGTAGAAAGTATAGATAGCATAACGCCTATACAATCATTTAAGATCGGTTTATTACAACTGCTTGCAATGTGGCCAGGAATGTCAAGAAGTGCTTCTACAATTATGGGCGGATGGATTGCAGGATTATCAACACCAATAGCAGCAGAATTTTCATTTTTCATAGCGATTCCAGCTATGATAGGGGCAACAGGAAAAGATTTATTTGAATTTGATTATTCTGTAATGACGAAAACATTATGGATTTCATTAATAGTAGGATTTGTTGTAGCCTTCATAGTATCTTTGATAGTTATGAAAAAATTTGTGGATTATTTGAAAAAGAAGCCAATGAAACTCTTTGCAATATATAGAATAGTAGTAGGTATTTTACTTGGAATATTAGTATTAACTAAGGTTATTGTTTTAATATAATCATAGAGAGTAAATAGCAAGTGGCATTCTTTCTTTATGAAACGGCAAAGGGAAAAAAATACATATGTATTAAGTGATATGAAGACGGTAGTAAATGTTTAGAATATAAATAAACAGTATTAAAATAGTGAGACCCTACTAGAATCAATGATTCTAGTAGGGTCTCTAATTATAAAGCAATAGTTATTTTGTGAGCTTAATTATTATATCCTTATGTTGAGAGTACTTGTTTAAAAGAACATCTCTTTTTAATATTTCAAAATCTTTAAAGTCAAAGCCGGGGGATACCATACAGCCAACAAGAGAGTAACCTGAACTATTCATAGCAGAACCAAAGATATAATTCTTAGGTACTAGGAATTGTGGGGTTTCTCCATTTTTTATATTAAGACCTAGTTGCTTAGTAGTAAGTTCTCCCTCTGGACTTATCATATATATTGTAAGAGGGGAACCTGCATGATAGTACCACATTTCATCTGATTTCAATCTATGGAAACTTGAAATTTCTCCATCTCTTAATAAAAAATAAATACTAGTCCAAAGTATTCTTTCACCTTCAAAGCTAGTTTTTAAATCATTGGAGCTAATATTTTCACAAGAGTCAAAGCTGCTTTTGTAGAAACCACCTTCAGGATGAGGTTCCATATTTAATGTGTCAATAAAGTATTGTGATGAGTGCATAATTTATCTCCTTTGTAAAAAAATGATTACACTTAATTATAATCAAATAGATCAGTAGTGACAAGGGTAGTTTCATTTAGATTATAACTATAGCAGCGTCAATACAAAAACTGTATTAGAAAATTCCAATACAGTTTTTGTATTTGTTTACTCAATTAATCCCAAAAACCATCATGAACATTTACGACATCTTGCTCAATTTCTTCAAAAGGGCCTTCAACATTAATATTCTTTTGTCCTTTTGCAAAGACATATCTGCAAGATAAATCAAAGGTTGGATTTATATCATTATTACCAGTAAGCTCTAGTAATCTTTTCTCGCTTATACCATATACTACTTCCCCCACATTACCCCAATATATTGCACCAGAACACATTACACATGGCTCGGCAGTTGTATATAAAGTACAATTCCATAAAAAGTCTTTTGTTTATTTGCAAAACATTTTTAACTAGTTAAATAAAATCCCTTTTCTATCTTATTTTTAAAATATAAAATATTTGTAAGGTTTATTTAAGGTTAATGTTATCAAGAGATAAGATTAACCTTATATAATGTACCTATAGCAAGATTCACTTCATAATTATAATCTTACCGAAAAAAATAATTACTGAAGAGGAATACAAGGAGGCACAATATGATATATTGGGAACTTAAAAAAATATTAAAATCAAAAACTGGAATAATTGTAGCGGCGATATTTATTTTACTTTGCGGAGTAATGGCTTTTATAAAACCAGAGATGGAAACACAGAAATCACATAGAAATCAGCAATATGAGTTAATTAAAGATACAAGGAAGGCAGAGGTAATTGCACAAGAAAAATTAGATGCAAAAATAGGAACAATAAAGGAAGCTGCAAATAACCAGCAGAAGGATGAATTTAGTAAAGGTATTAAAGAAATATCCACCAAAAAGCTAAAAAGTATGGAAGGCGCCATGTATAAAGAAGTTAGTTTTTGGAAGGTATTCGATTATAGAGCGACCAATACATTTATGGTATTCTGTATGGTGGTAATTCTAATTATAGTTTGCTGTAATACATATACGGATGAAATTGTTTCTACGGTAGAAAATTTGATTCTTACATCAAAAAATAAAAATAGAACTTTATATTCAAAATTAGGACTTGGAATATTAATACCAACAGTTCTATATGGATTTTATCTAGCAATTCAATTCATAATAACAGCAATTCAATATGGCATGCCTATAAATGGGAAACTACAAGCAATAAGAATAATAGATAATCCTATTCTAGCACGGGATGCATATACAATAATTCAATTTATAATATCTAAGATAATCATAATGATATTAATACTAGTTACTTTAGGTGTAATTGCATGTTTATGTTCATTTATAACAAAAAGTTCAATAGCATCAACAAGTGCGTTTTTAATTATTGTTATTACTCCAAAACTGTTAACTATAGTAAGAGTAATTCCAAGTAATGTTCAAATGGTATTAAGCAAGGTTAATTTTATAGATTTAATAGTCTATTTTCAAATGTTTGCTGGAGTATATTATGGAAGTGTAAAATTCTTTGGTATGAATTTTGATTTAATAAATCTTTGTATTGGAATGCTTGCAGTGACTATAGTGGCAGCAATTACATTAAGCATAGTATCATTTAAAAAAGTATTAGTAAGATAATTAAAATTAGAGGAGGAATAATTATGAACAAGCTTGAAATAAAAAAATTAACAAAAACCTTTGGAAAAAAGAATGCAAATAATAATATAACACTTACTTTAGAAAATGGTGTATATGGACTACTCGGACCAAATGGAGCGGGTAAAACTACACTAATGAAACAAATAGTAACATTAACAAAACCTACTAGTGGAGAAATTATTTATAATGGGAAAAGTATTTACGATAAAGAGGATGAGTATAGAAATATTATTGGATATCTGCCACAAGAATTTGGTGCATATAAAAATTTTACAGCAAAGCAATTTTTGAAATACGTGGCTGCATTAAAAGGAATAGATAAAAATAGTGCATCTGAAAAAATTGATGAACTACTAAACCTTGTTGGCTTATATGAGGTTAGAAACAAGGCAGTTGGTAAATTTTCAGGTGGGATGAAACGAAGAGTTGGAATTGCACAAGTATTATTAAATGATCCTAAAGTAGTTGTATTAGATGAACCAACAGCGGGTCTTGATCCACAAGAAAGAGCAAGATTTAGAAATCTTATAGCTGAAATATCAAAGGACAAAATAATAATACTTTCAACTCATATTATTTCAGATATAGAAGCAGTAGCAAGAGAAACTATAATGATTAAAAATGGTAGCGTTATAATAAAAGGAAATCATAAAGATATATTATCGGGCATGACTGGAAAAGTATACAAGATTACAACGAATAAAGAAAATGAAATTATGGATATACAAAGAGATTATAAAGTGGTCAACATGCAAAGGGGGGCAGATTCTACGCAGCTAAGAGTAGTAAGCGATAAAATGCCTTTATATGTATCAGCGCAAAGCATAGAGCCAAGTTTCGAGGATGTGTATATGTTTTACTTTGATTTAGAAAATACTAGGGAGGTGTAACTTATGGGAATTCTTATCAAATCAGAAATAAGAAAAATGTTATTAAAACCTAGCATTATAATAACTTGGATTGTTTTGCTTTTATTTAGTAAAATTTTAATTAGGCCAGGTGAAAGCGTAGAGGTTTGGGCAGATGTATTTAGTAAAATTTCTGGGATCGTGCCATTAATAGGACTAATAACCTTTATGATAATTTCAGCTGTATATACCCTTGAATATAGTTCTAATATGAATGAACTTATAAATACAACCCAAAATGGAAAGAAAAAGGTTGTAATGGCAAAATCCATTGGGGCTGGAATAGCAACATCAATAGGTAATCTATCAATAGTACTTACAGTATGTATAGATGGATTAATAAAATCTAATTTTAAAGGGCTAGATTTACCATTAAAAAAACTTTGGTATTTTGGAAATAGTGGCTCAAACATAACTGTATTGCAAATGATGATTATACTTATAATAACAGTTATAATAGGTTCGTTCTTTTTCTCACAGTTAGGATTATATTTATCAGCAATAAGTAAATCAGCTTCTATACCTTTTGTTTTTGGGGGATTGCTTATGGGGGTGCCATATATACTAAGTGGTTTATTATCGCAAGGGGTGTACGCAAAATATTTTGGGGTAACTCCACTTTGGGGAATGATGTCTATGGAATTAATAAAATATCAAGTTCCAATATCACTGATTATGATTCAAATAGCAATAGTTATTGCTTGTTTTATATTTTTACCAAAGCTTACTTACAAATCATTTATAAAGGAATAAAAAATATGACAAGATAGTTTCTATGGTATTATATAAGTAAGAAATACAAGGATATTTCAGAAGACTAAACAATTATTAATTGTTTAGTCTTCTGAAATATTTAATATGGAACATTTAGGTGATAATTTAAGAGGTGGTAATTATGAATAATTCAATTAATAAAAGTAAAATATTAATAGTTGATGATGAAGAGGATATATTAAGACTTTTATCTACTGTGCTTAGAAAAGAAGGTTTTGAAAATATATACACTGCAGCAGCGGCAAAAGAAGCATTAGATGCAGTAATACGAATAAACCCAGATATTATTCTTTTGGATATAATGATGCCTGATAAAGATGGTTATGAAGTATGCAAAGAAATAAGACGCACTTCTAGAACACCAATTTTGTTTATGTCGGCTAAAACAGAAGAGCTAGATAGGATTTTAGGATTTGCTTTAGGGGCTGATGACTATATTACAAAGCCATTTAGTCCAAAAGAGGTCGCGTATAGGGTGAAGGCTCATCTAAGAAGAAATAATTACATTGGTGAAGAGCCTGCGCAGAAGTGCAAAATCATAGTTTTTGGACCCTTTGAATTAAATGAGGAAAAGATAGAGCTTAAAAAAAATGGGGAATTAATAGAGTTAAAACCAAAAGAATTTAAGATGGTAGCATATTTTGCAAAAAATACGAACCAAATTCTTAGCAAGGAAAAAATTTGTAGTGGGGTTTGGGGAGAAGATTATATAGGGTTTGACAATACAATTATGGTTCACATAAGGAGACTCAGAGAAAAAATAGAGGATAATCCTTCAATGCCAAAATATATAGTTAATATTAAGGGTCTTGGGTACAAATTTGTTGTAAAGGATGAATAGATATGAAATGGAAATTGATGGCAAGATTCATGGCAACTGTGGTTTCTGTAGTTATAATCGTAATGATTATAAATATTATTACAGTTTTTTCTTTTATAATTTATAACAATGAGACAAAAAGCACTTTAATAAAGGGGAAATTAGAAAGTTTAGGGGTAGAGGATTACACTAGAAATTTTAGTGAATATATTGTAGGGAATAAAGAAACTGTATATATAGATAATGATGGAAAATCTAGCTTAGATAATAACAATATATGGATACAGATATTAGATGAGCAAAGTAGTGAAATATATAGTTATAAAAAGCCAAATAGTATAAAAAAAAGTTATACTCCTTTTGAATTGATTAATCAATACAAATATGCAGATGAAAAAACCTTAGCAACTATTTTCATGGGTGAAAAACAAATAGAAGGAAGTAAATACAGTTATATAATAGGATTTCCGCGGGATAAGATTCAAAGACAAGTAATTACTATTAAGAATAATAATTTTGTAGCAATTATAGGTAAATATATTTACAGCATTTTAATATTAGATGCATTAATTGCATTATTTTTTGCATATTTATTCTCAAGAAAACTAACTAGACCTGTTAGTAACATAATAAATGGAGTTCTAATATTATCGGATGGAAAATATGATTTAAAATTGCCTCAAAAGGGAATATACACTGGGGTATATAGGAACTTAAACAATCTTTCATCAACTCTTAGAAGTAATGAAATAGAAAGAAAAAAACTTGATCAAATGAGAGAAGAATGGATTTCAAATATGTCACATGATATTAAGACACCACTGGTATCTATAAAAGGATATGCTGAAATTTTAAGTAGTGATGAGTATGATTTATCAAAAGAAGAGATAAATCAGTATTCAAAAATAATAGAGAGTAAGTCTAACTATATAAAAGAGCTTGTAGATGATTTGAATTTAACAACAAGATTAAAAAATAAGGTATTAAAGCTAAATAAGAAAAAAGTAAATATGGTTAGCTTGGCACGAAATGCTGTAATTGATATACTAAACGATCCTAAGAATGCTAATGTAGATATTGATTTTATTTGTGATAATGAAGTTATAGAAGCTTTTGTGGATAATATTCTGATAATGAGGACTATAAAAAACTTGGTATATAATGCAATAGTTCATAATAAAGGGGGCGTAAATATAAAAGTATTGGTTGAGAAGAAGGATAACATAAAAATTGTTATAAGTGATAACGGAAAAGGAATAAGGCCGGAAGAACTAAACTTTATATTTGAAAGATATTACAGAGGTGCAAATACCGGAAAAGGACATGAAGGTTCGGGACTTGGAATGGCTATTGCGAGGGACATAGTAAAAGCACATGATGGAGAAATTAGGGTGCTAAGTGAGCTCGGACGTGGTACAGAAATAGAAATCAATTTATAAATAAGTATTCGATTTAAAGATTTTTATGAATATAATAAGAATGGAGATGGATAATGAATTTTATAGGTAATATTATTTGGTTGTTATTTGGTGGAATCATTTCAGCTATTGCATGGTTTTTATCAGGTCTAATTTTATGCGTTACAATTATTGGGATACCGTTTGGTATTCAATGTTTTAAGATTTCAATATTTGTATTGTGGCCTTTTGAAAAAGAAATAGAGCTTGGTAATTTTGGTGTTGGAGGATTGATTTTTAATGTTATCTGGATTATTTTTTTAGGATGGGAACTTGCCATAGCGCACCTCATTACAGGTGTGATATTTTGTATAACAATTGTAGGAATACCATTTGGGCTTCAGCATTTTAAATTTGCTCAACTTGGGCTCATACCTTTTGGAGCGAAAATACATTAGATATAAATTAGCTCAATATTATTTATAGAAAATAGGTAGGCACATAGTATTCTATGATGCTCTATCTATTTTTTAGTTGTATTTTATTTCACATCTACAGTGGCCTCAGGATACTTTGAGGAAGAACCCCTAAAGGTTACTACTCGTCAAATATTTTCAGCTTATTAGGAAAGAAAATCATCATTGTAGTTCCAGAAGGTTCAGAAAACTGAACGGTTATATCTAATCCTAATTTTTTGCATAATATTTTACATAGATAAAGTCCCATTCCCGTGGATTTCATATATGATCTACCATGATGTCCTGTAAATCCCCTATCAAAAACGCGAGGTATATCCTCAGGGGGAATGCCTATGCCGTTATCATGAACATTCAGAATGGTGCCTGATACTACTTGCCTCGTATAAAATGAAATTATTAGTTTATCACTTCGATACTTGATTGCATTATCAATGAGTTGTTTCAAAATAAATATAATCCATTTAGGGTCAGTTGTTACATCTAATTCCAAATCTTTCATTTGTATTTTGCCACTCATTCGTATGATACTCATTGAGCAGCTTTTTATTGTGCTATTGACTATGGATGAGAGACGAGTCGTCTCTATCTGATAATCTTCATAAAGCGTATTACTTCTGGCATAGTAAAGTGTTTGCTCAACATAACCTTCAATTCGATCAATTTCAGATTGTATTTGATGCGATATAGGTGATTTGTTATTTGCTATAATCAAATTGATTGCCGTAATAGGTGTTTTGATTTCATGCACCCATAATTCAATATAATCGTGATAGTTTCGCTGTGATATTTTAAAGCTTGCGATATTATCATTCATGACCTTTGTTGAGTCTTTCAAAATCTGATAAAAAACCTGACCACTAAAAAAATGCGGTGCTTCAACAATATCAGTGATATATGTCTTTTCATCAAGATTTTGAAAAATTAAAAGCAGTTCGCTGTAAAAATGCTTCATTCTGTAATAGTCAAAGCATAATCCAGAAATATAACAGAAAAGCAATATACCACAAATGAAAATAATAACAGAACTTTTAACATTAAACAGATATAGTATACCAGTGCTAATAACATAGGATAAAAGAACAAGAATAATTTGAATTGATTTTTCTTTAAGATAATTTATGACACTCATATCTGATACCCTTGACCGCGTTTTGTAATTAAATAATCGGTTAAGCCAAAAGACTTAAGTTTCCGTCTAAGCCTTGCAATGTTGACATTCAAGGTATTTTCATCAACATAATCCCCATTTTGCCATAGCTCATTCATAAGATCATCCCTTGAAATTATATTGCCCTTATTCAGTATGAGCAATCGAATTATACCTAACTCATTTTTTGATAAGTCTACTTCCACGCCATCATAGATCATTTTGCTTTTTAAAACATCTACGGTTAGGTCTTTATGGCTAAGTAAGATACTCTCAGGATTATCGGTGGTTCTTTTTAACACAGACTGAATATGAGCTAGTAATATTTGAAGATTATAAGGTTTAGTGATGAAATCATCAGCTCCAATGTTTAAGCTTAGCAATTCGTCTATTGGTGTGTTTCTGCTGGTGACAACGATGATAGGAACAGGAGATTGTTTGCGTATTTCACGGCATACGTGGAACCCGTCCTGATAAGGTAAATTTAAATCCAAAAGTATTAAATTAGATTTTGAATGTAATACAATTTCAATAATATTTTCAAAATCATTGCTATCAAAACACTCATAACCATATTTAGAGAGGAAACTCTTTAGCTCCCTAGAAATTGTTGGATCATCCTCTATGATAAATATCTTCATTTTACAGTCTCCTCTTCGATATAAATATAATAAACGATACCATGATGTTATATTGAAGTACCTTGCACATACGACAATTATAATGAATTATATGGTATATTGTACATAATATTCGTTATAATGGCAAGGAATAGAATAGCCCAATCATCACTTACGGTGCTGGTTACAGCAACGCAGTTGATGATTGACAGCAATGCAATTGATGATTAACAGCAATGCAATTGATGATTAACAGCAATGCAATTGATGATTAACAGCAATGCAATTGATGATTAACCTTACAAAATGGTAATGCTACGGTAAGGTTAATCGATAGTTTGAAAAATAGAAAGATGATAAAGTAGTGTAAGAGAGAGAAAAGGAGCGATAACGATGAATATTAATACGATTTTAAAAGTTAAAGATATTGAAAAAGTATATGGGAATAAAGGGAAAGTTACACATGCCTTAAATGGCATTTCTTTTGAAGTTAATAAGGGTGAATTTTTGGGAATAATGGGTTCTAGTGGAAGCGGAAAAAGCACATTACTTAACTGTATCTCTACCATTGATACTATTACATCAGGACATGTATATGTAGACGAAGAAGATATCACTCTTTTAGGTGGAAGTAAGCTTTCCAAATTTCGTCGTGAAAAATTGGGATTTATATTTCAAGATTATAATTTATTGGACACATTGACAGCATATGAAAACATCTCATTAGCATTGTCCATTAATCATTGTCCTGTGAATAAAATGAAACAAGAAATAGATAATGTAGCTTTGGCTTTAAATATAGAGAAAGTGCTTAATAAGTATCCTTATGAAATGTCTGGAGGACAGCAACAAAGAGTGGCAGCAGCTCGTGCTATGGTGGCTCATCCATCTTTACTTTTAGCAGATGAACCAACAGGAGCGCTTGACAGTAAATCTGCAAAAATGCTATTAAAAAGTTTGGAAGATTTAAATCGTAATCAAGAGGCCACAATTCTTATGGTAACTCATGATGCGTATAATGCAAGCTTTTGTAAAAGAATCATTTTTATTAAGGATGGGAAAATATTCAATGAGTTATATAAAGGCAGTCATGATCGAAAAACCTTCTTTAATAGCATCATGGAAGTTGTTTCTGTTTTAGGAGGTGAGAGTGATAATGTTTTTTAAACTTGTTTTTAAAAATGTACGTAGGAGTATTAAAGACTATGTGGTCTACTTTTTAACATTGGCCCTGGCGGTTAGTTTGTTTTATGCATTTAATTCAATAGCATCTCAGCCAGGATTAAGCAAATTATCTTCTGCAATGAAAATGATGACCGATACTATGAATCAATATATAGGAATTCTATCAAAATTTATTGCTGTGATTCTTGCTTTTGTTGTAGTATACGCAAATCAATTTATTATGAAAAGAAGAAAAAAAGAAATGGGAATGTATATGACTCTCGGCATGGACAAGTGGAGCATCTCATCTATTTTTGTGGGGGAAATTGTTTTGGTTGGTATTTTTTCCTTAATAGTTGGATTAGGTATAGGTTTGCTTTTATCACAAGGGCTTTCACTAATAGCATTAAATTTATTTGCAACAGATGTATCTTCATTCCAGTTGGTTTTGTCTGTTAATGCTATAAAAGAAACAATTATTAATTTTGCTATCATTTTTGGGGTTGTTATGATAGTTAACACGCGTTCGATTTTTAAATTAAAGTTAATTGATTTATTAACAGCAGACAGAAAGAATCAAAAATTAAGAGTTCATAATAAATGGATTTCATTTTTATTATTTGCTACATCAGCATTTTGTATGATTTTAGGTATATACATACTATTTAGTACTGGACTTAGCAAAACAACTCTACCCAAAGTTATGGTGCTTATTGGGGTTGGTATTCTATTGTTTTATTATACTGCTTCTAGTGTAATGATATTATTTGTTCAAAAAAATAAACGTATGTACTTTCGTGGATTAAATACATTCTTATTTAGACAAATTGGTAGCAAGCTTCAGACAAATTATCTTGTCATCACAGTTATTAGTGGATTGCTTTTGTGCTCGCTTGTAGTCCTTAGCTCAGGGTTTAGTATTAGTGGTCAAATTAACAATCTGATGAAAAAATCTATTCCTTATGATGTTACCGTTCTGTTACCTATAAGCAAGAATAAAGTAACTCCACTAGAAAAATCCCAAAAAGATGGAGTCATTTTGCAAGAAAATTTGAAGGATTATTGTGAGAGCATTCTATATGTTACGGATTATACCTATGGAGATATATTTGAGGGGCAAGTCGTAAAATTATCCATTACGGATAAGGACATGCCAGAATCTAAAATTAACTTCATGTCAGAGACGGAGTTTAATAAACAGATGACTCTTCAAAATGAGAAACAGATTAGCTTATCTAAAAATCAATATCTTATAAATGCAACCTATAAGAACACAATACCTTATGTAGATCATTTTTTAAAGAATCATGGGAAGATTACAGTTTCTGGTCAAGAATTAACACCACAAAGGGCAGAACCCCTTAACAAGACAATTATAGCATTTGCTCCTATAGGCGCAAATGATCCGGGAACAATTATTGTACCTGATGAAATTGTTTCAAAGTTAATACCAGAGACATATTTTTTAAACGGTCTTTATAAGGCGGACGAGAACAAAGAATTATTGAACGCACAGATGATTAAAGCATGGTCTGATTCAATAGTAGGTGGAAGCATTACCTATACCACAAAAGATGTTCTGCAGGACTTCTATTTTGGAACATTTGGGGTTGTCGCATTCATATGTAGTTATTTTGGTCTTGTGCTTATTATAATTTGTTTGGCAGTACTCGCACTGCAACAATTAACTGAAACTCAAGATAACAAAGAACGATATCACACATTAGCCAATATGGGGGCAGATGGAAAAATGATTCGTAGCACATTGTTTCTACAGATTGGATTTTACTTTATTGTGCCACTCATTATGTCAATGGTCTTATCTATGTTTGTTACTAGATCCGTACTAAATGAAGTGGAGTCATTCTTTCAGATGTCTATTGGGCTAAATATGGGGGTAAGTTTTGCAATTATTATCGCTTTGTATATCGTGTACTTCATTGCAACTTACGAAAGTGCAAAACAAATCATTGTTGAACAAAAGATAAAATAAAGAAATATAGTGAGGAGTGAAGAATTTGGAAAATTTTTTATTGAATTTAGGAGTGTCTGAAGGAATTATTAAAACTATTCAATGGTGGTCGCCAGCCTTTGAAGGAATCGGAGTCATCATTGCTATAGTTATTGTTGTGAGGATTATTAAACATAAGAAAAACAAATGAATTTATTTATAGCTCTCATCTTAAGTTAAGGTGGGGGCTATTTGACGATTACGAATATGATAAAAGCGCAAGGCAATTATTCATTTTCTAAAATGGAATAAATATTATGATGTTACAAAAATGTAAGTTGAAAGAGCAAAATGTAAGCCGAAGCAATGGTGGTATATTTTGCTTTTTTGTATACTAAGAGTGTAAAACATATTTAAAATAATTAATATTAACGAGGGGTATTTATAATGACAGAATTATTGAAAGTAGAAAAAGAATTTTTGAACTCTTTATAAAATTCTTATATTATAAAACTATTAGTAAACGAAAGGAAGATGAATAAGAATATGAATAATTATATTTTACAAACAAAAAATCTTTGCAAGACTTTTAAAAAACAACGCGCAGTAAACAAAATTTCGCTGTCTATTGAGAAAAATTCTGTCTATGGATTGCTGGGACCAAATGGTGCTGGAAAATCAACTTTATTAAAAATGATTACGGGAATGCTTCATCCAACATCAGGAGAAATTATTTTTGATGATCATTCTTGGAGCAGGAATGATCTTTCAAATATAGGGGTTTTGATTTATCTCCACCTCTTTATGAAAATTTGACGGCGGTAGAAAACCTGAAAGTTCGAACCATTCTTTTAGGGCTTCCTGATTCTCGTATTAAGGAAGTATTGGAAACAGTTGATTTGACAAACACAAATAATAAGCAGGCAGGACAATTTTCTATGGGGATGAAGCAAAGGCTTGGAATTGCAATTGCACTACTAAATAAACCCAAATTGTTAATTTTGGATGAGCCTACAAATGGCCTGGATCCTCTTGGAATACAAGATTTACGTGAGTTAATACGTTCTTTCCCAGCTCAAGGAATGACAGTCATCCTCTCCAGTCATATATTGTCTGAGGTTGAATTGATTGCAGACCACATTGGTATCATCAGCAATGGGGTACTCGGGTATAACGGCAAAATTAATCCTGGAGAAGATTTGGAAGTACTTTTCACAGAGGTTGTGAAAAAGAACAGGGAGATGGTTTCATAATGCTCGAATATTTACAGGCTGAAAATTTAAAATGTAAGAGAACATTTATAAAAAAAATAATTTTTCTTGCACCTATGGTTACCTTCCTCATTGCACTTTCATCTGTTATATGGTTTCAAGCCAATAGCTTTAATTCGTGGTACATGATGATACTACCAGGATATATTTCAATAATGGCAGTGATGACTAATGAAAGGGAAGAAAAAAAATTACGGTATAGAGCTGTATTTGGTCTTCCAATTTCACTAAAAAAAGTGTGGATTTCAAAAGTTTTGGTAAATGGGTTTTATATGCTTCTATCCTGCATGGTTCTGTCAGTAGGAATTATTTTAGGCGGCTACTATTTTCCCGTCACTGTACCGTTTTTTCGGGCACTTGTCGCAGCTGTTTTGATTGCAGTTACATCTTTGTGGCAAATTCCACTTTGTATGTTTTTAGCAAAGAAACTGGGAATGATAGGGGCTGTTTTGATTAACGTTTGCGGTAGTATTATGTTAAGTTCTTTGACTGCAATAACATCAACGTGGTGGATTTGTCCTTATAGCTGGACAGCTCGTATTATGTGTCCAGTTCTTGGATATCTTCCAAATGGACTTAAGGTAGAAACAGGATCTCCACTACTAAATCCAATCGCGATTCCAATTGGGATAATTTTGTCTCTTATTCTGTTTGCATTGCTATTGATTGTTACCGCTAATTGGTTTTCAAAACAGGAGGTTAATTAATATGGTTGCTTTACTTAGATGTATAAAATCGGATTTTTACAAATTAAGACATACTTCTATTTTGTGGATTCATTTATTTATTCCACTAGCAGGAGCGTTTATGTTTTTATTATATTACTACGGGACATCAAAGAACTCAATTATGGATATAGAAGGGTATCTAGATGCGCTGGCCATTGCGTTTCCTTTACTGATAGGATTAATCAGTGGGATAGTAATTGAGCAGGAAGAGCAAGCTGGAGGTTTTCAAGTAATGCTATGTACTTCAAAATCAAAATGTACTACGTATTTAAGCAAGTTAATTTTTTTACTTTTATTAGGAAGTTTTTCTATTGCACTTGCTGTAGGAGTATTTGCACTTGGATTTCACGTATTGCCCTACTTATTTTATTTAAAAGCAGGTGCAGCATTAATTATAGGAAACATATTTCTTTATATATTGCATGTGTTCATTAGTCTTCAATTTGGAAAGGGAGCATCTACAGGGCTCGGAGTTTCCGGAAGTCTGATTTCTGCTCTTATGCTTACAGGTCTTGGTGATTATATATGGCACTTTGTTCCATGGGCATGGAGTGTGAGACTTTGCAATAGTATGGTTAACAAGTTGAACTATCCTGCTTTCAGTGCTGAAATAGCACTTGATATGCAAAAGGGATTATTTGTAATGCTATTTGCAATATGTATTGCCTTCGTTGCTAGTTTATTTTGGTTCAGAAAGTGGGAAGGAAGAAAGTCATATGAGTAAGGAGAAATTATTATGAAGATAAAAAAAATATTGATACCTTTGTTCACAGTTTTGTTTTGTACGCTAATAACAGGATGTTCTCCAAAAGATAAAATAATTAGCAAAGCCAGGAACCATGCAATTAAAGATAAAATTGTATGTAAAGTTAATGCTAAAAATGCTACTCAAATAAGTTACAAGGATACAACCTATCAAATTTCAAATCTTTCATTGGAGCGGTCTAAAATTGGGGGATGGAACGGAATTATTGACAAAGTGGCAGTTATTGATAAAAATAATTGTATACTTGAGCAAAAAAGAATTGATTCGTCTGCCCAATTAACAATAGAGGATGTAAAAAAGAATCTTCCTAAAGATGCAAAGTTTATTGCAACACTTTCGGATGAAGAAGAAATATCTAATTTATAAAATATATTGTGAGAGACTAGAAGCAGAAATGCTCATTTTTTAGCTCGTTTACGTTATACCGTAGACAAACGCCAACTAATTCTTTAACAATTTCAAAATATACTTAATATAACTATATTTTTCAAACAATTACATAAATAATATATACTTGTATATAAATTTGTATCATTGTATAATTAAAATTGACCTTTTTGGTAGTTTATAATAAAAATCTGAAAATATTATAGAGAGCAACTATAAAATATAAGGCAAAGGATGGAAAACATGACAAAAAAATTAAATCTAATTAAAAGACTAATCCTATTTTTTATAGGAATGAGTATAATACAGATCGGGGTAGCTTTGTTTTTAAAAACTAATATTGGTTCTGATCCGTTTACCTTATTCACTCAAGGATTAGCATTTTTATTAAAGAAGACACCTGGAAGTGCCAATATGATTATTTTATTTGTAGTGGTTTGTATAATACTTTTAGTTGAAAGAACGCGTATTAATATAGGAACAATTATATGCGTGGTGGGAGTAGGCCCCATTATGGATCTTGGAGTAAAGGCTGTTTCATTTTTTCCGATTGAATCTTTAAATATTGGTGTAAAAATACTTTTAGTTGTATTCGGCTGTGTTCTAATTGCAATTGGATTTTCTATACTTTCAGCAAGTAATCTAGGCGTTGCACCAAATGATATTATTCCATTTATAATAAAAGATAAAACTAATTTAGAATATCGTTGGGTTCGTATGAGCTTAGATGCTATCTTTTTAATAACAGGATTTACACTCGGTGGAGTATTTGGTATAGGTACAATAATATCTGCATTGTTAACAGGTCCATGCATACAATTTTGCCTTCCATATGGAGAAAAGTTAGTAAATGCGATTGTTAAAAATCAATCTGAACATAAAGAGGAAGAAAATGTATATGTGGAAGCTTAAATTTAATTATATTAATGGATAGTAAAAGAAAAGTTTTCTATAATGATGGCAGGGTAAAATAATAATAAAAACAACCATCCGGAGCCCAGATGGTTGTTTTTATTGAAATAAAGATTTATAATCAGCATTAGAAATTCCAGTTTTAAAGGCATTCAGGTCCTGAAAAGAACTTACATCTACCCTGTGTAAGGAAAGTAGACCATCATTTTTAGAGGACCAACTAGACGACTTGCCATCAATGGTGAAAGCCATTTTGTAACCAGCTTCGTTCACAGCCTCAATGGCACTTTTGTTGTACGCACCACCAGGGTAGGCAAAGAAGTTTATTTCTTTCTTTAATATTTTTTCTAGATCTTTTTTAGATTGAATTAATGTTGCTAGTTGCTTATCCTTAGAAAGTGATTTTAACTTATCATGATTTACGGTATGGCTTTCTATATCTACTCCGTATTTATCCATTACTAAAAGCTGTTTGGATGTCATAAATTCATGATCTTTATCAATCTGAGAAGTAATAACAAAAATTGCTGCTTTAAAATTATATTCTTTTAGAACAGGGAACATAGCAGTATAGTTATTTTCATAGCCATCATCAAAAGTAAGGACTACAGATTTTTCAGGTATTGGCTCCTGATTCATAAAGTACTTATATAAATCTGTAAGCGTTATAGTCTGGTAACTGTTATCTTTTAGATATTTCATTTGCTCCTTAAACGTTTCAATAGGAAGAGAATTGGAATTGCCTTTTCCGGAGGTAATTGAGTGGTACATTAGGACGGGGATGCTCTTACCATAAGGTTTATTAACTGTGGACGTTTTTTTTGTAATGGGTATAGGCATTGAACATCCAAGGATTGAGATTAAAAAAATTAATACAAATATGAAAGATAATCTTTTCCACATATCAACCTCCTAAACCGATTTACATTACAAATTATTATTTGTAATGTATAAAAAATTATACCTAAATTGTTTTAGGAGAGTATAGAGATTAGTGGAAATAAAATGCATGAAATTTTTTTGCATTTAGTTCCTTTTTAAAATAAGATACATACAATAGTAACTGAAGATAAAAAGGAGTGATGTTAATGTCAAAGGTTGAAGATAGCTGTGGTTGTGAAAAAAAGCATGAGGATAACTGTTGTAAAAAAGAAAAGCAATTCCACGACCATGAATTTTTAGGAAGCACTAGATTGGCAGAATTAGGTAGTGAGGATGCTCATAATCATAGATTTGCTGGAGTATCAAGTCCTGCAATACCAGTTCAAGGTGGGCATGTGCATAAAGTTAAATCAAGAACAGATTTTTTTGACCACTTTCATGAATTTGAAGCAACTTCAGGTTTAGCAATACCTGTTGGCGGTGGTAGGCATGTTCATTTTGTAAAGGCTAGAACTAATGTCGTTGATGACCATTGCCATGAATTAATATTTGCTACACTTATAGAAGCTCCAATATTTGAAGAAGCTTAATAAAAGAACTGAGTTAAGTTAAGGAATTGCTGTAAAAGGCAGTGAATGCTAACATTGTTCCATATAACAAGGCTGCAATCCTTTAAAATAAGTTTAAAGGATTGCAGCCTTATTAATGCTTTGCTATGTTTTTTGAATATAACACGATATCAATTAGCAGAAGTTATAAATTTATAGAGAAAATACTTAGCTTTGGGTATAATCTAAATGAAAGCTATAATATTTAGTGCCTAAAGGGGAGATTTAATTGAATATACTAATTGCTGATGATGAGAAACAAATGGTAAAAATCCTTTCAGCTTATTTTCAAAAGGAAGGGTTTAACACAATTACAGCAAATGATGGAGAGGAAGCCTTAGATTTGTTTCATTTACATAAAATTGATTTAGCAATTTTGGATTGGATGATGCCAAAGGTTAGTGGAGTTGAGGCTTGTAAATATATTAAGGAAAATAGTAATACAAAGGTATTAATTTTAACTGCAAGAACACAAAATGAGGATGAAATTGAAGCATTAGATTGTGGAGCCGATGAATATATAAAAAAGCCTTTTGATCCTAGAATACTTTTAATAAGGGCGAAAAAGCTTATAAACTTTGATGATGAGATAAGTATTAATAATATAAAAATAAACACAGATGAGAAAAGAGTATATAATAATGGAGAAATATTAAAATTAACAAAAATAGAATATGATCTTTTGATTTCTTTTGTTAGAAACAGGGGTATTATTTTATCGAGAGATAAGCTAATAGATTTAGTTTGGGGAATGGATTATGATGGAGACCATAGAACGGTGGATACCCATATAAGAAGACTCCGAGCGAAAATAGGCGAGGATAGTATAAAGACCTATAGAAGAATTGGTTATAGTATGGAGGCGGATGAAAATCAAAATAAGTAAAAAGTTCACATTGTCTATAGCGTCAGTCACAATTTTTGCAACTATAATTTCTATGGTGATAAATGTATTTTTTATTGATAGATTTTATATGTTTAAAAAGACAAGGGCATTAGACCAGATTTCTGAGCAAATAAGCAGAAAAAAAACAGATTATATTTTTAAAAATATAAAAGAAATAGAAAAGAAAAATGATGTCACTATAGTTTATTCTGAGGTGAGTAGAGACATTAACAATATTAATGAGGATTTAATAACTAAATTTAGTTCAAATAAAATAAAGCTAAATAAATTTTGGCTTACGGAAGATACTTTAAGTGAGTTAGATAGTAAAAGTGTAAATAAGATATATGACCAAGGAGTAACAAAATATAAGGTATTAACAAAGTTTATAAAGATTGATAAGTATATATTTGCTATAGCGATGCCACTACCATATATGGGAGAAACTATAGATATTATAAATAAGTTTAATATATATTTAAATATATTTTCTTTGATTTTAATTATAATTTTAGTTGGCTTTTTTTCTAGAAAAATAATAAGACCATTAGAACTTATAAAAGAATTATCAAAGGACATTGCTAATTTAAACTTCAGAAAAGAGGAAATTAAAACAAATGATGAAATAGAAGAGCTTGCTATAAGTATAAATAGCATGAGTGAAAGCTTAGAGCAGGCACATAAAGAAATCAATTTTCAAAATGAAAAGTTAAAGACTTTAATTTCAGATATGGCTCATGAGGTTAAAACTCCATTAGCTTTAATAAAGGCGTATGGACAGGGAATTGAGGATGGTTTAGATGATGGGACATATATGGGAATAATTAATGAGCAAATAGACCATATGGATAGTTTAGTAGAAAATCTTTTGTTTTTGTCAAAGCTTGAAAAAAAAGAATTAAAAAAAGCTAACTTTAGTTTGAAGAGAAAGTTTAGTAGTGTTTTAAAAAAATATAAACTACTTATAGATGAGGCTAACATAAATTTTATATCAAATATAAATAAAGACGAGGAATATATTGTTTATGGAGATGAGGAAGGCATTGATATTGTATTAAATAATTTAATTACAAATGCTATAAAGTATACTAATAATAATGAGGTAGAAGTAGAAATAGTCAAAGAAGATAATAAAACAATGTTTTCTATAAAAAATGGATTAGAAGAAAGTAGTAAAGAAGATTTAGAAAATATATGGACACCATTTTATGTGCTTGAAAAATCAAGAAGTAAGGAACTTTCTGGTACGGGATTAGGGTTATCTATAGTGAAAAAAATATTAGAAAAACATAATCTTGACTTTGGATTTAATGTGAAACAGAATAAGATTGAATTTTACATAATATTTTAAATAAAGTTTTTTGTAACATTGGCGTAACACTTCTATAGTATTTTACTTATGAGGTGATTTAGTTGAAAAAAAGAATATCATTGGTTTTAGTAGCTATAACTGTAACAACATTGTTTTCGGGTTGTAATAATAAAGCTATTTCAAGTAATAATAAAGTTAATCCGATTAATAACAAAATGAATACTAAGGTTGAAAATTTAGATTTTAAGTTTAAAGTAGAACCTGTTACCTTTAAGATAACGGTAGAATCTAATGGAATCACGGAAACAGTATCTGAGCCTTTAGAAAAAACGGAGGTATCAAACTTAAAGGACAATGGAGATAAAATATCTTGGAGTTATAAAAAGAAAAATATTGATGTAGAAATTCAAAAGAAAGATAAGTATTTAGATGTATCTATAAAATCTAGTAATAAGGATGGTGAAAATAAATTTTCATGGCCAAAAGTAACAGGAGAAGGATATATGCTTCCATTAAATGAGGGTAAGTATATTCCAAAGGATGATAAAGTATGGAAAGACTATTTAAATGATAATGAAATGAAAACTTTAGAGTCTTTTTCTATGCAGTTTTTTGCAGCAAGCAAAAAGAATTATTCGCTATTATATATAATTAACAATCCTTATAATAATGAAGTTAAATTTGATACTAAAGAAAATATTAAATTTACTTTTAATCATGAATATCCTTCAATAAATAAAAACAAGGATTATGGATTTAGAATTTATTTAACTAAGAATAATCCGGTAGATGTAGCTAAAACTTATAAGAATTTTATTGTGAAGCAGGGTAACTTTAAATCTCTAGAGGATAAGGCTAAGGATAATAAAAATATTGAAAAGCTTTATGGGGCGCCACATGTTTATTTTTGGGATAGGTCGGCAATATCTGAGGAAAATGTTAAATTGGATAAGATAAAAGGAAGCATTCCAAAAGATCTAAAACTTTGGATGCAGGAGTTGTTAAAAACAAAGGTTGAGGATGGTGGAGAGCTCGCTACTGCTTTTAATGATTTAGATTCTTCAGAGTATCTTGATAAATTTACAAAAAATAGAATTATAAAAGGTTTTAATTCTGTAATACAGTTAAAGGAGTTTTATAACCCTAAGGTGTTTACGAATTTAGATAAAAAAAGTAAAGGGTTAATAGATAAGGGAATAAATAAATTAAACCCAGTAGAATTAATAGATTTAAATAAAGGTTTATTAAAATCATCTTTAGGAGATGTAGCAGATCCTATTGAAAAATGGGCAGATGCGAATACTGTTAATGTACTTTACGATATGAAAAAGTCCGGTATTGATAAAATGTGGGTTGGATTAGACGACTTTCAAGAAGGCTTTTTAAAGCCGGAATTAGTTGAAAAAGCAAATGAATTGGGATATTTAATAGGTGCTTATGATTCTTATCATTCAATTCATAAGCCAGGACAAGAAAAGTGGTCAACAGCGAAATTTTCTGATACATCTCTTTATGAAAATGCTACTGTAACCAATAAAGAGGGCAAAAAGATAGAGGGGTTCCAAGGGGCTGGAAGAAAGTTAAATCCAACACTTGCTATGCCAAGTGTAAAGGAGCGAGTTTCATCTATTTTAAAGATTGGTCTAAAGTTTAATTCGTGGTTTTTAGATACAGATGCAACAGGAGAAGTGGTGGATGATTATTCTAAAGAGCATCCTACAACAGAAGCAGGAGATATAAAGGCAAGAATAGAAAGAATGGAATACCTTCAAAAACAGTTTAATATGGTAGTTGGAAGTGAAGGAGGAAATGATTTTGCAAGCAAATCTATAGCATTTGCTCATGGCATAGAAACACCATCTTTTTCATGGATGGATAAGGATATGAGTAAAAATAAGGATAGTAAATATTATGTGGGAGGATATTATTCAAGTAATGGAGGAGCGCCAGAGTTATTTTCAAAGCAGATACCTATAAAGGATAAGTATAAGAAGTTATTTATGGATACCGCATATACAATTCCACTATACAAGTTAGTTTATAATGATTCAGTTATTACTTCTCATTGGTGGGGCTGGGGTACATTAAAAATAAAAGATGAAGTAGAAAATAGAATGCTATATGAGGTTTTATATAATGTACCACCACTTTATCATATTGATAAAAATGAATGGAATAAGAATAAAGCCGTTATTGTAAAACATACAAAGGTATGGTCTGATTTTAGTAAAAAGGCAATTACTAAGGAAATGACAGATTTTAAGATTTTATCAAAGGATAGATTAGTCCAAATGACTAAATATGGAGAGTGCTTAAAGGTAATAGCTAACTTTTCTAATAAGGAAGTTAATGTTGAAGGGGAAAAAATTGCCGCAAAATCTCTTATTATATTTGATGGAAACAATAAAATTAAATATACCCCCTAAAGGACTAAGCTCTAGCTTATAAATTATATTTATAAGCTGTTTTTTTGGATAAACGATAAAGATATGTAACCTTAATGTAACATAGAAGGGTTATATTAAGGTTAGAATAGTTTAAAACTAAGGATAAAGGATATGATAAAAAATGAAAGTGAGAAGAAAAATTACTATTTGGATAATATTATTTGTAAGCTTGTTAGGAGTATACACAACTTGTATAGAGAGAAATTTATTAATTGTAAAAAGGCATAATGTTACAATTAATAAAAATGGGGATGAAAAGCTAAAGGTAGTGCAAATTACGGATATACATCTTGGAGAGTTTTATAACTTAAATCAGCTAGAGAAGGTTGTCCAAAAAATTAATGGATTAGATGCCGATATAGTGGTATTTACAGGTGATCTAATAGATAATGCTTCAACATATAATGAGATTGACAATATAGCAGAGGTTGTTAAACAAATAAAATGTAAAACAGGTAAATATGCTATATATGGTAATCACGACTATGGTGGAGGGGCTGTTAGATACTATGAGGAGATAATGAATAAAGGTGGATTTAATGTTTTGAAAAATGATGGGGCAAGCATTGTGTTTAAGGATAAGCATATAAAAATTTTTGGAGCAGATGATGGGTTAATGGGAAATCATAGTGTAGATAAAACAATGAACGGAATTAACAATAAGTCTGTAAATTTATTATTGTTACATGAACCAGATTTAGTAGACAAATATAGTGATTATCCAGTTGATTTAGTTCTTAGTGGACATAGCCATGGTGGACAAGTATACATTCCTTTTTATGGTCCACTAAAGAAAAATGTATTATCAGAAAAATATACCAAGGGCCTTTATAAATTAGACAACACTAGAGGAGCAAAAATATATGTTAATAGTGGACTGGGAAATACAAAGGTGCCATTTAGATTGTTTAATATGCCACAAATTTCTCTTTTTAACTTGAAAATTTAATTTTTAAAATAGTTTGGTACACGAACAACTTTCGTGTATCTTATTTTATTAAGTGGTTAAAAATAAATACTTAGTGAAATTTGAAATTTCTATTGCTTTTTATTTTATATATGTTATTGTATTATTATAACGTAATATTAAGATATAATAATATATAAATATAAATTTTCTAGGGAGGCTTAAACTATGTTTAATTCAAAGGTTAAAGATGTCAGTGCAGAAGAGGCATATAAGCTTATAAGTGGTGATAAAGAACTTATTATTTTAGATGTTAGAACTAAAGAGGAATATGATAATGGTCACATTCAAGGAGCAAAACTTGTTCCAGTTCAGATTCTTCCTATGAAACTTGCTGAATTTGATAAGTATAAAGATAGGCCGGTACTAGTTTATTGTGCATCTGGTGGAAGAAGCCCGAGAGCAGTGGATATTTTGGAAAACAATGATTTTAAAAATATTTACCATCTAGGTCGTGGAATATCTTCTTGGAGATACGGTCTAACTAGATGATGCTCGGATAATATCCACATGATGTTAAGTATAAAATTAAAGATGAAATAATAATAAAGTTAGTAAGCCAATTAAAAGAATAAGAGGGGGATATTTGTGATAAAAAAAATATTAATCGTAGGTGGCGTAGCTGGTGGAGCTTCAGCCGCCGCAAGGTTACGACGACTAGATGAAAATGCAGAAATAATTATGTTTGAGAGAGATGAATACATTTCTTTTGCAAATTGTGGGCTACCTTATTATATTGGTGAGGTAATAAAAGAAAGAGATAAGCTTTTAGTACAAACACCTGAGAGTATGAAAGCTAGATTTAACATAGATGTAAGAAATAACAGTGAGGTAACTTCCATTAACACGGGCAAAAAGGTTGTAACAGTTAATAGTAAGGCTAAAGGCACTTATGAAGAAAGTTATGATTATTTAGTGTTATCACCAGGAGCAAAAGCAATTAAACCTAATATAGAAGGTATAAACAATAAAAGAATATTTACTTTAAGAAATATACCAGATACTGATAACATTAAAACATATGTGGATAAAAAAGGTATTAATAGTGCGGTAGTTATTGGTGGAGGATATGTTGGTGTGGAAATGGCTGAAAACTTAAAAGAAAGAGGTCTTAAGGTTACTCTAGTAGAAGCAGCACCTCATATAATGGCTCCTTTTGACACGGATATTGTTGTAACCGTCGAAAAAGAAATTTCAGATAACGGTGTAGAAATAATTTTGAATGATGGAGTTAAAGCCTTTAAAGATACTGAAGATGGTGTTGAAATAACTTTAAATAGTGGTGCAAAATTAAGCGCTGATATGATTATATTGGCAATAGGCGTATTTCCTGATACTGGATTTGCGAAAGAAGCTGGTATTAAAGTAGGCGCTAAGGGTCATATATTAGTAAATAATAAAATGGAAACTAGTGCAGAGGGAGTATTTGCAGTAGGTGATGCTATTGAAGTTGTAGATTTTATAAATAAAACAAATACTGCAATACCACTAGCTGGTCCTGCAAATAAGCAAGGTAGAATAGCAGCCGATAATATAGCTGGTTTAAAAACTACATATAAGGGAACTCAGGGTACTTCAATTATAAAGGTATTTGGTTTAACAGCTGCAAGTACAGGTAATAATGAAAGAACTTTAACAAGACTTAATATCCCTTATAAAGTTATATTTGTACACCCTGCGAGTCATGCTTCCTATTATCCAGCAGCTCTTTCAATGACATTAAAACTTATTTTTAATGATGAAGGTAAAATACTCGGAGCTCAAGGTGTAGGTTATGATGGAGTGGACAAGAGAATAGATGTACTTGCTACAGTTATTAGACTTGGTGGAACAGTAACTGATTTAACTGAGTTAGAACTTTCATATGCACCACCTTTCTCATCTGCTAAGGATCCAGTAAATATGGCCGGGTTTGTCGCTGAAAATGTGTTAGCAGGAAGAATGGATGTATTAACCACAGATCAGTTTATAGACTACGATAAAGAAAATGTTACGGTATTAGATGTTCGTACTGAAATGGAATTTAATAATGGACATATTGAAGGTGCTATAAATATTCCTGTAGATAGTTTAAGAGAAAGAATTGGTGAACTTGACACAAACAAAGAAATTATTGAGTATTGTCAGGTAGGATTAAGAGGATACGTAGCTGCAAGAATTTTAGCTCAAAAACAATTTAAGGTTAAAAACTTAACTGGGGGATATAAATCAGCTTCAAGTTTAAATTTTAAACCAAATAAAGCTGAAATTAGGGATATACCCAAAAATCAGAGTTTAGATCCAGATACTCAAGTTATAAAGGATGAAGTGGCTATAAGCGTTGATAATTATGATAAAACTCTCGATGCTTGTGGACTATGTTGTCCTGGACCGCTAATTCAAGTTAAAGCTAGCATTGACGATTTAAATGAAGATCAAATATTAAAAGTAACAGCAACTGACCCTGGATTTTATGAGGACATTAAATCTTGGTGTAATAAAACAAATAATGAATTAATAGATTTAAGAAAAGAAAAAGGTATGGTTTACGCATTTATAAAAAAAAACAATAATAATCTTACAAAAATAAATAAATCATGTTCCTCAGATATAGTGGAAAAAAATAATAAAACAATGGTAGTTTTTAGTGGTGATTTAGACAAAGCTATTGCGGCATTTATTATCGCAAATGGAGCAGTTGCAATGGGGAGTAAAGTTACTATTTTATTTACCTTCTGGGGTCTTAACATCATACGGAAACCTGAAAAAGTATCTGTAAAAAAAGGTTTAATAGATTCAATGTTTGGAGTTATGATGCCAAGAGGAAGTAAGAAACTTAAACTTTCACAAATGAACATGATGGGAATTGGAGCTAAAATGATTCGATCAGTAATGAAGAATAAAAATATAAGTTCTCTTGAGGACTTAATAAAATCAGCGATTGATAGTGGAGTGGAAGTGGTAGCCTGCTCAATGTCCATGGATGTTATGGGAATTACAAAGGAAGAACTTATTGATGGAGTGAAAATTGGTGGAGTTGGTTATTACCTAGGCCAAACTGAAGATTCAAATGTAAATCTATTTATTTAATAATATATAAAAAGTGTCTATCATATAAGATACATTTTATTTTTATGATCATACTTTTTTTAATTATACTAATTGTAATTTCAACCTATAAATATTCGTATTTTAATTGTATCTTCAACATGTTAAGAAAAAAAATATATATTAAATATTGCTGTTTGACATTAATGGCAAAAGGATGTAAAATTTATTAGCATATGCCACCAATTAAGAACATTTAAGAACTTAAAAAAGTATATGAAATAAGGAGAATATTAATGGCAAGACCAGTTAAGGATAGAAGGGTGGAAAATTTACCGCAATATACATACTTTGTACCTGCAGGTAGAAGGAAATGTGAAATTGAAGAAATAATTATAAAGGTTGAAGAGTTTGAAGCCATGAGGCTTAAAGATGTTGAAGAACTAAATCAGGAAGAATGTGCAAAGAGAATGCTAGTTTCAAGACAAACTTTTCAAAATATAATTGATAGCGCACGAAAAAAGATTGCTATAGCTTTAATAGAGGGAAAAGCAATAAATATAAGTGGTGGAAACTATACGAGGAATATATGTCAATTCAAATGTGCATCCTGCGGTTATACCTATGAAATAAAGTATGAGGAAGATAGAAAAATTTGTCCATCATGTGCTTCGCAGCAAGTTACTTGTAATAAAAGAAGCAGTTTTTGTCATGGACAATGTAATAAACAGACAACAGATGATAAATAGTTTTATAAGTTTTTACTTAAAACAAATCTATGTTTATTGGCATTTGACAACAATAAATAATAGTATTATAATATAAATGGCATATGACAAATAAATAGCGAGGTGATAATGCATGGCTGATTGTAAAAGTTGCCCATCAAATGGTGAGTGTGATAATAAAGATACATGTAGCATAGAAAACAATCCATTAAACAAAGTTAAAAACATTATCGGCGTCATGAGTGGTAAAGGCGGCGTGGGTAAATCAACAATATCTGCGCTTATTGCGCATGAACTTAATAAAAAAGGTTATAAGGTCGGTCTTATGGATTCGGATATTACAGGCCCAAGTATACCAAGGTTGTTAGGTATTAAAGATGTTAAGCCTGTAATGAGTGAAGCGGGTATTATACCAGTTAGAACAGTTGAGGGTATTGATGTTATTTCAATGAACTTTCTTGTGGAGAATGAAGAGGATCCAGTTATTTGGAGGGGGCCCGCAATTTCTGGGGTTGTTAAGCAGTTTTGGACTGACGTTATATGGGGAGAGCTTGATTATTTAATTATAGATATGCCTCCTGGCACAGGAGATGTTGCTTTGACGGTAATGCAATCAATACCAATTACAGGTATAGTAATGATTTCAACGCCACAGGATTTAGTGTCTATGATTGTTGGGAAAGCAATCAATATGGCCCGTAAACTTAATATAAATATATTAGGATTAATAGAAAATATGAGTTATATTATTTGTCCAGGATGCAGTGAGAAAATAAAAATCTTTGAATCAGATAATATAGATGAATTCTTAAATAAAAATGACCTAGATTTGCTTGGTGAAATTCCGATGTGTAGAGAAATTGTTAATATTTCTAACAAGGGAGAATACAACCTAAATCCTGAATTATCAGAAATAGCTGAAAATATTATTAATAAAATTATTAATAATATAAAAAAATAGAAATGGAGGTGAACGATATGAAAATAGCAATACCTAGTAATGGCAGTATGGTAAATCAACATTTTGGAATGAGCAAAAGTTTCGTAATTGCGACAGTAGAGGACAAAAAGATAGTAAACATTGAAGAAATATCTGCAGTAGAGCTTGCACATCAGCATCAAGGCTTGGCAGACCTACTTACAAAGCACGGAGCTACAGTAGTTATTACTGGAGGAATTGGTGGGGGAGCAATTAGCGGTCTACAGCAGAATGGCCTTGAAGTGATAAAAGGAGCATCTGGAGAATATAAAAAGGTTATTGAGGAATATATTAATGGAACGTTAGAAGATAAAAATGTAGTATGTAATCATCACGGTGAACATCATCACCAATAAAGAAAAAGGAGCACAATTGTGCTCCTATTGTTATTTACTAAAAAATGCAGAAGTCATTTTAAAAAGTCTAATTAAATTCTGCTATTATATTATTAATATGAAATATTGGACTAAGTGTATATTAGGCCAATTTTATTTTTTTGGAATATTACTATAGATCGTTTGAAGTATTAATAAGATTATTTATTGAATTAATATTATTTTGATATTCGGTTATGATAGTGTTTAATAGTTCAAAGTTGTTAGGAGCATCACTACCAGCAAGTAATTCATTAACAAATTTTATTCCCATGTATTCTCCTTGGACTGCTTCTTTAAGATAACTAGCAGTATCAGTAGTACCAATATGTTTTATATTTGATATAGTTTCTGCTACGACACCTTGGATTCCTATACCATTTGATGGATTACCACCAAGATCCTGTATTTTAGTAGAAATTTGGGTGGTATGTTGCTTATGAATTTGTTGTATTTTTTGTAGTTCACTTTTGGTATTAGCATCATTAGCATGCTCAATTAGGTCATCAAAACTGTTAACAGCCATGTATTCGCCTTCCAGAATAGAATTCAAATTTTTAATGTTTTCACTATTCATATTATCAACTCCTTAATAATTATTTTGCCCAAATAGATCATGCTTATTAAAAAAATAGAAATAAGAATATATTATATAAAAAGTTAGATATAGTATTTTATTACGTTTACAGACGAATAGTGTTACGTTTACATGGAAATAGTATTAAATCTAAGAACAAGTTAGATAATTGTGTCTAATTACTCTAAAATACGGAAAACGCAACTAAATGCTCGTAAAACAACGATTGAAGTGGATTGGTCCATATAGTATAATAAATCTTGTAATGGATTAGTCCATTAATCCAATATGCTTTAGGAGGAATTTTTATTAATATCGAAATAAACAAAAAAAATGGAATACCACTTTACATTCAAGTTAAAAAACAAATTATGGATGAAATAAAAAAAGGAACTCTTAAGGTTGGAAGAAAAATGCCTACAGAAAGAGAATTGTCTGCGAGATTAAAAGTAAGTAGAAACACTGTAAGCACTGCATATAACGACTTGGAACAAGATGGGGCGTTAAAATCCTATCAAGGAAAGGGAACTTTCGTAGTTGAAGAATCTATATCTTGGGAAAATCTCGATATTGAAAATAAAATAATGAAATTCATTGATTTAGGATTAGAGGAAGCTCTAGAAATTGGAATGAAACCAGAAGAATTTCTAGATTTAGTAAATCAAAGGGTAAATGAAAAAAAACAAATAATGGATAAAGTAATAGCAATATATATAGAGTGCAACATAGAACAAGCTAAGATGTTTAGTAAGCAACTTAGTAAAAATAGTAATATGGATGTAATGTTCTTAATGGTAAATGATTTACGAAAGATGGACAAGCTAACTAAAGATAAGATTGAAAGTGCTGAGTTTATAATAACCACATTTAATCACATTAATGAAGTTACAAATTTAACTGAGGGGCTTAATAAGGAAATTTTAGGTGTTGCAATTACTCCAAATTTAGAACCAATAGTTAAAATAGCTAGATATGGTGAGAATACAAAATTTGGATTTGTATGTATCTCTGAAGAATTTATTTTTAAAATAAAAGGAGCTTTAGAAAAGGCAGGATTAGCTGATGCCAATATAAAATTCTCAAATACTACTGATGATAATGAACTTAAAGATATAATCCGAGAATCAGATGTGATGATAGTATCACCAGGCAGATATAAAGATGTTAAAAGTAAAAATCCCAACAATAAGGAAATAATTGAATTTCTATATAGTCTAGATGAGGGTTCAGTAAAAGCGCTTAAGTCAAAGATTATTGAAATAAAGTTCAAAAAATAATGTGTTAAAAAATTATTTAGGAGGCTTTTAAAAAATGGAAAAAAAGACTTTAATTTTAGGAGTAATAGGTTCAGATTGTCACGCGGTTGGTAATAAGATTTTAGATTATGCTTTAACGGAAGCTGGTTTTAATGTTATAAACATAGGAGTGCTTTCGCCACAAGAAGATTTTATAAATGCAGCTGTTGAAACTAATGCAGATGCCATAATAGTATCTTCTCTTTATGGACAAGGAGAAATCGATTGCAGAGGCATGAGGGAACAATGTGATGAAGCAGGATTAAAGGGTATATTACTTACTGTAGGCGGAAATATAGTTGTAGGAAAACAAAATTGGGAAGATGTGCACAGTAGATTTAGTGCAATGGGATTTGATAGAATATATCCACCAGGAACAACACTCGAAACAACAATACATGATTTAAAAGAAGATTTGAAAATATTATAAAATCAATAGGAGTGATATAAGTGGATGCATATTTGCTTGTAGATTTTGGAAGTACATATACGAAATTAACTGTTGTAGATATAGCAAAAGAAGAAATAATTGCTACGGCTAAGGACATAACGACAATTGAAGACAATATAATGATCGGTTATGAAAAAGCCTATGCAAAAATAGAACCAATATTAAAAGACAAAAATGTTAATCTTATTAATAAATTAGCATGCTCCTCAGCCGCGGGAGGCCTTAAGATGATAGCCATTGGACTAGTACCAGATCTAACTGCAGAAGCTGCTAAAAGAGCAGCACTTGGAGCTGGAGCTAGAGTATTAAAAGTATATAGCTATGAATTAACATTGACTGAAATTGAAGAAATTAAAAATTCAGACATAGATATAATACTTCTTGCAGGTGGAACTAATGGTGGCAATAAGGAATGCATTATACACAATGCAAAAATGTTAGCTGACAATGGAGTTAAATTACCAATAGTAGTAGCTGGGAATAAAGTAGCAAGTGATGAAATAAGACAAATACTCACTGACGCTAAAATGTATTTTAGCATTACTAAAAATGTAATGCCAACTTTGAGTAAACTAAATGTAGAGCCGGCTAGAGAAGAAATTAGAAAAGTCTTTATGGAAAAAATTATTGACGCTAAAGGGCTAAGTAATGCAGAAGATTTAGTGAAAGGCATTTTAATGCCAACACCAGCGGCCGTTCTAAAGGCAGCTACGATACTTAGTGAAGGCAGTGATGAAGAAAAAGGTCTAGGAGATTTAATAATTATCGACATTGGTGGAGCAACAACGGATGTACATTCTATAGCAGAGGGAGAACCTACAAAGTCTGGCGTTTCAATAAGAGGCCTAGAAGAACCTTTTGCAAAAAGAACTGTTGAAGGTGACCTTGGTATGAGATATTCTGCAGTTTCTTTGAGGGAAGCGGCCGGTAGCAGAAAAATCAGAAAGTACTTAGGGGACACAGAAAGAAAAATTGATATTGAAGCAAATTGTAAATATAGAATAGAGCATATAAAAATGGTTCCTACAACTAAGGAAGAAATAGAATTTGATGAGGCTATGGCGAAAGTAGCCACAGATATATCTATGGAAAGACATGTAGGTACTGTAGAACACACAAACACTCCTATGGGAGCTATGTACACTCAAACAGGAAAAGATCTTATGGAAGTAAAGTATATGATAGGTACAGGTGGAGCATTAATACATAGCGATAATCCACAAGAAATTTTAAAAGCGGGAGCCTTTAGTGCAGAGAATCCAACGTATTTAAAGCCGCGGGATGCAATGTATTTGATTGATAAAACTTATATATTATCTGCAATGGGATTATTGTCTCAAGATTACCCAGACAAAGCTGTTAGAATCATGAAAAAGTATTTAGTAAAAGTATAATTAATTAGGAGGTAATTTCAGTGGAATTAAGAAATAAAAAATGGACGGATGAAGAGTTCTTTGAGGTTAGAAAAGAAGTAGTAAGTCAATGGCCAACAGGTAAAGAGGTTGATTTAAAAGAAGCTGTAGAATATAACAAGAGAATTCCAGAGCATAAAGACTTTGCAAAAAAATTAATAAAAGCTAAAGAAGAAGGAGCAACACTCGCACAACCAAGAGCAGGTGTTGCGTTAATTGATAAGCATATCGAATTATTAAAACACTTAGAGGAACAAGGCGGAGCAGATTTACTACCAACTACAATAGATAGTTATACAAGACTGAATAGATATGATGAATGTGAAATTGGAATACAAGAAAGTTTAAAGGCAGGAAGATCTTTACTAAACGGATTCCCGGGAGTTAATCATGGAGTTAAAGGTGGTAGAAAAGTTTTTGAAGCTGTAAATTCTCCATTACAAGCAAGACACGGAACTCCAGATGGAAGATTATTAGCTGAAATCACTCATGCTTCAGGTTGGACTTCAAATGAAGGAGGCGGTATTTCTTACAATATTCCATATGCTAAAAATGTAACTTTAGCAAAATCAGTTTTAGATTGGCAATATTGTGATAGACTTGTTGGTTTTTATGAAGAACAAGGAGTCTCATTTAATAGAGAGCCTTTTGGACCATTAACAGGAACTTTAGTGCCACCTAGTACGTCAAATGCAATTGCAATAATTGAAGCTTTACTTGCTGCAGAGCAAGGAGTTAAAAACATTACAGTTGGATATGGCCAGTGTGGAAATTTAATACAGGATGTTGCAGCTATAAGAGCATTAGAAGAGCAATGCGACGAATACTTAAAAGCTAATGGATATAAAGATATATATTTAACCACGGTATTACATCAATGGATGGGAGGCTTCCCTGAAGATGAAGCGAAAGCTTTTGGAGTTATAGCTACGGGAGCTGCAACGGCAGCACTTGCAGGAGCAACAAAAGTAATAGTTAAAACTCCTCATGAGGCTATAGGAATTCCTACTAAAGAAGCAAATGCTATGGGAATAAGATGTACAAAGATGGCTTTAAACTTATTAAAAGGCCAAAGGATGCCTATGTCTAAAGAGTTGCAAACAGAGATAGAAGTAATAAAGGCTGAAACAAAGTGTATGTTAGATAAGATGTATGAAATCGGAAAAGGCGATTTAGCTATAGCGACAGTTAAAGGATTTGAAATGGGAATTATTGATGTACCATTTGCACCAAGTAAATATAATGCTGGTAAAATGATGCCTGCAAGAGACAATAATGGAGCGATAAGATACCTGAAATTTGGGAATCTACCATTTACACAAGAATTGAAAAATTTCAATATGAAAAAACTTGAAGATAGAGCAAAATTTGAAAACAGGGATATAAGCTTTCAAATGACTATAGATGATATATTTGCAGTAGGAAAAGGTGTACTTATAGGAAGACCACAGAATAAATAAATGTATAGATGATTCAAAGTTAGAAAAAAATTTATAGAAGGACAGGTGTATATTATGAAAATTATTGATGTAGTGTGTTCAACAGGAAGAACAGGATTTTATTTTGACGACCAAAGAGCTATAAAAAAAGGTGCAGACCATGATGGATTTACATATGTAGGTGCGCCAGTAACAGAAGGATTTACATCAATTAGACAAGCTGGAGAATCAATATCAGTAATGATTATACTTGAAGATGGTCAAGTAGCTTACGGAGACTGTGCAGCAGTACAATATTCAGGAGCCGGTGGAAGAGATCCATTATTCCTTGCAAAAGATTTTATACCAATTATAGAAAAAGAAATAGCACCAAAATTAATAGGTAGAGAATTAGAAAGCTTTAAATCACTCGCAGAAGAGTTTGATCACATGTTAGTTAATGGTAAGAGGCTTCATACAGCAATGAGATACGGAATAACTCAAGCTATTCTAGATGCTGTCGCAAAAGCTAAAAAAGTAACTATGGCAGAGATTGTACGCGACGAATATAAAACTGGAGTAGATATCAAGAGAATTGATATTTTCACACAATCAGGTGATGATAGATATGCAAGTGCAGATAAAATGATAATAAAAGGTGCAGACGTAATGCCTCACGCACTTATAAATAACGTAGAAGAGAAATTAGGGCTTAAGGGTGAAAAATTACTCGCTTATGTTGAATGGTTAAAAAATAGAGTATTAAAAATAAGAACTAGCGAGAGTTATAATCCAATATTCCACATAGATGTATATGGAACAATAGGACTAGCTTTTAATAATGATATAAAAGCTATGGCAGATTATATAGCAACACTCGAAGAAGCTGCAAAACCATTCAAGTTAAGGATAGAAGGACCTATGGATGTTGAGCATAGAGAAAGACAAGTTGAATCGTTAGCTGGATTAACAGCAGAACTTGATAATAGAAAAATTAATGTGGAACTAGTTGCAGACGAATGGTGTAACACATATGAAGACGTAGTGTTATTTGCTGATAAGAAAGCGGGCCACATGCTTCAAATAAAAACTCCAGACTTAGGTGGAGTTAACAACATAATTGAATCAATACTATATTGCAAAAAGCAGGGCCGTGGAGCATACTGTGGTGGAACATGTAACGAAACTAACAGATCTGCAGAAGTTTGCACAAACATAGCTATTGCTTGTGGAGCAGATCAATGCTTAGCAAAACCAGGTATGGGTGTAGATGAAGGTTACATGATAGTTAACAATGAAATGAATAGAGTTGTAGCTTTAGTTAATAGAAAAAAATAAGAAGAATAATGAATGAGGGGTAATTGGAAAAGGCGGTTTATTTAAACTGCCTTTTCCAATATTAGATGTTGAATTAAAAAGGAGAATAACAATGAAAGAAATAAATGTAGCTGAAATAACAAAAACCGTAAGAAATTTATGTATAGATGCTAATTACTATCTTTCTGATGATATGAGAAACAAATTAACAAAGGCTAGAGAAGAGGAAACTTGGGATATAGCTAAAGGTGTTTTAGATAAGATTTTAATAAATGTAGATATAGCTAAAAATGAAAAAATGCCAATGTGTCAAGATACAGGGATGACTTGTGTGTTCATAGAAATTGGTCAAGATGTTCATATAGTAGGAGGCAGCCTTTACGAATCTATTAATAAAGGCGTAGCCGCAGGATATGAAGATGGATTTTTAAGAAAGTCAGTAGTTAAAGACCCAATAGACAGAGTAAATACAAAAGATAACACTCCAGCAGTTATATATTATGATATAGTTCCAGGAGATAAGTTTAAAATAACTGTAGCTCCAAAGGGCTTTGGCTCAGAAAATATGAGCCAGATTAAAATGCTAAAACCTTCAGATGGTCTTAAAGGGGTTAAGGAATTTATTCTAAAAGTAGTAAAAGAAGCTGGTCCTAACCCATGTCCACCAATAGTTGTAGGTATAGGATTAGGTGGCACTTTTGATAAGGCAGCTAATCTTGCTAAAAGAGCAGCGATTAGACCTACTGAAGAGGCAAACTCAAATCCTTTCTATGCAGAACTTGAAAAAGAGCTTACGCAGGAAATAAATAAGCTTGGTATAGGACCTCAAGGTTTTGGTGGAAGAACTACCGCATTAGCTGTTAATATTGAAACTTATCCAACTCATATAGCGGGTCTACCAGTTGCGGTAAATATAAACTGCCATGCGGCAAGACATGCGAGTAAAGAGTTATAATAAGGATAAGGGGAGGGAAATGTTATGGAGAAAAGAATAACTACGCCACTTACAGAAGATAAGGTTAAAGCTTTAAAGGCAGGAGATAGTGTGCTATTATCTGGTGTTGTATATACCGCTAGGGATGCAGCTCATGCAAGACTCGTGGATCTTATAGATAAGGGAGAAAAACTTCCGATGGATATTAAAGATGCGGTCATATATTATGTTGGACCAACTCCAGCAAAGCCTGGAAGGGCCCTTGGATCAGCAGGGCCAACTACAAGCTATAGAATGGATGCTTACACACCAAAGCTTTTAGAAAAAGGATTAAAGGGAATGATAGGTAAGGGATTAAGATCACAAGAGGTTGTGGACTCTATGATTAAAAATGGTGCTGTATATTTTGCAGCCATTGGTGGAACAGCGGCTCTAATAGGTAAATGTGTAAAAAAAGCAGAAATAGTAACCTATGAGGATTTAGGTTCTGAAGCTATAAGAAGACTTGAGGTAGAGGATTTACCTATAGTTGTAGTAATAGATAGTGAAGGTAACGATCTATATAAACAAGGACAAAATGCTTATTTGGAAAGTGTAAAATAAATTTGATTTAAGTTATAGTGTGAGGTGATACCATGGAAATTAATAAACCAGCAAAAGCCGGAACAATGGAATCTAACGATATATATGTAATGCTTATGCCAAACCCTAAGGGCGGTATTGAAATAAATCTTCAAAGTATTGTTATGAAACAGTTTGGGGAAGAAATAGAAAGAGTAATACTAGATACACTTAAGGAATTAAAAGTAGAAAATGTTATAGTAAATGCTCAAGATAAAGGTGCATTAAACTATACAATAAAAGCTAGAATAGAAACAGCTACAAAAAGAGCTCAATAAGAGGTGAGGTATATGAAAAGGTTGAGAAGAACTATGCTATTTATGCCTGGTAATACTCCAGCGATGCTTCAGGACGCAGGAATTTTAGGCGCAGACTCAATTATATTAGATTTAGAGGATGCTGTAAGTCTAACAGAAAAAGACAGTGCTAGAATTTTGGTAAGCGAAGCAATAAAAAATGTAGATTATAGTAATGTAGAAGTGGTAGTTAGGGTAAATCCATTTTCTACTGAATTTGCACAAAAGGATATTGATATAATTGCAAGAGTTAAACCAGATACATTGATGATACCAAAAGCTACAGAAGAAGAACTAAAAGCTATAAATGAAATACTTACAAACATAGAAGCGCAGGAATGTTTTGCAAAGGGAAGTATAAAGCTAATTCCAATAGTGGAAACAGCCTATGGAGTTGAAAATGTTTATAACATAATAAAATCTTGTGATAGGATAGTAGCTGTTTTACTTGGAGGAGAGGACTTAACTTCAGATTTAGGTATAAAAAGAACCAAAGAAGGAGAAGAAGTTTTCTATGCAAGGAATCGAGTAGCAATTGCATGTAGGGCAATGAAGGTGGATTCTATTGATACTCCATTTACAGATACTAACGATTTTGAGGGATTATCAAAAGATACGTTTAAAGCTAAAAGCCTAGGATTCACAGGTAAAGCAGCAATAAATCCAAGACAGATTGATACCATTCATTCTGTATACGCTCCAACTTCAGAAGAAGTAAAATACGCCAAAAGAGTCCTAGAGGCTATGGAAGAAGCAGAAAAAGAAGGAAAAGGAGTATTTTCCCTAGATGGGAAAATGGTAGATGCTCCAGTTATAAATAGAGCTAAAAACACAGTAGAATTAGCAAAGCTTTTAGGCCTTATATAAAAGCTTTTTTAAGCTACTTTAGTGGATTAGTTAATTGAGGTGATAGTAATGAAAAATATGCTAGGTAGAGAAATACCAGAATATATAGAAGGTTATGGAAAAGTAACCCCTTTCGAAGGTGCATTTAAACATGTTGGCATTAAAATGAAAAAAGAAGTAAAAGTAAACTCTGTAACTCCTAGTGACGAAAAAGTTTTAAGTAGTATAGAGGAAGTTTTAGAGAAGGTTTCATTAAAAGATGGTATGACAATTTCATTCCATCATCATTTAAGAAATGGAGATCATGTATTAAATTTGGTGGTGGATGCTATTGCAGAAAAAGGAATAAAGAATATTACCTTAGCAGCAAGCTCTCTGTTCCCAAACAATGTGCCTTTAATTGGGCACATAAAAAACAGTGTAATTACTAAAATAGTGACTAATTATATGTCAGGTCCTGTGGCACAAGAAATTTCCAGAGGAATATTAAAAACACCAGTTATAATGCATACCCATGGTGGACGTGCTAGAGCAATAGAAAGTGGAGATTTGCACATAGATGTAGCTTTCATTGCAGCACCTACAGCAGACACATATGGAAACCTTAATGGATTGTATGGAAAATCAGCCTGCGGAGCCCTAGGTTATGCAGTATCAGATGCGCAGTGTGCAGATAAGGTAGTGGCAATAACAGATAATTTGGTACCTTACCCTACTTGCCCTATAGAAATAAGTCAAATATATACAGATTATATTCTAAAGGTAGATTCCATTGGTGATCCAGCTGGAATAGTATCAGGTACTACAAAAATTACTAAGGATCCAGTGGGGCTTAAAATAGCTAAAATGGCAAGTGATGTTATGGTTGCGTCAGGGCTTGTTAAAAATGAAATGTCATTTCAAACAGGTGCAGGTGGGATTTCTTTAGCTGTAGCTGCAGAATTAAGAAAGTATATGAAAGAGAATGGTATAGTTGGTAGCTTTGCGTCAGGTGGAATAACTGGATATCTTGTAGATATGTTTAAAGAGGGATTATTTAGATCATTATTTGATGTGCAGTGTTTTGATTTGCAAGCAATACAATCTTATGTAAGTACTCATAAACATCAAAGAATGTCTGCTTCCATGTATGGAAATCCAGATAACAAAGGTGCAGTTGTAAATAACCTAGACATAGTCATATTAGGTGCTACAGAAATAGACACAAATTTTAATGTTAATGTAACCACTGGTTCAGATGGGGCTATCATGGGTGGTTCTGGGGGCCATAGTGATACAGCAGCAGGAGCTAAGCTTACAATAATTGTTACACAATTAACGAAGGCAAGACTTCCAATTATAAAGGATAGTGTAACTACGGTAACAACTCCAGGAGAAAGTATTGATGTTATTGTAACAGAAAGAGGAATAGCCGTTAATCCAAAGAGGACGGACATAATTGAGAAATTAAAGAAAACTAATCTTCCTATAATGACGATTGAAGAGATGAAAGCAATAGCTGAAAAAATGACAGGTAAACCAAAAGCAATTGAACTTTCGCAGGAAATAGTTGCAGTTATAGAATATAGAGATGGTTCGGTAATTGATGTGGTTAGAAGACCACTATAATGCATAAAATAAAGCTGAAAATAATTATTTTCAGCTTTATTTTATTTATATTAAACGTTGCAATGGTAAACCTATATATATTGGATTTTATCGCATAATAAAGATATAATAGAGTGTAGCGATAATATATCTTCGGGGGGACCAGAAGCTTTCATAAGGAGGATTTCTATGTATGGATTTAACGCTGAAAGAATTAATCTAAAGGATGAAGATGAGGTAAAGAAAGTAAAAGATTTTTTGCAAACATTTGGACTACTACTTGATGATAATGTGGATTATACCATTGTTATTAGAAAAAATGAAGAGATTAAAGCCACTTGCTCTAAGTCCAAAAATGTATTTAAATGTTTTGCAGTTTCAGATGATTTAAGAGGAGAAGGGGTATCCGCTATATTGATGGGAACATTATCGGATAAGCTTTTTGAGGAAGGAATTTATCATAGTTTTATATTTACTAAGGTAGAAAACACAGATATATTTACGTCGCTTGGGTACAAACTTGTGCATAAAATAGAAAATGTAGCTCTACTTGAAAGTGGGATATATGATATAAAAAAGTATTTAAATGATATGCAAGAGGAATACGATATAGATGCAGATATTCAGAAGTCAGCGATAGTTATGAATTGTAATCCATTCACATTAGGACATAAGTATATAATAGAAGAGGCTGCGAGGCAAAGCACAGAAGTCCTGGTATTTATAGTTGAAGAAGATAAATCTTCATTCCCATTTATCTATAGATATGCTATGGTTAAAGAAGGTGTTTCCCATTTACATAATGTACGGGTGATTAAAGGGGGAGAATATATTATTTCGGAAGCTACTTTTCCATCCTATTTTTTAAGAAAAGAAGATGTAATACTAAAGGCATATACAACACTCGATGCATCAATTTTTGGAAAATATTTTTGTGAAACTCTAAATATAACTAAGAGATTTATAGGAAAAGAGCCTTATTGCATCGTTACAAACGCTTATAATGAGGCTTTAAAGGAAATACTACCCACCTATGGGGTAGAAGTTGTAGAGGTAAAAAGAAAAGCGCTTATGGGAGATATTATCAGTGCCTCAAAGGTTAGAAAATTAATTAAGGAAGACAAAATAAGCCATATTGAACATATAGTACCTAGTTCAACGTGGGAATTTTTAAATACTTTGGTAGGAAAGGAGATAATGCGGAAAATAAGGCTCAGCGATTCTCCGCATTAATTACGATATGTATACAGCAGAAGATATATTGCTAGCAAGAGAAAAAAGAATTGAATATCAAGAAGAACTAGTGAAGAGATACAAAATGCCAATATTGGTTGTTAGGGTTAACTATCCAGGCATAAACAAGGATAATCATTATTCACAAGAAATAACTGTGATTATGGATCAAATAATTTGTAAAATGCTTTCTGATTCTATTAATTATAAAAAAATAGTTACAACTGCAGAAGGTCCCATTGTGATTATGTGCATAAATAAGAAAGCAAGGGACATTAAATCGATGACACTTAATTTAGAAGATAATCACATTTTAGGAAGATGTGTAGACTTAGATGTATATGATGAAAAAGGTAGAAGTATTAGTAGAAGGGATTTCGGGTTAGATATGAGAAAATGCTATATCTGTGAAGACGTAGCTCATAATTGTGTAAGAAGCAAAAAACACAACAAAGAAGAAGTTGAAGGATTTATTAAAAGTAGATTTGCAGAATATGGGGAGAAATTTTATGAATAATAAATATTTAATATCCCATGAAGCGTTTGTTATAGCAGGGTACGCAATTGAAGCAATGCTATGTGAAGTGGCTGCATATCCGTCACCTGGGTTAGTGTCATCTATATCAAAAGGGGCTCATATAGATATGGATCACTATTCTTTTATTAAAAGCACCTCGGCTCTAAGTAAGTATATGGTATTGTTTGCGCAGGAAGGATATTCAAAGAGAACTCCCAAAGAAATATTTAAGGCTATTCGTAATATAGGAATAGAAGCCGAAAAAGAGATGTTTAAGGCTACCAAGGGTGTAAACACTCATAAAGGTATGATTTTTCTTTTAGGTATAAGTTGTGCAGCCGTGACCAAAGTGATGTATGATAAGAAAAATTTTGAGGAAATTCAAAATATAATAAAGCAAATGACTAGAGGGCTTGTTCAGGATGAATTATTTTATATGAATAAAGATAAATTCACAAGCTATGGAGAAAAATTATTTTTAAAATATAATGTAGAAGGAATAAGAGGGCAAGTAGAGAGAGGCATTCCTCTAGTTTTTGATTATTCTCTTGGAGTATATAAGGAAAATAAAGCTCAAAAATTAAATAGTAGGTTAATACATACCCTCATATCCATCATGCAACATTGCGAGGATTCGAATGTTCTTCACAGACATTCAATGGATACGTTAAAAGAAGTAAAGGAAAAGGCAATTCATATAATCTCTTTAGGTGGAATGGCTACAGAAAGTGGTAAAGCGGCAGTAGAAGAATTGGACAAAGAATTTACAAAAAGCAACATAAGTCCAGGAGGATCAGCAGATTTGCTAGCCGTAACTGTATTCTTTAATTCTGTAGAGGAATATTTGAGTCTTAACAGAATCTCGTAATTGATTACAATATTTACCTGTTTGGAGGGGTATATGCTAAAGACAAAGAAATATATCGTCATATCATTAATTGTATCTCTATTCGCAGAAATATATTTTTACCCATTAGAAAGTCAACTAAAATTTTCAGTAGGGGTAATTATTTTCAACTTAAGTATACTTATAATGGACGATATGTCAGAATTGAGAATGGCGTTTTTATCTGGCTCACTAATATTCGTAATGAGGAATATTTTTGGAATAGTATTATCACAGTATGGAATTATAGATATAATAGCTTCTAATTTTCCTTCGCTAGTATATTATTTAATCTATGGTGCTTTTATTAATATTACTAAAGTTAGAAAATATAAAGACCGTATAGTTAATACAATTTTATTATTAACATTAATAGATTCGATAAGTAACATATTTGAAGCTATTATGCGAAATGGCATTAATTTATATATTATAAGAATCATATTTTTGGTAGGATTTATTAGGGCGGTTTTATCTTACCTTGTTTACCTCACTTATATTAAACAAAAATTATTTATCATAAATAGTGAACATCAGAAGAGATATACAGAGCTCAATTTATTAATTTCGAATATACATGCAGAAATGTTTTATTTAAAGAAGTCTATGAAAGATATTGAAAAGGTGATGTCAAAAAGCTATTGTTTATATGAGACTTACAAGTATAATGATGATTTAAGAGAAAAAACGTTGGACATCGCAAGAGAGGTACATGAAATAAAAAAAGATCATTATAGAATTTTAAAAGGATTTGAATCACTTATAGATAATTTTGAAAATCAAGATGAAATGACACTCTCAAGTATTTTTACTATTATTAATGATAATACAAGCAGATATATAAAAGAAGGCAATAAAGAAATAATAATAGCATTCCAGTTTAAAAATGATTTTACTATTAGGGCTTATTATAATTTATTTATTATTCTTAATAATTTAATAATTAACAGTATAGATGACTGTGAAAATGAAGGGTTCATTAAAATATCTGAAAAAGAAGATGAAGGTAATATATATTTTGAAGTAACTGATACAGGGAATGGAATTGATGAAGAGATTCTTCCTTATATTTTTAATCCAGGGTTTACTACAAAGTATGATAATATAACAGGAAAAGCATCTACGGGTATCGGACTTTCACATGTGAAAAATATTATTGAAGACTTAGGAGGAGATATAGAGGTAAAATCAGATAGAGTGACGGGTACTACATTTATATTGAAAATACCTAAGAACTCATTGAATGGAGGATAACTGTGGGAAAAAGTTTTTTGATTATTGATGACGATGTTAATATTAGAAAAATGCTAGGCCTTTTAATAAAGAAAAATAACCTTGGAAAAGTTATTTGTGAAATAGATAGTGGTGAAGATGCTGCGCAAGACATTATATTCTATAGCCCGGATATAGTGCTTATTGATTTTTTGTTACCTACAATGGATGGAATTGAAATAATTAAGGATGCAAAGAAGAAAGGGTATAAGGGTAAGTTTATTATGATATCTCAAGTTGAGGATGAGTTATTGGTATCAAAAGCCTATGAAAATGGAATAATTTTTTTTATAAGTAAACCTATAAACAGTATAGAAGTTACTAATGTTATAAGAGGGATATGTCATAATATTGAGCTTGAAAATTCGTTAGCTCTTATAAAAAGTGCAGTATCAAGCTTAAATAATGATAAAAGTATAACAAAGGAATTATTTTTGGATGATCAAATAACTAATATTTTTGCCGATATAGGTATCACAGGTGCTGTAGGGAGTAATGAGCTAATAAAAATTATACATAAAATAATAGATTTTAAAAAAAGGAACCCATCATCTACATATCAGCTACAAAAAATATACAGTGAAATCGCACAGGAGGAATATGGAGATGTAAACATAAATAAAAAGGCATTAGAACAGAGGATTAGGAGAACTATTCAAAAGGCCTTAAAAACTATAGCAGAGATCGGTTGTGATGATTATAGTAGTAGTATTTTTATGGAATATAGCACATTATTATTTGACTTCAAGCAAGTAAGGCAGGAAATGAGACATATAAACAATGATACAAATGAGCCCGGTAAAATAAATACAAAAAAATTTATTGAAAGCATTATTACCAAATTAAGCTCATAAGTATTCAAAACATAGTCCTATAGATAACAAAAAAATACTAATAATATAAAAAGTTAATTTATTTGTGCAAGAGTTCGTAGTTTTGTGTAGTTATTTGTATAATTTGCTTATAATATATAGTATATAACAAAAACATTATCAGGAGGTACAAGAAATGAATTTTAAATTAGATATGATTCAAGCAGTCGCAGTGGCAGTTATTGTTCTATTTACAGGACAAAAAATTAAAAACAAGTTGACTTTTTTAGAAAAGTATTGCATACCAGCACCAGTAATCGGAGGATTGATTTTTGCAATAATCACATTGCTACTAAAAGTAAGTAATATATTGGTTTTTGATATGGATATAACGCTACAAAAATTATTTATGACAGCGTTCTTTACAACTATTGGGTTTACTGCAAGTCTTAAATTACTAAAAAAAGGTGGAAAAGGAGTTTTTATTTTTTTAGGATTATCCGTCGTAATTGTAGTTCTTCAAGATATTACAGGAGTTGCACTTGCTAAGATGTTTGGTCTAAATCCACTTATAGGTCTTTCAACGGCATCAGTACCTATGGTAGGTGGACATGGAACTGCAGGTGCCTTTGGTCCAATATTTGAAAAAGCAGGTGCAGTAGGTGCTACCACGGTAGCAATGGCATCAGCAACCTTTGGCTTAATTATGGGCAGCGTTATTGGAGGGCCTATAGGGAAAAAATTAATTGAAAAAAATAATCTTTCATATCCTATGAAAACGGTTAATTCAAAGGTGCATGAAGAGGCAGCAACAACCAAAGAAGACACTGTAAAACATCTAATTCCCGAGAAGTTTATGGGAGCTGTATCTCAGATTTTATTAGCTATGGGGCTAGGTACAATTATATCAACACTTCTAGAAAAAACAGGGATAACTTTTCCACCATACATTGGTGCTATGTTTGCAGCTGCAATTCTTAGAAATATATCTGATTCTACAAATGCATATAGAATCCATATAGATGAAATCGATGTCATAGGGGGTATTTCATTATCTTTATTCTTATCTATGGCGTTAATGGGATTGAAATTATGGCAATTAGCAGATTTGGCTTTACCTCTAATAGTAATGTTATTTGCTCAGACCATTTTAATGGGGTTATTTGTATATTTCATAACGTTTAATATTATGGGAAGAGATTATGATGCAGCGGTAATGGCCTCTGGTAATTGTGGATTTGGTATGGGCGCTACACCAAATGCAATGGCAAACATGGGGGCTATGACAGCAAAATATGGGATTGCTCCAAGAGCGTTTTTTATAGTTCCGTTAGTTGGAAGTTTATTTATAGATTTTTGTAACGCTGGAGTAATTACAATGTTTATGAATTTTTTTGTGAAATAATAGATATTTAAATTGTACATATTAAATAATTTTGGAAACTAAGCTTATTTGCTTGAGTGTTCCTAATATAATAATCAAAAAAATAGCGAGAAAAAATCTCGCTATTTTTTATTGCATTATAAGAGCATAACAGAGACTTATGAAACATAAGATTACATATAGTGGAAGTATTTTTATGGGATAATTTATATGTAAAAAAACAATTGGTGTACAAGCATATACACTAGATATTTTAACACTGTCACATACATCAAAAGGATTTTATAGGACATACTACATTATTATAGACATAATTATTTAATGCATATTGCTTGGTTAAGAAAAAACATAAAAGTCTGAAAATTTACTTTTTAAAAAGAAGTATTTTGTAGTATTGTGTTTTTATCTGTATAAGCTTATTATAATTATCATATATACTATAATATAATATGATATAATACAAGGAGGATAAAAATGGTTATAAAATTAGACATGATTCAAGCAGTAGCATTAGCAGTTATCGTTCTATTTATAGGTCAAAAAATCAAAAATAAGGTAGGATTTTTAGATAAGTATTGTATACCAGCGCCAGTAGTTGGTGGATTGCTGTTTGTAATACTTACTTTAATACTAAAAATAACTAACATATTAACTTTTGATATGGACATAACGCTTCAAGCAGTATTTATGACGGCATTCTTTACAACTATTGGGTTTACAGCAAGTCTTCAATTACTAAAAAAAGGTGGAAAACAAGTCTTCATTTTTTTAGGAATAACTACGGTACTTATAATTCTTCAAGATGTTACAGGGGTTACACTTGCTAAGATATTTGGATTAAGTCCAATTATAGGTCTTTGTACGGGTTCTGTCCCTATGGTAGGTGGACATGGAACATCAGGTGCTTTTGGCCCATTATTTGAAGCAAAAGGTATAGCGGGTGCCACCACAGTAGCATTGGCGTCAGCGACATTTGGACTAGTTATGGGTAGCATGATTGGAGGACCTATAGGTAAAAAATTACTTGAAAAAAATAATCTTTCTTATCCTATGAAAACGGTTAATTCAAAAACATCTAAAGATGCAACATTATCAAAAGAAGACACTACAAAACAAATGATACCTGACAATTTTATGAGTGCAGCATCTCAGATTTTGTTAGCTATGGGAATAGGTACAATTATATCTGCTCTTTTTGAAAAAGCAGGATTGACTTTTCCAGGATATATAGGAGGCATGTTAGCAGCTGCAATTTTAAGAAATATAGCTGATGTTACAAAGGCTTATAAGGTCCATTTAGATGAAATTGATGTTATAGGAGCTATTTCATTATCTTTATTCTTATCTATGGCGTTAATGGGATTAAAGCTATGGCAGTTAGCGGATTTAGCTTTACCTCTAGTCATAATGTTATTTGCTCAGACAATTCTAATGGCGTTATTTGCATATTTCGTAACATTTAAGGTTATGGGGAGAGATTATGATGCAGCGGTAATGGCTTGTGGACAGTGTGGATTTGGTATGGGAGCTACACCAAATGCAATGGCGAATATGAACGCTATGACATTAAAATATGGTCATGCCGAACGTGCATTCTTTGTTGTTCCATTAGTGGGAGGTTTATTTGTAGATTTCGTTAACGCTGGAGTCATTACAACGTTTATGAACTTTTTCATTAAATAATAAACACTTTTAATCTTACAAATTCTATACTTTAACGACATTTCAGAAGAAAAGTATGTATTACTTAAAATACATGCTTTTTTTAGTAAGTTAAAAATTAAGCTAATAATCATAAATAGCGAGAAAAAATCTCGCTATTTTAATTATACCTTGATAAAAAAAACTATGGACTTTATAATTGTGTTATAAGCTTAAGGGAAGGTGACGAATGGGTACAATTAATGATTATTATAACCAGGTTATATGCACTATTAATGAAGGCGTTATTGTTATAGATAAGAAAGGCATCATAAAAATCATTAATAATGCTGCTGAAAAAATGTTGAAGGTTAATGCAGAAAGTAGCATAGGGAAACATATTTTAAAAATATTTCCTTATGGTGAATTATTAAGTATAATTGAAAATAGAGATGAACAATTAAATATAAAAGAGGGTAAATTTATTATAACCCGTAAAGTAATAACCCAAAATGGCGAAGTCATAGGTGCACTCCAAATATTTAGTAAAAAAACGGAAAATAAGATATTAATGAATTCACAAAGAAATGGAAGAATAGACGAAAATATTTTGAATACAATTTTTAATGCTGTAAAAGAATGTGTAGTTGTAGTAGATCAAAATGGAATAATAACTATGATGAGCGATGAATATAAAGAATTTATTAATTGCGAAAATCCAGAGGGAAAACATGTAACTGATGTTATAGAAAATACAAAATTACATATAATAGCGAAGACTGGTAAACAAGAGTTTGGAGAAATTCAAGAAACTAATGGACATAAGATAATTTCTATAAGAATTCCTATAAAGAAAGATGGTAAAATTGTAGGGGCCATTGGGAAAATAATGTTTAAAGATTTAGACAATTTTAAAATATTAAGTAATAAGATAAACAATTCACAAAAAGATGCTGAATATTGTAAAAATGAATTAAGCACAGATCAAAAAGCAATATATACTTTTGAAAACATTATAGGCAATAGTGTTAAAAGCCGCGAGGTAATGAAACTCGCCAGAAGAGTAGCTAAGATAGATTCAAACGTTTTAATTACTGGTGAAAGTGGAACGGGTAAAGAACTCTTCGCGCACTCCATTCATAATGCTAGTAGAAGATGCCAAAAGCCTTTTATAAAAATTAATTGTGGAGCTATTCCAGCACAGCTTTTTGAGTCGGAAATGTTTGGTTATGAAGAAGGCGCTTTTACTGGTGCTAAAAGATCAGGTAAGAAAGGCAAGTTTGAACATGCAAATGGCGGGACAGTCTTATTAGATGAAATTGGTGATATGCCTATGAATATGCAAGTTAAACTCCTAAGAGTTATTCAAGAAAAAGAATTAGTTAGGGTTGGCGGAAATGATGCTATCAAAGTTGACATAAGAATTATTGCGTCAACTAATAAGTCATTAGAACAGTTAATTAAAGATGGAAAGTTTAGAGAAGATTTGTATTATAGGTTGGATGTTATGCATTTAAAATTACCCTCATTAAGAGAAAGAGTAGAAGACATTGATGAATTGTCTAATGCATTAAGGGTAAAAATATGTAAAAAATATAATATCTACTCGGAGGGCATTTCAAGGGAGGCTATTGATTGTTTGAAATCTTATAACTGGCCGGGCAATATAAGACAACTTGAAAATGTAATAGAAAGAGCTATAAACCTGCTTGATACAGATATTTCTATAATGCCAAGACATTTGCCAGAAAAGATAATTAATGGTAAATTAAAAAAATATTCATTAGAAAATAATTATTTAAAAGATGTTGTTGAAACTATTGAGCAAGACCTTATCATGGAATGTATAAAAAAAACAGGAGGGAATAAAAAAGAAACTGCAAAAATATTGGGACTTAGTAGGGCTGGATTGTATAAGAAATTAAATAGGTATAATTTAATGAAATTAGCGAATCTACAATAGTACACATGTAAACTATGGTTACATGTGTTGTTTTTATATTAAAAATAGTTGCAGTGGTACAAATGGGGATTGTAAAAAAAATTATATGCTTAGGTGTATCAATACGTTGAAAATACTTTTAGTGATTTTTTTAACAATTAGGTTATAATATTAACAAGCTCAAGATGGGTAAGTGTATGGGGTTATTAGTGTTAACTAAGTTTACAGTCGTAGTTATAATTTGTTTTAAAAAATTGGCAGAGGTTGGTATAGTAAGAGTTGTAAGATTGTGCACACTTGGCATGGAAATTGCTAGTAATAAATATATAGGAAAAAACAAAAGCATATAATAAATTCCTATTATGTGGTAATAATATACTAGAGAAATAAATAAACGGAGGGTTATAATATGAGAGAAGTAGTAATTGTAGGAGCAGCAAGAACAGCAATAGGATCTTTTGGTGGAGGATTATCAAAAGTATCAGCTGTAGAAATGGGAACTGTTGCAGCTAAAGAGGCTATAAAAAGAGCAGGAATTAAACCAGAACTTGTAGAAGAAGTTGTTATTGGTAATGTAATACAAGCAGGACTTGGACAGAATGTTGCAAGACAAATATCAATACATGCAGGCATTCCAGATGAGGCTTCAGCACTTACAATAAATAAGGTTTGTGGATCAGGACTTAGAGCTGTAAGCATGGCAGCACAATTTATAATGTGTGGAGATGCGGAAGTAGTTTTAGCAGGCGGAACTGAAAGCATGAGCAACGCTCCATATGCACTACCAAACAATAGATGGGGTGCAAGAATGGGAGACGGAAAAGTAGTTGATACTATGATTAAAGACGCTCTATGGGATGCGTTTAATGACTATCATATGGGAGTTACAGCAGAAAATATTGCAGAAAAGTGGAACATAACTAGAGAAGATCAAGATCAATTTGCTTTGAAAAGTCAATTAAAAGCTGAAAAAGCTATAAAAGAAGGTAAATTCAAAGACGAAATCGTTCCAGTGGTAATCCCTCAAAGAAAGGGCGACCCAATAACATTTGATACAGATGAATTCCCGAAATTTGGTTCAACTATAGAAAAATTAAGAAAATTAAAACCAGCATTTAAAAAAGACGGTACTGTAACAGCAGCTAATGCATCAGGAATAAATGACGGTGCAGTTATGTTTGTAGTAATGTCAAGGGCTAAAGCAGATCAATTAGGACTTAAACCTCTAGTTACAATAAAATCTTATGCATCAGGTGGAGTAGATCCGAAAATAATGGGATATGGTCCAGTTCCAGCAAGTAAAAAAGCATTACAAAAAGCAGGAATGACCGTAGCTGATTTAGATTTAATAGAAGCTAACGAAGCTTTTGCATCTCAATCATTAGCTGTAGCTAAAGATTTAGGCTTAAATCCAGAAATAGTAAATGTTAATGGTGGGGCTATAGCACTTGGACATCCAGTAGGAGCTTCAGGTGGAAGAATACTTATTACATTAATATATGAAATGATAAAAAGAGATTCTAAAACAGGACTTGCTACATTATGTATAGGTGGCGGTCAAGGAACTGCGATTATCGTTCAAAGATAATAGCAAAAAAGGATCAGCAAAAAAATGCTGGTCCTTTTTTAGTTGATAGAAAATAAAGTAATTATTAATTAATATTCAGAATATTAATTAAGTAAGGATTTAATTTAAAATTTTGATATAAATGAAGATTAAGTAAAATTTAAGAAGCTTTTAATAATAATGTTATATAATATTAAAGAATAACTGCTAATAATATGGTATAATTATAAGGATAGGAGTGATATAGATGGTTAAAATAAAAAACGCTGTGCCAAACATGTTCACCTTAAGCAATATGTCTTGTGGAATTTTATCTATACTTATGAGTTTTGACGGAAATTATAAATTAGCAGCGGTATTTATTCTTTTAGCAGGAATATTTGATAGATATGATGGTAAAATAGCTAGGTTTTTAAATGTGGATAACGATTTAGGTAAAGAACTAGATTCATTATGCGATTTAGTATCTTTTGGTTTGGCACCTTCAATATTAATATTTAATATTTATAATTTCGCAGGGCTTGGGTCAATTGGGTATTTAATGGTTTTAATTTTCCCAGTAGCAGGCGCATATAGGTTAGCGAAATATAATATTACAGATTTTGATGGGGTTTTTTCAGGAATTCCTATTACTGTTACAGGCACATTTTTAGCACTGTATGCTTTATTTATGTTTAACAAAGCTTCAAATTTAGGGTCGACTATGATTTTAATGGTTATATTATCTTATTTAATGGTAAGCAAATTAAAATTTAAAAAACAATAGTTAAACAATTATAATGAAAAAAAATTTATAACGCAATTATAGTAAAAACCTCACTTTATAGTGAGGTTTTTTTAACGATATTTCAGAAGGTGAGTTTCCTACGCATATAAGTGGGGCACATATTATAGCAAAAATAAAATTTCAGTGCGAATATAAATCATCTTCTGGAGTCGTCAATTCATCTTCGTAGAAGATGTGCAGCTTCGCAGAAGATGATTTAATCTCTAAATTTATAATAATATTCAGGGGTATCTTCAGTAATAACCTTAAATTCATAACCTGAATCTAGATAGTATTTTATGATTTCAGGTAGAGCTTTTACAGTGTTTTTATTATTAAAATTGCAGTGCATAAGGAGTATGGCTACATTTTTATTTCCTTTAATTATTTTTGAATTTTTAATAAGTTGTGAGACACTTAAATTAGGGTTTATACCATCAGATAAATTAACATTCCAATCATATACTTTAAAATTGTTTTTATGAAGTTTCTCTAAATTAGAAGCATTTAAGCGTTTAGCGCTACCGCCAGGAAATCGAATAACTTTAGGAGCAAAGCCAGTGACTTCTTCAATTTTGTTGGAATCTTTTTTCATTTCATAAATAAACTCATCTGTACTTCTATATATTTTTTTAAAATTATGACTGTATGTGTGAAGACCTATACCATTACCCTCATTATATATTCTCTTAAGAATTGATTCCTTTCCTTCAATTTCTTTTCCTACTATAAAAAAAGTAGCTTTTACATTTTGTTTTTTTAATACATCTAATAAAGCATCGGTAACAACGTATGTAGGACCATCATCAAAAGTTAAATAAACAAATTTTGAAGTTTCAATATCGCCAGCAGATTTTAATGACGGACTACATGGTATAAATGCCTGGCTGTTTTTCTGTATATTGGATATATGTGGACTGCTAGATAATAAGAAACAAATAATAGTGGTAGCAAAAACAAGGAAAATACTTTTTTTTCTAAAACTCATATTATCACACACCTTTAATTTTGTCGTAATTAGTATACCCAAAGAAAAATGTATTAAAGCAGTATATTTTTATATGTAAAATTTTTATGTAGCGTGTAATAGGGATTTATAGATAGGTAGTATATCATCACCACAGGTGATGATAATTATGTTAAAGTAGGGCAAGAACATATCTGATGAATTGTTGACATTCAATACTCAAATTTTGTATAATTATGTTGTTTGATAAAGTTGGAATCTTCTAATTTGTATGGAAAAATAAATTGATAAAATTTTTAAATTATAAATTTGAACATAAAAGATAAGAGGAGGATATACTATGCAACAAACGCCGAATGCTAATAGGCTTCATATAGCTATATTTGGAAAAAGAAATGTAGGGAAATCAAGTTTGATTAATGCAATTACGTCGCAGGATATTGCATTAGTATCTGATTTAGCAGGAACCACAACAGACCCAGTTTATAAGGCAATGGAGCTACTTCCAATAGGTCCTGTTGTTATTATAGATACTGCGGGGTTTGATGACGAAGGCGTAATCGGAGAACTTAGAATAAAGAAAACTAAAGAAGTTATGGACAAAACTGATCTAGCACTTTTGGTTATTGACGGTAATGAGGAAGATTTATTATTTGAGAAAACATGGTATGAAGATTTAAAAAAAAGAAAAATACCTGTAGTTGGAGTCATCAATAAAGTAGACAAAAATGAAGTATCACTCAAGGATATTCAAAAGGTAATAGATCTAACTTTTGTTAATGTTAGCGCTAAAGATAAGACCAATATTGATGGGTTAAAAAAAGTAATTATGGCTAATGCGCCAGAGGATTTTGAAAAATGCACGATTGTCGGTGACATAGTAAATCCGAAGGCAAGAGTAATAGTTGTAGCACCACAAGATATCCAAGCACCAAAGGGGAGACTAATACTACCACAGGTTCAAGTAATAAGAGATCTTCTTGATAATGATGTTATGGCACTAGTGGTAAAGGATAGTGAACTAGAGGACATTTTAGCCGCGCTAAAGGACAAACCAGATTTGGTGATTACGGATTCGCAGGTATTTAAAAAAGTCAATTCTATAGTACCAAAAGATGTACCACTTACTTCCTTTTCTATACTTATGGCTAGGTATAAAGGAGATTTACGCACCTTAGTTAAAGGGGCAAAAGCTATAGATACATTGAAACCAGGAGATAAGGTACTTATAGCAGAAGCTTGCACCCATCATCCACTTGTTGGAGATATAGGGCGAGAAAAACTGCCTATATGGCTTGGGGAAAGGGTAGGTGGAAAGCTAGATATAACGATTTGCGCCGGCAGCAGTTTTCCAGATGATTTAAGCGGATATAAGCTAATAGTTCATTGTGGAGCCTGTATGGTTAATAGGCAGCAATTCATGTCAAGGATTAAGAAGGCTAATATAGAGGAACTGCCTATTACCAATTTCGGTATAGCTATAGCACATATAAATGGTATATTGGATAGAGTACTTAGTGCGTTTGAAGAAGATTCTTTTTAAAGAAAGTTTTTTGAAAAGTATTATATAAAATTAATATAGGGGTAATTTAACTTGAATTTAAATCAACAATTTCAGATGTGCAGAGGGACGTAATTGATAGGACATACTCAATGGGTACTTATATACCTATAAAGACAAAAAAGGGAATGAATAAAGGTGTTGCACACAGAGTCAAAGAGGTATATAGTTATGTGGGAATAGCGGCTAGTAAATTTGAAACTATTAAATGAATTGGATAATATTACATTAGAATTAATGAAGAGGCTGTCAAAATTAAAGCTAAAATAAGGGATAAAAGAGAATTTATTTTAAAATTTTGGGTATAATACTTTAAATATACCCATAATAATTGAAATTTTAACCATTAATGGTTTATTATATTTAACTTTAGGTTGCAACAGTATATATTAATTTTAGTTCAGTATTATTATTAAATACAGGTAGATAAAAAGAATTTAAAAAAATAAGTTGACTTATTGATTATATAATTTAGAATGTAACATATATAATAATATGAATTAACAATAGAAAGGGGTAGTTTAAATGAAGAAAAAAATATATATTGATGGAATGAGTTGCTCACATTGTGTAAGCCATGTAAAGGAGGCATTACTCGATATTGGTGCTAGTAAATTAAAAGTAGATTTAGAAGAAAAATTTGCAGTAGCAGAATTTGAAGACGAAACAACTGATAATGACATTACGGAAGCTATTGAAGAAATAGGATATGAAGTTACTGAGGTAGAAGAAGATTAATATAAAAAAATAAAAAGTTTACCAATATTGGTAGGCTTTTTTTCTGTCTACTTTTTCATGCCCATTATATGTAGAAACTATAAATATTGGGTAAATAATTAGAAGAAATTATTTGCCCAATATAATATATGAATTTTTTAAAAAGGTACAGATGCATTTTCCTTAATTATTATAAAAATATTAATTATAAAATTTTAATTGAACATTTATTTTCTTATCTTGTATTTCTAAAATAACATATGAATACCATGGTTCACGTCTTTTACACGTGGGTGAACCTGGATTTATCATGAGTACTTTATTTTTAGTCAAAATAAGTGGCTGATGAGTGTGTCCAAAGATGATTATATCAACTTTATCATCTATAAATTTATCATAGGCTGTATTTAGTGTGCTTTTGCTATTACCATGGCCGTGATACAAACCAATTTTATATCCTTCCACAGATATAATTACTTTTTCTTTTAGTAAATCTCTGATGTATCCTTTATCATTATTTCCCCATACTCCAACAAAGTTCTTATGCTCTTTTAATTTTGACACGACGCTTGAGGAAATATAATCACCTGCATGAATTATCATGTCGGCTTCTTTAAATATATTATTTATTAATTTAAAAAGTTTATCATTATGTTTTTTCGCATGAGTATCAGATAATATCGCAATTTTCATATTTCATCACCTTATAATATTATAGTATTTTATATTATTATTTGCTACATAATTAGTATGTGCGATATATGATATTTCTGTTATAATTATTATATAAATAAAAAGGGTATATTTTTACATTTATTGTGAAGTTTTAGATTTTTATTAAAGCGCAAGGAGAAAAAATGGGGGAAATAGAAGACACGGTCTTAATGTTAGAGCAAACAGGAATAAATATAAAAAACGAGAGATCTTTGCACTCATCCATTAAGCAATGGTATGCGGTGCCAGGGGACAGATTAGAAGTAAAAGTAGATAAATATATAATTGATTTGGTAAGGGAAGATTCATTAATTGAAATACAAACGAAAAATTTTGGTGCAATTGGCAATAAGCTTAGAGAATTGGTTAAGTACAATAAGGTTATGCTAGTACACCCTATAGCTGTTGAAAAATATATAGTAACAACAGAAAAAACTAATAAAGTAATTAGTAGAAGAAAATCTCCTAAAAAAGGTAAAGTGGTTGATTTATTTGATGAGTTAATTAGAATACCTGATTTAATGGCGGAAGAAAATTTTATACTGGAAATCTTAATGACTAAAGAAGAAGAGATACGGTGCAAGGATGGTAAAGGAAGCTGGAGAAGAAAAGGAATAAGCATTGTGGATAGAAAGCTTTTAGAAGTAGTAGATAAAATAACATTTAGAGAAGTAAAAGATTTTTTTGAATTTTTACCACAAGAACTACCAGTGAATTTTACCAATAAACAATTAGCGAAAACATTAAAAGTTACGGTATACAAGGCAAGAAAAATTACTTATTGTTTTAGACAAATGAAGATTATAAAAGAAGTAGGAAAGATTAAAAATGAACTTATATTTGAGAGGGTGTGAAGAATGGATAATAAACCTAAAGTTATCACATTTATGCTGATATCCGCTTTTGCATTTATAGGAGCTCTATTAATTATTAAACCTCAATTCAATTTTTTAGTTCTGCCTCCACCTTTAGGGTTTATATCTGCTATGTGTGCAGGAGCAGCCTATACCTTAATCCGATGTTTAAGAGATAGAGAAAAAGCATCGACTATCGTATTTTATTTTTCTTTTGTTTCAGTTGTATCAATGTTGAAAAAAAAGTTAAAGATTAATAAAAAAACTATTACTACAAGTCGGAGGTCAATTTTAGAATTATAGGAGGAGTAATATATGGATAAGAAAAAGGTTTACGTAACAAGAATAATCCCCAATGAGGCTATTAAGCTTTTAAAAAAGCATTTTGATGTAGAAATTAATCCTCAAGATAGAGTTTTATTAAGAGGAGAGCTCTTAGAAAAGGTAAAAGGTAAGGATGCAGTTTTATGTCTCTTGACTGATAATATTGATAAAGAGGTATTTGAGACAGCTGGTGAAAAATGTAAGATATTTGCTAACTACGCAGCAGGGTACAGCAATATTGATACAGCTGCAGCGACTCAAAGTGGAGTAATAATTACAAACACTCCGCAGGTACTGGATGATGCGACTGCTGACTTAGCATGGACACTGCTAATGGTTGTATCTAGAAGAATCATTGCAGCAGATAAATTCACAAGAAATGGTGCTTTTCAATCTTGCGATCCTATGATGTTTCTTGGACGTGAAATCACGGGTAAGACTTTAGGAATTGTAGGAGCAGGGAGAATTGGTTTTAATTTTGCAAAGAAAGCCAAGGCTTTTGATATGAAGATACTTTATACTGATTTGTTGCGAAATTATGAAATGGAAAAAGAATTGGGTGCTATTTATGTGGATAAAGAAGCATTATTAAAGGAAGCGGATTTCGTTTCATTACATGTACCACTTTCACCTTCTACCAGACACTATATTAGTGAAAAGGAATTTTCTGTGATGAAAAACACTTCAGTTATTGTTAATACATGTAGTGGTCCAGTAATCGATGAAAAAGCATTAGTTAAAGCCCTTAAGCAAGGTGAAATATGGGGAGCTGGGCTTGATGTATTTGAACATGAGCCAGACATTGAACCAGAGCTTCTCGATATGTACAATGTTGCAATTGTTCCACATATTGCCTCGGCTACGATGGAAACAAGGACAAAAATGGGATTAACTGCAGCTAATAATATTATTAAAGTATTGAATGGTGAAAAGCCGGATACTTGTGTTAATGTGGAAGTATTAAAATAATGTTCCCAATAAATCACTCCCATTCAGATTAACGAAGGGAAGTGATTTATTTTAATTGTAATAATATTCTGAGAACTTTATTGACTTTTATTTTGCAAAATGGTAATATAATGAAATGAATAAGAGAATCAGATAACATTTACAGGGTGGAATTAAACTTGAAAATCTTGACGTTACCATGGGAGGTAAGTTATATGATAAGAATTGATGCTAAAGGAAAAACTTGTCCCATACCAGTTATAGAAGCCAGGAACGCTCTTAAAGCAGTTGAAGAAGATGAAACCGTATTAGTTATTGTAGATAATGAAATGGCTAAGAAAAATTTAGAAAAAATGGCTAAGGGAATGGGATACGAATGGGAATCCAAAACTATTAATGAATATCATTATGAAGTTAAAATTATAAAAGGGTTAGGTTCAGATGAATCTGTTAAAGAATTAGAAAATGAGAAAAAGGAAAATACATTAGTTGTTATATCTTCTGATAAAATGGGAGAAGGGAATGATGAATTAGGACAAGTTCTAATTAAAGGCTTTATTTATGCTTTGGTAGAAGCAGAACAAATCCCCTCTACTATTGTTTTCTATAATGGGGGAGTAAAACTTCCAACCAAACAATCTTCAGTGTTAGATAGCTTGCAAAAATTAGAGAGGTTGGGAGTGGAAATTTTATCTTGCGGAACATGCCTTAACTATTATAATTTAGAAGATGAGCTGTCTGTTGGACAAATCACAAATATGTATAACATTGTTGAAAAAATGAATGCTGCTAATAAAATTATTAAGCCTTAGATTATAAGGCTTTTTTTTATTTACTCTGTTTGGTAATTTTTTCATATATTCATTAATATGATATTGGTAGTAGTAAAATATCATGAAAATAGAATATGAGCTATGTCCAAGCTATTAGAAAATTAGGTGCAGAGACTATAGTAATAGATTTAAACTATAATTGAAGCACATTCAAATAAATAACAAAATATAGAGGAATAGAAGGAGGATTTTCTATGAATTTAGATTTTAAAAAAGTATTAAAGAAAGCAGAAGAGTACAAAGGGGACATAACAAGGTTTCTTCGTGACATGATTGCTATTCCTAGTGAAAGCTGTGATGAACGTAGTGTCGTTGAGAGAATAAAAGAGGAAATGCAGAAAGTAGGCTTCGATAAGATAGACATAGATAATATGGGAAATATAATAGGAACTATAGGGCATGGTAAACATATTATTGCTATGGATGCACATGTAGATACAGTAGGCATAGGAGATAAGGGGTTATGGCAGTATGACCCATACAAAGGCTATGAAGATATGGAAGTAATCATAGGACGTGGTGGAAGTGACCAAAAGGGTGGTATGGCTTCTATGGTTTATGCCGGGAAAATAATTAAAGACTTAAACTTACAAGGTGACTATACTCTGCTTATTACAGGTACGCTACAAAAACATGAATGTGAAGGGAATTGTTGGCAGTACATGATAAATGAAGACAAGATTCAGCCGGAATTTGTTGTGATTACAGAGCCTACCTCCTGCAATATATATAGGGGGCAAAGAGGAAGAATGGAGGTAAAAGTAATTACTCATGGTAGCACAACAGAGCGAGGAGAAAATGATATTTATAAAATGGCACCTTTTTTTAATGAGTTGAAAGATCTTAATGAAAGATTACATTATGATGATTTTTTGGGGAAAGGAACCTTAACTGTTTCTGAGGTGTTTTTTACTTCTTCATCAAGAAGCGCGATGGGAGATAGTCAAACCATATCAATAGATAGAAGATTAACCAATGGAGAAACGTATGATGAGGCCCTAGAGCAAATAAGAAATCTTTCATCGGTGAAAGATTTGAAAGCTGAGGTTTCCATGTATGATTACGAAAAACCTTCCTATAAGGGAGTTGTTTACCCTACAGCTGCTTATTTTGAATCTTGGATAACAGATGAGGACCATCCAGTTTGCGAAACATTAGTAAGCGGATATAAAGGTTTATTTAATGAGGAGCCTCTAGTTGACAAATGGGCATTTTCTACAAATGGAGTTTCTATTATGGGCAGATACGGTATACCTTGCATTGGCTTTGGACCAGGTCATGAAGAAGAGTCGCATTCTCCAAATGAAAGAACTTGGAAACGTGAATTAGTAAATGCTGCAGCTATGTATGCAGTTATTCCTAGTTTATATGTAAGCAGATTAGTAAAAGATAGTGTTAATTTAGGTGTAGATAATTACTCTTATAAAGAGTAGAATAAAAAATATAAACAATTTATTCTTAAGTAAGACTGTTTATATTAATTTTATTGAGGTGATTATGAAGAATATGAAAAAACTATACGTTGTTGAAAAGGTTGTCACAATATTAACTTTATCATTGCTTTTAATAGGTGCGTGGCTTAGTTATACAAATAACGTTTCTGGCGGTGTAATTATCTTATGTGTAGGGGTGATATCCTCATTACTAAGAAATAAATTTTTTAAAAAAATAGAATATAAAAACAAAAAAGTGGATTTTATTTTTGAAATAATAATTATAATTTATGTGTTACTATTATTAATTATAGGTTTAAAGGGGTGTAGCCGATAAATCTGTGATAGCAGAAATACTGAAGTTTACATAAAAAACAGTGAGTATATGTGCCAATTTTAAATAGAGGTTAATTAGGTACAGGCGACATATATATGTCGCCTGTACCTAATTAATCTAAAAAAATATATCACTATAATTCAATATTTTCAAACACTCCCTTACCCAAAAACACTATTAAACTGCTAAATATAAGATTATAGGTAATAAATAGTGTGTAGGCTATTAGCATTCCCGTAGAACTATATAATGCTATCAGAAGGACTATACCAGGTGATAGTATTAAAAGTAAGATTGCAATTCTTATAAGAGATGTAAATACTATGTTATTACCACTGCCTAAAATTCTTCTAGTAAGAATTCCACCATAGATGAAAAGAGAACCTATTGAAACAAAGGCTATTATATTAAGGAGAATAAGAATGATACTACTTTTAAATAATATTCCTGTTATTGCAAACACTATAGTTCCATCAATAAGGTTTTTAAGGTTATCAACTACAGTTGCATAGATAACCTTCTTAAAGGCGTGGGCTGGTAATATGTAAATGTATGGGTTTGATAAATCTCTTTGCCACTTACTAGCAAAGGTAAAAAATAATTGAAGATATATCATGCCACCTAAGACTATTTTTAAATCTTTTATAGGGCTAAATAATCCAGCACTTATTGCTATAACTGCGTAAATAACAGACACTACATTTATCAATGCAAAACCAGTCTTTTTATACTCTAATATTTGTCTCCAAAATATAGCAGAGGCAAATTTTCCTTTTTTAGTGTATTGAACTTTTCTTACTTTAGGTTTTTTACCCGGTTGTACAAATAATCGCTCACCCCGACGCGTGGCGGAGATGGCTGTTTCTTTTAATTCAGTTGAAGCTAAGACATCTTCATAATAGTCAAGTTGCATAGAGTAAATTAAATAACTGAAAATACCTCCAGACGCAACAATCAGAGCTATATAAACAAAAAATATTGAATGTATGCCATTCATTGAAGATAATATAATTGCCCTTACCCAACCGTATACAGGAATATATGAAATGGCAGGACTATTTAGCAATGATATAATAGCCTTAACTGGTGACCTAGTTATATATAATTCTATAAAGTATACTATAATTAGGGATACTCCTAAAACTTTAAAAGTATTTCTTAAAATAACCTTATTTTTTTCACATTTAGAAGCTATTGAATATAATAATATCTTTAGTATTGAGTTGAAAATGAGCATAATGAATAAGCCAAAGATAATTACTATAATTCCATAGGATTTAATATTAGTAAAACGATAAAGGTTAGGTCCTTGAAATGAAACAAAAAAAACTGCTATAAATGAAGTATATATTTGTTTTAAAAATCCATATACTAAAACTTTCTGAGGACTAGTGGGAGATGTAAATACTAAATTTATGTCTGCACCCCTAAAAAAAGTGGCTCCATTATTTATTGAGGAATAGAGGTCCGGTGCGGTGAACAGTAAAATAATAAATCCTACAATAGTAGTGTACAACGCTGGATCTAAAATATTTTGCTTGCTGGTATTACTGCTGCCAAAAATAAAAGTTAGTGACAAAAGTATAAGAAGTATAATATAGGCAATTAGCTTTATTGGCTTTCGCTTTAGTTCTAATAAAAAATTTCTTATAGATTTTTTTATTATATAAAATAATGGTTTCATACGCTATCCTCTGTTACATCAAAGAAGAGTTCTTCTAAGGTCTCATTCCTATTCATAAGCTCTTGCTTTGTACCGGAGAGTACTATATTTCCATTTTTCATTATCAATACCTTGTCCCAAAAATCATCAACACTATCTATTATGTGGGTACTTATTAGAATGGCAGAACCTTTTTCTCTGAGCTCTAAAATTGCTTTCTTTAGTTCTTTTATTGCTTTAGGATCTAGGCCCATTAAAGGCTCATCAAATAATACTACCTTAGGGTTTATTATTAAGGCGCAGCAAATACTTACTTTTTGCATCATACCCTTGGACAGCTCTTTTCCAAGCTTATTTCTTTTATCAATTAAATCAAATCTTTTAAGTAATTCTTCGGCTTTTTCCTTATAGTTATTTATACCATAAGCGGCAGCCATATATTCTATATGCTCATAAACTGTGAGCAAATCAAACATAGCTGGAACCTCTGGAACATAGGAAAATAATTTTTTTGCCTCAACACTCTTGTTTTTGTGATTACAAATTTCAATGTATCCATCATATTTTAATAGCCCAGCGATGCATTTTATTGTGGTGCTTTTTCCAGCACCATTTGGGCCCAAAAGAATAGCAATTTCACCTTCATTTACTTGAAAGCTAATATTGTTTACAACTAATTCTTTAGAATATTTTTTACTTAGGTTTTGTACAGTAAGCATATGTTCATCTCCTTAAATAGGTAAAATCACCATAATTATAACAAAACGGTTATCTTTAGGCAAGGTCTGTATTTAAGTAGAAAGAACCATCCTAAATTTAATATTTAGGATGGTTCTAATTTATTGTAAAATATATCTGATTTATATCCAAAGGTGGTTCAAATATTCTTGGGGTGGTTAATTACAAGAATATTAATTTATAACGGTAGCGTTAGCATACCCTTGAGTTACATAGTTGTTATCACTATTTTAATCCCCACAAGTGCTAGAACTAAGGCGACAACACACAGAGTAATTAAAATAGAAGTATTTTCCGACATTTCAGACACATTTTCGTTTTCAGGTTTCATAATTATTTGTCTCCATTTCAGCAATTATTGGCCATGCTATAAATTTCAATCTAATACTGGTATTATGATAATTCTTATTATCTATATTTAGCATGTCTTGTTTTATACTATCGTTGTAGCAACCTATTCCTATACAAATTAATACTACTAAATAAGTATTGCATTTAAGTGTCAATATTGTTAACAATTTATAACCATAATATTATATCACAAAATGGGTAAACTATATAATGCATTGGATATGTGCAGTGTATTTTGTACATTAGATAGTGTTAACTAATCTATGAAAAAACAAGATTAAAAATTTTGGAATTTAAATTGCACCTTGAAAAGTGAAAATATACCTTAAAGGAATGAAATATTAGTTTTGTCTTCATCAAAACCTTGTAATTTTTTTGGTAAATAAAAAAAGTCAGCAAAAATATACCTAATCAGATTGTTCCTTTTTTACGGAACCCTGCCGGGTAAGAAAATTCAAACTATATTAAAAGGTAAATTCACTTATACAACCTGTTTTTCTATTATAAGTTGCTGTGAAAGTTCGATTAACTTTTGCCATTTTGCTGGCATAGTAGAAATCTTTTCAAGTTCAGGGATTGAGTTCAATGGTCCCCAATAAGCGTAGCTATGTGGGCGGAGAAAGTTGTAATATGCTACAAACAACGCCAAGTGCGTGTTGGAACCTTCTTCACTACCAAAGCCATTTGTAACCCTATAGGAAAATTTAAATGTTCTGTTGAGACGCTCTATTATTTGTTTAAGCCAACGATATTCGGTTGAAATAGGATCAGAGTTAGTAAGACCAATTACTTGGATTACATCGAAGTCCATGCCGTTAAGTTTAAACTGTTGCTCAGCAAGCTTATATGCAGTATAGCCATCAGCAACGAATTTAAGTGACTTGCCGGGAAACTCTTTGAACTTATCGAAAGCCATACGCATAGTCAAAATGCAAGGGCCAGTATCACGGCTAAAAGACGCTTGGTATCCTAAAATTGATTTCTTGATAGCGTCCATAACAAGCCAAACATATTGATGGACTCCTTTGACTTTAGTATAAGTTTCATCAGCAGCGAGGTAATCAGTAGGCTTATAGTCATAATTATCGACAAAGGGTTTAACTAAAGCGGCAGCTGTGACGGCGTATCTGCTAACCATGACATGAGATATTTTAACTCCATGTATTTCCCAAAGAGCAAGCGCCGTACGGCGTGTAGATAATCCTAAATTAATGTTATATGTTAGACATAGGCCCATTACATGAGACGAAAAATTTCTGAAATTTAGGCTAGTAGCACCTTTTGGCATAGAAGATAAATCTACATCAAAATAATTCGTTGTAAACTCACGATAAATGTAATGCAGTTTAAATCTGTGCTTATCTTTCTTGTATTCTTTAATATCTTCAAGAGAAAGCCTTGAAAGAGAATTCAGGTAATAATTACATTTTTTATTAACACATTTATGGATATAAAAGTTTTTACGGTCCTTCTTCTTACTTAAAGAGTGTCCACAAAATGGGCAAAGGAAGCTCTCAGTTTTAAAATTAACCTTATTTTTGTTGAAATGCAGATCACAAACTTTGCACCAAAGCTGCCCACGGCCTCCAGCGTTATCGTAGATATAGATGTGCGGAGCGCCACATTGAGGGCAGATGGTCTCTGGGGATACTGGATATTTACCACGAGAATTGACAGGTTTTTTATCCTTACCATGAGAGGTTTTATACTCATCTAATAGTTGATTATAATTAAGCTTTTCAAAAGTTTTGATAGTAGGCAATTTGTCTACAGTAAGTTTTTTATATTTAGGACTTGTCATATCGTATTTTGGAACTTTTAGCGGTATATTTTTAGCAATAAAAATAAGTAATTGTTTAATTTGAGAAAGTAATACTTGATTATAGGTAACTAACATTGATATAATTGTACTCACAATGACACCTTCCTTTTGGTATTTTGTTGAGTTCAGATACAACAATTATATCAAATAGAAGGGGTCATTGTTTTTTTATTTTAAAAACAACTTAAATCCTTGCAAATGCAAGGATTTATATAAAAAAAGTAAAGATAGTGTTTACACTATCGTACATTAGAAGGGAGAATATTTATGAATAAAAATGATTTAGAAGAAATAAAAAAAATGAAAAAACAATCGGAATCAAATAAAGGTGTTAGTGGTGCGTCAAACGGCGATGTGACTAATATGTATAACATGCCTAACATGGCTAGTGGCCCTAGTGATGCTACTCCAGAAGAAAAGCAACAATTAAATGCACGTTCAGAAGCATCTAAAGGCACTACTGAAAAATAATTTTAAGGCAGGATAATCCTGCCTTAAAATTATTTTTCAGTATAGATTATAACATATGTCTATCGACACCATATCCGTACCTAAAGCAATTGACAACACTCGAACTTTTATCTGCAACAATAACATCCCATAAGTCTTCCGTATTTGTGCCTATAGCTCTTCCTGCAACTCCTGCACTATAACAAGAAGCAGTATTAATAAAATTCCATCCCAAATCAATAGGTTTATTATTATTATTATTATTATTATTATTATTATTATTATTATTATTATTATTAGTGTGAGTGTATCCATAGACATAACATAGTATTTTTCTTGGACCTTGGCTCGTGGAATTTATTTATAAAATAAAAGCACTTCTATTATTGATATGCTTGATTACTAATAATTAAGCATTACTTATTCATATGGCTACACTTTTCTAATTTCTCAACAAATAATGTTGCAATCCTGGATAGATTTTTTTCATGAACTAAATAAGAAAAAAATCTATTGTATTTTGTTTTGATAGGTATAATTTTAAGTTCATTGTTAATGGCAGCATCAGTTACTACTAAAGATGAGATAAAAGTTACACCTAGATTGTTTTTAACAGCTTCTTTAATGGAGTAGTTACTTCCGAGAATAATGAAGTTTTTTGGAGATATGCCTTCTGCATTTAAAAAGATATTTAGATATTCACCAGTGCCAGAACCCTCTTCTCTATGCATCCAAGTTTGATTTGACAAACAAGTTTTAAGTCCAATATTTTGGTCATAGGTAAAGGAATTTGGAGTTACAACAACCATTGTATCCTCATAAAAATTTTTGAAAGTATAGTCATGCACAGGGACGCTGCCTTCAGTTAAAGCAATATCAATATCATAGTTTTTAAATTTTTCATAAATATTATGGGTATTTTCAATAGCAACTTCTAGTTTTATGTTTGGAAACTCTTTAATAAACTCTCCTAGTATTGAGGGCAGTAAAAATTCACCTATAGTCATGCTTGCGCCAATCTTTAAAGTGCCAGAGGTGGAATTATGATAATTGTTAAGTTCTTCTTTTGTATCATCTATTAGGGAGATTATTTGTTTAGCTTTTTTGTACAACATTTCTCCAGTTTGTGTAATTAATATACTTCTCTGTTTATTTGATCTTTCTATTAGTCTTGTATTGAAGTGTTTTTCTAAAATTACAATATGTAAGCTTACGCTAGGCTGAGATATGTTGATGCTCTTTGCAGCCTTTGTGAAACTTTTCTTATCTACCACAGCAATAAAGGTTTTTAATTCCTCAATCAAAATTATCACCCTACCTATCAGAAATATTAATAAGTATTATATAAAACATGTATTATACTTATTGGTTAAAAAACAGTATACTATAGCCATAATAATGTTGCAATAGGAAAGGATTGATAATGATGAAAACTTTAAATAAAATTCTTCTTAGTGAAGTACTTCTTGGGGAAGTTGAGGATTTTAGAGCGCTTGGACATAAATTTTTAAATGGGGAAACAAGTAAAATGGACTTTAAAGGATCCTCGGGTGGTATGGGCGTGTATGCCGAGCGTAGTGGCAAGAAATTTATGATAAGATTTAGAATACCATCAGGGATAGCTTCTATAAAAGATCTTAAATTAATATATGATTTTACACAAAGATATAGATTAGATAGTATACATCTAACTACTCGTCAGGCGATACAACTACATGGAATTACTATTGATGAAGTTTGTGATTCCATGGAAGAAGGTATAAAGAAAGGTTTATACTCAAGGGGATCCGGCGGTAATTTCCCTAGAAATGTGTCAGTCTCACCGCTATCTGGAGTAGGGGAAAAAGATGTGTTTGATGTATCACCTTACGCAACAGCTGTAGGAGACCATTTTTTAAGTAAGGTATATACGTATAAACTCCCAAGAAAATTTAAAGTTGCATTTTCAAGTAATGAAAAGGATGAGGCACATGTAACTGCTACTGATTTAGGGTTTTTAGCGGTTAAAGAAAATGGCATAGAGTATTTTAAAGTGTATTTAGGTGGTGGAATGGGGAATAATTCAAAACTATCTGTGAAGAGAGAACAGTTGATTAAGCCAGAAGATATTTTATATCATGTTGAAGCAATAACAGATCTTTTTATTAATGAAGGCGACTACATTAACAAAGGAAGAGCTCGCATAAGATATATTATGGAAAGAATGGGCGAGGAGAAATTTGTAAACTGCTATAATAGTTATTTGGAAAAAGTTAAGACTAGAGAAAATTTAAAAATCAAGGTACAAACCAAAATCTACGACAAAGTTGGGATTGAAACATCGATGCGAAGTCCAAGACTATTTACTCAAAAACAAAAGGGATTATACAGTGTGTATGTGCATCCAATAGGCGGACAATTAAAAAGTGAGCATTTGAAACTAATAATAGATAAAATAGAAGTTATGAATGAAGTAGAGATAAGACTAGCTATGTCAGAGGGATTATACATTAGAAATTTGAATGGGAAAGAAGCTGAAATAATCCTTGAGCTAACAGGTAAAATGGGTGGAAATACTTCACTGGAATGTTCTATTGCTTGTATAGGAGTTCCTACTTGTCAGATGGGAATTTTAGAAACACAGCGTACTTTAAAGGATATACTAAGTTATTTTAAAGAAAATAATTTAACAAAAGATATACTGCCTCATGTTCATATATCAGGATGCCCTAATTCTTGTTCTGTACACGAAATAGGAACAATTGGGTTTTGCGGTAAAAAGAAAAAGGTCCAAGATGAGCTTATAAATGTATTCGAATTACATTTTGGGGGAGAGATTGGGATAGGTAAAACAAAGCTAGGTAAATATTATGGCGATATTAAGGAAGCAGAAGTACCAAAATTTTTATTCGAACTTGCAAGTGCTGCAATTAATGATAAAAAAGATTTCACTAGTTGGACTGAGCAAAATGTATATGAACTTAATGAAATTATAAACAAATATATAGTATAAGTATATAGTATAAGTAAGTAAATGAGAGTGTTTGATATCAATTAGATTATGATTATCGTTTACCAAGCACTAGTCTTCTACGGATTGCTTTTGACCTCTAGTTAAAAAAATGGTATACCTAAGAAGATTAGTTGTTATAATTGTGAAATAAATAACTAATTACTAGTAAACTATATTAATATAATTAGGGAGTGATAAATGTTGGTTACTGACAAACTGTTTTATAAAATTCAGCAAAACAATATAAAGTAAAGGTTATTAGAATTACCTTAAATGAAGAACAATTTCAAAAGGCTAATGATAGAATAAAATATCATTCTTCATCAGATATTGTTTGCTAAAGGTGTAAATAATGATTTGCCTTTGACAAGAGATTACATATATAAATAGGTAAGAATTTTATACTTTAATAAGAAAATTACACAAATGACAACATTTTATAATAAGTAGGTGAAACAATGAAGTACTTAAGACAATTAATGATTATTTTGATTCCGTATATTATTGGAACTATATTGCAACTTATGTTTAAATTACCGATTCCGGGAGCGGTTATTGGACTTATTTTACTGTTTTTGGGGTTGCAAATAGGTATAGTTAAGGTTGAAATGATAGAAGAAGTTTGTGAGTTCCTTTTATCAAATATGTCTTTTTTCTTTATTCCTGCTGGAGTAGGTCTAATGACAGCATTTGGTGTGTTAAAAGGAAAATGGATACCATTTATCGTTATAGTTGTTCTTTCCACATGTTTAGTTTGGATTGTAACAGCACTCGTAGTTAAATTTTTAAGGAAAGGACGTTTATATGAATGATTTAATTACTTCACCAGTTTTTGGTGTAATAATATCCCTTATTGCTTATGAAATTGGGATTTACATAAAGAAGAAAGGCAGACTTTCAATTTTTAATCCACTTTTGATAGCCATTATTATATTAATATTTTTTTTGACAAAGCTACATATTAAATATGAAGACTACAATAACGGAGGTAAAATAATTTCATTTTTTTTATTTCCTGCCACAGTGGCATTAGCTTTGCCTATGTATAAGAAATTCTCTTTATTTAAAAAAAATGCTATACCAATACTTATAGGGATTTTGAGTGGTGCGATTTCTGGTATTGTATGTGTAGTATTCCTTTCGAAATTATTTGGAATTTCCGATGTACTTATTGAATCTTTAATACCTAAGTCTATAACAACACCTATAGGAATAGCATTGTCAAATCAGTTAGGGGGACTTTCCTCAATTACAGTTGTAGCTATAATAATGACAGGTGTTGTAGGCTCAATTGTCGGACCGTTTTTATATAAAATTTTAAAAGTTAATGATAAAGTTGCCTTAGGGATTGCTATGGGAGCATCTTCTCATGCGCTGGGAACAGCGAGGGCTATGGAAATAGGAGAAACTGAGGGAGCCATGAGTGGAATAACTATGGCTATTTCAGGAATTGTAGCTGTCCTTTTATATCCTCTTTTATGGAATATGTTTTTGCGCTTTTAGGATAATTTCTTGGAATACGCTACATTTTGGCTTCGATTAAATTAAGTTTATATATGTAGTTTATGTATTATTAAGGAGGTTTTTTCATTATGAAAAAAAATGAGATTAAAGGTCCGCTAAATAAATTAATTGATTCAATAGACAATTTATTATCTGATGAAAAGGAGCAAAAACTAAGGAGTAAATTGGGAAAAGAGGTAAGGAAATATATTTTTACAGATGAAATAGTTAAAAAACTTAATGAAAGCGATTTTTCAGGATTAGTTGAGCAGGAAGAAGAAATAGAGATGCTTTTTTCTATGATATTTCCTGTTTTCATTGAGAAAGATGATGTTTTCTTTAGGCTGTATAAGCATAAAATTGAAGTTGATTTATCAGATGAAATGAGTGATAGATATATTTACATATTTTCTGATGGGAGACTTATATCAGGTTTATTTGAATGTTTCAAGCTTTATGATGATGAATATATTTATGGAATAAAAAAAATAATAAATATTATTCCAAGGCTTAGAGAAACTGTAAAAGAGGAATTAGTAAACCTAGATAAAAGTGAAAAATTTAATAAACAAAAAATAGGTGATTTTAAGAATAGAGAAATAGTAGCTAAAAAGAATTTTAATGAATTAATAGATAGCTTAAATAAGGTTTAGTAATATGTAGGAATGTTATGGGCGGGATTAAAGAAATTGTGATGCAATTTTGATGAATCTATTATTAAGATTAAAATAAAAACACCCTTTCAGATGTTAAAGGTTGTCTGTAGTATAAAAAGCAAACCATAAGGACATAATTTAGAAGCAATTACTCTGAAGGGAATGATGACCTTATGGTATTCAATAAAGTAGAAATATGTGGTGTAGATACTTCAAAATTACCCGTACTAAAAGAAAAAGAAATGAAAGAGCTACTATTTAGGATACAAAATGGTGAGTATGAGTGTAGAGAAAAATTTATTAAAGGAAATTTAAGATTGGTTTTAAGTGTGATAAAGCACTTTAATAACCGAGGAGAAAACGTAGATGATTTATTTCAAGTAGGCTGTATTGGTTTAATGAAGTCCATTGATAATTTTGATCTAAGTCTAAATGTTAGATTTTCAACATATGCAGTTCCTATGATTATTGGGGAAATAAGAAGATATTTAAGAGATAATAACTCAATAAGAGTTAGTAGATCATTAAGGGATATTGCATATAAAGCATTACAAGTTAGGGACAGATTGGTGAATCAAGACAACAAAGAGCCTACTGTAGCTGAAATAGCAAAAGAATTAGAATTACCAAGGGAAGATGTAGTATTTGCTTTAGATGCTATACAAAATCCTGTATCTTTATTTGAACCAATTTATCACGCTGGTGGAGATGAAATTTATGTAATGGATCAAATAAGTGACACCAAAAATTTAGATGATAATTGGCTTGAAAATATATCGATTAAAGAGGCAATGAAAAAATTAAATGTTAGAGAAAAGTTAATCTTAAATTTAAGGTTCTTCGATGGAAGAACTCAAATGGAAGTAGCAGGTGAAATAGGAATATCCCAAGCACAAGTTTCTAGACTTGAAAAAACTGCATTAAAGCACATGAGAAAGTACGTATAGGGTCCCCTAGTGGGTCCCTTTTTTTACTGTAGCATTTATTTCAGAATATAGTATAATGTATTATTTTGTGAAAGTTTGAAAAATATTATCTTTTTACAATTAAAGTAGTTGATTTTTTGTAATAATAAGTCTACTATGTAATGAGTACATGTGTGAAAGAATTATAAAAATTAAATAATAGAATATAGGTTTAAATTAATTAAAAGGGAATCAGGTTAAAATCCTGAACTATCTCGTAGCTGTAATAGATGAATTTAAGTGCATTATGCCACTCGAAAACGGGGAAGGCGCGCTTAAATAATGATTCTTGAGTCAGAATACCTGCCCATATTTTCGCACTACAAACTCTACGAGTGATAGAGAGGGCTTTATAATGAAAATTTGTTTGTTGATTTTATATGATTAAGCATATTTTTGAATCGTTTCCTTCTAACACTTTAGTTAGAAGGATTTTTGTTTTGTAGACAGGCCTATACTACGAATTGTCAAAACGAGCCTATAACATGATTAGGCAGAATATCATCGTTTTCGCCGGGTGCTTCAATGCGATTATAGTTACATTATCTGGCCTTGCATTTTTAAATCAGATTGTAGGTGTAATTGTTTACTATGCTTCATCTATTTTTATTATTCTAAAATCTCCCAGAATGCTGCCATGGGGTGAAAATTCAAAGGAGATGTGAAATGGGAAAAATTATTATTTTATGTGCCATTTTTCTAATGGTGGGCTTTTTCTTCAAATGGAAAAAAGGGGATGGGACACATAATCATCACCATGGAACCGGACATAAACACGGCGAAGGGTTTTCAATTGATTTTTATGCTTATACTTCTAAAATCAGACACTGGAATGCTACTTTTAAAGTATCTCTTTCTGTTTTGATATTGATTCTTTGTATTGTATTGGAAAACCCCTATGTGTCTGTTGTGGTCATTATTGCAATGGCCTATCTGACCATTGTAAAAGGAGAGCTTCCAGTAAACGAATACTTGTCAATAATGGCGATTCCAATCATCTTTATCCTCCTTGGCACTTTTACAATTGCTATTGATTTTTCAAAGCAGCCGATGGGGCAGTATAATTTGTATCTTGGCTTCTGCTATGTGTTTACTTCTCAGGCAAAGCTTAAGGAAGTGGCATTTTTGATTCTGAAAGTTTTTGCAGCTATAAGTGCCCTACAAATGATGACACTGTCAACTCCATCCTCCGAGATTATATATGTGCTTCGAAAAGCACATGTTCCAAAGCTTATTGTAGAGCTGATGAACCTCATTTACCGTTATATTTTCATTTTAATGGATGTCTATACTAAAATGAAAAATTCCGCAGAATCTCGTCAGGGCTACTGTGATTTTAAGACTTCCTGCTATACATTTGGAAGCATTGCAAGCAATATGCTGGTTATTTCGCTTAAAAAGGCAAACGATTATTATGATGCCATGGAGGCCAGATGCTATGATGGGGATCTTATATTTTTGGAGGAAGATAAAAAGGTAGAGACAATACAGATTGCCTCTGCAGTAGTATTTATAATTTTTTTGATCCTGATATGGGGCGTTACAAGATAGAAAGGAGCTATTATGGGGAAATCAATATTAAAGGTCGAAGATCTATACTACGTCTACGGGAATGGAAAGTCTGCATTGGACGGTGTAAGCGTGGATATCTATGAAGGTGAGAAAATCGCTGTCATTGGTTCCAATGGATCGGGAAAATCTACATTTTTCTTGAATATAAACGGTGTATTTACACCTGAACAGGGAAAAATCATTTACCGGGGTACTGTCGTTAATAAAAAGAATTTAAAAGGACTTCGAAAAAATATCGGAATTGTATTTCAAGATGCGGACAATCAAATAATCGCATCTACAGTTAGGGCAGAAGTTGGATTCGGGCCGATGAATTTAAAGCTTCCAAAAGAGGAAGTACTAAAGCGAGTTGAGGAAGCACTGGCATACATGAACATATCAGATTTCAAGGATCGTCCGCCACACTATTTGAGTGGCGGTGAAAAGAAGCGCGTCACCATTGCGGGCATCATTGCTATGAAATCGGAGATCATTATCTTTGATGAACCTACTGCATCACTGGATCCTTTAAATGCACTGATGTTAGAAGAAGTTTTGGATAAGCTTGGTTTGGAGGGCAAGACAATGCTCATTTCCACCCATGATGTAGATTTCGCATATCGATGGGCGGAGCGAGTCCTTGTATTCTGCAAAGGAAAAATTATCGCAGATGGAACACCATTAGAAATTTTCCAAAACACAGAAATTTTAAAACAAGCAAATCTAAAACAGCCAACCGTGATGGAGATATATGAATTGCTTGTAGAAAAACATCTGCTGGAAGATACTAGTGCCTATCCGAAAAGTACGCAAGAATTTAAGGAAATGTTTGAAAAATAGTTAGGTTTTCTAGGCGGGTTAGCTTAGATTAATATAAATTAAAAACAATAGAGGAGGAAAAAAATGAACCAGAAAGAAAAGAAAATTGTCTTTATTGCGATTGCTTTCGCATTAATTTTCGGGGTAGCTCCGGCAGCAAACGCAATGCATATCATGGAAGGATACCTTCCACCAAAATTCTGTATTATATGGGGTGTTATATGCGTTCCATTCTTGGTAGCAGGTTACTTATCAATTAAGAAAACATTAGCTAAGAACCGTAAATCCATCACTATTCTTGCTATGTCAGGCGCATTCATTTTTGTGCTTTCATCTTTAAAGATTCCGTCAGTAACAGGAAGTTGCTCACATATGACTGGTACCGGACTTGGGGCAATCCTATTCGGACCAATGGCAGTCAGCATCCTGGGGATTATTGTACTACTTTTTCAGTCAATTTTGCTTGCTCATGGCGGACTGACCACTCTTGGTGCTAATACGTTTTCTATGGCTATTGCAGGACCGCTTATTACTTATGTAATCTACAAATCATGCCAGAAGCTCAAAGTCAATAAATATGTAGGTATTTTTCTGGCAGCATCAATCGGTGACTTATTAACCTATTGTGTAACAAGTTTTGAACTTGCACTTGCGTATCCGTCTGCAAACGGTGGTATCGCAGCATCTGTAGTCAAGTTCCTTGCAGTATTTGCACCGACACAGCTTCCACTGGCAATTATCGAGGGTATTCTGACAGTTGTTATCATTATGGGTCTTGAAACATATGCAAAATCCGAATTAACAGAACTTGGATTCCTAAAGGGAGGCGAAAATTAATGGTAAAGACGAAAAAAAAGGTTATCATTTTATTAATTATTGCTGCAGTGATTGCCATTATACCATTATTCACGTTAAAGGGTGCTGAATTTGGTGGCTCAGATGATGCAGGAAGCAAAGTGGTTTCCGAGATTACAGGTACAGAGTATAAGCCTTGGTTTGAACCTGTTATGGAAACTTGGATTGGTGGAGAATTACCAGGCGAAATTGAGAGTTTACTCTTTTGTCTACAGACAGGTATAGGAGTTGGTGTTCTATTCTTTTTCCTGGGAAGATTCGTAGAGAGAACTAAAAAAGAAAATCAGGGGAATAAAACTGAATAATGATTTTCCAGCCTTATAGAATACCTTTCTATAATTATACACAGTTAACGCTACGAGAGATAGGGAGGTGTTTTCAAAATATGGTGGTAAATGTAGAAAAGAAGTTCGAGTTGGTTAATTATATGGCTGATATTGAAAAGGGAATTATTGAAAAAACACTGAATAAAAACGAAAACAATGTTAGCAAAACATCAAGAGAATTAAGTATTTCAAGACAAGATTTGCAATATAAAATAAAAAAATATAAGATAACCGTGAGATAATAAAGCATATGTATGCATATGCTAAAACAAGGAATATAGTGTAGTTAATTAGACCGTGTTTATAGTATTCTATGATACATTCTTATATAGATATAAAACGATAAGTATTAAATATATAGTTTGAAATATTATAGTAGCTATAGTAAACTATATGTAGAATATAATCGAATTATAGGAGTGTATATAAAAGTATGGAAGTAGTAAAAGTAAAAACAGAAGATGGTAAGGAAAGATATTTTGTTGCAGATGATAATGGATTGCCTATAGAACCAATATTAAAATTTATTAGGTTTAAGGATAACACCAATTTTGCGAGAAATACTTTAAGAATGTATTGTCAGCATTTAAAGTTGTACTTTGAATATCTACAACAAAGAGAATTAGATTTTCAAAAGGTAACTATTGATGACTTAGCTTTATTCGTGAACTGGTTACAGAATCCTTATAAGAGTTTAAAGGTAATTCCAACGCATCAAGTTGATGAAGCAAGAAGTCCAAGAACAGTAAATATTATAGTAAATGCAGTTTTATCGTTTTACGACTATATTTTAAGACACGAGGAATATAGCAATAACATTTCAGATAGACTTAAAAAGTTTGTATCTACTCCAAGTAGAAACTTTAAAGGTTTCTTATATGGAATAGCTCATGAACAAAAGAAAGTTTCAAGTAATATATTAAGATTAAAAGTCCCTAAGTCTAAACCTAAAACCATATCTAAGGACGAAATAGGAACGCTCGTTAGAGCTTGTAATAACCTTAGAGATAAGTTTCTATTAATATTGCTATATGAAACTGGAATGAGAATAGGCGAAGCCTTATCGTTATGGATTGAAGATTTTGATATAAGTGACATGATTATAGACCTACAAGATAGAGGCGAACTTGAAAATAACGCAGAGATTAAAACAGTGTCAAGTCCAAGAAGGATTGATATATCACAGAATTTAGCCGATACGTTTATGGAATATATAGCTGAATATCATACCGAAGAAGTTGAAACTAACCATATATTCATAAAACTAAGTGGTGAAAACAAGTATAAAGCTATGCATTATGTTGATGTTGATAATTTATTTAGAACATTAAAAAAGAAAACTGATATATATGTTACACCCCATATGTTTAGGCATACATCAATAACTACTCTTAGAATGGCGGGTTGGCAACCAGAATTACTTAGAATAAGAGCAGGACATAAAAATATTTATACTACTATGAATACTTATATTCACCCTTCTGACAAAGAAATAACGGAAGAGTTTAATAAAACTCAACCGAATTTGAGATTAGATATTTACAATGAAGGGGATGAATAAGATGAAAAATTTACAACGGATAAAAGGTAATCAACAAAGTAAGTATGATGAAATAATTGAGTATTTGAAGCAAGATAATGGATATTGGCTAGAGAATGATAAATGGGATTTAACAGAAGAATTTTTTGTAAGAAAAAAAGTTTATACTTCAAGATATATTGACTTTCTTTCTTTTAAAAATGAGCTGATAAAGAATGAAATTAAATATTATGTGTTATTTAATTTTAAGGAATATCATCTTAAAAAATCACAGTTGTTAAATATAAGTTATAGGTTAAATCCTATGGCAATCTTTATTGAAAAATCATATAAAGATATAAATAGTTTTAATATGATTGAAGATAAAAACGCATTGTTAATAAAATGGAAAAGCCATTTATTAATATCAAATATAAATACTGATAATAGCTTAAATATTTGCAATTCCATATTAAGCTCTCTATACGATTTTATTAAAGATTTTTATGATGATAGAGAAGAAACCGAAAAAGATATATGGTATTCAAAGAATATTAGAGGTGCTAAAATACCTGCAAGTGGTGCTAATAATGCAATAAATAATCAACTTAATTTTAATAATATTCCTGTTTATTATGGAGATATGGTCAAACGATATTTTAAAACTATTATAACTAAAAAGAGTTGGAATCATTGTGTTCAGATTACAAATAATTTAAATTATTTCTTTAATAAGTTTTATTCCAATGGATATAAAAATGGATTTATGGAAAATTTATCAAGACAAGATATAGAAAACTATTTATATTGGTTGGGCAATGATTATAAAGACAAAAACCCAACATACAGATGTAAATTTATATCTTATATTAGAACATTCTTAGAATATATTCAAATGGCTCAATATGATAAAGCTCCTAAAAAAGAGATATCATTTTTAATATTCCAAGATGATATTCCTAAAAGAGAATTAAATAAAGATGAAGTTAAGAAAGCTAAATTTATCCCAGAGCCTATATTAAAACAATTAGATAATAACATTATGGATTTAGATAGACCGCAGTATATATCTATTTATATTCTCCTTAGAGAAACAGGATGGCGTGGTACTGATATATTAAATCTTAGATATCATAATTGCTTAGAACAAATTTGGAATAACAAAGAGCAAAGCTATAACTACTACTTATGTGGTGAAATAACCAAAACAGATATAGCACTACTTAAAATACCTATAAGAGATAAAGTTGCTGAAATGGTTCAAAAATCTATTGATAAAGCTAAGGAGTTAAGTACAGAAGAAAATAATCCAAAGAAGTATTTATTTAATACTTATGAAGGAAAGTTAAAAGGAAGACCGTTAAACAAGGCATCATTATTAATAACTATTAAAAGGCTAATTGAACAAAAAGAAATTAGAAATATTAATGGTGAGTTATATCACTTTAGACTACATTCACTAAGACATACAAGGGCTAAGGAATATGTAGAACAAGGCATGGGAATAAGTATTATACAACAGATTTTAGGACATCAGAGCATTCAAATGACAGTTCATTATGCTACTGTTAGTGAGAATATGCTTTACGAGAAATGGAAGAATACCGAGGATTTAGAACTCTTTAAAGTAAATACTGAAACTAATGAACTTATAGAGGTAGATACATCAACTGACGCAGGAGAAAATCTTATTAGATATGAATATGTTAAAAAGAATTTAGACGCTGTAAGAGTACCATTTGGAGTATGTTTTAAAGCTTCTAAAATCCCTTGTAAGCAACAAATGAACCATTGTTTAACTTGTGCAAGTTTCTGTACTACTACCGAAAATGTCCCCGAATACGAGGAAGAAATACTAAAAGTTAAAACACAGATTGAAGTTAGTGATAAATTTGGCAGAGAATTATGGTCAGAAAAGAATAAGCAGTATCTAAATATATTAGAGAAAACATTAGGAAAAGTTAAAGAACAAAAGTTGGTTCATAAGAACGGTAAATCAAGGGAGGATTCATAATGGCAGACCATACTAAAGGATTAAAAGAATATGCAAAAAATAAAAGTAAGATTACTTTGGAAAAGGTGGATAAAGCCATTAGGGAACTTTCTTTGACTGAACAGAAAATCAACTTCAATAGTGTTTCTCAATTAGGTGGGATTTCTAAAACTTTTCTTTATAATAATGAAGAGACTAAGAAAAGAATTGAGGAACTTAGGGATAATCAAACGAGTAGGACTATGAATCAAAGAGCTAAATATGATAAAACAGCTAAATCTAAAGACATTATCATAATGGCTAAGGATAAAAAGATTAAAGAACTTGAAGAAGAGAATAGGAAGTTAAAAGAGCAATTAGAGATTCTTAGAGGTAAGTTATATGAAAAATTATAAACTACATTGTTTATATGTAGTTTATGTGCAAACATAGCTATGACAAGAGGCTTACTATCTTGTACACGAGATATAACAAGGAGAAATGAATATAATGGGGAAATTAAAAAACGGATATGTTCAAATTTATACGGGGAATGGCAAGGGGAAAACGACTGCAGCTGTAGGACTAGCTGTACGTGCAGCAGGAAATGGATATACTGTATTTATGGTACAGTTTTTGAAGGGAAGTAAAACTGGTGAAATTGAAAGTGCAAAAAAATTGGCTCCCTTTTTTAACATATTTAGGTTTGAGAAAAAAAGAGGTTTTTTTTGGACGTTAAATGCAGAGGAAAAAAATGAATTAAAAGAAGAAGTACAAAAGGGGTATGAATTTTGCAGGGAAGCATTAAAAGAAGAAAAATGCGACATACTTATCATGGATGAGGTAATGGGAGCGTTGAACAATCAACTAATAAGTGAAGAACAACTACTAGAATTAATGGAGAATAAACCTGGTAATATAGAATTGATTTTAACAGGGAGAGACGTACCTAAAGCTATAATAGATAAAGCAAACCTTGTAACTGAGATGAAGGATATTAAACATTATTTTAACGAAGGAATACCATCTAGAGAGGGTATAGAGTTTTGATTATAACCACCTCAAATTCTAAAATTAAGTTAATAATATTTAGAGTTTGAAGGGGGAATTATTATGAATATGTACAAAAACTTAGGCAAAGAATTTATTGTCAATATAACGGGGAATAGAGAAGCCGATATGGTTATTGTGGAAGAATTTAATAAAAACTCTGTTATAAATAAAGCTCAATTAAAAAAGGTTTTATGGAAGAGATTAAAAGAAAGTAATTTAATATAGCATATAAAGGTATGAGATGTTTTGCATTTCATTTAAAAGGGAACCAGGTGAAAAGCCTGAACGGTCCCGCCGCTGTAATGGTGAGAAGCTTTAAATTATACCACTGACAATTTTGTTGGGAAGGATTAAAGCGACTATGATCCAAAGTCAGAAGACCTGCCTTCATTAATACACCAAGAACGCTACGAGTGATAGGGGGTGTGACGCATATTTGTATGAAAATGCATTTTAAATTTTGCATTTTTTACAAATATGGTTGGTATTATTATCAAGCCCTTAGCATAAATGCTAAAGGGCTTAATTTTTCGTTGAGAAAGAAATTATGATTATTTTACAGAGGATAGGTAATACAATTGATAATTATAAGGAGGCATATTATGCAAATAAAGATAAAGGAATTTGCGCTTATAAACATAGGAATGCTTATGGTATCAGCAGGTTTATATTTCTTTTTAATGCCAAATAATTTAGCGACAGGTGGGGCGAATGGATTAGCAATAGTTATAAATAAATTTACAGGGGGGTTATCCGTAGGTTGGATAATGATGATAATAAACCTTATTTTGTTTGTAATAGCATTTATTGCTATCGGAAAGAGTTTTGGTGGAAAAAGTGTGTATGCAAGCTTTGGTGTAGGAGGTATTATAATTGTATTTCAAAAGTTTATACCTATTAATAATTCAATTACAGGAGATATTTTACTGGAACTTATATTTGGAATACTAATATCAGGAATAGGTACAGCTATAGTCTTTGATCAAAACGCTTCAACAGGGGGGACAGATATCTTAGCTAAGATATTAAATGAATTTTTTCATATAAATTTAGGAAAAGGAGTTTTAATATGTGATTTAATTATAATTTTAATGGCAGTTTTTGCTTTTGGAATTAAGCTATCATTATATGCAATGCTCGGAGTTATAATTAATGGCTTTCTTATAGACCACATCATAGATGGAATAAATGTGTGCAAAGAAGTTACAATTATAAGTAAGAACAGCGATAAGATAAGAAAATATATAAGAGAAAAGCTAGATAAAACATCTACTGTATATAACGGAGTAGGGGATTTTTCAGATGAGGATAAAGAAGTTGTTGTGGTTATAGTAGGAAGAAGGGAGTTTATAACACTTAAAAAATTCATAAAATTTGTTGATAAGGATGCTTTTGTAACAGTGAATAATATTTATGAAGTCTTTGGATACGGATTTAAATCCTTAAAACATTAAATAAAAATTTTAGATAGCTAATAGAGCGGATTAACAATATTTATGCCATGAAAGCAGGCAAAATTGTTAGTTATGGAATACCGAGAGAAGTCTTAACCCAAGAATTAATAAAGTCTTTTAAATATTATGTATAAACCTTCTTATATAAAATGATATTTTATATTACTTTTTATATTACTTTTTATATCAAGTACAATCTCTTCAATTATATCCTTGATTTGCATAGTCCTTGTGCCGGGTATATAAATACCATGTTTTTGTAGTGGAAGTATATATTTAGTACAATCCATATTAAATATTGACGTGGCAATCATGGGGGTAATTTCACCGTTAATGCCACCACTACATATTATTCCAATTGGACCGATTATGCTATCAATTTTATTTTTCTTGCAAAATGAGCAAATTGATTCCTCTCCACTTATACCAATATTTGCACCAGCTCTTACCATATTTGAACAAGCAAATGTATTTGTACCAAGTGCAACAATATAGATATCTAGGCCAATTTCTTTACGAATTTTTTTTATGATTGTTTGACCAAGACCTGCCCCTTGTGCGTCTATTACAGCTATTTTCATGGTAATACCTCCAAAAAATAAAATTTATAATATAATGAAATCTATTTTTATATAGATAATATTATTATACTATAATGTTTATGTATATTCTGTGTTTAGTTCAAATAAAATTACAACGTTGGTATAAATAAAATGATTATAAAAAAGCAAAAAAAATTCTCCCATAAAGGTATTAATTTTATAATTCGAGGCAAAATAAAGAAAATAATATTAATAATATAATTGATATAAATGAAGGGGAGAATTTAGTGAAAAACGAGGAAAGTATAAAGGTTATTCCTTTAGGAGGCCTTGGAGAAATAGGTAAGAATATAACAGCTTTTGAATATGCGAATGAAATCATTGTTATAGACTGTGGTATAGCCTTTCCTGATGAGGAAATGTATGGTGTAGATTTAGTAATTCCAGATATAAATTATTTAAAAAATAATGAAGAAAAAGTAAAAGGTATTTTTTTAACTCATGGACATGAAGATCATATAGGGTCGCTTCCGTACATTCTAAAACAATTGAATGTACCTATTTATGGTACTAGGTTAACGTTAGGGCTAATTGAAAATAAACTAAAGGAGCACAATATATTATCTAATTGTGAACTTCACAATGTAAATGCTGGAGAAACAATAGAACTACAAAATCTTAAAGTTGAATTCATAAGGGTTACTCACAGCATAGCAGACTCCTGTGCTATTGCCATCCACTCACCACTAGGTGTTATATTACATACTGGTGATTTCAAAATTGATTATACCCCCATTGATGGATTGGTCATGGATCTTGAACGTATCTCAAATTTAGGTAAAGAGGGCGTGCTACTTCTTATGGCGGATAGCACGAATGTGGAACGTGAAGGGCATACAATTTCTGAAAAAACTATAGGGAAGACTCTAACTAGAATAATTTCTAATGCAGAGGGAAGGGTTATTGTAGCTACATTTGCTTCAAATATTCACAGAATACAGCAGATCGTAGACGCCTCTGTGAAACATGGTAGAAAAATTGTTTTTAGTGGGAGGAGTATGGACAATATCTCACAAGTAGCTATTGAACTTGGATATCTCCATGTACCAGAAGGTTACATTATAGGTATAGATGATATGCAAAATTACCACAATAAAAATATTACAATAATAACTACCGGAAGTCAGGGCGAACCTATGGCAGGACTTGCTAGAATGGCTTTTGCTACTCATAGGAAAATCACCCTTGAACCAGAGGATTTATTTGTTATTTCTGCATCTCCAATTCCAGGCAATGAGAAACTTATATCTAGAGTAATCAATGAGCTATTCAAAAAAGGGGCAGAGGTAATTTATGAGGATTTAGAAGAAGTGCATGTATCCGGTCACGCATATCAAGAAGAATTGAAATTAATTCACGCATTAGTTCATCCTAAATATTTTATGCCAGTTCATGGTGAATACAGACATTTAAGTCACCATGCTAAGTTAGCACAAGAATTAGGTATGCAAGGCAAAGATATATTTACTATGGAAACAGGGCAGGTTTTAGAACTTACAAAGGATGAAGCTAAAGTAACAGGACGGGTACACACTGGATCTGTATTTGTAGATGGACTTGGTGTTGGGGATGTTGGCAGCATAGTGCTTAGAGATAGAAAGCACTTAGCAGAAGATGGCATGCTCACTGTTGTGGTTACTTTAGAACGCGAATCTTATAGTATTATTGCGGGACCAGACATAATAACTCGCGGATTTATATATGCAAAGGAATCGGATGAATTAATTAGTGAAGTAAAAGAAATTGTTAGGGTTGAGCTTAATAAGTGCTTAGACAAGAAAATTATTGAATGGTATGTATTAAAATCTAATATAAAAAAATCCACAGAGCGATATTTGTATGAAAAAACAAAGCGTAGGCCAATTATTCTTCCAATTATTATGGAGATTTAACAGTTTTTTTAAGCTGGTGGTATATACAAAAGTCCAGCAAAAATCATATAGTAAAACTAAAAAATTGCAGTAGTTAGTTCTACTGCTTTTTTATATTGCTATTGTATCTAAAAATAGTATTAATTTTTAACATAACAAAAGACTGCCCTGTTAGGTACAGTCTTAATTGTGATATTGTAGCATCGAAGATGATGAACAGAATCGCAGGTTATGATTTAACGTGCTGTTTTTTTCATGAATTCTTCAGAATTTACTATGTACCTTATATGAATTCCTTCACCTATTTTACCCATGTCATCATAGGCTTCCACCTTAAAGAACAATTTTTTGCCTTCTGCCTTTGATAATAAGGCTTCAGCTCTAACCTTAACGCCAACAGGTGTTGCCTTTATGTGTTTAACACTAATCTCTATACCGACGGTTGTGAACCCATCAGGTAAATTTCGTTGAACACAATTTGTTGCTGCATTCTCCATAAGCGCTGTCATAGCTGGAGTAGCATAAACATCTAGACTTCCAGATCCATAAGAAATCGCGGTGTCACTGCTGTTAATAGTCTGCTCCATAGTAAATTTCAAGTCTTTATTAAAATTGAATTCCAATTTTATCACTCCATTCCGTTTATTATTTTTTACTATACCAATACCTTATTATACCATGTTAACACCTTTAGGATAGTGTTATTATGATATGTCTTATGATATAAATTAAAATAGAACCCCATTACTGGAATTCTATTGTTTAATTGCATGGTTATATGATCTTTTAAAATATTCAAATTGAAATAATATCATAACGAATAATTCATTTCTTACTGTTTGGGCTAATTATTTAGCCACATCTATACAGTTTTCTTTGAATTTCGGAATTACTGTAATTATACAACTCTACTAATTTTATTCCTTTGGAATCAATGTGTATTTTATCTTCACAAATCATAACTACATTATTATTATATTTAGGGCTACGACTTCCACATTTTACAAAGGCTTCTTTCTCTTCATATTTTACAAAACCTAACCTTTTTAATTTTCCCAAATAGGAAGCAAATTCTTGATTCTTCTCTTTTGGATCTTCCTCTGTTAAATTGTAATTTTCAATTTCGAATGACATTCCTGGCAACATATCAGCATCGTAAATGTCAATTAGCATCTCGCTTTCTAATGTGTTTAATTCCATATATTCCCCTCCCGCTATAGTATAAAACAATGCCGGTTAGATAATTTACATATAAAGGTAAAATGCCTATCCGCAATATTTTAATTATACCACAAAGCAATACATTATTTTGTAATATTGTGTTATCATTGGTAATAATTATTCTGCAAATTTCTGCAATATTTCTAAAAATGTGCAAAACTTATTTATGTTGAGTTTACAAAACGGTATATGGGGAGGAAAGATTTTATTTGGTTTATATTTTTGATAATTCTACTAAGGCACATCCATCTATTACTTGCATTCCACTTGATTTACAAAAATTAATTATTTCAGGGCTTTCAGCTCCTGGTTGAATAAGGACTTTATCTATTTTTAAATCATGGGCTTCATGAAGAATTTTAATACCTTTATATGGATTAATGCATAAATCTAAAACTTCTACCTTGTAGGGTATATCACTTAGGGTGGTATAAATCCCCTCATTTTCAATAGATGGATTTACCCCCACTACGTTAAATCCATGTTTTTTTAAGGAATTCAATATTTTATAAGCATATTTGGAAGGGTTTAATACATCCCCAACTACAACCCAGTTTTTATAATTTAAAAATTGACTAGCATCCAATGTTGTCATCTCCTAATAAAATTAATTTCTATAATATTATCATTCCCTAGTAGCGATAAAAAAAACATGCTAATTAGCATGTTTTTTTATTGTTATTTTATCAAAAGAAATTTGGATAATCTGTTCTTCGCTTTTTTTATTTCACTATGAAACATAAAAAACCTAACTGAATTATATGCCTATTTAAAATTTACAGAAGTAACTAAATGTCTTATATTATCGATAATTGGATTTATCACCTGTAAAAGATAGCTAAGAAAATCAGTTAATACAGGTATTGCAATACCTATTTGTTTAAGGACATATATTAAAAGGAAGACACCGAGTGTAATGCTTAATATCCTTCCAATTATTTTAAATACTGCAATACCAAGATAAGCAAGTAATATAGCTAATGCAACCATAATAATGGTATTCAGATTAATATTAGAAAAATCAACATTCATAAACACACCTCCATTATTTATAAAATTATAACTTAAACTCTAGGGCTTGGCAAAGGTAAAATATCCTAAAGTCCAATTTAAGGGTATGTGAAAATGTATTGACATAAAATATATATGGGATTATAATATAATTCGTAAGCTAAATATACGAATACGAAATATTAGTATACGAAATACATTTAAGGGGGTAATTAAGTGAAAAAAATAAATGAAAGCGTAGAAGTTGCAAGACTTTGTCAAGAGGTTATGCAGCTATTTAAACATAATATGAGTAAAGTTCTTTGTGATACAGGTATTTCTGCGCCTCAAGGTATGGTTTTGGGGCTTTTAAGTAAAAAAAAGAAACTTAAGATAACAGAACTTAGCAATGAGCTTTGTTTATCAAATAGTACAGTCTCTGGAATTATTGATAGGCTTGAAAAGCAGGAAATGGTAGTAAGAGAAAGAAGCGATGTGGATAAGAGGGTAGTCTACGTAAGTATGTCACCAAACTTTAAAGAGATGCATAAAAACTTTCATAACCAATTTGAAAAAAACATTGCAGATATAATGAGTAAGGGAAGTACAGAAGAACTTCATAAAATATTTGAAGGCTTAGATACACTTAAGAAGCTTTTAAATGACCAATAAAAATAATGCAATAACAAATGAATGGAGATGATACTTTTGATTAAATTATTTAGATTTTTAAAAGAATACACATTGCAAATAGTGCTAATAGTTATATTGATTTTTACTCAAGTACTTGCGAACCTATATTTGCCAACCTTAATGGCTAATATAGTTGATAAAGGTATAGTACAAAAGGATGTAGTTCAAACTATTTCATTTTTAGGATTCAGTGGAACTTATAAAGGAATAGATTATATTATTAGAATAGGCGGACTTATGCTATTATTCTCAGCAGGTGGAGCTATATGCTCAGTTGTAGCTGCATTCCTATCGTCAAGAACTGCTGTAGGGTTTGGCAGGATTATTCGTAATAAATTGTTTGCTAAAGTGGAAGGGTTTTCGCTGCATGAGTTTGATAAGGTCGGTACTGCAACCCTTATAACAAGGACTACAAATGATGTTACTCAGGTTCAAACAGCAACTGTAATGATTTTTTCTATTATGCTTTTTGCACCTTTAACTGCTATAGGTGGTATTGTTATGGCTTTAAGAGAGGACGCACATTTAACCTGGATTTTTGCAGTTGTAATTCCGTTACTTGGAATTATTATTGGAATAACCCTTAAATTCGCTATGCCATTATTTAAATTAATGCAAGTGAAGATAGATAAATTGAATCTTGTATTACGTGAAGGACTTACTGGTATTAGGGTTGTACGTGCATTTAATCGTATAGATACTGAAAAGGCTAGATTTGATGATGCAAATACTGATCTTATGAATAATGCTGTAAAAGTGAATAAAATCATGGCATTTTTATTGCCAGTAATGATGTTAATTATGAATGTCACAACAGTTGCTATTATTTGGTTCGGCGCTAAAAGAATAGATGCTTCAAGTATGGAAGTTGGTTCATTAATAGCATTTATACAATACGGAATGCAAATTTTATTCGGATTCTTAATGCTTGCTATGGTATTTATAATGATACCAAGGGCGCAAGCTTCTGCAATAAGAATAAATGAAGTATTAGAAATGGAACCGGAAATCATTGATCCAAAGATTACTAAATTGGCGGATAAACAAAGTGGATATGTTGAGTTTAAGGATGTAACATTTGGCTACCCAGGTGCGGATCAACCAGCCATTAGCCACATAACATTTAGTACAAGACCTGGTGAGACGACAGCTATTATTGGTGGTACAGGTTCTGGTAAATCAACTTTAATCAACTTAATACCACGTTTTTATGATGCAGTTAGTGGCTTAGTATTGGTTGATGGAGTAGATGTTCGCGAAATGAGTCAGGAAGCTCTAAGGTCTAAGATTGGTTTCGTTCCTCAAAATACTGTACTCTTTTCTGGAACTATTGCCGAGAATATTAAATATGGTAAGGATAATGCTACTATTGAAGAAATTCAGCATGCAGCTACGGTAGCACAAGCTACAGATTTTATTAATGGAATGAAAGAAGGATATGATCATCTTATTGCCCAAGGAGGAACAAATGTTTCTGGTGGACAAAAACAGCGTCTATCTATTGCACGTGCCTTAGTTAGAAAACCTGAAATATATATTTTTGATGATAGTTTTTCAGCACTTGATTTTAAAACTGATGCAAAACTACGTGAAGCACTTAAAAAAGAAACAGCAAAATCAACGGTAATAATCATTGCCCAAAGGGTTGCAACAGTTATGGACGCAGATAGAATTATAGTTTTAGATGAGGGCAAAATTGCAGGCATAGGAACTCACAAGGAACTTTTAACTAGTTGTAAGATATATCATGAAATTGTATCTTCACAGCTTTCAGAGGAGGAATTATCATGAGTGAAAATAACAAGAACAATAAATCAGGTGAAGGAGCGGGAAAAGGCATGGGGCGCTCAGGTGGACCAATGGGATCCTTCGCAGGTCCTGTAGTGAAAGCAAAGGACTTCAAAGGTACATTAAAAAGGCTTTTAAGTTATTTAAAGCCTCAAAGAACTAATTTTATTCTGGTATTTATATTTGCGATAGTAAGTACTGTTTTTACAATAGTAGGACCTAAGGTTTCAGCAAGAGCTTTAGATAAATTATTTGAAGGCATAATGAGTAAAGTTGGGTTACTTCAGTTGCATGCTCAGCAGGGCAAAATAGCAGCTTTAATAAAGTCTGATCCAGCAGTTGCAAAGAGGCCTGAAGTAATTGAGGGCCTTGCCAAAATTAAAACTGGAATTTCTAAAATAATGGATGTAAATGGTGGAAAGATAGATTTCATATACATTCGAAATATTATTCTTTTATTATTTGCATTATATATAGTAAGTACAGTTTTTGCATTTCTTCAACAATATATAATGGCTGGAGTTGCGCAGAAAACTGTTTATAATTTGCGTAAAGAAGTTGAAAATAAGCTTTCGCGGTTACCACTTAAGTTTTTTGATTCAAGAACTCATGGTGAGATATTAAGTCGTGTAACAAATGATGTTGATAATATATCAACAACGCTTCAACAAAGTCTTACACAGCTTATTACGTCTGTTGTTACAATCGTAGGTATTATCATTATGATGCTCACAATAAGCCCATTAATGACGCTGGTTGTTATATTAACTTTGCCACTATATATTGTTGTGACAGCGTTTGTAGCAAAACGATCCCAAAAATATTTTGCAGCGCAGCAAAAGGAAATTGGAGCACTTAATGGTCATGTTGAAGAGATGTATACTGGACACAAAATTGTTAAATCTTTTGGACATGAGAAGGATTCTATTGAGGAGTTTAAAAATATTAATGACAGATTATATGTTTCGGGTTGGAAAGCTCAGTTCATATCGGGAATAATAATGCCTATGATGAGATTTGTTAGTAATATAGGTTATGTAGTAGTTTGTGTTGTTGGTGGATTTTTAGCAACGCAAGGTAAAATTAGTATTGGTAATATTCAAGCCTTTATTCAATATTCTAGTCAGTTTACTCAGCCAATAGTTCAAACTGCAAATATTGCTAACATAATTCAATCAACAGTAGCTTCAGCTGAACGTATTTTTGAATTATTAGATGAGGTCGAAGAGCTTGTAGAAACTGAGGATACCAAGGTAGTTGAGCTTCCTAAGGGAGAAGTTAAGTTTGAGAATGTTGACTTTAGTTATAAAGCAGAAGAACCTCTTATTAAGAATATGAACCTTGATGTAAAAAGAGGTCATACAATTGCAATTGTTGGACCAACAGGTGCTGGTAAAACTACACTTGTTAACTTGCTTATGAGGTTCTATGAGATAGATGCAGGTTCAATTACAGTTGATGGAGTGGACATCAGAGACATAAAGCGTGGGGAACTACGTAATATGTTTGGGATGGTACTTCAGGATACATGGCTCTTTAATGGTACTATAATGGAGAACATTGCGTATGGTAAAGAGGGAGCAACTAATGAAGAAGCTATAGAGGCAGCAAGAGCAGCTCATGCGCATCACTTTATAAAGACTCTTCCTGATGGATATAATACAATACTAAATGAAGAAGCTTCAAATATATCACAGGGTCAAAAACAACTTCTTACTATAGCTAGGGCAATACTTGCAAATCCAACTATTATGATACTTGATGAAGCTACAAGTAGCGTTGATTCAAGAACAGAAGTTTATATACAAAAAGCTATGACAGAACTTATGCAAAATAGAACAAGTTTTGTAATTGCACATAGACTTTCTACAATTAAAGATGCAGAGTTAATATTAGTTATGAATAAAGGAAGTATTATTGAGATGGGGAGTCATAATGAACTTCTTGCTAAGAATGGATTCTATGCAGATCTTTATAATAGTCAATTTAGTGGAGCAAACTTAGATAATGAAGTAGTATAAATAAAAGAATAATGATAAATGAAATTTTTAAATACCCTATAGAGTAGACAAGTAAAAAAAGTCTGCCCTATAGGGTATCTTTATGCATAATTATGTTTGGGATATTACTTGTAAAGGTATAGGCATCATTTTCATCTTAAGAAATACCAGCAGAAATGCCAATGCATTGATGTTTTAGATTATTAAAACAAACATTCAAAAAGTAGTAAGAGTGACTCTTACTAGTATTTTTTTATGAAAATTTATCATGTCACGATATTTTAATATTGCAAATATAATGTAGTGAGGTGGTAATTTAATGAATCAAAAAAATTGTAAAGATAGATACGAAACACTTTCGAAAACTGTTGATATTCCTATAGAGCTGTACGAATCTATGCGTGGACAATATTTTATTGGGTATGCTGATGATTTAGTATTTGGGAAAGGTACAAGTGCATGGGCAAGATTATACAATCCAATTAATTCAGGTGTTATTTTACATGTGAATGTTTGGACTGTAACTGATGTTGCAGAGTCAGCTTTCCGTGCACAGTTTTGGTTTAACGCAACTCCTCCTGAGTCAGATGTTAAGTATGCACTTGTAACGCCTACAAATTTAAGGGTCAAACCACAACCTAGAGCAAAGGTGAAATTAGAATACGCATCTAATGTTATAGGTGAGCCAACTGGTGGAATCAAAGCTTTTGTAAGACGTGCCCAGCCTGAAACAACATTGGTGGAAAGTGAAAATGGTAAAATAATTATTGGCGAAGGTGGTAATTTCTTAATATTTCTATCAAATCCAGAAACACCAGAAGTTTTAACAGAAGGTAGGATAGCTTTTGGTTGGTGGGAAGAAAGCATAAGTAACAAATGTAATGATTAACACTTTTCTAAGCTACAAATACGTACGTTGTAAATCATACAAATAAAAAAAGACCATTAAATAGTATAACTATTTAATGGTCTTTTTTTAATTATAAAACTGAAATGTTTTCTGCTTGTGGTCCTTTAGGTCCTTTAACGATGTCAAAAGAAACTCTTTGACCTTCATCAAGTGATTTGTAACCATCTGAATTTATTTGAGAAAAATGTGCGAAAACATCTACTCCGTCTTCTCCTGTAATAAAACCAAATCCTTTTTCTCCATTAAACCATTTAACTGTACCATTCATATAATGTATACCTCCGAAATTTTATTTTCTTAAATGCTTTGTAATAGCTCACTAATAAAATTTCGATATTAAAATACTATATTTAAAAGTACCAATTGAAATATATATGTGCTACATTAATTACTATTCATTTAAGTCAATTCTTATGTTATCATAGTTTATTATAAAAAGCAAGTTATATTAACTAATTGTTTTATATTTAGCATAAAATTAATTGTAGATTAGGAGGATTAAAATGAAAGAAAATCAATTTTAAAAGGATTTTTAGATGAAAAGGGTCAGTAAAATATGCTACTATATATGTAGATAACTAATAAAGTTATAAAGATAATTATGTGACCGTAGTTATTGAAATGATTTTATTGGACAGGAACCTAAGATTCATAAGATATATGAAGAAGGCTATTCCACAAATGGAAAAGACGAGGACTAGGTCTGTACAGCGCAAAACAGATTATAGATAAAAAATATCATAATGCATTCTTAAATACAAGCATAGAAGGTAACATGTTTGTTCAAGAATTGTGGATAAAATATATTTAAAAAGCATCCTATGTGGATGCTTTTTTTGATGCATAGGAGATGCTATATAGTTTTCATAAACGTTAATTTTTTAAGCCTCATCGTAAAAATAAGTTTTTTCATGAAGAACTAAGTTTCACTTGGGAAGACTTGGATAATATAGGGCCAAAAGTTTGGTCCTATAAAGTCATCAAACAGAAATGAAGGAAGTGACATTATGGGTATTTTAAAATGTGAAAATGTTCGCAAAAATATAAGCAATAAGGAAATCTTAAAAAATATCAATTTCGAATTAAATAAAAATGAAATTGTGGGTTTGGTTGGCCCAAATGGTGCAGGTAAAACCACCTTGATGAAGCTAATGGTAGGTTTATCTAGTATTACTCAAGGAAAAATAAAGCTCTATAATTTTGATGTGGAGCAAGAATTTTTAAAATACATTAAAGAAGTTGGTGCCATCATTGAGGTGCCCATTTTCTATCCAAGTTTAACATGTTTGCAGTGTTTAAAGTTTTATGCAAAACTTAGAAATGTGGATAAAGACTCGTTATCAAAAACTATTCAATTAGTGGGTTTAGAAAATTTATAGGGTTATTTAATATTAGCACCAAAATTAATAAATATATTCTACCTACTATTGTATTTTTATTAAGGTGCTTTCCCTTCAAAATATCCCATTCCAAACTCTCTTAATATCTTAGGTACATAATTGCATCTACATTTAAACAGGAGCAAGATTTTGCATTAACACGGAATTAACATTGGATAATGTATAATAGAGTTAAGTCAAAAAATTATAATTTACAATAAACGCTTTTAGAGACAATGATTATGATTTAGTTGAAATAGCATGGAAATCAGTACTTAGGTCTATAATAGGGTTAATACTATTTAAAAGATAAATCGAGTTGGAATTATATGAAAAATCATAAGCTGGTGAAAATAATTTAAATTAGGGAGATAAGTCATTGATATTTTTAAGTTCATAAACACAGTCACGAAATTGTGACGTGATGATTTTTATGTAAAAACAAATTAAGGAATATCAATGGCTTGAGAGTTTTCGAGGGTACGGTACTACATGATAGTTTGAGAGGTGATTAAAAATGCGTCTACTTATCATAGAGGATGACAAAGAATTGTCATATGTAATGAAAATCGGACTTGAAAAAAATGGGTTTACTGCCGATGTCGCGAACACAGGATTTGAAGGTGAAGAAAAAGCCTTTGCAAATAGTTATGACACAATTTTGCTTGACCTTAATCTTCCGGATAAAGACGGGATAGAAATTTTGTCCTTTTTACGTGAAAACAATATCCACACACCGATTATTATAGTTTCAGCGCGGGGTGAAGTTCAACAAAGGGCGTTAGGACTTAATAGTGGTGCTGATGATTATATCATCAAACCATTTGACTTTGTAGAGCTTGAAGCGAGAATACAGGCCGTTGTTAGGCGTTTTTATGGACGCACGAAAAATGAAATCGATCTTGGAAAAATTAAGGTTTATCCAAATACGCGCAAGGTGTTTGTGGGTCAATTTGAAACAGTACTGTCGGCAAAGGAATTTGACATATTGGAATATCTGGCAAGTAGAAGCCCGGATATTGTATCAAGTGAAGATATTGTAGAACATGTGTATGATGAGTTTTATGACCCTTTTTCGTCCGTTTTACGCGTTCACATTGCAAATTTGCGCAAGAAGCTGACCCGGAAAGGCGGAGAAGGATTGCTGATTACGATTAAAGGGAAGGGGTATCAGTTATGCGAAAAAAAACAATGAAAATTAATTGGCTTCTTCTTTATTATTCCGGTGCGGTAACAGCACTTTTAATTCTTGTTTTCTATATTTTTGTTAGCACAATATCTGTTCCAAAATCAAATTTGCCAAAACATTTATTTGTTGCAAACGAGAAAAACATTGCTTATTCTATGCAGGGCGAAAGTATGGAAATACCTTTTAATGACAAGTACACTTCTGTTGTTACAAAAACTAATTTGGAAAATTATTATATAAGTGCGTTGCTTAAAAACATACCGATTCTTATTATATGCATTATAGGAATGTTCATTGTTGGAACAATTATCTTATCCAAAATACTAAGAAGGCAAAACGAGGAGCAAGCGCTATTGCTTGCAAAGCAGCTTTGTAATATTGGCGAAGAAAATTCGTTACCAGACCAACACCCAGCTGTTGTCAAAGAATATCAGAAAATAAAGGACAGATTGGCGGCTTATGCACTTGATTATGTCCGTCTAAGCTCCTATGTGACACACGAGCAAAAAAACATTCTTGCATTACTTCGGGCAAAACTACAGCTTTCGGAAAACTCGGATTATACGGCTGAGGTGGATAAACTCACCGATAGTTTGAACGATGTTTTGACCCTCTCCGCAACAAAAGACAGTGGGGAAACTGAAATTGTAGACGTTGCTTTAGTGTGTGCGGATGTATGTGACGAATACAGAAAAATTTACCCGCAGGTTGATTTTAATTTTGACGATTATGCTAACAATTTGGTGTATGGACGTGAACTATGGATTAGCCGCGCGGTCTCTAACCTTGTCTCAAATGCTATTAAGTACGGTGGTAGCGGAGAAATACAGGTTTCAGTTGAAAACAAAAAAGGTAGCATCATTATTACTGTTTCCGATGAAGGAGAAGGTATTGATGAAGAGGAACAGGAAAAATTATTTGATTACCAGTATAGAGTAGGCAAGCTCAAAAGAAATGGATATGGCATTGGATTAAGTATTGTGAGGCATGTCTGTGAGCTTTGTGGTGGTATTTGTTGGGTGGAAAACCGGGATGTGCGTGGCACAACCTTTTTTATGATTTTACCTGAGGCCTTAACGTTAGATTAACATTAGATTTGCTAAAATGAAATTGTTCCAAAGTGAATTCATCTAAAAAGAAATCTTCAGATGAACCACTTTGTGAAATCTAACAAATTAATTCAAGGAGGCAAAGCAATGTACATTTTTCAAAATGCAATAAAAAACGTAGGCAGAAACAAGGGACGAAATATTCTTATGGGTATTATTATCCTTATCATCATAATTACGACAGTGGTATCATTGATAATAAACAACGCAACAAGTGAAATTATTGACAATTACAAATCTGAATTCGGCGCAAAGGTTAGTATAGCGCCTGATATTGACAAAATTATGGGAAGCGGTAAGCGGGGGGGCAGATTAACTGCTGATCAATATTTATCATTTGCTAAATCTGATTATATTAAAGAAAGTAAGTTATCCGCAGAAATACAAACTAGTAGTGAGAAACTAAAGGGAATAGGTCAAGATGAAGATGAGAAAGCTAGGAAAGAAGAAGGGGAAGGAGGGTCCATTTCATCAAATGGTTCAGGTAAAGAAGTACAAATTCCAACAATGAAGCTTAAAGGCGAATCAGATATTGATAATCTTGAAGAATTTAAGGATGGAAAAAGAAAGATAATAGACGGCAGAATTTATAAAGCTGAAAATGAATGTATTTTGAGCAAAGAATTTGCAAAGCTTAATAATATTTCTGTTGGTGATAGTATTACTGTCAAAGGTAATGGAAAAAGCATTAAATTAACTGTAACAGGATTGTATTTCGATACAACAGATGAGTTCGGAGGAATGCCGATACACTCTAGTTGGGCAAATAGACGTAATGAGATTCTTACCACGTTTAATACGATAATTAATGCGAAAGATGAAGGAGTTATGATTAATGCGTCATATTATCTAAAAAACCCTGATTTATTGCCTAAGTTTGAAGCTGAATTGCGTACAAAAGGACTTGCTGACACTTTTGTGGTAAGTGCAGACGATGCAGGCTATGACAAAGTAGTCGGACCTGTGGAAGGTTTAAAAAGCATATCCATGACATTTATGATTGTTGTCCTAATATTGGGAATGCTCATTCTTGCTTTACTTTCTTCCATCTCAGTAAGAGAACGTAAATATGAAGTCGGAGTTCTTCGTGCAATGGGAATGAAAAAAGGCAAGGTAGCGGCGGGATTTATAACTGAATCACTGATAATTACCACAATATGCCTTGTAATAGGGCTTGGTATAGGAAGTGTATCATCACAACCTATAGCAAACGCCTTACTTAAAAATCAGATAACAGCGGCAGAAAATGCTTCAGCTGGCGCTGATAAAATGATGTCGTTTGGCTCAGATTCAGATACCAGTAATGATAAACCAGTCAGTGAACTAGGTGCTCATTTGAGTCTGGACTCTCTTTGGAAAATATCGCTTATTGCCCTGCTACTTGCATCAGCTTCAAGCATTGTAAGTACCAGCAAGATTACGAAATACGAACCTATCAAGATATTGATGGAAAGGAATTAGGAGGGTTAAAATGAGTGTATTAACATTAAAAGATGTGTCGTATCAATATGAAGGCAGTAAAAAATCAGTTTTCAAAAACGTCACTGCGACGTTTGAAGCTGGGAAAGTATATACTATTGTTGGGAAATCCGGTTCGGGAAAATCAACATTGTTATCTCTTGTTTGCGGACTAGATGTCTGTGCGGGTGGAGAAATATTGTATGGTGGTACAAGCCTTAAAATATTGGACCGTGACGAATACAGGTCAAAAAGCATCGGCGTTATTTTTCAGGGTTTCAATTTGATTACTAATGCGACAGCCATGGAAAACATCGTTCTTTCCATGAATATAAGCGGCAGTAAAGAAAAAGATAAAAAAGCGTTTGCATATGCGCTTTTAGAGAAGGTTGAAATTGACAAAGAAACAGCAGATCGCAAAATTTTAAGGCTTTCCGGCGGAGAGCAGCAACGTGTCGGCATTGCCCGCGCATTGTCGCACAATCCTGATGTCATTATTGCCGACGAACCCACCGGAAATCTGGATAGTGAGACTGAAGCGGAAGTTTTGAAGATTTTAACGTCCCTTGCCCATAATGAGGGAAAGTGCGTTATCATCGTCACCCATTCCAAAAAAGTCACATCCAGTGCAGACGAGGTTTGGGGAATAAATGGTGGAAAATTGCTTTTAATTAAATAGTGATAATTCATAGAAAGGGAGTAAATGAAACATGGGTAAAAAGAAAATTCCAATTTTTAGTATCATCTTATATGTATTTGCCGTTTTACTTGTGCTTTATACGACTTGGGCAGTGATCCACTGCCAAGACCAAATTTCTACGATGATTGCACAGGGAAAGTTGGAGCTAAAAGGAAACGAGTATGATATCGTAAACTTCTACATGGCAAACTGTGCACAATATGTGTTGTTTGCAGTTATTATACTTACGCTGGGGTGGATATTGCAAAAGAATTCATCCGATACGGAAACAAAGCTTAACGTTGAGAATCAAGTAACCCCTTCACCATCCAACATTTCTAAAGATGATGAAATAAAGGATGAGGATTTTAAGGATTGGCTCAAGGATAACGATAAATAATATAATCCTTAAAAGTGTTTTGTCCGTAAGCGGTAAATAACCAGTCATGGAGTAGTTCACTCATATTCTTAAAACATCTATTAAGTTATTCCAGAAGATTCAACTAATTTAGCATTACTTGGACAGTTCTGTGAAATAGAAGATGATGCACTTAAATCTTTGCAAAATAATTTAAATAACATTAGGGAGTTATAGGCTTTTAAGTTAAAAGCCTATAACTCCCTTTTAATCTCACACAAAATAAATACACCAGTTATTTTATGAAAGTTACTCTTTTTTACAAAGAAAAGGATTTTTTATTTAGAAATTGAATTAATTTAAACTATGTAGTATTATATACTATATAGAAAAATATATTTTAATGTTTTTTAGCGGTTGGACAAACTGAAGCTTAGTTTGATTCCGAGAATTTTGTTTCTAGGGCGGGAAACTCTTATTTGAGTCCCGCCTTTTTATTTTTTGATTAATAAACATTAAAAATTATTTATAGATACTAATACAAGGAGGCGATGATATGAATTCTCAAGATATGATTGTAATTGTTACTGTTGGAATATTAATTATAGGATTTGTTTATATTAATTTTATTTTTTTTCCAAAAGTTGAAAAAGAAAGAAGAGAAAAAGAAGAACAACAAAAAAATAAATAAAAAGTAGATTCATTTTTTAAGTGGCAAACAGGACCTTATTAAAGAAATTAGTTATGGATGGGATCTTTATGAAATATTATGGAAACACCTCTTTATTATTTGTCATCCGGGCGATGTTTAAGAATACAGATAAGAATAGTAACAAAGTTGTTAATTATTATACAAAAAAACTAGTAGCAGGGGAACAAAAGAAGCCTTACCCCTACTACTAACATCTTAACTGATAGCTACTTTTCTATTCATATATCACTTTACTTACGCTGCGAAGTCTACCTTTGATAGGTGTTTCTTGTAATTCCTTAAATACCAACTCACCTTTATTATTTAATATTTCTACAAAAGTAGATATATCAATTATATTGATGATTCCTATATCATCTTTTGTCATGCCGTTAATACTGCAAAGTGTACCTACAATATCCATTGCTCTCATCTTTGTTTTCTTACCTGCGTTAATATGTAATTTCATAATTTCTTTGCTTAGCTCGGCGCCTTTTGCTTCTTTAACTTCAGGTCTTGTATTCATTTTTCGCGCAAATTCTTCTTTGGCATTACTTACGGTTTCGGTTGAAGGTCTTTCATTTAAAATAATCTCTTTGCCAATATATTGATGTATATCATTTAAAAATCTGCTTTCGTTTCTGGTTACAAAGGTAATTGCATGGCCTGTCTTTCCTATGCGTCCAGTTCTTCCTATCCTATGGACATAGCTTTCCTTGTCGCCCGGTATATCATAATTAACTACAAGGCTAATGCTATCTATGTCTATGCCTCTAGCTGCAACATCTGTAGCCACTAGATATCTAAAATAACCTTTTTTAAAATCATTCATTACTCTTAATCTATCAATTTGTTCCATTCCACCATGTATTTTTTTACAAGTATACTCGAGATTTGCCAGCTTATTATAAACTGCATCTACTTTTAGTTTTGTATTGCAGAATATTATACAGCTATCAGGGTTTTCTACTATGGTTATATCTCTTAAAAGGTCTATTTTATCTAGTTCATCTACGTTATATCTTTCTTGACATATATTACTTTTTAATTTATTTTGGTCCTCTATTTCTATGTATATAGGATCTTTCATGTAGTTGTTACATAAAGTCTCTATATCTTTGGGCATTGTGGCTGACAATAACATAGTCACACGTTCTTTTGATAAGCCACCTATTATTGTTTCTATCTGATCTACAAATCCCATATTAAGCATTTCATCAGCTTCATCTATTACAAGATACTTTACATTTGATGTATCAAATGTACCTTTTTCTAAATGATCAATAATACGACCAGGTGTGCCAACTACTACATGTGTTTTTTGTTTAAGTTCCTTTTTTTGATCATAGAAAGGAGACTTTCCATAAATTGCAGATACTTTAAGTCTTTTAAATCTACCTATATTAAAAATATCTTCTTTGACTTGAATAGCAAGCTCTCTTGTTGGTGTAAGCACTAATGCTTGAGGTTTATTTTCTTCCCAATCTACTAATTGGCAAATAGGAATGGCATATGCGGCAGTCTTCCCACTTCCGGTTTGGGACTTTACTACTACATCCTTTTGCGCGATTACCGCTGGTATAACCTGCTTTTGGACTTCTGTGAAATTCTTGAAATTTAACATGTTAATTGCTTTTAATAACTCACTGCTTAACTTACAATCGTTGAAATTTGCATTTATCATTTGATCATCTCTTTCCTTATAATTCTATTACTATTATTGTTAGGAATATATATTTTTTTATGCTCCACATACAAGGATTCTCCGTTTTTTTATTTATTGCAGATAGGTACATTGTCCCTATCATTACATTGGGATCACCAATATACACACTAACTTTTTTATTATATCACACCCATGTATTTCAACGTAAATATTACCACCGAAACAGGAAAACATTGAAAACAGCTAAATTTAATTGGAAGTAATGACTTCATACCAGCTATTATCGATAATAGCAGGGTACTAGTGTTTTGCAATATAAATTCATTGATAAACAGTGAATTTGCATTGTAAAAAAAAAACTAATGTGATAATATTGTTTTAAAGTTCATATAAGTTAAATTACAATTTTATATCATTTAAGAATCTGGAGATAAAAAGCAAACAACATAAATTGTTGAAATTAATCACATTGATTTATACTTACTTGTTAATATAAAGTAGCATTTAATTTAAAAAAATAAAAGTACAAGTTATGGAGGAAATTTTTATGAAATATTATGGAAAAACTTCTTTATCATCCCTACTAAAGTTAATGCTAGATGGTTTAATTGTTATAGGGTTTATTGTGTATTTATTAATACTTAGAAAAGCATTGGTGGCGGAGCAAGTAAACTTACTTAACTTTAAAAATATTATCACCTGCGTTCTATTCGTCCTAGGTGGTTTTGCATTACTTTGTATAATGTATTATCTTAGGTGCATTATGAATTCATTAGTTAAAGCAAACCCTTTTGTATGGAAGAATGTTGAAAGTTTAAAAATTGTTGCTGCTTCATGTTTTATAATTGCTGCTTGTTATGTGCTCAATTTTTTTATTAACAATCAATATTTAAATTTAAAGTTAATAGAAATTGATGCTAAAGGGATTCACACAGACATTGAGTTTATAATTTTTTTCTTTGCAGGTTGTTTTACATTAGTTCTTTCTAAGGTTTTTAAACAGGCGATTGAAGTTAAAGAAGAAAATGATTTTACGGTATAGATATTTGCGTTATATAAACAAATTGAGGTGAAATACATGGCAATAATAGTGAATTTAGATGTAATGATGGCCAAAAGAAAAATTTCTTTATCTGAACTGGCAAACAGAGTGGGAATTACAAATTCGAATTTGTCTATATTAAAAACCAATAAAGCAAAGGCAATAAGATTCTCTACCCTTGAGGCTATATGTAGTGAGCTTCAGTGTCAGCCAGGAGATATTTTAGAATACAGAGAAGAATAGTAACAAAAAACTTAGTGAAAGCTATCGAAGGTAACTACTGAAATATACATATATTTCAGTGGTTTTTTGTCGTTTAAATATAATTTACTTTAATACAAATATATGGAGAGATAGTTTTATTTTTCTTTTAAAATGCTTGTTATTTTGGTAGAATGAAATTAGCGGAGTAACTCCGTTATTGTAGAGATAGTGTTAACTAATCTATGAAAAAACAAGATTAAAAATTTTGGAATTTAAATTGCACCTTGAAAAGTGAAAATATACCTTAAAGGAATGAAATATTAGTTTTGTCTTCATCAAAACCTTGTAATTTTTTTGGTAAATAAAAAAAGTCAGCAAAAATATACCTAATCAGATTGTTCCTTTTTTACGGAACCCTGCCGGGTAAGAAAATTCAAACTATATTAAAAGGTAAATTCACTTATACAACCTGTTTTTCTATTATAAGTTGCTGTGAAAGTTCGATTAACTTTTGCCATTTTGCTGGCATAGTAGAAATCTTTTCAAGTTCAGGGATTGAGTTCAATGGTCCCCAATAAGCGTAGCTATGTGGGCGGAGAAAGTTGTAATATGCTACAAACAACGCCAAGTGCGTGTTGGAACCTTCTTCACTACCAAAGCCATTTGTAACCCTATAGGAAAATTTAAATGTTCTGTTGAGACGCTCTATTATTTGTTTAAGCCAACGATATTCGGTTGAAATAGGATCAGAGTTAGTAAGACCAATTACTTGGATTACATCGAAGTCCATGCCGTTAAGTTTAAACTGTTGCTCAGCAAGCTTATATGCAGTATAGCCATCAGCAACGAATTTAAGTGACTTGCCGGGAAACTCTTTGAACTTATCGAAAGCCATACGCATAGTCAAAATGCAAGGGCCAGTATCACGGCTAAAAGACGCTTGGTATCCTAAAATTGATTTCTTGATAGCGTCCATAACAAGCCAAACATATTGATGGACTCCTTTGACTTTAGTATAAGTTTCATCAGCAGCGAGGTAATCAGTAGGCTTATAGTCATAATTATCGACAAAGGGTTTAACTAAAGCGGCAGCTGTGACGGCGTATCTGCTAACCATGACATGAGATATTTTAACTCCATGTATTTCCCAAAGAGCAAGCGCCGTACGGCGTGTAGATAATCCTAAATTAATGTTATATGTTAGACATAGGCCCATTACATGAGACGAAAAATTTCTGAAATTTAGGCTAGTAGCACCTTTTGGCATAGAAGATAAATCTACATCAAAATAATTCGTTGTAAACTCACGATAAATGTAATGCAGTTTAAATCTGTGCTTATCTTTCTTGTATTCTTTAATATCTTCAAGAGAAAGCCTTGAAAGAGAATTCAGGTAATAATTACATTTTTTATTAACACATTTATGGATATAAAAGTTTTTACGGTCCTTCTTCTTACTTAAAGAGTGTCCACAAAATGGGCAAAGGAAGCTCTCAGTTTTAAAATTAACCTTATTTTTGTTGAAATGCAGATCACAAACTTTGCACCAAAGCTGCCCACGGCCTCCAGCGTTATCGTAGATATAGATGTGCGGAGCGCCACATTGAGGGCAGATGGTCTCTGGGGATACTGGATATTTACCACGAGAATTGACAGGTTTTTTATCCTTACCATGAGAGGTTTTATACTCATCTAATAGTTGATTATAATTAAGCTTTTCAAAAGTTTTGATAGTAGGCAATTTGTCTACAGTAAGTTTTTTATATTTAGGACTTGTCATATCGTATTTTGGAACTTTTAGCGGTATATTTTTAGCAATAAAAATAAGTAATTGTTTAATTTGAGAAAGTAATACTTGATTATAGGTAACTAACATTGATATAATTGTACTCACAATGACACCTTCCTTTTGGTATTTTGTTGAGTTCAGATACAACAATTATATCAAATAGAAGGGGTCATTGTTTTTTTATTTTAAAAACAACTTAAATCCTTGCAAATGCAAGGATTTATATAAAAAAAGTAAAGATAGTGTTTACACTATCATTGTAGATGAGGGGGAGATTTTTATGGCAATTCGAAATATTTTGTTTGATTTGGATGGGACTTTGTTAGATACAAATGAACTAATTATACAATCTTTTCAGCATACTTATAAAATGCACTTGAACAAGCAAGTAGATAAAGAGGAGATTATTAAAAGCTTTGGAGAAATTTTAAAAATTACATTAGATAGGGAATTTGGTGATGACAGTGAAGAAGCCATTAAAACCTATCGTAGATTCCAAACCGGTAACTTCGAAAAGTTGATTACAATTCACAAGGGGGTAAGGGAAGGAATAATAGAGCTCCATAGACAAGGATATAATCTTGGAATCGTTACTTCCCGTTTAAATGATTCGGCCATTAAAGGATTAAAATATTTCGGATTAATGGATTATTTTGAAAGCATTATAGGGGCAGACGATACAGACCAACATAAGCCAGATCCTACCCCAGCACTTATGGCTTTAAAGGAATTGAAAGGGAAGCCAGAGGAGACCATCTTTGTGGGGGATAGTCCATTTGATGTTTTATGTGCCAAAAATGCAAAAATTACATCCGTGGTTGTTGGGTGGAGCGCACTGCCTATGGACATGATTCTTAAGTATGAGCCCGATTATGTTGTAAACAGCATGGAAGAATTTATGAGATTGGTTGAAAAAGTAGTATAATTTAAAGAGAAATAGATTTAATATTGAGATTTTGAATGTGAGGAATATATATGATTGAATCCATACTTCTAGCTCTTTTTATTGCAAAAATAAAAGGGTACAAAGTAAGACCACTTTTTAAGACATGGGCAGTATATCCTGTATTAGCATTTGTACTAATATATGTAATTTTAGAGGTAATGCTATTTCATGGTAATTATGCATTTATAAAGTATGCTAGCACTTTTCATTATTTTTATCTTTTAACGTTTTTGATTTTGATTATTAAATATAAGCTTAATGTTAGTGCAATTATAGGGTCAATATTTATTTTTATTGGAACTGCTTTGAATAATACTGCTATAGCAGCTAATAATGGGAAGATGCCAGTATTTCCAACTTTAGCATACTTAACTGGTTATGCAAAACCAGATTCTTTTATGAAAGTCAATGACATACATATTATGGGGAGTGAAGTAACTAAGTTGAAGTTTTTAACAGATATAATTGATGTGGGTTATAGCGTTATGAGTATTGGAGATATATGTATAAGAGTTTTTGCCTTTATTATTATATTCAATACCATAAAGATCATTAATGAAACAGAGATAATGAAGTCTGAGGGTTGCACTAGTAGTATCTGAAGTTTTATTGAATTATATTAAGAATTATATCCTATTTTGTAATATTAATGATATAATTGCAATATATACATAGAAATTTTAGAAGGTTGTTAGGGGAGAAGTAAAATATGTTGAAAATAACGTTGTTAGAGTTTTTATTTAGAGGCCTGCCGGAAGGATTTCTAATTTTTTTCGCAGTATATGTATTTTCAAAGACTGTTATTAATATAAAAAGATATATAATATCAAGTATTATTTTTATTATAGCAGTTTATTTAATAAGATTACTACCAATTCAATATGGGGTACATGCTATTCTTAATATTATAGTAATTATTGTATTAACGGTTAATATAAATAAAATTAGTATAATTAAATCCATAAAAGCAGGCATAATGACAGTAGTTCTGGAACTTATTTGTGAGGGAATTAATGTCTTTATAATTGATAATATCTTTAAAGCAGATATTATGTATGTGTTAGGCGAACCTTTATTAAAAACATTATATGGAATTCCATCATTGTTGGTTTTTGCAATTATAGTATCCACATATTATTTATATGTTGCTAGAAGAAAAAAGATGAGCGAGGTAATAAATGGAGAAATTATCTGATAATATTGCTAATAAAGTAGCACTAGAATTATCCCTTGATGAGGATAATAGAGAGGTAATTGCCTATGGCACTTTTGCTTTAATGCAGATGTTTATTTCTATAATTCTTGTATTTTTATTTGGATTGTTGTTTCATGTAGCGTTTGAAGCCCTAATAATTTCCTTTACAGCAAGTATTCTTAGAAAATATTCTGGAGGAGTTCATGCAAGTTCACCAGGGATTTGCACTTTCATAGGAACAATTGTATGTGTAGGAGAAGCGATATTAATATCGCTTTTAATGAGCTCAGTGGTTAATTTAAAATTGATTATAATAATAGGAACATTGATTTTTATATGGTCCTATTACATAATTTACAAATTAGCCCCAGTGGACAGCGCTTCAAAGCCTATAGTAAAAGAAGAAAAAAGAAAGCGGATGAAAAAAGGATCTACAATACTTTTAAGTGTTTATTTAATCATTTCAGTATTTATTATCCTGTTGTATATAAATAGTGGTGGAATAAATCTACTTTTTTACACTCTATGCTTATATTCAGGCATCTTATGGCAAGCATTTACGCTTACAGCTCCAGCACACTTATTAATAGGTAAAGTAGATACCTTTTTAAATCATAAATATTAAGAAAAGGAGGTAAAATTAGTATGAAGAAAATAAATAAACACCTATTCACTTTAATTGCAGTGGTAACTACATTCGTTGCGACTTCTGTAGCTTCTTCAGCATGCTGGTGGTTTACTTATCAGCCTGTAGAACCAAAATGTCTAAGAGAAAAATAATAAAGAAATGAGGTCAGTTTTACTGACCTCATTATTTTTTTCGTAGTGCAGACCTTACAATAAAAGTAAAACTTATAAAGACGCTATTGATGAGATTAGTAGATCTAGCGGTAATCAGTTCGATAAAGAGATTGCTGATGCCTTTATCCAAGTTATTAGGGGAAGTGAAAATGTACTTGGTGATAGAGAGACCTTGAAAATATAAAAAGCATTGATATTATAAAGAAATTATAAGATAATACATTAGTAACGAATCAAATGAAGAAGGAGTTTTATTTTATGAATGAATTACTTAAAGAAATTGAATATAATAATGGGAAATTTCCAGAAGCACAATTAAAGGAAATAATAAACCACAAAGAAGAGTTCATACCTGAATTACTTGAGATATTAAAAAATGCCAAAGAAAATTATAGAGAGATTTTAGAAAAACCTAATTATTTTGCGCATATATATGCCATTTTCTTGTTAGCACAGTTTAAGGAAAAGCAAAGTATTGAGCCGATTATAGATTTAATTAGTTTACCAAATGAAATTTCAGACGATATTTTTGGTGATTTTCTTACAGAGGATTTACACAAAATTTTAGCATCGGTTTGTGGAAGTGATATGGACCCTATAAAAAGATTAGTAGAAGATAGCAGTGTTAATGAATATGTTAGAAGTGCTGCGATTAAATCCTTTATTGTACTTCTGGGCGAAGGAGTTATATCACAAAGTGAAGTTATTGAATATTACAAAAGTTTATTTGAAGAGAAACTTGAACGGGAATTTTCACAAGTTTGGAATGAACTTATATATGATTCTTGTGAAGCGGGTCCTAGTGAATTATATGAACACATAAAAAAGGCTTATAAAGATGGACTAATAGATGAGGAGTGCATTTCTTTAGAAGAAGTGGATGGGGCTATTAAAATCCATGATAAAGAAAAATTTCCAAAGTTAAAAGAGGAAGGGTATTCATTTCTTAAGGATACTATAGAAGAGTTAGGGTGTTGGAGATGTTTTCCTAGAGAGAGTATTGAGTCTAAGTCGCAATATATGCTAGGAATTAACAAGATGAATAAAAATAAAAATAAAAAAAAGCAGGTAAAAGCTACAAAAAAAAAGCAAAGAAAAAAATAGAGGATAACCCGTAGATTGATTTCTACGGATTTTTTCAGGTTATAATTTTTTAGCAATAACCATTATTTCATTATCAAGTTCATATAAATCCCAAGAATTTCATAGTATTACAACAAGGCAAAAAGCCTAAAATAAGAGTATGGAATTTTAAAAAAAGAGGAGGTTTTTTTATGTCACACAATAATAATATACATTATAATGAAGATCGTGATAAAATCCAAAAAGATAATGCGATAGCGGTGCTAAATAATATAGCAGAAAGTCATAGTATAAAAGATCGAGTTCTTAAAAAACACTCTGATATTGAGTCATTAGAAAGTGTGAGTAAGGTGAGAACAAAGAAGGATGAGAGTGAAGATAACAGTGATGGAAGTTATAAAATTTCAAATTTTTTATAAGGTACATTAAAAACAGGCAAGATCCTAAGGAACTTGCCTGTTTTATTTTCTATTATATAATTAATTCTCTTCAATATAATTTATGATATTGTCAGGATTTCTTAGTGCTAATAAATCCACACCTTTTTCATACTTTTTAATATCGCCTGTTGTATAAATCTCAAATGAACCGTTAGTCTTATCATTATTAATAATATTATTTTCTTGTAAATACTGCTTTAACTCAGCACATTGTTGTAAAGCAGGATTTATAAAGTTTATATTGGGATAACATTCCTTAAATATATCCATTATTAGTGGGTAATGAGTGCATCCTAAAATAATAGTATCAACATTTTCTTTAGTAATAATAGTTCCGATATGATTTTTTACTATACACTTTACAGCCTCAGATTTATAATCGGAACTATCAATGATTTCTGCTAGTTCTGCACTCCCTTCTGATATAATTTGTATTTTACTATTAACTTTTAATAAAGCTTTATTATAACAATGAGTATTTACTGTAAAACATGTAGCTATTAAACCAACAGCATCTTTGTCTGTACTTTTACTTATAGTATCAATAACAGGATTAATAATACCAATTATTTTAATGTCATAATCCATACTAAATAGTTCTATTATACTGGATATTGTATTACAAGCAATTGCTATCACCTTTACGTTTTTACTAATTAGAAAATCAATCATACGTTTTGTTAAACCCGTAATCTCGCCTACTGTTTTGTTCCCGTATGGTACATTTTTATTATCTCCAAAATACATTATATTCTCATAAGGCAGGAGAAGTTGAAGTTCTTTAACAACTGATAAACCTCCTATTCCTGAATCAATAACTCCTATAGACCTATTATTATTTATCACGATATCACCCCTTAAAATTAAATTTGTCTTTCTGGAAAAATATTAAAAATATTCCCCATATTTGAGTTAATTGTTTTTCTTATTTATATATATGTAGGGTATCTATGTACCGTTAATGAACATGTTAAACTAAAGTAAATATAACATAAAGTTTATTTAGCGTAAAGAATTACATTATGATTTATAAGACTAAGACTAAGACAGAGGCCATTATGGCTGCTATTATCGTATTTTGAGGACTATAGAGGTGCATTTTTTACAATAAAATCAAACAATTGGTTTATAAGTGAAAGTAGTAGTTGATTATAGGTTACTAATATTGGTATAATTGTATAAAGCAAGGCTAGTGATTGCACTAACCTCTAAAATTAGGGAGGTAAATTATGAATGATACAAAAAAACTTGGCTTATGGACTTTGGTAATGTTAATTTTTGTTCCAACATTTGGATTTGGGAATATTGCTTCAAATGCAGTGGCACTCGGACCGGCAGCTATTCCATCATGGCTTATAGTTGCTCTATTATTCTTTCTACCTTTATCAATAATGATAGCAGAGTTAGCTTCTTCTAATAAAGACAAAGAAGGAGGTTTATACACCTGGATAGAATGTTCAATTGGTCCAAGATGGGCGTTTATAGGTACCTGGTCATACTTTGTTGCTAATTTATTCTATTTGCAAATGGTTTTTGCCAGAATACCAGTCATGGTATCATGGACTCTTTTTGGTGAAAATAGATTTAACGATGCCAATGCATATTTGTTACCTTGGATAGGATTGGGACTAGCAGTGGTATTAACGTATATAGCTACAACTGGAGTTAAAAGATTCTCGAAAATCAGTGATTTAGGTGGAAAACTAACTTTAGCAGTTACAGTTATATTTATATTATTTGCAGTTGTTGGAGCATTAGTTGGTAAGCAACCATCAGCTACAACTTTCACAAAAACAACACTTATTCCCAAGTTTGATGCTGACTATTTTTCAACTTTCTCGTGGCTGATTCTCGCTGTTGCAGGGGCTGAGGTGGCAGGGACTTATATTAAAGATGTTGCAAATCCTAAAAAAGTTTTCCCAAAGGCTGTTCTTATAGCAACTACATTTATAGCTGGAGCATATGTACTAGGATCACTTGCAATATGCTTAGTTGCATCACCTGAATTAATAACCAAAGCTGGTGTTAAGGATGCAGGTTATGTTGTTTATAAGATATTAGCAGAAGCCTGGGGTTTAAATGGTAAAATATTTGTTCAAATATATGCTTTTATTTTAACTGTATCGTCTATAGCCGCATTTGTGGTCTGGTTAGAATCTCCAATTAGGGCTATGTTCTCAGAGGTTCCGAGTGGCACCTTTCCTAAATTTTTAACTAAGAAACGTGAAGATGGAACACTAGTTAATGCACTTTGGGTTCAATGTGGAATCCTATCAGCATTAATAATAGTACCACTAATAGGATTGAATTCAATAGATACTTTTTTTAACACATTAACTACATTATCCGGTTTATGTCTTGCAATACCTTATATTGTTCTTGCAGCTGCATATTTAGTATTTAGGCTTAAAGGTAATGTACCTCCATTTGTAATGTTAAAATCAAAAGCGGCTGTAGTTACATCTTCAACTATTGTTTTCGTATTAGGTGTATTAGCATTCTTTGGCGCTGGCTGGGGAGATATTGCAGGAGCTACAAGTTTCAAAGAAGCAATAGTTCCAATATTAAAGAATTATGGTGGGCCAGTAGGATTTATAATTTTTGGATTTTTTATAACATATTTAACAAAAATATTTACTAAGAGTGATATTAAAAGATAATTTGATAATGAAATAAAAATTATAATAGGACATTTGTTTAAACAGACATCCTATTTTTTAAGGATTATATATAGGAGTTACAAAGAAAGAGGTATAGCAGGATTTTGCTATACCTCTTTCTAATTGAAGCTAAATTAATTAAAGAGGGGGGGATGCAATGAAATTATTGTTCTATGTGGAAACATAGAAGATTTAAAAATAAGTTAGAATATTTTTAGGAATTTAAATATAGACTAATAAGATGTAATATTGAAACAATTACAATTCCATCTAAAACGTACATATAGTAAGGATATAAGCGGATGGGGATTAAAATGTAATAGTTTTGTCAATTTAGTCGCGGATTTGTTTTTATTTTAGCTTAAATGAAAGAATACAAAATTGAAGTCTTTGAATCAATACTATATAATAAATAAATAAATAAATGAAAAATTCTATAATAGAGGTGTAATTATGTTTTCAAAATTAAGAGAACTACTAATAGGGAAGACACTAAAAACAGAAGAATTAGAAGGAGAAAAATTAAATGTTTTTTGGGGACTTCCTATATTATCTAGTGATGCCGTTTCTTCAGTTGCATATGCAGGGGAAGAAATTTTAATTGTGTTAATTAGTGTTATAGGTATTATAGCATATAGATATATGTTTTATGCTGCGTTGTGTATTGTCGTACTATTATTTATACTTGTTTTTTCTTATAGGCAAACTATTGATAGCTACCCATGTGGTGGTGGATCATATATAGTCGCAAAGGATAATCTTGGTACAATCCCTGGGCTTACTGCTGGTGCAGCGCTTTCCATAGATTATGTACTGACAGTTGCTGTTAGTATATGTGCTGGAACGGCTGCAATAACCTCAGCGATGCCATCCTTGCTTCCTCTTAAAGTAGCTATAGCTCTTGCAATGTTATTCTTTATAACAATAGGTAACCTAAGAGGAGTGAAGGAATCATCTAAACTTTTTGGAGTTCCAACATACTTATTTATAGTTTCATGTGTAGTGCTTATTGTAACCGGTATTGTTAAGCATTACATTTTTGGATATTCACCAGCACCTATGTATTCAGTGCCACAAGCAGCAGGTGATATTACATTGTTCCTGTTTCTTAAAGCGTTTGCTTCAGGCTGTACTGCATTATCAGGGGTTGAAGCGGTAAGTAATGGTATACCTAATTTTAAAGCACCATCACAAAAAAATGCAAAAGCTGTTTTGAGTTTATTGGCTTTTTTAGTTCTTTTTATTTTTGGTGGGTTATCTTTCCTAGCAATAATTTATCGGCCAGTACCTATTGCAGATGTGACAGTATTTGCTCAAATTGCTCAACAAGTTTTCGGAAAAAGCATTATGTTTTACACTATGCAAGTTACCACTGCGTTAATTTTAGTAATGGCTGCAAATACAGCCTATGCAGGTCTACCACTGTTACTCTCTATAATGGCAAAGGATGGATATGCTCCAAGGCAATTTTCTCAAAGAGGAAAGAGACTAAGCTTTTCAAATGGAATAATAGTATTAGGGGCAGCTGCTGCTATGTTAATTATTTTATTTAAAGCTGATACTCATTTGCTTCTCCCTTTATATGCAGTAGGCGTATTTTTATCTTTTACACTTTCGCAGGTTGGAATGTTCTTAAAGTGGAAAAGAAGTAGAACTCTGGGATGGAAACATAAGGAATTTATAAATGGATTAGGTGCAGTTGTAACTTTTATTACAGTAATACTCATAGGTATAACAAAGTTTTTCCACGGAGCCTGGATAGTTTGTATTGTAATACCTTTACTTGTTTATCTTATGGTTAAGATTAAGCAACATTATAATAAGATAGCGCAACAACTTAAATTATCATTAGAACAAAGACCTAATGAAGGAGTGACAACGAATAACCAACAACATGTAATAATACTTGTAGGAGCATTAAATAAATCATTTTTAAAGGCATTAAACTGTGCTAGATGCCTATCACAAAATGTAGTTGCATTTCATGTATCAACTGATGCTGAAGCTACTGAAAAATTAGAAAGAAAATGGGAAGAGTATAATCCTGGGATTCCATTAATAATAAAATATTCCTCCTATAGAGACATAATGAAACCATTAATGAATTTTATAGAATCTGAAGAACGTGCTTCAAAACATGGAGAAACTGTGACAGTTGTAATATCACAATATGTCATTACTAAGTGGTGGCATAATTTACTTCATAACCAAACAGCATATTTTATAAAGAGTATGCTATATAAAAATAGAAATGTAGCAGTGCTTACTGTACCATATATAATAAAAGAGTAGAAACTCTAAAATTCTTTGCCTAGTCCAATACTTCATGGTCATTATTAAGAAAAATTAAATAATTTAAACAAAAGCACTTAATATGATTAAGTGCTTTTTTCAGAGCACATTATACATCTACCTTAAATTCTAAATGTTTCGCTTTTTCAAAGTTAGGAGTTAATTTTAAGAAAAGAACTAAATTTCTAGAAATGTGCGCAGGCAAGTACCGCCGTTTTAAGTGGTTTAGTTCTTAATTATTATAGGGTTACTCTATTTTTGACGTATAAACTGTTTTGAGTTGAACCAGTTTGTTTTAATTGTAATAAATCTAAATAATGCTAAGGCTGATCCGATTGCAGAGCGAAGCATAAGATGATCTAGTCCAAAAATCACAGCAATAAAGATTGCGATGGAGGAGCATTACAAAGCAATTAGAATATTATTACTTATAATATTTCATAGCTGCATTATGTTATAATTAAAGCTAATAATATGTAAAGCAGATTGTAGTAGAATATTGCTTTCATTGTAAGAGGTGAAATTATGGAAAAAAAAGTGCTCATTATAGAAGATGAGGAATCTATTAGAGGGTTTATTAAAATTAATTTCCAAAGAAATAACTTTTTAGTGCTTGAAGCTGTATCTGGAGAGGAAGGTTTAGAAAAAGTCCACCAGGAGCGACCAGATTTAATAATCTTAGATATAACACTTCCTGGTATGGATGGGTTTAAAACCTGTGAATTGTTAAGGGCTGATTTTCCGAATTTGGGTATTATCATGCTTACTGCTAGAGGACAAGATATGGATAAAATAATGGGCCTTGAGTATGGTGCTGATGATTATATGGTAAAACCATTTAATCCTTTAGAACTTATTGCCAGAGCAAATTCTCTACTTAGACGAATGAGTCATAGTGAAGAGAAAAATCCTGAGCGATTAATATCTGGGTGCTTCATCATAGATACTGTTTCAATGAAGGTATATAAAAATCGCCAGCTTCTAGATTTAACTCCTAAAGAATACTTGATTCTGAAGGCCTTCATGGAAAATGAGGAAAAAGCTTTTAGTAGAGATGATTTATTAAACTTAGTATGGAATTATGAATACTTTGGAGACTCTAAAATTGTAGATGTTAACATACGACGTCTTAGAGAAAAAATTGAAGATACTCCTTCTAAGCCCAAATATATAGAAACAGTATGGGGCGTTGGATATAGATGGAAAAAGAGGTGATATTTTGAGAGGAATAAAAGCCAGACTTGTTTGGAGTTATCTATTAGTGATTTTTTTTACGGTAATTACCTTAGAAGTTTTTCTTACGGTTTCTATAGAGAAATATTACTACAAAAACATGGAGTCTTTGCTTTCGAGCCAAATTAAGGGGTCTGTTGATTTTTATAATAATTATTTTTCTTCATCAAGTTTAAAGGAAAATGTGGAGAATAATGCTGATATTTTTTGGAAAAACACCTCTGCTGAGGTCCAAATTATTGATAACTCAGGAATGATGCTAATGGATTCAATTGGTAATTTTAATGAGAAACCTATTGAAGATGATGATGTAAAAAAGGCATTGATGGGGGGACTTGGAACCTTTACTAAGAAAGATAAGTATACAAAAGAAAATTTTATGTACGTTTCATACCCCTTAAAATCCTCTAATAAAATAGAGGGTGTACTGCGTTTTGTTACTTCATTATCTGAGGTAGATGCACTGATTCGTAAAATAACATTTCTTTTCTTAGGAGTTGGGGCTCTTGTAATTGTGATTTCTGGTGTTTCTAGTATATTTATATCTAATACTATTGTGGAACCCTTAGAGGAAATAAAAAACCTAGCTAAGAAATTTGCGTCTGGAAACTTCAATGAAAGACTAGAAAAAATAAGAAATGATGAGATTGGAGAACTATCCGATACATTTAATTTTATGGCTGAAGAAATTGAAAAAAATCAAAAGTTGAAAAATGAATTTATTGCGTCGGTTTCTCATGAACTTAGAACTCCGTTGACATCTATAAAAGGTTGGGCTGCAACTATTAGTTCTGGTAGTTTAGAAGATAAGGAAGAAATCCTAGATGGACTTAGCATCATAGAAAAGGAAAGCGATAAACTTACAGGAATGGTGGAAGAACTGTTGGACTTTTCTAAATTTATATCTGGAAAAGTACCACTTACAAAAGAATATGTAAATATTCAAAGCATTATAGCCTATATAGAAAAACAGTTTATGCCCAAGTCAATACGTCACAATATTAATTTTACTGTTAAAATACAAGAAGCTTTATCTCCAGTTTTTGCAGATGAAAAAAGGGTGAATCAAGTTATTATTAACGTTTTAGATAACGCCTTTAATTTTACAAAAAAAGGGGGCAATGTAACACTCGAAGCATGCATTGCCGGTAATAATATTTGCATTATTATAAAGGACGATGGAATAGGAATTTCACCGGCGGATTTGCCTAAAGTCACAGAAAAATTTTTCAAAGGCAGAACAAGTATGTCACAAAATGGAATAGGACTTTCTCTTTGTAAAGAAATCGTAGAAATGCACAATGGTAAACTTGAGATTTCAAGTGAACACGGCATGGGTACAGATGTTAGAATATTCTTACCGTTGGCATAAGAAATAATAAAATTTAAATATATAAGAGGTGGCTCGCAGTGAAAAAGGCGTTATGTTTATTTTTTGTTTTATTTTCTATTATAATTTTTATATGGAGTCAGTATGTAGGATTAAATTTAAACTCTCAGGGATTACATAAAAAACTCAAGGTGTCTCCTATAGGAGGAAGCTGGACAGTAGAAAAATATGTTTCTATTGGTGGAGCTACAATAGATGATAAAAAGGCAAAAGAATTAATTGGAAAGAGTGCTTATTTTAGTGAAGATACAGTTGACTTTAATGGTGACATTTCTAATAATCCTCAATATAAAGTTAAGTCCGTGAATACTAAAAACTATTTTTGGAATACTGTAAAAATAAGTGCTAAAAGTTTAGGAATACAAAATGATGATGTGCAAATTATAACCATTAACTCCAATAATATTTTTTACGATGAATACATAAAGTTGGATGAGGTAACTTTAATAAAAAATTATGAGGGCATTTTATTATATTTTCATAAAGTAAAAGATTCTAGTACTACGCATTCATATGATAAAGATAAAGAAGATAACACAAAAATTTTAATCAGTAAGGCAGAAAAAGAAATAAGATCTAAGTCAGGATTATTACTTGGACTAAGGTATGAAAACCCTAAAGCGGAAGATGGGCTTAGCAAATATTTATATAAAACCTTAATGATTAGTTCGGTAAATGATAAAATTCTACCCATTGTGGAAACTAAAGATTTGCTACTTCCAAGGCAAGATGGATTTTGGAAGGTAGGGATAAGTAAGAAAATAGAAAATGGAGATGCTAAGGATGTACTTTGGTCTTATCCAATTAATCCAATTAATCCGACTAAACCGATAAATACAAATTCAAAACAAATAAAGTATACCAAAGCGGAAGGTAGTATGGCTATTAAATTTGTAGGTAGCAATTATGTTTCAATTGATACTTTAGAGGATGTAAATAATAATTATTCAGAAAATAAATACACTAATAATCAGCTTAAAATTCTTCCTATGGATAATCTATTGGGAGAATCCATAAAACTTACAAGCATACTGGGAAGGGAAATAGAAAAGTCTACTTTGGCAGGTACACTTTTAAACGCACCTAAAAACATTAAAGATGAAAATCTAAAAAAAGTGGATACTAATTGGGGTGTAATAAGAAGGAGTGGACGATGGATACTAAGGGGAAGAATGGAAACGAAAATAAATAGTAAGAATTCATTTATAGATTTTGATATTCCTTATGCTACACCTAAATCATTAACTACATATGATAATTTATTTCCTTCTTTTAACGTAATAAAAACAAAGGTTCCTAGTGCAGTGGATGCTTATTCCTCACCTAATAGAGACTTTGTTGTTGTTCTAACCAATACAGAATTAATGGTTTTTACTATAAAAGGATATAACCTTGGAGAAAAATCATTAACTTTGAAGTTTAAATCAGGAGAGCTGCCAGTAATGGCCCATTGGGCTACGGGTAGTTATGTGGATGATTGGCAAAAAAAAGTAAAATAAGTGCTAACGCGACTAGTCGCGTTAGCACTTATTTTATTGTTTTAAATTCATATCCTTGACCCTTTAAATATTCTATAATTTGAGGTAATGCATTAGCAGTTCCTATTTTACCATAAGTATCATGCATCAATATAATTACTTTTTCTTTTGTTCCAACCTCTTCCTTTAATATGCTAAGGAACTCTTCTGGACTTTTATTGCGCTTACCTTCCGCGTCTTTAATTTGAGCATTCCAATCTATACTGACCATGTTTTTTTTCTTTAATATTGTATCAAACTCTGGTAAAGTTGGATCTTTATAATATGTCCTGGACATATATCCTCCTGGCACCCTTAAAATATTTGTATTAAAATCCTGGCCAAGAATATTTTTTAAAGCGTCCTCGGTTTTTTTTACATCATTCATGAAAACAGGTATATTAATTTTGTTGTTAGGAAACAACACATTCAGGCTATGACAATAAGTGTGATTGCCTATTGCATGTCCTTCATTAAATTCACGCTTTACAAGTTCTTTACTTTTTTCATTCTCTTCTATATTTTCTCCAATCAAAAAAAATGTTGCTTTAACGTCATACTCTTTTAGAATATCTAGTATTTGGGGGGTTACAGTGGTAGATGGACCATCATCAAAGGTAAGAAATGCTATCTTCTTACCATCATTTTTTTCTTTGTAATTTACTATGGCATTTACCTTTGTAGCATCATAAATGTACTTTTGTCCTTCTTTATTTACGGTATAATTTTTTGGTGGTTTATTGATGGTTTCATTATTATGCTGTAATGCATTATTATTTGTAGCAGTAACTGGTTCAGCTTTAACTTCTTCTTTAAGAAAATTTTTACCTATTATGAGAGCACCTATTAAAATTAAAAAAATGCAGCCAGATAATAAATTTATTTTTATAGTTCTTTTATTAAGTCTCTTTGTTTCATTAATATTTAACACTTATTTAACACTTCCTTAACAGCTTATTTGCAAATAATAAACACTGAATAAAATTACAATTAAATACAACTTGTCCAAAATTTGCAATATTATCATCTCATATGTAAAATGTTGTCGTATCTATACATTTATAATACTACTTATTCTAATTTAAAAGATTACAGAATTATTACAATTTCATTACATATTTCATATTACGTTTAAATTTAACTTGCTAAGCACTCAGAAAAAATTAGGATTAAACAAAATTATGAATATGATGTAGTTGTATTAGTTGTATTAGATGAGCTTACTATAGAATTATATTTTAAATTTATGGATATAGAATGTATATTGGAATTAATAAAAAATAAACCAGAAGTTTAGAACTTATTATAACAATGGTGTTTTGTCAAGGAAAGGTATTGTGGGTACTTGAGGGGCCCACTTGCTGATTTCTTAACATAGTGATATTATTTTAATGTAACTAAAACCAATTATTAGGAACAATACATATATATATTCTCGATAATAGGAATTGAATATCTTTTACACGTTTTTAAAAGTGTCTACAATTTGATATTCATACTTTACATTATAAAAATAGGAGAAGTGATAAATTTGAAGCATTTTGATAATGATATACAACTTATAAAATATGAGGTAATAACAGAGGTAGTTAAACTTGCGATTAAAGGAACTCTAAAAAAAGAAGGTAGAAATCTATTTAAGGTTCTTGTTCCGGGCCCTAAAGCAAGAACTCGTTGTTGTATTCATAAGGAAAGGGCAATTATTGGGGAAAGAATAAAACTTGTAATGGGCGGATGTAAAAAAAACAAAAATGTTATTGAAGTAATAAGTATTGCTTGTGATGAATGTCCCATACAACGATTCACGGTTACCGAAGCTTGTAGAGGTTGTTTAACACACAAATGCATTCAAGTATGCCCTGTGGATGCAATTCACTCTATAAATCGTAGATCTTACATTGATACAGAAAAATGTATTGAATGTGGCAAATGTGAAGCTGCTTGCCCGTACAACGCAATTTCTGATGTTATGAGACCATGTCGTAGAGCTTGCAGTGCAGGCGCATTAAGTATTGATGAAGATAAAAAAGCAGTAATAGATAATGATAAATGTATACAATGCGGTGCTTGTGTTTATCAATGCCCTTTTGGTGCGATTATGGATAAATCATCAGTAGTAGATATTACTAATACATTAATAGAATCAAAAGAAGATAAAAATATGCATGTATATGCTGTCGTTGCGCCTGCAATCGCTAGTCAATTTACCGATGTTAAGATTGGTCAAGTACTTTCAGGTATAAAAAAAATGGGCTTTTATGATGTCGTAGAAGCAGCTATTGGTGCAGATATGGTAGTTCAAAATGAAACAAAAGAATTTATAGAAACTATCGAGGAGCTCAAAACTATGACAAGCTCTTGTTGCCCAGCTTTTGTTTCATATATTAAGAAAAATTACCCAGAGCTCGGTAAACATGTATCAAGCACAGTTTCTCCGATGATAGCAATTTCTAAGCTCATTAAAAATACAGATCCTTTAGCTAAAGTTGTATTTATTGGACCTTGTACGGCTAAAAAAATGGAAATAAAGCAATCAGATATAAAAGGCATTACTGATTATGTAATGACTTTTGAAGAACTTCAGGCAATGCTTGAGGCATTTGAAATAGATCTTCAAGAGTGTGAAGAACTTCCTTTGAATAATGCTTCTTATTATGGAAGGATTTTTGCTAAAGCTGGTGGTCTTACCGAAGCAGTAAAACACTTAGTTGATGCTGAAAATGTTTCAGTTGAGTTTAAACCTATTAGCTGTGACGGCCTTATTGAATGTGATAAAGCCTTGAAATTATTGAAATTTAATAGATCAAACGGCAATTTCATAGAAGGAATGGCTTGTTCTGGTGGATGCATAGGTGGAGCAGCATCCCTTAAACATGGTTCACGAGATAAAAATGAAGTAAATAAGTACGGAAAATTAGCGTTAGAAAAAGATGCTAGCGATTCACTCAAAGTAATAAAGGTAGAGGAAATTGATATGCACCGTGGTAAAAACTTCATGTCTAAATAATCTTTTATAAGAAGAGGTATAGCAAAATTTTGCTATACCTCTTCTTATAAAAGATATTCTATAACTTTATATACTACTTAATCAATTTATTTTCCCTTAAAAAGTCTTCGGCAACCTTTGCTGGTTCTTCGGAAAGCTTATCAACTTTATAATTTAAGTCTATCATTTTTTCTTTCGTAATCTTGCCGCCTAATTTATTAATTAAAGGTTTAAGTTCTGGATGTTTTTCAAGAGTTTTACTACTAACTATGGGTACACAATCATAATTTGGGAAGAAGTTTTTATCATCTTTTAAAACCTTAAGGTTATATGACTTTAATAACCCTTCAGTTTTAAAAGCATCTATAGCATCTACTTTTTTATTGTCTAAGGCTGTATACCGAAGTCCTCCATCAATCGCGCTAGCACTTTTAAATTTCAAATTATATACTTTAGTTAATCCTGAATAACCATCTGCTCTATTGCAAAATTCTAATGTAGCACCGAGATTAAGCTCGCCTCCTACTTTTGCAAGGTCTGAAATGGTCTCTAGATTGTATTTTTTAGCAGTGTCTTGTCCTACCGACAATGTATAAGTATCATTAAAACCAAGGGGGTTTAGCCAAGTTATACCGTAGTTTTTAATGTAATAATCACTTACAATTTTATAAGCTTTAGCTGGATCATTAATTGGGGACCTCTTCATAATACCGACTAAACTCATTCCAGTATACTCAGGGTACATGTCTATTTCACCAGTTTTTAATGCAGAATAAGCGAGGCCTGATCCTCCTAAATTTAAATGTGTCTCTACTTTGATATCTGTATTTTTTTCTATTAGTGTTGCTAGTATATTACCTAATATAATTTGTTCGGAACTGTTGTAACAACCTACAACAATAGTGTCAGTCTTTTTAGTGGACATATACACACCGCTAGCTATCAGTATCATAGCTAAACTACTAGCTATGATTTTTTGCGTTTTACTAAACTTGTGTTTTTTTCTCTTAGACAGTTTAATTGTTCCATCTGCTTTTCTGATTCCTGGAGGTGTTACCCCTTGTTCAATTTTCTCTACAATAGAGTCCATTAACAGTGCTAATAAACATGCAGGAATTGCTCCAGCTAGAATCATATTATTATCTACCGTTTGCACACCTGAGAATACCATATATCCAAGTCCGCCTGCACCTATAAATGCTGCAATTGTCATAAGTCCAACAGCAGTAACTGCTGATATTCTTATACCAGTCATAATTACTGGGAACGCAAGTGGTAATTGAACTAATTTAAGTACTTGTTTATTTGTCATACCCATGCCTTTAGATGACTCGATTACATCTGGATTTATATTCATAAGTCCAGTATAGGTATTTTTTATAATAGGAAGTAGTGAATATAAAAATACCATAAGTATTGCTGGCGTACTACCTATTCCAAGTATTGGTATTAAAAACCCTAATAAAGCTAAACTAGGTATTGCTTGTATTAAATTCGCAAGACCTATAACGGGCCCCGATAACTTCTTAACTCTAGATATTAATATACCTAAAGGGATTCCAATAATTATGGCTATAACCACAGCAAATACGGTTAATTCAATATGTTGAAGTGTTAAATCTATTATTTGACTCTGCCTTGAAACTACAAAGTCTTTAAAACTAACTATTCCATTTAATATGCCCATTATTCATCATCCTCCTGGTTAATATACTGATTGCTTAAAACAATCAACAAGCTACTCTCAGTAATTAATCCAACTAATTTAGAACTGTCATCTACAACTGGAACATATCCAATTTTAAGTTCATTCATTAGATTTAATATATCTATTAAAGAGTCATCTAAATTAACGGTTTTAATTTCTGTGCCCATAATAGTATTTACCTTTATAGAACCTATATAATTCCTTATAATATCTTTTATTGTAATGATTCCTTCCAGCTTATCTTCTTTATTAATAATTAACAAGCTGTCCACTTTGTTTGCCTTCATGATTTCTAAAGCTTGGACTACTGTTCTGTTGCCACTAGTTGTAATTGGCTCTGTAATCATAATATCCCTAGCTTTTATAAACCCTGGTTGCTGCCATATTCTATTTTTACCTATAAATTCTTTAACGAAATCATTAGCAGGATTATTTAAAATTTCTTCTGGAGTATCATACTGAACAATGTTTCCGTCCTTCATAATACAAATTCTATCACCGAGCTTAAGGGCTTCATCCATATCATGAGTTACGAAAACTATTGTCTTTTTAGACTCTTGCTGAAGATTAAACAATTCATCTTGAAGCTGATTTCTCGTAATTGGATCTAAGGCACTAAAAGGCTCGTCCATAAGAATTACATCTGGATTTGTTGCCCAGGCCCTTGCTACCCCAATTCTTTGTTGCTGACCTCCACTTAATTCACATGGATATCTATCAACATACTCTTCTGCCTTCATTCCTACCATCTTTAAAAGTTCAGTTGTTCGGTCAAGTATTTTATCTTCTGGCCATTTTTCCAGCATTGGTATTATTCCAATATTCTCTCCTACAGTCATATGTGGTAAAAGTCCTGTTTGCTGTATGACATACCCCATATTCCGTCGTAGCTTAATTGTATCACCCTTTAATATATTTTTACCATCCAAGTGTATGCTCCCTGATGTTGGTGAAATTAACCTATTAATCAATTTTAAGGTTGTGGTTTTACCGCAACCACTTTGTCCTACTATAACTACAAATTCTCCCTTATTTACAGTAAAACTAATGTCGTTAATTACGGTTTTGCCCTTGAAAACCTTCCTTATATTCCTAAACTCTAACATATAACCTCTCCTCAATAAAATAATAGAATGTCAGTCAAATTTTATTAATTAAAACTAACAACCTATATGGTATCATAGGATTGTCTGTTTACAAAACTCCATAAATTGAGAATAAATGTGACAGGTCTGTCAATATTGGGGTATAGGTGATATACGGATAAAAATGGAACATATGCTAGATAATAGTACCATTACTGGCTATATGGTCTTTTATAGGGGCCGAATATAGGCTATTTATGTTTTAAACATTTTATATTTTGTTTTTGTAGTACAAATCGAGTTTGTTTTAGTCGCCCACGTAAGTTTTACGTTTTAAGTGATGACGGTAAAGAAGCATATCATTGTTTAAAAAGTGAGTGGAAATCTCTTTCAAAACACTTAGATGTATTATTAATGGAGGATGGGTTTAAAACTTGGAAACCCTAGTTATAAATTGTTCACAATATTGACACTTAAATGCAACAATTATTTGTTACTATTATTAAAAGAAGCAGAAGTGCTGAAAAATAATATCAGTATTAAAACGAAATTATAATATAGCCTTTAATGGCGGAAATGGGGACGAATTACTATGAAAATCAAAGCAAAAAATGCGTCTAAAAAATCAGGAAAATCTGCTATTTCAATTACTTTGTATGTTGTCGCTTCAGTTGTTGTAATTATGGGAGTTGCATTATTAGTTAATAATGTTTTCTTATATAGAACTAACTTTAATCAAGCTGTAGCTCAGGGTTATTCTGCCGCTACTGTAAGGGATGCGTTAGTGCCATCACAATTGTTGCCAGGAATATTTGAACCAGTTGCAATATATGGAGGTATCGCATTTCTTCTATTAGGAGTGGGTGTAGTAAACAAAAAAGTTTCAAAATGTTTAATATGCTTAACTAAAGCTGAGGTTTGTAATGATATTGTTGAAGAAGATATTGATGAAGAATATTTTGATGAGGAATATATTGTAGAAACAATTAATCAGGAAGAAATTGATGGAAAAATTCAAAAAGCTTAATCGAAATACAACAAAAAGACTTGTCTCATTATACGAGGCAAGTCTTTTTTTCGCCTAACCTTATAATTTAATTAATATCTACAATGGTATTTTTATCTACAATGTTCCAGCAAGTTTTTCCAGGATTTAATGGCAAATTATTACCACCCTCATCAGTTAGAAGTGTTTGCGAAGTGGCATCTTTTTTAGCCCAATGCATTTTTATAAATTTACCATTACTAATAACATAACCATCCCCCTTACCTACAAGAGAAATGTCTAAATGTTGTCCATCTGCTTGTTTTTTAATGGAGGTGATTTGCACCACTATGGTTTTAAATGCTAGTGGAAGCTTATTCTCTTTATTAGTTGATGATTTTCCATCCATGCTTTTGAGGTAAAGGCCATCCTTATAATTGTAACCAGTGTTGTAATTTTTGTTTATTTTTAAAAGTACATCTATAGCTTTCGGTGATTTAGCGTTATCCCAATAGCCTTTGTCAAATTTTAATTTTACAGTAGGAGCTTTGACAAAATCTTTTCTTTTAACAAGTTCTCTTAATTTTTCTGTGGAGGTATAAAGATTATGAGGAGCCTTTCGCAGCGAATCTCTCCAATAAGTAGAAGCATGTGTCATTTCATTCATACTCATCAAGTTTTCATTTTTTATTTTAACAAGAGCTTCCGAACTTCCACCACAATGAGCAAAGGGCAGGTTATATTCTTTTGAAATATCTAAGAAGTAAGGCCTGGCACTTCTAATTGGTCCAACCTTTTCAGCATTGTTTTTTTGAAATAATGCAATGAATCTAGGTGTGCCACCTTCAGCCATGGTCTCATAAACTATATCCGCAGCATTCAAACCCGATTGAGGTCTTGCAGCTACTGAGTTTTCTACTACCACAAGCACAGCAATATTATCTAATAGTTCTTTTTTTACCGCTTCACCCGTATAAGGAGAGAAGTACTTTTGTGAGGTCTTTACAGCTGATTCTGTTTTTTTAGGGTTTGATTGCTTTGGCGTAGCAATAGATTCAGCTTTTTTGCTACAACCCTGCGAAATAAAGCTTATGGAAATAATTATACAAAATAATAGTATAGATTTGTTTTTCAAAGCAACATCTCCTTAGTTAATTTTAGAGGAAAACGTCATTACATTCATTCCTCTATTTTAATCTATTCGAAATGTCGTGTATATAGAATAATATAAAAACTAAAAATGCCATAGGAGGATTAAATTCGCTCATAAAAACCACCGCGGGCATAGCTCATGTAACTAATTAGCAATGTAGTGTTTTTTTGTTGGAAATGGTATAATAATAATGTAAATTGTCATATTATTATAAGTTTTAGTTTGAATTCTTATTAAGGTGGTGCTAAAATGCTTGATATAATTATTTGTGAAGATAATGAGATGCAAAGGGAAAAGATTGAATGTATTATAAAAAATAAATTAATAGATTTAAAGCTTGATTTAAAGATAGTTTTATCAGCTGATAATTCTAAAGATGTAGTTAATCATCTTAAGAACAACATAGAAAAAAGCTTTATTTACTTTTTAGATGTAGATTTAGGCACTAAATCAAATGGAATAGACCTTGCAAAAGAGATAAGAAATTATGATACAAAAGGATATATTGTTTTTATAACTTCACATGCTGAGTTATCATTTTTAACATTTAAATATAAAGTACGAGCTTTTGATTATATCTTAAAATTTGATGATGAGGCTCTTAAAAGCAGCATTTCAGAATGCTTAAGTGGAGCCTACAATAATTATAAAAATGTTAATGTTAAAGAAAAAGAAGTCATTTCAATAAATCTAGTGAATAGGATTGAAAACTTTCTATTTAATGAAATCCTATTCTTTGAAACAGCAGATATTGGTCATAAATTAAGGGGCCATACGACTAATGGCCATTTTGAGTTCTATGGAAAAATGAAGGATCTAGAAGCTAAATTACCATCATATTTTTATAAATGTCACAGATCTTATATAGTTAATACCACCAAAATTAAGTTTTTTGATAAAAAAAATAAAACTATCTATATGATAAATGATGAAATCTGTTATAGTTCAGCATTATATCTAAAAGGATTAATTAAAAAATGTTTAATATGATAATGGAGTTATTATATATATTTATTATTGCATTAAATTTTGGTATTATTATGATTAATATAAGTTATATGGATATAACTAAAAAAAACTTTTTAGTTATTAATAGTGTTTTATTTTCTATAATTGTATTATTGAATAATTATAATGAAAACAAGTTGATAATTCCTATTACAACAATAATAATGAGTATATATTTATATATACTTTTTAAAAAAGTATACTATGCTCTATTAATTTCTATTTTTATACAATTGATTTTTGCTTTTGGTGATGCTGTTACTGGGGTTATCTTAGTTTTTATTTTAAAAATTAAATATTGTGATATACTAAATAATCCTAAAATTAAATTATTAACAGCTTTATTAATCTTAATAGTATGTTATTTTCTAAGTAAATTTTCATGTAAAGTTTTAAAAAATAACTATGTTAAAAATTTTTTGAATATAAAATCAAAAAATATTTCTATTTTAGTCTCTACTGTAGTAATATCACTTATTTCTATATATTCTTATTCTTTATCATTAAAAATGATATTTAATAAGCCTAATAAATTTTTTATTTCATTAAACCTTTTTTTGATAATTAGCTATTTTATTGTGATATTAATATTAACTCATACAAATAACGAAAGTATTAAAAAAGATTTAGAATGGGATTACAGAGAAAAGGAATTGGCCCATCTTAAAGAATATACTATAAATTTAGAAAATCTTTCAAATGACTTAAGAAGTTTTAGACATGACCAAATTAATATATTCCAAACAATAGGGGCATATATTGAGTCAGAAAATATAAAAGGGTTGAAGGAATTCTATTATAAAGAATTAATGCCTGAAAGTAAAAAAATATTGGAAAAGAATCGATCTTATACATCACTTATGCATATAAAAATTGATTCGTTGAAAGGACTACTTTCTTCTAAAATTATTAAGGCTCAATCAAAAAACATAAAAGTCAAAATAGAGATTGTGGACGATGTTAATGGATTATCAATATACTTAATAGATATCTGTAGAATTACTGGAATTATTTTTGATAATGCTATAGAAGCTGCGATATTATGCGATAACAAATTTATTGAATTTTTAGTATATAAAAATAATAATAGTACTACATTTATTATAAAAAATTCTTGCCCGGAAAATACTGCATCTATTCATAAAATATACGAGAAAAATTTTTCAACAAAAGGCGTCAATAGAGGAATAGGCTTAAAAACTGTTAAAGATATTTTGAATGAAAAATATGATAATGTATATTTAAATACTAGTATTGATAATTTCGTTTTTACACAAGAACTAATTATTGTTAATAATTAGTTCTTGTGTTGTAAATTTTCATAGTCATTATTTGATTTTCTGAAAATAAAAAGTCTAAGAGAGTAATTTATTGATAAAAATTAATATTAATTACATTTCACGCTCAAAAAAGCCCAACTTAGGAAATAATGTAGAATCAAATAATTAAACATGGTAAAATAAAGTCATGGTAATTCAAGTAAATCGATAGAAGAACTGAGGAAAAAGGGTTTATAAGATTGTGCTAAAAGTTTGGATTTAGTGCTATAGAAATAGACTAATAATTACATTGTATGTAAACGATTGTCTGAATTGAATAATTATTAATCATGATGATATCTTGTTCCATTCTTTTGTTTAGGTATTTTAGTTCTCGCGAAACTAAAATACCAAATCATGAGCGGGAAGCAAGTTATTTATATAAATTATTAAAATATAATGGGGTAAGTCAAAGATAGATTAATATTTTTGACAATACCACAAAAAAGGGGTGTCTTATGGAAACTTATTTATGTCCAAAAATAGATTGTACTTCAGTTGAAGTTACTGAAGATCAAGCGTGGGTTATAGTATTTATGGCAGCGTTACTAGCGGTAGGTGTTACATGGATGGTAGGCATGTCAGTGTGGTGTGTTAGTAATGGTTACAAGGGATTCACTGGTGATTATAGCATAGTTGAATGGGGATTAAAAGTCAATTTTGAATGTAAATAAAATGTAATAATAAATTTATTTTATTATTGCAACATCTTAGACAAGCTTATAATTAGGCTTGTCTAAGATTTATTTATAATCTATATTTGGATACTGTAAGGATATTTAGAATTAAAAATATAATAATGTATATTTAAATATTAGTATTGATAACTTCGTTTTTACACAAGCACTAATTATTGTTAATAATTAGTGCTTTAAAGTTGCAGATTTTTATAGTTATTATAAGGTTTTCTGAAAATAAAGTAGGCAAAGGGAGTAATTAAAAAGGATTCTTGGAAGATGGAATAAATAATTATATTTTTATAAATTGAATTTGGTAATAATAGACTTACTGAACACGAAATTAATACAACAGCGATAGATTTTAGTTTTAAAGCTTTTCTTAATTTTTTGCTTACAAGGGGACGCTCAGCTGTATCGGCAGGAGCATATTTAACAACTAAAATTAAGCTTATTAAAAATAAGATAATTATTGAAGTTCTATTTAGAGTGAAATTTAGACTTAAAAACACATTTCCTAAGAAAATTATATAATTTAAAAAAATACACTTTAGGCTAGAGTCTGCATGAACGCCATTAGCAAAAGATCTAAGGAAGCCAAAAACTATAAATGCTATTAATGTATAGGTGAATACTTTAAGAAAATATGATGTTACAAACAGAATAATCAATTTGTATATACTAATTAATATAACTTGAGTGCCATAATGGAGTATTTCAAGTTCTTCCTCTGTCTTATCTAAATTTTTTTTGACAAATTCCATGTATAAGTTGCTTAATTTTTCATTTATATTCATATAACGCCACCCTAAACAATAATTTATTGATAAAAATTAATATTAATTACATTTCACGTGCAAAAAAGCCCATCTTAGGAAAAAATGTAGAATTAAGCAATCACAATATGGTAAAATAATATCATGGTAATTCAAGTAAAGCAATAGGAGAACTTAATAATAAGGGGTGGAAAAATGAAAAATTTAATATTAGAAAAAGTAGCTTCAATAACTTGTTCTGGTGTATCGGCAGTGGCGAAAGCTTCATCATCAATGTGTATAGTTTGGTCATTTAATGAATGTAAGATGCCTAAATCACTATATAAGGTTGATAAAAAATTATAAAGAGATTTGGTATGGGTTTGTATTTTAGGTAAGAATATTAAAAGGACAACCCTTAAAGGTTTATAATATGGTAGTAGAGGAATAAGGGTAGTAATTATTTTGTATGTAAACGATTGACTGAATTGAAGAATTATTAATCATGATGATATCTTGTTCCTTTCTTTTGATTAGGTATTTTAGTTCTCGCGAAACTAAAATACCTAATCCTGAATTGGAAGCAAGTTATTTATATAAATTATTAAAATAAAATTGGGTAAGTCAAAGATAGATTAATATTTTTGACAATACCACAAAAAAGGGGTGTTGTATGGAAACTTATTTATGTCCGAAAATTGACTGTACTTCAGTTGAATATACTGAAGATCAAGCGTGGATTATAGTATTTATGGCAGTATTACTAGTAATTGGTGTTACATGGTTCATAGGTATGTCAGTGTGGTGTCTTGCTAATGGTTACAGTGGCTTCACTGGAGATTATAGCATAATTGAATGGGGATTAAAAGTCAAATTTGAATGTTATTAAATGAATAAAATGCAATAAAAAAGCTATTTTATTGCATCATTCTTCAACTTAGACAAGCCTATAATGGATAATAAGCTTGTCTAAGTTTCATTTGAATTTATAGTTGATTGCAAAATAAAATTTTACAAAAACAATATTCTATTTAGGGAGGAGAACTTTTATTATGTTATCAATTAAAGACCTTAGTAAAAAATATTCAAATAATTTTTGGGGCATTCAAAATTTTGATTTAGAACTAAAAGAAAGAGAATTGGTTTCAATTGTTGGTCCAAACGGTTCTGGAAAAACTACAATAATTAATTGTTTACTTGGAGTTATTTCTCCAACCAAAGGGACTTTGTCTTTATACGGTCAAAAAAATAATACTAAGAAATTTAAAGAATATATTGCATATGTACCGGACGAACTATTACTTATTGAGTCTTTGACAGGTAAAGAATATATTAACTTCGTAAAATCAATGTATCAAAATGTAAATGACGAAAAGATTAAAAAACTTGTACAAATATATAATATGGCAGAAGCTATGGAGCAAATAATAAAAAATTATTCACATGGAATGAAGAAAAAGCTTCAATTAATTGCAGCATTTATGTTAGAAGGCAAATTGATGGTGTTAGACGAGCCATTTAGAGGATTAGATGTAGAATCGATAATAACAACAAAAAAAATGTTGAGAAAATTTTTGAAAGATGGAAAAAGTATTTTAATGTCAACTCATGATCTTCTTTTAGCTGATAGTTTGAGTGATAGAATTGTAATAATTTCAAAAGGGAGGAAAGTTGCAGAAAATACTAGTAATATATTAAAAAAAGAATATAACTGTAATTCACTTGAAGAAGTTTTTATTAAAGCATCTCTTGATAAAAGTAGGAGTGATAAAATTGACGAAGTCATTAATAATTTGTAAATTAATTTTTAAAATATGGCAGAGAAGTTTAGCAAAAATATTGAATACTAAAAGTAAGGTTGTAGGAGTAATTTCATTTTTATTATTTATTACCTTATTATCCGTAATAGCAGGATACTGTGTTGTAAATCCTATAATAGTAATGTTTGTGAATGGGGATACTAGGTCACTATATTTATTGTTTTCTGGTATATTGGTAAATATTTCTGTGGTAACAACGGCACTATTTGTATTGGTGAAATCTGTAATACAAGAACGCGGTGAATTTGAAATGCAGTTAAATTGGTTTCCGCTTACTACATTCGAAAGGAATTTAGGATACAAGCTTCCAATATTTTTTGTTGTATTTGTCAGCGAATTGTTTATAAATACTTTATTAGTTGTACCTTCATTGGTTATGAATGATTTACAGGGAGGTTTTTTGCTAGCCAGTATATTAGCTTTTATTATACAAATTACTTTTGTATTCTTTTTAAATACAATAATATATGACTTTTGTATATTTATTATATCTATGATTGGACTCCCTTATAGAAAGCTTATAACGCTTTTAATTTTACTAATGTCAGTATTTTATTATTTTATAGAAAATTTTTCGGTGGAAGGGATTTTATCTTCATACACTAAATTTGATTATAATATACTTTATTTAATTAGTGGAGTTCTTATGAAATCAGTAAAGGTTGCAGCATTTAATTCTGTAAGCTATTTAAGAATAAGTATTTATATCTTAATTACTGCATTTTTAGCTTTAAGCACTTTATTTTGCTATGAAAAAGTTCAGAATAACAACTCTTCTAAAATATTAAAATTTCTGCCTATGTCAAAGGGGTTTAATAGATCATTAATTATAAAAGAAGTTAAAGTTCAAATTAGAAATGAAGAAAACTACATAAATATAATAATTTTTTTGCTATTGTCAATTTTAGTAAGATTTAAATTGGGAAATTTAGAGCCGAATATTATGATAATAGGGATAGTAAGTTTAGTTTCTAGTATGTTGGCGCTAAACTCCTTTGGAAATGAAAATAATTACTTTATAATGTATAAAGCTAATGGGGTTGAATTGTTAAAGGTGTTGATTTCAAAGGCAATAGGATTATGTATTATCGGATATGGTTTATTTCTACTTATAACTATAATAATACTAGGAATTGATATGGATATATATCAAGTATTGATTAGCATTCCAATAGTTATTAGTTCAATAATATCATTATATATTTTAGGAATATTAATTCCAGTAGATAACAAGAACCCTTATATGGGTGTATTTGCTTTTTTTATTCTCTTTTTTACAATGATTCCTATAGTAGTTATATTAAATCAAATAATTACAACAAATATGTCTTTGATAATTGTGGCGGTAGTACTTACAATTATATTATTTACTGCTTTTTATTTAGTGGCCAAATGGAGGATAAAATATGAATAAATTAAAAAGAATACCATATATACCTCAAAATATTGAGATTAATAAAGATCACATATTTGATCATAATCTACATGCTGATATTCCAATAAATGAAACGGCTTATAAAATATTATTACTAGTTGATGGAATTAAAAGTGTAAGTGAGATTACAGAATATTTAAACAAAGAAATCAAGATCGATTATGATGTTCTATATAATGATATAAATAATTTATTCTATGAATTAAATAAAAATTATCTTTTAAACTGGAAGTATGACACCAATATAAGGATAAAAAAAATATTTATAAATCTTATTGCACAATATAAAAAAGGATATAAAGAACGAGTTACTATAAAAAACAGCAACTTTTTTTCTGTATTTAATAGTATTAATAATGTGATTTTTAAAAAAATAGGAATATTATTTATATGGACATTAGTTCTATACATATTGAGTGTAGTTTTAATTAGTGATAGTTTAGCTTCGGGAGTAGCATTTGGATTTTTGATCGCTTTTGTTGGATTAATTTTGAGCACAAACATACATGAATTATCTCATATGTATTCTTTATGGATAAAAAAGAAAAATAAAAATATAGGATTTTTAGGGGTAAGTCCATTGGGAGTGAGATTTGTAAGACCAGCAGAAACTAATTCTAAGAACAATATTATTATAGCCTTATCAGGATCAATAATTCCTGGAATCTTAGGAGTCTTAATGTACATCATTAGTTTCACTATGTTTAAAGAGTGGCAATATTCTGTGTATATCAATATTTTTGCGGGAATGTTTGTTATTCAATTAGTACATTTACTACCATTTACAGGTGATGGTAAAAATATTCTTAACTATATATTCTTAATGATATACAATAAAAAAATAATTTAGATACTAGGGGAGATTAATATGATAAAAATTAGTGAAAAAACATATGGTTTAGCGGCTGTTTTAAGTATAATTATTTTACCTATAACTGCTATGAGTTTAATCTTTCTTAAAATGTTTGGTAATAAAAGTGGTAAAATCCTTTTTAACACAATGGAGATTCTTAAAATTGGAAACAATGGCTATACGTTTAATATAAAGACTACATTTTTATTATTAGTTTTGGCTGTATTTTTGGCGACTATTGTCTTATCAATAATATTTAATATTTTATTGAAAGGATTAAGGAAAAATGAAGTTTAAAAGAAAGAAAAAATGTGTTGTCATTACAATAAGTTTAGTTCTATTAGTGATTATGGGTATTTTTATAAATAGATCTGAGGGTTTAAGTAAAAAAGATGATATTAAGACTATATCTAATGCTGGTATTGTTTTTGGTGATATTAAGGCACCTGTTAAGATAATTGAGTATACGGACTTTAATTGTCCAGATTGTAAAAAAATGAATGAAAATATTGAGCCAATCCTATTAGAATACATAGCTAATAAGAAGGTTGTTTTAATATTTAAGACTGTTAATGAAAATATGCATTTAAATATTCCTAAAATTAGTACAGAGGATTATAAAGAGATTGGAAAGATATTTAATGAAAAAGAAAAGTATATTAATCCAAAATCAGAGCAGTACTTAAAGTCATATTTAGGAGAGAAATTATATAATAAAAGGAAAGATGATAACAAGGAAATAAAGAAAGAAATAGACTATCTCAAGATTAATACGATACCAACAATGTATGTAGGTAATGAAAAAATGGTTGGTATTTATAAAAAAGACGAATTTAAAAGAATTGTAGAAGATATATTAAACTCCAATTAGGAAAATAAATTGTGGTGGAATTATGATTAGATGTTTTAATCGTAAATAAATAGTAGGAACTTTATCATATTCATAGTGAAATTGAAATAATAAATAATCCAAGTGAGGTTAAAATATGAGAAGTATGAATATTAATAAAGTAGTAAAAAGATACTGTAGAATATTATTTTTACTAATAATATTCTTTGCCATTAATTTCTTAATGGTCGACACAATTCATGCAAAGACTAATGAGTTAAATTTGATTTATTTCAATGTGCCTCTTTGTAATACATGCAATAAGTTTGAAGATGAACTAAATAAGTTACAGAAAGAACATAAAAATATTAAGATATATAAATATGATATAAGTAAAAGTCAAAATTATGAGATGCTTGTTAGATATAATAATGAATATAAGTTAAATAAAGAGACTGGAGGAGCACCAATTATATTCGTATCAGATAGATATATAAAAGAGCCGTCTGAAATAAAGTCTATAATAAGAGAAATATTACAGAATGAGAATGAGAAGGTTAAGGAAACACCTATTTTGGAGGGAATTCAGATAAATGCAAATTCATTCAATTATGATATTTTAGGTTTTATATTTACAGGATTTATTAATGGACTTAACCCATGCTCTATATCCATGCTCTTATTTTTTCTCTCACTTATTAGTGTCAAAAATGTTGGAATAAAGAAGCTTGGTTTTAGTTTTATTTTAGGTAAATTTATAGCATATTTATTAATAGGTTCAGTCTTATACACATATCTATCTAAAATAAATATAGGAATATATAATACAATAATGAAAGAAATATTTATATTGTTTTCTGCTATAATTATTTATTTGAATGTAAATGATTTTTTAAAAGCAAGAAAGGAAAAATTTGGACAAATTAAAAATCAACTCCCAAGAAAAGTTAGACGTTTTAATCACAATGTAATAAAAAGATTTTTGGAAAATAAAAGTGGGAAAATATTAGTTATTATAAGTTTTTTATTAGGTGTAGTTATTTCATTAGGAGAATTTTTATGTACAGGACAAGTATATCTTGCAAGTATAAGTTACATGATACAAAAAAATAGCATTTATTCTCTTAAGGCTTTTTCTTATTTATTCTTATATGATTTAGTATTTATTATACCACCAATTATAATCGTATTTATTATTGATAAAGGGACTGATATGTTCAAAGTATCATCATTCCTTGTAGAGAAAATGTATTTAATAAAACTATTAACCGCAATAGTGATGTTCTTATTTTGTTTATTTATAGTTTTTATAATTTAATATAGTAAATATAAAGGAGTTTATTAAATGCCGAGAAATATTAAAATAACAGATAATGATAATTGCATTTTATATGAGGGTAATCTTTATAAACTACCAGTTGCAGAGAATATTATTATTGAGCAAAGTATTGAATACTTCAATGATTCAGAACCCTGTTTTTTACATAAAAGCGCAGTTACAAAAAAAATATATTATGAAATTGAAGACTTTTTTCAAGAAAAAGATAACATTGGCGTTAAAGAGATAAAATTAGGTGAATTTCCATTAATTTTGAAACGTCTTCTTGAGAAGATTGGAAATGCTAAAAGCATTTACTTGTAGTATGACATATTTGATGTGTATTTTTATTAATTAATATACCAATAAACTAATTTCTTTTAAAAAAGATAAGTAATCATTAATTATTATTGATTACTCATCTTTTTTCTTTTGATATTAATTTCTATTCTTTTGGATATCAACTTGAATGAAGAAAGAAATGGATTGTCATTAGGTGGAGAAATCAGGAAATTGGATGATTATAAAAATGAAATGATTTTTGTGACAAATCACATACAAATGGCATTTAAAGTTTTTCAGTATAAACTAAGAGTTTTAGAGTTTATTGATAAAAATTATAATATTGATAAACAGTTAAAAGAAAGTATTTTAATTGCAACGAAAATATTAAACAAGAATAAGGAAGAAATTGAAGAAAAATCATTGCAAATTAAGTTTGGAAAATATGTAGGGGAAATGGATGTGAGATTTTGAAAATCATTAATAAATTTTATGAATTTGCTATGTCCGATTATGCAGCTAATGTTAGAAAATATATTCCTTGTTTAATTATAATTTCAATTATCCAATTTAATATTAGTAGCTTTTGGCCAGAAGGCATATTAGAAATTTTTATGTTTTTAGTATTGTTTGTAGTTAATTTGAAATTTATTTGCGCTGTAATCAAAAGCTATAAAGAATTTTGCAAGTAGAATTATGGTGTTTTTTATGGGTGAATTTAAACGGTATTACCCTTATTTTACAAAAAAGCTATCCAATAAAACGATACTTAGTTTAGAAGTGGAAGGCTTCGTAAATCTACAAAACAAATACAACATTAATTATATTCGAAAAGTAATAGAAAAAAGGTGGGTATAAATGAATATATTCAAGGACTTTGTTAAACAAGACACTATACTCTCAAAATTATCAACTAATGGAAGTAATTTATTTTTGGCGGTAGTATTACTTTTAGGCACATCAATAGTCTTAATTAATAGCTTTTTTTATTATTTCTGATATGTTTTTTATAAGTAGATTTTTACGGTGTCGTTAAAAAAAGGATTAACAGGTGTAGAATTGTTAGGTGCCTGTAAAAACATGGATGCGGGCACAAGCCTAAGGGGGAAGAAGTAATCACCTAGATAAAACATTTAACATAGTTGGTATCACCCTATTGAATGGACACAACTAAAAAAGAGTTGTAAAATTCATTTTATGGAATGATTTTTTTGAAAAAATAAAGAAATTATCAAGTTAAAGTTAATCTAAACACTGTAAATATGTATTTAGAAGAAAATATAGGTGGAATTACTATCGCAAAGACTTTAGGCCTTAACAGGTGTGGCAGAGTTTTATTAATGCTCAAGAAGTGTTTTATGTGGGTAGGATAAAAATTAATACTAATATTTATACAGAAAATGAGATCACCGAATATGGACCTAAAACAAGAAAAACGTATTATCATCTAAATATTAAAGAGCTCGCAGAGTATTTAGCCAAATATTCACTCTGTTGGGGAGTAATATATCCAATGCTACTATGTATCATTTTTATGGTTTATTGACCTTTTATTTATCTAATCTGTTACTGTTGATTTTGATAGGGAATATTCACTGCTTAACCCTGCTAAGCTTTTTTCCAGAGTTAGATAGCTCTACTATTGTATTTTTGAATAAAGCTGTATATTGTTTTTGACCTCTTGCAATTATAAACACATCCTTATCATATTTATATTTTAATGTGTTCGGTTTTTAGTGTCTACAATATTATACTAACACCAAATGAGTGGTAATTTCTCTTGGAAATATAACCATTAATTTCGCTAGTAAGCTATTAATATATATTATGGAAATCAGTATTCGAAGTCAAGCAAGGGAGCAGGCACGATGAGTAAAAGCATTTTATGAAATTTGACTAAATCATATTACAATAGAAGTCTGTGAAAGCAAATTATATAGATAATAATGTATTTAATAGAACGGGAAGTTGATTTAAGCAAAGAGATAACTTCTGGTTAGCATATAATAATAAATTACAAAAGGGGAACATATGAGTTTAGTGTTTATATATATCATTATAAGTTTTTTATTAACGAACATAATTCACGAGCTAATTCATTTTTTGGCTTTGAAATTAATAGGATTGGATATATATTGTCTTGATGCTTATCCAATTAAAATTTATAAAAATGAAGATAAATATAATATAAAAATAGATATAAGCTTAAAGAATACATGCCTGGTTTTGTTTTACCTGAAATAAGTATGCTTAGAAATAAAACTGATTTTAAAATTCAAAAAAATAAAATTATATTTATAACTTTGGCCGGTTCTTTTGGAAGTTCAGTATTGGGAATCATAATTAATATAATATATAATTATTATATTCCAAATTTGTTTATTAAAGTTTTTGGTGTTATGTCAATGATAATAGGGGGTCTTACTCTTTTATTTAGTGATGGGATAATGTCTTATAGGCTATACAAGGATAAAGTGTTTGCCGTATCAACTTTATTTTACTATAATAATATATTATCAAATCAAAAGCAAAATATTAATGAGGAGAATCTGTTTATTTACAAATATGCTAATGATGTATGTGAAGAATTAAATATGGAAGATAAATTTTTCCACAACATCAGCCATAATAAAAATCAAATAAATTTACAGACATATATACTTTATTATGTATTAATTAATAGTATTGATGGTTTTAATATAAATATAATTAAAAACATGGAGAATTTAATAGAAAAGTTATCCCAAATAAAATATTTAAATGGAAATCTGTTTGAATATATAAATGTAATTGTTATATATATGGTAATTAAAGAGGGAAAATTAGAAGAGGCAAAAAAAATATTTGAGTTAATAAGAAATAGTTCTAATAAGAGAAATTTTTATCAAAAATACATTATTAGTAGAACAAAATATTTTCTTAACGAGATTACTTATAATGAGGTTTTAAACTCAATTCCTAAATCATCTATTGTAAATAGTAGATTAGAAAAATTATTATTTGAACAATTTAGGAATTTATATATTCTTTAGAACGGACATCTCACCCCATTATAAAAAATGGAACGTAGTGACTAGTTTTTAGTTACTAATTAGCTGCAAATGCTACAAAATTTGCTGATTAATAAGGTTACATAAAAATAATTAATAACTAACACCTTGACTTTAATCTAAGAAGATCTAATTACTTTTGGGGTTAGTGATGATAAACAAGAACCATTGAGATACGTCTAAATACCCATGTCAAAAAATAATTATAAAAATAGGAGATATTATAAATGAAAAAGTCTGTTAAGATCTTAATGTTATTAAATTTAATTAGTTATATAAGTAATTTTGCATTTGCATTTATATATTCATACGATAAAATCGTATTGAAAAATAATTTAACAATAGAAGTGTTTTGGGTATTGTCACCATATGTATTTTTAATCGCTACATCATTTATATTAGCTACTGATAACAAAGAAGGATATAAAATGTTTAAAATTGAAGCAATAATCGATTGGGTTATAAGAGTTGCATCATGTTGTGTTGCTTTTCAAGGATTTAATTTCAAATTTTTATCAGCAGGGTTTATTATACAACAAGTCATATTAGCTTCTTTATTAATTGTTAATGTATATTTGGAATATAAGATGTATAAAAAAGCAAAAAAACATACACCTGTTAAAAAAGAAAATATGGAAGTTGAAATAATATCTGAAGAAGAAAAACAAAATATAAGAGAAATTGGTAAAGCGGCAACACTTGGAATGAATTCATTTTTTATATTTGCGGGTTTTGGAATGGGTATAACACAAATACATCAGATTGATATTAAATTACTAAGAATATTTATTGTATTTGTTTCTATTTATTCATTTATATGGTTTTGTATTGCTAATTATAGAAAGTGTTATTTATTTTATTTAGATAAATCTTTAGCAAAGAGAATTTTTGTTAGAGACGGTTTGTATGCATCTCTTGGATATATATTAGTTCTTATATCTGCATTTGGATTTTTTGGGATAGGTACTTTGCTTGAATCTGCGGTTATATTGATTGGGATTTTATTACTATATCCAACAATATGTACTGATAGAAAAATAGGACTTAGATATACAAAAGTTAAAGATATTTTAGGTGAAAATTTTTATTTGTATTTTAATTGTAAAGAAAAGAATTTGTAGCAAGGTGAAGAATGCGACTGCGACTCCTGCAGTTTGTGTATAAATCGGATTTTCTGAATTATAATCATCACCATAGAAGGAACTGTTTTCAGTGACTTCTATGGTGATTTTCAGTTACATCCTATGGGGTTTGGACAGTCACCTAAAAAAGGAATAAAGCGACGGTTTGGTAAAAAGAGTATGGAGCTGTTCAAGGTAAGGTTTTAAATATAGATCAAGGTGCGACTATAGGTAATGAAAAAGGGAATGTATATTTCAAGGTTAAAGTAAAACTTGATAAAAATTACCTTGCAGATAAAAAAGGAGGAAAAGTTAATGTTACCCTTGGTATGATTACAGAAACTAGGGTTAAGTATGAAAAAATCACATATATGAAATACTTCATGGAACAGATTGGGATAAAACTTAATTAGCTATTTTAGGTGTCAGCAAGTGCTTTTGATATAAATAATGCAATTAATGTGATTATTAATTGTAGTAAACAGTTGAAAATATTATAATAATGGGAAGGGGATTAAAAAATTGAAATGGCTTTAAAATTACCGAATAATTATGTTGAGGTTGAGAGTGGTGAGATGGAGTATGGTTAGGAGTTGATGTTATGCCAGTTCGGGTAGCTGGAGAAGGAGCTATCTCATCATATATTAGAAAGGTAGGAGTTAGTGAGGGAAAAAAATATTTAATAGGAATATTAAAACCAAATTACTTTCTATTGGTGCTGGAGCACTAGCAGGTAGCCTTGTTGGTGCAGTAAATTTTGCAATAAATGCCGCTGATATTGGAAACACTGTTGCAAGATACTTAGATAATCATGATTCAAAACCAGGAAACGGTTGGTTATCAATATAAATTTTATAATATAGTAAAAAAATAAGTATTACCAGCTTTAACATTGTATCTTGGTACACTTAATAGTGCATAACAAAATATTAATGTTGAAGCTCGATTATACACAATGTGAGATATAAAAAGTATAGTTTTAAAATTATAAGGAGATGATTTATATGAAAGTCACAAAAGGAAAAGTAATTACTTGTATAAAGTTTTCAGTGTCACTTTGTTTTTTTAATTTTTTGTTTGACTATTTTTTCAGACCATCAAATATAAGTTTAGCAAGAAATATTTCTGTTGCAGTTGGTGTTGCAGTAGGGGTGGTTTTCTATAGCACAATTTTTGATAAAAAGGCAAACTGATATATATATTACTAAAAATTGGAGTATAATATTTATATAAAATTTAAGAAGGTGTATATGATAATTAAAAAGAAAAATATAAAATTAATATATATTAGGTTGCCATGTGGAGATTTCATATTATGAATATAAGTAATAAAAAAATAATGGGTCTTGTTTCATTTTTTGTAGGTATAGATATATTAATAATATTAACAGCGTTATGTAAAATTAAAAACTTATCTATTGATATTGAAAGTGTTCACAAATACAGTATATTAATATTATTAGTTTTATTATTAAGTTGTATTTATATCGATATAATAATTCATGAATTAGGTCACTTTATAGCTGGAAAATTAGTTGGATTTAAATTCTATTCTTTTACTATTTTTCCGTTTGAAATAAGAAATCAAAATCAAAAAGTCATTTTTCAAATCACTGGCAATTATGGGTTATTAGGTTCGTGTATGATGTATCCCAAGACTTTTAGTAAATTATTTAAAGAGTTATTAATATATTATCTTGGAGGCATAGGTTTGAACTTTATATTTATAATTGCATATTTATTTTTGATAATTTATAAGGTACCTAACATGAATAATATTTTCATAAAAATATTTTTTTGTTTTTTATTAATTATTAGTGAATTTAATTTAATTAAAAATGTTATACCAAGTAAAGTTAATGGAATGAAAACAGATGGCTCAAATGTATTGACTATAATAAACCCATCAGATTCCAATGATATTGATTTAATGGAAATGGTAATATCATTGCAACTTTTTTGTGGTATTAGAACAAGGGATATAAATTTTAAAGTACTAAATAATCGAAATATATTTAGTGATAAAAGCTTTCACGAATATATAAGCTTATATTATTTTTATTATTACCTAGATAGTGGAAATTTTGATAAAGCCCAAGTATGTATAGGTATAATTGAAGAAAATATTGATGAATATACTAAGGATGTAAGGCTAGATGTAATGTGTGAAATTTTATATTCTTATTGTTATATTAAAAAAGATATCAACAAATCAAAAGAAATATATACACAAATTTCACAAGTACTTTTAAATGATAAAAGTATTGGTGGTTTTCGAATACAAATGGCATATGAACTTTATATTAAAAAAGATATTGTAAAGGCTTTAGAATTTGGGCAGAGTGGATTAAGTTTAGTTAATCAGGATGAAGTAAAAGGAATAGATATTTTTGAAAAAGCTGAAATAGAAAGAATGATTGAACGAATCTCCAATTATAGTAATTAGCAAACAGAAGGCATACACCGTGATAGAGTAGTTATTACTGTGGCAGGAATGGAAGGTGACTTAGGGTGGATGGGTATGAAACTAGATAAAGAATATTATGTGATAGTGTCTATAATAGTATTTGTATGTGGTCTTATTATTAGTACTTATAATTTATATAATTTTACTGGATTTTTAATAATATTGCTACCGAGTACTATATTTAATGTTAGTTGGCATTGGTATCATAATGATAAAGGAGAATGATGTAGAACACTTAGGGAGCAGTTGTGATTTAAAGTGTATATGCTTTTATGTTAAGAGGTGGTCTGCTTTATGAGAAAAAGATAATCAGGCTAATAACTAAAGGTGGTTGCCAAGGATGTAGGTGATTAACATCTTGATTTAAGAGAGAAATAATGTCTCTCATCTGAATGCCCAAATTAAGTAACTTTAGCTCAAATAATTTAGACAAATGGAGCTAATTTGGTTTGTGACTAAATAGTAACTATAGTTAATAGATTTCAATTTTAGTATTATTTAATTTTTTGGGGGGGGAATCAATTAATTACATAAATAATAATATATTTCATAGAAAATTCAGATTCACTAAAATAATAATTAATGTTATTATACTAATAATCTTAATGAAGGGTGCGTATAAAACCAATTTATATAACATAGTTTTAGGTAAAGTGAATTTAAAAAATGATTACATGTTGAATAGAATGGTAATGTATTTTATTGTGGGAATTTTAATCTACTTTGTTTCAATTTTTATGCATGAATTAGGTCATTATTTAATGAGTAAATTAGTATGTATAAAGTTGAAATTATTTGTTGTAGGGCCAAGCATATATATGAATGATAAAAAAAGTCTCTTGTCATATACAAACCAATATATAAAGATATTATATGGGGGACCGATATTTACATTTGTAATTATTCTCATTTCATCCCTGTTTATAATAGAAAATAAATTTACTGTGATTTGTATGATTTTATTAATTGTAAATTGGTCAATTTTTATAACTATATTTTATAGCAGCATTAGTGTATATGGTGACTATTGTTTAATTGATTTACTCAAAAGAAAGCCTGAGTTTGTTATATTAATGTTTTCTATTCAATTCTCATCTGAATATCCAATTAATAATTTTATAGTTGAAGAATCTGAGCTGTTTGTGGACAAAATTTTGTCCAAGTGTGAATATAATAATATGGTCGTAGCACTAATAAACAGAATTATTGATCAAAAGATAATAAATGGAGAGAATTTAAGTATTCAGTTTATTAAATTTAAAGAATGGATTTTTAATTATTACTTTAAGTCTTCAAAAGGAAATATAATGTTTGATGCTAAAATTATAAAAGTTGCTTATAAATTCCTTCTGCATGAATACTCTTTAACAAAATATGAACTTAAATTAGATAATTATAAAAATTTTGATAAGTTTTTAACCTTAAATAATTATAATACATTTAAATATTTTGCCATGATAAACGAAAGTTTAAGAGGATTATTTAGTGACGGTACTGGTTTTGATAAAAAATACAAAGAATATATTTGTGATGCGGGACAAATACTTTCAAAATGTAGTAACTATAAAAATTTGTTAGAAGATATTATGAAGAAATTAGGAGGCTGTGAGAAAAGTCTGTAAAATACAGCTTTCTATGCTAAAAATAATAGCTCCTAAATGAAACAAATTTTTTTTGTTTTACTTTGGTCATACGGATATCTCGCTTGATTGTTGCCAAAGAAGAAACTTTATATTTAATTGATAGCTAATTATAAAAAGTGTGATTTATTTTATTTAGATAAATCTTTAGCAAAGAGAATTTTTGTTAGAGACGCTTTGTATGCATCTCTTGGATATATATTAGTTCTTATATCTGCATTTGGATTTTTTGGAATAGGTACTTTGCTTGAATCTGCGGTTATATTATTGGAATTTTATTACTATATCCAACAATATGTACTGATAGAAAAATAGGACTTAGATATACAAAAGTTAAAGATATTTTAGGTGAAAATTTTTATTCGTATTTTAATTGTAAAGAAAAGAATTTGTAGCAAGGTGAAGAATGCGACTGCGACTCCTGCAGTTTGTGTATAAATCGGATTTTCTGAATTATAATCATCACCATAGAAGGAACTGTTTTCAGTGACTTCTATGGTGATTTTCAGTTACATCCTATGGGGTTTGGACAGTCACCTGAAAAAAGGGAATGAAGCTGAGTTAAGTAAAGGGATAACAACCTCCGGTTAGTATAGAATAATAAAGTATAAAAGGGGAACATATGAGTTTAGTGTTTATATATATCATTATAAGTTTTTTATTAGCGAACATAATTCACGAGCTAATTCATTTTTGGGCTTTAAAATTAATAGAATTGGATATATGTCTTGATGCTTATTCAATTAAAGTTTATAAAAATGAAGGTAAATATAATATAAAAATAGATATTAAGTTGAAAGAATACATGCCTGGTTTTGTTTTACCTAAAATAAGTATGGTTAGAAATGAAACTGATTTTAAAATTAAAAAAATAAAATTATTTATTTAGCTTTAGCTGGTTCTTTTGGAAGTTTACTACTAACAAAAAAAGAATGATGGAGATTGCTAAGGGTTAACAGACCCTATGGCTAGATAGTGGATGGAGAGTGTGTGATGAAAATTACAACGAAAGACAGAATGGTTTCATTTATAAAAGTGTTTTTGATATTTTTTGTGATTAATTTTATTGGTCAATATTTTTTAAAACATTCAATTATGGATTTATACACAATAATCTAGCCGGAGCAGGACTAGTTGTCGCATGCTCGTATGGTCAAGTATGGGTAATTGCTTCTATAATGAAAGTTACTTTTGCTGCTGCAGTGAATAGCTTGGGAATTGCAGGAGTTGCAACTATAGTTGGAGGTACATTTGGAGTTTCAAAGGGTTAGTTGCGCTTGCGCTAAGTAAAGTTTTTTAAGGAGGATTTATGACTAAGAAAATGAAACTTGTAAGCTACATCGTAATGCAGTCTTTCATATTATTAGCTGCATTTTTAATAATACTTTTATCATTAAAGTATTATTTATCAATGATGATACCATTGATAATGATTATAATTGCACAAATACCAGTTTTTATATTTGGGTTTAGTAAAAATACGAAATAAAAATAGAGGGACTGTCATACTGAATTAGTGGTAGACTTTCATTATTACGCTTAAGATAAAAAAGTAGAGGAAAACGTCATTGCATTCATTCCTCTATTTTAAACTATTCGAAATATAGTGTATATAGTATTATACTAATACTAAAAATACTTTAGAGGAGCGGATAAAAAATGGCATTTTTACAAGTGAACTTTGCTTCAAAAGCCTTAAAAAGAGATGTTACTTTCAATGCTCTTATACCAATTGATACAATAGAAATACAGGAGGAAGAAATAATTAAGAAAAAACCAATGAAAGCGCTGTATCTCTTGCATGGGTTAACTGGAAATTACACTGATTGGGTTTGTAGTAGTAAAATTGAGGAACTATCTTTAAGACACAATATCGCAGTGTTTATGCCCTCTGGAGAAAATAATTTTTATTTAGACGATGTTGATAAAGGCGAATTGTTTGGTGAGTTCGTTGGAAATGATTTAGTGGAATTTACACGCAGGATATTTCCGTTATCAAGGAAAAGGGAAGATACATTTATAGGTGGGTTGTCTATGGGTGGATATGGAGCAATTCGAAATGGATTAAAATATTCTGACAATTTTAGCCGTATCATTGCATTATCTTCTGCTATAGTTACATACAATATTGCTGGAGCTTCTAGTGATTTTAAGGACGAAGTTCGTGACTATAAATTTTATACTAGAGTATTTGGTGATCTGAATCAACTTTTGGATAGTGATAAAGACCCAGAGGCACTTATTATTAAGTTGAAGAAGAAAAATGCTCTAATTCCTAAAATATATATGGCGTGCGGTACAAACGATTTTTTGTTAGATGTAAATCATAAATACCGTGATTTTTTAATTTCAGAAAATATAGATGTAACATATGTAGAAAGTCCTGGCAGCCATACGTGGGATTTTTGGAATGAATATATTGAAAAAGGAATCAGATGGGCAGTTAAAAATAAGTAAATAAATTGTTGTATTGCTTTTTACTATCAGGAGTGGTACGGTTAGATTGATTTTAAATTAACAAAGTTATCGTTCTGAATGCACGAGGGTTCGTCCCGAATGAGAAGGCGAGAGAATAGTTGGAATGTTCCAAAGAACATATCTTTATTGGTTGTACCTTTGGTTTCGACGTACTATCCTTGTGCCTTTTCGGGTGCAGGGGTTTTTTTTATTGTTTAAAAGAAAGGAGGTTGCCAATGGAAACAAGAATTGCTCTAATTGGAATTATCGTTGAAAACACAGATGCTGCTCCAAAGCTTAACTCTATTCTCCACGAATATAGAGAATACATAGTAGGAAGAATGGGAGTACCCTATCTGAAACGCCATATTTCGGTAATAAGTATCGTTGTGGATGCGCCGAATGATGTTATCAGTGCCCTGTCAGGTAAGCTTGGAATGCTACCAAATGTAAACACCAAAACGATTTATTCCAAGGCGCCACCTATAGCAAAGCAGTAAACGAATGATTAAATCAAGGTCTATAAGAGTTTGACCATTTATAAATAATAAATATTAAAAAGGGGTTTATGCTATGTATGATAATAAGTCTAAAAATGCAACTGAGTTTATTGATGACGGTGAAATTCTATCTACCATTTCTTATGCTCGAGAAAACAAAAGAAATCGTGAGCTAATTGATAGCCTGATAGAACGTGCAAAAGACTGTAAGGGTCTAACACACAGGGAGGCTGCAGTACTTCTCGAATGTGATTTGGAAGATGAAAAAGAAAAAATGTTCAAACTGGCAAAAGAGATTAAGCAGAAGTTTTATGGCAATCGTATTGTTATTTTTGCTCCACTATATCTTTCGAACTATTGCGTAAATGGTTGTGTGTATTGTCCATATCACGCTAAAAATAAAACAATATCCCGTAAAAAACTTACGCAAGAAGAAATAGCACAAGAGGTCAAAGCACTTCAGGATATGGGACACAAGCGATTGGCTTTAGAATCAGGAGAAGACCCTGTGAACAATCCAATTGAATATATCCTTGAAAGTATAAAGACCATTTATAGTATTAAGCATAAAAATGGAGATATCCGCCGTGTCAATGTCAATATTGCTGCAACTACAGTGGAAGAATATAAGAAACTTAAGGATGCGGGTATCGGTACCTACATACTTTTCCAGGAAACGTATAACAAAAAAAATTATGAGGAGTTGCACCCAACAGGACCAAAGCACAACTATGAATATCATACGCAGGCTATGGATCGTGCCATGGAGGCTGGTATTGATGATGTGGGGATCGGAGTTTTATTCGGTTTAAATATGTACCGTTATGACTTTGTTGGACTACTCATGCATGCAGAGCATTTAGAGGCAGCCATGGGTGTGGGTCCACATACAATTAGTGTTCCTCGAATATGCCCTGCTGATGATATTGACCCAAATACGTTCTCAAATTCAATCTCGGATGAGATGTTCGAAAAAATTGTGGCTATTATTCGTATCGCTGTTCCATACACTGGCATGATTGTATCAACCCGTGAATCGAAAATAACACGTGAGCGTGTGTTGGAACTGGGTATATCTCAGGTAAGCGGAGGCTCATGCACCAGCGTTGGCGGATATGCGCAGACAGAAACGGAAGAAGATAACTCGAAGCAATTTGAAGTAACTGACACTCGTAAATTAGATGAAATTGTAAACTGGCTTTTGGAATTTGGGTATATTCCAAGCTTTTGCACCGCCTGTTATAGAGAAGGGCGTACAGGTGATCGTTTCATGAGCCTTGTAAAATCAGGTCAAATTGGAAACTGCTGTCAGCCGAACGCACTAATGACACTTAAAGAATATTTGGAGGATTATGCTTCACTTGATACCAAAAAAAAGGGCGAGATGGTAATTGAAAATGAGATTCCTAATATAAAAAATGAAAAGGTTCGTACAATTGCAATAGAGCATTTAAAAGAACTTAAGGAAGGGAAGCGAGATTTCCGTTTCTGATATTACAAATTAACATTTAAACATAACCATAATCATAAAATACAGTAAAGGTGTGTGTCAAAGTAATTGACACATGCTTTTTACGTTCTCGCATTAAGTAAAATTTATTTAATAGCTCAGCAACTATAAAATTACATCGCATTTATTTTTATAAACAACATACACGGCGAAAACTAATAAATAAGAAAACGATTTTATTGAAAATATCTATTATAATGTAAATAATTATATTATAATAGATATTAACAAAGATTAAATATTAAAAGGTTTTAAATATTAATAATATGTTGAGGGGTGATATTTATGTATGATGTAATTATTATAGGAGCAGGAGTAGTAGGTGCAGCGATAGCAAGGGAACTTTCAAGATATAATCTAAAAATAGGCGTTTTAGAAAAAGAAGATGACGTTGCAACGAAAGCATCAAAAGCAAATAGTGGAATAGTTCATGGTGGATATGCTGCAAAGTACGGTACATTAAAAGGACGATTATGCGGAAAAGGAAACAAAATGTATAGAAGTCTTGAGGAAGAATTAAATTTTGGATACAGACAAACAGGAGCTTTAGTGATTGGATTTAATGAAGGTGACGAGAAAAAAATTACTGAGCTTTATGAAAATGGTCTAAAATTAGACTGTAATGATTTAGAGGTGATAAGAGGAGCGAGACTAAAAGGAATAGAGCCACACTTAAATAGTGAAGTAAAGGTAGCACTATATGCTAAAAGCGTAGGGGTAGCGTCTCCTTATGAATTTACAATTGCGTTAGTAGAAAATGCTATAACTAATGGCGTTGAACTTAAGCTTGAAAATGAAGTAATATCTATAGAAAAATTAGAAGATAAGTTTATTGTACATACTAACAAGGAGGATATTAAAGCAAGATATATTATAAATGCTGCGGGTTTGCATAGTGATAATATATCTAACATGGTAGGGATCGATGATTTTAAAATAACACCAAAGAGAGGCCAATATATTTTAATGGGAAAAGATCAAGGGCACCTTGTGAATACTGTTATTTTTCAAGTGCCTACAGATAAAGGGAAAGGGATATTAGTAACTACCACATATCATGGCAATTTTATGATAGGACCTAATGCAGAAGAAGTGAGTAATGGAGATGATGTGTCAACTACCGCTGAAACTTTAAAAGATGTCATTATGGCGGCTAGAAAGTCCATACCTGATTTTAATGTGAGAGGCGCATTAACTACTTTTTCAGGGATAAGAGCTAGTAGCAGTACGGGGGATTTTATCATTGAGGAAAGCAGAGTTAAAAGATTTATTAATGTGGCTGGGATAGATTCTCCGGGGCTTACATCATCGCCAGCAATTGCTGAGATGGTGGTAGAAATACTTAAGAATTCAGGAATGAATCTTGTGAAGAATAATAATTTTAATCCTTATAGAAAAGGAATAATAGTAAAAAAAGATAATAGTTTTGATGGAGAAGTTAATCATGAAGATAAATCAAAAAATATTATATGCAGATGTGAGCAGGTTACAGAGGCAGAGATTATAGATGCGCTTCATAGAAATATACCAATTAACTCTATAGATGCGATTAAAAGACGTACAAGAGCAGGAATGGGAACTTGCCAAGGGAATTTTTGTAAACCTAGAGTTAAGGCTATTATAGCAAGAGAACTGAATATTTGCGAAGATAAAGTGAACGTGCGAGGCAAAAGTGATTCTAAACCGCCTGTTAGAGCGGAAATAAATTTGATTAGGAAATTTGAATCTTAGCAAAGGATAATAAAGTAACAAACTACAACCTTAAATATTATTATTTACAATTATCAATTGATATGCTAAAATTATTTATTATATCAAGACTCTGATTCTATTTATGATGATTTATGGAGGAGCTCAATGACAAAAGGACAAATTGAAGCGAAATTAAGCGAAGCAATTAGTAAATTTGAGATTGAACACATGGGTAGAGGCCCAGAAAAAATTCGGACAATCATATTTCAAGATTTAATAATAGTAAGACTTAAAGGATTTTTAAGTAAATCAGAAAAAAGCTTGGCTCAAAGCAAGGAAGGCGTCGATTTAATTAAAAGACTGAATATTGCTTTGTTTGAGAATGCAAGAGAAAATTTGGAAGAAACTATAAAATCTATAATTGATGTTAATATAGTAAGTACTTATTCTGATGTGAGTACCAAAACAGGTGAAAAAATTATAGCTATAATTGTAGACCAAGATATTGAAGAACGATTAATAAAATAATCATGGAAGACGCACTGAAGGGTCAATGACCAGTCAAGGGGTAAGCCAATAACAATAACTCTGAGTGAGGAGTTTTTGTTATTGGCTTTTTTATTGATTTTAATTTTAAAGGAGTATTATAAAAAACGAAGGGGATGATAATATGAAATTTAAGCAAAGGTGGATATATGTGATTTTGGGAATTATAATTATGATGTGCTTAGGCACTGTATACTCATGGAGTGTTTTTAGGATTCCAATTGAAAAGGCTTTTAATATAGGATCTACTCAAAGTGGCTTTCCTTACATGGTTTCTTTAGCAGCTTATTCATTTTTTATGTTTATAACTGGAAAATATTTAGAGAAATACAGTCCAAGAATGGTTGTTTCTATGGGTGCACTTCTTGTAGCATTAGGATGGATATTATCTGCATATGCACCAAATATATATATTTTAACTATAACATATGGGGTAATAATTGGCGCTGGCGTAGGCATAGCATATGGAGCTCCGATGACGGTAGTAGCAAAATGGTTTCCAGAAAAAAAAGGCTTAGTAGTAGGCATTGTATTAATAGGATTTGGGTTGTCACCACTTATAACAGCTCCACTTGCAAGAAATTTAATAGAAAGTTATGGAATAACAAAAGCTTTCCTAATATTAGGTGTATCTTTTGGGGTAATAATACCTTTGCTTTCGTATCCATTTAGATATCCGTCTGATGTGGAAAGTAAAAGTCTTGAAACAACTGCAAGCACAAAAATTCATATGAATGGTACGAATACTGCTAAAATGATTAAATCAAAAAACTTTAAAGGGTTATATGTAAATTTTATGATTGGATCAATGATTGGACTAATGTTAATTGGAATGACAAGTAACGTTGGTGTAGAACTCATTAAGCTATCCCCAAAAACAGTAGCTTTATTAATGATCGTATTTGCAGTTTTTAATGGAATAGGTAGACCTATATTTGGCTTGATTACGGATAAGTACTCGTCTAAAACCGCCATGCTAATTTCTTACGCACTAATTATTATCGCAGCATTATTAATGCTAGTGGCAAATGAAGGCAGTTTAGTATTATTTAGTATAGCGTTTTCGATATTTTGGTTTAATCTTGGAGGATGGTTAGCTATAGCGCCTACTTCAACTCTTGATATGTATGGAACGAAACATTATAGTGAGAATTATGGTGTTGTGTTTACGGCATATGGTATAGGAGCCATTATCGGGGTGTTGGCTTCTGGACTTCTAATGGATATCCTTGCGAATTATAATTATATTTTTTATTTTATAATTGGTTTATGTATTATGGGTATTCTTTCATCTAAAAGAATGATTAAAACATAATCTAACAGAATTGCCCATTTTAGTGGGCTAGAGTTAAGAGATGATTGATAGTAATTTCAAAGTTATTATATTTAATGCTACGTAATATTAATATTACGTAGCATTAAATATAATACAGTAAACTTCATGATGAACAGAATAATGTATTAGTATAACTTTTGGTTGAAGAAAAACGTGAAGTAGGTAGTAGATATATTTCGAGTTAATTTAGAGCTTTGGTTATAGCTAACTTTGATAATCGTTTTAAAGGTAGAAGCCCAATAATTACACAGGTAATAATGGTTTCCACACTTAGGTATGAACCGTTATATAAAAGGGAGTATAAATAAACAGAGGTTCCTTTTGGAGCATAGCTTTCGAAGAACACTACTCCAGAAATAAAATGGCATGTAAATCTAGCTAGCATTGCTACGACTACGCCAATAAGTATGACCTTAGTATTACGTGATCTAAAGTAACCAACTATTCCAATGGCCATAAAAGGAAGCGGATAATCAAATAGTACTTGCACTGGATGGAGTGCGAAGGGTGCTACTAAAAAATTAATAATTCCAAATAAAAAACCTGTTAAAAACCCAACTTCAGGACCATAAAATAAGGATATAAGTATGATTGGAACCATGCTCCCAGCAGTAATGCTACCACCTTGTGGTAATTTTATAATTGTAATAAACTGCAATACAGTAGATAATGCAAGAGATATACCAACTAAAGTTATCATCTGCGTAGTAAATTTAATTTTCCTAACTTTCAAAACTGCATAGATTAATAACAAAACTCCTAATAGTGCAAAAAGAGCAATGGGGGTTTTTGTAATTTCAGCGATTCTTTCGGTAAAAGTCATTTTTATAGCCTCCATGTATTGTGCTACAGAAGTATTATGGCAAAAACAAAAAAACTATATTCAAAAAAGGAATATAGTTAATGTACTTATACATCATAACCGCTTTCCTCCGCTGGTATTATCCAGATCAGGTATAAGGGTCAATGAATTAAATATTCATATCTCAGCCATTAGGCACCCCTAGCACATATATTATTATTATAATTTAATTATATAGAAGTATATTATATTTTACAACCTGTTTTAGATATTTATGAATTAAAAGAAAATAATAAAATAAAGAAAATACCGGAAAAGATTGATTTTATAATCTGGATGGTATAAAGTTAATAAATGTAAGGTGATCAATTTAGCATTAGGGTTACAAAATACTCAGGGAATTTATTATTAAGGGGTTTTGTATTAGATGATGAAGATTAAAAAATAATATGTGTTTCCGAAAAAATACATACAAGGAGGTTATTATGAGAAAAAAAATAATTTTAATATTTACACTCGTTATTTTAATGTCTCTTTCGGGGTGTTCAAGATCGAAGACTGCTACAATAAAAAAAACTGCCCCAGTTAAACCAGCAACTGCAGTTGAACCCATTAAACCGGCTGAACCCGCTCAAACCTCTTCGATACCCGCTTTTGACAAGACTGCTGTTATGAAGGCTTCAGGAAAGAGTGTTCCAGTTTTAATGTACCATTCAATTGACTACGAAAAAGATAATCCTATTCGTCTTCCTGTTAAAAGATTTGAGGAGCAACTAAAATATTTAAAAGATAATGGTTATTATACTATTACACTTACAAATTTATATGAATATCTTATTAAGGATATACCAATACCTGAAAAATCCATAGTTCTTACTTTTGATGATGGTTATGAAGATAATTATACGGATATGTTCCCTGTTTTGAAAAAGTATAATTTTAAAGCAACAATTTTTGTTATTACTGGTAGTATTGATAAAAGTCCTAACTATATGACTTCGAAACAGCTTGTGGAAATGGAAAAATATGGAGTGGAAATAGGGAGTCATACCGTAAAGCATGAAAATTTAAAAGAGATGCCTAAGGATAAGCAACTAGAAACTTTAGTTAAATCTAAAAAAGATTTGGAAAAAATATTAAATAAACAAATAAAATTCTTTTCCTACCCTTATGGTGGATACAGCAAAACTTCAATTGAGGCTGTACGAGAAGCAGGGTATACAATGGCTTTTAGTACTGACGGCAGATGGTCTTCCAAAGAGGATGGTATACTTTCCTTACATAGGGTATATATAAGTTCATTCCATGACATGGAAGAATTTAAGAAACGTATTTCTAATACAGATTAAATTTTAATAAAGTTCAATATTTAGAGTTGGGTCCCTAAGTTACTAGGGGCCCAACTTTTATATGTATTATTCTAGGTACACCAAATTGTAAGGTGTCTCCTGATAAACATAATAATTTAACCAGTTTAAAAAAAGCAAACTTGAGTGACCTCTCCATTTTACGATAGGTATTTTTAATGGATCGTCTTTTGGATAATAATTTTTGGGGACATTTATATTTAAGCCGTTTGCTATATCCCTGTCATATTCATTTTTTAATGTTAATGGATCATACTCTGAATGCCCGGTTATAAAAATTTGTCTTCCCTTTTTTGCTGATACAATGTAAATGCCTGATTCCTCAGATTCTGATAAAATTTCAAGCTCATCTATCTTATCAATATCAACTTTTCTTATTTCAGTATGTCTTGAATGTGGAACATAAAATTCATCGTCAAATCCACTCAAAAGTTTAACGTTTTGCTTTGTTATTTTATGTTTAAACACTCCAAATACTTTACTATCAAGTTTATGTTTTTGCACTCCGTAATGATAATGAAGCCCTGCTTGAGCACCCCAACAAATATGCAAGGTAGAGTATACATTGTGAACACTCCATTCCATAATTTTTTTAAGCTCCTCCCAGTAATCCACTTCTTCAAAGGGAATACTTTCAATTGGCGCTCCAGTTATTATCATTCCATCAAATCTAGAATTCTTTATTTCTTCAAAAGTGTTATAAAATTTAATTAAATGTTCCTGCGATATATTTTTACATGCATGGCTTGCAGGGTGAAGAAGAACTATATCAATCTGTAGTGGAGAGTTCCCAAGAAGTCTTAAAATTTGTGTTTCAGTATCGATTTTTGTTGGCATAAGGTTTAAAATCACAATTTTTAAAGGCCGAATATCTTGGTGAAATGCGCAGTCTTCTGTAATAGTAAAAATGTTCTCTTTATTTAAAGTTTTAAACGCTGGAAGATTGTCAGGTATTTTTATTGGCATTTGCATCCTCCTTGTAATTAGGCATCTTATAAAAAAAAGCTGCTTTCCTATAAGGAAAGCAGCGTGATTAACTTTAATAAACAATAAAATTGTATTATAAAATTTGCTATCGTCCTTATCTTTCAGATTTTATAATCTGATGGAATTGACACCATTGCACTCCACTTAAGAATGCTGGTTGTCGGGCATCATCGGGCCAGTCCCTCTGCCGCTCTGGATAAGTTGTATTCAGTTGTTATTGCTTAGTATATTACTCGTAAAAGCAATTGTCAATAGGTAAAAATGTCTTTGTTTTATTTTTGACAATATTGAACATATGTGTTACGATTGCTACTGTTCATCGGAGGGTATATAGATAATTATATGCTGGATAAGATGGTTGGATAAAGCCAACTGCCTTATCCAGCATTTTTTTATTTTAGGAGGCACATATTATGACACAACAGAACATTTTAACAGAAGGAAAGGTTATTATGAAACAAGAGAATACTTTAACAGAGGGTAAGGTTATCCCAACGCTTTTAAAATTTGCATTTCCGTTTCTATTAGCAAGCTTGTTGCAAGCACTCTATGGTGCAGCTGATTTGTTGGTTGTTGGACAGTTTGATAATTCGGCGCAAGTTTCTGCTGTGGCAACAGGAAGCCAGATTATGCAGACAATCACAAGCGTTATCCTTGGATTAACAACTGGAGGTACTATTTTAATTGGCAACTATTTGGGTGCAAAAAAATATAAAGATATTGCAGAGTCAGTTGGAACTATCATTTGTACATTTGGTATAATAGCAGCTGTGTTGACTGTAATTATGGTGGTAATGACAGGTACTATTACAAATTTAATGAATACGCCAACAGAGGCATTTAAATACACAAAAGAATATATTTTTATCTGTTCTTGTGGTATTCCATTTATTATAGGGTACAATGCGTTGAGTGGTATTCTGCGAGGGCTAGGCAATTCAAAAGCACCATTATTCTTTATTGCGGTAGCTTGCGTAACTAATATTATGGTAGATTTAATATTAGTGGGTGGGTTCCATATGGGGGCGCCAGGAGCTGCAATTGCTACTATAGCTGCTCAAGCTATAAGCTTCATAATTGGGGTGCTGTATATAAAAAAGATAGGTTTTAACTTTGAGTTTCATCGTAGTCATATTAGGATTGAAGCAGGAAAAGCAAAGAAGGTATTTAAGCTAGGATTACCAATAGCATTACAGGATGGTTTAATTAATATTTCTTTTATAATAATTACAGCAGTTATTAATGTAATGGGACTTACTGCTTCTGCATCTGTAGGTGTTGTCGAAAAAATAATTGTATTTACAATGCTTCCAACGATTGCATTTGCTTCAGCAATTGCAGCGATGACAGCTCAGAATATGGGGGCAGGAAAGAAGGAAAGAGCAAAACAATGTTTGTATATAGGCACGGGATGCTCATTAATATTAGGAATAATATGTTATGCATATGCACAATGGAATCCAACATCGCTTACAGCATTGTTTTCTAGGGATACAGCGGTCATAGAAACAGCTGCATTATATATTAAATCATACAGCATCGATTGCATTTTGGTATGCTTTGTATTTTGTATGAACTCGTTTTTTAGTGGTTGTGGTAATTCGTTATTTCCAATGATTCACAGTTTAATTGCTACATTTATCATTCGTATACCGTTATCTTTTGTTTTAAGTAAAATAGTAGGTATGACTCTATATGAAATTGGATTTGCTTCTCCTCTTGCAACATTCGCATCACTTGTAATGTGTATAATCTACATGAAATCAGGTAAATGGAATAATAATAAAATTATTTATTGAGGAAATTATATAATATAATGTGAAAAGCAAAAAAATGATTTCTGTGCACAACACAGAAATCATCTTTTTGATTCAGCATAGACTTATTTAAAATTTTTATTTGTAAAGGGTATATTTTTATTTAAATATTTCTTTTCATAGTGGCTATACATAAACCAGGCAACAGCCGCAAAAAATATCGGGCCACCTATACTCCAAAGTGTTATGCTCAATTTTCCTTCCAGTGCTGGTTGTATTATTGAGAAGAAGTTTGCAAATCCAACAGTGAACATAACAACTATTGTCCATATTAGTGCACTTCTTTCAGTTTTGAATATTTCAAAAGGCTTAATAATATCTTTGTTTTTCTTAAATGGTGCAAAAGCAAAAGCTATAAACATGTATGGAAGAGTCATAGCTACATTAGTCATAGCTACTAATACAACGAAGAAACCTGACATATTCTCTCCACCAAAGGATACAAGAGCAATAATAACACAAACTATTGTAGCTTGAATCCACATAGCCCTTTGAGGCATTCCATTTTTCATTTCTGCCATTTTCCCAGGCCATAATTTAGCTGGAGTACCTTCAATTAATTGTTTTAATGGAGAAAACATTAATGTAAAGAATGCACCGGCTAAAGCTAAGAACATTGAAAGCCCAACGAATCTAGCTACTCCATGCGCCAAAGCTAAACATGTTGCTTCGCTTGCACCGAATGCGCTACCAAGAGAATATCCTAGGTTACTCATTACTACATAACCAACATTACCTAAGTGAACGCCATTTCCAGTCATAACAGTTGACCAGTTAGTAAATATACCAACAAGGAATAGTCCAAGTGCGTATCCAACTGAGATAACAATTGCTGAAATAACAACACCCTTAGGGAAGTTTTTTTCAGCATTTTCTGTTTCGTCAACTAGTCCTCCAACAACTTCAATACCACCATAAGCAAATATAGCAAATACTACGAAAGCAAATGATGAAATCATATTTCCAGAATAAGCAGGATCTGGCGAGGATATGAATGAACTAAGTCCAGTTATTGGCTGAGCTAACTGGCCATGATTTCCTATAAGGACTAGTAGAGATCCGACTAATAATACTACATTTAACAATGCAACTGCAGTGCCACCTAGTGAAGTTACCTTTTTAATTTTATCTAATCCCTTAGTTGATATAAATGTAACAAATATTATCCAAAGCATTCCAAGTATTCCTAAAGTTTTAGGCCCGGTTAATCCAAATAAGGAACAAGTCTGTGTTATATCTTTACCAAATATTGCATTCGATATTGGAACCCAAATTCCCGATGCAACGTTAACCATCCAAATTACATAAGATGCGTACCACATGAACGTTGCCATAAAAGCAAATTTAGCCCCCACTGATTTTTCCATCCATGAGTAGATTCCACCTTTTTCATCCTTGAAAGCTGCACCAAACTCAGATAGCATGAAAGCAAAAGGAATAAAAAATGTTATTCCAGACAGTATGTACCAAGGAATGGCAGCATAACCCATCTTATAGAATGATCTGGGAATGTTGTTAAATCCATAAACCGAAGTAAAAATCATTAAAACTAATGATACTAATGTTAAATGTTTAGTACTTTTTACTTTTTCCGACATGTTTTTTCCCCCTTTAATGTAGACGATCTAAGTTAATTTACTTTGTTAATATCATTATATAGCAACTGGTAAAAATTTCAATAGCAAAGGGGTTATTTATAGTTAATAATTGTAAAATAGACCAATAAATACTATTGTGATTAGGTAAATAGTGCATAAGGTAAGAAAAGAGGATATAATAAGGGAAGCTTTGAAACTAACTTTTTATTGTAAATCCATTTAAATAAAGGGGAAGATGATGATAAAAACAAATGCTATGCGAATTTTAGATAAAGGGAATGTAGAATACAATGTTATAACTTATGATATCAAAGATGATAAAATAGATGGAGTGTCTGTGGCAAATAAGATAGGTAGAGATGAAAAGTATGTCTATAAAACTTTAGTGACACATGGAATTTCTAAAAATATTTATATTATATTAATTCCAGTTAGAGAAGAAATGGACTTTAAGAAAGTAGCTAAAGTAACTAACGAGAAGAGAATAGAAATGTTAGATTTAAAGGATCTTCAAAAGGTTACAGGATATGTTAGAGGGGGGTGTTCCCCTATAGGTATGAAGAAACAGTATAAAACATTTATTGATAAAAGTGCTCTCGAAATAGATACCATAATTGTAAGTGCCGGAAAAATAGGAGTTCAAGTAGAAATCAACGCAAATTTATTAAAGGATAATGTGGAGGGTGAGTTTGCTTTTTTAGTAAAGTAATCTAACAATTATTCTGAGGGATTATCCAATCGGGATAATAAATTATCATAGGGTGGTGTATTAGCAATTTTAAAATAGGGGATGTTAATGATAAATTACGTTTCTAAAAACTTTTAACGACATTTCAGAAGGAAAGTCTCACACTTCTATAAGTGGGAGTAACTACTATAAGTGGAAGTATTTGCACAATTGGGTGTAAAATATTATAATATGCAATTACAGTTTAGATAAGAAGAAGTTGAACTTAGGTTACAAAAGAATGTGAATAAAAAAATTGGCAAAAGCCAGATAGTGAACTACTGAAATATATATTTCAGTAGTTTTTTGAATATCGAGCATTTTTAATATTACTTGTAATTTATTTCATTATCGGATTTCAATTTAAAGATGAAATGTTGATACAACAGTTGTTAGTACTATATTAGGTACTTTTATTAATTAATCAATATTTTTTATTATTCTACAAGGATTTCCAACAGCGATAACATTAGCCGGAATATTTTTTATAACCACGCTACCAGAACCTATTACGCTATTATCCCCAATAGTTACACCGGGATTTATTATAGAGCCACCACCAATCCATACATTATTCCCTATAGTTACAGCTTTTGTATAATCAGCATTTTTGGGCCTTAATTTGGGATCAATTAAATGAGTTGCAGTAAATATGCTTACATTAGGAGCACACAATACATCATGTCCAATTTTTACAAGTCCATCATCTAAAACCAAAAAATTAAAATTCGCATAGAAATTTTCTCCAATTTCAATATTAGTGCCATAATCACAATGAAAGGGAGGTTCTATTTCAAAATTCCCGCCTATTTCTCCAAGTAGTTTTTTAATAATATTTATTCGCTCGATTGTTTCCTCGGGATCTGTATTATTATATAGTTTTGTAAGATGCCTAGCTTTATTTCTTAAGAGTACTAAATCTTTATCATAGGCATTATATATTTCACCATTTAGCATCTTTTGTTGTTCATTCATTTTATACACTCCTTATTATACTTAGTTAGTATGAGTATAGCATAGTAGAATAAACAGTAGAATTAAAGAGCCAATAAAGCTTAATATAGAAAGTAAAGTGATTAGAAATGGAACCATGTGATATGTCTTTAAAGTATATGATATACAGCGAGAATAAGGGGCGCGTTTCATAAGAATTTGGAAAGGAAATTATGGCAAAATAAGCATGGAAGAACAAAAAACTAAGTCACTTAGATTATTTATGTGACTTAGCCTAATCATATGATTTTGCTCGAATCTAAGTAGAAAATTATTTTTTTACATTGTCTTTGTCCGGCATAGGCATAATATGGTGCATATGCATCATACACATCATACACATCATATGCATCATATGCATCATACAGTTCTGCATCATAGGATCCATTGGTGTCTGATTCATAGGCATCATTGACATCATAGGATTCATTTGATTCATAGGCATCGTAGACATCATAGGATTCATTTGATTCATAGGCATCGTAGGCATCATAGGATCCATTTGATTCATAGGCATCATATGCATCATGGGATCCATTTGATTCATAGGCATCGTAGGATTCATTTCTTTCATGTTTTTACAGTCCATTGAATAATTTTTCATAAAAATCTCCTTATAAAAGTTATACACAATATATTATTATGTAAAATAACATTTTATGTTACTACCTTTTCTAATTTAAAACATACTTCTAAAGAATCTTTATTGTTTTATATATAAGTAATTGTAAGTAGTTAAAGAGAACTACATGATTACAAAATTTCAAAATAAAATTAAACCATTAAAAAATGCGATTTTTTAATGGTTTAATATTTGTGATACTATACTATTTTTTTAATTCCGTTTTTCCTGTCAATTTACTTTTGGCATCCATTTTGAATGTAGATTTAGATTCATCAGTAGTAAAATATATATTTCCGTCAACGGTAGCATCTTTTAACTGAAAGTTATTTGCAGAAACATAAAGATCACCTTTGAAAGTCCCATGTTCTATACTGCCGTTAACACTATTGATAGTTAATTTTGGAACAGTTAAAGTGAATCTAGCAGTTATGTTTTTATTCTCATCTTGGCTATATAGAGCTATCTTACGTTGTATAATATCTTTGCCACTATCATCTTTTTTACCGTTTTTATACTCACCATCAACTACAAGATCTTTATCAATAGCTAAATCCTTTGTTATTGCAATAATCCATGTCCCCTTGCTACTTATAGCCTTTTCAAAAGTAGCTGTAGTATTTACTATTGAAGCTGTAGTTACTACATTTGGGGTTGTTTCTGGCGGTGTTGTTTGTTTTGGGGGTGCAGGTTGCTTAGCACATCCTACAAACAACACAGTTAATAGAGCGGATGTTAATAGTACAATTTTTGATTTCATGAAAAATCCTCCTTATTAGTAAAATAATTATCGGTTTAAATGTAGTATAACCAAAATCATAAAAATTAATGTTTTTAAATAAATTATATTTAAGTAAAAGTCAGATATGATTATTTTGAGATAATTGTTTTGATTTAGTTCTCATAATTATCTTTATATAATAATATTACTAGTATAGCGGTTATAAAGATTATTATCATTGAAGTAAATAGAAAAGCAGATAGATGAAACTAAACATTAGATTTCATACGCTGTTTTTTATGGTATAATTTTCTTGGATGTACTAATAATAAATTATAAATAAAGTAAGCAAAATCAATCCGTGCAGAAGGCTACACGAGATATTGGAAGGAAGTGAGTATTTAGTGAATTTGAGTACTTGTTGTACACTTACTCGCTAAAAATAAATTATGAATAATGAATTATTAGAAAAATATGCTCTTTTATTGGTAAAAACAGGAATTAATATTCAAAAGAATCAAACACTTGTAATCAACTCGCCTATAGAGTGCGCGTCTTTTACTAGAATTGTTTCTCGAAGTGCTTATATAGAGGGTGCTAGGGAAGTAATTATAAATTGGAGGGATGAATTATCCTCAAAAATTAAATTCATGCATGCGCCAGAAGAGGTTTTTGAAGAATATCCGGAATGGCAGAGAGATTTTTACTTATCTAATGCACGAATGGGCGCAGCTTTCTTAAGTATTTCAGCCTCTGATCCTGAACTTATGAAGGATGTTAATCCGCAGAGATTGTCAAAAGCACATAAAGCAGCTAGTACTGCAATAAAAGAATACAGAGATAGGCTTATGAGTAATAAAAATGTATGGTGTGTTGCATCAATTCCAACTTTATCCTGGGCAAAAAAAGTTTTTCCAGAATTATCAGAGGATAAGGCAATGGAAAAACTTTGGAACTCTATATTTAAAACAGTAAGGGTTGATACAGAGGATCCTGTTGCTTCATGGGAAACTCACAAAAGCAATCTAAAAAAAAGTATGGACTTTTTAAATTTGAATAACTTTAAATATTTGCAATATAAAAATTCATTGGGTACTGATCTTAAAATTGAGCTTCCAGAAAATCATTTATGGCTTGGAGGATCAGATTATACCCCAGAGGGCATAGAGTTTATAGCTAATATGCCTACTGAAGAGGTATTTACACTTCCTAAAAAAACTGGAGTTAATGGAATAGTAGTAAGCTCAAAACCTTTAAACTATAATGGAAATCTAATTGAAGAATTTTCACTTACTTTTAAGCAGGGAAGAATTGTAGATTTCAAAGCAAAAAATGGTTATGATATTTTAAAGAGCATTATTGAAACCGATGAAGGATCTTATTATCTTGGTGAAGTGGCTTTAGTACCATATGATTCTCCAATATCAAATTCAAATATACTATTTTATAATACACTTTTTGACGAAAATGCATCTTGCCATTTGGCTATTGGGAAAGCATATCCAGTATGCATAAAAAATGGTGAAAATTTAAGTAGTGAGGAACTTGCAAAACTAGGGGTCAATGATTCCTTTGTGCATGAAGATTTTATGGTTGGCACAGGAGATTTGCAAATAATAGGTATTACAGCAGATGGAAAAGAAATACCTATATTTAAGAGTGGTAATTTTGCATTTTAACCACATTTCAGAAGGAAAGTCTACTACTTCTATAAGCGGGAGGTAACTACCCTAGCAAAAATAAAACTTCAGTGGGATTATAAATATCCTTCTGGAGTTCTTCAAAGCTGTGCAGCTACCCAGGAGATGATTTAAAGGATAGAGATAAATATTATTTCACTATGGTATGATTTTATAATGATATAAAAAAATGATTGTATAAAAAAGTAAAAAAATATTGTACATGCATTCATAATATGTTAATATAAGTATATAATAGTAATTAATAATTGCTATCTAGAGAATCTAATATGATAAACAGCATATCCTCTTTTAAGGAAATTATTGTTAATCAAATTTAGATTTTAATTTCCAAATAAAAGGAGGAATATTTAAAATGGAAGACAAAAACTTAATTTGTAAAGATTGTGGGAAAGAATTCGTATTCACTGAGGGCGAACAAGCTTTCTACAAAGAAAAAGGATTTGAAAATGAACCACAAAGATGTGTTGATTGCAGAAGAGCAAGAAAACAACAAAATGATAATTCATCTTTTAGAAGATAGTATAAATAAGTGCAAAGCCCTATAAAACTTTGGTTTTATAGGGCTTTTTTTATTTTATATGAAATTGTAAAAGTGCATAAGGTAGTGAAGTGGAAACTACAAACTAAAAAACTCCAGAAACATTCTGGAGTTTTTCTAGCGATAAAAATATTATTTGTTATGAGATAATTTAGAGCGTTTAGTCAATTTGTCATTATTTGCATCAATTTTCACGCCATTTTCAATTCCTATATCACCACCGCTTTGGGGGAACATTTTTCTCAGTTCGGCGTTAGTTTTTTTATCAGTTTTCATGTGACTTTTATTATTGTCCATAAGTATTACCTCCTTTTATATTAGGGTTATATAATAATATAACCTAATAATCATAAAAATATTTGCATGAGGAAGTTACTATAAATAGTAGAGATATTTTTACCTTTTTAAGTAATTAAGTAAAATAATATTTTGTGAAATTTGTATTTAACAATTTTAAATAGAGGTGTAATATTAATATGGAATATTTTTTATATGATTTAAAAATAATTTAGGAGGAAGTGACGTAATATGCCTTTTAATGTATACGATAGAAATAGGAAATATTTAGGATTTATTCAAGCTGCATATCCACAATATACAAGTGTATTTATGGTTGCTAACACAGATATTAAGTTGGAAGAGAAGGATTTTAATAAAAGCAAAATAAAATTGGAGTTAGCTAGCTTTTTGGGCTGTAAAAACATTTTAGGGAAAATTAATGAACCAAGATTAAGCAAAAGCATAGATAATGTAATGAGAAAAGAATTTGGAAAATTTAAAGATAATACCTATGAAGAATTGTTGAAATTGGTATATCTTAGAATATTACGTTGTGAAGAAAAATTTCATTATAAAAGCATCCCAAATGAAGAAATCAATGCATATTTCTTGGTGGATATTAATAATGTTATAATTGAAAATGATTCAATAATTATGAATGAGGATACAGTATATGTTAGTAATGAAAAAATAGGAAATGATATTCCTATGGTTGCAAAGATTATTGATTATCCAAGAATACAAATTGATAGCATGACCTCAGGACAGGGGTTGCTATTAGGGGCAGACATTGCAGATTTGGCGGGAAGAAACCATATTCACAGGACAAAACTAAAAATAAAATCAGGAAATTTTGTATGTGATCTTAATTTGCCTGTAGAGTTATACTTGAAAAAGGGTGATACAATTCAAATATATGTATATAATAAGGTTATTAAAAGGATATTTTGCGATGGTATAATATATGAATTCTAATAATGTTTAGAGTTTAATACAAATGAAGACTGGAGAAATGAAAATGTATATCAATGAAACGAAATTAAAAGTAAGGTATGTAGAGACGGATCAAATGGCGATTGTGCATCATTCAAATTATTACGCTTGGTTTGAAGTAGGTAGAACGGAGTATATAACAGAAATAGGCATGACCTATAAACAGGTGGAAGAAAATAATATTATGTTACCAGTGGTAGAGAGCTCTTGTAGGTACATAGAAGGTGCAAAATATGAAGATATAATTATAATTCAAACATTCATGAAAGAGCTAAATGGGGCTAAGGTAATATTCAATTATAATGTTATTAGAGAAAATGACGGGAAAATCTTAGCTAAAGGCAGTACAACTCATGCTTTTGTTAATGAAAAATTTAGAGTTGTAAATCTTAAAAAAGTCAATATGGAGATGTGGAGTGGATTTGAAAAACTCTTTGAAAAGATAGAATAATGTACGATTATTCTATCTTTTCATTATAAATTATTTAACAAGCTTTGAAAAATAATGTTTAGGGATAAAGCCTTTCTTAATACCTTCTGTAACTAGCAAATAGGTTGCAGTAGTATCAAATCTAGCATCGTGAAAATTTGAAGTATCTCCAAAATATTCATTGCTTTTTAAATTTATATGAGTCTCATTTAACTTAAGAAATGTAATAGTTTCTGATAATTTTGGGTTTTTATATCCACCTCTTGAAGTAAGAAGTTTGCATATATCTTTATAATATTTCATTGTACAAAAAGTATGGCTAAGATTTAGCTTATGCCCACAACTTTCAAGTTCATGAGTTAAAAATTTTATATCAAAATTAACATTGTGTCCTATAAGAATGTCTGCGGTTAAAAAGTCATCAATAAAATCTTCGTGAGAATCTTCAAAAGTTTTGCCATTGCTTAGTTTAAATAAAGCCTCTACACTGAAACCATGCACATCTTGCGCAGATGGCTCTATATAATCTACTGTAAAGAAGATATTTTTACCTATTGTTTTTGTTGGTTTATAATTAGTATCAACAAGGATGTAACTTAGTTGACATATATTACCTGGCCTTATGCCAGTAGTTTCTGTATCAAAAAAAATCATTCGCATTAGAGACCCTCCTGTAGTTATCACCTAGGTGTATATTTACAATTAATAGAATAATGTATAAAGGCTATTTAAAGTATTCCAACATTTCGTATTAATTAAAAATAACCTTATAGTAATTATAGCATAGATAATATATCTTTATATATTATAGAATGTTGTATATACTATTTATAAAGCCTTCTTTAATCATGTGTGAAAAATAGACTAAGCTAGTTATTTTTAGATATATTGGGTGAAATGGAGTTAATATGTATGATCGAATTGTTAAGAAATCTTACTAATAATTTAGGGTATGTGATTCTTATTGCTTTTTTTGTTTCTAGGATAGGGAGCTTTAAGAGGATCGTTCAAAAAGATGAGTTCAAAAAAAAAGATCTAATTATGCTCTCAATAATTTTTGGAACATTTGGAATTTTAGGGACCTACACGGGAACAGAGTTTAATGGAGCGATTGCTAATACTAGAATTATTGGAGTAATGGCAGGGGGAATATTATGTGGTCCTTTTGTAGGAATACTTGCAGGGGTTATAGCTGGAATCCACAGGCTACTAGTAGATGTAGGAGGGATTACATCAATACCTTGTACAATCGTAACTATAATTTCAGGAATAGTTGCAAGTATAATATATAAAAAATCAAATGAAAATAACAAGTGGTTGTATGGGCTAATTGGTGGGATTCTAATTGAAACGTTAGAAATGATTTTAATACTTGTGATGGCACATCCTTTTAGTAGGGCCTTAACAATTGTGGAAAGTATATATTTACCTATGAGCTTTACAAATGCCATAGGAATCGCAATCTTAATATTAATAATTCAAAAAATACATAAGGAAAAGGAAGAAATCGCAGCAAAACAAGCACAAATAGCTTTGGAAATAGCTAATAAAACATTGCCATATTTTAGAAAAATGCAAGAAAATTCATTTGAAGAGATATGTGGAATAATAAAAGATTCAATTCATTCAGATGCAGTATCTATAACAAATAAGGAGTATATATTAGCTCATGTAGGTGTAGGAGCTGATCATCATATAAGAGGAAAACGGATTGTAACAGAAGCTACAAAAAAAGTTATTAGAGAGGGAAACTTACTTTCTTTAACTAATGCAAAACAGATAGATTGTCCTAATGTTAAGTGCAATTTGAAATCCGCAATCATTGCTCCTTTGAAGGAAGGAGACGAAATGATAGGAACATTAAAAATATATTATTGCAGCGAGGATGCAATTTCCTTTAGAAATATAAACTTAGCCGTAGGATTATCCCAACTAATTTCTACTCAATTAGAAATTAGTAAATTAGGAGAGCTAAAGAATATGGCAAATAAGGCTGAAATAAAGGCGTTACAAGCTCAAATAAACCCTCATTTTTTATTTAATGCACTAAATACTATAATTTCATTTATTAGACTTGATCCTAACCGTGCAAGAGAGTTAATTATAAATTTATCCACTTACTTGAGATATAATTTAGAAACAGGAGAAAATCTCGTAGATATTTACCGTGAACTAGAGCAGGTTAAAGCATATATAGAGATAGAAAAAGCAAGGTTTGGAGAAAAACTTCATGTAATTTATGATATTGAAGACGATTTAGATGTCAAGATTCCAAATCTGATCATTCAACCAATAGTTGAAAATTCTATTAAACATGGTATTTTAGAGGGGAAAGGATACGGCAGCGTGACAATTGAAATTAAAAAAATTGCGGCTGGTGACATTACAATAGTAATTGAAGATGATGGAGTTGGAATTTCAAAAGAGATTATAGAAAAAGTCTATGAAGGTAAAATGGAAGAAAATAAAATAGGCATGTCAAATGTTCATAATAGATTAAAGTATATTTATGGTGAAGGATTAAGGATAGAAAGACGTACGAGTGGTACTAGAATCAATTTCAATGTGAGGGAAATAAGGGAGTGACGATATGAATTGTATTATTGTTGATGATGAATATCCTTCAAGAGAGGAGCTAAAGTACTTCATAAATAATTTCAGTAGTATAAAAATAATGGATGAATTTGATGATTCTATTAAGGCATTAGAGTTTATTGAGCAAAACAAACCGGATATTATTTTTTTGGATATCAATATGCCTAAATTAGATGGAATGGCATTAGGTAAAATTATTAATCACTTCCCGAAACATTACCTTATTATTTTTATTACGGCTCATAAAGATTATGCTGTAGATGCATTTGAAATTCAGGCTTATGATTATATATTAAAGCCGTATTCAGAAGAGCGTATAGTTAGTACATTAAAAAATATTGAGAAATTTTTCGATAAAAAAAGTATAAATAATAAAATAACACTTTGGAAAGATAATAAAATGATGGTGAGGAGTATGATTGATATTTCTTATTGTGAAGCAAGAGAAAGAGAAACATTAATTTATATTAAAGGAATGCAATACAATATAAATTGTAGCATTTCTGAGTTCTATAAAAAGCTTCCAGAAGAATTCTTTTTTAGAGGTCATAGATCATATATTATAAATACTGATAAAATAACTGAAATAATTCCATGGTTTAACAATACCTTTATGTTAAAACTGCAAGGTGAAGAAGTACATATACCGGTAAGTAGAAATAATATAATTGAGTTTAAACAACTAATGGGCATATAAAAGTACTCCATGCGCTTTTTTTGTTTTTTCATGTATAAAACTGTATTTAATTCTTAATAATATATTATAATTATGTAAATATAATATAATTATGTTAATAAATTGAAATGTAATTATAAATATTGAGGAGGAGTTAAAATGGTATCGTTTATTTTAGCAATTATCGCCCTTATAGTAGGTTATTTTATTTATGGTACAATTGTAGAAAAGGCCTTTGGGGCAGATGCTGTTGCAGCTCCGCAGGAGATGATTTAAGGCATATGAAAATAAAGATGATTGTTACAAAATAGTATATTAACGGACTTTTTATAAAATATAGACCATATATTGCAAATTTACAAACAATGGGTATATAAAAGCACTTTATGTGCTTTTTTTGTCGTTTCATGTATGAAAGCGTATTCAGTTCTTAAAAATACATTATAATTTAGTTGATAAATAATTAGGGGGAGTTCAAATGGTATCATTTATTTTAGCAATTATAGCGCTTATAGCAGGTTATTTTATTTACGGCACAATTGTAGAAAAAGCTTTTGGAGCAGACGAGTCAATTAAAACACCCGCTGTAAGGCTAGCGGATGGTGTAGATTTTGTTGAAATGCCTGGATGGAAGATTTTCTTAATTCAATTTCTTAACATTGCAGGATTAGGACCTATATTTGGAGCAATTGCAGGTGCAATGTGGGGTCCAGTTGCATTTTTGTGGATTGTCTTTGGATGCATCTTTGCAGGTGGAGTTCATGATTACTTTTCAGGTATGCTATCAGCAAGACATGATGGTGCAAGTATTCCTGAAGTTGTAGGAAAATATCTTGGTAAAGGATTTCAAAACTTTATGAGAGTGTTTTCGGTAATAGTTTTAATACTAGTAGGAGTAGTTTTCGTAACTGGACCAGCAGGTATATTAAAAGATTTAACAGGTATGAATTTTCAACTATTAGTTTATATAATATTCGCATATTATTTACTGGCAACAATGGTTCCAATAGATAAGCTTATTGGAAAAATATATCCTATATTTGGATTTTGCTTGTTGATTATGGCAGTTGGTATTGCTTTTGCTTTAATCTTTGGTAGGTACCATATTCCAGAAGTGACACTATCAAATTTGGTTAATATGCATTCAAATTCAGATAAAAATCCAATATTTCCTATGTTATTCATAACTATTGCTTGTGGTGCTATTTCGGGGTTCCATGCAACTCAATCGCCTTTAATGGCAAGGTGTATAAGTAGTGAAAAACAAGGTAAAAAGATATTTTATGGTTCAATGATCGTGGAAGGTATAGTTGCATTAATTTGGGCAGCGGCAGCAATGAGTTTTTTTGGAGGAGTAGATCAGTTAAATGCTACTATGGCGATTAGTGGTCATACAGCAGCGTGGGTAGTAAACGAATCTTCAATTAGTTTGCTTGGAAAAGTTGGTGGAATCTTGGCTATACTCGGGGTTGTAGCATGTCCTATAACTTCTGGTGATACAGCGTTTAGAAGTGCAAGATTAACTTTGGCTGATGCATTTAAATTTAGTCAAGGTCCTATTAAAAACAGATTTGTAATTAGTATTCCACTATTTGTGGTAGGATTTATATTAACTAAGATGGATTTTGCAATAATATGGAGATACTTTGGATGGTCTAATCAAACTTTAGCTACTATAGTATTATGGACAGCGGGTATGTATATGGTTAGTATGGGTAAAAAACACTGGATGGCAACGGTGCCGGCTACATTTATGACAGCCGTATGTACTTCTTACATCTTAATTGCCCCAGAGGGGTTTAAACTTTCACAAAATATTTCATACACGATCGGGATTATAGGAGCAATTGCAGCAATGGTAATTTTCTTGATTGCATCAAAAAAGGTAGAATTAAAAAGCAACATTAATATATAAAATTTCTTTTGAATCTCATTACAAAATAAAGGCTGTTAACATAAATATTATGTTGACAGCCTTTAAAATTCCTTTAAAATTCCTTTGAAATTTCATTTTTTACAATTTCACCATTAACCATTACCAATGCTACTTTACTTCTTAAATCAAAGGGATGTCCACTATATATAACAATATCGGCATCCTTTCCAATTTCCAAGCTTCCAACAATGCCATCTATGCCAAGTATTTCTGCAGCATTTATAGTTATTGCCTTAAGGGCCTCTTCTTCATCCATACCCTCTCTTGATGCAATGCCAGCACATACTGGGAGATATTGAAGTGGGATAACAGGATGGTCTGTCATTATGGCTACTTTTATACCCGCTTTTGATAAAATTCCAGGCGTTTTAAAAGTTAGATTTTTAAGTTCTACTTTTGATCTATTAGAAAGCGAGGGACCTAATATTACACCCTTTTGAATGCCTTCTTTTAAATAATCTATAATTAAGTGGCCTTCTGTGCAATGATCAAGGGTTATATCTATATTAAATTCCTTTGCAATTCGAAGAGCAGTAAGGATATCATCAGCTCTATGAGCATGAGCTTTTAGAGGTATTTCTTTTTTTATGACCTTTGCTAAAGCTTCCATTTTCATGTCAAATTCAGGCGTTTTATCAGGATTTTCTAAGCCTTTATTTTGTTTTTCTATATACATCTTTGCCTTAATAAGATTTTCTCTTAAAATAGCAGCAGTGCCCATTCTTGTGCTGGGGGATTTTTTCTGAGCATGATATACCCTTTTAGGATTTTCACCAAAGGCGACTTTCATAGCAAGACACTCATTTACAATCATATCATCAATTCTATTTCCATAGGTTTTAATAACCGTAAACTGTCCACCAATTACATTGGCGCTACCTGGACCAGTTGCAACGGTTGTTATTCCAGCGTCGATTGCATCTTTGAAACATATATCCATAGGATTAATAGCGTCGATTGCTCTTAAATGAGGGGTAACTGGGTCAACAGCCTCATTACCATCAGCACCTTCAAAGCCCATTCCGTCTTCCCACATTCCAAGATGGCAGTGTGCATCAATCATTCCTGGCATAACAAACTTATTTTTAACATCGATAATTTCTGCGTTACGGGGTGGATTTACGTCATTTGCAATAGCAATAATTTTACCATGATCGATTAAAATCATTCCATTTTCAAAATCCTTATTTGCCATACTGTGTATATTGGCATTTTTAATTAAAATCATATAAACAACTCCTCAATTATTAGATATACTAACATTTCTATAATGAAATTATTATACTAATACTATTATAACATTGATTAGTAAATATTGTAAAAAGATTTTATGGGGAATTTAGAGATTAGATACTATAAAAAAGCTGATTAGAAATTGAAATTTCTAATCAGCTTTTTCGTTTATTCTAAATTATTTTTTTTGAAATTAGAAAGACTTTTTAATATTTAGACAAATGTAACAAAGTAAGTTATCGTCTGTGTTCAACCAAATCAATTGCTCCTAACACAATGTGAGCAAGCCCGAAGCCAATAACACCTGCTTCAATCATAGGAAGCATATTTTTTTTATTCATACTGTTTTTTGAAAATGATGCTCCAGCCGTAGTAACAACTGCACCTAACATAGTTGGAATTAATCCTTCACGCATATTAAAAGACCTCCCTTTTTAATAATATGTTAATATATTTTACAAATATGAGATTATTAATACTATAAAATATATAGAATATAGTCTACATATTATTTGTTATGGATTATATTACATTAACATTTTATATTCATATTTTTAATAGTTTTAGAATAAAAGTTATCTTCTCGGTAAAAATAAGATATTACAATATTTTATTAAAGTTTAGAGGAGGTAAATAAAAGTTTATGAAAAAAACAAAATTGCCAAAAGGTCAGCATGAAGAGGAAGTTGAAAATATAAAAAATTTGCTTGAAGAAGGCAAGGGCATGATTGAAATTTTAAACTTAACAAGTTTAAATGAAGAGGAAGTCATACAGATTAATGATAAAATTAGAGGAAAGAATAAATAATAAAATGTATTAGTATTAAACAAAATAATATGTAAAAGATAATAAGGTAATGAGGCATATTAAAATAAATTTAAGGAGGAAAAATTATGGCGAAAAAAGGAATGAGTAGACCGCAAGCTCAGCCTAAAGGTGATAATAATAAGAAAATGAAGAAAGACGATGCTAAAAGGGTTCCAGTGGTAGGTAAATAAAGAAAATATAAAAAACTGCTTATTTTATAAGCAGTTTTTTATTATAAATCAATTACCACCATGTTGACTCAACATGGCGGTTAATTATAATTAGGGACTTAGTTGTAATCTAAAATTTGGTGATTATTCATATAACCCAAATCCGGTAATAACAACCATATCCCAATCAGTTTCTTCATTTTTAATCCAATGGTATTCAATGCAAAGTTCTTTTAACCAGGCATTAAGGCCACTACTTTTCTTGCTTACGTTTGGGGATTGTCTTCCGAAATTTTCCCTAATCATTTCAAGTAATTCTATTTGGTCTTCTTTTCCTAGCTCTTTATCTAGCATGTCGTCTATAACGTCACAACACTTCTCATAACATTTTTTGTCTTCAACATACAATTCGTCCGCGAGTAGCTGTCTTTTATTATTTAAAGTGTGTTGTACATTTTTAATTTCATCTAAATTTGATAAGTATTTCTTAGCTATGTTCATAGCGGAAATCTCATTATCTATTCTAACTATTGCTCTTTCTAATTTTGCATTTCTCATTTTAATCTTCCTACTTTACATTTTTTATTTAGTCATTAACTAAGGCATCTTAAAAAAATAACTAGTAAGCATGATAGTCTATTTTTTAGATGGCTAATGACAATAGATTAATTATATCATTAAATTCACTATGATACAAAACTCTACTTAAATAACCTCATCCTAAAAATCAAAATTTTATAAATTAATTAACCCTGGTAATTTATATGGTGTAAAATTAAATTAGTATTATGTATAAAATATCTTTTAAAATTTTAAAAAGTATGGTAAATTTATAAAAACAGAAAATTAAATTAAATATTAGAATGAGATGGGGAGTGGTTATATGAACAGTAGAAAAGAATATTTAAAAGGTGTAACAAAAATTGTGGTAAAGGTAGGAACTTCAACATTAACCCACTCTACAGGATTATTAAATTTTAAACGTATTGAAAATCTTATAAGACAATTGGCAGATATTCATAATCAAGGAATTCAGGTTGTACTAGTCACCTCTGGAGCTATAGGAGCAGGCATGGGGAAATTAGGGTTTACGGTGAGGCCGGAAACAATACCAGAAAAGCAGGCAGCGGCCGCTGTAGGTCAAGGCATTTTAATTCACATGTATGAAAAGTTTTTTTCAGAGTATGGAAAGACTATAGCACAGATTCTTTTAACAAAAGAGGATATCGTAGATAATACAAGATATCTAAATGCCCATAATACGTTTTTGACGTTACTATCTCAGGGGGTTATACCTGTAGTAAATGAAAATGATGCTGTAATCGTTGATGAAATAATGTTTGGAGACAATGACACATTATCTGCAATGGTAACAAGTCTAATAGGTGCGGATTTATTGATAATACTTTCCGATATTGATGGATTGTATGACTCAAACCCTAGGACAAATTCTGATGCGAAAATTATTTATAATGTATCTGAGATAACTGATGAAATTAAGGAATCTGCAGAAGGTGTAGGGTCAAATCTTGGAACTGGGGGTATGGCAACTAAGATTAAGGCAGCAGAAATTGTAGTAGCTGCAAATGCCTCTATGATTATTGCGGAAGGCTCTGAACCTAATATTATTAATGATATTTTAGAAGGTCGTGATGTAGGGACATTATTCGAAAGAAATACAAAAACCATGAGCGAGAGATAGAATAGGATACACATTGTAATAGCATAGCTGTTATCTATGCTATAAAGCGCCAAGGAGGAGAAAAATTGAATTTTGAAGATTATATTATAAATATAGGCAGACGTGCTAAAGATGCGTCTAGAATCATGGTTACTGCTAGCACTAATGCGAAAAATAATGCACTTTTACATATGGCAAAAGCTTTAATAAACAGTGAAAACGCTATAATTGAAGCAAATATTAAGGATATGGAATTAGGTAAGAAAAATAATTTGTCTGTTGCAATGCTGGATAGATTAATGATTAATCAGCAGAGAATTGAAAATATGGCTGAGGGACTTAAAAATGTTGCATCACTTCCTGATCCTATAGGTGACGGAATAAAAAGATGGAAAAGACCAAATGATTTAGATATTTCCATGGTAAGAGTTCCATTGGGCGTTATAGGTATGATATATGAGTCAAGGCCAAATGTAACTGTAGATGCAGCAGCTTTATGCTTAAAGGCAGGTAATTCAATAATACTCAGAGGAGGTTCAGAGGCTATAAATACTAATATGGCTTTAGCTAAAGTTATTAAAAAAGCTGCTACTTTCGCAGGACTACCAGAAGGGTGTATTCAGCTTATTGAAATGGTGGATAGAGAATTAGTAAATAAGTTAGTAAAGCTTAATGATTACGTAGATGTAATTATTCCTAGAGGTGGCGCTGGACTTAAAAAAGCCATTATAGCAAATGCTACTGTACCAGTAATCGAGACAGGGCTAGGTATTTGTCATATATATGTGGATTCAGAGGCTGATTTAGGTATGGCGGAAGAAATAGTAGTTAACGCTAAAACTCAAAGACCGGGAGTATGTAATGCAGTAGAAACAGTACTTGTACATGAAAATATTGCTAGTGAGTTTTTACCAAGGCTTGCACAAAGACTTTATGGATTAGGTGTGGAAATTAGAATATGTGAAAAAGGAATTGAAATTATTAAAGATGCGAAGGCTGCGATCGACGCGGATTGGGATACTGAGTATTTGGATTTAATACTTTCAATTAAAGTTGTTGAGTCAATGGAAGAAGCTATTGACCATATTTTTAAATACGGAACAAAACATTCAGAAGCTATAATAACTAATAATTATAGAAATTCGCAGAGATTTTTAATGCAAGTAGATGCCTCTTGTGTATATGTAAATGCTTCTACAAGATTTACAGATGGCGCAGAATTTGGATTTGGTGCAGAAATAGGTATAAGCAATCAAAAACTTCATGCTAGGGGCCCAATGGGGCTTGAGCAGTTAACAACTACAAAATATCTTATATATGGAGATGGGCAAGTTAGGGAATAATGAGCTACCTCAAAAGTAAAATTTATGTAGGGTAACTAAAATCATATTAATATTTTAAATTAAAAATAGTAAAAGCACTGCCAATATTATTGAGTTTCAATAATATTGACAGTGCTTTTTTAGATTTTAGTATTTTTTGTACATAGCTTTAAACATTCACCACAGCCCTTAATTATATTGGAATGCAACAATTCCATTTCTTGTCCATTTGCCAAGGCTGCAGAAATAGCTAAGGGGTTAAAAGTTTTGTAAATCATTGACTTTTATTTGTCAAGATGGTAATCTTGACGAAGGGTACAATAGGAAAAAAAACAATATTTTTACAAAAAAATAACAGAGCGTTAGTTATTTATAAATATTCTAAATGAATCTAGAAAACGTATACGAAAGGTAACTATATTTATTGTATGCATCCTAAAAAAAGGCGTAATAAATATAGTAAGTAGGATTATATTATTCATTCCTTTGTAGTATTTTGAATTATCACAATGTCTAGAGTACAAATACAGTCTCCATTATTGTAAATTTATTTATAATTTAATTATAAAAGGGGGATATATTCTATGAGGACAGTAAATTCACCTAGAAACAACGATGGTATCTTGTATAAGATAAACGACAAACCACCAATCCACATTACAATCATACTTGCTTTTCAACACATTATGGCGGCGTTCGGAGGTATTGTAGCAGTTCCACTAATAGTTGGAGGTGCTTTAGGACTACCAGTGAAAGACATTGCATTTTTAGTAAGTGCCGCATTATTTGCAGCGGGCATCGCTACATTTATTCAAGCCAAAGGAATTGGTCCTGTAGGGTCTAAACTTCCATGTGTTATGGGAACTGATTTTACATTTGTTGGACCATCTATAGCAGTAGGTTCTGCTTTCGGGTTGCCGGGAATGTTTGGTGCAACAATAATGGGATCTTTCATTGAGATTTTTTTAAGTTATTTTATTAAACCACTGAGGAAGTTTTTCCCACCAATTGTAACGGGAACTGTTGTTATGTTAATTGGTTTAACTTTAATACCTGTATCAATAGATTGGGCTGCTGGTGGAGTCGGATCTAAAGATTATGGAAGCGTGAGGAATGTATGTATAGCGTTTGCGGTTATGTTAGTAATTGCTTTATTAAATAGATACGGTAAAGGACTCATTTCTTCTGCATCAGTTATAATTGGTCTGGTATTTGGATACACAATATGTTTTCCATTAGGAATGCTTGATTTTTCAGCAATTGCAAATGCTAGCTGGATTGAATTTCCAACAATTTTCAAATATGGTGTTGCCTTTAAGCTCAGTGCATTTGTTGCATTTATTACAGCGTATCTAGTAACAACTGTTGAGACGGTAGGATGTCTTATGGCTGTTGGTGAAGCAGCGGGAAAAGAGGTAACTTCAGAAGAACTTTCAAAAGGTATACTTGCCGATGGTGTTGGGTCTCTTATAGCAGGATTTGTTAATGCTGGGCCTAATACATCATTTTCGCAGAATGTTGGGCTTATACCACTTACTAAAGTTGCAAGTAGATTTGTAGTTGCTGTTGCTGGAATTATTTTAATGGGACTAGGTATATTTCCTAAAATTGGTGCCCTTATTGCAATTATGCCAAGCCCGGTTTTAGGTGGTGCCGGTATTATAATGTTTGGAATGATAGTATCAGCGGGAATTAAGACTATTAAAGGTGTAGAACTTAACAACAGAAATATGCTTATACTTGCGATTTCAATTGGAATAGGGTTAGGAGTTACTGTAAGGCCAGACCTTTTAAATAGTATGCCGTCAGCAGTTAAAAGTTTCTTTTCTTCAGGTATAAGTGCAGGTACAGTGTCAGCTCTATTACTTAATTTTGTATTAAAAGAAGAATCGAAAGCTAACTTAGATTCAAAAACAGTTTCACAATAAAAAATATTATTAGATCATAAGAGGTTATTGAATATAATAAGGACGCATTTATATAAGGAGGGAAAAAAATGAGTATTGGGAAAAGTATTAAGAGGGTTGATGCTTTTGATAAAGTAACTGGACGGGCACTATATACAGATGATTTTCAATTAAATAATGCTCTAGTTGCTAAAGTTCTTCATAGTAAAATTGCGAATGGTCTTGTTAAAGCTATTGATACTACAGAGGCGATGAAACTTCCAGGGGTTGTAAAAATTGTAACTTGTTTTGATGTTCCTGATATTAAATTTCCAACAGCTGGGCATCCTTTTTCAATTGACCCGAGTCATGCGGATATTGCAGACCGAAAGTTACTTAATCAAAGAGTTAGATATTATGGTGATGACATAGCAGCTGTAGTTGCTAAAGATAATGTAATTGCAACAAGAGCAATTAATCTTATAAAAGTTAAATACGATGAATATGAACCATTAATGTCCATAGAAGCTGCCTTAAAAGAAGGGGCAAAAGCAATCAATGAAGATTACCCTGATAATATTCTTTCGCATACAAGTTATGAAATGGGTAATTATGATAATGCGATAAAAGAACAAGGACTTATTGTTTTTGAAGGGGAATACGAAACTCCGGCCGTTAAACATTGCCAGATTGAAAATCCAATTTCCTATGCATATGAAGAGGGAAAAAGAATTGTTGTTGTTTCATCAACTCAAATCCCTCATATTACAAGACGTGTAATTGGTCAAGCACTTGGTGTTGATTGGGGTAAAATCAGAGTTATTAAGCCATATATAGGGGGTGGGTTTGGGAATAAACAAGATGTTCTTTATGAACCACTTAATGCATATTTATGTAAGGCTATCGGTGGTAGATGTGTCAAACTTGATCTGACCCGGGAAGAGGATTTTGCTAATACCCGCGTGCGTACTGCCATGAAAATCAAAATTAAAAGTTATCTAAGATCAAATGGACGATTTGTTGCAAGAAAAGTTGAAATATATGGTAATAAAGGCGCTTATGCATCACATGGACATAGTGTAACAAATAAAGCTGGCCACGCATTTAAACAGATATATCAAGATGCGGTTGCAACTAAAGGGGATATGTATTCGGTATTTACGAATATGCCTCCATCTGGTGCCATGCGTGGTTATGGGATACCACAAATCACTTTTGCGCTTGAATCCCATATGGATGATATTGCAATAAAACTTGGGTTAGACAGGATTGAAATAAGAAAACTTAATGCTATGAAAGTAGGTTTTGTTGATAATCAGGTTAAATGCAATTGTAATGGTCTTTACGAATGTATCGAAAAAGGTAGAAAATATATTGATTGGGACAATAAAATTAAAGAATACCAAAATCAAACAGGGCCTGTAAGAAAAGGTGTTGGTATGGCAATATTTAGTTATGCAACAGGTGTTTATCCAATATCACTCGAAACAGCATCTTGTAGGATTGTGCTTAATCAAGATGGTTCTGTTCAAGTTCAAATGGGTGCGACAGAGATAGGTCAGGGGGCAGATACGGTATTTAGTCAAATGGTATCAGAGGTTCTTACTATTCCAATTGAAAATGTCCATATGATATCAACTCAAGATACAGATATTACACCATTTGACACAGGCGCTTATGCATCGAGGCAGTCTTATGTATCAGGGATGGCCGCTAAAAAAACTGCTATAAAGCTCAAAGAAAAAATAATTGAGCACGCAAATTTCATGTTAAAAGTTCCATCAGGAAATATTGATCTTAAAGATAATAATATTATAAACAAGGAAACTGGTGAAGTTTTAGCATCACTTAAAGAAGTTGCTATGCATGCACTTTACAATGTAGAAAGATCAATTCATATAACAGCTGAAGAAACAAACCAATGTAAATCAAATACGTTTTCCTTTGGAGTATGTTTTGTCGATGTTGAAGTTGATATTCCCGTTGGTAAAATTAAAGTTATTAAAGTTATTAATGTACATGATTCTGGTAAAATTATTAATCCAGCACTTGCAGAAGCCCAGGTACATGGTGGTATGAGCATGGGACTCGGTTATGGTTTAAGTGAGCAGCTATTGTTTAATGAAAAGACTGGCAAACTACTTAATGACAATTTACTAGATTATAAATTTCCAACTATGATGGATACACCACACCTGGAAGCACAGTTTGCGCAAACATATGATGTGTCAGGGCCTTTTGGTAACAAGGCACTAGGAGAACCGCCTGCGATCCCCGTTGCACCTGCAATTAGAAATGCTGTGCTAAATGCTACAGGAGTTCAGTTCAATGTTGCTCCGTTAACGCCACAAAGACTTGTAGAAAAATTTAAGAATCAAAATTTGATATAAAGATGGAGGTGACATAACAATGTATGATATCGGAAAAATATATAGTGCAACTTCAATTCAAGATGCAATACAGCATCTTGTGGATGAACCTGATGCTGTAATTATTGCAGGTGGGAGTGATGTACTTATTAAGATTCGTCATGGAAAGCTTGCTGGATGTTCTCTTATAAGTATTTATGGATTAGACCAGCTAAGAGGAATATCTATGGAGGAAAATGGTAGTATAAAAATAGGCGCCCTTACTAGTTTTTCACATATAACAAAAAATGAAATTATTAAAAAACATATTCCAGTACTGGGAAATGCGGTTGATGAAATAGGAGGCCCACAGTTAAGAAACATTGGCACAATTGGAGGGAATATTTCAAATGGTGTTACAAGTGCTGATAGTGCATCGACGTTATTTGCACTGAATGCTATTCTTGAAATAGAAGGGGCAAATGGGAAGAGGGTTATTCCAATTGCGCAGTATTATGTAGGTCCAGGAAAAGTTAGTTTAAAAAATGGTGAAATACTTACGGCTATATATATTACAAAAGAAAATTATGAAAATTTCACAGGTAATTATATTAAATATTCTATGCGTAATGCAATGGATATTGCAACCCTTGGATGCAGTGTAACTTGCAAACTTAATGTGCAAAAAGATGTGATTTGCGATGTACATCTTGCCTTTGGGGTTGCAGGTCCTGTCCCTATGAGATGTCCAAAAGCTGAAGAAGCCATAAAGGGAATGAAAATATCTGATGAAATGTTCAATATTTTTGGAGAAATAGCAAAGACAGAAGTTAATCCGCGTACTTCCTGGCGTGCATCTAAAGATTTTCGTCTCCAGCTTGTTTATGAATTGTGTAAACGGGCTTTAAAGGAATCAATAAGACTATCAGGAGGTGTGGTAAATGGCTAATGCAATTTTAAACTTCACAGTAAATGATGAACCTAAACAACTTATGATAGATGATAGAGAGTCACTTACGGATGTTCTCAGAAATCATCTTGATCTTACGAGCGTTAAAAAAGGCTGTGAGGTTGGAGAATGTGGAGCTTGTACTGTCCTTATTAATGATGAAGCTTTTGATTCTTGTATTTACCTTGCAATTTGGGCAGGGGGTAAAGAAATTCGTACAATTGAGGGTTTAATGGATGGTGATGGAAATATATCAGATATTCAAGAAGCATTTATTGATGAAGGTGCTGTCCAATGCGGTTTTTGTACATGTGGAGCTGTTATGGCATCTATCCCTGTTCTTGAAGACAGTAAAGAGTATACAACAGATGAAATTAAAAAAGAACTTTCAGGTAATCTTTGCCGTTGTACAGGTTATGAAAATATTTTGAATGCTGTAGAAAAAGTTAAAAAGCATCGTTGCGAAAATTGTAACCATTGAGAACGATGGTGAAATGTTTTAAACTTCGATCGTCACTGGTTTAAAACAATAATGAAGATTCAAGAAATGAAAAATAAAGCACTTACATCGCTGCGATGGAAGTGCTTTGCTTTTATGTTCTAATATTGAACCCTATCTATTTTAATTTTCCATTTTTTAAAAGCTTCAAGGCTCTCTTCTCTATCTATTTGTAGCCTTTCAACTTGCAATTTTTTTGCCGTTCCGTTTATTACATCATAAATATATTGGTCATCAAAATCTATATTTGAAGCATCTTGCCTTGTTGAACCATAATAAAGTGTTTTTATTTTTGCCCAATGAATTGCTGCAAAACACATAGGACAAGGTTCACAAGAGGAGTATATTATACAATCTGATAAATCGAATTTACCAAGTGCACTAGAAGCTTTTCTAATGGCTGTAACCTCAGCATGTGCAGTAGGGTCGTTGGTCTTAATAACTTGATTATGAGCGGAACTTATAATTTCACCATTTCTTACAATAACGGCTCCAAAAGGGCCACCATCGTTGTTCTCCATTCCAGCTAAAGCTTCTTCTATAGCGATTTTCATAAACTTATTCATTTTTATACCACCTCATTAAAAAGCCACTAAAGTGGCTTGATTTTTTTACATGTTTATTGATTTAGATTTATTATTAGTAATAGTAACGTTTTCAGGTTTATCTTTAGGTAAGATAAGGTTTAGTGCTATTGCAACTATGGTTGTAACAACAATGGATGATTTTCCGAATATAGATATAAACCATGATGGGAATAGAGCAAATGCATTGGGAACTTGAACAATACCTAGACCTAATGCAATTGCAATTCCTACAACTGCTGAGTTTCTCATTGTAAGATTAGTTAAAGAAATCATTTTAACTCCTGTCATTGTTATTGTGGCAAAAACCGAGATTGTTGCTCCGCCAAGAACACATTGAGGAATAGTTGTAAGCAGTGAAGCAAATTTAGGAATAAGACCTGCTAAAATTACAACAAAAGAAGCAAAAGCAAATACCCACTTATTGATAACTTTATTTGTAATTACTATACCTACATTTTGGCTATATGTCGCAGTTGGCATACAACCAAAGAAAGCACCAATTATACTTGAAAATCCGTTTCCGATAATACCACCAGAAAGTTCTTTATCAGTGGGAGATCTATCCATACCTCCACCCGTTGTAGCAGATAAATCACCTATAGCTTGAACAGAATTTACAATATACATTATAGCCATAGATGTTATAGCTGTAATATTAAAGTTTATACCGAAGTGTAGTGGTTTTGGAGCTTGAAATAAGCCAGCTGAAGTCACCGCATCAAAGGATACCATTCCAAGAAATATAGCAATAACATATCCTGCAATTATACCTATTAAAATAGATGCAAGTTTGAGAGTCCCCTTAGTAAAATAATTTAAAAACATAACAACAGCAAGTGTTGTTAGAGCAACAGCCCAATTTTTAGGAGAACCGAAAGTTGGAGAACCAGCACCGCCAGCTATATATATAATAGCGACTGAGTAGAGTGATAATCCTATGCTAAATATAACGGTACCAGTAACAAGAGGTGGAAAGAATGCTAAAAGTTTTTTTAAAAATATCCCAAAAATTATAGCAACTAAACCACCTATTATTTGGGCTCCCAAAACAGTAGCAATATCAAATTCACCAGTAATAGTCGTTAATGTTGGAACATATGCAAAACTTACTCCCATAATTACAGGTAATCTTGAACCAATAACTTTACCAAGTGGAAAAATTTGAATTAAGGTTGCTATACCAGCAAAAAAAAGTGAGGACTGTACAAGTAAAATTTTATCAGCGGCGGTGAGATTTGCAACGCCAGCAATTATGAGAGCCGGTGTAACACAACCAACAATCATAGCAACGACGTGTTGCATGCCTAGCGGTATAATCTCTTTAAGTGAAGGTTTACCATCATATTGGAATAGTAAGGATTTTTGATTAGAACTCATAAAAACTCCCCCCAGCATTTAATTTGGGTTATTTTAATTTGCGCTCTTTATTGCTCTTCTCAAGCATAGCTAAAACTTCTTGTGGATTATTAACTTTACTTAAGAAAATCATAGCAGCTATTGTATAAGGTTTATAGCTTGCTTCTTTATAAAGTGGTTTGCGATAACGATCGAACACAGAAGCTGCAACTTCTCCAACATCACAGTTAACACCAGAGATATCAGCGGGCAAACAGTGAAGATAAAGCGCTTTCCCATCTTTTGTAGTTTTCATAAGTTCCTCAGTACACTGCCAATCCTTATGCTCAGCATTTTGTGAAAGGAGTTCTTTTTCAAGTGTATTTATACCAGCTTGGTCATTTTTTGCATATAAATCTGTACGTTTTTCCATAGCGACAAAAGGAGCCCAGCTCTTAGGATAAACTATGTCGGCATCTTTGAATGCTTCTTCCATAGAATTTGTTTTTGTAAATGAACCACCAGACTTCGCAGCATTTTTTATTGCAATTTCTTCGACGGAGCTCATAACTTCATAACCCTCTGGATGTGCAAGAACAACATCCATACCAAAACGAGTTAAAAGTCCAATTACTCCTTGGGGAACTGAAAGGGGCTTACCATAAGATGGAGAATATGCCCATGACATAGCAATTTTTTTACCTTTTAAATTTTCAATACCGCCCAATTCATTTATAATATGAAGAGTATCAGCCATACATTGAGTGGGGTGGTCTATATCACATTGTAAACTAACAAGTGTTGGACGTTGTTCTAAAATTCCTTCATCATTACCTTCTTGTACAGCCTTAGAAACTTCACGCATATAAGCATTACCTTTTCCAATATACATATCATCACGGATACCTATAACATCTGCCATGAAAGAAATCATGTTAGCGGTTTCTCTTACTGTTTCACCATGAGCAACCTGAGATTTTCCTTCATCAAGATCCTGAACTTCAAGACCAAGAAGGTTACAAGCAGAAGCGAAACTAAATCTTGTACGAGTTGAATTGTCACGGAAGAGTGAAATTCCCAGGCCACTATCGAAAATCTTTGATGATATGTTATTTACTCTTAATTCTTTAAGAGCTTCTGCAACTGTGAACACTGACTCGAGTTCGTCCTTTGATTTTTCCCAAGTGAGCATGAAATCATTATTATACATATTTTTAAAATCTAGGGAGTTAAGTTTGCTGATGTATTTATCCATTAAAGCCATTTTTAAAAACTCCTTTTTATTTAGTATTATTTATTTTTATTTACTTTTACAATAAATAGTTGGGAGAGCAGCATATACAGCAGCACATTTAACCAAGTCATCTTTCCAAGTTTTTTCATTTGGAGCATGTGCCTGAGATTCTGCACCAGGTCCGAATCCTATGCATGGTATTCCATGACGACCCATTATAGCAACACCGTTTGTTGAGAATGTCCATTTATCAGTAAGCGGACGAGCTTTTCTCATTTCATCAGTGCTATAGGAACCGCTTCTTGTTGTTCCGAACATTCCTTGGTATGATTCTTCCATTGCCTTAACAACAGCATGATCTTCAGGAATAACCCAGGTAGGGAAGTAGCAATCCTGAGGGTATGAAAGTCCAGTCCAGCTTTCTTTGTCATATTTATACATAGTAACTTCAGCATTGTATTTTTTAGCAGCTGGAAGTTGACGGATTTCTTCTAAACAACTTTCAAAGGTTTCTCCAGAGGTCATACGACGATCTAATGAAATCGCGCAAGAGTCAGCTACTGCACAACGGCTTGGTGAAGTAAAGAATATTTCTGATGTAGTTACAGTACCACGTCCTAAGAATTGAGCTTCTTCGAATTTAGGGTTATATTTTTTATCTAACATTTTTACGAGACCTTTGATTTCTGTAGAATCAGCAGCATCATTTGTGTTAAGGTTTTTGATATCTATTAATATTTCAGCCATTTTGTAGATTGCGTTGTCTCCTCTTTCTGGAGCTGAACCGTGGCATGAAACACCCTTAACATCAACACTGATTTCCATACGTCCTCTATGTCCTCTGTAGATACCGCTATCAGTTGGCTCTGTGCTTACAACGAATTCAGGTTTGATTTTGTCCTGTTCTATGATGTGCAGCCAGCAGTTTCCGTCACAATCCTCTTCCTGTACTGATCCAACTACGAGAGCTGTGTAGTCTTCGCTTAACATGCCAAGATGTTTCATTATCTTAGCGCCGTATACAGCTGATACGATACCACCAAGTTGGTCAGATGCACCACGTCCACCAATTTCTTCCTTAGTTTCAAAACCTTTATAAGGGTCAAAAGTCCAGTTACTGAGCTCTCCAAGACCAACAGTGTCAATATGAGCATCAAAAGCTATAAGAGTTTTACCTGTTCCAACATAACCTAAAATATTTCCCTGTGGATCAATTTCTACTTTGTCAAAACCAAGAGAAATCATTTCTTGTTCTATTCTTTTAACAACACCTTCTTCCCCACAGCTTTCGCCAGGGATAGCAATTAAGTCACGTAAGAATTTTGTCATTGGAGCTTTATAGCTCTCCGCTTTTTCCTTAATACTGTTAAAATCCATTTTTTTATTCCCCCTTAAATTTTAATAAATATTAAATTACTAGTTAAATTGAGAACTATTACAATGATGAATAATTACCATCCCATACAATATTACGATATACATCTGGATCAGTATCTCCCTCTGTTGAAAACAAGAGTACTTTTGAATTTTCATCAAGTTTTAGAGCTTGTTTTAGATCTTTTAAATTATCATTTTTCATTATATTAAAGAGAACACCCATTGTTACAGCGCCGGATTCGCCAGAGGTAACAGTAGGATCTCCCTTAATAGGTGCAGCAAGTAGTCTCATTCCTTTAGCGGAAATATTATCTGGGCAAGATACAAAGAATGAACTATTATTTTTTAAAATATCCCATGATATTGTATTTGGTTCTCCACATGCAAGGCCTGCCATGATTGTTTGCATGTCATCAGTAACAATTCTTATATTTCCGTCTTTTGCTGATGCAGAACGGAATATACAATCAGCCTTATTGGGTTCTACTATAGTAACTATTGGTGGATTACCAGGATAAGCATTTGAAAAATAGCCTTGGACTGCACCAGCAAGAGAACCTACACCAGCTTGCAGAAAAATATGTGTTGGTGCATCACAATTATCATTATGCAGTTGTTCATTAGCCTCCATTGCCATTGTTCCATAACCTTGCATAATCCAAGAGGGTATTTCTTCATAACCAAGCCATGCAGTATCTTGAACAACTACAGAATTAGGAGTTTTTGCCGACTCGGCTATTGCGATGCGGACGCATTCGTCATAATTTACATCTTCTATTGTAGCAATAGCGCCTTCCTTTTGAATGTTTTTTAATCTGGTTTTTGAAGAGCCTTTTGGCATGAAAATGACGGATTTTTGATTTAATTTGTTAGCTGACCAGGCAAGACCTCTTCCATGATTCCCATCAGTTGCTGTGAAGAAAGTTGTTTGTCCGAATTCTTTAAGAAGTTCTTTCGACGTAATAGTATCATAATGAAGTGTTGATATATCCTTACCTAATTTTTTTGCAATGTAGCAACCTATAGCAAAAGAACCACCTAAGACCTTAAAAGCGTTTAAGCCAAATCTATAAGACTCATCTTTTACATACAGATTCTTAAGGCCAAGAAATTTAGCCATATTATTTAGTTTAGCTAAGGGCGTTTGACTGTATTGCGGGAAACTTTTATGAAAAGAGGATGCCTTATCAATTTTTTCAAGGGACATTACATTTAACATTTTATTACTGTTTTTAGGGAGCTCATTCCGTATCCAGTTTATTTTATTCATAACAAAACCTCCAAAAAATTTATTTTTTTATATCTACATAATTGTAGATTGAATACTTTGAAATTCCGAAAAAACTTGCTATTTTATCGCCTGCTTTAGTAATTAGGAAAGCGCCGGCATCATTAAGATATTGAATAGCTTGTATCTTTTCGTCTTTACTCATTAATGCAACTGGTTTATTTATTTTCATTAAAGATTCTTCTAATAAATCATCTAGTAGTTGATTTACATTTTGAGGAATTTTATCCCCGTCATAAATGTTTTCTTTATGACTAATTAAGGCCTCTATACAATTACTAGCAATTGTAAGCTCAGTAATATCATAATTTATAGAAAATATACCAACAGGAATGTTTTCATCATTTCGTATATATATAGTACTCGATTTTAGAATCCTGCCATCGTGAGTTTTGGTAATATAGTTTAAATTATCTTCAATTTGTTCACAATTGTTTTTTAAAGTAGTTAATACAACACGCGAAGCGCTACTAGTGCTCGTTGTTCTTTTTGTAACATCGCCATTCTCAATAAATAGAATGGGATAATCTGGGTTGCCGGAAGATAAGTCATGTATAACTACTTCACAATTTCGCCCAAATTGAGATGAAATGCCTTTGGCTAAATTTTTTAAAAAATCTAAATTACTGTTAATATCCATAATAAACCTCTCAATCGGCTATATAATAAGTAATAATTTATAAAATATTACAATATTTATAAGATAAGTATATCAGTGTTTTCTTATAAATCAATAAAAAATACAAAAATTTTTTAAGCTTACAAAAATTTTATTGGAATGAATTGACTAAATTCGGAAAAAAATGGTAGAATAAATTTGGAATAGTAAAAACAATGAGAACAATCAATTAATTGCATATCATTTTGAAAATATATTACAGGAGGGATATTATGATTTTAATAGGCAATGGTAAGTTATTGACTAGAGATAATGACAATACATTTATTGAGGATGGTTGTGTATGTATTGATGCTAATATTATAGTGAATATCGGAACCACAGAGCAAATGAAGAAAAAGTATGAGGGCGCTGAGTTTATTGATGCTAAAAAAGGTTTAATTATGCCAGGAATGATTAATACTCATCATCACATATATAGTGCATTTGCCCGTGGTCTTTCTATTAAAGGGAATAACCCTAAAAGCTTTTTAGATATTCTTTCTGGAATGTGGTGGAAAATAGATAGATTATTAACACTCGAAGATACAGAATATAGTGCATATTCAACATACTTAGATTGTATAAGAAATGGGGTTACAACTGTTTTTGACCATCATGCAAGTTATGGTAGTATTTCCGGAAGTTTATTTCAAATATCGGGTGTTGCTAAAAAGCTAGGAATTCGTACATCTTTATGTTATGAAGTTTCTGATAGAGATGGAGAGGGAAAAATGAGACAAGCTGTAAAAGAAAATGTTGAATTTATGAAGTCAGCTAAAAAGGATTCCTCTGATATGCAAAAGGGTATGATGGGACTTCATGCATCTTTTACATTAAGTAATAAAACACTTGAGTATTGTGCTAAAAATATAACCTGTGGTGCTGGGTATCATGTGCATACAGCAGAAGGTATAGATGATGTATATGATTCTTTAAAAAAATACAATAAAAGAATAGTAAATCGTTTATTTGATTTTGATATTTTGGGTGAAAAAACTATTGCTGTTCACTGTATACACATAAATCCTGCTGAAATGGATTTATTAAATAAAACAGATACAATGGTAGTACACAATCCTGAATCTAATATGGGTAACGCTGTAGGATGTACACCTGTGCTAGAGCTTGTTAAAAAAGGATTGACTTTAGGGCTTGGAACTGACGGATATACAAGCGACATGTTTGAATCCATGAAGGTTGCAAATATTTTGCATAAGCATAATAACTGTAATCCATCTGTTGGATGGGACGAAATTCCTCTAATGACATTTAAAAACAATGCAAAGATTGCTAATAGATTCTTTGAAAAACCTCTTGGAATTATACAAAAGGGAGCTTATGCTGACATTATAGTAGCAGAATACGATCCACTAACGCCATTTAATGTAAATAATGCAAACGCTCATATTTTGTTTGGAATTAATGGAAGATGTGTAACAACTACGATGATAAATGGTAAGGTTCTTATGAAGGATCGTGAAATAATCGGTGTTGATTCTGAGCAAATCATGGCGAAATCAAGAGAATTATCAAATGAATTGTGGAATAAAATCAACAGCTAAAAAACAATAAAAATAAGGGGGTATTACCTATGGGTGATAGAATGACACCTATTCCATTTAAAAACTTAATGGAGTGGATAACTTACGAAAATAAAAAGCAGGTCAAGATATTTGGAGTAAACAAATTTTTCAAAAAGCAGGATAATAAGGTTCTCGAAATATTTGGAGAAAAAATTGAAACTCCTTTTGGTCCAGCAGCTGGTCCACATACACAGTTAGCACAAAACATAATTGCAGCTTACGTTTCTGGGTGTAGATTTTTTGAATTAAAAACAGTGCAAACCCTTGACGGTGAAGATTTACCTGTGTCAAAGCCATGCATAAGAGCAGAAGATGAGTGCTATAACGTAGAGTGGTCAACAGAGCTTAGAGTTACCGAGGCATATGATGAGTATGTTAAGGCTTGGTTTGCACTAAAAATATTATCAAAGGAACTTGAGCTAGGAAGTCCTGATGGATTTATTTTTAATATGAGTGTAGGATATGATTTTGAGGGGATTTCTTCACCTAAAATAGGTGAATTTATTAGGGGACTTAAAGATGCATCTAAAAGTGATATATGGAGTGAATGCAGGTCATACGTCTTTGGAAATATGGATAAATTCCAAAACATTGATAGTGAATATGTTGAGCATATATCACCTAAGGTATGTACATCGATAACATTATCAACATTACATGGATGTCCATCACAAGAAATTGAACGCATTGCAACATACCTAATAAATGAAAAAGGGCTAAACACTTATGTGAAATGTAATCCCACATTATTAGGTTATGAATTTGTACGTAAAACTTTAGATGATATGGGGTATGATTATGTTTCATTTGATGAACATCACTTCAATGAGGACTTGCAATTTAATGATGCTACTCCTATGTTTAGAGGTTTACAAGATTTGGCAAGCAAGAAAGGATTGTCATTTGGCGTTAAATTAACGAATACAGTTCCAGCTCAGATTAAAAATGCTGAATTACCAGGTGATGAGATGTATATGTCAGGAAAATCTCTATATCCCCTTTCAATAGCACTTGCATATAAGCTTTCAAAAGAATTTGAAGGAAAACTTAAGATTTCTTATTCAGGGGGTGCAGACGTTTTTAATATAAATGATATATTTGAAACGGGTATATGGCCTATAACTATAGCAACAACACTTTTAAAAGTTGGTGGATATCAAAGATGTGTTCAAATTGCTGAAAAATTAAACAAGTCGGAATATGCTAATAAGTATGTTATTGATAATGGAAAATTAAGAGATCTTAAAGATAAATCAGTAAAAGATATTCATCATATAAAGCCTATAAAACCAATTCCTAATCGCAAAATAAATGAGAAAGTACCATTAGTTGATTGCTTTATTGCATCATGCGAGAAGGGATGTCCTATAGGACAAGATATTCCAGAGTACATACGTCTTGTTTCAGAAGGAAAACATCTTGAAGCACTAAAGGTAATAGTTGAAAAAAATCCACTCCCATTTATTACTGGAACAATATGCAGTCATGCTTGCATGAGCAAATGCATCAGAAATTTCTGCGATGAGTCTGTTAACATAAGGAATATAAAATTACAAGCAGCAGAAAAAGCATACGATAGTTTAATTAAGGAACTTAAGATAGCAGATAAAGGTGATGCACGGGTAGCAATTGTTGGTGGAGGAACTACAGGTCTTGCGGCAGCGTATTTCCTTGCAAGAGAAGGAATCAATGTAACAATTTTTGAAAAAAGAAACTCTTTAGGAGGAATAGTAAAACATGTTATTCCAGGATTTAGAATACCATCAAATTCTATTGAGAAAGACATTGAGCTTGTTCGAAGCGTGGGAGTTAAAATTGAATTAAATTCAGAGAAGAATTCTGCAGATGAGTTGAAAAAGCAAGGATATAAATATGTCCTATTTGCGATCGGGGCATGGCAGCCAGGTAGAGTTAATATCGAAGGCGGAAATGTAATAAATGTACTTCATTTTTTAGAGAAATTAAAGAATAATGATAAAAATTTAAATATTGGTAAAAATGTTGTAGTAGTAGGTGGTGGTAACACTGCTATGGATGCAGCTAGGGCAGCTAAAAGAGTAGACGGAGTAGAGAATGTATATGTAGTATATCGTAGAACTAAAAAATACATGCCTGCAGATGTCGAAGAATTGCAAATGGCAATCAAAGATGGAGTAGAATTTAAGGAATTACTATCACCTGTAAAAGTTAGCGGTGGTGTTCTTAAGTGTGAGGTTATGAAACTCGGAGAACCAGATGAAAGTGGAAGACGAAGACCAGTTCCAAGCGGCGATATGGTAGATATAAAAGCAGATATCGTTATATCAGCAGTTGGGGAGAAGATAGATACTAAGATATTTGAAGAAAATAATATTAAACTAAATGAAAAAGGACAAGCCGATGTAAATGCACAAACACTAGAAACAAACATTAAAAAAGTATATGTTGCTGGAGATGGTCTGCATGGACCGGCTACAGTAGTTGAAGGCATAGCAGATGCAACAAGATTTGCAAGGTCTATAGTCAAAGAAGAAATGAATCGTGATTTAAGAATAAATATGCCAAAAGCAAGCACAAATACTGAAGCGGCAATAGCTAAAAAAGGTATACTCCAAATGGCTGAGTGCGGTCCTAAAGAATGCGCACGATGTCTTGAGTGTTCAACAATATGTGAAGCTTGTGTTGATGTCTGCCCTAACCGTGCAAATATTACTATAAAAGTAAAAGGTAATAAAATGCATCAAATAATTCACTTGGATAAACTATGTAATGAGTGTGGAAACTGTGAAACGTTCTGTCCATATGATAGCGCTCCATATAAAGAAAAGCTTACACTATTTGCTAAAGAAGCCGATTTTGAAAACAGCAAAAACATGGGATTTGTATTAATTAATAAAGATGAAAAAATCGTAAAAGTTAGGTTAGATAGAGAAGTTTTAGAAGTTAATCTTAATGAAAACAATACAGAAATACCTAAAGACATTGAAAATATGATTTGGGCTGTAATTTCGAACTATAGTTATATGATTTGAAAATTGATGAGGTGGGTTAAATGTTAATTATTATAAAAAATGGGACTATTGTAACTCCTAGAAAAAGCTATATTTCTGATATTAAAATTGAAGATGAGATAATTACCTCTATTGGTGAAAATTTAGAAGATGATAAAGCACAAATTATAGATGCAGCAGGTTGTTTAGTATTTCCAGGATTTATTGATTCTCATACTCACTTTGATTTAGATACAGGATACACTAGAACTGCAGATGATTTTAAAACAGGTACTGCCGCGGCTATTGTAGGTGGAACCACAACGATTTTGGATTATGCAACTCAAAACAAAGGAGAAACTCTAAGTGAAGCGCTAATAAATTGGCATAATTTAGCTAAAGATGTTTCAAGTTGCGATTATGGATTTCATATGGCAATAACGCAGTGGAATGCAGATGTAAAAGATGAACTTAAAATAATGAAAGACCAGGGAATAACATCATTTAAAGCGTATATGGCCTATGACAATTTGCGTCTTAATGATGGAGAGATATATGATCTTTTAAAGTGCTTAAAAAAATATAATGGTTTGCTTTGTGTTCATTGTGAAAATGGTGATCTTGTAAATACTATGATAAAAGAACAGCTTAATAGTGGAAATACGACCCCGGTAGCCCATCCACTGTCACGACCTAATATTGTGGAATCAGAAGCAGTATCAAGATATATAGATATTGCAAATTTAGCAGATGCGCCTATATATATTGTACATCTAAGTACAAAAGAAGCTTTAGAAGAGGTATTAAAAGCAAGAAAAAGAGGACAAAAAATATATGTAGAAACATGTCCTCAATATCTACTTTTAGAAGATAGTTTATATTTATCAGAGGATTTCGAAAGTGCTAAGTATGTTCTGTCACCACCTTTAAGAAAAAAAGATGATCTAGAAAGATTATGGCAAGCTTTATCAAAGGAAGATATTGATACAATTGGAACAGATCATTGCAGTTTTAATTTTAAAGGTCAAAAAGATCATGGTATAAACGATTTTAGTAAAATACCCAATGGTATACCAGGGGTTGAACATAGACCAATCCTTATGTACACCTATGGAGTAGATAAAGGTAGAATAAGTAAAGAGCAAATGTGTTCTATGCTTAGTGAAAATATTGCAAAGATTTTTGGAATGTATCCTAGAAAGGGAGCATTACAAGTTGGAAGTGATGCGGATATAGTTGTATGGGATATAAGAAATCAAGGAATTATATCTAAGTATAATCAAACACAAAATGTAGATTATACACCTTTTGAAGGATTTAGAACTGTAGGGTCTGCTAAGCATGTTTTTCTACGAGGGACACAGATTGTAGAGAATGGAAATATTATAAAGCAGAATTTTGGGAAATATATAAAACGGGGTGGTCGCAATTTTTAACTTTGTTGTAAATGGGAATAAAGTTAGGGCTAAGGAAGATAAAAAGTTAATTACATTCTTAAGGGAAGATTTGAATTTAACATCAGTTAAAAATGGGTGCTCTGAGGGTGCCTGTGGAACATGTATGGTTTTAGTTGACGGCGAGGCAAAAAAAGCATGCATATTAAAAACAAGCAAGATTGTAGATAAAAATATTATAACGGTTGAAGGCCTAACTGGTAGAGAAAAAGATATATATGGATATGCTTTTATGCAGGCAGGAGCAGTACAGTGTGGTTTTTGTACTCCAGGAATGGTTATAAGTGCAAAGAGTCTTATTGATAAGGTAGAAAATCCAACTGAGGTCGAAATAAAAAATGCTTTGAAGAATAATATTTGCCGCTGCACGGGATATGTGAAAATAATTAAAGCTGTGAAGCTGGCGGCTAAACTATTACGAGAAAATACAGGGGTGCCTAAATCTACTTGTAAAGGTTCAATAGGAGAAAATTTAAATAGAATTGATGCTGTAGACAAAGTGCTTGGCACAGCAGAATATGTAGATGATATGCGTATAGATGGTATGATTTATGGTGGAGCGGTTAGAACTAAATATCCACGTGCCTTAGTAAAAAGTATAGATATTAGTGAAGCTAAAAGACTACAAGGTGTTTATTTAGTAATTACAGCGGATGAGCTTCCTGGAAGCCCAAAAGTTGGTCATATTACAAAGGATTGGGATGTATTAATACCAATGGGAAAGATAACACACTGCATAGGAGATGCTATAGTTCTAATAGCTGCCCGAACGAAAGAAATACTAGAAAAAGCTAAATCTTTAGTTAAAATTGATTTTGAAGAATTAACACCGGTTACATGTCCGGAAGATGCATTGAAGGGAGGTGCGCCTCAAGTACATGCAAGCGGTAATTTATTAGTAACTGAAAGCATGGTATTTGGTAATGCAGATAAATATATAAAAAGTTCGAAATACAGCGTAACAAATAAATACAGCACGCCATTTACAGAACATGCTTTTTTAGAAACCGAAACGGCAGTAGCTGCGCCAGATGGTAATGATGGAATAATAATATATTGCGGTGACCAAGGTATTTATCAAACAAGGAAGGAATGTGCAGAAGCTTTAGGGATTGATCAAAGTAAAGTAAGGGTTGTAAGTAAAATAGTTGGTGGTGGTTTTGGTGGAAAAGAAGATATGAGCGTTCAACACCATGCATCAATTCTTGCTTATTTATGTAACAAACCTGTGAAGGTTGCATTAAGTCGCAGGGAAAGCATGATGATACATCCCAAACGTCATGCTATGGAGATGGAGGTTACAACTGCGTGTGATGAAAATGGATATTTGATTGCTATGAAAGCTATCATAATAGCTGATACAGGAGCATATGCGTCGCTGGGGGGACCTGTGCTGCAAAGAGCATGCACCCATGCTGCAGGACCGTATAATTATCATAATATTGATATAATTGGGAAAGCAGTATATACAAATAATCCACCAGCTGGTGCATTTAGAGGGTTTGGGGTAACACAGAGCTGTTTTGCAATAGAAAGCAATTTAAATCAGCTTGCGCATTTGGCTTCAATAACTCCCTTTGAAATAAGATATAGAAACGCAATTAGACCAGGCCAAGTACTTCCTAATGGTCAAATTGCAGATTCATCAACATCTATTGTTGAAACTTTGGAAGCAGTGAAAGAAATATGCAAGCAAAATCCTAAAGCAGGAATAGCTTGTTCTATTAAAAACAGTGGACTAGGAGTCGGAATCCCTGATATTGGACGTTGCACGCTGGTTATAAAGGATGGTAGCGTATATATTCATACCAGTGCGGCTTGTATTGGACAAGGGCTTGGGACTATATTAACGCAAATAGTTTGTGAAACCCTTAATATGTCATCGGATAAAGTGGTACATGCAGCGCCAGATACTTTGACTTGCCCTGATTCTGGGAATACAACAGCTTCACGCCAAACATTATTCACAGGTGAGGCAGTAAAAAGAGCAGCTAGAGAACTTCTTGATGCATTAACTTATCAAACATTAGAAAACTTAGATGGGCAAGAATTCTATGGAGAATTTAAAGGGATAACTGATAAAATGAGCTCAATTAAACAAAACCCTGTAAGTCATGTAGCTTATGGCTATGCTACACAGGTAGTTATTTTGAATGATGAGGGTAAACTTTTGAAGGTTATTGCGGTTCATGATGTTGGTACTCCTATAAATCCTAAAAGTATTGAGGGGCAGATTGAAGGCGGTGTTGTTATGAGTCTTGGATATGCTCTAACAGAGGATTATCCGCTTAGGGGCAGCGTACCAACTGCAAAATTTGGGACACTGGGATTGTTTAAAGCAACGGAGGTACCGAAAATAGAATCTATTATATTAGGTAGAGGAAATATGAATCTTGCATATGGAGCAAAGGGAATAGGTGAGATATGTTCAATACCAACTGCGCCTGCTGTGGCTGGTGCGTATTATAGCTATGATGGAGAGTTTAGAACAAAGCTACCTATTTTGAATACGCCATACAGTAAGAAAAAATAAGTAGGTGATATCATGAAGCTGAGTAATTATATGGAATTGAAGAAAAAAGACATTATATCTTTTGTAGGTGCAGGTGGGAAAACCACGATGATGTTTAAGCTTGCAGAAGAGCTGAGAGCGAATAATAGGGTCTTAGTAACTACAACCACTAAGATATACATTCCATTAGATGATAAGTATGACTTTATATGCACTGATAAAGAAATAATTCCAAGGTATATTACTATGAATAAAAATGGAATTTATATTTTAGGATTAGCTGTAAATGGAGAAAATAAAATATTGGGGCTAAGCACAAAAGAATTAGATGAGTTAGTACCACATTTTGACTATATACTAATAGAGGCAGATGGGGCAAAGGAAAAACAGCTAAAAGGGTGGAATGAATTTGAACCAGTTATATACGCAAAAACTACAAAAACTGTAGGAATTATAGATATGCAGTCATGTGGTATTCTAATTAATGAGAGCAATATTCATAGAAGTAAGATATTTTGTGAAATAACGGGGGTAAAAGAGGAAGAAACTGTTAAAATTGAACACCTATCTAAGCTAATATTTCATCCTAAGGGGTTGTTCAAGGGAGCACAAGGAGAAAAAATACTATACATAAATAAAATAGAAGACCCCCATCATTTAATATTAGCCAGGTTGTTAGTTAAGGAAATAAATTTAAAGAATAAGAAATTATTAAATAGTATATTTATTGGAAGTTTAAAAACTAACGTATATTTTGGAGAATCCCATGAAGGTATTATATGATTAGAAGGATTTTTTATCATATAAATTATGTAAGAAAAATGAAATTAAGTTTTAAGTTTGTAGTTATGGGTAAGAGTAGGTGATATAATAATGGTAACTGCTATAATATTAGCATCAGGGTATTCGAGGAGAATGGGGAAAAATAAGCTTATTTTAAAATATAAAGGTAAAATGCTAATTGAATACACTATAGAAGTAATTAAACAATGTTGCTTTTTAGAGGTGATTGTTGTAGCTAGAGAAGAGGAAATAATAGAAATTGGTAAAAGAAATGATTTAAAAGTTATTAAAAATGAAAATGCAGTTAAAGGAATAAGCGAATCAGTTAAATTGGGTGTAACACATACAACAGAAACAGATGGATATATGTTTTTTACGGCGGACCAACCTTTTTTAGATAAAGATACGATAAATGGATTAATCTATGAATTTAAAGAGAATTCAGCTTATATAATTATTCCAAGGTGTGATGGTAGACATGGGAATCCTGTAATATTTCCGTACATCTTTAAGGAAGACTTTTTGAAGTTAGAAGGGGATGTTGGTGGGAAAATAATAATAAATAAGAATTTAGAGAAAGTTAAGTTTGTAGAAATACATAATAGTACAAAATTATTTGATATTGATACTAATGAAGATTATGAGTATATTCTAAAACTAGAGGAGAATAATGAGCATGTTTAATGAGATTGTCATTGTACGTGGCGGAGGAGATTTAGCATCTGGAACAATTCAAAAATTGCATAGAAGTGGATTTAGGGTATTAGTTCTAGAAGCATCAAAACCGACTGCTATTAGACGGAAGATTTCTTTTAGTGAAGTGGTATATGAAAGAGAAATAGAGGTAGAAGGAATTAGGGCTGTACATGTATTCAGTTTAAGTGAAATAGAAAATGCTTGGAGCAATAAAAAAGTTCCAGTAATTATAGATGAAGAAGGAAAATATATTAAAGAAATAAAGCCTAAAATTGTAGTTGATGCTATTATTGCTAAGAAAAATATGGGAACAACAAGGGATATGGCAGATATAACTATTGCTATTGGGCCGGGATTTACAGCAGGTAAAGATGTAGATGTTGTAATAGAGACGGCTAGGGGTCACAATCTAGGTAGACTTATTTTTAGTGGACAAGCTGCGAAAAACACAGGAGTTCCAGGAAATATTAGGGGGTACTCTAAAGAAAGAGTTATACATTCGATATGCGCTGGAGTAATGAAGGATGTTCTAGATATTGGTGCTGTGGTTGAAAAAGATGAAGTTATTGCATATATAGGAGAGACACCAATAAAAGCAACAATATCAGGACTGTTAAGAGGAATTATACGTAGTGGAAGTACTGTAAAAGAGGGATTTAAGATTGCGGATATCGATCCAAGGGTGTCAGAAAAAATGAATTGTTATACTATTTCTGATAAAGCAAGAAATATAGCAGGCGGAGTATTAGAAGCAGTATTTTATTTAATGACATCTCAGAATGAGGATTAATGGTATGGAAAAGAGAATTCTAAAAGGGTTTTAAGAAAGTTTAAGAATCGAGGTCTATAGATTGTTTAATGGATGTAATGCTTTCACGTGGAGTGTGGTATTAAATAAAACGTATTTCAAAATACGAGTTAGAGGTGAGTGATATAAAAAAAATACCTGTGAGAGACGCAGTTGGATCCGTTTTATGTCATGATATTACTCAAATTGTTCCAGGAGTAGTAAAAGATAGAGCATTTAAAAAAGGACATATAATTAAAGAGGAAGATATACAATTATTACTTTCATTAGGAAAAGACAACATATATGTATGGGAGGAGAAACAAGGATATCTTCATGAAAATGATGCAGCAGAACGCTTGAGAGCCCTTACAGCAGGGGTAGGACTTACATTTAGTGAAGTAAAAGAAGGTAAAATTAATTTTATAGCAGAGCACGATGGACTTCTTATAATTAATACAAGGTTGTTATATGGACTTAATTCATTAGGTGAGATAATTTTAGCTACATTACATAATAACTATCCTGTAAAAAAGGGACAGAAGGTAGCAGGAACAAGAGTTATTCCACTTGTAATTGAGGAGGATAAGATAAAAAAAGCAGAGGATTTAATCGGCGATGCGAAAATTGTAAGCATAATACCGTATGCACCAATGAAAGTAGGAATTGTTACTACAGGCAGTGAAGTATATCATGGCAGAATAAAGGATGCGTTTGGTCCTGTAATAAGAAGCAAAGTTACGGAATATGGTTGTGAAATACTTGGACAAACTATACTTTCAGATGATGAGAATAAGATAACGGAGGCTGTAGACGCATGGATAGAGCAGGGGGCTGGAATGGTAATCTGTACTGGCGGAATGTCAGTAGATCCTGATGACGTTACCCCTGTAGCAATTCAAAATACAGGGGCAGAAATTGTAACATATGGATCACCCGTGCTTCCAGGTGCAATGTTCTTGCTAGCTTATAAAGGAAATATTCCAATCTTAGGACTTCCGGGATGTGTAATGTACTCTAAGAGAACTATATTTGATTTGGTATTACCAAGGGTACTCGCAAAGGAAAAATTGAGTTTTGCTGATATAGCAGCATATGGTCATGGGGGACTTTGTATGGAGTGTGAGGAATGTAGGTATCCTGATTGTACATTTGGAAAGGGAGTATAATAATAGTAAAAACCCCCAAGCTACCTGAGGCCACTGAAAAACTATATGAAAAATCGTCATCTAATTAAAGATGGCGATTTTTTTATATAAAAGACTAAAAAACAAAAAGGAATTTTAAAAGATATGTCGAATTAGTATAGTAGAATAAAATAAAAGGGGCTAAACTATTATGCTAAAAGGACAATTGGAAATAAAAATAAATACATACCATAGCTTATATTCGTTAATTATTCCGAAAGATAACATTTTAAAGCAAATTAATGACCTTGTTGACTTTTCATTTGTTTATGACGAATTGATGATTAACTATAGTTCATCTATGGGTAGAGGTGCTATTAACCCCATAATGCTATTTAAATATTTACTTTTGAAAGTAATATATGAATTGTCTGATGAAGATGTTGTTGAAAGAACTCTTTATGACATGTCCTTTAAATATTTTCTAAATTTAGCCCCAGAAGAAACAAATTTAATAAACTCAAGTACACTAACTAAATTTAGAAAGCTTCGCCTTAAAGACATGAATTTATTGGATTTATTAATAAACAAGACTGTAGAACTTGCTATAAAAGAGGGGGTTTTAAAAAGTAAAGCAATAATAGTTGATGCTACGCATACCAAGTCACGTTATAACCAAAAGTCAGCAAGCGAGGAATTATTGAAACGTGCAAAAAACTTAAGAAAAACATTGTACGGAGTACATCCTGGTATTAAAGAAGAGTTACCTAATAAAGTTACAACTGGAGTACTTGAAGATATTCTTGAGTACTGCAAATTATTAATTGATACCATAAACGAGAAGCCAGAAACTGCAGCAAATCCAGCTGTGAAAACTAAATTAAACTACTTAATGGAAGCTATTAATGATGACTTAGAAAATCTAAAAATATCAAAAGATGAGGATGCAAAAGTGGGGCATAAAACTGAGGATAGTTCTTTTTTTGGATATAAATCACACCTTGCTATGAGTGAAGAACGTTTAATTACAGCAGCTGTTATTACAACTGGCGAAAAAAGTGATGGAAAGGAGCTCATAACCTTAATAGAAAAAAGCCGTGAGGCTGGTATAGATGTAAATGAAGTAATTGGAGATACAGCTTATTCTGAAAAGAAAAACCTAGAATATACAAAAGAAAATAAAATTGCATTAATTTCAAGACTAAATCCTGTAATTTCACAAGGAATGCGAAAAAAAGAAGATGAATTTGAGTTTAATAAAGATGCTGGTTTATTTGTATGTCCGGCAGGTCATATGGCTATTAAAAAAGCAAAACAGGGAAAGAAGAATGTTGGTAAAAATCAAGTGCTAACCTACTATTTTAATGTAGAAAAGTGTAAAAATTGTGTTCATAAAGATGGGTGTTATAAAGAAGGCGCTAAATCTAAAACTTATTCAGTTTCAATAAAGTCAAATACTCACAAAGATCAAATAGAGTTCGAAAAAAGTGAATATTTTAAAAAACGAGCTAGGGAACGTTATATGATAGAGGCTAAAAACAGTGAACTTAAGCACCAACATAGCTATGATGTAGCAATATCGTCAGGCTTAATTAGCATGCAAATGCAAGGTGCATTATCAATCTTCACTGTGAATCTAAAGAGAATAATTAAGTTGAAAAGCATGAAATAGGGCTTTTAAAACTTAATTATAAAATAAAAAGCATGAGATATCCCAAATATGGATATCTCATGCTTTTTCTATTCAAGCTTGAAAACTCTACTAAATAAAGAGTGCTTTTTTCAGCGGCCTCAGCTACCTTGGGGGTTTTACTGTTTAAGGTTTTTAGAGAATATGATCTAGTATAATAGAGTAAATTGTGAAATGAAGTTTATTAGGAGAGTAAAATAAAATTTAATCAACATATAACAGTTTTGCCATGTTTTTTTATTTAAACATTACTATAAATTATCTATTTAGTTTTTTTATAGTTTATGGCTACATCTTGTTCTTGAAGTAATGTTAATGAAAGATTTATTATTATGTTTTCTTTGATAGTATTAAAATTGATTTCTATAGGAAAGTCTTTATTAAATGGCGTTTTATCAACAAGGGTATATGTTTCATAAATTTTAGCTTTTTCTATTTCGCAATTTATAGGTGGAACACTGCAATCTATATAGCTATCACATTCTATATTTTTTTTGTATAGATAATCACCATAACCTTTATTAACATCTAAACAATCTAATGAGACATAAATTGGTATATAATCTAGAGGATTTTGATTAGAGAAAATGGGGGGGACTTTATACTGGATCAAAGTAGTGCATTTAAAAGGAATATAAATTATAAGAGATTCAGTATCTAAATTAATTATACCATCGTGAACATCTTTAGCTATAGAGGAATCTACTTTGTTTCTTACAAAACCTTCTAAAAAAAGTTTTCCATTTAAGGAGGGAGAAATATCATCTTTTTTATACAAAGGTATAAGCTTACTATTAGTTAAGTATACGTCTTTTTTCATGTTTTTTATATCTAAGGCAGCGTTTTTTAATCTAAATGTTGATTCAATAGGAATATCTATGGTTTTTTCTGCAATTATGAGGGGGAAGGTCGATACTAAGCTTTTACTGGGGTTAGTATTTATACTTCCACGGATATCATAAATACAATCGGGAGTAGTATTAATGTCACCTTCTTTTTTTATACATTCTGTATCAGTTTTAATAATTAATTTGCGTGTAGGAAGTATAAATTTTGTAGTAATTTTATCGTTTGTATTTTTTTGTACACTTAAATTATTTTTATGCTTGATATTTGTTAACCTGTTTTTAAATATCTTATTAATATCTTCATTATAAGATGATTGTTGTAAGAGTTTTAAAATAACAAGCAGTTTTGACATAATTAATTTATCGCAAATAGGAGGTATAGAATCTGAGTCACCTTCAATATTTACATGTTTAAGAGGCGGTATAAAATCTGAGTCACCTTCAATATTTACATGTTTAAGAGGCGGTATAAAATCTGAGTCACCTTCAATATTTACATGTTTAAGAGGCGGTATAAAATCTAAGTCACCTTCAATGTTCACTTGTTTAAGAGGAAGCATAAAATCTGAGTCACCTTCAATATTTACTTGTTTAATAGGAAGTATAAAATCTGAGTCACCTTCAATATTTACTTGTTTAATAGGAAGTATAAAATTTGAGTCACCTTCAATATTTACTTGTTTAAGAGGAGGTATTAAATCTGAGTAACCTTCAATATTTACTTGTTTAATAGGAAGTATATATTCTACATTCATTCTATCTTTTGCATTTTTTTGTAAGCATAAATTATTTTTGTGATTAACATTTGTTGAGACTTTTTTAGATGATTCATTAAAAATTATAAAACAATTTGGTCGTTGCAACATATTCAAAACAATAAGTAACTTCATCAGCCTTGATTTATCACAGTTATTTTTTTCCTTCATTCAAAAATGCTCCTTTATTATAAGGGTCAGAAATATTAAATAAAACGGGCTAGATAGCATACTGTAGAGTTATTTTATTTCATATGCCTTATGTAATTAAATATTATTGAATATGGAATACGTATTATATTAATTATATATAAATAACCGTTCTTCTAAAGAATTATATTATTTTAGAAGAACGGTTATATCTAAATGTCTATAGCGGAATATTCACTTGTTGCAATTGTAATACTTTAACTCTAACATATACAACCATTTTTTCAATTACTTTATTATAAAGTTTTACATTTGAATTAGTTTTATGGTACATAGGATCTGTATTCATATCGTCCTCAAAAATTCTTACTCCTTCTAATTCACAGTATGGGCTTTCAGTAAAAGTTATATTATCTTCAAAAGATTGCTCACATGCTGATTTTCCAATAAGAGTTTCTTTGCAGTCATCATGGCACATACAACTACTTAATAAATCTATTTCGGTTTGAGCGCTCCGAACGTTAACTACTGGTGGTACAACATATTGAACTTCTGTTACAGTTGTAAATTTGACATCTACGGTTGTATGAGCTATTCTACCACTTACAATTTTATCGTCGATACAGTCAGCAGTAGCATATTCTATATTTTTTCTTACAAATCCACTTATAAATAATTTGCCAGATCTTAGAATGCCATTTTCAATTACTCCTGATCTTGGAAGTAACTTGCATTGAGTTAAATATACATTTTTCTTTATTCTTTTAATTTCATAGAATGGTTCGTTCAATCTAAACTCAGCCTCGACATCTATTTGAATTTCCCTTTCGCCGAGAACTACAGGAATTTTAGCTACTAGAGGGCCATTAATTCCAACTGGTCTGATAGTAGTTCCACTGCTTAAAGGTAATGTTTTTGAACTAATAACTTCACCACAATTATCGCAAGGGTGAAGAGTTTGATTATTTTCCAAAAGTAATTCCTCCTTTTTTTTCAGGTCTTATGACCTTCTACATACTATGTAGAAAATAAAGAAAGTGTTACTTTAAATATATAAATAACCGTGCTTCTAAAGGAAAATATCTTCTTTAGAAGAACGGCTATATCTAAATGTCTATAGTGAAATATTTACTCGCAGAAATCGGAATATTTACTCGTAGTGCAAATGGGGTTAACTGGATCATCATATGGTATATTTACCTGTTGTAATTGTAATACTTTAACTCTAACATAAACAACCATTTTTTCAATTACTTTATTGTAAAGTTGTACGTTTGAATTAGTTTTATGGTATATAGGGTCTGTATTCATATCGTCTTCAAAAATTCTTACTCCTTCTAATTCACAGTATGGGCTTTCAGTAAAAGTTATATTATCTTCAAAAGATTGCTCACATGCTGATTTTCCGATAAGAGTTTCTTTGCAGTCGTCATGGCACACACAACTACTTAATAAATCTATTTCAGTTTGAGCTCTGCGAACATTAACTATTGGTGGTACAACATATTGAACTTCTGTTACGGTTGTAAATTTGACATCTATTGTTGTATGAGCTATTCTACCACTTACAATTTTATCTTCGATGCAGTCAGCGGTTGCATATTCTATATTTTTCCTTACAAATCCACTTATAAATAATTTTCCGGATCTAAGAACACCATTTTCAATTACTCCTGATCTTGGAAGTAATTTGCATTGAGTTAAATATACATTTTTCTTTATTCTTTTAATTTCATAGAATGGTTCGTTCAATCTAAACTCAGCTTCAACATCTATTTGAATTTCTCTTTCGCCGAGAACTACAGGGATTTTAGCTACTAGGGGGCCATTAATGCCAACTGGTGTAATATTAATTCCACTGCTTAAAGGTAATGTTTTTGAACTAATAATTTCACCACAATTATCGCAAGGGTGAAGAATTTGATTATTTTCCAAAAGTAATTCCTCCTTTTTTTTAGGTCTTATGACCTTCTACATACTATGTAAATAATAAAAAAATGGTTCATTCAAACATCAGTATATTTTAAATGCTAGATATGAAATATAAAAGTATAGAATAGTTGAAATAATATAGGTAAATGCAGTAATATATAAACAAGTAGGATATAATAGTCTTGGAGCAAGGTATAGAAAATAAAATAGACTAGTATGTGAATAGTTATTTTTTTAGATTATTAAACATAAATTTTAATAAAAACAGTGGGGTTGTTAATTATGTCAGAAAAAAGGACCTTCGATGAGGAAATTATCATTAAAGAAAAAATAGAAATGAAGATTAAGAAGCCTAGTAAGTACATGGTGATAATCCACAATGATGATTATACAAGTATGGAGTTTGTTGTGCAGGTTTTAGTTGGGGTTTTTAAAAAACAGGTTGTGGAAGCCACAAAAACCATGTTTGAAGTCCATAAAAAAGGTAGTGGCGTTGCAGGTATATACAGCTATGACGTAGGTATAACAAAAATTGATCAAGCTATGGATATGTGTGAAGAAAGTGGATTTCCACTGAAACTAACCTTAGAAGAGGAGTAATTATGCAATTAGATAATATAGTAAATGAGATTATTACTGCGGCTTTTAATGAAGCTCAAATGTCAAATCATGAATACTTTACACCAGAACATATTCTTTACGCTTCTTTATTTTTTGAAGAGGGAATTGAAATAGTAGAGAATAGTGGCGGGAATGTTAAAAGACTTAAAAAACAAATAACAAAATTTTTAAAGGATAATATAGAAATCGTAGAAGATGTAGAGCCGATCCAAACAATTGGAATTCAAACCATTCTATCAACGGCTGCAGATCATGTTATGCTTTCGGGTAAAGAGATAGTTAAGATAGGCGATGTGATTGTGGCCATGTATGATGATGATGAAAGCTTTGCTTCTTATTTTTTGCGGAAACAGCAAATGAAGAGAAGAGATCTTCTTAATTATATAGCTCATGGTATCTCTGTGGTAGATACTTTTGATTTTGATTCTACAACAGATAATGAGATAGAAGAGCCGGTGAGATTTACTGACAATGAAGAAGATATAGAATACACCTATGAAGAGGAAATTGAAAATCCCAATGATAAGGAAAATTTTTTAAGTAACTTTACTGTAGAGTTAACAGAACAAGCAGGCAAAGGAGAGATGGATCCTCTTATAGGGAGACAAGATATTCTGCTAAGAACCTTACAGGTATTATGCAGGAGGCTTAAAAATAATCCGGTGCATGTAGGGGAACCTGGAGTAGGTAAGACTGCTATTACTGAAGGTCTTGCACAATTAATTGTAGAAAATAAAGTGCCAAAGTTATTGCAAGGGAGTAAAATATATTATTTGGATATGGGTGCTCTTCTCGCAGGTACAAAGTATAGAGGAGATTTTGAAGAACGTATCAAAAAAGTGTTAAGCGAAATTAGTAAGGAAGAAAAACCTATAGTGTATATAGATGAAATCCATACTATAGTTGGAGCAGGTGCAGTTTCTGGAGGATCTATGGATGCTTCTAATATTTTAAAACCCTTTCTTGCAGATGGTAAGGTAAGATTTATTGGATCAACTACTTATGATGAATATAAGAAACATTTTGAAAAAGACAGTGCACTGGCTAGAAGATTTCAAAAAATTGAGGTGCCAGAGCCTTCAGTTGAGGATACTTTCGATATTCTTATGGGGTTAAAAGATAAATACGAAACTTACCATAATGTTACATACAAAGATGAAGCTTTAAAAATAGCAGTAGAATTATCTAGCAAGTACATTAAGGACAGATTTCTTCCAGATAAGGCTATAGATATTATGGATGAAGCAGGTGCTTATGCAAGGCTTTATGCTGAAGACAATGAAGAGACTATTCTTATTACGGTGGGTGCAGTGGAAAAAATAGTAGCTTCTATTGCAAAAATTCCAGAGCAAAGTGTATCAAATAATGAAATAGATATACTGAAAAATCTAGATATTAATTTAAAGAAACAAGTTTTTGGGCAAAGAGACGCTATAGACACTTTAGTAAGATCTATAAAGCGATCTAGGGCAGGTTTTAATGAAGAAGATAAGCCAATAGCGTCGCTCCTCTTTGTTGGTCCTACAGGGGTTGGGAAAACAGAAATAAGTAAACAATTGTCGAGTAGCTTAGCTATTCCACTTATTAGATTTGATATGAGTGAATACCAGGAAAAACATACTGTTGCAAGGCTTATCGGTGCACCACCGGGATATGTAGGTTATGAAGAGGGTGGAATGTTAATTGAGGCTATTAAAAGAAATCCTTATTGCGTGCTACTTCTAGATGAGATTGAAAAAGCCCACCCTGATATATTTAATGTATTATTGCAGGTTATGGACTATGCAACATTAACAGATAATACTGGTAAAAAGGCGGATTTCAGAAATGTGATTTTAATAATGACTTCTAATGCAGGAGCGAGAGAGGCTGGCAAACATATAATTGGGTTTGGAGACAAAATGGAGTCTGGGCAAGTAATTACTAAAGAAGTGGAGCGAGTATTCTCACCCGAATTTAGGAATAGATTGGATAACATAATTGTATTTAATAAAATTGATGAAGCTATGGCTCTTCAAATAGCTAAGAAGGCAATGAAACAGTTTGAAGAAAAACTTTTAACTAAAAATATAAAATTAAAGGTTACAGATAATTTATATGATTGGTTAAGTAAAAAGGGTTTTTCCGAGGATTATGGCGCGAGAGAAATCAATAGAGTGGTCCAAAAAGAAATAAAGGCTTATTTTGTAGATGAAGTGCTGTTTGGAGACCTTTGCACAGGCGGTAGTGCAATAGTTGATATTGTGGATGGTAAACTTACAATTATTAAAGGAAATTAAAAAAAGATGTTGCTAATAAAAATAGCAACATCTTTCTATTTAAATTTATATTATTATTTCTATTTTCTAGGAATAACCTCTGTCCAGTAACCATCTGGATCTATAATGAAATATATTCCCATAGATTTATTTTCATAGCAAATACAACCCATTTTTTTATGGTATGAGTAGGCTTCATCAAAATCGTCTGTAACTACAGCAAGGTGGAATTCATTTTCACCTAAATTGTATGATTGCGTTCTGTCCTTAAGACAAGTAAGTTCTAACTTATGATTAGTTGTTTCATCACCTAAAAATACAAGAGTAAAACTACCATCTGATGGATGAAATCGCCTAGTTTCTATAAATCCTAAAGCATTTTTATAAAATTCCACGCTTTTTTCTAAATCCAATACATTTATATTATTATGATCGAAAGAAAACTTCATTTAATATAACCACCTTTTCATATATCGTGTAGCACACGCTACACTGATTAATATATCACATATGCCATAGAATCATTATATGCTTACTTAAATTTTATTCATAGGAGTTTAAAAATAAAAATATCTGGTTTGGAATATATTTATATTTGCATAGAATGTATGATATGAGTTTACTATCACAAAATTATGAAGGAGTGAAAATATATGAGAGAAATAGAAACAAAAATATACTATATATACCATAGTGGGTTTGCCATTAAAACTAAAAATCATTTTTTAATATTTGATTACTATAAAGAACCTGTAATAAATGATAAAGCCCATAAGCAGACAGCATTGTTATCATCTGAAAATATTAAAGACATGAAAAATGTTTATGTGTTTTCATCACATAGTCACGAGGATCATTTTAATTCTTGTATTTTGGATTGGGAAAATTATAATAGTGATATACAATACATACTTAGTAATGATATAAAAATAGATAAAAATAAATCGAATTATAGATTTATAAAGGAAGGTGAAGAAAAATTATTTAAAGACGTTTATGTAAAAGCTTATGGTTCAACTGATATTGGAATATCTTTTTTAGTAAAAGTTGATGGGGTAACTATTTTTCATGCTGGAGATCTTAATTGGTGGCACTGGAAAGAGGACAGTTCAGAGGAGCGATCTGAAGCAGAGGCTTCATTTAAAACTCACATAGAGAAATTAAAAGAAGAAAAATCTATCGACATAGCTTTTTTTCCTGTAGATCCAAGACTTCAAGAGTTTTATTATATAGGCGGAGAATATTTTGCAAAAGAAATTAGGCCTAAACTACTTATACCTATGCATTTCGGAGATGAAGTAGCTATTACTAAAGAATTTGCTAGTATAATGAGAAAAATTAACATAAAAGCAGTTGAAATAAATCATCCTAGGCAAGAGATAATATACAAAAAATATTTTTAATATATATGGATAGAAATAGTCATTTATGTCTATAATTTAAATAACCAAATAAAAAAGCATCACATGCAGTATTTTTTAGTCCCCCTAAATTAATATTACATGTGATGCTTTTTATATTTAGATGGATTTATGATGCAAAACTTATAAAATAATTAAAAACTATAATTTCTATTTACATAATTTTATAATTGTGATACTTTATTATTATAAAGCAGTAAGTAGAAAGTAGGATAGATTAAATGAGAACAGAAACTAAAAATGAGAACGTTTTAAATTATATTTACATTATTATCGGGACTACAATACTCGCAGCAGGCATAAATATGTTTTTGGCAAAATTTAAATTAGTAACAGGTGGAGTAGCAGGTATTGCCATTGTTATTCAATATATTGCAGAAAAGCATTACGGAATAGGAGTGCCTCTATGGTTTACTAATATTGTGATAAATATACCATTGCTTATCATTGCTAGAAAACTTAAGGGGAAAAAATTTGTGGGTAAATCCTTGTTTGCTGCGGCATATCTATCTTTCGCGTTGTTTTATACAAGCTTTATACCGATGCCACAGGTCGATATTTTGTTGGTTAGTATATTTGGTGGAGTATTTGTTGGTATAGGCTTAGGGTTTGTATTAAGAGCATCCGCTAGTACTGGAGGAACTGATTTAGCTGCAAACATCATAAAGGTTTATTTAAAAAATATGCCAATAGCTAAAATTATATTAGCTATTGATTCGATTATAATACTAACAGGTGCTTTTGTATTTGGTGTTCAAAAAGCTATGTATGCACTAATATCTACTTATATAGTTAGTAAGGTTATAGATGGTATACTTGAAGGAATAAATTATTCTAAAGCGGTATTTATTATTTCAAATAATTCTAAGGAAATAGCGGAAATATTAATGAAGGATTTAAAGAGAGGTGTAACAGGAATAAATGCTACTGGAATGTATACAAATGGACCCAAACAGGTGCTATATATAGTAGTTGGTAAAAATGAAATAGTACCTCTTCAAAAAATGGTTAAATTAATTGATGCCAACGCATTTATTACTGTTGCAGATGTAAGAGAAGTATCGGGAGAAGGATTTACAAAATAAAATACAAGTATAATAGGCAACATTTTCAAAGTATATTTTGAAGTCTTCATGTAAAGACTAAATTTAGAAAGGAAGTGATTATACATGGATGATAGATTAAATAGTAAACCTATTATATTTGACCACCCAGAGAAACTTACGCAGGGTGTATCTTTAGAAAAAGATGATGTTGTAGCAAAAACTTTCATTAATGAAGAAGATGGATGTGTGAAATGTAACATTGTTCTTGAAAATAAGGTTACTGGAGAAACGGCAAAGAGAGATGAAGTTATTGGTGAGATAGTTGAAGATGAAAATGAAGATGAAGAATTTGATTAAATAGATATGCTTGTTTAAAAGAATTATAATATATATAATTAAGAGAAAAACTTAAGGGATGCCTAAAATGATTGAAAAATCATTTTAGGCATCTATTTTTATTATAAAAATATTTGACATTTATTATTAAAAATATTATAATTTTAATTGAATATAAAAATAATTGATACATATACTAATATTTAAATATAAAGACTGTGAAGAGAAGAGTAGATATAAAAGGGTAGTAATAGCGAGTTGGTGATGGTGAAAGACCAATACGAAGTTTATATCGAAGAACATCTCAGAGTTTCTAACCGAAATCTTTAAGGTAGTAGGCTTAGACGGCTCCAATCCGTTAACTGTTGGGCAGTATCAAATGTATAACTCGTATCAACGAATATATAATTCTGTACTGATTAGATTGGTCATATTATATGACAAAACTGGGTGGCATAGCGAAATTATAGCCTTTCGTCCCTTTATTATTAAGGGATGGAAGGCTTTTTTTATTATTAAGGTAAATATAAAATTATAAGGAGGGCAATTTTATGGAAAAATTGTTAGTAAAACAAATTTATAGAGAAAAAGAAAAATATGAAGATCAAGTAGTATCTATCTCTGGATGGATAAGAACTTTAAGATCTTCTAAAGCGTTCGGGTTTATAGAAGTTAATGATGGAAGCTTCTTCAAAAATATTCAGGTAGTTTTTGAGGAAGGCTTAGAAAATTTTGCTGAAATAGCTAAATTACCTATAAGTTCATCTTTGACTATAGAAGGGAAACTTATTGTAACGCCAGAAGCTAAGCAACCATTTGAGATTAAAGCTACTAAAATAGTTTTAGAAGGGATGTCAAATACCGATTATCCATTGCAAAAGAAAAGACATTCTTTTGAGTATTTAAGAACTATTGCACACTTAAGGCCAAGAAGTAATGCTTTCTCAGCAGTGTTCAGGGTGCGTTCATTAACTGCTTTTGCTATACATGAGTTTTTTCAAAAGAGAGGATTTGTATATACCCATACACCAATAATAACTGGTAGTGATTGCGAAGGTGCGGGTGAAATGTTTAGAATATCTACCCTTGATTTTAGCAATATTCCGCTAGGCGAAGATAAAAAAGTTGATTACGCGCAAGACTTTTTTGGTAAAGAAACTAGCTTAACTGTAAGTGGACAGTTAGCAGCAGAGGCTTTTGCTTTAGCGTTTAGAAATGTTTATACTTTTGGGCCAACATTTAGAGCAGAAAATTCTAATACAGGAAGACATGCAGCTGAGTTCTGGATGATAGAGCCTGAAATAGCATTTGCGGATTTAAAAGATGATATGAAACTCGCAGAAGACATGATGAAATATATAATAAAATATGTTATGGAAAACGCTCCAGAAGAGATGGAGTTTTTCAATAGTTTTGTAGATAAAGGTTTAATTGAAAGATTAAATGGTGTTGTAAACGCAGAGTTTGGACAGATAACATATACTGAGGCTGTGGATATTCTACAAAAATCAGGAAATGAATTCCAGTACCCGGTAACTTGGGGCTGTGATCTTCAAACTGAGCATGAAAGATATTTAACAGAAGAAGTGTTTAAAAAACCATTATTTGTAACGGATTATCCAAAGGAAATAAAATCTTTTTATATGAGAATAAATGACGATAATAAGACAGTTGCAGCAATGGACTTACTTGTACCGGGAATAGGAGAAATTATCGGTGGAAGCCAAAGAGAAGAAAGACAAGATATTTTAGAAGCTAGAATGGAAGAATGTGGTCTTAATAAAGAAGATTACTGGTGGTATTTAGAGTTAAGGAAATACGGCGGAACTAAGCATGCTGGATTTGGACTAGGATTTGAAAGAGCTATTATGTATATTACAGGTATGAGCAACATCAGAGACGTTATTCCATTCCCAAGAACAACTGGGTCTGCTGAATTTTAACGACATTTCAGAAGGAAAGTCTCCCATTTGTATAAGTGGGAGTACCTACTATAAGTAGACGTTATTTGCCCTAGCAAATAGAAAACTTTAGTGGGAGTATAAATCTCCTTCTGAAGTCATCAATGCATCTTCTGCGAAGCTGTCGCGGCTCCGCAGGAGATGATTTAATAGTAAATTACAATATTAAAAGCAGCTCCCTATGTGTAGAATAGGAGCTGCTTTTAATTTAGAAATCTGATAGCACATGCTAACCCTGGGGAAGGGTTTCATAATATAACAGAATAAAAAGATACAAGCTACTGACAAAAGTCAGTAGCTTGTATCTTAATCATAAGATCTATGTTCTAATTAAGCCTCAACTGGAGCGCCTGTAGGACAAACACCTGCACAAGCTCCACAATCGATACAAGTATCAGCATCGATAACAAATAGTGAATCTCCTTGGCTTATAGCGTTAACTGGGCATTCAGGTTCGCAAGCTCCACAGCTTACACATGCATCAGTAATTTTATATGACATAATAATCAACCTCCTTTTTAACTAATTTACTACATAATATCATAATTGGGCTAATAAATAAAGAGTTTTTTAGAAATAGAAGATGGTGGAACATATGTAATAATTAATGGGGGTATTAGTAATTCTATATGGCATAATTATTTTGCTTATTTTTATATGTTAAATTAAATAAATATTTATATTAATAATTTATAAATGCTTTTAAAATACAATATTAAATAAACTGCATTAAATAATAGTTACAGCTAAAAACTAAATTTAAAACAGTTTATTTAATACATATGGTAGTTAGTAACTTTTAGCTGTATCTATATTAATGATGAGCTCATCTATCTAGCTGTGAGTTAATAACTATTAATAATATTATGTGTAAGATTTAAAAAATTATTCAGAATAAAATTATAACTTAATTAAATCACTTACGGAGCAATTTAATTGCTCTATTAACAACATTTTCTGTTGTAAAGCCGAATATTTTGAATAAATCGTCGGCTTTACCTGAAGCTCCAAATCTATCAATAGAGATTACATCTCCGTCTATTCCAACATATTTATGCCAACCAAAGGAAGAAGCGGCTTCAACTGCCAAGCGGGATCTTAGGTCTGATGGTAATATAGATTCCCTGTACTCTTTTGATTGGGCATCAAACAAATCTAAGGATGGCATACTTACTACTCTAGCTTTGATACCACGGTCATTTAATATCTTAGCTCCTTCATAAATAAATTCTACTTCAGAACCAGAAGCCATTAAAATTATATCAGGGTTTCTACCTTTTTCTTCATAGGTTTTTAAGACATAGGCACCCTTTAAAGCTTCAATTGAGGTTTCTTCATACAAAGGTAGATTCTGCCTTGTTAGTATTAATGCAGTAGGAGTTGTTTTTGAAGTCATTGCAGCATAAAAGCCAACAGCTGTTTCTCTTGAATCAGCTGGTCTAAAGACATTGAAGTTTGGTAGAGATCGCAAAGCTGCAAGCTGTTCAATTGGTTCATGAGTTGGACCATCTTCACCAACTGCTATACTATCATGAGTTAAAACATAAATTACTGGAAGACTCATAAGGGAAGATAATCTCATTGCACCCTTCATATAATCACTAAATACAAAGAAAGTTGAAACAAAGGGTTTAAGACCTCCATGAACATATATTCCATTTGCAATAGCAGCCATTGCATGCTCTCTTACTCCAAAATGAAGGTTAGTGCCAGTTCTATCTTCCATAGAAAAATCACCTTTGCCCTCCATATAGGTTTTATTAGAAGGAGCAAGATCTGCTGAACCACCTATAAGGTTTGGTACATGTTTTGCTAATATATTTATTATTGCGCCAGAAGAGTTTCTTGTTGCTGCTTTGCCTTCAAACTTCCACATATCTTGGATCTTAAGTAAATCAACAGAAAGTTCTCCGCTTTGCCATGCTTCATATTCCTTAGCAAGTTCAGGATTTTTTTCACTATACTGCGCATAAAGTGTGTTCCAAGTTTCTTCTTTTTCCCTAAGATCTGACTTTACATTTTCCATATGATTAGTTACTTCATCGGGAACTGTAAATGGATCGAGGTTCCAGCCTAGGCATTTTTTCATTTCAGTTATATTAGATTCTCCTAGTGGTTCCCCATGTGCTGAGGCAGTACCTTGTTTTTTAGCACAACCGAATCCAATAATAGTTTTAATTTTAATAAATGTAGGTTTATTTAACTCAAGTTTTGCAGTTTCAATGGCACTACTTATTGCGTCCATATCATTGCCATCTTCTACATATAAAACCTGCCATCCATAGGCATCAAATCGTTTACTTACGTCTTCTCTAAAGGCGATATCTGTATTTCCTTCTATAGTTATACTATTTGAGTCATACATTAAAATAAGTTTTCCAAGTCCTAAGGTACCTGCCAGGGATGCTGCTTCTCCAGAGATTCCTTCCATATTACATCCGTCACCACATATAGCATAGGTATAATGATCCACAATAGTATATTCTTTAGTATTAAATTTTGCTGCAAGATGGCTTTCGGCTATTGCCATACCTACCGCATTAGCAATACCTTGTCCGAGTGGTCCTGTGGTAACTTCAACACCATTTGTATGACCATACTCAGGATGACCGGGTGTTAAACTTCCCAATTGTCTAAAATTCTTTAAATCTTCAATAGTTAGACCATATCCAAAAAGATGAAGTAGAGAATATTCTAGCATTGATCCATGCCCAGCTGACAATACAAATCTATCTCTATCCTGCCATTTTGAATTGCAAGGATTATGCTTCATATGCTTCGCCCATAATGTATATGCCATGGGTGCCGCTCCGAGCGGAAGCCCTGGATGTCCAGATTTTGCTTTTTCTATTGCCTCAGCTGATAAAATCCTTATAGTATCTACGGTTAATTGTTCAATTTTACTCAATGTAAATTCCTCCTTGTTATATATCTTAATTATTATGATATTTCAAATTATTTATAATAGATATATGTCCTATATTTAATATAAAAGATTACTCTCTGTATTGCAAGGATATATTGTTTTTTATCTGATTTGAAGTATTATTTAATGGTTTTATCCATTTTGGCCTTCTTCCTGAATTTTCTCAGTATTTTTTTTAAGATTATACTCAATTTCCAATAGTATTTTTTGCTGATAGAACATTATTAAATAACAGATGATACTTGATATAAATACTAATATAAAGGTAGAAACTTTAAAAAATATGAGTATTACAACCAAAAAACTAGCTAAATTCAAAATTGTAATATGAAATTTACGAATGGTATAGTAGGCAGCAGTTTTAAAAATATCTTTTGTACTTAAATAAAATCTTGAGATTATTGGGAACACATAAAGATTCATTGAAAAAATAAAAGCTACAACTATAAAAATAAAAACAGTTAAAAATTTTGGGTAACTACTTGAAATAACCAATTTGATGTCAATAAATAGTATAGATAGTGTAATTATTTCTAGAGACCAAAAGAATAATGATTGGAAAAAGTTAACTTTATAAGCCTTAAAAAAATCTTTCGTAATATTTATATCTTTTTCCCGGATAAGTTTGCCCATAACACTAAGAAGAGCTGTTGCGGCAGGGCCTATTGGGATACAACATATAAGGATAATAGAAATAAACCCCTGTGGAATTGTATTTGAACCATTAGAAAAGAGTGCAATTAATATGAAAAGTAGTGGAATATTGAGAAGTAGAAAGTACAGATTGCCCAAGAAAAACCAAAATATATAATTAGTTATCGTATATATAGGTCCTTCACCAAATTTTCTTTTTAAATTAGCCATTTTTCCCTCCAACTGCATTTATCAAATGCTACTGTGTAAATAGGTATAATAATTTGGATTTTTTTATAACTAACTAAAATGTAACATAAATTGTGTGAAATTTAAATAGGTAGAAGTCATAAAAAAGTTGATTGAATTTTGGAATTCTGAACAGAAGAATAATTGAATAGATAATTATTTACAAGATATTAAATGAAGGGATGTTTTAATATTTAGTAAATTAGCGGTATAATAAATAAAAAAGAAAACATTTTAAGTTAGGGGCGGTATATATGAATTTAAAAGGTAAAGTAGCTATAGTTACAGGAGCATCTAGAGGAATTGGGAAAGGTATTGCTATAGAGCTAGCTAAGGCTGGGGCTTGCGTTGTTATAAATTATAAAAGCAATGATGAAGCAGCTGAAAAAACCTTGCAGGAAATTAGAGAGCTAGGAGCTTATGCCTTGAAAATTAAAGGTGATGTAAGTGATTATGAATTTTCAAAGGGTATGATAAAAACTACTGTTGAAAAATTAGGTAAAATAGATATTTTGATAAATAATGCAGGGATCTCAAAGTTCGGGCTGTTTATGGATGATATGCCAGAAGAATGGGACAATATTTTAAATGTAAATCTTAAAGGCACAATTAATTGTTCGCACAGTGCTGTTAAAGAGATGATAAAACAGAAAAGTGGAAGCATAATAAATATATCTTCAATGTGGGGTAATGTAGGTGCCTCTTGTGAAGTGATTTACTCAGCATCTAAGGGTGCGATTAACTCTTTTACAAAGGCACTAGCTAAGGAACTTGCACCATCTAATATTAGGGTTAATGCAATAGCTCCAGGGGTTATAGATACAGAAATGAATGGTTGGCTAACTGATGGCGAACGCAAATCTTTAACTAATGAAATACCTATGATGAAATTTGGAGAAGTGCGAGATGTTGGCATGCTTGTAACCTTTTTAGCTAGTGAAAATTCAAAATATATTACTGGACAGGTGATAACAATAGATGGAGGAATGCAATAATAATATTATTAATAATTTATTAATACTTTCTTAAGCAATCTCTAATATTAGATTCTAATTATATGTTATAATTAGATTAATATTTAATAAATAAATCTTATGAAATGAAAGAAGGCTAGGATTATCATGGAATATACAAAGGGCAGAAATATAATTTCAAAGTTATTTAAATCAGTTTTATCAATTGGTACATTTATTGTTTTATTAATAACATTACCTTATATAGCTATCTTTGTTATTAAAGCCTTATTTGCAATTTTAGTTTTTGGAGCTTTAGTATGGTATAGTTTTAAACTAATAAAGGGTACTAAAAATTTCATCTACAAATTAAGTGCAAAGAAAAATTTTGCTGCGAAAGCTGATATGTTTAGTAGTGATAAAGATACTTCAGATTCCATTGATATTAATTATGATGATAGTGTTATTGTTGATGTTGATTATGAAGAGATACTATAAGGCACATTCTAATTAAGATAAATCAAATATATAAATGATCTTTTAAAAACCAGTCTATATTTTAGATTGGTTTTTGTTTTCTAGATTCTATAAGAAATAAATTTATGAGAATGGGTTCTACAATTATAATTAGGTAGAATATTTTTTTTGAAAATAGCGAAACATATAAATAGCAATATAAATAAAGGAGATGTTTTTATGCCTAAAGATAGCCAACCTGACAATAAATTTTCTAGATTAGCTAAAAGTAATTATGATACTCCTATAACTAGAGAATCTGCAAAAAATCAAAATGCTACAACAAAAAAACAGTCTGCTGACAGAAAATAAAAAGAGCAGAGCATATAAACTTTTGTCTATATGCTCTGCTACTTTTATTTTATAGGAAATTGAAGAATTATAAATAATTTAAATAACGTATCTGCAAATTTTATAAATTAGAAGCAAATAAAAGATTATTAACATAATTTATTGCATTATCTTATTATTATGTTAGAATTTATATATATGTTATTGTTTTAAGATTCTAAATAATTAGAGTTACTTTTGTATTTGAAAATCTGTGCTTGTTTATACTTTGAAGTTTAAAGCTGCAGCATGCCTGTAGCTTTTTATATTTTAAATGAAAAGATTAGATTATTAGTAAGAGTTTCCGGAAAGCTTTGGATACTTTTGTACTATTTAAGAAGGAGTGAATATATTGAGTTTTAATGTTTATAATACTATGACTAGAAATAAAGATGAGTTTGTACCTTATAAAGAAGGTAAGGTGGGAATGTATACTTGTGGACCTACAGTGTACAACTATGCACATATAGGCAATTTAAGGACATATATTTTTGAAGATGTACTTAAAAAATCCTTAGAGTATTTTAATTATAAAGTTAAACATGTAATGAATGTAACTGACGTAGGGCACCTTCAATCGGATGGGGATGAAGGGGAAGATAAAATGGCATTAGGTGCAAGCCGTGAGCATAAAACAGTATGGGAAATTGCTAAGTTTTATGAAGATGCTTTTTTTGAAGATTGTAAAAAACTTAATATAAAAAGACCTACTATTGTATGTAGAGCTACAGATCATATACAGGATATGATAGATTTTATAAAAAAACTTGAAGAAAAAGGATACACTTATGTATCTAATGGAAATGTGTATTTTGAAATTGACAAATTTGAAGACTATACTAAGCTTGCAAACCTTAGCATAGATGAACTGAAAGCAGGAAGTAGAATAGAAATAGATCCTAATAAGAAAAACCCACTTGATTTTGTACTATGGTTTACAAACTCTAAGTTTTCTAATCAAATTATGCAGTGGGAGTCACCATGGGGCAAGGGGTTTCCAGGTTGGCATTTAGAATGCTCGGCAATGTCTGTTAAATATATTGGTGAATGTTTAGATATTCACTGTGGTGGAGTGGATCATATTGCGATACATCACACTAATGAAGTAGCTCAATCTGAAGGAGTATTAGGACATAAATGGGTAAAATACTGGATGCATGGAGAGTTTTTAGTACTAGATAGTGGTAAAATGTCAAAATCTACTGGGAATTTTTTAACTGTAGCAAGACTTGAAGAAGAAGGATATAGTCCTCTTGATTATAGATATTTCTGTCTTCAATCTAAATATAGAAAACAGTTAGTGTTTAGTTTCGACAGTTTAAATGACGCTAGGAATGGCTACAAAAAACTTAAAGAGAGAATTGCTACTGTTTTAAACTCTATAAATCAAAATGATGTAACGAGTGGTGAGAAAACTAACGCATACAAAGAAAAATTCTCATCATATATCAGTGATGATTTAAATATAGCAAATGCTTTCACTGTACTTTTTGATGTTTTAAAAGATGGTGAACTTAATAATAAGGAAAAAGCTATACTTATAGAAGATTTTGATAAAATATTCTCATTAGATCTTATGACAATTGAAAAGGAAGATACAAATGTAGATGAAGAGCTTATAAATAAGCTTATAATTGAAAGAACTGACGCAAGAGAGAGTAAAAACTGGGCAAGAGCAGATGAGATAAGAAATGAATTTATAGCTATGAATATCGAACTTTTTGATACTAAGGAAGGAACGACTTGGAAAGTTAAATAAGTATGAATTAATAAGGCATCTATGGGCAATAATCATAGATGCCTTGTTTTATCTAAACTAAATAGGATGGACCGAGTAGGAATTATTCTATTTTACTTCTTTTTGAAGCCGCCTGGATTTTTTCATCGCTGCCAAGTCGTTTTGGTAATCTAGCATCATCATTTTTCTTAATCATAATTTGCTCTTGGGTAGTGTAATTGTAGTTTTTTGAATCTTTTCTTGCCATGGATATTGCCACCTTTCTAAAGTTTAATGAAATATTAGTTTCTCCAATATTCAGAGTATAATGCATCTAAATTATAACTAAATTTCCAATGTTTTTACAAAATAATAGAAATTAAATTAATAATGTGATAAAATTTTAAAAAAGGAAGTGATAAGAAAATTTAGTTTATAATATTATGTATAGCTTAAGGCAGAAAGTAATATATTTTAAATAAAACAATTAAAATCTGAGGTGATAAATATGGATAGATCAGCTTTGAAAGCTTCAATAGCAATTGCAGTTATTGGTATGATTTTAATATCAGTTATATATTTTAGACCGGTGAGCATTGAAAGAAACTATGGTGGATATATGTATGATGAGAATAGTGAATTTAACAAATCAACTGAAATTAAGCTTGTTGGAGAATTAAAAAAGAAATTATCTTTGAATTATGAATTTACTGGAAGTGTAGAAGTAGATGGTATTAAAGAGAAGGTTATTCTAAAGAGAATATGGGCGAAGAACAATGTTTTTAAGACTACGGGATATAGCACTTTTATAGAAGCTAAAAATAGTAAAACAGGGCAATGTGAAGTGACTGGAACGCTTAATACATCAAAGAACTTCAATGAAATACTTATAAGAGTAGCTGAAGTAGATAACAAATATAATGGTAAATTTGATATTTGTGGGCCAAGTAGTACTGTGAAAGAGGCAAAAGGTATAATAACAAATATGGGAAAAAATAATTAACGTGTATTGGAGGAGTTGTATTGTCTAAAGAATTAATTTTAAAATTAAAGCCATACTTAAGTGAAAAAATATGGGGATGGGAGAAATGGGTACTTTCATGTCATGAAGAGGGAAATTCTACGGTGCAAGAAGGAATTTATGAAGGACGAGAATTGTCTGAAATTTTAGGATGTGGTAGTGATTTTCCTATACTAAATAAAATTATAAAAGCAGAAGATACCTTATCAGTACAAGTACATCCAAATGATGATTATGCTAAAAGGGTTGAAAATGCTAATGGAAAAACAGAGTGTTGGTATATATTGGAAGCTAAAGAGGGAGCGACTTTAGTATCAGGAATAAAGAAAGGTTTAAATAAAGAAAAGCTAAGGCAAATTATAAAAGAAGGTAAACTAGAAGATTATTTAGAACGAATCAATATAAGCAGGGGAGATTTCATCTACATACCAGCGGGTACGGTACATGCTATAGAATCTGGTGTAAAGCTTATTGAGGTGCAACAAAATAGCAACATTACTTATAGACTTCATGACTGGGGACGAGGCAGAGAAGTGCATATTGAAAAATCCTTAGATGTTATAGATTATGATGGTAAGAATAAAGGTGGGAAAATTGATAATTTTAATAAATTAGAGACACCTTATTTTAAAGTGGAAAAAATTATTGTCAATAACAATTATATAGACATAGTTAATGATAGTTTCCATAGCTACACTGTAATATGTGGCGAGGGAGTAATAAAAGTGAGTAATGGGCAAATGAAATTAAAAGAAGAAGAAACAGTTTATATATCAAAAGGAATAGAGTATACACTTGAAGGTAATATGGAATTAATTAAATCTAGTGTGTAGAGGATTAATGACATTTCAAAAGGGAGGTCTTAAACTTCTACAAGTGAGGGTTCCGTGTTATAACAAAAATAAAACTTCAGTGGGAGTGAAAATCTCCTTCCGAAGTCGTTAATATTGTATTTTCGCGGAAGATAGTTAATGCTAGGCAAGTTATGAAGGAGCGTTTAAAAATGAAAAGGATGAAGTTTTTAAAAAAAACAATGATATTGGGTACAGTGATTTTTGTGTTTTTGGCAGCTGGATGCGCTAATAAGGAAAAAGATAATGTCGATAGTAAACCTAAAGCAACAAAAGAGGTAGAACCTACTCCAGTAGTTAAAAAACAAACAGAAAAAGGAGCTAATGACAAAAATCCAATGGTTACTATAGTAATGGAAGATGGCTCGACTATTAAGGTAGAATTATATCCAGAAATTGCACCGAATACAGTTAGAAATTTTGTTTCTTTAGTCCAGAGTGGTTATTATAATGGATTAATTTTTCATAGGGTAATACCAGGTTTTATGATACAAGGAGGAGACCCAGAAGGAACGGGCACGGGCGGCCCCGGGTATACAATAAGCGGCGAGTTTAGTAATAATAGTTTCGACAACCCTTTAAAACATGAAAGAGGAGTAGTATCTATGGCTAGAAGTGCTGATAAAGACTCAGCTGGTTCACAGTTTTTTATAATGATTAAGGAAAGTAGCAACTTAGATGGTGATTATGCTGCTTTTGGTAAGGTTACAGAAGGTATGGAAACAGTGGATAAAATAGTAGCTGTTGAGACTGGGAGTAATGATAAACCTAAAAAAGATCAAAAGATGAAAAAAGTTACTGTGGACACGTTTGGAGTAAAGTATGGTGAAGTTGAGAATGTAAAATAAAATTATAAGAAATGCCCCTAGTGAGTTAAGTTCACTAGGGGCATCTTTTATATGTTTCGTGATTTTAAATTACATTAATACGAAGATTTTGTCTGTTTTTCATAATTATCTGTACATTTAGATTGGTTTTTAAAAATTCTTACAAATCTAATAGAGAATATATCACACATTACCAGATCATTTGAACCACTTTCTTGAATGACAATAAAACTAATACCAACTTCTTTTAATATGCCTTCGCGATCAACCCACATACCAGTTCCAATTAAAAATTCTACTTTTATATATTTACCTATTTGGGTAGATAACCAACCTTGATTATAAAGTGGATTATCTACTATGGGTGAGACAGGTGGCATTTCACGGTGCTGGTTACTATCAGGGGTTGGCATCGCAGGTCTTTCTCTTGTATTATCATCTGTACCAAATTTTGGAATAGGTGCCATTGGGGGTTCAGAAAACACAGGAACACTGTCCCACATTGGAATTTGATTAAAATTGTTAGGTGGTGCTATAAACATAAAATATCCTCCTTAAAAATTATATTAAATTATTATCTAAAGGTATAGTTAGTAATGCTTTTTAATTAAGTAGTAAAATACTTCGCTGTGGGATTGTAAAAGCAATGTAGACCTACACTGACTTGATAGATACCACTACCATTGAAAGGGAATTCATCTGGACATGGTGCATAGGGATTAAAATACCATAAGGACTCACCTGTTGTATATAATCTATTGCCAGCTAAAGCCCAATCAGCAATATCATAATGTATCTGCTCTGGTCGACTCGCCCAAATGGTTTGTGGGTTAGTCACACCACGAATTACAGATCTTGCACAATCAAATTGTCCTTCCTGAAATATGATATTCCTTAAATCACCTTGACCTATCCTAAGATATTCACCATCTGCTACGTGCACTCTGTTCATAACTACAGAGGCAACAGCTTTCATCCCATTTTCGCCTTCTCCACCAGCCTCACATTGTAGTATTCTAGCCAATAACTCCCTAGCACTGAAAGCCATAAATAGTCATCTCCTTAATTCGCTCTACAGTGTTATTATATTCAGGGAGTTAATAATGGTACTTAAAAAAACAAAGAAATTTTTTATTTACAAGGAAACTGTAAGATTTATTGGGTATTTAATAAATTGTGAGAGATAGCTATATAGCATTAAAGAAACTCTAATAAAAATCCTATTGGCATATTGTTAGTAACATTTAACATGAATATATGGTAAATCAATGGGAAGTTTGATATAATTACCTTGTATTTGTGTTCTCTTTTGTTAAGCTATTATTATTTGTGGTAAAACAATAATAGCAAATGCATTTTATATTTGTATATACTTTCGCGTAAAGGATATTAGATACCCAATATACCTATATTTATATATATATTATTATTGGATAAGGTATGACTATAAAAAGAAAATATCACTTAAAATTTTATATTTATACATATGTTATTAGATGAATAAGTTATGAAACATTTATACAAGAGGTGAATTATGCTAAATAGTGGAGATATATTAGACAAAAAATATGTAGTAATTAAAATTTTAGGCAAGGGTGGAATGGGCACTGTTTATTTATGCGAAAATATAATTCAGGGTAATTTTTGGGCTATAAAAGAAGTAATAAAAAATACAAAAAATATAGATATTTTAACAGAGGCTAACATTTTAAAAAATCTAAGCCATCCAGGTATTCGGAGAATAGTTGATATATTTTATGAAAATAACAATCTATATATGGTTCAAGATTACGTAGAGGGTCAAACACTAAAGGAGTATGTTAAGGTAAATGGTAGAATACAGACAGAAAAAACTTGCCGGATTACATCTGATTTATGTGATATTATAGGATATTTACATAATCAAAATCCAGCTATTATATATAGAGATATAAAACCATCGAACATAATTATAACAACCAGTGAAAAAGTTGTTTTGATTGATTTTGGTATTTCGAAAATTTATAAGGGTGACAAGTCGCAAGACACAGTGTGCGCAGGTTCTAATGGATATGCGGCTCCAGAGCAATACGGCTTAGGGAAATGTTGTACGCAAACAGATATATATGGCATCGGAATGTTAGTATACTTTATGGTGAAAGGGAAGACCCCTTTCACAGGTATAGAACCTCTTTTGAACGAAAATTATGGGCCTGATATTAATGAAAAATTAAAAATAATAATACAGAAGTGCGTTAAGATTGATATTAAGGATAGATATATTTCGGTTAAAGATCTAAAAAAAGAAATTTTAGAAGTATTAAAAAAAGATAAATATGAAAAAATAGCGGGTTTGAGTGACTATAATATTAGCACAAATGTGGGGACTAAAAAAGCTAAAACAAAAATCACAAATAAAGGGAAGTTAACAAAAATTAAAAATGGGTTTTTCTGTTGTCTAGTTGTAACTCTAGCAAGCATTTATATTTTCCATGGGAATAAAAAAGAAAGTACAGTTATGAACACTATAGATAGGACCGAAATAGTGAGCCCCGTAGTAGGGTCATCAAGTATAGAGAAAGATGCTATTAAGGAGGCTATAAAGAAGTCTGTTAAGACACCTATTATAAGCCCTGTAAAGGTAGCAACTAGTTATATTACACAAGATAGCTCAATAAAAGAAAAAACGCCGCAATTATCTAAAGCAAAGGATAAAGAAAAACGAAAAAACAAACAAACAAACATAGTAAAAAAGATTAAATAAATGAGATATTTAGAAATGGATGTAGATGTATAGAGCTGGACAGGTAATAATAATTTAAATTAATTTGGACTGTTAATAAGGTTAATTTATATTAATCGTTCCAATTGCCTAATATAGTGCTATAATATGGTTAGGAAATAATAATATGAGAATTAATGATGATTTTACAACATAAGATATGGGGGGAGTAACAATGAGAAGAAGAATATTACCTTTACTTATAGCTATTGGACTAGTTATGTCAGTAAGTAAGCCGATGTTCGCAGTGTCACTAACGCAGCAGTTAGATAATCAAAAGAAGCAGCTGCTAGAACAACAGGGTTCATATAGTTTGTCACAAAAGAATTCTGACCAATTAGAGATATCTATTGAAATGTTAGATTTAGATATTGGGAACATGAACGCAGGAATTGATAAAGCAAAAAATGAGATATATAGTACTGAGAAAAAAATAGAGAAGACTACAAAAGATATAGTAGTTGCCGAGCACAATATAAAGGGCGAGGAATCTGTATTTAATGAAAGAATGAGAGCAATGTATATGAACGGAGCAGATAGTTATTTAGAGATACTACTTGATTCTGAAGGAGTCGAAGACCTTATCTCAAGAGTAGAAAATGTTAAAAAAATTGTAGAATATGATAACAAAATTATTAAAGAATTAAATGAGAAAAAGAAAATTATTGAGGATAGAAAAAAAGCTCTTAATGATAAAAAAGTAAAAGTTCTAGCGTTAAAAGCTAATAATGAAATTAAATTGGACGAGCTTAGTGCAAAGAAAAAAGAACAAGGACTACTAGTAGTAGAAGCTAATAAACAGGAAGAATTGAATAAAAATGAGATGATAAAAATACAGGCTTCAGTAGACAGTACTACGAATCAAATAAAAGATGAAGCAGATCAAAAACGTAAATACGATATGGCAATAGATACTAAAAAAACTCAAGAAAATACCCCATCAAGAGGGCAGGTAAGTACCGCAGTGAAAAATGAAACAAATGATGAAAAAGAAATAGTTGAAGAGGTAAGCAAACCAAAACCAACCTTACCAAAACCAACTTTACCAAAACCGACTTTACCAAAACCAACTTTACCAATTGGTTCAAATGAAGTAATAGAATATGCTAAAACTTTCCTGGGAACACCATATGTGTGGGGAGCAACGGGTCCAAATTCATTTGATTGTTCAGGTTTTACTCAATATGTATATGCACATTTTGGAGTTACTACAGGTAGAGATACTTATGCTCAGATAACTCACGGATCATATGTGTCTAGAGAGAATTTACAACCAGGAGATTTGGTATTCTTTGGATCAGGAAGTCCTCACCATGTTGGTATTTATGTAGGAAATAATTCATACATACACGCACCAAGCACAGGGGATGTAGTTAAAATATCACAATTAACGAGAAGTGATTATATGTCTGCAAGAAGAGTTAGATAGCAACATGTAAAATAACATAAAATGATTCACAGAAATAATATAATAGGTTTGATTGATGATTTTTAAAACACCGTGGTTAATTTTAACCACGGTGTTTTAAAATCATTTTTCTCTGTAATCAGCAAGAAGTAAGTCGACCATTGCACCATAGCTTTTTGTTCCCGATTGTTGATTTTGAGATTTAAGATAAGTGTCGTTAATTTTATCTCCTATTTTTTCTATAGGACCGGAGTACATTTCCCAAAAAGATTGGTTGTACTTCAAGTCATTAATTACACCTGTGCTACAAGTTAAAATCAATTCTTTATATTTTTGTGAATCACTTTTTTGTAATGCATTTAATGAATAAGATAATGCTGCAAGTGTTCCAGAGTATTGAAAATCTATATACGGATGATTTATACAAGCTATATATGCAATATAGTTTGCTTCATCTTCTTTGGCAAAGCCTCTTTGATGGGCCATTTCGTGAACCGTGGTAAATGGAAGGAATGAATCAGGTTCTGCCATATTAATATTTGCTTCGTTAGTAAAAGGAAAATAAAAACCTGTAATTCCTGTATAGCACATTGGACTTGAAAGTAATATACCCTTAGGTATTCCATAGTTACCTTTTAATGCAGCATATTTAAGTGAAACTTTATCATATCCTAATTGAGCAGTTTTTAGGATATACTTTTTATTATAAGAAAGTTCCATTACACCATATTGGTTTTCGTTTGTTTTTTTTCTTAGAGAACTTGAACTATTTATAAGATGCATGCAAAGTGAAGCAAGTTCATTTGAAGATGACGAGCGGACATTTAACTGAAATATTTTATTGAGTGTAAGTCTTTGATAATTAAATCCCCATAAAAACTGGAATGAAAAATATATTAATCCGGATGCAGCAAGTATATTTAAAACAAAGTGTTTTAAAATACCTAATCTTTTATTTTCATATTTGTATAAGTCAAAAGTTGTTTTTAAAATATACAATAACGCGAAAGTTACAAAGAAAATAATTGTAAGTTCTGCAAGAGAAAATGGTAAGAAGTGGGTAATTGCACTTAAAATATTAGCAATTATTTTATAAAAAAATGATGAATAGTATTTTTCTATAAGAGTCGGAAACATTCTAGATATTTGAGTTAGGAGAATACCTAAGGGTAAAAGCAAGATTAAAAATGATTTCTTCTTACAGGAAAAAAACTTCAAACGAAGCACCTCCTTTATATATTTATAACTCCCATGTTTTAGTTGTTTGTATAAATTGAATGTAAATATAATTAATTATACAAAAATCTCCAAGTGAAATGTTTACTTGGAGATTTTTTATATTATTTTCTTTGTTGTAATAAGTCTCTAATTTCACTTAATAGCACTTCTTCATTTGAAATTTTGGGAGCGATAATTTTTTCGATTTCTTTCTTTTTAACAGATTGTATAGCTTTTATAAATATAAAAAGTGAAAAAGCAATTATTAAAAAGTCTATGATAGATTGAATAAATAAACCATATTTAATTGACAATGCTACTCCACCGGCTATAGATGAAGGTATATCATATTGTAAACTACTAAAATTAATTCCACCCATTAATATGCCAAGGAAGGGCATTATAATTTCATTCACTAAAGAGGTAACTATTTTAGAAAACGCCGCACCTATAACAACAGCTATTGCTAAATCTAATACACTCCCTTTAAGAGCAAATTTCTTAAATTCTTTCAACATATGTGGAACACTTCCTTTCAATGCATATACTAGAAATTTTAAAAGTATTTATATTATATCATATATTATTTATACTAAAAAAATAATTTTGAAAAATATGATTGTTATACTCATTTGCATATGACTTAGCTGAAACAATACTAAGTAATTATTTAATTACGCTTGTTGTTTTTGAACTTCTACTCCTAATCTCCACCACAATAAAAATAACTAAAGGTATTATAACTTCAAATACAAAAGAATAATATGGCAATATATTCAAAGTCCAGGATGACATTTCCATGGTACTCTCGTAAACAAAAAAAGAGAAGTTAAACATTAGAAGAGCTACAGGTGTTGCAATAAATTTGTAATCATTAAATCCAAAAACCTTGGAAATTCCATTGCAAACTGCAAAAATACATATACTTACTTTAACAAAGACGCATACTAAAAATTGAATAGCTACTGTCATTTCGAGTCTTTGAAGCAAATTACCTAGGTGAATAAGGCTTATTACCGTGGGAGAAGGGAAATATAATCTTGATAAGGTTCCACTTCCTAATACTAAAATATTTCTTAATGTTGCTAAAAATATAAGCCCTCCACCCACTAGTAAGCCTACCATAAATGTTTTTTTATAATTTCTAACTTTAGATATATTAGAAAATACCATTGTAAAAATTACGGTTTCACCAAATGGATAAGTAAAACTTGAGAAAGCACCTCTTAGAAGTGGAGCGGCACCGCTACTTAGTATTGGTTTTAATTTGCTTATATTCATTTGTGAAATTGAAAATATAGAGACAGTAAAAAATATTAGAATTACAATCCAAATGAAGAACTCAGACCATCTTCCTAAGACTTCAATACCTTCTTTTAAACACCATATAAGAAGTATAGTAAAAAAAATCATAGGAACTACCACTGGTGTATCAGGTAACGCTAAGATATCAGTAAATTCTGATAAGCTTCTAAGAGTTAAGGAGCCATCATGAAAGGCAAACCATATCATTAGTATACTTATTGTTTTCCCTATAAACTTCCCCATAACGATTTGAAGTATATCAAATAAATCTTTCCCAGGATATGAGGATAAAATTTTAGAAAACATAAGTAACAATATAATAGACCACAAAATAGCAATAATTATTGCTATCCAGGCATCTTGTTTTGCATCGCCTCCTCCAGATCCTCTTAAAAAAGAAGTTCCAATTATAAAAAGTATTATAAGTATTGTAGCTTGTCTTTCAGAAATAACTTCATTTTTCATTTATGCCTCCCATACTATTTGCTGTAATGATAAACAGTAAATAAACTAATTTGATTTGCCAAATATCGAAACTACAATATTTTTTATTTGATTCGATGGACTTGGTAACTGTACTCCTAAAGTTAGAAGAATGCTAATTATCATTGAAAATATAATCAGAGAAAAATAAAGTGCTATTTTACCAATATCTTTTTCTTTTAATAGTACGACAGTTTCAAAAAACATTACTATGATATAAAAAATTATTACAAGTAAAAACATTTATAAATTCTCCTTTGATTATTTTTCTATTGAAATAGGATTTGTTGTTGTACCACTACCCTTTATTTTCAGGTGCACGTTAACTTCAGTCTTTAGACCTATCAAAATATCTTCTCCATTATTTTTGTAAGTCTCACTTACTTTTGGTTTTTCTTTTTTGAAAATTTCTCCAAAACCTAAAACGTCGCTATGGTAATTTTTCTGTAATTTACTAATTAAAGATTGTATATTATCTTCAATTTTTTTTTCTGCTTCACTCTTAAGTATTTTTAAATTTTCCTCTTTAATAAAATCTTTAGTTCCTCCAACCTCAGATATAGTTACAACTGGGTATATATCAATTATAAGTGATGATATTCCATTGTTATAAAGGGGGGTTAATTTAGTTTTATTTTCATGTATTTCTAAGGTTATGCTGGTGCCAGAACCTGAAACATCTTTCAAAGTAATTAACCCTTGTTTTATTTTGTTCTGAATCATAAGCATGTATAGGGTTTCGTCTCCATCTATATATCCTACAAGCTTATCGGACTTAAAAATAGCAGAGCCATTTAAATTAGGAACTATAGTTCCAGCATTAAGCTCATTTTTAACTGTAGCTATTGCTTCAGACTTACCTTCTGAAGACATTGCATCGACAAATAACCATAACATTGAGTTAGGAAATTTAGAGAGTGTTTCCCATGAAGTCATGGCATCATTAAGATGAAATGAAGTTACGTTATTAAGATTAACCTTAGTTTTTAAAATTTCGGCAGCACTATCACCCTTTGCTATTAGAATCCACATATCTGATCTAAGGCTGGAGTCTCTATGGGCCCAATCGATCACCGGAATTACCCCTTCATTTGCGACTGGCTCACTTATTATTAGCACCTTTTCAGCACTCCAAAAAAGTTTTAAACCAGTTTTTTTTATCATATTTCTCACCGCATTAAATATACTGTCACCTTCGGAGCTATATAGCTCAGAACCAATGGTTGAGGAACCACCTTGACGTTGCGTGGTTATAACTTCTGTTGTAACAATATATTTATTTGTTGATATATCCTTATCTATAGCAACGCCAGCTACTATTGCTAATGTGTCTATTTCGCTATAGTTCCAGCACCCGCATAATATAATAGGACACATAGCTATAATAAAAATTATGATTACGATTTTTTTTTTCATTTGGAGTCTCTCTTTCTTAATTTTTTTTGACGCCTTTTATTTTTTGTAAATAGCTTCGGTCTTAAATACATATCCCACCAGGGAGCTCTAATTACCGTATCTTTTATATCCTGAATAGAAAAAGAAGGGATGTTAGTCATATAAGGTATACCAAAGGAACGAATAGACATCATATGAAGAACTAAACCCATTACGCCAAAAATGTAACCATATAAACCTAGGAAGGAAGATAATAATAAAAAAATTATTCGTATCTCTACTATTCCTAACACTTGAGGTAGCATAATGCTTGAAATTCCAGTTAGTGCAGTAACTATTACTATAGGGGCACTGACTAGTCTTGCGTTAACAGCAGCATCACCAAGCACTAAGGCACCTACTATACTAATTGCTCCGCCAATATGTTTAGGCATTCTAAGACCTGCTTCTTTAAGTATCTCAAATACAATCATCATGCCCATGGCTTCTACAATTGAAGGAAAAGGTAATCCTTGTCTCGCAGAATATATACTTAAAAGAAGTGGAGTTGGAATAAGTTCTTGATGGAAGGTAACAAGTGCTACATATATAGCTGAAGTACTAGTACTAATAAAAAAACATAACCATCGAAGAAATCTGACAAAGGAGGAATATAAAAAATTGTTATAATAGTCTTCATTGCTCTGAAAAACCTCAACAAAGATAGTTGGAAGAGTTAAAACAACAGGAGTTCCATCGCAGAGAACTGCAAACCTTCCTTCTAGAAGTTTACCTGCTACCACATCAGGTCTTTCTGTATTAAAAATAGTCCTAAAGGGAGAATAAGGGGCATCTTTAATTAATTCCTCTATGTAACCAGAATCTAAAATACCATCAATATCAATATTATTAAGCCGCGTCATTAGCTCTTTATGTATAGGTTCCATTGCTATACCTTTAATATAACATACACATATTTGAGTTTTAGTTTGTTCACCAATTCTCATGAATTCGAATTTTAAGTTAGGATTAATAAGCTTCCTCCTAATAAGTGTAATATTTAAATTCATTGATTCGGTAAAGCCTTCCCGAGGTCCCCTAATTATAGTTTCTGATTGAGGTTCTGAAATTGCCCTTTTTTCCCATCCTATAGTACCGATGGAAATTACTTCAGCCAAACCATCTATGAAAAGCATAGTTTTTCCGTATATAATTTCATTAATAATATTATCAACAATAGATGTTTTTTTGTTGTCTGCAGTTAAAAGTATTTTTTGCATTAAAATATCCATAATGTTACTATCATTAATCTCAGATATATCACCTAACAAAAGTGGCTTTATAATATCCTCATTAATTGTTTTCAGATTTGCCATTCCATCAATATAAACAAGCGTACACTTAGTGCTAGTAGGTTTGCCAATTGATAGATCTCTATATACGACTGTTGTGTCATTAATAAAAATGTTTTTTATCATATTAATATTTTCATCTAATGATTTTACTAGGTTTATATTTGAAAAGTCATTTGCATTCATAAATAAAACATCCTTTGTATTATAATAATTAACTACATATAGATATTTTAGCCAATTTGTAAATGATTTAATCATATACATTTTGCTCAACATCCTAAAATACTCTCTCCAAATCTGAACTTTCTTTGGTAAAAATATAAAAAAAGGACGGTTAATAACTAATTGCATTCAATTAGTTATTAACCGTCCCCATATTTTCTTGTTTTATTTGAAATATTCGCGAACGAAATCAGGTACATATGCGGTTTCAATATTTAAATAAGTAATATCATCACCGTTTTTCATATGTAGACCTAAAGCATACTGTCCTTCAACATTTTGTGAGTAGTTTGTTAGACAGGTTTCAAGCTTAGTTTTATCAGTGATTTTAAGTCTTTTTACATTGACGGTTTCATCCGAAAGATTAATTCCTCCATGGGGGTTGCTAGGGTTTCTTTTTTCTATAATAGCATAGTCTATATCTTCAGGCAAAATTCTAGCCTTAGAATAGTATCCATTTTGTTTTAACCAATTTTCAAATTCTTTATAGGATTTTTTCCAAGATAAATTTATTCTTTCATCATTTGATAGTAATATATCAATGTTCGCCCATGAATCTCTTGAATCTATGATGCTTTCATAAGTTTCATTTAAAGCTTCTTTTTTCAAAATATCTGTTGCTTCTTTAATTTTTGTTTGGTTTGTTATTGTTACCACTTTAGTTGCATATCTTGAGTTAATTGAAATTTTATCAATGGATTTATAATCGGTATTTAAAATACTATTATGAAATTCTTTATATTCCTTTGATTCATATATAGGTTTTAGATATTTTCCATACTCATCTTGTGGAATATTATATTGTCTTTTTATTTGCTTTCCATTTTTCAAGTTATATAGAATAGCAAATTGCTTATTTGTATTTGAAGCGTACTTTAAAGTTTTTTTATCATCTATAAGCTTACTATGCAATTTCACAATGTTATTAAGAGTTTGTATTTCATGATAAGCAGATATTGGGTTGTCCTTTAAACTAGTTGAATAATAGAACCCATTATCTATAACGATGCTGTCGATATTTTCTATAGTAGGAATTCGTTTTTCATATCCAATAATATCAGAATTAATAACAAGTGCTAGTAGGGCGATAATACCTGCGTACATGAAATACCCCTTTATATTTCTAAAAATTCTTAGGGATTTAGTTATTATAATTTCTGCAATAATATATCCAATTACAGAGCCTATAACATATCCGAGTATTATGAAGCGTATATCATAGTCTCCGCTTTTAAAATACGTTCCACCTACTAGCATACAGCAGAAGGTTATGCCATATTTAAATACAGGCTGTAGATGTTTAAAAGTAACAACATTAGATGCAGCTTCTAAATTTCTTTTATGGTATGCAAATCTAGCTACAAGGTAAAAAACAATACATAAAATTATATATATAAATATTTCCATTGAAGTCATTGGTGTATTAGTTAAAAACATTGTAATTGGGGAAAAAAATTCTATGCTATTATTTATATAGTAGTTACTGGCAATGCCATAAATAAAGAAGTCAAGATTATAACTAATTAAGGCAGTTAATCCAAGCGGTAAAAATAAAAATATATACGTAAGTATTCCCTGTGCAGTTGAAAGTCCTGTGAACATACCAACTAAAACACTTGAAAGAAAAATAACAATATTAAATAAAATTGTTAGTCCAGCCCAGAACATAACATTATTAACCGTAAAGTGAATGTTAGCAGTGTTTAAATTTAAAGATTCTTTAAGTAATAATGAAGAAAGTGCAGTGATAATTACTGGTAATACAAGAAGCAGTATTCCTATAAATATATGGTTATCATATAACTTCACCCTTTTTATAGGAAGAGCGTGAATCATATCTACAGATTTTTTGTTTTGTATGTACCTAAATAATAGTATAGCAGTTAAAACCGGTATAACTGCAGTGGACATCAATAGTATGTTATTATTAAAAATATCTTTCATTGATGAAGAATACTCTGGATGAGCGGTGTTACTAGCGTTCATCATCAATATTTTAAAAGGTACTTCAAATAATAAAAATATTGTGTAACATATGCCTATCCAGCCAAAGCGTTTTATATCATTTACGAGTACCCCTTTATTAAAGCATGATGTTTTCAATTTCATAGTTAACGGCCCCCATTTCATATATAAATATTTCTTCTAAGGTAAGAGTAAGAACATCCATAATCACAGGATTAAATTTATTAAAGTAATTAATAACATCAGACTTATTTCCTCTAACAATTAGAAGAAGCACTATTCCTCTTTCTTCCTTGTGGAGTATATTAGCACCGCTAAGAAGTTCTTTTGGTACTTTATCCTTAAAGGCAATTTGTATTTTATGCACATCAGATTTTAACGCATCTAAATCTTTTTCTACTATGAGAGTTCCTTTATGAAGAATTCCTATATGGTCACATATATCATCTAATTCCCTTAAATTGTGGGAAGAAATAATAATAGTCATTTCTTTGTCCGCCACATCTTGGATTATTAAGTTTTTGACCTTTTGCCTCATAACTGGATCTAAGCCGTCAAGTGGTTCATCTAAAATCATAACCTTAGGCATAGTTGATAGTGCAAGCCAAAAGGCAACCTGTCTTTGCATACCTTTAGATAAACTATTTATTTTTTTATTTACATCCATATCAAATACTTTTATTAGATTTTCAAATCTTTCATTGTTCCATTTAGGATAAATATTTTTATAATAGTTAGCCATATTATCTATTGTATATTGGGAAAAGAAATAAAGGGAATCTGGTATAAATACAATTTCTGATTTGGTTAATACATTCTCAAACACATTTTCACCAGCTATTTGAACTATTCCCGTGTCCTGTTTATAGATACCTGCTAAAAGCTTTAAAAGAGTTGTTTTTCCGGCACCGTTTGAACCTACAAGGCCGTAAATAGAGCCTTTATTAACATTAAGGTTTACATTTTGTAATGCTTCTAAATCAGCAAAGGATTTAGAAACATTTTTTACTGAAATCATATTTATTCCTCCTTCTTATTAGTTTGTATTTGTGAAATTATTTTTAAAATATATTCTTTTGTCATCCCCATATACATCGCCTCAGACAGTATTTTTGTTAATTCATTTTCTATTTTCTTTAGGTTTTCAGAATCTGCTACTTTTGCGGAGGGAGTAACGAAACTGCCTTTTCCTTTTATGGAGTGAATATATCCTTGTATTTCTAGTTCCTTATACGCTTTTTGAATAGTATTGGGGTTCATAGTAAGCTCCATTGAAATAGTGCGCACTGAAGGTAGTTGCTGATTAGGCTTCAATATTTCACTAATTATAAGCTGCTTAAGCTTTTCTACTAGTTGTTCGTAAAGGGGCAGACGACTTCTTAAATCTAATTCAAACATCTTATTCCTCCTTTCTTTTTTATTTTAAATGTATAATCCTAGTGTGTCAACTGTATTATTGAACGCAATACAGATATAGTATAGAGGATAAATATTACATTGTAAAGGTGTAAATATAAAATTAAATTATTTATAATCGTATAGGATAAGTACAAAATTCATCGCGAACAATCAAAAATGTATTGTTATTCACTTATATGTATGGTAAAATACATTTATATTAACTGGTTAACGCCAGTTATTACTGAGACTAAACTAGATAACAACATATCCTCTTTTTAGAATATAATTGTTAATCGATTGTTAGATCTTAATATTTGAAAAAGGAGGAATGTTTAAAATGGCAGATAAAACTTTAGTATGTAAAGACTGTGGTAAAGATTTCGTATTCACTGAAGGCGAACAAGAATTCTACAAAGAAAAAGGATTCGACAATGAACCTCAAAGATGTGTTGATTGCAGAAGAGCAAGAAAACAACAAAATGACAGAGGATTCAGAAACTAGTAAAAAAAGTAATATAAACCCTATAGGATTAAACCTATAGGGTTTGTTTTTTTTGTAGGCAATTGGGAGACTATCAGTAGTTATCCTAATTAGGAAAGGGCATTTTTTTTAATTTTTTAATTTTATGTTCTTTGGATTATTATAAAACTTAACAATTTCCCACCAACCAGTAGAAGCAGCACCAAGGATGCAGGCTAGTATAGCGGTTTTAAAATTCAGCGCTACAGTTTTAAAAATAGGATGAGCAGCTGGAATATACACTATTGAAAATAACATCATTAAGGCTAAGCTATTAATGTAAAGTCTAGCTTTGCTACCTTTTTCCTTAAAAATACTAAATAGATACTTAGTGTTGGATCTATTAACTAAGACTAAAATTACATTTCCGACTATCAGGCTCATTAAAGAAAAAGTTCTTGCATAGTCTGCACTTAGACCTGAGTCAACCATATAGTGGAAAGGTAAAAATGCTGCTAAAAACATTGTTGTACCCTGTAATAAAACTTTTTTTGTTAATGCTCTCGTTAGTAGAGGTTCATCAGGCAAGCGTGGGGGCTGATCCATTATATAATCTTCTGCTGGTTCACCTTCAAAAACTATAGAGCAGGTTGGATCCAAAATTAACTCTAAAAGAACAATATGAACAGGTAGTAATATTTGTGGTAAGTTAAAAACAGGTGAAAATAACGCTAAGGCCATAATAGGAATGTGAATTATCATTATATATACCATAGCTTTACGAATGTTATCAAAAACCCTTCTTCCATCTTCTATGGAGTGAACTATAGTTGTAAAATTATCATCCATTAGAATCATATCGGCAGCTTCTTTCGCAACCTCTGTTCCTCTTTTGCCCATTGCAATACCTATATTAGCATTTTTTAGAGCTGGGGCATCGTTTACGCCATCACCAGTCATTGCAACAATTTCACCGTTCTTTTTAAGTGCCTTAACTATCTTCATTTTATGTTCTGGAATTACTCTTGAGAAAATATCACAATGCTTCACTGCCTCGCAAAGTTCATAGTCGGTCATAGCATCAATTTCATCTCCAGTAATAGCAGAGTTATTAAAATTAAGACCTATCTCATGTCCTATGGCTATAGCTGTTTTAGAATAATCTCCAGTTATCATCATTACCCTTACTCCAGCTTTTTTGCATATATTTATAGCATCCTGTACGCCTTCTTTCGGTGGATCTTGAAGTCCGATTAATCCCTTAAAACATAATCTATACTGCTCTAAATTATCTTTAAGGGTACAAGTTACTAAATCAGCCAGTACAATAACTCTTAACCCGTTGATAGCCATATCATCGATAATATTTAAAATTTTGGTTTCTTCATTTGGACTTAGATTACATAGTGGCAATATAGTTTCTGGGGAACCTTTAGCTGCTATATAATAGGTATCATTTTCTTTGTAAATGTTCGCCATTCTTTTGGTTTTAGGATCAAAAGCATATTTTTTAGCTAACTCAATATTGTAAAGCTCATTTATGTCTATTTTATCAGTGCCAGCTGCAACTATCGCTTTTTCCATAGGATCGTAGGGATCTTTTTCGCAAGCTAAAACTAAAAGCTTAGCTAAATCTTTATCCAGAAGTTTATCTGGGTCTATAAATTCATTGTTATATATAGTTTTTACCCTCATAATATTTTGTGTGATTGTTCCTGTTTTATCTACGCAAAGAACGGTGGTGGAACCTAAAGTTTCCACAGCGGGTATACTGCGAATTAAGGTGTTCTTTTTAGCTAACCTAAATGCGCCTAGGGATAAGAAGATTGTAAGTACTACGGGGAACTCTTCTGGAATAATGGCCATAGCCAAGGTTATACCTGCGAGTATACTCTCAACAAATTCACCAGTATGCATATAGGAAAAACTTATTACTATAATGCATAAAATAAAGCCAGCAATAGCTAATGTTTTTACTAAATTAGATACTTTCTTTTGAAGAGGAGAGGGTTCCTGATTTGTTTCATTTATAGCTTTTCCTATTTTTCCATATTCCGTTTCAAAGCCTATTGTCCTTACTCTAGCAGTGCATTTCCCGAAATTAGACAAAGTACCTGCATATAAATAATCCTGTTTCCAGTATTCCTTAGAGGAATCTATAGCTCCGGTGGGTAGCTTATATACAGGTTCGCTTTCTCCAGTTAGAGAAGATTCATCCACTGAAAAGTTTGATTCCTGTATTACTTCACAATCTGCTGGAATACGATCTCCTTCTGATAAAAAAATTATATCAGAAGGCACAAGTTCGCAGCTTTTAATTACTTGTTTTTTTTCATCCCTAAGGGCTATAACATGGGGTGCCGTCAAATCTTTTAAAGCATCCATAGTTTTTTCGGTTTTCCATTCCTGAACGAAGGTTATAGTAGCAACAAAAATAACAAAAATAAGCATTATACTACCTTCTCTTGGTTCACCTAAAATAAAATATAAAGTTGAGGCTCCTGCTAATAATAAAAACATAGGCTCTTTGAATACACTTAAAAATTTTATTATGGGATTAGACTTTTTAACTTTCAAAAGCTCATTAAAACCATATTTTTCTCTAAGAGTTTTTACCTCGATCTTACTCAAACCTTTTAATGAATTATCTTTCACTTATTACACCTCATTATCAATTAATAATACATATACTAACTACTATATGTTATGAATGTAGAAATGTTAAAGGTCTCAAAAAAAATAATATAAATATATATTATCAATTGAGAATTATATGCAGATATTAATGAGAATTAATTGTGAATAATATGCATTAATATATGTTAATTGTTAATAAACAAGTGGATAGGAGAAACGATACCTATTTTTATGATGCTGTTTTTTTGATATGCTATAACTACAGAGCTTCATAATATATCTACAGTAGTAGTAAGGTGAAAATTTTGATTAATAAGACGAAACTGTAGTGAATGATATTAAAAAAACTGGATAAAATAATACTATGGTTTATTTTATTAAATTAAAGATATAAAGTATCTGTGTGGGATATTAATAATGGTTTCTAATTGATAACAACAATTAAAAACTATTGAAAATATCATTGACATACTTTAGTTTTACGCATATTATAAAAATATAGACTAAAACTAATTGAGAATAACAATTTTATATTCTTGTTAGGTGAGGTTACTGTATAGAAATATGCTACTGCCCAGAAATGTCGAGAGACGCCAATGGGTCAGCAGGTACTACCGGATTAAGGTTTTACTTAATGTAGCTGACAACATTCATAGATAATATGAATGATTATGTTCTACGCTTTACAGTGCTAAAACTCAACGAGTGGAGAAGGTATTATTTGATTCGTATTGAATCTCTTCACTTGTTGTGGAGAGATTTTTTATTTTATGATATTTTAGAAGGAAAGTCTCCCACGTCTATAAGTGGAAGTTGCATACTATAACAAAGAAAAAACTTCAGTGGGAGTCTAAATATCCTTCTGAAGTCATTGATATTGCAGCTTCGCAGAAGATGATTTAAGGAGGTGATTGACATGGATGATGGCCCTGCGGATAGTAATTTAATAAACAAATTTAATGAATTTTATATCATTACCATAGCCAATCGCTATTTGATAGATATGTTTTATTAAATATGTATTAGTTATGGTAGAAATATAAGGTTGCAGCATCGAAGACGATGATTTAACTAATTAAGTTTATTTAGATTACTATGAGATGTGTTAATTTTAATTCATAATACAAATCATAGGAGGTTTTAAAATGAAACATACAGTAAGTTTTATTAAAAGAAAATTTGGACTATTTGACATTATAATATTTGCATCAATAATAGCATTATTGTATATTTTGGTGTCACCAAGTATTAACCATACTTCAACTGGTCAAAGTGTAGTGATTTCAACGAGTTTATCAAAGCTTCCAATTTATGCTCTTAAGTCAGTTGGAAGAATGACGGCAGCATATATTTTATCATTAATATTTACATTTATATACGGATATATGGCTGCCCATAATGAAAAGGCAGAGAAGGTTCTGGTACCTATACTTGATATTTTGCAATCAATTCCTGTACTTTCATTCTTGCCAGCTGTTGTTTTGGGATTAGTTGCAGTATTCCCTAATAATAACATAGGAATTGAAATTGCTTCAATTATTTTGATTTTTACTGGGCAGGCATGGAATATGACCTTCAGCTTTTATCATTCAATTAAGAATATTCCAAGAGATTTAAAAGAAGCAACTGAAGTTTTTCAATTAAGTAAATGGCAACAATTTAAAACCATGGAACTTCCATTTTCAGCTATAGGTCTTGTTTGGAATAGCATGATGTCTTGGGCTGGTGGTTGGTTCTTTCTAATGGCGTGTGAAATGTTTACCATAAAGGATAGAAATTTTAGACTTGAGGGTTTAGGATCTTATCTTCAAACAGCAGCTAATGAGGGAGATGAAAAAGCACTCTTGTGGGGAATAATTACATTAGTACTAGTGATTGTACTGCTAAACGAATTGGTTTGGAAGCCTGTAATTGTATGGGCTGATAAATTCAAAGTAGAGCTTACTGGGAATGATGAAAAATCCCACTCCTTCATTCTTACAATGATAAGACGTTCAGTGATTATTGAATTTCTATCAGAAAAGGTATTTAGTAAAATTAAATTTTTTGCTAATAATATTATTGATAATTTAATAGGCAGATTTAGTAGTAGCAAATATTCGAGGGTTAGTATTTTAGGGAAGTTTATAAGCATAATAGTACGAATTATAATAATTATTTTACTTTGTTATTCGTTATTTAACGCGTTAAAACTTGTATCTACGGTTTCTCTTAATGAATTAAGCAAGTTTATTCCAGCAGTAGGAGCATCACTATTAAGAGTACTTGCTGCACAAGTTATAGCACTTTTATGGACAGTACCAGTTGGAGTTGCTATAGGAATGAATAAAAAGCTAGCAAATATATTTCAACCGATTATCCAAGTTATAGCATCGGTTCCAGCTACTGCACTATTTCCTGTAGTATTGGGATTATTTATGAATGCTGTTGGAGGATTAAGTATAGCATCAGTCTTTCTGATGTTAATGGGAACGCAATGGTATATATTGTTTAATGTAATTGCAGGAGCAATGGCAATACCAGAGGATTTGGTAGCAGCTAGTAAGACTTTTGGACTTAAAGGCTTTAAAAAGTGGAAGATACTAATACTACCAGCAATATTTCCCTATCTCATAACTGGAATGATTACAGCTACAGGTGGATGCTGGAATGCCACTATAGTATCTGAATATGTAAATTTTGGGAAAGAGACATTTAGCACTATAGGAATTGGCGCATTAATATCAGATGCAAGTAATAGTGGGGATTTTCCAATGCTTATTCTTAGCACAATCGTTATGTGTATAGTGGTAGTTACATTCAATAAGTTGATTTGGAAACCATTGTATAATTTAGCAGAAGTGAAGTATAAAATTGAACTATAGTAAGATAGAAAGAGGTGTTAGTAATGGCAAAGGTAAAAGAGTTTATTAAAGTAAGCGGAATAACTAAATATTATGGAGGTTCAGATAAGCCTACAATTGAAAATATAAATATAGATATTAATGAAGGCGATTTTGTTGGGATACTCGGACCATCTGGATCTGGTAAATCAACTATATTAAGAATAGTAACAGGTCTAATTCAGCCTGATAAAGGTGAAGTTTTATTTGATGGAAAAAGAGTTAACGGCGTTAACCCCTACGCATCTATAGTATTTCAAACATTTGCTTTATATCCATGGCTAACTGTACTTGAAAATGTAGAACTTGGGCTTAAAGCTAAAGGGTTTCCTAAAGAATATACAAGAGAGAAAGCAGAAGATTTAATAAATCTTATAGGACTAGATGGATTTGAAGAGGCATATCCTAAAGAATTATCAGGTGGTATGAGGCAAAGGGTTGGATTTGCTAGGGCGCTCGCCGTTGAACCTAAACTTCTATGTTTGGACGAACCTTTTTCTGCACTAGATTTTTTAACCGCTGAAAATTTAAGAACTGAGCTTATAGATTTATGGACTGATAAAAGAATGCCAATGAAAAGTGTGATAATGATTACTCACAATATTGAAGAAGCAGTACTTATGGCTAATAAAATAATAATATTAAGCAAAAATCCTGCAAGGGTAATTGCAGAATTAAAGGTAGACCTTCCTCACCCTAGAAATAGGAAGTCTCCCGAATTTGAAAGTATTGTAGATAACATCTATAAGGTTTTGACCAGTGGGAAATTGGAAGAAAAGATTGAAGACAAAGAAGTAACTGAAGCTATTAATGAAAATAAAGAAAAACCTGTTCTAATACCGAAAGCTCCTATAGGAGTTATGTCAGGTCTTCTTGAGCTTATTGACGATAATGATGGCAAAATGGATATCTATCAGCTTGGACGTGATTTAATGATGGAGAGTGATGATTTACTTCCAAATATTGAGGGTACATGTATGCTTAATTTCGCTGAGATAAAAGAGGGTGATATAATTATTACGACGCTTGGAAAAGAATTCGTTGAAGCTGATATAGAAGATAGTAAAACTATATTTAAAAATCAGATTAAAAATATTTCAACTTTTAGGGTTATTGAAAATGTGTTAAATAGTAAGAGAAATAAGACTATGAAAGAAGAATTTTTTAAGGAACTATTTATGCAGCATTTTTCAACTTATGAAGTAGAAAATACAATGGGCTCAATAATTGATTGGGGTAGGTATGCAGAGGTATTTAATTACGATCATGACTCTGAAGAATTATTTTTAGAAAATGAGGATAATAACGGTTATATAAATTAGTATTAAATTAACACCAGGAAAAAAATAAATATTATATTAAACATCTAGATTTCAGATTTATCTGTTATGTAGGTGTTTTTTGTTATAAACTATCATAAATTTAAGACTTTTCAATCTATTTTTAATCTAACGAAAGGGGAAAAAACAAGGATATTTCAATCAATTGTATAAATTACTATAACATATAAAAACACCCCATCAAATGGATCCTACAACTTTTTTTTAGTTATGTCCGTTAAATGGGGTGTGATTTTTATAAAAATAATGAATATGAGTTTAAAACTATTTGACATGTATTAAGTAGAAATTAATATTTTTATCGCCCCAACCTAAATCCCAAGGTACATGATATCTATCAATAGTGTGAGTATTAACAAGAGGATAACCATGAGAATCAAAACCGGTAACCATAGCAAAATGATCTATATCGCTACCTTTGGCATAACATATAAGATCGCCTATATCTAATTTTTGTACTGCACCACATGGATAACCAGAAATGGGAGAAATTAATTCCTTAAATGTCCCTTTTCCTAGTAGTTTTCCTCTGCCACTATAAAGCAAATAATTTTTAAAGGCATCAGCATTAACCCATGCCGAGCTTCCGTCGGCTCCGTCATATTTTTTGTAAGTACAGTTCCAAGTGCCATCAAATTTTAGGCCACCACCCTCTTTATCTCCCATTGATTGAGATACATAATTTGTGCAATTTCCACCAATACCGGTATAGTTTGTGTACCTTTTATTATATTTTGTTGAATTTCCACTTGCCCATGGTATTCCACAGTATTTATCTGCGTATTTAACAGCATTTATTTTGTCATAATGACCTTTGGTAATAACTTTTAATTCAGATGACATTTTAGGGCAATTATCCAGCTTATAAATAGGCTGTTTATTAGCATTAAGTTTAACGTCTTTTATTTCACCTAAATAAGATTTTAATGCATCTTCAAAGCAATCTAAATACCAATCGGAATAAACTACCCATTTCCCTTCTTTTTTGATTAATTCAATAGAGTGTGTTAATCCTACTCCAAAAACATTTGTAGTGGGTGCTATATCATTTTTATAAGAATACTGAAATTTGTAATATTCATCCACTAATAAGCGAATACCTCTTTTGGTACTAGTTATTTTTCTAACTTTGGGGGTAGATTCAACTTTTATAAAATTCATATCTCTTTGACTTGACCAATCATTAAAATAACTTAATCTTTTTACTTCATGTTCTAAACTCCATTTCCCAAGTTTTTGAGAGGTATCAAAATAATTAGGGAGATTAGTAAGATCTTTAGTAATAAACATGGAGCAACGTTCTTTATAAATATCTTCGAGTGTTTTTGTAACTTCAGTTTTATCAGAATCTATTAAAGCTATTGTAGGAATAGCAGTGTCTTTATTTATATAAAAAGTATCTGGTTTATAGTAAAATAAACACAACAATAAAATAAGTGGAAAAATAATAATAGAAATACGAATTCGGTTAGTGCTTTTTCTCATGAATTGATACACCTCCAATCTATTTAAATCAATAATAAAATAAATACTAATTTAGTATTCCACATTATTAAGATTTCTTGCAAAATTTAAAAATAAATTATTGTTAAATGTCGAAGAATTATTCATCAAAACAGAGTTAGCTAATATACTTTATAATGGCAATTAATTTTTGTGAGGTAGATTATGTATGGCATATAGGGATACAACAAATGAAGTCCTTAATATTTCTTTACCTGTAGTTGCGGAGATAACAGTATATACATTAATGTCCATTTTTGATTTGATGATGATTGGCAAATATGGCGGGAATGTAGCAGTAAGTGCTGTGGGATTAAGTAATAATTTAACAAATGCATTTATAGGAATATTTGTTTCAGGAGGTTTTTGTATAAGTATTGTTTCACTAGTTTCTAGACTGGTAGGTGCAAAGCAGTATAAAACCGCTGAAAAATTCGCAGCAATAGGATTAATTTTAGGTGTTATATTTTGTTTAATTATTACAATTTTTATTTTTAATTTTGGAAAAGAGCTTCTTTATATACTTGGAGCTAGAAATAGAATTTTAGAAATAGGATATTCATTTATAAAAGTTAACTCTATAGCTATGTTTTTTTGTATGAACATGAGGCTTTTAAATTCTATTTTAATAGGATACGGAAACACTTTTATACCATTCATATGCTCCTTAATTGTAATTTCCTTTAAAATGATTTTTAATTACTTATTAATTTTTGGTATTGGATTTAAAGCAAGGGGGATAGAAGGGTTGGCTATAGCTTCTATAATTGCTTATTTAGGTGGTTTTATTTTGTCCTTTTACTATACTGTTTTTAAGTCTAAAATTAGGTTTAAACCCTTTTTTATTTTCAGTATTACTTTTAGAGATGTCAAAAAAATATTAGCACTCGCCATTCCTTGTTCATTGGAAGAAACAGTTTTTAGCATAAGCAAATTGATATGTGTTGCCATTATAATTCATTCTGGAAGCGTTTCCTATGCAGCGGATGAAATAGCTAATATGATAGAAGGAATTTCAGTTATGCCCAGTACTGGATTTGGAATCGCAGTTATTACTTTAGTAGGACTTAATATAGGGAAAAAAGATTATAAAAAAGCAAAAATAACTGCGTATAATTGTGTTTTTTATGCTGTATTTATGATGAGCATATTTGCAATAATATTCTTATTTATGTCCAACATTCTGGTAAAGTTTTTTGTAAATGAAAATGAAAAGAGGGTTGCTTATTTAGCAGGGAAATGTCTTGCCATCGGAGCAGTAGAGCAACCGTTTATAGGTATATCGGTAGTCTTTGCTGGTGCATTAAAGGGGTTAGGAGACGTTAAAAGCCCATTTTTTATTTGTTGTTTTACAAGTTGGATTATTAGATTACCATTAACATTTTATATTATTTATATTTTAAAATACCCAATTACAGCGGTATGGTGGATTACTGCGGTGCAATGGGGAATTGATGCATTGCTCATGTTTTGCCTCTTTAAATACAAATTTAGTAAATTACCGAAAAGGTCTACAAGGATAATATAAAACATAAATTATGATTGCTATACATATGGAATTTAATTATAGTAATTAGTATACCTAATTTATTATATGTTTGTATACAATAAGTTAAGATAACACAATTTTTTTAGGACAATACAGTAAGTTCCACTTATTATATAGATTACTTAGGGTAAAATAAATTTAATGAACAATATATGTTTTATTAAATTTAAGGAGGAAATAATGTGAAAAAGAAATGTTTAATTAGATTTATAGTTTTATCCCTTGGGATATTTTATTTATCTGTTAATTCTTGTTTATTAGGTAGTCAAAGAGCATCAGGATATTCTATAGCAAATAGAAAAGATGAAAAAATTATATATTTAACCTTTGATGATGGACCTAGTTTTATGACAGATAAAGTTTTGGATATACTTAAAGAGAATAATGTAAAGGCTACTTTTTTTCTTATAGGAAATCAAATTAAAGGTCAAGAAGCTATAGTAAAAAGAATATATAATGAAGGGCATAATATAGGTCTGCATTCTTATACGCATGAATATAAGAATATATACCCCAGTAGAAAAGGGTTTATATCTGAAATGTTACAAACTCAGAAAGAAATTAATGAACTTATAGGAACTAATCCAACAATAATAAGATTTCCGTCTGGTAGTAGTAAACATTTAACTAAGGCTTTTTTAGAACAACTTCATAGCTATAATTTTAAAGTATATGATTGGAATGCTACTATGTCTGATGGAATAAATGCTAAAGCTCCCGCTAATAAGATGTATACAGAAGCTACGAAAAATACCGTTACAAAGCATCCTATAATATTGCTTATGCATTGTGATTATATGCATAAAAACACATGTAAGGCACTACCTAGGGTTATAAAGTTCTATAAAGATAATGGATATGAATTTAAAGTTATTAATGATGAAACCCCTGAAAATTATTTTCCTATTAAAAAGTAATATGTAAATAGATTAATTAAATAATATTATCAAACAACGAAATAGCTGTAATATAAGCTTAAATTTCGATTTTTTCAAATTGATATTTAAGCTTTATATTATGGAATACTAGATTGTTTATAAAGTAGTGTATAATATGATATATATTATTTAATACATATTGGGGGAATACATATGATTAGAGGTATAAGTTTAGTCGCAGGCTCTGAATCTACAAAAATAGCTTTGTTAAAGCAACTTGAAGAATACATAGATATCAAATATGTAAAAAGCTATGCTATAGAAAATAACAAAATTCATGACATTATAGAAAATGATTTGGTAATTCTTTCAGGCGAAATTGTTAAGCGGGAGTTAATTGAAAAGGGTTTGTTAAATACTAAATGTGATATCATTATTGCAAAGAGAACTATAAATTATGACCATATTGATGAAATATTCTTAATACCGGAAAATACCGAAGTGCTCTTAGTGAATGATTTAAAAGAAAGTACATATGAAACGATAGAAATATTTAAGGAATTGGGTATTGACCACATTAAATGCGCACCATATTATCCAGGAATCTTAGAAATTAATGAAAGAATAAAAATCGCTATAACTCCAGGGGAGACAGATAAAATTCCTGGTTTTATAGAAAAAAAATATGATATAGGACCAAGAATAATGGATCCTACTACTATAATAAAAATTTTAGTTAAGCTAGATCTATTAGAAAAAAAATCATTTGTATTTTCTCAAAATTATCTTTTCAAAATAATTAGCATTGCAGAAAAATTAGGTAAATATAATAATAAAATAATCAAGATGAATTCACATCTTAATTATGTTATTGATGGACTTCATCAAGGGTTAATTGTATATGATAAAAATGGAATAATAAATGTATTAAATGAAGATCTAAAATGCAGTTTAAAAATAAATAGTAATAAATTAGTAGGTAAAAGACTCAAAAATGTGGTATATAATAAAAAACTTTTAGAATACCTTATGGATAATACAGAATTTGGTGAAAAAGGGTTTAATTTAGAGGGGATAGATATATCGGTTAATAAATTTCAAATTGATGATAATGATTATACAGTAGCAGTATTTAAGAAGTACTATGATACAACAAATGATAACAAGGAAAAAAATCTTATAACAAAAGGATTGGTTGCTAAATATTCCTTTGATGATATTATAAGTGATAATTCAAATATGCAAAAAACAAAAAACATAGCAAGAAAATTAGCAAAAACAGATTTAACTATATTAATTGAAGGAGAGAATGGTACGGGAAAAGAACTTTTTGCTAGTGCTCTACATAAAAGCTCAAGACGGAGAAAAGAACCGTTTCTCGCCGTAAATTGTAGTTCATTACCTGATGAGCTTATTGAAAGTGAATTATTTGGGTATGAAGATGGAGCATTTACAGGTGCAAAAAAGGGTGGAAAACCCGGTTTATTTGAGCAAGCAAATGGGGGGACTATTTTTTTGGATGAGATAGGAGATATTTCATTAAAAGTTCAAATAAGATTACTCAGAGTGCTTCAAGAGAAAGAAGTTATGAGGATAGGCGGTAATGGCATAATACCTGTAGATGTTAATATAATAGTAGCCACTAATAGAGATCTGTTTAAAATGATAGAAGAAGGCCAATTTAGAAAAGATTTATATTACAGATTAAAAATAGGATACCTTAAAATTCCCCCTCTACGTGATCGTAAAGAGGATATAGAACCGCTATTGAAATGTTTCCTAAACATGGAAAGCAGACAAGAGATTAAAATTGAATGTGATGTAATTGAAATACTAAAAAAATATGATTGGTACGGGAATGTACGCGAACTTAGAAATACAATAAACTATATGCTTGCTATAAGAGATAGTGATACTATAACATTAAATGAACTGCCAGATATAAGTTTCTTTCAAAATTATGATACTAAAATTAATGAAAGTTCATGTTTAACTATTGATTATTTAGATAGGGAACTTAAGTATATACTAATGCAGGTACATAAATTGAGTAATGAAAGAATAATTGTAGGAAGAAAGATTATTTCAGAAGAAAGTAAAAAAAATAACTTTAATATGAGCGAATCAATGGTTAGAACTAGATTAGAAAGGTTAGAAAGAAAGGGCTTAATTGTAAAAGGTAAAGGGAAAAAAGGTACATGCCTTACAGAGTTAGGTGAAAAAGTAGTATTACAAAAATAAAATAAAATTTAATATGATAATTTAAAGATATATTATAATGAATGGTGACCATTAAGCATAATTGGATGCTATGTGGTCACCATTCATTTTTAGTTTATAAAAATAATTGAGACTATGACTAACGTATATATGCAATTAACTCAATTTAACAAAAATATAAATTGGCATATAAATTGCTACTATATAAAACATATGAATTAAAGGGGGAATCATAATGGTGCAAAATAAAAAGAAAAACTGTGATTTTAAAATGCCGGACACTTATGTAATCGTATTCTTTGTTGTCTTATTAGCGGCACTATTAACTTATATCATGCCTGTAGGCAGATTTGAGATTAATTATAAAGCTTATGATGCTAATGGCAAAAAAATTGTTGAAGTTGCAGATGGGCAAAAAGCTTCTTTTCAGGTACATAACCAAAATTATATTATTGACTCTTCAGGTGAAAAAACTTTATTAATTGAAGAAGGCAAAGACGAACCAGTAGGTGAAATAAATAAGGGCAAGGCTAAGGCTTTAGAAGTAAAAAAAGATGATAAGGTATCTTTTAAGATAGTACAGGAATTTGGTAAATTTTTTTCGACGGGAGAAAAAAAAGGAGTTAAACTATTTGCAAGTGGTGGAGAGATGGGCTTCCTTAATTATATATTTGAGGGTCTTGTAAAAGGAGACAAGTGGGGAAGTGCAGTAGGTGTTATAGCATTTATTTTAGTAGTCGGTGGTTCATTTGGAATTATATTAAAAACTGGCGCTGTTGAGGAAGGTATTCTTTCAATGATAAGTAAAACCAAAGGGAAAGAGGTTATACTTATACCATTAATCTTCTTATTGTTTTCATTGGGAGGTGCTGTATTTGGTATGTCGGAGGAAGCAATTCCATTTGCTATGATTATTATTCCATTAGTAATAGCCATGGGATATGATGCAATAGTTGGTATTATGATTACTTATGGTGCAACTCAAATAGGGTTTGCTACATCATGGATGAATCCATTTAATGTGGCCATTGCACAAGGTATCGCAGGTATACCTATTTTATCTGGTGCAGGATTTAGGATAGTTTTATGGGTATTCTTCACTACATTAGGCATCGCATATATTTGGTTTTATGCTAAAAAGATAAGAAAGAATCCATTATTATCAGTTGCATATGAATCAGACGGCTTTTATAGAACGGATTTCAAAAAAAAGGAGCTTAAGGATATTGATTTTACATTTGGACATAAGTTAGTGCTTGTTACCATAGTACTCGGAATGGTATGGGTTGTATATGGGGTTACTAAATACGGGTACTATATTCCGGAAATTGCAACAGTATTTTTTACCATGGGACTTGTTTCAGGTATTATTGCTGTAATATTTAAGCTTAACAATATGAGTGTAAACGATATTTCAATTTCATTCAAAGAAGGAGCAAAAGACTTAGTTGGAGCTGCATTAGTAGTAGGTATGGCACAGGGTATTATTTTAGTACTTGGAGATTCGTCTCCTGTAACTAACTCTGTTCTAAATACTATGCTTAATGGTATGGCTATTACACTTAGTGGGCTTTCTTCAGGATTAAATGCATGGTTTATGTATATATTCCAAGCGATATTTAACTTCTTTGTTGTTTCTGGATCAGGTCAAGCGGCTATAACAATGCCACTCATGGCACCACTTGCAGATATGGTAGGTGTAAGCAAACAAGTTGCAGTATTGGCGTTCCAATTAGGTGATGGATTTTCAAACCTAATTGTTCCAACTTCAGGATGTCTAATGGCTGTATTAGGTGTTGCAAAATTAGACTGGGGTAAATGGGCAAAATTCCAAATGAAATTTCAAGGTGTATTATTTGTTACATCTTCAATTGTAATGTTTACGGCTGTAGCAATAGGTTACTAAAATACTTATAATGAAAGGAGAATTAGCATGTTAACGTTAATTAAGGGAGGAAAAGTATACTCGCCACAGTATATGGGAAAGAAAGATGTTTTAATATGTGGTGATAAAATAGAGCTTATAGAGGATAGTATTAATATAGAAAATAGTGGGTTAGAAATTAAAGTCATAGAAGCATATGGAAAATTATTATTCCCAGGATTTATTGATTCGCATGTCCATATTTTAGGAGGAGGAGGAGAGGGTGGATTTAAAACCCGAACTCCAGAAATAAATTTATCTGATTTAACAACTGCAGGGGTAACTACAGTAATTGGGTGTTTAGGGACTGATGGTATATCAAGAGATGTGAAGTCTTTACTTGCAAAGGCAAGAGCCCTTGAAGAAGAAGGAGTATCAACATTCATATATACAGGATCGTATAAGATACCGATTAAATCTATAACTGGAAATGTGCAAGAAGATATTATTTTAATTGATAAAATTATAGGTGTTGGAGAAGTAGCCCTGTCAGACCATCGATCAAGCAATCCAACATTTGAACAGTTCTCACAATTAGTAGGAGATGCAAGAGTAGCTGGGATGTTATCTGGAAAAGCAGGAATCATAAATGTTCATATGGGTGATGGTAAGGATGAACTTAACTATCTGGATAGGTTAGCTGAAGAAACGGATATACCGCTAACTCAAATTATTCCAACACATATAAATAGGAATCCATCCTTATTTAAAAAAGGTTTAGAATATGCAAAAAATGGTGGGTATGTTGATTTAACGACAAGTACTACAAAAAAATTTCTAGAAGAAGGAGAACTGAAATGCAGCACTGGTCTTAGAATTATGCTTGAGGGATGTGTTAATATTAAGAATATAACATTTACTTCAGATGGACAAGGAAGCCTTCCAGACTTCGATGATAAAGGCGAATGTATTGGTCTTAAGATTGGGGGATGTGATTCGCTATATAAAGAGGTAAGAGATGCTATAATTAATGAAAATGTTAGTATAGAAAATGCAATTAGTGTAATAACATCAAATCCTGCAGAACACTTAAAACTGAAAACAAAAGGATACTTAAAGGTTGGCTTTGATGCAGATATTGTTGTAGTTAATGAAGATGATTTAAATATCAATACTGTAGTAGCAAAGGGTATAACAATGATTCATGAAAATAAGGTTTTGGTTAAGGGAATGTTTGAAAAATAAACAAGCTATTAGTTGTAAAATATATATTTTACAACTAATAGCTTGTTTATTTTTGTTTATTTATAATATCTATTAAAATCTTCATTCTTTCATGAATATTTGGTTCTATGTTATCACGCTTATAATGAAAATCATTTGGATCTAATAAGTAACTATGAGTTACTCCAAACAGTGTTTTATTTTCCTTGATTCCTTTTTTTAATATTTCTGAAAGTTTTTCAATGTTAAAGTATTCGAGTCTTAACTCTTCATTCTCATTTTGTGCGTAGACAGGTAAAGAAGTTAATATATTTTTTGTTACTTTATACTGAGGTCTATAAATATTGTGAGATTCATATTTTATATTAGTTAACTCTGATAATATTTTTGATGTATTATCATCTATTGAAAAATATCCTCCACGAAAAGCCTCAATAGGCTCAATTCCTATTTTTGAAATATATTCGTAACAATGCTTTATTATAATCTTTTGCTGATCATAAGGGTAGTAGGATATTAAATCTTCATCGCTTTTTATAAATGGACAAAGCTTTTCTATATGTTCTGGCAAATTATTTGGATGAATATGAAGGCCAAATATAACTTTATAATTATTTTTTATCTTTTCTATTAGATTTAGCTCATTCATCATTTCGGCAAAAAACGGAGTTATGAATAAAAGTGTATATATATTGTTCTCGGAATTTAATTTTAAAAGCCTCTCTAAATTCATTACATTGCTTTTTAAATTTTTATCGAAATTGTATCCTTCACAATCTATAGTTAAAACAAAATCGAAATTTGGATATTTAATATACTTATCTAAAAAATACTTCATAAATTAACACAACCTCCTAATAAACATTGCAAACTTGCAATTTGCATTGTATAATCAAATTACAGTAAGTAACAACTTAATTATACAATGCAGATTGTTACTTGTCAAAAAGTTAGTAACACTCAGTCTCACACTGCTTCATAATACAATTTTAAAATTAATACTTTGAAATTTTAAAGCCTTTCAAAATATAATTCAATTATTAGTACATCTATTTTTCAAAAACAAAAAAATAAAACTAAGAAGGATAAAGGTGTTATTTTATTTTAAAATAACAACTATTTTGGTTCTGCAATTTTTCAAAAAAATGAATTAAACAAAAGAAGAGAAAGACAAGGAGGATGATAATATTGAAAACTATAGGTTTTCCAAGAATGCATAAAGAAATAAATGAGAAAAGAGATTTTTTGCCAACATTTTTTGATATACTTCAAAAGGAAAAAGTGAAAATATTTCTTGAAGAAGGATATGGTTCGGCTTTAGGTTATACAAAGGAAGATTATTTAAATAAGAATAGCACAATACAATTTGTATCTAATAAAGAATCTTATGAAAAAGATATAGTTGTAGTTTTAAGATCTCCAGAGTTTGAGCAAATTGATTATATGAAAGAAGGAAGTATTTTATTAAGTATGCTCCATTATCCAACTAGAGCTACCAGAGTAGAAAAGCTTAAAGAAAAAGGCATATTTGCTGTTTCTATGGATTCTATTAGAAATGATTTTTCAGAAAGAATTGTTGTAGATTATGAGGGAACTTCAGGAAATGGAATTAATGCAGCATTTACTGAACTGGCAAAAAACTATAAAAATACTTGCATTGAAGAAAGAAAACCTATAATTGTGAGTATAATGGGAATGGGACGGGTTGGTTTAACCGCAGCAAGACTGGCAGGTAAATATGGGAATAACAAAGCAAATGAAGATATACTTAAGGAAAAAACTAAAGGTGTACTTGTTAAGATGCTACCTAGAAATATAACTGATGATAAAAAGCATATGATTGAAATTCTAAAAAATACGGATATTTTAGTAGATGCAACTACTAGGGATGATGCAACAGAGTATATTGTCAGTAATGAATTATTAGGATATTTAAAGGAGCATTCTATAATTTTAGATTTAACATCAGATCCTTATTTATCAGATGTTTTTCCTATTCAAGTAAAGGCAATAGAAGGTGTACCACATGGAACACTAGATAAAATTGTTATTTACCCTGCTGATGACGAGTATAGTACTATACCAAAGTGTTTGAAATCACTTAATCGAAGAACAGTAGTAAGCTGTAATGCTTGGCCGGGAGTTAACCCAAAGGGTTGTATGGATTTATATGGTAAACAACTTGTATATATTGTACAAAATCTTATAGGATATTCTGTTGATAATTTTGATTTATATAATAATGACTATTTTAATAGATCAATATACAGAGGAACTATTGAATGTTTTGAAGAAAGTTTGAATGATTATGGAGATGAAATAGTAGATGTAGTAATATAATCGTAAAAGCTGTGAACTTGACTTTCACAGCTTTTACAAGTATATAGGATAAATATCCATCTGAGTTATTTTAATATCGGTTATAATTATAGTATAATGAGGGCTAATATTAGTAACTATTTTTTTTAAAACCAGTAATAATATTATTTTATTGTCTAAAATAATATTTCTATAACTAGTGAATTAATTGCATAGTGTTTATTATTTATGATGAATTCTAGTATTTCAAGTTCACCAGTTCCAGATTCTAATAGTATATTATTATTCATATTTTTACTCACTTTCAAATAGGTATAAACATAGCATTTTAGAATAAATATTTATATTTATATTTCAAGCAAAATGTCCATAACTTTACTTTTAAATGTTAAAATAAAGCTTTAAGTAACAAGTTAAATTTAAAAATAGTAAAATAGAATATAAAAGTGAAAGTTTCCAGTAAAATATGGTAAACTATATAGTATATAGTAAAATGTTAACAGCATTATTTAGAGGGTGAAGTAAAATTGATATTAAATGGCGGATGGATAGAAACTACAGAAGGTATGCATACATTTATATTGTGGGGCGAGAGTGGAGAAACTAAGTGCACAAGACGAGGTAGAAAGCCTAAAAATGCACTTCCACTATATGAAAAAATGGCTTCAGTTGTAGAATTGCGTAGCAAAACAAATAATTCAGCAATAGATATAAAACATGGGAAATATAAATATGATGCAATAAAAAAGGAACTTCTAAAAAGAGAAATTAGGGGTATTACTTTTAGTAATTTAGATTCATTTAATTTGATTTTGAATATAGAAAGAGACTGTACGAAGCAGATAGAGTTATCAGGGGAAATAAAGTTTTGGATTACAGTGGCAAAGTTTACTGCTGAGCTAATTATAAAGCATAAGTATTTACCCTCTTTAACCATCGATAGAGCAAAGAAAAAAGTGAATTCTCAGTGGAGATGGCACACAAGCGATCCTGAGTATATTGATAAAAAGAAGGTTTTATGTAGTAATATGCCTACAGAGTGTAAGGCATATTTTCATTTAGATGATCAGCAATTCATATACACAAATAGTAATAAACTGGTAAGTAATTTTATGGATTCTATGATTGACAGTATGGTAAGAAGTAGTTGTAACGAAATAAACAAAGATAATGATTACTTAGAGTATGATTTTAATAATTTAAGTAGTACTTGGATGCATTCTCTTTTTTCAGAATTGCCTGAGATACCGATAGACACAAGTGATCAGGTTAAAATGCTAAATGAGTATAAGAAATGGATAGAACCTATAAAAATTAAAAATAATAATTTTCAATTCCGTACATGTTTCAAAGTTATTCCACCTACAAGAGAAGAGGAGTGGACAATTGAATATTTGCTTCAAGCAAAGGATGATCTTAGCCTTGTGCTACCAGCAAAAATGATTTTTGAAGAATCTGTGGATACAATAACCTATTTAAATAAAAAATTTAATAATCCCCAAGAAAGGCTTCTAGAGGATTTAGCAGTTGCCTCAAAAGTATTTATTCCTATTGAAAGGAGTCTTTATGATGCAGTACCCATAGAGTGCAAGCTATCTATGGAGGAAGCCTATTCATTTTTAAGAGAATCAGCTTATTTCTTGAAAGAAAAAGGATTTGGTATTATTGCACCAGCCTGGTGGAAAAAACCTTCAAGGATCTCTGTTAAGCTAAAGGATAAAAAGCACATTACAAATACTAATTTAGCAGTAAAGAGTACATTCAATATGGATACTATTCTTGAATACGACTGGAAATTGGCATTAAATGGAGAAGAGATAAGTGAGAAGGAATTTGAAAAAATTTCAAATTTGAAAATACCATTTATTCAATTAAGGGGTCAGTGGGTACAGGTTGATATACATCAAATTAAAACACTTTCCAAGATGAAAATGAATAAAGGGTTAAATGGGAAGATTCCTGTCGGAGAATTATTAAGACTCAACTTAAGTGATGAGGAGATAATTCCAGGAGTTACTGTTGATAATATAGATAATCAAGAAGCTGTGGGGCATTTTTTTGAGAAATTGTTTAATTTGAATAATATAGAAGAAGTTGATATTCCATTAGGATTTAGAGGTACCCTTCGTGAATACCAGAAAAGAGGGTTTTACTGGTTAACTTTTTTGCGAAATCATGGTATAGGGGCATGCCTTGCTGATGATATGGGGCTTGGAAAAACTGTACAAAGTATATGTCTTATGCTTTATGAGAGAGAAAAGGGGTTAACGGATAAACCTACTTTAATAATATGTCCTACGTCTGTTGTGGGAAATTGGGAAAAAGAAATTGAAAAGTTTGCACCTAATCTTAAATCAGCAATTCATCACGGAAATAGTAGGTGGAGTTATGAAACTTTTAGCGAGGAAATACATAAAAATGAGGTTGTTATTACAACTTATGCGCTAATGGTAAGGGATAAGGAGTTATTCCAAAAAGAAGAATGGGCAGGGATTATATTGGATGAAGCTCAAAATATTAAGAATAGCGCGTCCAAACAAACTCAATATATAAAAAAACTTAAAGCGGAATATAAAGTTGCATTAACAGGAACGCCGGTTGAAAATAGACTTTCAGATTTGTGGTCTATTATGGACTTTTTAAATAAAGGATATCTATATAATTGGTCAACATTTAGGAGTGAATTTGCAGTTCCTATAGAGCGGGATGGAGATTCTAAAAAAAGTAATAAACTAAAAAAAATAATTGCTCCATTTGTGCTACGAAGACTTAAAACTGACACAAATATTATCAAAGATTTGCCAGAAAAAATAGAGACTAAGGAATATACAGCTTTAACAAAGGAACAGGCTACTTTATATCAAGCTGTGGTAAATGATTGCATAAATAAAATTGATGAATCAGAAGGTATTCAGCGTAGGGGACTTATTATTTCTTCATTAACAAAGTTCAAGCAAATTTGTAATCACCCTGTGCAATTTTTAAAGGACGATGGCGACATTGAAGGACGCTCTGGAAAACTTGAAAGGCTTCTAGAAATGCTGGAAGTTGTTATAGAAGAAGGGGATAGGTCGCTTGTATTTACGCAGTTTGCGGAAATGGGACATATTTTAAAATCAGAAATTGAGAAAAAACTAGGGGTAAGAACACTATTTTTACATGGAGGAACCAGCAGAAAGAAAAGAGAAGAGCTAATTAATGTTTTTCAAGAAGATGGTAATGAGCCTATGGTATTTATATTATCTTTAAAGGCTGGTGGACTTGGGTTAAACCTAACAAAAGCCAATCAGGTATTTCATTTTGATAGATGGTGGAATCCTGCTGTAGAAAATCAAGCAACGGATAGGGCATTTAGAATAGGGCAACTTAAGAATGTCCATGTTCATAAATTCATATGTATGGGAACCTTAGAGGAAAAAATTGATGTTATGCTAGAAAAGAAGCAGGCACTTGCTGAAAGTGTAGTTTCAACAAATGAAAACTGGATATCAGAGATGAGCAATGAGGAGCTTCACGAACTCTTTACATTAGAGCAGGACAACAAAGATTACAATTGATAGATAACATCGAAGGTGATAATTAATAATTGTTACCTAAACATAGACATTGGCAAGGAGGTGGAAACCTGTGGCTGGAAGAATAAGAAATGAATTTGGTAGCAATTGGTGGTCTAAAAAATGGAATAACGCAATTTCGAGCTTTACTATAAGTTCTAGAGTTGACAGTGGACGAGAATATGCAAGAGGTGGAAATGTACTGAGCATAGAGGTTTCAAAGGGGAGAATTGAGGCAGAAGTTCAGGGAAGCAGATTAACACCTTATAAAGTGAATATGGAGCTTGATAGTTTTTCGGAGCAGCAGTGGGGAAAAATCATGAAGATTATGTCGCAAAAAGCTATATTTTGCGCTAAACTTTTAAATGGAGAAATGCCTGAAAATATAGAGGAAGCTTTTAAAGAAGCCGGAGTTTCTCTTTTTCCCAAAAAACAAATACATTTAGTAACTCAGTGTTCCTGCTCAGACGTTGCAAACCCATGCAAACATATCGCTGCAGTTCATTATATGCTTGGGGTTGAGTTTGATAAGGATCCCTTTGTAATTTTAAAACTGAGAGGCATGGATAAAGATGAATTTTTACAAGCTTTGAGAACTTTAAGAAGTGGAAATGAAGGTGAAAAGGTTAAACGAAAAGCAAAAATACACCGTAGGTCAAGAAAAACTATTGAAGATTTAAAAAGAGAATTTGAAAATTTTAATAAAATAGATGATGATGTATTAAACATGACATTTTCTTATATAACACCCGAAGTTAAGCATGGAGTTATAAAAACATTGGGTATTCCAGACTTTTGCACAAGCACAGATGAGTTTAGGTGCAAAATGGGGACAGCGTATACTAGCGCTGAAGAGGAGACTAGAAAGTATATACATGAAAAGTGATTAATAACCAGTATCAAATAGGCCCAGCTACAAGGAGACAAATTATATGAAAAAACTTTTAAAGTTAACTAAAGGAAATAGATTATTATATATTACAGCAATAATTTCTATAGCAGTAGCTACTTTCATAGCAATGCTGGAGCCTATGGTTATAAAAGTAACAATAGATTCAATAATAGGAAATAAACCAATGGACGTTCCATTACCTATGCAAAAATTGGTTATGCTATTAGGTGGCACAGGTATGCTTTCGAGAAATCTATGGATATGTGCTTTGGGGCTTGTAATATTAACATGTATAAGAGGGGTTTTCTTATTCCTAAGAGGGAATCTTTCTGCTCGCGCTGCTGAAAATATTGCAAGAAATATGAGAGTTAAGCTGTATGATCATATTCAGAATTTGCCATATGGATATCATGTAAAAGCAGAAACAGGTGATCTTATTCAAAGATGTACGTCAGATGTAGATACCGTTAGAAAATTCTTTGCGACGCAAATGGTGGAAATAGGAAGAGCGTTTTTTATAGTAACATTCGCAATTTTAATGATGTTATCACTTAATAAAAAAATGACGATTATTGCCATGGTAATAGTACCAATTATATTTGTATTTTCATATGTGTTCTTTTATAAAATAAAGGATACTTTTGAGCACTCAGATGCACAAGAGGGGGTACTAACCTCAGTGCTTCAAGAAAATATAAGTGGAGCACGCGTGGTTAAAGCTTTTGGAAGGCAAAAGTTTGAGATTGAAAAATATGAAAAAGAGAATATGAAATATAGAGATTTAAATTTCAAATTAGTAAAGCTACATTCAATTTATTGGTCTACATCAGATATACTTTGTATGACTCAAATTGGTTTGGTTTTAGTATCGGGCATATATTTTGCAGTTAATGGAGAAATAAGTTTGGGCAGTTTGGTGGTATTTAACACATATGAAGGAATGTTATTATGGCCAGTAAGGCAGCTGGGTAGAATTCTTTCAGATATGGGCAAAATGTCAGTTTCGCTTAAGCGAATAACGAATGTTCTTGAAGAGCACGTAGAACAAGAATATGGAAAAGCACTTAAGCCACAAATTAAAGGTGATATAAGCTTTGAAAATGTAAACTTTGAATACGAGAAAGATAATAAAATTTTAAGCGATATAACTTTCACAGTAAAGAAAGGCGAAACAGTGGCTATTGTTGGACCAACAGGTTCAGGTAAGTCATCGCTAGTGCATCTATTATTAAGACTTTATGACTACAATAGTGGGTCTATAAAGGTTGATGGAGTAGAGCTTAAGGATATTGGAAGAAAGCATATGAGAAGTAATGTTGGAATAGTGCTTCAGGAGCCTTTTCTCTATTCAAGAACTATAAAGGAAAATATCAAAATGGCAAAGATAGACTCTGAAGATATAGAAATTCATGATGCGGCTACAGTAGCTGATGTGCATAATGTTATATCTTCTTTTGAAAAGGGGTATGACACTATTGTAGGAGAAAAGGGTGTTACCTTGTCAGGAGGACAAAGGCAAAGGGTCGCCATAGCAAGGACACTTATAAACAATATGCCTATATTGATATTTGATGATTCACTAAGTGCGGTGGATACTGAAACTGATAGAGTTATAAGGCAAAAACTTAAAAAGAAAAGTGAAAGTAATACTACCTTCATAATCTCTCACAGAATTTCTACAGTTATGGCTGCGGATAAAATTATTGTAATAAATCATGGAAAGATTGAGGACATAGGAACCCATGACATACTCATTAAAAAGGATGGTATCTATAAAAGAATATGGGATATACAGACATCGTTAGATTCCATAAAGGATGAAAAGCAGGTGCTTAATGAGTAAAAGGCAGGTGATATTATGGATAGGATAGATGAAAATAAAGCTACTAAAAAAATAGATATAGGTATATGGAGAAAGCTCTTTAAATATCTTACAGAATTCAAAAATGGACTTGTATTTTTGGCTTTCCTAATGGTAGGTGTGGCAGGCGTAGATGTAGTAATGCCACTACTTACAAGGTATGCTATTGATAATTTTATAGCAAAGAAAACTATAGACGGGCTTACAATATTTGCATTAGTTTACTTTTGCATAATTGTTTTTCAAGCGTTAAATGTAAGATTATTTATAATGCATGCAGGTAAAATTGAAACGCACTTGGCTTATCATATAAGAAAGCTTGGGTTTAAAAGGCTTCAACAGCTATCTTTTTCATATTATGATAACTCATCAGTGGGATGGCTTATGGCAAGGATGACCTCAGATGTAACAAGGCTTAGTGAAATAATATCCTGGGGATTAATTGATATGGTGTGGGCAATAGTTATGATGACTGGGTTTATAGGAGTAATGCTTTATAATAACGTAAAGCTAACTCTTATAAGCATGAGTGTGGTGCCATTCTTATTTTTAATAGGGATATTTTTTCAAAAAAAAATATTAAAATCATATAGAAAGGTTAGAAAATTAAATTCACATTTAACTGCGGATTTTAGTGAAGAGGTATCTGGAGCTAAAACTACTAAAACTCTTGTTCGTGAAGAAGAAAACTTAAACGAATTTAAACAAGATGCAGGCAATATGAGAAATTCTTCAGTTAAGGCAGCTATGTTCTCTGCTCTCTTTCTTCCAATTGTTATATCTATGGGTAGCGTAGGAGCAGGTTTTGCTTTATGGCTAGGAGGGGATAGGGTTATATCACAATCGCTATCTTATGGTACTTTTGTAATGTTTATTGCTTATACTGTGCAGTTCTTCGACCCTGTAAGTCAGCTAGCTGGAACCATTGCAGAACTTCAGAATGCTCAAGCATCTGCAGAGAGAATTATAGCTTTAATAGAAACTGAGCCAGATATATGGGATAAAAATGATGTAATTGAAAAATACGGAGATTTATTTAATGCAAAACAAGAAAACTGGGAAGAAATACATGGAGATATTGAATTTAAAGATGTGTGCTTTTCCTATAAAAATGGAGAAAAGGTGTTTCAAAACTTTAACCTAAAAGTGAAAAAAGGTGAAACTATAGCGTTAGTTGGAGAAACAGGTTCTGGTAAAAGCACCTTAGTAAACCTACTTTGTAGATTTTATGAACCAAGTAGTGGAGAAATATTAATTGATGGAAAAGATTATAGAGAAAGATCACTATTGTGGCTTCAATCTAATGTAGGCTATGTACTTCAAAGCCCACATTTATTTAGTGGAAATATTAGAGATAACATTATATATGGAAAGCTTAATGCAACCTTCGATGAAATTGAAAATGCATCAAAGCTTGTAAATGCTCATGGGTTTATAAGTAAACTAGAAAAAGGCTATGATACGCAGGTTGGTGAAGGGGGAGGGAATCTATCCACAGGAGAGAAACAACTTATTTCCTTTGCTAGAGCCATTGTAGCAGATCCAGCACTATTTGTTCTTGATGAAGCTACATCATCTATAGATACGGAAACAGAAAGAATGATACAAAATGCCATAGAAAAAGTTTTAAATGGTAGAACTAGTTTTGTGGTTGCCCATAGACTTTCTACCATAGTATCTGCAGATAGAATTCTTGTTATAAGGAATGGAAAGATTACGGAGTCAGGAAATCACAGAGAACTACTAAAAAGAAAAGGTTATTACTATAAACTATATACAAATCAGCTCTTAGAAGATAAGGAAATGGAAAGCAAAACGGTGCTTTCTTAAGAGAAAGCACCGCATAGAAAATTCTGATATAATAAATTATAAATACAAGGGACGGTTAATAACTTTACTAGAAGTTATTAACCGTCCCTTGTATAGTTTAGTATATTACGTATGAGCTCTTACAAATAATAGTTTATATATTTGAATAAGAATTAGAGGCATAAGGGAGAGTCCATATATCATAGCACGTTGGGTTATTGTTAAAGTAGCTACTTCGAAAACTCCCATAAATGGCTTAAAGCTTAAAACAAATTCTAAAAGTAAATAACCTAATATAGTGGCAATCCATAAATATTTATTTGAGAAAACTCCTATTCTAAATATTGATTCTTGTGACCTAGAGTTAAATCCATGGAGCAGTCTTGATAAACACAGTGTTGCAAAGGCCATTGTGCTTGCAACCACAGTATCACCGGTGGATAATCCTATATGGAACGCTGTCATTGTACATAGTGCAATTAGTAACCCTTCAAGTAGTACTTCTATTGAAAAGGATTTATTTAATATAGGTGAGTTTATATTTCTAGGTTTTTCATCCATTATATTTTTATTATGAGGCTCAAGTCCTATTGCAATAGCTGGAAGGCTATCTGTAACCAAATTGATAAACAAAAGGTGCACTGGTGCAAAAGGCATTGGAAGCGCTGCAAGTGAAGTATAAAGCACCGAGATTACAGCGGCAGAATTTCCAGATAATAAAAATTTGATTGAATTTTTTATGTTTGAATATATACTTCTGCCATTGGAAATTGCCTTTACAATGGTTGAAAAGTTATCATCCATAAGTACTATAGAAGCAGCATCTTTAGCAACCTCAGTACCCGTTATTCCCATAGCTATACCAATGTCTGCTTGTTTTAAAGCAGGGGCATCATTTACACCATCACCGGTCATTGCCACTACATTTCCTCTTTCTTGCCATGCTCTTACTATTCTTATCTTATGTTCAGGGGATACTCTTGCATATACAGAAATATTTTCTACCTTAGATTTAAGCTCTTCATCATTTAAGGAATCAATTTCATAGCCTTCTATAGCAACAGATCCATTATTTAATATACCTATTTGTTTAGCTATGGCAGAAGCGGTTATTTTATGATCTCCAGTTATCATTACTGGCTTAATGCCAGCCTTGATACATTCTGCAACTGCGACTTTAGATTCCGCTCTTGGAGGATCCATCATGGAAATTAGACCTACAAATGTCAAGTCATTTTCATCGCATGTATCAATTGTTTTTCCATTTTCTATTTCTTTATAAGCAAAAGCTAAAACTCTGAGTCCACTTTCAGAAAATTCCCTATTTACCCTTTCAATTTCCGTTTTATCATCATCAGTGAGGGTTTTAACTCCACTTGATGTAACAATAGTTATTGTCCTTAATAAAAGTACATCAAGTGCACCCTTGGTTATCATAAAGGTTTTGTCTTTAAGTTTATTTGCTGTACTCATTAGTTTTCTATCGGAATCAAAGGGTACCTCGAAAGCTCTTGGATAGTCTTTTCTGATATCTAGCTCATCCAAATCGTATAATTCACCTAGGTTTACAAGTGCAACTTCAGTGGGATCACCAATCTCTTTGTCTTTAATAGTTACAGCATCATTACATAATAGCGCCATTAGTACAAGATTCTTTTCCAAAAGATTATCATGGTCAAGTTCATCATGAGACAATACTTTTTCATCAACATATACCTTTTGTACAGTCATTTTATTCTGTGTTAGCGTCCCAGTTTTATCTGAGCATATCACTGAAATGCTTCCCAAGCTTTCAACTGCATGAAGCTTTCTTACAACAGCATTTTCATGAGACATTTTTTGGGTTCCAATGGCTAGAACTATTGTTACTATTGAGCTTAAGGCTTCAGGTATTGCAGCAACAGCAAGAGATACAGCAAACATGAAGGAGTCAATAATTGCATAGTCTCTAAATATATTGAGAGCGAAAATAAGAGTTGATATTGCAAGTATAACAAAGGCAAGTTTTTTACCAAAGTTATCCAAATTAACTTGTAATGGAGTCCTCTTTTCCTTTGCAGTTTCTAAAAGGTTAGCTATTTTACCTAGTTCTGTTTTCATTCCAATAGATGTAACTAAAACAACAGCTCTTCCATAGGTTATAAAACTTCCGGAAAACACCATATTTTTTTTATCACCAATTGATACATTATCCTCATTTATTATATTTGTTGTTTTTAAAACGCTTTCTGACTCACCTGTTAAAGAACTTTCATTTACCTGAAGACTGTAGTTTTCAATTATTCTTCCATCAGCACTTACATAGTCTCCTGCATCTAAATATAAGATATCTCCAACCAGCAATTCCTTTGAAGGGATTTCTAGCTTTTGACCATTTCTTAGAACCTTGGCTGTGGGAGAAGAAAGAGCCTGAAGGCTTTTTAAAGATTGTTCTGCTTTAATGTGCTGAAGAGTTCCAAGAATCGCATTTATAACAATAACTACAATTATAACAAGTGTACTCTCAAACTTTGAAAGGAAGGCTGATATTATTGCAGCGCCTATAAGTATTAATACTAAAAAGTCCTTGAACTGATCTAAAAACACATGTATGTGACTTTTTCTAGCAGCTTCAGTTAATTCATTAAAGCCCTGTTCTTCCCGCCTGTTTTTTATTGCAAGGTCATCTAGTCCTTTGTCATTAACCCCCAGAGTGCTCATCACTTCTTTTGATGTTTGATTATAAAATATTTTCATTATTGTCCCCCTTCTCAAAGTAGGATAGTGTAAGCACTATCTCTGTTTTATTACTATAAAATGAAAAATAGCTAATAAAAATAGATATAAAACCTATTGATTATAGTAACAGGGCAAAATAAAAAAGACTCTACAATTGATGGTTATATCAATTGTAGAGTCTTACTAAACTTTAGAAGTTATCAAAGCCGGGATTTAATCCGTGGTGACGACTTTGAACCTGCTAAAAAAAACAGGAAGTTACTCCCTCTACATATATTATTTTGTAACCCGTACATAATCTTTATACTCATATACTAATATTTTTAAGTGAATTTGTCAACATAAATATATCAAATATTCAATATATTAAGAGATGAAGGTAACTGCAAATGTTAATTATGATAAAAATAAGAGAGTGTAAGTACATAATTTTTAATGACATTTCAGAAGGAAAGTCTCCCACTTCTATAAGCAAGAGTACCTACTATAAGTAGGAGTTACTTACCCTAACAAATAGAAAACTTCAGTCGGAGTATAAATCTCCTTTTGAAGTCGTCAATGCACCTTCTGCGAAGCTGTTGCAGCTCCGTAGAAGATTTAATGGTAATATTTAAAATAAAAAAGTATAAATCATGATATAGTATAAGGGTAACCTTCCGGATACCCTTAAAAAAACAATAAATACATAATGAAATAGGTGGTATAAAGGTTGCAGATTGGGGGTGGAGTATGAATAAGGATATTAATATATTAGTGATAGAAGATGATGATTATATAAATAGTATGTTAGCTAGACTTTTGCAAAAAGATAATTATAACGTAAGACAAGCTTATTCAGGTACAGAGGCTATGATGTATATTGAAAACAATGATTTTCAATTGGTACTACTTGATTTAATGTTGCCTGGAATGAATGGAGACGAAGTATTAAAGGGTATAAGGGAAATTAAGCAAATGCCAGTAATTGTGATTTCAGCGAAAATAGATAAACAAGATAAAATAGATATGCTAAAGCTAGGAGCAGATGATTATATTACAAAGCCTTTTGATATAGGGGAGGTTTCAGCTAGGGTTGAAGCAAATATTAGAAGATATATGGATTTTAATAATAGTGATAATTGTGCGCGGAATTTAACATATAAAGATATAGTTCTAAACAAAGAAACTAAAGAAGTTATTGTAAATAACCAGGAGTTAATATTAACAGCTAGAGAATTTACAATACTTGAGTTGTTTCTGTCTCACACTAAAAAAGTATTTAGTAAAGCTAATTTGTTTGAAAGTGTTTGGGAAAGTGAGTATTTAGGAGATGACAATACAATTAATGTTCATATGAGTAATTTAAGAAGTAAATTACATAAGGCAAACCCTAATGAACAATATATAGAAACAATATGGGGTATGGGATATAAAATATCATAAAAAATAACTAGTAAATACGCTAGTTATTTTTTTATTCTTAAGGTTTTCTTAAGGAGTTCTTTAATTTCTCTTATGCATTGAGTATTAAGATAAATATATAAGAAATAAAAAATTTGGGGGAGTTAAAGTGAGTGAAGTTTTAAGGCTAAGTAATATAAGTAAAGTTTATGGAAATCAAAAGGTGCTAGATAAAGTAGGTTTATCTATAAATGAAGGAGAAATTATAGGCCTTGTAGGTAACCACTATATTTCTTATAGCAACCTGCATTATAATTAATAAAAAAAATATCTAAAGAAAGGGTGGAGCTGATTATGAATAATGTAATAGTAAAAACTACAGCAATCTCAAAGATATATAAAGGAATAAAGGCATTAGATACAGTAGACATGACTATTAATAAGGGGCAGATATATGGACTTATAGGATTAAATGGAGCGGGGAAAACCACATTAATGAGGGTTATAGCTGGCCTTTGCGTAAAGGACAGTGGAAGTGTGGAGTTATTTGGTGAAAATGATGAAATGACTGTTGAAGCTAATCGAAAGCGTATGGGGTGCTTAATAGAAATACCTGGAATTTATGTTAATAAGACTGCTTATGAAAATTTAGAAATTGAAAGGATTCAAAAGGGTATACCAGGAAAAGAGTGTATAGAAAAAGTTTTAAATGATGTAGGATTAGTAGATTTAAAGAATAAAAAGGTGAGAAATTTTTCTAAAGGCATTAAACAAAAATTAGGAATAGCAATGGCACTTCTTAGTGAACCAGAATTTTTAATGTTAGATGAGCCTATTAATGGATTAGACCCTATTGCAATAATACAGATAAGGGAGTTATTAAAAAAGCTAAACATTGAAAACGGAGTTACAATGTTAATATCTAGTCACATATTAGCAGAACTTCATCAACTGGTAAATTGCTATGGAATAATTCATAATGGTAAACTCATAGAACAAATTACAGATAGTGAATTAGAGGATAAATGTAAAAAACTTATTCACATTAAAGTAGACGATGCTGCTAAAGCATCAGTTGTGTTAAATACAAAGTTACAAACAACGAATTTTCAGGTTTTACCTAATAATATTATTAAATTATATGATTATGTAGATAATGCAGGGAAAGTGTCGAAGGTCCTTTCAGGGGAAGGAATTTCAGTAGAAGAAATTATGCCTATGGGAGATGACTTAGAAGCTTACTTTACTAAAGTAATAGGTGGTGCATTAAATGCTTAATTTATTAAAAGTTGAATTTTACAAATTGAAAACATCAAAAACATTCAAGTTGATATTAGTATTAATGGTAGTTCAATCAATTTTGTGTCCTATAACATTTAGTAAGGAAATGACGGGAAAACAGGTGCTATTACAGGTGTTTGGTGCACAAGAATTTATAGCATTATACATGCTAATAGGCGCGTTTGCGGCATGTTATATAGGCGATGAATTTAGCACTGGATGTATAAAAAATTTAATTGCTTGTGGACATAAAAGACGGGATATTGTTATAGCAAAAAGTATATCTTATTATGTTGGAATCGCAATTATAAGTTTAACGTCTCCAATTTTAATTACTATAATAAACACTATTATGAACGGATATGGTGAGGTATTTACTTTGAATTCACTTGCATTTATACTTGAATTATCGTTTCTTATGGTTCTTATATATATTGGCATAGGAAGTATTGCAGTTTTAATATCATTTATAGCTAGAAATAGCATAATTACAGTGGGAGCGTTTATTTTAGTAGATACAGTTAATAGAGTTTGCAGAGGTTTAATTTTTCGAAAATACCTTATTATTAAAATTTTAAATAAAACTATATTTGGCCAATCATTGTTTTTGGACACGGATTATGTTGAATTTTCACAGGGGTTTAAAATAATAGGAATCTCTATAACAACAATAGTAGTTTCAACATTATTAAGTGTGTATTTTTTTAACAAAGCAGAGATTAAGTGATTTTAGAAAAAAACATATATAGCAAAGGTGGGAGATAAAGTGATATTTATAATTGTAGGACTATTAGTTGCATCAGTGATTTTGTTTGCTCGCTTATTTTATATGAAAAAGCAAGTAATAAGTGTAACAAATCAGCTTATAGATATCAATGAAAACAATATAGATAAAAAAATAACTATAGGTCTTATAAATCCAGAAATTGAAGCATTAACTAAAGTTATTAATGACACTATAAATATGAGAAAACAATGTGAAGCAAGCAAAATTAAATTTCAGAATGATCTAAAACAAAACATTGCAAATATGTCACACGACCTTAGAACGCCATTAACATCAATAAAAGGATATATTCAATTTTTAAAATTAGATAATATAAGTGATGAAGAAAGAGTGGAATATTTAAACATAGCTGAGCAGAGGACCAAATCTCTTGAAAGCTTATTAAATGATTTTTATGAACTATCTTTAGTTGAATCCCAAGATTTTGAATTGAATTTTGAAAAAATAAATATTACCAATATATTGCAAGAAATATTACTTGGCAAGTATAGTGATTTTACAAGTAGAAATTTGAAGCCCAATATACAAATACCAAATCAAAACATTTATATAATAGCAGAAAAAAAATCTTTAGAGCGAATAATTGAAAATTTGCTAAGTAATGCTATTAAATACGCAAGAGATAATGTATCAATTTATTTAGAAACCAACTCAAATGTGGTATTATTAAAAATAACAAACACAGTTATAAATTTATCTTTAGAAGATGTAGAAAAGATTTTTGACAGATTTTACATGGCAGACAAAACCCGCTCAGAAAAAGGAACAGGACTTGGACTTTCTATTGTAAAAACATTAGTAGAAAAAATGAATGCAATCATAACAGCGGATATTATTAATGACGTGTTATGCATTTGTTGTGAATTTAAAAGACTATAAAAATTGCCACCTACATGTAGGTGGCAATTTTATTTCTTAAATAAAATTTTGACTTAATCTTTCAATAACACGGTTTTCACCCATAACTTGCATTACTTCATGTAAATCTTGAGTTTGTGTTTTATTGGTTATTGCTACCCTTACTATTGTGGCAACATCTGATAGTTGACCTATAAATAAATCTGGATTCTTTTTATAAGTTTTAGCATTTTTTGCATACCCAAGTTCGAGTGCTAGCGCTTTAAGGGTTGCAAACCAGGTGTCATTATCATGGGAATGATCATATACATCTATATAGCTAGTAAGTACTCTTCTTACCTCATCCATTGGTATATGGGTAGGGAAATTGTAACTACCTTTTATGCTGTTTTTATAAAGATCATCAAAGAAATATTCAATATGTTCTTTTACATCTAACCATTTTACAAAATCTTTTCTTGGCTTTTCATTTTCTCTTTCAATATTAAATATTTTTTTAGAATAATCTTCATTTTCAATTAGTTCATTTGCAATTGTAGTATCATAATGTTTAGCCCAATTAAGATAAAGGTCGTATACGGTGGATGCATCCATAGTGGCTATAACATTTTTACTAATATCATTAAGTTTTAAAATATCAAATAGAGCTCCACTTTTGCTCATGTTTTCAAGGGTGATATTAAAGTTTGTGCAAGGTTCATCTTCATGGGTATCTCTCCACTCTTGAAAATTAGAGTTAATAAGATTTACAAGGTACTCAGTTACAGCTATAAAAGGATAACCTTGAGATTTATAAAAATCTACGGAAATTTCAGGGTCGTTTCTTTTACTGAGCTTACGTTTTGATGTCCCATCCATTTTCATAATTGTAGGTATATGAGCGTATTCTGGAGGAGTACATCCTAACATTTCAAATAGTTGCAAATGTATAGGAAGAGACGAAAGCCACTCTTCACCACGGATTACATGGGTTGTTCCCATTAAATAATCATCTACTGCATGTGCAAAATGATATGTTGGAATCCCATTAGTTTTAAGGATCACAATGTCTTGGTCGTTTTCTGGCATACTTATAGTCCCTTTAATTAAATCATTACAAACTACTCTTCGACCTGATTCTTCAGGAGATCTAAGTCTTATAACATAAGGTGTGCCTTTTGATAACTCAGAATTAATTTCATCAAGACTAGAATTTCTGTGAATAGCCCATTTTCCATGATACCCTGTATTAATTTTAAGTTCTTGTTGAGTTTTCCTTGTGTTATCTAAAGCTTCTTCAGTGCAAAAGCAAGGGTAAGCTAATCCTTTTTTTATTAGTGATTTTACAAAAGCATGATATATACTAATTCTGTCGCTTTGTTTATAAGGTCCATATGTACCCTTTTCATTATCAGAATCTACAACTCCTTCATCAAAAAGAATTCCAAAATCCCTTAGAGTGTTAGTGGTGTCTTCAATGGCGCCAGCAACCTCTCTCTTTTTGTCAGTATCCTCTACTCTAAGATAAAATATTCCTTCGCTTTGATGAGCTAGTCTTTCAGATATAAGAGCCGCAAATACACCTCCAAGATGCTGGAAGCCAGTAGGACTTGGGGCATATCTTGTAACCATAGCATTAGGTTTAAGATTTCTTTTTGGATAAAACTCTCTATAGTGTTCTGGAGTTGTGGTTATGTTAGGGAGCAGTAAATCTGATAGTTTTATATAATCCATTTTAATCATCCTTTCTTATAAAAGTGAAGCAATGTACGTGATAATTTAATTAAAAATAAAAAAACCTATCATCCTATAATAGGATGAAAGGTAAACTTATTGGTTATCTTTAAATTGAAATTACAATTACTTTTCTTTTCCATTATAGTTAACACTAATTATACATATATTATCTAGATTGTCAACATACAACAAATTATATTTTAAGCAAAAATTAACAATATATATATATTGGGAGATAACTTGGCGTCAATTTTATAATAAGGCTAGCATTTAGAATTACATAAGGTGTCAAGATGTAGTTGTATAGAATAGAATAGCATCACGAGTTGAAAAAGTATAAGAAGTCAAAGATTTAGAAGTGCACCTATGGCTAATGAAAAAGCAATAAATCTATACAAATGTCTAGGTTTTGAAAAATAAGGTATAATATATAAAATAAATGAAACATATAATTAGAAGTTATCAAAAGTATAGACTTAAGGGAAAAATATGGAAGTGAGATGATGATATGGGAGCATTGGTTCTGCTAAGCGATTTTACTGAAAAAGATAATGTTTTTTTGAAAAAAAAGATGAAAGAATTATTTTTAGATAAAAAATATACTTTAAGCTATATACCTTCAATGACTGATAGAAATTTAAAGTGTTTTGAAAAAACAAAAAATAAGTTAAGTGAATATGGGAACTTCGAATTTAATTATTTTGATATAGATTATTTTTGTAATATAGAAAAAATAGATAAAATATTTAAATCGGAAGTAATATATCTATCATCAGGGAATACCTATTATTTTTTAAATAGCTTAAAGAAAAGATATTTTATAACTAGACTTAGAAGGTATGTTGAAAATGGAGGTTATGTTATAGGATTAAGCGCAGGGGCAATAATGATGGCAAAAGACATATCAGCTGCACAATTTGGTGATGAAGATATAGTTGGATTATCAGATTTATCATCTTTAGATCTAGTTGATTTTGACTTTATGCCGCATTGGAATCATCACAGTCATTATTTAGAGGATTTAAAGGAGTATTCTAACAATACGGGCAATACAGTTTATACATGTAATGATGGCGATGGAATCATTGTGATTGATAATAAATTGCACTTTTATGGGGATATAAAAATGATAAAAGAAGGTGAAATAAGGAAAGCTTAGTTAAAAGTCGATGTAATAATTTATACATCGACTTTTACTGGAAATATAAAATATTAAATAGTTGCATTAGCAAGTCTAAGTTTAGTCTTATTATTCTTGAAAATTTGATGCATCTCTAGTATTTCTAAAGAAATATAAGTATATTTAATGAATATAGCAGCTGTAATGAAGGATATCATGTCCGATACAGGATAAGCAAGCCATGCTCCAAATACACCCATATCCAAACCACTTACAAAGGCATATACTAGTGGAATAAATACTATTAGTTGTCTAAAAATAGATAATTTTAAAGAGGCTTTAACTCTATTTATAGCTTGGCAATAGGCGATTGATAAATAATATACTCCAATGCAAGGGAATACAGCTATAACTACTTTAAAAGCCTTTGCTGTCTGTTGTATAATGGCAGGATCATTTATAAATAATCCTATAAGTTGTTTTGAAAAGATCATGAATATTGCCCATAATAAAGTTGAACTTACAGATACTGCAATTATAGATGTTTTAACAACTTCTTTTAATCTTGTATAATTTCCAGCACCATAATTATATGCGGCTATAGGTTGCATAGCTGAACTTATACCCATAATCGTCATAAACAAAAACATTGAAACTCTTGTAGTTAAACCAACTGTTACGATGGCCAAATCTCCGCCATAAGAGGCTAGTAAATTGTTTAAGATAGCAGCGACTACGGCATCTGATATCTCTATTATAAAGGTTGAAAACCCAACACATATTATTCCAATTGATACTGCTTTATTAAGGGTTAATTTAAAAGAAAATTTTAATCCCTTTTTTATTTTTATAAATACAATTAAAACATATATAAAAGCGATTATCTGAGATACTACTGTTGCGATAGCAGCTCCCTTTACTCCATATGAAAATACATTTACTAGGAAATAATCTATAATTACATTACAAATTGCTCCAATAGAAGTACTTAATAAAACTATTTTAGTGTTTCCAAAAGCAGTTATAATATAAGATGCAATTAATGTAAAGGATTGAAATAAAACTCCCATTAATATTATACTTACATAATCTTTTGCAAGAGGAAATGTATTTTGCGAAGCACCTAAGCTAAGTAAAATTTTATCTTGAAAAATAAAAATGCTAAAACTAAACACAGATATTATTATAAACATTAGAACTATAGCATTAGGTATAATAATTCTTAAATTTTCAAAATCCTCGTCTCCACAGCTTCTTGCAACGGCGGTAGAAGCACCAATGGCTATAAGCATAGATATAGCTAAAAATAATCTTTGAATTGGAAAGGCTATGGTTAAAGCACCGATTGCATTAGCTCCTATTGATTGTCCCAAAAACATAGAATCTACCATGTTGTACATTTCTGCTACCATTAAAGAAATTATTGCTGGCACGGAAAATTTTAATAACAGTTTCCAGATTTTTTCCTCGCCAAACATTTTATTGCTTTCTGTGACGCTACTCATTGTCATGAAATCCACTTCTCCTTAATCAATTTGTTTCCTTAATATTATTATACGCTGTTATGAATATTTTAACATTCACACAATTGCTACATAAAAAGTACAAAGTTGCTGACATGTGAGAATGGATAATACTTAAATAACAAAAAAACACCTTAAAACAGGTGTTTTTGTACTTCTTGAAGAACTATTAAGGTAGAACCATAGCCTTCAATCTTTATTATGTTATTATAAACTGCAGTTTTTTTTGCAAAAGATAAAGAAATATTGGGAGCAGAAATCTTAGTTAGAATTTTCCATTCATCATAACCCAGTCTTTTCGGCTTACCCATGCGTAACCAAATATCGTAAGCTGATCCAACTTTTTCTCCAATTTCATATTTAATAACTTTATAGTCATGCACTAAATTTTTAATGGATAATGATATTTTTCTTTCAGTAATATTTTTACTACCCTTACCTTTAGATAAATCCTCTAACTTAATCAGGGTATTAAGTTCATCACTGTAACTGTAAAGTAAGACCTGGATATCTTCATCTTGCCTTGTGATAATATATCCATCACCTTGGTCTACAACCTCATTTCCTAGTTTTGATAATAAATAATAAGCGTAGTAGGAAGCTTTCTTTATACCATCTAAAGTAAGTAGGCCTGGTGAACCAAAAAACAATTCGTTGTTTAAAATTGAGTTCTCCTCCACGGTATCAAAAGCTTTTAGGGTGAGCAGACTGCTATTGTTGTTAATAAAATTATGAATAATATATGGAAGCATATAGGAAGAATCATAAATAGTATTTATAGCTTTAGGAACATTAAAAGGATCCTCTATTAAATTTTGCAATTTATATTTTACAAAAATTTCGCGAGTAATATTTATGTACTCTACAGATAAATCCTTTGAGGCTTGGAATTTCCACAGCTTTACTACCTCAATTCCATATATATTAGCAAAATATAGTATAAAGCTTTCTAAAAGTTTTATGAAAGAACTTTTATCTTCAAAAGTCTGATTCAAAATTATTAATGGTACAAGGGATATATCCATTAAGAATTCTAAAAGTTTTTCAACTTCATTCCAGTTTAAAAACCTTACATTCTCATTGAAATATATTTTCATTTCTTTTCCAAATAGGTTTTGAACTATACCATTTTTAAAACCTATAGCATCTTGAATAGCTCTTAAATATCCTTGTTCCCGTGCTTTAATAAGTTCTTTTGCTTGTCCTAAATTTATTTTTTCCTTCCATTTATGTTGTAATTCTGTGCTTGGGTATGCGAAATCTGTTTGGAGTTTTATAATTTTGTTAGTATAGTTAAATCTATCATAGTCCTCTAAATAATAAGATAAATACTGAAGTGAGCTAGATAAATCATAAGTTTCTACTTTTTTAAAGCTATCAAATTCTTCCTCTGGTATATGATATTTTTTTCTGAATTGCAGAGGAGTACACTTGTAGTAATCTTTAAAGCTCTTATTATAATACCTAGCATGAGAAAAGCCAACATCCAAAGAAATATCTGAGATTGTTTTATCAGTATCTAATAGTAGTTTAATAGATTCATCTACTCGAACATTATTTACTAAATCTTTAAAAGTTGTTCCAGAGATGTCTTTTATTTGATGACATAAATAGTAAGAACTTAAGTATTCTTGATTAGCTATATCCTGTAAAGTAATTTTATTCATGTAGTTATTATATATGTACTTGATGATTCTATGATACCTCTGAAATTGCATTACATTTTCTTTTAAAGCGTTCTCATAAGTAAGATAGTGAAAGTTATTTATTAAATGGAATAATAATTTTACTAAAACAGCATCTATATGATCGTCAAAGTTTTCACTTTTTTGTATTACCTCGCAAGCTAGTATAGATAAGTATTGCCTTAAAACATCATATTTTTCTTCATGTTGTGCACCTTCTTTACTAGAGTTCGTATAAAAATAAATATTTTTCATATCATCATAATACTTTTCAAAAAATGTAAAATCCAAGTGAAAAATTAAAACCTTATTTTTCTCATTTGAATAAATTCTATGGGGTTCATCACAATTTATGATTTCAAGCTCATGTGCGTATACTTCATAATTCTCTGATTCTATAAGTACATTAATAGTGCCCTCAAGCACAAAGATTATTTCTATAGAATTATGCCAATGGATTGGATAATCCTTTATATTCTCAAGGGAAATGCTTATAGGTAAATCGTTTATATAACTTATATATTCTTTTCTCATTGTAATAACCTCTTCATTAATTATTATGTATAGGTATATTATACATCATGAATTTAAAAGTTATACCCACATGGTAAGTTGCAGGAAAAAATAAAAATATGGAGGGTTAACAATTTACTGAAAAATTACATAATAAATGAATAATATGGAAACAATATTATTGTAATACTTTAAGAATTGATATGTATTTAGAAGTTGTAAGGAGGAGTTAATGGGGAAATATATTTATATTGTTATTTCAAGAACACCAACTTCTACAGGCAAGATAGTTAGAAAATTTTTAAAAGAAAAATATAATCATGCATCAATTAGCCTGGATAAAAATTTAATTCAAATGTATTCCTTTTGTAGATTTTCAATTAGCAATCCCCTTGTAGGAGGTATAGTGAGAGAAAGTGCATTTACGCTTACCATAGGACTTGAAAAAGATGTTCCTATTAATGTATATCGGATACCAGTAACTGTTAGAAAATATGAATTAATAAGTAAATTCATATATGATATATATAATGATACTGAGATATATTACTATAATTTTCTTCAAGCTATTGGGATTATTTCTAATAAGAGGCATGCTGTTTACAAGACATATATATGTTCTGAATTTGTCATGGAAGCATTAAGGCAAGGAGGGATCAAGCTTACTTCATTAGAACCCTATCAGATAACACCAACAGAAATTTGTGACATTATGGAAAAGTTTATTTGTTATTCTGGAAATCTCAACGACTATCCATTTAAACAGAAGGTAAAAACAAAAGAGGATGAGCTTTTCTTTTGTAAAACAGGTTTTCTTTATGAATGGGTACATACGCTTAGACATTTTTGGAAGGTTATATATAGAGATATGAATAGCAAAAAAAATAGTAGTAGGATCTAAATTTAAATTGTTGATAAAGTGTCTTATTTAGGGTAGTAACATATAATGCAAGAATTAAAAATAAAAATAAAACATATAAATCGTATGTATCAATAATTTATACATCTGATTTATATGTTTTTTGCATTGAGATACACTAAAATGTAGATTATACTTTAAATATGAATTTTTAAATTAGGGGGAAAAACGATGGATAATTATCATCATACAATTTCTATAAAGTTGGAATTAAATGAAGAAGAATATGAAGCTATTAAAAGTTTGGAAGCTGCTTGCTATGAAAAACAAAAAATTAATTTGAAATTAGAACTTGGTCTTAAAATGCGCCAAAGAAAAAAAAATGTAAAAAATAAAATTGTTGGAGAGTTCCTATATTATGAAAATGAAATTCTAGTAGGTTATTTAGGCTTATGCAATTTCGGAGGAGCTACAGTAGAAATAAGCGGTATGGTACACCCTAATTTTCGTAGAAAAGGAATCTTTAAAAAACTATATTTAATTGCTAAGGAAGAATGGCAAAGAATATGTCCTCAAGAGGTGTTAATGATATGTGACCATACATCGGTTTCGGGCCTTGCATTTATTAACTCCATTGGAGCAGAATATGGTTGTTCAGAGTATAAAATGTGCTTAAATAAGAAAGTATTAGAGGCTACTCCTAGCAATGTAATTAAACTTAGATTGGCATCAACAAGTGAAGACGCGGTTGAAATTGATAGGCAAAGTTCTATTTATTTTGGAACTCCTAAAAAAGATGCTCATGATAAAGAGGATAAAATGGACATGGAAAAACCGTCAATTAATGTGGATGATAATTTTATTAGTTATATGGCTGAGCTTAATGGGGAAATTATAGGTAAAATTCATATTTGTATAAATGATAATGAGGGGTTTATTTATGGAGTTGGAGTAATTCCAGATTTTCGAAGAAAGGGATATGGACGAGAAATTTTAAATTCTGCCCTTAATATATTAAATAATAAAAATGTAGATAATATTTTTATTGAAGTTTCTAGGTCAAATAAAAATGCACTTGGACTTTATGAATCCTGTGGATTTGAAGAAATTTCTGTAATGGATTATTATGTAGTATATTAAAGCACTAGATGTTCATTATATCTACTGAGGAACATCTTTTTTTATATTGATTTCGATTTAAATCTATTAAATGCTTGTTATTTTACTGATTAACTTTGGAGTTTGTTGAGTGTAACCTTTACTGTATTTAATTCAAGTTTTCTAATTTGGTGTTTTGTATACACCCTTATTTCTTTTTTTGGAACACTTATAGGAGATTTAATCATTATATCTAGGAATGAGTTGGTTAACAAAAGAAAAAATCTATAAAATAATATTTATAGATTTTTTTCTTTGAATTCTAAATATCCATTTTTTCTTAGTTTACAAGAGGGGCAGTCTCCACAACCATTACCTTTTATTCCATTATAACAAGTTAAAGTATCCTCTTTAACTATATCAAGTACACCTAAATCATAAGCCATTTTCCAAGTTTCTGCCTTGTTAATCCACATTAAAGGTGTTTCAATTACAAAATCATAACCCATAGCTAAGTTTAAGGTAACATTTAGAGATTTTATAAATACATCTCTACAATCTGGGTATCCACTAAAATCACTTTGAGATACACCAGTTATAATATTGCTTATACCTCTTTGCTTTGCAAACACAGCTACAAAACTTAAGAATAATAAGTTTCTTCCATCTACGAAGGAATTAGGTACACTATCTTTAGGTGCTGACGTGTCCACCTCTATATCTTTTCTTGTTAATGAATTTGGTGCTAGTTGGTTTAATAGGTTTAAGTCTAAAAAATGATGCTCAACGCCGTGCTTTTTACATATATCCTTTGCACATTCGAGTTCTAATATATGTTTTTGACCGTAATCAAAAGATACAGCTATAACTTCTTTATATCTCGCCAGCGCCCAAAATAAACAAGTTGTGCTATCTTGTCCGCCACTGAATACTACTACTGCTTTTTCTCTATTCATAATTAATACGCCTCCCCTTATTTACTATAAACCCTCTATTTATTTACTATAAAGCATCATCAATTTATTATTTAAAATCACATCAGTATTAAATCTTCCCCTAAAAGTAGTTGACAATGTTTTAGTGCCTGGCTTTTTTACTCCACGGGTCGTCATGCAGGCATGCTCACCTTCTATAATAACAGCCACATCGCGTGAGTTAGTAACCATCTGCATAATCTCAGCTATGTCTGTACCTATTCTTTCTTGAAGCTGTAATCTGCGACCTACCATATCAGCTATTCTTGCAATTTTACTTAAACCAATAATTTTTTTGGTAGGAACATATGCAACTGTAACTTTCATATCATACATTAAAGCTAAATGATGTTCGCAATGACTAAAGATTTGGATATCCTTCATTATTACCATATCACGGGACCCTTCTTCAACTATTAAATCATCAACAAATGTTGTATTAAACATTTTTGAAATTTCATCATTGCTATATCGCATGCCAGCGAATACTTCTTCGTACATTTTAGCTACACGGGTTGGGGTATCTTTAAGGCCTTCCCTTGAAGGATCATCACCTATTGCTATTAAAATACCTTTTATATGTTCTTCAATTGCTTTCGTATCAATTGCCATATTTTACACACCTCTCTTATTTGGATCCCAAATGATTTTATGAAGTTGTACTTGAAGATTAACACCATTCATTTTATTATACTTCATAAATTCTACAATCTCTTCTAGGTCAATTTGTCCGAATACTGGACTAATATATACATTTGTTTTGCTAGTTAGCTCATATTTATCTATTATAAATTTGGCCTTTTGTAAATCTGACCTGCTGCCAGATACAAATTTAACTGTATCTTTATAACCTAAATATTTAAAGTTATTTAAAGTCATTTTATCTTCCATATTACTTGAAGGTAATTTATAATCCATATTAAAGCTTGGTGGATTTTCTATACTTAAAAATTCATCTAAAATAACACTACCATTAGTTTCTATTTCAACATGAAGCGATCTATCGCTAGAGAGCGTTTGTAATAGTTCTATAATTCCTTCTTGAAGCAGTGGCTCACCACCAGTTAAGGTTATATTTCTAATTTTAGTAGATTTTATATATTTGTATATCTCAACAGGCGTCATGAAGTCATAACGAACATTTTCATTATTGGCCCAGGTGGTATCGCAATAGCTACAATGTAAATTACAGCCTGCAAATCTTATAAATACTACTAGTTGTCCTGACAGAGGACCTTCTCCATTAACACTTATAAATTTTTCAACTACTTTGTATTTCATTTTAACGTGCCCCGCTTTCTTCATATGATGCACTATTAGTAGGCGTTTCATAAACCGTAGTTTTTTTTACAAGATAACCTTTATCTTTCATTAGTTCAAAAAAAAATGATGCAAAGTTTTCAGCTGTTGGTCTAAAATCAACCAGAATTACATTAAAGCCATCTTGCTTTAGACAATTTAAGGTTTCGCTTCTCATGGTATCTTCTTGCACTATTAAGGCATGGTCATAAGAATCTACCATATCTTTAACATCTTTTTTTAGATCACCAAAATCTATTATCATGCCGTCAAGTTGTCCGCCTTGTGCCAAGGTTTCTGATTGAACGTAAACTTCAACTTTCCATCTATGTCCGTGAATATTTGAACACTTTCCTTTATAACCAGAAAGAAAATGTGCACTGTCAAAGCTGTGTTCTGTCTTTAAAATATACATGGGTTCACTCCTCTTAATATTTATGTTAATATCCTTAATATTTCGAAAAAATCATTTTATTTTTCATGTTTATAATTTTTTGTAAATAAAAAAGGGCATAATCTACCCTCATACAAAAAAAGCTACCTAAAACGGTAGTTACGTCCTAGTTTTGTTTATAGACAGGATGGTTTAGAACTGTCTTATTAGGTTTTATTATTACTAATTTTACTATAAGTTATGAGGTATGTCAACTCAATATAAAGTTTACTTTAAACTGAAATTGTGTAATAATATAAAGTTGTAAAAGCATATTCAATTATAGTATCATGGAGAAATATTGGGTATAATATATCTAAAAAATAATGTTGTTAGTGAGGAGTAAAAATGAAAATAGGATTTGATCAGAAAAAATATTTAGAAGAACAATCAAAATATATTTTAGAAAGAGTTAATAATTACGATAAATTATATTTAGAATTTGGGGGGAAACTTTTCAATGACCTTCATGCAAAAAGAGTTTTACCAGGATTTGATGAAAATGCAAAGATTAAGTTACTACATAAATTAAAAGAAAAAGTTGAAGTCATTATTTGTGTATATGCAGGAGATATCGAGCGAAACAAAATTAGAGGGGATTTCGGTATTACATATGATGTTGATGTTTTAAGATTAATTGATGATTTACGTGAATATGATCTTGATGTAAATAGTGTTGTAATAACCAGATATGATGGGCAACCAGCAACTACGATTTTTATAAATAAGCTAGAGCGTAGAGGAATAAAAGTATACAAACATAGGGCAACCAAAGGATATCCTACAGATGTAGATGCAATTGTAAGTGATGAGGGATATGGCAAAAATCCATATATTGAAACAACAAAATCTATTGTAGTTGTAACAGCACCAGGGCCAGGAAGTGGCAAGTTAGCTACTTGCCTTAGTCAGCTTTATCATGAACATAAGCAAGGCAGAGCAGCCGGTTATTCAAAGTTTGAAACCTTTCCAGTATGGAATATTCCTTTAAAGCATCCTTTAAATATAGCCTATGAAGCTGCAACAGCGGATCTTAACGATGTAAATATGCTGGATTCATTCCACTTTGATGCTTATGATAAAATATCCGTAAACTATAATCGCGATATTGAAACTTTCCCTGTACTTAGGCGAATTATAGAAAGGATAACAAATGAAGAAGCTGTTTATAAATCTCCAACAGATATGGGAGTTAACAGAGTAGGCTTTGGAATTATTGACGATACGGTTATTAAAGAAGCATCTAGACAAGAGATAATAAGAAGGTATTTCAAAACAGGATGTGAGTATAAAAAAGGTTACATAGATAAAGAAACCTTCGAGCGGGTAAAGCTTCTTATGGAAGAGCTTAATTTAAAACAGCAAGATAGGAAAGTTGTTATTCCTGCAAGAGAACGCTCGTCGGCTTTAAAACAATGTTCGAGTAAAAATGAAACTTGCCCAGCAATGGCAATGGAGCTTAATGATGGAACAATAGTAACTAGTAAAAGTTCATCTGTAATGGATGCAACAGCTGCCATAATTTTAAATGCTGTTAAATATTTTGCAAATATAAATGACGAGATTCACCTTATTTCTCCAGTTATACTTGAGCCAATTATAAATCTAAAATCAAAAACATTAGGTAGTAAGAAACCAGCTTTAGATTGTGAAAATGTGTTAATTGCCCTTAGTATATGTGCTGCTACAAATCCAACAGCAAAGGTAGCCATGGATAAATTAGTAATGCTAAAAGGATGTCAAGCTCACTCAACTACAATCATAAGTACAAATGATGAGCAAACTTTTAGAAAACTTGGCATAGATATAACCTGTGATGCAGAATATGCAACTGAGAGTCTTTACTATAACAATTAGTTATTTTAAATACCTTGTTTCTAATAACATAGAAGTAAAAGCTCACTCTATCAAAGTAGGGTGGGCTTTTATGATAAAAAAAGAGTAAGTTTATAAAAACTTATCTCCATAATAGCAACATCCAATGGCTCCATTAAATTGTGGATGCTCAATTGATACTATCTCTTCATAATCTTCTTTTAAATATCTTTTTAGTGCGGTATTATTAGCAACACCACCAGTTAAAATTAATTTTTTACCTTTAAATCTACTTAAAAGAGGTTGAAGTCTCTTGTATAGAGAATAGTTAACACTGGAACATAAGTTTTCTATACTTACACCTTCAGCTATTTTTCCAATTAACTCTGACTCAGAAAACACAGCACATGTTGAATTAAGTTCTACAGGATTTTCATAATTCACACTCATGTCATCAAGAGATATTTCAAGTACATTTGCCATATTCTCTAAATATCTACCACAGGAAGCAGCACATTTTTCATTAAGCTCTAGGTCAGTGGTGATGCCTTTTTCTACTTTTACAACCTTAACATCTTGGCCACCTACATCTAAAAGTATAAAATCTTTTAAGCCAGTTTGATAGAGCCCCCCATACACGTGGGCCTTTATCTCATTTATTGGTGTGAATAACAATAAGTCAATATTATTTCTTCCGTAGCCTGTAGATACTGCCTTATCAATTTGCCTAATATCAAGCTTATCTAAATTAACAACAATCTTACCATCAAAGTCGCAGTAATTTCTGTAAAAGCTCATGGTACTTACTTTAGCCTTCTGTATTATCTTATTATTTTCCATTAAAACAATTTTAACCTCGCGGCTTCCAAGGTCAATTCCTAACACTCGCATTTTTCAGCCTCCTTCAAATCTAGTAGCATATCAAGAAAGGCTTCTAACCTAAGTTTTGTTCTTGCATCTAAGATATTTAACTTGTCACCTTCGATATTTAATATGGGTATATCTAGTTTTTCTTTTAAAATAATATTTTCGACTGCTCTATAGCAAAAGGCTTGAGTGTAGTGAATTATTCCATCTAGTTTACGTTCGTCAATTTGCGTTTGTAACTCTTTGATCCTAAAGTCAGTATCATAAGGATAAGTGTAGTCATAATATTGCTGAAATATATTTAGTGATTTATCTGCTCTTGGAAAAGCAAATTCTCTTTGAACTTCATTGTATACAAAATTAGCATTAAACTTCTCAACAAATTCATAGATATCGCAAGTCATGGGAGGAACCCCTATATATCCAAGTCGTAGTTTTCTAATTACTGGTTTTTTATTTTTCATATAACAAATAGATTTTTTAAGTTCGACTTCAAAGGCATCTATATCTCCATTAAAATCACTTAAGCTTACTTGATATAGATGATTTTCAAAACCAGTTACCTTATTATGGATATGTGTTAGTTCATCAATTGTTTTAGCTAAGGCTCTAATTTCATTTAGCCTTTTTCTAACTACTTCAACTTCTTCAATCGTTACATTAAAGATACTCATAAATTTATTTATTTCGTGTTCTACATCATCTAATTTGTGACTGTGTGGAAAGGAAAAGGGATAAACTTTTATTCCTTTTAACGTAAGCACTTCAATAAGGGCTTTGGTATTAGAACAGTCGCCCTCCACAACTCCGATTATCTCTTTAATGCCGTTTGCTAAGCACGCTCCATAAATTCCCTTTATCCAAGTGCACAAGCTTTTAGGAAAGCCATCTTTTTCTGCAATGTCTATATATTTCAAATAGTCCTTAGAGGTTATAAAAACATTATTTAAATCTACAGGGGTATAACCCGCCGCAATTAGAACCTCTACAGGTACGGTAGTTGTTAAGCCTATTTTCTTCATTTTAAATCCTCCTAAAAAATAAAAAAGGGCGTAAAACGCCCTTAACGTCCTAGTTTTGTTTATAGACAGGATGGTTTAGAACTGTCTTATTTAAGTTTTATATTAATAAAGTTTACTTCATATAATTAAGTATGTCAATTAGACATTATTTCTACGTACATAAATAAAATTTAAAATATTATTGAAAAATATATTGACGCTAACGTTACGTTATAGATTATTATAGATTTGTAGGGAAGAAAATAGAGAAGGGATTTCTAGGGTAACGACACTTTAGTTTATGAAGATGCAAAGCTGATTCGGTATTGATGATGATTAATAAAGAACGAAGGAGATGATTTTATGTCCTACAAAATAAAAGAAGTAGCTGACATGGTTGGAGTAAGCGTACGTACACTTCATCATTATGATCAAGTAGGTATTCTAAAGCCAGATTCTGTAACAACAGCAGGATACAGACTTTACACTGAGATGGACATTGAAAGATTACAGCAAGTTTTATTTTTTAAAGAACTGGATTTTACTTTGCAAGAAATAAAAGAAATTTTAGATAATCCAGGTTTTGATAGAAAACATGCGTTAATGACACATAAAGAGCTACTGATAGAAAAAAAGAAGAGACTTGATAAGATAATAAAATCTGTAAATAAAACTATAGATTCCATTGAAGGGGGAACAGATATGAATAAGAAGGAAATGTTTGAGGGATTTGATATGACTGGAATAGAGGCACATAAAGAAAAATATGCAGAGGAAACAAAGCAAAAATATGGTAACTCTGATGAATACAAGGAAAGCGTGAAAAAAACCTCAAAGTACACAAAAGATGATTGGGCCAGAATCAATACAACAAGTGGACAAATATACAAGAAAATTGTAGATAATATGGATAAAGGTGTAGAACATTCGGAAGTTCAAAAGGCAGTAGGCGAGCTAAGACAGCAAATTACAGATAACTTCTACAATTGTACTATAGAAATATTTAGAGGACTTGGAGATTTATATGTTTGTGATGAACGATTTACAGCTAATATTGATAAGTATAAAGAAGGTCTAGCTAAGTTCTTAAGTGAGGCAATGTATTACTATTGTGATAAGGCAAAAAAAGGTGTCACCCACTTGGAAAGTAGCAAGTAAAGAAAAGGGACAGTTAATAATTTGTATAAATTATTAACTGTCCCTTTGAAAATTTCATTCAGGTTTTGTTTTATAATTTGATTGTAACATGTATATTGGAATGTTATTATTAGATTGTAAAACTTTAAATTTCGTTGCAAGGATAAATATTACAAATATAAGAACTAACAAATTAAACAAGTATAATAAATGATAGTATTTCAAAATGAAAAGGGGGATAAATTTGTTTGTATTAATTAAAGGTATAGGATTATTACTTTTTACATTGTTCTTGTTTTCACTTTTTAGTTTAAAAATGCCTAAAGGTCAAAAAGCTATGTCAGGCCTGGCAAATGCTGCTGTAGCAACATTTTTAGTAGAAGCGATACATAAATATATAAGCGGAAATTTATTAAACATTAAATTCTTGGGTGAAGTAGGCGCTTCCTCAGGAAGTATGGGTGGCGTAGTTGCTGTAATATTAGTTAGTATAAATATGGGGTTGAATCCTATATATGCTGTAACAGCTGGTGCTGCAGTATTTGGGTATGGTATTCTTCCAGGCTTTGTAGCTGGATATATAATTGCATTTATCGGCCCAATTTTAGAGAAAAAGCTACCCAAAGGACTAGATATAATAGTTGGTGCAATTTTGATTGCACCACTTGCTAGGGGTATCGCTTTAGTGGTAGATCCAATAGTAAATTCAACTTTACTTAGTATTGGAAGTATGATAACTGTCGCTGCTAATCAATCCCCTTTTATTATGGGGTTCTTATTAGGTGGAATTATGAAGATGATATGTACATCTCCTTTAAGTGCTATGGCACTAACCGCGATGCTTGGGTTACAAGGTCTTGCAATGGGGATAGCATCTATTGCCTGTGTTGGTGGAGCTTTTTCAGATGGTATAGTATTCAAAAGACTTAAACTTGGTGATAAAAGTAACATAATAGGTGTGATGCTTGAACCGCTAACACAGGCTGATATAGTAACTTCAAATGCACCTCCTATATTTTTTTCAAACTTTATAGGAGGTGCACTAGCTGGTTTAAGTGCTGCTTATTTTAAAATAATAAATAATGCTCCGGGTACAGCTGCACCTATTCCTGGATTATTAGCACCATTTGGTTTCAATGAACCTAAATCAGTTATTTTTGCTATATTATTTGCCATATGTGGTGGAATTATTGGTGGACTCTTTGGTTCTACTATAGTTCTTAATATTAGAAAAAAAAGAAATAAAAAAGTAGAAAAGGAAGATGTTGTAGCGTAAAGTAGAAAAATCAAGGACCGTTAATAATTTTATAAATTATTAACGGTCCCTGATTTTGGTTTATTATTCTCTAATCGCATATGAGGCATTTACAAAATAATTAATCTAGTATTTGTACGTTTAAGTATTTAACGCCCCAGTTATTAACTTCTTCAGGGGTGTTGAAAAATACATCTATAAAGTTACCTTTTATTGCAGAACCAGTGTCCGCAGCAATTGCATTGCCATAACCTTCAACATATAATTTTGTTCCTAAAGGAATGACATTAGGGTCTACGGCTATTGTACTATAGCCATTTGGATTTCGCTCTGTCTTTCTTCCGGAGGCAGTATAAGTATTACCTGGAGAATCTGTCGAATAGGCAGTGGCCTTTACACTAAAAGACCTACCAGAAGATGCAGTAGCTTTTAAATTAGCAGCCCTTGAAGGAGCTGAACCATTTTGAGGATTCACAGAATTTTTTAAAGATTCTCCTCTTGAAGGGGTTATGGGTGACAAAGTGCCTTGAGCTATAATTTTACTCTGAGGTTCTTTAACTACAGCTTCTTTAACAACTTTTCTAGTTACTTCTTTCCCATTCTCATAAGTTACATTTAAAGTAATACTTTTTTCGCCTTTTGTTCCATTTTGTACAACCTTACTTTCAGATTTTAATGTATCGCTATCCTTTTTAATAACAGTTTTAAAATCAATAGGTTTTGTCTGTTTTAGTGTTTCTATTTTAACTCTAGTTATGGTAACATCCATACCTTTAGATAACTTCGTTTTTACTGATGGTGAAATCTTATCAGTAGGGCTTAAAACGATTTTTTCTGTAGTTAACATTCGGGCGATATCTTTTTCAGCAGACTTTACGTTAAGCTCTTTATTGTCTACTAAGACTTTAATATTTACAGCGCGATCTATAGTTATAACATCATTGGTAGTTATTTTTGAATTTAAAGATTTGTCAATCCTATCTTTTACTGCTATATTTATACCAGCTTTTTCTAAGGCGCTGTCAAAAGTTTTTTGGTAAGTTACTAATTTAGTAGGTTTGCCATCTACAACCACTGTAATATTTTTTCTGATAAAGCTCATGAAAACAGTTAAAGTTGCAAGTATGGTGATAAGAATAGATCCAATAACAATTTTTGTTCGCTTATCTTTCATAAATTTAAGCAGAATATCATCTCCTATTATAAAATTCAGTACAAAGCATCTACAAAAAATAATACTAATCATTCTAGTCTATTTTTTTTGATGATTAAGTACTGGTGTCAGATGCCCAAAATACAGTAATCTTAAACATATTATAGTTAAAATCACTCTCAAAAGATGCATGAGAAGTAGGGGAATCATGTATCTGTACCAATATATGGAACGATAGAATATTTCAACAATATTGTAGCACGTTTATTTGTGGGAGGCAACTATTTTTTGTTGCAAGTAGGTTGTAGAGTGCAAGCAACTCATTTGTAGCGTGAGCGGCACCATGCTATAATATGACTATAAATATTTGAACAAAATTATACAAGGCCTCAGAACGATATCTAAAAAATTACAGTATTTGCAAGGTAACTGTGCAAGCACTTGTGAATATGGTAAGGATATCAAAAGGTGCTTTTTATATATTTATGAATCAAAAGAAATATTATTCTTCGAGGTACCTCAAAATTTTCTCGAAAAATATGACAATAAGTGATATAAACAATTAGTGAGGAGCATTTATGAAATTAAAAGAGCTTGAGAATATAGTATTTAAATCATCTTCAGAGCTTATGAGAAGTGAGGGAGAAAATGCGTTTAATAGTGGATTAGTTATTAAGATTAAAGGCAAGAAAATAGAAAATATATATCATATTTATGGTCGCGTCAAGAGTGATACTCAATGGAGTGAGTTAAACACGCATATTAAAATAGATTTATTAAAGAAAAAATTGGATGGTATAAAATGTACTTGTGAGGATTTCAAAACAGCATCTAATGTGGGATATTTATTTATGTGTAGCCATTTAACGGCTACAGCATATAGTTTTTTTAGCATAACTGCAAAAAAAAATTATGAGAAAAATGAAAAAACGGAAAAGTTAAAAGAAGATAATTCAAATAATCAGGGAAGCGAAAGTATTATAAAGTTAGTTCGTAAGGTTTCAAAAGGCCCAACTTATTATGAAGCGCAATATGCAATAGGTAAGGAAAAAATAAAGATAGAGCCTAAGGACTTGAGAACTTTTTTAACTGGGACTAACCATAAGAAAATTAAGCTAAACTATGATAGTTTTGAGTTTGAAGCTCCAATAGTGCTAAAAGATTTACCACTAAACTTTACATTAAAGATTAGAAACGAATATTTTGTTTTAACAACTCATAGGCAGTTCCCAGTATCATTAAATGATAAAAATGATGTGTATTTATTTAATTGGAAACTTTATATACCATCAAAAGATCAAGTTCTAAAATATGTTGCGTTATGTGAAAAGTTAAAAAAAAATGGTGAAATTCTATACCCCGGCGGAATAGAAAACTATAACAAAATTATCTCATTTTTAAGTAGTATTTCAAATAATATTAATATTAGTGAAGAGATAAAAGATTTTGCAGCAAATTTCATAAAACCTGAGTTTTACATATATGAGATAGGCAGTGATATTTATTGTGATATAGAAGTGATTTACGGTAATGATAAAATAAATATATTAAAGAAAGATAAAAGTAAAAATATAATTACACGTAATTATAAAAAAGAAGACAAAATACTTATGGAACTAGAAAAGTATAGGTTTATAAAAAGAAATGAGAAGCTACTTTTTATAGGCTCAGATGAGCAATTATTTGACATATTAAGTAAGAACGAGAAGAATCTACATTCTCTTGGCAATGTTACATTTGGAAAAGGGATTAAAGACAGGAAAATATATGATTTCACGGCTATTGAAGCAGAAATTAAAGAAAAGGATGGCTACTATGATTTTTCCTACGGTATACATGATATCGAAAATAAAGAATTAAATAGTGTACTCTCTTCATTTAAGCAAAAAAGAAGGTTTTATAAAACTAATAATAATAACTTTTTAGATTTTAAAGATGCGGGAGTTAAAAATTTCTTTGATTTAATAGAAGTGTTTAATATTAATAAAAAAATAGAAAATGGATTAATGCATATGGATAAAGGTAAGGCATTATATTTAAATGAAAAGATGAAAAACAAGGGTATTCAGTTTGTAAAAGGTACTGAAGTGTTAAATGATATAGAAAACGCTTTATTGGATATAAATAATATGGATATAAGGGTGCCAATGAACTTAAAAGCCACACTTCGTGAATATCAAATAGATGGTTTTAAATGGCTTAAAAGTCTAAGTCGGTTAGGATTTGGAGGGATATTAGCCGATGAAATGGGACTTGGTAAAACAATTCAAACAATAGCTCTTCTATTATCAGAAGAGAATAAAAAATCTATTATTATTAGTCCAACTTCCCTTATTTATAATTGGAAGGCTGAACTAGAAAAATTTTCACCTAGTCTAAATGTAGCTATTGTACATGGCGAAAAAAGCCGGCGACTTAAATTGATTCATAGTTTAGAGGAGTATGATATAATACTAACAACCTATGGAACTTTAAGAACAGATATAGGGTTATATGAGGATATTAGTTTTGATTATTGTATTATAGATGAAGCCCAAAATATAAAAAATCATTTAGCACAAAATACAAAGGTTATTAAAGAAGTTAAAGCTAAGGTAAGATTCGCATTAACAGGCACTCCTATTGAAAATAATTTAATAGAACTTTGGTCTATTTTCGATTTTATAATGCCCGATTATTTATACTCTAAAGAAATTTTTGAATCAAAATTTATAATTAATAAAGAAGGTGATTTAGAAGAACTTAAATTGCTAATTAAGCCTTTTCTCCTAAGGAGAACAAAAAAAGAAGTATTGAAAGAACTACCAGATAAAATAGAAAAGAAGTTTATAGTTGAGATGACATCAGTTCAAAAGGCTGTATATAAATCTTATACTAAAGTTGTCAGGGATAAAATGAAAAATAATAACGGTGATGATAAAATAGAGATTTTTTCTTGTTTAACTAAGTTGCGACAAATTTGTTTAGATCCTTCACTTGTAATAGATGAATACAAAGGTGGAAGTGGAAAGCTGAAAATTGCAACTGAGCTTATAGAAAAGCATATGGAAACATACGGAAAAGTGTTATTATTTTCTCAATTTACGGCAGTACTTAAAAATATAGGAGAGAATTTAAATGAAAAGGGAATTCGGTACCTTTATTTAGATGGAAAAACAAAAGCAAAGGATAGAATTAAACTGGTAGATGAATTTAATAACAGTTGTGAATCATTAGTTTTTTTAATCTCGCTAAAGGCAGGGGGAACAGGTCTTAACTTAACCTCTGCAAATTTAGTTATTCATTTTGACCCTTGGTGGAATCCAGCAGTAGAGAATCAAGCAACAGATAGGGCTCATAGAATTGGTCAAAAAAATGTAGTAGAAGTGATTAAGTTAGTTACTAAGGGGACTATAGAAGAAAAGATCATTCTACTCCAAGAAAACAAAAAACATTTAATAGACAGTGTAATTACAGGGGAACTTACAAGTAGTGATATTCTAGGCAAACTTACAAAGAAAGAACTTCTGGAAATTTTTAGATTTTAGGGTTTAGAGTGAGGGTGCCACGCGCTAAAGATAGCACCAAAAGGAGATATAAAAATGTACGTAGAGTTTAATAATAAAATTGTAGATAGCAAGGATATAAAAGATATAATTGAAAAAAATACAGAATTTAAAGTAGTTAAAGACATGAGTAAAGGTTCAAAGAGAAATGATATATTAGCTTTTAATTTAAGTGTAGAAATAAATACATTAAATGACCTAATGGAAGGTGAATTTAATTTAAATGAATTAACAGAAGATGAATTATTCGATGAATACTTATCACTGGCAGAAGAAATTGCAATGGACATTGAAGAATACGTTCCTGACGGTGCTATTATGGACATTAAGTCTTATAAATGGGATAAATCAGATGATGGGATAAAGTTAGTTATAATTATAGCATCAGAGGATACTACAGAATTAAAATTAAAGGATATTATGAGGAAACTTATAACTCAAGTGGAGTAAAATTGCAGACTAACGTTGAAATAACTAGGGTTTACAAGTAACCAATCTTTTGATTTGGTCTATATGCCACCCCTTTGCCACCCTTAATTATTTTTGGGTGGCAAATATATTTTCAAGAATATTTACAGTATCATTTTTCATTTTTAAGGTTACATGAGAATAAGTATCCATAGTGGTGCCTATTTTGCTATGTCCAAGTCTTTCTTGAATATCTTTTGGAACAGTGCCACCTTCTAAAAGAATGGTGGCATGAGTATGTCTTAAAGAATGAAAATTATATTTAATTCCTAACTCATAATTAACTACACGAGATATATATATTAAACTATTATTTGAGACAAGTCCACCATTTTCTTGAGTACATACAAAATCATTTTTAGTATAAAATTCACCATAATATAAAAACAGTTAAGAACTTAAGTATTAAACGAGAACTAATAAAGGCGTGTCAAGATGATCTAAACATGGTGTATGGAGAAAATATAGACATAAGAGACGTAATTGCTACCTTAGAAACTAAGATGTTTAGCGCAAGCGATATGTACGAAGAAAAAACAGTAAACTTAGAAGAACTAATGACTCAATCAATAGATTTAATTGATAATGGATATAAAAATGGGGGACAACTACTAGGAACGACTACAGGATATAAGCCTCTTGATAATGCTATAAATGGTTTTGTAAAAGGAGATTTACGTATTATAGCTGTAAGGCCTAGTATGGGCAAAACTGCACTGAGTATGGAAATGTTAAACAAACTACCTCCTGGGAAAAAAGGCTTAATATTTGAAATTGAAATGCCTAAAGGTAAATTAGGAATAAGAATGTTAGCACCCAGGACATGCATAAACCAACAAGATTTAAGCAAAGGATTAATAAAAGATACTGACTTTAGTGTGATCCAAAAGGAAGCTGAAAAAATGGCATTTAAAAATATAGTCTCATAACTTAACTTAGTGGTCAAGTATTAATACTATGATTCTGAGATAAGATTTGATACAGTTTTGATGCCCTTTTATTAAAATTCACTTAAAACCAAATAAGTCTCAAAAACGAACGTTTTTGAGACTTGTTTATATATTTCAAATAATTTAACTAACTCATTTTGAGAGAATCAACAAAAGCATTATCATTTAATGCAGTCTTTGATAACCATTCTAAATAGGATTACTTTTTTCTATTTTAAATATATGCTATGAATACTTCCATTTTCAGCAAAAATCCTACTATCTAAATTTAAAATTTTAGATTCAAAAATTGTAACTTTATTGCTATCATTATTCCAAAATACTCCATTAGGGTTAAGTATATTAAAATAATTTATATCTTTAAGCAATAAAATCTTATTAACTATTTCGTTTCCATTAAACTTTGCTGCATATATACTCCATACTCCTTTATAATCTTCACCACTATATGTTGCATAAACAATTTTGTTTTCATCCGGCGAAATCCAAAATGGTACAATATGGCTTCCTATTGATTGTGCGAATTTATTTGTTTTTTTACTATTTACATCATAAATAAATAAGCCATCTTCCCCATTTATGTTTCCTTCAAAAACTATTTTTTGTCCTTCATTAATAACAGCAAAACCATAGTTAACTATACGGTTTTTTTGTGTCTTTGCTTCAGCAGATGGTAAAACCATCACAGGTTGCACTTTCCCATCATCTGTAGTTATCTTATAAATGCCTTCTGTTATAATTGTTTTTTCATTGTTTTTTGTTTTAGCAGTCCCTACAAAGTAAACATCTTTTCCATTATTACTATAAACACCTGCTAATTGATTTATTCTCTGATTACCCTCTTTAAATTCTTTCAATTTGTCATTCTCCACGTCATATACAACTATTGATGGGCTTTTAGCAAATGTTAATCCTACTATATATTTACTATTTATAGACCATTGTCCCAGCATATTGCCTTTCACATTAATTTTCTTCTTGGAATTGCTTTTTATATCAACTATATAATAACAGCTTTCATCATTTTCCTTTGTGTTATACATATACTTTGTTTTATCGGGAGAAATTGTAGCACCATCTTCTAAATTGGAAGGTGACTTTTCAAAAGTAGATAAGTTAAGTTTATAGGTGCCTCCTCTAACCTCCTTAATAAATTTAAGTTCTTCTTCTTCATTTGTATTTTCATTATCAATCTTTTCAAATTTCTCCTCTATATCCTTTCTACTGAGGCCTATTTGAACAATAGCTTGGTTATCTCCTACCAGGCCTATCATATTATTAAGTCCTTCTATTCTATCTGTTTTTTCACTCTTTACTACTTGAAGTGGTTTATATTCATCTGGGGCGATTGCCTTTATTTTGTTATAAGGCAGCACTACAGAATTATTACTTGCCATTAAGGGCTTGGAGTATGAATATACTACACTCACTGCCCCTAACACTAATATCCCTACAACTACAGCCCCTACTTTCCAATTCTTATTTCCTTGTCCCATAATTTCTTCCTCCTAAATTTAAATTTTATAAGTTAATTATAAACAAAAGTTGTGACATTGAGTTAACACGATGTTACAATGTTGTAAACTTTTAGAGGAATTACTATATGTACTTCAGTGCCTTTTCTCTCTTCACTAATTATTTTTATACTTCCATTATGTTTATCTATAATTTTTTTTACTATAGATAGTCCTAATCCAGAACTTCCTGCTTCTCTTGAAGTTTGTTTATTCACCCTATAAAAAGGTTCAAATATCATTTCTAACTTATTAGAAGGTATTCCTTGTCCTTTATCTTTAATAATTATATTACAGTTACCATTTTCCTTGGATAACTTCACATTTATAGTAGAGTTAACATTGCCATACTTAATAGAATTATCTATTATATTTATAATTACCCTTCTAATCTCGTTTGGATTACCTAATACAATAACCTCTTTATCTATAACTTTTTCTATATGTATCTCATATTTATTTGCTCTTATTTTCATATCATTACATGCTGCACCTAAAATTTGTGATACGTTAACTTCTTCTTCTATATTTGAGATCATGTTTGATTCAACCTTTGAGATTTCCAATAGTTCAATTACCATGCTATGCATTCTTTCACTTTCATCATTTATCTTGTTCATACTTTTTCTAGCGAATTCTTTGTCCTTAAAGTCTTGCTTAAGAAGTATTTGACAATATCCAGATATTATAGTCAAAGGAGTTTTCATTTCATGAGTTATATTATCAAAAAAAACTTTCCTATGGCCTGCAATCTTTCTTAAATCATCTCTATCATTTTCTATAGTTTCTATTTGATTTTTTATCTTGTTTTTCATTTTATTAAAATTTAAGGATAGTTCCTCTATCTCATCCTTAGAATTAATATTTATATCCTCTTCAAAATTGCCTTTTGAAACCTCTTTTGTAAACTTGCTCAATTTCAATATTGGTATAGTTATTTTTGTAGCTAACAATACTACAAATAAGAAAATCACTCCGAAAACTAATAATACAAAGGTATTGGTTAGCTTTAACAAATTTTTACTAGAACTAAATATTTCTGAATAATCCATAACAGATCTAACAATTCCTATACTTTTTTTGTTGTTTATAATAGGACATGAAAAAACAACTAAATATTTATCTTTAACGGGTACTATTGTAAATGCAGACTTGTTATTAATAGATAGTTTTAAATCTTCATCACTATAATTATTTTTATTATCACTATCTTCATAATTTAGTACTTTTCCATTTGCATTTGCAGAATCAACTAAAAATTTTCCTTCGTATGAGTAAATCATTATTCTATTTCCAACCTTTATAGACAAATCTGAAGCTATACCATTGCTAGAATTATTAAAATTATTAGAATACATATCCTTATTTTTCAATTCAAAATACTGTCTTAAATATGTGTTCAAATCCTTTTCAAAGGTTACTAATTCCTTACTTATTATCTCTTCATTGTTTTCTACAATAAGCTTATTCATGAAAAAGCTCATTGTGTTATACCCTATATAAAATATAACTAAAAAACCAATGATAAATTTACGCTTTATAGACATTTTCATGAAAAAAATATCCCCTTCCTACATAATTTTATACCCTACTCCAAATACAGTTTTTATAACAGAGTTATTTTTATCACTAGATAATTTTTTTCTTAACCTTTGAATATGAACATCTACAGTTCTGCTTTCACCTTCAAAATCAAACCCCCATATAGTTTCTAAAAGTTTATCGCGTGAAAATACTTTTCCCCTATTCTCTGCAAGTTTATATAGCAATTCATACTCTTTTGCTGTAAGATTCACTAATTTATCTCCCTTAAATACTTCATAATTATCTTTAAATATTGTTATGTTTTTTTCTAATTTTATAATATTTTCTTTATCCTTAATGTTTTTAAATTGTTCTATCCTTCTTATACTAACTTTTGCTCTTGCAACTACTTCTCTTATGTCAAAAGGCTTGGTAATATAATCGTCTGCTCCAAGTTCTAAGCCTACTACTTTGTCCATAATATCATTTTTTGCCGTAAGCATTATTATAGGGATTTTATATTCTACCGATACTTTCTTACATATTTCAAAACCACTTATATCAGGTAACATTAAATCCAGTATAATTAGTTCTATATATTGATTTTTTAAGATTTTTAATCCTTCTATACCCGTTGCAGCTTCAAAAACTTTAAACCCTTCTTCTTTAAATGAATATGTCAAAATTTCGCTTATACATTCATCGTCCTCAATTATAAGTATATTATTATTCATAGCATGGCCCCCTTACTTCAATAAGTATACAATACAGTTGTTACAAATTTATAACATATATCTCAAAATATCGAGCCAAATACTGTACAAAGTTCAATAACAAATTTGTATATTAAAATAAATGCTGAATTGAGAGTTGTATAAAGGGCAAATCGGTAGTCAATATATAGTTATTGATAGAAACAAAAGTAGTATATTAATTTTGCCCCTTATAGGTTGAATTAAATAGGTATTACTTAAACTTAGTTAAAAAGCAAAATGGCTAGGTATAAAGGATTGACGATATTTTAAACTTAATAAGAACTGCTTCTTTCGAATCTGAAGGTCGAAGGTTGTACAGGTCAAAATTGGAACCGTTAAATGTGTAATGAATATTCTATTGAATACCAGCTAAAGGAACATAATTGAACAATAGAGAAATGTTTATGGTGTGATTAGAAAATATAAGGGTTATAAAAAGGGTAGCAAATTTATCGTATGCCACCCTTTTGCCACCGCTCTATAAAAGATAATTAGATACAATTACTTAATATTTAATCAAAAATAATATTTTACACCTCATAGATGGCTTAATATCAATGATTATATGGTTGTTTATAATATATATAGATAAGTTGAAATACAAGGTGTAAATATATAACTCAAGTGGAGTAGTAACAAATAAACTAATGAAACAAAGTAAAGAGTAAATAAGACGATATGATTCTTATTTGTTATAAAAGCCTCATACTATAAATCTAGTATGAGGCTTTATCCTATTAAAGATTATTTTTTTATTATTATAATGTAGCTACTCAAGCTATATTACATTTCAATTGTTTAAAACATGTCCTTCTTATTCAAGAAATATATAACAAATATTACGATAAGTCCAATTAATGCAACCACATACCAAAAACCCACAGCATTAGCGGAAAACGGTATTCCAGATAGGTTCATTCCAAATAGCCCAGATATCATATTAGGTATAGCCATAACTATAGTAATAGCAGCAAGAAATTTCATTACTATATTAAGTTTATTTGATATAACAGAGGCATAGGCATCCATAGTACCATTTAAAATATTACTGTAAATAGTACACATCTCTATAGCCTGTCTATTTTCAATAATGACATCATCTAATACGTCTTTATCTTCTTCGTATTTTTGAAGAATGTCTAATTTAAGCATTTTCTCTAAGGTAATTTCATTTCCCTTTAAGGAAGTGGAAAAATACACAAGAGATTTTTCGAGTGCCAATAATTGAATAAGTTCTTTATTTCTTAAGGTCTTGTGAAGTTGTTTTTCTACTATGTAGCTTTTTTTATCAATTTGTCTTAAGTATATTAGATAATAGTTGGCAATTCTATATAAGATTTGTAGCATAAACCTTGAACGCTTAAAGGTATAAAAGGAGCTGATTTTCCCTTCGGCGAAATCTGACAATACTTTACTGTTTATCAAACAAACTGTAATTATTACTTTGTCAGTATGAATCATAGCTATAGGGTAAGTGTCATAGGTAAAGAGTTATCATCCATAGCTGTAAAGGGAATATCCAATATAATTAATGTACAATCTTCTATGTCAATACGGGAGGTTTCTTTTTCATCCAAAGCAGCCCTTAAAAAATCCATAGGAACATTAGTGTTTTTGAAATTAATATTAATTCTTCATCTGATGGATCAATCATGTTAATCCAACAACCTGGCTCTATATTTTCTAGCTTTGCTAGCTGGTTGTTTTCTACACTACTATATATTGAAATCATTGCAACACCTCCTAGTGTAATTCCCTTTATATTATAGTCTATAAAAGGCAGGATAGACAACTCATAATTATTTTAACCATAGCAATTCGAATACTAAACCACAGTTGACAAGGAAGCTCGAATAATTGATAATAGTATATGTAAAGTTTTTCACATAAATTTAAAAAAATGGAATAATAATAAAGAAAACAGACTAAATATATTGTGGAGTATTATTGGGGGGCGTAAAAATTCATGGATATGTACCCATTATTTACAATTGCTTTAGCATTATCTTTAGATGCTTTTGGAGTAGCTTTATGTATAGGATTAAACAATCAAACTAGATTTATAAATAAGGTAGGTTTTACAATTTCTTTTGGACTATTTCAATTTTTATTATCATATATAGGAGCTTATGCAGGCTTCCTTTTCAATACATATGTAGCTTCAATGCCTACCATAATTGGTGGTATGATTATATCTTTCGTTGGAGTGATTATGATTAAGGAAGGCTTTGAAAATCAAGGGAAGTGTCCACTGCTTAAACCTAAAATGTATTTTGTTTTAGGGATATCCGTAAGTATAGATGCAATGGTGGTAGGATTTACGGTATTAAATAATATAACAAATGCTATATTATTAAAAAATACACTATTCATTGGGGGAATAACTCTAGTAATGTCAATAATGGCCTTTGTAATTTCTAGATACCTAAAAAAAATAGAAATTGTAGGAAAATATGCAGACTACATTGGAGGAATAATCTTAATAATTTTCGGTCTAAAAATGATGTTTTTTTGAAAGGGAGGATGATATAAATGTTAAACAAATTAAAGGATTTAAATTCATTTAAGGCATTTAAATATTTTAAAGAGATGAACGAGATCCCAAGAGGTTCCGGCAATGAGAAAGCTGTAAGTGATTGGTTAGTAACCTTTGCAAAAGAACATAATTTGAAAGTTATCCAAGACACCGCATTAAACATTATAATTAAAAAGCCTGGTACAGAAGGTCGAGCTAATGCTCCAAAGGTAATACTTCAAGGTCATATGGACATGGTCTGTGAAAAAAACATAGGGATAAAGCATGATTTTTTAAGAGACCCTATTGAGTTTATTGTAGAGGATGATTTTTTAAGGGCAAATGGGACTACACTAGGCGCGGACGATGGAATCGCAGTAGCATTAAGTCTTGCAGTACTTGCGTCTAATGATATACCGCATCCACCAATAGAGTTATTAGTAACTACAGAGGAAGAAACGGGTATGGGCGGAGCTCAGGCAATAGATCCTAAGAATTTAGATGGAAGAATATTAATAAATATAGATTCAGAAGAAGAAGGAAAACTTTTAGTAAGTTGTGCAGGGGGAGTGCGTGAAAAAATAAGGCTTCCAATAATTTGGGAAGAAGCAGATAAAAACTTTATAAGCTGTGAAATAAGACTAAGAGGATTAAGAGGCGGCCATTCTGGAATGGAAATAAACAAAGAAAGAGGAAACGCTAACAAAATTATGGGACGTTTTTTAATGGATTTAAGATCAGTTATAGATTTTAAAATAAACTCTATAAATGGAGGAGCTAAAAATAACGCAATTCCTCGTGATGCTGATGCTATTATATTGTTTAGAGAAAATGATAAAAAAATAGTTAATGAAAAAATATCACAGTGGAATTCTACATTGAAAAATGAATTAAATACTATTGATCCAGATGTTGATTTAACTATTAAAATATTGGAAAATAAAGTAAATAAGATTTTTTCAGATGACACCGCTACAAAAGCACTTCAAATACTTTTCTTAATTCCAAATGGAGTTAAAAGTATGAGTATGGCGATTGATGGATTAGTGCAAAGTTCAGCAAATATAGGGATTCTTACGACGAGTGATGAAAATATAGTATTTGACTCTGCAATAAGAAGTTCTGTAAAGACTTTAAAGAAAGCAATATGCGATGAAACTATAGTGCTTGCAGAAATGGCAGGAGCAACTATTGAATTTGAATCTGAATATCCAGAGTGGCAATACAATCCAGATTCTAAAATAAGGAGTATACTAGAGAAAGCATATACTGATTTATATGGTAAAATGCCTGAAATAGCAGCTATTCATGCAGGCCTCGAGTGCGGATTATTTAGTGAAAAGTTTGAAGGAGATATTGATCAAATATCTTTTGGACCAAATATGTATGATGTACACACACCGAGTGAACACCTAAGTATTTCATCAACAGAGAGGACATGGGATTACTTAGTAGCAATATTAAAAGAAATAAAATGATCAGGTACATGAAATAGATAAAGCTACTTTAGTAAATAAAGCTACTTTAGTAGATAAGGCTACTTTAGTAGATAAAGCTATTTTAATGGCTTATAAAAAGGCTCCTACTTTTGTAGAAGCCTTTTTATAAGCATTGCTTGTATTCATGACCATATTGAGGTATATTATAATTGTTATAATAATGTAGTAAGGTGATGTATATAGATGAATATAATTTCATATTTAAAAGAGAATAATATTAAAGTAACTAATGCAAGAAAAAGCATATTAGAAATTATAATTTGCAGTAAAGATGCTATAAATGCAAACCTAATATATGCTCTACTTAAAAAAGAGAATATAAAAATAGATTTGTCCACGGTATATAGAACCCTAGATTTGCTAGAGGGTAAAAAGATTTTAAATAAGTTTGATTTGGGGAATAATATGTATAATTACACTATAAATAACAATTCCCACAACCATGTAATTGAGTGCGATTTATGTCATAAGAAAATGGTCATAGATTGTCCAATACCCCAAATAGAAGAACAAATAAAAGCAAAGACAGGAATAACTCTTACAGAAAGCCATGTTTATTTAAAAGGCATATGTAAAGAATGTAAAAAATAAGAGAGGATGAGATTTATGCAATTTTCTTCATTGGTATTAATGGAAGTAGATAAAGAAACTAATCAATTTGTTAAAGAGCTTGGAAGTTATGAAACTTCTGAAGGGGCAGAATTTGTTACAAAATTAAATTATTCTGGAGAACTGATCAACTTGACGTTTGATACTCATGATGATGTGGAAGAGTGGCAATTTACAGCAATTTATGATTGCTTTAATGAAGAAATTTTTAGGTCTAAAGGTTATTCTATTGAAGCAGTAGATGATGAGTATAACCCAACTTGGTTAGTTAAGTTCAAATATTCTGACGAGCATATGATTGTTAGGGAAGATTTAATCAAAATTTGTGAATTAATAAAGCAAGAACTTAAAGAAGTTTTTATTAAAATTAAAGAAAAAGAAGAAGAGTACAAATAGAGATTGTATACGTAGAAGATGCTATATGAAAAATAAACTAGGGAACCTATTAAATTTTATGAAATAGATTTGTTGAAATGCAATAACATTGCGGTGCAGTCAATAATATAAAAAATATAAATTTGAGTAGGAGAAAAATATGAAAGAAAAAAATATAAAAGCCATTATAACTGGTTTTACTCAGCAAAATGGATATTTTTTAGAGGAAATAAGAAGTAAGAATAACAATTCGAATATGTGGACAGTGAGCAAAGTTATAGGTGGAGAGTCGTATCGGTTAATATTTATGATGTCGCTTAGCCTGCATCAATTAATACAATATGACATTCCAGATGACAAAAACAATATATATATACTATTTTCTAATGATGAAATCAATAAGGAAGAAGTTTCAAAAGAGATTGCAATAAATAATTTATTAGAGAAATCCTTAATTAGAGTGAATGTTTTGGAGAAAAAAGTGAATTATTCTGGAAATGTAAATTCACAAGTGGTTCAAGATTTAGCTTCCGTAATGAATAATACAAATTTACATAGTGATAGTGAAAAAACAAGTGCAAGAGATAGACCTTGGGTTACTATGATAATTATAGCTATAAATGTAATGATGTATATAGTTACAGCTTATTTGAGTTATGTTTATGCGAAAGGTAGCATATTTAATAGTGACATCAAAATTCTAATTTTACTAGGTGCGAAAGTTAATGGGCTAATTGCACGAGGCCAGTATTTTAGACTCATTTCTTGTATGTTTTTACATGGCGGACTTGTGCATTTAGGGGTCAATATGTATTCACTTTATGCCATTGGGGCAATGGTTGAGAGGGTTTATGGAAAGATAAAGTATATTGCTATTTATTTTGTTTCTGGAATATGTGCATCAATGCTTAGTTATATCTTTTCAACAAGTGTTTCTATTGGTGCCTCTGGTGCAATCTTTGGACTACTCGGGGCAGTGCTTATTTTCGCAATTAAGTCTAAAGGAAAAACTGGAAATGATTTTATAAGAAGTATTTTATCGGTTATATTTATAAATATATTTATAGGAGTTACTCTACCAAACATTGATAATTTTGGTCATATAGGTGGACTAATTGGTGGCATAATTACATCATTTTTAATTAGTTTTAGAGCGGAAATCTAATAGTCACCATTAAATAAACAGACCCCCGAAGATTTAACTTCGAGGGTCTTAAAAACTTTAGGCAACTCCATTATTATGTCTATCTCTGATAATATTAATTAAATCCTCATGATCTATAGTTTCCTTCTCAATTAATAAAGCAGTCATAGCCTCTAAAGTTTCTTTATCACCTAATAGGATATTTTTAACATCTTCATATAGTTCTGAGATTAAATTTTTACATTCTGAAAGTACTGCTTCTTGATTCGTAAAGCCTGAGTCTTTTAATTGGTTCATAGTAAGTAGTCCTAAAGATTCACCCATACCATATTCTGTTATCATATTTGTTACAAGCTGTGTACTCCTTTGTAAATCATTATAAGCACCTGTGGTTACATGGTCTGATCCAAAGATAATTTCTTCAGCAGCCCTACCACCTAAAAGTACCATTATTTTTTTCTTTAAATGTTCCTTGTTCTGGTATAGCGTGTCTTCAGGAATACTTAAAGTATAGCCGCCTGCACCTTTGGTAGTTGGAATTATAGTTACTTTAGAGACTTTATCCTTAGGTAACATCTTAAGTGAAACAAAAGCATGTCCTGCTTCATGGAAAGCGGTAATTTTTCTATCCTTGTCTTTAATGTAATCCCTATCAACTTTTTCATAACCAGCTAGCATTATTGAATAAGCTTTATCTAAATGTTCATTTCCAATAAACACAGAATTGTCTTTGCATGCAATAATAGCAGCTTCATTAGTTAAGTTCTCTAGCTTTGCACCTGAAAAAGATGAAGTTTTATGTGCCCATTCACTATAATCTATATCTTTAATAGGTTTATTTTTAAGGTGAAGTTTTAAGATTTTCTCTCTGGCAGATACATCAGGCAAAGTAACTTCAATATGCCTATCAAAACGTCCAGGTCTTAGTAGAGCTTCATCTAACATATCAAGCCTGTTGGTTGCTGCAATTATAATTATGCCCTCTGTTTCATTAAAACCAGACATCTCAGTTAAAAGAGCGTTAAGTGTTTGATCTTTTTCGTCAGAGCCCCCGCCGCGTCCGTTATCCCTTTTTTTACCAATAGCGTCGATTTCATCAATAAAGATAACTGCTCTGCCATGACTTCTTGCTTTCTTGAATAAGCTTCTAATTCTCCCAGCTCCAACCCCTACATATATCTGAACGAAATCAGAACCGGATACCGCATAAAATGGAACGTTTGCTTCTCCTGCTACGGCTTTTGCAAGTAAGGTTTTACCAGTTCCAGGGTCTCCATATAAAATTACTCCTTTTGGCATTCTAGCACCATATGCGGAATATTTTTCAGGGTTTTTAAGGAAATCCACTACATCCTGTACACTATCTTTAGCCTCATCATTACCTGCTAAACTATCAAAGTTAAAACCTATATCCTTTACTGCGGTAACATCAAGATTCGTAGATGAGAACATACTTTTAGATTTTATCTTTGTATGTTTGAAGGACATAATTCCAAGTGCTATAAGTGAAAGCACAAATCCTGCAATTGATGCTATTTCAGCAGGATTTGTTAGAGTTTGCTCAGAAACATCTATACCATTCTTTAATAAACCTTCTTTGAAATTATTAGTTCTTGGATTATCAGTTTCATAAACAGTGCCATCTTTAAGTTTAACTTGAATTTTAGGAGCGGTTGTTACGTATACAGTTGAGACAGTCCTTAACGAGGCATCTTTAAGAAAATCGGTATATTGTTTATTTGTAGGTGGTTTAAAGGGATTACTCACAAAAACAAGTAATACTAACGAGCAAATTGCGGTGATAACAGGAAGTAAAATATATTTGTTCTTAAGTTTAATCATATGATAGAAGCGAGAAACCACTATGCTGTTTAAATCAGCCGTGGAATCGCCTCATTCACCATCCTTTCGAGTAAGGCACATTCAAATAAACAATAAGTCAGTATAGGGGCCTATACTGGGCTAGTACATTTATTTGAATGTGCCTAATATTTTTTTCCTTGTTTCTAATATTTAAATGGTATACTAATATATCTGTTATAGTAGTTTGTGAATTTCAAATGTTATACAAAATTGTATTGAAGAAATATCAACTTATAATGGCTATTATAATATTTTTATGAGGCCTTGTCCATTGAACCTAATAGAATTTGGAAATGTAAATAATGTAAAAATTTTTTTGATAAAATCATTATTTGTTGTATACTTTATTTAAGGTTTAACACTTAGGATAGATTTAAAAAAGGAGAACAGATAAAATGGGAAAGAAAGTTTATGCAATAAAGGAAGGATTTAATTTTAGTACTAATAAAAAGATAGTGAATAAAATAGTTGGCACTTGGGCAGAGTGCTTAAAATATGTAAAAGGTGTAAAAGGTGCTAAATATAAGAGTTTTGAGGATATAAATGAAGCTAAAAAGTTCTTAAGTGGGGTAGGAGATGTATTAAAAAAAATAGATAATAATTATCCGGAAAATTGCCTTCATATTTATGTTGATGGCAGCTACAATTCTGCCACGGAGGAGTATAGTTATGGAATGGTAGCTACGCGGAATGATGTAGTTATACATATAGAGAGCGGTGCAGGGAAAAGCGATACAGCAAAAAATATAAGACAAATAGCAGGAGAACTAGAAGGTGCATTAAAAGGTGTGCAGTATGCTCAGAACAAAGGTGAAAAGAAAGTAGTAATATTTCATGATTATGTAGGGATTTGTTACCATGCTACAGGATTTTGGGATAGAAAAGAAGAATCATCAAAAAAATATTATGAGAAAATGCAAGAATTAATGAGTAGTGGAATAGAAGTTATATTTGTTAAGGTGGATAGTCACACGGGAGATTTATTTAATGAGCTTGTTGATGAAAAATGCAAAGAAAGGTTAGGTATAAAATCAGATAAAGTTGTAGAAAAATGGTTACTTAAAAATATTATAAATGTAGCAAGTGACGTTGTAAAACAAGAAATTCTAAAAATAGCGAGCAATGGAGAGTCGAACATAATTGTTATAAATTCTAATGATGAGAAAAGTAAAGAAGAAATTAAGGTAGATGGGTTTAGCAATATTCTTAGTGAATATATCTTAAATCCAGAAGATGTAAGGTCGGTAATAGATAATCTAAGTAGTTCCGATAAAACAAATTTTATTACTTATTTATTAGATAAAATTAAAAAAACACAAATATAATATGAATATGGGGGAGGAATACATTGGGAAATATTTTTAATAGCAGAATAATAGAACCATATTTCTATTGTAGTGGGAGTATTTTAACAGAGGTTAATCAAGGGTTTCTTGATTTTACAGGATATTCATTGGATGAATTGTTAGGTAAATCACTTATAGAAATAGGGGAAATGCTTAAAATCAATTCACAAATATTTCTTGATAGTATAATCAGTGAGTACTCGGGATATATATTCACAAAATCCCTCAGTGCAAGAGAAGTAAATATATCTCTTTTTCATGATACCGAGGCAAATATAAAAAAATATACTTTTGTTGAGGAATTAAATTCTAGACTTGATGAAAAACTCATTTTTGTAGAACAAATATTTGTAGATGAGATATCGGGCGCAGCTGTTTACAGTTTGCCCGATTTAATACTGCTTAGAGCAAATCAGACGTATCTTAATCTTTTAGATTCACCTTTTAATAAAGAAGAAAATAGTATAGGTAGATCTATTAAGGAAATTCTAACAGGGTTTGCAGGAAGTCAAGTTGAAGCTATTTGGAATAATGTTCTTGTTTCGCAAAAGACCAGATATATAAATGAAGTCAGATTTGATGAGTTTGCACGAGGTACAACTTATTGGGAATCTACGCAAATGCCTATATATGAAAACAGAAAGATGAAATACAGATTTGTAACCGCTAATGATATTACTGAAAGGGTTTTAAAAAATAAAAGTATAAAACGACAAAACAAGATATTAGAACAGCAAAAGGAGAAGTTAGAACAATTAGAACAACAGAATATACAGTTAATTAGCGTAATTGAAAATTTATCTGAGGGAGTAATGTTTGCAGATAATAAAGGTGAAGTTATAATGGTGAATGCAGAAGCGAAGAGGTTAGTTTGTCAATCAGACATAGGAATTACCCTAGGCGATGCTTATAAAAACACTAAAGCATTTGATATGAAAGGCAAGGAGATACCATTTGAAAATTTTCCTTCAGTTAGAGCATTAAGAGGCGAAAGAATAAAAAATATTAAGATATTCGTATGCCATCCTAATAAAGAGTATTTTGCTGAAATTAGTTCAATTCCAATTTATAATGCGAGTGGAGAGTTAACTATGATAGTATCATGCTTTCATGATATTACTGAAACAATTAAACAATCTAGAAAAATTGAAGAACAGAAAAAGGAATTAGAAGCTATCATAGAAAATATATCTGATTCTATTGCTATTTTTGACAATAAAGAACGATATGTATTAATTAACAAAGCATCGAGGGAAATGTTTTTCCAATCTTATAATTGCATGGAAAATATAGTTGATGGGTATAAAACATCTGAGTTTTATGATGCTTTTGGAGAAAAAATTGAGACTGAAAATATTCCATCTCATAGAGTTATGAGGGGTGAAAAATTTAAAAACATGAGACTTATAGTAAAGTCTCCTTATAAAACATTACAATTAGATGTTAGTGGAACGCCTATATATGACCTCGAAGGGAAATTTACTTTAGGTGTGATTTGCAGCAAAGATATGACAACCTATTTAAAGCATGAAGAAGCTATAAGAAGCCGATATGAATTTTTGAACAGAATGGTAAATACTTTTGATTTACCTCTTGTCAGATTATCATGTCCTGATTTAAAGATTGTGGATATTAATAAAAAGGCATTTAGTATAATTAAGTTGCTCAGACCTACCGTTAAATCAATGGAGCAAATAAAAAATAATGGGATTGAAGGGTTATTTAAAACATTAGAGACAAGAGAATATTACCAGTGTATTGGTGAAGTGTTAAAAGAAAAGAAAATTAAGTATTTGAATAAAAAAAATCTTTTAATAAATGGGAACGAAGTATATTGGAATATCATTTTTGAACCCATGATTGAATTAAATGGAGAGGTCAGAGAAATATTAATTTTAATAATAGATGTTACTAATGAAATAAAATCTAATATGATCATGGAAAAAGCATTGAAATTACAGGGAGAATTTCTTGTTAACATATCACATGAGCTTAAAACACCTCTAAATGTTATATTTGCAACAGCTCAGTTATTTAATATGTATTGCAATAGTGGGTCCCTGGACGAGAAAAAGGATTCAATTATTAAATACATTGAATCAATTAAGCAAAATTCCTATAGATTATCTAAAATTATTAATAACATAGTTGATTTATCAAAAATTGAAGCAGGATTCTTTAAACTAAATCTATCAAATAACAATATAGTTGAAGTTGTAGAAGAAATAGTTATGTCTGTAACTGCACTAACTGAAAGTAAAGGATTAAATATTATTTTCGATACGGATATAGAAGAAAAAATTATTGCTTGTGATACAGAAAAGGTAGAAAGAATAGCATTGAATCTTATATCAAATGCGATAAAATTTTCAGATGAAGGTGATGAAATATTTGTGGACATTAAGGATATGAACGAGTATGTAGAAATATCAGTGAGGGATAATGGTATTGGTATTGAAGAAGAGCACTTGGATATGATATTTGATAGATTTAAGCAGGTAGATAAATCGCTATCAAGAAATGCAGAAGGTACAGGTATTGGCTTAAGTTTGGTTAAGTCGATTGTAGGATTACATGGTGGCAATATATATGTTGAAAGTAAATTTGGCAAAGGAAGTAAGTTTACAGTTTTGCTTCCTTCAAAAAAGGTACTTCATGAAAATATGATATATAGTAGCAATGTGAGAAGTAAAAACGAAAGTATACAAGTTGAACTGTCAGATATTTATTCGTAATGTCGTTATACTTTGTGAAAATTTATAAAAACTTTAAGTTATGACATTAATATTTGTGAATTATTAGCTTTTTTAATGTCAGATATAAAGATAAAGTTTAAAAAAAAGAGATTAATTATTTGAAAAATGCACATCCTATAAAGAGTAAATAAACTAAAGAAGGAAAGGATGTGTAACTTATGCATAATAAATTTATATCAACAATTACAGCAGGGGCAATAATTGGAGTAGCAGCAGGTGTAATGCTAATTCCTAATATGGACAGGAGCACAAAAAGAAGAGCTAAAAAAGCTGGTAAAGTGGTAATGAATATGGCAGGAGATATGTATGATAACGTGAAGGATTATATTTTATAAACATAATTAGAAAACTCCAAACTATATTAATAAATATATAGTTTGGAGTTTTTAATTGAGATCATCATTACGAATTAAAATTCCAAAATATACAAATAAATGTATAGTTTACAATTTTTAATTTTATTAATGAGAATCAAAGAATTGTTCATAAAATTTTAATTTTATAGGTAAACTATGTTATAATTGAATTAAAATTGTCTAAGATTGTTTAAATTAATAATATTTTATATATATTACCATGTTGTAAAGGAAGAGTGATTATGGAAATATTGTCTTTAGGAGAAAAGATAAAGAGGAAAAGAAAAAATTTCAATATGACATTAAAGGATCTTGCAGGAAGCAGAATAACTCCTGGACAAATTAGTTTGGTTGAATCTGGGAAGTCTAACCCCAGCATGGATTTATTAGAATATTTGGCAAATGCCTTAAATACATCTGTTGAATATCTAATGGAATCGGAAGAGGCTCAAGCTGAGAAAATATGTTTATTTTATGAAAATATTGCTGAAGCACTTATTCTAAATAGTGACTTAATACAAGCGGAGCAAAATATCGAAAAATCTATATGTTATTCTGAAAAATATAAATTGGAATATAGAAAAGCCAGAAATTTATCATTAAGAGGGGATATATATATGGCTAGGGAAGAGGTCGCATCAGCTCAACAGGCTTTCATTTCCTCAAATGTTATATTCATCAAAAATAACTCTTATGAAGAAATAATTGGAACTTTTCTGAAGCTTGGGAAAATAACACTTGAACTTAGGGGTTATCAGTCAGCTTCGAGTTATTTTAAGCAAGCCGAAAAGGTTTTTACGGATAACCAGATTGGAAATGATTTTTTATTAGGTGAAATATATTATTACATAGGGTTTACTTATTTCAAATTAGAAAATATAGAAAAGGCTATAGAATATTCATATTTAGCTCAAGAAAAGTTTAAGCAAATAGATAATAAGAAAGAATACGCTAATTCACTTTTATTATTAGCACATGAATATAATAAAAAAGGCGATATTAAGAATGCTATAAAATATTCAGAGATTACTTTAAAAGTTTTTTATGAAATTAACAATTTAAGTTATGTGTCAGATATAGAAAACAATTTAGGAAGATTATTCTATGAGTTTGAAAACATGGAAGAATCATTTATACATTTAAATAAAGCTAAGGAAATAAGGCAAAAGACTAATGACTTAAAGTTAATAGATACCTTAGTAAATATTTGTGAAAATTATATTAAGCTTAAGTATGTAAATGAAGCTAAGGAAGCTTTAGATCGTATTATAGAATATATAGAAGATGGAAATTATAAAGAGTTATGCCATTACTATTTATTAAAATATAGGGTCGATTTATTAGAAGACAATAAGAATGAAGCAGAAAACACTTTAGTACAAGCACTAAATTTTGTGAAAGAACAAGGGCAAATAAAGGAAGCCGCTGAGATATCTATAATGATTGGAAAGTTCTATATTGAAGGCGGTAGAGGTACGGACGCAGCTAAATACCTAAACGAAGGTGTAGAGTTATTTAAAAAACTAGGAATAATTAAGTAGTTTAACGACATTTCAGAAGGAAAGTCTCCCTCTTCTATAAGAGGGGGTTACGGACTATAACAAAGAAAAAACTTTAGTGGGAATATAAATCTCCTTCTGAAGTCGTTGATATTGCAGCACCGCAGGTGATGATTTAACGACATTTCAGAAGATGATTTAAGTAAAGCTATTTTATGGTTAGCTTCATAAATTAGTTATTTGACTTGTGGATGGGTGATGAGGATGGAAATATTATCAACGGGAGAAAAAATAAAAAGGACTAGAATATACAAAGGATATACCTTGAGAGAAATATGCGATGACAAGATCTCAGTGTCTAAAATGAGCTGTATAGAAAATAACAAGGTCATGGCGGAACGTTGGGTACTTGAACTGATTAGTAATAAATTGGACATAGATCTTGAATATTTAAATGAAAATGTGTTTGATCAAATTGAGGAAAACATTAAGGAGTTGAAACAGAATGACATGAATGTCATTCATGTAAATGATACAAATGATATCAATGATGATGCATTTGAAGCTAAAGTATCTTATAATTTGAAGTTTGCTGAAAAATATAATTACTATGATTTAGCAATTGAACTAATACATATGTTGTTTAATTTTTACTTAGATAAAAAAGACTTTGAGAAGACTCAATTAATTACTTCAAAATATTATGATTTACACCTAAAAACATCAATAGAGGATAATCAATTAACTTACTATATAGACATGGCAAGACGCTTATATATAAAAGAAGATTATCTTCAAGCCTCGAGCTATTATTGTAATGTGAGAAAAGGGTTAAAAGCGAGCAAGACGCCTAATTATAAAAAAATAATAACGGTAACTTATAGTGAGGCTGCCTGTAACATTATGCTTGGAAATTTTGAACGCGCTTATCATGTGGGAATAAGATTATTAGATTTACTTAAGCACGTGGATACAGAATTTAAAGCGGCCGAGATATATCATATGTTGGCTATGCTATCTATAAGAGTGAACAATGGTAAGTTCCAAGAATATGAAAAAAAGTCGTATAAGCTGTATAAAGATGAAAATTCTAGTAAGGCAATAGCTATTTTTAATTATGGATCCACAATGTTCGACTGTAATATGAAAGATAGAGCAGTTGAATATATCAATAAGGGTTTAAGCGTATATCCTAGGGGCGATAAGAGAGGACTAGTTAGCTTTATGCTAGATATCGTTAAAGAGCTTATTAAAAATGACGTAATAGAGTTCGCACAGTCTATTTCGGATGAAGTGTTAAACTATGCAATTAATTTAGATGATATTAAATTAATTGAAAAAAGCTATTATTATAAAGCTATTATTCTTGACAGACAAGGAAAGGCATCTAATGCAGAGATGTATATGAACTTGTCTTTAGATTCATTATTGAAATTCGGTGCGAAGCAAAATATATATTCGCGTTACTTAGAAATGGGAAGTATGTATCATAAACTTGGTAATGTAGCTGATTCTATAAAGTATTTCAGTTTAGCGGTCCAATTAGAAAAAAAGATGTAGGTTTGGAATTATCCAAGTCCTACATCTTTTTTTATTTTATTTAGAAGTTTCTCTATTTATTATAAATTGTTTAGCTTTAATTTCTAAACTATCATCTAAAGAAGTTAAGGCTACTTCATTATATTTATTAGTTAATGCTAGTGTAAGTATTCTGTCTGCGAGCTCAGGATTTTTAGATAAAAGGGAGCCATGGAAATAAGTACAGAATGTATTTTTGTAAACGCAGCCCTCATAACCGTCTTCTCCGTTGTTGCCATAGCCAACTTCAACTGTGCCAAGTGGCTTTAAGTTGTTAATGTAGGTTCTTCCAGAATGATTTTCAAAGCCTACGTAGGTTTCATCAAAAGCTTCATTATGAATAACTGTGTTGCCTATGAAACGTTTATCTCCGCCTTCAGTGTAAATATCTAAAATACCAAGACCCTCAAGCTGCACGCCCTCAGGAGTAGTATAATATTTACCAAGCAATTGATATCCACCACAAATGGCTAAAAACACTTTTCCACTTTGTATATATTCTTCTATAGCAGATTTTTTGAATTCTATTAAATCAGGGGAAACTATGGCCTGCTCATAATCTTGTCCTCCACCAAAAAATACAATATCATAATCCTCTACTTTGAAAATATCGCCCATAGATATATTAACAATGGTTACTTTAATGCCACGCAGTTCAGCTCTATGTTTCAATATTAAAATATTTCCTACATCCCCATAAACATTCAATAAATCAGGATATAAATGACAAATGTTAATTTCCATAATATTCACCTTCTAATTTAAATTTTTTATATTACCAAATTTTATCTATGTATCCTTTAGCGTGTAAAGATTTTCTTAAATTTATCATGGCAGTATAGGTAGCTAGTATATAAACTATTTCACCATCGCAAGCTTTGATTTGATGTAGTAAGGACTCTTCGTTTTTGCATAAGAGGAAGGATTCTGAGGTAAAACCTGCTACTTTAAGTCTTATGGCCATATCATACAAACGTATTCCTGATATCATAATTTTGTTAATATTAAGGCTAGTTAGACGTTCAAAATTAACATCCCAAATCCATGAAACATCTTTTCCATCAGCATAATTGTCATTTAGCAGAAGCGATAAATTTATTTTCCGTTTATCAAGATTAATAGTGTTTACTGCTTCATCATAGCCAGCTGGATTTTTAACTAATATTATTTTAACCTCTTTGCCTTCAATATTAAGGGTTTCTTGTCTGCCAAAGCTACTAGCTACTGTTTTAAGAGAGTGCTCTATAGAGGTATCTTCAAGGCCAAGTAACTTAGCTACGGAATATGCACATAGGGCATTATAAATATTATAAGTACCTGGTTGGTTTATGTAATACTCTTTATTATTAATATGAACAGTGGAACCACTGGTGTTTAAATCAACAATTTTATCCACAGAGTATGTAAGCTTTGGACGTTTATATCCACAACCGCTGCAATAGAAGTCCCCTAGATGGTTGTAGGTAATAAAATTATATTCATAAGGAGATTTGCAGATTGTGCAAAATTTAGCATCAGCATTGATATCTACAATGTTGTTATCATTAACTTTAGTACCGAAACCATAGTATACAATATCATTTTTGAGGTTTAAGTTTCCGAATAAAGATTCGTCCCCATTAAGAAGAAGTGTCGCTGTGGGAACTTTTTCTACACCTTCTAGTATCTTCTTGAGCGTAGTATACACCTCACCATATCTGTCCAGTTGATCTCTGAATAAATTGGTAACAGTAATTATACGCGGAGATATATATTCAGTTACAAACTTTACATTGGCTTCATCTACTTCTATAACAGCTATTTTTTTCTCGCAAGACTTTTTAAAAGAATAATTTGAAATAAAACACGCAACTATTCCTGTATACATATTTGCTCCAGTATTGTTAGTAATTACTTGCTTATTGCTATCTTTTACGATGCTGTAAATCATGCTTGTTGTTGTGGTTTTTCCATTTGTACCGGTTATGAGTATAACCTCATAATTATTAGCAATTGTTTTTAAAATATTTTTATCAAGCTTTAAGGCAATTTTGCCGGGGAAATTTGTGCCACCTTGAAATAAAAATTTTGATAATTTCATAATAGACTTTGAAACTAATATACTGAGTAACGACTGAATTTTAATGTTGAACACATCCTTTAATTGTACTTATGCACTTAGTTATTATTATTGACATTTATATAGAAAAACTCATCACTTATTTTAAAACGTGAATCTTTGGAGAGGTTACTTAATCTACTTAGTAAATTTAGCTTAGCATAGCCATTTATAGGCGTTGGGCAATAGTCATTTGTATAATTCATAAAAAAAGTCAGTAGTAAAGATGAATAGCTTATTTCATTTTTTCTGTTAATTATTCTTATAGGTGATCCTTTTAAGAAAATGCCTCAACCCCACCATTGTTAAATAAATAATTATATATTTAAGCCAATATATAATTATAACATATTTGCATAAATCTCTAACATATTAATGTAACTCAAAATTAAATAATTTGGATTTTTAGTTATGCATTTATTAGAATATAACTATAACACACAAAACGTTAGATTTAACGACATTTCAGAAGGAAAGTTTCAAACCTCTTTAAGTGGGGGTTCCATACTGTAACAAATACTGTTAGTAACAGAAGCCGAAAACATTTTTTTATATTAATAAGATTTAGTTATCTATAACAATAATAAATTGCTATAATGAAGGAATTTATGCATAAAAAGCATCGAAAGAATTTTTTTCAATTTTTATCTTGCATTTTTGTTGGAATGTTGTACTATATTATTATAGTAACTAATTTTATAGGCAGGTTAAATATACTAATTATTTTTAAAATTATTAGATATAGAAATAATGATATTATGTAATTGGGGGTAACATTGTGGTTTGTTTAAAAAACTTGAATTATTTAAATATAAGAACATCAAAAAAAATATACAGGAATTTACCTGTATCCGATCTAGTAAGTTTTGCGCTGCAAAGAGAAGAAGGCACTTTATCAGAATCGGGTGCATTGGTTGTAAACACAGGAAAATATACAGGCAGATCGCCTAAGGATAGATTTATAGTTTCACAAGAAAGTGTTGAAGAATTAATAAATTGGGGCGATATAAATTTACCAATTGAAGAGGGGATTTTTGAAAATTTGTATAGTCAAGTGTGTAAATATTTAAGTGATAAAGATATATTTGTATTTGATGGTTATGTTGGTGCTATGGAAGAATATAGACTACCTATTAGAGTAGTAAATGAATTTGCATCAGAGGCATTGCTTTCTAATCAATTATTTAGAAGACCAGATAAAACAATGCTTGAGTATCATAAGGCTGAATTCACAGTAATTGCGGCTCCGGGATTTAAAGCAAAAGGAGCAGAAGATGGAGTAAATTCTGAAGCTTTTATTATAATAAATTTTGATAAGAAAATTGTTTTAATTGGTGGAACACAGTATGCAGGAGAAATTAAAAAATCAATTTTTTCAATAATGAATTTTTTATTGCCTGGGAAAGGCGTATTCCCAATGCACTGTTCTTCCAATATAGGTAAAAATGGAGACACAGCAGTATTCTTTGGCCTTTCAGGTACAGGAAAAACCACATTGTCGGCAGATCCAGAAAGAAAGCTTATCGGAGATGATGAACATGGTTGGTGTGATAAAGGAGTATTTAACTTTGAAGGTGGATGCTATGCCAAAACTATAAAATTAGATAAAAATAATGAAAGTGAAATTTACTCAGCATTAAAATTTGGTGCATTGCTTGAAAATGTCGTGCTTGATGATAATAATATGCCTAACTATGATGATGATAGCTTAACAGAGAATACCAGAGGCGCATATCCTATAGAATATATCGAAAATGCAGAACTAAGTGGAATTGGTGGACAACCAAGCACTATAATATTTTTAACAGCAGATGCTTTTGGAGTTCTTCCACCAATTTCAAAACTTTCAAAAGAAGCTGCAATGTATCATTTTATTTCGGGATATACAAGTAAGCTTGCGGGTACAGAGCGTGGGATTACAGAACCGAAAGCGACTTTTTCATCTTGCTTTGGAGAAGCTTTTATGCTAATGAACCCTTCAGTTTATGCAAAGCTTTTAGGTGAGAGAATAGACAAATATGACACTGAAGTGTTTTTGGTAAATACAGGTTGGATTGGAGGAGAATATGGGGTAGGTTCAAGAATGAAACTATCATATACGAAAGCTATGGTAAAAGCTGCTCTTGAAGGTAAGCTTAAGGATGTTGAGTATAAAGAACATCCAATATTTAAAGTAGATATACCGGTGGCGGTGCCAAATGTTCCAACAAAAATGTTGAATCCACAAAATACATGGGGAGATAAAGAAAATTATGTTTTAAAAGCTAAAGAATTAGCATTCAAATTTGCTGAGAACTTTAGCAAATTTAAAGGAGTTGCAGAAAACATAAAAAAAGCTGGACCTATATATAAATAATATAAAAACCCGACGGCTAGAAGCATTATAATCCGACGGGTTTTTATGTGATTTTTTGTGTAAATATGATATACTCATTAAATATATGAGTATCTATAGGTATTTTGAATAAGGAGGAATAATGAAAGAATGGTATTTTTTATAGGGTTTTAATTTCTGCTATTATAACAATAGGTATAGTTATTTAGAATCTTAAAGCTGGAACGGATTTAAGTTATTCATTTTTATTAATTGAATTCTCGAAATGAGAACTTATCAAAATTTAAAACAAAGTATGGACTAAATAAACTTATAGATAATAATGATAATAAATTTGAGAACTCAATAAAAATCATGCAATTTATTAATAGAAAAATAAACATATCTACATACAAATAGAATATAATAAATTATGCTTAGAAGGGAGCAGACATTAGATGAATTTAAACGTTATATTGGTGTTAAAAGCTATAATAATAGCTATAGTAGAAGGGGTAACAGAATTTGTTCCTATTTCCTCTACTGGACATATGATCATTGTAGGAGATATTATAAATTTTAAAGGGGCATTTGCAAATCAATTTGAGGTAGTCATTCAATTAGGAGCTATTCTTGCAATTATAGTTTTATATTGGAATAAAATATGGAAGTCAGTTGTGGAATTTTTTCAAGGGAAACCCTCAGGTATTAAGTTTTGGACTAATATTATAGTTGCATTTATACCAGCTGCAGTCTTTGGGTTTGTTCTAAATGATAAAATAGATAAATATCTTTTTAATTCAGGAACTGTAGCCGTGGGGTTAATAGTTGGCGGAGTTCTAATGATTATTATAGAAGGTAGATTTAGGCAAAAGTATACAACGGAAAGTATAGAGAAAATAAGTATTAAGCAATCATTTAAAATAGGTTTTTTTCAATGCTTAGCACTATGGCCAGGTATGTCAAGATCAGCATCGACGATAATGGGAGGTTGGATTTGTGGCGTTTCTACAGTTGCTGCAACTGAGTTTTCTTTCTTTTTAGCGATACCAACTATGGTTGGAGCTACAGCATTAACTTTATTTAAAAGCGGAATGAATTTTAGTAGTGGAGAAATTATAACTTTGGTTATTGGATTTGTAACAGCCTTTTTAGTTGCATTAATTGTGGTTGAAAAATTTGTTTCTTATTTAAAGAAAAAACCTATGAAGGTTTTCGCTATTTATAGAATAATTGTTGGTGTAGTTTTGCTATTATTAATTAAAATTGGTACTATTTCATTATAAATAATAATATTATGGCAATTAGATCATTACATGATTCGCTACATAGATTCGAAGAAGATTTAAATTAATGTTTTCTTGATTTAAATAAAAAAACTAGGTAACTAGTTTTTTTTATTTATGTTCGTGCCATCGCTTATAAGTATAATATTTTTATCTAAATCAGTTCTATAGACAATAGAATTTATCTTTTTCAATTTAGCTAAGGTTCCTTTATTTGGATGACCATAAGTGTTGTAAGTTCCACAACTTATTACAGCAATTTTTGGAGAAACTTTATTTAGAAATTCTTGTGAGGTTGATGACTTACTGCCATGATGAGCTACTTTAAGCACCTGAGATTTTAAATTGTAACCATTGTCTAGTAGTTCCTGCTCAGCTAGGGACTCTATATCACCTGTAAATAAATAAGTTGAATTTTTATAAGATACCTTTATTGTACAGGAGTAATTATTAGTATTTTCATAACTTGTTTTATTAGGTGATAGCATAACGCATGTTGTATTAGGGCCTAAATCTAAAGATATATTAGGGGCGGATACTTTTATTTTAAGATTTTTATTTCTTAGAGAATTGATCATATCAACAAATGACTGCGAGGAAGATATGACTTTAGGGGCATAGAATTCATCTATATCGAAGGTTTTAATTATTTTAGCCATACCGCCTATGTGGTCTTCGTGGGGATGAGTTGCAACTACATAGTCAAGTTTTTTAACATTATTTTTTTTTAGATATCTAATTAACTTTTGAGTTGAATCAACGGTGCCACTGTCAATTAGTAAGTTTTTATTATTTACTTGAACAAGTATACAATCACCTTGTCCTACATCAATAAAATGAGTAACCATATTATTTTCTAAATTTAAGTTAGTTTTTATAGTAGATTTATGACATATAGTTACACAGACAGATATAAAAACTAAGACGGTACAAAGTAAAATATATTTTAACCAGGTTTTCTTTGGCATATGATTAATCTCCTATGAAATATTTGAAGCATATAAATGATTTTATCCAATTATATAAAAAAATATCAATATCCAAGGACAAATTTGAAATAAGTCTTATAAACTAGTATAATTATAGTTGTAATTCAATCGTAAAATGAAAGGAACAGTGATATGAGAACTATATATTTTTATTTGTGTTTTATTATCAATTTGATCGGTAAAAGCTTTGAGAAGATAAAATTTAATAGCATAAAAAAACATAAAACTAGAGAAGAGGCAGATGTGTATATATTCAAAGTAGCTACGAAGTGGTCTAATTTTGTGCTTAGGGTTGCAGGATTAAATTTAACAGTCGTAGGAAAAGAAAATATACCAAATGAGCCTTGTGTTTTTGTGGGAAATCACCAAAGTAATTTTGATACACCAGTAATATTATCTAATATGAATAGACTTACTGGTGCAGTTGCTAAAAAAGAAATGAAAAAAATACCAATAATGAGCTATTGGATGAGGCAAATACATTGTGTATTTATGGATAGGGAAAATCCAAGAGAAGCTTTGAAGGCAATTTCGGAAGGTGTTCAAAATTTAAAGAATGGATATTCTATGATTATTTTTCCAGAGGGTACGAGAAGTAGAAGTAACAGCTTAGGTGAGTTTAAAAAAGGTAGTATGAGGCTAGCAATAAAGGCTGGGGTACCTATTGTTCCTATAACATTTTATGATACTTATAAAGCGATGGAAGGTAATAATGGGAAAATTAAAAAGACAAATGCTAAGCTTATAATAGATAAACCTATATATATTGAGGGTATGTCAAAGGAAGAAAAAGTAAAAATTTCAGAGGTAGTACAAAATATAATCCAAAATAATTTAAATAAGGAACGTTAGGAAAAATAGATTTATATGGTTACTTGTTATTTATTTAAATGCCCTAAAGCTGAAGTAATATAAAAGAAGCTGAATTTGAAACTTCAGCTTCTTTTATATTGTATAGAAATATTTATTTGAAAATTATTTAACCTCAGTTCTATCGCTGTCGCTAGCTCTGTCTCTTCCTAAGAAAGATAAAGAGTATAGACCGCATAAACCTACTAGAGCGAAAATAATTCTCGTAAATGCTGTTCCAGTGCCAAATAAGCTTGATACTAGGTCAAATTTGAAAAATCCAATTAGTCCCCAATTTATAGCGCCTATGATAACTAATACTAGTGCAGTACCATCTAATGCTTTCATTGTAAACATCTCCTCTTTCATAAGTCTTAGTATTATTGTTTACAATTTTTAAAAAATTATTACTATATTAAAAAAAAAATATTTAATTTCCCCATGTATTTAATAGTGGATTATTAATAATATGTTAAATAATTAAGTACAGTTCTTATTAAATACTGCTCACAGATATTTTGGTATAAACTTTTTTTAAATACAAATATAAATAGATAAATTAATGCATAAGCTATTGATATATATTAAAATATGTTTGATAATGTATAGTATACATTTATTTATAGAAAGATAGTGTTAACATTATCTATAAAAAAGGGAGGGATAAAATATGAATATCTTAATACAAATACTTAGCGTTGTTGCATTTGCAATTATTGTTCTTGTAATATATAATGTTTTAAAAGCTTATGTACTAGATAAGTTAAATATTAACAAGTGGATAGTACTTTTATTAGCTATTGCAATATATGTGGTTCCTGTGCTCATATGGCCTAATATTATAAATCATGCAACTTACTATGTAATGACAGGAATATCTGCTATTATGATTTTATGGTTTACGGATTTATCAGGTTTTTTAAAAAATTCGAATATTTTTAAAAAAAATTCAACAAGCATAGGTTCTGCAAATATTAATGCTAAAAAAGATAAGAAGGACGATGTAGTAATTAGGTCCAAGGCTAAACCTAATAGGAATAAAAATAATAAAAAATAATAAAAAGGAGTACAAATTTCCATGGGGAATTTGTACTCCTTTTGAATGTGTATATATATATAATATTTAATACTTTTTAACTGTCACAAAATAATTGTGAGATTTTGGTTTGTTGAAGCTAACTACATCCAGTAGTAGTTCCACATTCAAGGCAAACTTTACAAGTACCGTTTCTAACAAGCCTAGTACTTGAGCAATGAGAGCAGGTTTCAGAGTATAATCTTTCCCCTTGGATAGTGTCTGTGCTTATGTTAGTAGGGGCGAGGACATTCTCAGCGTCTGCTAGGCCAGTTGAAATTTCAGTCTCACCAGGCATTAGTGGATTTTTAGGTATATTAGCGTTGTCGTAATTTTCAGGTTTGATTTGACATCTACTATAATCTCCTAGTTCTATATCAATAATCTTACTAATTAAATCAGATATAGAAGAAACAGATTTAATATAAGGATGCTTTTGTACAAAACCATAAGGTTCAAATTTTTGTCCGCGAAGCATTTTAGAAATGGCTTGCGCAGGTACATGATGCTGAAGCATTACTGAAATTGCCTTTGAAAGAGAATTCAATAATCCAGTAATTATAGTACCTTCCCTATCTGTAGTTATATATATTTCAGAAATTTCTCCATTTGAGCGCCTATTTATCGTAGTATAGACTTTTACATCATCAATTTGAGCAGGATGAGTAGTTCCATAACGTATTCCAATTGGCTTTTCTCTTGTGGAGTGGTTTGAAGTTTCTTGTAATGACTTTGCTTTCTTTAAAAGAGCCTCGTATGATAAATCCTCAAGTAACAGTTCTTTGTCAACAGATAAAGTAGTGTTTAAAGGTTGACTTGCTTTTGAACCATCTCTATATAAGGAGATACCTTTCACGCCTAGCTTCCAAGAATTTAATATCACTTCTTTAAAGTCTTCTATGGTAGCATTTTTAGGTAGATTTACAGTCTTTGATATAGAACCTGATATCATTGGGGTTATTGCCGCCATCATGAGAACATGTCCCATAAATGAAATATATCTTTTTCCGCTACCGCATTTGTTTGCTGTATCGAATATAGGCAAATGTTCTACCTTTAAATGTGGAGCACCCTCAATTTTTCCATCAATGATTTTTTCATATTCAAAGCCGTTTTCATCAACCTTTTCTTTTCTTAGAATATAATCAAGAATATCATTTGTTTCACTTTCGGAATATCCAAGGTTATCCAATGAGTCTTTAATTACAGGGTTTACGATGGTCATAAATCCACCACCAGATAATTTTTTATAAATAAAATGGCTGAAATATGGTTCAACTGAGGTTGCACCACAATCCATTGCAAAAGAAATAGTGCCAGTAGGAGCTAGAACTGTAACTTGAGCATTTCTAAACCCATATTTTTCACCACTGCTTAGTACTTTTGACCAACAGTTTTTTAAGGTTTCACTTATATTGCTTAGGGAATCATTACCTAAAATATCATGGTTAACTTTTATAGGATCATAATTCAAATGTTCATAGTTACTATTTAGAGCTCCAGCAGCTCTTGCATGATTCCTTATAACTATTTGCATATGTTTTTTGTTGATTTCATATTTTTCAAAAGGAGCTAGTTCTTTTGAAAGTAGGGATGATACATAATAAGCCTGTGCAGTCATTATTCCACTTAGCGCTGCAGCTATATTTCTAGCATCTTCTGAGTCATAGGCATAGCCCATTACCATAAATAAAGAAGCTAAATTTGAAAGCCCAAGACCTGTGGTTCTAAATAAATAACTTTTCCTTGCTATATCTTCAGTTGGAAACTGGCCCCAATGAATGGAGGATTCAAGGACTAATTGAGTAAGTCCTATTAGATGGACATATCCATCTACATCAAATTTTTTAGTCAAAGCATCATAAAATTTATAAATATTAATAGAAGCTAAATTACAAGAGGTATCATCTAAAAAAGCATATTCTCCACAAGGATTAGTCGAATTAATTCTATTATGTTTAGCATTAACTACTCCATCTTCTCCACCGGGGCAAGTATGCCATGCATTAAAGGTGTCATCAAATTGAGGCGCTGGATCAGCACATTGCCAAGCAGCGGTATTAAAGGTATCCCATAGCGTCTTAACACTTATGTCTGCATCAACTGTGGAATCACATCTCCCTTTAAGAGTAATAGTCTGATTAGGATTTTTCGATAAGGTATCAACTTTCATCATAAATTCATCTGAGAATCTTATGGAGTTGTTTCCATTTTGGCCAGATACAGTCTCATAAGCCTCTCCTTCAAAGCTACCATCATAACCCATTTTAGTAAGAGCGCGTACTTTATCTTCTTCTTTAGCTTTCCAAGTCATAAACTCCATTATTTCAGGGTGATTGATATCAAGGCATAGCATCTTAGCAGCACGCCTTGTAGTTCCACCAGATTTTATAGCTCCAGCATTTCTGTCAAGTCCTCTTAAAAAACTCATAAGACCTGATGAAACTCCACCACTAGATAAGCTTTCACCTATACCTCTTATGGATGAGAAGTTAGTTCCGGTGCCAGAGCCACCTTTAAATAATTTAGTCTCTGTTACATACTGCTCAGAGATTGAATGATTGCCAAGTAGTTTATCTTGGATTGATAGAATGAAACAAGCTGAAGCTTGAGTCCTTGTATAAGCATCTTCGCTTTTAACTATCATTTTTTCTTTTTCATCGTAATAAAAATTATCTAATGATTCGCCTTTTATACCATAGGATAGGTTAAGGCCCGTATTAAACCATTGAGGAGAATTTGGTGCAAACATTTGATTTAAAAATGCATATATTAATTCATCATAAATAATGCTTTTTTCCTCTTGAGATTTAATAATAGTCTCATCAGTCAAGGATTCACACCAAAAATTAACAAGTCTATGAGCTACCATTTTCATACTATCCTCATAACCTTGCTTATTATTAACACCAGATTTTCTGAAATATTTTGAAGCAATAATATCGCAAGAATTTTGAGAGTAATGCTCTGGAAATTCTAAAGCCTTCATATCTAAAAGCACTTTATTTGTTTTATGGTCTTTTAAAAAAACATTTACCTTTTTCCATTTGAACAAATCAAAAACAGTAATAGTTTTATCTTTTTCTAATTCCTTTGTATAAAATCGTTTGATTAAATTTTTTATCTCCGCCATAATTAATACTAGCTTAAAAAGCTAGTATATTCACCTCCTATTAGTTGCATGATAATTAAGATTAAGTCTAAATTATGTAAAACATACTTCTGTATGGTTGATATTACTACACTAAAAGATTTTCTTGATTATTTAGTTTAATTATTATGTGTTATATTAGTATAACACCATATGTAGTAAGTAGAAAAAGAATTATAACTACAGATGGTATTATATAATAGAATCAAATAAAAATCAACATTAAATATTAACCAAAAATATGACGAATAAACGGCAAATTTATATAATATAGTAGTATAATAAATACATATTTATTATTATGTAAAATAATAAATCTAAATATTTATTATTATGTAAAATAATAGACCTAAAAGTTTATTATTATGTAAAATAATAGACCTAAAAGTTTATTATTATGTAAAATAATAGACCTAAAAGTTTATTATTATGTAAAATAATAAACCTAAAAGTTTATTATTATGTAAAATAATAGACTTAAAAGTTTATTATATGTAGAAATAAACTTACGTATTTATTATTTTGGAAGAGGTGATGATGAAATTATGATACATCAATTTGATGGAAAAATACCTAATGTACATAAACATTCTTATATTGCTTGCAGTGCAGATGTTATAGGAAATGTGTCTATAGGAGAGTACAGTAGTATTTGGTTTGGAGCTGTATTAAGAGGCGATATGAATTCCATGTCTATAGGTTCTTATACAAATATTCAAGACAATTGTACAGTACATAATGATGATGAATTTTCGGTTAATATTGGAGAGTATGTAACTATAGGACATAATGCCATAATACATGGTTGTAAAATTTCAAGTTATGCTTTAATTGGAATGGGAAGTACTATACTAAATGGAGCAGAAATAGGGGAGTATACTATAATTGGCGCTGGTAGCTTAGTTACTCAAGGAAAGAAAATACCCTCAGGGGTTCTTTGTATGGGAGTGCCGGCAAAGGTCATTCGCGAACTAACTACAGAGGAAAAGGAAGGATTAAAAAAATCAGCTCAGCATTATGTAGAGCTTTCAATGAAATATAATACAAAACAAATAAATGACCATACCTTAATTTAGATTGTTATAGAGCGCGAAAAATGATAATATTAAATGGAATAGAAAAGGTGACAGATGAGCAGAAATATAAATACATGTTTATAGAAAATATTTAGTACAATATGTTGATAAATTTAACAAATATATAGATTGGTCAAAAGTTTAAAAAAGGTAGGAGATAATAAATGATAAAAATAGGAGAATTTAATAATTTAAAAGTAGTTAGGCGAGCAGAATTTGGGTACTATTTGGGCGCAGAGACTGAAAACACTAGTGATGATATATTATTGCCAATGAAAAGTACTTTAGGTAGAGCACTTAATATTGATGATGAAGTTGAAGCCTTCGTATATAGGGACTCAAGTGATAGGTTAATTTCAACTTTAAAAAAACCTCTTGCAAAGGTTGGTGATTTAGCCTACCTTAAAGTAATTGACATGACTGCAATAGGAAGTTTTGTAGAAATTGGTTTAGAAAGAGACGTATTAGTTCCTTTTAAGGAGGAAAATTACAAATTAGAAACAGGCAAAAAATATCTTTTTTATATATATTTAGATAAGACTGGAAGAATAGCGGCCACTACTTTTATTGATAAATATTTATACGATACAGATTCATATGATATTGATGAGGAAGTGGAAGGAACAGTATACGGAATCCAGACTAATGGTACAGTAATGATAGCTATTGATGATATTTATAGGGCGGTTATTCTAAGAAATGAGAATTATATGAGTGTAATACCAGGAGATAGATTAAGTGTACGAGTGAAAAAATATTATGAAGATGGCAAAATGGACGTAACAGCAAGAAAACCAAGACTAGAAGAAAGAGATGTAGTTGAGGAACAAATAATAGAATACTTAGATAAAAGTGATGGCTTTATGCCATACAATGATAAAAGTTCTCCAGATGATATAAAGAAAGTTTTTAAAACAAGCAAAAATGCATTTAAAAGGGCATTAGGAGGACTTATGAAAAATGGGCTAATCCATCAAGATGAAGAAGGTACTAGATTAAAGTAATTAGATATATTTATAATAGTAAAAGGCTGATGAGTTAACTCATCGGCCTTTTACTATTTATATTTTAGATGAACTACGTTTAAATATCTTTACAATTTCATTAAAAAGTAATGGCATTAAGGCTAAAATAGTAACGATACCCCAATCTGCTAAACTTAAAGCATGAACACTAAAAGCATTTGCTAGAGGTGGAATAGTTATTATCAAATCTTGTAGCAGTATACCTAAAACTATAGCTGCAATTAAATATTTGTTTGAAAATAAACCTATTTGGAATATGGATTTTTTATTATTTCTCATATTTAAAGAATGAACAAGCTGAGAAACACTAAGTACTACAAATGCCATAGTTTGTGCATGTTTTAAAGCATCTTGTGAAATGTTTTGAGGGAATAGTGGGAATAAGTTAGTTATGCCACTATAATATTTTGCACCTATTATAAAGGCTGCTAAAGTTACTAAACCTATTAACAATCCGTTAAGAAGTAAACTTAATGTTGAACCTTTAAATAAACCATCTTTTTGGTTGCGTGGTTTATACTTCATTACGTCGGGGTCGCCAGGATCTACACCTAAAGCTAAAGCTGGAAGCGTATCTGTAATTAAGTTAACCCATAATATATGGATAGGTCTAAGTGGCGATGCCCAACCTAAAAGTATTGCAAGAAATAAAGCAATAATTTCTCCAACATTACAGGAAATAAGAAATACTACAGTTTTCTTGATATTCGTGAAGATATTTCTTCCTTCCTTTATAGCGGAAACGATAGTTGAAAAGTTATCGTCTATTAATATCATATCAGCAGCACCTTTAGCTACATCAGTACCTGTTATACCCATGGCTACACCTATATCTGCCATTTTCAGGGATGGCGCGTCATTTACTCCATCACCAGTCATTGATACAATATTTCCTTTGGATTTAAGAGCATTTATAATTTTTACTTTATGCTCTGGAGACACTCTTGCGAATACCCTTATATTATCAATTTTACTATTTAGTTCTTCATCTGAAAGTTTATCAAGCTCAGAGCCAGACATAACTGCTAGGGGATCTTTAGTAATATTAAGGTCTTTCGCTATAGCAAAAGCTGTGTTTTGGTGATCGCCGGTTATCATTACAGTTTTTATTCCGGAATTCGTGCACACAGAAATAGAATCCTTAACTTCCAGTCTAGGTGGATCTATCATACCTACCAGGCCAATAAGTATTAAATCACTTTCTAAAGAATCAATATCCACATGAGATGTTGGAAGAATTTTATAAGCTGCGCCTAGAACTCTTAAAGCATCATCAGACATTTTATTAGACACATCTAATATTTCTTTTTTTATGACTGGAGTAATTTCTATTATATTGCCTTTAATACAGGCTTTAGTACATAGTTTTAAGAGATTATCAATAGCCCCTTTTGTCATTACATAATATTCATTATCATATTTATTTACAGTAGTCATTAATTTTCTATCTGATTCAAAAGGAATCTCAGCGATTCTTTTATGGATTTTTTCTAAATGGTCTTTAAATATATTGTAAGTTACCCCAGCTACTAGTAAAGCAATTTCAGTTGGGTCACCTGTTTTTGAACCCTCAGAGTACGTAGCATCATTACATAAAATAAGATTCTCAAGTAAGAGCTTATGCTCATTGTCATTAATGTTTAAATTGGTTATATTACCTAAGAGGCCATCTGTATAGAATTTTGTTACAGTCATTTTATTTTGAGTTAATGTTCCTGTCTTGTCTGAACATATAATATTTACTGAACCTAAAGTTTCAACTGCGGGTAATTTACGTACAATTGCATTCTTCTTTATCATTTTTTGAACGCCCATAGCAAGTACTATAGTGACTATTGCAGGAAGACCCTCAGGTATCGCAGCTACTGCTAAACTAATAGATGTAAGTAACATTTCAAAAATATCTCTTTTTTGAAGAACGCCTACTATAAACATAAGAGCACATATAAACAACGCACCTATTCCTAGGTATTTTCCAAGTTCAGCCAGTTTTTTTTGAAAGGGGGTCTGGTCGTCTACTTTTTCATCTAGCATTTTAGCAATTTTACCTAGCTGAGTATTCATTCCAGTAGATACGGCAATGCCTATACCTCTACCATAAGTTGCGAGTGTTGACATGAAGAGCATATTCTTTTGATCGCCGAGTGGAATATCATCACCAGTTAAGACCAGGGATGCATCTTTATCTACTGGCACAGATTCTCCTGTAAGTGTAGATTCTTCAATTTTTAAATTTGCAGTTTCAATAAGCCGTAAATCGCAAGGCACGTATCTTCCAGCGTCAATAATAATAATATCACCGGGTACAACTTCGTTAGATGGAATTTCTTTTAACTGCCCATCGCGTCTAACTACAGCCTTAGGTGTAGATAATTTTTTTAGTGCATCAAGAGCTTTTTCAGCTTTTGACTCTTGAATAATTCCGACTGTAGCATTAATAACAATTACAATAGCAATTATAACTGCATCACTTGTTTCACCAAGGAGGGCAGAAATTACAGCAGCTGCAATTAAAATATAAATTAAAATATCATTTAATTGGGAAAAAAACATAGATATTAAAGTTTTAGGCTTTTTACTTTCTAACTCATTTAGTCCGAATTTTTCTCTTTTTAGGGCTGTTTCTTTTTGAGAAAGTCCTGTTAGTGGATTGGAGCCTAATTCTTTTAGAACTTCCTCTATAGTTTTGTTAAAAAACATAAATACCACCTCGTGTATAGTATTTGTTGTTACCGTTTAATTTATTAAAAATAAAATACAATACCTAATATTCCTGAAATTATTATTACTAAAATTGGATGGAGTTTATTAGTTAATAATATTCCTAAAATTATAATTCCAATTATTATACTTTTAATATCTTTATATGATTCCCTTCCCATGGATAAGAATACAGAGATTATAAGGCCAATTAGTGCAGGCCTCATACCGGATAGTGCGGCCTTCATTATATAGGATTCCTTAAATTTTAAAATATAGTGATTAGCTATGGAAACTAAGATAAAAGAAAATGAAACTACGCCTAGGGTTGCAGAAATAGCACCGAGTACTCCAGAAACTTTATAACCTACAAAGGTAGCTGAATTTATTGCTATAGGTCCCGGAGTCATTTGTGATATACCAATAATATCAACAAACTCTTTAAAGGTAATCCAATTATTAGTGGATACAATTTCTCTTTCGATAAGTGGAAGCATAGCATAGCCTCCACCAAAGCTAAAGGCACCTATTTTAAAGAACGATAGGTAAATTTTAATTAAAATAGACATTTACTTCACCTTCTTTCCAAGAAATATAATCCCGTATAAACCAGATAAAAGTATAACTATAACAGGGTGTACATTAAAAAATAATATACTTACCATAGAAATTAAGATTATAATAAGATTTACATAGCTTTTCTTTAAAGATTTGGATAAGCTTACTACAGCTATGAGTATAAGAACTGGTACTGCAGCCGAAATGCCTTTGAAAACTAAATCAACATAATAATAATCTCTAAATTGCATAAAGAAAACTGCAATGCATATTATTATGAAAAATGAAGGTAAAATCACACCTAGAAGCCCGATGATAGCGCCAAGTAGGCCGTTAATTCTATAACCAATAAATATACTACTATTAACTGCTAAAGCTCCAGGAAAAGTTTGGGAAACAACAATTATATCCATGAAATCTTCTTTTGAAAGCCATTGTTTTTTACTTACAACTTCAGTCTCAATGAGTGGTATCATTGCATAACCTCCACCAAAGGTAAAAGCTCCAATTTTAAAGAAAGTCCAAAACATATTAAGTAATCTTTTCGTTTTTCTCACCTCAAATAGTTTAAATTTTTGATTATATCAATAGAAATGCCCTTAAAAGTATGAACCTATACTTTTAATCTATAATAGTTACCATATAAGTATACTATTATAAAAAAAATAGGCAAATATATAAACACTATTGATGAAATTTCAGGATTAATTGTAGATATTTATAAATGAAAAAGTACACATATTTTGTAAAGGTTGTTATATAAACTTCACAAAATATATGCACTTTTTTCAGAAATCTAAAGGAAAGAATTAAAACTAGCATCTGACGGCATTCTAAGATCTCCTCTTGGGGATACACTTATAGTTCCTACTTTTGGACCGTCTGGCAGAGCTGAACGTTTAAATTGTTGGGTAAAGAATCTTTTTATAAATTTATCTAACCATTTGCGTATATCTTTTTCGCAGTAATCAGCTTTGAAGGCTTCCTTAGCTAAAAATAATATTTTACTTGGCGAAGTACCTTGCTTCATAAAATAATAAAGGAAAAAGTCGTGTAATTCATATGGTCCTACTATGTCTTCAGTTTTTTGAGTTATTTGACCGTTCTTATCTTTGGGTAGAAGTTCAGGACTTATAGGAGTGTTAAGGATATCTAAAAGAATGTCTGTTACTTCCTTTGAAGCTTCTTTATCTGCTACATATTTAACTAAATATCTCACCAAAGTCTTAGGGATTGAGCAGTTTACGGAATACATAGACATATGATCACCATTATATGTGCACCAACCTAAGGCGAGTTCTGATAAATCTCCAGTACCTATTAAGAGTCCACCTTCCTTATTTGCAACATCCATAAGAATTTGAGTTCTTTCTCTCGCTTGAACATTTTCATAAGTTATATCATGTTTTTCCACTGGATGATCTATGTCTTTAAAATGCATCAGACATGCATCTACTATATTAATTTCTCTGAGTTCTGTTCCTAAATTTTTACATAGGTTTATTGCATTCATATAAGTCCTATCTGTAGTTCCAAAACCAGGCATAGTTATAGTAATAATATTTTTTCTGGGTATTTTTAACAGGTCGAAGGTTTTAACTATAACGAGTAATGCTAAAGTTGAATCAAGCCCACCAGAAATCCCAATAATAGCCTTGTTAAGACCAGTATAAGAGAATCTTTTAGCAAGGGCTGAGGATTGAATATTAAATATTTCCTTGCAACGTATTTCACGTTTATATAAATTAGAAGGAACGAAAGGATGCTTATCAATATTTCTATCAAAAACGCCAAAACCTGCACTCCCAAATTCAAAAGGAATTTCACATGCTTCAAAAGGGCATATAGAAATGCTATTTCTAAAACTGGTATTTTTTAATCTTTCACTGTTTAATTTATCTATATCAATAATTGAAGTAACAACTTCATTTTCTCTTTGAAATCTATTATTTTCTTTTAATACTAAACCATTTTCGCTAATTAAAAGATGGCCACTGAAAAGTAAATCTGTAGAGGATTCAAAAACACCAGAGGATGCATATAAATAAGAACACATACATCTTGCGCTCTGGGATGAAACTAAGGATTTTCTATAATCAGCTTTGCTAACTAATTCATTTGATGCAGATAGATTAGCAATTATATTTGCACCTTGAAGAGCTAAATAGCTGCTTGGAGGAATAGTTACCCAAAGGTCTTCACAAATTTCAAAACCAAATTTAATATTGCCACTGGTAAATAATAAATTTGTCCCAAAAGGGATGCCTTTTGCAAAAGAAAGGTTTACGGTTTTGCTTATGAGGCCAAGACCTTCAGTAAACCATCTTTTTTCATAAAACTCAGAGTAATTTGGAATATAGCTTTTTGGTACTATTCCTAAAAGTTTACCATTAAATATTATATAAGCACAATTATATAGAGAATTGTTATAGTATAAAGGAGACCCTACAGCAATTAGGATATCTTTATTTTTAGAAAACTCACATAGAGATTTAATTGCATTTTCAGATTTTTCAATTAGCTGATGTTGTAAAAATAAATCCGCACATGTGTAAGCTGTTATGCAAAGTTCTGGGAAAACTATGAATTTTGATTTCTCATCATAAGCCTGATTAATGCAGTTTCTTATGTTGATTAAGTTAAATTCTATATCTGCTACATTTACAATTGGACAAGCAACAGAAACCTTTATAAAAGAAGTTTCCAAACTAATTCACGACCTTTCTTTAGTTTTTCAAATATAGTATATGTAAAATTGACTTTAAATAATAAATATTTACTGAAATTATATCATATTAGCTAGATTAGTAGGGTCGGTTAATGATTATTTTACCATTATTTTTTATTGCCTTTTTAATAGTTGTTAACTGTCCCTTGCTATTGTGACAATTTTAATTGTGAAGAGAATGAGAGCAGACATGAGAAAGAAGAAGTCTAAAACAATAAGAAGATGTATAATGCACTAATATTAAACTTTATTAAGTTTAATATATAAAACATAAAATATATAATTATTGTAGTAACATAATAAAATTGTATTATAAAATGCACAGAAGATGTATAATTAAGATAGAAGTTAGTAATACGTAGTTGAAAAGAGCGTATAATATTAAGTGATATTCGTAAGGGGGTACAACATGAACTGGACGCCGATGATATTTTGGATAGTTGTAGCATTAGCAGCATTAGTTATTGATATTACAACTAGTAGTTTTATGTTTATATGGTTTGCTGTAGGTGCAATGGCGGCAATAATTGCTATTGGGCTAAGTGCATCAATAATTGTTCAAGCAATTGTTTTTGTAGCAGTTAGTGCAGTGGTTATGGCTGTGGGTTATCCTATAGTCAAGAAAACTATAAAAAAAACTGTGAAAAAAACTTTAACTATGGAGGAAGGGTATGTTGGGAAAGAATTTACAATAACAAAAGATATTGATGAAAAAGCAAACATTAAGTTTCAAGGGATTTATTGGACTGTAAAAAATGTTGGAAAACCTTTGAAAAAAGGTGAATCAGTTCAAGTTATCGGTATAGAAGGGAATAAATTACTAATAACTAAAGTATAAGATATATTAAAATATAAGGGGGAATTTGTAATGGGAATAGGAACAGTTATAGGCTTGTTTATATTATTTGTAATAGTTATAATGATTTTATCATCGATTAAGATTGTTAATACTGGATCTGTGTATTTAGTAGAAAGATTTGGTCAGTTTCATAGGATACTAGAACCAGGCTGGCATTTTACAATTGTATTTGCAGATTTTGTTAGAAGAAGGATTTCTACTAAGCAGCAAATATTAGACATACAACCACAGAATGTTATAACTAAGGATAATGTTAATATATCGATTGATAATGTTATATTTTATAAGGTTATTAACTCAAGGGACGCGGTCTACAATATTGAGGATTATAAATCAGGTATAGTTTACTCAACTATAACTAATATGAGAAATATCGTGGGAGATTTGACTTTAGATGAAGTATTATCAGGAAGAGATAGAATAAATTCTAAGCTTCTTGAAATAATCGATGAAATCACGGATGCTTATGGAATAAAAATATTATCTGTAGAAATTAAAAATATAATTCCACCGGCTGAAATTCAACAGGCTATGGAAAAACAAATGAGAGCAGAGAGAGATAAGAGAGCATTTATTCTTACAGCAGAAGGTGAAAAACAAAGTCTAATTGAAAAAGCTGAAGGACATAAGCAAGCTCAAATATTAAATGCAGAGGCTGAAAAACAAGCAAATATTAGACATGCAGAAGGAATGAAGGAATCTCAACTTCTTGAAGCAGAGGGTAAAGCTCGTGCTATAGAGACTATTGCAATTGCAGAAGCAGATGCAATAAGAAAAATAAATACAGCTATTATAGAGTCAGGTACAAATGAAACAGTAATAGCATTAAAACAGATAGAAGCTCTTAAAGAAATGGCAAAAAATCCAGCTAATAAACTTATACTTCCAAATGAAACATTGTCAAGTTTAGGCAGTATAGCAGCCATAGCTGATATGTTAAAAATGAATAAGAACTGTGAAAATAAATCAATATAAAAGAAAGCCTGAGCGATCAGGCTTTCTTTTTATTTTTTGAATGAGATTTATTGTTTTTTTTCTGAACTGAATAACCAAATTTTCCTAAAGCGTTAGAATTAACACTAAAATACTCGCCATGAGAATAGGTAATAAGATCTGCCTTTTCAAAATGAATTTTTCCAGAAGCATCTATTAAGCTATTATCTACATGAGTATTCACAATTTCAGCTAAAAATAAATCATGGGTACCTAAAGGTGTAATGCTTTTAACTTTGCACTCTAAAGCTATTGAGCATTCAGAAATTAGAGGCGCTATGACATCCTTGCCATTTTCAATAGTGAAGTTCATTTCGTGAATTTTATCTATTTGCTTACCAGAGCGTACCCCGCAATAATCAACTTCACGAACCATTCTAGAATTAGGTAGATTTACTACAAAGTCACCACTTTCTTTTATATATTCATAAGAAAGTCTGTCGGGTCTTATGGCTACAGTTATCATTGGTGGTTTAGTACAAGCCATTCCTATCCACCCTACTGTAAAAACGTTTATTTTTCCCTCTTTATTTTTTGAGGTGATTAATACCACGGGAACAGGGTTTAACATTGCACTGCCTTTAAATATAGTTTTTGTCATATATTTTCACTCCTATATCTTTATATTGTATAACATTACCCATTATACAATACCTTAAAAGATTTATACAGATGAGAGTAAATTGATTTAAAGAAGTCTTTAAAAAAGGTTATTAATAATAATTTTTTGATAATATGGTATAATAAGTGTATATAAATATAGGTATGGTGATAATTATGACGATGGCAGGAAAAATAATATATGGTTTTGGAAAATTAGTTGGAAATACCGCGGGATATAGTGTTAAACTAACGGGTAATGTTATATCATCTATAGCGGAAATCTCAGGAAACGAAAAATTAGCCATAAACACTAAGGAGTATGCTACGATAGCTTCTAAAGGGATTGATAAAGCTGTGAAAATAACAGCAGCAGTAACCGCTGTTGTAATAGATAAAACTATTGATGTAGCTTTAAACACTGCACAATATATTGAAGAAAACGCTGTGGAAACAAAAGTGCGGGTTTATGGGCAATCAGAGAAATTCTACGATAAAGATAAATATATAGAGGTTAACTATGAGGTCCTGGAGAAATAAATGGTAATATGTTAAAAAAGATACTTTAATGCAATATTAATTAATTATTTAAATAATATTACTTTGCAAATATATAGTTTAGTGATATAATTTATATGAGAGTAAATGTGAAATATGAAATATTGCTAAAAAAAATGAGAGCTACACTAACCAATCTGTTAAATAATGGATTAATTAGTGTGGCTTTTTGTGTTTAACGACATTTCAGAAGGAAAGCCTTCCGCTTATATAAGGGGGAGTTCAATACTATAACAAAGAGAAAACTTCAGTGGGAGTATAAATCTCCTTCTGAAGTCGCTAATATTGTAGCGACCCAGGAGATGATTTAATGACATTTCAAAATATAAATAGGGGATGAAGTTATGATAGTAGAAAATTTTAAGTTTAAAGATAAGGGTGACTTAGAGATATTTGTGTACAAATGGCTACCTAATGTGAACGTACAAATTAAGGGGATAGTTCAGATAGCTCATGGAATGGCAGAGACAGCAGCTAGGTACGAAAATTTTGCAAGTGCGCTAACAAATGATGGGTTCATTGTTTATGCTAATGACCATAGAGGGCATGGAAAAACTGCAGGCGAAGTCCGAAAACTAGGAGAATTAGGTGAGAATGGATTTAATTCGATGGTTGAAAATATGCATGAACTAAATGAGAAGATTAAAGAAGAAAATCCTAATTTACCTATATTTTTATTTGGGCATAGTATGGGATCTTTCTTAACACAAAGATATATTTGTTTATATGGAAGTGGATTAAAGGGGGCAATTATTTCAGGATCCTGCGGCAAACAGGGAATTATTATAGAGATAGCAAGACTAATAGCAAAAAGAGAGATTAAGAAAAATGGAAAAATTGCAAAAAGCAAGAAACTAGATAGGTTATCTTTTGGAAGGTATAACAATTCTTTTAAACCAAATAGAACAGCATTCGATTGGTTAAGTAGGGATAACAAACAAGTAGATAAATATATAGACGATCCATTCTGTGGGACGGTTTTTACAACGGGATTTTTCTATGATTTTTTAGGTGGACTAAAGGGTATAGCTGACGACAAGGAAATTAAAAATATTCCTAAAGATTTACCCATTTATATTTTCTCGGGAGATAAAGATCCCGTAGGAAAGAATGGAAAGGGTGTTCTAAAACTGGTTAAGACTTATAAACGACATGGGATCAAGGATTTAACTTATAAACTTTATAAGAATGGAAGACATGAGATGCTTAATGAAACCAACAAGGAAGAAGTAATTGTGGATGTAATAAGATGGATTAAGGAACATTGAGTTTATTATAAAATAGTAAAAGCAACAGGAGACATGGGTATTGTCTACTGTTGCTTTTAATTTTAAGAAATATCTATTGAAAATTTAATTTAACTTAATAACTTCTGTAGAGTGAACTTGTGAATATTATATGTTTACAAGTTGCAAACGTCAATATATTAATTAAGATTTATTTAATATGGCACTAAGAATATAAAGGGAGTTGCCTACGTCATGATAACTTTGCTTTAGTTCGACCTTATAGCCTAATTCAATTGCCGAATTATATAAATGACTAAGCCCTATGCCCATATCTATACGGTTGGTGTCTTTAAGCATCTTTTTAGTTAAAATATTTCTGTTATCTAGATATAAGTCAAATTTATTATTGTTAATTGATAATTTCCAAGGTTGAGAGTTAATTGCAGAGGGGGCATCAATAAGTGATTGTATTATAGTTTCATATTGATTTTCATAATCACCAGTAACTAGTTTGATTTTATTAAATCTCTTTCTATTTACAACTGGTTTTAATTGAGAAGTTGGGTACCCAAAAGCAACTAAAATTATATAACTTTGTTTGTCTTTTACTTTGAATATTGTTTTAAATAACTCCTGTTTAATCGCACTTCCTAACCAACAAGTTCCAATACCAAGCTCTGTTAACTTAAGAACTATTTCCTCACCAATGAAGCCTATATTCTCTAAATGACCTTCCTTAATTTCGGAAGTAAAGGCTAAATAATGTGGAGCTTTAACTTTTGTATATTTGGAAATAAGACCTTTAAATGTATCCGTAATTTTTTCACCATCTTCAATTAGTAATACTTCCATAGGTATATTGTCAAACAAAGGTTTAGCATCATTTATAATAGTTTTAATCTTTTGCAAATGTTCCCCGGATATTTTTTTATCTTTATAATTTCTTATGGATTTTCTTAAATTTATAGCTTGTATCATAATAAATTCCTCTACTTTATCTAAATTTTCGACTGCTATTTAATATTACAGCATCGAATATGATGAACGGCTGCACAGGTGACAATTAAACTCTAGACAATGCTTTTTTGCTGCCGATTACAAGTACTAAGACAAAGACAGAAGTCAGGGCTATAGTTCCCCCAGGGGCACAGTTTATGTAGTAAGATATAAGAAGTCCTAAAATTATGTCAATAAATCCGAACATTATTGAGTAAAGTAGGGTATGCTTAAAACCTTTATTGAGCTGCAGTGATGTTGCTACAGGTAACGCTATCATAGAGGACATAACAAGTATTCCAAGTATTCTTAGCGATGCTGAAATAGTAGCGCCTACGAGTAGCGCAAAAACATAGTTAATCACCTTAACTTTTACACCAGAAACCTTAGCACCCTCTTCATCGAAGGTAATATATAATAATTGATTATATAAAGAAAGTAGAGTTACTATAGAAATAATACTAAGTACAAGCATTATGTATAAATCATTTTTTGTAACAGTCAGAATGCTTCCAAATAAATAAGAATTAACATTGGCACCTGCTTTGCCTGTACTTACTAAAGTTATACCAACACCTACACTAAATGTAAGTAAAATTGCCAAAATCAATTCTGCGTATTTTTTATAATAATCTCTTAAAAATTCAATAGATAAACCGCATAGAGCTGTAAAAACAAAAGCACAAATTATGGGGTTATATCCAAGAACTAAGCCAATAGCCACCCCAGCGAAGGAGGCGTGCGACATAGTATCTCCCATCATGGAATACCTTTTTAATACAAGAAAAACCCCTACAATTGGGAACAAAATAGAAATTAAAACTGATGCAATTAAAGCATTTTGCATAAAACCATATTCAAACATAAAGTAATGTTACCCCCTTTCTTCATTTAATTTGTTTTTATAATTATGTATATTATAAAGTATTCCGCTACCATTACCCATTTCAAAAATATCAGTTGAATTATCTAATGCAGCTTTTAAATTATGTTCTACAGAAACAACTGTAATACCTAGGTTTTTATTTAAGCCTTTAATAATTCTATATATATCTTCCATACTTTGAATGTCTACACCAGTAGAAGGCTCATCTAAAATTAATAACTCAGGGTCACCAATTAAACTTCTAGCAATAAAGATTTTTTGTTGCTGACCTCCAGAAAGATTTCCAATAAGCGTATGAGTATGACTTTCCATACCTACAGCTTGCAGACTTTTTAAAATTAAACTTTTATCTTTAAGCTTTAATACTTTCCTGTGGCAATTTAGCATCTCATAAACTGTTATAGGAAACTGCGCATTAAAATTTTCAACTTTTTGCGCTACATATGCGATTTTAGAAGTAAATATAATAATTTGACCACTATTAGGTTTTAATAAGTTCAATATTAATTTAACTAAAGTACTCTTGGCACTACCATTTTCACCTAGTATTGAGACGTAGCTACCTTTTTCAATTTTAAGATTAACCTTATCTAATATATATGGCTTTGAATTTGTATATGTAAAACATAAATTTTTTATGTTAATCATGTAAATCCTCCTCACTAATTCTTTCAGTTAACAACTATTAATTATTACAAAATTAACTATGCAAAAGGCAATAATAATATGTGCACAAAAATAGTAGCAACAAATAGTATACACCCAAATGCGAATAACTTGCAATAATCTCTTAGTGTTATTGGTAAATAAATATATTAATATTTTTCATAAAATTTATATAATTGGTAAAACTGTATATGGCGATACTTAATTTAAAAGTATATATAATATTGTTTAAGTATCTACCAATAAGAGATACATGTTTATATGTATTAAGAAAGGTAGTGTTATTTTGAATAAAAACGAAATCTCAGCTCATGTTATTAGTAGAGTAGCGAAAGACAATCAAGGAGAAATTACAGCTTACGAACTTGAAAATGGAGAAATAGTTTCAAAAGAACAAGCAGTGCTGCTTGCAAAACAAGGAAATATAATTGGAGTATCTGTCTCAACTTCAAAAAAAGGTGAAGAATTTTTAAAAAGTCTACCTGATCAAGATAAATCCAATAATTTAGACAATTTACCAGTTATAGATGATAATGATATCTATTAAAAACATTAAAAAACAGGGATAACGAATGTCCCTGTTTTTTAATGTTTTTAATGAGGGACGGTTAACAACTAATTCACATTAGTTGTTAGCTGTAATTTATATCCAAAAAGTTTTTCCTTTGAAAAAGGGGGAAGGTGTGTTTAAATGTGTTAATATTATGTAATAACTATATAAGCAGGAGGGTAAACAAATGGTATTGCTAAACAACACATTACAGTGCATTAAACCACTAAATAAAGAGGCTATGAAAAAAGCGTGGGATAGACTTGATAGTTTATCAAAACCTATAGGAAGTCTTGGTGAAATAGAAAATATTATAGCTAAGATGGCAGGGATTACTGGAGACATACATAATAAAATTAATAAAAAGAATGTAGTTATAATGTGCAGCGATAATGGAGTGGTGGAAGAAGATGTGTCTAACTGTCCTAAAAACGTAACGGCTATAGTTACTAATAATTTCACTAAAAAAATCACGGGTGTATATGTTTTATCAAAATTTGTTGGAAGTGAGATTACAGTTGTAGATATAGGCGTTGATGCAGACTTTAACAATCCTAAAATTGTAAATAAAAAAATTGCATATGGTACCATGAACATGATGAAGGGGCCCGCAATGACTAGGGAGCAAACAATTAAAGCTATAGAGGTTGGAATCGATACAGTTGATGATTTAGCGCGTAAGGGGTATGATTTGTTTGGTACCGGGGAAATGGGGGTAGGAAATACTGCCACAAGTGCAGCAATTTTGAGCGTTCTTTCAGGACTTGAAGTAGAGGTGTCAGTAGGTAAAGGTTCAGGAATTACGCAGGAGCAATTTATTAATAAAAAGAGGGTAATTAAGAAAGCTATTGAAGTAAATAAACCAGATAAAAATGATGTTATCGATGTACTTTCAAAAGTTGGAGGATTTGATATTGCGGGACTATGTGGGTGCTTCCTGTCAGCTGCGAAGAATAGGGTGCCTATTGTTATTGATGGATTTATAGCCTCAGCAGCTGCATTATGTGCTTATAGACTAAACCCATTAGTGAAGGAATATATATTTGCATCTCACTTATCTGCGGAACCGGGGGCAGCTTTTATAATGAAGGAAATAGGATTAAAACCTATGCTTAATTTGAACATGAGACTGGGGGAAGGGTCAGGTTGTCCACTTGCTTTTAATATAATTGAGGCGGCGCTTTTCACTATGGATAATATGGGGACATTTGAAGAGGCAACGCTTGATAGTAAAAAGTATATAGATATAAGGGAGAATACCGTAGGGTAAAATTTAGGTGTGAGAATTTATGAATATTTATTTGTTAAGACATGGCCAGACTGAAGAAAATAGAAAAGGGTCTTATTATGGTAATTTGGATATAAGTCTAAATGAAATTGGCATAGCTCAAGGCAATAAGGCTAAAGATTTCTTTGATGGCATAAAATTAGATAGAGTATACGTTAGTGATAAAAAAAGAACTTTAGAGATGGCAAAGTTAGTTTTAGGACAACAGGAAATTGCAGTTATACAAGATAATAGAATAAATGAAACTGATTTTGGAGATTTTGAAGGGAAAACATACGAGGAAATTAAAGTTTCATATCCCCAACAGTGTATTTGTTGGCAAAATAATTGGAAAGAATTTGTACCTCCGAATGGAGAAAGTTATATTAAACTATGTGAAAGAGTTAAGAACTTTATGGAGCATATTAAAAAGCTAGAATGCGATAATATTTTAATATGCGCTCATTCGGGAGTCATAAGAGCTATATATTGTTATATTATGAATGAAAATATAGATTTGTTTTGGAAATTTGGTTGTAAAAATGGGGATATAAGCATTATAAAATATGAATATGGTAATTTATATATTGATGCTATTATTCATAATGCATAGTTAGAAAATTGATTTGAGGTATATTTAGTTCTTGCCGATTAACTTTAAAATTAAAATAAACATTACTATTTAGGAAAGAGGTGAGCTTTGCAAGGACAAGTCTTTGCGAGCAAATAAAATGAGAGAATATTTAAATGATTTTTTACTGTTTTTCCAATTCTTCACACGGATACCTATAAATAAAAGTTTAAACTGTGACAAGGAAAACTTTAGGCGGGGATCTGTATTTTTTCCGGTGGTAGGATTATTTATAGGAATTGTCCAGTGGATAACTTATTATATATTAATAAAAGTGCTGCCAGTAGATATTACAGCAATATTTGTAGTTATTATACCGATAGTTATTACTGGAGGATTACATGTGGATGGACTTGGAGATACTTGTGATGGTTTCTTTTCGTTTAAAGGAGACAAACATAAAATAATAGAAATTATGAAGGACAGCACAGTAGGCACTTATGCAACTATTGCTATAGTATTTGATATGTTAGCACGATATGCAGCGGTCTGCACTATCATAGGAAAGAATTTACCACTCATATTAATTGCAACGCCAATAATTGCAAGATTTACCGTTGTTTTTATATCTTTTATTGGTAAGAATGCTAAAGAAACAGGCTCGGGTAATATATTTATTGGAAATATTGACATCAAAAGGGTGGTAATTTCAGGTATTATAACTATTGTATTTGGAACCTTATTAATAGGATTTAACAAAAGTGTTATATTGATACTATCAGCGTTACTTTTAAGTTTCCTATTTAATAAGTTTTGCGAGAGTAAAATTACGGGACTTACGGGAGATAGCTTAGGAGCTAATAATGAATTAGTTGAAATTCTAACTATGATCTTATTTATAGCAATAAGTTAAGGTAAGATAATGGGGACGGTTAACAATTATTTATATTATAATTGGGTGCAAGTTGTTTATGGAAACTTGTACCTTTTTATCGTTGAATTAATTTATTGAACACTAATTTTAATTATTTTTATATTATACATAAGTAAAATGTATATTTTTGATACTTGTCCATGTTTATTAAATGCATATATCCATCTGTTATTCTAATTTTTTTTATTTAATATAACAGATTTAATAAATAGGTAGGTTAAAGTAAATAATTAGAATGAATTTTAATGATTGTCATTAAGTTATTAATCATAATATTGAAGATTATATTAATAAATTATTACTAAGCATAACGTTTAATAAAATCCATGATAATATTCTCATATTTATCTTCTGTTCCAATTAATTCGATGCCAATAGTGCTTAATTTTGATACTCTAGCCTGTGTAATGTTTCCAAGAGTGCTGGATATATCGCTAGATTTAAAATTACAGAGGCTCCTCATTAGAACAACGGTTAAGGCTTTTGCCCGTACAAGCTTTCTGCTGTACTTCATATAAAGATGAGTCTTTGATACATTCATCTTTGACGCTATATATTCTATTATATCTTCTGGCTTAAAGTTCCTTACAAGTATTTTTCGTTCACATTTATACTCTGATTTTTCATCTTTAAATTCTATTTCTTGTTTTAATTTTTCTCCATTACAGCGAAAGACAAGATTATAGTAATTCTTTCTTGCATTTTTTAGGTTATTACCAAAAGAGCTCATAATAAATCCATAATCAACTAATTTAAAAGAATCATGTCTTTTTCCTAAAAATATGGCTAGACTAGAAAAAGCATATTTTTCAGGACAATTTTTATATTCATCTATATCCGTAGGATTATTGTGTATATATAGAGATAAAGTCTTCAAATATCGTTCATTATTAACTATTTTACTCTTAAATCTATCTTTAAAAAGATGTCCTTCCCTTTTATATTTTTTATTAAAGTACATTGCATAAGAAAAATTTATTCCATGCATTGCCTTTGATATATCAGTGCCATTAGCATCAATCATTAAATGAGAATGGTTATCCATAAGACAGTAACCGTAGATTTTAAAATTATAGAGATATTTATACTTTTTTACAAGTGATAAATACTTGTTCTTATCCTCATCATCCTTGAATAAATTTATTTCGCTGATACTTTTGCACATAATATGAAATATCGAGTCATCTGTTTTTTCTCTTGCCTTTCTTGGCATTAAAATCACCCTTCCTCATAGATTTTTATTTGAATTATTGCCTATGAATCGGGATGATATTCATAATCTTAAGCTAATATATATATATAAATAATTTAAATAGTTGTTAACCGTCCCTAACTATTTTTCTGAATCATTTTTTTGCCTATTAAACTAAGGAGACACTCTAAATATTGACAGTACGGCTTAAATATAATAAACTAGAATTAATAGAGAATTGAATATGATTTTAGGTGCCTTGAAATAGGTGAAAAGGGAATGCGGTTTAAATCCGCAGCAGCCCCCGCTACTGTAATTGATGAAAAACTTTTAAATGCTACTTCGTAAATTAAAAATGAGGAAGGATAATTAAAGGAAGAATCAAAAGCCAGGAGACCTGCCTAAATGATGTTAACAAGCTTTCGGAGGGAAAGAACTATTTAATTATGGATTAATTAAAAAGTAGTCGCTATCGTATGCGTACTATTTTTTTTGTTTTAAAAAGCATTATATGTAAATGTTATGATAGATTTCGGAAAATATTTAGCAAGGTGGATGATCGAAATGAAGAAGGCAATTTTAATTGTAAGTTTTGGAACAACACATGAAGATGCAAGAAAAGTAACTATCGATGCAATAGAAGATAAAATAAGACATACTTTTGAAGATTATGATATAAGAAGAGCATTTACTTCACATATTATTCTTAGAGTACTTAAGAATAGGGATAATATTCATGTAGATACTCCAGAAGAAGCTTTGGAAAAGTTAAAAAGCGAAGGATATAATGAGGTAATTGTTCAGCCTTTGCATGTTATTCCTGGAGTAGAATTTGATTATATAAATAATGTAGTTAATAGATACAAAGAATGTAAAGCATTTAAAAATATCTTAATAGGAAGACCTCTTTTATGCTTTAAGGGTGAAGAAGCAGGCGTGCCAGATGATTACTCAATAATGGTGGATGCTCTATCAAAGCAATTGCAACCAATGGATACAGTAATTTTGATGGGGCATGGTACAAACCATATTGCAAATGCAGTATATTGCTGTTTTGAAAGCGTTTTAAGGGATAGAGGTTTTAACAATGTCCATGTAGCAACCGTGGAAGGGTATCCAACTTTGGAAAGAGTAATACCTAATGTTACGACTCAGAGTATTAGCGAAGTCACTTTAATGCCACTACTGCTCGTAGCAGGAGACCATGCCAAGAATGACATGGCGGGAGATGCAGAGGACTCCTGGAAGAGTATTTTAGAGGCAAAAGGGTTTAAAGTTAAAATATATCTGCATGGGTTAGGGGAAAATAGTGACGTTCAAGACATTTATATACAGCACATTAATGATGTAATTAATGAAAAGTTTAAGAATGTAGGGAAAACACATAAGGGAAATTAAAATTCTGCGTAAGTTATAAGTAACAAAAGTACGGTAGATGAGAGTTACAAGTAGAAAGGAAGGTATTCAATGATACATGGTGGAGATGTTTATACTAATGGATTACTTGAGGGGCGAGAATTAATAGATTACAGTTCTAATATTAATCCATTAGGGGTTCCTAAAAGTTTCACTGATAACATTAGTGAAGCCGTAGATGCTTTAACAAGATATCCAGATATTCAATATAGGGAGGTATTGAAAGAATTAAAAGAATACATTGATTGCCCAAAAGAATATTTTGTTTTAGGAAATGGGGCTGCAGAAATAATTGACTTAGTTATAGCTTGTCATAAAAATCTACTAATTGTGGTGCCATCTTTTGTAGAGTACGAAATTGATGCTAAAAAGTGGAATTGTAGTATAGAGTATTCTTATTTAAAAGAGAAGATTAATGAGAATACCTTATTAAAGCATGAATATGCTGAGCTTTCCTATGATTATGAGGATATTCTTAATAGATTACAGAGTGTAGAAGGTGTGGTTTTAGGTAATCCGAATAACCCCAATGGCAATATCATAAATAAGGCTGAGTTTCAAAAAATTCTTGAATATTGTGAATGTAACGACAAAGTCATAATAATAGATGAGGCTTTTATAGAATTTACTGGAGATTCACAGCACAGTTTCAGTGAAAAAGTTAAAACATACAAATGTTTATTTATAATAAGAGCATTAACCAAATTTTTTGCGATGCCTGGTATAAGGTTTGGGTATGGAATAAGTAGTAACGTAGACCTATTAAAAAAAGTTAAAGAAAAACAAAACCCCTGGAACATAAACTGTTTTGCAGAAATGGCTGCACGTCATGTGTTAAAAGATAACGTTTATATTGAAAAAAGCAAAGAGTGGATAAGAGCGGAAAGGCCTAGGTTTATAAGATCACTTGAAAATATTTCATTTATAGATAAAGTGTATTTAACCTATGGAAATTATGTATTATGCAAATTAAAAGGACTGGACTCAGAGGCACTTTATAAACTATGCCTAGCTCAAGGATTTGTTATAAGAAAAGCAGATAATTTTAGAGGACTAGATAAACAATATGTAAGGCTTGCTATTAAGGATAATGATAGGAATAGAAAATTGATTCAGTGTTTGAAAAACTTAGAATTGATAGTGAAAACATTGGGGACAGTTAACAACTAATTGCACATTAGGGGATAGTCCGCAAAAGGATGTGAATATAAATGAAGAGTATAGTCATAGCTTCAGATTCAAGTGGTGGTGGTAAGACCACAGTAACACTCGGAATTATGAAAGCGTTTAAAAATAGGGGATTTGAGATACAAGGGTATAAAGTAGGACCTGATTATATAGACTCAGCTTTTCATACAAAGATAACAGGTAAAGGTTCAAGAAATTTGGATTTGTATCTTATGGGAGAGGCGGGAGTTAAGGCTAGCTTTTCTAGAGGATGCGGAGAATTGGGTGTAGTCGAAGGTGTAATGGGTTTATATGATGGAAAAGGCATAAATACATCCTATTCTACGTATCACGTGTCAAAGGTTTTAGACTTGCCTATCATACTTGTATTGTCTCCAAAGGCTCAGGTAGCAACCCTCTGTGCAGAAATTAATGGAATAGTAAATTTTAAAGATGCGAATATAAAGGGCATAATACTAAATAATATAACAGAAAATTATTATAAGTTACTTAAGGCAGCAATTAAAGAAAACTGTAACTTGAAAGTGTTAGGCTATCTTCCAAAAGATGAACGATTAAGCTTAAAAAGTAGGCACTTAGGGCTAATTCAAAGCAGTGAAACAGAGGATTTAGATGAGAAAATTGAAATCTGTGCCAAGTTATTAGAAAAGCATTTGGATATGGATTTATTGTTAGAACAATTTAAAGAAAGTGAAAGGCATATAGATGATTTCCATGTGGAGAATAAGGGGAAAAGGATAGCTGTAGCCTATGACAAGGCCTTTAGTTTTTATTATAAAGAAAATTTAGAGCTTCTAGAGGAAATGGGACAAGTTATATATTTTAGTCCAATTAAAGATAAGAAGCTACCCAGTAATATTGATTTTCTTTACATAGGTGGAGGGTACCCTGAGGTTTTTATAAAGGAGCTATCTGAAAATACATCAATGCTTGGCAGTATAAAAAAAGCTCTTGATAATGGGCTACACTGTTACGCCGAATGTGGAGGATTAATGTATCTTACTGAGGGAGAAAAACTGCAAGGCGAAGAAAAAATATCACATAATACTGTTGGCTTTTTTAAGGGGTATTACACCTTAACAAAAAAGCTTCAGAACTTTGGGTATGCAGAAATAAAGGTAGGGGTAGAAAATAATATTTTACCACAAAATATGAGTATAAACTGTCATGAGTTTCATAAATCTATTGTTAATTTATCTGAAGAAAAGGTATTTAAGCTTTCTAAAGAGGGTTATGATGGATATGAGAAAAATTGGCAATGCGGATATGTTAAAAAAAATACTATGGCAGCTTATGGACATGTGCATTTTTGGGGAAACTTACAATGGTTTAAGGAGATTTTCAAATAGATTAATTAGTTGCTAACCGTCCCTACCTATGAACACTTATTTAAATTATTTAAATTAAAAGAAAAGGAGATTAAAATATGGATTATATAAAGATTCCTATGGATATAGAAAAAAAAAGCTTCGAAATTATTGGAGAAGAAATGGGAGAACATAAATTTTCTGACAAAGAGCTTTCAATAATCAAAAGAGTAATACATACTACAGCAGATTTCGATTATAAAAACATAGTTTATATTAGGGATGGAGCTATTGATGAGGCTGTAGAGTTACTTAAAAATGGAGCTACCATTTATACTGATACAAAAATGGCACTGGCAGGTATAAACAAAAAAGCTCTTAAAGATTTAAATTGTAAGGCTTTATGCTATGTAAGTGATGAAAAAGTGGCAGAGATAGCAAAAGCGCGTCACATAACGCGGTCTATGGCAGCAGTTGAAAAAGCGGTAGATGATGGAGTAGAATTTTTCATATTTGGTAATGCACCTACAGCTTTGTTTAGATTAAAGGAACTAATCGAGGAAGGAAAGTGTAATGCTAAATTTATATTGGCAGCACCTATAGGTTTTGTTGGAGCAGCAGAATCTAAGAAAGAAATTGAAAAATTAGATCTGCCAATGATAACAGTGCGAGGAAGAAAAGGTGGAAGCACAGTAGCTGCATCCATTTTAAATGCACTGATGTACATGATAGTAGATAGGAGTTAGTAATCCGCTAGAGTTTCATAGTTATTAGGCATTTTGAAATAAATGTTAGGTATCTTTAAATGAATAAGAAACTTAACAGGGGGTACGTAATAATGCTGAATTTATATGTTAATAGTAATGGAAAAAAGCTTAGATGTGGATATACCACTGGTTCTTGTGCTGCTGGGGCAGCAAAAGCTGCCACACAAATTTTATTTTATGATACCGAAATAGACGAGATAAGGATAGATACTCCAAAGGGTATAGAATTATTGCTACCAATATCTAAGGTAGCAAAGGGAGAAAATTTTGCTGAGTGTTGTATTATAAAAGATGCGGGGGATGACCCTGATGCAACTAATGGTATAGAAATTTGGGCAAGGGCTGAAAAAGCAGAATCAGTATATACATTAAAAGGTGGAAAAGGTGTAGGGATAGTTAGAGGAGAAGGATTATATGTACCCAAAGGGGAATGGGCAATAAACCCAGTACCTAGAAAAATGATAGAAAAAGAAGTAAAAGAGGTGCTTCCTAAGAAATCTGGGATTACAATAACTATATTTGTACCTAAGGGAGAAGAAATAGCCAAGAAAACATTTAATCCTAGACTTGGCATTGAAGGTGGTATATCAATACTCGGAACAACAGGAATTGTGACACCAATGTCAGAAGAAGCTCTCACACAATCTATACATATAGAAATATGTCAAAAGGTAGCTGCGGGGCATAAAAATCTTACCTTAGTTTTTGGTAACATGGGTGAGGATGTGGCTGCACAGGTAGGCCTTAAAGTTGACAATATAGTAATGATTTCAAATTTCATAGGATTTGCACTAAACAGCTGTATGGAAAAGGAAGTAGAAAGTGTAATTTTAGTAGGACATATAGGAAAGGTAAGTAAAATTGCAGCGGGATGTTTTCAAACTCACAGTAGAGTATGTGATGTGAGGCTTGAAGTAATAGCTTTAGAACTGGCGTTGGCTGGAGCACCTACGCAGCTTATTACACAGGTATATAAGGAAAAAACTACTGAAGGAGCAATAAAGCTAGTAGGTGAAAATTATAAGGATATATATGAAAACATTGCAAATAAGGTAAAGCGAAGATTATTCCAGTATACTTATGAAACAATTCCGGCAGAGGTTATTATGTTTTCGATGGATAAGGGAATTCTCTGTGACACAAGAAAGAATAGTTAGAATGGTTAGGGACAGTTAACAACTAATAGATGAATAAATAATGAAAGGTAGCAGAGTATATGGTTTATATAGTGGGTATTGGGCCTGGAAGCCCTAAATATATTATTCCTTTGGCAGTAGAGACTATGGAAAAGGTTGATGTAATCATAGGATTTGAAAGAGCTGCAATGAGTATACCAAAGATTAATGTCGAAAAGATAGTAGTGAAAACATTAAAGGATATTATGAATTTTATAACAGAAAACATAGAGAAGGATATCGCAATAATAGCATCAGGTGATCCATGCTTTTATGGTATCACAAATTATATAAAGAGTAATTTTAAAAGCAAAATAGAAATAGTACCTGGTATAAGTTCTTTTCAATACTTAATGTGTAAGCTCCAAAAGCCGTGGCAAAACGCTTATTTAGGTAGTATGCATGGAAGACGAGAAGAATTCATAAAAATAGTGCGGGAACACGAGATATCTGTGTGGCTTACGGATAAAAGTAATTCGCCACAGGCTTTATGTAGAAAGCTCTATGAAAATAATATTAAAGCCACAGCATATGTTGGGGAAGAATTATCATACGAGGATGAAAGAATAATAAAAGGTACAGTGGAAGAAATTAAGGAAAAAACTTTTAATGACCTTAGTGTGGTTGTTATAGAAAATTTAAATTAAGTAAGATACATAAAAATAAACAATAATATTGATTTGTTTGTGCTTACTTAGATATGGGGGATTAAACATGGCAAAATTATATGGTGTAGGGGTAGGACCAGGAGATAAGGAATTACTTACAATAAAAGCAATAAAAACTATTGGAAAATGCGATGTAATAGTAGTGCCTAGTGCTATGAATGGAGGCAAAAGTATAGCACATGAAATAGCAGAAGAGTATATTAATAAGGACTCTGAGGTGCTAGTTAAGCATTTTCCTATGGGGGGAGAAGAGCAGGAATCTAAAATATATGAAGCATTTAAAGCTGTTGAAGAAAAGCTAAAAGCTGGGAAAGATGTGGCTTTCTTAACTATAGGCGACCCGTTTGTATATAGTACATATATATATCTTTTAAATTATATAAAGGAAAGCGGATATGAAGTTGAAACAATTCCAGGTATAACATCATTTTGTGCTTGTGCGAGTATTGCAAATGAGTATTTAGTAATTGGTAATGAGCCTCTTTTAATACTTCCAGCATCTAGGCTTGATACTATAAAGGATGAAAAATTCTTAGTAATTATGAAGGTTTATAAAGTAGAAGAGGAAGTAATAAATCATCTAGAAGCAAAGGGATATAGCTATGTATATGTTAAAAAAGCAGGTAGGGAAGGACAAGAAGTTCTAAGAAGCCGTTTGGATATATTAAAAAATAAAGAGTACATGAGTTTAATAATTGCTAAGAAGGAATAGGGTAGGGACAGGTAACAACTAATTAAGCGGGGACGGTTAACAACTATATCAATAATAATTAATAAGGGATAGGTGGATTTTATGGTTTATTTTATAGGTGCAGGGCCAGGAGATGTGGATTTAATAACAGTTAAGGGAAGAAATATATTATCTAGTGCAGATGTAGTTATATATGCGGGATCGCTTGTGAGTGCTGAGCATATGACTTTCTGTAAGGAAGATGCAGCAATTCATAATTCCGCTTCAATGACACTCGAAGAAGTTATTGAGGTTATGAGAAAGGCACATATTGAAAATAAAAATGTAGTAAGACTACATACTGGAGACCCAGCTATATACGGAGCTATAAAAGAACAAATGGATGAGTTAGATAAACTAAATATAGATTATTCAATAGTACCAGGAGTAAGCTCCTTTTCAGCGGCAGCTTCTGTTATAAAAAAAGAATTCACACTTCCAAGTGTAACTCAAACTTTAATTTTAACAAGAGTAGAGGGTAGAACCCCAGTACCTGAAACAGAAGATTTAGAAAAACTTGCATCAGTTGGAGCATCTATGGCTATTTTTTTATCTATAAGTATGATAGACAAGGTAGTTGCAAAGCTTAAAGCAGGTTACGGAAGGAATGTTCCAATAGCTGTGATTGAAAGAGCTACTTGGCCAGATGAAAGAGCTATTATTGGGACTTTAGATGATATAGCAGAAAAGGTAAAAATAGCTAAAATAACAAAATGTGCTCAAATTCTTGTAGGCGATTTTATAGATTGTGAATATGAAAAGAGCCTTTTGTATGACAAGACCTTTACACATATGTTTAGAGAAGGAAAAAAATAGATAGCGAAGGGGATGTAGAATTGGGTAAATTATATGTAATAGGAATAGGACCAGGTGGACTTTCTCATATGACAATAAGAGCAATGGAAGCCATTAAAGAGAGTGATATAGTTGTAGGCTATAACAAATATATAGATATGATAAAACCATTATTACAAGGCAAGGAAGTATTCTCTACAGGCATGATGGGAGAAGAAGAAAGATGCAAAAAGGCATTAGAGCTTTGCCGTGGTAAGATAGTTAGTGTAATAAGTACTGGTGATGCTGGAATTTACGGAATGGCGGGATTAATTCTTCAGCTTCGAATAGATGAGGAGGTTGAGGTTATTCCGGGAGTTACAGCATCGTCAGCTGCAGCTTCAGTACTAGGAGCACCTTTAATGCATGACAATTGTAACATAAGCTTAAGCGATTTAATGACTCCATACGAATTAATTACAAAAAGAGTAAAGTTAGCCGCAGAAGGCGATTTCATAATTTCATTATATAATCCTAAAAGTAAGGGTAGACCTCATTATTTAAAAGAAAGTATAGATTTAATAAAAAAATATAGAGAAGGAACCGTACCAATAGCCGTAGTTAAAAACGCGCTTAGGGATGGACAAGAAGTAAGTATATCTACATTAGATACCTTTGATGAAAACATAGTTGATATGCTTTCAATTGTTATAATTGGTAACAGTCAAAGCTATGTAAAAGATGGTAAGTTTATAACACCAAGAGGTTATAAGGTTTAAAAAAATTGAGGGACAGTTAACAACTTTTTAGCTATTAGTAAACTAATAAGTAAGAAAAAGTTGTTAACCGTCCCCAACTATTTTAGGATGTGAATAAAAATGATAGGTTTAATTGTAGGGACTTCAGAGGGGAAAAATATTCTTGCAGGACTGAATGGGTTTACAGAGGATATTTTCATCTCAACAGCTACGGCTTATGGCGCAGAGCTTTTGAAAAATTATAAATATAAAATTTTCAATGAAAAACCATTAGACCTTTCAGGGTTAATGAAAGTCATACGATTACATGATATTAAAATATTAATTGATGCATCTCACCCTTATGCTCTAGAAATTACTGAAAATGCAATGGAAGCATGTAAAATCTATGGAGTACAATATGTTAGATATGAGAGGCCATCAGTTGTGGAAAAATTTAAGAAAAATAAAAATGTTATTGTGGTGGAGGATTATGATAGTCTATATACACAGCTTACAAAAGTAGAGGGAAATATTTTAAATACCACTGGTAGCAGAAATATAGATAAAATTCTAAGTTTTAATTTAAATAATAGGATAATACATAGAGTTTTACCTTCTGTTAAGGTTCTAGAAGAGATTTTAGAATTAGGAATAAGAGTTGAGGATATAGTGGCGATGAAGGGTCCTGTAGGCTATGAATTAAATTGTGGCTTTATTAAAGAATACAAGGCTAAGGCAATACTCATGAAGGATAGCGGAGTTCAAGGTGGAACTTACGACAAAATAAAAGCAGCTATAGATAATAATATACCAGCGTTTATAATAGGAAGAAAACCAATGGTATATTCACAGGTGTTTTATAGTGAAATAGAACTTATAAAATATATATCGGAATTAACGATGTAAAAATTAGTTTATACAAACCCCTTTAGTTTAATATTAGCTAAAGGGGTTTATAATTATGTATTATTTAAATTCATTAACTGTCTCACATACCTGTATGCATACATTTGTAGTTATTTGTACAAACTAATTAAAATGATTGTGGATGTATCACTATTGATACACATATATTATAGTGATATAATATTGATATTATGTAATGTAGGAGGATTTAATTTGAATAAAATAGCGTTGATTACAGACACTACAAGCGATTTAAGTAAAGAAACAATAGAGAAATATAATATAAATGTATTACCCTTTAGGATTATCTATTCTGATAGAGAATATTTGGATAATATAGATATATCGCCACAAGAAGTTTACGATAATATGAAAACAGAAGTACCTACATCCTCTTTGCCATCAATGAAGGATATGGAAGAACTGTTTTTGAAATTAGAAGAAGAAGGATACACTCATGTTATAGCAATAACTTTATCTACTGGGTTATCAGGTATATTTAATGCTGTGAAGCTTACAAGTGAAAATCATCCAAGTATTATTACTCATGTATGTGATTCACAATCTATAGCCCTAGGCGAAGGATTAATAGTAACGGAATGTGGAAAGCTGATACAAGAAGGAAAGAGTTTTGAAGAAATTGTTGAAGCTATTCCGTCTATTAAAAAAAGAATCCATCTATACTTTGTAGTAGGGACTTTAGAGTACTTAAAAAAAGGTGGAAGAATAGGGAAAGTTGCAGGCACAATAGCTGAGCTTTTAAACATTAAACCTATAATTTCGTTTGATGATGAAGGTAAGTATTGTACATGTGAAAAGGTAAGGGGTAGAAAGCAATCTCTTAATAAACTTGTAGAACTTACAAATAGCATTTTAGATAAAAAGAAGTGTAGGGTTTATATATTACACGGTGATGCATTAGAAGAGTCTAAAAAAGTAATGGAAAGTATAAGTCTCCATCCAAATGCTATTTCCGTAGAATTCGGAGGATATATAAGTCCTGTATCAGGGGTTCATAGTGGACCAGGTTTGGTAGGAATGGTTTGTATAGAGGAACCTTAAATAAAAATGGATGATATAGTGAATAAAGAAAGTGAGATAGACATTAGGGTGCAGGAAAAGAGGTTGTATGTTGAATACAAGAAAAAACTTTTACAGCTTCGAAAAGTTCAAAAGGAAAAAGAAGCTGTAGGTCAAGTATTCACAAAAGGGTTACTACCTTTGTACGTGCTATACATTCTAAGTTTAGGCGAAACTAATGGAAACGATATATCTCATAAAATTGGTGATAGAACAAATGGTCTTTGGATTCCTAGTACAGGCGGAATATATCCTCTTTTAAAAAAAATAGAAAAAGAAAAATTGATTATTGGGGAATGGAGTAATTCCAAGAAAGCACAGAAAATTTATAAAATCACGGTGGAAGGTAGAAGGCAGCTAGAAAATAAAAAATACCTACTACAAGATAAAATAGAAGAGGCTTTAGAAGTATTTAAAATTATTTATAGTGATTTATACAATTAAATATTATAACAAAAGAAGCTGCAGGTGAACTCACCCAAAGGGTGTATTATCACCTGCAGCTTCTTTTAAAGCTCACTAACTCAAAGCTTAAGCTTTAAGTCTCCTTGACTAATCCACCCTTTCTTCCTCATAATTTCTGAGAAGAGTAGAGTTAAAACAGCAGGGGCTATAAAGTGTAGAAGTAATATTTTTAAAACTATCACCGAAGTAGGTTGGCTCCCCTGCATAGCGGCAAGGGTTCCAAACTGACCTACAAGACCGCTAGTACCCATACCTGCACCTAGAGAGTTGTTTTTCATGGAGAAAACCGTAGTAGCAAGAGGGCCGAGTATTGCACCGGCAAGTGTTGGAGGTATCCAAACCTGGGGACGTCTTATTATGTTAGGTACTTGTAGCATAGAGGTACCTAGTCCTTGAGATACTAAACCACTTATCTTATTTTCTCTATAACTAGAAACAGCGAAACCTATCATTTGAGCACTGCAACCAACAGTGGCGGCACCGGCTGCAAGGCCAGACATTTTTAGTGAAATTGCTATGGCAGCACTACTAATTGGAGCAGTAAGCGCTAAACCCATTAAAGTAGATACAGCAATACCCATTGGAATAGGCATAAGAGTTGTAGCAGAATTTATGACTGCACCAATATTCGTCATAAGAACTGAGATATAAGGGCCAACAAACTTACCGGATATACTTCCAGTAACAATAGTAACAATGGGAACTATAACAATATCAATCTTAGTTTTTCCAGACACAAAGTTGCCAAGTTCTGCACCTATTACTGCAGCAATGAAAGATCCTACTGGGCCACCACCCATATACATATATCCAAAAGCACCAGTAGCAGCGCAGGAGAACATAGTAAGTGGGGTAACTTTTAAGCCCCAAGCTATAGCCACACCAATAGCTGCGCCAACTACAGGGGATTTAACTGAAATGATTTCTGCAAACTCTTCAAGGAAAGCTAGTGCAGGTATTTTTGATAATTGACTTAGTATTAGTCCAATAATTAATGAAGCAAATAGACCTAATGCCATTGCACTCAAGGCATCTAAAAAATATCGTTTAAGGCCTTTTTTTACAACGATTTTGAATTTTTCCATGAGGTTTCCTCCTAATAAAATATATACTTTGTTAAGTTATGAATATAAATAATGTTTATAATATTATGCACATAAACTGTTATTTAACTCAGGCGCACATGTATATACTGGTGTATATACATGTGCGCCTGACAACATTATAACATCTTATTATAAACACATCAATAAGATATACAAAAAAATGACAAGCCTAATATATAGTGAATTATTAGTGAGGTTATTAGCCTATAAAGTAAAGCCTATATCTTATTTTACATAGTAATTTAAGATATAGGCTAATTTTATTTTTTTATTTAAAACTTTTAAATAAAACTTTACGTTATTATATGTAGAAGGGTGGTGATGGAATGTCGACTGATGAAGAATTAATTAAGGAAATACAAAGCGGAAATCAATATGCAATGGAAATTTTGGTTAAAAATAATTATAAATTATTGTTTTCATTTATATATAGACATATTGGAGACTATCATACATCTTACGATATTACACAAGAAGTTTTAATAAAGCTTGTTAAATCAATTAAATCTTATAAAGATGAAGGAAAGTTTAAAAATTGGTTGCTACGGATTGCAGCAAATACATGCAATGATTATTTTAGAAGTAGCGGCGCTATAAAAAATAAAAGTAACATAGAGCTTAATACAAATATAATTGATAAAAATAGCAATGTTTATGAAATAATGAGTAGGAAAATTGAGAGGCAGAAGATAAAAAATGCAATTACGACACTTCCCGAATTTCAAAGAAATGCTATAATTTTAAAATATTATCATGATTTAAAGATTAAGGATATTGCATATATAACACAAAGTAATGAATCAACAGTAAAGTCGAGACTAAAGCAAGGCATAGGAAAACTTAAACAAGTATTTGAAAGGAGTGAAAAAAATGAAAAAAGTGCCAAAGAATCTTATCGCTAAATCTCAGGTCATACCAGATAATGATGACAAGGCAGTAGAAGAGTTGCTCACGTATATGCAAAATTATACAATAGAACTCCCAGGGGAAGAGGAAATAGATGCAACGATAGAAGTTCTGAGACAATATGTACCGATAAAAAATGAAAGATTTAAAAAGTTCTGCCATATTATAAGGATGGCAGCAGGAGAAATAACTTTTATAAGTAAGATTTACTGGGTTTTCTGCACCGCAATATTCATTATAGGGTATTTTATATCTATTAATCAGATTGATCCATACATTACCATTATGGCGTTAGCGCCTTTGCCTTCTATTTTAGGTGTAGTTGAGGTATTCAAAGGTCGTGACAGTGGTGTGCTTGAAATTGAACTAAGCTGTAAAATATCAGCTATTGAGATAATGCTTTCGAGAATATTAGTTATAGGAATTTACAGTATATTTATGAATACAGCACTTTCCGTCGTTCTATACATGTTTAGGAGCAATATAGATCTATGGAAGCTATCAGTACTGTGGCTAACACCGCTTACATTGGTTTCCGGAGTATCACTTTGGATAGCAATGAAAATCAAAGGAGATTATGCGGTAGCTGCGATTGTATCAATTTGGTCAATGGTAATTTTATATATGTGCATCGATAAGAAATTTGTAAATACCATTATGCAACTTGATACTGTTGCATATATGGTTATATTATCAATCAGTACATTAATGTTAGTACTACAGCTTAAAGCTTTACAAAGCAGATATAATAATATTTTTGAGAGGGGAAATCAAATTGAAATTAGTGCTTGAAAACATATCAAAACAGTACAAAGACAAATATGCGGTTAAAAATCTAAAGGTTGAACTAACCCCAGGAGTGTATGGACTTCTTGGTCCTAATGGTTCGGGGAAGACAACACTTATGAGAATAATGACGGATATTTTAAATCCAACAGGAGGAAGAGTTATTCTTAATGGTGAGGATATTAAGGTAATGGGAGATAGGTATCGGGATATTCTGGGATATTTACCGCAAAATTTTGGTATATATAAAGATTTTACTGCCCATAGGTTTCTTATGTACATTTCAGCCTTGAAGGGACTTGATACACGTTCTGCCCAAAGAAAGGTTGACGAACTGCTTGAACTTGTTAATTTGAAGGCAGTTAGTAAAAAAAAGCTGGGAACATTTTCAGGTGGAATGAAACAAAGAATAGGAATAGCACAGGCATTACTAAATGATCCTAAAATTCTTATATTGGATGAACCTACCACAGGACTTGATCCAAAGGAGCGGATAAGATTCAGAAATTTGATATCAGATATGTCAAAGGATAAAATAATAATATTTTCTACTCACATTGTTTCGGATATAGAATATATTTCAAAGGAAGTACTTCTGCTTAAAAATGGAGAGCTTATTGAAAAAGATTCTATCGATAATATTCTAAAGAATATGGAAAACAAAGTATGGAGCGCTATAGTTGAGGAAAATATGCTAAATGAGCTTAATAAGGATTTTAAAGTAGGCAATATAATGAGAAAAGAAAAAGGCATTGAAGTAAGAATAATAAGCGATGAAAAACCTTTACCTAAAGCGAAAGTTGAAGTTCCAAGACTAGAGGATTTATACATGTATTATTTTGAGGAGGAACAAACTGATGAGCAAGCTATTTAATTTAATAAAGCATGAGCTTTATAAAATTTATTATAAGAAAAGTGTTTTAATTTTATTGGCAGTGTTTGTAACAATTATAATATTAAGTACAATATTGACAGGTGGTGGGGATAAAGCGATAGAGGCTAAAAATTTAGTCAAAGAATATTATAAAACTGGTGGTAATGTAACAAAACTTAGTCAAATTACACAAAAAGAAAAAGAGGGATTATCAATCTATACAAATATTTTTAACTTAGAGGAATATAAAACAAATAATGATGAAAATGTTGCTGAATTGCAAAAGAAGTTAAATGAAATGAAGGCCAGTGGTATCACTGGATATGAGTACAAATCAAAGGTTATGGAGCTTAATATGTATAAAAAAGTAAACGAGAATGAAAAGCCTTATTACTTAGGTTTTTGGGGGAATATTAATCGTATAAGTACAAGTTATATTATACCTGTTGGTTTACTACTACTTTTATGTTTGGGACTTTCAGGAGTATTTTCAGAAGAATACTCGAGTGGTATGGATGCACTTATATTAAGCAGTAAGTATGGTAAAAAAACTATAATTACTGCAAAGGTCCTTGCTTCATGTATATATTCTTCTTCTGTTGTTTTAATATTTGGAATTACAACGATTCTATCATCTATTTTATACTATGGAAATATAGAAGGTTTTGATAGCCCGATGCAAGCTTTGGGAATGTATTCTTTTAGCCCATATCAGCTAAATATATCTCAGGTATATTTATTGAAGTTCTTGATGATATTTATAGGGATATTAGCATTCGGGTTATTGATTTTAATGTTTTCCTCACGTATAAGGAATCTACTTGTAACGTTCTTCGTTAGTTTTGCAGCAATTCTAATACCTAAATATCTTGCTGGAAATATGAGTCTTGAGCAATCTAAACTTGGACTTATAAATTCATATGGTTATTTTATAAGTCCTTCTGCTTTATTACAAATGGTTAATACTTATAATATATTTGGGACACCTGTGATAAATATATTCGCTTGTGGTATTGCTTTAATAATATTTTCTATGATTTCTATATATATTACAAAGCGCTCTTTTAGAAAACATGAAGTTATTAATTAAATTACAGTTTTTGAAGTATAGATGGAGGTGAGTTTATGGATTTAGTAAGACATGAATTATATAAAATATTTTCAAAGAAGATAGTAATTATTGGAATAGTGATACTTGCAGGTTTCATTGTATTAATAGCTTCGCAGCTTTCTAATGTAAATAATACATTTAAAAAATATAATAATGCAATTAATACTGGTAAAAATACAATAATGGTAAGTAATATGGAGCAGGAGATATTATATAGCACAATTTCTCGTCTTAACATATTGTGGTCAAATCACAAAGAGAAGCTTACTAAACTAAAAAATGAAATAACAAAAATTCAAAAAGTAAAGGGGATAAGTAGTTATGCTTATAGGAAAAAGAACCTAGAATATACTTACCTTAAAAAGATAGGATCACCAGAAGCCATCAGTTACCATAGTATATGGCCGTCTATTCTTAGAAAAAATGATATATATTGCTTTATTGCGTTTCTTATTATACTTGGAATATCTCCTATATTTTCTGAGGAATATTCAACTGGTGTTGATGATCTAATACTAAGTAGTAAAAAAGGAAGAAATACTATAGTAAGAGCAAAAATATTAGCAGCAAGTATATATCATTGTTATTGCAGGTTTTGCATGTACACTTCAGACAATTTTCGATATAAGTATGCTGGGTAATTATAGCGGTGTTGCATTCCCTTTAAGCATGTTTGGACATTTTGTTCTTCAATTTCTAACTAATCTTACTGCGGGTATAGCTCTTGGTTTATTCATTTTAGTTATTTCTGCAAAAGCTAAAAATTTGCTTATTCCGGCATTCACCGGAATTGCGGCTGTTGTAGCTATAAATGTAATTGAAATTATTCAAAGTATTCTTCCAGAGTGGCTAAAGAATTTAACAGATTTTTATTATATAAGATACATTTATTCGGATTATTTGTATAAAGACTTTAAAGCGTTTAATATACTGGGATATCCTGTATTATATCCTTACCTAGCATTCTTTGTAATGTTAGTAGCATCAATAAGTTGTATATTAATGACTAAGCGCTTATTTATTAATCATAATGTTTCAGATTAAGAAATTTGGAGGATAAATATGAGAAAAATATATTTGTTGTTAGCATTATCTATAGTTTTAATGCTTTCAGGTTGCAATGCAAAAAATAATGCTGTAACTACTGCATTACAAAGCTCTAATTGTGAAAATACTTCTACTTCTAAAAGTGGGACTTATATTGTGAGGCATCCTCCTGCATCTGGAGAAAATATTGGTGGTCTTAATGTAATAACAGGTCACAAATCAAAGTTCTTAGGAGATGCGAAAAATTTTAACGGTTATCTTGATTTACGGTATAGTGACTTAAGTAATGTCAATCTAAGTCAAAATAGTGAACAACTTAGTAATTGTTTTTTTAGTACTTATACTAAATGGCCTGAAAAAATGACAAAAGAATATAAGCCAGATACCATTTTGGAGCTTGGCAAAAATCAAGGATTAGGAATAAGAAAGCTTAATAATGAGGGTATAGATGGTAGAGGAATTAATATTGCAATAATAGACCAGCCCTTATTAGTTGATCATAAGCAATATAAAGATCAGATAAAATTTTATGATGAGATCAATTGTGGGGGAGAATCATCAATGCATGGGCCTGCAATGACGTCAATAGCTGTAGGTAAGTCAATAGGAGTTGCACCAAAAGCTAAGCTTTATTATGTTGGTTGCTATAATTTTAATACTAAAGAAAATAATTCTAAAATAGATTACACGTTGGCGGAGGTAAAGGCAATTGATAAAATTGTAAAAATTAATAAAACTCTTTCTGAAAAAGATAAAATAAGAGTATTATCAATTTCAGCTGTATGGGGTCCCAATAATAAAGGATATAAGGAAATGAATGAAGCTGTGAAAAGAGCCGAAAATGCTGGGATTTTCGTTATTTCTGCCAATATATTTGAAACTTCTAATTATAAGTTTTGGTATTATGGAGTTGATAGAGAACCTATGGCTGATCCAGAGAAACAATCCTCCTACAAACCTCATAAATGGAGTAATTGGATTTCTTTCGTAGCAGAGATACCTGGATTTGGTAAATATTATGAAGAAAAGTATAATAAATTAGCAGCAAAAGAATTGCTATTAGTTCCAATGAGCTCAAAAACCTTTGCGATTCCTGAAGATGTCAAGGGCTACAGTTTTAATAGAATAGGTGGGTGGAGCTCGGTAGAACCTTATCTTGCTGGACTATATGCCCTGTCTTGTCAAGTAAAACCCAATATCACTCCTGATTTATTTTGGAGTACTGCACTGAGAACAGGCGATGCCATGGATATAAGCAATGAAGGTAAAGAAACCAAAACAGGCAAACTGATAAATCCAATAAAATTAATAGAAGCATTAAAGGATGATAAGTAAGAATTTCAGCGCACCATAAAGTTCTAGGAATTTTTGCAAATCCTAGAACTTTAATTTTAATATTTTTTATCAAAAACACGCAATAACTAATCTTCGCGTAAATCTAAATAAGAACTACCATCAAGAGGAATTAGAGCTTGAAGGCCTGGAATATCGTTAGCTAATCCTACAGCATAAACAGTGTAAAAACGATTAGGTTTTAGTTTTATATTAGGGACGTATAAAGCAATATTCGTGGTACCAGTAGGTCTAACTTCTAAAGTATAAGTTCCAACAGGGACTTCTATATAATCAGTAAATTGTTTGTACTTAATATTTTTAAGTAGAATTTTACCGTCTGGTAATGCAACATCTACAGCACCAAGATTAGGTGATAAATGAGCAAATTTAATATAAGCATTGTTACTAGGATTTATAACTATAGGTTCTGGAATAGGTAGTAACTCAATGTTAGGTAATAGACCAATAACTGCAACGGTGTAAATTTTTTCAGGCGGAATAAAAATATTTTTATTAAGTACAGGTGTAGTTTTAGTACCTGTAGCATACAATTTTACATTGTAATTTCCAGCCATAACTTCTATATAATCTGTAAAAGCACCATAAGTAAGGTTTTTAAATTTTAACATATCATTAATATATACATCAACAGCTGGGGATTTAGGTGAAGCATGAAGAATCCTAAAATAAGAATTCTTAGGGGTAACTCTATATAGCGGATAAGGATCATTATAATTGTTTGGACAATAGAACATAAAAGGCTCCCTTCAAATATTTCTACTGTATTAATATATGAAGAACAATCCTAGAATGTTACTGAAATTAGTTGTAACTCGACTATCACATGGTAAAACTCGTATTATTGAATGAATCTGTTGAATAAATAGCCAACTAATAAATCCCGGAGAATTAACATCTTCCGGGATTTATTAGTTGGCTATTTATGTAGAAATTTTTAAATAAGCTTAGAAATTGTATGGATTCCTAAGTTTGGTTCACACTAAAGATATCTACAATTTAAAGAAAAACTGATTATTTTATGCTTCCAGCTGCAATAGATTTTATAATTTGTTTTTGTGCTAAAAAATAAAATATTATAACTGGAATAATTGCGAGAGTTAGTCCCGCAAGAGCTAAATTCCACTGTTTGGTATATTCACCAAAGAAAAAGAAAGTTCGGAGTGGCAATGTTTGTGTTCCTGGTCTATTAATAACTAAGGATGGCAATAAAAAATCATTCCAAATCCAAACGGTATTTAAGATAGAAACTGTAACAGTTATTGGTTTTAACAAAGGAAATATTATATACCAAAAGGTTTGAAATTTGTTGCAACCATCTAACATGGAAGCTTCATCTAACTCCTTTGGGATTCCTTTTACAAAACCATGATACAGGAATATGGATAAGGCTGATCCAAAGCCAAGATACATAAATATGAGTCCACCCATATTCAATAATTTAAATTTACCCATAATTCTAACTAGGGGCAACATGATTGCTTGAAAAGGTATTAACATGGATGAAATAAATAACAAAAGAATTGCGTTGCTCAGTTTTGTTTTTGTCCGCTCTAACATCCAGCCCGCCATTGAAGCGAATATTGCAATAAAAATAACACCAGATATTGTTATTGTTAAAGAGTTAGTAATTGCATTTAAATAGTGCAACCTATCAAATGCTTCTTTATAATTATTTAAAGTGAATATTTCAGGAAAGGACAATACACTTGCAAATAATTCTTTTTTTGTTTTAAGGGAATTGATAATAATGATATAAAAAGGTGATAAAAATAATGCGCCTAAGGCAATACCAATAACTCCTAGAGCTAGTTTACCTACATTTAATTTTCTGGTTTTTTTTATCATGCTTCCACCTCATTTTTCTTAGAAAGATATACTTGTGTTAAAGTAACCGCACCAACTATTAGTAAAAATATAACAGCTTTTGCTTGCGCTACGCCCATTTGATTAAATTTGAATGCGGTGTTGTAAATATTCATAGAGAGCATCTGTGTTGAATTTGCAGGACCACCTGCAGTTAAGGATAAATTTTGGTCATAAAGTTTAAAGGAATTAGATAAAGTTAAAAATAAACTTACTGTAAAGGCAGGTCCTACTAGAGGGAATGTAATATTCTTTATTCTCTGCCATGCATTTGCACCATCAATCTCAGCTGCTTCCGTAAGCTCTGGTGGTATGTTTTGAAGAGCAGCTACATAAATAACCATTAAATATCCTGACATTTGCCATGACATTAAAATTACTAACCCATAAAATCCAGTAGTCCCATCCGATAACCATCCAAGTAACCATTGCTGATGAAAAATAGTTCCAAGTCCAGAAAAAACTTGTGTGAAAATAAACTGCCAAATAAATCCAAGTATAAGTCCTCCTATCAAGTTAGGCATAAAAAATATAGTTCTAAGTAGATTATTGCTTTTCATACCAGTTGTTACAAGTAAAGCGAGGCCAAATCCAATACAATTTATTACAACAACTGAAACTATAGTAAATTTAGCTGTAAATAAGAATGAAGCAAGGAAAGTCTCATCCTTAAATGCAGAGACGTAGTTTGCAAATCCGATCCAACTTATATCGGATGCAATTCCATTCCAGTCTGTAAAAGAATAGTAAACTCCAAAAAGCAATGGTATGATCAAAACTATAGTGAACACAGCTAAAATTGGACCTACAAACATCCAAAATGACGCATTATTTTTTTTCATTACAGTATCTCCTTTCGTACATTAGCTTGATATTAATAAAATCCTGGAACAGATTTGAACTTTCCCAGGATTTTGAAATCTTAAATCATATTCATTATTTTTTTCTTGCTGCTGACCAGGTCGTTTTCATATTATCTACTAATTTATCCCATGTGATGGTGCCAGCAATATATTTTTGAACGTCTGTTCCGAATTTTTCCATACCCCATGCAGTAGGATATCCCATAAATACCCATGGAATTGTTTTTCCTTCGTTTACGTATCTAAGTACTTCTTTACCTAGTGCATCTGTTGGTTGTAATTTCTCACCGTCATAACCTTTGAAAGCTGGTATAAACTTAAAGTCTTTAATGATCATTTCTTTACCTCTGTCTGAAGTATATAACCAGTTTAAGAAGTCTGCAGCAGCTTTCTTAGCTCCATCATCTTTTGAACTGTTAATAGCCCAATACATAGGTACTCCAACTTGGATACAACCTTCTTTAACGCCATCTAAAGGCATTGGTAATATACCAATATTTTTGGACAATTCTGGATCGATACCATCTATTGATCCAAAAGCCCAGTTTCCTTGTTGAATTATTGCTACTTTACTCATAGAGAACATTTTTTCAACTTGAGTAGAATAGTCCACGCTGTTAATTGATTTATTAGTACCATCTGGCTTATAAGCATATTTAATTTGAAGATCTAATAGTTTCTTTAATGGCTCATTTTGTTTGAATGTTATTTCTTTTGCATTAAATGCATCTACAACTGTTGGAAATTCATTTGCAAAAGCAACGTTAGATAAATGTAATCCTGTTACCCAAGTTTCCTTGCCAGGTAAAGCAAATACTGCATCTATCTTTAATTCTTTCTTCTTTGAATCCAATGTTTTCGATGCGGCTTTTAAATCTGCATATGTTTTGATTTTTGAAGCATCAATTCCTGCTTTTGTGAATATTGTTTTATTGTAAATAAGTCCAGATCCTTCTTGGTTAAACGGCATACCATAAAGTTTACCATCCATCTTTACAGCATCTAAAGTTCCTGGGTAAGCTTGTGATACCCATGGTTCGCTTGATAAATCTTGAAGTTTAGCTTTCCAGTCAAGGACATCTTGAGTTCCGCCAATATTGTATATTGTTGGTTCTTGTCCTGATGCAAATTTAGATTTTAATGCCGCACCGTAGTCTTCTCCACCGCCAACTGTTTGTACATTAATTTTAACATTTTTATTTAATGCCATGTATTCTTTTGTAGCTTTTTCAAGAGCATCCTTAGCTTCAACTTTAAATTGGAATATGTCCACTACGACATCCTTGCCTACCGCTTTTGAAGCAGCAGGATCTGTACTTTTACTACAACCAGACAACATACCTGTCATTATAGCAACTGTACATGCAACTGCTATAAGCTTTTTTGTGTTCTTCATTATTAAGCCCCCCCTATTTTCTAATTAAATCTTATCTATGCAATCGTTTGCTTAAACATTATAATAAACCATTTAGAGAATATTGTCAATATAGTAATTTTATTTTTTTCTTTCAGTATTTTAGTAAATACTAAAAGAGAAGATATAACATTTCTACTGATATTATTCTAATAAATTTTTTTGATATGTGACAGCCATTCCGTGGATATCAGTACATTGCTGAGCTTTTATTATAACTACCACTGGTGAAGTTTCAGGGCCCTATAACTATGGTATTTAAGAGAGCGTTCCAATATTTCAAGTATGGTCAATGAGGAGTGATTTTAGTAATTATAAACCTAATTTTGTTAGCATTTAGTATCGTATTTATTAGAACTCAAAAATAAGAAGAGTAGAGGTGATTTGTATGAAAAATAATGAATTTTAGATTTAATGGAGAATTATGCTTGATTCTGAATTTATTGCACAAAATTATGATTTTATTGCAAAATTGCACATTAGTTGAAGATTGATGATTTGTTTTTTTCTGTAGTTGTAGTAAATTACTTAGTAGACGTATGAATTAATTAACATTTAGGGGGATGAATATTTATGGGGAATTTTCAAAATATTAATACTTTAAAGCCAGAAGGCATTGAAAACAAAAAAGCATATTTAGTCGGAGGAGGTATAGCCTCTCTTGCGGCTGCTGCATACTTAATTCGAGATGGTCATATGGATGGTAAAAATATCACTATTTTAGAACAAGCACATATTATCGGTGGTAGTATGGATGGAGCTGGAAACGCAAAGGACGGTTACGTTGTTCGCGGTGGACGCGAAATGGAAGAACATTATGAGTGTTGTTGGGATTTATTTAGCGCGGTTCCTTCTCTAAGCGCCCCTAATCGAACTGTTTTGGACGAATTTCGAGAGCTAAATATGGCTGACCCTAACGAATCGACTTGTAGGTTACTTCATAACTGTGGTGAAAAGGCCGATTTTTCCTCTCTTGGATTAAACGATCTTCATATTAAGCAACTTACTATGCTTCTTCTTGCAACCGAAGAAAATTTGGGAGCCACAACTGTTGAGCAGTATTTTCACCCATCTTTTTTAGAAACTAATATGTGGTGCTTCTGGCGCTCTATGTTTGCATTTGAAAATTGGCACAGCGTTGTGGAAATGAAACGATATATGCAACGTTTTATGCACTTGCTTCCTGGAATGAGCCATATGAAAAACATTATGTTTCCAAAGTACAACCAGTATGAGTCTATGATTCTTCCTTTGGAAAAATGGTTGCAGTCTAAAAATGTAGTCATTAACCTAAATGCACAGGTTACAGATTTGGATATTGATATAGAAACTGATAAAAAAACTGTTACGGCCATTCGACTGTTGCATAATGGCAAGGAAGAAATAATTCATACAACCGAGAATGATTTGGTATTTGTTACCAATGGATCTATGACAGAAAATTCTACGATTGGAAGTATGCACGAGCCTGCAACAATTAATCGTGGAACAGCAGGTTGCTGGGATTTATGGAAAAACATAGCTAAGAAAGATCCTTCATTTGGAAAACCAGAAGTTTTTTGTAGTGACATAGACAAAAGCAAATGGGAATCTTTTACTATAACTAGCGCGGATCCTAAAATAGCAGATCTTCTTAAGGAATTAACAGGTAATGACCCATATTCCGGGAAAACTGTTACAGGAGGTATTATAACTATCAAAGATTCAAGCTGGCTTTTGAGCGTAACTTGTAATAGACAGCCTCACTTTATTGACCAACCTAAAAATGTATTGGTACTATGGGCTTATGGTCTTTTCCCTGACAATATTGGAGATTTTGTAAAAAAGAGAATGTGTGATTGCACTGGTGAAGAACTTGTAACGGAACTTTTATACCATATGGGTAAGAAAGATGAAATACCAGAAATCCTTAAAAACGTTAATGTTATCCCTTGCATGATGCCTTATACAACCAGTCAGTTTATGCCACGTGTCAAGGGTGATCGTCCTGACGTTATTCCGAAAGGAAGTAACAATCTTGCCTTTTTAGGACAATTTGCAGAAGTTGCAGATGATTGTGTATTCACAGTTGAATATTCCATTCGTTCAGCTATGATGGCGGTTTATACGCTACTTAATCTTGAGAAAGAAGTACCAGATGTATATCCCACTAAATACGATGTTCGCGTGATTGCTGCGGCAACAAAGGCATTATATAGTGGACGTCCTCTCCCCGCTGAGATGATTGTGAAAAAACTTTTAAAAAACACAACACTTGAAGGGTTAATTTAAATATAAAAAAAGAGAACCAGGAGAAATTTAATTCCTCCTGGTTCTCTTTATTATAAATATTTTTATAATAACTACCACATACAATTTCTGATGTTTAAATAAAAATACTATCAGTGACAGTATGGTTGGCAAAAGTGTTTACTATTTTTGTATTTTGCATTTTGATAATGCTCTATGGATATCGCCACTTATTACATTATTGAGATCGGCGATAAGTTGTTCTGGATTTTTAACCATCTTTGTTCTTATCCAATCAAGCAATAACCCTACAAATGCAAATTTATAAAAATTAACTATAAATTCTTTTTTTTCTTCCCAAATCTTCATGTCCACGGCGAGCTCATCAACAACATTAAAGACAAGGGTGTACACTGCATTGTATAAATGGGTTTCCAAATACTCACGCCCAACGGAATTATAGGTATTTAACACCATTTTATGATTTTGATCTAAATAGAGAAATATTTGCAAAAATCCCTGTTGCCACGTTTGATACGTTTTATTTTCTGCCATGACACTAGCAACTTCAGTTTCGAAAACCCACTCTAAAAGTGCATAGATATCTTGAAAGTGATAGTAGAATGTACGGCGATTTACTCCACAGTCGTTAACAATATCATTAATTGTAATTTTTGTTAATGGAGTAGTATTCATTAGTTTTTTCAATGATGATGCTAAAGCTTTTTTTGTGGTTTGTGACATACATTACAGCTCCTTTCCCTGCGCATTATATATATTATATTTATAATGAAGGAGTTAGTCAATGAGGTAGTAAGGAGCTGGATTTAGTTATATCCTACGGAATCATGTTCGTAGCCTAAAAAATATAAAATGATAAAACTTTTAGATGCAAGTATAATATATGTTATACTAAAATTGAAAAATATTAATTTAGAGGTGATACTTATGGATCATAAAAGTACAGATATTGCTAAAATTTCTGTGAAAATGTCCCTATGTCCAAGAGCTAGTGAAGAAAAATTTATCGCAGCTTATAAAGAAAAAGGAATATTGGTTACTGCAATAGATATTGGAGGTAATTTTTCTGCATTTACTACAAAGGTAATTGAAAGTGCTATTGTAGCTTCAAAAAGAGGTGGACTTATAAAGGATTGTCATGTTCATGAGGGTGCTGTAGCTGGTGCTACTAAAGATGCTTTAGCCCAAGTTGCACCTAAAGCTAACGGATTAAATGTAGGTGGGAAAATGGGAATAGCGAGATCTGGTGAACATATAAGTGTATGTATATTTTTAAGTATAGGTTTGCTCCATTTGAATGAGGTTGTAATAGGACTTTCACATCGTTCTATACCTGATATTTATTAACTGAAATTTTATAATTTAAAAATCTAATATTTTAGAAATATATTGACAATTTGAAAAAAATGCTATAAGATTAATAAAAAATTTAACATAGAATAATAATGTAGTTAAGGTATTTTGTAGCATGTAGTATGGTAGCGTAGTAGGGTAGTATGGTAGTGTAATAATGGTAGGGATTAAGACGTAAATAAAGCTAACTATAAAATTAATGACATTTCAGAAGGAAAGTCTCCAACTTTTATAAGTGGGAGTTCTATACTATAACAAAGAAAAAATTATTGTGGGAGTATAAAGCTCCTTCTGAAGTCATTAATATTGCAGCTCCGCAGGAGATGACTCCGCAGGAGATGATTTAACAGTAGCTTTTATTTTTATAATTAAATATTTTAGGAGGATGGTAGTATGGTAGCGAAAAAGAGATTATTATGTGTAATTGGCACGTTGTTTTTAGGTGCCTCAGTTTTAGCAGGTTGTTCGACTGCTAAAACAAAAAGTAAAGGTAATTCTGGTAAGGTGACAAGTATTGGAATAATCCAACTTGTAGAACATCCCGCACTAGACAAAGCTCACAAAGGATTTATGGATGCTCTTAGTTCTAAGGGGTTTATAGATGGTGAAAAAATAAAAATAGACTTTCAAAATGCTCAAGGCGATATTCCAACAGCTCAAACTATTGCAAGCAATTTCACTTCAACTAAAAAGGATTTAATATATGCTATAGCAACGCCTTGCGCACAGGCAGCATATAACAGTACTAAAAGTATTCCTATACTTATAACTGCTGTAACTGATCCTGTAAAATCAGGTCTGGTAAAATCTCTAAACAAACCCGATACAAATGTTACAGGCACTAGTGATGAATTGCCTATGGATAAACAATTTCAATTAATTAAAATACTAAAACCTAACTGTAAAAAGGTAGGTATATTATATAATACTAGTGAAGCAAATTCAGAAATTCAAGTAGAAATGGCAAAAAAGCAAGGTTCAAAGATGAATTTAGAAATAATAGCTGTGGGGATTTCAAGTTCTAACGATATATCTCAAGCATTAGCTTCATTACTTCCTAGAATTGATGTTTTATATACAACAACTGATAACTTAGTAGCATCTTCAATGCCTCTCATCAGCTTAAAATCCATTGAAAAAGGAATTCCTATAATAGGCGCTGAAAAAGCCCATGTAGATGCTGGTGCATTAGCTACAGAAGGTATAGACTACTATAAACTTGGTTTTGAGACAGGTCTTATGGCAGTAGATATCATAAATGGTAAAAAGCCAAATGATATGCCTATACAAACTTTAAAGGAATCAACACTTACCATAAATGAAGATACGGCAAGCAAACTTAAAATTACTATACCAAGTGATTTAAAGGCAAAAGCAGTGATAGTTAAGGGCGGTGCTAAGTAATGGATGGCCTTATCATAAACATACTAGAACAAGGATTTATTTTTGCAATAATGGCTATAGGAGTTTATATAACTTATAGAATATTAGATTTTCCCGATTTATCTGTAGATGGAACTTTTGCATTAGGAGCTGCAGTTACAGCAGCCGCATTAGTAAAAGGTGTAAATCCTTTTATATCACTAATTTTAGCTTTTATTTCGGGCATAATGGCCGGAGGAATTACTGGGATACTTCATGTGAAGCTTAAAATAACAAATTTACTTTCAGGTATTTTAGTTATGATAGGACTTTATTCTATAAATCTTAGGATAATGGGTAAAGCTAATGTGCCATTATTTTCACAAAGCACTATTTTTTCTAATGATATTTCTCCAGTAATCATAATTGCCTTATTTGCTATTTTAGCTAAGATAGTTTTAGATTTGTTTTTGAATACAAAACTAGGGTTTATATTAAGAGCTACAGGAGATAATTCTCAAATGGTAACTTCCTTAGGAATTGATATAGGGACTATCAAAATACTTGGTCTTATGCTTTCAAATGGTCTTGTAGCAGTTGCTGGTTCTATGATGGCTCAATATCAAAGATTTTCTGATGTAGGCATGGGAACTGGAATTATAGTTATGGGTCTAGCGTCTGTTATATTAGGAGAAGCTATTTTCAAAAAAACTTCATGGATGCTTCCAACGACTACTGCAATTTTAGGTTCAATATTATATAAAGGCAGTATATCTCTTGCTTTAAACTTAGGGTTACCTCCAACAGATTTAAAACTTATAACTTGTATAATTGTTATATTTGCTTTGTCCTTAAATGGGAGAAAGGTTAATTTAAGTTTTAAAATGTTAAAGAAATTTAAGTCAGGAGGTGTTCCAATTGCTTCAGATAAATAATCTTCAAAAGGTTTTTAACAAGGATACAATAAATGAAAAAGTTATATTTAATAATTTGAACATTCATTTAAACAAGGGAGATTTTATTACTGTAATAGGTAGCAATGGTGCCGGCAAATCATCTCTATTAAATTTAATATCTGGTTCAATATTACCTGACAAGGGTTCTATTTGTTTAAATGGAAGAAATATATCATCGCTTCCAGAACATAAAAGAACAAAATTTATAGGAAGGGTATTCCAAGATCCAACTTTAGGTACTTCTCCTTCTATGTCCATATTAGAAAATTTATCAATGGCTTATAATAAAGGGAGTAAATTTGGATTAACTCCTGGCATTAACAATAAAAATTTAGAATTATTTAAGGAATCATTATCCAGACTTTCTTTGGGCCTTGAAAATAACTTAAATAAAAAGGTTGGTTTATTATCTGGTGGTCAAAGACAAGCTTTGTCACTACTTATATCAACTATATCTAATCCTGATTTATTGCTTTTAGATGAGCATACCGCAGCCTTAGATCCAAAGACTTCTGAAAATATAATAAAATTAACTAAAAATACAGTTAGTGAAAAAAATATAACTACACTTATGATAACTCATAATTTAAATTATGCCATAGATATAGGAAACAGGCTGATAATGCTTCATGGTGGAGAAATAGTTTTAGATATCAGCGGAGAAGAAAAGAAAAGTTTGACTATACCCAAACTTTTAGACAGATTTAACAACAAAAATTCCAATGACTTTATAAGTGATGAAGTGGCTTTTTCATAAAATTTTAGCAAGGAACTAACTAAAATGTACCCTAGAGAGTAGACAATTTTAAAAAGTCTATCCTGTAGGGTAGTTTTAGTTATTTCCTATTTGTTTTTTTTGGAAACCATCCTTTTTTAACTCTTTCTTCTTGCTCTATAATTTCATGAATACTCCAAATGCATGAGAAACCAGCTACCCCTACTATAGCTGATAGTGTAGTATTTTTAATATACAATGAGACAAGCACAAAAACAATTCCTAAAATTAAAAATACAGGCCATATTTTTTTACCAAAATAGTATTCTCCTTTAATTACTATAGGATGAAAAACTCCAATAATAAGAAAGGCAGCAATGCCAATAAAAATTCCATGAAAATTCATTATAAGACCTCCTAAGCATTCTGAATAGTGTTAACACTATCGTTGTTGTATATATAGTATCATATAAAAACATCTTCCTCACCTAATCCGTTTTTACTAACAAAAAATGTAATATTATTAATCCTTGACATATTATAATTAAAAATATAGAATTTAAGTGATAACATAATTTTATATTTTTAATTATGCACAATGAAGTGTATTAAATGAGCATTGAGGCTCCGTGGGAATTGATTCCTATGGCGCTTTTTTATTTAACGACAGTTTAGAAGGAAAGACTCCCACGTCTATAAGCGGGAACTACGTACCATAACAAATAGAAAACTTCAGTGGGTGTATAAATCTCCTTCTGAAGTCGTCAATGCAGCTTCCGCGAAGCTGTTTCAGCTCCGCAGGAGATGATTTAATTCTGAAAGGAGAATATTAATGGAAAGTTTTAACATTAAAACGCAGATATATTTCGGAGACGGTTCATTAGAAAGATTAAGTCAACTTGATTGTAAAAGGGCATTTATAGTTACAGACCCTTTTATGGTAAAATCAGGTGCCATAAACAAGATTACTGATGAAGTTTCGAAGGGTGACATTCAGTATATGGTATTTTCAGATATTGTACCAGACCCACCAATCGAAGTTGTGGTAAAAGGTATAGAGGTTATGATGAAATTTAATCCAGAAGTAGTAATAGCTCTAGGTGGAGGTTCTGCTATAGATGCAGCAAAAGCAATATGTTCTTTTAGTTCTAAGATACATGATCGTATGGATTGTGGCGTGAAGAATAATAAAAAAATTAAATTTATAGCTATACCTACAACTAGTGGAACAGGTTCAGAGGTTACAAGTTTTTCTGTAATTACAGATAAAAGTAAGAATATAAAATATCCTTTAGTATCAGATGAACTACTACCTGACGAAGCTATATTAGATGCAGAACTTGTTACAACTGTGCCAAATTTTATTACAGGAGATACAGGGATGGATGTACTAACCCATGCTATAGAAGCTTATGTATCTACTAAAGCAACAGATTATACAGATGCATTAGCAGAAAAATCTATAAAATTGGTTTTTGAAAATTTAATGAGAGCTTATAAGAATGGTAATAATTTAGATGCAAGAAAAAAAATGCACAATGCTTCTTGTATAGCAGGGATAGCTTTTAATAATGCATCACTAGGGTTAAATCATGGAATGGCACATATTGTTGGTGGAAGATTTCATGTGTCTCATGGAAAAACTAATGCTATATTACTGCCATATGTAATAGAATACAATGCAGATTTAAAAGGTTTTAATTCAAATGATTATACAAAGGCCGCTAAAAGATATTCAGAAATATCCAAAATATTAGGATTGCCATCATCAAATGTTAGACAAGGGGTAAAAAGCCTAATAGCAGCTATAAATAAGCTTTTAAATGAATTAAATATGCCTACATCGCTAAAAGAAACAGGGATAAAGGCAGATGATTTTAAAAAAGAAGTTTCACAAATGGCCCTAATAGCTATAGAGGATAGATGTACTGAAACGAATCCACGAGTACCTAATATAGAGGAAATAATAGCTTTATTTGAAAGGGTTTTTGATAAAAAATAATAGGTCACATTGATATAAATAGCACGGAAAAATTAACAATATTAAAAACGTTTTCCATATTAATTTTTCATATTGACAAATTAGAATAAAGAGTATAATATTTAAGCATAGGTACACAATGGCGTGTACATTTTAAAGAAGGCAATGAGGCTTGTTAAAAATATAATTATATTTTTAGTGAGCCTATTTTTTTATAAAAATTCAAAGAAGTGGTGATACTATGGAAGAGAAACAAAGAGTAATACAAGAATATGTTCCTGGCAAGCAAGTTACATTAGCCCACTTAATTGCAAACCCCAACAAAGATCTATATAAAAAACTAGGACTTACAGCAGATCATAAGGATGCCTTAGGTATACTTACTATAACACCTAGCGAGGCCTCTATTATAGCAGCAGACGTGGCAACAAAGTCGGCAGATGTATCTATTGGATTTGTGGATAGATTTAGTGGATCAGTGGTTATAGTTGGTGATGTAGGCAGTGTAGAGTCAGCACTTACTGAAGTTATTAAGGTTCTTAGTAATGTACTCGATTTTTCTGAATGTAAGATAACCAGATCTTAGAGGTGATATATGAAAACCTTAATGTTAATTGGAAAAACAAATTGTGGCAAAACTACTTTGACTCAAGCAATAAACGAAGACGATTTACATTATAAGAAAACTCAGACAGTTGAAATTATCGACGGAATTATAGATACTCCTGGTGAGTACATTGAAAACAGATCTTATTATAGAGCTCTTATAGTTACTTCTGCAGATAGTGATGTAATCGCTATGATTCAGGATTGTACGCAGGAAGATAGTATTTTCCCGCCAAGCTTTGCTAGTATATTTGCAAAGCCTATTATTGGAATTATTACAAAAACTGATTTGTGCTGTGATGAAAACAAGTTAAAAGCAGCAGAAGAAGTTCTAGTAAGCGCAGGGGTAGAAAGAATTTTTAGAATAAGTGCTTTTGATAAATCTGGTTTAGAAAATTTAAAGGATTATATTATGAATTAAACTTTTTAAAAATCTATTTTTATTTTATGAGGTGAAGTATGAATAAAAAAATAGTAATAGCCGATGATGAGCCTATTACAAGAATGGATTTAAAAGAAATACTAGAAGCGGCAGGATACGATGTTGTAGGAGAAGCTTCAGATGGATTTGATGCAGTATCATTGTGTAGAAAACATTCACCAGATTTAGTGCTTATGGATATAAAGATGCCTCTTCTTGATGGATTAAATGCAGCTAAAATAATTCAAAATGAAAATTTGGCCAGTGGGATAGTTCTGCTAACTGCTTATAGTGGCAAAGAGTTTGTAGAAAAAGCTATTAAAGTAGGGGCTATAGGATATATAGTTAAGCCTATAGATGAAAAATCACTTATTCCAACTTTGGAGGTAGCTATATCCAAGAGCGCAGAAATAAAAAAAATGAAAATAGAAATTGAAAAAGGTTGTAGTAAGCTAGAAGAAAGAAAAATTATTGAAAAAGCTAAAGGCTTATTGATTCAAAGAGATAAAATTACTGAGCAAGATGCTTATGACCAGATTAGAACACTTAGTATGAATAAAAGATGTTCAATGGGAGATATAGCTGAGGCTATAATAATGAGTTATGAACAGTAAAAAGATATATGAACTATGTAGAATGCACACTAATTTAGATGAAGATGACATTTTAAAAATACAGCAAATGTCATCTTGTATTAAATATTTTGCCGACATTTTAAATGCAGATGTTTTTATAGATTGTCCAACTAGAGAAGCTGATGAAGCTATAGTAATAGCTGAGGCAAAACCTATTAATAGACCTTCGATGTATCAAAATACTGTAGTAGGAGAACTAGCATTAAGAGATAATGAGCCTGCTGTGCTTAGAACATTAGATCTTGGAATAACAACCAAAGACTTGAAGGCTGTAACTCAAGAGCATGTAAATGTACGACAAACGGTGTCACCTATAGAGAATAACGGCAAAATTATAGGGGTTCTAATAGTAGAGAAGGACATAACAGAAAAAATAAAAAAAAAAAAACATATGGAAATGCTAGAACAAGGTTACGAGGAGTTAGCTAATACTTTAGTATCTTCTACAGAAAATGAAAATAACATAGCTGATCACTTAGATGAAGCTATTATTATCTTTGATGAAGAAGGGGTAGTTAGGTTTAAAAATCCTATTGCTGATTTACTATATAAAAAGCTTGGCTACAAGGACAGCCTACTAGGCATGGATTATGATAATTTAGCCTTAGATGATATTAATTTTACGGAGGTAATGAATTTTCCTAATTCTAATGAATGTGAAGTGCATTTAGGAAAACTGTTTTTAAAAGTTAAGAGAATAATATTAACTGATAAAAAATTAAAACTTGTTACTATGATTAGGGATATAACAATGATGAAGGAAAAAGAGAAGGAATTAATTTTAAAATCTGTAGCTATTAAAGAAATTCACCATAGAGTGAAAAATAATCTACAGACTATAGCAAGTTTATTAAGACTTCAAGCAAGAAGAAGTGATAACCAGCAGACTAAAGATGCATTAAATGAAAGCATGAATAGAATTTTAAGTATAGCAGCTACCCATGAGATATTATCGCAAGAAGGTCTGGATGAAGTAAGTATACAAGAAGTTATTTCTAATATTAAAGATAACGCTATAAGATATTTTAATGCAACTAATAAGAATATTAAAGTGAATTTAATTGGAGGTAATTTTAAAGTAAGTTCAGATAAAGCAACTTCAATAGCTCTTGTAGTAAATGAATTACTTCATAATTCTATGCAATATGCTTTTGTAGATAAACCTTCAGGTAATATAGATATTGTAATCGAAAAAAGTGAAATATATTCTACCGTTGTAATAGTTGACAACGGTACGGGATTTGATATTAATAAGGTTAGAAAAAATAGTTTAGGACTTAGTATAGTAAAGACTATAGTTAAGGATAAGCTAAATGGAGATATTAATATAGCAACAGATTCAGAAGGAACTAGAGTTGTATTTGATTTCAAAAATTAATATGGATAATGGAAACACAAGGGCGTGTTTTTAAGATAAGCGATGAGGCTTAAAGTTATTTTTTAAATTGACTTTAAGCCTTTTTTTGTTCTTTAAACTGTGCTTCTGAAAATTCATAAGGCATTTGAAAAGAGGAATTAATATGAGAGAAAAAATTATAAGTGTTGGTATAGACATTGGTACTTCAACAACACAGCTTGTATTTAGCAAGATAATTATAGAAAATTTGGCCTCAAATTTCTCTATACCTAGAATATCCATTGTGGATAAGGAAATTATATATAGAAGTGAAATATACTTCACACCACTTAAATCACAAAAGGAGATAGATGGTGAAAAGGTTCGCGAAATAGTAAAAAGAGAGTACCTTGCAGCAGGAATAGCGCCCTCAGATGTTATAACTGGGGCGGTTATAATAACAGGTGAAACTGCTAGAAAGCAAAATGCTAATGATGTTTTGCAAAAATTAAGTGGACTTGCAGGAGAGTTTGTTGTAGCTACTGCAGGACCTGATTTAGAATCAATAATCTCAGCAAAAGGTGCAGGAGCAGATAAAATTTCTGAGGATGAAGAGTCTACTGTAGTTAACTTGGATATTGGTGGAGGAACTACTAATATAGCAGTCTTCAAAGAAGGAAAACTTTTAGATACAGGATGTTTAGATATAGGTGGAAGACTTATTAAAATTGATAAGTCTTCGGGCAAAGTTCTATATATTGCGGAGAAGATAAAGGAATTAGCTAAGTTAAATCATGTTTCTATAGAAGAGGGGCAGAAGCCAACCTTTGAGGCTTTGAATATTATAGTCGATGAAATGGTTAAACTTTTAGAGGAAAGTGTGAATATAAGAGAAAAGAGCAGCTTCTATGAAAGAATACTTACCAATAAGGGAATTAGAAGCGATATAGCAATAGATTACATTACCTTTTCTGGAGGAGTTGCTGATTATGTTTGCAATCTGGAACATGAAGAAATGTTTAAGTATGGAGATATAGGTATATTACTTGGTCAAGCTATTAGTAAGTCAAAGTTATGTACTAAAATTGTGGTTAAAAAATCTATAGAGACCATAAGGGCTACGGTGGTAGGAGCTGGTTCTCACACCACAGAAATTAGCGGCAGTACAATAACATATACAGAGGATAAGTTTCCTATTAAAAACCTTCCAATACTAAAACTTTCAGAGGATGAAGAAAATTCAGGTCATGAAAACATGGTTAAGGTTATAAAGGAAAAACTTAAGTGGTTTACATTAGAGAATGAGCTTCAACCCGTGGCTATAGCCATAAAAGGAAAGTTGAATCCTAGCTTTGTAGAGGTGCAAAAACTAGCGGAGACTTTGCTTTTGGGAATGGAAGAGATTTTGAAAGGTGATTTTCCAACTGTTTTAGTAGTTGAAAATGATATAGCTAAAGTCTTGGGACAAACTTTATATAGACAGCTTAATTTCAAAAAAGAAGTTGTGTGTATTGACACTATAAACGTCGAAAATGGCGATTACATAGACATAGGTAAACCTCTAGCAAATGGTAGGGTTGTACCAGTAATAATTAAAACACTAATATTTAATTCATAAAAAATAAGAGGGGTGAATTATCTTGAAATTAAAAACAAAGTTATTTGGAAAAGTGTATGATTTTAAATCAATAATGGAAGTTATGGCAAAGGCAAATGAAGAAAAGTCAGGAGATAAGCTTGCAGGAATTGCAGCAGAATCTTCAGAAGAAAGAGTGGCGGCTAAGGTAGTTTTAAGTCATTTAACTTTAGAGGATTTGAGGAATTGTCCAGCAGTACCTTATGAAATAGATGAGGTAACAAGAATAATTCAAGATGATGTCAATGAAAAGATATACGCTGGAATTAAAGACTTAACAGTATCTGAATTTAGAGAGTGGATATTAAATGAAAATACTACTGGAGAAGATATTAAAAGGATAAGTCGCGGACTTACTAGTGAGATGGTAGCTGCTGTAGCTAAGTTAATGTCTAATTTAGATTTGATTTATGGAGCAAAAAAGATAAGAATTACTGCACATTGTAATACAACAATAGGACTAGACGGAACCTTATCTGCAAGACTTCAACCTAACCATACCACAGATAATCCACAGGGGATTTTAGCTTCTCTTATGGAAGGATTAACTTATGGTGTTGGAGATGCGGTTATAGGCTTAAACCCAGTTGATGATTCCGTTGAAAGTGTAATGCGAGTTCTTAAAACCTTTGAAGACTTTAAGAATAAATGGGAAATACCAACTCAAAACTGTGTATTAGCTCATGTAACAACACAAATGGAAGCTATAAGACGTGGAGCTCCTGCGGATTTAATTTTCCAAAGTATAGCAGGTTCTCAAAAAGGAAATGAAGCTTTCGGAATAACTGCAGATATGATAGAAGAAGCAAGGCAGTTAGCACTTAAAGAAGGCACAGGATCTGGCCCTAATGTAATGTATTTTGAGACAGGACAGGGTTCAGAATTATCTTCAGATAGTCATAATGGTGTAGACCAAGTAACTATGGAAGCAAGATGTTATGGATTTGCTAAGAGATATAACCCATTCCTAGTAAATACTGTTGTTGGATTTATAGGACCCGAATATTTATATGATAGTAAAGAAGTTATAAGAGCAGGTCTTGAGGATCACTTCATGGGTAAATTAACTGGAGTACCAATGGGTGTTGATGCTTGTTATACAAACCATATGAAGGCAGATCAAAATGATATAGAAAATTTATCCGTACTTCTTACAGCGGCAGGATGTAACTTCTTTATGGGATTACCTCATGGTGATGATATAATGCTTAACTACCAGTCTACTGGATACCATGAAACAGCAACACTAAGAGATTTATTACACTTAAAACCAATAAAAGAGTTTGAAGTTTGGATGGAAAAAATGGGATTCACAAAAGATGGTAAATTGACTGAAAAAACAGGAGATGCATCTGTATTTCTTAAATAATGAGAGGAGGAAAAATAATGGTATCAGAAAATGATTTAAAAAAATTGGTTGAACAGGTACTACTTGAAATGACAAGTAAAGATAAGAAAGTTACAGCTAAAGTTGAAAATTCTATTAAAACAGAGGTTGAAGATGGATTTATTGATGATATTACAACTGTTGATATTAAAAAACAACTTTTAGTTCCAAATCCAGCAGATGCTAAGGGATATTTAAAAATGAAGGAGTCTACTCCAGCGAGATTAGGAATTTGGAGAGCAGGTCCTAGATATAAAACTGAAACAGCTTTAAGAGTTAGAGCAGATCATGCGGCAGCTCAAGATTCAGTTTTCTCAGATGTTTCAGAGGAATTCTTAAAGGAAATGAATTTATTTTCTGTTAAAACAGAATGCATCAATAAAGATGAATTTATAACAAGACCAGACCTTGGGAAAAAGATAACTGAAGAGGGTATAAAAGCTATAAAAACTAACTGCAAAATGAGACCACAGGTACAAATATATGTATCAGATGGATTAAGCTCAGCAGCTATAGAAGCTAATATTCGTGATGTACTTCCAGCTATGGTGCAGGGCCTTGAGGGTTACAGAATTTCTGTAGGAACTCCATTCTTCGTTAAAAATGGAAGAGTTGGCGTTATGGATGTAGTATCTGAAACCTTAGAAGCAGATGTTACTTGTGTACTTATAGGGGAAAGACCAGGCCTTGTTACAGCAGAAAGTATGAGTGCTTATATAGCATACAAAGCTACTGTAAATATGCCAGAAGCTAGAAGAACAGTTGTATCTAATATACATAAAGGTGGTACTCCTCCAGTAGAAGCAGGTGCTCATATATCTGACATAATAAAATTAATGCTAGAAAAGAAAGCAAGTGGAGTAGATTTAAAATTATAGTAAAGAAATTATAATTAGGAGGCAAAACACATGAAAAATGAAGCTATTCGTGCAACGGTATTAGGTGTAAAAATAATATCAAATGTTAGTCAAGATTTGGTAGAAGCCTTTAATTTAGCTCCACATCATAAGAGTTTAGGAATTATAACAGCAGATATAGATGATGTTACTTATACAGCTTTAGATGAAGCTACGAAATCAGCAGAGGTAGAAATAGTATATGCAAAATCAATGTATGCAGGTTCTGCAAATGCAAGTACAAAACTAGCAGGTGAAGTTATAGGAATAATGGCTGGACCAAGTCCAGCAGAGGTTAGAAGTGGACTTAATTCTGCTCTAGATTTCATAGAAAATGGAGCAAGTTTTACAAGTGCTAATGATGATAATACAGTTCCATATTATGCTCACTGTGTATCAAGAACAGGCAGCTTTTTATCGAAAACTGCGAATATTAAAGAGGGAGAGCCTATAGCTTATTTGATAGCTCCTCCACTTGAAGCTGTATATGCATTAGATGCTGCTTTAAAAGCAGCAGATGTTAAATTAGTAACTTTTTACGGACCACCATCAGAAACTAACTTTGGTGGAGCATTGCTTACAGGTAGCCAATCAGCTTGTCAAGCAGCTTGTGATGCTTTTGCAGCAGCAGTCCAATTTGTAGCTGAAAATCCTACAAATTTTTAAAGTGAGGCAATTAAATGTATAAGGGAGCATTAGGGTTAATTGAGGTACATGGGTACCTTGGTGCCATAGAAGCTGCAGATGTGGCACTTAAGACATCTAATGTAAATCTTATAGGTTGTGAAATAGTTGATGGTGGTTTGGTTACAGTAAAGATAAAGGGTGATGTTTCTTCAGTTAAAGCAGCTGTTGAAGCGGCTGAAATTGCTGTGACAAAGTTAAATATTTTAGTAGTAGCTCATGTAATTCCTGGACCAGACTTATCAGTATGGAACACTATTGTGGAAAATACAAGCACTAAGGATTGTGACCATAAGGAATGTAGTGAAGAGGTTTTAGTTGTTGAAAGTAAAAAAATCAAGAATGTAAATCAAGACAAAAAAACACAAGAGATTAAAGCGATAGAATTTGGAGATAACACTCTAAGTAATAGTACAAGCCTAAAAGAGCAGTTAGAGAGTGAAAAAGTAAATGAACTCAGAACATTAGCGAGAAGTCTTGACTTAGATAATATGACTAAGAAACAGATAAAGTTTGCTAAAAAAGATAGGCTTGTAGAAGAGATCGTATTATTCTATCAAAGGAGGAGTAAATAGTGGATAAGGATTTAATGTCAATTCAAGAAGTTAGGGACCTAATAGCTAAAGCAAAGATTGCACAAAAGAAATTAGGCGAAATGAGCCAAAGCGAAATCGACAGAATAGTTAAAGCCATTAGTGATTCAGCTTATAATAATGCTGAAAAATTAGCTAAAATGGCAGAAGAGGAAACTGGTTTTGGAAAATGGCAAGATAAGATTGTGAAAAATACTTTTGCTAGTAAGGGAGTTTATGAATATATAAAGGATTTAAAAACTGTAGGAATAATAAATGAAGATAAAGATAAAAAATTAGTTGAGGTGGCAGTTCCAGTAGGGGTTGTTGCAGGACTTATTCCATCAACTAACCCTACATCTACAGCTATATATAAAGCTATGATATCTATAAAAGCAGGAAATTCAATAGTTTTCTCACCACATCCAATGGGTAAAAAATGTATATTGGAAACTGTAAGAATAATATCTGAAGCAGCTGTGGCTGCAGGAGCACCAGAAGGAACTATTGGATGCATGTCTATACCTACTATGCAAGGTACAGATCAGTTAATGAAACATAGTGATATTTCATTAATACTCGCAACTGGTGGTACACCTATGGTTAAAGCAGCCTATAGCTCAGGTAATCCAGCTATAGGAGTAGGACCAGGAAATGGACCAGCTTTCATAGAAAAATCTGCAGATATTCCTTTAGCAGTAAAGAGAATATTAGATAGTAAGACTTTTGATAATGGAACTATCTGTGCTTCAGAACAATCTATAGTAGTTGAAGCTTGCTCTAAGGACAAAGTAGTTTCTGAATTAAAAGCACAGGGCGCTTATTTCTTAAATAGAGAAGAAGCTGATAGATTAGCAGGATTTATACTTAGAAGTAATGGTTCAATGAATCCTCAAATAGTAGGAAAAAGTGTTGAAGCTATAGCTAAAATGGCTAACTTAAATGTTCCTACTGGAGCTAGAGTACTTATATCTGAAGAAACAAATGTAGGACATAAGTATCCATACTCAAGAGAAAAGTTAGCTCCAATTTTAGGTTTCTTCTGTGAAGAAACTTGGGAAAAGGCTTGTGAAAAATGTATTGATATATTAAACAATGAGGGAGCAGGGCATACTCTTATAATACACTCAAATAATGAGGCTGTAATTAGAGAATTTGCACTTAAAAAACCTGTATCAAGATTATTAGTTAATACTCCAGGTTCACTAGGTGGAATAGGAGCTACTACAAGCTTAGTACCAGCTTTAACTTTAGGCTGTGGAGCAGTTGGCGGAAGTGCAACTTCTGATAATGTTGGACCTATGAACTTATTGAATATAAGAAGATTGGTTTATGGAACCCGTGAAATAGAGGATATAGTAGATAGAAGTAACACTGTTAATTCTAATATTAGCAAAGAAGATTTAAATGAAGACTCTATAAATCTAATAGTAGAAAAAATCATGGAAAAATTGAAAAGCTAGTTATATAAAATTAATATAGATAAAAAAAATTTTAGGAGGAATATAAAATGGCAAGTACAAACGCATTAGGAATGGTTGAAACAAGAGGACTCGTAGGTGCAATAGAAGCTGCAGATGCTATGGTTAAAGCTGCAAATGTTACATTGGTAGGAAAAGAGCAAATTGGTGCAGGACTCGTAACTGTAATGGTTAGAGGAGATGTTGGAGCTGTTAAAGCAGCTACAGATGCTGGAGCTGCTGCTGCAGAACGAGTAGGAGAATTAGTTTCTGTTCATGTAATTCCAAGACCACATGCTGAAGTAGATGCAATACTTCCAAAAGTAAAAGAAGTAATAGAAGAATAATATTTAAAAACATACTATCCCCACAATTCAAAAGGTTGTGGGGTAGTATGCTTATATACAATCTTCTCAAGGGGATGTGAGTTATATGAGTTTGTTAACTGAAAGTGAACTAAGAAAACAACTTAAAAATACAGATATTAAAGAATACGAAGTAGTAAAGGGTGTTATTATTACCCCCTCTGCAAAACAGTATCTACAAGATAAAAACATTAAACTAATAATTGTTGATACATTGAGTGCTAAGAAACAAGGTAATTCCAAAACTGAAAAGGAAGATGAAGGAAAAATTTTCCCGAAATATATTTGCCTCAAGGGTGGTTATGTAGAGGAAAAACCAGAGCATATGACACAGTTATATGGAAATAAATTAGTACCTAAAGATCATAGGAAAATAGAGTTTAGAGGAAGACTTGATAGTCTTCAATCTAAAATTTTGGAAGTTCAAGTAATAGCTTCAAAACTTCAAAATGAAGGAGTAGCAAAAGACTTAGAGGAGATTCTATCTTTTGTACGTAACATATTAAGGGCGGAAGTATTAGAAGAAAATCTTCCGGAATTCTCTATTTTAGGAATTGGTGAGAATGACCTGAGGGAAATGTCACATAATCCTAAAAAATATTTTAATATGGATCATTTTATGCCTAATTATAAAATGGGTGAAATAGTTGTTGGACTTAATTCCATAAGAAGTAATATAAGAGAAGTTGAAATATGTGGTTTCAAGGCATTTAAAGACATTGACGCAGAGATAACAAGAAACGATATTATAAGATATTTAAATAGATTAAGCAGCTGTTTATATATAATGATGTTTAAGTTTTTGTCAGGAAAATATAAATAGAGGGGGCACATCAGTGACCGGTATAGACATTGAATACATTATAGAAGAAGTCATAAAAAGAGTAAATGAAAAATTTAAAATTACAGTGGAAGCTTCAGGAAAACATGTTCATCTTTCAAGAGAAAGTATTGATACATTATTTGGTAAGGGTTATAAATTAACAGAGGTAAAGAAATTATCACAACCAGGTCAATATAGCTGCAACGAAAGAGTTAGCCTAACTGGGCCTAAAGGAACAATTAAAAATGTAGTTGTACTTGGACCAGAAAGAACACACACACAGGCTGAAATATCTAAGAGTGATGCTGTTATTTTAGGAGTAAAAGCACCAATTCGTGAATCAGGAAAATTACAGGGTAGTGCAGGTGTAACCATATCTACAGAAAAAGCTTCTTTAACAATTAAAGAGGGGTTAATAGTTGCAAAACGTCATATACATTTAACATTAGAAGATGCAAAGTTATTTAAGGTTCGTGATAAAGATATAGTTAAAGTTGAAGTTTCTGGGGAAAGACCGCTAATCTTTGATGATGTTGTAATTAGGGTAAAGAAAGAATTTAGAACATTTATGCACATAGATTATGATGAGGCAAATGCCTGTGGATATAATAAAGGCACTACTGCAAAAATTATAAAATAGAATTGTTGTTTTATAGATGATTTTAAAAATAAGATGATATACCTTATATGTTAAGCTGTATTAAACATTATAATTTTTATATAAGGAAGTGATTTAAGTGGATATAGAAAAATTAGTAGATATGATCACTAAGGAAGTTATGAAGAGGATTCCTAGCAGTAGAAATAGTACTGCAATGGATAAAGAAAAGGTATTGGTAATAAGTTCCTCTGAAGAAGAGTTAATAGTGATTAAAGAGCTTGTAGAAGATAAATACGAGGTTCATATTTATGATAAAGAAGATATAAATTTGAGAGACTATGAGCATATAATAGTTACAAATTTATGTAATAAAGGATTATCATCAATGGCGCTTGGGTTATGTAATAATGGTGTACAAGCGTTTATAGTAGAGGCTCTTTTTAACGGTAAGAAGGTTTATGTATTAAAAGAGGGAATACAGTACAGAAAACATTTAAGTACGTCTAATGAAGCTTTATATAATCTATATAATCAATATGAACACAAAATCATGTCTTATGGAATTGCTTTAGTCCATCAAAAGGATTTATTAAAAAGCATGCAAATGGGCGCTAATCGCAATGATGAATCAGTGCAAAAATCCTGCTCAATAGAATCAAATATAGTAATCGATGATATGCATAATAAAACTGAATCACAAGCTAAAAAAGCGGTTTCAGAGGATACTGTGCAATCTCATCAAATAGTAGAAATAAATAATAAAAGACTGATTACAGAATCAGACCTTAGAAAATTATATATGAACGGAATAAAGGAAGTAAACTTAATTAAAAAAGCTATATTAACCCCACTTGCTCAAGATTTTATAAGAATAAAACGATTAAAGATAAATAGAGTTTAGGGTTATTCTAAAACATTTTAAAAAATAAAAAGGGGGGGGCAGTTAATGATTATTGGTAAAGTTATAGGCAATGTTTGGGCTACAAGAAAAGATGAAAAATTAAATGGATTAAAATTCTTAGTGATAGAACCATCTAAAGCTGCAGCCGGCGAGGGGAGCGGAATTTTTGTTGCCGCAGATATAGTAGGGGCTGGCATAGGGGATAGTGTATTAGTGACTAAAGGTAGCGCTGCAAGCGCATCACTGCATATAAAAGATGTGCCTGTGGATGCTGTTATAGTAGGTATAATAGATAGTTTAGAAGTAGATGCAGAATTTCTATAATAAAGCACTTCTCGTATAAATAAATTTATTTGGAGTGAATCTATGATTAAAACTTTAGGAATGATGGAATTTAGAAGTATTGCAAAAGGAATAGAAATAGCGGATGTAGTTCTAAAAGCAGCAGAGGTAGAATTAGTATTTTGTAGAACTATTTGTCCAGGGAAATTTATGATACTTATATCAGGAGAAGTAGGATCTGTTAAAGAAGCCTTAGACAAGGGGACGAATCAAAGTAAAGGTTTTTTGATAGGAAGTTTTCTACTTCCTAATGTACATAAGGATATTATACAATCATTAAAAAATAAAATAAAAGTAGTACCTAATGGAGCTATAGGAGTAGTGGAGACCACTAATGTAGTTTCTGGAATATTTATCTTAGATAAGGCGCTTAAAGCAGCGGAGGTAAGGCTTTTTAAGTTAAGTCTCGGCACTTTAATTGGTGGAAAATCTTATTTTATTATATATGGTGATGTGAGTTCTGTGCAGGAAGCTGTAAAAGAAGCTTTAAGAGAAATTGATGAGAAAAAAATAGTTTCAAGTATAGTAATTCCATCACCATCTAAGGAACTAATCAGTAGCTTATAATAATAGTTAACAATGTAGATAAATTCTAAAAAAATACATATGATCAAAAAATAATTTTCTGGAAGGAGAAAAAATGGGAATAAATGAAATTATTATATATATAATGGTTGTTTTCATGGTTTTAGGTGCAATAGATAAGTGCATAGGAAATAAATTTGGTTTAGGAGAACAATTTGAAGAGGGATTTATGGCAATGGGTTCATTAACTATAGCTATGGTTGGTGTAGTTTGTTTAGCACCAGTACTTGCTAGTGTATTAAAACCTGTAGTAGTCCCAATTTACACTGCATTAGGAGCAGATCCATCTATGTTTGCTACTACTTTACTTGCTTGTGATATGGGAGGATATCCTCTTGCAAAAGAACTTGCACAAACAGCACAAGCAGCAAGCTTCTCAGGCGTAATTATAGGATCTATGATGGGACCAACTATTGTATTTACTATACCAGTTGCTCTTGGAATAATTAAAAAAGAAGACCATAAATTTTTGGCAACAGGTGTACTTGCAGGGATAATAACAATTCCTATAGGAGCGCTTATAGGTGGACTTGTAGCTGGATTTGGAGTAATAATGTTACTTAAAAATCTTGTGCCAATAATAATATTTGCAGCACTTCTTGCTGTAGGATTATGGTTAATTCCTGAAAAAATGATAAAAGGCTTTACCGTTTTTGGAAAAGGTGTAGTTGTGCTTATAACAATAGGTCTTGCAGCTATAATAATAGAAACTTTAACAGGAGTAGTTGTTATACCTGGAATGGCACCACTATCCGAAGGTATTGAGATAGTAGGTTCTATTGCAATAGTACTCGCAGGAGCCTTCCCAATGGTTTATGTTATAACGAAAGTATTTAAAAAACCTCTAATGAAGCTTGGTTCATTACTAGGTATGAATGATATTTCAGCAGCAGGTATGGTGGCGAGTCTTGCAAATAGTATACCAATGTTTGGAATGATGAAAGACATGGATGAACGGGGTAAGATAATAAACGTTGCATTTGCAGTTAGTGCAGCTTTTGTATTTGGAGATCATTTAGGTTTTGTTGCTGGAGTAGAAAAAGGAATGATATTCCCTATGATAGTTGCAAAATTAGTCGGTGGAGTTGCAGCGGTTGCGTTAGCTTGTTTTATACTTTCGAAAAATAAAAAAAATAAGTCTGTTCAAGCATAATAGCATTATAAGATAATAATGAATGGAGGAATTAAAATGGAAAATATAGATGCAAAATTAATTGAGGACATGGTTAGAAAAATCATAGCAGAAAGTTTATCAAAGGAAAAATGTGAATTTGAAAAGCACGTAGATCCTAGTGGTATAATGTCAATAAAATTAGACACTGTAAAAATGGGTAAGTTTGATACTGGCAAAGAGGGAGATGACGTACTTTTAACAGATGTTTTAACATTAGAAGAAAGTCCGAGACTTGGATGCGGTCTTATGGAAATGAAAGAAACGTGCTTTGATTGGACATTAAAATATGATGAAATAGATTATGTTATAGAGGGAACTTTAGAAGTAAATATTGATGGAAGAAAAGTTGTAGCCAATAAAGGGGAAATGATTTTAATTCCTAAAAACTCAAAAATTCAATTCAGTGTTCCAGATTATGCAAAATTTATGTTTGTGACATATCCTGCTAATTGGGCCGATATAAAGTAGATATTTTTTAAGGTAAAGACTTAGAACAAAACAAAAAAAAAGCCTCATACTATTAATTTAGTATGAGGCCTTTATCTTATTAAATATCTTGCTCTCTTGATAAACTAAAATCTATTAATCCCATTGGTTTATCATAGAAAATACGCTCATCCATAAGTTTGGGAATATCATTCATTTTTGGCTTGAAAGCCATTAAATCTAAAACATCCTTTTGCAAATCAATACCTGGTGCTATTTCAGTAAGATAAAGTCCATCCTTTTTAAGTTCGAATACAGCTCTTTCAGTAATGTACATTACTGGCTGATTTACCTTTCGTGCATATTTCCCACTAAAAGTAATTTGCTCAACTTGATCAATAAATTTAAATAGCTTACCTTCTTGTTTGATAACAAGCTTTCCATCTTTTATTTCTTGTTTAAGTCCTTGGGCTGTAAATGTTCCACAGAATATAACTTTTTTTGCATTTTGGGTAATATTGATAAAGCCACCGCATCCTGCAACACGTGTTCCAAACTTACTTACATTTAAGTTACCGTCTTTATCAACTTGAGCTAATCCTAAGAATGCTAAATCAACTCCACCACCATCATAAAAATCAAATTGGCATGCTTGGTCTAGAATTGCTTCTGGATTTACTGATGCACCAAAAGCTAATCCACCCTGTGGCAATCCACCAACTGCTCCTGCTTCTACTGTAAGTGTCATATAATCGCAAATCCCTTCTTCACTAGCAACTAATGATATTACCTCAGGTATTCCAATTCCTAAATTTACAACAGTATTAGATTTAAGCTCAAAGGCAGCTCTCCTTGCTATTATTTTCCTAATATCTAAAGGTGTATTTTCAATTGAATCCATTATTGCTTTTATTTCACCTGTACAAGCTGGATTATATTCAAATCCAACGGTCTGCTCATGTTCCTCTGGTTTTGAAACAACAACATAGTCTACATATATACCAGGAATTTTCACAAGTCGTGGATCAAGGGTGCCAGCAGCTACTACTCTTTCAACTTGAACTACAACTATTCCACCGCAGTTTTTTGTTGCTTGAGTAATGGATGTTGCTTCAAGAGTAGCTATTTCTCTTTCTAGACTAATATTACCATTTTTATCTGCATATGTACCGCGTACAAAACAGATATCAATTGGAAATGATTTATATAGTAGCTTCTCCTCACCTTCGATTTCAATTATCTTTACAATATCCTCCTTTGTAATATCATTTAATTTCCCTCCTTCAATTCTAGGGTCAACAAATGTGTTTAGTCCTACATGAGTTATAGTACCGACCCTTTTACCAGCAATATCCCTAAAAAGCTGAGAAAGAGTTCCTTGTGGAAGATTATAGGCTTCTATTTTATTTTCTACAGCTAATTTTCCTAGGGCAGGTGCCATGTTATAATGACCACCTACTACTCTTTTAGTCATTCCTTCGTGTGCAAAATGATCTGCACCTCTTCCATTTTGATTACCCTGAGCAGCGGCGTATATAAGATTTAAATTTATAGGCTTACCAGTTTCTAAAAAACGCTTTTCTAAAGCTGTAGTAAGGGTTTCAGGACAACAACTGCCAACAAATCCATCTGTTACAATATAATCGCCATCCTTTACTAACTCAGCAGCTTCTTTAGGTTTTAATATTTTCATAGAACTACATCACGTTTCACAGTATACTGTAAAATTATTAATATAGATTAGCATCATAATTATAACTATTATTCAGTTGTCTAGGATATTCCAGGGAAAATAATAATGATAATGAATGTGAAAAAATAATTAAATATACTACTATTATTAACATATATTGGTTAAGTTGCGCATAATATACTTAAGAAGTGACATTAAAACAACAACATGGGAGGTTATATAATGAGCAACTTGTTTTTAACACCAAGATATATAATTACTGGAAAGGAAGCACTTAATCTAGCTGGCGAAAACATTAAACAGCTAGGGGAAAAAGCTTTAATTGTAACCGATGATGTAATGGTCAAGATTGGAAGTTTAAAAAAAGTAACAGATATGTTGGATAGTATTAATATTGAATATGCGATCTATAGTGAAGTAAATAGTGAACCGACAGATATCATGGTAAACGATGGAACTAAAGCTTATAAAGAAGGAAAATGTGATTTCTTAATTGGATTAGGTGGAGGAAGCCCTATAGATACAATGAAAGCTGTAGGGGCTATGATAACGAATACAGGGGAAATTAATGATTATTTAGGGAAAACGATTCCTAATGCAACCCCTCCTCTAGTTGCATTACCTACAACAGCAGGAACGGGTTCAGAAGCAACTCAGTTCACTATAATATCGGATACAAAGAGGGACATAAAAATGTTGTTAAAGGGATCTTATCTAATGCCAACTTTAGCAATAATAGATCCGATTTTTACAACGACAGCTCCACCTAACGTAACAGCAGCTACAGGATTGGATGCATTAACTCATGCAATCGAAGCATATACATCAAAGAAATCGCAGACAATGTCAGATACATTTGCTCTTTCTGCGGTTAAAAGGATAACTAAGTATTTATTAAAAGCTTATCAAAATGGGAATGATGTTGAAGCTAGAACAGAAATGTCAATAGCTGCACTTGAAGCTGGAATTGCTTTTAATAACTCTTCAGTGACAATAGTTCACGGTATGAGTAGACCAGTGGGTGCACTTTATCATGTACCACATGGATTATCTAATGCTATATTGTTGCAAGATTGTTTGAATTTTGCATTATCTGGAACACCAGAAAGATTTTGTGATTTAGCTAAAGCTATAGGCATCTATAAGAAAGGTGAGAGTGATATAGAAGCAGGTCAAGCTTTTATAAAAGAAATTGGAGATCTATGTAGAGACTTAAACATTCAAACCCTTGAAGAGGTTGGTGTTAATAAGCAAAAATTCTTTGAAAATTTAGAAAAAATGGCGGGTGATGCTTTAGACAGTGGCAGCCCAGGAAATACAAGAAGAAAGACTGAAAAGGAAGACATAATAAATATTTATAAATTATTATGGAAACAGGTGAAATAAATGCCACTAGTAAATATGCGGGATTTATTGAGTAAAGCAGAAAAAGGAAAATATGCTGTTGGATCTTTTAGCGTAGCAAATATGGAAATGTTAATCGGTGCTATAAAGGCTGGTGAAGAGTTAAATTCTCCGATGATAATTCAAATTGCAGAAGTAAGATTAAATGCATCGCCATTAGAGTTAATAGGATCTATGATGGTTGCAGGAGCAAAAAAAGCGAAAATACCAGTAGCTATACATTTTGATCATGGTTTAACTTTAGAAAAGATAAAGGAAGCTCTCCAGCTTGGATTTACTTCAGTTATGATAGATGGTTCAAAATATCCACTGAAAGATAATATAAGGTTAACAAGAGAAGTTATAGATGAAGCAAAAAAATATAATGCAGACGTAGAAGCTGAAATAGGACGAGTAGGCGGTAGTGAAGATGGCTTAGAAGAAATATCAGTTTTGTGTACTGGGGTAGATGAGGCAAGGGAGTTTTTCGATGCAACAGGCGTTGATGCATTAGCAGTGGCAATAGGAAATGCTCACGGAGTATATTTAGAAAATCCAAAATTAAATTTTGATGTATTAGACAAAATAAACAAAAGGGTAGATGTTCCATTAGTATTGCATGGGGGAACAGGTATAAGTGATGACGATTTTAGAAAATGTGTAAGTCTTGGAATTAGAAAAATTAATATAGCAACAGCAACATTTGCTTCAGTTGAAGAAAATGTTGGGAAGTTATATGAAGAGTCCGAAAAAGTTGATTATTTCGAGTTGCATGAGAAAGAAATAGAAGGTGCTTATATTAATGTAAAGAGGCATATTAAGATATTCGGAAGTCAAAACAAAGCATAGGGGGAAATAATGGGTTACATTAAATTTGATAATAGTAGAGAATTTGATATTGTGCCACTCGGAAGAGCTGCAATTGATTTTAATCCTATTGATATAAATATGCCACTTTCAGAAAGTACGACTTTTAAAAAATATTTAGGTGGGTCACCAGCTAATACTGCAGTTGGACTTGCAAGACTAGGTAAAAAGGTAGGGTTTATTGGTAAAGTATCAAATGATAGGTTTGGTGAATTTGTTATTAACTATTTTAAAAATGAAGAAATAGATACGACGCAAATTTATTTTGCTAAAAATGGAGAAAATTTAGGACTTACTTTTACTGAAATACTTAGTCCAACTGAAAGTAGTATTTTAATGTACAGAAATGGTGTTGCAGATTTAGCGCTGGAAGCCTCCGAAATTAGTGAAGAATATATTAAGAATACTAAAGCTATTATAATATCTGGGACTGCTTTATCTCAGAGTCCGTCAAGAGAAGCAACCTTGAAGGCATTAGAGTATGCAAAGAAAAATAATACAGTAGTTATTTTCGATATTGATTATAGAGAATATTCATGGACTAATAAGGATGAGATTGCAATTTATTATGCTCTAGTCGCAAAAAACAGTGATGTTATAATAGGGTCAAGAGAAGAATTTGATTTAACGCAAACAATAATTGGACAAGATAGTAGCGATCAGGAAACCGCTAATAGATGGTTTAATTATGGTAGTAAAATTGTTGTTATAAAGCATGGAAAAGATGGATCAACTGCTTATACATCAGATAAAAAAAGCTTTAATATAAAGCCTTTCCCAGTTAAACTTCTTAAATCTTTTGGTGGCGGGGATGCATATGGGTCTGCATTTGTTTATGGATTACTTGAAGGATGGGATATTATTGACTGCTTAGAGTTTGGTAGTGCTTCAGCTTCAATGTTAGTTGCAAGTCACAGCTGCTCTGATGCAATGCCAAAAGTCGAAGGGATTAATGAATTTATAAGAAAGAGCAAAGAGGAATATGGTGAAATGGTCGTAAAATCATAAGGAGGATTTAAATGGTAGAAAGTTTAGGTAATCTAAAATACGGTGAAAATACAATATGCGAGATTAACGGTAAAAATAAAGAAATGTTAATGGATATTGCTGTAACAAAACTTAAAAAAGGTTCAGTTAAAACGTACTATTCACATTTCAAAGAATTGGCTGTATTGATGTTAACAGGAAAACTTGAAATTAGGTGGTCAGGAAATAAAAAAGTAATAGAGAGAACTTCAGTATTTGATGAGGATCCTTGGTGTTTACATGTGCCAAAGGATACAAAGGTCCAAGTAGAAATTTTAGAAGAAAGCGAAATACTTCTTCAATATACAGATAATAAAAATACCTTTGAAGCAAAATTATATTATCCAGAAGATTGTAAAAGTGAAGTATTTGGTGAAGGGGTATGGAATGGTACTGCAAGAAGAGTAGTTAGAACAGTATTTGATTATAAAAATGAACCATATTCAAACATGGTAATGGGAGAAGTTATTACTTATCCTGGTAAATGGTCAAGTTACCCACCACATCATCATCCACAACCTGAAGTTTATTACTATAAATTTAATAAACCTCAAGGATTTGGTTTATGTCTAATAGGTGAAAATGCTTATAAGATAACAGATAGAAGCTTTGCTTTAATTCAAGGAGGCCTTGTTCATCCTCAAACAGCTGCACCAGGTTATGCTATGTACTATTGTTGGATGATAAGACATTTAGATAATAACCCATGGACTGACAGAATAGATGATAAAGATCATACTTGGCTTTGGGACAAAAATGTTAAGATATGGCCAGAAAAATAGTATAAATGATTGATTAAGATATAAGGGGGTTTGAGATGGGTACAATTAGACTGACTACTGCACAAGCAGTGGTTAAATTTTTAAATAACCAGTTTGTAAGTTTTGATGGCAAAGAAGAAAGATTCATCGAAGGAATTTTCGCAATATTCGGACATGGAAATGTATTAGGTCTTGGTCAAGCATTAGAACAAGATCCTGGCAAATTAATAGTACGTCAAGGTAGAAATGAACAAGGCATGGCCCAAGCAGCTGTGGCTTTCGCTAAGCAAAAAAGAAGGAAAAAAATATATGCATGTACATCATCGGTAGGTCCTGGATCTGCTAATATGGTAACTGCTGCCGCAACAGCAACAGCAAATAATATACCTGTATTATTATTTCCAGGTGATACATTTGCTACAAGGCAGCCAGATCCTGTACTTCAACAAGTCGAACAAGATTATGATGCTTCAATTACTACAAATGATGCTTTTAAACCTGTAAGTAAATATTGGGATAGAGTGAGCAGACCAGAACAATTGATGTCAGCTATGATAAATGCAATGAGAGTATTAACAGATGAGGGAGATACTGGCGCAGTATGTATTGCACTGCCACAGGATGTTCAAGGAGAGGCTTACGATTATCCAGAATATTTTTTCAAGAAGAGAGTGCATAGAATTGAAAGAAGAAAAGCTACGGATTTAGAACTAGAAGATGCTATAAGTTTAATAGCTAGAAAGAAAAAACCATTAATCATTTGTGGCGGAGGAGCCAAATATTCAGAAGCAGGTGAAGAACTAAAGAAATTTGCGCAGGAATTTAATATACCTATTGCAGAAACGCAGGCAGGAAAAAGTGCAGTAGAATCAACCCATTATCTGAATCTAGGAGGTATTGGAGTTACAGGTACCCTTGCTGCAAATCTTATAGCTAAAGATGCAGACCTCATAATAGGACTTGGAACAAGATTTACAGATTTTACAACAGCTTCTAAAGGATTGTTTAAGAATGATGAAGTTCAATTCTTGACAATAAATACATCTAGATATAATGCAACTAAAATGGATGCTACTAAAGTGGTCGGGGATGTATTGGTTAATTTAGAACAACTTAGATATAAGCTTATTGAAAAAGGATATAAAAGCGAGTATAACAAGGAGATTTCTGATGCCAAAAATAAATGGGGAAAAGAAATTGAGAGATTATATAGTATAAAATATAGTGAAGATAATTTCAAACCTGAAATGCTAGGACAAAATGAAGCAAGCTTAAGAGAATTTTATGAACTTTGCGGAGAAGCTCTTCCACAAACCACAGTTATAGGTGAAATTAATAATTTTCTTAAAAAAGATTATGTTGTAGTGGGTGCTGCAGGAAGTTTACCAGGCGATTTACAAAAGTTATGGACTTCAAGAGATAAGTATAGCTACCACATGGAATATGGTTATTCATGTATGGGATACGAAATATCAGGAGCTTTAGGAGTGAAGCTTGCAGAACCTAATAAAGAAGTATATGCATTTGTTGGTGATGGAAGTTACTTAATGCTTCATTCGGAATTAATAACGTCTATTCAAGAAAACAAGAAGATAAATGTATTACTATTCGATAACAGCGGATTTGGTTGCATTAACAATCTAGAAATGGGAAATGGAATGGGCAGTTTTGGAACAGAGTTTAGATATAGAAATGAAAAAAGCGGCAAGCTTAATGGTGGATTGATTCCAATAGATTTTGCAAAATGTGCACAAGGGTATGGAGTAAAAAGCTATACAGTCAAAACAATAGAAGAGCTTAAAGAAGCGCTAGTAGATGCAAAAAAACAAACTAGATCTACTTTAATAGATATAAAAACACTTCCAAAAACAATGACAAACGGTTATGAGTCTTGGTGGCATGTAGGAGTTGCTGAGGTTTCTGATAAAGATTCAATAAAAAATGCGTACATTAACAAAACAGATAATCTTACAAATGTAAGAAAATATTAAAACGGGGAGAGATGTTATTATGTTAAAGGTTGGAATTATTGGTGTAGGAAGAATTGGGAAGGTACATGGAGAAAGTATATCAAAATATGTTAAAAATGCTGAAATTAAATCAATTGCTGATGCATACTTAAACGATGCTACAAGAGAATGGGCAAAGAGTAAGGGAATACTTGAGGTATATACTGACTATAAAAAAATATTAGAAGATCCAGAAATTGATGCAGTATTAATTTGCTCCTCAACAGATACACACTCACCAATCTCAATAGAAGCAATAAGAGCAGGAAAGCATGTTTTCTGTGAAAAACCAATTGATCATGATTTAACTAGAATAAAAGAAGTCATTAATGAATTAGGTAAATCTAAGGTTAAGTATCAAGTAGGGTTTAATAGAAGATTTGACCACAACTTTAAATCAATTAAGAATGCGGTTGCTAGTGGAAAAATTGGAGAACCTCATATTTTGAAAATAACTTCAAGAGATCCTGAGCCACCTTCAATAGATTATGTGAAGATTTCTGGTGGCATGTTCTTAGATATGACAATTCATGATTTTGATATGGCTAGATATCTTTTAGATAGTGAAGTTGAAGAAGTTTATGCACTCGGTAATGTATTGATAGACAACGCTATAGGCGAAGCTGGGGACATTGATACAGCTATTATAACATTAAAGATGCAAAACGGAACTTTAGCAGTAATTGATAACTCAAGGCAGTCAGCTTATGGATATGATCAAAGGGCTGAAGTGTTTGGATCATTAGGTCAGGTTTCAATAGCAAATGATAGCACTTCATCGGCAGTAATATCAAATGAAAATGGTGTTACAGGAGAAAAACCATTATTCTTCTTCCTAGAAAGATATATGCAGGCTTATGCGCAGGAAGTAACAGAATTTATTGACGCAATTGTAAATAATACAGATACACCTGTAGATGGTGAAGATGGGTTACAAGCTGTATTAATTGGTGAAGCTGCTACAAAATCATTACATGAGAACAGACCAGTTAAATTATCTGAAATTAAATTTTAATTATGAGGGGTGTTAATTATGTTAAATAGTAAAAAGGTCAAATTAGGTATTGCTCCAATTGCATGGACAAATGATGATATGCCAGATTTAGGAAAAGAAAATACTTTTGATCAGTGCTTGAGTGAAGCCGCATTAGCCGGTTTCCAAGGAACAGAGGTCGGAAATAAGTATCCAAAGGATGTTAAAGTTTTAAAAAAGGCTTTAGAGCTTAGAGGGTTGGAAATTGCAAGTGCTTGGTTTAGTTCGTTCTTAACTACGAAACCATATGAAGAAACTGAGGCAGAATTTGTTAAGCATAGAGATTTTCTACATGATCTTGGGGCTGATGTAATCGTTGTAGCTGAGCAAGGACATAGCGTACAAGGTGAACTAGATACTCCAGTGTTTGATGGGAAGTACCATTTTAATGAGGAAGAATGGAAGCTGCTTGGAAATGGATTAAACAAGCTAGGAAAGTTAGCTCAAGATAAGGGAATGAAAATGGTTTACCATCATCATATGGGAACAGGAGTACAAACAACAAAAGAGATAGATAAGCTTATGAGTATTACTTATGAAAATTTAGTTTACTTGTTATTTGATTCAGGTCATTTAGTATATTCAGGTGAGGATCATATAGCAATACTTAAAAAATATATAAATAGAATCAAGCATGTTCATTTAAAAGATATTAGACCGGAAATAGTAAAAAAGGTTAAAGATGAAAAACTTAGTTTCTTAAAAGGAGTTCGATTAGGAGCTTTTACAGTGCCAGGTGATGGAAGCATTGATTTTAAGCCAATATTCAAAATTTTAGCAGACAATAATTATGAGGGTTGGCTATTGGTGGAAGCAGAGCAAGACCCAGCAAAGGCAAATCCATTTGAATATGCAGTAAAAGCAAGAAAATATATTAAAGATATATGCGGAGCATAATCCTATTACAAAAAGGGGGTGACTTAATGAATCTCTTTTCAGGAATTACATTTATGGCTATCGTTGCAACTGTATGGTTTATTGCTTGGAAAAAATCACAATTAATTAACAAAGATGATGCGGATGGTTATTTCCTTGGAGGACGAAGCCTAACAGGAATAACAATTGCTGGAACAATTCTAATGACGAATCTATCTACAGAGCAAATTGTTGGACAAAATGGCCAAAGTTACGTAGCTGGAATGGAGGTAATGGCTTGGGAGGTTACAGCTGCTTTTGCTTGTGTGCTACTGGCGTTTGTTTTCTTACCTAAATACTTAAAACATGGAATTAGTACTATTTCTGATTTTATTGAAATTCGTTATGATACAACGACTAAAAGAATTATATCATTTTTGTTTCTAGTAAGTTATACAGTTACTTTTTTACCGGTCGTATTGTTTTCAGGAGCGTTAGTTTTTAATAAACTTTTCCATATAGATAAGTTATTAAATGTAAATGGCCAAGTTGCAATTATAATTGTAGCAGCATTTATTGGCTTGGTTGGACTCTTGTATGTGTTGATTGGAGGAATTTCTTTAAGTGCCTTTAGTGATACGATTTATGGTGTTGGTTTAATTGTTGGAGGTATTTCAATTCCAATTTTAGGATTAATCTTGCTCGGTAACGGTAGTTTCACTGGAGGAATTCAATTAATAATCCAGCGAACTCCAGACAAATTAAATGCTATCGGAGCACTTGATTCAAAATTGATTCCTTGGCCGACATTGTTCCTCGGGATGTTTTTCAATAATCTATTTTATTGGTGTACTAATCAAATGATTGTTCAAAAAGCATTAGCTGGAAAGAATCTCAAAGAAGCACAAAAGGGTGCTTTATATGTAGGCTTTTTTAAAATTTTTGGAGCTTTATTTTTAGTTTTTCCGGGGATTATTGCATATAATATGTTTGGAAAGACACTAAAAGTAGCTGATGATGCGTACCCATCTTTAGTCACGGCAGTACTTCCAACATGGGCTTATGGTATTTTCGGAGCAGTAATTTTTGGAGCTATTTTAAGTTCTTTCGCAGGAGCTTTAAATAGTACTTCAACCCTATTCGCATTAGACTTTTATAAACCAATAATTCGTCCTAAAGCTTCTGACAAAGAAGTTGTTAAGGTTGGGAAAATAGTGACAGCATTTGTAGCAATAGTTTCAATAGTTGTAGCCCCTTTTATTGCTTATGCACCAGCAGGTTTGTATACTTTCCTTCAAGAATACAATGGCTTTTATAATATGCCATTACTAGCAATTATTCTGCTTGGCTTCTATACAAAACGTGTTCCTGCCTTAGCCGCAAAAGTAACAATGATTTTTCATATTATAGCCTATACGATTTCTAAATTTTTATTTGCTGATGTTAATTTTTTATACGTATTGAGTGGTTTATTTTTCTTGGATATTTTAATAATGTTATTAATTGGTAAATTAAAACCGATGGAAATACCATTCAAAATTCAAGATGATGAAAGTAAAGTTGATTTAACACCTTGGAAATATGGAAAGTGTATTGGAATAGCTGTTGTAATTTGTATGATCGGAATGTATATATTATTTTCACCACTAGGACTTGCTAGATAAAAAAGAAATAAGAGAATGTTCTTATGGGTTTTTGCTATAAATACTGAAATTACAATCTATCGCCTAGAAAAATCATGTGCGAAAGGATAATTGATTATGAAAATTAATAGAATCAAAGAAATTGAGGAATATATATTAAGAAATGAATCAGTCACTTTAGATTCATTATGCGATATTTTTAAAATCTCTAAAAATACAATTCGCCGATATATAAATGAACTTGTAAAAAAAGGGAGTGTAAAAAAAGTTTATGGAGGAGTAACAGCTATTATTAAAGAAATAATTCCTTTCGAAGAAAGAAACATTAAAAATAATTATGAAAAAATGGCAATAGCTAAGGTTGCATCTGAATTTGTAAATGATGGAGATGTAATATTCATTGATTCTGGGACAACAACAATTAATATGATAGACTTCTTAAAAAACAAAAATGATGTAACTATACTGACGAATAGTTTGAATGTTATAATAATCGCACTCCCTTTTCCAAATTTAAATGTTATTTGTACGGGAGGAAGGTTAATAAGAAAAACAAATTCTTTTGAGGTGATAAATACTCTTACAATATTCAAAGATTATAATATAAATAAAGCATTTATGGCTGCTTCAGGTATTTCTATATCTAATGGAGCCACAAATTCTTCACCATTAGAATATAAAATTAAAAAAATTATAGTAGAAAAGAGTAATGAGTTGTATTTGTTAGCAGATTCGTCTAAATTTGAAGTTTCATCACTTATGACTTATTGTCAATTAACAGATATAGATTATCTTATAACAGATAGAAAACCATCTGAAAAATATATAGAATTTTTTGAAGAAAATAAAATAAATTTTATTTTCTCTGAATAATGGTTCAAGGGCATTTTTAAATATTGAGGATTATAATAAAAATAATAAAAAATTTATCAAATTAAACTGTTTTTCAGTATAATTTTTTGTTATAATTATATTCATAAAGAACATCCCCTTTTGGTTTTTGTTTGTTGTCATTCAATTATGCCAAATAAGGGGATGTCTTCTATTTTTCAACCATAAATACTGAAATTAAAGGCATCGCATTAAAAATTTATGTGAGAAGGCTTTGCTTCTGAAAATCAATCCAAATTAGCGGGAAAACTGAATAGCATGGTTCAAAATTTAAACTGTAAGATTAATTTTGCAGCGTCCAAGATGATGAGCAGCTACGAAGGTGATAATTTAACCGATAAGACTGTATGAGTCTTGTCGGTTTTTTAATCCACTCTGATGATGTTTATTATGCCAATCCACAATTATATATAGTTATTAAGAAATTTTTTGAAGTATTATGAAACTATAATTATTACGTTGCAATACATATATTATGTTATAATGTATATATTATGTGGAATTTGAATAAAATGTATACAATGTGTGGGTTTTGAATATTAGAAGAAGCATAATGGAAAAAAATGTAAAGTTTATATTTAACTATTTGTAGAGATATACAGGGGGAACAAAATGTTTAGTCCAATAAAAAACACAAAAGTTTATGAACAGGTAATAGATCAAATAAAAAATATGATTGATAAAGGCACGCTTAAAAAGGGTGACAAACTTCCTTCAGAGAGGAATTTAGTGGAGCAATTAAAGGTAAGCAGGGCTTCTATCCGTGAAGCGCTTAGAACATTAGAAGTCATTGGACTTATAGAGTGCAGACAAGGAGAAGGTAGTTATATAAAAGCAAATTTTCAAGATAAATTATTTGAACCGCTATCAATTATGTTTATGTTAGAGGGAAGCAATCCAGAAGAGATATGGGAGCTTAGAAAGATTGTGGAGGTGGAGGCTTCAGGCCTTGCTGCGAATAGGATAACAAGTGAACAACTAAAAGAGTTAAAAGAGCTTACTCAAAGATTTATGAATTGTGCGGATGAGAATACTAATGTTGAAATTGATAAAGAATTTCATTATAAGATTGCTGAGTGCTCGGGCAATGTTTTAGTATTTAACATTCTTAAAACAGTTTCAACGCTTGTAGATCATTTTATTAAGGATGCAAGAAAATTAATATTAGTTGATCCAGAAAATAAAGAAATACTTTTTTCTCAGCACAATGAGATATATTTATCTATGGAAAAACATAGCTCAGCTGATGCTAGAAAAGCAATGCGGGAACATTTAGATTTTGCAAATAGGTATATGAGTAAAATAAAATGATTTCAAAACATATAATTTTGTCCAAAGCAAAAAGTGAGAGTAATAACAAATATTACCCTCGCTTTTAAATTTTTGAATAAAATAAATATTGTTAATTAATTAATTAATAATAGTAGAAATATTTTCAATAGTGTGTTATTATGATTTAAAAGATGGTCAGACCATCTTACCATTAATGAGTTTTAGATTTTCTATAAAAAGAATGGAGGAGCACATATGGAAATTTTAGTTTGTATAAAGCAAGTTCCAGGAACTTCAAAAGTTGAAGTAGATCCAGTTACAGGTGTTTTAAAAAGAGATGGTGTAGATTCAAAAATGAATCCTTATGATTTATATGCATTAGAAACAGCACTTAGAATAAAGGAAGAAAAAGGTGGGGTAATTAAGGTTATAACTATGGGACCACCACAAGCAAATGATGTAATTCGCGAAGCATATATGATGGGAGCAGATGAAGGAGCACTTGTATCTGATAGAAAGTTTGCCGGAGCAGATGTTCTTGCTACAGCTTATACACTTTCACAAGGTGTAAGGAAAATGGGAGAATTTGATCTCATATTATGTGGAAAGCAGACAACAGACGGAGACACTGCTCAAGTAGGACCAGAAATGGCTGAATATCTTAATATTCCTCACATTGCAAACGTTTTAAAAATAATAGAAATAAAAGAAAAATCAATTATTGTAGAAATGGATATGGCAAATACTGTTGAAGTAGCAGAGATTCAATTTCCATGTCTTTTAACTGTAGATAAAGATATATTTCAACCAAGACTTCCATCTTATAGGAAAAAATTAGCTACAAAAGATAGAGAAATAAAAATGATAACACTAAACGATTTTGAAGATAAAGATGAAAAGAAATATGGACTTAATGGTTCACCAACTCAGGTAGAAAGAATATTTCCACCAGATGTAAATAATGATAGAGAAACATGGACAGGCAATGGTGCAGAGCTTAGTTTAAAAATAGCTGCAAAACTTAAAGAATTAAAATTTGTATAGAGAAGGGTGGAATTTTCATGAGTAAGTTAATTTGTAACCAAGAGAAAGTAAACGATTCAAATATTCAAGAATTAATAAAGGTTTGCCCTTTTGGTGCTATTGAATACATAGATGGTAAAATTGAAGTTAATGCAGGATGTAAAATGTGTAAGATTTGCGTTAAAAAAGGTCCAACAGGTGTAATGGAATTTATTGAAACAGAGGCCGTGCAAGTTGATAAAAGTTTATGGAAGGGTATAGGAGTATATGTTGACCATGTAGAAGGAGTTATACATCCTGTAACAATGGAGCTTATCGGAAAAGCTAGGGAGCTTGCGGCAGTTGTTAATTTCCCAGTATATTGTGTATTTATTGGTTATAACATAAAGGAAAAGGCTAAAGAATTGCTTCATTATGGAGTTGATGAGGTCTTTGTATACGATTATAAAGAATTTGAAGAGTTTAGAATAGAACCTTATACAGCTGCATTTGAAGACTTTGTAAACAAGGTAAAGCCATCATCATTATTGGTTGGTGCTACAACAATTGGTAGATCTCTTGCCCCAAGGGTAGCCGCAAGGTTTAGAACTGGACTCACAGCTGATTGTACAATACTTAAAATGAAAGAAAATACAGACCTTGTACAGATAAGACCTGCTTTTGGTGGTAACATTATGGCTCAAATTGTATGTCCTAATAATAGACCACAGATGTCAACAGTAAGATATAAGGTTATGAATGCACCTGAAAAACAGTGCGATGCAAAAGGTAAGATTACAATCTGTGAAATGGATAGAGCAAAACTCGATTCGAATATTGAAGTATTAAAGGTTACAAAGAAAGAAGTTGAGGAAAATATTTCAGATGCAGAAGTAATCATTGCAGTTGGTAGGGCATTAAAATCAGAAAAGGATATGGTTATGATTCAAGAATTAGCAGACATTCTTGGTGCTCAAATAGCTGGGACAAGACCAACAATTGAAGCAGGTTGGATTAATGCTAAGAAACAAATTGGTCTTTCTGGTAGAACAGTTAAACCAAAGCTAATAATAGCTCTTGGAATTTCTGGTGCAGTTCAGTTTACAGCTGGTATGAATAGTTCAGAGCGTATATTTGCAATAAATAAAGATGAAAATGCTTCTATATTCAATGTAGCTCATTATGGGATAGTAGGAGATATTTATGAAATAGTTCCTCAATTGATTGAAAATATTAAAAATTCAGGAGCTGAGTATTGTATACGTTAACTTTTAAACTGGAGTTATAGATAATAGGCAAGTTAGTGTTTAAACTAACTAGGTTTAAACACTAAATTCAGAATCGAGGAGGTAATTTTATGGATTACAAAAAACTTGATGCTAAGGATATAGAGTTTTTAGTGTCAATATTAGATAAAGATAGGGTGTTTACTGGAGAAGCAATAAATGATGATTTTAGCCATGACGAGATGGGTGGAATAAGCAAAATGCCCGACGTATTAGTTGAGGTTCTTGAAGCAAGCGAAGTATCAAAGATTATGAAATATGCAAATGAAAACATGATTCCTGTTGTAGCAAGAGGTTCTGGAACAGGACTAGTTGGAGCATCAGTTCCAATTCACGGTGGAATTATGATAAATATGTCCAGAATGAACAAAATACTTGAGATTGATGAAGAAAACTTAACATTAACTCTTGAACCAGGCGTACTTTTAATGGAAATAAGCAAATACGTTGAAGAGTTTGATTTATTTTATCCACCAGATCCAGGTGAAAAATCGGCTACAATTGCTGGTAATATCAATACAAATGCAGGTGGAATGAGAGCTGTTAAGTACGGAGTTACTAGAGATTATATAAGAGGCCTTGAAGTAGTGCTTCCAAGCGGAGAAATACTTGATGTTGGAGGGAAAGTAGTTAAGAATTCTACTGGATACAGCATAAAAGATTTAATATGTGGATCTGAAGGAACCCTTGGAATAATCACAAAAATTATATTAAAACTTATACCACTACCTAAGAAAGCTGTATCGCTCTTAATACCTTTTCCAAATCTTGATATGGCAATAGGAACAGTACCTTTAATAGTTAAATCAAAATCTGTACCAACTGCTATAGAATTTATGCAAAGAGAAGTTATTATTGCTGCTGAAGAATTCCTAGGAAAAAAATTCCCGGATAATTCGTCAGATGCATATCTTTTACTAACTTTTGATGGTAATAGTATAGAAGAAATAGAAAGAGCTTATGAAAGTGTAGCTAACATTTGCCTTGAAGAAGGTGCTCTTGATGTATTTATAACTGATACAGATGAAAGAAAAGAAGCTGTTTGGTCTGCAAGAGGAGCTTTCCTTGAAGCTGTTAAAGCAACGACAACTGATATGGATGAATGTGATGTTGTTGTTCCAAGAAATAAAGTTGCGCAGTTCATTAAGTATACTAATGAACTTCAAAAAGAATTTGATGTGAGAATAAGAAGCTTTGGTCATGCAGGTGATGGTAATTTACATGTGTATGTATTAAAGGATGAGCTTACAGATAAAGAATGGTCAGTGAAGATTGAAGAAGTATTTGAAGCAATGTATGAAAAATCAAGGGAGCTCAAGGGTTTAGTATCTGGAGAACATGGAATTGGATTTGCTAAGAAAGCATATATGCTTGAACAATTTGGCCCTGTATATGTAGGACTTATGAAAAATATAAAATTGGCATTTGATCCTAATAATATATTAAATCCAGGAAAGGTTTGTGAATAGAAAAAATGATATCGCCAATGTCTTTTAAAGATGTTGGCGATATAATAATACTTTGATGTAGTCGATTTCAGTATTGTGACTAGTATTATTAATAGAGGAGGGAATAAAAGATGAATAATTATTTATTATTTTTCATAGCACTTATCCCCATTGTATGGCTCATGGTTTCGCTCGGTGTTTTAAAAATGCCAGGACATAAAACTTGTTCAATCACACTCGTAATTACAATAATACTTGCAATCCTAGTTTGGAAGATGCCAATTAGTCAAGCTCTCACAGCGACACTTGAGGGTGCAGCAATGGCAATATGGCCAATAATTGTTGTAATAATTGCAGCAGTGTTTACCTACAATCTTTCTATTCATACAAAAAGTATGGACGTAATAAAGGATATGATGACAGGAATCACAACTGATAAGAGAATTTTAGTTTTAATTATTGCTTGGGGTTTTGGTGGATTTCTTGAAGCAATTGCAGGTTTTGGTACGGCAGTTGCAATACCTGCCAGTATTTTAGCCGCACTTGGCTTTAATCCTGTATTTGCAGCAATAATATGTCTTATTGCAAATACAACACCAACAGCTTTTGGAGCAATAGGTCTACCTGTAACAACCTTAGCAAAGGTTGCAGCAATTGATCCTGTTACTTTAAGCTATGCAGTTGCAATTCAATTATTTGTATTAATTGCAGTTTTACCATTAATATTAGTAATGCTAACAGGTAAAAGTGTAAAGGCAATAAAGGGAGTTGTGCTTATTTGTATTGCGTCAGGACTAGCTTTTGCAATACCAGAACTTCTAGTTGCAAAATATATGGGTCCTGAACTTCCAGCACTAATTGGTTCAATAATATGTATTATTGTAACAGTTGCAATAACTAAAATATTCTATAAAAATACTGCATCTAAAGATAAAGTTAGTATATCCGCAAAACAAGGGTTATTGGCATGGGTGCCATTTATCTTAGTTCTGACTTTTATATTAATAACAAGTTCTCTTATACCAGCAATCAATAAACCATTATCATCTATACAAACATCTGTTCAAATATATAATGGCCCAGATGCAAAAATTAGTTCTTTTATATGGATTGCTAATCCAGGGACACTTATAATTCTTGCCACATTTATAGGGGGACTTATTCAGGGAGCTAAGTTTAAAGAAATAGTAAAAGTATTTATTGATACTTGCAAACAAATGAGTAAAACTGCAATTACAATACTTGCAATAGTCTCTCTTGCAAAGGTAATGAGTCATAGCGGAATGATAACATCTATTGCCGTGGTTTTAGTTGCAGCAACAGGAAGCTTTTATCCATTGTTTGCCCCAATCATAGGTGCTTTAGGTACTTTTGTAACTGGGAGTGATACCTCTGCAAATGTATTGTTCGGACCACTTCAAGTTGAAGTTGCAAAAAATTTACATATGAGTCCTTATTGGTTAGCAGCTGCTAATACTGGTGGTGCCACTGCAGGTAAAATGATTTCTCCTCAAAGTATTGCAGTTGCCACAGCAGCCACTGGACTTGTAGGAGCTGAAGGTAAGATATTAAAGGCAACTTTAAAATTTTGCCTTGCATATGTAGCAATATTAGGATTAATTACGTACTTTGGAGCAAAATATTTTATAATGTAGGGAGGAATATATATGACTAAAGTAAAAATACCATATTCAAAACAGTTTTTGGAAATTGAAATTCCAGATAAAAATTTGGTAGCAATATTAGAATCAAAAGCTCATGCATACAAAGTTGAAAGTACTCAGCAGGAAATTGTAAAAAAAGCACTTGATAACCCTATTGGAAGTGCAAAACTAGAAGAGCTAGTTAAGGGGAAGAAAAACTTAGTATTAATAACTAGTGACCATACAAGACCTGTACCAAGTAAAGTAACACTGCCAATACTACTTGAAAGAATAAGATCATCGAACCCTAAAATTGAAATAACAATATTAATTGCTACTGGTTTCCATAGACCTACTACAAGAGAAGAAATGATTGATAAGTTTGGTCAGGAAATAGTAGATAATGAAGTTATAATAAATCATGTATCAGAGGATTATGGCGATATGGTACGCGTCGGAACTCTTCCCTCAGGTGGAGAACTATTGCTTAATAAGATAGCGATGGAAGCTGAACTTTTAATTTCAGAAGGATTTATAGAACCACACTTCTTTGCAGGTTTTTCTGGAGGACGCAAGAGTGTTCTCCCCGGAGTGGCATCAGCAAAGACAGTTATGGCAAATCATTGTTCTGAATTTATAGCAAGTGAGTACGCACGGTCCGGAGTTATTGAAAATAATCCAATTCATAGAGATATGTTATACGCTGCTAAGCAAGCTAAACTGGCATTTATACTAAATGTTGTTATTGACAGTGAGAAGAATGTTATAAATGCATTTGCAGGAGATAGTGAGCTTGCCCACGTTGAAGGTTGTAAATTTGTTATGGAACTTGCAGCTGTGAAAGCTGTGAAGGCAGATATTGCAATATCAACTAATGGAGGATATCCACTAGACCAAAATATATATCAGACTGTAAAAGGTATGACTGCAGCAGAAGCAACTTGTAAGGACGGCGGACTTATAATCATGGTGTCTGCTTGTAATGATGGACATGGTGGTCAGTCATTTTATGACAATATCGCAAATGCAAGTAGCCCAAGAGAAGTTCTTGATAGGGTAATTAAAGTAGGAAGAAATGATACAGCACCAGATCAATGGGAATTTCAGATTCTTGCGCGGATACTAGATGCGCATACCGTAATTCTTGTTACAGATATGTGTGACCCTGAAATGATAAAGAATATGCATATGCAGCATGCATTTACCTTTGAAGAAGCGCTTGTTAGAGCTCTTAAAATAAAGGGAGATGATGCGACGATAACAGTAATACCAGATGGAGTTTCAGTTGTTGTAAAATAACATTCAAATTAATACTACTATTGAATATAATTTGGGGGCGGGTAAAATACATTGGGTGGAAGAATTCACATAATTTTATTTCAAGACTAATAATACTGTGGAGTGGGGAACTGAATTTTGAGTTTCCCACTTTTTTTCAATTTTAGGTAAATGTAAAAAAATAAATATATACAGGAGGGGTGAGTAGTCACTAATATTGTTACGTAAGTAGCCACATAGTATATAAATTAAAAATGTGGTAAAATACTTGTATTATAGTAAAGTGTTATAATTAAACAAAAAAGTACAAAATTTAAAAAATAACCAATAAGTATAACTTTGTCATTTATTATACCTTACTTGTGAATTTATAAGAAGAGATATATTAGTTATACTTCAAAAGCCCTATTTATTGAATTCTTCAGTAATTGAAAATATAATAATGAGATTAAAATTAAGTAAAAAAATAAGGTTCTTAAGTTTCTAGAGCATAAATTGTTAAGACCGATGTTGAAAAGGAGTGATGAAAATGATAAAAACTGCAATTTTAACCATGAGTGATAAAGGTTCTAGGGGAGAAAGAATTGATGGGACAGGTCCTGCAATAAGAAATGAATTAGAAGGTAAAGGATTTGTTATAAGTTTCTATAAAATAATTTCTGATGAGAAACAGGAAATAGAAAAAGAATTGATTTATTTATGTGATGAGCTTAAGGTGGATTTAATTTTAACTAATGGAGGAACGGGGTTTTCAGAAAGAGATGTTACGCCAGAGGCAACTAGAAATGTAATTGAGAAATATGTACCCGGCATTGGTGAGGTTATGAGGATGAAATCAATCCAGATTACATCAAAGGCTGTGCTTTCAAGAAGCATTGCAGGAATCCGCAAAAAAACCCTAATTATTAATCTTCCAGGAAGCCCAAAAGGTGCTGTAGAAAATCTTCAATTTATAATACCTGCAATTCCACATGGAATTGCTATACTTACAGGGGAAGCTAGCGAGTGTGGTAGAAGTTAACAAAAGGGAGAATGAGAATGGAATTTTTTAATGTGGTATCTGTAAAAGAAGCTAAACAAATAATAGATAGTTCTTTTATCTATAAGATTGAATGTGAAAAAATTAACATTATGCAAAGCGTTAATAGAATTAGTTTTAAAGATATAAAAGCAGAATGTAATATACCAGAATTTAAGAGATCGACAGTAGATGGCTTTGCAGTAAGATCAAGAGATGTATTTGGAGCTAGTGAAGGACTCCCGTCTATGCTTGAACTAAAGGGTGAGGTATTTATGGGGAATATCCCACCCTCGGATATTGCAGGGGGGGAGTGCTTATACGTACCTACAGGAGGGATGCTTCCGGAAAGCGCAGATAGTGTTGTTATGGTTGAGTATAGCCATAAGCTAGATGATAATACAATACTTATTTATTCACCTGTGGCTATGGGTGATAATGTAATACAAATTGGTGAAGATATAAATACTCAGGATATTGTCGTAAAAAAGGGAAGTAAACTCAGACCTTATGAGATAGGTGTTCTTGCAAGTATAGGAATTTCCGAGGTGATGGTTTATAAAAGACCTAGGGTTGGTATTATTTCAACTGGTGATGAAGTAGTACCCTGCGAAGTAAAGCCTTCTTTGGGTGAAGTGAGGGACATAAACACTTACCTGATTTGGTCTCTGCTTCTTGAGGATGGAATGGAGCCAGTAAGCTATGGAATTATTAAGGATGATTATGAACTGTTAAAGAGTGCAACACAAAAAGCATCTAATGAATGTGATGTGGTACTAATTTCAGGAGGAAGTTCTGTTGGCACGAAAGATCACACTTTAAAGGTTATAGCTTCGTTTGACGATGGAGAGGTCTTGGTACATGGAATAGCAGTAAAGCCTGGGAAACCAACTATAATAGGAAAACATAAAGAAAAAATAATATTTGGACTTCCAGGACATCCACTTGCATGTTGTATTATATATAAAATACTTGTTCAAAAATATATATATAGCCTAATGCTTCAAAGCGAAAAGATTTATGGAACAAATGCAGTAATGAGTATAAATTACCATAAAGCTAAAGGCCGGGAAGAATATCTACCTGTAGAGCTTGAAACAATAGAAGGCATGGTTATTGCAAAGCCGGTGTTTGGTAAATCTGGGATTATAACAGCATTTTCAAAGGCATGGGGGTATATAAAGATAGAAAAAAACGCGGAAGGTTTAAAAGAAGGACAAGCAGTTGAAGTCTATAAATTATAAAGGAGATGAGAGTATTGGCTCAAGAAGTCTTTCTATCAAATGTTGATTTGAATGAAGCAGTTAAAATATATTTTAATAAGTTATTATGCATTAAAGGTGAAAAGGAAAATGTGGTTACTTGGGAATCTGTAGGAAGAGTTTCATACTCATCAATTTTTGCGAAAATATCTTCACCCTTTTATAATAGTTCTGCTATGGATGGTATTGCAACTATAAGTACCAAAACATATGGAGCAACAGATCGGAGTCATATCCAACTACGAGAAGGAATTGATTATTTAGTAGTGGATACTGGAGATCCAATACCTAAAGAATTCGATTGTGTAATTATGGTAGAGGATTTGATAAATTTAGATAAGGGAAAAGTAGCTATTTATAAAAGTGCTGCCCCTTTTCAGAATATTAGACCAATTGGAGAAGATATTGTAAGAACACAAGTTATTATCCCTTCAAATTATATGATTAGACCAGTAGATATAGGCTCTATTATAGCTGGGGGAGTAAATAATATTGATGTTTATAAAAGGCCGGTGGTTGGAATAATTCCGACTGGAACTGAGATGGTGGAGCCAGGTGAAGAACTTAATATTGGAGACATAATTGAGTTCAATTCAAGAGTATTTTCTGCCCAAGTTAAGGAATGGGGAGGTATACCCCTAAGATTTGACATAGTAAAAGATGATTATTTACTTATTAAAGATGCTGTAAAAAAGGCAGTCCAGCAATGCGATATTATACTTATTAATGCAGGATCTTCAGCTGGTAGAGAGGATTTTACTTGTAATGTAATAGAAGAATTAGGTGAGGTTTATGTACATGGAATAGCTATAAAGCCTGGGAAACCTGTTATTCTTGGAAGTATAGAGGGAAAGCCTGTGATTGGTATACCTGGATTTCCAGTATCTGCTTATGTCGTAATGGATAATATATGCAAGAAAATAGTACATGCTTATATAGGGATAAATGAAGAAGAATATACCACTGTTGAGGTTGTACTTACTAGGCGTATAATGTCAACTTTAAAATATTTAGAATTTGTAAGAGTTAAAATTGGATTTGTTTCGGGAAAATATATTGCAACACCTATAGGTCGTGGAGCTGGAACAACAATGTCATTAGTAAGGGCAGATGGTATATTAGAAATACCACAAAATATTGAGGGCTATGAAGTAGGAACTACGGTGAATGTTAAACTTTTAAGAAGCAAGGAAGAAATTAAAAATACAGTTGTATGTATTGGAAGCCATGACCCAATAGTTGATATAGCTTCGGATCTTTTTCATATAAAAAACGGGAAGTATTTTCTTTCTTCTGCTCATGTTGGAAGTATGGGAGGAATAATGGCATTAATAGGTTCAGAAACTCATATAGCACCTATTCATTTATTGGATATGGAGAATGGTAGTTATAATATTTCTTATATTAAAAAGTATTTACCAAATAAACCTATGGTATTAATTAAAGGTGTTAAAAGAGTTCAGGGAATTATGGTTTCTAAAGGGAATCCTTTAGATATTAAATGTTTACAGGATATAGTTATAAAAGGTAAAAGATTTGTAAATAGGCAAAGAGGTTCAGGTACAAGGTTATTTCTAGATTATAATTTAAAAAAGCTCCATATTAATCCACAAAATATATCAGGATATGAAAGAGAAGAATTCACCCATATTGCCGTTGCAGCAGTAGTTGCAGCAGGAGATGCAGATTGTGGACTTGGAATTTATTCTGCAGCCAAGCTTTTGGGTCTAGATTTTATAAAACTTGGGGATGAGGATTATGATTTTGCTGTGCCTAAGGAATTTATAGATATGGATATGATAAGGGAATTCATCAAAATAATTAAAACAGATGAATTTAAAAGTGAGCTTGATAAACTTGGAGGCTATGATTATACGCAAATAGGGGAAATAATTGAACTTTAGGAGACGGTTTTATGAGGGATAGTCATGGAAGAGATATCAATTATTTAAGGATATCGGTAACTGATAGATGTAATTTAAGATGTATATATTGCATGCCAGAGCAGGGAATTAAGAGTAAGAATCATGTGGATATTCTACGTTTTGAAGAGATATTAAAAATTGTGAAGGCAGCAGAAAAATTAGGTATTAATAAAGTAAGATACACTGGTGGGGAACCACTAGTAATGAAAGATTTAGACAAGCTTATATATGAAACTTCAAAACTGCCAGGAATAGATGATATTGCTATAACCACAAATGGTATTTTGCTATCTGGTATGGCATCAGATTTGAAAAAAGCTGGACTTAAAAGGGTAAATATTAGCCTTGATACTTTAGATAAAGAAAAGTTTAAAAGTATAACCAGAATAGGAAATCTAGATAAGGTAATGGAAAGTATAGATAAATGTTTAACCCTTGGGTTAAAACCGGTCAAAATAAACACAGTATTAATGAAAGGCTTTAATGATGCAGAGTTTGAAGGCTTTTTAACCTTAATTCGAGAAATGCCAATCGAAGTAAGGTTTATTGAACTCATGCCAATAGGTGAAGGTATTAAACTTTATGAAAAAAGTAAATTAAGTTTTAGGGAAATGCTAAAGTTGCATCCTGAGTTAACTGAAATAGAAACCCCTAAAAGTAGCACCGCTCAATTGTACAATCTTAAAGGGACAAAAGGAAAAATTGGATTCATTAGTCCAGTAAGTTGTAAATTTTGTGCGGATTGTAATAAAATAAGGCTCACATCTACAGGAACTATTAAAGCATGTCTTCATTCAAAGGAAGAAATAAATATTAGGAAATACCTAAATAACGAAGAGATGCTTACAAATGTATTAAAACAAGCAATTTTTAATAAACCGCTCGAACATCATCTTGAAGAGGAAAAAACCAGTAGAAGTGAAAAGATGATGTATCAGATAGGAGGATAAAGTGATGGAACTTACGCATATAAATGAAGAAGGAAGAGCTAAAATGGTTGATGTATCTGAAAAGTGTGACACTGTTCGGGAAGCTATAGCAGTTGGGTCAATTTCTATGAAAAGAGAAACACTTGAAAGAATAAGGGATGGGTCTATTTCAAAAGGAGACGTACTAGCTGTAGCACAAGTAGGGGGAATTATGGGTTCAAAAAGTACTTCGCAAATAATACCAATGTGCCATCCTATAATGATATCTGCTTGTGATATAAGTTTTAAAATTGACTTTAAAAATACTAAAATAGAAATAGAAGCAACGACAAGGACTGTAGGAAAGACAGGCATTGAGATGGAAGCGCTAACTGCGGTATCTGTCGCAGCATTAACTATTTATGATATGTGTAAGGCAATTGACAGGGAAATGCTTATAAATAATATTATGCTTGTGAGAAAAAGCGGGGGAAAATCAGGAATATTCGAAAGGAAGTCGTTATAATGGCAAAGGTTATTGCAATAAATACAAGTGAAAAAAAAGGTGTGATAAAACACCCTATAGAGAAAGGCTTTTTTAAAGTCAATCACGGACTTGAGGGAGATGCACATGCAGGTAATTGGCATCGACAGGTGAGTTTTCTTGGTGTTGAGAGTATTGATAAAATGAAAGCTAAGGGAGCTCTGGGCTTATGTTCAGGAAAGTTTGCTGAAAATATTACTACCGAAGGAATAATTTTGTATGAACTGCCAGTGGGAACTAAACTTAAAATAGGAAATGTAGTTTTAGAGGTAACACAAATAGGTAAGGAATGTCATAAGGGTTGTGAAATTATGAAATTGGTTGGTGACTGTATAATGCCAAGAGAAGGGATATTTGCTAAGGTACTAGAGGAGGGGTATATCCAGGCTGGAGATGAGATTGTAGTGGAGGAATAAGTATTTAGAGAAAATAAAAGGGGGAATTTTAATGTACGGTTACAATGGTAAAATATTAAGAATTAATTTAAAAGATAAGACTATTAAAGTTGAGGTACTTGATTTAAAGCAAGCTAAAAAATTTATTGGTGGTAGAGGGCTTGGAACAAAAATATTTATGGATGAAGTAGATCCGAGAGTTGATCCATTAAGCCCTGAAAATAAACTTATAATTATTACAGGGCCATTAACAGGTACGCCTGTTCCAACCGGTGGAAGATACATGGTAGTTACAAAATCACCACAATCAGGTACAATTGCTTGTTCAAATTCAGGTGGTTATTGGGGAGCTGAATTCAAAGCTACAGGCTATGATATGATCATATTTGAGGACAAGGCTGATGCACCAGTTTACTTAACTATAATAGATGATAAAGTGGAAATAAAGGATGCTAGCAGTCTTTGGGGAAAGCTTGTTACAGAAACTACAGATATTCTAAGGAAAGAAATGCCTGATAAATCAAGAGTTATGACCATTGGACCGGCAGGAGAAGGACTATCCAATATGGCTGCTATAATGAATGATTATGATAGAGCAGCGGCCCGTTCTGGTGTCGGAGCTGTTATGGGTTCGAAAAATCTCAAAGCTATTGTAGTTAAAGGAAGTTCAAAACCACAAGTAGCAGATGCGACAACGCTAAAAGAGGTTTCGAAAGTTTGGTTGAAGACTATAAAAGCCAATGGGGTTACAGGCACAGGTCTCCCAACATACGGAACTGCAGTACTTGTAAATATACTAAATGAAAATGGGATATATCCAACCAATAATTTTCAAAAGTCTTACTTTGAAAAAGCTGATGACGTAAGTGGAGAGGCAATGACAAAGGATTACCTTGTTCGTAAAAACCCTTGTTATAGATGTCCCATTGCCTGTGGCAGGTATGTAAAAATAGAGGATATGGGTATAGAAGTAGGCGGACCTGAATACGAAACACTTTGGGCTTTTAGTGGAGATTGTGGTATTTCTGATATGGTTACAACTTTCAAGGCGAACTACTGGTGTAATGAATATGGTATGGATACAATCTCTGTAGGTACAACTATTGCAGCGGCTATGGAACTACGTGAAAAGGGATATATTAAAGACGAAGAACTTGGAGGGACTCCTCTAGAATTTGGAAACATAGAGGGTGTAGTTGATTGGACAATAAAAATAGGTAAAGCTGAAGGACTAGGAGCAAAAATGTCTGAAGGTTCATACAGACTATGCGCATCTTATGGTGCACCAGAGTTTTCAATGTCAGTTAAAAAGCTTGAAATTCCTGCTTATGATCCAAGAGGTATAATGGGGCAAGGGCTTCAATTTGCTACTTCAAACAGAGGTGGATGCCATGTTAGAGGATATATGATATCACCAGAAATATTAGGCTTGCCACAAAAATTGGATAGATTTTCACTTGAAGGGAAAGCTACTTGGGTTAAGATTTTCCAAGACTTAACTGCATCTATAGATTCCCTTGGATTGTGTTTGTTTACGTCTTTTGCTATGGGAGCTCAAGATTATGCTAACTTGTATAATGCAGTATGTGGTACAGAGCACACTGCAGAATCCATACTTGATTCAGGAGACAGAATTTGGAACATTGAAAGACAATTTAATTTACAGGCTGGAATAGATGCGACGCAGGATACACTACCCAAAAGATTACTAGAGGAGCCAATTCCAGAAGGACCTTCAAAAGGGAATGTGCACAGATTATCTGAACTTCTTCCATCATATTATAATGAAAGAGGCTGGAATGAAAAAGGTATTCCAACGGAAGAAAAATTAAAAGAATTGGGACTATAGTTACATTTAGTTATAAATGGACGCGATAGACAATTTGACAAGGTATATGTATTTCAATGAAAAAAGCTAGATATGACGCAACTAATGATAAGGGAATCAGTTCTGATTTAACTGATTCCCTTATCAGTAATTGCGTCATATGCATTATAAAAGTCATAATTAATACATGAAACCTTACTGCGCTTTAACTGGAGGCTTACCGCTGATTATAAGCTTTGCTTCAGCTTCGGAAAGGTCATAATTTAGAAATGTCTTATAGAAATTTATTGTCTCTGAAACAATATTTAACTTTGAAAATTTATCAGGATTTATTAATTTTGCAGCCCACTGTATCTGTAATGCTTCTTCAGCGCTATAACGATCCCACATGTATGCGCCGTCAGGATTTTGAACTACCTTTTCATTTTTAACTGCTGAAACATTTCTCCATGAACTAGTGTTCATTATAGTTTTTGCATCTTTTGAATCAGCACCCAATATTATAATATCCGGATTCCATTTTATAATTTGTTCCATAGAAGCTTCTTTCATATTACCTTTGATTTCTGATGCTACATTAATTCCACCTGCAGCTTCAATCCATGCATTGATAATTGTATTACTACCATCTACTGTTAGAGGTGAAAGGGTGTTGATATGTAAAACCTTTGGCTTCTTGTCAGTTGGTATTGCAGATGTGATATCTGTAATAATTTTTAATTTACTGTCAAGATAGGAATTGAATTTATCAGCCTTTTTTCTGGCGTCAGGGCCAAGAATATCTCCCGTTACTTGGAAACATTTTTTTAATCCATTAAAATCCGTAAAAGTCAACTGTACAGCGGGTATACCAACGCTTGCTACCTTATCTGCATATTTAGAAGTAGTAGTTAAAAAAACAATATCAGGTTTCGTCTTTAACATTTCCTCAATATTGACATCAGCTGTAGTAAAAGCAGTTGTTGCCTTATTCATCTGTGGATTTATTTGATATAACCAAGGTCTTCCTTTTGTAGTAAGTATTGTAGAAACGATTTTATTTCCTTGACCCAACATACATAAAACTTCATTATGTGCTGGCCAAGAATCAGCAATTCTATCGATTTTAATAGGAATCTCAACTTTTTTATTAGCCATGTCAGTAATTGTTTTTTTTGCTACTTGTGTTTGAACTGCAGTTGATGGACCAGTATTTTGAGTACATCCAATCATAAGAAAAATAAACATAAGTACCATCGCTAATGGCAAAATTCTTTTCGTTTTAATAAAAACACATCCTTTAATGTTTTATTTTGAAAAAATTAACTTAAAAGTGGTATTACTGATTTAATAATTTCACCATTTTTATTTTTTAAACTAATAATTTTAACATCTATGCCATAGGCAGACTTGAGATTTTCCTCTGTAACAACATCATCTACATTTCCAACAATAAAATTATTATTTTTTTGCATTAATGCCGCTTTAGTAGAACAAAGGAATGCATGGTTAGGAAAATGTGATGTCATGATTACCCCAAGACCTTTTTTAGCAAGATTATTTATCTGTTCTAAAACTCTAATCTGATTTCCAAAATCTAAATTTGAGGTAGGCTCGTCCATTATCATTATTTTTGCCTGCTGTGCCAGAGCTCTGGCAATTAAGACCATCTGCCTTTCGCCACCGCTTATCTGTGTATATATACGGTTCTTCAAATATGAAATATTTAATGTATCAATTGCCTGTTCCGTAATTTCTTTATCTTTTTTTGATGGAGAAGCAAATAAGTCTAAATGTGCAGTTCGCCCCATTAATACGACATCAAATACACTAAATGGGAAAGGAGGAGTATGAGCTTGTGGGACATAGCTGATTGCTTTTGCAAAGCGTTTTCTTGACCAAGCTCTAATATTTTCAGTATCCAATAAAATTTCTCCACTTTGAAGCTTCAAAAATCCCAATATAGTTTTAAATAACGTAGTTTTTCCCACTCCATTTGGACCGAGGATACACAATATTTCTCCGGATTTTATACTAATAGATATATCCTTAATAACATTTTTAGTGCCATAACCACAAGCAACATTTCGAATAACAAGTTCCATATGCAGAACTTCGCCTCCTTTTTTTTATTAAAAGAAAAAATAAATTATAAAACAAAAAAATTAATTTAATAATTACACATTTTCCTTTATAGCCAACCTTTCTTACCATTTAACAACAAATAGATAAAGAATGGTGCACCAATCATAGCAGTCAAAATACCTAGAGGAATTTCCACTGCAAATAAACATCTTGCTAAATCATCGACAGCTAACATGAAAATGCCTCCAATCAAAAATGAAGCAGGTAACAGCACTTTGTAATTAGGTCCTACAATCATTCGTGCCAAATGAGGTATGACTAACCCTACCCAGCCTATCATTCCGCAGATAGAAACTGTACTGGCAGTAAGTAGAGTAGAACAAACTATTGTAATAGCTCTCATTTTCGTTGTATCAATGCCAAGTGATTTGGCTTCTTCATCACCAAATGAAAGTACATTAAGTTTCCATCTTATTAACATTAAAGGTATAACCCCTAAAAGTATCGGAATAAGAACGATTTTAATATCATTCATTGTAATTGAAGATAGTCCTCCCATAAGCCAGAAGGTAATAGCGGGTAGTTTGCTGTCAGGATCTGCTACATATTTAGTTAATGAAATAGAGGAGGTAAATAAGGCTTGAACAACCATACCCGTCAGGATCAGTACCAACATTTGACTGCTACCTCGACCAACAGCCTTGCTGATGGCATAAGTTAATGCAACTGCAGCAAACCCAAAAACAAATGATAAAAGCTGAATCCATACTGTTCCTAAGGAAAGTAAAATTGCAACTGCTGCACCAAAACCAGCTCCTGCAGATGCACCTAGTATATCAGCTGATACCATCGGGTTTTTAAATAAGCCCTGGAATGTTGCTCCTGATACGGAAAGTGCTGCGCCAACCAGAATTGCAGCAATAATTCTAGGAAGTCTTACATCGAACAGGACTGATTGAGTTGTATCCTTTAATAAAGCTTCATTTCCGGTGATTCTTAGATAAAATGCCTTTATTAATTGGTTTAATGAAATAGGAAACCTGCCTATTGTGAATGAAACAATAAATGTTGCAATTAACAACACAATTAGAATAAAAATAATCAAATTTTGTCCAGTTCTCTTTTGAATTTCGTTTTTAGTATAGTCCATTTCAGCTATTTCAATGTTTTTCGTATTATTCAAGTATTTTTCCTCCCTGATAAATGTAAAACTTATTAAGTTTCTCTTTTATATTAACACAAATGGATATTTTATTAAATTACCAGCATGAACTATCAGAAAATATTTAATTAAAGATAGAAAGGTATTTTAAATAGAATTCAAATATGGTATAATTAAAAAGCAATTTAATACATGGAGAGATGTCCGAGTGGCCTATGGTACCTGCCTCGAAAACAGGCGAACGGGTTATTCCGTTCCGGGGGTTCAAATCCCCCTTTCTCCGCCAAAATAAAGAACTCGCTGAGAAGCGAGTTCTTTTACGTCAATTATAATAGGGATTTGAACGTGAGGGAGCATAGCGGTAAGAAAATGTTTTTAGCTATGATTATGGAGACAGGACCCTACTAGAATTACATAAAAATGGATAACAAAATGTTACTGATTTATGTAAAGTATAATTCAATTACAAAATATAAAATTTAGAAGTGAATAATAGATGACAATACCTTTGATAATTTAGTTTGAAAACAATAAAATACTATAAATAGATTTAAGTTATAAATCTATTTATAGTATTTTTATTTGCTATTTTATATTCCAACATTGAGTCTCTTTATTTCCATATTTGTATAAAAGTTATAATATTTGATATAATGTTTTTATTAAAGAGAAAAATATAACTTAATTCGTCGATAAATGTAGAATAGGTACTATAGTGAATCAGCTATTCACTATAAAATATGGGGGTGTAACATTTGAACGAGAAAATACTTGTAGTAGATGATGAAAAAAGCATTTTGGATGTATTAACTTATGCATTAAAAAGAGAGGGGTATTCAATAGAAAGAGCTTATGATGGACAAGAAGCCCTTGATAAAGTAAAAAGCTTTAACCCACATATAATAATTCTGGATTTAATGATTCCTGTAATAAATGGTTATGAGGTGTGCAAAAAATTAGAAAGTGAAAATATCGGCATTATTATGCTTACAGCAAAAAATGATATTGTAGATAAATTAGTAGGACTAGAACTAGGAGCAGATGATTTTTTAACAAAACCTTTTGATCTAAGAGAAGTTCTTGCAAGGGTAAAGGCTCTGGCAAGAAGGTTCAAAAAAACTACAGATGAGAAGCGTAATGATAATCTAATTAATATTAAAGATTTTAAAATTAATAAAAACCAAAGAACCGTAAGTGTAAAAAAACTAAAAATAGATTTTACACAAATGGAATTTGATTTGTTATATTTGCTCCTATTAAATCCCAATGTAGTTTACTCAAGGGAACGGCTTTTGGATATAGTGTGGGACATGGAATATATTGGTGGCACAAGAACGGTTGATACACATGTTCAAAGAATAAGAAAAAAGTTGGGTAAAACTTATGAAAAATTAATACAAACTGTTCATGGTGTAGGATATAAAGGGGTTGATGAATTATTTGAAAATAGGGATTAAATTCAAACTTATAGCTTTTACAGCCTCACTTTTATTAGTTGTTATATCGTTTTTAAGTATTTTTGTACTTAACGGAATAAAAAATTATCAAGATAAGCAAGATCAAGCGACTTTGTTTAAGCAAAAAGATATGTTTGAGCAATATTTTAGTGAACGCTCTAACTTAGGTGATAATGGAACTAGTGATAAGGCTCAACTTGCTAGAGGAAGCGTATTTAACAAGCCATGGCTTAGAACTATACCTGCCAGTGTATATGATACAAAAGGAGAGCTTCTTTCTGGATTTAAGGTAGATGGTAAAGTGAATGAAAATAAAGATAAAAATCTTATGATTGAGTATGCTATTAAAGGTAAAGTATCATTTATAAAAAACAATGATGTAATTTACTTTTATTCACCAATTAAATATAAAAATGATATAGTAGCAATTTTAGAACTTGAATATTCAATTAAAGAAAGCAGTTTATTTTATGATAATACAAAAAAAATGTTTTATGGAACAGGTTTTCTAGCTTTGATATTTGGTGTAATCCTTGGCATTATTTACTTTTTCAACCTTACCAGAGATATATATATGATGAAAGATTCAGTAGAAAATATTCAAAAAGGTGATTTTCATGAAATAAAACTAGTCAATCGTAATGATGAATTAGGGGAATTAAGCAAAGGTATAGTATTCATGAGTAATACTATAGAAAAAAATATTGAAGATCTTAAAGTTGAGAGAGATTCTTTGAGTATGGCGATAGAAAAATTACAAAAAATGGACAAGGAACAAAAGGAATTTATAGGTAATGTAACTCATGAATTTAAGACCCCAATTACTATTATAAAAGCATATGCAGAATTAATCGGAATGTATGAAAATGACGTAAGTTTAATTAATGATGGAACCACAAATATATCAAAAGAATGTGATCGCTTGGCAACTATGGTAGATAAGGTTTTAAATTTGTCTGCTCTAGAAAAATACGACTTTGAAGTACGGAAAAAAGAAGTGAATTTAAAAGAAACATTTGATGAAATTTGCGCGCGAATTATGGGGAAAATAAAGAAAAACAACTTAACATTTAAATGTGATGTTGAAAATATTATTGTTACAATAGATGAAGAAAACTTGAGACATATTATTATTAATTTAATTGATAATGCTATAAAATATAATAGGCTTAATGGAAGTATAGATATTGAATGTCATAAAAATGGTAATAAAATAACTATAACAGTTGCGGATACAGGAATAGGCATTTGTGAGGATGATTTGTTTAAAATTTTTGAACCATTTTATAGAGTTGAAAGTCATAGAAGTCGTGAAACAGGGGGAGCTGGGCTAGGGCTAGCCTTGGTGAAAAAGTTAGTTGAAAAGCAACAGGGAACTATAAATGTAGAGTCCAAGTTAGATGAAGGTACTATCTTTTTTATTGAATTTTCTATATAGAATTTACAAAATTGTGACATTTGTTTATAATTTTGTGAAAAGTTTTTGTTACTATAAGATTACAAAGAAAAAAGGAGGGAAATTCAATGGTTAGAAAAAAGATTTTATCCCTAATTTTAATGGTAGGAGTTGTAGGTGGCATTAGCGCATATGCAATAAACTATCATAATTCATCTATGCAAAACATAAAGGTAATGGCATACAAACCATCTGCTCAAACAAATGAAAAGGGTTATCAAATCGACAAATATCAAAATATTGAAAGTGCTGCTTGGATTAATGACAATGAGGTTTTAACATTAACTAAAAAGGGAGAGTTTAAAACCCCGGATTCTATGGTGCCTATAAACTACTGCAGTATCTATAATTTAAATACAAAAAGTTCTAAAGACTTTAAAGAGGTAAATATAGATGAATTTATGGGTGTGTCTCCTGATAAAAAGTATGTTCTTTATTCAGAGGCAAGAACCATTCCTAAATGTGAAAGTCCGGAATGGCAAAAAGCTCTTGATTCAGGAGAGCTTCTTCATAAAAACGTAAAATTATTAAATTTATCTACAGGCGAAATCACGAATGTAAATACAGAAAGACTTAATAGTGATGCACAATTTATATGGATAAGTAAGAATAAAATTTTAGCAAATTATTTTGAAAAATGGGCAATCATTGATACAACTGGAAAAGTATATGCAAATGGCAGCTACAATGCTGGTAAATTTGATAATGCCCGGATATCTGGTGTTGATGATATTAAAGATTTAGGAACCACTGTAGAAGGTAAATTCTATTACACTCAAAGCAAAAGTGGAAAAGAAGGAGTTAAATTATGTACAGCGGATGTTAAAACTAAGGAAACAAAAACTATTTTTTCAAATCAATACGCTGGCATGGCCGATAAAAAAAGCAAAACAATTATAATTGATCATTTTAATAATAATGGTGAACAATCACCTGATGGAGTATTTGTAAATAGAACTTTTGGAGCTATTATTATGGATGAAACTGGTAAACAACTGCAAGATATAAAACTGCCTAAAGGTAAAATTAATAATACCTACGTAGTATCACCTGATGGAAGTAAAGTTGCTTATGAAGAAGGAGTTAATCATGATGGCCATACTCCACCTGACCCTGATACATCTATTAAAATTATAGATACTAAGACAGGTGCTATAAAAGAAATAGTTAATGGTACTAGTTTAAAAGATAAAGATGCAAAAATTGAATATCGTACATTTCACTATATAGACAAAAACGGTAAGTATGTAAAAAAGAAGATACCTGTATGTATAGCAATTTCAAATATTTGTTGGGATAGTACAAGTACTGCTTTATCATTTACTTATGGAAATTATCGTTCAGGTAATAGTGAAATAAATACGTATATTGTTAGTTTGGATAAATAGAATGTGGTTACATATAATTTAAAAGAGGAGCAAAAATATGAATATCCATCATAAAATAATAAAAAAATTTTAAAGTTACTCATTATGGCAATATGTTTATCTTTAAGCATATTTATCCTGGTAGCTTATTCACATAAAAGCGATAATACCTATAAAAATATAGGTCAGAATAAAACAGTGATTAACACTAAACTAACAAAGATAGCATTTGAGAGGAATAATAATGTGTATCTTTATGATGAAATAAATGAACAGGTTGAATCCATAGGGGATAAGTAAAAATCAAAGGAGTTATTTCAGTTGTAACAATATTGGAAGAGATGGATATACTTAATATGGTAGAATTTTAGAATGTAAAATTAATTTATGCTTATATATATACTATCAATTAAATAGAAGAATAATTGATTGTTAAGGAGCGAGGCAAATGTATTCACCTATTTAATACACAATAAAGTTATAAAACATTTCAAAATTAACTTTTAAAACAAGGTTTTTTTGTTGTGCAACTTTGGAGGTGTATTAAAAGTGAATAAAAAGGCTAACGTTTATATAATGTATATTATTGTGTTTCTACAGGGATTTGTTTTTTATGGGCCTATAGCTACATTGATAAGGCAAAATAGAAACTTATCTTTGTCTAATATGTTTTTAATAGAGTCTATATCCTGGATATTAATGATTATTTTTGAAATCCCATGGGGATGGTTTGCAGATAAATTTGGGTATAAGAAAACACTTGTTATCTCAAATTTTATATTTTTTATATCAAAAATAGTTTTTTATAAATCAACTTTCTTTGGGATGTTCCTCATAGAACGAGTGTTATTAGCAGTATCATTAGCCGGAATTTCAGGTTGTGACATTGCTCTAATATATTCATCAGTTAAGCAAGAGGAGAGTGAAAAAGTATTTGGAATATATAATGCATTTTCAACTGGTGGTTATTTAATTGCCTCTATTATGTTTTCAATACTCGTAAAACAGTCCATGGATAGTACTGCATTTTGGACTATTATACCTTATGCAGTGGCAGCAGTATTAACTTTGTTTATAAAAGAGGTTAATGTGCAGCAAATCGAAAAGCCTAAGTTTAAGCAAAGTTTACTAACAGCTTTTAAAAACAAAAGCATTATTATATTGGTAATTTCTTTTGCCTTAATAAATGAAGTAGTTCAAGTAGTAGGTGTATTTTTAAATCAATCACAATATGTGCGTTGTGGAATAAGTATTAAATATTTTGGAGTATTGGCAGTTGTTATGCAAATAGTTCGATTGAGTTCAATTAAAGCTTATAAAGTAAGCATTAAGCTAGGTTCCAATAGAAGTATTCAAATTATATATATGATTATTACTATATGTTGTACAATACTTATATTTACATCTAGCGCTGCATTAACTATACTTTCAATAATTGTTATATGTGGAAGTGCAGCTATAATTTCACCTATAGTTTTAGATATTGAAAATAGAAATATAAGTACTGCTAGCAGGGCGACCCTTTTATCAGTATTTGCTATGTTTGGAGATTTAACTGCTGCAGGAGCAAATGTAATTATTGGAAAGACGGCTGATATTTCAACGTCCTCAGCATTTATAACTTGTGTGATTATGTGTGTTTGTGCATATATATTATTGCTTCTCTATAAAAAAACATCAAAGAAATAAATACAAAAAAACAAGTTATAATAGTAGCCTCTAAAATAATGCAACAATATCAGTAATACCAATGGATTATTATGCATGCCTATGAAATCGCACTTTGCATCAAACATAGGAAAGCATATTACTAACTTTATATTAAGTTATATGTAATACAAACTGGTTTATTATTTAGGGGCTCATTAATGACTACAGCATCTATATTAAATATTTTCCTTAAGTTATCTTTAGTCATTATTTCTTTAGGACTACCAGTGCAAACTATGTTACCATCTTTAATTCCTACCATATAATCTGCAAATCTTGCGGCATTATTTAGATCATGAATAACCATAACAATGGTTTGTCCTTGCGTCTTATTCAAACTTTCTAGTAATTGTAGAATTTCTAGTTGATGTGCTAAATCTAAATAGGTAGTAGGTTCGTCTAATAATAATATTTCAGTTTCTTGGGCGAGTGCCATAGCTATCCATACTCTTTGCCTTTGGCCACCTGACAATGTCTCTATAGGTCTGTCCTTAAATTCTTGCATGCCAATTATTTTCAGTGACCAATCTATTTTTTCTTTATCTTGACTCGTTAGTTTACCGAATCCACTTTGATGAGGAAATCTTCCGTAGGCTACGAGCTCACCAACAGTTAATCCATTTGGTGCTTGAGGACTTTGTGGCAAAACTGCCATTTCTTTAGATATGAAATTAGAACTTAAATCTTGAATGTCATTATCATTTATGTATATGACTCCACTTTTAGGCTTCAATATTCTTGCAATAGTCTTTAATATAGTTGATTTACCACATCCATTAGAGCCTATAATAGTTGTGATTTTTCCTTTAGGTATGTTCAAATTTAAATTTTTTACTATGTCAAAATCTCCATAAGATATAGATAAATTTTCGGTTTTTATGCTGTTCATATGTAACCTCCTAAGTTATTCCTTCATAATTAAATAGATGAAATAGGGTACTCCAATAATTGAAATGACTATTCCAACGGGCATTTCAATAGGAGCTAAAATATTTTTAGCTATGGTATCAGACAACAATAAAATTATTGAACTAACTAGTGCTGCAGTTGGTATTAATAATTTGTGCTTTGGCCCAACAAGCCGCCTTGCTATGTGTGGCGAAATTAGCCCTAAGAATGATATGGTTCCGGCAACCGCTGTAGCCGTACCAGCTAATGCCACGGTATATATAAGTAGTGATCTTCTTTCTTTTTCTATATTTACGCCGAGTCCAACTGACAGTTCGTCGCCTAAACTTAAAACATCTAGATATCTTGCTTTATAAATTATAAGTCCGGTAAAAATAAATACAAATGGCAGAGTTGCAATAACATAACTCCAATTGGTTCCCCAAATACTTCCTGAGGTCCAAACCATTATTTTGTTGAAATCTTGAGTTGTAAATCTAAATTGAAATAGGATCAATATAGCGTTGAAAGCAGAATTAATACCTATCCCCATCAAAATCAATCTAGTAGGATTTAGACCCTTTTTCCAAGCTAAAGTATAAATAAGGAAAGCTGCAAAACCTGCTCCAAGCAAAGCTACGATAGGCATGGTAAACACCGTTAGCATGCTTATATCAGAATATACTTCTCCATTCATAAAATATATATAAATAACTACAGCCAAGGCTGCACCAGAACTTATTCCTAATATGCCAGGGTCAGCAAGATCATTTTTAGTTATGCCTTGAAGTACGGTTCCTGCTATAGCTAAGGCACTTGCCACAAGTATAGCTATAATTATTCGTGGAAGCCTCATAGTGAAGAGTACCAGTTCATGCTTTTTATTTCCCTGTCCAAATAAAGTTTTAATTACATCTAGAGGACCTATAGCAAAAGTTCCAATATTAAAACTAATTATAAATATTGAAAAGAGTAGAACGAATAATATGATTATAATCAAAATTAGCTTTTTCTTTCTTTTATGGTTTTGCATTATAATGAATTGGCCTCCTTTCTGACAATATATATGAAGAAGGGTACACCTAGTAATGCTGTTAGCGCCCCAATAGGAGTTTCATAAGGCTGATTTATCATCCTAGCTGCTATATCGCTATAAACTAGCAAATCCGCACCGAGTATTAGTGAACATGGGATTATAAATCTATAATCTGGTCCAACTAAACTTCTTACAATTTGTGGCACAATAAGTCCAAGAAAAGAAATATTTCCGGCTACAGCCACTGAACTACCGCTAAGTAATATTACGATGACTATACCAATAAATCTTATGATATTTGTCTTTTGACCAAGTCCTATGGCAATATCTTCCCCTAGGCTTAAAATGGTTATTTTAGGAGAAATGATTATTGCGGCAATGACACCAAAGGCACCAACGGAGGCTAATAATTTTACCCCTTGCCATTTTGCAGTAACAAATCCACCACCAACCCAAAAGCTTAGTTGCTGAGATAAATTAGTATACATTGCAATAGCGGTTGCGAGAGATATTAAAAGAGTTCCCAGAGCGGTTCCTGCTAAAATAAGTTTAATGGGACTAACACCTTTGCTAGATTTTGAACTTAATATATACACGAATACACCACTTAAACTAGCTCCGATAAAAGCAAAAAACATCAGTCCTGAAGTCCCTATATTAGCCCTCATCGCAAAGGCTATAGCTATGGTAAAAGTTGCACCTTGAGTGATACCCATTATAGAGGGGTCAGCTATTGGATTCCTTGTTATTCCTTGCATTATAGCACCAGACACTGCTAAAAAAGCCCCAACCAAAGCAGCTGCAATCATCCTGGGAAGTCTTATATCACGGATGATCTTTGAGTTTATATCAACGCCATCTGAAAATATGCTATTAAATACTGTATATAAGTCTATATGTTTTGCACCCAGGGATACGGACAATACCATACCAAAAAATAATATAATAAGTCCAATTACAATTAATAATGAGCTTATGATTAGTCTATTCATTTTTTTCTTATGTTCTGTAACTATCGATTTTTCCATTAAAACGGTACACCTCACATTAGCCTTAGATTAAAATGTATTAGGATAAAAGGGTGATAACGGTATATGGGAATATATCATTTATCACCTAGAAATATAATATATATTATTTCATAAATTCTTTCTTTATCAAATCAAGTAATAATTCTCTTCCTATTGGAGAATAACCTTGTGCAAAATATGGGCTGCTATCAAGCGTTGTAACATTTCCATTTTTTACAGCTCTCATGCTTTTCCAAACAGTACTACTCTCTAAATCTTTTTTATCAGCATCAGTTGCTATAACCACAATATGATCTGCGTCAATGGATGATAAACCTTCCATAGTTACTACTGGTAAACTTATTCCTTCTTGATTTGGCATGTTAGACGGTTGAGCTAATTTCATATCTGACAATAGTATTGAACCTATACCTGCATCACTGAAAATATAAAATTTGCCTGAACTTGCAAGTATCGTAAGGTAAGTTTGCGGGCCATTTTTTTTCTTTATCTCAGATCCTATACTTATAGCTTTTTTATCGTAAGCCGCTAGCCATTTTTGAGCATCTTTTTCTTGCCCAAATAGCTTGGAAACATCAGTTAATCGGGTCCGCCAATCGTTAGCATAGTCTTTAAGCATTACGACAGGTGCAATAGCTTTTAACTGATCATATATTTTTGTTTGCCTTTCGCTCATTAAAATTAAATCTGGATCTAATTTTAGTATAGCTTCCATATCCATAGTATCCATCATGGAAAAGCCTACAAGCTCAGAGGTACTCATTTTATCTTTTAGATAACTTGGTATTTCCGTAGTTTTATAAGAATCAGCATTTGCAGTACCTACGGGGATATGGTTTAAAATTAATAATTCCTCACTTGATCCAGATATATCTACAATACGTTTAGGGGTAGTAGGGACTGTTACATCACCTTTTATTGTACTAACCACCTTGGTTACACTCTTTTCTTTAACTTCTTCAACGGTTTTTGAACAACCTGTAAAAGCTATAATGGAAATTACTGTTAATGTTATTAATCCTAATAATCTTTTTTTCTTCATAATAAATCTCTCCTTGTTTAAGTTGAATTAGATATGTATACGACCCAATGATTAACCGGAATCATAAATTATTTATATGAGTGATAATTGCAAATGACAATCATTATCAGTGAATCACAATTTTCATTATATCAGAACTACTAAATATGTCAACAATTTCTTTTCAATTTTAATAAAGACAAAATTGGGGGCAAAGTTTAAGGCTAAATAAATCTTTAGCCTAGAAACGGTACAAAAAAATAATTTGACTATATATTGGTATAAAGAAGAACTATTTACGTTTATGAGTAAAGATAATTAAAATAAATAAAAATGGAGAGGCTAGTATGAAAGTTAATACAATATTAAACAAGCAAAATATAAAGAATGCATTTTTTGTGATACTGGGGTGTTTATTATCTGCTATAGGTGTAAATATGTTTTTAGTAAATGCAAAACTATTCAGTGGAGGTCTGTCAGGTATGGCAATTTTAATACAGTATGCTTTGAAGGTTCCAGCAGGATATACTGTACTACTAGCTAATATACCTTTATTATCATTAAGTTATAGGAAATTAAACAAAAGATTTACTATATACAGCATGATAGGGACTGTATCACTATCTCTATTTTTAGTAATGACTAAAAGTTTAAGCAGTATTATTACGGTACATGATGCGCTTCTAATTTCTGTATATGGAGGGGTATTAATGGGCGCAGGAGCAGGGCTTGCATACTCAAACCACGGTTCAGAGGGTGGTATGAACATAATAGTAATGTTAATTAAAAAGAAATGTGATAGTTTTGATGTAGGTCAATTGGGTTTTATTGTAAATTGCGTTATAGTATTTTTAGGAATGCTATTAAATGGAATAACTATTGCATTATACACGTTAATGAGCATGTATATAGCAGCTTTTGTTACAGATAAGATAATCCGTGGTTTATCACGAAAAAAGGTATTACTTATAATTACAGATAAAGAGGAGGAAGTTTGTGAGTATATAACAAACTCTAAGCACCGTGGAGCTACAATACTAAAGGGCAACGCACTTACAGGCAAAGAAAGAAAAGTTATCTATTGCATAGTACATGTATCAAAATTACCAGAGTTTAAATATTCAGTGCAGAAAATAGACGAGGATGCTTTAATTTCAATAATAGATGCTTCAGAAGTAGATGGTAGAGGATTTAATTCGAATATTTTATAAAAGATATTATCTCAAATTAATTAGAGGAAGTGTTAATAATGCTTGGAAAAAGACTATGTTTAGGAGACACTATTGGACTCATTGCTCCTGCCAGCCCAGAAAATATTGAAGCAATACAAAAGGTAATTTCATTTCTAAAAAATAGAGGGTTTAATATAATAGAAGGAAAACACCTATATGATAAGTGGGGATATCTTGCTGGCAAGGATGAAGACAGAGCAACAGATATAATGGAAATGTTCAAAAATCAAGCAGTAGATATGATCCTCTGCATAAGAGGGGGATATGGTTCAAGCAGAGTACTCCCTTATCTAGATTTTGATGTAATAAAAAAAAATCCAAAGATATTTGCGGGTTTTAGTGACATAACAGTTTTTCTAAATTCATTTTATGAGAAATGTGAACTAACTACATTTCATAGCCCAATGGGCAGTTCTAATCTAGAAGATATTGAAACTTTTAAAAGTTTTATGTTCACATTTATGGAAGGGTATAAGCCCTATACTATTAAAAACCCATCTGGATTTACTACTAAGTGTATTACAAAAGGTAAGGCTCAGGGTAATCTTATAGGTGGTAATCTTGGGCTATTATGCAACTTGCTTGGAACTCCCTATGAAATTAATATGAAAGATAAAATCTTCTTTATGGAAGAGGTTGGCGAAGAACCTTATAGAGTTGATAGGATGCTAACACAACTCCTATTAGCTAAAAAACTTCAACAGTGCAAGGGGATTATTCTAGGCCAATTTAAAGGTTGTGATTTACCTAGTTATCAAAGAAGCCTTACTTTAGAAGAGGTTTTTCAAGATAGATTATATAAGTTAGGTATCCCAATGTTTTCAGGGTTTTGCTCAGGTCATGATTATCCAAAACTAACCCTTCCCATTGGGGCAAGGGTGAAAATGGATGCTGAGGCTGGAGTTATTCATGTAATGGAAGGCGTAGTGGAGTAATATAAAAGCTTGCAACTTAAAAAAATTGCAAGCTTTTATTTAAAATATCTTATTTTTTAACTGGTTCGAGACTTGCTTGGAAGTGTCTAAGAACAGCTGGCTCCCATGTAATTCGGTAACCTGTTATTTCGCTTGCTCTTTTTTTAATTGCAATTAGGGCATCTGCCATAATATCGATATGGGATTGAGTATAAACACGACGTGGAATTGCAAAACGTGTAAACTCAAATTCTGATTCTATTTGTTTTCCTGTATCAGGATCATTTCCCATCATATAAGATCCAATATCGCATGTACGAATTCCAGCTTCTATATAAAGTTCAATCGCAAGGGCTTGCCCCGGGAATTCATAGTATGGAATCTGAGGTAACAACGCCTTTGCATCTACAAATACACCATGGCCTCCTACTGGTGATTGGTACGTAACGCCTGCATCATCAAGTCGTGCTGCAAGATACTCCATTTGTCCAATACGATAGTTAAGGTAATTTTCATCAAGTCCTTCATAAAGACCAAGTGCTAAACTCTCAAGATCACGACCTGAAAGACCGCCATAAGTAATAAAACCTTCGAATAAAATTGTACGTGCCTTACAAAGTTGGAACAATTTTTCATCATCTTTAATGCCAATTAATCCACCCATATTGACAATTGTATCTTTCTTAGCACTCATTGTAAACATATCTGCATAACTAAACATTTCTTTTACAATTTCTTTAATTGATTTATCTGCAAACTCTTTTTCTCTTAATTTTACTAAGTAAGCGTTTTCAGCATAACGTGCAGCATCGATACATAATTTAATACCGTATTTTTTACAAACATTTGATGTTTCTCTTACGTTTTGTACAGATACTGGCTGGCCACCTGCTGAATTATTTGTAACTGTCATAACAACAAGACCAATCTTATCAGCACCGTACTCTTTAATTAAGGATTCTAATTTTTCAACATCCATATTTCCTTTAAAAGGTGCTCTTATAGCTGGATCTTTAGCCTCAGCAACAACACAATCAATGGCTCTTGCACCCGTTGCTTCTACGTGTGCTCTTGTTGTATCAAAGAAGGTATTAGAGATAGAGTATTTACCTTTTTCCATTAATAATCCAAACATAACCTTCTCCGCTGCGCGACCTTGATGAACTGGCTGAATATATTTATAACCAAAAATATCCTGACCTGCTCCTACAAGTTTATAGTAACTTGATGAACCGGCATAGGCTTCGTCGCCTCTCATGATACCAGCCCATTGTTCTTGACTCATTGCATTAGTTCCACTATCTGTTAATAAGTCAATATAAACATCTTCACCACGAAGGTTAAACATATTGTATTTTGCTTCAGCAATCTTTTGTTTCCTTTCCTCACGTGTAAGCATCTTAAGAGTCTCTACCATCTTAATTCTAAATGGTTCTGGTATATATTTTATGCTCATAATAAAAACCTCCATTTTATTTATTTAAAATGTAATTATGTTGAATGAATAAATCATTGCCCCCCTGTAATATAATGGTTTTTATATTTTAAACCCCCTATAGAAGGATTTTATCACTGCAATAATATATAGTCAATGGTCTTAATAAAATTATTAACAATAAATAGAAACAATTACTAGCAAATGGGATTTGTTATACTAATTTGCCTGATTTAAGGATTTTTTATAGCTTTAAATGAATTTGTAGTCGATAAGTAATTACTTTATTAATAATAAATTATTAAAAAATAACGTTTACGTTGTAACTTTTATATAATTGTGATAATCTATATAGCATATTATAAATTTAGATTTTAAAATTTCTATAATAAATACACTAGTTATGAAGTTCCATATAAAGTGGTGTAATAAATATATAAGAGTAGGTGGAAAAATGAATGACATTATGTTAAAACAATATAGCATTCTTGTAGAATTTTTAGGAAAGTCCCTAGGTCCAGATTATGAAGTTGCTTTACATGATTTTGGATATGATACAAATTCCGTAGTTGCAATAGCGAATGGATATGTTAGCGGACGAACAGTTGGCGCTCCCATGACTAATCTTGCACTGAGTATTATATCAGATAAGAGTTATAAAAATAACAACTATAAACTCAACTATAATGGAGTTTCTAAAGATCAACGCATATTGAGATCTTCAACCATGTTTATTAAGGACGAGAACGATGAGCTTGTGGGAATGTTGTGCATTAATTTCGACGATAAAAAATATGTAGATATAAGCGACCAAATATTAAAGCTTTGTCACCCAGATAAATTAATTGAGCAAAATAGCACATATGAATCTGTTAATTCTCTTTTGAATGATAATACTGAGACCTTTTCGGGATCTATTGCTGAAGTAACAGAAACTGTTTTAAATAAGGTATTAGACGACAATAACATCCCTATTGATCGATTGTCGAAGAATGAACGGATAAATATCATTGATATATTAAACCGAAAAGGTGTTTTTATGCTTAAGGGAGCTGTAAGTGAAGTGGCAAAACAACTTTATTGTTCAGAGCCTAGTATCTATCGCTATCTCAGCAAAGTCAATAGAAATATGGATTGTACTTGATAAAGAAAACAAATAAAAAACCTTGAAATTTAAAGGTTTTTTGTTATATGATGCACCATAATAAGAAACCTGACTGAAATAAAAAGCAAAAAAGTTAATTATAAATAAAGAACATACCATATAATTATGGTAGTAGGAGAAAGTTGTGAAATGATAAAATATTTACAATCAAAAACAGTTAAGATAACTTTGTCTGCAACAATAGCAATTATTATATCAAATTATATGGGATTAGAATTTGGAGTAACTTCGGGTATAATTGCAATATTAAGTATTCAAGATACGAAGAAAGAATCTATATTAGTTGCAGGTAGGAGAATAATCGCATCCACCGTAGCTATACTTTTATCTTTTATGCTATATATTTTACTTGGTAATAATCCTATTGTATTTGGACTATTTTTACTTATATTTATACCAATAACTAATATTTTGAAAACAAGTGAGGGTATGGTTATTGGCGCAGTATTATCAACACATCTTTTAATAAGTACAGATATTAATATTTTCTGGATTATAAATGAAGCAAAGTTAACTATAATAGGTATTGGGGTTGCAATGGTTTTTAATTTATATACAGAATCATTAGAAGAGGATTTTGAGAAGAACAAAGAGAAGATAGAAGAACAATATAGATTAATATTATCAGATATGGCATTAAGTTTGATTTCACAAGCTGTACCAATTTATGAGCAAGAAGTAATTTCAAGTGTTGAAAAGCTAATTAAAAATACTAAATTGATGGTACAAATAATAAATAATAATCATTTGTTTAAGAGTAATGATTATTATGTAAGTTATATAGATATGAGAAAAATACAATTAGAGGCTATAAAAAGAATGAAAAGACATTTTTCAAGATTTTATATAACCTATGATCAAACTATAATATTGTCAGAATTTACTAATGATGTTGCAACTAATATTCATGAAGATAATGATTGTATCGAACTTATTAATAAGCTCACTTTACTTAGGAAAGATTATGAAATTATGGCATTGCCAAAGAATAGAAATGAATTTGAAAATAGGGCATTATTATTTCTATTTTTAAATGATTTAGAGGACTTTTTAATTATCAAGAAGGAATTTAAAGAATGTTTTGAAAATTAACAATACGTAGTCAAGTCTAAACAAATTCATAACATATTATTTACAATTAACTACTATAATAACTACAACGAATATATATATCAGAGGCTTTGAAAATTTTAGTTTTATTAATCTAGTATTTTATTAGAAAGGTGAGGATTAAAATGAAAGAAGAAGAATTGTTATATAATGTGATTTTTCCCGAAGATAGTGATCCTAATTATATTAATTATGGTTATTTTATTGGGAAGAGTAAAAAAGATGTATTTAAATTGAAAGCTATTATAAATGAAAGTCAATTAAATCCAATATTAATTTGTGATGGCAATAAGGCAAATGCTTTTTTTGCTAAAGTTTTTCAAAGTGAAGTAGATAGGTTTTTGAAAATTGTAAGTGAACTTAAGTTTAAACAAATTAAAATAAATAGTTGTCATATGAACGAAGTAAAAAACATGTTTGAGGAAGATATAATGAATCACCGGAAAAAGGGGTATAAGCCAGCTAGATATCTATTACCACGGAGATTTAATAGAGGAATAAGAAATTGGAAATTACCAGATATAATAGAGCTAAATTCAAGAGATGAAAACAAACCAACATTAAATGGAGTAATTAATCTATAAAGATTCAAAAGGTCTATTTATTTTTAATATATATTTTTCTCGCTATTAAATAAAGGGCTTTAGCAATTTTGCTAGAGCCTTTTTGAACTTTATTTATCATAAATGAAAGTAATAAATTTTATATTACGTAAAAATCATCCATAGAAAGGGGATAACTTCAATTGGCTATCGTATATCAGTATACTGAGTGGTGTTAAAATGACCAAAATAGTTTTGGGCTGGATAATCCATATCATCATAAAATATTAAACCATCTGCAAGCATAGTTTCCTGGCCATTAGCATATTTCCAAATAGACACATTTTCAGATTTATCACTACGGAAGAATATGATGTCTTTGTTATTTATATATATTGGTGAAAAATCGAAATAATTTTGGTTATTTGTAAGCTGTTTTATTTGTTTTGTAGTTGTATCAATACTGAAAATATGGTGTTGCCCGTTTAAAAGCCATTGAGTTAAGCCGCTAGGCACATATTTTTGTTCTTTAGAGGAAGCATATAGGATTGTATTCCCATCATTTGTGTAATAAGGTGTCATGGTTGTTTCTCCCTTTGGGGATAAGGACTGAAATTTGCCAGTTAAGATATCTAAAACAACTAAATCTTTGTTATTACCCATCTCTCTACCACCACCGTAGATTAATGCTAAAGAGTTACTGTTTTTAGGGTTTGGGGATATATTATCACTATAGCCTAGTGAAACTATATTTGGATTAGTATATTCTATTAATTTATTTTGTGAAATATCGTACACTGCCAAATCAACTCCATCTGCTGCAAGAGAGCCTGCATGTGGATGTTTCCATATATACAGATACTTATCATCATTTGATATACCGATTATTATAGGATACATTCCTAAATCGTCAACTGTATCTATTTTACTTGGGATTGATTTTATAACTATTTTTTGTGTTTTTGCTATTGGATCAAAAAATAATATTCCATAATCATTTCTATAATTAGATCCATTTTTTTTATAGTATAGGTACTGCTCTGCATATATTCTTCCTTTACTATCTAAGGTAATATTTTGGTAATTAAACTCATTTTGAAGGTAAGGTTTACTGATTTTATTTACAACATCATAAACATATAAGCCGCCAGTGGTAGGAGAGTATAGTAAAGTATTTTTATCTTGCCATGCAAATGATAACTGTGACGCATTATCGACTACTTTTATATGTTCTAGTTTATCCGTTGTAATATATAAAACACTATCCTTCATGTATGAAACCAGACTTTTATCAGGAGATATGAGTGGGTGAGAAAAGGTACCTCCACTATCTAATGTGATATTATCATTTTTATCATTTAACGAGACTAAAAGTAATTCATTTTTCCGTATTACCACAGCGTTCATACTTTTAATGTCTGGAGTTTTTTTTATTGCAGTATTTTGTAATTTAAATGTTCCTATGCTCTTTTCGCTTTTACTGATTTTTGATGGACAGCCGCTTGTAATGCCAATAGCAGCTAGCAATAACATTGTAATTGTTAGGCTTTCCACCTTTACTTTTATATTTATCATGATTTCATACCACCAATCTATCTTTTTATAGATAGCATTCCCTGATTTCTATGAAACAAACTGGAATAAAAATAGCCTAAATTATATTATACAATTTAGGCCGTTTTGAATAAATATCTCTTTATATGAGTTTAAATCTTCTTCATGTAGTTGGGCAACATCTGCGAACTTGTATTCCTTATTTAATAAGGAATATTTATTTTGTCCAAATTGATGGAAGGGTAATAGATTTACTTCGGCTACATCCACTTCTTTTAATAGATTACAAAAGCCCTGCGCATCTTCCGAAAAATACAATATATAGAAATTCAACAAAAGTACTTGCAAATATACTTTTACGCATTTCATGAGTTTGTGGTATATTATTATTAATTGAAATTGTAATATGATAGCTATTTCATTTAAGTAAACCCGTAGATGTAGTTATTAATTAATATGCTATGATCAGAACAAAAAAATAAGAAATAGTGCGTATGAAAAGAATTGCAGGAAGGAGCACTTTTAATGGAGAAAAGTATGGATGAAGAACTTTCTAGTATATTTATAATTTTTGGTGGAACTGGTGATTTGACAAAAAGAAAACTTATTCCAGCTATTTTTAGTTTGATGTACGAGGAGAAATTACCTGAAAATTTTACAATTGTGTCTATAGGAAGACGGGAAAAAACAAATCAGCAATATAGAGAAGAAATGTATGAATCAGTGAAAAAATTCTCTAGGTTTTCTTTAAATGAAGAACTATGGGATAAATTTAGTAAGAAAATTTTTTATAAGAATTTTGATTTTACTTCAGATAATGAAGCGTACAAGGATTTAGATTCATTTTTGGAAATAATGGAGACTAAATATTTAACTGGAGGTAAAAGATTATATTATTTAGCAGTTGCACCAGAGTTTTTTGAAGGGATAATTAGAAATTTAAAGAATAATGCTATGGTTTGCAAAGACACTGGCTGGCAGAGGATAATGATCGAAAAGCCTTTTGGATCAAGTTTGAAAACGGCTAGGATTTTAAATGATAATATATCAAAGCTTATACCTGAAGAGGATATATTTAGAATAGATCACTATCTGGGAAAAGAAATGATCCAAAACATATTAGCAATAAGATTTGGTAACTCATTATTTGAACCACTATGGAATGCAAATTATATTGATAATATTCAAATTACGTCCTATGAACTTTTAGGCGTAGAGAACAGAGGCGGATATTATGAAAATGCTGGTATTTTAAAAGATATGCTTCAAAATCATTTGTTACAAATATTGACTATGATTGCGATGGAACCTCCAGTAGACTTTCAACCAGAATCTATAAGAGATGAAAAAGTCAAGGTATTACGATCACTCAGACCTTTTACCGCTGAGACTTGCACGGAAAATATTGTTCGGGGTCAATATGGCTCTGGCTTTGTCAATGGTATAAAAGAGGTGGCGTATAGAGACGAAGATAGGGTATCAAAAGTGTCAAACACAGATACTTTTATAGCCCTTAAGACTTATATTGACAATTTCCGGTGGGGAGGAGTACCCATATATATAAGAGCAGGAAAAAGAATGGATACTAAAAGCACAGAGATAGTTATTCAGTTTAAAAAACTTCCTGGAATTAATTATTATAAGGAGTTTAATCAGATTAGTCATAATCTTTTAGTCTTAAAAATTCAGCCAGAAGAGGGCTTTTTCTTTCAGATAAATGCTAAAAAGCCAGGTAGTGAATTTAAAATGGAAAAAGTTGAATTAGATTATTGTCAAAGCTGTAAGTATTTAAATGATTCACCCGAGGCTTATGAGAGGCTATTGCTTGAAGCAATTAGAAATAACTCATCTTTGTTTACTAGATGGGATGAACTTGAATACTCGTGGAAATTTATTGAAAGCATTGAAAAAGGATTTGAAAATAATATACCTAATTATCCTAATTACTCAGCAGGGACCTCAGGCCCAGAGGAAGCAATGCATTTAGTTGAGCGGGATGGCGGACAGTGGTGGAATACAGCACAAAATTAAGGAGGCGTAACATGATTATATATGATATATCTATGACTATAGAAAAAAGTATGGGAGTATACAAGAATATAGAGGGAAAAAGACCAGTGATTAAATTTGAAAGGAAAATCCCAAAGGATAGCATTAATGAATCTAGTATATGTATGAACTTACATACAGGAACTCATATTGATGCACCGTATCATGTAGATGATATGGGTGCTACTATTGATGCTATTGATTTAAATAAATTGATTACAAAGTGTAGAGTTTTGGATTTAACAAAAATAGTAAATGGAATAACAAAAGAAGATCTTATGGATAAAAACATTAGGCCAGGTGAATTCTTATTGCTTAAAACTCGCAACTCATTCACAGATGAATTTGAATTTGATTTTGTTTTTCTTGAAAAAAGTGGAGCAGAGTATCTAGCAGAAAGAGAAATAATTGGAGTAGCAATAGATTCACTTGGAATAGAAAGGTCTCAGCCAGAACATGAAACCCATAAAATTCTTTTTAGCAAGGGAATAACTATAATAGAAGGTGTTAGACTAAAAGAAATAAAAGAAGATGAATACTTCATGTGTGCTATGCCACTTAGAATTAAGGGAGCAGATGGTGCTCCTGCTAGGATAGTTTTAATAAAAGACTTAATATAAGTACTTATAGTTCAAAACTTAAAAATTATATAAAATTACAGTTTTTGTTTTAATAATCCCAACTTATTTATGGTATAATTAAACAAGTAATTTAAAAATTGTAAGTAAACGCTTGCAAATTAATGGGGTGAATATGATGAATGTAAAAGAAAGAATTGAAGAGTTAAGAAATGGTATGAGAGAAAGAGGCATAGAAGCATATATAGTACCTAGTTCAGATCCACATCAAAGTGAATATGTAGCAGAACATTATACTGCTAGAACGTTTATAACAGGATTTACAGGTTCTGCTGGTACTGCAATTATAACACTTACGGATGCTTATCTTTGGACAGATGGAAGATATTTCATTCAAGCAGAAAGTGAATTACAAGGTACAGGTGTAACTTTATTTAAAATGGGAGAGAGTAATGTTCCAACTGTTGAGGAATTTTTGAAGGAATCTCTTAGCGAAGGAGCAAAGATTGCTTTTGATGGCAAGGTTATTTCAGTAGAGTATTTTAGAGGGGTAGAGAAAGCGTTAGAAAGTAAGAAATTTTCATTTGAAGTTAATGAAGATTTAATAGATAAAATATGGAAGGATAGACCAGCAAGACCCTCCAGTGAGGTGATTTTGCACGATATAGTGTATGCAGGAAAGTCAAGAGGAGCAAAACTTGCGCAAGTAGTCCAGGAAATGAAGAATATGGGAGCAAATTACTATGTTATATCAGGACTCGATGATATAGCATGGCTATTAAACATTAGAGGAAGAGATGTAAAATGTAATCCCTTAACAATAGCTTATACAGTTATCTCAGAGGAAAAATGTTATTTATTTATAGATGATATAAAGATTAATTCAAAAGTTAGATCTGAGCTTGAAAAGGCCAATGTAGAAATAATGCCATACGATAGCATAGGGGAATTTCTAAAAAATATTAAAGCCGGAACAATATTATTTGATCCAGCGAAAAACAGTACTTGGATATATAGTGCCATAAAGATTAAAACGGTAGAAGCTATGGATATAACTACAAAATTTAAGGGTATAAAAAATGATGTTGAAATTCAAAATGTTAGAAAGGCAATGGTACGTGATGGCGTTGCTATGGTTAAATTTATAAACTGGATGAAAAAAACTATAAAAACGCGTAATATTACTGAAATAGAGGCATCAGATAAAATTTGCGAAATAAGAAAAGCAGGAGAAAATTTTTATGATTTAAGTTTCGCATCTATTTCAGCTTACGGAGCAAATGCATCTATGCCTCACTATACTGCTACAGAAAAAAATCAGGCTACTATAAAGAAAGAAGGCCTTTATTTATTAGATTCTGGTGCTCAGTACTTAGATGGAACAACAGATATTACAAGGACCCTAGCAGTAGGCCCATTAACGGAAGAAGAGAAAACAGATTTCACTCTAGTTTTAAGAGGAATGATTGATTTAAGTATGCAGAGATTTTTATATGGAACCACTGGTTCAAACTTGGATATTATAGCTAGAATTCCACTTTGGAATGCAGGTATGAATTTTAAACATGGAACAGGGCATGGAGTAGGTTTCTTTTTAAATGTTCATGAGGGGCCACATCGAATATCTATGGCTGCCAGTACTATTAAGCTTGCAAAAGGAATGATAGTGTCCAATGAACCAGGGGTTTATAAGGATGGAAAACATGGTATAAGAATAGAAAACTTAGTTACTGTTAAGGAAGATGAAAAAACTCAATATGGTGGACAATTTATGAAGTTTGAGACTTTAACCTTTTGCCCTATAGATTTAGAAGCTATAGATGCGCTTTTATTAACATATGACGAAAAGGCGTGGCTAAATAATTATCATAGAACCGTATTTGAGAAACTTTCCCCATATTTAAAAGGAGAAGAACTAGAGTATTTAAAGGGTGCAACAATAGCAATATAAATATAAGATTAATAAATTAATAAGGGTTAAAGAGATGCAAATGCATCTCTTTTTTAGTTCCTTATTAGCAATGCTTTCGCATGATTACCTTTAGTTTTAGTATCATAAGAAGAAATTGTTAATATTTTAACACGATTTAACAATAATATTAAATTGAGTTATAATAAAAAAATATTATTAAATAAAATTGTAATAATACTGAAAAAAGAATATATAAAAGCTTATGCTAATACTTTAACACAGTAATATGACTAGGGATTGTTCAAAACATTAGTACGAATAAGTAGGAATTGTGAAAATAAAATGTGGACAAAATGTTTTGTATACATTTACAAAAGAATGGTTTTCGAGTAAAAAAAATGAAAAACACCATATATTTGTTTGTTAAAAAATTAATTATCATTGACTTTTACTCTAAAAAAAACTATCTTAAGTTGTAGAAATTGAAATTAATATATAATTTAACAGGCGGTGTATAATTTTACATGTGGAATATATAAAAACTTTATCGTAGCCTTACAATAAAATTAATATTGTAGTCAAGGAGAGGAGCTGTAAAGGTGATAAAAGAGGAAGAAGGAATTATAATAGAAATATTTGAGGATAACATGGCGAAAGTCAAGGTAGGTAGGCATAACGAATGTAAAAATTGTGGTGCATGCCCAGGTGATAGTTCATTGGTGATTCAGGCTCAAAATTTTATTGGGGCTAAGGCTGGACAACGAATTGCTTTTGAAACGAAAGAAACAAATATGTTAATGGCAGCTTTTGTTGTATATATAGTGCCTCTTATTGCTATTGTAGTGGGGGTTATCGCTGGACAAGTAATAGCAAAAAAAATTGGTTATTCTGTGCGAGGTTTTCAAATAGGAGGCGGAATACTAACATTTATATTGTCCATACTGAATATAAAAATTTTTGATGAATTTGCTCATAATAATGACGAAATGCAACTTGTTATTACTCGAATTCTATCTTAAAATAGTTTTTTGATTTAAAGATATCTATATAATTCAATATATTTTAAAATATGCTAAAAGAGGGGTGGGAAAGTGATAAAAAGTTTTCGTGGAGGAATACATCCAAATGATAATAAAAATTATACCGCGGATAAGACTATAGAAATAGCACTAATGCCAAGTAAGGTTGTTATTCCTGTGAGGCAGCATATCGGTGCGCCGTGTTCACCTATTGTAGTTAAGGGTGATTTTGTAAAAAAAGGACAGGTTATAGCGAATAACACAGTTTTTGTCTCTAGCCCTGTGCATGCATCAATATCCGGTATTGTTATAGATGTGGCAGAATACCCTCATCCGGTATTTGGAAAGTGTCTTTCTATTGTAATTGAAAATGATGGCTTCGATGAATGGATAGAAGGAATTCCATTTGAAAGAGATTGGGAGAAGTTAAATGATAATGAAATAAAAGATATTATTAAAGAAGCTGGTATCGTTGGAATGGGAGGGGCAACTTTTCCAACTCATGTAAAATTATCGCCACCAAAAGAAAAGAAAATTGATGCTTTTATTTTAAATGCGGCCGAATGTGAACCGTTTTTAACCGCAGATCACAGAATGATGCTAGAGTATTCCCAGCAAATTCTTACTGGTGTAAAAATAGTAATGAAGGTCCTCGGTGTTCAAAAAGCATATGTGGGAATAGAGGATAACAAGCCAGATGCAATTAGTGCTATGCAAAAAGCTTTTGCAGGAACCACAGTAGAAGTTAAGGCAATTCCTACTAAATATCCACAAGGTGCGGAAAAGATGCTTATTAAAGTGTTAGTGGATCGTGAGGTTCCATCCGGTAGTTTGCCAATGGATGTAGGAGTCGTTGTTCAAAATGTAGGAACAGTTATTGCAATATATGATGCTGTGGTAAAAGGAATTCCTTTGATACAAAGAGTAGTAACTGTAAGTGGAAGTGCTGTAAATGAACCTAAAAATCTTTTGCTTAGAATTGGAACAAGTTTTAAAGATGCTATTGAAAATTGTGGTGGATTTGTAGAGGCACCAGCTAAAATTATTATGGGTGGTCCCATGATGGGATTTGCTCAATCAAATTTAAATATTTCTATTGTTAAAGGCGTTTCTGGAATTTTATGTTTAAATAAAAAAGATATTAATAATGGAAAGCAATCTCCTTGTATTCGTTGTGGGAAATGTGTAAGCATTTGTCCTTGTGGACTTAATCCAAGTATGCTAAGTATATTGGGAGAAAAAAACATGTATGAAGAAGCAAAGCTTGAACAAAATCTTTTTGATTGTGCAGAATGTGGAAGTTGTGTTTATGTATGTCCCGCTAAGCGGAATATAGTACAATACATTAGATATTGTAAAATGCAAAATACAGCGGATGCTGCAAAAAAAAAGGAGATGTTAGCTAAATGAATAGTGAAATAAAATTACAAGATAATCTCTTTACCATTTCAACATCTCCACATATACGTTCAGAAGCATCTATTTCTAAAATTATGTGGACTGTGAATTTGGCTTTGTCGCCAGCTGCAATTTTTGGGATTTATCACTTTGGGATTCCTGCTTTAATTATACTTCTTATGGGAAGTCTGTCAGCAGTTGGATTCGAGTGCCTAATGCAAAAAATTAGAAAAAAGAAAATAACTATAACTGACGGAAGTGCATTCCTAACAGGACTATTGCTTGCAATGTGTTTGCCACCGACGATTCCACCTTATATGGCGATAGTTGGTTCATTTATTGCTATTGTAATAGCAAAACATTCTATGGGTGGTCTTGGGTATAATATTTTTAACCCAGCTCATATTGGTAGGGCAGCTCTTATGGTATCATGGCCTATTGCAATGACAACTTGGACAAGAATGAGTACAAGTGTAGATGTAGTAACTACTGCAACGCCTTTAAATATTTTAAAACAACAAGGATATGGAAAACTCATTGATACATTTGGAAGTGCACCTCAAATGTATAAAGCTATGTTCATTGGTGCTCGCAGTGGAAGTATTGGTGAGACATCTACAGTTTTACTAGTGATTGGAGGCATATATTTAATTTATAAAGGATATGTAAATTGGGAAGTTCCTGTATTTATGATTGGAACTGTAGGTATTTTAACTTGGATATTTGGACCGACAGGTTTATTTAGCGGAGATCCGCTATTCCATATTATGGCTGGAGGCCTTGTTATAGGAGCATTCTTTATGGCTACAGATATGGTTACTATTCCTATTACAAAGAAGGGGCAGGTGATCTTTGCTATGGGTGCTGGGGCGCTTACTGTTCTAATTCGGTTAAAGGGTGGATATCCAGAAGGGGTTTGTTATTCCATTTTGTTAATGAATTCAGTTACACCGCTTATAGATCGCGTGATAAAGCCGGTTAAATTTGGAGCAAGGAGGTAGCGAAAAATGTCAGATGACAATAATGTTTTGCATAATAAAGAGTATAGTATTTTTCAAATTGCTATGAATTTAACAGTTGCTTGTTTCATATCAGGCGCAATTATTGCTTCAACCTATTTTTTTACAGCACCAGTTGCAGCAGAAAAAGCGGCTATGATGAAGACTAATGCAATGAAGTCATTGGTGGTGGATGCAGAAAAGTTTGAGCCAGTGAAGGGGAAGAAAGAATGGTTTATTGCAGAAAAGAATGGGAAAGTAATTGCATATATAGTTCCAGCAGAGAGTAAAGGATATGGGGGAGCAATAAAAATGATTGTATCTGTGTCGCCACAAGGTAAAATTATTGAATTTGCTATATTAGAGAGTAATGAAACGCCCGGACTTGGAGAAAATGCAGGTAAAGAACCTTTTAGATGTCAATTTAAAGGTAAAAAAACCAAAGATTTAGAAGTCGTAAAAGATAAATCAAAAGAAAATAATATTCAAGCTATGACTGGGGCTACCATTTCTTCAAAAGCGGTAACGAAAGGTATCAAAGAAGCTGTGGAACAGGTTACACAGTTTGTAGGGGGGAAATAATATGAGAGAGTTATGGAATATATTTAAAAAAGGGATTATTGAAGAAAATCCAATTTTTGTTCTTGCACTTAGTCTTTGTCCTGCTTTAGCGGTAACGAATAACTCGATAAATTCTCTAACTATGGGTTTAGCAGTTATCTTCGTTATTACTGCAAATAATACTATTGTATCTATTAGTAGAAAAGTAGTGAATCCTAAGGTCCGTGTACCGGTGTATATTACATCCATAGCAACCATTGTTACGGTAGTACAGTTGGTATTACAAGCATATGCGCCAGTGCTTTATAAGGCATTAGGAATATATTTAGCATTGATTGTTGTTTTTGCAATTATTTTAGCTAGAGCGGAAGTTTTTGCTTCAAAAAATTCAGTGATTCCATCCTTTTTTGATGGACTAGGAATGGGATGTGGTTTTGCACTTGCACTTTTATCTATCGGGATGATACGTGAACTTTTTGGTACAGGAGCTATATTTGGGATAAAAATTTTTGGTTCTTGGTATAATCCTGCACTTATCATGATTTTACCACCAGGTGCATTTATACTCATTGGCTATATGGTAGCCGGGTTTAAGATGCTGACTGAACATATGGAAAAAAATAAAATTGAGAGAGGCGAAGCATAATGGGTGAGTATCTAACTCTGTTTGTAAGTGTGGTAGTCGTAAATAACTTCGTTTTAACAAGGTTTTTAGGGCTTTGTATTTTTTTTGGGGTTTCTAAGAGCTTAAAAGCCTCTATTGGTATGGGAATGGCTGTAACTTCTGTTATGACTCTGAGTTCCATGCTAGCATGGTTGGTATTCCATTTTATATTGGCTCCATTTCATTTAACATTTTTAACAACGGCGGTGTTTGTGCTTTTAATTGCTAGCTTTGTGCAGCTTTTAGAAATGATTATTAAAAAATATGCACCTACCTTATATAATATGTGGGGAATATATTTATTACTAATTGCTACAAATTGTGTTGTACTTGGCGTACCACTTTTAAATGTAGAATCAAATTTTTCATTTGTAAAAAGTGCAATATCTGCCGTTGGATCTGGTTTGGGGTTTGCCTTGGCAATTATACTTATGGCAAGTTTAAGAGAAAAACTAAGATTAGCAGATGTCCCTAAACCATTAGAGGGGCTCGGCATTGCGTTTATTTTAGCGGGCATGTTAGCATTAGCTTTCATGGGGTTTTCTGGGATTATAGCAGCGTAGAAAGGAGCTGAGAAATTATTATGAGTAATATAAGTATAGCGATTGCAGTTTTAGTTGTAATGACATCAGTTGGGCTAGTGTTTGGTTTAATTTTGGCGGTTGCAAATAAGAAATTTGCCATTGAAGTAAATCCATTGATTCATATTGTTGAAGATATATTACCAAAAGGTCAGTGTGGAGCCTGTGGATATGCTGGTTGTATGGCGTATGCAGAAGCTGTGGTTATAAACCCAGATGTAGCACCAAATCTTTGCATTCCAGGGAAAGCACCTGTTGCAAAAATGGTAGCAAATCTAACTGGTAAAGTGGCAGCAGAAATGGAGCCAAAAGTGGCTTTTGTAAAATGTGCTGGTACAGTAAGTAAAGCTATTAAGGATTATAAGTATCAAGGTGTTCAAGATTGTGTTGCAGCATCAGTGCTACAGGGAGGACCAAAGGGATGTAAATATGGTTGCCTCGGTTTTGGAACATGTGTTAAAAATTGTCCTTTTGATGCAATGACAATGAGCAAAGAAGGCATACCAATTATTAACAATAAAAAGTGTACGGGTTGTGGAAAATGTAAAATAGTTTGTCCTAAAAAAGTTATTGAATTAGTTCCAAATGGAATTAATGTATCTTTGAATTGTAATTCAAACGACAAAGGTGTTGTGACACGTAAACTTTGCAAAGTAGGCTGCATTGGATGTGGAATTTGTGTTAAGAATTGTCCATATGGTGCAATAAAAATTGAGAACAATCTAGCTGTAGTAGATTGTGATGTATGTGTTTCAATATGTAATGAATCTACTTGCTTATATAAATGCCCAACGGGTGCAATTAAAAAGTCTATAGAAAGTATATCGCAGACAAGAATAGCAGCTAAATTATCTGAAAATAAAACTCTCTCTGATTAAAATGGGATGTTTTTTCTGATTTATCAATAAGGACGGATATTAATTTTAATCTTTCATTTTAATAATTTGTGGTTAATATGGGATTATATGTGATACAATAAACATATAAACAAGTTTAAGGAGGCTAGATATGGATAAAATTAAACAACAAGAAATAAGGAATGAGTTTGGTATACCTTGTCCTCTTGAAAATGAGTCAGATGAAAAGTATGCATATAGAATGATAGAAGAAATTTGTACTTTCTTAAAAAAGTATGCTATGCATACCGGAAAAAAAGGTTATGTTTGTCATCTTACAGGTGGAGTAGATAGCTTTGTTACAAGTATGCTTATAAAAAAATCAGGAATATATCTAATCAATCTATCTCTCCCATTTGGGATTAAATCAGACATGGCAGATGTAGAACTTGCAAGAGACATTATAAAGCCAGATGTATTTCAAACCTATGATGTAATGGGTCCCGTAATTGAATCCATTGAGCTTCTTCGTGGGTTACCTCCTTCAAAAGTAGATATAGGGAATACAAATTCTAGAGTGAGAATGACCGTGTTATATAGAGTAGCTGAAGTTTATGATGTTCTAGTTGCTGGCTACACGAATGTAGCCGAGCTAACTCTAGGAATGGTGACGAAACATGGTGACGATGCAGCAGATATACAACCACTTGAGGGAATAACAAAAAGCATAGTTTACGAAATGGCAAAAATATTTAATGCACCTAAATCTATAATTAATAAAATTTCTACAAGTGGTGTATGGGACAATAGATCCAATCAAAAAGAAGTAACAGAACTAAATCATCAGGTTTGTATGTATTTAAGGGGTAAAGACATCTCAGAAGAATACGAGGAGAAAATATTAAAATTATATACAGTTTCTAAACACAAAAGACATTCACCAGTTTCTCCAAAAGACACTTGGTGGCTTGAATAAATTTGTAAAAAAAATAGATGCACCTAATGTATAGGTGTATCTATTTCTTTTATAAGTACATTAGACTCATTATGTATTTCATGTGCATTATTTTACTTTTAGCACAAATACATGAGGTGTAAGCCTACCACTTTCAATTTTTATCTCTTGAAGTAATTCAAGCTTATCATTATCCAGCAGAACTTCCCTAAATAATTGCTTTTCTATTGTATAAACAAATGCCATTCCTCCTGGTCTTATAAAATCAGGGATTTTATTTACAAATGCACTATACAAATCCGCGTACTTATTATGGGTGGTGGACTTATTGTCAAAAGGCATATTTGTTATCATCTCATCAAATTGGCCGTAAGGCACAAATTCTAATATATCTTCAGCTATAAGGTCTATATCCACATTAGCTAATTTGGAATTTATTGTTGCAGCGTTTATAGCTGTTCTAAATATATCAACTCCTGTTAAGGATCCAAATTCTTCTAATTTAGCTCTTTCAATAAGCATTGTTCCAGCGCCACAAAAGGGATCTATAACTTTAGCACTAGGGTCTAGCCATTTTTCTATTGATTTTATTGCAATAGCCGCAGTTACAGGATTTATGGATGTAGCTAAGTCGTTTTTTCTATAGTCAAATCTATTATCCTTTACAGAATACAGTTTGACAAATACACTGCAGAGGTTATTTCTTTCAAGTATTCGAATTTCAACTTCATATGAGGAAGGGCTGTTTCTTAAGTTTCCACAAGAAAGTTCATCTAATTCTCTAGATAGGTTTTTTACAAACTCTGACCTTTCTCTATTAGAATCCATTGTTTTAAATTCAACTCTATACCCAAAAGGATCGTTAGAATCATTATAATGACACTGATTTAAAAAATCTACAAAATTTGCATTTATAATTGCATCAGCTATTGCCTTATAATCAAAGTCTAAATCTTCACACTCAGCTAAAGGATACAAAAGTTCATAAAAGGTCCTGCAGGTGTAAATCTTATCTAAATCCTTCTCGCAGATAAGTATACCGTCATCTACAAGTCTACCATCAATCCATTTATCATCTAGTTCCTTTAAAGTAAGCTGATACTGATAATTCATAACAGTGAGCAGCATAGGTACAGGACTTTCAAATCCTTTAAACTCATGGCGCGCTGTAGGAGACAATTTATCTATGGCTCTTGTTAGTGCAAGCTTTTCCTCATTAATATGCTTATTAGTTGTTACTAGTGAGTCATTTTCTTGACAAGCTTTTTCATTTGTTACTACATCTTCAAACATTCTCTTTAACTTTTCTGCGTCATTTGCACTGCCGCAGTTCCCGATTGCAAGTACGTAGGAGTATCTTACAAATAATTTATCCTCAGCGTTATAGGCATTATATAAAGCTTCTAAATACACAGGGTCTGCGAGTTCTCCAATAACGCCACATACATTCTTTCGTACCTTTGGATCTGAATGAGAAAGAAGAGCGCTAAGTTTTTCTTTTGAATTACCAATAGTTCTTTTGAACATTCCTTTGGGCTTTTCCTTTTTTAAAATATCCCTTAAAACGGAAAGTATTCCTCTTGGATCATCCTCAGTTATTATTTTTGACCATAACATGGGGATTGCATTGTTATAATCTAGGGAAAGTTTATTTATTATCGCAGATCTTTGCTTATCATCTGAAGTTTTTAGATTTTCTATTAAACTTGATATCTTATCAGTATTTTCTATCATTTGTTACACCTCTTATGCTTAAATTTATTAAATTATAATTAATCTATTAAATACAATTATATCATACATTTATTTTTTTAGTGTGATGGGTAATTTTAAATATTTAAATATATTGCAAATTACCAAATTATAGATTAATATAATATAAAATACATACATATACTATTAATGTCAACAATAAAGATTTATTGAATAAAACAAGAATTAAAACACCAAAATGTTAAGGATATATTCCCTTATACTTAGTATAAGGTCTATATAGAAATTATTAATATTTAGGGGGGATTATTTAGTGAAAACAAAAAGGATACTTAGTTTGCTGCTGACATCAACAATGATGTTAACGGTTGCAACAGGCCTAGTGGGATGCAAAAAAGACAAAGCAACAGTTTCAACGAATACTAGTACTAAAAAAGATGATGATCAACATTTAAATCTATTTTTACTTGAACCTTTGACCCTAGATCCAAATGAAGCATCGGATGTAGATTCTTTCACAATAATAAATGAAATGCAAGAAGGCTTAGCAAGAATAAAGGTTGTAGATGGGAAAGACAAAATTGAACCAGCAGGAGCTAAAAGCTGGGAAACATCTAAGGATGGATTAACTTGGACTTTTCACTTAAGAGATTATAAATGGAGCGATGGAGTGCAAGTTACGGCTCAGCAATACGTGGATTCATTCCAAAGATTGTTGAAAAAGGAGAATGCCTTCTCATATGCTTACTATGCCTATGAAATAAAAGGTGCTGAAGATTTCAATAAGGGTACTGGAAAGTCTGAAGATGTTGGGGTAGTGGCAAAAGATGATAAGACATTGGTTATAAATTTAGTTAAACCTACACCATATTTTGAAAAGAAATTTCCATTTGTTAATTTTGGACCAATAAGACTTGATGTTATAAAAAAAGGTGGAGAAAACTGGAAAACAGATATTGCAAAACAGGTTTATTGTGGACCTTATAAAATAAAGGAATGGGTAAAGAATAACAGCATGACCTTTGAAAAGAATCCTACCTATTGGGATGCTGACAACGTATTCGTTAAAACGGCAGAGATGAATGCAATACCAGAATTCTCAACTCAAGCTCAATTATTTGAGAGTTCACAGCTAGATGTTACTGGATGTAGTCAAGAGTATGTTAAGAAGTGGCAAGACGAAGCAAAGGCAGGGAAATTTCAATTTGCAGAAGGGGACAAAGCAAGTACTGGGTATTTAGCCTTCAACAATGATGGTGGACCAAGTGGATTAATGTCAAATAAAAAGATAAGACTTGCAATGTCATTAGCATTTGATAGAGAAGACTATATAAATACACTTTTGAGTAGATATTCTCCAGCCTATGGGTGGATTCCAAAGTCATTACAATCAGGAAAAAATGTATATAGGGATGAAGTTAAGGAACCATTAAAAGATTTAGCAACTGAGTATGTAAACAAGCCTGAAAAACTTCAAGCATTATTTAAAGAAGGACTTAAAGAGCTTGGGGTAAATAAAGATTTAAGCAAGATAAAGATTAAATATATTACTGTGGGAGATTCCTCAGCTGCAAAACAAACTAATGAATGGTGGCAGCAACAATTTAAAACGAATTTAGGAATAGATTTATCTGTAGAAGTATTTGGAACTGCTCCACTTTTAGAGCAAGCTAAAAAAGATAGAAAATGGGATGCTTGCTACGGTGGATGGGGAGCAGATTTTGATGATCCAATAAACTTTTTTGAAGTATTTGCTAGTGAAGGTGACAATAACAAAATTAAATATAATAACCCAGAGTATAATAAAATAATTAAAGATCTTGAAACTGAGATAGACCCTGCAAATAGAGTGAAAAAATATCAAAAACTTGAAGCGATGCTAGTTAAAGATGACGTTGCTTTAGCTCCAATTTTTTATCAAGATACAAGGAGATTTTCACAAAACTATGTTAAAGATTTTATGAGTCCTCATTTTGGAGCTACTTATGAATGGAGATGGGCATACACTTCTGGTAGAAAATAGTAATCATAATAATAATGCACAGGAGCTCATTGCGAGCCCTGCGCGTTATAAAAAAGGAGAGAGTTTCATGATTCATTATACTATTAGAAGATTTGGGGAAATGTTACTCACGCTTTTTATAATAGCAACAGCTACATTTTTTTTATTGCAAGCGGTGCCAGGTGATCCACTAATTTCAAGAGTGGAAAAATTACCAACAAATATAAAAGAACAAGTTTATATAAAATACGGATATGATAAACCGGTTGGTGAAAGATATGTAAAGTGTATTACGGGTATGTTAAGAGGCGACTTTGGTGAATCCATAGTTTATCCTGGACAAACTATGGGAAGTATAATAAAAGACAAGCTACCAGCATCTGCAAGGCTTGGAATACAACAAATGGTACTGGGAATGGTTATTGGAATTATGCTGGGGATTCTTGCAGCTATGAAAAGAGGTACATGGGTTGACTACACCGTAATAACCAGTGCTGTTTTTCTTATTTCTATACCATCCTTTGTATTTGCATTACTACTTCAAAAATGGTTTGCAGGAGATCTTGGGTGGTTTCCAGTAATAGGATGGCCTAAAGGTAAAGATTTGTGGCTGGGTGGATGGGAGTATACAGTTCTACCTACATTAGCAGGATGTTTTGGCTATATTGCACATTATTCAAGACTTTTAAAAACTTCTATGCTTGATGTTATTAATCAAGATTATGTATTAACTGCAAAATCTAAAGGATTATCAACTAAAAGATTAATATCTAAGCATATAATGAGAAACTCAATGATACCAATAGTTACATTTCTTCCTATGACTATTGTAATGTGTATAACGGGATCATTTTTTATTGAAAGAGTATTTTCTATTCCAGGACTGGGGCTGTATTATATAGGGGCAGTTCAAGGACTAGATCTTCCGATAATTATGGGACAAACAATATTAACTACGGCTATGTATATATTGTGTATATTTATGTCCGATATATTGTATACAGTTGTTGATCCAAGAATAAGACTTACAGGTGGTAAAAAATAAAGGGGGGAGTTATCAATGACAAAATTTAAAAAAGAAGAGTTTGAATTAATTGATTGTGAACAGCAAAATGCTGATATGATAACAAGACCCAATATAACATACTGGCAGGATGCTTGGAGAAGACTTAAAAAAAATCCTATTGCAATGATATCGTTAGTGATATTAATAGCATTAATATTAATGGTTATTTTTGGTCCGTATATAAATGGAAAGGATTTCAAGACGGTTAATGGAAGCAAAAAAAATATATCACCCTGTAGTGAATATTGGTTTGGAACTGATGCATTAGGAAGAGATTTATTCGCAAGAATTTGGTATGGTGGTAGAGTATCCATTGCAATAGGGTTGATTGCAACAGGCATACAAATAATTGTTGGGTGCTTATACGGCGGTGTAATGGCTTACTTTGGCGGATGGATAGATGAGGTTATGATGAGAATTATAGAGGTATTAACTAGTATCCCATCATTACTTTTAACAATACTAATAATGGTAGTTTTAGGTAATAGCATTACAACTTTAATTATTGCATTGACCATTACATCATGGTGTGGTACATCAAGAATGATAAGAGGGCAGTTGATGCAACTTAGGGAAAATGAATATATACTTGCAGCTGAGGCATTAGGCGCTTCGCCGGTAAGAGTTATAATAAAACATCTAATTCCAAATACAATAGGAGTATTGATATTAACTATTGCAACTAGCATACCGGGATATATATTTGCAGAAGCAGGACTAAGCTTTTTAGGACTCGGACTTCAGGCTCCAAATACAAGCTGGGGTGTACTTATATCCTATGGACAAAGTGCAATGGCTTTTTATCCATATCAATTATTTTTGCCAACATTTGCAATTTGTTTAACGGTGTTAGTATTTAATTTGTTTGGTGATGGCTTAAGAGATGCACTTGATCCAAAACTTCGTCAATAGTAGGAGGAAAACTATGGAAAAGATAATAGAAGTTAAAAATTTAAAAGTATCATATAATACTTATGCCGGTGAAGTACAAGCGGTAAGAGGAATGTCCTTTGACATAGATAAAGGAGAATGTATAGCAATAGTTGGAGAATCAGGATGTGGTAAAACTGTTACTTCTAAGGCAATAATGGGATTAATACAATCACCACAAGGAGTTGTTAAGGAAGGTAGTGAAATTATATATAAAGGTGAAAATATATTAAAATTTACTGAGAAGCAGTGGCAAGATTTTAGGGGTGAGCAATGTAGTATGATTTTTCAAGATGCTTTAACAGCCTTAAATCCAACTATGAAAGTTGGCAACCAAATCGCAGAAAATTTAATAATTCACAGAGGAATGAATAAGAGTGAGGCTTTAAAAGAGGCTTTAAAAATGTTAGAACTTGTTGGAATTCCTAATGCGGATAGAAGACTTAATCAATATCCACATGAATTTTCAGGTGGTATGAGGCAAAGAGTTATGATTGCTATAGCCCTTGCATGTAATCCAAGCATGATAATAGCTGACGAGCCAACCACAGCATTAGACGTTACAATACAAGCACAGATTATAGATATAATTAAAAGTCTTCAACAAAAGCTAGGAACATCGGTTATACTAATTACTCATGACCTTGGAGTGGTTGCTGACCTAGCTAACAGGATATTTGTTATGTACGCTGGCAAGGTAGTTGAAGGAGGGAATTCTGAGGAAATATTCTACAACCCTAAGCATCCTTATACTTGGGCATTACTTAAAGCAGTGCCAAGATTAGATCTTGAAAATAAGGAAAGATTAGTAGCTATTAAAGGCACACCACCTGACATGGTTTGTCCTCCAAAGGGCTGTGGATTTGCACAAAGATGTATATATTGTATGAAGATATGTTTAACAAAGGAACCTCCTACATACAAATTTGGAGGAGAACATAGGGCATCTTGTTGGCTTCATCATGAAATGGCTCCAAAGTTAAATCTACCTTTTGAAGTTGGTGGGGGTGAGTTACAATGACAGAAAACAAAAAAGATGTAGTATTAGAAGTTAAGAATTTAAAGAAATATTTTGATGTAGGAAAAAATGCAGTTTTAAAAGCAGTTGATGATGTGAGTTTTGTAATAAGAGAAGGTGAAACTTTAGGCCTTGTTGGGGAATCTGGCTGCGGGAAGACTACTTGTGGTAGAACTTGTATAGGAATGTACAATAAAACTTCCGGTAGTGTCCTATATAAGGGAAGGGATGTTCATAAAATACAGGGGGTTGAAAAGAAAGCATTTTACAAAGAAGTACAAACAATTTTTCAAGATCCATATGCATCATTAGATCCAAGAATGACAGTTGGAGACATAATAGCAGAGGGAATTGATATCCATAAGATTGCGGCTAATGGTAAAGATAGAACAGATAGAATTCAGAATCTTTTACAACTAGTTGGGCTTAATAAAGAACATAGTAATAGATTTGTTCATGAGTTCTCAGGTGGACAAAGACAAAGAATAGGGATAGCAAGAGCATTAGCTGTTGAACCTAAATTTATAATGTGCGATGAACCTATATCAGCCCTTGATGTTTCCATACAGGCGCAGGTTGTAAATCTTCTTATTAAACTTCAGAGAGAAATGGGACTTACTTATTTATTTATTGCCCATGATCTTTCAATGGTTAAACATATGTCTGACAGAGTAGCTGTTATGTATCTAGGTGTTATAGCTGAAATTACAGAGAGTGGAGAGCTTTATAAAAATCCTCTTCATCCATATACTAAAGCTCTTTTATCAGCAATTCCAATTCCTGACCCAAGACTTGAAAGAACAAGGGAAAAGATAATGCTTAAAGGTGAGGTTCCAAGCCCAATAAATCCTCCAATTGGATGTAGATTTAAGACAAGATGTAGCTATGCTACTTCCTTATGTAGTGAGCAAACACCACTTCTTAAAGAAGTAGCTCCAAATCATTTTGTAGCTTGCCATTTATATTAAAATGATTTGTTATTTTAATATAAATGTATAGGGGAGGATAACCATATGGACAAAATTTTAATTTTTATTAAGGATATTATTAAATCAATAATATTGGGATTAATAATATCTCTAATATTAATATTAATATCTATATTAGGAGCTATTTTAGTAAAACACGGTGGAACTAAAGTCACACTAGAAATTGTACGTAGTACATTATTCATTGTAGGAGGCCTTGGCTTAATTGTTTATTCTGGCTTTATATTAAAGAGAAACGCAAGAAGATCGCTTAGAAATGATAAGCAGTGGAAAGAAAGATTTCAGGTTATAAACTTTGTTAATGTATTACTTATTATAAATATCATGATTCTGGTTTCTGGAATTGTAATTGATAATATAAGATATTATCTGTAGGGTTAGCTTAAATATAATGATGGTATTATTTTAGTGACTATATGTTGTAAAAGTGCGTACTTACATTAAACTAATACAGTAGTATTATTATAACTAATGACAATAAAAATAAATGTTTGTTTTATGTAGGGCAAATAGGGTATTATACTGTTATTAAAAGGCTTTACAATGCGGTGTATTCAAAAAAATAAGTAAACGGAGGACTTTAAAATGAATGAAACTTTAAAAAACATAAGAAATAGAAGAAGCACAAGGGCGTTTTTACCAGAACAAGTTAATGGAGCACATGTGACAGATATAATAGATGCAGGTATTTATGCACCGAGTGCTAATAATACGCAGCCATGGCATTTTACGATAATACAAAGAAAAGATATTATAGACAGATTAAGTGATGCTTTTAAAGAAATTGCTAAAAAATCTGATAATGAATATATTAGAAGATTTGCTGATAATGAAAAATTTCATGTGTTTTACAATGCACCAACTGTAGTATTAGTTTCAGGAGACAAAAGTAACAACTCCGCCTCAGTTGATTGCGCAGTGGCAGTAGAAAATATGCTTATAGCAGCAGAAGCCTTAGAAATTGGTTCTTGTTGGATTGGTCTTATTGCACATCTATTAAATAGCGAAGAAGGTGCAGAGTTTGTTAAGGAGCTTGAAATACCAGAAGGATTTAGACAAATACATGCATTTTGCCTTGGATATAAAAAAATTGAGATAACTAATGCGCCAGTAAGAAAAGAAAATACAGTAAATTATATAAAATAATGATATAAGGCACCTTCAAAAAATTCATCAGACTAAATTAATTCTGATGAATTTTTGCATAGGAAACAGGAAACTTCACGATTATAAGTAAAAATTATGAATTTTAGTGTTAATATAAATAATATAGTTAATATAGTAGGGGATATATAGGATTTACTATTCTTATAAAACTAATAAATAACTAGTTATCTATTAGTTTTATAAAATAAGTCTTTACAAACACGTAAAAACAATATATAATAAAGATGTTGTCGGACATGCTTCATTAGCTCAGCTGGTTAGAGTACCTGACTCTTAATCAGGGTGTCCAGGGTTCGATTCCCTGATGGAGCACCATAAAGAAACATCAAGATCTTGTGATCTTGATGTTTCTTTTTATATAGACTAATTTTGAAATATTAACATATAATACAATAAAATATAAATTATACAAGGGGGAAATTATGGGTTCATACACAGTGTTAATTACAGTAGGTATAATTGTAGTATCATTAATTTTAATTGCTTATGGCATAGGATTTACAAGCATAGGAACAGATGAGGTAGGGATTGTCGAGAAGTGGTGGAGTTTAAGCGGCTCAGTGCCGGCCGATAGTCTTATAGCACTAAAGGGAGAAGCGGGTTATCAACCAGAAGTACTAAGGGCTGGTGTTCATTTCAAAACGCCTTTCAAGTATAAGGTTAAGAAGGTAAGGCTCGTAACTATACCACAAGGTCAAATAGCTTATGTATTTTCAAGGTCAGGGGAAAGTTTAGGGGATGGTCAAACTTTAGGTAAGGTTATACCACAAAGTAAGTCATTTCAAGATGTTGTGGCATTTTTGAATAATGGTGGACAAAAAGGTCCACAGAGACATATTCTTCGTGAGGGTACTTATGCATTTAACTTGGCACAATTTATTATAATCACGAAAGACAAGGTACACTCTATATTTACGTCAAAAGATGAGACGGCACAAATAGAAACAATGCGAAGTGACTTAGCTAGAGAAGGTGGGTTTAATCCTGTAATTATATCAAGTTCAAAAACTACGGAGCAATACACTCAGCAGAATGATGGTAGTGAAATGGAAGCCTCATATAATAAAGGAAGGAATAAGGACGGTAACCTGGATACTATAGGTATTGTAACTATCAATGAGGGGCCTACACCGGACAATGGAGCAATTATAGCACCTATTGTTGGTGAGAGTATAAATAATGAGTTCTATCACAATAACTTCCAAGAGCCAGAAAAGTTTTTAGCTGCAGATGGCAGAAAAGGTAAGCAGATGCAAGTACTTACGGATGGAGTTTACTTCATTAATAGAATGTTTGCAAGTGTTGATATAGTGCCTAAAAGTATAATAGATATTGGTTATGTAGGAGTTGTGGTAAGTTATTTTGGTGATAAAGGTGAAGATGTTTCAGGTACAGGTTATTCTCATGGAGAACTTGTAGAGCAAGGTAAAAAAGGCATTTGGAGAGATTCCATGATGCCAGGAAAGTATGCATTTAATACTTATGCAGGTAAAGTTGTACCAGTTCCTACTACTAATGTAATATTAAAATGGATTACTGGTCAAAGTGGAGTGCACAAGTTAGATGATAATTTAAAAGAGATTAGTTTAATAACTAAGGATGCCTTCGAGCCTAATCTACCACTAACCGTAGTATTTAACATCGATTATAGAAAAGCATCATCAGTTATACAAAGGTTTGGGGATATTAAAATGCTTATTGAACAATCGCTCGACCCAATGATAGCTGGTTACTTCAAGAATATTGGGCAAACTAAGACTCTTATACAATTAGTTCAAGATAGAAGTGAAATTCAGAAGCAGGCATCAGATGAAATGAAAGAGAAGTTTAAACTATATGATTTAGAGCTACAAGAAGTATTAATTGGAACACCGGCAGCTTCTGCTAGTGATACAAGAATTGAAAAAATTCTTGCACAGCTAAGAGATAGACAAGTAGCTATGGAAGAGATTAAGACCAATGAAGCTAAACAAAAATCTGCTGAAAAGCAAAGAGAATTAAATGAAGCTCAGGCAAAAGCAACAGCACAGTCAGCTCTTACGCAATCAAGTATTGACATAGAGGTAGCGGATAATAAGGGTAAATCTGAATTGAGATTGGCAGAACAGTTAGCACTAAAAACGCAGAAACTTTCCGAAGCGGACAAATATAAGAGAACTCAAGAAGCTGATGCTGAAAGATATACTAGAGAAGCCCAGGCAGCGGCACAAGCCAAAACCATTGAATTAACTGCGGGTGCTAATGCTAAACAAGTGGAACTTGCGGCAAGAGCAGAATCATTCAAACTTGAAACAGTAGGTAAAGCAACAGCACTAAATATTAAAGCAGTTGCAGATGCTACTGCTGAGCAAGAAACAAAGGTAGGTATCGCAAAGGGGACAGCGGCGAGGGCTTTAGTTGAGGCATATGGCGGCCCAGATTTACAAGTTAGGCAAAGCGTTATGATAGCATTTGCAGAGGCGTTAAAAATAAGTAAATCTCCACTAGTACCACAAACCATAATAATGGGTGGAACTGATGGGAAAACACCTAATGCAATGGAAGGTATAATGAGTATGGTGCTTGCAAATATGGCAAATGATAAAAGTGTAGTGATGCCTAAAGATATAGATAATGTAAATACTAAAGATGTAATAAAACAATAAAGAAACTAATGTAAAAAAACCATCAGAATAAATTAATTTATTCTGATGGCTTTTTTATTTAACAACATCTAACCTATAAAGTTTTGTATTGCAAGAAAAGCCTTAATATCTATCTTCTCATTAGAACTGATTAAAATACTAGCTTCTTCCTTGGATAATAACATAACTTCAATATCCTCATCTGGTTCTAAATAATCTTTTGATATTTCGCCGGAGCAAGTACAATACACTAAGGCAGCAGACTCGTCTGTCATACCTGTAGATATATACGCCTTAGATTTGGTCTTATCATAATCAATTTGAATCAAATCAAGGCCGGTTTCTTCTTTTAGCTCGCGGCTTACAGTAGTTTTAAAATCCTCTCCACAATCTATAAGTCCAGCTGGGATTTCATAAACATAATTATTAAGAGGAACCCTAAATTGCTTTATAACCACTAATTTATTTTGAGCTACATGAGTAGCTACAATTATAACAGCGTCTATATTGTCCTCTGCGCCATTAAAATAGTTATTTTTTAATGTAGCTAAATCTTTTCTAGAAGCTATGGACCAATTTCTAGGTTCTCCACTTTTATTGGTATACTCTGCATTATAAAGTTTTAAATACTTTGTATCTGCTAGTGTTGTAATGTTTTTTATACTCATTATTTCATCTCCAGTAATACTTCATTTTATGCTATCTATATTAGGTTACTCAAAATCCTCTGATTTTAAATTATTCACATAATCTAAAACGGCATCTAGTGATTTAGAGGAGTACATTGCGTCTACTCCGCCTTTATGATAATAAACCGAAAAGCGATCATTTTTGAAATAGAAAATGTGATAGCTTCTGCTACCTACCTGTCTATGCCCTAAACAGCTTTCGTCATCTATAATAAGCTCATTCAATATTCTATTTCCTACATTGACATCATTTATGACAGCTAAACTCAAATAACGAGGTTCAAAAGTAAATTCTTTCATTGTGTTCATTTTAATTCCTCCTTAATTAATGTATATAAATTAATAGTAGCACTTTGAATGAATAAAAACAAATAAAGGAAGAAGTAATCATTAAGAAATATATGAAATATTTTACCAATATTCAAGAGAGAAGGTACAATTAATAGCTAAATGTTCAATTTAAATAAATTCGATTGATTTATATTAAATAGTATTATATACTGATTGTAGTGGAATAAAAAAATTGTAAAAAAATCGTATATGATGAAATAAGTTATACTTTTATGCTTGTTTTGTGATCAAATCAATCAAGTTAAAACTTATATTTACGTTATTTATTTTTTGTAACTTACGGTGTAATCGTTATATATTTATTTTTTATAACTTGCAATGTAATCGTTATACATACAAAGAAATGAAAAAATTTTAATGATTTATGCAATGTGAAATTATATTAGAAATCTAATAGCTAATCAAAGAAAACTTTCAAGGAAATATGGAAGTTTAAAATGACACACTAATGTGTATGATCAAAAATTACATAAGAAAAATTAACTCTTTATCAAAATTTAAGACATAATTTTTATTTTGAAATTTTGTTGAAGTTTTAAAAAAATATCGAAAGGGGGAGCTACTCTCAAATTATTCAACAGTAATTATTAACGTACGAAAATTTAATTTATAATTGTATATATATTAAAAAAACTGCGTAAATGAAATTATTAATTTATTAGTGAATATATTTGACCATATTTTGAGTAGCATATATGTTTAATGAGTTTATTAAAACTATCACCAGTATTTTTAATGGCGGGATTGATGATGTCCAGAATGGATGCATTAATTGCAGCTCCAATTTCAGTAATTTATGCAGCTATAATAGCGGCAATAACTTGTAAGTTCAAATTTAATGATATTGTTGATTCTGCTGTGGAGAACGTAAAAGAAATGCAATTAGTTTTTTTTATACTAATGCTAGCATATGCACTAGCAGAAGCGTTTATGTCAACAGGTGTTGGAGCTGCGATAATTAATTTAGCACTTACGCTTGGAATAACGGGTAGAACAGTAGCGCTTACAGGCCTTTCAGTAACAGCTGTTCTGTCAATTGCAACAGGATCTTCATGGGGAACATTTGCAGCTTGTGCTCCAATTTTCCTATGGCTAAATCATATAACAGGTGGAAATATAATGCTTACTACAGCTGCTATTGCAGGAGGAGCTTGCTTTGGAGATAATATAGGACTTATTTCAGATACAACTGTTGTAAGTTCTGGTATTCAAAGTGTTGATGTCACTGATAGAATAAAACATCAAGGTGTATGGGCTCTTATAACGTTAGTAATAACGGCAGGTATTTTCTACTTTGTAAGTGTGTCAATGAACCTTCCAACTATAGTTGGAAGTTCATCCCAAGCAATAGATCAAATCCCAGAAAGTGTGTGGAAATCCCTTGAAGTAGCTAAACCATCAGCAGTAGTACTATTAAATCAAGTTAAAACCGGAGTTCCAGTTTACATGATTATTCCACTATTGGTAGTACTTGTAGTTGCGGTAAAGGGAATGCCAACACTTGCTTGTTTAGGACTTGGAATAATAACATCGTTAATCCTTGGATTAACAGCTGGAACAATAACAGACATACCTCAATTTTTAGAATTAATGAAAAAAGGATTCGCAGATGCGGGTTCATGGGTTATAGTAATGATGATGTGGATTGGAGCTTTTGCTGGTATAATGGGTAAAATAAATGCATTTGCACCATTGTCAAGATTGGTTTCGAAAATGTCATGCAACGTAAAACAACTTATGTTTTGGAACGGTATGCTTTCAATTCTTGGGAATGCAGCATTAGCAGATGAAATGGCTCAAATCGTAACAGTTGGACCAATAATTAAAAATCTTCTTGAAGACAACGTGGAAGGTAGTGAAGAAGACTTATATACGCTACGGCTTAGAAATGCTACCTTTGGAAGTTCTCTTGGAGTATTTGGATCTCAGCTTATTCCATGGCACGTATATATCGGATTTTATGTAGGGATAGCCTCTGCAGTTTATCCATTATACAAATTTGCTCCAATTGATATAATAAAATATAACTTTATGGCTATGGTAGCAGTATTTTCATTATTAGTTCTTACAATAACAGGTTGGGATAGATTTATACCCCATTTCAAATTGCCAAGGGAACCTGATGTAAGATTAAAGAAAAATGTAGAAGAGGAAGTAAAAGAAGAACGTTCTGCATAAAAGTAAATAAACATATCTTTATAAAAAGCTCACTGAAAAGTGAGCTTCAGACCGTTGACAAACATAAAATGTAAAACACTCTAATTTAAAATTGGAGTGTTTTTTTTCATATTCAAAAAGGATTTTAGGACATCGATGTCGAATATATATAGTATACAAACTTTATAATTCGGAGGGCATTATTATGATTAATGAAAAGAACTTCACACAACAAAAACTAGAAATGGTGTATTTAGAAGATTTAGTTCCTAAAGACCATATTCTGAGAAATATAGATAAATACATGGATTTCTCTTTTATAAGAGAACTGACTAAAAAATATTACTGCTTAGATAATGGAAGACCTGGCGTAGGTGCGACCTTAATTACAGCATAATATCCTCGTAGTAGAGTGAACACTGCTGTAGACCTACAATTATTATTGTAGGTAACTAATATTTTCGAGACCAGCATGAGAGCCTAATATCTTATGGATACTGAGTCTGACTAATACTCCTGCCAGCCTTGCAGTAATGTAACGTTGCGAAGCATAGGTGAAGACGGAGACACTGGCAGTAATGCTACACTTCGGGTCCAGTCATATATGGTTATAATTTCCTTGTATTTAAATTTCGTAACAGATAATCCCTATCCCTAGTTCAGATGGGAGGGTGTAAAAATTTTTTTACCTCAATGTATGTCTACGCGTGCAGAAGGGGGACGACCTTATGGTGGTTGGAGAATGCGTGTGAGACGTATCCAGGTAAGAACTGAAAAGAACGGAATATAGAGGAGACCTAAGTATGATATATAAAGCGAAAATATTGGGAAAGGTGATTGACCTAATTACACTCCGTGTAATAATAATTGGGGACTGATTGCACCGAAAGGGTAAATCAATAAAGATTATGAATGGGTTAACAGCGAGGCTGTAGTACCGTTAGTATCCTATATTAAGAAATATAGGAGAGGAAAGAGCCTTAGACGTGTGATGTATATAAAATAATTTGTAAATTTCTAATTCGCCAAATTAGATGAAAGAGACTATTCGTACAGAAATGAGGAGAGTCAGACTAACGAGTATAAATAATATTTACTTCATAGATATGAAACAGAGATTTGAAGATTTTAAAAATGGAAATATAGATTTGCGTAATTTAAGTCCTTTAGTTTATTCCGAAGAGAATGTTATGCTAGCAGTACGTCAACTTAGCAAGGGTAAAGGAAGAATGACAAAAGGACCAGATGGTTCTAATTATGATACCATAGCAAAAACGAATTTTATTGAGTTAGGTATGATAGTAAAAGACCGTTTACTTAATAAAAAGATGGATTATGTTAAACGTATTTATATTCCTAAAGGTGATGGTAAGAAACGACCTATTGGCATATGCACAATCTGGGATAAGCTTGTTGAGAAGTGTATTCAGCTAGTATTAGACCCGTACTGTGAAACTAAGTTTGTTCCTAGTTCCTTTGGATTTAGGGAGCAAGTATCAACACATAATGCAATAGCAAAAGTTAAAAACCAAACTAATGTTATGCCATATGTCTTATCTGTAGACATGAAGGATTATTTTGGAACTATAGACCCTAATATTATGTATAGGGAACTATGGCATATGGGAATACATGACCAAGTAATATTAAACTATATTTATCGTTTTATTAAGAAAGGTTACCTAGAAGCAGGGTGCAAAATCTATGACCCGAAGGGTTCTGCACAAGGTAGTATTATAGGACCATTATTATCAAATGTGTACCTTCATCGTTTTGATGTATGGTTGCGAGATCAGGGTGATGATTGGCATGATAAAAGTGTTAATAAGTTTCATAATATAGACAATAGACGTTCAAATATGAGAAGAACTAATTTGAAAATTGGTATCCATGTAAGGTACGCTGATGACATTTTAGTTTTATGTAAGAGTAAGAGTGATGCTGAAAAGTTTAAATATAGTGTAACGAAATATCTTACAAAAAATATGAAACTTATTATTAATGAAGATAAAACTAAAATTTATGATTTAAAGAAAGAAAAGATGAAATATCTGGGCTATAATTTTAAGCTTTATCAAAAACGTAGTAGAATAAGAAATGGTAAGGAGCTAATGGTAATTAACAGCTTACCAAAGGATAAGGGGAATTTAATAGTAGAAGAATGTTGTAAAAGACTTAATGATATTAAAAAAATACCTAGTTATGAGAACATCATGGCTTGGAATGTATATATTATAGGATTACATAATTACTATAAAGGTATGAATGAGTTTAATAAATGTTTTGGAAAGTTAGGATGGCGAATTTACAAAAGGTTTTATAATACAATGGAAGGTCGAATTAAGTTTATAACAGAACAAAAAATCAAGAATAATTTTAGAAAGGGTACATATAAAAGTTGGGGTAAAACAGGATACTACATGTTGTATGATATACCAATTGTTCATATAGAATGGGCTAATTGGGAATATAAATTAGTGAGTGCAATAAAAGGTAAAATATGTAGAATCAATCCGTACGATTATGGTGAAAAGAAAAACCATAAGCCTGGTGTATCTCTTAATGATATTAAGTACCTTGTAGAGAGTGCTAAATTATCTCGTCAGGCAAGTAGATTTAGTCAATTTAGAATTAGTAAATATAGTTCGTTACATGGATTGAGTCATATCTCTGGGGAAGTAGTTCCAGTAGAAGATTATCATTGCCATCATATAGTGCCTTGTAATAAGGGTGGTAAAGACGATTATAATAATCTATGCATACTAAGTAAGGAGCAACATATCATACTACATAGTAATAATAGAGCAAAATTATATGATGTGGTTGGAAAGAAGTATCATAAAAGGGTCGAAGAATTGATAAGTTTGCTATAAAAAAAAAAAAAAAAAAAAAAAAAAAAACTTGATTTCAAAAGTGGTTATAAATATATTTGAGTTTTCAGTTTGTCAGACGTTGGAACGCTGTATGCGATGAAAGTCGCCCGTACAGTGTGGGAAGGGGGAAAAGACCGAGGTAGTAATATCAGAGTCTTACCTATCTTCATATCCTATTATACTTTTTAAAATGCTGTTTATTGGGTACTTATTTGGAATAAAATCTGAGCGACAACTTGTAAAGGACATTGAAGTAAATGTGGCTTATAGATGGTTTCTAGGACTAAGTCTTACTGATCCTATTCCAGATCATTCAACACTTAGCCAAAATAGGCGTAGACGATTTAAAGGTACAGATGTGTTTCAAAAAATATTTGACGAAGTAGTATTTAAGGCTATAAATCTTAAGATGGTAACCGGTAAAATACTTTACACAGATTCTACACACCTAAAAGCAAATGCTAATAAGCGAAAGCTTGTGAAAATTGAAGTTGAAAAAACGCCGAAAGAATATGTAGCTGAACTTAATAAAGCAGTGGAAGAAGATAGAATAAACCATGGTAAAAAACCTTTAAAGGAAAAAGAACCTGTCACCAAAATAAAAGAAACTAAAGTTAGCACAACCGACCCTGACAGTGGATATATGATGAGAGATGGCAAGCCGGAAGGCTTCTCATATTTAGATCACAGAACTGTCGATAGCAGACATAATATAATTACTGATGTGTATGTTACTCCTGGAAACATAAATGATGTTGATCCTTATATCGATAGATTAGATGTGCAAATAAAAAAGTTTAATTTTAATACAAAATATGTTGGTGCAGATGCTGGTTATGCTACAAATCTTATATGTAAAGAACTATATGAGAGGGAATTAAAATCTGTAATGGGATACCGTAGGTCTCCACATACAAAAGGAATGTACACAAAAAATAAATTCCAATATCTTAAAGAACAGGACATTTACGTATGCCCTGACCTAAGGGCTTTACATTATAAAACGACAACAAGAGAAGGATATAAAGAATATGTTGGTAATGCAAAATATTGCGAGATATGTCCAAATAGAGCTCAATGCTTTTCTGCAAAAAGCAAGTTTAAAACTATTAGAAGACATGTTTGGGAAACGTATAAAGAAGATGTTGTAAAGTTCACCAGAACAGATAAAGGCAGAAATATATATAGAAGAAGAAAAGAAACTATAGAGCGAAGCTTCGCAGATTCAAAACAACTGCATGGGCTTCGCTATTGCCATATGCGTGGATTAGAAAATGTGCAAGAGCAGTGTCTGCTTACAGCAGCAGTGCAGAATATGAAAAAGATAGCTAGCCTGCTATCTTTACTGTTTTTTGATTTTCTAACTAAGAAGATAGTTGTTATTTTACATTTATCCATAACTCAAAATGCTATCGCATAATTGCATGTAAAAAGCCCAGTATAATAAAAAAATTATACTGGGTTTGTAAACAACCTGAAGCTCACTGAAAAGTGAGCTTCTTTTTTATTGTAAAATTTTAATCTTATAGTTATTTTTTTGATTATTTCTAAGTTAAATTTAGGATATACAATAATTGATGCATCGAATGTTGTAAATAAAACATACTACTTATAACATAAAAAATTATAATATTACAAATTTTATAGTTAAGGGGGAATCAAATGAAGAGGTTCACAAAAATAACTTCTATATTGGTAGCAATTGGATTATTATTTAATAGCTTCAGTAGTGTTGTACTAGGTGCGCAAGTTGCGCAAACGAAGCAGGCACAATTAAATAATTCATTGTCAGTAGGAAAAAGTATATCAGGCTTTATGTTAGAGTCTAAAAAATGGCTTCCCGATGTACACTCAACTGCCATGATATTTAAGCATATTAAAAGTGGGGCTAAACTGATTTATTTACAGAATGAGGATGAAAACAAAGTATTTTCAATAAGTTTCCGTACTCCAGTGAATGATAATACTGGTGTTAACCACATTATTGAGCATTCAGTTTTATGCGGTTCAAAGAAGTATCCTGTTAAAGACCCATTTTTAATTATGACTAAGCAATCACTAAGTACATTTATAAATGCGTTTACAGGACCGGATTTTACAATGTATCCAGTAGCAAGTAAGAATGAAAAGGATTTTGACAATTTGATGGGTGTATACATGGATGCAGTGTTTTATCCAAATATATCTAAAAATCCTAAAATACTTAAACAAGAAGGGTGGCATTACGAGGTTAATAGTAAGACAGGAGAGTTACATTATAATGGAATAGTATACAATGAAATGAAAGGGAATAACTCTTCTCCAGAGGTAATATTATCTAATACTATTAATCAATCGCTTTTTAATGAAAATTCATACAGTTTTGAATCGGGAGGTAAGCCAGATAATATTCCTGACCTAACCTACGACAAATTTATCGAAACATATAAAAAATATTATGTTCCATCAAATAGCTCTATATATTTATATGGAAAATTGGATATTGAACATACATTGAAATTTATGAATGATAATTATCTAAGTAAACTTAAAAAAACAACAGTGGATAGTAAAATTAAATTACAGAAACCTTATGAAAATGAAAAAAAGGTTGAAAAAACAGCTTTATATCCTGTGGCTAAAGGTGTAGGTACAGCAGATATGACGTACTTATCATCTAATTATATGATCGATAAGGTAACAGATGTAGAAAATATTTTAGGTTTTCAAATATTGCAAGAGATTCTTTTGAATACTAAAACTTCACCTCTAAGGAAATCATTATTAAATAATGGGATTGGAGGGGATGTCTATGCAAGTTTTAACCCCTCAACTAAGCAACCAACTTTCAGTATAATTGCTACCAATGCAAATGAATCAGAGAAATATAAATTTAAAGGTCTTGTTGATGATTCCTTAAAACAAGTGGTAAAAGAGGGGTTTGATAAAGAATTAGTAAATTCAGTATTCAGTGCTGTAGAACTAAGTTTGCGTACTCAAAATTCGGATGCTAACAGAGGTATGAATTATATGTCTTCAGCTTTAAATTGCTGGAATTATGATGTGAGCCCTACAGAATATCTAGAGATTACCCCAGCACTTAATAAAATAAAATCTAAAATATCCGATGGGTATTTTGAAAAGTTAGTACAAAAATATTTATTGGATAATAAAAATAATTCATTAGTTGTTTTAAAACCTTCTAGTGGATTAAATGAAATAAAAGAAGAAATGGTAAAAAAGAAACTTTCAGAGTATAAAAAATCACTATCGCAAATTGAATTAGCTACAATTAAAAAAGACGCAGAAGAATTAAAAAAATGGCAGGGAACATCAGATTCAAAAGAAAAATTATCGAAAATACCAACACTTACTCTTAAGGATTTAAATTTAAAATCGGAAGAAATTCCAACAATAGAAAAACTAGAAGGAGGTATAAAAGTATTAAGTCATCCTATGTTCACTGATGGAATTACTTATTCTAATTTATATTTTGACAGTTCAAAGGTTCCTCAAAACAAAGTATTATATTTGAAATTACTTGCGAGCGTTTTAGGTAATGTTAGTACTGAAAAATATAATATTATGCAACTTTCAAATAAAATGATGAAGTATACCGGGGGAATTGCCTTTAATTCAACATCATTTAAAAATAATACTGATAGTAATAAATACTCTCCTAAAATGAGTGTTTCAGTAAATTCTATTAATAATGCATTACCAAATTCTTTGGAACTATTAGATGAAATAATGAATCATAGTAAGTTTGATGATAAGGAACGGATGAAAGATTTAATTAAAAAAATAAGAGTAAATTATGAATCTATGTTTGTTAATGAAGGTAACCGAATTGCAATAAAACGTGCATTGTCCTATTTATCATATAGTGGTAAGTATACTGATTTGGATTATTTGCCTTACTATGATTTTATTTGTGATTTGGATGATAACTTTGATGTGAAATTTGAAGAAACGGTAAAAAATTTAAATGATGTTAAAGATATTGTATTTAACAAAGAGGACTTGGTTGTAAGTTACACTGGAGATGAAAAAAATTATGAAGACTTTGTTGTTAGTCTTAATAAATTAGGAGAAAGAATTAAGGATAAAAAATTTCCTAAGCAGAAATATGAGTTTGATTTTTCGAAAAAGAATGAGGCTTTTGTAATTCCATCTCAAGTGCAATATGTGGTTAAGGCTGGTTGTTTTAAAAAAGCAGGGTACAACTATAATGGACATATGAAGGTTCTTGAAAATATTTTAAATAGTGATTATTTATGGCAGGAAGTTAGAGTGAAAGGCGGTGCATACGGTGGGGCTATGAGTTTTACAAAGGACGAGGTATTGTTCTATTCTTACCGCGATCCAAATTTAAAGGAGACATTAAACACATTTGATGATGCTTTAAAATTTTTAAAAAACTTTAAAGCAAGTGAAAAGGATATGACTAATTATATAATAGGAACGATAGGAAGTATGGATTCTTTAGCAGGGCCATCTTCTAAAAGTCTAATGGGGGACAATATGTATTTTACAGGAACTACTCAAGCTGATATTCAAAAGCTACGTGATGAAGTGTTAGCGACTACCGCGGGTGACATAAGAAACTTCGCGGATCTGTTGGATACTATAAAAAAACAGAAATTACACTGCGTTGTTGGTAGTGAAACTAAAGTAAATCAAAATAAAGATTTATTCGATAGGATTATAGTACCTATTAAGAAGGCTAAACATTAATATTTTAGCTCCGCAGGGGATGATTAAATATGCTTTAAATTGCAGTATACATTTAGAAAAGAACATAAAGCGCAAGTTTTATGTTCTTTCTGTGTTTATGGTATAATTAAAAGATTATAAAACTTAAGAACTAGGGAGAAAATATGTTGAAAGAAGATATGATATTACAAATATTTAATGAAGGAACCAGTGGTAAAAATCATGCCAGTGGGCAAAGGGTCCTTAATAATGATTTGGTTTCTTCTATAAATATTACAAATGAAGATAAATTAATATGTATAGATGGCAATGTGATTTCAGAGAAACTTTTTAATGAATATCACACGAAAATTGAGATGGATGCAGTTCGGAGAAGTATTTTTACTACATTCTGTAGCTGTTCTAATTTTGAAAGCAATGAGTTTAAAAAAGAAAATTATTGTTGCAAACATTTAGTAGCAACATTTTATAAAGCATTAGAGGATTTATCAAGTCACCCACTTTTAAGGGAAGATGATGTTATGAATCCAAGTATATTTAAAAATAGTAGCAATGTACTATCTATGCTTTTGGGCGATGAAAGACATAAAGAAGAAATTAAAATAGAGGTGTACATAAATAAAAATCAGTGGACTAGCGACCTTACAGCTGAGTTTAAAATAGGGTTAAGTTCTATGAGTGCAAGTAATCTTTATGTTTTAAAGGATATCAATCACTTTTTATTAGGGTATTATAATAATATTCCTATAAACTATAGCAAAAATTTCACTTTTAATATGGAAAATCAAAAAATGTCTACAAAGGATAAAAGAATTATTGATTTTATTGAAATGTTAAAGACAATCGAGGGAACTCGGAGGCACGTTAACAGACGTGAAGACCGGTATGTAGATGGAAAAAACATAAATATTCCTAAATATCTAACCAGGGAATTTTTCGAAATTATAATTAAGCATAGAGTCTATTTAAATGATGGCTTTTTTTATAGACCTGTGGATACAGAAATTTTATATGAGGCTCCACCCCTAGATTTTGATTTGAAAATAATAAAGGATAATTATGTGCTCAAATCTTCAAGTGGAATGCCAGCATCTTTAGGATCTAAGAATGATGTTTTTTTGTATGGTACCAATATATATCTTCCAGATTATGAGTTTTGTTATAAGATAAGTCCGTACCTTCAAGTTTTTAATGAGGCAAAGGTCGTAACTATGACAAACCTCGAGGAGGAAAACATATTAAGGCGGCTAATTCCAGATCTTAATTTATTGTCACCGAATGTTGTCTTATCTAAGACTATAAAAGATAAAATAGTAATGTGTAAAAGTCAGTTTAATTTCTACTTTAATCAGGAGGGGAAAGATATTACTCTAACATTAAAGGTGAAGTATGGAAATTTTGAGTTTAATATCTTTGAGGATTGCGCAGAAAAAATAATATATAGGGATTCTAAAGAGGAAGCCCAAGTTACTTCGGGTTTAAAAGTCTTAGGTTTTCAGGAAATAAAAAATAAGTTTTATTTTTCAAAGGGAGAGGACTATATATTCAAATTTTTTAAAAGTGATATTGCGAGACTTCAAGAAATAGGGGAAGTATATTACTCCGAAAACTTTAAAGGTATAAAATCATTAGGTGCTAAGGGCATTAGTGGAGATATTAAAAGCGGAAAGTATAATTATTTTGAAATGGATTTCAAAATAGGGGATATTGAGCCACGAGAAACTACAAATATACTAAGAGCTTTTAGAAATAATCTTAAGTATTATAAGCTGAAAAATGGTGAGTACCTTGATTTGGAGGAATTAGAGCTTAATAAATTCTTAAAGCTTTTAGATGTGATTACATCATCTGATAGTTACAATAATCATATTGAAATATCTAATAGTAAAGGCATTTTCCTAGATGGTTATTTAAAGGAAAATAACATTAGATATATAAAAGGAAAAAAAGAATTAAAAGAAGTAAGAGATAAGATTAAGGACATTGAGAAATTGAATTTTAAAGAGCCAGTTGATTTCAAGGGGAAATTAAGAGAGTATCAAAAGATCGGATATAATTGGTTTAAAACCTTAGATTATTTAGGGTTTGGTGGAATTTTAGGAGACGAAATGGGTCTTGGTAAAACCATTCAAGCTATTACTTTTATATTAGCGAGTAAGGGAAGTAAGACTTTAATTGTAGCGCCTACATCCCTAATATATAACTGGATAAGTGAACTTGAAAAGTTTGCACCTAGGTTAAAGGTTGCTGCGGTTAATGGGTTAAAGGATGCGAGAGAAGAAATAATAAATAGTATAGAAAATTATGATGTGATTATAACTACCTATAATCTATTAAAGAGGGACTTGGAAAGCTACAAACCATTAGAGTTTGATTGTTGCATACTTGATGAAGCTCAGAACATTAAAAATCCAAACTCTCAAAATGCAATAGCTGTAAAGGAGATAGGGGCGAAGACAAGATTCGCACTATCAGGCACGCCGATAGAAAATTCTCTTATGGATTTATGGTCTATATTTGATTTCATAATGCCAGGATACCTATATGATCAAAAGAGATTTAGTGTGAGATATCATAAAAAGCTTAAGGAAAGTCCGGAGGTGTTAGAAGATTTAAATAGGCTTATAAAACCTTTTATTTTAAGGCGTCGAAAAAAAGATGTTTTAAAGGAATTACCTGATAAAATAGAAAAAACGCTTTTGGTAAATTTAGAGCAGGAACAAAAGAAGGTTTATAAAACCTATGCAAACCATGCAATGGAACTTATTGAAAAGAAGGTAAAAAATGATGAGTTTAAAAATAGTAAAATAGAGATACTTTCGTATATTACAAAGTTAAGACAAATATGTTTAGATCCCACAGTACTCATGAATGATTATAGTGGTGGTAGCGCAAAAATAGAAGCTTTAGTGGAACAACTTCATAAGAGTATAGATGAGGGACATAGAGTAATTGTTTTCTCCCAATTTACTTCTGTTCTTAAGAATATACAAAAAAGACTTATAGTGGAGGCAATATCTTTTAGTTACTTAGATGGAGCGGTGCCTTCAGAGAAGAGAATGAATTTGGTAAAAGATTTCAATGATGGCGAAAACTCTGTGTTTTTAATAAGCTTAAAGGCTGGAGGCACAGGACTAAATTTAACTTCAGCAGATGTAGTAATTCACTTTGATCCTTGGTGGAATCCAGCAGTAGAAGAGCAGGCCACAGACAGAGCCCATAGAATAGGGCAAAAGAATGTGGTGAGTGTTATAAAAATTATAGCTAAGGGCACCATTGAGGAAAAAATTCTGTCACTTCAAGAAGAGAAGAAAAAGCTTATATCAGAGCTTATGGGGGATGAACTATCCGGCGGCAAAGGATTTGCAGCAATGAGCGAGGAAGATATATTTGGATTATTTGAAATGAAGGAATAAAACTTTCATGGAAATCCTTTTTATTGTAAAGTTGAGTAATAATACTATTTTAAAAATTATGAGGTATTTTATGAAAAATAAGATTAAGGACATTTTGCTTATTATCAAGTATATACTATTTACCGGAATTTTTTTAATAACTGCACTTTATAACGCTCAAAATCAATTGTTAATTATTACTTTAACTTTTTTATTTTTAACATCTTACACAATTAGAGTATTTTTCATATATGATAGTGAAAATCATAAAAATCTAAGTTGTTTTTCTTTAGCAATAGATTATATATTCATATTTATACTTAATATATATGATAGCTCTCATCTATCTTTATGCTTATATTATTTTATGTTGGAAGATATTGTTCTAAATTTCAAAGTAGCAGTTGGTATAGTTGTTTCAATTTTTTCCTTTGTACTTTACTGCGTAACTTTAAGTATTATGGTGAATTTTGAATTTACAAGAATCATCGTGAAAATACTTTTAAGTCTATCAGTTTTTTCTATGATTTATTTAATGTTTTTCCTTGTGAGATATTTATTAAAGCAAGCAGAAATAATTGAAGTCTCTTTAAATAAAATAACTATGGAGAAATTAGAAAAAGAATACATATATATGAATTTAAAGGATGCATATGAAAAGTTAGAGATGATGACTGTTATTAAAGAAAGAAATAAGATCGCACGGGAAATTCATGATACAGTGGGACATACATTAACAACTGTACTAGTCGAAATAGAGGCTAGCAAAAGACTGATGAAGGTGAATTCGAATTTATCACTAGAAAAACTTTGCCTAGCACAAAGTCAAGTGAGAAAGGGTCTTAATGATATTCGTGCCTCTGTGCGGGTGCTTGAAAAAGGTGACGAATTACTGGAGTTTTATCCTTCTTTAGATACGATAATAAAGGATACCCAGCTACATTCAGGAGTGGTAATTAAAACTGAAATAGACTCTTCATTAAATTTAACTAAAGAAGCGAAAAATGTAATTTTATCTTCTCTACTAGAGGGGCTGACAAATGGGATTCGTCATGGTAAAAGTACTGCTTTTTTGTTTAAACTTATAAAAAAAGAAGATAAAGTACGTTTTTCTCTTGAAGATAATGGCGAAGGTGCAGGTATATTAAACTACGGATTCGGGCTTCGGGCTATGAGAGATAGAGTTTATGACTTAGAAGGAAACTTTGACATTAACTCTGATGTGCAAGAGGGATTAGAACTTCTCATTACGCTTCCTTATTCTAAAGCCTGCGTGCAATAACTTTTAGGAAAATATAATAATATTGAATGCTTTATTTTCGAGGGAGGCTTTTATGGACAAGATAAGGGTGTTAATTGCAGATGATCAAACCCTTATGAGGGATGGACTTAAGACAATACTTGAACTAGAGGAAAATATAGAAGTAGTGGCCCTTGCAAAGGATGGGGTGGAGGCATTAGAATTATGCTCTGAAACTAAACCTCAGGTGGTGCTAATGGATATAAGAATGCCAAATATGGATGGAGTACAATGCACCAAATTAATAAAGGAAAAATTCCCTAATATAGTGATACTCATTCTTACCACCTTTGATGATGAAGAATTCATAGTTAAAGCTTTAAGCAATGGTGCCTCTGGTTATATTTTGAAGGACATAGAGGGGGATGGACTTATAAAATCAGTGAAGGATGCTTACAAGGGTGCTTTTATATTGCCTTCTAAAATTGCTATAGTGCTTGCTGGTAAAATAGTCAAACAGTACAGTAATGACAATCAAAAAAATAATGAAAATAGTGAAGCTAAATTATTAAATTCTTTTGGGCTTTCAGAAAAAGAAACTGAAATTGCAAAAATGCTAGCTCAGGGTTTTACCAATAAGCAAATTGCATCTTCACTATACATATCTGGTGGAACAGTAAAAAACTATGTAAGTAATCTGTATAGTAAAATAGGCATTTCTGATAGAACATCAGCGGCAATATATATTAAGGATTTACTTATGGAATAGATATACATTAAAAAAGTAACCCTGGTCACTTTATTTTGTGACCAGGGTTACTTTTTTATTACTCCTAAAATTGGTAGTATTTTATTAAAGAAATTATAAATTTTAGTTTTGAAAGGAGTTAGTAAAATGAAACCTTTATCAGCTTTAAGTTATTGCAAAAATAACAAGAAAAAACTTATTACTTCTACCATATCAATATTAGTGGCTGTTTCATTTTTATATATTTTTCAGACATTTGTAAAATCTATAGGGGACTCACTGCAAGATCTAAAAGTAAACCCATATAAAAATCATATGACGGTGCAAAGTATTGGAAAAAACAAACCAATACCAAAAAGTATCATGAGTATCCTTAAAGACAACTCTAATGTAGAAAACATAATTTCATTTGTTTCATATGAAACAGTCTATACTATACCTGGAGCTAGCACTAGTGCTTTTATTTTAGGTATAAGACCTGAAAATATAGAGTATGTTATGAAAAAAAACAACATTACATTAAAGGAGGGAAGGCTACCACTAGAAAATCATAAAGAAGTGGCACTAGATTATAGAGTATCAAAAAATAAAAATGTTGTGATTGGAGATAAAATTGGAAATTCTATTGAAACAAATGATGCCTTAAATGGTGAGTATACAGTGGTAGGAATAGTTAAAGGCGACGGGTTTTTATCATTTATGCCTTATAACACTGATGTAGCAACAACAAATACCAATGATGCAATTACAGCGGAAAAATCCATATTAGTTTTTCCAAAGAATAACAAAATAAAAGAGGTGGATAAACTACTACTAAGTTTCCCTAAAAAAGGGGTAGCAGTGATGACTTTAAGTGGAATGATTAAACTTTATAATAAAGGAGCATCTATAATGCGTACATTAGATATGATTTGTATACTTGCGATTATTGTAATGGTTATTTCCACTGGAAGCTCTAAATATGTAGAGTTTTTTAGTAGAAAACAGGAACTTGGTATTTTAAACGCCATGGGGTATACCAAGGTGGAATTAATGAAGAAAGTATTTTGGGAAGTGTTTATTGTAAATCTACTAGGATTTACTCTAGGGATAATAGTTGGATGGTTGTCTTCTGTATTAATTAATAATGGAGCATTTGGAGCCGTTGGTGGGGTTTCAGTACACTATTCTTCAAAAGCATTTTTAATGGCGCTTTATATACCACTATTTACAACGCTATTTACATTAATACCAGTAAATAGAATGATAAGTAAGCTAGATCCTATAGTTATGATTGAAGGAATATAAAAAGGAGTGAATTATTATGTTATTTAAAGTGGAAAATCTAAATTTAATATATGATATTGGAAAAGAGGTTCAGACATATGCTTTAAGAAATATTAATCTTTCATTGGAAGGAAATAGATTAATAGGCATAATGGGACCATCTGGTAGTGGTAAAAGTTCATTGCTATATTCCTTAGCAGGACTAAAAATCCCATCATCGGGAACCATAAGTTACAATAATGTGAAATTTAATGAATTATCTATTTCTAAAAGTACAGGGCTTAGGCGTAAAGATTTTGGGTTCATTTTTCAAAGACATTTTCTTATAGATTATATGACAATAGTAGATAACGTATTAACACCAATAAATGACAATAGTACTCCTGCAAAAGAAAAGGCGTTGGGTTTATTAAAAAAGCTTGGCATTGGGCATTTGGCCAATAAAAGGCCTCATCAATTATCCGGTGGGCAAAGACAAAAGGCTGCAATTGCTAGAGCACTTATAAATGACCCTAAAGTAATTTTTGGTGATGAGATTACTGCATCCTTAGACCATGCCAGTGCAATGGAAGTAATGAAGATATTGGACGAATATAAAAATAATGCCTTAGTTATAGTTGTAACACATGATGCTTCCATACTTGAAAATGCAGACGATATAATTAATATATGGGATGGCGCTGTTACCTCAATTAAAAAAAGAGGAATGGAGGGATATAATGAATCCGCTATCACCCTTTAAGTATATTAAAAATAATACTTCTAAAATATTGCCAATACTAATGTCTATAATGGTAGGTGTCTTACTAATTTATTTTTATTCACTAATAAATAAAAGTGCTACTGAGCTAACAAAGATAACAGCTACCAATATTTTCAGTAAATACACAACAGTAGCTAGCAATAGCGAAGAGCCTATTTCCAAAGATTACTTAGACAAAATAACTAATGATAATAATGTAGATTATATTGTACCATTAATTGGTGAGTATGGTTTTCTTCAATATAGTGGATTTTTGGGTGGAATGTCTATTGATGTGATAAATTTTTATGAAAAAGATATATCAAGGATTATTACTACCCTTGATATGAAACTAATTCAAGGTAGACTTCCACGGCCCAATAAGAATGAAATCATTATCCCTAAAAAATATGCTCTGCAAAACGAATTAAAAACAGGAGATTATATTGGCTCAGAGGTATCCGATAGCTACGGAATAGAAGGTAAATTTAAAGTGTCAGGAATTACAGATGGTCCAGTAATGCTTGCAGTAGTCAGCGATAATAAGGATAATGTTCCGAGAAGTGCAGTAATGAAGAACTCTATAGTGTTTCATGTTAAAAATATAAAAGATAAAAATTTAATTAACTATTTATCTAAAGACACACCTAAAAATATTTTGATTAGGGATTATTACAGTGTTTCAAAGCAATATGATGAAATTCTTAAACCAATGAATAGTTTATCATTTATGCTTAATATGATAATAATAGTAGTGCTATTTATATCACTTGGAAATTTGAATTACATTAATTTCCTTAATAGAAAATACGAATTTGGAGTATTATTAGCTATAGGTTATAAAAAAAGTACACTTTATTTTAAACTTTGGAAGGAAAATTTTACGGTATGTTTACTGGGATATATATGTGGAATACTATTAACTACGTTTATAACTTTTATTTTGAATTTAACTGTACTTTATCCAACTGGTAAATTTATTCCTTTATGGAGTATTTCTGGTGCAAAGGTAGCGCTGTTTATACCAATAATTGTATCGTTTTTAAGTTTAATTGCACCTATTAAGGAACTTCGAAAAACCGACCCAATTGATGTAATTGGAGGTTAAGGTATATTAAAGTAAATAATTATGTATGACAAAATTACGAATAATGTAATTAACTAATGCTCACAATAAACAGAGGTGAGATTATGGCTTTAAATAATGATGTAAAAGAAATGAACAAATTTTTAAAGGGCATACACATGGGAGGTACTACTTTTAAGGATTATCTCCGTAAAGCTAAAGGGCAAGAGCTCAAAAATGAACTAGTTCAAATTATAGAATCATTTAAAAGACATGAAGAGGCAATTACCAATAGGATAGAAAAGTTAGGTGGTAATGCTGCCGATACTCTTGGGGTAATGGGCACTATGGCGGATTTTTTTGAGAAAATTAAACTTATACCCGTAAACACTGATTTGGAAGTGTGTGAGCATGCAATAGATGCTATGGAAATGGGAATAAAGCAAGGCAAAAAGTTTATAGAGCAGAATAAGGATTTGGATGCTAGTCTAATGAGCGAAGTAAAAGCTGTTGTAGCCGATTATGACAATCATTTAAGAAAAATACAAGAAGCAATGAGAATATGTAAATAGTAAAGTGCTCTCACATATAAGGTGGGAGCATTTTATTATTAAGCGACATTACAACAGCGAAGGAGATGATTTAATACCTATGTACATATTTTTTAATACGGTATAATGGCATTTATACCATTCATTTTCAGGTTCCAGTTCATATGCTTTTGCTGCATATTTTAAGGCTATTATTCGATTTTCCATAGCCATACATACTTTTGATTTTCCAAAATATGCAACACTTCTAGTGATATCAACTTCAATGGCTTTATTATATATTACAAGAGCCTCTTTACCCTTATGTAGAGAGAGTAGTGCACTTCCTTTACCACATAGTGCATCATAAAAATCAGGACTTAGTTTTAGGGATTCATCAAAACATTCTAAAGCTTTTTCAAAATCGTTAATAATAGCTAAAAATTCTGCTTTTTTTAAATATATGTTTGTATTTTGTTTATCGGCCTCAAGAAGTTTTTCACAATAGTAAATACATTTATCAAAGTCACCAGTTAAATCGTTTATATCAATTAACTTCCAGTAGCCTTTTGGGTCACCAGGGACTAACTGTAAATATTTATTTATGCATTTTTCAGCTTCGTAAGCTTCGTACATTTCAATATAAGCTTGAGCTTTGACAAAATAAGCCTGCGCATATTCATTGTTGAGGAAAATGGCTTTATTAAAATTTTTGAATGCTTTTTCAATTTTCCCATCATTGAAAAGCCCCTTGCCTCTTTCTATATATTCTTTAATTAGGGTTTCATCATCGCTTAAATGGATACTAGTTTTCATTAACATGCTCCTTTCAATTGCAATCACACATTAAAATTATTGACATAAAAGAAAACGGTATACATGTGACTGGAATGAAATAAATGTTTTTATCTTAAATGATAATATTTACAAACATAAAAGGGTATAGTATTCTGTAAATAAAGGTACTATTGAAAAAATACAAGAAGTATTAGAATGGAGGATTTTTTATGATAATAGACTGGCTTAAAGGCTTTGATCCCGTAGTTCAGGCTCTTTTTGCAACATTATTTACTTGGGGTGTAACTGCTTTAGGAGCGTCTTTAGTATTTTTCTTTAAAAATATAAGCAGAAAGGTGCTAAATGGTATGCTTGGGTTTGCAGCAGGAGTTATGATTGCTGCCAGCTTTTGGTCATTGCTAGCTCCTGCTATAGAGATGGCAGAACTAACAAGTACACCATCGTGGATTCCTGCGGCAGTAGGGTTCCTCGCAGGTGGGGGTTTCCTTTTGGCAGTGGATAAAATTTTACCACATCTACATCTTAATCAACCAATAGAACAGGCGGAAGGGATTAAAACTAGTTGGCAAAGAAGTATTTTATTGGTACTTGCAATAACGCTACATAACATACCAGAAGGACTTGCGGTTGGGGTTGCATTTGGAGCAGTAGCAGCTAACATTCCTTCAGCTTCATTAGCAGGAGCTGTTGCACTGGCAGTTGGTATTGGTATTCAAAACTTTCCAGAAGGGGCTGCCGTTTCTATACCATTAAGACGAGAGGGTTTCTCTAGGTTTAAAAGCTTTATGTACGGTCAGGCGTCAGGGATAGTTGAACCTATAGCAGGAGTGATAGGTGCATTTGCAGTAATAGCTATGAAACCTATTCTTCCCTATGCACTATCCTTTGCAGCAGGTGCTATGATTTTCGTAGTTGTTGAAGAACTAATACCTGAATCACAACAGGATTCAAAAACAGATATTTCAACTATAGGTGCTATGGTAGGGTTTGTAATTATGATGATATTGGATGTAGCTTTGGGATAATGTAAAAATATGATAAAAATATGCTGATATATAAATATCATTTAAATAAAGGCGGCGCTATGGAAAAGTTTAGTGGTAATCTAAATTCTCTAAAAAAACTAGGTGTTATTTTTAGTATATCAATTTTAAATGTCAGAAATAAACGAATTTATAGATAAGATTAAGATTAAATTAGGAGTTATTAATTTTGTTCATTTTGTAATTACTAATTACGACATAATACCCATATTTCATCTTGTTATATTTTTATCACATGTGATATACTGATTTTGTTAAGTAATGTAACATGCTAATTAAAAAATAAGGGGGAGATTCGTATGAAAATTAAAGCAATAATACTATCACTAGCTGTAGGTGCTACTTTATTAGTAGGATGTGGCGCTAAAGAAGAAGCAAAAAAAGAACCAACATCAACTGAGGTAGCAACAAAAGAACCAGCAAAAACTGATGTAGTAACAACAGCTTCAATAGTAGATACTCAGGCAGCATTTGAAAATGCAATAAGCAGTAAAGGTACATGGATTATTGCAACGCTTAAGGATTTAACTGTTGATAAAGAGCTTGTAGTTGAAGGTGATTTTAAAAACACTAAAGATCCAGCAGTTGCACAACGTAAAATAGGTTTATACACACAAGATGATAAACATGTAGTAACAGCTAGATTCACTTTAACTGCTCCAAAATTAACTTTTAGTAGTCCTGCAGGAAGCATAGAACATGGAACTTTCAAAGGTGACCTTTATGTAACAGCAAGCAACTTTCAGTTAAAAGATGCTACAGTAGACGGAAATGTATATTTTACTACAGATGAAGCTAAATCTACATTTAAAATGGATGATAAAAGTAAAGTAACTGGAGTTCAAGAATTGAAAAAATAAAGTATAAAGTATAATTTGTACTTTTAAAAGTACTCAAATTGAAGGCAGATATCCATTAGTAAAACTAATGGGCATCTGCTTTTTTTTAACACAATCTACACTTTATTGCAGAATATTTATAAAACTCTTCTTATTATAATTAATGTCTGCTATAATTAATTGGTTTGTATAAAAAGTTAACAAAAATATGTTTAAATAGAAAGGTAAATAAAAATGATAAAGTTTAAAGAGCTAGGACTTAGCGACGATATACTAAATACGATTAAAATTCAAGGAATTACTGAGCCAACGCCTATACAAGAGCAAAGTATTAGGCTAATAAAAGACGGTAAGGATGTTATAGCAGAGGCACAAACAGGCACCGGAAAAACACTTGCGTTTCTACTGCCAATGTTTGATAATATGTCAAATGATATAAATACGATTCAAGGATTAATAGTGACTCCTACAAGAGAACTTGCAATACAGATAACTAGTGAAGCTAAAAAGCTTGCAGAAGGTAAAAATTTAAATATTTTGGCAGCATATGGTGGCAAGGACATAGGTGCACAGCTGAAAAAATTAAAAGGAAATATTCATTTAGTAATAGCAACACCAGGAAGATTACTAGACCATCTTAGTCGAGGTACGGTAAGGCTTGATAACCTTAAAACCATAGTATTAGATGAGGCGGATCAAATGCTTCTTATGGGATTTAAAAATGATGTGGAATCTATCTTAGAAAAAACACCCAAAAACAGGCAGACGCTATGTTTTTCAGCAACTATGAGCTCTGATGTGAAAAAAATGGCATATAAGTATATGAATGATCCTAAAGAAGTAATTATTAAAAAAGAAGAGACAACACTTAAAACTATAAAACAATTTTTAATAGAAACTACGGATAGACGCAAACAAGAAGATTTATGTAAAGTAATGGACGAAGATAATCCGTTTATGGCCATCATTTTTTGTAGAACTAAAAGAAGAGTTGATGATCTTGAGATGGCTCTTTATAAAAAAGGTTATAATTGTAAAAAACTACATTCTGATGTAACTCAATCAAAAAGAGAAAAAATAATGAAAGAGTTTAAGAAGTGTGATATTCAGTATTTAATTGCCACAGATGTAGCAGCAAGAGGCCTTGATATAAATGGAGTTAGTCATGTTTATAACTACGATATGCCTGAAAGTGCAGAAGGATATATCCACCGCATTGGAAGAACAGGAAGAGCTGGCGAAGAAGGATATACATATTTATTTTCAGCTCCAAAGGATAAAGTTCTTTTAGATGCTATAGAAAAGAAAATAAAAGGTAAAATTCCTAGAAAAATTTTGTAGTGAATTTAAACGATAAAATACTTAAAGCTAATTTAAATTAACTTTAAGTATTTTTATTTATATTAAGTTATAATTTTTAGTTTTACTATACGATTTTTACTGGTGTTTTGTATAATAAATTTTGTGTCATTATAATTTATTGTCTCGCCTGTCTTTGGAAGTCGTCCTAGTATGCCGGTAACGAAACCGCCTATGGAATCAAAATCCTCTGATTCTATATTGAGGCCTATCATTTCATTAACCATGCTTATTTTTGTGTCACCATCAACAATATATTCATCTTCTTTGATAACTTCGATTTTATCTGTATCATCGTCGTATTCATCATCTATATCTCCCACAATTTCTTCTACTAAATCTTCGATTGTAACAATTCCAGAAGTTCCACCGTATTCATCTAATAAAATGGCTATAGGAACTCGTTTTGCACGCATATCTGCAAATAAATCTACGGTGCTTTTGTACTCATACGTAAAGTAAGGGACACGCATATGTTTCTCTATGCTGAATTCTTCTCTTCCATCTTCGAAGAAAATTAAATCTTTAATGTATAAAACGCCAATAATATTATCAACAGTCTCTTCATATATAGGCAATCTAGAAAATTGCTCTTCCCTGAAGATTTTTATGAGCTCTTCATAAGTAGAGGTTACATTTGCTACAATCATATCAGTTCTTGGAGTCATGACATCTTTTGCTTGCGAATCTCCAAATTCAAATACATTATAAATCATTTGCTTTTCTTCGCCTTCTAAAACACCTTCCTCATGACTTACACTAACCATTGTTTTTAACTCTTCTTCAGTAATAAAAGGTTTTACCTTAGTGACTTCCCCACCAAGTACTTTTATTATTGTATTTGTTATATAAATTAATACTGTAATAAGGGGATTTAAAATGAAGGTAATTAGACTTAATGGCCGAGCAACTTTTAAAGCAATTTTTTCGGAATTTTGTGCAGCTAATGATTTTGGTGTTATTTCCGCAAAAATCAATACAAGAATTGTCATAATAGCGGTCGCAATAGCTACCCCAGAGGCTTTATAATAGTGAATGGCTAGGGAAGTTGCTAGTGCAGAAGCACCTATATTGGAAATGTTATTCCCTACTAAAATAACGCCTAAAAGTTTACTTGGATTTTCAAGTAATTTACTAATTCGCTCAGCACCACAAACTTTTGAATCTACCATATGCCTTAGCCTTATTTTGCTTAAAGTCATCAAAGCAGTTTCAGAAGCAGAGAAAAAGGCTGAAAACAGTAATAAAATTACTAAAGATATAATTTGCCACGTACCATCGGGGTCCATAATATATTTCACGCTCCTTAAGATATAACCTAAGGAAATTATATCATAAGATAAGAAATATTTAAATGGAATTATCATTAATGTTTTAAATGATTACACAAATATGTAAATGTTATACATAAATTGATTTGTTTGAGTACATATCTTCATTTGCAATGTACCAGCTACTATCCAGTAACTGTTTTCTTGAGATAATTTTTTAAAATACAAAATACATGGAATAATGAGTAGTATTTTGTTGATATTTATCATATATATGACATTTAATATGTTATTATATACTATAAGAGTATATTTTAAGATTTTACTATAAATACAATTAATAAAGGAGATAATTCATGGAAGAAATTAAGTCACACAAAATAAAAATATTTATGTTACTATCAATAACTTTAATTATGTTTATTACAATAATAAAAGGAAGTAGTGGAATTAGCCATACAAAAAAGAATATACCCTTGGCAGCAAAGGGGGTGTTAGACTTAAGAAATTGGGATTTTAAAAAGGATGGTATGATAAAACTTAATGGAGAATGGGAGTTTTATGACAATGAGTTACACATGCCTCAGGATTTCCAAAGTATTCCTGAAGACGCTATTAGGTATGAGAAGTTACCAGGTACATTTGGACAAGAAGGCTATTGTACGTACAGATTAAAGCTACTTATAGACAATAAGAAGGAACTTTATTCAGTGAAAATAAATTTTATCCAAAATGCATATGAACTTTGGGCTAACAATAAACTAATAACATCGGCTGGACGGGTGGGCAAATCTAAAAACGAAATGATTCCAGAAAATGAGCCAGCTAGCGGCTCATTCTATGTAGAAAATGATGAAACCTATTTAGTCCTTCGGGTTAGTAATTTTTATAATAAATATGGATATGTAGATACATTAGTACTTGGGGAGTCAAAGGAAATTACAGCTATAAGAGAGCAGAAGCTAGCATTGAGCTTGTTTATTATTGGATGCACCATCATGGCAGCTATATATAGTTTTGGACTATTTATTAATAGAAGAAAAGAAAAGGCTCAATTATATTTTTCAATCATTTGTTTAATCATTGCGATTAGAACACTATTTATTGGCCAAGGGTTCTTTTTTTCACTATTCCCTCACCTTAATTATATTTTCTCTACAAAAATGAAAATATGGACCTTTTATGCATACATTCCCTTTATTATCTTGTTTATAGATAAATCTTATGAAAAAATAATGTCACGTAAAGTAGTTAAAGTATCCAATTATTTAGGAGTGGTATATACTTTAAGTGTGATTTTTACTCCGGTTAAATATTATTTATACTTTATAGCACCTTTTGAATTATCTGCACTTGCATTGCTATTTTATATGATGTGTAAGATTTGTAAAATATGCATAAATAACAAACAAACTGATCATATAGTTGTTGTTGGACTGTTTGCTTTATTTATTACAAGAATCAATGATATCTTGTATGAATACAGTATAATAATTACGGACTCATTTGCATCTCAAGGCATATTAATATTTATTGTTGTAAATTACTATGTTTTAGCAAAGAGGCAAGCCAATGAACTTTCTAACATAGAAAGTAGTAGTGCTAAACTTAAATCTTTAAATGAATTAAAAGACGATTTTCTAGCGGTAACTTCACATGAACTAAAAACTCCATTGAACGGAATTGTTGGATTAACTGAAGGAATAGTAAATAATAAATATGCTGATTTAGATGTTGAGCTCAGAGAGGACCTATTTTTGGTGAATTCTAGTGCTAAAAGATTATCTAACTTGGTTAACGATATGATGATATTTTCTAAGCTTAAAAATAATCAAATTGTGTTACGTACGAAATTTGTTAATATAAGCAATGTGGTAGAAATGGTAATAAAATTTAGTGAAATATCTATAAATAATAAAAACGTTACTTTTAAAAATTTAATAGATAAAGACACACCTTATGTATTTGGGGATGAAGATAGGATACAGCAAATTTTATATAATTTACTTAGTAATGCTATAAAATTCACACATGAGGGGGAGATAATATTATCCTATATCGTAAAAAATTCTTTTGTTGAGATTTGTGTTACAGACACAGGAATAGGAATTCCAGAGCAGAAGCTTCATAAAATTTTCAGTAGATATGAGCAGGTGGATGGAATTGCAGAAAAGTATGGCGGCACTGGAGTAGGGCTTTATGTAACCAAAGAACTTATTCAAATACAGGGTGGGACTATAAAGGTTTCTTCTGTTATAGGAGAAGGCAGTAAATTTATTTTTACTCTCCCATTATGCACTGAGGAAGAGCTCAAGAGCAATCTTCATGAAAATCTTTATAATAAAGAAAATGAAGAGACAGCAGAACTATTAGCGCAGTATTCAAATAATCTAGAACTAAAACCTGATATAGTAAGTGTATCTATAGATAATGTTAGAAAAATTATTAATGAAAATATAAATTCAAGTAAGAAAGATAGGTATAAAGTTTTAATAGTTGATGATGAGTATGTGAATCTTAAAGTATTAAAAAATTATCTATCAAATGACACTTTTGAAGTTTTAGAAGCATCCAGTGGTAAGGAAGCATTGAGAATAATCGACGAAAATGTAGATTTAGATTTAGTAATTCTCGATATGATGATGCCAGATATTTCAGGTAATGAAGTATGTGCGATTATTAGGGAAGAACAATCGATTTTTGAACTACCTGTGCTAATTATGACTGCAGATAGCAATGTAGAGCACTTAGTTATATCCTTTGAGTGTGGTGCAAATGATTATTTAAGCAAACCTTTTAATATGCATGAGTTACTCTGTAGAATAAACACTTTGATAACATTAAAGGATTCAGTTAAAAAAGCCTTAGCATTAGTAAATGAGCTTGGAGTAGCTAAAAACCAAGTTGAAGCCCTTAGCGTGCAAAATGCCGAAGCTAGTAGACAAGTTGAAGAACTTATAGCATATGACAAAGTGAAAACGGATTTTTTAACTAATATGTCACATGAACTTAGAACTCCTCTAAATGTAATTTGTAGCACAATACAGTTATTAAAGTCTCTTGATGGAGCAAAAAACTTAGGGGATGAAAAGATTAAATATTATATTAATATAATGAATCAGAATTCTCTAAGGTTACTTAGACTTATAAATAATATAATAGACACAAATAAAATAGAGGCAGATTACATAAGTCTTAACTTGAAAAATGGTGACATAGTTTATGTTGTAGAGGAAATATCGCAATCTGTAGCTGAGTATATAAAAAGTCATGAAATAACACTCATATTTGATACTGATGTAGAAGAAAAAATAATTGCATTTGATGAAGAAAAAATTGAAAGAATTATGTTGAATTTACTATCCAATGCAGTTAAATTTACAGATAAAAAGGGAAGTATTCTAGTTAATATTTATGATAAAGGTGGTTTTATTGAAATATCTGTAAAGGATACAGGAATAGGAATTCCAAAAGGCAAGTTAGAGTTTGTTTTTGAGCGTTTTGCGCAAATCGATAAATCTACATCAAGGCATAATGAAGGTAGTGGAATAGGACTAGCATTAGTAAAGTCTCTTGTAGAAATGCATGAGGGGAACATTAGTGTAAATAGTGAAGGGGGAAAAGGAAGCGAATTTATTATAAATCTCCCAGTTAGAACAGTTGACAGGGAAGAGGAAGAAAACAATCTTAATAATAAAGAGGTATTTGAAACAAACTATGAACAAAATCTATCAATAGAATTCTCTGATATATATAAATAGTTAAATCATTACCTGCGTATCTGTTTCAGGTTGATAATATAATAATATTATATTATTCGGTAATACTATAAATATAATGTTATTATATTTATAAGAAATGTAGTTAATAGAATTATAAAAAAATACGTATTTATGTTATAATTAATTAGTATCTATATGGTAACTAAAGTTCATAAAAGTATCTACTTGCAAAAAATGAGTAAACGGTCTAAAATAATAGAAGAATATAAAAATATGATGATATTTATGGTATATCCTAAGGGGAAAGGTTGAGATGATGATTTTTAAAAGACTTATGATTGAAGATAAGAATGTATTTGAAAAATTTATATATCCATATAAATTTTTAAGTTGTGAATATTCTTTTACAACTTTATATATATGGAGAGAAGCTTGTGATGTTTGTTTTACTATTTATAAAGGTGCTCTAATAATAAAAAAGAAGGATTTCGAAGGAAGATATTATTTTATGCAACCTTTGGGATATAGTAAAGAAAATCTTAAAGAAATAATAGATGCATTAAAAGAATACAAAACAGAAAACAATATGGAATACTTATTTAAAGATCTTGATGAGGGTGTTATGGAGGAGATAAGGGATATATATGATGATGCTCATGGTATCTGTATCAAGGAAGATAGAGATAACTTTGATTATTTATATGAAGCAGAAAAGCTTATAAAGCTTTCGGGTAAGAAGCTTCATGGGAAAAAAAATCATTATAATTCCTTTATAAAGAAGTATAACTATGAAGTTAAAGACATTAAAGGGGAAGAAGTAGTAAATGACGTAATAGTAGCTGCAGAAAAATGGTATGCAGGTAATAATGATGATGATGTACTTTATTACGAATTACAGGGGATAAAAGACATCGTAAAAGATATGGGAATTTTTAATAATAAAGGGATAGCTGTTTATGTAGATGAAAAGATTGTAGCGTTTAGTTTGGGAGAAAAATTAAATGATGATTTGGCAGTGATTCATATAGAAAAGGCAGATACAAAGTATAGCGGAGTCTATAGCTTTATTAACAAAACGTTTGTTGATACGAGTTTTAGTGATGTTAAGATAATCAATAGGGAACAGGACCTAGGAATCGTAGGCCTTAGAAAATCTAAATTATCCTATCATCCTTTTAAATTAGAAAAAAAATATATTTTTAATTTTGGTAATGCTTAAGGATATTTCAGCATCGCGGGTGATGGTTTAATAGAGTAGAATAGACTAGCGTACAGCTAGTCTATTTTTAAAGAGTACATATAATCAATTCCAAATTAAAGCTGAGGAAAGGTGATAGAGTGAAAAATCTTTTGGTTGGAAAAAAAATAAAACTTACGTCTATAAACGAAGAAGATATTTTGGAACTTAAAAAGTGGCATAATGATGTGTCCTTCATGCGTAATTATGATGTAGTAAGCGCAATTCCTAAAAACATGGAAGAGGTAAAGGAGATAATAAGAGAGGCAAAAGAATGTAATAGAGCTTATATTTTTGCTGTTAAAGACAGTGAACAGGAAGAAATTATTGGTATTACAGGATTTGAAAATATATCTTGGAATAATGGAACTGCATTAATATATATAGGAATAGGGGAAGAAAAATATAGGGGACAAGGGCACGGAAAAGAAGCTCTTAAATTAACTATAGAGTTTGGATTTGAGGAACTAAATTTTCATAGAATATATCTTACTGTGCTTGAATACAATGAACCTGCAATAAAGCTATATGAGAAATTAGGGTTTAAAAGAGAAGGGGTCTATAGGGAATTTATTCACAGAGATGGTAGACGGTATGATATGTATTTGTATGGAATACTGAGACCTGAGTGGGAAGAGGCCTCAAAGGGAAAGTAAATATAATATATAAATAGGGGTGTCTCAAAATGATTGAAAAATCATTTCAAGAGGCACCTCCTTTTCATTACTATTTTTAGAACTAATTTTGATATTTCAGCCCTAAGTTTTAAGATGCGTTTTTTTTATACTGGAGAAAAGAACAGGTTTATATAGGCATAGTTCAGCTGGGATGTGTATATAATACTGTATAAGCGAAAGTGACAAGTTGCAAATTAAGGTGATTTTGCATTAGGGCAAAATAAAATAAGTATTGTCTTTAATGGTCTTTCTGCATCAGCAGATAAGCTTCATTCATTTGTCACTTTTAAATTGTCACTGAATAATGGGGAGTGTGGTAAATTGAACATTTTGAAGGTTGGGGATAAAACTAAAATAGGTGCTGCTATTCTAAGTATTATTATAGCACTTGGGGTTGGTGGTCTCAGTGGATTTTTAAGCATGGATAATATGAAAGATTATGAGGGATTTGCAAAACCGGTGTTTTCACCGCCAGGGTGGGTGTTTCCAATTGTATGGACAATTCTATATATACTAATGGGACTTGCAGCATATAGGGTATGGGAACAAGGGAAACAAGGTCAAGATGTTAAAAAAGCTCTGGTTTTATATGCACTGCAATTATTTCTGAATTTTTTATGGCCTATAATATTTTTCGAATTCAGATTATATGGACTTGCTTTTGTGGAGTTGTTGGTGCTATTAATTTTTATTTTGCTTACAACTTTTGAATTTTTTAGAATTGACAGGACAGCAGGATATCTAATGCTACCTTATATCGTATGGGTTTCTTTTGCAGGTATTCTTAATTTTGCAATTTGGTCTTTAAATAGCTAAAAATCAATGTGACAATGATAATGATTGAGTAGCTAAAGCTATAAACAAATTTATAACTTAATAATTTAAATTAATACTTTTTAGCATTGAAATTAAAATATTGATGCTAAGAAGCTTTTTTTATACTTAAAACTTGAACATTTATTTCAATAGAGTTTATAATAAGGGAAGTGTATTAAGCGTATTAAGTGTATTAATATTTGGGAGTGATAATTTGAAGAGAAGCGAAAAAATATATGAGTATATTGCTGAAAAAACAGAAAAATTTAATCGTGAAAACTTAGAGGAAAAAATCGGTTTTAGCACAGCTGAAATATCTCAGAGTTTAGATATTTTAAGAAATAACGTAAGTATGGAATTAAATGAATTGCTTAGACAGGATAGAATAATAAAAATAAAATCTAGACCTGTGTTATACGTTGATAATGCTTGTTTAGAAAGGATTTTGAATAAAAAATTGCCAGCTGGGCCAATAGAAGTAAAAAAATTAAATGAGTTATTATTGGGAAAAAATGAAAATAGTCAGGAAGAATGTCCTTTTGATAAACTTATTGGAGCACAAACTAGTCTTAAAAATCAAATTGAACAGGCAAAAGCTGCAATACTTTATCCTCCAAATGGTTTGCACACATTAATTGTTGGTCAAACAGGAGTTGGTAAAACCTTGTTTGCAAATATGATGTACAAACAAGCAAAGTATTCGAAAAAATTGGATGAAAAATCACCATTTATAGTATTTAATTGTGCTGATTATTATAACAATCCTCAACTTTTAACCTCACATCTGTTTGGACATATTAAAGGAGCATACACCGGTGCTGATAGCGAAAAGGCTGGAATTGTTGAAAAAGCAGATAGCGGTATATTATTTCTAGATGAAATACACAGATTACCACCAGAAGGACAGGAAATGTTGTTTTATTTTATGGATACAGGTATGTTTAATAGATTAGGTGAGACAGAGAGAAACAGAAAATCCTGCGTTTTAATAATTGGAGCCACTACGGAGGATCCCAATTCATCACTACTAAAGACATTTGTAAGAAGAATACCAATAATTATAACTATTCCTAGCTTTGATAAAAGGACAGCCAGTGATAAAGTTGATTTTATCAAATTTTTATTAGCCAATGAGGCACATAGAGTAAGCAAAGTAATAAAAATTGAAGATAAAGCAGTTAAGGCAATTATTGGAAGTACGTCTAATGGGAATATTGGTAAGATGAAATCAAATATTCAACTTATTTGCGCTAAGGGTTTTTTAAATAGTATCAATAATAAGGATTTTATAGAAATAGATTTTAATTCGTTGCCTTCAGATATTAAAAGCGGATTATTTTATCTAAGTGGCAAACGTAAAGAAATGGAAGAAATATCTGGCTATTTAGATTCGCAACTAATAGTTACTCCAGAAGGTCACAGTGTATTAATTGAAAAAGATCCTTATGATCCACCTTTTAATTTATACAAGATAATAGAAGATAAGGCAGCCTTTTTGAAAAAAGGAGGTGCAGATGAGGAGTATATAAACAATTTTATTACAACTGATATTAATGTGCATATTAAATCCTTTTATAACAAGGTTAAAAATGATGAGGATGGTAGAAGTAAAATATTAAAAATAGTAGATGAAGATATTCTTGAATTTTCAGAAGAAATAATGGACATGATTGAAAAAAAGCTTGATAAAACACTAACGGATAGATTTTTATATGCATTAAGTCTACATTTAAGTTCATTTTTAAACAGATTAAGTAATCATCAAAATCTTAAGTATAAAAATATAGAAGGTATAATAGATGATAAACGCACAGAATTCAATATTGCAGTAGACGTAAAGGGAATGGTTGAAAAAAAATATAATGTGGTTGTCCCAAAGATTGAAGTTATATATCTTACATTGTTAATCAGTTCTATTATGGAGGAACAAACAAATCAGCATGTGGCAATAATTGTAGCGGCACATGGAAGCAGCACAGCAAGTAGTATGGTTAATGTGGCAAAGCAGCTTCTAGGGGAGGGTGTAATCGAAGCAATAGATATGCCATTAGAAGTTAGTCCTACTCAAACTTTAGATGAAATTATTGAAAAGGTTAGGGAAATAGACATGGGTAAGGGGGTTCTATTACTTGTGGATATGGGTTCACTTGTTAACTTTGAGTCTATAATAATGGAAAAAACAGATATAAAGGTTAAGACACTAGATATGGTTACCACCTCATTAGTATTAGAAGCCATAAGGAAAGCAACTATTTTAGATATGAATTTAAATACCTTATATAATTCTCTAAAGCAATTTAGAGGGTCTTCAAAGATTGAGGAAGAAGAGAAAGTGATTAATGAAGATGATGCAAATAAGAAAAGGGCAATAATAACAATATGCTCCACAGGTGAGGGGACTGCAGTAAAGCTAAAAGGACTTGTGGAGAACATTGTTAGAAGTACAGATGAAAAAGAAATTGAAATTTTACCAATAAGCATAAAAGACATAAAAAGGAAAATGATAAAAATAAAAAATAACTATAGTATTATAGCCTCTGTAGGTATTTTAAATCCTAAAATTGAAGCTCCGTTTATCTCCCTCGAAGAGTTGATTAGTGGTTATGGTGAAAATATTTTAATAAGTATAATACAGAGAAAAGACTTTAAAATTGAAAAAGGCCATGAAAATACAGTAGTTAAGGATTTATGTAAAGACAGCTTAAATCAATTTTTAACTTATTTAAATCCTTCTAAAATAATAAGTGTATTGTATCAATTTGTAAGTCTTTTAGAAGAAAACACAAAAATAAGCTTTAACAATGCAACCAAAATAAGAATAATGGTGCATGTAGGTTGTGCACTAGAAAGAATGATAATAAAGGATGGGTTAAAGTACAAGAGGGAAAAAGCTAAGATAAATTCACACTTGGTAGAGATTATTACAGGGGCAAATAAAGTATTTAAAGATGCAATAAACATAAGTTTAACTCAAGATGAAATATTATTTATAGCAGAAATGATAGAATAGGAGAAAATATACTGATACACTTCTCTTTTGATACACTTTTTATCAGCCGAAAATTAAAATTAGTATTGAAACTATAGAAGAAGTGTATCAAAATAAAAAAATAAAAAATATTAAAATAAAAAATGGCTATTTTAAAAGATTTAACGACATTTGAGAATGAAAGTCTCCCACTTCTATAAGTGGGAGTATAAGTCTCCTTCTGAAGTCGTAAATGCATCTCCTGCGAAGATGTTGCAGCTCCGCAGGAGATGATTTAACACAAACATAAAAAACAATACACTATTTTGGCGCGACAATTGCTATATATAATAGTGTGACAACTTAGGTGAAAGTGCTGATTAGGAGGATGATTTATAATGAATATAGTGTTAGCAAGAATTGATGACAGATTAATACATGGTCAAGTAGCAACAATTTGGTCAAAAGACACAAAATGTCAAAGAATAATTGTATGTAATGATGATGTAACAAAGGACTCAATTAGAAAGACACTTTTGGAGCAAGTTGGACCTCCAGGAATTAAATCAAGCATTGTAGGAATTGATGAGGCAATAAGAGTTTATAATAATCCAAAATACCAAGATGATAGAGTGCTATTTCTATTCACTAATCCAACTGATGTTGTAAGAATGGTTGAAGGTGGAGTAGCCATAAAGAGTGTAAATATTGGTGGTATGTCATTTAAAGATGGAAAGAAACAAATAACTAGTGCAATATCGGTAAATGATACAGATATTGAAGCTTTCAAAAAATTAAATGAAAAAGGCATTGAACTAGAAATAAGAAAAATTTCTTCAGATTCAAAAGTAGATTTAATGTCAAAACTATAAGATTCACCATATTAACTTCTATTAGTGTATAGTACGTGCCAAAGAAACTAAGGTTGAATGGGTTTTAGTTGTAAACGTTATGATTGCTTGCGATGAGCTCCAAAAATTTTTGTTAAGCATCTCCACCTGGAGTGAAATCAAATGTCATTACAATTCGTAAATTATTTAAATATATCATAATTATTAATTTTGGTTACAGGTTTTTCAAAACTTTTATATAAATTTTACTGTAATAAATAAAAAATTGGAGGTATAAAAGATGGTAGGAATTATTCTTGCTAGTCACGGAGAATTTGCTAAAGGCATCTTGCAATCTGGTGCGATGATTTTCGGAGAACAAGAAAATGTACAAGCTGTTACGTTGATGTCTAGTGAAGGCCCAGATGATGTTAAAGCAAAAATGAAAGATGCAATCGCATCCTTTGACAACCAAGATGAGGTTTTATTCTTAGTTGATCTTTGGGGCGGTACACCATTCAACCAAGCAAATAGTCTATTTGAAGAACACAAAGATAAATGGGCAATCGTAGCTGGTATGAATCTACCAATGGTGATTGAAGCTTATGCTTCACGTTCTTCAATGGAATCCGCACAGGAAATGGCGGCTTATATTTTAAAAGCAGCTAAAGAAGGAGTTAAAGTTAAGCCTGAAGAATTAGAACCAGAAGATAATGGTAAATCTTCTGCAACTTCGGCGGATCAATCGAGTGTAGGTGCACCTGGATCATTCGAATATGTTTTAGCTCGTATTGACTCTCGTTTACTTCATGGACAAGTAGCGACTGCTTGGACAAAAGCTGTGCAACCGACCCGGATTATTGTCGTGTCAGATGCGGTAGCAAAAGATGAGCTTCGTAGGAAATTGATCCAACAGGCTGCTCCTCCGGGTGTTAAAGCTCATGTTGTTCCAATTAATCAAATGATTAAACTTGCAAAAAATGATCAACATTTTGGCGGACAACGTGCATTGCTTCTTTTTGAAAATTCACAAGATGTACTTAGAGCGGTAGAAGGTGGAGTACCTTTGAAGACAATCAATGTTGGATCTATGGCTCACTCTCTGGGTAAAGTTCAACCAAACAAAGTACTTGCTTTCAATCAAGAAGATATTGATACCTTCAATAAGCTTAAAGAAGCTGGACTGGATTTTGATGTTCGTAAAGTTCCAAATGATTCAAAAGGAAATATGGCCGAAATCCTCAAAAAAGCACAAGTGGAATTAAATAAACTGAAATAATTTATAATTTAACTATTTAAATGAAAAAGGGGGATTAATAATCATGGATATAAATATTGTCCAAATGATATTAGTCGTTATCGTGGCATTTATAGCTGGTATGGAAGGTATCTTGGATGAATTTCAATTCCACCAACCAGTAATTGCGTGTACGTTAATCGGCTTAGTTACAGGTAACTTAGTACCATGCCTAATCTTAGGTGGTACTCTTCAAATGATTGCTTTAGGTTGGGCAAATATCGGTGCTGCCGTAGCACCAGATGCAGCGCTTGCATCTGTTGCATCTGCAATTATTCTAGTTCTTGGTGGCCAAGGTACAGCAGGAGTTTCTTCAGCTATCGCTATTGCTGTTCCGCTAGCAGTTGCAGGGCTATTATTAACAATTATTTGTCGTACCATCGCTACAGTGTTTGTACATTTTATGGATGCTGCTGCTAAACAAGGAAATATCAGAAAAGTTGAAATGTGGCATATCATTGCTATTTGTATGCAGGGTGTACGTATTGCAATTCCAGCAGTCTTGATCTTAGCAATTGGTGCTGGTCCGATTCGTTCAGTACTTGAAGCTATGCCTACTTGGTTAACAGGTGGTTTAGCAATTGGTGGTGGAATGGTCGTAGCTGTTGGTTATGCAATGGTAATCAACATGATGGCTACAAAAGAAGTATGGCCATTCTTTGGAATTGGTTTTGTGTTAGCAACTATTTCAGAAATTACACTTATCGGACTAGGGGCAATCGGTGTATGTGTGGCTCTTATTTACTTAAAGCTTACTAAACAAGGCGGCTCAGGTAATGGTGGAAGCTCAAATACTGGTGATCCATTAGGCGATATTATTGACACTTACTAAGAAGGGAGAGAACACGAAAATGGCAAATAAATTAAAATTAACAAAGAAAGATCGTATTTCTGTTTGGTTCCGTTCATTTTTCCTTCAAGGTTCTTGGAACTACGAAAGAATGCAAAACGGTGGTTGGACATACGCATTGATTCCCGCAATCAAAAAATTATATAAGACTAAAGAAGATCGTGCAGCTGCATTGAAACGTCACTTGGAGTTCTTTAACACTCACCCATATGTAGCTTCACCAGTCATTGGTGTAACATTAGCCTTAGAGGAAGACCGTGCAAATGGTTTACCAATAGATGACATAACTATTCAGGGTGTTAAAGTTGGTATGATGGGACCTTTAGCTGGTGTCGGTGATCCAGTTTTCTGGTTTACTGTTAGGCCAATTTTAGGGGCATTAGCTGGTTCTCTTGCTATGGCTGGTAACATCCTTGGACCAATTATCTTTTTCTTCGCTTGGAATATCATCCGTATGTCATTTATGTGGTATACACAAGAGTTTGGTTACAAAGCAGGCTCTCGTATTACCGATGATGTATCAGGTAATTTACTACAAGATGTTACAAAAGGAGCATCCATCCTTGGTATGTTCATTTTGGGATCATTAGTTAACCGATGGGTAACCGTTGTATTTACACCTGTAGTATCAACCGTTAAGTTAGCTAAGGGTGCCTTCATTGTTTGGGACAAACTTCCTGCTGGAGCAGAAGGTATTAAACAAGCTTTGTTGCAACAAACAAGTGGTTTGTCATTAACTTCTGATAAGGTTACAACATTGCAAAATAACTTGGATTCTTTGATTCCTGGAATTGCAGGATTAGGATTGACATTACTTTGTATGTGGTTGCTTAAGAAGAAAGTATCTCCAATTACAATTATTTTTGGGCTGTTCGCAGTCGGGATTGTTTTCCACTTAATCGGTTTAATGTAATATTTTTTACTCAACCTGGGCTTTTGGCCTGGGTTTTTTTATTACTTTCTATGTTAATATTGCAGCGACCCAGGAGATGATTTAATTTTATGTCTAGTAAAACTGTTTTTGACGGTTGTGCTTTGCGGAACTTGATTATTTCATCTTCAGAATGTATATTATATACTATAGTCAACAATCATTGTACAATGATTTATTAATTAATAGAAACAAATGTGTGTATAAATAGAAAAGAGGTAGATCGTATGGTTCAATCACTAAATACAAAGGTGGATCTAGTAATTGATGCAACAGCTTTTACGGGGTTTGCAGATTATGGGAAAATTATGATCGGCGACAAAGGTTTTGAGTTTTATAATTCTCGTGATTCTCGCAAATATATTCAAATTCCTTGGGAAGAGGTTGACTATGTCATTGCGTCCGTATTGCTAAAAGGAAAGTGGATTCCTCGATATGCAATCCAAACGAAGAAAAATGTTACCTATACTTTTTCTTCTAAAGAAGCAAAAAAAGTGCTTCGTGCTGTTCGAAAATATGTTCAGCCAAATCATATGGTTAATTCGTTAAGTTTTTTTGATGTGCTCAAACGAGCGGTGCAGCACCGCAGGTGATGATTTAACTAATTGGCAGTTTTTAATTTACTGTGCAGATATTTATAATTAATGGTAAAATGATATTTGTCGTTTATTTGTACTTTAGGTTAAATATAGATGATAATCATCACATTAAAGGAAGTGTAACAAAGGATGAAATCAAAAAAAAGAAGTATAGTCATTGCATTAATGGTGTCAATGTTCCTTGCAGCTGTAGAGGGAACAGTTGTGACTACTGCGATACCAACAATAGTTAAAGAGCTAAATGGGTTTGAACTTATAAGTTGGGTTTTTTCTGCTTATTTATTGACAACAGCCATTTCTACACCAATATACGGAAAATTAGCTGATTTATATGGAAGAAAAAACATTCTTTCTATTGGAATAATAATTTTTTTAGTTGGGAGCTGTCTTTGTGGGTTATCACAAAACATGTATCAGCTTATAGCTTTTCGTGCAGTTCAAGGAATGGGAGCAGGAGCAATATTTACGGTTACTTATACTATATTGGGTGACATTTTTACTGTTGAAGAAAGGCCAAAGATCCAAGGATGGTTAAGTACAGTATGGGGGATAGCAAGTTTAGCTGGTCCTTTTTTAGGGGGATTTTTAATAGACAATTTCTCATGGCATTGGATTTTCTTTATAAACCTACCTTTTGGAATAATATCTATAGTGATTTTACAAAGAAACCTAATTGAAACTTTTGAGAAAAAGAAACATAAGATAGATTATGTAGGTGCTTTATTATTTTCAGTTGCAATTATAACGTTTTTACTGGGTAGCTTAGCCGGTGGAAGAAATAATATTATACTAGCTTTAGTAGTTACAATTGCAGTGATGATTGTGTTTTATTATGTGGAAAAAAGAGCGGATGAGCCTATTATACCTTTTGAAATTTTCACAAAAAGTAGCACCATTGTAAATATAATAACATTTTTAGCCGCAGGGATTTTAATAGGAATAGAGGTTTATTTACCTATATATATGCAAAATGTTTTAGGATTTAGTCCTACAGTTGCTGGAGTGTCTATGGCACCTATGTCTATTGCTTGGTTCTTATCTTCATTTGTTTTGTCTAAAGCTATCCCTAAATATGGTGGAAGAATAGTGATTGGCGTATCTACTCTAATTTTGCTTATTAGTTGTGTGTTTTTGTCTACTTTAAGTAGTGAATCTCTATTAGTATCAGTTATAGTTTATGGGTTCATTATGGGATTTGGATTTGGAGGAGCTTTTACTACATTAACAATAATGGTACAAGAGTCAGTGGGATATAACAAAAGAGGAGCAGCTACAGCAGCGAATTCCCTGGTGCGTACACTAGGTCAAACTATAGGAGTAAGTGTTTTTGGAATTATATTAAATATGAATATAATTAAATATTTCAATAATATAGGAAGAAAGGGAATAGAACCTAACAATTTGTATTCCAAGGCAACTTTGAGTAGTGGAGTAAGTTTGCACCAGATAAAGCAAGCTTTAAATTCAGGGCTTCATGAAGTATTTATAATATTTATCATAATTGCTTTAGCATCATTGGCACTTTCTTTTATATTTGACTCAAAATTAAAAAATAATTCATGTGAACAGTAAGTTATTTAATTAATTTTTCTTCAATTTGTTTATCATTAATTTGTTTATTCATAAAATTTTCTAGTAGGGTCTTTATTAAGGCTATAGTGGGAACTCCAAGTAACATTCCTAAAACACCAAAAAAACCTCCCCCAAGAACAATTCCTAGTATTATAAGTAGTGGACTAATCCCAACCTTATCTCCAATAATCTTTGGAGATATGAACCACCCATCAATATTACTTAAGGTTGTAATAAATAGTACCAACTGAACACATTTCATTGGGCTAAAGAATATTGTTATTATAACAGCGGGAACCATCCCTATAATATTTCCAAAATAAGGGATCATATTTGTTACACCTATTACTAAACTAAAAGGTAAAGCGTAAGGTATTTTTAATATCGTAAATCCTATAAAAGTAATAATACCAAAAATAATAGAGTCAATCATTTTCCCAACAAAATATTTCTTAAAAGTAGTATTAACTATCTTAAAAAAATCAATTATTTTAATAGCAACTGTTTCATTTAAAACAGAATAAACAAATTTTTTAAGATTAAAAATAATAGATTCTTTATCCATCAAGAAGTAAATTGAAATTACGATTCCAGACATTAATTTCATAAAAAAAGAACCCAAACCCATTAGGTAATCAATTATAAGTTGAAAACCGGGGCTAAAATATGCAGATACATCCTTATTAAAAGAACTAAGGTAACTATCTAAGTAAGAAGTAGCATCAAATTTGTTTAGTAGTTCATTTTTAGATAAAAAATTGGTAGACCATTTATACGCTTTATTTGCAAAGTGAGGGATATTATTAAATAAATCAACGGAGCTTTTAATAATATTAGGAGTAACTAAAGTGATTATAAAAATTATTATGCCTATAAATAATGTGTAAATTATGCATATACTATAAATCCTTTTCATTTTTGTTCTCTTTTCAATAAACACCATAAGCGGGTTAAGTAAATAAGCTATGACGAAACCCCAAATAAAATAAGTAAGTAAAGAAAAAAAATTATTTAATATTGAACCTATATTTTCAACGTTATTTACTATTCTATAAAGTAGAAGGGCAATTATAATAATAGGGACAAGCTGTATATATGGTATCTTTTTATATTTAATCAATGCAATTCCTCCAGTCAATATTTAGCCGCTTGTTATAAGATCAATGTAGTATTATGTAATTGTAATATTGTAGATTAGAAGAAGATGATTGTAGCTTATTTAATTATATCATTCTTAAAACAATTTATTAATATTCATTTTTAAAAAAATTAACCACATATTGCGTAATAATAGTAGGTTACAGAAATAGGTAACACACCTTACAATTTCTGTTTGCAAACATGTGCAATAATGTGCTATAATATAGTTATATTTAAATACTAATGTTATCTTTTAGGTAGTGATGCTGATTTTTTTATTTATTTGTATAAATAATGGATATAACATGGAAAATATATTTATGAAAACATGAAAGACAGCAGGGTAATTCATGTTGTCTTTTAATGTTTGTAATTATATACATTGAATTTTCAGATACTTGTAGTTAAAAAAATCATATCATTTTAAAGTTCAACACAAATTTTAGTGAAAATTATTAGTGGTAACATATGTACATAAAATAATAAACAGAAAGGCTTTATAAGCCAAGAGGAGCGAATTATTATGGAAGAAATGATTTTAGATGCATTTGAAAGAATTCCAACAAATAAAAGATTTGTAGAGGAAGGTTTTATTGCAGGTGTAATGTATGGCGATGGCGTTAAGGAAGCAACTTCAATAAAGGTTCAAGACGTTGAATTAATAAAGATTCTTAAAAAACATGGTTCTAATGCTAAAATATGGATTAAATACGGAGAAGATAAAAAATTTGGATTTATAAAAGAAATTCAAAGACATCCTGTAACAGCAAAAATTAATCACATAGACGTACAACTTGTTTCTAAAGATCGTGAAATAAAAATGCAATTACCTATTTCTTTCAAGGGAGAAGAGAATGTAGCAGCCAATCTACTTGAGTTGAAGATTTATAAAGCTGAGATAGATGTTGTTGGAAGCATGGGTATATTACCTGATGGAATAAGTATTGATATATCACAAAAAATACTTGGAGATACAATTACAATAAAGGACTTTGATTTAAATAATCAAATAAAAGTTACTGATGATGAAAATCAAATTTACGCAGCTATAGCACAAATGAAAGAAGAAGTGACTGAAGAAGTTACAGCTGAAGCAGTTGTTGCTGAAACTGAAGCTAAATAATAAAATAGTAATTATATAATAATAAAAGGATGAACATGAAAAGTTCATCCTTTTATCTATTATGGATAAAATTTAAAATGTTTTGATGATGAGGTAAGAAAAAGAATATAAGCAAATAGATACTTATTATTGTGAGTAAAATTAGGAGGCTAAAGAATGGCAAATATATTGAGATATTCAAAAAAACAATTAGATAGAACATTAAAAGATTTCGGAAAGAGAGAAAATATAGGTTCTAATGACACATCCGAGTGGATAAGACTAATAAACGATTTTATATATGAATTTGAACTAAAGTCTGAAGTTAATGAAGTAGATAAACTTTCTATAACAACTAGCAAAGAAGAACAAGTGGTAATTGAAAAAATGATGTATGCACTAGAAGGTACAAAAACTTCTTTGAATTACATTTTTGATGGTAATATTACTTATATAGAAGAATAGGTTATTATAACAATAAAATAAATATTAAAGGAAGCCATTTAATTAAATGGCTTCCTTTAAAAAGTATCATATCATCGAAAAATTATTAAATGGAATCTAAAGAACATATAAATAAAAGTTTATTTTGAACTAGTACCTTTATTTGCATAGGATTGATTATTTAGCTTTTTTGTCTCTTCTAAAGCAGCATCACTATTGCTACTACTCATATTAGACATACCAGCACTTGATTGACTATTTAATTGTTTTGTTTCTGCTAAAGTAGAGTCACTAGTGCTGCTAGACATATTTGACATAGCAGAATTTGAAACACCACTAGTACCTTTATTTGAAGCTGATTCATTATTTAATTGAATTGTTTCTTGTAGAGTGGAAGCACTAGTGCTACTAGACATACCAGCATTTGAGTAAGAGCTTGAACCTCCATTAGCTGCTGATTGTTTATTTAATTCTTTTGTTTCTTCTAAATTGTTATTCATAAGTATCTCTCCCTTCTAATATAAAAATTACACTAATCAAGTACAGTATATAGTTTACCCATTTTATCTTAAAATATAGATGAAAATATTGAGAATTTTTACTTGAAATTTTAGGATTGTAAAAATTTTAAGATCTTATTATATATTGTAGCAGCGACGATGTGATATTTAAAAAATAAATCTAAATAGTGAAGTTTATAAGTTATATTGCAATAAATATAATAATCAGTTATACTAAATATAATGATATTTTAACGTATTTTTTTATTTATTAATGTGTAAACGATTCAATAAGACTAATTTCAAAAAGGAGTTTTGCTAAAATGGCTAAATATATAATGGCACTTGATCAAGGTACAACCAGTTCAAGGTGTATTCTATTCAATGAAAGGGGACTTATTGTAACGTCCGCTCAAAAAGAATTTACTCAGATTTTCCCAAAAGGAGGGTGGGTAGAACATGACCCAATGGAGATATGGTCAAGTCAAATTAGCGTTGCAACAGAAGCGATGGCTGAAGTTAATGCTACGGCGTCTGATATAGCAGCAATAGGTATTACAAATCAAAGAGAAACTACTGTAGTTTGGGATAGACGAACGGGAGTTCCGGTATACAATGCAATTGTATGGCAATGTAGAAGAACTGCAGAGACTTGTGATGAATTAACACAAAAAGGATTTGATAAAATTGTTAGAGCTAAAACGGGATTGATTTTAGACGCTTATTTTTCTGGAACAAAAATAAAATGGATATTGGACAATGTAGAAGGCGCTAGAGCAGAAGCTGAAGCAGGAAATTTATTGTTTGGCAATATAGATACTTGGTTAATTTGGAATTTAACAAAAGGAAAAACATATGTAACAGACTATTCTAATGCTTCAAGAACAATGCTATTTAATATTCATGAACTTACATGGGATGACGAAATTTTAGAAACATTGAACATACCAAAATCAATGCTCCCAGAAGTAAAACCTTCAAGTTGTGTATATGGCAACACCGATATTTCATTGTTTGGAGGGGAAATTCCAATTGCTGGAGCGGCTGGAGACCAACAAGCGGCATTATTTGGACAAACTTGCTATTCACCAGGAACAGCTAAAAACACATATGGGACAGGCTGCTTCATGCTTATGAATACAGGAGACAAAGCAATTCAATCTAAACAGGGATTACTTACAACGATTGCTTGGGGAATAGATGGAAAAGTAGAGTATGCTCTTGAGGGTAGTGTATTTATAGCTGGAGCAGCTATACAATGGTTAAGAGATGAGCTACGCATGATTGACAATGCTGCTGATTGCGAAGAATATGCTAATGCGGTAGAAGATACAAATGGAGTATATGTAGTTCCGGCTTTTGTTGGACTTGGAGCACCATATTGGGATCCTTATGCAAGAGGAACAATTGTAGGTCTTACAAGAGGAGCAAAGAAAGAACATTTAATAAGAGCAACTCTCGAAGCGCTTGCTTACCAAACACATGATGTTTTAAAAGCAATGCAAGAAGATTCTGGAATTATACTTACAGAACTTAAAGTAGATGGAGGAGCTTGCAATAACAATTTCTTAATGCAGTTTCAATCTGATATTTTAAACGTTCAAGTAGACAGACCAGAGGTTACTGAAACTACAGCACTCGGTGCGGCTTATCTTGCAGGGCTAGCAGTAGGATATTGGAAGAGCAAAGATGAAGTAGCAAAGCATTGGGCAATATCAAGAAGTTTCAAACCTAGTATGACAGAAGAAAAAAGAAAAGAATTACTTCATGGATGGCATATAGCTGTTAAAAGATCAGGCATAAAACTTGAATAGTAGTAACGAAATATTAATTGTTAATAATAATTTGTTATGCTATTATTAACATATGAAATATAAAAGAATAACCTAACACAGGGGAGTTGGATAGGCCAACTGAGAGAAAGAACTTTAATTCTTTGACCCTATAACCTGATCTGGATAATGCCAGCGTAGGAAGTTGTTTATTGGTGTATTATATATGTATATATTTTTATATATCAAGATAATTTAAACACGAATCCTATGGGTTTGTGTTTTTTGTTTTATAAATAAAATGGATGAATAGTGCCGCAGGTGATGATTTAACATTTAAAAAATAATTATTTTAGGAGGGAATTGATATGAAAAAAGTTTTAACTATAGCAGGTTCTGACAGCTCAGGAGGAGCAGGTGTACAGGCAGATTTAAAAAGCTTAAGTGCGAGTGGCGTATACGGGATGAGTGTAATTACAGCGATAACAGCACAAAATACTATGGGGGTTTTTGCAGTGCAAGACTTGGGCGAAGAAATCATCAAGGCACAAATTGATGCTATTTTTACAGACATAGTTGTAGATGCGGTTAAAATTGGTATGGTTTCTGTGATCTCAACTATTGATGTGATAAGTGAGAAATTAAAACAATACAAGCCTAAAAACGTAGTACTCGATCCCGTAATGATCTCAAAAAGCGGTTATTCACTGTTAAAGCCAGAGTCAAAAACGGCTTTGGTTAAAAAATTAATTCCACTAGCGTCAATTATTACACCTAATGTCCCAGAGGCTGAAGAAATTTTAAAAGAAGTAAATTCAGATATTACGAGCATTGAAACAGTAGTAGATATGGAAAGTGCAGCAAAAGAAATGTACAAGCTAGGATGCAAAAATGTGCTTTTAAAGGGAGGACATATGCAGGGGGAAGCCGTAGATGTGTTTTATGATGGAAGTGAAATTACACATTTTACGTCTGAGAGAATAAATACAAAAAATACTCATGGAACTGGATGTACTTTGTCTTCAGCCATAGCTGCAAATTTGGCGCTTGGCTATAGCATGAAGGATTCAATAAAAAATTCAAAGCAGTATATAACAACTGCTATAAAGCATTCTTTAGATATTGGGCATGGGGTGGGACCTACAAATCATTTCTACGAATTATATAAAAAAGCAGGGATGGCAAATGATTAAGGATAGTGAAAAACTGGATTTTTAGCAGCGAGTTCTGTAAACTTAATAACACAAAGTTTAAGGGGAGTAAATAATGTATTAGTATGTATCATATTTATAGCAGTAGATATTACTTTATAAAACGTTATTTATTACTTGGAGCTACAATGCCCGTTATGATTATTACAGGATTTATATAAACAATAATTTGGAGGATGATGTCAAAATGGAAATTAATAAGAAAATAATTAAATTACTAAACAATTTAAGAGAAAAAACCCCATTGGTGCACCAAATAACAAATTATGTTACCGTTAATGATTGTGCCAATATTACACTAGCAATAGGTGGGTCACCGGTTATGGCGGAGGATATTCATGAAGTTCGCGAGATGGTATCACTTGCATCTTCACTTGTTATAAATATAGGAACATTAAATAGTGTAATTATAGAGGCTATGATTGAGGCAGGAAAGATGGCAAATGAATTAAACATACCTGTTATCTTAGATCCTGTCGGAGTAGGTGCAACAACTTATAGAACAGAAACTTGCAAAAGAATTATAAATGAAGTGAAATTAGCAGTTATTAGAGGGAATTTATCTGAAATAAAAACAATTTATGGTATTAAAACTATAACAAGAGGTGTAGATGCTAGTGAGAGTTTTTCTGTAGATAGTAATGAATTTACAAGAGAGAAAGAAATGGCAAGGAATTTTGCTGTTAAATTTAATACGGTAGTAGTTATAACAGGTGCTGTAGACATTATATCAGATGGTAAGACTCTTTACACCGCATCTAACGGTCATAAAATAATGTCTAGGGTTACAGGTACAGGATGTATGTGTACTTCCGTTATTGGTTGTTATTTAGGCGCTGGAGATAATAATTTAATAGCAGCACTCGCAGGAATTGTTTCAATGGGTATTGCAGGAGAAACAGCTTATGAAAGCTTAGATAAAAATAGCGAAGGATCAGGAACATTTAAAGTGAAAATGCTAGATGCTATTTACAGTTTATCTGAAGCTCTAATAATGGAAAGGAGTAAAATAAATGAAGAATAATGTGAATTATAGCCTTTATCTCGTTACAGATAGAGATGTGTTAGTGGATTTAGATATATTTGCAGCGGTGGAGGAAGCAATAAAAGGCGGGGTTACATTAGTCCAGCTTAGAGAAAAGAGATTAAGTACTTTAGAGTTTTATAATATTGCAGTGAAAATAAAAATTATTACAGATAAATATAAGATTCCCCTAATAATAAACGATAGAATTGATATTGCACAGGCCATAGATGCAGCGGGGGTACACATAGGTCAAAGTGATATGCCAGCGACTATCGCGAGAAGTATAATAGGAGATAATAAGATACTAGGGGTTTCTACTGCAACACTTAAGGAAGCACAAAGGGCAGAAAAACAAGGAGCAGATTATGTGGGTGTTGGAGCGATGTTTCCTACAACTACTAAAGATGATGCAAGTGCAGTTTCTGTATTAAGTTTAAAAGAAATAAAAGAAAAAATTTCTATCCCTGTAGTTGCTATTGGTGGAATTAATGAAAAAAATGTAAATTTATTAAAGATAGCAAATATTGATGGAATAGCTGTTGTTTCAGATATTCTTGGGAAAAAATCTGTAAGGTCATCAGCAGAAAAACTATGTTCTTCCATAAAGCAGAAATAATAGTGGGGGGGATTTATAATGTTTATCAAGCCGACTGGATTCGAAAAGAACCTATCTGGAAACGAGGTAGATAAGGTAATCTATTCAAATATTCCAGGATTAAAGGAAAAAATGCTTTGCATGAACTATTGGACAAAATTGAGTGGCATGAATAAAGATATTATGAATGTACAGGAGATTGAAGCATACAACAAGAGTAGTTTAACAACTGTTGGATCAATTGTGGACTTAGAAAATTACGAAGAATCCTTTAGCATGCAAGAATTAATAAACAAGATAAATACTATTAGTTCTATGCCAAAATCTGAAAGATTCCATGAGGATGGGAAATTAGTAGTTCAAGAATATTATAATAAGTTAATAAAGAATTGCAATATTGAAAAATTAATGGACTTATTGGATATCAAATATGCAATAACCATTAGAAAGACTGTGATGAGGACATTCCCAACCTATGATAAAATATTTAAAACTGGAGATAACTATGAATTTGACAGATTTCAGGAGACCGCTGTTTATCCTGTTGAACCAATTGTAATTCTGCTATCAAGTGTGGATAAAAAGTGGTATTTTGCACAGATGTATAATTATTTAGCATGGATACCCGAAAAAGATGTGGCAATATCTAGTAAAGAAGAAATTTTTGATTATCTTAAAACAGAAAATTTCTTAGTAACTACAGGGAAAAGAGTATTTACAAATTATAACCCATTAAATGAGCAATTATCAGAAGTGAAATTTGACATGGGAATTAAAATACCACTTGCAGATATTAAGGAAATAGAAGGGGATATTTATGGTCAAAATTCCGCAGGTAATTATGTGGTTAAGCTTCCAACAAGAGATAATAAGGGAAATGTAGAATTCAAAAAAGCTCTGATTGCAAAAAATGAAGATATCTCATTAGGGTACTTACCTTATACCAGAAGAAATATCATAGTTAATGCCTTTAAATTTTTAGGCGAAAGATACGGATGGGGTGGAATGTTCAATTCTAGAGATTGTGCAAGTTTTATAATGGATGTTTATAGAACTATGGGTATTAAGCTTCCTAGGAATTCCGAGGATCAGGGAAAACTCGCAGTGGGCAATTTCTATGAAATGCCGGAAAATATGACTATGGGAGACAGAGAAAAGTTACTGAATAAATTGAAGCCTGGAACGCCAGTATTTATGAATGGGCATGCGATGATTTATATAGGTAAAGAAAAAGGTCAATATTATGCTATTCATGATTTTTCAGGCTTTTATAAACCACAGCAGGATGGGAGCTTAAAATATTATAAGGTACGCGAAGTGATGGTTTCTCCATTGTGTATAGTATTATCAGAGGATGGTAAAACATATATTGAAGGATTATACGGAGCTAGAGATTTTGTTAATGTGGATTAATTAGCCTGACCATTTCGGTCCAGCGAAAAGCAAGAGCTCCTCCAATAAATATAGATATACGATATAGTATGAAGTTTATCCATAGTGTTTTGAAATAAGAAGAGCAGAAACATTGAAATTCCACGTTTCAATCTCTTATTTCAAGTCACGTAGGAGAAACTTCATAGGATTGCACTATTATTTGTTCCTAGAAATTATATCAGCGTGGATTTTACTCCATGCATAATCTAGCGCAGAATCTAAATTATTATTATTCTTACCACCACCTTGTGCAGAAAAGGCACTTCCACCACCTTTGCCGTCTATTAGAGTTATGGCATCTTTTAAAATAGAGCTCATGCTAATTATATTCAAATCCTTCGAGCACATAAATAAAAGATTTGCTTTATCTTGAGATTTTACTCCAAATAAGACTATAACCTTTGGAGAGGATACTAATTTTGTTGCTAACATATTAGTATATTTTAAATCCCCATTATCATAAATGCATTTAAGCATCCTGATATCTTCTATTTTTGGGGCTGCCTCTAACATATTTTGAACTTCGTACTGCGCAACCTCTGACTTTAGGGCCCTTTTTTCAGTAAGTGCTTTATTAAGTTCATCTGAAAGTCGTTCTACAACGGACAAAACTGTAGCATTATTGCAGGAAAAAAGTTTAGACATTTTTTCCATGGATTCATGTTTTAAGGCATAATCAGAAACAGCCCTTTGTCCACATATAAATTCAATTCTTATTCCAGTCTTATACTTTTCAAATTTTGTAACCTTAATTAATTGAACCTCAATAGTTGAACTAGGATGTATACCACAACATGGGTTTATATCAATATCACCTATCTTAACTATTCTTACTTTTTCACCAGCCTTTATTGGGAGTTTTTTAAGCGATAATTTTTTTAGTTCAGAGTTAGTTGGATATAGTACTTCTACTTTAATATTGTCTAATACAATTTTGTTAGCTTTTTTTTCGGCAATTTTAATTTCATTATTGCCAATAACTTTATCAATATCAATAGTTGTAGAATCCGTGCCAAGGTGAAACCCAATAGTAGTTGCATTAAATAGATCAGAAATAGCAGCAGAAAGTATATGCTGCCCTAGATGCTGTTGCATATAGTCAAACCGTTTATCAAAGTCTATGATGCATTTAACCCTATGAATTTTTAAAGGGTTCACGGCAACTACATGATAAATTTTTTCATCTTCTTCATACACATAGGTTACAGCAGCACCATTTATATATCCAGTATCACTTGGTTGACCACCACCTTCAGGGTAAAAATAGGTTTTGTCAAGTTCAACGTGATACTTGTTTTCTTTTTGGATTACGTTTATGACTTCAGCTGTAAATTCTGCTTGATATGGATTTTCGTAATATAACTTTTCCAAAGTTTTGCATCTCCTTTTGCGAGCTAGGCTTCAATAGAATACATGATGTGTTTTTAATCTAATTGTACCATAAAAATATTATGCTACAAAATAATACCGGGTTTTTACTTTGATTTTGTCATAAATTAGTAATAAATTCTAAATTATACAAAAAAAAATCCGAAAAAAAAAGGTTTACACTATATTTTGTAGAATATAATATTTTGAGAATGTTCTAAAAATAAGTCAATTCAGTTATAAAGTTAACGACATTTCAATGGATTTTTAAAGGGGAAATTAAAATGAGTGAATATGTTAATGATAATGTATTACAAGAAACAGATATTGATAAAGTTATTGAGTTATCAAAGGTTTTGTTATTTGAAAATGATAGAAATGCTTTGCATAGCAAGTTAATTAATATAATAAATAGTTATTTTAAAGTTAAAAGGGTATTAATTTTAGAGTGTGTAAATAGAAATTTTGAAGTAGTAATAGAATGGAAAGAGCAGTGTGGTGAAGCAATTTTTTATAATGAAAGAAATATTAAAGACACCTCTAATATATTTAGAGGCACCTCTAATATATTTAGAGGCATTATAGAAGAAGTCTGTGATTGCAAAAAAGAAAAAGTAATTAATAAAGGTAGTGAAGGTTTTGAAGTTTTTTACCCATTGATTTACAAGGAAGAGTTATTAGAAATTATATACATAGAGAAAAATCTTGAATATAGTAATATGGATTTAAAAATGCTTAAGCTAATTTGCTTTCAGGTTGCGGCTGTTATGGAAAGAATAAGTATAGAAGAGGCTAAAGTTCAGAAAATTGAAAGTGAAGAAGAATATAAAAAGTTATTTGAATTATCTCCTGATGCTATATGTGTGCTCAGCGGTGGGAAAATAGTCTTAGCTAATCCTGCGACTGAAGGATTGTTCGATGTGAAGGACTCTAAGGATATAATTGGAAGAAGTATTATGGAGTTTGTTCATCTTGATTACATTGATATTGCTAGGAGTAGAATAAATATAATATATGAAGGCGGAATGACGACACCATTTATTGAAGAGAAATTTCTTACAAGTGGTGGGTCTGTTATTGATGTTGAGTTAGGCACAGCTGCTTTTAAGTATAAGGGGGAGCTAGCAGTTTTAATAGTGACTCGCAATATTGACAAAAGAAAAAAGATGGAGAGAAATCTAAGGGAGAGTGAAACACTATTAAGGGAGATAACTGAAAATACTTCTGATATGATTATAAAAACAGATACTGATGGTAGAATTAAATATATTACAGCTGCTCAAAAGGCGATACTTGGGTATGCTACAGATAATGTCATTGAAAGGCACGTTTTTGATTTTGTTTACGGGGATGATAAGAAAAATGTATTAAGGGAAATTAGAAAACTAATTACTTCAACTACAAATGAAAAATTCAAATGTAGATGCTTGCATGCAAATGGAGATATTGTATGGTTAGAGATTTGTGGTAGTAAATTATTAGATGATAATAATAAAGTTAAAGCCTTAATATTGTCATCAAGAGATATTACTAAGCGACTTGAAAACGAAGGGATAATGAAAGAAAATGAGGAAAAGACAAGATTTTTAAATCAAGCAATAAAATATGATAGATTTAGGACGGATTTTTTTGCGAATATATCTCATGAATTAAGAACACCGATCAATGTTATTTCTGGTACTATCCAGCTTATGGAACTTAAATTCAAGGAACTCTTTAATGGAAATGAGGGTAAAAGCAAGGAATATTTAAAAACTATGAAACAAAACTGTTATAGATTAATAAGATTGACTGACAACTTAATAGATGTAACAAAAATAGATGCGGGATATTTTGAAATTCATTTAGGTAATTGTAATATTGTTAGTATTATAGAGGAAATAACTTTGTCTGTAGCTGAGTATGTATCAAATAAAGGAATATCACTTTTATTTGATACAGAAATGGAAGAAAAAATAATAGCTTGTGATAAAGATAAAATAGAAAGAATAATGTTGAATCTCATTTCAAATGCAATAAAATTCACAAATTCAGGTGGAAATATTTTAGTATATATTTTTGAAAAAAAAGATAGTGTTGTTATCTCTGTTAAGGATACAGGTATTGGAATAGAAAAAGAAAAGCAACAATGTATTTTCGAAAGATTTATTCAAGTTGATAAGTCACTTACGAGAAATAGAGAAGGGAGTGGCATAGGATTATCTTTAGTTAAGTCGTTAGTAGAAATGCATGGAGGTAAAATGTTTTTAGAAAGCGAGATTAATATAGGAAGTAAATTTAGTTTTGAACTTCCTATAAAAAAGTTACTAGATATTGAGGAAGTTTTTGTTGATAATAATTTGAGTGTTAATAGTAATATTGAAAAGATTAAGATTGAGTTTTCAGATATATATTAATGTCTACTACCTTAGGGTTATACAGGAAACCGTGCTATAAATAGCATGGTTTTTTTTATAAGCCACCCTGCAAGGTAGGTTTTTTAAGTGAAAATCCTGTAACAGATAGTGGAATTTAAGAATTTGATTATTTTAGGTGATTAGCTTATTATATATATTGGGGTATTAGTATTTAGTGAAATTAATGCCGTGCTTAAAAAAGTATTAATTCGAAGAAAATCTTATGTTTTAAGGAGAAAATTTATGAAAGATAAAAGAATACTACTAGCGAATAGTTTATTATTAGGAGCGTTATTGTTATTTATTTCAATACCCTTAATAGCAATAAAGGTATTTAGATTACAGGGTTCTATAAGCGGGGATACCTCACTTCTACTTTCTGGAGGGTCAAGTGTTATAGCACTTGGTGGAATTGCTTTATTATATTGCAGGATTACTAAAAGAAGCTTTAATAAGGTAATGGTAATAAAGAAGATATCTCTAAAGCAAGTTTTTTTAATTATGTCTATATCAGTCGGTACTTATATTTTTGCAATAGGCGTTAATATGATAAGCATGAAGTTATTTCCCATTGCAATAAAGGATAGTATGGCAATATCTAAATTACTAAACAGTAGTTCAACATTATTAGGGTTAGTGGTGATAGTTTTGGTGCCAGCATTTTTTGAGGAAATATTTTTTAGAGGAATTTTCTTAGATGCTTATGAGGGGATAAATAAAAAAATTAAATTTTTTATAATAACTGCAATCTTTGCAACCTTTCATGGTAATGTAATGCAAATTATTTACGTAATGTTTTTAGGACTTGTTCTATTAAAGGTAAGGGAATATACAGGATCGCTTGTAGGGAGTATGACACTTCATGCAGTAAATAATGCAATATCTTTTATTTTAAGTAAAGTCGTAATGAATTATATGAAGCTTGTGAATAATGGAATAAAGAATGGTGTGATAGATCAAACACAAGTACAAGCAGCTGCGACAACTGATGCAATGAATGCTAGTTTAACTGTGATTTTACTTAGAGCTTCAATATTTTTACTAATCGGAGGATCTATATTATTTATAAACTTAAGAAAATTAAAAGAATATAAAGAGGAAAAAGATGGATTAGATCTCATTGAAGAAGAAAAGGACATTGAAGGAAAATATATAGCAAGAAAAGAAGAAATTATAGATATAGATAGAAGACATTATATTCCATTAGTTATATATTTTATTTCTATGACTGTGCTGGTTGTTCTAAGGTATTAAAGCATCTTCTGCGAAGATGCGTATCGGGGAATTTACAGCTTGACAATTTTTTTCTTTATGATAGAATATAAAAAATATAAATGTTAAATCGTATAACCCCAATAATATGGTTTGGGGGTTTCTACCAGGAACCTATAATTCCTGATTACGAAGAAGATATAACTATGTTTATCTTCTTTGTGGTCAGGATTTTTTATTTTTTGCTAATTAAATCATCTCCTGTGGAGCTGAAATGTCATTAAAATTAAAAGGAGGACAATATGGAATTTAAAAATTTACCTAAAATTGATTTACATTGTCATTTGGATGGAAGTGTAAGACCGGGAACAATAATTGATATAGCAAAAGAAGAGGGTATAAGTATTCCCTACTATGATATTGAAAATATTAGAAAAGAAGTTACAGCCCCAGCAGAATGTAAATCTCTTGATGAGTATTTAAAAAGGTTTGAAATTCCGAATTTAGTAATGCAATCAAAGGAGAGTTTAAGAAGAATTACATTTGAACTTCTTTGCGATTGTGCAAAAGAAAATGTAAAATATATTGAAGTTAGATTTGCACCACTACTTCATATAACAAAGGGTTTAAGTGTAGAAGACGTAATAGAGAGTGTAATATCTGGGATCAAATATGCAGAAGAGAAATATGATATAAAAGGAAATGTAATACTTTGCTGCATGAGATTTATGTCTATTGATAAAGCATTTGAGGTTGTAAAAGCTGGCAGAAAGTACCTCTTGAAAGGTGTAGTTGCAATAGATTTATGTGGATCTGAAGGAGAAGGCTTTTGTGAAAAATTTATAGAACCTATATCCTTAGCTAAAGAATATGGATATAGAGTAACTATCCATGCAGGTGAAACAGGAATAGGAAAAAATGTCCTTGAAGCAGTGGAACTTTTGGGGGCAGAAAGGATAGGTCATGGAGTATTTATTAAAGACTGCATTGAAGCCTATAACATTGTAAAAGATAAAGGAATTACTCTTGAAATGTGTCCAACAAGTAACATCCAGACTAAAGCAATTGATACTTTTGAAAAACACCCAATTTATGATTTTTTTAATGATGGAATAAGGGTGAGCGTCAATACTGATAATAGAACTGTATCTGACACAAATATGACTAAGGAATGCGATGTATTATTAAGAGAATTTAACATTACGTTTGAGGAATATAAACAAATTTATCTTAATAGTGTTGATGCAGCATTTGCTGATTTAGAAACAAAGGAATGGTTAAGGAAATATATCTAAGTGATTAATACCCTAGTATATTAATCAAAAATTTGGTAGAATAATATTATTATAAGTGATATTATTTAAATAAGGTTAAATACATACCAAGTGATAATCTAAATTTAGTAGAACTTAATATATGGGCGGGCAATTTGATGTGTGGAACACTAGGATATGTCAATCCTATAGATTTATTAAAAAAAGAAATGAGCGAAATAGAAGACTAGATTACAAATTAAGTTTTTTAAATAAAGAGCAGATTTCATCCCATATTTAGGGATGAAATCTACTCTTTGTTTTTAAATAAGTTTCGAATATTAATTAACTTTCACACGTGTTAGAATTATTTTACATTTATTTTTATCCCTTAATTGTATATTATACAAAATATAATACTTGGGTATTTTCTATATACTTATGTTAAACTAAAATTCACGCGAATAAATGTTAGAATAAATTCTAATATATTGGTAACTTACAAAGAGGAGGGAAGTGCGTAAACATCGGAAGAAATTATTTAAATAGGTTGGTGAGCAAATTGAAAAGAAAAAGGGTGAGAAGTAAAAGGATTTTTTTTGCAGGTATGTTATTTTCCATAGCATTTATGGGTCTTGTGAGTAGAATGGTTTATTTAATGGTTATTAATGGGCCAGATTATAAACAGCTGGCATTAAACAATTGGACAAAAACTATAAAAATAGCTCCCCAAAGGGGGGAGATTCTGAGCAGAAACGGTTCAAAATTGGCATTAAGTGCAGATGTTTACAGGGTTGATGTTGATTTAAATGTATTTAAAAGATACTTAGAAGTTAAAAAAATACCTGAAGAACAAGCCATTGAACAATTGTCGCAGAAACTGGATGTTAAAAAGAGCGAATTTGAAAAAATATTAGATAGCAAAGATGGCAATGGCAAGCTACTTAAATTTGTATCATTGAAGAGAAAGGTTGATAAGAAGGGTGCAGATGCGGTTAAAGATTTAAAATATAATGGCATAATAATTTCAAACGATGTAGAGAGAATGTATCCAAATGATAGCGTTTTATCCCAGGTTATCGGACATACCAATTTGGAGGGAAATGGAATAAGTGGAGTAGAACAGAGTTATAATAATGAATTAGCAGGTATTCCCGGGGTAAAAGTGACAGAAGTGGATAGGAATAATAATGAATTGCCCTATAAAGAAGCAACCACGGTTCAACCTGTAAATGGAAAGGATTTAACATTAACTATAGATGAACAAATTCAAAATTTAGCTGAAAAAGTAGCAAAAGAAACATTGGATGAAAATAGTGCAAAGTCTGTAAGCATAATAATTATGAATCCGCAAAATGGTGAAATTTTGGCTATGGTTAATACACCGGGATATAATCTAAATAAGCCTTATGTAGAAGGGAAAACAGATAGTGAAGTACAGGAAATATGGAAGAATAGAGCTATCAGTAATGTATTTGAGCCAGGATCAATTTTCAAGGTTATAACAGCTGCTGCTGCACTTGAAAATAACGTGGTGACGGACCAGGACCGATTTGTAAGTAATGGAAGCATTAAGGTTGGAAGTACAACATTGTATAATGATAATAAAGAAAATCATGGGGTTGAGACTTTTTCAGATATAATAAAAAATTCCGATAATGTTGGATTTGTTAACCTGGGACAAAAAATTGGAGAGGAAAATTTTTATAAATTTTTAAAGGCGGCTAACTTTGGACAGAAAACCGGTATAGATTTGCCAGGTGAAAGTACTGGATTAATAAAGGATTTAAATAGTATTAAACCTATTGATCTTGCTACAATGGCTTATGGTCAAGGTGTAGCGGTTAGCCAAGTGCAGTATATCGCTGCCTTCAATGCAATAGCTAATGGAGGTACATGGATAAGACCCCATGTTATGAAAGAGATATCACATATGGTGGAAGATAAAAAAGTTGTGGATAAAAAATATGATAATCTTGGTGAAAAGGTTATAACCAGCAAAGAAAAAGCAGCTGAATTAAGAATGTATTTGGAAAGGGCTGTTAAGGAGGGAACTGGAAAGGATACCTATATGGAGGGGTACCGCATAGCTGGAAAGACAGGAACTGCAAATAAGGTTAACAGTACTGAAGGGGGTTACGGTTCTGGTAAATATGTAGCATCCTTTGCAGGTATGGCTCCTGCTAATAATCCAGAGGTAACATTGATAGTTACAATAGAAGAGCCAAACCCGGAAAAATATTATGCTGCCCAGACAGCAGTACCGGCAGCACGTAAGTTATTTTCAGGGTTGTTTAGAATACTTAACATGTCTACGGATAATGTGAGTGATACAAATTGATACTAAATGAAAATAAAGAGCAGATTTCAGCCCATGTTAGGGATGAGATCTGCTCTTTGTTTTTTGAATAAGTATCGAATATTAATTAACATTCACATGTGTTAGAATTATTTTGCATTTATTTTTATTCCTTCTTTTTTAGCCTTATGTTGAAAGATCAAACCTAAAATTTGCAAAGCAATTAATGGAGTTAAAGCAACCATGGCAATTACGCCAAATCCATCAATTAATACATTCGCTCCTTCAATGGCCTCAGCGGCACCTTGTGCAAAGGCTAAAATAAAAGTTGCTGCCATTGGACCAGAAGCTACACCGCCAGAGTCAAATGCTATTCCTACGAATAGTTTCGGCACAAAATATGACATAATAATTGAAATTGCGTATCCTGGTAAAAGAAAATGCCACAACTGAATCCCGGGTACAACTATTCTTAACATTGATAATGCTACTGCAAAGGCAACTCCGATAGAAAGAGTAAAAATTACTGCCTTCTTTTTTATATATCCATGAGTAACAATTTCTATCTGATCTGTAAGTACATGCACAGCCGGTTCAGCTAATATTACCACTAATCCAAGTATGAACCCAACAATGACAAGAATCCAACTACTATGTAGGGAAGCAATACTGTGTCCGACTACAGTTCCAATCTCTATAAAACCAGCATTTACTCCTGTTAAAAATAATATCAGTCCAATAAAAGAATATAGAATACCTCTCAATATCTTTGAAAATTCCTTTTTTGAAAGCTTAAATGATATTTTATTGAATATAAAAAATAATAATAATAATGGAAGCAAGGTGAAAAAAACTTCACTTATCATAGTTGGCAATTTTTCAATAAATGGATTTATAATTGAGGTTGAGCTGACAGTACTAGTGCTTAGGTCGCCAACAATTTTATCAGACTTTGATATAAGGCTCATAATAATAACGGATAAAATAGCGCCTGTGGATGCTACTGCTACTAGTCCGAAACTATCTTCTTCCGAGGATATTCCATCTTTTTTTATTGAAGACACTCCTAACGCAAGTGCTAATATAAATGGAACGGTCATTGCGCCCGTAGTAGCACCAGAAGCATCAAATGATATTGCTAAAAATTCAGAAGATGTAAATAAAGATAGAACAAAAATAATCAAATATATTGCAGTTAACATTTTCTTTAATGATTTATTATAAATTATTCTTAATAAACCTATAGATAGCATAATTGCAATACCAATAGATACAACAACTAAAATCGAAAGTTTAGTTATTGATCCCGATGTTACAGTACTAACTTGAGAAGCAAGAATTTGCAAATCTGGTTCAGCAATTGTAATAAAAAAACCGAGTATTAATCCCGAAAAAACTAAGACCAATACTTTACTGTTTTTAGCAAGAGAACTTCCCATTAAAGTACCAATAGGGGTAACTCCAGTGTCCACACCAAGTAAAAATATAGACAGTCCAAATATTATGAAAATTGCGCCTATTAAAAATCTAAGTATTAGATGTGTTTCAAGAGGGATGATTGTAAAATTCAATAGTAATACTATTAAAGTAATTGGGAGTACAGAAAATAAAACTTCTTTAAATTTTTTAATAATGATATTCAAATATAAGACACCTCCATTTAAAGTCTAAAAATTAGGATATATATTGTTATTTATTTGCGTTTAATATGTAAAAATTCAATGAAATTGTTCACTTGCTCGAGTTCTTGGTCGGTTAGATCATCAGTGCCAGTAAGGTGTACAGTGGTAATAGGAGAATGGGTGCTATCCATATATCCTGCCGCTTTCATAATATCATCGTAGGGCATCTCAAGAGCTCTTGCTATGCATTTTAATACCAGTGGTGATGGATTCTTTCTTTCTCCATTTTCAAGTCGATGTATCTCCGTATGACTTATGTCTGCAAGTGAAGCTAGCTTACGACTAGATAAATTTCTTGAAGTTCTATGTTCAAAAATAAATTTCCCAATATCGCTCACGATAATACCTCCATTAAAATAATATATTGTAAGTATAACATAATTGTAACCTAAAAGCAACAATATCATGCATTTCGGTTCTCATAGGTTCCGTAATTATTGAAGAATAGAGGGAATAAATGTTGAAATGGAAGGAAATAAATCATGAAGGATGTGGTTAATTATATATCCTTACTAACAAAGCACTGATTTACAATAAATTGGTGCTTTGTTAGTGGTTTTCCAAAAAAAAACAGCGATTTGTATACGGATTGCTGTTTTTTTATATAAAATATGGTATAATATAAAGTGATTGGAAATTAAGCGCGGATGAAAAAACATACGAAAAACTTGTATTTTGTATGTTTCCTGGATGATTAAGAAGGAAGGAAAAGAAAGATGATAATGCTTCAGAAAATATATAATCTTTGTGAATGTTTTGAAAAGCAAGATAGAAAAGCATGTATTGTTAAATTAATAGATAAGGGCTACAGCGAAGGGTCTGCAACAATATATTATAACATTTGGAGGAGGCATTACATGGATTCGAGTAGTAAAGATTTAATGCTTTCAGGTATTTATATAGAAACTCATAGAGTAAGAAAACTTTTAGAAGAGTGTACTTTTATGGAACGTCAAAGGTATCTTGAAGCTTTAAGTAAAGAGCAACTTGTTAGAATAGCACAGGCAGTACTCAAATAAAATTACAAAACAAATTTGTTAAATAAAAGTAATTTATTTAAAGAGTTATGGGTGTTTTTTAGTTATAATTAAATAGTGGGTAATAATTTAAAAAACTAAAGGGAGGGTTATTTACATGGATGTAGAAAAATTAACGGTAAAGGTTCAACAATCCTTAAATGAGGCTCAATTATTAGCTGTAAAAAATAATCATCAACAGGTAGATACTGTGCATTTATTTGCAGCACTTATAGCTCAAGAGGACGGTCTTATTCCTAATATATTTAGTAAAATGGGAGTGAATACAGCAAAGCTTAATGAGGAGATTAACAAAGAAATAAATAGTATGCCAAAAGTTACAGGAAGTGGTGCAGATAGTGGATCAGTTTATGCTACTAGAAGGTTTGAAGAAGTTTTTGCACGGGCCGAAGATGAAGCTAAAAAGTTTAAAGATTCTTTTATAAGTGTCGAACATGTAATGCTTGGACTTATAGATGTGAATTCTAAAGACATTCGAGATATTTTAAAGAAATTTAATATAACTAAAGAAGCTTTTTTAAATGTGTTATCGACCGTTAGGGGAAATCAGAGAGTGGAAAATGCTGATCCAGAGGGCACTTATGAGGCATTAGTGAAATATGGAACAAACCTTGTGGAACAAGCTAAAAAACATAAACTAGATCCAGTGATAGGAAGAGATGAGGAAATTAGGCGAGTTATAAGAATACTTTCTAGAAGAACTAAAAATAATCCAGTGCTTATAGGAGAACCTGGAGTAGGTAAAACTGCTATAGTAGAAGGGCTAGCTCAAAGAATTGTAAAGGGAGACGTACCAGAAGGGCTTAAAAATAAAATAATATTTTCTTTAGATATGGGAGCACTTATTGCGGGGGCCAAATTTAAAGGTGAGTTTGAAGAAAGACTTAAAGCAGTGCTTAAAGAAGTACAAAATAGTGAAGGTAGAATAATTTTATTTATAGATGAAATTCATAATATAGTGGGAGCAGGGAAATCAGAGGGTTCTATGGATGCTGGAAACATGATAAAGCCACTGCTAGCCAGAGGAAGCCTTCATTGCATTGGGGCGACCACTTTTGATGAGTATAGGAAATATTTGGAGAAGGATAAAGCCTTAGAGCGAAGGTTCCAACCAGTAACTGTAGAAGAACCTACAGTTGAAGATTCTGTGTCAATACTTAGAGGTCTTAAAGAAAAATTTGAAATATATCATGGTATAAGGATTCATGATTCAGCCATTATTGCTGCAGCAAAGCTTTCGAATAGATATATAACGGCGAGATTTCTTCCAGATAAGGCAATAGATCTTATAGATGAAGCTTGTGCTATGATAAGGACTGATATAGATAGTATGCCTACAGATATGGACATGGCTAAACGTAAGATATTTCAGTTAGAAATTGAAAAGAAGGCTTTATCTAAAGAAAAGGATGAGGCTTCAAAGAAAAGGCTCATAATACTCGAAAAAGAGCTAAGTAATTTAAAAGATAAAGATAATGAGATGACAGCAAAATATGAGAAAGAAAAGTCTAAGATAGTTGAAATTAGAAATTTGAAAGCAGAGCTCGATGCTTCAAGGGGGGACATAGAAAAATCAGAAAGAGAATATGATTTAAATAAAGTGGCAGAGCTTAAATATGGAGTAATTCCTAAGCTAGAAGCTCAGATAAAAGAAAAAGAAAAAGAAATTCATAAAAATAATGAAACAGCCATGCTTAAAGAAGAAGTAACCGAAAATGAAATTTCACAGATAGTATCAAAGTGGACTGGTATACCTGTAACAAATCTCCAAGAAAGCGAGAGGAAGAAGCTCCTAAGACTTGAAGATGAATTATCTGAGCGGGTAATTGGTCAAAAAGAAGCAGTAACTGCAGTGTCAAATGCAGTAATAAGGGCGAGGGCCGGTATGAAGGATCCAAGAAGACCTATTGGTTCATTTATATTCCTTGGGCCTACTGGTGTCGGAAAAACTGAACTTGCTAAAACTTTAGCTAAAATTTTATTTGAGAGTGGTGAAAACATAATAAGGATAGATATGTCGGAATATATGGAGAAATATTCTGTGTCAAGACTTATAGGGGCACCACCAGGATATGTAGGTTATGAAGAGGGCGGTCAGCTTACAGAAGCTGTTAGGCGTAAACCTTATAGCGTAGTATTATTTGATGAAATAGAAAAAGCTCACGAGGATGTGTTTAACATATTTCTTCAAATACTAGACGATGGACGCCTAACTGATAATCAGGGCAAGATTGTGAATTTCAAAAACTGCATAATAATTATGACTTCAAATATCGGAAGCAACTACCTCTTGGAAAACAAAGAAAGTGGAGGCATAGAACAGCATATCCGTGATAGAGTTATGGGCGAGCTAAAATCCAAATTTAAACCGGAATTTTTAAATAGATTAGATGATATAATATTATTTAAACCATTAGAAACAAAAGAAATAGAAGGAATAGTTGATATATTCCTAGCAGATATTCAAAATAGGCTTAAAGATAAAAACATATCAATGAAAGTAACTACGGATGCTAAGGAACTTATGGCAGAAGAAGGCTACGATCCGATCTACGGTGCACGTCCGTTAAAGAGATATATTGAAAATGTTTTAGAAACATCTATTGCAAAGAAAATTATTAGGGGAGATATAAATGATGGTTCTATCATCGGTGTAGATGCAAAGGATAATCAAATTATAATAGAAAAAATTTAACTTAATAGAGCTATTAAAAGTCACTTTTCATTGAGGTGGATTTTGACAGATAACGGTAAAAGCAAGAGAATCTAAAAGATAATAATAAAAGCACTTACTTAGGTAGGTGCTTTTATTATTATTTTTATATAAAATCACTAAATATTAGGTGTCATGGCTAACAAGTGGCGGTGATAACATCTAGCATTGAAAGTTTAGTTAGTGATATAATATAACTAAAGAAGCTGATTTGTATGGTGTAGATTGAGCCAAGATTTGTGAGGGTGATTAAATGAATTTCTTAGTAAACTTAATAATAAAGACATCGGTAGATACATTATATTTGACAGGGATGATAATTCTTGTAGGATTCATCCTTGGCTTTTTAAGGGAGCATTCAATAGAAAATTTGCAAAGGAGTTTTGGGTGGAAGGCAGTTGCTATTACCGCTATTGTAGGTGTTCCCATACATGAAATTTCTCATGCTATTTTTTGTTTTCTCTTTGGGCACAAAATTACAAAAGTGGTACTAATACAAAAGAGAGACGAAAATGGTGTACTTGGGTATGTAAAGCATGCCTATAATCCTAATAGTGTATATCAACAGATAGGTAATTTTTTCATAGGCACTGCACCTATATTCGGAGGAATCGCGTCTATAATAGCTTTAATGTACGTCATAATTCCTAAGACATATAATGAATTTATAACTATATCTATTAATAATTTAAATGTAACTAAATTAAACGGTATAGCTCTGAATGGAATAATGACTTCTTATGTTAATTTAATAAAAATAATCTTTTCAATTAAGAATTTTACTAATCCCTATTTTATATTGTTTTTATTTTTAGCTATATGTATTTCATCTCATATATCGTTAAGCTCTGCGGATATTAAAGGGGCCTCTAAGGGATTATTTATAATATTCCTAATAATATTAGGTCTCAATACCCTTGGCATTTCGAGATTTGTTATGGCTGAAGATATATTGAAATATAACATTGTATTAATAGGATTTCTCATAGTATCATTGATTTTTTCAAGTATAACTTACATTGTAAGTTTACTAATATCATTAATAAAAATATAATGCAATGAAAGCACTGTTTGTTATTTAGCTAGAGCCTAGTATATTAATTAAAAATTTGATACAATAAATATAATTGTTATAAAGGATGTGAAGGTTTTGGAACTAGAGGATAAAGATAAGGATATTATAAAAGAAGTTTTAATAAAAAAAATAAAACCATTTCTTATATATATATTTGGATCATATGCAAAAGGAACTTCACGCGCAAATAGTGATATAGACATAGCATTTTTAGGTGATGAAGCTTTTAGTTAATATGAAATATTTATGATTTCACAAGAGATTGCAAGTTTACTTAATAGAGAAATAGATCTTGTAGATTTAAGAAAATCATCTACAGTATTTAAATCACAAGTAGTAGGAACAGGTAAAACGATTTATTGTAATAATGATACGAGAAGAATGTATTTTGAAATGTATACATTTAAGGAATACGCTTTATTAAATGAAGAAAGAGCAGCTATATTGGAAAATATAAAGAAGAGAGGCAATGTGTATGGGGAATGATAGTGTAGGATGTATTTAAATGAAAATATAACCATAAAAATTCAAGAGAAAAAGGTAACAACAATGATTAAATTCATTGTTGTTACCTTTTTTCTTCTTAGTTATTTGTTTATAATTTTTGATTCACTGTATAAGAAAGATGCGACACCTTTAAATAATACAACAGTTGAGTTTTTTTAAAAATAGAGTATACTATAAAAGAGAACGGAGGTTTTCTAATGCAATATTTGAAGGAAGAGGTAAGAAATAATATAGTAGAAGAATCTCTAAAGGAATTTAAACAAAGGGGATACAAAGGCACATCAATAAGGGGGATAGCTAAAAACTCTGAAACATCAGTGGGGAATTTTTATAAATATTTTCATAGTAAAGATGATTTGTATGAAAAATTAATTGGACCTGTATATGATAGACTAATGGATTACATTAATCAGTTTAATGAAGTAGAAATAAACGAAGAAGCAGATGATATTTTTTATAAATTAATGGAAAAGATAATGGAGATATTTAAAGAAAATAGCATAGAAATTACAATATTACTTAATAAAAGCGAAGGATCGAAATATGGAAATTGTAAAAAGACCTTCGTTGAGTTCGTAACTAGAATAGTTTCAGAGAAAATGAAATATGAGCTGTCACTCCAGGGGAAAAGACTTAAAAATAATTTTATTATTTATCTTATATCATATAACCTTGTGGAGAGTATTTCTATCATTTTAAGAGAGAAAGACGACGGAGCTCAGGTGAGAAAACTTATTATTGATATAATAGATATATTTTATAAAAATATTATGAGCAAGTTAGATTGTGAAAATATAAGTTAGGAGATAAAAAATGAAGAATTTTATAGAACTAAAAAATGTGAAAAAAACTTATACCATGGGAGAAGTTATCATCAAAGCAGTAGATGATGTTTCATTTTCTATAGAAAAGGGTGAATTTGTTGTGGTTATTGGTGCTAGTGGTGCAGGTAAAACAACAATACTTAACCTTTTGGGAGGTATGGACCAGGTTACTACTGGAAATATTATTGTGGATGGCAATGATATAAGTGAATACAATAAAAAAATGCTCACAAAATATAGGCGTGACGAAATAGGATTTGTATTTCAGTTCTATAATTTAGTACAAAATTTAAATGCAATTGAGAATGTAGAGCTTGCAGTTGAAATTTGTAAAAACCCAATGAATCCTGAAGAAGTACTTAAAAATGTAGGCCTTGAAAATAGAATGCGGAATTTCCCGTCGCAGCTTTCTGGAGGAGAACAGCAAAGAGTTTCCATAGCGAGGGCCCTTGCAAAAAATCCTAAGTTACTTCTTTGTGATGAGCCTACAGGAGCACTGGATTATAATACTGGTAAGTCGATACTTAAGTTACTATCTGATACTTCAAAAAAGCATGGCATGACTGTCATAGTCATTACACATAATTCCGCTATAACCCCTATTGCTGACAAGATAATAACAGTTAAAAGTGGTAAAGTTGAAAGCGTAATGAAAAATGATAATCCAATGTCTATCGAAAGCTTGGAGTGGTAGAAGTGAAGAAAACATTTTTTTAAAATTTATTTAGAGACATAAAAAAGACACTTTCGAGGTTTTTATCTATAGTAATAATCATTGCAATGGGAGTAGCTTTTTATGCTGGAGTTCGAGCTACTAGTCCAGATATGAAAAAATCAGCGGATTTTTATTTTAATCAAACTGAGTTTATGGATTTTAAACTTATATCTACACTTGGACTTACAAAGGATGACTTAGCTGAGGTCCAAAAACTAAAAGGTGTAAAAAAGGCTGAGGGTTCATTTTCAATAGACGCAGTAGTTGAAAAAGATAAACATTCCCTGGTGATTAATGTTAATTCAATTCATCCTGAAAGTGGCATAAATAAGATAAAAATCGTCACAGGAAGAATAGCAAAAGTTAACAATGAAGTTGTAGTGGAAGAAGGATTTTTAAAAGAAAATAAACTTAAAATAGGGGATGTTATAGAACTTAAATCAGGAAAAGATGCTTTAATAGATAATGACCTAAAAAATAGCAGATTTAAAATAGTAGGAACAGCGCTGTCACCTTTATACTTATCAGCTCAAAGACAGCTAAGTTCAGTTGGTAATGGAACTGTTCGGGGATTTATTTATATACTACCTGATGTATTTAAAAGCGATGTTTATACAGAAATATATGTAAAAGATGATAGTGAAGAATCAAAAGATAGTCTTATATTAAGTGAAGATTATAAAAAAACTTCTAACAATATGAAGCAAGATCTTAAGGACATTGGAGTTATAAGAAGTAAAGTAAGGTATTCGCAAATATTGAAAGCTACGAAAGGTAAAATAAACATAGCAGAAAATAATGATATTAAAAAACCAGAATGGTATGTTCTTGGAAGAGATGCTAATCTGGGATATGAAACATATAGACAAGATAGTGAAAGAATAGATAACATAGGCAAGGCCTTCCCACTTATATTTTTCTTAGTGGCAGCTTTAGTTAGCCTTACAACTATGACGAGAATGGTTCAAGAAAATAGAATTGAAATAGGAACTTTAAAAGCTTTAGGATATTCAAGAATGGCCATAACTACTCACTATTTAATATATGCACTTTTAGCTAGTATAACAGGTAGCATAGTAGGTGTGTCTTTCGGATTTAGACTTTTTCCTCCACTTATAATGAATGCTTATAGCTCGCTTTATTCTATTCCAAGTTCTTTAACTCCTTTTAACCCTAGTTTAGCGCTTCAATCTTCATTAATCGCTATACTATTTACAACTCTTGCAGCGGGAGCGGCGACACTTGAGGAATTAAGAGAAGCACCAGCATCTTTGATGAGACCAAAACCGCCAAAGGCTGGAAAGACTATATTACTCGAAAAAATAACTTTTATATGGAAAAAGTTGAGTTTTACAAGTAAAGTTACTGCAAGAAATATATTTAGATATAAACAAAGGTTTTTCATGACCGTAATAGGCATCGCGGTGTGTACAGGACTTATGATAACAGGATTTGGACTTAAATCAGGAATAATGGGTGCTGTGGAAAGTCAGTTTACAAATATATATAGATATGATATGCAGTCAACACTTAGGAAAGACATAGACGATAATCAAAAAGATATCACACAAAATAAAATAATGAAAGATGATAACGTAAAATCAGTTTTATTTTCATATACAAAAAATGGAACGGTGGATCTTTATAAATCTGGTAGAGAAGATGCATATTTAGTGGTTACAGAAGATAAGAAGGAACTTAATAAGTATATTAATCTTACAATGAAAGGTACAGATCTAAGCCTTAAAGAAGATGGTGTAATTATTACTGAAAAATTATCGAAACTTATGAATAAAAAAATTGGAGACATATTTGAGATAACCATAAATGATAAGGTGGTAAAAGCTAGAATCTCAGGCATAACAGAGCATTATCTGCAACATTATATTTATATAAGCTCTGATTATTATAAAAAAATAACTGGGGAAAATCTTAAATTTAATGGGTTTTATGGACTTTTAAAATCAACATCAGATAGTGCAGAAGATAACACCACAAAGGTACTAACACGGACTCAAAATATAGGATCTATAAATTACAAAAACAAAGCACATTTTGATTTTAATAAAACCACGAAGAGTATAAATTCAGTGGTGCTCGTTCTAATAGTATCCGCAGGAGTCCTTGCTTTTGTTGTAATATATAACCTTACAAATATAAATGTAAATGAAAGAAAAAGAGAGTTGTCTACAATAAAACTTTTAGGATTTTATGATAGTGAACTTGCACTATATATATACCGTGAAAATATTATATTAACGGTAATAGGAAGCCTAACTGGAATAGCTGTGGGAATACTCCTATGTGGGTTTGTAATTAACACTTCAGAGACTAATGTAATGATGTTTATGAGGAAAATTGACCCTATTTATTTTCTATATTCAGTGTTACTTACAATTTCATTTTCTATAATTGTAAATTTAGTTATGTACAGAGAATTTGGTAATATAGATATGATAGAATCACTTAAAAGTGCAGAATAACACTACTAATTCAAGTAAATGCGTTGTACTTTAGAGATATTGATATTATGAATGACATAGAAAATAATAGCTTTCTTTGTCATGGGAGGATCTGCAAATTATATTATAAAAGCTGTGAAATTAATTTCACAGCTTTTATAGATTTAGACTTCTACTGTATACATTATAGGTTGTGTAATAATAATAGAAAGATAAATACTTCCTAATATACTTCCTTGCCTAAGCGTTAACGAATCTGTACTTATAGTACTTGAAAATGAAACTAAAAGTCTTGGTATTAAGCTCAATTTTCTTGGCTTTTTTCTAAATATATACCTATTAAAAATTCAAATAAAATTAAAATATTAGAATAGAAGGAAGTTGCTAATTTATTACGATCATCCATAGTATTCATATCATATAATTTAAAGTTTATATCTGATATTTTAGCTAATGTATTATCTACATCTCCTGTAAAGGAAACTATTTTTATCCCGTTTTTTTTAGCTGATTCAGAAACTTTTACTAAAAAGTCTGTTTCCCCTGACTTTGAGACACTTATAAATAGCTTTGCTTTAATGGCATTTACATCATAGCTTTCATAAGATTCAGAAAAAATACAATTAAAACCAAGAACTAATAATTTTCTAGTAATATATTTTGCAATAGATTCTGAAAATCCTTGTCCACAGGTATATATGATTTGACCTTTATTTTCCATTAATAAATCTATAAAGTCACTTATTTTTTTAGATTCTATCAATGATAACAATTCGTCTAAGTCCACGCCATAGTATTTATTATTTTTTTGCCCTGAAAAATGCGATTTTTTATCTTTCAATGTAAAATTCAAATTATAATACATATCTAAAAATCCGGAATAACCTATTTTTTTTGCTAGATTCATAATAGTAGTAGTAGATGTATAATTTTCCTTTGCTATACCTCTTACCCCTATTTCTTTAACATTCTCTATATTATTTATAATATAAATTAATATGTTTTCATCTGTACCACTTAACTGATATTTATCCACCATTTTGCTAATATCTAAGTTCATGCGTTTTTCACCTACTATAAATATTATATAATTTGTTTAATAAATGTTGTATTATTTTCACTACTATATTATACCTTATATTCTGGACAATAAATTAAGAAATTTCTACATTTAATTTTATAGATTTTTTTACTTGCATATTTAATAATTAAACAAAGTTAAATATCCCCACAACATGCCAACGGGAGACTTTCTGTAGTAAATGTAGTTGAATTCTAATTATCTCACAAAATAATTAAAAATAAAAAAGAGACTGCCCAAAATAGATCTAAAATCTATTTTTAAGACAGTCCCAACTTTTAAAACACTAAATTATATTCACTTCAACAACTATTTTAATTCAGGCCAATATTCTTTGTTTACTTTAATTAAATCATCTAAAATATTCTTAGCAACACTTGCACTAGGTACAGTTTTAGAAAGTGTAATAGCTTGCCACAATTTTAGATAGGATTTCTCTATCCAAGCTTCAACTACTAATTTTTCTACAGAAACTTGTTGCTGCATTAATCCCTTCTGGAATTGGGGGATTTTTCCTACTACTAATGGTTCTGGTCCATTGCTTCCAACCATACAAGGTATTTCAACCATAGCTGTTGGATCAAAGTTTTCAATGGCACCATTATTCTCTACAATTAATAGCATTCTTTCCTGTGAATTATATGCTATAGCTGTTGCTAGATCAACTATATATGATGCATGATCATCGACATGCAATTCACATCCTTGTGTAGATTGTTGTTCAATAATTTTTCTACACTCACCAAACACAAACTTTTCTCTTCCATCCATTACTTCATTAGCTCTTGTATATTCTTTATTTGAATGTTTAACAACATAATCCTGAAATAAATAATATTTTAAATAAGTATTAGGCAACGTATTTGGGTCTAATGCATATACATCTTTTGCTTTTGCAAAGGTATCGTACCAACTTGTCTCAGTTTCTTGAGTACCTCCTTCACCAATTATATAACCATATTTAGCAACATGTTCTTTTATTTTTGGCATTAAGTCATTTCCAGCAGTATCGCGTATGTCTGTCCACCAACCAAAATGATTAAGACCATAATAGCGAACTTTCATATCTTTTCTAGATTTTAGTCCTAAAATTTCAGCCATGCGTACTTCTGTACCTATTGGCATATCACATATGTTTAATATCTTCGAATTAGGCCTTAATTTTCTGGTTGCTTCTGCAACTATTGCTGCGGGGTTGGAGTAGTTTAACATCCATGCATCTGGTGAATATTTCTCCATATAGTCAAGTATTTCAATAACTCCACCAATGGATCTCATTCCATAAGAAATACCTCCTGGACCACAAGTTTCTTGTCCAAGTACATCATACTTCAATGGGATTTTCTCATCTAATTCACGCATTGCATATTTACCTACTCTTATATGGGCCATAACAAAGTCTGTATCTGTAAATGCTTCTTTTGGATCTGTTGTTACAGTAAATTCAATTTCTGGTGCTTTCTCCTTCAAAACAACAGCACATGCTCCAGCCACTATTGCCTGTCTTTCCTTATCGTTGTCATATAATGTTAGTTTTCTTATAGGAAACTTATCTAAGTTGTCTAAAAGCATTAATATTATTCCAGGTGTAAATGTACTTCCACCACCAGCTATTGTTACTGAAAATTTACTCATTTTTATTCCTTCTTTCTAATTTTATATATAATCTATAAATAGGTGAATTATATTCCGTTTATTTACCTATCCACAGTATTTAACTCCATGATTATTTACAGAAAAATTTTTTTAAACACTAAGATATTTATCAATGTCACTTCTTACTCCACTTACTTTAGGTCCATATATAACTTGAATGTTACTACCATGTTTTATTACACCTAAAGCTCCTGTGGATTTCAAAACTACTTCATCAACTTTATCGGCCTCTGTTATTTTTATCCTTAAACGAGAAAAGCAATTATCCACAGTTTCTATATTTTTCTTTCCTCCAAGAGCTCCCACTATTACTGATGATAAATCAGCACCTTGGGTTTTAACTTCTGCTTCATGCAATGAACTAGTACTAACCTTATCTTTATAATCTTTTTTAGTATATAATTTCACTTCACTATCTTCTCTACCTGGAGTTTTTAGATTAAACTTGATAATTAAAAAATTAAATAAAAAGTAAAATGCGATTAGTTCAACTAAACCTACACCTATAGCTATAGGCCATCTAGTCCTACTAATTCCGGCTGGTAAATTATATGTTAAGAAATCTATAATACCACCTGCTGAATAAGTTCTAACTCCGAGTGCTACTACAATAGTTTGAAATATCCCATCAAATACAGAGTAAGCTACCCATAAAGCTGGTGCTATAAATAAAAATGTAAATTCTAAAGGTTCTGTAATACCAACCAAAACTGATGTTGCTACTGCTGGTATTAAAATAGCCTTTAATTTAACCTTATTCTCTGGTTTAGCTGTTTTGTAAAATGCTAAAGCTGCTCCTACTAAACCAAACATTTTAACCATACCATACTGTAAATATTTTGCAGAAGGATCAAAAACTTTTATTGATGAATCTGTTAACTGTGCTAAAAAAATATTATAAGCTCCAAAAACTGTTTTCCCACCGATTTCTAATGTTCCACCAATATTAGAGTAAGAAAATGGAGTCCATATCAAGTGATGTAATCCGGTTGGAATTAACACTCTATTTAAAAATCCATATAAGAATACACCAACATAACCTGATACATTTATAAAACCTGTTAGACCACTGATACCGATTGCAATAACGGGCCAAACATAGCTAAATGCTATCCCAAGGATTAGTAAAATAGGTACTAAAACTAAAAGAACTAATTTTGTGTTTCCATAAAACGCAAATGCACCTGGAAATTCTTTATTACTAAATTTATTATGAGTAAGTGCTACTACTACACCAAGAATTATTCCTAAGAAAACACCCATATCTATTACTTGAAATCCCAAAATTATAGTTTGACCTGTCCCATATAAATCTGAAGCGGTTTTGTAATTTACTAATTTTCCTGTTAAAGTAAGCCACTCATTATTAGCTCCTAAAAATATTAAAAATGAAAGTAATGCCACAAGAGCCGCTTCTGCTTTTTTGTCTTTTGCCATACCCATAGAAATACCAACAATAGGTAAAAACAATACTGGAACTACTATAGCTCTTGCAAAAACTTGCATTCCACTTACTATTTTTTCTTTCATTTGAAAATTCTCCTTTTCAATTTTATTGAAAGCTTTTGAATGTAATCATTTACTTCTTGTATATGCCGTCTTTTGTAACGATTTGTTATTACTTACATTTTAACAAATTTTTGTATGAATTTAAACAGGCAAGCCCTATTAAAAAACAGGTTAAGTCAATTGATAACCTGTTTTTTATACAAATATAAAAATATGCCCGGGAAATAATTTGTGATTTTCCATGGGCCTTTTTTCTTTGCGTTAAATTATATTTTGAGTTATCTTCAATTTAAAAAAGCTTGATCTGCAGCAGGGATAATTTATCTCAATGTTTGGAAGTATATATAGGAAAACCTAAAAAAAACGGTAGAGACTTATAAATAAAAATTAAGTTAAAAGGTGTGGTGCATTAGAATGATGTTTTTAGACAGAAAAGATGCAGGGGAAAAGCTAACTGATAGTCTTGAAAAATTTAAAGATGAAGATGTAATTGTACTTGCGGTGCCAAGAGGTGGACTCGAAATAGCTTATGATACAGTAAAAAGATTTGGGTTTAAATGGGATTTGATTATTCCAAGAAAAATAGGGGCACCACATAACAAGGAGTTTGCAATAGGTGCAGTGTCTGTGGATGGTAGTTATTTTATAAATAATCATTACGTGAAAATGATTGGTATATCACAAGAGTATATCGAGAAGGAAGTTTTAGAGCAAACAAAAGAAATTAAAAGAAGAATGAAAGAGTACCGTGGAAAGGATACATTTCCTGAGGTTAAAGATAAAACAGTTATAATTATTGATGATGGGATTGCTACGGGATTTACTATCCTGGCTGTAATAAAATCTGTTAAAAAGCAAGGAGCTAAAAAAATCATTCTAGCTATTCCTGTAGGTCCTATGGAAGTTATTGAAGAATTCAAAGAACTTGTAGATGAGGTAATATGCCTATATATACCAGATGAATTTTATGCAGTAGGTTCATATTATAAGGATTTTAAGCAAGTTATAGATGAAGAAGTATTTAAAATCATGAATGAATTGAGGGGATAAATTAGGGAGTATAAGCTCGTTGCGATAGATTGTGACGTTTAAGGGTAGTCATGACTAGTATAAATAAACGCATTATGCTTCAAAATGTACAATAGCGTTTTTGCTTATGCAATTGAATAATATATAGTATAATATAAACTATATATTATTCAACGAGAGAAACTTTTTTAAGGGGGAATTTATCTTATGAATAAACAACAATTTGGAGTTATAGGCGTTGGTGTTATGGGTAAAAATTTAGCAATAAACGTTGAAAGCAGGGGGATATCTGTTTCGGTTTATGATCGAAGTAAAATTGCCACAGATAAGTTATTAATAGAGGTGAAAGAAAAAAATATTGTGGGAACATACTCTATAGAAGAGTTTGTGAACTCTATTGAAATTCCGAGAAAAATATTGATTATGATTAAAGCAGGAAAGCCTGTGGATGAAGCAATAGAAGAATTAATACCATATATATCAAAGGGTGACATAATAATTGATGGCGGCAATTCATTTTTTATGGATACAATACGTAGAAGTAAGAAACTTGAAGATTTGGGTTTTAAATTTATAGGGGCAGGAGTTTCAGGAGGAGAAAAAGGGGCTTTAAAAGGCCCAGCGATTATGCCAGGAGGCCAGATTGATGCTTATAAAATAGTAGAACCAATTTTAACAGCTATATCTGCAAAAGTAGATGGAGAATCGTGTTGTACTTACATTGGATCAAATGGGGCAGGACATTATGTAAAGATGGTTCATAATGGTATTGAGTATGCAGACATGCAGCTTATTTGTGAAGCTTATGCACTTTTAAAAGGAGTTCTTGGACTTTCTAATGATAAAATTCATGATGTGTTTGCGCAGTGGAATAAAGGTGAGCTGAATGGTTATTTAATGGAAATAACTAGTGAAATATTTGCACAAAAAGATAATGAGTCCGGAAAGCACATGGTTGATATTATTTTAGATAAAGCAGGCCAAAAGGGAACCGGGAAATGGACGAGTCAAAGCGCTCTAGATTTAGCGCTGCCAATACCTACAATAACAGAGGCTGTTTTTGCACGTTGCATTTCGAAAATAAAAGATGAACGAGTGTTGGCAAGTGATATACTAAAAGGGCCAGATGAATTATTTGAAGGGGATATAAATGAGTTTATAGAATCAGTAAGAAGAGCTCTTTATACAAGTAAAATATGTTCATATGCACAGGGATTCGCGCTTATGAAAGCTGCAGCAGTAGAATATAACTGGGACCTTAAATATGGCGAAATTGCTAAAATATTTAGAGGTGGGTGTATTATTCGCGCTCAGTTCCTTAACAAGATTAACGTTGCCTATGAAAATGATGCTAATATTAAAAATCTAATGTTAGATTCTTATTTCAAAAATATCATTAGTAGTTACCAAAAGGATTGGCGATTTGTAGTGTCCACAGCTGTAAATTTAGGTGTGCCAGTTCCGGGATTTTCTAGTGCACTAATGTATTATGACGGTTATAGAAGTGCAAATCTCCCAGCAAATTTACTTCAGGCACAGAGAGATTATTTTGGTGCCCATACATTTGAAAGAGTTGATAAAGAAGGGACATTCCATCATGAATGGGTAAGTAAAACTAAATAATAAATATCAAAACCTGTAGTTTATATTTTAGACTGCAGGTTTGTTTTGTTAAAAAGATATAATGCCTAGCACTTTATATTTGTATTCTAGAAGTCATCACATTAAAGTTATATATGTATATAATAGTATATATATATTTTTTTATATTTTAATAATTTGAATACAAAAGATTATAATATAAGAAGGGGGAATCGGCATGTATTTGATCCCATTGCCACGCAAAGTCATAGAACGCGAAGGATTATTTTTGATAGGCCACAATACTGCCATTGTGTTAGATGTGGCATTGGATGATAACGATTTGGAAACGGCGAAGATGTTACAGCAGGAAATTAAAAAGGTTATCGCAATTACGCTTCCTATTAAAAAAGTGTTACGGAGTGCAGGGGATCTTTATGAAAACTGCATTTGCTTTCAATATGACAATATAGATACAAGAAAAGAAGCTTATATGCTGAGTGTGAGATCAAATAAAATTACAATTACCGCCTGTTCAAGCCGCGGATTCCTGTATGGAGTAGCTACGCTAATTCAGCTATGTAAGATATCACGTGCGGAAATTGGATGCACAGATATTGAAGATGAACCATCTTATTCAAACAGAGGATATATGCTTGATGTTAGCCGCGGAAGGGTGCCTACTATGAACAGTCTGAAAGTGCTGGTTGATCGGTTGTCATTGTATAAAATCAATCAACTTCAACTGTATATGGAAAACTGTTTACGACTAGATGGATTTGAGGAAATTTGGTCGCAGACTGATCCTTTTACTCCGGAAGAAATTTTGGAACTAGATTCTTACTGCAATAAAAGAGGCATTGAACTGGTACCTTGCATAGCATCATTTGGACATTTGTATGATTTACTCCGTTCAGAGAGCTTTGGTAAATACAGAGAAATGAATACCGGTCAGGGTGAGGCATTTACTTGGTATAACCGTATGAGATACCATATCATTAATGTGTCTGACCCCGATAGTTTTGCTCTTATCACAGGAATTCTTGACCAATACATGCCATTGTTTCGCAGTGATAAAATAAACATTTGTTGCGATGAGACATTTGATTTGGGTAAGGGGAAGAGTGCTCCTATGGCAAAGGGAATGGTTTACGGAGAGATGTATCTTTCTTATGTGAATAGGTTAGTGGAATATCTTCAAAGTAAGGGAAAAAAGGTAATGATTTGGGGTGATATTCTGCAGAATCATCACGAACAGATGGGTAAACTTAATTCGCAAGTTACTTGCCTTAACTGGTATTATAATTATGGTGCTAAGGAAGAAGTTGTTAAAATTTTTGCAGATATCGGTTTGAAGCAATATGTATGTCCTAGTGTATCAGGTTACAGTAGGTTGGTGAATGCATATGACATGAGTTTTACTAATATAAGAGAGATGGCTAAGTTAGGTAATCAGTATCATGCGGTGGGATTTTTGAATACAGACTGGGGAGATTGTGGACATATTAATATGCCGGCACTTGCCATTCCCTGCATGATTTATGGCGCAGCACAGGGTTGGAACGTTGAGGACGACAGGGATTTTAGCACCATAGACAAGGCTATTTCACTGGTTGAATATGAAGATCGCGGGAAAAATCTGGTAGGGCTGTTACGTGAACTTTCTCGTCAAGATATAATTACTTTTAACGATATGGCATTTTTCAGGGATTATAAGGTGTACAATCAGACATACAATGATCGTGGAACCTCGCTATATGAAAAAGCTAAAAATGAAATGATGTTGGTTTCAGAGAATCAACTTAAGGGTGCAGTTACCAAATGCAGCGAAATCATAAATTTCCTTAAACAAAATGATAGTGGTTCATATGCAGAACGCCAAGAAGAAATGCTAGAGTATTATCTTGCTGCTCGTGGTGTAGCACTTATGCAGGAGTTGACGCTGATAATTAAAAAGCGTGAGTATGCTCAGGATGTACAGCCACTGGATACTCCTTATGAATTGGCTAGTAAGCTAGAATATTGGCTGATGGATTACTGTACGGAGTGGAGGACTGTCAGTCGCGAGAGTGAATTGTATCGAATAAAAGAATTTGTTTGGCAAATCTGCTCCATCCTGCGAAAATACGATACAAAGTTACACAGTTGATGATGGATTCAAACAGAGCGATGATTCTTCAAAAATTATATAATAAAAGCTGTGAAATTAATTTCACAGCTTTTATTATATAATCATCTTCTGAAATGTCATTCTATAAGAACTGTTTCCTATTATTGTATAAAGACTTATAACCTAAGTTTAGGGATAAAAAAACTGTTATACAAACAGAAGTACAAACTGCAATCATAATGGCTATTTGGTACATAATCGCTGTGGTAGGTAGTGTACCTGACAACATCTGTCCTGTCATCATTCCCGGTAAAAAAATTATTCCCATTCCTAGCATGGAATTCATTGTAGGAATTAAGGCGGTTTCTAAAGCATTATTAGCAAAAGGCTTTAAAATATCTCTAGGCTCCACTCCTAAATTGAGTAAAGTATTAATTTTATTTTTTTCTTTGCTTATATCATCCATAAAGGTTTTTATTGCAATGTTTACTCCCGTCATAGAGTTACCAATAATCATACCAGCTAAAGGTATAGTGTATTGAGGGTTGAATATGGATTTACCAACAACTACAGTTACAAAAAAGACTAGAATAAAAAGTCCCGAAAATGTTAAAGAAGCTCCTATTGCAATTTTGAAATTTTGATTTAAGTCTTTTTTACTTTTAATTACTCTATCAATAGAAAATACTATCATAATTACTAAAAAAATTATAGTAAATATAGGCTTTGGATTACTAAAGACATATTGAAGTATATAACCCACAATTACAAGTTGAACTGTCATTCTTAAACTTGCAACTATAAGAAGTTTTGTTTGATTAACCTTTGATTTTTTCATAATTATGAGCACTATAATTAGAAGTAAATAAATAAGTGAAAATTGGAAAATACTTAGCTGTACTGCTCCTTTCATATTTATGCCTCCTTAACTATTTCAACTTTATTTTCACAAAACTCATCAACAATAGTTTTATTGTGGCTTACAATTACAATTTCAATGTTTTTTGCCTTGCAGAAATTTATTATATTTATCATCATTTCATGACTGTTTTTTTCATCTAATGCTGAAGTTGGCTCGTCGAGTAATATAATATCAGGACATAATGATAAAAAAATAGATATATAAACCCTTTGACGTTCTCCACCAGAAAGGGTAGATGTATTTTGGTCAAGTGGAACATTTACGCAGCAAAGATCGGTAATGTAGGTAATATATTCTAAGCTAGGCATAGTTTTTTGTCTTAGTGAATAAAAGGTTTTAAAATTGTCTATTATGCTTTCATCAAATAGGAAAACATCCTGAGAAACTAGGCTTACTTCACGTCTTAGAGCAATAGGGTCATATGCACCAATTGGTGTACCTTTATATAATAATTCACCAGATATTGGGGTTATAGATTGGTTTAACAGTTTTAAAAAAGTGCTTTTGCCACATCCACTTTCCCCAACGATAAAATTAATCATTCCCTTTTGAACTTTTACGTCATTATAAGTTAAATTGGATTTGTAAATAAGATTGCTTGCTTGAAATAATAATTCATTCATTTAAAATGACCTCCAAAAAAATAATATCTAAAATAGATATACAAATTCGATAACAAGTTTATCAATTAAGAATATCACTGGATAAAATTAAATGCAACAATATACAAAGTGACCTTCTGATACTTCTACCAACTGACCTTTTTCTTCTAAATGAACATCTACAATCGGATTATACTTGATACGGGCTCTATTTTCTGCACAAGCTGGATCAGGGACAAGTATTGATGAAAACAGTGCCTTAGTATAAGGATGAATTGGATTGCGATATAATTCGCAAGTTTCAGCGAGTTCAACAATTTTTCCATGATACATAACCCCTACTCGGTTGCAGACATACCTTACCATTGATAAGTCATGTGAAATAAATAAACACGTCATACCATTTTCTCTTTGAAGCTTTTTAAATAAATTGATAATTTGAGCTTGAATTGAAACATCTAAAGATGCAATTGGTTCATCAGCAATGATGAATTCCGGATCAAGACTAAGCGCTCGTGCAATTCCTACACGTTGTCTCTGTCCGCCTGAGCATTCAAATGGATAATAGTCTTTATAGATTTTATCAAGGCCTACCAAGTTCATAAGCTTATAAACTTTATCCATGCGTTCTTCTTTCTCCTTATACACTTTTTGGATTATAAGAGGTTCCTCAATAATTTCTTTTATAGTCATCCGTGAATTTAGAGATGATGTTGAATCTTGAAATATAATTTGCATATTTCTATTTATAAGTCTCTTTTGAGCTCTGTAAATTTTAGGATCTGATATAAGATTTCCCCTATAATAGATTTCTCCCTCTGTTGGCTTATGGATATTAATAATGCTTCTGCCAGTAGTTGATTTACCGGAACCGGATTCACCCACCAAGCCAAATACTTCTCCTTTATAAATTCCAAAAGATATATCATCAACTGCTTTAATTAAAGTATTTCTATCTAATTTGAAATATTGCTTTAAATTTCTCACTTCCAATATTTTTTCGGTTTTCATTTCATATCACTCCACATTTCTCAAATTTAATGGGGGATTTATTTTTGGCGCATCTTTGTGTAAAAGCCAAGTTGCAGCACTATGTGTATCACTGATTTTAAACATTGGTGATTCAGCTAGATAATCCATCTTCAAAGCATATTTGTTTCTCACCGCAAAAGCATCACCCTTTGGCAGGTTCAGTAAATTAGGTGGCATTCCTGGTATGAAATTCAAAAATTCCTCATCAGAATCAATTTTAGGTAAAGAGGACATTAATCCCCAAGTATAGGGATGCCTTGGATCATAAAAAATATCTTTAGCTGTGCCAATCTCAACAAATTTACCTGCATACATAATTGCAATTCTTTGGGCAATATTTGCAACAACACCTAAATCATGCGTGATAAATATGATTGATATACCAGTTTTTACTTGTAACTCTTGAATAAGATCTAATATTTGTGCTTGGATAGTTACATCTAAAGCAGTGGTTGGTTCATCAGCAATTAATACCTCAGGGCTACAGGCCAGTGCTATTGCAATAACACTTCGTTGTATCATTCCCCCAGAGAAATGATACGGATACTGATTAAATCTTTTTTCTGCATGATCTATCCCAACAAGTTCCATAAATTCTATGCTTTTCCTTTTCGCTTCCCTTTTGCTAATTTTTTGATGAATGAGTACCGCTTCCATGATCTGTTTGCCAATAGACATAGTGGGATTTAAAGAAGTCGTAGAATCTTGAAATACCATAGATATGTCCTTGCCTCTCACCTTATTCATAGATTTTTCCGATAAATTTGTTATGTTCTCTCCATTAAGAATAACTTCTCCACTTTTTATACAGCCATTTTCGGGAAGTATGCGTAAAATGCTTTTACATAATACTGATTTTCCAGATCCTGATTCTCCAAGTATCGCTAAAACTTCTCCTTTTTTCAGAGAAAAAGAAACATCTCTAACCACCTTCACTTCACCCGCTTTAGTTGAAAAGCTTACGACTAAATTATTTACTTCTAACAAATTGTCCATATTCGCTCCTATTCATTAATAACCACAAAACAACATTATGGCGCCTTTGTAGTTTCTCTTTATTTTTTAAATTTTCTACTGAATTGTCCAGTCTGTAATATTCCGGAATATTCCGACGCCATGGTGGCCTAATACTGTTTCTGGGGTAATCCCTTTTATATTAGGTTTTGCAACATATAAGGCATCGATGTATGTGATAAATGTATATGGCATATCTTTAGCTAATTCAATTTGGAATTCTTTGTAATATTTTAATCTTTCAGCTTCGACATCAGTTTCTCTTGCTTTCTGTAATAACTCATCAACTTTGGCATTTGAATAGCTGTTGAAATTACTACCTTTACCTGTTACAAACACTTTATAAGTATGATCGTCCGGATCAAATGGACTTCCCCAGCCAATCAGGAATGCGTCTTGATTCTCCCAATCGATTTTTGGCTGCAGCGCAACCTTCATATCAACCCCAATTGCTTTAAACTGTTGAGCACAAACGTTCGCCATATCAACTCTAACCTGGTCTCCTTCATTGCAGTTGACAGTAAATGATATTTTCTTATTGTTCTTTTCATATATTTTGTCCTTGCCAAGCTTCCAGCCCGCTTTTTCAAGCTCTTGCTTCGCTTTTTTAGGATTATAATTAAATTTTTCCATATCAGGGTTGTTATATTCTCCGGCCTGAAGTGGTGAATATGCTACTTTACCCTGTCCTAATAGAACACTGTCCAAAATAGCTAATCGATCAATAGCGTAACTTAAGGCATTGGGCAGTTCTGGATTTAACTTAAATAAGGGACTATTAAAATTATACATAAGTCCTCTGTAGTCTGATGTTTTCATATCATAAACAACAAGATCCTTATTACTTTGAAATTGACCTGCATCATGTGGTGTAACCTGCGCTAAATCCAATTCTCCGGATTTTAATTGCAGGGCTCTTGCCTTTGTATCCTCTATAATTTTAAAGATTATTTTATCAATTTGTGGTTCTTTTACATAGAAATCTTTATTTTTTACAAGAGTAATACTTTGTCCTTTATCCCAGCTCTCCATTTTAAATGGACCAGTTCCGATTGGAAATTGATTAAATTTATCTGTTGCAATATCTTTTCCTTCTAAGAGGTGCTTAGGTAAAATACCAATTGTCAAATAATCCAGCATCGCAATATTTGGTGCCTTTAAAGTTATTTTTACCGTAGTCTTGTCTACCACTTTAATATTGGTAATATCTTCATAGTTGGAGGCTATTTCTGAAGCATTTTTAGGATCCATAATTGTATCTAAAGTAAATTTTACATCCTCTGCCGAAAAAGGTTCATTATCATGCCATTTAACATCATTTCTTAATGTAAAAGTGTATGTTTTTGTAGCTTTATCATATTCCCAACTTTTTGCAAGTCCTGGAACAATCTTATTGTTTTTGTCATGAGTCGTAAGTCCACTAAAAATCAGGGAATTAATTTCTCCATGTTCATATAATGCGGGATTAATACTTGAATAATCCCCACTTCCATAAACTAAAACCTTTTCATTCGACGCTGTTTTCTTATCAGTACTACTATCACCGCCACAGCCTACCAATAAAACCATGCTCATAATCAGCGCCACTCCTAAAATCATCTGTTTTTTTAATTGCATAATTTTTCTCCTTAATATTTATTGTTTTATATAAAGCATCAATATTTATATTAGAAATATTGATGCTTTATATCTTTATAAATTACTAAATTCTTTATTGTTTTTCTTCCTTACATAGTTGCCTATATTCGTTATGCAAACCAATGTAACCACTAAAAATATACCCGGAATCAAGATAATCCACCAATAATTTGATAACAATGCCTTTTCCGAAAGGGAGAGCATACTACCCCATGAAATAATTTCAAGTGGAAGTCCAATCCCTAAAAAACTCAAAGTTGATTCTATTGCAATGGCACTTCCAATATTAATAACCACCATAAACATTATTGATGAAATGAAATTTGGTAGCAGATGCTTTTTTAAAATATAAAAGAATTTACCTCCAGCACATTTCGCTGCTAAAATATAACCACTATTTCTAATTTGCCTTACTTCACTTCGTACAATCTTAGAAATGTTCATCCAACTAGTAAGCCCAATTACAATGGAGAGGGATACTGGATTTGCTTGTCCTATCATTGCTTGAATGAAAATCATGGCCAAAATCGATGGTATACTAAGTGCGATTTCAGTAAAACGCATCATAATATCATCTACTAATTCAGATGCAACACCACTGAGGCTTCCAACTACAATTGCGATTGTAGTTGATATGATCGTAGCTAATACCCCGATAAACAAAGAGATTCTACCACCATACCAAATCATAGTAAAAATATTTCTTCCTAAAGAATCTGTGCCGAAATAAAAGTTGCTGTTAGGAGCTACATTAATATTACCTAGGTCCATATAAGAAGGATCAACTTTCGTTATTATCCCGTAAAAAATACATCCAAGGATGATTGTAAGTAACATTCCTATTGAGATATAAGGTCTTTCGTTTATGTGTTTTTTAAAGCTTTTTCTTTTAGCTACTTTTATCGTTTCTGGAACATAATTTTCTCCAACTATTTTAAAGTCCCTATATTGTCTTTCCAACAATTCTCACCCCGATCATGTTTCATTCTTGGATCTATTTTATCATTAATTACTTGTGCTAACATATTTACGAAAACCACCAATATCCCTGTTATTAAGCAAAGTACCATCAGCATATTATAATCATGATATTTAGCGCTCTCAAAGGATAAAGAGCCAAGTCCAGGATAAGAAAAAACTTTTTCTACCACATAAGTTCCTCCTAAAATATGAGAAACGGATATTGACATAATACTAATATAAGATGGCATAATATTTTTCAAACAATGTTTATATACAATTTTCTTTTTACTTAAACCCTTAACTTTGCATAATAACACATAATCTTGTCTGGTTTCTTCTACTAATTTATTTCTAATCATGTATGTGTAATACCAAAGGTGACTCAATATCAGAACAATTAAAGGAAGTAGAAGATGCTCTACTCGACTTCCAATGTTGCTGGATTGCCCCAGCCCATAGGCACCACTTGAAGGTAATATCTCTAAATTAATACTAAAAATTAAAATCAGTATAAGAGATACCCAAAACGATGGGATACAAGTGGTTATAACACCTATTTTGCAAATAATTTTATCTATGAGCTTGTCCTCATGTAAGGTGCAAAAAATTCCTAAAAGTAGAGCAAATAAAAAGGTTAATATATAAGCAAGCCCCCCTAGTATAATTGTATTTATATAAACATCTTTAATTACTGTCGTAACGCTTTGTTTATATTTGTAAGATATACCATATTCACCATGAGCCGCATTTGCTAACCAGCTAATATATTGCCTATATATAGGGTCGTTTAATCCGAGCTTTTTCATTGCATCCAGTTTTTGTGTAGTATTCATCCTCTCAACGCCTTCGCCATAATAAGACATTAAAGGATCTCCAGGTGATAACCTTGCCATATAAAAGACAATGATAGACAGCAGAAATATAACAAAGATGAACTGTACTATTTTTTTTTCTATGTAAATCACATTATTCATAACATTCGATCCTTTCCTAAATAACATAAATAACATAAGAACCACGAAAATTCAGCTCCTTCTTCAAAAAAGAAAAGAGTCGAAACCTTCGTGGTTTAATTTTAATAGTTATTAAATTTTAAAAATAAATTTTTACTATAAAAAATTATTCTTCTAAATAAAGATGCAAGATTCGTCTTGCATATTAAGTCTATATTATATTTCTAATTTAGTCAAATAAAATCATTTTATATATTATATTGAAATGAATATATAAAATTACGTGTTCATTTTTAAGTATATTATTCCTGTTTTTAGGTATTGTTGACAAGTAGATGTTATGATAACATTTAATCAATAACAAAACGTTTACATGAAGAAATGGGGGGTTAATTAATGAAAAAAGCAGTATCAATTTTATTGGCATCTTTTATGATGTTATCTTTAAGCGCATGTGGATCAAAAAATGAGACAACAGCCCCAAAAGCATCGGATAAATTAACTGTTTATTCACCACATCCAATAGAATTTATCGACCCAGTAGTTAATGAATTTGAAAACCGGACAGGAATTAAGGTTGAGGTTGTAGCAGCAGGAACAGGAGAACTCTTAAAGAGAGTTGAAGCAGAAGGAGAAAACCCATTAGGAGATATTCTATGGGGAGGCTCATTGTCTACTCTAGAACCAAAGAAGGATTTATTTGAAAAATATCAATCTATAAATGAAAAAGATGTTTATGATGATTATAAAAATAAAGATGGTCAAATAACAAGATTTACTGCTATACCAAGTGTAATTATGATCAATAAAAACCTTATAGGAAAGATAAAGGTAGAAGGTTTCCAAGATCTATTAAATCCTGAGTTAAAAGGAAAAATAGCTAATGCAGATCCATCGAAATCTTCTTCAGCTTTTGAACAGGTAATAAATCATTTATATGCTATGGGAAATGGAGATCCAGAAAAGGGTTGGGATTATGAAAAAGCATTAACAAAAAATTTAGATGGTAAACTATTAAGTGGTTCTTCAGCCGTTTATAAAGGTGTAGGTGATGGAGAATATACTGTAGGATTAACATTTGAAGAAGCTGCTGCAAAGTATGTAAAAGATGGGGCGCCAGTTGAAATAGTTTACCCTAAAGAGGGTACTATTGCTAAAGCAGATGGTGTCGTTATTATAAAAGGTGCTAAAAATATGGGAAATGCTAAGAAATTCATTGATTATGTAACTAGTAAGGAAGGACAGACTTTAGTAGCTAATAAATTAAATAGACGTTCAGTTAGAAAAGATGCTCCAGCGGCTGAAGGGCTTAAACCATTAGATAAAATTAAGGTAATAAAGGATGATGAAGCATGGCTTAAAGAAAATAAACAGATGATTTTAGATAAATATAAAGATATATTTACAAGCAACTAAAAAAGATGGGCCCCTAGGACTTTTAAATATTATATTATTAAAAAGCCCTAGGGTTTTTTTTATAAAAAAATTTGTATTAGAAAGGAAATTAAAATATGAGTACATCCATTGAATTCACAAATATAGTAAAAAGATATGATGATAATACAGTAATTCCAAAGCTTTCACTTAAAATTAAGGAGGGTGAATTTTTCACATTGCTAGGACCTTCAGGTTGTGGTAAAACAACTCTTTTAAGAATGGTAGCAGGATTTAATACAATTGAAGAGGGAGAGATTAAGTTTAACTCAAAGGTAATTAATGATATTCCCGCACATAAAAGAAATATAGGTATGGTGTTTCAGAATTATGCTATATTCCCTCATATGACAGTATCAGAAAATGTTGAATATGGGTTAAAGCTAAGAAAATTTAGCAAAGAAGAATCAAATAAAAAACTTGAGGAAATTTTAAAAGTTGTAAAGATATATGAGTATAAGGATAGATCACCAGACAAACTTTCAGGAGGACAGCAGCAACGCGTTGCACTAGCGAGGGCTATTGTAATTCATCCAACAGTATTGCTTATGGATGAGCCTCTTTCAAATTTAGATGCAAAACTTAGAATAGAAATGAGAAGTGCTATAAGAGAAATACAAAAGAAAGTAGGAATAACCACAGTATATGTAACTCATGATCAAGAAGAAGCACTTGCTATATCAGATAGAATTGCAATTATGAACAAAGGTGTTATTCAGCAAATAGATACACCACAAAGAATTTATTTAAGACCTTCAAATGTCTTTGTTGCTACATTTATTGGTCACTCTAATATATTTAATGGAAAAATATTAGTAGAAGAGGAAAAGCAATACGTTGTATTTGAGAATGGATATAAAGTGTCTATGAATAATTTGAATAGCGGAGCGGAAAACGGAAAAGAAATTAAAATATCCGTAAGGCCAGAGGAATTTATAATAAGCAATAACAATTATGGGATTAGAGGTGTAGTTCACTTTAATACATTCCTCGGGAAATATATAAATTATGAAGTAAAACTTGATAATGGGGAAATAATTGAACTAACACAAGATACTAGTACTAATGATACTTTCCATGAAATTGGACAAGAGCTATATCTACAAGTATACAATAAAAAAATTAATGTTTTTAACAAGGATGGGGATATAAGTCTTATTACTGGAGTGGGAAAATATGAAGAATAAAAAAGTTAAAAAGATAAAATTTGATTTTTGGACAATAATAATTCTTATTTCATTTTTAATATTCTCAGTATTTCTAATTTATCCACTAGGTTCATTGTTTTTAACTAGTTTTCAAGATGTGGAGACCGGAAAATACACTTTAGACAATTTCGCTAAGTTTTTCACTAAAAAGTATTATTATGGAACACTTATAAATAGTTTTACTGTAAGTATTATAGTAACCTTACTAGCTATTTTAATTGGTGCTCCCTTAGCTTATATCATGACTACAGTAAAAATTAAATTTAAATCAATCGTAGAGGTACTTATTATAATATCTGTATTATCTCCACCTTTTATAGGAGCATATTCATGGATATTACTACTTGGAAGAAACGGAGTTATTACAAATTTCTTCTTGAAAACCTTAGGAATACATCTTCCTAGTATTTATGGGTTTAAAGGGATTTTACTAGTGTTTACCTTGAAATTATTTCCGTTTATATATTTGTATGTTTCAGGAGCACTAAAGAAAATAGACGTTTCACTAAGTGAAGCAGCAGAAAGTTTAGGCTGTAGTGGAGTTAAAAAAGTATTTACTATTATATTACCACTGATGCTTCCTACAATAATGGCAGCGTCATTATTGGTATTCATGAATTGTCTTGCTGATTTTGGAACTCCAATGCTTATAGGTGAAGGGTTTAGAGTTATGCCAGTTTTAATTTACTCAGAGTTTGTATCTGAGGTAGGCGGTCAAGCAAATTTTGCCGCTGCACTAAGTACAATAATGGTAATTATAACAGCGGTTATTTTTTTAGGACAAAAATATGTAGTTAATAGAAAGTCATATGTTATGAACTCATTAAAGCCTATATCTGCTAAAAAGGTTAAGGGATGCAAGAACCTTTTAGCACATTTATATGTTTATATTGTTGTAGCACTAGCTGCAATTCCTCAGGTAACAGTAATATATACCTCGTTCTTAAAAACAAGTGGCTCAATGTTTGTTAAAGGGTTTTCACTAAATAGCTATAAAACAGTGCTTTCAAAACTGGGTAATTCAATTCTGAATACCTATGTATATGGTATAATAGCTATAATAATAATAATATTATTGGGAATGCTTATATCTTACGTATCTGTACGAAGAAAAAGTGCCTTAACCTCCTTCCTAGATACATTAACTATGTTCCCATATATTATTCCAGGATCTGTTTTAGGTATTACATTATTATTAGCATTCAACAAGAAACCAATGGTGCTAAGTGGTACTTTCATTATAATGATAATTGCATTTGTTATAAGAAAACTACCTTATACCATTAGATCCAGTGCAGCAATACTATTGCAACTTAGTCCAAGTCTTGAAGAAGCATCAATTAGTTTAGGTTATTCTGAAATGAAAACATTCTTTAAGGTTACTGCAATTATGATGATACCAGGGGTATTTGCAGGAGCAATCTTAAGCTGGATAACAGTAATAAATGAATTAAGTTCTTCAATTATTCTATATACAGGAACTACAAGAACATTATCAGTTGCAATATACACAGACGTTATAAGGGCAAGTTATGGTACAGCAGCTGCTTTATCATCTATATTAACGGCTACAACTATCATATCACTAATAGTTTTCTTTAAATTCACAGGTAAGAAAGAAATAAGTTTATAAAAACCTAATAGGAGGATTTGCGTATGAAAAATATAAAAAGAAAATTTTTCAAGGAAGAAATAAGAAAAACTTTTATATTATATGCACTGACTCCTATTATAATTTCGTCCTTTATTTTTTATAATTTATTATTTTTGTATAGCAGTAAAGCCGTCGAGAGAAGTAATAAAAAATATAACAATAGTATATCAAATATTATAAGTAATGAGTTTGTAAGTTACAAAGTGGAAGTAGAGCATTTAGTAAAATGGGATGAAATAAAAAAGGCTTTTTATAATCAACATGACGAAGCAATGGTATATGAAAGGCTTTATAATACCGTTAATAATCATAATATAAGAAGTGTTTTTTATGTTTTTAATGAAAAAGGAGAGTCTATAATAACAAATGCTAAAGGGGACCCTCAATACGCTAAAAGTGATGATTTATTTATGGGTGGAGTTTTTAAGAAAATGAAAGACAATCCTAATAAATCTGTTATGATGCTTAATAGGGCTCAACTCGATGTGAATACAAGAACTGTATACTCTATAGGAGAAGCTATTACTGACGACAATAACCACGTTGCAGGGTTTATTGTTTTCGATATTTTAGAAAATGAGATGAACAAAATAGTTTACAGTAGTAGCAATCATCATGCTGTAATAACTGATAGATATAACAATAATATAGTTTCAACTAATAATGCACTTTTAGATGGTATAGGTAAATTGAAGCCATTTTTGGATAAAGAGAATAACTATGTATTTAATAATTCTATAATAGAAGGTAATGTTTATATTCATACAATTACATATGTGGGCTTTATAAAAAACATCTATTTAATAGGTGAAATATTTTTAATCTTAGTGTTTTTAATTTTAGTGTTTTCTATGTTATTCATTGCTAAGAAAATATCTATAAGTAAGACAAAGTCAATTGATAAATTATTGTCTGCTATTAACAGTGTTCAAGAGGGCAATTTGAACACTGTTGTCAGTATAAACTCTAATGATGAGTTTGAAGTTATAGGGCAGTATTGCAATAAAATGATAATAAGAATAAACGAGCTTGTAGAAAGAAACAAAGAAGAGGCAAGAAGAAATGCATTATCAGAGCTTAAGCAGCTAGAAGCACAATTTAACCCTCACTTCTTATTTAATACACTTGAAATGCTTAAATACATGATAAAAACAGATGAGAAGAGTGCCTCAAAGATCATTGTTTCAATGGCTAACTTGTTAAGATACAGCATAAATAAAAATTTTAATAAGGTAAAGCTTAATGATGACGTTAAATACATAGAGGATTATCTAATAATACAAAAATTTAGATTTGATGATAATTTTGATTACATTTTTAATTTAAATAAAGAAGTAGGAGAATGCTTGATACCAAAACTTATAATACAACCTATTATTGAAAATAGTATAAAATATGGATTTGAAACAAAACAATATTTAAAAATAAATATAGACTGTAGGGTTGAAAATGATAATTTAGTAATATCAATTGTGGATAACGGAGAAGGAATGAGTTATGAAAAATTATCTGGGATATTAAAACTCATTAACAAAAGTAAAAACGATACAAACCATATAGGACTTTATAATGTTCAAAAGAGAATCAATCTTATGTATGGTATGGAATACGGTATAAATATATATAGTAAACTATATGAAGGTACTAAAATAGTTATTAACCTTCCAGTACATAAAAGTGAGGAGTAGATTATGATTAAAGTGCTTATTGTAGAAGATGAAAATTTTATAAGAAAAGGATTAATCAACACTATCGACTGGCTGAGTATGGATTGTATTATTTCAGGGGAAGCTGCAAACGGCGAAGAAGGACTAAAAACGATTATAGAAATCAAGCCCGATTTAGTCATTACAGATATTAAAATGCCAATAATGAACGGCGTGGATATGTTGGAGAAAGCTAGTGAAATTTATGATTTTGAAAAGATTATCTTAACTAGCTACGGAGAATTTCCATATGCAAAAAGAGCTATAGATCTGAAAGTCTTTGATTATGTACTAAAACCAATTGATGAAGATAAATTTAAAGAGATAATCGGAAAGGTTAAGAATAAAATTGATGAGAAAAAAATATATAATGAATTTAAAAATAGTATTAAGGGTTACAAAAATATTGATGTTCTAAATTTGGAGTACTATTTAAAATCTGATAAAAAAAAATCTCAATATACTGAATCAGTAATTAACTATGTAAAAGACAATTACGCAAAAAAGATTAGTATTGAGGATATTGCAGAAAAGTTAGCAGTAAGCTCAAGCTACCTCAGTAGAAATTTAAAGGAACAGACAAATCAAACATTTCATGACTTTTTAAATAGATATAGAGTACAAAAGTCAATTGAATTACTTATGAGGGGGGAGTATAGGGTTTATGAGATATCTTCTATGGTAGGTTTTACTGATTATAAACACTATTCTACTGTATTTAAAAAATATATAAAAGCTTCACCATTAGAGTTTGCTAAAGCTAATTTATACATCAAGGGGGATAATGAAAATGATGAAGAGTAAAAATATTTCATTAGTAATTACAGATATGGATAAAACATTATTAGATAATGATAGCAAAATATCAGGAAAGAACCTGTCCTTTATTAAAAAACTTAAAAGAAATAATATTAAGTTTGCTGTTGCTACTGGAAGGTCAAGAAGCTCTCTGTGTAAATTTCTAGGGAAATATCAATTGATAGATGAAGTGGATTATATTATAAGCATGAATGGAGTAAGTATTTTCGATACTAAATCTAGGGAAACCTACGATTTCGGGTATGTAGATGAGGAAATTATTAATGAAGTTTATAATGCTTATAAAGATTATGATGTCTCATTTGCAGTCCATGAGGGTAATTGTTTGATTTGTAATAAAAAAACTACTTATACAGATATCGAATGTGAAGTAAATGGATATGGTGTAAGTGAGATAAGCGATTTTAGTAGAGCAATAAATAAAAAATATGCAAAGCTAATGATAATTGGAGAAAAATGCATAGTAGATGATATACATAGTAAGTTAGCAGAAATCGATTCTAAAAAATTTAATTTTTTTAAAAGCCATGATTATTTTTTGGAAATTGTTAAAACAGGCGTTTCGAAGGGCAATGCTCTAGTAAAACTTTGTAAATTAAAGGACATAGATATATCCAATGTAATGGCAATAGGGGATAACCTTAATGATTTAGATATGATAAAAAACTCTGGATTTGGTGTAGCAGTAGAAAATGCTCATGAGGAGTTGAAAAAGTATGCTAGTTTTATAACAAAATCAAACGATGAGAATGGATTTGCATATGCTTGTGATGAGTTAATCCATCTTTAAAATAATTGCCCAGTTGAGATGATGTATATTCATTTTGACTGGCTTATTTAAATTATTCCTATTATGGTTTATACTAGTTGCAAGTTAAGATAATTAAGTTCATATAAAAAACTTATTTAAAACCTAGTAAATATATTCTAAACATAAAATATTTTAGGGGGAATTGGCATGAAACAAAAAACTTATCCAAGTATTAAATATCCAATATTAGAAATTAACTTAAAAAATGTACGCGAAAATATTGAATACATGGTAGATTTATGTAGATCTCAGGGGATAAGCATTGCTGGAGTAGTTAAGGGGTTTAATGCAATACCAGAGGTCGTAGAACAGTTTGCATATGCAGGGTGTACATATATAGCAAGTTCAAGAATGGACCAAATAATTAAACTAAAGGAATATGGAATAGAGAAACCTTTTATGATGATTAGAATTCCAATGTTTAGTGAAATAAAAGACTTGGTACAATATGCTGATATTAGTCTAAATTCTGAAATGGAAACATTGAATATGATTGAAAATGAATGTGAATTACAAGGTAAAAAACATAAGGTGATTTTAATGCTTGACCTTGGAGATTTAAGGGAAGGCGTCTTCTATGAAAACGAATTCATAAATTTAGCGGAATATGTGGAAAATCATCTTGAAAATATAGAGTTATATGGAGTAGGAACAAATTTAGGTTGTTATGGAGCGATAATGCCTACAGAAGAGAATTTAGGAAGGCTTTGTAATATTGCTAAAATAATTGAGGGTAAAATAAACAGGAGACTAGAAATGATTTCAGGGGGAGCTACAAGTTCACTGCCTTTAGTAATAGATGGGAAAATGCCTAAAAGAGTAAATAATTTAAGAATAGGCGAGGGAGTACTATTAGCACAAGATTTAGATGAGTACTGGGGATATGATATGAGACATATGCATAAGGATACTTTTGTGCTAAAAGCGCAGGTTGTGGAAATAAAAGATAAGCCTACACATCCTGTTGGGAAAGTGTTTATTGATGCTTTTGGCAATAAACCAACCTATGAGGATAAAGGAATAAGAAAAAAGGCGTTACTTGCAGTGGGAAAACAGGATTTTGGGTTACACGACAAGCTAATACCGCAAAAACAAGGTGTTAAAATTATAGGAAGTAGTTCAGATCACTTAATTGTAGATATTGAAGAGTGTGATAGTGAAATTAAATTAGGGGACATACTTGATTTTCAAATGTACTACCCGCCAATGATGTGTTTAAGTGGATATTCAGGTATATCAAAGGTTTTAATATAAGCCATGTACAAAAAATAAAAATATTGACATATAATAGCCTTGTATGATAAATTTAAGGGAATCTCTTTGTATTGTATATAAATAACAGTACAAACTGATCAGGTGATGAACTTGTAAAAAAGTTCGTGAAGTTGGGCCTAAATGGCAATAGGATTAAAATTATACACCTGTGGGACAGTTTATAGTTCTACGGGCTTTTTTATTTGTATCAATAAATATGACAAATGCAAAGATAATTAATTACTAAGGAGGATATAATCATGAAAAACAGATTAGACAGAAAGTATCTTAAGTATGTACTATATGTTGCCCTCACGGCAACCTTGATTTTTATAAGCTATAATGTAGTATTTAATTTCAAAGAGGTTTTTAGTAATATTACTAGTACAATCAATTCTTTATTTTCAATGATTTCTCCACTCATTATTGGTTGTATAATTGCTTATCTATTATATCCATTATCAAAGATTATAAATGCTTTTCTTGTTAAGCACTTAAAACTTAAATATAAGCCCCATTTAATCAGCATTATACTAACATACTTAGTAGTGATTTTATTATTTATTATACTTATTTATAGCATCTATGCGATGATTGGTGGACAAATTAGTCACAATGAAACCTTATCAGTTATGTTCGAAACTATTAGTGATTATATAAAACGCTATAATGAGCTCTATGATTATATTAACAGAAAAATCACGCAAAGTGGTCTCTCTCTCGATATAAAGGGGTATTTATCACAAGCTATACAGCAGATATACTCATATTTATCACTTTCTATAAATAGTACAATCAAAATATTTGCAGGTATAAGCAACAGTATTATAAATAGTTTTATTGGTTTGTTTATTTCCTTCTATTTATTAAAGGATTATGAATTTTTTAAAAAGATATATTTAAATTATGTGAGTCTTATAATGAAGGAAAGTAAATTTAAGAGCCTTAATAAAACCCTTCTTGAAATTAATTATATTGTATCTAGGTTCATAAGAGGACAGCTCCTTGATGGTTTAATAGTTGGATTAATTAGCAGTATTGGCCTGTCTTTTGTAGGCATTGATTTTGCTATTCTTATTGGATTTACTGCAGGTATTGCAAATATTATACCCTATGTTGGTCCACTAATTGGTTGTATTCCAGCAATTATTGTAGGTATTCTTAGCCCGAACCCTATGCAGGCTTTATGGGCAGTACTTCTACTTCTTGCGGTTCAACAACTTGATGGTGCCGTTATATCACCAAAAATTGTAGGAGATAGCATGGGTCTACATCCGATTTTCATAATCATGGCAATAACTATAGGGGGAAGTTTAGCAGGTATAATTGGAATGCTTTTATCTGTACCTATTGCCGGCATAATTAAACTATTTTTAATAAAAATTATAAGAAAGCGAACAGATGAAACGAGTAGCGAAGTTTAAAACCAGGATAATAGTTAATTATTGAAATATAGAAGGAATATTTGGAATTTTGTAGAATGTTATAATTAGTATGTTATTTTAAAGTAATGAGTTAATAGATTTATTATAAAATAATTTAAAGACATTAAGGTGTAAAGGAGATAAAGATGGAAAAGGATATGAAAATTGCAGTTTTGATTGATGCTGACAATGTGTCTGATAAATATATAAGGTATATAATTGACGAAATTTCAAATCATGGAACACCTACATATAAAAGAATTTATGGGGATTGGACCAAGCCTCAACTAGCTTCATGGAAGAATGTATTGCTTAATTATTCTATTAGTCCAATACAACAATATAGTTATACTACAGGCAAAAATTCTACGGATGCAGCCCTAATAATAGATGCTATGGATATACTCTATTCAAGCAATGTTGACGGATTTTGCATTGTATCGAGTGATAGTGATTTTACTAAACTAGCGGCTCGACTTCGCGAAGCCGGTATGTATGTAATTGGTATGGGAGAAAAGAAAACTCCAAAACCTTTCATTTCAGCTTGTGAGAAATTTAAATATCTTGAAGTATTAGCTTCAATGGCGCCAAGACATACTGAAATAGCGACTGTTAAAGGAGCACAAATACAAGAAGAATCAAAAGGTGGTATGATAAGTCCCGGTAAATTAGTAGAGGCTATAAAAACTATTATAACTGAGATTTCAGATGAAGATGGTTGGGCATTTTTAGGAGAGCTAGGTAGCACCCTTAATAAGAGGTATCCTGATTTTGACACTAGAAACTATGGTTATGCAAAGCTTACACCTTTTGTAGCCTCTTTAAAATATTTTGAGATTAGATCAACAAAAACTAGCAATCCAAGTATAAGTCTTAAATATATTAGAAATAAAGAGTGCTAACCCAAGGAGGAATGGGTTTGAAGAATTTCATATCCAGTAATTGTATGTAGTTTTATAATCAAAATAATAATAAAAGCTGTGAAGTTTAACTTCACAGCTTTTATTATTTAAAAAAAAATAGATTATGTGGTATAAAAATGTCGAAAATCAGGTGACATTTTGTAAAAAACGAGTATAATTAATTCAATACTAAATTACCATTAATTCATAGTACAGGAAACAGGGCGATATTTTCTGAAAGGAATATAAGTGAATATTTCAGCTCTGCAGGATATGGGTTAATAAATTTTTATTATAAAAGGTAATTTATATGGGTGCCTTCTGTAAGTTGGAATTCATAAGTTTTTTTAAGTTAAGACATTTAGGGGGTAAAAATTATGGAGGTTATAGTTGCAAAATTTGGTGGGAGTTCAGTATGCGATAGTAAACAATTTCAAAAAGTAAAAGATATTGTCTTGTCGGATGTTAGGCGGCGTTATGTTGTGCCATCGGCTCCAGGGAAAAGAAATAAAGGTGATTATAAGATTACAGATCTTTTATATTTGTGCCATGAGCATGTAAAAAAATCACTACCATTTGATGAATTATTTAAATTAATTGAAGAAAGATATACTGTTTTATGTAGTGAATTAAAGATTTCTATTGATATGTCAAAACATTTAAGAGAACTTAAAGAAAAAATAATTAATGGAGCTTCAGAAGAATTTGTAGCAAGTAGGGGAGAATATTTTAATGCTTTAATATTAGCTGAATATTTGGGGTACGAATTTATTGATGCTGCTGAGATTATTTTTTTAAAGAAAAGTGGACGATTGGATGAAAAGGCAACCTACGACGCCGTAAAGACTAGGTTATCAAAAGTAGAAAAAGCGGTAATTCCAGGATTTTATGGTTCTTCCAAGGATGGTGAAATAAGAACCTTTTCAAGAGGTGGTTCAGACATTACCGGGGCAATAATTGCTAGAGGTGTAGGTGCGAAGCTATATGAAAACTGGACAGATGTGTCAGGTCTCTTAATGGCGGATCCTAGTATTGTTAATAATCCCAAACTTATTGAAGAGGTAACATATAAAGAACTTAGGGAACTTTCATATATGGGTGCAAATGTTTTTCATGAAGAGGCAGTTTTTCCAGTTAAAAATCATGGAATCGCAATAAACATAAAAAATACTAATAAGCCAACAGATAATGGAACCTTTATTTTAAGTAATAAATCAGAAATTAAAGTTGGAAATATTACAGGGATAGCAGGAAAAAAAGATTTTACAGTAATAGCAATGGAAAAGACACTTATGAACAAAGATATAGGATATCGTCGCAGGATTCTTTCAATTCTAGAAAGTAATAATGTATCTTTTGAGCATATCCCATCAGGGATAGATTCAATTTCATTGGTAATTGACGATTCTGAATTAGAGAATAAAATTGATGAAATATTAGAAGAAATTGAAAATCAATGTAGTCCAGATTCATTAATAATTCACCCAAATATGGCTTTAATGTCAGTGGTTGGAGAGGGTATTATAAGAACGAAGGGGATATCTGCTAAAGTACTTAGCGCATTATCAAAATATGATATAAATATTAGAATGATCAATCAAGGGTCAAGTGAGTTAAGCATAATTATTGGTATAGAAAATGAGGATCTTGAAAATGCAATTAGGGCAGTTTATAAAGCATTTGAAAATTAATAATTACCTGTGGATAAGAAATAATATTTAAGAGCCGCAAGAGACAATTTAAAAGGGGGAAATTAATATGGAAAAGGTAAAAATAGCGATTTTAGGTTTTGGAAATGTTGGGACAGGTGTATGGAAAATACTTCACGAAAATAGAAAAGAAATAATGAAACGTTCAAATTATGAAATAGAAGTTGCTAAAATACTCGTAAAAGATATAAATAAAAAAAGAGATATAGGTGTACCTAAGGAAATATTAACAGATAATATTGATGATATTATAAATGATGAAAGTATAAAAATTGTGGTTGAGCTTATTGGTGGAAGAAAAGAAGCTAAGGAGTATATGATACGCGCAATGAAAGCTAAAAAACATATTGTAACTGCTAACAAATTAGTTATCGCGAACTGGAGCGAAGAGTTATTTAAAACAGCAGAGGAAGAAAACGTATTATTTTATTATGAAGCAAGTGTGGCTGGTGGAATTCCAATAATACGTGAAATAAATGAGAGTCTTACAGCCAATAGGATTGAACAGATAATTGGAATTATAAATGGAACAACTAATTACATATTAAGCAAAATGACAATGGATGGAATTAGTTTTGATGAGGCACTAAAAGAGGCTCAAGAAAAGGGTTATGCTGAAGCAAATCCAACCTCTGATGTTGATAGCTTTGATGCTGTATATAAGCTTGCGATAATGTCTTCTCTAGCATTTGGAACTAAGGTAGATCACGATTGTATTTACAGAGAAGGAATAAGAAGTATTAGTGACATAGATATAGAATATGCTAAAAAATTTGGTTATACAATAAAGCTTTTAGCAATAGCTAAAGAAGAAAATAACAAATTAGAGTTAAGAGTACATCCAACAATGATACCTTCGAGCCACCCAATGGCAAATGTAGCCGATGCATTTAATGCGATTATGATAAAAGGAAATGCAGTTGGAGAATTAATGCTATATGGAAAAGGCGCTGGAGATTTACCAACTGGGAGTGCAGTTGTAGGTGATATAATATCCATATTAAGAAACAATGTGAAGCCTTCTGATGCAAGGGCCCTAAGTGACGAAGGTGATTTTAAAAGAGTGAAAAAATCAGAAGAAAATGAATCAGAATTCTATATCAGACTTAACGTTAAAGATAAGGCAGGAGTTTTAGGAGATACAGCAAAAATTTTTGGAAATAACAATGTTAGCATCGTATCAGTTACTCAAGATGTAATGCTTGAAAATTATGTAATATTGGCATTTATTACACATAAGAGTGAAGAAAAGAATATACGAAATTCATTAGAAAAAATAAAAGAACTAGAAAATGTAAACAAAATAGAAAGTATAATAAGAATAGAATCATTTAATTAATAGAATAAAAACAATCAACAATTTAATGGATTTTTTCGTCCTTCGATTTCCTTCCAGGGTCGAGCAAGGGTCCCGACATTGAATATAGATATGCATAATGGTATGAACTATCGACCAGAGTGACTCGAAATAAGAAGCGCAGAAACATTGAAATTCCATTTAGAAATTCTTGTTTTGCCAATATTAAATACTCGTGAGCCTGACAGGAAGTCAGGCTAGTGAACCGGCCGTAAGCCGAATGTGAGCGTCAGAGAATTTAATATTTGCAAAAGATTAGAATTTCTTAATGGAATTTCACGTTTCAAGCTCTTATTTCGAGTCACGCGGTCGAAAGTTCATAGGATGCACTCTTATTCACACTTGAATAATTTTCTCGCAAATTTTACAGTTTGAGTTGCATCTTTTGCATAATAATCTGCTCCTATCATTTTTGCATACTCTTCATTTAAGACAGCGCCTCCAACAAGAACAGTGCAATCCAAGTTATTGTCTCTAAGTGCTTTTATTGTTTCACCCATGCTCCTAACTGTTGTGGTCATAAGTGCACTTAAACCAACTAATTTAATGTTTCCGCTGCGAACTGCATTAACAACTATATCCTCGTGTACATCTTTACCAAGGTCAATTACCTCAAATCCATAGTTTTCGAGTAGGATTTTCACTATGTTTTTTCCTATATCGTGTATATCTCCTTTAACAGTGGCAAGCACAATTGTACCTTTGCTAAGTTTTTTATCCGTGCTTGCCATCATTCTTTCTTTGATTACCTCAAAAGATTTCTTTACTGCTTCTGCAGATTGTAATAATTGAGGAAGAAATATTTCTCCGCTTTCATATTTTTGGCCCACAATATCAAGTGATGGAATTAGATATTTGTTTACAACTTCAAGTTCTGACATAGTTTTCAAAAGTTCTTTTGTTATTTTCGAAGATTCTTCTTTCAAACCATCAATAATAGTTTGATTTAAATCTTTAGCATTTACAACTTCTTTACCAACTGGTTTCCCTTCAAAGGATGAATAAGCATCTATATATTTTTTTGAAGCTTTATCTTTATTCCATAAAACATTAAATGCATTAATAGTCGCCATCATATCGGGGGATAGAGGATTGAGTATTGGTGCATCAAGGCCAGCGGTTAATGCTGCAGCAAGGAACGTTCTATTTAATAGTTCTCTTTGTGGTAAACCAAATGATACATTGCTTACTCCAAGAGTAGTTTTAACTCCTAGCTTAGATTTAACAAGTTCAACTGCTCGAATTGTCTCTTTAATTTCACTTTGCTGCGCTGATGCAGTTAAAACAAGACAATCTATTATAATATCTGATTTATCTATTCCGTACGCTTCAGCCTTTTGTACAATTTTCTGGGCTATTTTAAGCCTGCCTTCAGCCGTTTTTGGAATGCCATCCTTGTCAATAGTTAAGCCTATTACACATGCACCATATTTTTTAACAATTGGAAATATGGAAGCCATTACTTCGTCTTTACCATTAACAGAGTTTATTAGTGGTTTTCCGTTATATATTCTCACTGCTGACTCAATTACGTCACATCTAACACTATCAATTTGAAGGGGAAGATTTATTACACTTTGTAATTCTTTTATTGTTCGTATCATAACCTCATGCTCGTCGATTTCAGGAAGTCCCACATTTACATCTAGTATATCTGCTCCTGCATCTCTTTGATTAATAGCTTCATAGAGTATATAGTCCATATTATTATTTTTTAAAGCCTCTTTAAGTTTCTTTTTGCCTGTAGGATTTATTCGCTCACCGATAATTTTTATTTGTCCTCCAAGGACTACTGTTAAAGAGGGGGAACTTACTGCCGTTATTCTTTTAACATCACGGCGTACAGGCTTTAATTTTTTAAGCTCAGCCTTTATAGCTGTTATATGCTCGCAAGCGGTACCACAGCATCCACCGAAAATCGTAACACCCATTTCTGCCATAATTTTTGCATACTGCGCAAATTCATGGGCCTGAACATCGAAAACTGCGTCTCCATTTACAAGTTTAGGAAGACCTGCATTAGGTTGGACTATAACAGGAATACTTGAGTACTTAAGTATTTTTGTTATTATTGGAAGCATTTCATTTGGTCCTAAAGAACAATTTACCCCAATTGCATCTACTCCAAGGCCTTGAAGTACGTTCACCATAGTTATTGGGTCTGTTCCCGTTAATGTGCGCTCGTCACCTTGATACGACATTGTACATACTATTGGAAGAGAACTATTTTCTTTTGCCGCAAGAATGGCAGCCTTCGCTTCATAAATATCTGACATTGTCTCAATAAGAATTATATCAGCGCCTTCCCTAGAGCCAATTTTAATCTGCTCTGCAAAAGCCTCATATGCATTATTGAATGATAATGTTCCAAGTGGCTCCATTAATTGACCAATAGGGCCAATATCAAGTGCAACAAGATTATCACCAGCCGCTTTTCTTGCAATTCTCACAGCACTTCCAACAATACCTTCAACGGTATATTGCGTGTCTTTAAGCTTATAACTATTGGCACCAAATGTATTTGTGGTAATAACGTCACTTCCTGCATCTAAGTATTCTCCATGTATTTTTTCAATGATTTCTGGGTGCAATATATTATAGCTTTCTGGTAATTCACCCATCTTAATTCCGTATTTTTGCAGCATTGTTCCCATAGCTCCATCAAATAATAAAAAATTATTAAAGTTTATTTTTCTACACACAATATCTACCATCCTTTCTGAATTCACAATTTTTATTTTTACAAATTTTACATTTTTGTAATTTGTCAATTGATTTTAAACTTGCAACTTCACTAAGACCTATAAGTGCTGTTACCGATTTTCTTGGTATCATGATACTATTTTCAGTAATAGATAGTCCTATTTTTTTATAAGCATCTAAAACATTTAATATTTCTGACCCATTATCAATAGAGAAGTCTCCATATCCAGGGCTATATCTAGTTGTAATATGCAAATTATCTATTAAGGCATTTTTCATAATCTCATCTTGCAACTCATTACATAAGGTTTCTATTGCGGTGGTTGCACAGGCGTCCATAATTAAACCCTTTGTAATATTAAATCTTGAATAGTAAGATATTCTACTATCCACATTTATCCCTAATGTTGCGGCCATAACCACACATTTTCTTGAATTTACTAGGAGATTTATTATATCTGCATCTTTTAAAACTAACGTACTACCCAAGAGGAAAATCTGATCATTTTTTCTTTCAATATCAAAAATTTCATATACAAAATTTTCTTTACATATGTCAATAATCTCACCGCAACATTCATCAACTAAATCAATTATACTCTTATTAATAATTTGATTTTTATAGCCCAAATATCTTAATACTTCTTGTTTATCAATTACCATAGTACGCTCCAATCAGTTTTACTTTTAGAATAAAGTATAAATACAATAATTGCAAATATAATATATTTTATGAATATTTATGAAATGTATGTTTGCATTGACATTTGATTTTATATGAGTTACAATAAAAAACAATAATTTGATAAAGCTCTTTTTTACGTATAGTAGTATAAAGAATGATAGTCAGATGCTTATGGTGAATACATATAATAAATAATAATAAAAAGGAGTATTAATATGAAATATATTGTAGTACTAGGAGATGGAATGGCAGATTATCCTGTGAAGGAACTTAACGACAAAACACCTCTTCAATACGCTAATACGCCTACTATAGATTATATGGCAAAGCACGGCACTCAAGGATTAGCTAAAACTGTGCCAGAGGGTATGCCGGCAGGCAGCGATACAGCAAACATGGCTGTTTTGGGATATGATCCATTTGTGTACTATAGTGGACGTTCACCATTTGAAGCAGCAAGCATGGGAGTCCAAATGTTAGATACAGATGTAACATTTAGATGTAATTTGGTAACGGTATCTGACGACCAGCCCTATGAGGAAAAAACTATGATTGACCATAGTTCTGATGAAATTACAACGCAAGAGGCAGGAATATTAATAAAAGAATTAAGTGAGTATTTAAACGCTGAGGCAATAAAGTTTTATCCAGGTATTGGCTATAGGCATCTTATGATATGGGATAACGGACCATACTCTTGGAAACTTACACCACCACATGACATTCTAGATAAAAAGGTAAAGGATTATATGCCTAAAGGACTTGGTAGTGAAATATTTGAAGAAATGATGAAAAAAAGTTTCGAATTTTTATCAGGGCATGATATAAATAAAAAGAGAGTAGCAAGGGGATTAAAGCCAGCTAATTCAATATGGATCTGGGGTGAAGGAAAGAAACCGCTCTTATCTAGCTTTTATAAAAAATATAATTTAAAAGGCTCAGTAATTTCTGCTGTTGATTTAATAAAAGGAATAGGAATGTGTGCAGGGATGGACATTATTGATGTAGAAGGGGCTACTGGAAATATTAATACTAATTTTAAAGGTAAAGCAGAGGCCGCTCTAGGCGAAATGGCAAAGGGGAATGATTTTGTTTATATTCATGTTGAAGCTCCAGATGAATGTGGACATAGATGTGAAATAGAAAATAAATATAAAGCCATAGAGTATATAGACAATCAAATAGTAAAGGTTATAAAAGATGAAATGGATAGAACCGGTGAAGATTATAAAATGATAATACTCCCAGATCATCTTACACCACTTGTACTTAGGACTCATACAGGAGAGCCGGTTCCGTTTTTAATATATGAAAGTAATAAAGAAAAGGACAACCTAAATGGCTCTTATAATGAATTCGCGGCTAAAGAGACAGGACTATATTTTCCGGAAGGATATAAGTTAATGGATTACTTTATAAAAGGTAGTATATAGGGGGAAAAAAATTTATGAAACAAATATATTATAAGAGTACTCGCGGAAATGAAAAAGAAGTAAAATCCGCAGAAGCTATTGCAAGAGGACTAAGCGAGGATGGGGGACTTTTTGTACCAACATCAATACCAAAGTTAACTATAGGACTTGCCGAATTATGTCATATGAATTATAAAGAATTAGCATTTACTATAATGAAAGAATTTTTAACTGATTACGATGAAAAGGATTTATTAGAGTCTATAGATATGGCTTATGATGAAAAGTTTGATGTGTCAGCTATTGCGCCGATTTCAAAGAATGGTGGATTATATTTTTTAGAATTATACCATGGACCAACTTTAGCATTTAAGGATATGGCGTTATCAATATTACCTTATCTTTTAAAAAATGCAGTAAAGAAGTTAAACATTGATAAAGAAATGGTTATTCTTACGGCCACATCTGGTGATACAGGCAAAGCAGCACTAGAAGGTTTTGCAAATGTAGAAGGCACAAAGATAATAGTCTTTTTCCCACAGGAAGGTGTTAGTGAGATTCAAAAAAGGCAGATGTTAACGCAATCTGGGGATAATACTTTTGTAATAGGAATTGATGGAAACTTTGATGATGCACAAAATGGAGTTAAACAGATGCTTACAGATGAGGGCCTTCTCAAGAGATTAGAAGAAAATAATAAAATGTTCTCATCAGCTAATTCAATAAATATTGGAAGACTAATACCACAGGTTGTATATTATTTCTATGCATATGCTCAGCTTTGTAATATGGGAGACATAAAAATAGGGGAAGAGATAAATTTCTGTGTTCCTACTGGTAATTTTGGCGATATATTGGCAGGATACTATGCAAAGAAAATGGGATTACCAATTAAAAAGCTAATTTGTGCTTCAAATGAAAATAAAGTATTATTTGATTTTATAAATACAGGCACATATGATAGGGTAAGGGATTTTGTAATTACTATGTCCCCTTCAATGGATATATTGATTTCAAGTAACCTTGAAAGACTTTTATATGCTATAAGTGGGGAAGATTCAAGTAAGATAAAAGACCTTATGAATAAGCTTAAAAAAGATGGTAAATATGAGATTGATGATGATATGAAAAAAGGGCTAAAGGATTTCTTTGGAGGATATGCAAGTGAGGAGGATACGGCAAAGGCAATAACTGAGGTTTATAAAACTACTAATTATGTAATTGATACACATACTGCAGTTTCCTATGCGGTTTATCAAAAATATTTAAAAGAATCAAAGGATAGTGCGAAGACAGTTATTGTGTCGACGGCAAGCCCATATAAATTTACGCCAGATGTTATGAAATCAATAGATGCAAAATACACAGGGCTAAATGACTTTGAATTAATAGTGGAACTTAGTAAAATAACAAAGGTCGATATTCCAGTAGGGATAAAAGATTTAGAAACAAGACCAGTACTTCATAAAACTAAATGCGCAAAGAATGAGATGCAAATACAGCTTGAAAAGATTCTTAAAATATAGTAGGATCAACCTATTGTTAATATTACATTCCCTCAGACTATTTAATTAGTTTGAGGGTTTTTCTTTTATTAATAACAGGGTTAGCCATAATTGGTTAAATATTGAAAGGATTTATTGACAATATATTTATAAATAGTTAGAATAGTATTGAGGTAATTTAGTATACTCAATCAACTTAATATGAAAACTTAAATATTTATATTATTGAAAATAGAGTAAGGGGTGATGTAATTGAAAAAGCAGCAATATGATGTAATCGTTATCGGGTCAGGAGTAGTTGGTAGTGCAATTGCAAGGGAACTTTCAAAATATGAAATTAATATAGGTGTATTAGAGAAAGAACTAGATGTAGTATGTGAGACAAGTGGTAGGAATAGTGGAGTGCTTCATGCAGGATTTAACAGCAAACCTGGAACACTTATGGCAAAATTTTGTGTACAAGGATGCTTAGGATTTGATAAAGTTGCAAAAGAATTAGATATACCCTTTAAAAGAACGGGGAAACTTGTAATAGGCTTTAGTGAAGAAGATATGGAAGGATTAAAAGATTTAAAAGCACTAGGAGAAAAAAATGGAGTTCCAGGTCTTGAAATTGTAGGTCGTGAAAAAATTAAAGAATTAGCACCTAATGTAGAAGGGACAGCAGCTTTATATTCTCCAATGACAGGTGTATTGGATCCATTTATATATACAATTGCATTAGCAGAAAATGCTTGCCAAAATGGTGTGGATTTTTATTTAGGTAGAGAAGTAATTAACATTGAAAAAAAAGAAAGTTGTTATAAAATTACTACAAAAAATGGAGAAACTTATTATAGTAGATGGGTAATTAATAGTGCTGGATTAAATTCTGATAAAATAGCAGGTCTGGTTGGTGTTACAGATTATACAATATATCCATGTAGAGGAGAATATTTTATTCTTGATCAAAGCATAGGCAAGTTTCTTGAAATTCCAGCCTATCCAGTTCCTAATAAGAAAGAGGGAGGTCTTGGTGTACATCTTACGCCTTCAATTCATGGCAATATATTTATCGGACCAAGTGCTCAGTATATAGATGAAAATGATAACTATTCATCAACTGAGGATGTTATGGACATGCTTATAAAAGAAGGCACAAAAATATTGCCTCAAATTAAAAGAGAACATTTTATTAGAAATTTCACAGGAATTAGACCAAAGCTTGTTAGTAAAGAAAAAGGTGGATATGCAGATTTTGTAATAGAAGAAAGAAAGGAAATCCCTAATGTAATTAACTTAATTGGAATTGAATCGCCAGGACTCACTTCAGCAGTCCCAATTGCAGAATATGTAGTAGAAAAAATTAAGAACAAGGAGAATTTAAAAGAAAATAAAAAATTTAATCCTATAAGAAATGCAGTAGTAAAGTTTATAGAACAATCTGAAGAAAAACAAGATGCACTTATAAAAGAAAATTCAGATTATGGAGAAATTATTTGTAGATGTGAGAACGTTACAAAAGCAGAAATTATACAAGCAATAAGAAATCCATTAGGAGTAGATACATTAACAGGCATTAAATATAGAACAAGATCTATGATGGGAAGATGCCAAGGTGGATATTGTCAAACTAGAATTGCAGAAATAATTATGAAAGAAAAAAATAAAAAAGTAGCTGAAATAACTTATTTAAGAGAAAATGGAAAAATGTTTTCTGGGGAGGTAAGACAATGGAAGTAATTCAAAAGGAAGCAGTTATAATTGGTGGTGGCCCAGCTGGGCTTGCAGCAGCTCTAAAACTAAAAGAAGAAGGTATAGAAGATGTTTTAATATTAGAAAGAGAAGAAAAGCTTGGTGGAATATTAAAACAATGTATTCATGATGGTTTTGGTTTACAAAGATTTAAGCAGGCGCTTAGCGGTCCTGAATATGCGGCTAGATTTGTAAAGCAGGTAAAAAAAGCGAATATTGAATTACAAACAGGAGCGACTGTAATAAATATTACAAATAACAAGGAGGTTATATCAGTTACAAGGGAAGGGCTAAAAAAATATAAAGCTAAAGTAGTGGTGCTCACCATGGGTTGTAGAGAAAGAACAAGAGGAGCTATAAGCATACCTGGGACAAGACCTGCAGGTGTATTTACTGCTGGAGTAGTTCAAAGCTATATGAACCTAAAAAATATTATGGTTGGAAAAAGAATTGTTATACTAGGTTCTGGAGATATCGGACTTATAATGGCAAGGAGACTCACACTAGAAGGAGCAAAAGTATTGGCCGTAATAGAAAAATTACCTTATCCTAGTGGATTGCCAAGAAATATAGAACAATGTTTAAATGACTATAATATTCCCTTATATTTAGGTCATACGGTAACAAACATCAAAGGAAAAGAAAGATTGCAAGCCGTAACAGTGAGTGAATTAGATAAGAATGGACAAATTATTTCAGGCACAGAAATAGAATATCAATGTGATACATTAATACTATCTGTTGGTCTTATTCCTGAAAATGAGTTATCTCTTAAAGCTGGAGTAAAAATTGATGAACGGACTAAGGGACCTATTGTGGACGAAAATTTACAAACTAACGTAGAAGGAATTTATGCAGCCGGCAACGTGCTTCATGTGCATGATTTAGTGGATTTTGTATCTGATGAAGGAGAAAAGCTTGCTAGGGCAGCAGCAAAATATATAAGAAATGAAAAACAAAATGAAAGTCATATTTTAATAACAACAGATAAAACTATTAACAATGTAGTTCCACAAAAAATAAGTGGGAAGCAAGATGTAGAAGTAACTTTAAGGGTTAGTAGGCCCTCAAGAGATGGCGTTATAGAAATTGTGCAGGGCGAAAAAGTGATTAAATCAAGGAACTTTAAAAAATTGAATCCTGCAGAAATGATACGCTTAACATTAAAAAAAGAGGATATTATTAGTGAAGAAAACATTAAGGTGGTGGTATCACAATGAATAGAGAAATGACATGTATAGTTTGTCCTAATGGTTGTGAATTAACTTTAGAACTAGAAGAAAACATTATCAAAAATGTAATTGGAGCTTCATGTAAAAAAGGAATAGCATATGCAACGCAAGAAATACAAAATCCTAAGAGAACTATTTCATCATTAGTTAAAGTAAATAATGGAGAAATGCCACTGGTTAGTGTAAGGACAACAACATCTATTCCTAAAAACAGGATATTTGATGTTATGAAAGAAATTAAGAATATAGAAGCTGATGCACCTATAGAAATTGAACAAGTGATTATTAACAATGTGTTGGGTCTTGGCGTAGATATTATTGCTACAAAGTCTATATGTAAGAAATAAATCATTATAATTAATACGACAATTAAAGGGGGGTATTTATGGAACTTTTAAATGCTTTTGGTAGTATATTTAGTATTGTTATAATGATAGCTATTGGATGGTGGCTAACGAAAAAAAATTGGATGGATAAGTCCGGTGCAAAGCTATTCGCAAAAATTGTTATCAATGTAGCGTTACCGGCTTTGATGATTAGCAATCTTATGAAGGACTTTGACAGAGCAAAGCTTTTAAGTTTAGGGAAGGGTATTATAGTTCCAATAATTTCAATAGCTCTTACTTATTTAATTGGCAAGACCTTTGTAAAAGTTTTTAATGTTACGAAAAATAGACGTGGTTCCTTTGCATCTATGTTCTTTGTATCTAATAGCATATTTATTGGATTGCCAGTAAATTTAGCTCTATTTGGTTCAAAATGTGTTCCTTATGTTTTGATATACTATATAGTTAATACTACATTCTTTTGGACTATAGGTGTTTTTGAAATAAGTAAAGATGGGAATGGAGGATCTAATAAATTTGCATCACCGGATACTTTAAAAAGAATATTTTCACCTCCTCTAATGGGATTTGTAGTAGCTATAATATTAATACTTTTAGCTATTCCTGTACCTGCATTCCTAATGGATACTTGTAAATATTTCGGAAATTTAACTACCCCTTTATCTATGTTATTTATAGGTAACACAATTTATTATGTAAATTTAAAAGGAATACGTTTTAATAAGGATATGTGGGGCGTTTTATTGGGAAGATTTATAATATCGCCACTATTGGTAGTGTTAATATGTAAATTCATTCCTTTGCCTCAAATCATGAAAAATATATTTATTATTCAAGCAGCTATGCCAGTAATGACTACTACTGCTATAGTGTCTAAATCTTACGATGCAGATTACCAATATGCTGCTATTATGATTGCTCTATCCACGTTGTTAAGTCTATTTATAATTCCTATATATAAAATACTCCTTTGATAAGATATATGAAACAAAATAAAGAATATATAAAAAGCCTTCTTTTCATTTAAATAAGTGGAAAGAAGGCTTTTTAATAAAACTTTACTTTGTTTCAAAGGTTTTTCTCTTTTTTATTAATGAAAATTATTGCCCAAATAATTAATGATATAGACGAGATACCATAAGCGAGAATTCCTAATTTATTTCCTAATATAAAAAATGTAATATTCTGGTTTCTATTAATATTTCCTTTTTCTATATTCATTAGGTGAAACACTTACATATTTCTTGAAGGTGGTACAAAAATGACTTTGACTATTAAACCCGGATTTGGTAGAAATCACATCTAAAGGATAAGAGGAATTATCTAGGATATCTTTTGCCACATTTATTCTATATATGTTTATATATTCACAAAATTTAAAACCGGTGTTCACTTTAAAAAGATAACATAGATAGTTGCTACTTATATGAATGTGAGTTGCAACTTTTTCTAGGGTTATTTTTTTCTCAATATTTGAGTGAATATAGGCCAAAGCATTGTTTACAATTTCATTTTCTGATGCTTTTTTACCATTATTAATGACTTCCGTGTAGCTTTTAATAATTTTTTCTCCTAAAGAAATTAAGTCTTCCTTCAAATGACAAGTGTCCATGAGCTTAAGATTTTTATAGCATAAGTCCTCCAAGGGGATTGAATTGTTAATACAGAAATAGGTGTATATAAAGATATTAATTGAATATATTAGTTTTTTTAATTCATCTGGGCTACTCGATGAAGATAAAAGTATATTTATCTTTTTTATATATATGGCATTGGCAGTTTCTAAGTTGTTATTTCCAATATTTAAGACCAGTTCAGTGTGATTGAGTAAATTTTTCATCGCATCTCCTTAATATTTTTAAAAAAGATAGTAATAATTTTAAAAAACCTCTAACTTAAATATATTATAATATAATCAAGAATGATAATCAATATCAATGCAATAAGATAATATAAATTAAGTCTAAAAATGCATTGGAATTATTACCACATGAATGTACAAAATATTTTATATGAGGAGGAAATTGATTTGAAAAATGTAGTTATTATTTATTGGAGCGGAACAGGGAATACAGAGGCTATGGCAGTAGGGATTATGGAAGGGGCAAAAAATGTAGATGCAAACGTTAGACTACTTAATGTGAACGATGCAAAAGTAGAGGACGTAATAAATGCAGATGGAGTAGCTTTGGGATGTCCATCTATGGGCTCAGAGCAGCTTGAGGAATCAGAAATGGAACCATTTATTGAGTCAATTGCGAACGCGATAAGCGGCAAAAACACTATTTTATTTGGTTCTTATGGATGGGGCAATGGAGAATGGATGGAGGATTGGCAAGAGAGAATGGAAACATATGGTGCTAACATTATAGTAGATGGACTAATAATTAATAACGATGCTGATAAAGAAGGTATTGAAAGGTGTAAGGAAATAGGTGCGTTATTATCAAAAAAATAAAAGTAAACTTAATATGAAGTTGATAGTGTTAACACTATTGTGAAATTAATGGAGGGTGTTTTATGGGAATAGTAGAGTTAAGGGGATTGTTAGAAATTGTAGATGGTTATGATGATTTGGAGTATTTATTTTCAGTAATAATACGTAATGCAGGACCAACTATTAAAAAGCATAAGACATCATCTTTAATTAATTTTAGTAATAGTAATAGAAACTTAAATAACATATGGGAAAGATATAAAGATGAAGTGAAAGCTAAACTAGATATTGATTACTTTGAATTAAAAAAGGATATAACAAATACGTTTGTACTATTTTATAATAAAGAAAAAATCAAGTTAAGTATAAGCGATAATAAAAACATGGAATTTTTAAAAAGATTTGGATACAATGAAAAAATGAATATAAAGGAATGTTTATTGCTTTTAGGCAAAAGATTCGAAAATATATGCCCTCACGAAATTGGGATTTTTTTAGGCTATCCTCTAGAAGATGTAGTATCATTTGTTGATTATCCGAACGCTAAATGTAAAATGGTAGGTTATTGGAAGGTATATCATGATATTGAAAAAGCAGAAATTATTTTTAATAAATATGATGAAATTAAATTTACCATCATGAGATTAATGATGAAAGGGATGAAACCAACAGAACTATTAAATAAAGATAATCAATTAAAACAAATAGAAGAACAAAAGCGTGGAGAATCTATATTTCAATATATCAAAAGCAAAGATATGTATAGAGTTCAATAATATTAATTAGTATATAGTGAATCTAGAGTAAAATAAACGGTGAAATTTTTTAAATAAAATTTCACCGTTTTAACTTTTGTTATTGGCAAGTACTTTTGGAGAAATTTCGGCAAACTATTTTACTGAATTTATCCCAGTATATTTTTCCCATTTAACTGCTAAAATATAGATTTTCTGTGCTCCAACCTATAGCTCTTTCCAATCATGTTAAAAAGTTCGCACCTATAAGATATTCTATCTAATACAGCTGTTGTTAATGCTGGGTCTCCTAAAAGCTCTACCCATTCTTCGAATCCTTTGTTAGAAGTTATAATTAGTGATGCCTGTTCATGAAGGGATGATATTAATTGAAAGAACAAATTAGCCTCATCTCTAGTTATAGGAAGATATCCGACCTCATCAATTATAACGAGGCTTGAAGAAAGGATTCTATTTAGTTTACCTTTGCTTTTTCTTGATATCTGCTGAGTTTTCAAAACATGCATCAGATTATCCATAGTTACAAAACTTACCTTATAACCTGCCTCAACGGCTTTATAACCCAAGGCAATAGCTGTGTGAGACTTCCCAACGCCCGGTGGGCCTAAAAATATAAGATTATACATCCTATCTATCCATTCCATTTCCATGAGTCTGTTTATTTGTTTCTTTGTTATTGATTTTTGAAATAGAAAATCAAATTCCTCCATTGTCTTTTTAACTGGAAAGTCAGCATATTTAAGTCTTTTTTCTTGTGTTTTCTGATCTTTCAAAACAACCTCATTTTTAAGTATTGATAATAGAAAGTCTTGATAGGAAACATTACCTAACTCACCTTTTTCAATAATTTTATCTGCATCTACATTTAAATAGTTTAGCTTAAGATTTTTGGCATACTCTTTGATTAATTCTAATTTCTCCATGATTGCTTGTCCTCCTTCAAAGCATCAATATAGTCACTTATACTTCTTACTTCCGGTTTTAACCCTCTATACTTTGATGGTATAGATAACTTGTCAATTACAGATTTTTTATCAACTTTTGCAATATCCTGTATCGCAAGATATTCAAGGGTTTCTTTAAACATTCCAGCACTCCACAAGTTTCGTATAACACAATAATTCAATGCTTGTTCTATTAGCGAAGCTTCATATGAATGTACTATATTTAGTATTGAACCAAATTGATCTTTGCAGTATCTTGGTTTTTCACGTTTTATGCCATCTAGTAGCATTTTTGCATTTTCAGTTTTACCGAGGGCAAAAAACAATCTTTCATAAACTTGGTCAATAGAACTGTGAATATCCCTTTCGGGATGAATTATTTTTATAAGTTCACCCTGCCTTGTACTTACTTGATGACTTGCTATTAATACACCTGTATCAAAATCAACTATATTCATTTTGGAGCCTTTTATCATTAATTTAAGTTCTTTACCTGGGCTATAAGTTCCTTTGGGCACTTGATACCTGTTCTGTTTATACAAAATTACATTGTTTTTTCGTACAGCATAAGTTAAACTAGTATTAAATGAATTTTTTTCAAAGAGTTCAGGTACTGGTAGCAAGTGTTTCTTTTCGAGAGCAAACACTTCTGCCGGTATTTTTTTCGTTATTTCATGTTTTTTACCATTGCCTGTTCTATCTAGCCATTTGAATGAGTCTTCATTAAAGGAATCAACATCTATAAATACTCTGTTTATAGCAAAGTTATATTTTGAGTATTTTACCACAGATTCTATTTTCCCCTTACTTTGAGGATCAAAACCTCTACAAAGCCTAACTTTATATTTCATAGTATTAATATAATTTTGAAAACCTTCGGTATAAATAATGTCTCCAGAATTCTCGGCTACTGCAAGCACACGATCTTGGTCATACACTATTTCAATAGGCATACCACCAAGATATTCAAAAGCTCGATTATGAGCATCAATAAAAGAGGCGGTAGTAAATGGTTTGTCTGTCCAAAGTATGTATTTATACCTTGAATGTGATAAAACCATTGCAAAGCAATACACTTTTACTTTGTTTCCATTTAATCTTTTGAGCCATATTTGACCCATATCAACCTGAGCTTGGTAGCCCATGGGAAGTTCATGTACTTCCTCAAATTGTCTTATTGGCGAAGCCTTAGGCAGATTGTATTCTTTCCTTAAATTACTAATATAAAGCCTTAAAGACCTTTCTTTAAATTTTACATCACCATATCTTTCCTTTATCCAATCAAGTACTTGTGCTGCTGACATATCTCTGAAATCAGTAATCCATTCTAAAATATCATCTTTGTAGATATCAATTTTTTTATGTCTATTCTTCGATTGAATAGTGACTTTAGCATATTCACCAGGATCCATGTCCCAATACTTTTGAACTGTTTTGTAATTTATATTTAGAGCTCTTTCAACCTGTGATTTATTAAATCCAAGTGCTTTATATTGTTTTATTTCACTAAACATATTCCATCCTTTCAATTTTAAATTCCCCCTCTGTAAAATATATCTCTAATTGTATCAGAGAAGGAATTATTATTGTACTTAACTGGAAATTATTCTCCTTTTTTGTTTGCCGAAATATCACCCTTTTAGTTTACCGCTAACAACTTTTATATATTTAATTTTAATATCGACTTCAGAAGGAGATAATTAGATTAAATTCCGTTTATGTCTAAATAATGACGATTAATGCATTTTGTATTGAATTATAGATCTTTATGAAATATGATATAAACAAAGCATGCTTAAATAAGGAATAAAACCATATTTATGGATGCGAAAAAATCATAAAACAAAGTTTTTGCTGCAAATGTTGTAAATCAAAGAAGAATGTGGTAAACTAATTCTGAAAGCTGTTATTAATTTAACAAATTTTTTTATTTAAAGTGTATTTATAGGGGGGAAATCTATGAAAAAGAAACATATTATTTTTTTAAGCATTATTGGTGTAATAATACTATTTGGAATCATTGCCTATGTAGTTAAGAACAATAAAGATTCAGCAGGTAATAAAGGTAAAGAAGTAGCTTTATATACAATACCGGCTAAAGAGAAAATATTTGTAAACGGTGTTGTTGTTCCTGAAAAAACGGAAAATATATATAGAGATGAAACAAAAGGAACAATAAATAAGGTTTCGGTTACGAATGGACAAATAGTAAATAAGGGCGATGCTCTTTTTACATACAGGAACAGTTTGGTTACGGATGAGATAGATAAGGGAAACCAAGAAATTACTAATGCTAACAATCAAAAAAAGAAATTAGTCGATAAACAAGAAGAAGCAAAAAAACTTTTAGAAAAGCAGAAGGAAGAAGCAAAACAACAAGCAGAACAGGCTGGTGTCGATCCCGCTGCCATGGGTGCATCGGCTGCAGCAGGTACTGAGGCTCAAATTAGTGGCTACTCAGATCAAATAGATGCTGTGCAAGCACAAATTGATACTTCAAAAGGGATGCTTAAAAATTCAAAAGAGAAAGAGTACACTTATATAAAAGCTCCGATAAATGGAAAAGTAATATTAAATGATTCTAAAGATATGACGAAACCATATATTGTAATAGAGTCTACTACAGTTTATGTAAAAGGAAATATTAATGAAAAGGATCAAACAAAGGTAAAGGAAAATCAAAAAGTGGATATACTTATATTCGCTATAAATAAAACTATAACAGGAAAGGTGAAAAGTGTAGGGAATAGTCCAGCAGCGCCAGATGTAGCGGCTGGAGCGCAAGGTGCTACAGGTGGAGCTTCTGCTGTATCTTATTATGATGCAAATGTATCCTTGGATTCACAAGCAGATGTTATCAATGGCTTTCATGTACAAGCCACAGTGAAACTTAAAGAAGAAGAGATGAAAATACCAAAGAGTGCAATACTTGAGGAAGGTGGAAAGCAATACGTGTTCAAGGTTGTGGATAAAAAGTTGAAAAAACAAGCAATCGCTTATAAAAAAGCTACAACGCCAGAAGTTGTTGTGCTTAGTGGGTTAAAAGAAAGTGATAGTATAGCGAAAACTACTAAAGATATGAAGGAAGGTATTTCTGTTGAGTAATCTTATTGAGTTAACAAATATTAATAAGTATTATAAGTTAAAGGATTCCAAATTACACGTATTGAAGGATATAAATTTAACTATAGAGCAAGGTGACTTTGTTATGATAATGGGGAAATCAGGTAGTGGAAAAACTACACTTTTAAACCTTCTTGGTTTCCTTGATCATTTTGATAATGGAAAATATGCGTTTAATGGCAAGGATGTTACTCATCTTAGTGAAAATGAAAGATCAGAACTTAGAAATAGTTATCTGGGTTTTATATTTCAACAGTTTCATTTGATAGATTCATTGACTATTGGTCAGAATGTTGAACTTCCTTTGCTTTATAAAGAAGGCACTGATGTACCTAAAAAAGAAAGGGCACACCGTGTAGAAAAATATTTAGATACGGTAGGATTGCTTCATAAAGAGAAGCAATCACCTTCACAATTATCTGGAGGACAGCAACAGCGTATTGCGATAGCAAGAGCTCTCATTAACAATCCTTACGTGATTTTAGCTGATGAGCCAACAGGCGCTCTAGACAGTAAAACCAGAGAGGAAATTATGAATATACTAAAGAAACTTAATGAAGAAAATAAAACAATAATAATGGTAACACATGATGACGATTTAACTAAATATGCTAGCAAAGTAATCCATTTAAAAGATGGAGTGATAACAAAGGTGGATTAGATATGTCTATAATAAATTTAATCAAAACTTCAGTATACAGTCTAAAATCACATAAATTAAGGGTTTTTCTCACAATGATAGGAATAATCATAGGTATAAGCTCTGTAATAACCATTATGTCAGTTGGTAATGGGTTAAAGGTAGAGGTAAATAAATCTATGGCGGATACAAGCGCAAATAAAATAAATGTTAATTTTGAACCAGAAAACGTTGATGCGGATTTAACCTTGATTGAACCCTTTAGCAAATCTGATCCATATTCTCTTAAAACAGTGACTGGAGTAGAAAAGGCTGAGGTATCGAAGGGTATGCAAGGAAGCGGAGGAATTATATATGGAGAATGTACATATATTGATAAAGACACACAAAGTGGGATAGAGGATTATGATGGTAAAGATATAAATATTAAGTATGGTCGTTCTTTCAAAAAAGATGAGAATTCTAAAAAGTTAATTATGTTGGATTATAAAGTTGCAGAAAAACTTTTTGAAACTCCAGAAAATGCCATAGGTTGTGGAATAACAGTAAATGGAATTATCTACGAGGTAGTAGGAGTTCTAGAAAAAAAGGCTGAATTCGATCTGACAAGTGGAATAAGTTATATTTCAAAGGAATCAAAAGAAGATATGAATACGGATACCTTTATCTCAAGCTTAGATATTTATCTTAAAGATGGCGAAGATAAAGATAAGGTTTTTGAAAACGTAAAAAAGGAACTTGTTAAGGCTCATCCTAATTTAAAAGGTGAGTATAAGCTTCAGGATCCTCAGGCAATGACTAAGTTGTTTGGACAGATTATTGGGTATTTAACTGCTTTCATAGCATTGATTAGTGGTATTTCCTTATTTGTTGGGGGAATAGGTGTAATGAATATAATGTATGTTTCTGTAACTGAGCGGAAACGAGAAATTGGTATACGTAGGGCTATTGGGGCAAAACCTAAAAGTATATTACTCCAATTTCTTATAGAAGCGATTATGGTGACAGGGCTTGGTGGTTTACTTGGTATATTATTCGGATTTATTTTTTGTAAAATAATTGGTATATTTATGCCATTCCCTCCAGTTATGAGCGGAGAAAGCGTTATAGGAGCAACTGCAATCTCTGTTATAATTGGAATAATTTTTGGAATTATACCAGCAATTAATGCATCGAAAATGGATCCAATTGAGGCTATTTACAATTAAATCTTGGTGAAAGCCATTATTATCTTATTTTAAAAATATATTTATTGGAGGCGAATTATGGAAAACGTTAAAAAACCAAAAGTAGGAGCAGGTATAAAAACAATATCGATTATTCAATTGATTGTTAGTGCGATTGGATTATTTAGTATAAAAAACTTTTCTAAGAAAGATGAACTTAACGCTGCATATAAAGCATTGGATATAGGTATGCCTGAAATCACAAATTTAAGTTTAACTATTGGGTTGGTATTCTCAGTAATATTAGCTATAAGTGTTATTTTGATTTTAATGAAAAAGGAATTAGGAATATATATCTATTTTATTGCTACAGTGGCTCAAATAGCATATACAATTGTAGCTGGTGGAACTAAACCTTGGATGATACTTGTTAGTTTAATAATGCCTGCACTTATGGGATTCTTTATTTGGAAGAAAAGAGAAATATTTAGTACTGACACTAAAACAGAACAGATAGATGTATAGTACCTGTTATTAATAATAACAAAAAATTAATAAATATTAGACTGAAAATCCTGTTAACTCATTATGTTAACAGGATTTTTAGCATTTGACTGTATATGCGTTAATGAAAATAATGTAATAGTAATCAAAAAAGGCTGCCGTCGATAGGCAGCCAGTTAAGGTAATAAAATTAGTTATAATCTGTTGATGTTAAACAATTCTGAAGACAGATATAGTTCCAATAGCCCCAGCTAGACCTGCAAGTACTATACTAATAGGACCATTTGAATTGTTAGCAAATCTAAAAGATTGTCCTGCTGTTGCGGCATAAACCTTGTTAGAGCCATTTACAGTTGGATTTGTTACTAAAATAGATATACCACCAATAACAACTCCACTAGGGGATTCTTCTAAATCAAGTTGTAAAGCAAAGGTTAAAGGATCTGGAGTAACAGCAAACTTCCAGTCGATTACATAAACACCCGTTGTATTAATTGTAAATATACCTGTTGTTGGATCATAACTTAAATCAGGTCCTACAATATCTACAGTATCATAAATAATAGTGCCGCCAACTGGAATTGATATTTTATTTGTTGTTATAACACCATTTGCATACGAATTAAAACTTGGACCAGTAGCACCAGTTGCTCCGGTTCGTCCAGTCGCACCAGTCGCTCCAGTTCGTCCAGTAGCTCCGGTAGCTCCAGTTGCACCGGTAGCTCCGGTTGCACCAGTTGCACCAGTTCGTCCAGTTGCACCAGTCGCTCCGGTTGCTCCGGTTCGTCCAGTTGCACCGGTTGCACCAGTTGCTCCGGTTGCTCCAGTAGCACCGGTTGCACCAGTTCGTCCAGTAGCTCCAGTTGCACCAGTAGCCCCAGTTGCTCCAGTTCGTCCAGTTGCACCAGTTGCTCCGGTTCGTCCAGTCGCACCAGTCGCTCCAGTTCGTCCAGTAGCTCCGGTTGCACCAGTTGCACCAGTTGCACCAGTTCGTCCAGTAGCTCCGGTAGCTCCGGTTGCTCCGGTTCGTCCAGTTGCACCAGTTGCACCAGTTCGTCCAGTAGCTCCGGTTGCACCAGTTGCTCCAGTTCGTCCAGTTGCACCAGTTGCACCAGTTGCTCCAGTTCGTCCAGTTGCTCCGGTTGCTCCAGTTGCTCCGGTTGCACCAGTTCGTCCAGTAGCTCCAGTTGCACCAGTTGCACCAGTTCGTCCAGTTGCACCGGTTGCACCAGTTCGTCCAGTAGCTCCAGTTGCACCAGTTGCACCAGTTCGTCCAGTTGCACCGGTTGCACCAGTTCGTCCGGTTGCTCCGGTTCGTCCAGTAGCTCCAGTAGCTCCAGTTGGTCCAACTATGCATTTTATACAGCAAGGATGACAACGATCGTGTTTGTCATCACAGTGTGGTCTATCGTCACAGTGGTCTTTATCATTACAGTGTGGTTTGTCATCACAATTGTGCTTTTTAGGAATTAAAAAGTCATAAGGTTCATATTCATCGTCAGATTGATATTTTTCAGAAGAAAAATCATTGTATTTATTCAATATAGATACCTTCCTTATTAATAATATTTTTTCTATTTAAAGAGCTTGTACTTTCTCTTATTTAAGATGTTCACACTTTCTATACATAATATGCAGATGCCTTGTTTTGTGTTAAAGATATACATTAAAAATTTAGTTGAAAAAGTACTATTCCAATTATTGATGTGAAAATTATGTGTTTTGCAAAAAACAGTTATGTTCGTCATTGATTAAAAATGGTTACTTATATATAATATAAAGATATGGTTAAAAATAGATATTTATTATAGGTTTTAGGAGGAAGTTGGAATGAGACTTATTAGAGAATTTTATGCCAGAGAAGCTTTGCAAGTTGCTAAGGAACTTTTAGGAAAAACACTTGTACATGAAGTTAATGGAGTAAAGTTAAGAGGAAAGATAGTTGAAACAGAAGCATATATTGGATCAATAGATAAGGCTTGCCATGCTTACGGGGGAAAACATACACCAAGACTTGAGACTCTATATGGTATGCCTGGCATCGCATACGTATATTTTATTTATGGGATGTATCATTGCTTTAATGTAATAACAAAAGAAGAAGGAATTGCTGAAGGGGTTTTAATTAGAGCTATTCAGCCAATAGAAGGTCTAGACGAAATGTCAAAGCTAAGATTTAAAAAAGGTTATAATGAATTGACAAAAGCTCAAATTAAAAATTTAACCACAGGCCCCTCTAAGCTCTGTATAGCTATGAATATAAATAAAGAAAATAACAAACAGGATTTGTGCATAAGTGAACTATATATTGAAGACGCAGTGGAAAAAGAAAAAATTGAAATTATAGAAGCTAAGAGAATTGGAATTGATTATGCAGAAGAAGCAAAGGACTTTCTATGGAGATTTTACATTAAAAACAATATTTGGGTATCTGTAAAATAGAGAAATTACATCATCTCTAAACTAATCTGGTATTTTTTGAATGGTTCTTAATCCTGTCTTTACAAGATTATAATGCATATCCACCATTTATATACTTCCTTTCGCTAATAAGTATTAAAACTTCTATTATAGTTATATGATTATTATTTAAATCTTGGTTAGTTGGCTGAATAGGGAATGTTTCTTTTGATAAGAAAATTGACTATAATAATATTGATATTGAATCATTATAATAAAAATGAAGGGAAGTAATCGGAATGAGTTTTTTATTTAAAGACAATGATAAAAAAGATGGGGTACAAGAAATTAAGTTTGGGAAGATTATAAATAAAAATAGAAAAATTATAAGGGAGGCAACATTTAGAATATTAAGTACTGCAATTATATATAATGATGAAGAAGATTATTATGATACATTGGCAACATGTGTTAATGAAAATAATGTAATAGAAACAATAAGCATAGAGGGATTTGATATACATGAAAATGTAGTAGATCTTAAAGGTGCGTATATTGACTATGAAGAAGATTCAGAAGTAAACTTCACTGGGACAATATACTATTTGTAATTTTATGTAGATTATGAAAAGAATTGAAAAAAATAGAGAGGTTAGTATATCGTATACTAACCTCAATTTGTTATGCCCTTCTATATTCCTTTTTTATGGGTACTTATTGCTCACATAAGCATATTATAGTATAAAAATTAGAAAGTGGTGATAACAATGTATTTATTTCCATATGATGCATCTTGGATGGTGGCGCAACGGCACATTACTGAGCCTAGGATAATTAGTGAAGCAGAAGTAGATTTAAGAAATATTATGCGGATACTTTGGGAACAACATATTGTCTGGACGAGGATGACAATAACAAGCATAATAAAAGATTTACCAGATGTAGATTTTGTTACTAAGCGACTTCTTCGAAATCCAACAGATTTTAAGTTAGTATTAAAACCTTTCTATGGGGATGAAATTGCTTCTCAATTTAGTGAGTTATTTAAAAGTCATCTTGTCATCGCCGCACAGCTTGTTAAAGCAGCCAAAGCTGGCTATAGTAAAGAGGCAGCAGATGCTGAGAAAAGATGGTACGCAAATGCAGATGAAATCGCAGTTTTCCTTGCTAGAATCAATCCTTATTGGCCTCAAGAAAATTGGAAAATAATGTTATATGAACACTTAGCTATGACCAAAGCAGAGGCAATCGATATACTTACCAACAATTACGAAAGAAGCATCGCAGTATACGATGAAATTGAAAATCAAGCTCTAAAGATGGCAGACGTTATGGCAGAGGGCATTGTTAAACAATTTTCAAAATAAGTTATCAATTCATCTTCTGCAAAGCTGTGCAGCTCTGCAGGAGATAATTTAATTATAAAAAGTATAGATAATTAAAGGCATATAGGGTAAAATTAAAAATATGGCACTTTATGGTTAAACAAAGGAGGAGTATTTTGGAGATTAATCAAATATCACAATTATTAACACAAGCTAATACTAGTGCTAATATTAATGACATAAATAATTCAAGTCAAGTTAATGCTTTGTCACCACAGGCGATAATTTAGGAAAATCCTAATTGAAGTTTATCAGGAATGGAGCAGGAGAAATCCTGTATTTTTTTTTGTGTAGGTTTATAAGGACATGTAATAACTTGAATGATGTAATATGCTATTATTTTTGGAGGCAAAGAATGGAAAACGAAGAAAAGATATGTGACAAAAAGGAAAAGAAACAAAAATATTTGGGAGATAAGGGCTTCATAATGTTTATAGCTTTTTTAAGTGCATTTATCCCATTATCTACAGATATCTATCTACCAGCGCTTCCTAAGATGGTTGAAAGCTTTAACACATCGGAAGGTCTAGTAAATCTTACATTAATATTTTTCTTTATATTTTACGCTGTAGGAACCCTATTTTGGGGACCCCTTAGTGATAAATACGGAAGGAAAAGAGTATTACTTATAGGATTATCTGTATATACTATTGGAAGCATTTTATGTATATTTTCTGTAAATGTTTACCAACTAATTTTTTATCGTATTCTGCAATCAATTGGTTGTGGGGCTGCAACAGCGGTGGCAACAGCTATAGTAAAAGATGTATATAGTGGTAGGAGGAGAGTAACCATAATAGCTTTAGTTCAGTCTATGGGAATGATATCACCTATAATTTCTCCAGTTATAGGAGCAATGATACTAAGTGTTCTTTCTTGGCGTGGAGTATTTGTGGTGCTATCTATAATAGGAGCTTTAGCCTTAGCTGGAAGCATAGCCATGGAAGAGACACTAGAAAAAAGATATACAGGAAGTATATTTAAATCCATAGGAAGGTTAGGCGTAGTTGCAAAAAATAAGAGCTTTATGTCACTTCTTATAATACTTTCACTGATATCTGCTGCTTCTATGTCATTTATATCATCCTCCTCGTATATTTATGTAAATGGCTTTGGATTAAGTGAAAAGGTATATAGTTATTATTTTGCTTTAAACGCGGTGTTTTACCTACTAGGGCCTTTACTATACATTAAATTATCAAAAAATTATCATAGTAATTCAATAATAACTGTCTCATTTATTGTGTTTAGTATAAGTGGGGTATTCATTTGTACGCTAGGTAATTTAAGTCCTTTATTTTTTACATTATCATTAATTCCTGCGTCTCTCTTTGGTAACATTATGGCACCTGCAAGAACTAACCTTTTGCTTGAACAGTTACAGGGCGATATTGGTGCAGCATCCTCATTAATGAGTTGCGCAATGACCTTTTATGGTAGTATTGGTATGTTTATAATTTCTTTGAATTTTTCTAATAAAATAGTGGTAATGGGACTAATGCATTTAATAATAGGAATTATAAGCCTTATAGCATGGCTGATTATCTCTAAAAAACCATATATTAAACAGGTAACCTATCATATAGAGGTAGCAAATAAAAATGCTGAGTAATTATTTCAGAAGAGGGGTAAAATAATGGGAATCATTCATATGTTTAATTTATCAACGATGCAATGGATATGTTTAATAATATCGGCTGTCTTAGTAGGCGTTTCAAAGACCGGAATAAGCGGGTTTTTGATGCCTGTTATACCAATTATTGCCAGTGTATTTGGAGGGAAGGAATCTACAGGTGTTATACTTCCTATATTAGTAATAGGGGATGTTTTTGCAGTGTACTATTATAATAGACATGCTAAGTGGGAAAATATAAAAAAACTTTTGCCATGGACAATCATAGGGTTACTACTAGGTGTTATAGTTGGAAACTTTATTAATGATAAACAATTTAAGGCCGTTATATCTATTTCAGTTTTACTTTGCTTAGTCGCTTTAATTTATACTGAAAAAAAAGGTGAAAATATAAAAGTCCCAACAAATAAATGGTTTTATGCAATGGCTGGAATTGCTACTGGCTTTACATCCATGATTGGTAATGCTGCAGGACCTATATTCAGTGTGTATTTGTTAACTATGAACTTCAAAAAAAACGATTTTATGGGCACAACGGCTTGGTTTTTCTTACTTGTTAATTTGGCCAAATTACCATTGCAAATTTTATTCTGGCATAATATTGCCTTTAAGACAGTTTTACTTAGCATTGGTATGGTGCCAGCAATTGCATTAGGAGCCCTTTTAGGGATGCTTATGATTAAAAAAATTAATGAAAAAAACTTCAGATATATTATTATAATCATGACATTTATAGCAGCAGTAAGACTATTGGTATAAATTTAGAAAAAACAGTAATTCGATTTATAATCATATTCTACGCACAAGGATATAGTAGATTTAATGATTTAGATGAAATTTTTTCTTTTCCCAATTTTGATAAATAAAAATTATTAAATAAATGAAAAAGCTGTGAAGTAATTACTTCACAGCTTTTAATATTAGATATAGAATTTTTAATATCCTATACGACAATATTCCCCTAATTTAGCAAAGTTACTATGATAGAATGTTTTTAATAAGAGGGTATGTTACTTAGGAGGAATTATTTATGAGGAAAGTTAAATTTTCAGAACTAATAAATATTGATTCACTAAAAAAGATGGCTGAAAATATTTATGCTGCTGTAGGCATTAATTTTGGAATTGTTGATATAGACGGCACAATTATTATTGCAACGGGATGGCAGGATATATGCACTAAGTTTCATAGAGTTCATCCAGTTACATGCATGCAATGTTCCATTAGTGATCAATATATTAGTGACCATATTATGGATGGTGCATATATCTCTTATAAGTGTCTAAATAATATGAGGGATATTGCATTACCTATTGTTATTTCCGGAGAACATTTGGCTACGATTTTTTTTAGCCAATTTTTTTATGAAGATGAAGTAATAGATAAAGAATATTTTGCAGCACAAGCAATAGAATTAGGGTTTGATGAAAAAGAGTATCTAGATGCGTTAAGCAAGGTGCCTGTTTATTCTAAAAAGAAGGTTGATCATATAATTGAGTATTATTCAGGGCTTATTATGACGCTTGCCGAAAGTGGTTTAAGGCAACTTACGTATGAAAATTCTCAGAATGAACTTGAAAAAAGCCAAAAATATCTAAGCGCAATTTTTAATTCCGTAAGTGATTCAATATTCATTCATGATGTTTATGGAAATATAACGGATGTAAATGAAACTGCTACCACTATGTTTGGTTATTCTCGAAATGAATTAATAAGTATGAATGTATATGATATTATCTCAAAAAAACAGGACAATATTGAGCTTTATATAGATGCATTAAGTAATAAGAAAAACGGTAAGGAACATCTGATACAAGAGTTTATAGTTAAAAATAAAAGTAACAAAGACTTTTGGGTAGAAGTTAATGTTCATGCTACAAAGATTCATGAAGATGAAGTAATTATAGCAACTGTGCGGGATATTACAGAAAGAAAAAAGAATGAATTAGCATTACAGAATGAGGCTGCTGAAATAGAGAAGTTAAGATCTGAATTTTTTGCTAATATTTCTCATGAGCTAAGGACTCCGTTGAATATAATATTAGGTACAATAAAAATCATTGAAATGTGTATTAATGATGAAAAAAAACCTATTAATAGAGAAAAAATTATTAATAATATAAATATTGAAAAACATAATTGCTTTAGATTGCTAAAATTAATAAACAATTTAATTGATTTAACTAAATTGGATGTAGGTTTTTTTGAACTGAATATGGTTAATTGTAACATTGTTAATATAGTGGAGGAAATTACGTTATCTGTAGCAGAGCATTTTAATAATAATGGCTTAAGTCTCATATTTGATACTGATATAGAGGAAAAGATAGTGGATTGTGATCTAGAGAAAATTGAAAGAATAATGCTTAACATGCTATCCAATGCTATAAAGTTTACAACTCCTGGTGGAAGCATATTTGTTAATATATCTGATTGTGAAGAATACATAACTATTTCGATTGAAGACACAGGCATAGGTATACCGGATGACAAGGTAAATCTAATATTCGATAGATTTCGGCAGGCGGATAAATCGTTTACAAGGAAATATGAAGGAAGTGGTATCGGATTATCGCTTGTTAAATCGCTGGTAGAAATACAAGGTGGGACAATAACAGTTGAGAGTAAATATGGAGTTGGTACTAAGTTTTTTATAAAACTTCCTGTTAAGGTATCGAAGCATGATAGCAAAGAAGAAAGTATTAAGTCTATTGATAATAGAATAAACGATTTTGAGCAAAGAATAAAAATTGAGTTTTCAGATGTATATAAATAGGTTCACTGTAATATACTCGCATTAAAATTCCATGTAATTTTAATTATAACGAATGTACGAGTTAACTTAAAATAGTAAACTATGGTATAATTTACTTATAAATTGTTGCAAATTGTCAGAACTTACGAAGGTAAACAGTTGAAAGGGGCAATTTTAAAAATATATCAATAAGATTTTACGCAAGGGGGAATTAAATTGTTAGAGGTAAAAAACCTTACTAAAAAGTTTAAAGATTTTACAGCGGTGGATGGAGTTTCTTTTGAAGTTAATAAAGGAGAAATATTAGGTCTCATCGGAGGAAATGGAGCTGGAAAAACAACTATAATGAGAATGCTTGCAACTATGCTTAAGGTAACAGATGGCGAAGGGAAAATTTCAGGCCATGATTTAGTAAGTGAGCCTGAGAGCATTAGAGAGGAGATTGGAATTTTATTTGGTGGAGAGGTTGGCCTATATGACAGGCTTACAACAAGAGAAAATATAATGTATTTTGCTCAATTAAATGGGATGAACGCATGTGATGCCAAGAAAAGCATTGAAGAGCTTACGCGAGAACTTGAAATGAGTGAATTTATAGATAAAAGGGTAGGAAAATTTTCAAGAGGTATGAAACAAAAGGTAGCAATTGCAAGAAGTATTGTCCATAAGCCTTCAGTTATGTTATTTGATGAGCCAAGTACCGGACTTGATGTTTCTGCCACAAGACTTATTCAAGATTTTATATTTAAGTGTAAGTCAGAAGGTAAGGCTATAGTTTTCTCAAGTCACAGTATGGTAGAGGTTGAAAAGCTTTGTGATAGAGTTGTAATAATACATAAGGGAAAAGTTGTGGAACATGGAACAATAAGTTCGCTTAAGGCTAAATATAATAATGAAGACATGGAAGATATTTTTGTTAATCTTATTGGAGGTAATCATGAATAAATTAGTTAGTGTAATACTGTTTAAAGAACTTAAGGACATGCTTAGAGATAAAAAGACAATAATAGTAAGTTTGTTAATTCCTCTTTTATTAATGCCTATACTTAGCTTTATTATGGGGAAAACTATGAATAGTGCTGAGGATTCTGTTGAAAAAAATATAAATATTGTGATGATCGATAAGGGAAATAGCAGCATTGGGAAGATATTAAAAAATGATAAAACTATTAAATTTAAAACGGGCATTGATGGGAAAGCCGCAGTAAAGGATGGAGAAGCACTACTTTTTATAGAAATACCAAAGGATTTTGATGAATCTATTTCAAGTGGTAATGTTTCTGATTTAAAGATTTTTTATGATAATACAAATACAAAATCATCTATTGCACTTAGCAAGGTAACGGAAACAGTAGATAAATTAAGTAAACAAATAGTTGCAAATAGATTAAAAAAAATAAATATTAATGCAAAGATATTAACCCCGATAAAAATTGCTGAAACAAGTTTTCAAAAAGAAGACAAGGCACAAAGTCAAATGTTATTAGGTATGATGATTCCTATGCTTATACTTCTTTACAGTGCAACAGGAACAATTGCAGCAGCCACAGATCTAGGAGCAGGTGAGAAGGAAAGAGGAACACTTGAACCACTTTTAACAACAAAAGCTGGGAGACATTATATATTAACAGGAAAACTCTTTGCAATAACAATAATGGGATTTATAGTATCGGTATGTTCAATGATTGGTATTCTAATTGCAATGAAAATACCTGGTGGAATGTTCGGAAACGGAAGTTCTTCAGTTGGTCTAAGTTACAAAGCAATAGCCTTAATTGGAGTAATAGCAATAATAACAACGATGTTTTTTGGTGCTCTTGAACTAGCGGTAAGTATATATGCTCGATCATTCAAGGAAGCTCAAACTTATTTGGTACCATTTTCAATAATTCCGATTTTTGCCGCTTATGGAACTATGTTTATGGATTCAAAAAACATACCTTTTCTTTATTTTAATATACCATTGCTTAGTGTAAGCTCAGTGGTTAAGGAACTTACAAGTGGAATTTATAATTATGGTCATATAGGAATAACAATAGTATGGTCAATAGTTTATACGATAGTTGCTGTTATGCTAGCAAAACATATGTTTAATAAGGAAAGTGTAATATTTAGATCTTAATAATGCAAATTAAAGGGAGTCGATTTTTGACTTCCGTTTTAAATTTGTACAGTTATTTTATTATCCTTTTACCTATTACAAATTTTTCTTTATAATATCCAGTTAATTCAGATGTTTTTATAACATCACCAGTTTTAGGGGAATGTATAAATTTGCTGTTTCCAATATAAATTCCTACATGGGATACTTGAGATGGAAGATCTGGGTTTGTCATAAAAAAGACTAAATCCCCATTTTCAAGATTATTTATATTAATAGAAACACCTTTATTTATTTGGTCCATAGTTGTTCTGGGTAAATTTATACCAAAATGTTTATAAGCATACTGAATAAACCCAGAACAATCAAATCCACCTTTTACATATTTACCTGTAGCATCTAATATTGCGGGAGTTGTGCCACCAAATAAGTATTTCATTCCTAAAAACGTATTTGAATATGACACTAAATCATTACCAGTTATTAATGATTCATATTGTTGTCCATTTTTAATATATTTAGCTTTGTTTAATGGAGTTTCAAAATTCGAAAAAATAACAAAAATCATATATACTATTGTTACTACTAAAACAATTAACATTATTAACCAAAGTATTACTGGATTCCTTTTATTAAAAGATTTTCTCATATTTTCCCCCATACTACAATGTTTAATATAACCTTATATTAAATTACTGTATCATTTCTAAAAATATTCTAAAATGTTTAGAAAAATAAAATCCTAATTTAGCAAAGATTATATGGTAGAATGGGTCGAATGAAGGTTTAGATAATAAAATGTGAAATTTTAAAAAGGGGATGAACAAGATGGATTTTATAACTGTAAATGAAAAAAAATGTATTAAATGCGAACAATGCATTGTGGAATGTCCAGCATATGTTCTAACGATGGGAGAAAAGGGACCAGAAGAAGTAGCAAATAGCACTTGCATTGCCTGTGGACATTGTGTTGCTATATGCCCGAGGGAAGCTATAGATAATAAAAAAACACCACTCGCACAACAAGTTGATGCAAAAGATTTTGCAAAGTTAAATGCAGCACAGGCGGAGCATTTTCTAAGGTCACGTCGTTCTATAAGAAATTATCAAGACAAATCTGTATCAAGAGAAAAATTAACAAAATTAGTTGATATTGCAAGGCTAGCACCTACTGGAAGTAATAGTCAAGGTATATCATTTGTTGTAGTTGAGGACAAGCAATTAGTTAAAAAAGCTGCTGAACTTACTATTCGAATGATAGAAAAATCTCCACTAAAGGATGCATTAAAAGGATTAATCAGTACTTATAGGGAAGACGGGATTGATTCAATTCTGCGAGGTGCTCCAAACTTAATTATAACCACTGCGGACAAAGGCTTTTCAAACGGGAGGGCTAATTCTATTTCTTGTCTGACTTATCTAGAATTATTTGCTCCTTCACTAGGACTTGGAACTTGTTGGGGTGGATTTTTTGAGTATTGTGCATCCATTAAGGGTTCACCAATGCTTAAATTATTTAATATTCCAGAAGGAAAGACGATAACAGCTGCCGTTATGGTCGGATATCCTAAATATAGTTATAAGAAATTAGTTGATAGAAATCCATTAGAAGTTACTTATATATAATATTATAGGGAGATTAAGTATGGTACATACAATTTTAGGAGCTTATTAGCATTTACTCTAAATTTTCAACTGTTAATAAAGTAATTTAAGTTAAAGTCCTAATCAGTGGACAATATAAATTTCATTGATTAGGGCTTATATATATTGTACTGTGTGCTTAAACATTCTCTTTAGAAATCATTTTTGGTGGTTTTTATAGTTTTGAAAATTATATAACAAACATTTATGATATAATTGGTACATATTATAGTATGGGTGATATTTTTGATAGTAGTATAATTAAATTATTTATATAGTATAAAATTATTAAAAAAGTTAATATAGGGACCTTCTAAAAATTAAAAATTGGAGGAATAATTATGCAAAAAAAATTATATAAGTCTACCACAGATAAACAAATAGACGGCGTTTGCGGTGGTATTGCTGAGTATTTTGATATAGATGCTACAGTTATCAGATTAGCATGGGTACTTTTAACGCTAATATATGGTATAGGTATATTATTTTATATAATATGTTGTGTTGTTTTGCCAGTTAATCATAATAATACTCATTATGATGATGACGATACAATTCAATTTAAAGAATTATAAATGTAGGAACTTATGCTGGACAAACTATAAACTATCTACATGTGCACTTGTTTTCCAGAGATATAGGTGATGTGACTGATCCAAGGGGTGGGGTAAGGAATTTAAAAGAAGCTTTAATTGAGTATAATGGATAGGCATTTAGTGCTTATCCACTATTTTTTTGTCAATTGCCTATTGACAGTTCCCTTAGAGGATAGTTTAAACTCAATTTTAGGAGGCGATGATAATGAAAATTAATGAAGTGATGAAAGAAACGGGAGTAACTAAAAAGGCAATTTATTATTATGAAGAGGTGGGACTTATTAGACCCCAAAAAGAGGAAGAAAGCAATTATAGAATTTATACTATGGAGGATATTAATAGACTAATTACTATTAATGCTTTAAGAAAATTGGATTTCTCTATTAAGGATATTCAACTTATATTATTAGAAAAACAGGATGTTGCACAAGTTATAAAAAAACAGTTAGACATCATCAATGAAAAAATTAAACTGCTCGATAGCAGTAAAGGAGTGTTAGAAAATTTGATTGAACAAGGAATAGATTCAAATATTGATAATTTAAGGGTGTCAATTCAATGTTTAGAAGCCAAATCTAAAAATATTGCTGGATATATGCAAAAGGAACTTCATAGGATACTACCAGGTAATATGGGGAAAATGTTTGCGATTCATTACGGACAGTTTTTGGACGAACCGCTAGATACTAAAGAAAAAGAGAAGGCTTGGATGAGCCTTATAAATTTATTAGATGCTAAGGAAGAGGTTCAATATGCAGAAAATATAAAAGAACTAATTGACGAAATGTTTGGAAAGTATAGCGACAAAAATCTGATGGAATTAAATGAAAAATCGAAAAGTGTAACAAACAAAATATTAAAGCGAGATGTGGAAGTCAGTGAGGAAGTAAAAAAAGAGGTCAAAGCAAAAATTGTAGAATACGAAAAAACGCCTCAATATCAAAAAGATTTAAAATTTCAGCGGTTTATGATGGATAATATAGCTCCTATTTTCAATGAGATTGAAATATATTTATGTATTTTAAGCACTAGATTTGAGAAGTTCAATAAAATTTTACGTGCTTCAGCTAGCACTGAAAATTAGGTGCCCATTTTCTTAAGATTATATTATGATAAGGCAGGGATAATCCTTGCCTTTATTTTTATTTGTTATAGTTATGATAATAGTATAAACGATTTTGCACTCAGAATAAAAGTTGAGTTTTCAGATATATATAAATAGTTTAGATATGCTTGACCAACGGATAATTTTAGAGGTATTGTATTGATATGATTTAATTAGAATCTTGTTAATTTAACAAGAATTTAATTCAACACTTAACTGCATTATCTAATAACATGCTAAAACCATTGATTCTATGGAGTTAAGTATAGTTTTTAATTTAGTTAAATTTAACTAAATTTAATAATAGATTTTAACAATGAAAAAAGCAGTATGGATTCATACCTTAATACAAAATAAAGGCGGCGATACTAATGTCAGAATGTATATTTTGCGACTACGATGAATCAGAAATAATAGTAGAGAATAAATTGGTCTTTGCTATATTAGATCATTTCCCAGTAAATAATGGTCATTGTTTAATAATACCAAAGAGGCATTTTGCAAACTTCTTTGAGGCAACTGAGGAAGAGGTTAAATCAATATATAAATTAATGCACGAGGTAAAAGAAATGTTTGATATTCAATATGAACCAGCTGGATATAATATAGGTATAAATGTAGGGACTTATGCTGGACAAACCATAAACCATTTACATGTTCACTTGATTCCTAGGTATATAGGTGATGTAGCTAATCCAAGGGGTGGAGTAAGGAATTTGAAAGAGGCTTTGGTTGAGTATGATGGTTGAAGTAGATGTAATTAATAAAGGTATAATTACCAGTGATTCTATTGCGTTTAAAGAGGCAACTCAAGATTATGATTCAAACTGTTCTACGGGAGACAATGATTATTTACTACCTAAATTAACAGCTTCATTAAAAAGGGCAAAGAGCATAGATATTATAGTAGGATTTTTAATGGAATCAGGAGTTAAATTGCTGATTAATGATTTAAAACAGGTAGCAGATAAAGGAGTTAGAATTAGAATCTTAACAGGAAATTATCTTAATATCACTCAGCCTCAAGCTTTATATTTAGTAAAGGATGCTCTAGGTGATAAAGTAGATTTAAGGTTTTATAATACTCATAATAAATCATTTCATCCTAAATCATACATATTTGAATATGAAGAGGATGGAGATGTTTTTATAGGATCTTCCAATATGTCGAGTTCTGCATTAACTAGTGGCATTGAATGGAATTATAGATTAAATAAAAATAAAAACCTAGAAGATTTTACACACTTTAAAAACATTTTTGAAGACTTATTTTTAAATCATTCTATAATTATTGATGATGGTGATGATGAGATGCGGCGTTATTCATCATTTTATTTTAATTGCTTTTAGGAATGTATTTATATGATGAAATATTCCTAAATTTTATGAGTATTGTAATTATAGAAAAATACATATAATTCCTTCTGGTAGAAGTTATCATATTCAAATGCTAAGTAGTCTATATTTTTCAATGGGTTAAGTCAACCTTTTATGTGCAATAAATTAGATTTAGAAGATTAGAATATACTAATATATACTTAATCCCAAAAATGTTATGCTTTATATGTCTACTATACTTTGATATAATGATCATATGTTCTACAAAAAATAAAGATTAGAAAAGTATGATGAATGACAATGTTTTTAAGGAGAAAAATGGGAGTTAGCTGATTTTTTTATAAGTGATTTGTAATTCTAACGCAGAAACTAAATTTATACTTTGAAAATATAAATTGCTGTTTAAAAGGCAGCTTGAGATAATCAATTTGTAAATAAAATATTTGTTTTTTAACTGTACGTAATAAGGAGATTTATATATGATTAAGTATGTTTGCAAAAGTTGTAATATAGATTGTGAAACAAGCGAATGTCCAATTTGTCATGGAAGGACTAATGCTGAGTCAAAAATTTATTGGTGCAATCATTGTAATGTGCCAATTTTTGATGAAAAATGTGATGAGTGTGGAGAAAATGCAGAAGTATTAACTACGGATTTAAGACCGGTTTTTCCAGAAGAAAGACTTCTTTTAGAGATTTTAATAGGAGAACCTTTAAAATATATAAATTCCTCAGTTTGGAATAGCACTGGGAATAGATATATTGTTGATGGTGAGAGGTTGAAGTTAACAATAACTGAATTAACAAAAAAAGACTCTAAAATTGTAATTGAACAATTAAATAAATACAAAAATCAAAATAACTATGATTATTTTAACAATAACATAGAAAAATTTATTAGAGCAAATAGAAGAAGATTTAATTTAAATGTATCAGAAGCTACTGAGTTTATTAATAAAGTGTCTGCTGGTTACGAATTAGACGAACTTTTTATATCTTTTAGTGGTGGGAAAGACTCAACAGTTACCCAGGATTTAGTAGTTAAGGCATTAAGTGAACCTAAGATAATTCATATTTTCGGTGATACAACATTAGAATTTCCTCTTACGTATGAGTATTTAAAAAGATTCAGAAAAAATAATGGATATACTCCAATGCTTACTGCTAAAAATAAAGAGAAGGATTTCTATAATTTATGTGATACACTTGGCCCGCCAAGTAGGGTAATGAGATGGTGCTGCACTATTTTTAAAACCGGGCCAATCACTAGAAAGATGAGTGCTACATTTAGAGATAAGAAAAAAATTATTACTTTTCATGGAATTAGGAGAAGTGAATCTAATAGTAGGAGTAAATATGATAGAGAATCAAATAGCCCTAAAATTACTAAACAGAAAGTTATGTCCCCAATTATAGATTGGTATGATTTTGATGTTTGGCTCTACATATTAGCAACAGGTGTTGATTTTAATGATGCTTACAGATTAGGGTATGCTAGAGTTGGGTGTTGGTGTTGCCCTAACAATAGCAATTGGGCTCAATATCTATCGAGCATATATATGCCTGAGCAATATGAAGAATGGAGAAACTTTCTAGTTGGATTTGCTAAGAAAATTGGAAAGCCTGATGCAGAAGTTTATATAGATGAAGGAAGTTGGAAAGCAAGGCAAGGAGGAAATGGCGTAGATTTCAGTAAAAATGCATTTATCGCATTTAAACCTTGTGCTATAGAAGATAATTCTTTTAATTATGAATTAAAACGAAGTATTTCCGAAGAGTTATATGAGTTATTTAAACCTTTTGGTAAAATTTCAAAAGAAATGGGTAATGAGAGGCTGGGGGAAGTTTTTGTTTTAGATAATGAAAACAATCCATTAATAAGATTGCAAGGACGAAAAGGAAGTAATATTTTGAAGGTTTCAATACTAAAACTGCCATTACTTAAAACTAAAAATATTAGGAATGCAAAATTAAAAATTGAATGTCAAATCACAAAATACCAGATGTGCATTGGTTGTCTTGGGTGTGAAAGTGTGTGTAAGCATAATGCTATAACAATTAAAAAATCTAATGGAAGCCCAAATGGTGGCTTATCATATACTATTGATGATATTAAGTGTGTTCGGTGTGGTGAATGTATTAATCATTTTGATGGTGGTTGTTATATGAGAAAAGTGTTGGCGATAAAAAGGGGAGAGTAAAATTGGAAGATGGTGTAGTTAAAATTAGATTAAAAGCGCATGAGAGCTTCTATATTAGAGAAGGATGGTTAAGAAAGGGAACAAAGAATGTTAATAATGATTGCAGAGTCTTTATAAACGAGGACGCAACAGATATTTTAGGTATAGGAGTTAGTATGGTTAAAGCTCTTAGATATTGGGTACAAGCTTGTGGGCTTACAGAAGAAGTAAAAGTTCAAGGTAATAAAAGAGAGCAGCATCTTACAAAAGAACTTGGTCAAATTATTTTCGAAAAAGATCCCTATTTTGAGGACATATTTTCTTTATGGATTGTTCATTATAATGTAGTTACAAATAGTTCAAATTGTACTTCTTGGTACTTGTTTTTTAATGAAATTAATTCAAATGAGTTTACAAAAGAAGAATTAAAAAATGAAATGATTTATGCGTTAAACAGATTTACAAATAATATAATGTTTTCTGAAAGCTCACTCTTTAGTGACTGTGACTGTATAATAACAACTTATGTTGATAATAAAAAAAGAAATAAGAACCCAGAAGACAATATTTCTTGCCCATTAAATGAACTGGGATTATTATCAAGAACCGTTTTAAGTCAAGGGAAAGAAGTTATTCAAAAAATAAAGCCTTCAATGGATAAATTAGATAAATTAGTAATACTTTATATAATTTTAGATAACTTAAAGGGTGCAGAAAGCATTAGTATAGAAAGAATTCTAACTGATAAATGTAATGCAGGCAAAGTTTTGAATTTGGATAGAAATTTGTTAAATGAATATTTAGATTTGTTGAAAAACACAGATTATATTACTATAAATAGAACTGCTGGATTAAATCAAGTATATCCAAAAAAATGGTCTAAACAAGACATAATAAAAGAGTATTATGAACAATTAATGGAATGAGGGACAGATGATGTTATATAAAGACTTTATAAATGCAGACGAGGGATTTCAATACTCTATTAACCTTCAATATGATTTAAACAAATATTCAAAGTTAACTGGGTATATCCCTACAAGTGCATCAGTCGAGATTTTAAGGAGCTATTTAACTAGCATTTACTATGATAGTAAGGATAGAGCGTCCATATTAGTGGGCCCTTATGGAAAAGGGAAATCACATTTGCTATTAATTCTTTTAGCCATTATTTCAATGGGAAATAATGGAGAGAAACAGAATACTATAGAATTTTTAAACAATAAAATTGGAAATATAGATAATGAAGTAAAAGAAATGATTTTTGAATTAAGAGATCAAAATAAAAAATTACTTCCAGTTATAATAAATAGTAATTATTATGATTTAAACCAAGCATTTTTAGTTGGTATTAAAGATGCACTAGAGCGTGAAGGCCTGAATCAATTACGACCTAAGACTTATTTTGAATCAATACTTGAGACAATTAAAATATGGGAAAAAGAATATTGCGAAACATATAAGATATTTAAAGAAAAGCTCAAAAAAAGTGGATTAAGCATAAAAGAATTCAATGATAAAATTAAAAATTATGATGACGAAGCTTATGAAATATTCAAGGGAATACACCCTGGAATTACCTCAGGTACAGAATTTAATCCATTAATTAATTCAAACGTAATTAACTTATATGAAGAAATAAATTCAAAGTTATGTGAATCAAAGAATTTTAAGGGCATATTTGTTGTTTTTGATGAATTTAGTAAATTTCTTGAAGCTAGTGTTACAAGAAATTCTACGAGGGATATTAAACTAATTCAGGATTTTGCTGAATTAGCTAATAGAAGTGGTAAAAACCAAATACATCTATCATGTATTACGCATAAAAGTGTAAATGATTATATATCAAATTTAAGTAAAGAGAGAATAAATGCTTGGCGAGGGGTAGAAGGTAGATTCAAAGAGATATATTTCACTTCGTCATCTCAGCAAAATTATGAGTTAATTGCTAATGCAATAATTAAAGATCCAACAAAGTTTGAAGAATTTAAAGCTACTAACAATGATAAAATCACCGCGGTTCTAAATGAATGTGAAAGTACAGCAATATTTGGTGATATAGATAATTATTCTAGCTTGATTGGCGATGGATGTTTTCCTTTGAATCCAATTAGTAGTTATGTACTCCCTAGAGTAAGTGAAAAAGTTGCACAGAATGAAAGAACTTTATTTACTTTTTTAGCTAAAGATGAAAAAGGAAGTTTAGTTAATTTCATAAACTCAAATAATGGGACTGCTGATTTTCTAACGGTAGATTTAATATATGATTATTTTGAAACATTATTTAAAAAAGAAGTCTTTAATGAAAGTGTTCATACAGTTTGGTCAAAGGCTAACAGTGCATTATTAAAAATTAACGATGAAATTCAACGGAAAATAATTAAAAGTATAGCTGTAATTGGTATAGTAAAGGAATTTGAACGACTTTCTCCAACTGACGTATATATAAGAGCATCATTAGGATTAACTAATGATAAATTTGAAGCAGCTATAATACAGCTTGTTAAAAAACAGATAATTTTAAAGAAAAATAGTAACGGAAATTACAGATTTTTACCTGGTAGCGAGCTAAATGTAATCAAGAAAATTACTGATAGAAAAAATCTTAATTCAAGTAGAATAAATGTAAAAGAGGTACTAGAGGGCATAGTTAATTTAGGATATGAATTACCAAAGAAATATAATGACGAGAAAGAAATGGTAAGATATTTTAAGAAAGATTTCATTACAGTAAATGAATTTTTAAATATTAGAACAATAAAGGATTTAACATTTGAAAGTAAATCTGATGGGATAATTCTTTATTTAATTCACTACTCTAAAGAAGAAAAAAAAATAGCCTTAGAAAAACTAATAGAGCTAAATGATAGTAGAATTTTATTATGTATTCTCAATAGTGATTTTTCAAAAGATGAAAAGATCAGAGAGCTATTATCAATTAAATCTCTGAAAAACGATGTGCAATTTAATGAAAATGAACTAGCGATACAAGAGTTGGAGATATTTGAGGACGATATAATAGAAGAGATTGAAAACTATATATATGTTAATTATGATGTTGAAAATGGACTTTCTGGATATTATGATTATCATGGCGAAAGCTTAGATATAAAAAAAAGGTATCAAATAAATAGAAAAATTTCTGATATTTGTTTTGAAGTATTTAGTAAGACACCAGTTATTAATAATGAACTTATTAACAAAAACAGAATTAATAGCCCTATATTAAAGGCTAGAAATAAAATCATACAATATATTTTTGATGAAATGGAAAAAGGGCATGACTTTATTACAGAAGGAAATGGACCAGAAACTACAATCTTTAGAATTGCAATAAAGAGAAAAGGTTTATTTGATGGAGAAGAAAGTAATGATGAAAAATTAGATGAAATTTTGGTGATGATTAAAAATTTCATATTAAGCAGTGAAGAAAAGAAAAGGAATTTTTCTGAATTATATAACATGTTTTATGATTCAGAGTATAAGTATGGGCTAAGAACTGGTTTAATTCCAATCTATGTTGCATTAAAAATGAAGGATTATTTGGACAAAATAGTAATTTATTTTGGAGAAAAAGAAGTTCCACTATCGATAGAAACCTTAAATAGAATTAATGATAATCCAGACAAATACTTTATTTTATTGGAAGAAGGTTCTAAGGATAATGAAGACTATATAACTAATCTTGATAACTTATTTAGTGAGTATAAATCAAAGAAAAATGTAGGGTATAACAGATACACTTCAATACTTGAAGCAATGCAAAATTGGGTATATAGCTTGCCTAAATATTCTAAGGAATGTAAAATAGCACCTTATAGTAATGATAAAAATATTGATGCCGATATTATTGATTTTAGGAAAGAATTGCTAAAATTTGATATTAACCCGAGGGAGTTAATATCAAATAAATTGCAAAATAAGATTTTTAAAATGAATGATTTACAAAAGTGCTTTAACAGAATAGTTGTTATTAAGAAGGAACTTGATAATTTCATTATGAATACTAAAAACTATCTAAAATGTGAAACAAAAGAAGTGTTTGAAAAAGGTTATAAAGGTGAATTTAGAACAACTCTAGAAAACTGGTACAAAGAATTAGATAAAGCTAACATCGAACATTTATATGATACTAATGCAAATAATGTATTGGGTCTAATCACGTCAATATCAAACCGAAATGATGATTTTATATTGGATAAATTAGCTAAAATTGTTACAGGTTTAAGTATTGAAGATTGGCAGGATCATACTGTAAAAAATTATTTGAATAATATACAGCAAATTAAAGATACTGTTACAAATTATAAAAAAGAAGTGAAAATAAAGAGTGTTCATTCTTATGATGTTAGTTTTTTTGTGAGTGACAAGAAAATGGTCAAAACCTTTGATAGTACTGATATATCAATAACGGGGAGAACCTTGTATAATAATATAGAAGAAGCGTTTGATGACTATGCAGAGTCAATTGATGTAAATGAAAAGAGAAATATATTGATGAAACTTTTAGAAAAATACATGTAGGGGTTACTCCTTGCATGTTGAAAGAAGTGATAATATGGAAAAAACAATTTATCTTGATAATGCAGCGACTACTTTTCCAAAACCAAATAAAGTGTATGAATATATGGATATGTACTATAGGGGATTTGGAGTTAATGCAGGAAGAAGTTCTTATAAACTAGCTAGAGAAGCGAGTAATCTGATTATTGAAACAAGAAATAAATTAGCTTCTCTAGTTAATTATGACCGAGTAGAAAAGGTTATTTTTACACCTTCTGCTACTATTGCATTAAATCAAATAATAAGTGGATTAGAATGGAATGAAAGTAAAACGGTTTATGTAACTCCTTTTGAACATAATGCTGTAATGCGTCCATTAGAATATATAAAAGAGAAATTTAATATTAAAATTGAAATAATGCCATTTGATTCAGTAACCTTCGAGGTAGACATAGTAGAACTTAATTTAATGTTTTCGAGAAATTTCCCTGATTTTATTTTTATGTCTCATATAAGCAATGTCACTGGTTTTATTTTGCCGGTTCAGGAGATAATTGAGGCTTCAGAGAAATATGATTCTATAATCATTTTAGACTGCTCACAGTCGATGGGATTAATACCCATTGATGTTAAGAAAATAAAGGCTGATTATTTTGTTTTTGCAGGGCATAAAACACTATATGGTCCATTTGGAATAGGCGGATTTATAGATAACAGTAGAGTGGAACTTTCAGAGGTCATTATTGGTGGAACAGGTTCAGATTCTTTGAATTTAAAAATGCCAGATGTATATCCAGGAAAGTATGAAGCTGCTAGTCCTAATATATTATCAATTGCAGGATTGCATTCAGCGCTAGAGTGGATTAATCATATTGGAATAGATAATATTAGGGAAAAAGAAGATAAACTGACTAAGGCATTAATAGAGGGTTTAAAAGGTATTGATGAAGTGAAAATGTATTTACCAGGAAATCTTAATAATCATGTTGGAATTGTCTCATTTACTATAGAAAATTATAAACCCGATGAATTAGGGCAGATATTTGATCAGGACTTTAATATTGCTGTCAGGACGGGGTATCACTGCGCCCCTATAATCCATAATTTTATAGAGACAGAGAATATAGGCGGAACTGTAAGGATTAGTTTGGGATACTTTAATACAGAAGCGGAAATTGATTGTTTGATAAAAGCTTTAAATGAAATATAAGTTGGAGGCGAAATATTTATATGGTTGACTTAGATAATATTACTGCAATTTATGCGCTTAAAGCGTCGTCAAAAAATTCAGTTGTTTCAGAATCTAATTTATCAAAAATTCAAAATGAATTGTATATTAAAACTAAATTAGATAAATTTTTAATTGAATATTCTATAAGTGCAATTAAAAAAAACAAGACTAGTCTGATTGTTTTATCAGGAAATGCTGGTGATGGAAAGTCAATGACACTTTTAAAGTTAAAGGAAAGTTTAATAAATACTTACAATATAGAAAATGAAAAAATAATAATAAATGCTGACGCTACTCAAACAGATACTCAACATGAAGATATAATAGAAAAATTAATGGATTTTTTCATTAGGTACGTTGAAGATTATAGTATTGAAAGTTCATATACTTATGTTATTGCAATGAATGTAGGTATTGCAATAAAATTTTTTAATTCACAACGATATATTGATTTATGTAATGATGATAATAAATACATTGTATTAAAGAAAGTAGTTTTAAATGAACTGAACATTGAGGTTATTGATGAAGAAATTAAACTAGCAAATAAAGAATTAATACGGAGTATCTTAGTAGTGAATTTTGACTTGAGATGTCTAGTAAAGCCAAATCTAAACAGCGATGGTAAAGTGAATCATTCATTTTTTAAAGAAATGATTCAGAAAGTATATGAATTAATTGATATTGATAAATGTAATAGTTGCAATAGTTGCAAATGTCCAATTTACTTCAATATAATGGCTTTAAGAGAAAAAAAAATTGTTGATAAAATTGAAAACATTTTATTTAAAGTATTTCTTCATAATAAAGTTCACTTAACACCAAGAAATGTATGGGATTTAATTTTTCATTTGATAACTGGTGGTGAAAATAAATATTTGGAAATATTTAAAAAACAGAAGAATATAAGTGGATTATGTAATAGTTTTAAAAATCTTGAAATAAAACATTTCAGTAAATTTTTATTTTATAATAATCTGTTTGATAGCAATTGTGAAAACTATATTTTGAAATTTATAAAAGAGTCATCTCAAGAATTTGATCCGATTTATATAAATAATATAGACTTAGAATTAATAAAAATTTTAATAATGTCAAATCCAAGAAATTTAATAGATACAATTGATGAAAAAATAAAATATAAAAACTTTATAATTAATTGTGAATTAAATAAATATGCACTTGAAAATATTTTTGATTCAACACAAAATTTATCAAATGAAGTAAATGCAATTGACTTACTTATGAATACATTCTGCAGACATTTTTATTTTTTCTATAAAGATGAAAATGGAAGTGAGGTACCAGACATACTTACAACAGATAAGTGCCAAGTATTTAATAATGATTATTTTTTTATGTTTATTAATAGCTTAGTTAAACAAAAAAAAGTTTTAATTAATAATTCTGATGAAAAATTTGATAAAGATGTATTAAAAATAATTAGAGATGTTTTATTAAATACTTTTGGTAAGAAAATATCTAATTATGAAATTATACAACTTGATACAATATCTACGAGGGGTAAAGGTAAATTGTTAGGTAATATTAAAATAGTGCCTGAATATAGTTTAGAAAAAACATTTGATGTTGTAAATATTGAAATACTTGAAGCTTTAGATTTTTTTCCGAATTATTTCAATGTTCGTATTAATAAGACTGCATGTTTGAAGGTATCTTTAGACATATTTCAGCTTCTTATATTAGCAAAGAGCGGATATAGTATTACTAGTATGGATTTAGATAGATTTAATCAATTATCATTATTAAGCAAGAAAATTGCACCACGATTAAAAGATGAAAGTGAGATATTTTATCAACTAAATAAAGATATTTATAAGGTTAATGAGGATTTAGGAACCATTGTATTTGAAAAGATTAGAGAAAATTAAAGTGGGGGAAAAAAATGGCGGAATGGAATGAATATATTAATGATTTTTATTATCCGGAAAATACTTCAGCTGACGCACCAGAAAAAATATTATATTTTTTTATTAGGAATGAACTATGTTCAAACTCAGTTGACATAGAATTTACAAAGGAATCCAATAAGACAAATTGGAATGAAATTTTTAAAAATATAGATTTTAAAACAAACAATAACGATGTACTCGATTCGTTTAAAGAATATTATTTGATTAAATTACAAGAAGGTCGAAAAGGAAAGGGGATATTACCTGTGCCATTCCATATTGATATTCCTTGTACTTTTAAAATAATGTCTGAGACAAAAGCTATGGATAATAGAGGATTTAGTAAAAAATTTTTGTTAGCTTTTTTTTCGAAGAACGAGGGTATAAATTATTCGTTAATACAGAAATTGTGGAATGTTCTTTCAGATTATAATGAATTAAATTATTATGAAATATTAATACTAAAAAGAATAAAAGAATTGGGATATAAAACAGTAAATTATAAATTAAAGTCTGAAGAAGCATTTAATGTGGATTTTAAAAGATATAATTTACATAAATTCAAATGTACACATCAGACGGCACAGTTTCAAATTGATTTAGATTATGTATTAGATTTACCGCTAGCTAGAGTAGAGAAAATAGGATGGGTTAATAATTTAATTTATTTCCATTTTTCAACATATATGATGAGGATTTTCTATGTCATCAATCTTGAAGAAAAAAAATTTAACACTAAAAAATCTGATTATTGCTCTAGGTGTAATGGGCTAAAAGAATGTCCATATAAGTCACAGATTATGGTGAAATCCTCACTTACAGGCAACAATCGAGAAGCAAATATTGTTAAGTCGCAATATAAAGAATTAGTAAATAATATTTTAATTAAAGGATATTATAGATTCATTGCATTAAATCAATTATTTAAAACCTTTAAAGAGATAACAAGCAAATATCCTGAAAGTATTTCTGAAGTATTGTTATTATATAATAGCAATCCTGAACAATTTTTAAGAGTATTAAAGAAAAGATTATCTACATTTGACAAGTTAAATGAGATTGAATTATTAAAAGAAAAAATAAATTCATTATCAATAGAGAACGGTGAAAATATTTTTAGTAGTGTTTTTGAAATTTATAAAAAGTACTATGAGAAGACGCAGGCTAAGAAATCTAGTTCAGCAGATAATGCAACAAAGCAAGTATATAATAAGCTTGCTGGCGACAAGATGGGATGCAATTATTTAAAAATAAATCGAAACGGTGTCAATAATTATTATTGCTTAAATTCTGATTTTTTGACTTTTATAGCGAATATAATTATTGGAAAAGGCAAACGACAGATGCCTTTGGAAGGGTTCTGGAAACAGATGGAAACAAGAGGCTTTTTTTGTTCATCTGTAAGAGAAAAGGAAATAATTGAAAAGCAACTTTCGTTATTAGGTCATTTAGAAAGAAAATCCGATGCAGGGGAAAGTCAATATGTAGAGCATACAATTTTTTAGTATAAGGGAGATGATTATGTGGAACTTGAATCGATAATTAAATATATAGCAAAGAAAATTACAGATAGATGTATTGATCTGTTATCTAAAACTAAAAATGAAGAATGTTTCTTACTTTTTACGAATATTTTAGAGACTCTTAATTATGAATATAATAAGGGATTAATTAATTCCAAAAATAATAAAATTGTAAATTATGATTTAGATCTAATACAAAATGATTTTTATGAGTCTATATTTAAGAGCATTTGGAAAATAAATGATGGAGATATAGTTAATATTGATGACGGCTTAAAGGCTATCATTTTTAGGTCAGATGGAATAGAGTATAAGATAATTCCTTATTTAGTTAGTGAAGTTAAGGATGATAGAATTAATGTTGGAAATAGAGGATACGCTGGTAAATTAAGAGATGATCAAAACATAAGAAAAAATCACACATGTATACTCATATTTGATAATAATCCAATAGATACAATAAGAACCGCAACAGACACGAATTCTTTAAATAACATTTTTAGTAAAGAAAACATAAAAAGGGATTTATCAAAAGAAGAAGTACCAAAGTGGTATTTAGATTTAGTAAAGCACTTCTTACAAGATAAAAACCTTCATTCTTTGAATGTGCTTGATAGGATAAACATGCTATTGAAAATAAAGGAAGATGAGTTTAAGAATTCAATGAACTTTTATATTTATAATTTTCGATTACCATTATTTTATGTTACTAGTGAAAAAGAATGTAATGTTGAATTAAATTATGAATTGTTTTGTAAAATAAACAATGAAAAATTAGAGCCATATACACAAAATTTTGAAAGAGAAACTATACAGAACATTAATTCAAGTTACTTGCCTGATGATGTATCTGAAGAAAAATTTGTTGATATTCTAAATAACGTTAATTTGTATGAATCAAATTTGTATGAATTAAAAAGCCTTAAATTTGATGCTATTTATGAAATATTTGAAAGCGAAATTAGTACAAAAATTAATGGGATTGAAGTCAAGCCTAATAATAAGGTCTTTTATGAAATGAGTATAAAGAGTAATAAAAAGAACAAAATGGATGCAATTTTATGTAAAAATGATTTAAAATACTTAGATATAAAACTTAAGGGACAAATTGCTTTAATCGATAATTTTTATGCACATTATTATTTTAATAATTTTGATCACAATATAATTGATGAGCCACTAATTAGTGGTGCAACTAGAATTAATTTACCTAGTATGGATAAATTTCAGACATTAAACTTAGTCATAAATCAAATGCCATCAATATTAACCAAGCCTCTTCTAACTTGTAGATTTATGCTTCAGGAAGCAAATAATGTAGTAGTCTGTCCAGAAATTGATGATCAATTTGAGTGGGATAAAGGTGAAAGTTATCCAACAGTTTTAGTTGATGATATATTTAATGTTAAAAGTATTATATGCGAATGTGTTAAGGGAAATGGAGAAACAGAGAGAATTAAATGTGATTTAGTTAGTGACGAGTCATTAGATGATGGGAGAATAAAATATGATGTTATATATGACAATAAGAAAGTTACAAGAATAATAGCTCAAAACATCGAAGAAAAAGTTGTTAATTATAAGCATTTATTACATTTTATTGTTGAAAACGGAGTTGATGTATTAAATGAAATAGAGTTAAATGATTTTGAATTTACTTCATTTAATTATAGAAATCATCTTTATAGCTATGAAATTGATCCTGATTTTCTTTATCTATTAGATTCTTATGATATAAAAAATTTGAATGAGTTATTTAAGATAATTATTAATAACAAAGATGAGCATTATTTTAAAATAACACATGAAATTGAGAAAGTTGATTTTGAAAATTGGATATCTTCTGACGCGGAAGAAGTACTTTTAAAAAGGAAAGAAATGATTAAATGCTTTATACAATTATATGAGAATTTTAATAATGAAAAATTAGTTTGTAGGATAGAAAGATTTAATGAAGTAGTAAGAGCATATTTGCATGAATTTATTAATAATTTAAATTTAGACTTAAATATTATAAAATTAGATATAATTGAAATAGGAGAAATAAGAGTATTTAGCCCTTTTGCACCAATTAATTTAGCTTTTTATCTTTTATGTTGGGATAATTATGTAGGTAAAAATAATATTGATAAAAAAGTTTCAAACTTATTTAATAAGCTAATAGATAATTCTGAAGCAATTAAATATGTTAGAGATGATAATTGCTGGTACATAGCAAAAAGTAGTCCTGCTTTTTTATGGACATATTATGTAAAAGAAGATGCTAGAGATTTTTATGGGAAAGACAGGTATTTAGATACAGTGTTTGGAAATAAAATAAAACAATTGTCCCAGATTTATAAGTATTTATTTATAGATAATAAAAAGACTGTTCACATAGGAGTAATAAATCCTGGTGATTGTAAATTTATAGTTAATGGAATGATTGATTATATAAAAAACAATTACAAAGATAATACTGATAGTATGCCAGACTTTCATATAACATTGATGTATATGAATGCAAAAGATTTATTTCTCTATAATGAATTAGAAAAACTTTATGAAAAAGAAAATAAGAGTTCAGAAGAAGAAGGATTATTATCAAAATTATCATATTCTAAAATGAATTATGATAATTTTAGTAATACGAATAAGAGTTTTTATCATCTCTTATTCGTCAAAGATATCTTTAAAGTATCAAATAATGATGATAGTATGAAAAATAAAGAGAGTGAATATGTTAATACTTATTTTTATAATGGATTTAATTCTAGCTTTTTAACAAAATCAGAATATGGCTCTAATTCTGTTACTTATAAAACATATAGTAATTATAAAACAATTGGACAATATGATAATATGAGTTTATATGAAGAATTATTAATAAACTCTAATGCATATTATACACAGAGTTTCGCTAATAATATTTCTAATTCTAAACATCCATTGAGAATGGTTAATGTGTTAACTAAAGATATACCTTTTAAATTATTTTCAAAGGCTTTCATGGTTATTTTCTTAGATCGAGAAATTAATATAGATATATTTAATAGAGAAAATATAAAGGAAATTGAAAGACCATTTTTAGTAGATTATTCGAATTATTCAGAAAAACCTAATGGCACAGATAATATAAAGTTCTTAACTATCACAAATCAAAAAGAACCATTTATGGAAATGTTCAGGAATACACTGAAATGCTATTTGGATAAAGGAATAAATACAAGTACACAAAGTTTAGAGGGCCTATTTAATGACTTAAATTTGTTAAATGGGTTTTGGGTATTGGATTTGTTAAAGGGAGCTAATAATGTTAATAAGACAAAAGGAATAATTGGAACTATTGCTGCTTTCAGACTGTTACAAAGAATTTTAAAAGAAGACAATGAAAATTGGCATTTAATAATTGGTATTGAACAGTTCATTGGTGTATCACCAGAATACTCCAATAAAATGAAAGATAGATTTAACGATGAAGGGGATAATCTATACTGTGACGATTTGGCAATTTTAACTTTACCCAAAAATGTTAAGTATGATAAATCAAAATTAAATATTCAATTACGATTAGTTGAAGTGAAAAACTCTAAAATACTAGATTATGTAAAAAAAGGATTCGGTCAATTGGAAGCTACAGAGAAAATGTTATCTAGAATATTTGTTGAAGTAGACGATAGGGTTAAAAATTTTAGAGCCAAGGAAATTGTAGACTGGCTGATTTATTATAGAAATAAATATTGTATATTTAGTGATAGTTACCTTGATATAAATTCTATGTGGAGCGATGAATTTTCTGAAAATTTAAAAGTAGTTATTGAAAAAATCAATCATGGAGATGTAAGCTTTAATATTGAAAAAGGAATTCTCTTGAATATTAATGCCCCAGATTTAACTGATGAAATTGAAAGTCATGCAATAAGAGAATATGTACCTGTAAATGAAGATACATTTATTAAATTAATTAATAATAGTGATTTTAATGTTGCTTCGTATAAAAAAGTTCTAGAATTGTTTAAGTTAAAAATTAAGAATGATAGATTAATCTCTCTTGTGGGCGAAGAAACTAGCAAAGATGATATTAAAAATTATACTACAGGATTTAAATATGAAAATTTAGTTGCTGATAAATTTGAAGGCATAAATGATGAGTTAATCATTTTTGAAAAAAATGAAAAATGTGTACAAACTATCGAAGTGGAAGTTGATAATGAAAATCAAGCACAAAAATATGAGGACTTAAATGAAGATAAAAATGGATTAAATAATGAGTTTAAAATATTTATAGGGCGCAGGTCAACGTCATCAGGTGAGTTGGTATTTTATGATCCTAAAAGAGAAGGTTCAAAGTTATCAAATATGAATATAATGATAACAGGTAGTTCAGGGAGAGGAAAAACTCAATTACTAAAATCAATGATAATTCAAGGTAGAAAAAAAAGAGCAAACTATTTAATTTTTGATTTTAAGAATGACTTTGGTGATGATGAATTTTTAAGTGGTGCAGATTTAGAGTATGTTGATTTAGAGTTTAAATCATTGCCTTACAATCCTTTAATACCCCCAAAAAAAAATAATATGGGTAAGAAGTTTATTAATATTCGAGCACATGTGTATGAAATTGCAGGTGTATTTAAAGATGTTTATAAATTAGGGGCGCAACAAGAAGTGGCATTAAAAGATGTCCTTAGAGAAATTTATGAAAAGCATGGAATTAGTGTGAATAGTAAAAATATTGAGTTTAACAATAAATTGCAATTTCCTATACTTGATGAAGTTGGTGAGTTGCTTAAAGAAAAAGATATAAAAGCTTATAATAGATTAGAACCAGTTTTTAATTATGGATTATTCTCTAATGAATCTAGGCAAATAGCTTTATCAGATATATTGAGTAAATCTTATGTTTTGAGTTTGAATTCTATAACAAATGATGAAATTAAAATGGCAATATCTAAATTAATAATTGTGAGTGCTCATCAGTATTTGAATACTTTAGAGCATAGTGAAAGAATAAAGAATGTTTTTGTATTTGATGAAGCTCATAGATTTTTAAAAGAACCTAGGCTTAATACTTTAATAAGAGAATGCAGAGCATATGGATTAGCAATTTGGTTATCATCTCAATACCCAAAAGATTATATTAAAGAAATAAGTGGAAACTTAGAAACAAAAATTGTACATGGAAATGATAATAGTGATGAGAATGTAAATGCCATTAGAGAAGTAACAGGATTTGATGGACCAACAGAAAAAATTATAAATTTAGGACTTTTTGACTCAATTGTTGTTAATGGACAATATAATAAAGCATTCGTTGAAACTTTATCTTATCCCCATGCTTTAATATTAATAGAAATTTTTAAAAATGGTTCAGTTGATTTTAATTCTATAATTGCGGGGGTTAGGGTTGAAATGCAAAATGAACTACTAATGCATCTAGAAAAAATGAAATTTACATCATTATCAATTAATAATAAGTATATACTAACTGAATCAGGTAAGTTAGTTGTAAAGTATTTCTTATAACAAGCTCAGTTCATTTGAAAATTAGTACATTGTTTTTATGAGCATGGGATAAACTAAAACTTCTGTTGTTTTAAATGAGAGGGAGTAGATTAGTAAGGCGGTAACTTTCACTTAACGCCTAAGGGGTATGGCTAGCAACCTTAAAAAGGTGGTAAAGCGACAACTTGGCGAAAGCTGTTACCGGCAAATTTTCGGCAACTATATTTACTGAATTTTTACCAGTAGTAAAAAGGTTGCTATTGACATTAAGCCTCTATGTGTATGAATATGATCCCTTAAGAACGCCTTATAAATAAGGCGTTGCAGTGGATAGACTATCATACCCATCCTCAATGTAAATAGTTCGCTACGCCAACCTTAGTTTTTGAACTGGAAGAAATTCACCCTTTTTACTTGCCAAATATACTCATTTGTGATTGGCGGTTACACTTAATCTTAAACTGAATAAAATAATATGAAATTATGACTTTATTTGATTGTCTGGGCTGAGCTGAAAATGTTGAGAAAAGATATGAATTTAAATATGAATTTGGTGCTTGTAAATGATATTATTTGAAAATGCATCTAAGTCAATTGCTAAGTTAGTATCTAAAGTAATAGCAAAAATTGTGAAAGTATCGGCAACTGTAAATGGTCCTACAAAAGGTTCTGTTAAAATAGTTTGCCATTATAAATATACAAATACTACATACGGAGCAACGATTGGTTTAAATGGTAATGCAATAATAACAGTTAAGATAAGCAGAGCTACTAAGAAATATACAGTGGCTATTAATCTATCTCTAACCTACAAAGGTAAGGTAGATGCTACCAAAAATTCATTTATACCCAGACAAGCAATCCTTTATATTTAAAATAATATTATAAAAGTGGACAACCATAAAAGTCTGAGGTTAGAGAAATCTAGCTTCAGGCTCTTTTTATTTTTTAACTATTATTTATAATTAACGACCTATATTATTCTGAAAACACCAAATTAGAGCATCTTCAGTAAGCCTTAGGCACATTAATGCATCTTCTTTGCTCGGTATCTCTTCGCCATGAGGTCCTAATGCAGACAGTAAACTATACATAGAAACAAACAGTCTATATCTATTGAATCCTTTTTTATGCTCAATCCAATAAGTGAAAATTCCCTTAATTGAAAATTTTGGAATGTTTGAACCAGTTACAGTTTCTTCTGTTGCATTTAAAATTCCTTTAGTATGATTATTATCAATAGCGTCTAACTTTTCAAAGAACTTCTCAAATAATGTTCTACAATTACCAATACAACCTTGATATTCAGTATTCCCATATGTAGAAATGGCTTCAGTATAGTACGTCATTAATTCACTATGCTTTTGGTTTATCATATTAACTAAATAAGAAACATCTTCCCGTCTTTCAAAAGCGCCTTCTGTATATGGAGACAAAGAGTATTGATACGAGTTACTATAATTACCATCTCTATCGGTAACTTCTAAGTTATATCCTAATACTGATAGATAATTTGTTGTACTATCAATATCAGCGTTATCAATTTCTCTTATCCTACTTAAGAATTCATTTAAGAACATACCTAGTGCCTTTTTATTACTTTTAATTTTATCGCATATCTCATTTATTGCAAATCCCGGGTTAAATGTAGTATTAGGATTTTTCCAACTTCCATTAAAAGAATGTGGTGTTAAATATTCATTATATTCTTCAACTAATAATGACAGGCCGGAGCATTCCAACAAACTCTTCCCATCACCATTTTCTAGGATTACTCTAGAGGAATATTTAGTCAATAACTTAGACATTTTAGCTAATACAATAGTTTCTTCTGAATCAATTAAATCAAACATTTCAAACCTCCTAATTTATCTAATAATAATATACATATATATATAATTATACAATAAAACGAAAAAACGCTCAATAGTGAATCTCCTGAGATCTTTTTTTGATTAGTAAAGCAATTTATAATATTAAAAGGAATTAAAGGAAGTTAGTAGAACTAGATACGTATATATAGTTCAAGTGGGAAACTTGTATGTCAACTTTTACATTAATTATGGTTTTAATTAGCAATCTCAGTCGCAAGCTCCTTCAAAAAATCCATCGGGGGATGTGAACAAATCATAAATATAATTTGTTTTATTAGTGGATCTGAAAGGCTATATGAGCTCAAATATGAGTTAAGTAGGTAGATACTATTTAAGATTTAGTTCTTAGATTACAGATAAAAATAACAATACTGCACCTAGGGGGAACCCAGTGCGGTATTGTTTTATTTTTTATAGAATGGAACGCACACTTATACAAATTAAGATCAATTGGTGGATTTTATTTTGGAATAAAGGGAATATAAAATTCATGTAGAATATCATAACATTCTATAAAGGCGTATTTAAATAAAATTCTACCATTATTAGCAAGGCGGTAACTTTCAGTTACAGCCTAAGGGGTCTGGACAGCAACCTAAAAAAAGGGGGCAAAGCTACAGCCAGCGAGGAAACTGCTGAAACATATATTTTGGCAGCTTTTTCGTCGTTAAAACATAATCCAATGACAGTTATAGAATATCAATCATAGTGTTTAAGTAAATAGTAAAAGGAATTTAAAAACATGGAATCCCTTAAAACATATCTAAATTAAAATAGTAGAATTATTTGCAAAGGCAATTGGTGCTAATAGGGATAATGAAAGATTTAACGACATTTCAGAAGGAAAGTCTCCTACTTTTAAAAATGGTAGTTACATGCTATAACAAAGAGAAAAATTCAGTGGAAGTCTACATTTCCTTCTGAAGTCGTTAATATTACAGCAACGCAGGTGATGATTAAGCTGATACCAGCTAGACCAGATTAGTCAGATGCAACAGATCTATTAGGATATAGAAATATTGAAAATAAGTTTATTCCAGGTATTATTATGGAGGCTGCCTATGAAGCCATGAAGAACATAGATAAACCTTATTTTCTATGTCATGATGAAATGAATTTAGCAAGAATGGAGTATTATTTCAGTGATATTCTCTCGTCTATGGAAACAAGAAATATAAAAATGATGGATGCATAGAGGATAATCAAATAAGAATTATGGAAAATATTTGCGTACGCAGTGAATATATATTGTGTAGTGAAAATATTATGTATATAATCAGGAGGTCCTTGAGAGATGGATTCACAACCTTCTGGCAATAGTCTGAGCTATTATTTATAGAAACAGATGAAGTTTATTTTTTTAAAAAGGAAATAAGGCCGCTGTTAGATGCGGTGAGTCAAAATCACTCACTATCATAATAGAAGGTAAAGAACGTGTAGATAATATCGATCGGTGCCTTTACTACAAGGAATATAGCAATTATGAAATAGTTATTGAACGAAAAAATAAAACTACCATAGAGTTTTATCATGAAAATGCTAATATAAGAAATAAAGTACCACCCACAGGTAGAGATGGTAATATCTTAAGTGGAATAATCAATTTCAGAGGAGATATAGGTTATTCAGATCTTTATGTAAAGGTAAATGGAAATACTCATATGAAAATAATTATAGAGGTATTATCTAGTAAAATTGATTATAAAGAAGCTTATGAAGCTATATTAAAAGGTGTTAATGACATTTTAGAAGGAAAGTATCCAACTTTTACAAGTGTGAGTAACATACTTTAACAAATATAAAACTTAAGTGATAGTTTAAATTTCCTTCTGAAGGCATTAATATTGCAGCACCGCAGGTGATGATTGATGTTACAAAAGGGACTGTGCATTAATAGTAATATATTTTCATTATCAATGAAGCAACTTAGTTTGCTATATGAGTATTGGTGTTCTATAAAGATAAACCCTTTACTTAGGAAGAGATATAAACTAATAAGTACAGACTTTATAGCAGTTAACAGAAAGAGCGGGAATATAAAAATCATTACTTTTACAAGAGTATAGAGGAAGTAAATACAGGTGGCATTCTATTTGTTCCATCAACTACTGGATTAATGGAAGAGTTTTTAGATAAGTTAATAAATGAATATTCTTACTCAACATTTGAAAGATCCCTTGAGTCCATGGGACGAGAGAATTATATAAAAGATGAATACTTTAAAGTCATTTCAGAAGGAAAGTCTCCCAATTTCATAAGTGGGAGTACCTACTATAAGTAGGAGTAACTTGCCCTAACAAATAGAAAACTAAGTGGGGGTATAAATCTCCTTCTGAAGTCGTCAATGCATCTTCTGTAAAGATGTTGCAGCACCGCAGGTGATGATTTAAGGATAGAACAGTTCTTGTGGGATCCTTAAGAAATAAAGGGCAACTTGAAATAAATTTAAAAGGGAAGTTTTATCACACCAAATGCAGCAACATAAATTTTGCAGAGTACAATATTAAGTTTGTAGCTTTAGCGAATTTGTAGGTGAAGTTGGCGTAACTTATTATGGCAAGGTAGTAGACATTAAAGTTGTGAAGAGAAATTCAATAAAGGAAATCCCAAGTGATTCCGATATAGATTATTATGTTTTTAAAATAGATACATGGAAGAAGCTTTAAAGAAAAATCGAAGTAAAGGGATACCAAGTGGGGAAAGGATATAAATACATACTATATGAAGTTAAATCTAGCATTTAAAGAATGCTAGATTTTTATTGTGCGCCCGGCATGGGCGCAATCTAATGGGTGAAAGTCCCTAGCACGGGTTAATAGTGCCAAGTGCATAGCTTAAGACAAGGGTGTCCATCGTGAGATGGAATCTGAAGGAAGTTGGCGGCCAAACTCCGGTCTGACGAACAGAAACTACATATAAGGCATATGCTTGTGGGTAAGTTTGCAATACAAAACGAAGCCCAAAACTATTCGAAACAAGTGGTGTAAATGTAGCAGATAGATGGAGTGAAAGATTGCGTTCTTACCCGGGGAGATCTGATAGGTAAGTTGTGGATATGAATTTAGAAATAACAACCCATACAGTGATGTATGGCTGAACTATCAGAAGTCAGCAGACGTCATAGTACCATGCAAAACGCGTTAGCGTGGGAAGGACTGAACAATAGGAGGTTTTGGAATTTTGAAGGATACGAGAAAATATGATAAAAGCAGACAACTTCATAAAGAAGGCTCTCTACGAGAGAATAGAGTGGAACTCGAAGGTAATGTAGAAGTGCATAGTATTTCCTCTATGTCAGAAGAAGGAAGAAACGATGTGAATGAATATGATAATGGTTTACTCGAGCAGATATTATCGAGAGATAATATGAATAAAGCATATAAAAGAGTAAAAGCCAATAAAGGAAGTCATGGGATTGATGGTTTGACAGTAGATGAACTTCTACATTATCTAAAAGAGCATGGACAAGAATTAAGGCAATCATTATTAGAAAGTAGATATAGACCTCTAGCCGTAAGAAGGGTAGAAATACCAAAACCTGACGGTGGAATTAGGCTACTTGGAATACCTACTGTATTAGATAGAGTTATTCAACAAGCGATATCACAAACTCTAATACCAGTATATGAAAAGAAATTTTCTGATAATAGTTACGGTTTTAGACCTTTAAGAAGTGGAAAACAAGCTGTTGAAAAATGTAGGGGATATATTAATGCTGGACATACATGGACGGTGAATATAGACCTTTCTAAATACTTTGATACGATAAATCATGATAAATTAATAAGGATACTATCGGAAGATATTAAAGATAGTAGAGTAATTTCTCTGATACGAAAGTATCTACAAAGTGGAGTGATGATAAATGGGGTATTTATGAATACAGAAGAAGGAGCACCTCAAGGCGGGCCTTTGTCCCCATTATTAAGTAACGTAATGTTACATGAACTCGATGTAGAACTAACAAAACGAGGACTAAACTTTTGTAGATATGCTGATGATGCGAATATATACGTCAAAAGTGAGAAATCAGCAAATAGAGTAATGAAGAGTATTACGAGATTTATTGAGGAAAAGTTAAAGCTTAGAGTGAATAAAGAAAAGAGTACAGTAGATAGACCTTGGAAACTTAAATTTTTAGGATTTTCATTTTACCGAGCAAAAGGTGAATACAGAATGAGAGTTCCTCAAAAACCTATAATCAAATTCAAAGCAAAGCTAAAAGAATTAACTTCAAGAAGTAATGCGATGAGCATGAAATATAGGTTTATGAAACTTAAGCAAGTGATAGTTGGATGGATAAATTATTTTGCTATTGCAGACATTAAAAGTATTCTTAAAACACTTGATGAATGGTTAAGGCGAAGAATTAGAATGTGTTTTTGGAAACAATGGAAAAAGATTAAAACAAAATATGGGAACCTTGTTAAATTAGGAATACCAAACAATAAAGCTTTGCAATATGCAAATACAAGGAAAGGCTATTGGAGAACATCCAATAGCCCTATATTAAACAAAACATTGACCAATAAATACCTTAAAAATATAGGATTAGTTTCTATATCTGAGACATATTTATTAAAACATTAATTTCTATTGAACCGCCGTGTACCGAACGGTATGCACGGTGGTGTGAGAGGTCGCTAAATAAATTAATTATTTAGCTCCTACTCGATTTGATAATATTTTAGTATGTAAAAAATCATGTTAATAATAGATTGAACTACCATTAATATTCTGTAATGGAGGAATTAAGCACAATATGTTATAATTAATCAATTAATGAAAAAAAGTGGGGTATTATGGGTATTTTTGATGTAATAAAGAAAAGTATACTTGGTGTTAGCTTCGAAAGTAAACTTATGAAAACAATAACTACACCAATTTTCATAAAGGAATTTAACAAGGAAAGTAAGAATATACTTAATTTTAAGGAACTTTTAAACAATTCAACTGATCAGGTTGCAAAAAATAGAATTGATAATGAACTTAACCTTCAAAAATATGTCCAAGAAGGTCTTAGCAAAGTGTATTTTGAACTTAAAAATTCACCAGCACCGTTTTATGCATTACATAACATTAGGTTAGGACTGGGAGATGGTATTGCGGACATAGACTTTTTAATGATTACTCATCAGTTCTGTTACATTATAAAGTGTAAGAGTCTTCAGGGAAACATTGAAATCGATAGTCAAGGTGATTTTTCAAGATTTGTAAAGAAAGCTGAGATTGTTTTAAAGAAAATATTAAAGGTGTATAGTCTCGATAAGTTGCCAGTAGTTTCTTTAACAGTTTTTACAAATCCTAAAGCTACAGATAAACAGGAGTTTATTGCAATTAAAGGATTTGGAGAAGTTAAGTTTGAGAAGTATGGTGAAGATATTATAAATATAATAAAAAGATTTACGTGTAGGGGGGAGAATTATGCAACTTAATGTAGAACAGAGAAAACTCGTTCAAAGTAAACCTGCTGGGCATTCCTTAATCAAGGGAGTTGCAGGTTCAGGAAAAACCACTGTTGCAGTGTATAGAATACCATTTTTATTAGAAAATTATTGTTTTGATAAGGATGATAAAATTTTAATGGTAACTTATAATAAAAGTTTAATAAGTTATATTAAGTATATTTACGATAAGGTTGAAAAAGACAGGGGATATGAAGTTATTTCTCTTTTTGAAATAGATAAGAGTAAGTTAGAAATTAAAAATATAGATGCTTTAATGTATAGATACTTTATGGAATACTGTAAGTCTAATCATCTGCAATTACAAGTTGAGAGCAGACAGGCGATTATCTCAAGTATAATTATAAAAGCTATCTATGATGCCAAACAATATTATTCTGATGTTAAAATACTAGAGCATAGTAATTTAAATTTTATATCAGAAGAAATTGGATGGATTAAAGCTTGTAGATACCTAGATGTGGAGGAATATCAGAGTGCTGATAGAATTGGTAGAATGTCAAATCATGATGGACCTCAAAAACTCCAAAAAAATTCAAAGACTAGAAGTGCTATCTATAAAGTAATGCAGCTCTATGATATTAGTATGAGGGAAAATAACAAAGTTGACTTTAATGATGTTTCACTTTTAGCACTAGAACAGATTAAGCAAAAACCAATTAAAAAGTATACGCATATAATTTCAGATGAGAGCCAAGACCTTACTAGGGTTCAGTTAGAATTTATATATGAGTTAATGAATAAAAAAGATTATTCTTCTACCATGTTTGTATCCGATAATGCACAAAGCATTTACCCTCAATCTTGGTTGGTTAAAGGAAGAAGCTTTTTGAGCGTAGGATTTGATGTTAAAGGTAGAAGCAATTCTCTTGCTAAAAATTATAGAACCACTACCCAGATTGCTCAGGCGGCCTATAGCCTATTAGAGAAAGATTTACTAATTATAGAGGACGAAAACTATGTTAAGCCATCATTATTAGATAAACAAGGTGTTTATCCTGTATTTAGGGCATTTGCCGACAAACCTTTGGAAGCAAATTATTTAACAAGACTTATTTCTAAACTTTTCAAAAACTATGAGTATGGAGATATAGCAATAATAGCAAGGACTAATGGTCAGATTAAAGAATTAAGCACCTACCTTGAAACCGCCAATGTACCTTTTAAACTTATGACAAAGCAAGATGGTTATGAATTTGGTGATGATAAAGTTAAAATTCTAACCATGCATTCAATTAAAGGGCTAGAGTTTAAAGTTGTAATAATGATTGGTTTAAATTCTAAATCGATTCCACTAAAACGTATTAGTATTGACGATGATGGAACTTTTGAAACGAGAGAAAGAAAACTTATGTATGTTGGTATGACTAGGGCTACTGAAAGGCTTTATTTGACTGCGGATGGAACACCTTCAAAATTTATTAGTGATATAAATCCTAAGTTCTTAAAGCATGATGAAAGCACATTAATGAGTAATTTTTATTCCCTTAAGCAAGAAGATTTTTCATTTAAAGAAAAACTTACGGATGTATATTCAGCCGAAGAAAAAGTGAGACAGTGGATTATTAATGAACTCAAGGAAAACTATAAATACCCTGAGAAGCTTTTAGATATAGAGTATCAAGTTAATATATTTTCTAAAATTGGGTACGTGGATGTAGTTGTTTCAACTTATAGGAATAATACAAAGACTCCTTATATTTTCATTGAGGTTAAAAGACAGGGTGCTGGGATTGTAAATTGCTTTGAGCAACTAAAGAGTTACATGAGTACGACACCAACTTGTAAGTATGGGTTAGCTACAGATGGAGTAGATTTGTTATTCATAAATAGCGATTTGGAAGTAATTGAGGATATGCCTCCATTTAAGGCTTCAATGCTGCCTTCTAGTTTAGAAAACTATTGTTACGTGGATCTAAGAAACAATGTTAATCATAAATTTATGAGAGATTACAATAATATTAGTGAATTGATTTTTGAAAATGAAGAGGTATCAGAACTTAAGGACATGAAAAAATTGAATGTATTTAGTGGAATAGCCGCTGGAGATCCTATTTTATTAAACTCTACTGTTGATGAACAATTTTACATTCCTGAGATATGGACCCAAAAAAATAGCACTAACTATATGATAAAAGTAAGAGGGGATAGTATGATAAATGCTAATATTAATGATGGCGAATTAGTAGTTATACGACAGCAAAACACTGCAAATAATTATGAAATTGTAGCAGTAGATTTGGATGGAAATACTACATTAAAAAGATTTGTTAAAATGGGGGACACAGTGCTTCTTATGTCTGAAAATCCAAATTATGAACCAATTAATGTTGCAGAGACTCAGATGAGTATTTTAGGGGTTGCTGTTGGGGTAGTAAAGAGTAGTAATTAGAAAAAATAAGCATATTACTTTTGATGGTAGTGAGTGATATGCTGTTATAAATAGAAGATTCAAAAGATCCAATCAAAGTGATGATGAGTCAATTTTGTTGGCTCTTTTTTAATTGTATGTAAATTCAAAATAAAATAAAACATGTATAATATTGTGGAAAATAATAGATATTAAGACTATAATTAGAATGTATTTACAAAAAAGATCCAACTAAACTAGTTAAGTAGCATATATTGAAAAACCTAACAAGGAATCTCCTTAATTATGATGCAATTATAAAAACTATTTCAAACTTATGAGGCTCTGGTCATAAATCTGGCTGGACGTTAACTTAGAAATTAAGAAGGGTGGTGCATACAACATGATCAAAGTAAAGCAAAACACATTTCTCGAGTGTGTTATTGTAGTGATGACCACAGGTGGGGTAGGGTTTTTAATTCTATTCCCTTTTATGAGTATGAGCTCCTTAACATATAGTATTTCACTAAACCTCTTACTGATGATTTGGATGTCTATAGTGGAAACATTATTGAGGCCGGAACTCAAATCATCTTATTTTAATTGTCACCGTATTGAGGATGAAGGTAAAATATACAAGTATCTTGGTGTTAGTTTTTTTAGAAAATTACTAGTATTAAGTAATTGGGAGAGAAGTAGAAAAAAGGAAACTCCTATCAGAAAATCTTTAATTTTATTAGAGTATTATGAATACAGAACCCGGACTTCTGAATTTGGACACGTAATTATAGCTATTATAATTGCAATCATTACCGTATATGTTTGTATGGCATATTCATTTAAGCAAACAATATGGTTAATATTTTTTAATGTATTTCTTAACATATACCCTATTATTGTCCAGCGGTATAATCGGCCACGGGTACGGCGAGTGATTAATAAACATAAATTAAAACATCCTAATTTTGCTAAAGAAATTGATAATATAGTGAAGTTTTATTACTAGGTATTCTTTGTATCATATAAAATTATTAGCAACCTCTAAGCTTTATTGTTAATACATATATAAATACTTTAAAAGCCACTTCCGAAAGGAAGTGGCTTCTGCTTATTTGTTAATATGGTATATCAATAATCGTGATTAGAAACTTATCTTCATTACAACATCTTTTAATTAGATATTAGCTTCTAATTAAGTTCTGTTTTGTTCGAAAACATAGAACCAATAGCCATTATAATTGCAAAGATAATTAGATATGCAACAACTGCCATTTTATGAGAAAAACAAGCAGCAATTATCATGAATATGCATCCTGCTAATGAAATAATAGGCATTACGAATCTTTTAAATGAGCTTAGATCCTTTTCTTTTTTCATTATCATAATAAAAATAGGAATATATAATGCATAAATAGTAACTATAGGTAATTCTGATGAATCAAAACAAAAGAATCCGAACCAAGGGTTTGTTAAGTTAGCGCCATAGAAGTATAATAACCATATAGCACAAAGAAGTAGTCCCAGTATAGATGAATTTGTTGGCATATTAGTCTCACTATCTATTTGTTTAAATATTTTTGGTTTTGGTCCAAAGCCCCTTGCTGCTAATGAATAAATACCACGAGTACATCCGAGCATTAATCCATTTAAAGTTCCGAGGCAAGAAATAATAACAAATACAAATATTAGAGAACCAAATGTAGAGGAGAATGTTTTTTGAAATGCCAATTTAGCTCCAGCTTCTCCGCCTTTCATCATAACTTCGTTTGTTACAGCTCCAGCTAGTCCTATGTAGTAAAGAATATAAACAGCCATAATTAGAAAAGTTCCTCCAATAAGAGCAAGTGGAAGATTTCTCTTTGCATCTTTTAATTCAGCATTGATACTTGTAGCAATAATCCAACCCTCATATGCAAAAGCTGTAGCAACAACTGCTGTAAATAATGCATTCGTAGTATTTACTTCTTTTACTACTGTTGTAAAATTAAACATAGTCATACCACTATTGATACCTACGATTGTCCCAATTATACCCATTAAAATCAGTGGGATTAGTTTTATAATAGTTGTACTAACTTGAAATTTACCAGCTAAAACTGGTGATAATGCATTTAAAGCATAGCTACCTATCAAATATAGACATGCGATAGTCATACACTCTCCACCTGTAATTGGAAATCCCAATAATACGCAGGTATATCTAGCTGAAACCCATGATAAAACCGATGTCAATGTTGGATAGTAAATTAGTGCCATAAACCAGCCAACATAATATCCATATTTCTCACCCATAGCAGCTTCTGCATAATCAACTATACCATTTACTTTCTCGTATTTAGTTGCCATTACAGCAAAAGTATAGGCGCAAGAAATCATAATAATACCGCCAATAATCCAAGCCAAAATACCTAGTGGAAGACTTCCTCCAGTTGCAGTTAATACTTTTTCTGCCTTAAAAAAAACACCACTGCCGATTACGATGCCAACAACCATTGCTATTGCAGTCATTAGCCCGTACTTTTTTTCTAATTTTGGCTTCATAATTAACCATTCCTTTCGTAATTTATAATTTTCAGATAATTGATTATATCATTATATTTTACTTTTTTATAGGGATAAAACCAATATTATTGTTGCCAATATTTACATCTTTGTATATCCTTCAAATTTGTATTTTGATAAATACTATCGCCTAAGGGGCCTGGACAGCAACCTGAAAAAAGGTAGCAAAGCGACAGCTCATATCATTAGATATTGGTTTACTTTATTAAGAGTGTATTGATATTCTGAAAGTAACACAATATCAATTGAGTTACTTTCATATTGAGGCTATTACCCATTTTTAAAGAATTGTAAATATACATAATTCATGGTAATTATGGTATGATTAAATATATATTTTATGACAAAGTTGTAAAAAGATACGACGTATGAATCTTTTATATTCTGTGAATTAAATCTATTATTTTTAGGAGGCAAACTATGAAAGAAGAAGAAAAAATATTTGCGGGCAGGCTGTTTGATGCCCGTACGAAAGAACTTCGAGATATTAAGCATAAGGCACATATTCTCTGTCAGAAATTCAATTTGCTTGAAGAGTATGATGAAAGTCGTCTGCCAATTATTAAAGAATTTATCGGAAAAATAGGAGAAAAATATTATTTCCAAGGCCCTATACAATTTAATTATGGGTGTCATACGTTCATCGGTGAGAATTTCTTTGCGAACTTTAATACCACGATTTTAGATGATGGTAAAATTTATATTGGTAATAATGTTATGTTCGGACCTAACGTTTCCCTCATGGCATCATCACATCCACTCATTTCGGAAGAGAGAAGTGCCATGAAATATATGGATGGCCATGTGTCTATGTCCGAATACGCAAAGGAAATCTACATTGGAAACAATGTTTGGATTGCTTGCAACGTGGTGGTTTGTGGCGGTGTTCATATTGGAAATAACGCAGTCATCGGCGCTGGCAGCGTTGTTACAAAAGATATCCCAGATAATTATATTGCATACGGTAATCCGTGCAAGCCAATAAGATTAATTACAGAAAAAGATTCAAAGTTAAGCTTACTGTAATTTTTTAATATCCAGTATACGGTAATAATATTATAATTAATTAATAAATTTGTTATGTAATAATAAGATAATATCGGGAGGGTGTAACCAATGAAAAAAATTGAAAAAATATCTATGCCACTGGGGATGGTTGGTGTAATTGGATATATGCTACATACTATTATTGGAAACTTGCTATGGAAACAATATAATGCCATTACAACAGATATTAGTTCTCTAACAGCAGTTGGTGCTCCAAATGCTGTAATCCTTAAATTTTTTACAAGTGTATATGGTATTTGCACAATTTTATTTGTGGCAGGACTTATCATTAAATCTTTTAGAAAATATCACTTGGTAACACGAGTAGGATATGTTGTGATGATGATTATGCAGATTGTTTCCATGGTTGGCTATAGCATTTTTCCATTGACGGGTGATAAAACGGTTATGAATTTTCAAAATAGGATGCACATCGTAGTAACAGTTGTGGTAATGTTCACTACAATTTCATCCTGTTTTATACTTGCAGTTGGATACTTAAAGCAAGAAAAAATAAAAAAACTCGGAAGGTTTGTTTTAATAATGTCCATTGTTATAACACTAACAGGAGCAACCAATCCCATAGGAATGGGTATGAGACTTAATATTTTAGGATTAACAGAACGATTGGTTATTTATTCCTTGCAATTTATGATGTTTACACTATCCTATTATTATACTTTCAATAAAGATGAGAAAAGTTATTTGGATACCTCAGATTTAAAAGTGGGGGTATTTTATAAGTTTATGGTGAAGGAGAAATTGTGATTATGCGTAAGTTCAAATCACCATTTATATTAATAATAGCATCAATGTTATCAGTACTAGTATTACTTTTTTTAGTCCATATGAAACAATTTAGAGAGAAAGCAACTTCTAATAAAGACTTTAACATAGGAGTAATTGAAACAACTGAACAAGATAATAAAAGCAACTTAACTTTTTACAATAAAGATTTAAAAAAAACTGGAACACAAAAAATTAAATTAGGGTCCATGGGTTCGTCATTTGACCTTCCAAGAATGTATGGTAAGAATATGTATGTTGTTCCAAAAGGAATAGGTAATCAGAAAGAGTTAACTGTAATTATGGAATATAATACTGAAACTAGTAAATATAAAACATATGATATGAAGCAGCACGGTATAAATAGTTTTGCTGTTAATGATAAAGCAATCTACAGCGCAAACACTTTAAGTAATGAATCCATAATAAGTTGGTATGATAAGCGTTCGGGAAATGTAAAAACAATATCGAAGGAAGGGATTTATATTGACCGTATTGACTTGTATAATGGTACTTTATATGCTTTTGCAATGGAGAAAGATAACGATGGAAATAAATCTCATTTGTATTTAATTGATACAAAAAGTTTTAAGATTACAGATATAATAGATATAAGTAAAAGTGGTGAAGGCCACAATTACTCAACTAAAATAGGTGATGATATTTATTTTACTAACCAATATGAAGTATCTGATACTGAGCGAGGATCCTATAATTTAAGTAAATTTAATATTAAAAATAAAACTGTTTCAAACATAAAGCTTAAAGAAAGGTATCCATTTCAAATATTAAATTATAAAAATAAATTAATAATATCTCATTATGATTTAGTTCAAATGCAAGGAAATAAAATTACTATATATGACCCCGGGACTAATGAACAAGATGTTGTAACTCTTGAAAACAATTTGGGACAAATAAGTATTAAAGATGATAAGCTTTATTCAAAGGATGGAGAATATTTATATGTTTACAGTATTAACAATAAAACTTTTAAATTAATAAACAATGTTGATATTTATACAAAGAGAAAAAATATCCTATTTTATTATGTATCCGGATTTTTTACTAAATAGAGGTAAATATAGATAAACCTTATTTTTTATGTATTGATGAAATTTTACCTGCGTTCTATTAATATGAGAAAAATTTGCTTATACAATGCATGAAACTATAGTGAAATATTTACCGTCACAAGTTACAATTGAGTTGAAAATGGTCTTAACATTTAGAAGAACTGTTAGTCAATAGTGTAGTAGCAAGGCGGTTAGAAGGCTGTAACTTCAGTTCTTCGTAAAATATAATTTGATGACATTTATAGAATACCCATTATAGTTTTTAAGTTTATAGTGTAAAAATTATTAAAGCATTCATATATTCACCTAAAAGCTTTTTATAGTTTATTATTTTTAAGTGTTTTTCAATATTTTAGTTTTAAATAATTTTATATGTGCTAAAATAATAAATATGGTGAAAACTAGTATCTAAAAAATGCATAAAATTCAAGAAATATATCTAGAAAGGTAATAATAAAATGATTGATGAAAAATTGGTTGTTAAATTAAAAGAAATTTTTGAAAAGTATAAAGAAATTGAAAAAGTAATATTATTTGGCTCGAGAGCGAGGGGCGATAATAAATATAATTCAGATATAGATATTTGTATAGTTGGGGCAGGAATGATGCACTTGACATTAGCTAATATAAATATGGATATAAGCGAAATAAATACGCCTTTAAGTTTTGATATATTATCATTTAATGAGTTAAATAAAGAAGAATTAATAAAGAATATATTAAAGGAAGGGGTTGTTATATACAATGGGAAAGAGATTAGGTGAAAAAGTAAGCGATTTTGTAAATGCCTTAGCTAGATTGGACGAAGCATTAAAAAAGGATATTACAGATGATATAATAATTGATGGAATTATTCAGAGATTTGAATTTACATTTGAGCAAAGTTGGAAAGTTATGAAGTCGTATTTAGAAGAACAGGGTATAATAGACGAGGCAATATCTCCACGGAGTACTATTAAGATAGCATATAAGCATAGGATAATTGTTGATGGGGAAATTTGGATCGAAATGATGTTAGATAGGAATAGAACATCACATATGTATGATGAAACAATAGCTAGAAATATAGTTGAGCGAATTAGAAAAAGTTATATTACTGAATTTAATAATTTAAAAGTTTTTTTGCAAACATATTAATGAGATATCGAGAAGCAAGAACGTCATTTAATTTTGTGAAATTGTTTTATATAGAAGATGACTTATCTTTATATTTAAGAAAAATAAACTTGAACCAGAGCAAACAAAACAAATGTTTGCTCTGGTTCTTTTTTTATTACATTAATATACTGATTTATGTTGATGCACAGAAGAAGAGCAAGGGTATATGCAAGAATTATTTGAGATAGTGTTTCATAGATTGACTAATCGAAGGAGCGCCATATATGTAGCCCAATGATAGACTTATTGAATTTAAATAGAGGCAGTAGAAATGATTTTGCATATCTCGATGGGAAAGTATTACTGATTCTATCCAAGGATGATGAGACATTTAGTGGGGGAATAAAGCAGGGATTGATTGAACTAATGCCAAATCCGAAAATATGTGATTATTTAAGTGGTGGACATCTCGCTTTGTTTTTAAAAATAGATTCATATATTAAGCAATAACCCCCCCCAACACATCTCCAAGTTATTCTAAGTTTTTAGCTTCTAAATATTAGTATGGTGTAATATATGGCATATTGAGAATTACTTATAAATAGTATTAAGATAGTCGTTATAATTTATTTTATATATTTAAATATTATTCGAGGGACCTCATAATATGTTTTGAGTGAAGGGAAGTATTAGAAATGAATAAAAGTAAGCAAGAAAAGTGGAATTTATTATCTGCAGTTATGTTCATTGTGTCATCAGTTATGATTTATCTAGGATATGATAAACTTACAAACTATTACTCTAGTGATGTGTCATCTTTAACTAAAAATTCTTATGTTGGAGGAGATGCATACAATTATATTATTAATGGAACTAGGGCAACTTCTTTTTTTGTCTTAGCAACAATGTTTGCTATCCTTGGAGTTAGCTTCATTATGATTGGATATTTGGATAAAATCAGCAATATAAAGCAAAGTGAGAGAATCATCAATCTTTTAGAGGGTTTAAACGAAAATAGTGGACCTAAAAACGATAATTTAAATAATACTCTACCACCACTTTAATAAATCCGGGGGGGACAATAATGGCTGGAAATAGATATACAAATATCAGGTATATAGATCTTAATTATTGGTTTAAAGATTGGCCAATAGAAATAATTAACGGTTCTTTACTTTATGATGTTACTTACGATAATGTTGTTCTTCAGTTGAAAATATGTAATATATCAAATGAAAATATTTCATCAGTATATATTTCAGTTGAATGTTTTGATGATGCTGGAGATAAAATGAATGAAAACAATAATATCATTATACATTCTTATCAAGACTTGGACGTAAAACCCAATAATACTTTTGGTGAAAATGTGGCTGTACCACTTATAAATAAAAATGTAAGAAAAGTTAACATACATGTTCAAAAAGTTGTTTATAAAAATGGAGATATTAAGAAAATAAATAAAGAATGTCAATTAAATAAAATAACCGAAAGAACTAGGATAAATGTTTTAGGGGACATGTTAATCGGCGAATTAAAAAGAATTAAATTAGAAGGGAATTCTTTCGGTATTGAGTTCATTCCAGAAACTTTAGAAGGGTTAGGTTGGTTATGTTGCTGCGGAAGATTAAATAATATCTCTAACTTAGCGTGTTGCAGATGTGGACGAGATAAAACATGGCAGTTTGATATTATCAATAAAGTGTATTTAGAAAAGTCCTATAATGATTATCAAATTTACCAAGAAAAAATAAGGTTAAAAGTGAAAAAGGAAAAACAAAGAGATGAGGAAGAAAGAGAAGAACAAATTAAAATTCAAAAAGATATAGCACAAAAGAAAAAATACAAAATGATTCAAACAGCTAAAGTTAGTTCTCTATTGACAATATTATTATTTTTTATTATTTTTGCATCTATTAGGTATATAAAACCAATGGTAATAAAAAACCAACAATATGGAAATGCAATAAAGTTATTAAACGATGGAAAGTATAACGAAGCATTACTAATATTTGAAAATTTACTACATTATAAAAATGCTGATGAAGAAATTAAGGAAACACATTATAGATATGGAACTGAGCTATTAAAAAGCAATGAATTTGACAAAGCATTGTCGCAGTTGCAGCAAATATTGAAATATAAAGATAGTAAAAAACTAATAGATAAGACACACTATCAATTTGGTAGAAAATTAATGAATGATAAAGATTACTTAATTAGTATAGAAAACTTCAATAAAATAACAAAAGGAAATGTTGAATTTTATTCTAATGCACAAGAAAATATAGAAGAATGTAAAAAACAATTTATAAAGTTAAATGTAACATTGGCAAATGAGGCTATAAGTAGCAAGGAATATGATAACGCTGAGAAATATATAAATGAACTTTTAAAATTGGATAGTAAGAGTGCTGATGCTAAAAAATTGAAGAGTACAATTAATAGCAATATTGCAGAAGATAATATAGCGTTAAAGGTATCCTTAGCAAATAAGTTGAATAATAACAGCAATGGGGAAGTAAAAGAATCTTATTTAGATCAAAAAGAGTTATCTATGAGTGGGGCGATAAATAGGAATCTAAATGTTCATATGAAACTTTTTTTTAACAGCAATGAGGTTTCAGGAACATATTATTATGATAAGTATAAAACGGACATTATACTTAAAGGCGTTTATGATATGGACAATAATGTTACCATGAATGAGTTGGATAATAATGAAAACATTACAGGCGTATTCAAAGGGAAGATTTTTTCAAACGGGGAGTACATTGGTAGTTGGTCGAATCTTGATGGAACAAAAGAAATGCCCTTTGCTATTAAGTTATGCAATTAAAAATCTTTTATGGATAGAAAATTTAATTAACGTGATTTATGCCCAGTACCAAATAATGAATGTAGTCAATAGTGTAAAAGTTATTAAAGCATTCATATATTCACCTAAAAGCTTTTTATAGTTTATTATTTTCAAGTGTTTTTCAATATTTTAGTTTTAAATAATTTTATATGTGCTAAAATAATAAATATAATTCAGATATAGATATTTGTATAGTTGGAGCAGGAATGATGCACTTGACATTAGCTAATATTAATATGGATATAAGGGGAATAAATACGCCTTTAAGTTTTGATATATTATCATTTAATGAGTTAAATAAAGAAGAATTAATAAAGAATATATTAAAGGAAGGGGTTGTTATATACAATGGGAAAGAGATTAGGCGAAAAAGTAAGCGATTTTGTAAAAGCCTTAGCTAGATTGGACGAAGCATTAAAAAAGGATATTACAGATGATATAATTATTGATGGAATTATTCAAAGATTTGAATTTACATTTGAGCAAAGTTGGAAAGTTATGAAGTGAATTTAATAATTTAAAAGCTTTTTTGCAAACATATTAATGAGATGTCGCGAAGCAAGAACGTCATTTAATTTTGTGAAATTGTTTTATATAGAAGATGACTTATCTTTATATTTAAGATAAAAAAAGAACCAAAGCAAACAAAACAAATGTTTGGAAGGTTCTTTTTTTATTATCTTAATATACTGATTTATGGGAAAAGTGTAAATTTGAATATGTTTATATTAGAGATATTATAAAGATGGGTTTTGGTATAATATAATTTGTGAGGTGTAATAGATATGTTATCATGTATAAAAAGTATACATTTTAGAAGATTAAGAATGAGAGGAATAAAAAACAATTAAATATTAATATAAGGGTGGTAAACATGATATGTAATTTAAGATTGCAAAAGATTTTACACATATTATTATGTGTTGATAAGATAGTTACTGGAGAATATCTCTGTAATACATTAGGCGTATCATCTAGAACTATAAGAAGTGATATAAAGGAATTAAACTATATATTAGAAGATAAAGGTGCAATTATTTTATCTGAAAAATCAAGAGGGTATAGAATTGAAATTCTTAAAGAGAAAACATTTAAGGAGTTCTTAAGTGAGAACGAAGAAAAGGATATATCTAATAATTTAACAGCTATAGAAAGGGCAGAATATATAATAACAAGGTTATTAATAAATGAGTTAAAAGGAATGGAAGGAATAACTCAAATTGAACTCGCAGATGAATTATATGTAAGTTTATCATCATTAAAGAATGATATTAAACTTGCAAAAAATACTCTAGTAAAATTTAGTGCTGATATAGAGAAGATTGGTAATAAGGGAATTAAAATAACTGGAAGTGAAGAGAATATACGTTATTGCATCAATAGATATGTTTTAGCTAGTAATAAAGAAATAAAAAATAATATGCATTTCCAAATAAAGAAAATTTTAGGAGAAAAAAATACGTATATAAATTATATAATTAAAAATAATATTTCTAAATTTAATTTTAGATTATCGGACATAGCATATAGAGATATACAATCTTATTTAATAATAATGATTATTAGAAACTATTATCATAAAAATATTTCTTATGATGCGGATATTAGAAAAAAGTTAAAAAGAGAATCAAAAATTAAGATAGCTAAAAGTATATGTAATGAAATAAAGGATGAATTTGGAATTGATTTAATCGAAGAGGAAATGTTATATCTGACTAAACATATAATGGCAAGTAGTCATATGGAAACAAGCAAAGAAACAGAAGAATATTATGTAGAGGAAGATGCAATACTACGAAAAATATTAGCATCAATAAATAATAGTTTTAATATCAATTTTACTAATGATAATATACTTATCAATTTCTTAGGTCATCATCTTAAAGTATCAATAAATAGAGCGAGATATGGAATTAGGGTAGAAAATTCTATGCTGAGTGTAATAAAAAATAACTATCCTTTTGCATTAGAGCTTTCACTTCTCGCAAACAAGATTATTAAAGAGGAAACAGACCTTAATTTAACAGAAGATGATATTGGATTTATTGCTCTACATTTTGCAGCAGCCATTGAAAGAAAAAATAAAAACAGAGAATCTACTGCAAAGAAAGTCATAATAGTATGTACAACAGGTGTTGGGACATCTCTGCTTCTTAAAGTAAAGTTAGAATCCCATTTTAAAAATAGGTTAAATATCGTAGATACTATTCCGCGATATGAATTAAATGATGACGTAATAGAAAAAGCAGATTTAATAATATCTACAGTTCCTTTAGATATTAGATTAGATAAGGTTATATATATTAAAAGCTTATTAGATAGTGAAGAAATTAAGCTAATTGAAGAAAAGATAGACAATAACATTAATAATACAAATGGTCTTGTAAGTAAACTTAAAGAAAATTTATTCTTTAAGAATGTTGTGGCTAGTAATAGAGACGATTTACTAGATTTTATGACAAAAGAACTAATTAAAAGAGAGTATATAAATGAAAATGTAAGAGAGAGTATTTTTAAAAGAGAAGAGATAGCTAGTACAGAAATAGGCGAATTAGTTGCGGTGCCACATCATATGAGCGAGGACATAAATGAGTCTTTTATTGCTGTTGCCGTATTAAGGAAGGGAATTACTTGGAGTAAAGAACAAGTACAATTAGTTTTACTTATAGGTATGGCGGTTAAAGATAGGTATGAATGGAAAAATTGTTTAGAGCATTTATATAAAAATATTATAGACATTGAAGTTGTGAAAAATATTATTAAATGTAATGATTTTGAAGAATTAAATAAGATAATAAGCAAATTTTAACGACATTTCAGAAGGAAAGCCTCTCATTTCTATAAGTAGGAGCTCCGTGTTATAACAAAAAGAAAACTTCAGTGGGAGGATAAATCTCCTTCTGAAGTTTTCTTTTTGCAGCATCTAAGATGATGATTTAAAAGAATTGTAATTAACTAAAAGTAGATATTTAATTTCCGCTATAACAGGAAAAAGTGTATCTATGAATATGTTTACATCCAATATATAATAAAGACAAGAAATGAATAAAGCATTTGAAGTTTCTTAATTAATAAAGTAAACGGAGGATGAAAGATATGAAATTATTAGCAGTTACATCATGTCCAGTTGGAATTGCACATACTTATATAGCCGCAGCAAAGTTAAGTAAGATGGCAAAGAAAATGGGAGTAGAAATTAAAGTTGAAACTCAAGGAGCAACGGGCGCAGAAAATGTAATAACAGAAGAAGATATAAGAGAAGCTGATGGAATAATAATTGCAGCTGATAAAGCAGTAAGTTTAGAAAGATTTGAAGGGCTTCCAATGATAGAGTGTCCAATAACTAGAGCTATTAAAGAACCAGATGTTCTAATACAAATGTTTTTAGATGGAAAAGTAGAAAAGAAGAAAGAAAAAAGGATGAAGAGTGTTGATGAAAGTAAGAAGGAATTAAAATCTAAGCAACCAACTTTTTATAAGCACTTAATGGGTGGCGTTTCATATATGATTCCAGTTGTAGTTGTTGCAGGACTATTAATAGCAATGGCACTTGCATTTGGTGGAAAACCTACTAATGCAGGACTTGTAATACCAGATGAATCATTTTGGAAAATTATAGAGAAGATAGGTGGAGCAGGATTCCTATTCATGGTACCAGTATTGTCTGGATTTATTGCGTATTCAATAGGTGATAGACCAGGTTTAGTACCAGGACTAATTGGTGGATATATTGCATCGAATGGATCTTTTTATGGGTCAGAAGCGAATGCTGGATTTTTAGGCGGTATAGTAACAGGATTTTTAGCTGGATATATAGTTAAGGGATTAAAATCAATTAAAGTTCCAGACATGATTAAGCCAATAATGCCGATAATAGTAATTCCAATTATATCAACATTGGTAACGGGATTAGTATTTATATTAGTTGTAGGTGGACCAATAACAATAACATTTGAAGCATTAAAAAGTTTTCTAGTAGGTTTGTCGGGCACAAGTTCAGTAATTTTAGCTACTATATTAGGTGCAATGGTCGCATTTGATATGGGTGGACCAGTAAATAAAACAGCATTCTTATTTGGTGTTTCAATGATAACAGCAGGCAATCCAGAAATAATGGGTCCTATTGCAGCAGCAATAGCAATTCCTCCAATAGGAATGGGTATTGCAACATTCTTAAAAAAGAAATACTACAGTAGTGAAGAATTAGATGCTGGTAAAGCAGCATTTGCAATGGGGCTTTGTGGAATAACAGAAGGAGCAATTCCATTTGCTTCACTTGATCCTTTAAGAGTTATACCATCATTAATGGTAGGTTCAATAGTTGGTGCTAACATAGCTATGTTAGGTGGAGTTGCTGATAGAGTACCACACGGTGGCCCAATAGTTGCTTTAATGGGTGGTATTGACGGAATATTAATGTTTTTAATAGCAATAATTGTAGGTTCAATTGTTACAGCATTAATGATTAACTATCTAAAAGGTATGAAAATAAGAAAAGAGCAAAAAGCTTAAAAAATAAGGAATACAAGGAGAAAAAATATGAGTAAATTATTTGATGTGAAATATATGGATTTAGATTTAAATACATCTGAAAAGTTTGAAACTATAAAACATTTAGCAAACTTAATAGATGAAAGATTAATAGACGTAGATAAATATGTAGAAGATGTTAATGCAAGAGAATCAATATCAACAACAGGAATAGGTGATGGAGTTGCTATTCCACATGCAAAGTCAGCCTGGGTTAAAGTACCAACAGTTGTTGTGGGGAAAAGTTCAAGTGGAATAGAATGGGAAAGTCTTGATGATGAGCCGGTAAACATTGTATTCCTAATAGCAGTACCGGAAGATGGAAAGAATGAACACTTAAAGATTCTTCAAAGACTTGCTATAAGCTTAATGGACGATGACATTAAAGAAGAAATAGTAAATGCAACAGATAAAAAAGTTATAGAAGAATTATTAAATCACAATACAGAGGGATAAGTAAAATAGTAAGCTATGAATGTAGAAAATTTCTAAATTCATAGCTTTTTTATATAATAATAACGATATAATTAAAAGCGGGGGGGAGTATAGATAAATATAACGAATTTATTGAACGTTTAAAATCTAAGGAAACTACAATTGATAAGATTGCTAAAATGGCTATAAAGCAATATGGAAGTATTGAAAAATATTGTGGATAGAAGGAGTTGATAAAGATGTCAGATATATATATGTATAGAAATAAAGTGAGAAACTACCTTGATAAACTTTCTGGTGCTTTGTCAGATGAACTAATGAAGATATCAAATTTTAATTTTCATCCAGAAATCGAAGTTTTGGACTTCGAAATTTTTAATGAAGGCTTTACATCTGGATTTTATATCCGTATGTTTTCTATGACAAGAGACGCTAATGAATTTTTCCATGACGAAAAAATTGATGGAGATATTTATTTTTCAGGAGGATATGATTTGCTTCAAGAAGTTGAACATATATTTTCTTATGATGAGATCGAGCATTATGAGGAAGTAGGGATCGATGCCTATGAAGAAGATTCTTTTGAACTTATTAGATGGTTCTCGGAAATGTGGAAGAAAATTATTGGAACAAAAATCAACATTCCTTCGTACTTATGTTTACATGACGATATAAGATCTTTTGATCTAATAAATATGGAATGGATTTCAGACGATGAAAAGTGGATATAAAAATAAATTATCAACCAACTAATTATCGCGATTGCAACGATATTAATATATAAAAATGTTATGAAATGACCAGGTTCGGATTCAGATGTTGAGCCGATAAAAACTATCACCTTAAGTATATACTTAAGGGATGATAGCTACGAAAGTTGCTCAATGTCTGAAACGAGCTATTGAACGATCCCGCGTTAGCTCTACTATGGAGATTAAATCTTTCTCCTCTTTTGTAATCATTTCACCCTGCCACAGCAAGAACAAATAGTTATATCTATTCCCCTCTTATTTACTTTTCTATTTAGATTTTACGATAATTGTATTTAATGCAATAAAATTCTGCCTATTTTATTATGAGATATTAATGTTTAAGTCTACTACCGCGTTCTTTTTCTATATTCATTGGGGGAAACATTCACATATTTCTTAAATGTAGTACAAAAATGACTTTGACTATTAAAACCAGATTTAAAATAAATCACATCTAGTGGATAGGATGAGTTGTCTAAGAAATTTTTTGCTACATTTGTTCTACATATGTTTATGTATTCACAAAATTTAAAACTAGTATTCTCTTTAAAAAGATAACACAAGTAGTTTCTGCTTATATGAATGTGAGTTGCAACTTTTTGTAAGGTTATCTTTTTTTCAATATTTGAATGAATATAGATCAAAGCATGTTTTATAATTTCGTTTTCTGATATTGATTTATCATGATGAATGGCTTTTATGTAGCTCTTAATAATTGATTTCCCTAAAGAAATTAAATCTTCCTTTAAGTGATAATTGTCCATAAGATTAAGATTTTTATAGCATAAATCCTCCAAGGTTATGGAATTGTTGTTGCAGAAATAGGTGTATATAAAGATGTTAATTGAGTAGAGCAGTTTCCTTAATTCATTTGTATTACTGGATAATACTAAAAGTACTTTTACCTTTTTCATATATATCATATTGGCATTTTCTAAGTTATTATTCTTAATGCTTAAGGCAAGTTCTGTGTGATTGAGTAAATTTTTCATAGCATCTCCTTAATATTTTAAAAAAATATAGTAATAATGTTAAAAAAATCTAATTTAAAACCATTATAATGTAAATAAGAACGATAATCAATATCAACACAATAAAAAATGTAAATAAAATTGTTCCCTATCATAATGAAGAGGGACGGTAAGGGTTATCAGCAGTTACTATACCAATAGCAATATGAATGTACATAATATTATCAAGAGGAGGAAAAAAATGAAAAAATTAGTAATTATTTATTGGAGTGGAACTAAGAAAGAGGTGATTGTGTATGCCTAAAATAAGTTACAACACTAATGGATTAAGAAAACTGGAGTTGATTGAAGCCATCAACAAGGTAAAGAATTTTGGCTACGATGGCTTAGAAATGTCATTTCACGATAACCATATTAATCCATTAAACGTGAGTAGAGAGCGATTATTGCAAGTAAAAAAAATATGCAAAGATATAGATATAGATATCGTATGTATTGCTACTGGCGCTGATAAGTTATTAAGTTCTGAACCATTTGAACCATCATTAATAAATACTGAAAAGGAGGGCAGAAGAAAAAGAATTGATTTGTTAAAAAAATCAATAGCTGTAGCTAAATATTTAGAAGTACCTGTTTTAAATTTTGCAAGTGGAAAATTAAAAGAAGGTATGGATAAAGAAAAAGCTATGGAGTATCTTTGTGAGGGAATTGATACCTTATTAGAAGAAGATGACAAAATAATACTAGCAATAGAACCAGAACCTAATTTTTTTGTCGGTACATCAGCGGTTGCAGTAGAATTAATTAAAAAGATAAATAATCCAAGATTTAGGTTGAATTTAGATATTGGACATGTTTATTGCTGTGAAAATGATTTTTATGGAGCTTTAGAAAATTCTTTGCAATATACACGCCATATTCATATAGAAGATATTAAGAATAAGGTACATTATCATCAAATACCTGGAGAAGGAGATATAAACTTTCAAAAGGTGTTTGAAATCCTAAAGAAATATAACTATGAAGATTATGTAAGTGTAGAGTTATATAACCATTCAGAAATGTGTGATAAGGCATTAAAGGAAAGTAAAGAGTACCTAACTAATGTAATCGATAGTTTTTAGTATAGTGGGAATGCATTATTAGATATAAAAGGATATATAGATGGTCTCAAAACAAATAAACAAATAAAGGAAGAGGGTAATAAATATGGTTTTAGAAAAAACGGAGCTTTTTAAAAACAAAGCTGTAATGTTAAGTGGTCCCCAAAAGATAGAAGTTAAAGAAATAAAATTGAACCCAATCAAGGATGGTGAAATACTCATAAAGGTTAATTATGTAGCCCTTTGTGGTTCCGATATAAAACTATATGAAGGAAAATACTTAGGTCCACATAGTTATCCCATCATTTTGGGACATGAATGGGTAGGAAAAATAAGTTCTATTGGGGAAAATGTAAAAGGAAATTGGAATATTGGAGATTTAGTAACTGGAGATTGTTCTATCTATTGTGATGAATGTACTCTCTGTAAAGAGAATAAAAATCAATGTGACAATGTAGAAAAAAGAGGTATAACAATTGACGGAGCATGTGCACAATATATTATTGAAAATGAGAAGTATATTTATCATTGCCCAAAAATTAGCAAACATAAGGCGTTTGTTCTAGCAGAACCTATGGCTGTTGCTGTACAAGCAATAACCAACAGAATTGAAAAATCAAAATTAAAAAAAATTAATAATGCTTTGGTACTAGGTGCCGGCGGGATAGGCGTGATGTCATTATTTGTATTACGAGAGATAGGTATCCCTAATATTACAGTGGCAGATATAGAAAGCAAGAAACTAGAGTTGATTTCTTCATTTGATTTTTCTAATGTAAATACAGTTAACATGGATTTTAAGGATAGTATAGGGGAGTCAAATAATTGTTATGATCTTATCATTGAGGCTACTGGAAGTGGAGAAGCGTTTAAGAAAGCACTTATTCTAGCTGAAAGATGTGGAACTGTCATATGCATTGGTCATCAGAACTATATTGATTTAGATTTTGGAACAGTTATTAAAAAAGCATTAAGTGTTTATGGCAGTATTGGCGGTACAGGAGGATTTGAAAAAGCAATACAAATAATAGAGAAGAACAGTGAAAATATTTCAAAAGTAATTACTGAGACAATACCATTGGACGACGTTGAAAAAGAGTTTATTGATGGATTAAAAATATCAGATAATATTAAAATTGCGATAAATTTACAAGTATAAACAAGTATCATATGCTGATTAAGAGGGGGTACGGGGCAATATGTTAAAGGTTGGAATTATTGGTGTAGGAAGAATTGGGAAGGTACATGGAGAAAGTATATCAAAATATGTTAAAAATGCTGAAATTAAATCAATTGCTGATGCATACTTAAACGATGCTACAAGAGAATGGGCAAAGAGTAAGGGAATACTTGAGGTATATACTGACTATAAAAAAATATTAGAAGATCCAGAAATTGATGCAGTATTAATTTGCTCCTCAACAGATACACACTCACCAATCTCAATAGAAGCAATAAGAGCAGGAAAGCATGTTTTCTGTGAAAAACCAATTGATCATGATTTAACTAGAATAAAAGAAGTCATTAATGAATTAGGTAAATCTAAGGTTAAGTATCAAGTAGGGTTTAATAGAAGATTTGACCACAACTTTAAATCAATTAAGAATGCGGTTGCTAGTGGAAAAATTGGAGAACCTCATATTTTGAAAATAACTTCAAGAGATCCTGAGCCACCTTCAATAGATTATGTGAAGATTTCTGGTGGCATGTTCTTAGATATGACAATTCATGATTTTGATATGGCTAGATATCTTTTAGATAGTGAAGTTGAAGAAGTTTATGCACTCGGTAATGTATTGATAGACAACGCTATAGGCGAAGCTGGGGACATTGATACAGCTATTATAACATTAAAGATGCAAAACGGAACTTTAGCAGTAATTGATAACTCAAGGCAGTCAGCTTATGGATATGATCAAAGGGCTGAAGTGTTTGGATCATTAGGTCAGGTTTCAATAGCAAATGATAGCACTTCATCGGCAGTAATATCAAATGAAAATGGTGTTACAGGAGAAAAACCATTATTCTTCTTCCTAGAAAGATATATGCAGGCTTATGCGCAGGAAGTAACAGAATTTATTGACGCAATTGTAAATAATACAGATACACCTGTAGATGGTGAAGATGGGTTACAAGCTGTATTAATTGGTGAAGCTGCTACAAAATCATTACATGAGAACAGACCAGTTAAATTATCTGAAATTAAATTTTAATTATGAGGGGTGTTAATTATGTTAGATAGTAAAAAGGTCAAATTAGGTATTGCTCCAATTGCATGGACAAATGATGATATGCCAGATTTAGGAAAAGAAAACACTTTTGATCAGTGCTTGAGTGAAGCCGCATTAGCTGGTTTCCAAGGAACAGAGGTAGGAAATAAGTATCCAAAGGATGTTAAAGTTTTAAAAAAGGCTTTAGAGCTTAGAGGGTTGGAAATTGCAAGCGGTTGGTTTAGTTCATTCTTAACCACGAAACCATATGAAGAAACTAAGGCGGAATTCATTAAGCATAGAGATTTTCTACATGCTTTGGGAGCTAATATAATCGTTGTAGCTGAGCAGGGACATAGCGTACAAGGTGAAGTAGATACTCCAGTGTTTGATGAAAAGTACCATTTTAATGAGGAAGAATGGAAGCTGCTTGGAAATGGATTAAACAAGCTAGGAAAGTTGGCCCAAGATAAGGGAATGAAGCTCGTTTACCATCATCATATGGGAACAGGAGTACAAACAACAGAAGAAATCGACAAGCTTATGAGCATTACTGATGAAAAGTTAGTTTACTTGTTGTTTGATTCAGGTCATTTAGTATATTCAGGTGAGGAGCATATAGAAATACTTAAAAAATATATAAATAGAATCAAGCATGTTCATTTAAAAGATATTAGACCGGAGATAGCAAAAAAGGTTAAAGATGAAAAACTTAGTTTCTTAAAAGGAGTTCGATTAGGAGCTTTTACAGTACCAGGTGATGGAAGCATTGATTTTAATGCAATATTCAAAATTTTAGCAGAAAACAATTATGAGGGTTGGCTATTGGTGGAAGCAGAACAAGACCCTGCAAAGGCAAATCCATTTGAATATGCAGTAAAGGCAAGAAAATATATTAAAGAGACATGCGGACTATAATCTCCCTGTAAGTATATTAAATTTATGTGGTGTATTTTTACTATACTACAATGAAGGGAAATATAAAAGTTTACCGGTTAAAAGTTAGGGAAACCAATGCTTTCTGAATTTAACAAGCTACTAATTATGAAGTAGGAGGAATTAGTATGGAACAAAATCTTAAGAAAAAAAAATTCCTAAGCAAAATAGCTTTTATATCAACTTTGGGTGGACTTTTATTTGGATATGATACGGGGGTAATCAATGGGTCCTTAAGTTATATGGCTAGAAAGGATCAATTGGATTTAAACACTATCACTGAAGGACTTGTTACAAGCGGATTATTATTTGGTGCAGCTATAGGTGCAGTAGTAGGAGGACGTTTATCTGATAGATACGGTAGAAAAACAATAATTAAATTTCTTGCTATAGTTTTCGTCTTTGCAACTTTAGGTTGCTCAATTTCATCTAGTGCATCAATTTTAATCTTTTGTAGATTTATATTAGGACTAGCGGTGGGAGGAGCATCAGTTATTGTACCAACATTTTTAGCTGAAATATCTCCTACGCACTTAAGGGGAAGTATTGTCACCCAAAATGAAGTTATGATTGTTATTGGACAACTATTAGCTTATATATTGAATGCTATTTTAGGAAATGTTTTTGATACTCCTGGTATTTGGCGCTATATGATAGTCATTGCTACTATCCCAGCAATTATCTTATGGGTTGGAATATTAACAGTTCCTGAAACCCCAAGATGGTTAGCCGCTAACGGAAAATTTTATCAAGCATTGGAGATTTTAAGAAAAATTCGTAATGAAGAAGATGCAGAGGAGGAAATTAAGGAAATAGAACAAGTTATTCAAGCTGAAAAAAATTTAGAGTGTGCTACTTTTAAAGATTTAAATACTCCATGGATTCGCCACATTGTATTAATTGGAATCGGAATAGCCGTTACACAACAAATCCCAGGAATTAATATAATGATGTATTATGGAACAACAATTTTGGAAAAAGCCGGTTTTGGAACTCGAATGGCATTAATAGCTAATATAGCAAATGGATTAATGTCTGTTATTGCGGCAGTTATCTATATGAAATTTTTTGCAAATAGATTTGGTCGTAGACCCTTATTATTAATAGGACTTTCTGGAACTACCTTAACTATGCTTGCAATGTCTATTCTTACAAATACGTTAGCGGGTTCAAGTATGCTTCCATACGTTGTACTTATATTTACTGTGATTTTCTTAGCTTTCTTCCAAGGGTGTCTTGGACCAATAGTCTGGTTATTACTAGCCGAAATTTTCCCGATAAGAATAAGAGGATTAGGAATGGGTATTGCAGTATTTTTCCTATGGACCACTAACTTTTTTATTGGCCTTCTTTTCCCTACAATATTAAAAGGGTTAGGTTTTTCTGGTTCATTTATGGTATTTGTAGTGTTAGGCGCTATGGGTATGATATTTGTATATAAATGTGTACCAGAAACACTTGGTATATCTCTTGAAGAATTAGAGAAAACTTTTAAGAATTATAAAACAAAAAATACAGGGATAACTATAGAAAAATAAATAGTAGGAATTACATATAGACAAAGGTACATTTAAAAAAATAGGTTCTTAATTAGTGTGATTTCTAGTCAATAATAATAAAGATTATTCTTATATGTCATCTTAAGTAACCCCATATCTATGATAGGGGGTTACTTGAGATGACAATGATCTTAATAGGGGTTATTGCAACATTAACCTTTATAAATCAAAGAAGCAACATATGGTTTTTTAAATGTAATATTTATTATATGCGTTTCCCAAATAGCATGTTCTTCCATGTATTTGTTTATTCTTCCTCTAAATTTTGTTCTTTACCATATTTATTACTTACATCAAGAAATTATTTCCCTTTCTTTTTCTTTTTAAGATTTCCTTGTCTACCAATACTTTCTGTAGGTTTTATCTTGGACTTTGCCTTGACGCTCTTAGCTTTCTCCACTGACTTGTTAACAGCTACCTTACCCTTAACAATTGCCTTCATAATATCCCCCTTTTGATTTTCTTTTATTCTAATATGGTAATTTGCCCTATTATCATATTGTACGTATTTATCATAGAAATAACACTTAAAATCATAAATAGTACCACAGTGACTTTCACAGCGTTAATGGCAACCGCAGTCGCAAGCTCCTTAGAAAAACTCCCTGGGGGATATTAATAAATCATGGATATAATTTGTTTTGCTACTTTGTCTAACTAAATTAGATGCTCTATGCTCTTAAAAAAAAGTAAAAAAGTGTTGACCCTAACACTATGTCATAGTGTAATATAAAAATAGAGTTTAACGACATTGGCAAAACTCATAGACGGCGAGTATTAAACAGTATTGATAGCTCTAAAGTCAAAGTTGGAGGTGCAGCAATGAAAACAATAAAACAAGTTTCGGATTTGACAGGAATAAGTGTGCGCATGCTACATTACTACGATAAAATCGGATTGTTAAAACCAAGCAATTTTACAGACGCAGGTTACAGACTTTATGACGATGAAGCTCTTGAAACCTTGCAACAGATTTTATTTTTTAAGGAACTTGATATACCACTAAAAGAAGTTAAAGAAATCATGGCTAGTGCCCACTTTGATAAAATGCAAGCACTAAAAAGTCATGAAAAATTGCTTATACTAAAACGCAACAGATTGAATGGTTTAATAGAACTTGTAAATAAAACATTAAAAGGAGAAACCACAATGAGTTTTGAAGAATTTGATATGAGTGAATATTATAATGCACTAGAAGAATTTAAAACTGAACACAAAAATATTATAATTAAATCTTATGGTAGTATGGATAAATATGATAAATTTATTGGAATGTGTAAATCTAAGGAAGCTGAGATTGCTAAAATGGCTATAAAGCAATATGGAAGTATTAAAAAATATGTTAAAGCTATGAAGAAAAATTTTAATAGTGATATGTTTATTAAAGAAGAACAATATGATAAGTTTAAAAAAGATTGCTTGGAAGATAAGCATCCTAAATTAAAAGAACTATATAAAAAGCTTGTATCTGACTTAAGTAAAGATCCTTTTTCAAAGGGAATTCAACAGATTGCTGAAGAAATAACAAATATAGCTAAAAAAGATTATGAAATTTTCAAAATGGATAATGGGGATGATTATTGGTACTCTATGGTAAAAATTTATTTAGTATATCCTAAGTGGATAGAAGAAGTTGATAAGAAATATGGAAATGGTGCATCTAAATTTATCGGAGAAGCCCTAAAAAATTATTTGGCAGATAAGCTGCCTAAAATAAATACATTATATGAAAAGCTTACATCTGACTTAAGTAAAGATTCTTCTTCAAAAGAGATTCAACAAATTGTTGATAAAATTGCAGCTATAACTAAAAAGAGTCTTGAATCTTTAAAAGTGGATGTTGGAGATAACTATTGGGGTTATACAGCTGATCATTATTTATCAAATCCTACGTATATAAAAGTAATCGATAAGGAATATGGCACTGGTGCATCTAAATTTATTGGAGAAGCTTTAAAATTTTATTCTGAAAATAATAAGTAATGAATTATTCCAAGCACTCTCAATTTCTTGAGATGTTTCATTTTTAATGAAGGCTTTACATCTGGATTTTCTATCCGTTTTCTATGACAAGAGATGCTAATGAGTTTTTCCATGACAAAAGAATTGATAGAGATATTTATTTTTCTGGAGGATATGATTTGTTTCAAGAAGTGGAACATATATTTTCCTATGATGAGATCGAGTATTATGAGAAATTGGGGATCAATTACTATGAAGAAGGTTCTTTTGAACTTATTAGATGGTTTTCGGAAATATGTAAGAAAAATCAACATTCCTTCGTACTTATGTTTACATGAACGATATAAGATCTTTTGATCTAATAAATTTGAGAAGTGTTTAGGCACATGCTGAATATTAGTTCCAGCATGTGACCAGTTTTACAATTATGTCCATTGAACCCTATTTGAATCTACCCAAATAGATATTTTAAAGGTATTAATGATCTATTACTAAGTAAATACAAAATATTTTATACTAGAATTTTACTGAAGACACAACACATAAATTAACTGCAGCTCCATCGGTTCCAGGAATGTCAATTAATGCTAAATTTGCACCAGTTGCTAAAACAGTGTTGTTGCCTGATATTATATTGTCTCTATTTGAATCTATATTAGCAACACTTTTACTAATATTATCTTCAAACAATAATCTTAGCTGTTCAGAGCAACATTGCTTACAAGCATCTGACATATCTTTAATAGTTTTATCCAAAGCAACTTTCAATGCATCTGGTACTTTATCGGAAGAACTATCTACTAAAGCGGAAGCTTGTATTAACTCAATTTCACAAAGAGATACAATTGTTCCATCTTTAAATTGAACTAATACCGCTGTGGATGCATCATTTGCATCAGGATAAAATCTATCTATGCTGTCATTAGTTACAGGTGGTTGTGGTGCTACTGTTTCAACCCTTATGTTAGTTGCACTAACGCTAAATAGATAACCTAAAACTACTCTTAAACTTGGTAAACAGCATTCACAACTACTTGGCCCGGCAGGTCCTTGAGCTCCAGTATCGCCTTTCGGTCCTTGTGGACCGGAAGGTCCTTGAGCTCCAGTATCGCTTTTCCGTCCTTGTGGGCCAGATTGGTCATCAACTTAAAAAGGCAGTAATGTCTTTTTTCTATATAATCTGCTAATATCATAGAAATAACACGAATGATGAATGGTTATACGACTTTGTCTCTATTTTTTCAGATGTAGCTAAATGCTTAGAATAATTACTTTAACATTGTTGAAATAGAAACAAAAGTATAATATAATATTGTTAATACACTAACGGGTGGGAGGCCAGGCCATGAACAAAGAAGAACAGGTCATAATGGGTTTCAGGGACTTATTAAACAAGATAGTTTCGCTTAATAAGGTTAAGATGAAAGACAGTCTTAAGGGCTATAAGTCTTCTGAAGTACATTGCATCGAATACATTGGAAGAAATGTAGATTCAAACGTGACAAAACTTGCGGAGTCCTTTTATATGACTAGGGGTGCCATAAGTAAAATGACTAAAAAGCTCATAAAAAAAGGCATTATCGAAAGCTACCAGAAACCGGATAATAAGAAAGAAATCTATTTTAGGCTTACTGAGCAAGGGAAAGTAATTAACAAAGTCCATGAGCAGTTGCACAAAGAGTTTCAAGAGCGGGATAAAGCCGTATTTGAACAGGTAACCGAGGAACAATTTGATATCATGCTTAGCTTCGTGGAAAAGTATAGTAGGCATTTGGATGCAGAAATAAAGAAGCAAGGTGTAGATATAAAAAATCCAAATGATTCTGAATAATGGGGTTGTATAAAAAAGTAGCCTAAAGGGGCTGTATCAAAACGCTGAAACATCAGCGTATGATACAGCCCCCTTTATTATTGACAAGGAAACAATAAAGTGATAGAATGGTTATGTTGCCAAGGAAACATAACTATTCTTTTTCGAGAGGTGAGAATTTTAAATGTGTAAATTTAAGTAAATCAATACACAATCTACAGAACAAACCGTTATATAATATATATAATAATACTATAAATAGACCAGACATAAAAGGAGAAAAAATGAAAGAAAAAATAAATCATGTAAATGTCAAAGAGATGAATTTTGATCAATTATTTAAACAAATTTCTACGGAAGAGATATGCGACAATGTACTTACGTTGGTAGGTCCGTTGGTAGGAAAAGAATTTACGGTTATTACTGCGGGCAAGGAAGATCATTATAATTCCATGATAGGCAGTGGGGGTGGTTTGGGAACTCTTTTCAAAAAGCCCACCACTTGGTGTATTCTTCGAGCAGACCGTTATACGCTTGAAATAATTCAAAAAGAGCAAACATATACGCTGTCTTACTTCGCGAATGAATATAAGGAACAAGTGCTCCTTTTGGGAAGTAAATCAGGAAGAGATAGTGAAAAAATGAAAGAAGTTGAATTGACAAGGGTTCAAACTCCTTCCGGTGATATGTCTTTCAAAGAAGCCAGACTAATTATTGAATGTAAATTAACGCAACTTACTACCCCCAATCCCAATGATTTTTACACACAAGAAACTAAAGACTATATAAACGAAGCTTACAAAGAAGCAAACCATTATCGCAAATTTGCATTTGGGGAAATCACCCATGTTTGGGTAAAGAAATAAGAAGAAACCAGAATTAACGCAGAGAATAATAAGTCATTCTCTGCTTAAGTCGTAGGGGTTAAAAATAGGGTTGTTTTTTAACAACTCTTTTTTAATTTTCCATAAAATTGCAAAATATACAATTTTATGGAATTAAAATATAAAATATGGTATATTCTTATATGTAAGGTATATTTAACTATCTTATTTTTAAAAATATAAGGGGGCGTTAAAATGAGAGGAAATGTATCAAAAAAGCTTATATCTACTGTAGTAGCGGCTACACTAATGTTGGGGTCATTCTCAATAAATGCATATGCTAAGGAAGATAATAATCAATTTGAAGGTAAGGTAAGCATAGGCGATTTCGGGCTATATACTAAAATAGCGGGAGAGGGCAAGGTTTCTGTAGTGTTTGATTCAGGTTATAATGATGGTATAAATACTGAAAGTGATCCCCAAAAAGGTTGGGGAGAAATTCAACAGGAAATATCTAAATATGCAAGAACAGTAACATATGATAGAGCAGGGCTTGGAAAAAGTGATGACACTGCCAATAGAGAACCATTAAATGATAAAGATAGGCAACTATTGATGAATAATAATTTTTGCTCAGTATCATATGATAGCTCAATATTTGAAAAAGGTAATGGCAAAACAGCCATTGATAAAGCTCGTAACTTACATGCCCTTTTAAGAGCAAAAGGTGTTAAAGCACCTTATCTTTTAGTAGCTCATTCAATAGCTAGTTTAGATGCTGTTGAATTTACAAAATTGTATCGAAAAGAGGTTGCAGGCATAATTATGGTAGATGGTTCAGGAAAGAATGTTATGGGGGATGCGATGAATTTCATTAATTCAAATATGCCAGAACTGAAAGAATCTCTCTTAGGTCAGTTTACTAAAGCGGATGGCACAATAGATGAAGTATTACAAAGTGAGCAGCAGGTGTACCAAGCAGGAGATGTACTTAGAAATGTACCATTAACTTACCTATCAGCAGATGATGAAGGTATGGGACCCATATATCAAGCAGTTGTAAACGCAGAACAAGAAGATTGGCTTAGCTGCTCTAATTATTCTAAAAGAATACCAGTTCCAAATTCTGGACACTATATATATATAGACCAACCTCAGTACGTAGTAAATGCAATTAAAGACATGATTAATACTATAGAAAATAAAAATTCACCACACAAGGATGATAATCAAAAGATTATGAAATAATAATCGGTACTTTGTTAAGGTCAATTCAAGTAAAGTTTTCGCTAGATTAAGAGGATGATTTCTGTATTGTGAACAGGAGTTATCTTTTTTTTATTAAATATTTATACAATAGTTATTGTTGAAAAAGGAGACTAATAAAAAACTATATTTATATTTCATCACAAGTAACCCCATATCTAATGATATGGGGTTTAATATATTTAGATTATATTGATGTCTGAATGTAACACTAGAATTTGTACTGTATGTTATAATAACAATATTTAGTAAAATGCACTTTATCTCTAAACTATATATATTTAGCAGTAAGAGATTCTTTACATTTAGTTAACTCTAAAGGTATCCCCTCAAAAATTACATTTCCGCCTCTTATACCACCCTCTGGTCCAAGATCTATTATCCAATCTGCGCTCCTAATAATATCCATATTGTGTTCTATTATAATAACAGTATTTCCATTATCAACAATATTTTCAACTATGCCTATGAATTTTTCTATATCAGACATGTGAAGTCCAGTTGATGGTTCATCCATAACATATATTGAACCATTTTTATGTAATTCGTTAGCAAGTTTCAACCTTTGGCATTCTCCACCGGATAATGTATCAAGTGTTTGACCTAAAGTTAAATATCCAATTCCCATTTCTTCTATTGACTGTAACTTTGTCTTAATTTGTTTATTATTAAAAAATACTAAAGCTTCCGAAACAGTCATATCTAGAACATCTATTATTGTTTGATCTTGGATAGTATATTCTAAAACTTCTTTTTTGAACCTTTTACCAGCGCATTCTTCACAAGTGTTTTTAGTATTCTCCATAAAAGCAAGGTTTGTTTCAATTATTCCAGTGCCATTACAATTTTCACAGGCACCTTTTGAATTATAACTAAATAGTGATGCATTGACGTTATTATCTTTTGCAAAGCCCTTTCTTATGTTATCCATTATTCCACCATAAGTGGCTAGGCTTGATCTAGAATTTGCGGAAACCGCACTCTGGTCAATTAATATAACATCTTTATTTTGATTTGGAAATTCCTGTTTCATAAGTGTACTTTTCCCAGAGCCTGCAACACCTGTTATAACCGTTAATACCCCCTTGGGGACCTTAACTGATATGTTTTTTAGATTATTTGTATTGCAATTATTAACTTCTAGATATCCATTAGGCTTTCTTGTAACTTTTTTAATTGAAAGACTACTCTTTAAGGCATTTCCTGTAAGTGTGCCAGATGTGAGTAATTCATCATAGCTTCCTTCAAATACTATATTACCGCCTTTGGTACCTGCATATGGACCAACATCAACAACATAATCAGCGATTTTTATGACATCTGGATCATGTTCAACTACAATAACTGTATTTCCTTTATCTCTGAGCTTTTGTAATAGATCATTTAATTTATGAACATCTCTTGGATGAAGCCCAATACTTGGCTCATCAAATATATACAATAAATCTATAAGATTACTATTTAAATGCTTAACCATCTTTATGCGCTGAGATTCACCACCTGATAGTGTTGAAGTCTCCCTATCAAGGGTTAAATATCCCAGGCCTATATCAATAATATTATTGAGTTTTTCTTTTATACTATCAATTACCGTGGAGACTTCTTTAAAATTAATTTCGTCTATAACATTAGTAAGTTCATCAATTTGCATTGACATAAAATCTGAAATGTTATAACCATTAATTAAAGAACTTAATGCTTCTTGATTTAGTCTTTTACCGTGGCACAGAGGGCATTCTGCTGACATCGTTAATTTACTAAGCTTTTTCTTTGAAGCCTCAGACATTTCCTTATCACTATTTAAATATGATCTATTAAACTTTAGAATTAACCCTTCATAAGTTATATTCATTGTTCCAATAACATTTACTTTTATCTTTTCAGGGGGGCCATATAAAAATTTCTCTAGTTCCTCATCTGTATAATCACATAGCTTCTTATCATTATCGAAAAAGCCAGATTCAGCAAATATTTTCCATGGCCAAGAACCAATACCAAACCCAGAGAGCAATATAGCACCTTCATTAATTGATTTATTTTTATCTAGAATTTGATCCATATCTACAGTTAGTTTCATGCCAAGGCCCTCACACTCTGGGCACATACCACTTATATCATTAAAAGAAAACTTATTTCGTTGAGCTATATGAGGAATAGCTATTCTAGAAAAGAGCATTCTAATGAATGGGTTAATATCTGTAATCGTTCCAAGGGTTGACCTTGAACTCGCACCAATTCTTTTTTGATCAATAATTATCGGTGTAGATAAATTTCCTATATATTCAGCTTTCACTTCGCCATACTTTGGTAAAAAGTTTCTAATAAAGGCACTAAACGTCTCATTTAACTGACGTTTTGCTTCCTTTCCTATTGTATCAAAAACAATAGAGGACTTTCCTGAACCAGATACCCCAGTAAATATAGTGATTTTTCTTTTAGGTATATTTAATGAAACATTTTTTAAATTATTTTCTCTACATCCTTTTAAGATTATAAACTCTTCCTTCATCTTATCTCCTCCATCGATCATTCTTCTGTTGCTCTTACTATATCTACATTTATATCTAGTGTTTCTATAACTTCTTTTAAATAATCCTAGTTGCCAACTTTTATTTGATAAAGCATTTTAAATATAGACATCATACCATAATTTAATTATATAACATTAATGCAACCTATAAACTTGCTGGAGAAAAATCTATGATCGTTTGGGGTAAGATGGATTAATAAATGAACTGCGAGGTAAACATTTAAATACAAGTGTTACCCAAGATGAATTGCCGAATAGCGATAAGTTAAAAATATAAAATAGCTTTTATAGTATAATTAAGTAAATGATTTAATAATGAGTAATTTCAAGTAAAGCCGTCCTAAATAAGAGTTATCTGAAATTTACATGTAAATTTAAATAAAAAGTTTATTATAAATTCAATTGTGTATTAAGTATTAAAAAATTAGTTTACAAATCTGGACATCAAAAGAGAGGCTTTATAATTTACATTGTGCTAAACTTTTATATAAGAAGAAGGGGTGGTAAAAGTGAAATGGATGAAACAATTAAGCGAAGTAATTGATTATATAGAAAGCAATTTAACTGGTGTTATTTCCTATGATGAAATTGCAAAAATTGCTTGCTGCTCCACTTATTATTTTCAAAGAATATTTTCTTACGTTGCAGACATTCCCTTGTCTGAGTATATACGCCGTAGACGTATGACGGCAGCAGCGCTTGAATTGCAAACAAGTGATATGAAAGTGATGGATATCGGTTTAAAATACGGATATGAATCCCCAACATCCTTTAATCGAGCATTTCAAAGTGTTCATGGTGTCGCTCCAACTGTTGCACGTACAAAGGGAACCTTATTAACCGCTTATTCACCTATCAGTCTATCAATTTCAGTTATAGGAGGTGAGAATATGAACTATAGAATTGAAACAAAAGAAACAATTAGAATTGTTGGGGTTAGGACAGCATTACAAGAGGATATGGACCAAAACCAAAAAAATGTTCCCGTATTTTGGAATAGAATGCTTGAAAGTACGTTATTTTCTGAAATTTGTGGACTTATAGACAAAGATCCACATGGTATTTTTGGTGTCACAGCCTATACAAATCCACAAAATATCTATTACTATATTGCTACTCCTACGGATAAACCTGTACCTGATGGAATGTTTGAGTTTGAGATACCAGCTGCCACATGGGTGGTCTTTGAATGTAATGGTCATTTTAAGGAATCCGTTCAAACTATATTCAAACGATTTCTTACAGAATGGCTTCCAGTTTCAGGATACGAATACGCTGAACTTCCTGATATAGAAGTTTATCCGGTTAGCAATAAAGGCTCAAAAGGCGGTCATGCAGAAGTCTGGATTGCAATTAAGAAAGAGAGAAGTGAAGAATAAATGGATTATCAAATTGAAATTAGAGATATCGAAACTATTAGAGTGGCTTTTATGAAATATAAAGGAGTTGTCACTGAAGCAAGTAAAGTATTTCCCAATGTGTTTAAGTCTATTCAGGGCAAATCAAATGGTGCACCATTTTTCTGCTACTATGTGGTGGATCAGAAATCAAAAATGGGTGAAATGGAATTATGTGTTCCTACTGCTGAAACACCAAACGGGAATGGTATTACAGTAAAAGAACTTCCGCGGATAAAAGCTGTTTGTGCTACTCATATCGGTTCTTATGAAACTATGAATTACGAATATGAAGCAATTGACCGTTATGCACGGGAAAATAACCTAACATTACAGCCTCCGTTTAGGGAAGTCTATATCAAGGGTCCGGGAATGTTTTTGAAAGGCAATCCCCAAAAGTATATTACAGAAATACTATTCCCGATTAAAGAGGAGGAATAGTATGTCTGCAATTGTAATTGATAAATTGGTTAAACAGTATAAGAACGGCGTCAAGGGCTTAGACGATTTAAGTTTGGAAGTAAACTGCGGAGAAATTTTTTCTTTGCTTGGACCAAATGGTGCAGGAAAGTCTTCGCTTATCAACATACTAACAACACTTTACAAGCCTACATCTGGAACTGTAACCATGTTAGGTAAAGATTTATGCAAGGAACCCGCTTGGATTCGTACACAGATTGCCTGTGTTTCACAGCGCGTTTCTATTGATGATCACCTATCTCTTATGGAAAATATGATATTTCAAAGCAGGCTCTACAAGGTGGACAATGTTACAGCAAAAAAAAGGATAAACATCCTTATTGACAGTTTCGGACTGTCGAAGTATTTGAAATACCCGGTTGCTTCCTATTCCGGCGGAGTAAAGCGTCGATTGGATATTGCAATGAATATGGTATCAATGCCTAAAATACTTTTTTTAGACGAACCAACGGTTGGTATGGATGTCGCTTCCAGAAAGGCCATGTGGGAAATCGTTCAAAAAATCCGGGATGATTTTAAAACAACGATTTTTTTGACCACCCATTATCTTGATGAAGCTGATCAACTTAGCGATACAATTTGTATTATGAAAGAAGGCCACGGATTGATACAGGAAACTCCTGGAAATCTGAAGCAATATATAAGACAAAATATACTCCGCATTGGTTTTTATGAGAAGAAAAAAGCGGAAGAATGTGCGGAGATACTTGCTAAAGCACATATACTTCCGTCAATAAACATCCGTAAATACTCGATTTTTGCGGATGCTGGAGATGATCGAAAAACTTTTGAAGATATTAACAAGTGGCTTCTGGAAAAGAGGGTCTCTTTTGAGGCGATAGAAATAGTACAGCCCAGCCTTGAAGATGTGTTCTTGAAGTTAACTGGGTATGGCGAAGAGGTGAGTAAATGGAGATAATAAATATATTATGGCGCAATATAAAGTGGCGATTTCAGAACCCTATTTCAATACTACTTACAATTATACAGCCTCTTATTTGGTTAGTATTATATAGTTCAATCGCGGAACAGTCCATGAAGAATATATCAGGCGGCAACTATACTTCGTTTATGCTACCTGGTATCATGGTGCTTGTTACACTCGCATGCTGTAGTAGCGGCGGTTATATCAATTTTATTATGAAATCCAATGGTAGCTTCTACAGGATATTGATAGCGCCTGTAAAACGAAGCTCCATTGTTCTGGGACAAATACTGGAAGCAGTTTTAGTTTCATTCATTGAAATAGCCATCATGCTTGTTCTATCTATATTTTTGTCAGTACGTATTGCATCTGGATTTATTGGATTGTTTCTGATGATACCTCTTATTTTTCTTACGGCATTTTTTATGTCGGGGTTATCTTATGCTATTAGTATGTGTTTGCCCAATGAAACAATTTATGAAACCATCATGAATCTGATTGTACTTTCCATCTTCTTTACAAGCACAGCATTATTTCCCATGGAAAGTATATCTGGAGGCTTAAAAATTGCGGTAATGATAAATCCTTTCACTCATATTATAAACTGCCTGCGGAGTTTGATTTTGGGAACTTCTATTGATTGGCAAAACTTATTACTTGTGACAGTGATATTTATCTGTCTTTGCTCAATCAGTTTTGTATTGGCATTTTGGAGACTGAAAAAAGAAACTGTTAATTAATTAAAGTGATTTACGTTAGAGTTAATCACTTGTTTTACAAATTTCATATATTTCGTCGCAAGTAATCCTATATCTAATGCTATGGGATTACTTGGCTTTATTGTATAGTGATATTCTAAAAGTAACACACTACCAATTGAGTTAATTTCACATTGAGGCTATAGAGTAGATATGAGCATAGGTGTAGCATCAACATTTTCGAATTCATTGGCTGTACCCTAATTAGCAATAACATCTCTTATTCCATAATTATTCAGTATGATTCTTCTTATAAATTTTGTTGTTCTGTTATAGCTTAAATCTTACATTACATATTGAAAGATATATCAATATGTAATTAATTTATCACTTTATTTTAGTTCTATTGAGTTGACAATTTTAAATTAGGTCTACCCAACTTAATTCCCTTCTCATTAGCATTCTTTAGTACCTCTATAACTCTACCATGTATTTTTTTCCTTTCCTTGTTAATACTTTATACTGTTTTCTTTCAAAGTCCTTACCACTTGCTCTATCCTCGAATGTAACTTTATATTCAATGTTATTAGATACAGCATATTGTTCTAGGGCTTCATGTTGCCTGTCTGTGTTTTGTTCCTTGGTGCTAACTCTTATATAAGTATATATATTTTTCATCCTTTACAACTCCCACGAATTATTTACCATGATTTTATTGTAATGGGTACCATAAAACATATCAAACCACATTTGTTTAAATCATTAAAAATCTAGTTGCCTAAAAACTATGAATTTTTAGGAAGAATCATTCTTTACAGATCATATGATAAAAATATCTCACCTTAGTGTAGTTTGGTATCGTTTAAAATGCCTGTCATTACATTTATTACATTTATATACTATTTTTGGCTTAATTAGTGGTAATATCCTATTTGTACAGAAATAAAACATCTTATTCACTAAAACATGTTTGTTATAAAATGAATAGCACTACGCCAATTTTTTATTGAATATCGATGGTTAGAAATAATTCTATACTATTATTATAATTTCCAGTTATCTTTATCATTTTGTAGTTAGTTGAAATACTAGAAATTCATTAAAAACTAAATGCAAAATTAATTATTCGAGGAGGAAAACTATGATGAAAGATGTATTAGTATCACCACAAACAAAAGATTTAAATGTAATAACAAATGTTGAAGGTACTGAATTTAAGCAAGCTAACAATGAGGGTTTATATTTAGGAGTGTTCGAAGACGTTAAAATTGCTATTGCCAAAGCAATATATGCACAAAAGGCGTTGACTATTTCTTATAATAAAGAAGATAGAGAACGACTTATAAGAAGTATAAGAAAGGCTACATTGGAAAATAAAGAGATACTCTCAAGAATGATTTTAGAAGAAACAAAAATGGGACGATATGAAGATAAAATATTAAAACATGAATTGGCAGCTAAATATACTCCGGGTACAGAAGATCTAACTACTACAGCTTGGTCTGGAGACCACGGGCTTACCGTAGTAGAGATGTCTCCATATGGGGTCATAGGTGCGATAACACCCTCCACAAATCCAACGGAAACTGTTATTTGCAATAGTATAGGTATGATAGCTGCCGGAAATTCTGTCGTGTTTAATGGACATCCAGGGGCAAAAAAATGTGTTGCATTTGCTGTAGATATGATAAATAGAGCCATCATCTCTTCTGGTGGTCCAGAAAATTTAGTAACTACTGTAGAAAACCCAACTATGGAATCCTTAGGTGTAATTATGAAACACCCATATATAAAACTTTTATGTGGGACTGGAGGACCAGGATTAATAAAAACACTTTTGAATTCAGGTAAAAAAGCTATAGGTGCAGGTTCCGGAAATCCTCCTGTTATAGTAGATGATACTGCAGATATAGAGAAAGCCGCAAAAAGCATCATAGAAGGTTGTTCTTTTGATAACAATTTACCTTGTATTGCAGAAAAAGAAGTGTTTGTTTTTGAAAATGTAGCAAATGATTTAATAAATAATATGATTCAAAACAATTCTGTACTTCTAAACAAAGAGCAAGTATCAAGGTTATTAGATTTAATACTAATAAAGAAAGATGAGAAAAGTTATAATTGCAACAAAAAACTAGAATATGATATAAATAAAAAATGGGTAGGAAAAGATGCAAAATTATTTTTAGATCAAATAGATGTAGAAGTCCCTACTAACGTAAAATGTATAATATGCGAGGTAGATACAAATCATCCTTTTGTAATGACAGAGCTTATGATGCCAATACTTCCAATTGTAAGAGTTAAAGATATTGATGAAGCTATAGAGTGTGCAAAAATAGCGGAACAAAATAAACGACATAGTGCATATATATATTCAAAAAATATTGATAATTTAAATAGATTTGAAAAAGAAATAGATACAACTATTTTTGTAAAGAATGCTAAATCCTTTGCTGGAGTAGGTTTTGGTGCAGAAGGATTTACAACATTCACTATTGCTGGACCTACTGGTGAAGGAATAACCTCTGCAAGAAATTTTACAAAACAAAGGAGATGTGTGCTTGCAAACTAACTTTTTAATGAAGCCGGTGCATTTACAAACCATGGCAGGGAGATACAACCATTGATGAAATTAATTTCGTGACAGAAGCAAATTTAATTATTCCAAATGATATAAAGATTATGGATGTATAAAAATTTGCATTTCAAAATATAGTACTTGTAAAAAAATGTGTTGATAGTAATAAATAAGAAAAGAGAGTGATCATTTTATGTTAGAAAGTGAAATATCTAACCACATTACAACACCACTTACTGCTCCATCATTTCCTAGAGGACCCTATAGATTTCATAACCGTGAATATCTTAATATAGTATACCGTACAAGTGCTGATGCCTTACTAAAAGTTGTACCGGAACCTTTATCTTTAGATTTAGATGAACCTTTAGTTAGAGTTGAAATGATGTATATGCCGGATGTAAGTGGATTAGGTGCTTATACAGAATGTGGCCAGGTTATTCCTGTAAGTTTTAATGGTATAAAAGGTGACTATTTGCATATGATGTATTTAGATAATTATCCGGCTATTGCCGTTGGTAGAGAACTTAGTGCCTACCCTAAAAAACTTGGTTATCCAAAACTATTTGTTGATTCAGATACATTAGTTGGTACATTAGATTACGGAAAATTAAGAGTATTAACTGCTACGATGGGATATAAACACCAATCTTTAGATATAAATGAGGCACGCAATGAAATTTGCCGACCTAATTTTATGCTGAAAATTATACCTAATTATGATGGGACTCAAAGAATTTGCGAGCTCATATCTACACAAATTACGGAGATTACTATAAATGAGGCATGGACTGGTCCTGCAAGATTACAATTATTCGATCATGCTATGGCACCATTTAATGACCTACCTGTAAAAGAAATAGTATCCTGTTCTCATATTCTTACGAACTTAACCCTTCCTACGCCTAAAGTTGTATATGATTATCTAAAAAAATAGTTATAATATATCACTGCATAAAAAAATATCACCAACTGACGAGGCCACTGAAAAACTATAAAAAAAAATCGTCATCTAATTAAAGATGGCGATTTTTTTATATAAAAGACTAAAAAACAAAAAGGAATTTTAAAAGATATGTCGAATTAGTATAGTAGAATAAAATAAAAGGGGCTAAACTATTATGCTAAAAGGACAATTGGAAATAAAAATAAATACATACCATAGCTTATATTCGTTAATTATTCCGAAAGATAACATTTTAAAGCAAATTAATGACCTTGTTGACTTTTCATTTGTTTATGACGAATTGATGATTAACTATAGTTCATCTATGGGTAGAGGTGCTATTAACCCCATAATGCTATTTAAATATTTACTTTTGAAAGTAATATATGAATTGTCTGATGAAGATGTTGTTGAAAGAACTCTTTATGACATGTCCTTTAAATATTTTCTAAATTTAGCCCCAGAAGAAACAAATTTAATAAACTCAAGTACACTAACTAAATTTAGAAAGCTTCGCCTTAAAGACATGAATTTATTGGATTTATTAATAAACAAGACTGTAGAACTTGCTATAAAAGAGGGGGTTTTAAAAAGTAAAGCAATAATAGTTGATGCTACGCATACCAAGTCACGTTATAACCAAAAGTCAGCAAGCGAGGAATTATTGAAACGTGCAAAAAACTTAAGAAAAACATTGTACGGAGTACATCCTGGTATTAAAGAAGAGTTACCTAATAAAGTTACAACTGGAGTACTTGAAGATATTCTTGAGTACTGCAAATTATTAATTGATACCATAAACGAGAAGCCAGAAACTGCAGCAAATCCAGCTGTGAAAACTAAATTAAACTACTTAATGGAAGCTATTAATGATGACTTAGAAAATCTAAAAATATCAAAAGATGAGGATGCAAAAGTGGGGCATAAAACTGAGGATAGTTCTTTTTTTGGATATAAATCACACCTTGCTATGAGTGAAGAACGTTTAATTACAGCAGCTGTTATTACAACTGGCGAAAAAAGTGATGGAAAGGAGCTCATAACCTTAATAGAAAAAAGCCGTGAGGCTGGTATAGATGTAAATGAAGTAATTGGAGATACAGCTTATTCTGAAAAGAAAAACCTAGAATATACAAAAGAAAATAAAATTGCATTAATTTCAAGACTAAATCCTGTAATTTCACAAGGAATGCGAAAAAAAGAAGATGAATTTGAGTTTAATAAAGATGCTGGTTTATTTGTATGTCCGGCAGGTCATATGGCTATTAAAAAAGCAAAACAGGGAAAGAAGAATGTTGGTAAAAATCAAGTGCTAACCTACTATTTTAATGTAGAAAAGTGTAAAAATTGTGTTCATAAAGATGGGTGTTATAAAGAAGGCGCTAAATCTAAAACTTATTCAGTTTCAATAAAGTCAAATACTCACAAAGATCAAATAGAGTTCGAAAAAAGTGAATATTTTAAAAAACGAGCTAGGGAACGTTATATGATAGAGGCTAAAAACAGTGAACTTAAGCACCAACATAGCTATGATGTAGCAATATCGTCAGGCTTAATTAGCATGCAAATGCAAGGTGCATTATCAATCTTCACTGTGAATCTAAAGAGAATAATTAAGTTGAAAAGCATGAAATAGGGCTTTTAAAACTTAATTATAAAATAAAAAGCATGAGATATCCAAAATATGGACATCTCATGCTTTTTCTATTCAAGCTTGAAAACTCTACTAAATAAAGAGTGCTTTTTTCAGCGGCCTCCCAACTGACAGGTGGTATTTTTTTTGCATTTTTAAATAATAGATTTGTGGAATAAATTAAGGATATTCTAAAAAAAAGGTACTAACAAGGCAAGAGCTAGACACTCCTGATAATTCACATAAGCATCTGGTTATATTTTTAAAGATATATATTCAATAACTTCTTTAATAGTTTTAAAAGCATCACTAGATTTAATTTTGTTATTGACTCTAACGTAACGTAATAGTTTATTGTATAACTATACTAAAAAGAAAAGAGGTAAAAAAAGTGAAAGTTACAGCAATTAGATCCGATGAAATCTATAAAAAAATGATTTCCTCAAAGCTTGAGCAGCGAGATGACATCTATCGATATGAACTGATGAAACCATTTGAATTTAAGTGGTCATGTATTGGTATTCCAATTAAAGCGGATCAGTCAGGTGGTTACGATGTTGTTATGGCAAGCAGTATGGGTGGTGGATTTTCACCAAGCCAAATTAACAGTGAACGAATTAATGATGTGAAAAAAATCAGTGATGAAAGATTTTGGAGTGATTGTGGGGAGAGTATTACAAAAACGCTTAATGAGTTTGAGGATAATGGTATTTCACTTCCTACAAAAGATTATATTTTTACTGTTTTACTGAATGATCCACTAAACCCAATGTCAAAAATGACTGGTGATTATTGTGGGGATGGGGGAATTCCTGGTTATATCATCGGAACAATTATCCCCAATGAGCAATCGATTAAAATGCTACCTGTCGCACTTGACCACGAAACCAATCATAATGTAAGATGGCAGTTTATGCAGTGGAGTAATAAAATTACACTGGGGGATATGATTGTTAGCGAAGGGTTAGCAGAAAACTTTGCCGCCTTCATGTTCGGAGAGGATAAAATCGGTATGTGGGTTAAAAACACAACAGCAGAAACGCTTGCAACTGTTATTAAACCTGCAATTAAGGAGAATTTGAACAATAATGACTTCAATAAACTTTCAGCATTTCTCTATGGCGATGAAATTATGGCCATGCGTGGTGTAAAGCCAGTTGGTATGCCTTATTGCGCAGGATATGCTTGTGGCTATTATCTAATCAAGCATTATCTTAAAAAGACGGGTAAAACAATATTTGAAGCTACAATTACACCAACTATTGATATTTTAAAGGAAACAGAGGATTTTTGGAATTGAAGATTAATGAAATTGCAAAATTAACTGGAGTTACAGTAAGAACACTGCATTATTATGATGAAATAGGATTACTTAAACCGAGCCAAATTACTGAAGCATGTTATCGCTTATATGATGAAAATGCCCTTGCTGAATTGCAACAGATATTATTTTTCAAAGAGTTGGAATTTTCGCTTAGTGAAATTAAGGATATTATTACAAATCCTACATTCAATAAAACAGAAGCACTAAAAAATCACAAAGAGTTACTTATTAAAAAGCGTGAACGAATTGATAATCTGATAACTCTTGTAGACAATACAATAAAAGGAGAAAATAACATGAGTTTTAAAGAATTTGATATGACAGAAATTGAAAGTGCCAAAAATAAATATGCAAAAGAGGTTAAAGAACGTTGGGGGAAATCTGATGCCTATATCGAAAGTGAGAAAAAATGTAACAATTATAGTAAAAATCAGTGGCAGGAAATAAACGAGGAATTCAGAGATATTTTAAAAGCCTTCGCTACCAATATGAATAATAAAGCTCCCGACAGCGAAGAGGTTCAAGCACTTGTTAAAGAGTGGCAGAGTTTTATCACAGCAAGATGGTACAACTGTACAAATGAAATTTTGCAGTGCCTTGGTCTTATGTATGTTGGAGATGAACGTTTTAAGAAAAACATTGACCAGAATGGTGAGGGAACAGCAGAATTCCTCTCACAGGCAATTGCAATTTACTGCACAAAATAAGTATAACTTTTAGTTGTAACCGGCAATCACAAAGGGGAAGATTTAGGCAAACTAAAAGGGTGAATTTCTTCCAGTTCAAAAACTAAGGTTGGTGTAGCGAACTATAGAATAATGGATATATACGTTTATAAAATTTGTTTTGGGGATATATGTATTAATGTGTATTTTGTAGGAAATATTGGCTGGCCCCTAAAACAATATAAAAACATCGAGAACCATCTGTACCTAAATTAATTTTAGTAGCATTAAATAGTCATCTTTTTTTTCAGCTATAATTTCAAATCCTACAGCCTTATACATTCTCACTGCATAATTACCTTTGGATACACTCAATGATGTTTGGCTGTATCCTTTTTCCTTCAAGTATTCTATCATCTTTTTCATCAAAGATGTTCCTATCCCTTGATTTTGATATTCTTTTATCAGCGAAATAGAAAACTCTGGGGTTTTATCATCTATGTTCCCATAGCCTTTTATTTCACCTGCTAAAATCCTAACCCATACAGCACCAATTATAATACCATCAACATCTGCCACTAAGCAGTGATCGTCCTTCTTTTTAAGAAAATCATCGATGTATACACTAATTTCAGGTATTTTGAGTACCTCTCTTGTCAAAGGCTCACTTCCAACTGGTAGATATATTGCTCCAAACAACATCATTTCAAGTATATCAAGTTCAGTCTCTTTTATTTCTCTAATAATATATTTCTCTTTTCTCATTTCAAAATCACCCCACAAAATATTTATCCCATACTTAATTGCAATTTTCTCTTTTTGTCTGGAAATATTATACCATAATATACTTATATTATAAACCTATAGCATCTACTAACACGGACTGTATATAGAAACTGTCGCAAGGGGGTATATATATCGACCTAAAATACTCAACAAAATGGTTATAATATACCTTAGTTCACTTTCTAAAATAAAAACCGGAACTTTTAATTTAGGCCATGTTTAATAACAATGTTGATAATATGACAATTTTTAAGGGAAACCAAAAATGATATGCTCCCCTTATGGTAGACAGTTAAAATAATAAAACTGTTTACTATAAGGAGGGCTATTTTTTTATGGGAAGAAAATCAATTATATCAGACCAACAAAAAATTAAGGCTGTAACATCATATTTAAATGGAAAAGCTAGTATGTTAAGTTTATGCAACAAACTTCAAGTACATAAGAGTTCTTTTCAAAAATGGGTAATACGATATAAATCAGAAGGTGAAGCTGGGTTAAAACATTCTAGCAAAAATACTTCTTATACTGCCAAAATCAAGATTAACATTGTAAAAGAATATCTTGATGGGCATGGCTCACTGAATGATTTATGCATTAAGTATCATATTTCGTCAAATACAGTTTTATGCAATTGGATAAAGAAGTATAATGGTCATGAAAACATAAAATCTTCTGGAACAGGAGGAAAAATAATCATGACCAAAGGACGCAAAACTTCTTATATTGAACGCATTGAAATCATAAAGTACTGTATTGAAAACAATAACAGTTATAATAAAACTGTTGAAAAATATAAGGTATCTTATCCTCAGATTTATACCTGGATGAAGAAGTATAATCAGTTTGGTATTGAAGGGCTTTTGGACCGACGTGGAAAGCCAAAGGCTGAAGAGTTAATGACAGAAGATGAAAAGCTAAAAGCTCAATACAAGCTTTTAGAAGCACAAAATAGAAGATTACGGATGGAGAATGCTCTTCTAAAAAAAATCCAAGAGATAGAAAGAAGGCGATATTAAGCGAAGCTAGATACGAAGATACTTATCTTGCAATCCAAGAATTATCTAACAAAGATAAATTTCCTATAACTGAGTTGTGCATTATAGGCGGCGTTAGCCATTCTGCATATTATAAATGGCTACACAGAGAAAAAAGTAACCGAGTATTGAAAAACGAAGAATTATTAAAGCTTATTTGTGAGTTATATGAGGAAAAAGACGGTATCTTAGGCTATCGCCAGATGACGATTAAAATCCGTAGAGAATATAATAAAAAAGTTAATTATAAACGAATTTATCGTCTGATGCAGATATTAGGATTAAAATCCGTATGCAGAAAAAAAAGATATAATTATATTAAGTCAACTCCTGAAGTTACTGCAGAAAATATTTTGGATAGAAATTTTAAAGCAGAACAAGTCAATAAAAAATGGCTTACAGATGTAACCGAGTTTAAATATGGGAGAAGTGGACAAAAGGCTTATCTAAGTGCAATATTTGATTTAGGTGATAGAAGTATTGTTTCATATGTCATTGGTCATTCTAATAATAACCAATTGGTTTATCAAACCTTTAATCTTGCTGTTAAAGTATACCCTGATGCTAAACCAATATTTCATAGTGACCGAGGTTTCCAGTATACTTCAAAAATATTTAAAGAAAAACTAAAAAAAGCTGGAATGATACAGAGCATGTCGAGGGTTGGGCATTGTATTGATAATGGTCCAATGGAAGGATTTTGGGGAATCTTAAAAACAGAAATGTATTATCTTCATAAATTTGAAGACTATGAAAGCTTAAAGAAATCGATTGAAGACTATATAGAATATTATAATAATAGACGTTATCAAAAACGTTTAAAGTGCATGACACCAATGGAATATCAGCGATATCTATTAGGTAATGCAGCATAAATAAAGCGCCTACCAAATGATAGACGCCTTACATAAAATCTTTAATTATTTCCACTGTCTACTTGACATGGGGCAGTTCAAAATGGATTCCCTTAATTTACATGAGAAAGCTCTTTATAGTACGCTAAAAGCAAATCCTTCTGATTTTCAGGGCAGTAAATAGTAATAGTACTTCCTATAGCGATAGTACTTTCTATAGTATATAACTTAAATCCCTTTTCATTAATGACTGGATATAATGTTGAAGTATCGTCACGAGCAGATAGTGAACTCATAATTTTGTCTAATGTTTCATCGGCTGACTTATACCTGATATTAGCAACTGGTTTCCCAAGCTCCCATGTATCCGATGAGCCTGAATATACTACTATAGCAACGTAGGTAGTACCATCCATTTTAAAATTCTCAATTCTATCACCATCATATCCCCAGTATACAATTTTGCCCGATTCTGCTATGATAACATCTTTTGAGCTACTTTTGTTTCCTGACCTCACTGCACCAATCCAACCAATAGGAATCAGCTCTATTAAAAGACTTATGATTAAAAAAATTATTGGAATAACAATATATCGTTTTTTAGTAGTCTTGCCTTTCCGCTTTTTTACTCTCCATATAATTATAAATATTACGTTTAGCATTATAAAGAACAATGCTAAAAAAAATACAACAACCATTATTAAGAAAAATACTAATCCCACCATTACGCCACCCTTCTAATTTGGGTATATACAGAAATTTATGCTTAATTCTATTATTGTATCCTCATTCAATTATACAATATAGTACTATAAATGAGCAAATATCATAACATCTTTATATATAAATTGCTTCTCTGATTTTAAAATCCTTTAACTTTGTATCAGAATGAGATGTGTGTGACTGAACTAAAAGATGTTTAGTCTTTTCAGCATCATTCTCTATGATTACCACGCTTAACCAACCATTTATCATACATTTAGAATATAATATCCACTTTTTAATATCTTTCTTAATGTTGATGATGAAATTTTCTGCGTAAATTGAACCTACAAAACTACCCCCTAAGCCTATTTTAACTCGCCTTAAATTACGAGTTGTTAATTTAATTAAAAAATAAAAAGCATTCATAAAATGAGTGTTTTTTTGGTGCAGATTACAGGAATCGAACCTGCATGCCGTAAAGCGCTAGACCCTGATTCTAGTGCGTCTGCCAATTCCACCACATCTGCATAAATGGTGAGCCTTATGGCAATCAAATTTCTACAATGTTTTGTTTTGCTTAAACTAAATAAAGAAAACCCAAAGTTAAATTAGTATAATAAGTATATTATAAACGTTTTATCTAATTCAGGATTATTATGTAACATAATCTGGACGTAAATTTAAAAAGATTTATAAAAAACTTAAAAATATTTAGTATTAGGGGACTCGGATTTGCAATTCTCGTGGCTATTATATATAGGGCTTAATTAAAAGGTGTTAATAGTGTAGATTTGCAGGTGATGATTTAATTAATATTAAGGAGGATTAACTAATGGCTAAATACAGACAGATTTATACAGAATTTTGGAGTGATAGCTTTGTGTTTGAACTTACACCAGAGGAAAAATACTTTTATTTATATCTTATTTCAAATACCAAAACAACGCAGTGTGGTATTTATGAAATATCAAAAAAATTTATAGCTACAGAAACTGGGTACAACAGAGATACTGTAGATAAGCTAATTAAAAGATTCTGTGAGTATAACAAAATACTATACTGTGATGATACGAAAGAGATTATGCTGTTAAATTGGATGAAATACAACGTACCTAACAATATAAACGCTATTAAATGTGTTCATCACGAGTTATCCAGGGTTAAAAATAAAGAATTTCTTAAAATTTTATTTAAAAAATGTGATGTAGCTCAATTAGATGTAGCGAAAATTTTCGAGAACCTCATTATAGAGGAATCTTTTGATATTAATTTTACTGATGATAGAACTTCTGTAAATTGCTACTTAGAAAAAGTGGACAATTATCCCATAAATCTTACTTTAGAAAGAAGCTCTGATGTAATTCCCATGGAAAATATAGAAGACCAAGATAATAATGATTTTCTGAAAAAGGAAGAAATTCAGGAGCCACGTGAATTCATAATTAACAAGGATATTAGTAGGGGCTTACAAGGCCCTTATAAGGGGCTACCAAGTAATAGAATAAGAAGTAATAAAGAAGAATTAATAAATAAAGAACAAGAATTAATAAATAAAGAAGAAGCATTAACTAAAGAAGAAGCAATAGTCATAAAATATAGAAATAATTCTGCTGCTGCTGAGGGCTTAAAAAGTGTACTTAAGGTATTTGAAGAAAATGTACATGCTATCACGCCTTTGGTGTATGAAAAAATATTAGATTTTGCAAAGCAGGTAAGTAGCAAAGTTATCATTATGGCTATTGATGAGGCTGTAGAATATAATGCTAAAACTATAAAGTACATCACTAAAGTACTCAATAGCTGGATAAGTAAAGGCATAAAAACTGCTGAGCAGGTAAAATCCTATCAAAAACAGTGGGCTAGTAAAAAGAGTGGCAGCTCAAGCCCTAATGTGAAAAATGGTGGCTTCTGCGACTATGATCAAAGAACATATGATTTCGATCTTCTAGAAAAACAGCTATTAGGACAAGTATACTGATTAGTTATCTTTGGATATTCCCTTAATAACGAATTTTATATTCCAGAGATATGGGTTCAAAGAAATAGTATTAATTATATGATGAAAGGTTTATTGGAAATGAATTTTCAGTTTTTGTTGTTAACAATATATCCAGCAATGTTATTGAAATTTTAGGATATATTGTTATAATAAAGTAATAGTTTGTTGGTTAATTCGCTTGTTTATAGACATAAATAACTTATCAAAGGTGAATTTCAAATGATAATAAACTTGGAGGAATGAAATCATGAATGTAGATACCTATAAAAATTTACTGGATAAAGTGGGCTCAGGAAATAATGCTGTTATTATTACAATGTTGGATAACAAAAATTGTGGAAATAAACCATCTCAGAACAAAACACTTTTTACAAAGGAAAGTCTGAATTCCCATAATCGAATATCTGATTTAGATGAATTACTTTACCAAAAGGCAAACTATGCAATAGAAACTGGAATTCTTCAGCTTGTTAAAATTAGTGAAAGTGAAGCTTATTTAATTGAACCATATTTTCCAGAACCACGCTTGATAGTTTTAGGTGGTGGACATATAGCTAAGCCCTTAGCTGAATTTGGTTCAAAAGTAGGTTTTTCAGTTACAGTTATCGATGACAGACCATCATTTGCTAATAGTGAACGATTTCCTACTGCTAAAAAAGTGATTTGTGAGAGTTTCGAGAACTGTTTCGACTTAATTAGTTTAAACAATTCTGCCTATGTTGTTATTGTAACTAGAGGTCATAGGCATGATATGGATTGTCTCAGACAAGTTTTAAAACATGATACTGCATATGTTGGAATGATTGGTTCAAAACGGCGAGTTAAAAGCGTCATGGAGCAAATGGTAAATGAAGGATATACTCAAGAGAAGTTAAACAAAGTCAATGCCCCTATAGGTCTTGAGATAGGAGCAGTAACACCAGAAGAGATAGCGTTTTCTATTATATCTCAGGTCATCAGTTATAGACGACTCGGTGATATAACCAATAGTATTAATAGGCATACGAAAAGTAATTGGCCGGAATTTGACAATGAAGTGTTGATGGAATTGTGCAAAGAAGAAAATTCTCCAAAGGCAATCATTACAATCATTTCTACGAAAGGTTCCGTTCCAAGAAATGCAGGAGCTAAAATGCTTGTATGGCCTTATGGTAAGATTTTAGGGAGTATCGGCGGAGGGTGTAGCGAAGGCACGATAATTAATGACGCCCGTAACTTACTCGGAAATGGTGGGTATCAAATTCAAAACATAGATATGACAGGCGCCATCGCTGAAGACGAAGGGATGGTATGTGGAGGAATCATGGAGGTAATAATAGAGGCTTTTTAAACATCACGATAACGATCGCATTTATTTTTAGTTAAATAAAATATACTTGTCCATATCTAAAGTTACAATTAAAATAATTACAAAAGCTATAAGTCTTAATCCTCTTCTTGGTTTTTTATTAGGCCTGCAAATAATTTTGTGTAAACAGGATAAAAAGCACTTTTTCTTGGCAATAATTGAGATAAGCTAATTATCAAAGATTGCAAGGAGGAGTATTTTTATGTCAAACATTTAGAAAGATATTTTAAGGGATTATATCAACGAGCAAAAGTTTACAAGTCCAAATGAGGTTTTAACTGCTATGAAAAGTATGTTTAGAGACGTTCTTCAGGAGACATTAGAAGCAGAAATGGATTCGCAACTTAGATATGATAAATATGATATATCCGAAAAACAAACTCCAAACAGTAGAAATGGTGAATTTGAGCCTAAAATATTGCCTAAGTATCAAAGAAATATAACTGGTATCGAAGATAAAATAATGGCGCTCTATGCAGCTGGAATGACTACAAGGGACATATCAGAGCAAGTGAAAAATCTATATGAGGTTGAGATATCTGCTGAAATGGTTTCGAATATAACAAACAGAATTATGCCTGTAGTTACAGAGTGGCAAAATAGGCCACTTGAAAAAACGTACTCTTTTATTTTTATGGATGCAATTCACTACAAAGTACGTGACGACAAGCATATCATAATCAAGGCAGCCTACGTTGTTTTAGGTGTAAATATGGATGGCGAAAAAGAGGTGCTTGGTATTTGGATAGGAGCAAATGAAAGCAGTAAGTTCTGGCTTTCAGTGCTTAATGACCTTAGAAACAGAGGCCTTAAGAACGTTTTGGTGTTCTGTGTCGATGGCTTAAGTGGCTTCAAGGAAGCAATAGGCGCGGTATATCCTTTTGCAAAGATACAACGATGCCTAATTCATCAATTAAGAGCAAGTATGAAATATATACCACATAAAGACAATAAGGCATTTGCTAAAGATTTGAAAGCCGTTTATGGCTCAGTAAATAAAGATTTTGCACTAGAAAATTCAAATTTTGCTAAAGAAAAATGGGGTAGTAAATATCCAAATGCAATAAAAAGTTGGGAAGATAATTGGGATAATATCATAACTTTCTTTGTATTTCCAGATTATATTCGTAGAATTATATATACCACAAATGCTATAGAGAGTCTTAACAGTCAATTTAGAAAAGTTACGAAGACAAAGCTTATATTCCCGAACGATGATAGTCTTATGAAGATGCTGTATTTGGCAACTGAAAAGGTAAGTAAGAAATGGACTAGAGTATATGCAAATTGGGACCTTGTTATCAGCCAGCTCAATATATTATTTAGTGAGATCCTAAATGAAGGAGCGTAGCTTTGGGACTCCGTCCCCCAAACCCCTAAGAGTTATAGCTTAAATTTTCCCGTTAAACAAGCAAAACGGACTACCCAGAGGCAATCCGTTCATGTATGATTCATCAATAACGACTCAAATCACTCTCAATACTACCCTAACCTAATATCTAGAGTGTATATTGATAACTAAAAATGGAAATAATATACTGAAAAGTAATTACAAAGTAGCAACATTTATCAACTACTAACATTTTTTCATAATTAAATTATTTTGCTTAAAGGAAGAGAATACACAAAATAATTTACACCCTCCAATATGATTTTCATTATGTTGTATGTTCTTGATTGTTTATTTATATCTAAAATTTAAAAAGTTAATTAAACTTTGGATATTTTATTAAACACTTTCTCCTTATGCCACTTAATATACGGAATTTGTTCTACTCTTAACTTTAAATTTATACTTTCATTAATATTCAATAATTTAAATTGAGATGTCTCTATTCTTTTAGATATTATAATATTACCATCAATGTTAAACGTTATTAAACCTTTATCAAATAATGAATCATGCCCTGCGCATAATAACATACCATTATTAACATCTAATCGTTCTATGTTATTACTGTCCTTCCAAGGTTTACAATGACTTGCTATCAATAATTCTTTTATTGTAAGATTATTGGGAGTAGCGCTACTGTTTTTGCAGCGACAAATAGTAATTATACAGTGAATGTATCTTCAATAAATGCCACTACTGTAACTAAATCTACTACTGCAACACAAAATGAGGCAATTAAAACTCAAATGAAAATTAATGAGACAATTGCTAATAAGGCACTTGCTAATAAAGGAAATGCTAAAGATATAATTAATAATGGCTCTGTCAGGAATACAAGGAGTGTCCCATCAGCAGCTGCTAAAAAGGCTGTTAAAGCAGCTGCAAAATGGATGAAAGCTAATAAGGCTAAAGTTATTAAAGCTATCCCTGCTCCATTAAAAAAGTATGTTACTTTTGATGCATTAACTAAAGCTATTGATGCTTATACCAATTATTCCGATTCAATTCATAATTTCTTAACGAGTGTTGTTGACAAGATGTTACCTGAATGGGCAGAAATTTCAATACCTGGAATTGTAGCTTTACTCGAGTTACTTTTACCATTTTAATAAAATCACACTAGAATCTCATATTTGGACAAGCTTAATAGTGTCGAGTTTTTAATATGATATGAACTGCTTGTAGTTCATATCATATTAAAAAAATATAAAAGAGTAAAACTTATTGATTTAGGTTTTGCTCTTTTATATTTTTTGTGTTGACAATACAATATGTTTATATTATCATGAAGCTAACTTCACGTCAAGTAAGCTTCATATTGTGGAAAGAAGGTGGATTGTTGAAAAATAAAATTAAAGAATTACGAATAAAAAAAAATATGACACAGCAACAATTGGCTGACTTGGTTTTCGTTTCAAATAGAACTATTATATCTCTTGAAAAAGAGCAGTATAATCCATCTATTATGTTGGCATATAAAATTGCACTTGTTTTTAATACTACCATAGAAAAATTATATGATTTGGAGGGGAATTTAAAAAATGAAAAAAAAGATATATAATAAAAAAGGTTTTTGGAGTGGTGTTTCTTTTATTTTATTAGCAGTTGGCTATATTATAATCTTGATAAATAATTGGGATAATATGAATTCAATAAGAAATGGTAAAAGTATTTTATTCACTATTATTTGTGCGTTAATTGGTATTGTGCAAATATATAGAGGAATAGATAGTAAGTGTGCAAAAGATGATCATCAGGACGATGATGAAAGAAAAAAACTGGTTATACTCAAAACTGAAAGTAGCACTTATAAAATTACATTTAATATTAGTATTGTCTTAACTTTATTATTAGCAGTTGCCATAGGAGTTACTAAAAATAATGATTTATCAGGTGTTTTTGTAGGAGTAGCAATTATGCCAACTATTATGATTATTTCTTATATGTTTGCTAATTATTATCATAATAAACGCAATTAAATCATAATAAATATACCAATGAAAATACAACTAATTTATTAGTTGTCAGGGTTTGGCACATTCAGTTATACGATAGCATTTTAAATTATGAATAACTTAATTTTGAATGTTACTTAATACTAATATTTGATATTGTTATGTAATATATTACTTTTAAGTACACCTAGATGCCGTTACTGCCTCATACTAACATACCGTTTCCGGAGGATAGGCAAAAACTCCCAAGATGTTATATTGAACCAAAAAAGCCACAGTAAAAATAGAGGCCGCTGAAAAAAGCACTCTTTATTTAGTAGAGTTTTCAAGCTTGAATAGAAAAAGCATGAGATATCCATATTTGGGATATCTCATGCTTTTTATTTTATAATTAAGTTTTAAAAGCCCTATTTCATGCTTTTCAACTTAATTATTCTCTTTAGATTCACAGTGAAGATTGATAATGCACCTTGCATTTGCATGCTAATTAAGCCTGACGATATTGCTACATCATAGCTATGTTGGTGCTTAAGTTCACTGTTTTTAGCCTCTATCATATAACGTTCCCTAGCTCGTTTTTTAAAATATTCACTTTTTTCGAACTCTATTTGATCTTTGTGAGTATTTGACTTTATTGAAACTGAATAAGTTTTAGATTTAGCGCCTTCTTTATAACACCCATCTTTATGAACACAATTTTTACACTTTTCTACATTAAAATAGTAGGTTAGCACTTGATTTTTACCAACATTCTTCTTTCCCTGTTTTGCTTTTTTAATAGCCATATGACCTGCCGGACATACAAATAAACCAGCATCTTTATTAAACTCAAATTCATCTTCTTTTTTTCGCATTCCTTGTGAAATTACAGGATTTAGTCTTGAAATTAATGCAATTTTATTTTCTTTTGTATATTCTAGGTTTTTCTTTTCAGAATAAGCTGTATCTCCAATTACTTCATTTACATCTATACCAGCCTCACGGCTTTTTTCTATTAAGGTTATGAGCTCCTTTCCATCACTTTTTTCGCCAGTTGTAATAACAGCTGCTGTAATTAAACGTTCTTCACTCATAGCAAGGTGTGATTTATATCCAAAAAAAGAACTATCCTCAGTTTTATGCCCCACTTTTGCATCCTCATCTTTTGATATTTTTAGATTTTCTAAGTCATCATTAATAGCTTCCATTAAGTAGTTTAATTTAGTTTTCACAGCTGGATTTGCTGCAGTTTCTGGCTTCTCGTTTATGGTATCAATTAATAATTTGCAGTACTCAAGAATATCTTCAAGTACTCCAGTTGTAACTTTATTAGGTAACTCTTCTTTAATACCAGGATGTACTCCGTACAATGTTTTTCTTAAGTTTTTTGCACGTTTCAATAATTCCTCGCTTGCTGACTTTTGGTTATAACGTGACTTGGTATGCGTAGCATCAACTATTATTGCTTTACTTTTTAAAACCCCCTCTTTTATAGCAAGTTCTACAGTCTTGTTTATTAATAAATCCAATAAATTCATGTCTTTAAGGCGAAGCTTTCTAAATTTAGTTAGTGTACTTGAGTTTATTAAATTTGTTTCTTCTGGGGCTAAATTTAGAAAATATTTAAAGGACATGTCATAAAGAGTTCTTTCAACAACATCTTCATCAGACAATTCATATATTACTTTCAAAAGTAAATATTTAAATAGCATTATGGGGTTAATAGCACCTCTACCCATAGATGAACTATAGTTAATCATCAATTCGTCATAAACAAATGAAAAGTCAACAAGGTCATTAATTTGCTTTAAAATGTTATCTTTCGGAATAATTAACGAATATAAGCTATGGTATGTATTTATTTTTATTTCCAATTGTCCTTTTAGCATAATAGTTTAGCCCCTTTTATTTTATTCTACTATACTAATTCGACATATCTTTTAAAATTCCTTTTTGTTTTTTAGTCTTTTATATAAAAAAATCGCCATCTTTAATTAGATGACGATTTTTCATATAGTTTTTCAGTGGCCTCTAAAAATACTGTGGCTTTTTTGGTAATCTGCAATGAATGTATTATTATACTGGTCTACGTTCTAATACTTTTATTTTAATTTCATGTTTCCCAGTAACTTCTTCAAGTACCTCAACAATTTCTTTAACCTGTTTTACATCACTCGAAACATTTTTTATCGCTGTTTCTGATATATCCATTTTCTCCAATATGGGGTAGTGCTCGCAAAACGCGGATTTTATACGTTAAGACAGTTATTACCAAAAAAACTTTTATCAAAACATTCTGAGTTAGAATTAATACCTAATAGTTCTAACTCGAAAAAATATATAACATCAGTGTAGATTATTGATATATCTAGGGTTTAATCACTAAATGATAAGCTCTTATTTTTTTTACTCAAAACAAGTTAGTTAAAGTTCAGTTATAGTATTGATAATGCTAACTAAAACAGTAAGAAAAACATTAAATTAACACGAGTATATTTAATATTCTCTCTGAATTTATCGCCATTTTGGTAATATGTGTCTTAACGTGGTAAATTTACGCTTAGCGATATAAGAAAATGTATAAAATCTTAATGTCATAACTTAACAGTATTGACACCTATAAAACGCTTACGTATAATCAAAGGATTGGACGGTGTCAAAACTTACAGTCAAAACGATATGATATAAAGGAGTTATGAATTGTGATACTAGGTTATGTAAGGGTAAGTACAAAAAAACAATTAAAAGAAGGTCATTCCATAGAGGTCCAGACGAGGGATATACTAGATAGATATAATGGTGCGGAAATAAGAGTAGAACAGTACACAGGTACTACAACTGATAGACCTATATTCAATAAATTGATAGAGGATTTAAAACAGGGGGATACCTTAGTAGTTACTAAACTAGACAGATTGGCTAGAAATACTGTAGAAGGCATTAGCATAGTTCAAGATCTATTTAATAAAGGAATATCTGTCCATGTAATTAATATTGGACTGCTAGAGAATACAAGTATGGGTAAATTTTTTTTAACTACACTATTAGCAGTTGCCGAGATGGAGCGTTACACAATTATTGAACGTACCCAAACAGGCAAAGCAATTGCAAAAACTAAAGAAGGATTTAAAGAAGGTAGACCTAAGATATATACATCAAAACAAATAAATAATGCGATTGAGATGCTAAAAAACAATTCATATACAGAAGTTGCAGCGATAACTAGAATAAGTAAGTCAACACTAATTCGAGAAGTTAGGAAAAGAAAGGTTAAATAAGTACATTGTGTAATATTGGAGATTTTAAATTCGAAAAATATGGATATCATTATTTTCGGTTCTTATACCGGTTTTCTGTTCCGTTACTACACAACCCCCGAGTATACAAAGGTCAAGGCAAAATCATATTATACCTTAAATTGGATATAAACAAAATTAAAAACACTCAACATAATAAGTAAACAACAAATGCCGTGAAATAATAAAATTTCACGGCATTTGTTGTTTATGCACATCTAGCCTATAGGCTCAATGTGAAAGTAACACAATTACATTTGTGTTACTTTCGCTAATCCAATCCATTTTACAAATTTGATTTTATCTTATTACAAATTTAAAAATTGAAACCCCAAAAGCAAGTATCGCAGCAAATAAACTAACTTTAGCAACCTCTTTATTTTTCTTCCAATTCTGAATGACTTGAATTAACATTGACACACCCACCAATGGCACAAATACATCTGTTTGTGTTTTACTCCAACTACCTCTCACTTTTCCCATTGTACCTCCAATACGATTAATTATTATTTTATTATCTAAAACGCAATAATCTACAAGTTCATCATAAAATATATATTTAACTATAACATAATTACCATAAATTAAATATATTTACAATTTAAAAAATCAGTAGTAAGCCTCAATGTGAAAGTAACTCAATTGGTATTGTGTTACTTTCAGAATATCAATATACACTTAATAAATTAACCCCATATCATTAGATATGGGGTTAGTTGAGACGAAATATTTGAAAAATATGTATTACTAAAACTCCAACATATCATTTTTATCAAATGTAAAATTAGGTCCCCATGCAACTTCCCAATGGTATCCGTCAGGATCAGAAAAATAGGCATGATATCCTCCCCAAAATACATCCTGTGGCTCTTTTTCGATTTTCGCTCCTGACCTTCTTGCCAGTTCAATGACCTCACATACTTCTTCCTTGCTTTTAGCAGTATATGCAACTGCATTCAGTACCACAATAACTAAAACTACTCATTTCTGGAATTCTCATCTTTTATTTTTTTATCTTTTTCTTTTTTGGTTTTGGTTCGGGTAATTCCTCATACATAGTTACTACCATTTGTTTTAATATCTCACTATTATCGGCAATATCTACATGCAACATTGGCTTTGCTCCATCGTATGGACTTTCTGAAATGCTATCAGGCATATAATGTTTACTTGCTTTAGTAATTTTTTTCATAAAGCCTGTTCCGTAGATTCCACCAAATATTCTACCTTTATAATAAAACAAGTAACCACCCATCATAGGTATAGATTTTATATCTTCCAATCCTTCTAATTGATCCATTATGGGGTAGTGCTCGCAATTTGTGCAAAAGTCCCATTAAGGAAAAACAGTTACCATAAATTCAAGTTAATGTAAAACTCAATGCTAAATAAGGCTTTTTAATATGTTCGAAGATATATTTCACATAAAAACATTAAGTTGTATTAATTGTAAAATACTGATAGTATATACTTGTAATGTCAACAAAAATATTTTTGAAAGAATGGATTTATATGTGTTCAAAAAAATTAAAAATATTTCTTACCTCGTTAGTTTTATCGGGAGGATTAATAGTAAATAATTTAAGCACAACAGTATTAGCACTGGATTTAAATAACCCTAGTTGTAATTCTTATGAAAATGGGAATGATAAAAAAACTTCTTCTTATGAAGAAATGATGTTAGAAGTTGCAAATTCAAAACAAATAGATTTAAACTCTCTTAGTACTCTAACACAAACTGAATTAACCGAATTAAAAAATAAAGCTGATAATGATACTGTGTTTAAAACATTAATTGATGAATTGTATAATAATGGAACAATAAAATCTAAGGACTATATTGTTAATAAATCTAGTAAAATATCCGGCGAAGATTATCAAATATCCATTATTAGTTTTTCGATAGATAAAGATTCTATTATATTTATTAGTACAGATGATGGCTATTCTTCATATGCTATGATACAAGAAAAGATAGAAAATAATGGAGTTTTTAAATTATACGATTTACAAGATAATAAGTTAAACTTAATTGATCATATTAAATATGATCAAAATTCACAAAAATTATCAACGTTATTAGTATACCCACATCTAAAAAAGGACTAAGTACTCTTATGTCTCTTAAGTTCCCATTTTATGGTAAATGGTGTGGCCCGGGATATAGTGGACCAGGTACCCCCATTGATAATATAGATAATTGCTGTAAAACACATGATAATTGTTACGGTGGAGGTGGAAATAAAAAAAACTGTGACATGCAACTAGTATCCTGTTTAACAAATGTAGGTAAATATCCCAAACTAACAGCCAAGCAAAGAGCAGCTATAATTGCAATGGAAACATACTTTATGTCGCTATATTCACATGATAATTAAGTAAAATGGTAGTTAGATAGATTTTTTTATATAAAAATCATTTTAGTTATATTATTACCTGAGTGAGAACATATTCTAAAAATTAAAGATGCTGAGTTTTTTGAAACATTCAAAAGTAATTGAGTAAATATTTGTGATAAAGGAGACAATTTAATGAAAAATAAACACTATATGAAAGGTATTAGTAAAGTATTTGCTATAACTTCTATAAGTATATCATTAACTATGATTATGCTTATGTTAAACGGACTTTTTCAAATAATACCGTGTCAAAATTCAGGGGGATTAATAGTGTTCATGACACCTATTATAAGTATAATAGGTGGTGTTTTAGCTTCTATATCACTAAAAATACACTCTAACATATTGGCAAAATTAGGCATAATTACGAATATTGTATCGTTAATATTGGTAATGTTAATTATGGGTAGTCTTGGCACCACTGCATCATTGCTATTTTGTTAAATCATAATAATGCAAAAGTTTCATTGGCAATTGAAGGTTTGATTGTTACCGAAGCAGAAACGAAACTCCTAGAAGATTATCTTAAAGGGATAGTGCTCGCAATTTGTGCAAAAGTCCCATTAAGGAAAAACAGTTACCATAAATTCAAGTTAATTGAAATAGGTGACTGTTTTTTATTAGATTGATTTTAATGGTCTCATATTATTTACTAAATCATAATCACAATTATCATCAAAATTATACTGTCCAATAAAATTTATATGTTCCCATCCTAGGGGTACGGCAATCACGTTCAGATGAGGATGATTCTCTTCTGGGATATGAGTTGGGAGCGGATGATTATCTGATCAAACCATATAGTCCTCTGGTTCTAATGGCAAAAGTGAAACGATTTCTTGAAAAATACCCAGGTACTATGGATGGAATGTTGACGTCAGCCGGCGGTATTGTTATAAATATGGGGTCAAGACTTGTTTCTATTGATTGTAATACTATTAATTTGACTCATACAGAATTTGAGATTCTAGCTTACTTAATGCAAAATAGAGGGATTGTAATTACCAGAGAACAATTAATAGCTAAAATATGGGGTTATGATTTTTATGGTGATGAAAAGACAATGAACAGCCATAGAAAATAGCAAACATGGATTTTACGGAAAAACTGCCGGTGCGTTCCGCCGATGAAATTGGTCAGTTATCCCAAAATATTAATTATCTGTCGAACCAGATGGAAGTATATATTGGTCAGCTTAAACAGGATCTTGATAAAGAGAGAAAATTAGAAACTATACGAAAGGAATTTATTGCAGGTGTATCTCATGAGCTGAAAACGCCTCTTGCGGTTATGAAAAGTTGTCTGTCTATTTATAAAGACGGAATTGCAGCTGAAAAAAGGGAACATTACTTACAGGCGATGGAAGATGAAATACAACGGATGGACTTGCTGGTTGTAAACATGTTGGATCTAGCTAAATTTGAATCTGGTACCTATAAGCCTGAATTAGCTCCTTTTGAAATGGATAAAGCAATTACCGAAGTATGCAAGTCCCTGGCTGAGCAAATACAGGAGAAAAATATCTCTCTTATATTAAGACTTTGCCCTAAAATTGTAGTGGGGCATAAATGGCTAATCAGTCGCGTTATTACTAATTTTCTCAGTAATGCAATCCGGAATACGGAGAATGGATATGCAATCGTAATTGCTATAAGCTGCAATGGAGAGACAGCAGAAATCAGCATATAAAATCAGGGGAAGCCAATATTAGAGGAAGACAGGAAAAAGATATGGGACCAATTCTACCGTGTGGAGGCACGGACATCCAAAGCAGGTACGGGTCTTGGACTTTCCATATCCAAGGGGATATTGGAGCTTCATCATGCAATTTATGGTGTGGAAAATACGAAAGATGGCGTCCGTTTTTTCTTTTCTCTACCGGTCCAACCATAAATCATTGATTATATCTTCAGAGGAAGATATATGCCTTCTTTAAGATACTTTTATTCAAAAAAATTAATATTTTACTGACGAAAAAGCTATGAAGGGTACTTCATGGCTTTTGTTCTGCAAAAAATTAGAAAGAAATAATATCCGAACTCTATCTTATCTGCACCTGTTCTGCATTTTACTATTGTAATATAAGTTTATCAAATAAAGAAAAGAGGTATTTTTATGAAAAAATTAATTATTAGTTTCCTTATGGGTATTCTTTTGATAGGTATGACTGCCTGCGGGAATACAAATGCTGCAAAGGATGTTACAGCTAAGTCTAAGAACAATGTGTTTATCGGAGATTCCATTACCGAAGGTTTTGTCATCAATGAAATTCTTCCTAAAGAAAGTGTAATAGCTGCGGCAGGAGCCACAGCCGGGTTTACGTATGATAAAATTGATGGCTTGACTAAAAAGAAACCGGACAACGTCTTTATCATGTTGGGATCGGATGACCTGTTCATGCCTGTGAAGGATCCTAAAGAATTATTCAGAAATGATTTAACAAAACTGATTAACAAGATAAAGGAAGAACATCCCAATTGTAAGATATATCTCCAGTCCATAACACCTGTAACACAGGAGGCATTAAAACTAGAACCCCGCTATAAAAATGTAGATGAATACAATGAGCTTTTAAAGGAGTTGGCGGGCAAGTTATCAGTTAATTATATAGACATAGGAGCATTGGCAAAGGAAAACCCTGATTTATTTGCGGAAGATGGTGTTCACTTCAAGAAAGAATTTTATCAGCTGTGGTTGAAGAAACTTTCTAAATTATTATAGTGGAGGGACCATATGATATTCAGTAGTCTGTTTTTTACATTTGCTTTTTTGCCTATCACAGTAATTCTATATTATTCCTTAGGAAAGCACTTTAGGAATATTGTCCTGCTGACTGCAAGCCTGTTTTTTTATGCATGGGGAGAACCTATCTATGTGTTATTGATGTGCGGTTCCATAACGGTTAATTACTGTCTAGGCACTCTCTTAGGTAGATCTGATACCAGTAGCCGAAAAAGGAAGCTTTTTTTAATAATAAGCCTGGTGCTCAATTTAGGCTGTCTCGCTTATTTTAAATACATCGGCATGATCATAAGTACAATAGCATCAATTGGCAGTTGGAATTTGAATGCTGGAACACCAACGCTTCCCATAGGAATTTCGTTTTATACCTTTCAGACACTATCTTATGTGATTGATGTATATAGGGGAAAAATAAAGCAGCAGAAAAGCCTGATTCTATTTGCCCTTTATATTACTATGTTCCCGCAGTTGGTGGCAGGGCCTATTGTGAACTATGCAGACATTGAATCACAGTTAGCTTACAGGAGCATGAACTTCAAAAAATTCAACTCCGGGATGCAGCGCTTTCTGTGTGGTCTTGCGAAAAAGATGCTTCTTGCAAATAATATAGGACTACTATGGTCTGAAGTAAAAGCCATGCCAGGTACAGAAGTTTCAATGCTCATGGCATGGGCCGGGATTATTGCCTTTACATTACAGATTTATTTCGATTTTAGCGGGTATTCAGATATGGCTATCGGATTGGGAAAAATGTTTGGATTTCGTTTCAAGGAAAACTTCCAGTATCCATATATTTCGCAAAGTATTTCGGAATTTTGGCGCAGGTGGCATATCTCCCTAGGATCATGGTTTAAGGAATATGTATATATTTCTCTTGGTGGAAACCGTGTCGGTAAGTGGAAACTGATACGGAACATGTTCATTGTATGGTTTCTCACCGGGCTCTGGCATGGTGCAAGTTGGAATTTTGTTTTATGGGGGCTTTATTTTGGAGCTTTAATATTAATAGAAAAATTGTTTTTGCAGAAAAGCATGACAAGATGGCCAAAGGTTGTCCGTCATATATACTTATTGCTGTTTGTTGTTATAGGCTGGGTGCTTTTTGAATTTACCAACCTGACGGATATGCTCGGTTTTCTGCGGATCATGTCTGGAGTAGGAGGTAATGCGCTTATTAATAACCAAGCAATTGTGAAGCTAAAAGCTTATGCCATCTTATATATTGTTTGTATCATTGCGGCTTCACCTTGGCCTAAGGAACTGGCGTTAGTATTTGAAAGAAGTCATTACAATATTTATAAATTAGCAGTAACCGTGTATTATTGTGTACTAATGTTTTTTTCAACGGCATACATGGTTAGTTCAACCTACAACCCATTTATATATTTCCGATTTTGACCAGGAGGATTGATATGAGAATAAGTAACAAAAAAAAACTTGCCGTTATACAGAATATCGTGTGTATGTTGCCGCTTTTATTTATACTTGCTATGTTTATATTGAATCTTGCTCTACCGGCTAAAACCTATTCAAGAGAGGAGAGGCGTTACTTAGCACAATGGCCTGTTTTTCGTATTGAAAAAGTATTAGATGGCAGTTATGAGACTAAGGTTGAATCATATTTTTCTGATCAGTTCCCTTCTCGAAATTTTTGGGTTCATATTCAGAAAGGCTCCAATCAAATTTTATTTAAAAGGTAATTTTTATTACATTGCTGTGGATAGTAACATTAGCAACGATTGATCAATATGAGAGAAAAATGCTACAACTACAAGATCCTTCTGATACATATCAAATATGTCAGATAAACGATGAAGTTCAAGACAATGTAGAAAGAGGGTAAAAATCCATGAAAAAAAAGTTGTTGAAAATAAATATAAAAGCACTCTTTGTATTCTTATTAATCCTGGGATTGCTATTTATTAGTAATATGGTGAAAAAAGGAGAGAATGCTAATTCACAGAGTATTACTTCTAATTTTACAGTATGTATTGATGCAGGCCATGGCGGATATGATGTTGGTGCTACAAACTCATCGAATATTTTTGAAAAGGATGTAACATTAGCAATTGCTCTTAAAGTAGGCGATCTCTTAGAAAAAGATGGTATTAAGGTGTTATATACAAGGACTACTGATAAAGTGTCCTGGCCCTCTGATAATAAGCTAGATCTTAGAGCAAGAGTTAAAGTATCAAATGAGGCTAAAGCAGATGCATTTGTATCTATACATTGCAATGCTGCTACTGACTCTAGTTATCATGGAGTAGAAACCTGGTGTAGGTTTCGTAATACTGATGGTGAAAAACTTGCTAAAAGCATCCAAAAGGAACTTGGTAATAGTAAGTACTCCGCCGATAGAGGTTTAAAATATGAATCTAATGGACACTCATTGGCTGTATTACGGCTTAATAATTCTGTTTCCGCATTAATTGAAATAGGTTTTTTAAGTAATTCTTCAGATGCTAATTTTGTAACATCTGAAAGTGGACAAGATGTATGTGCTAATAGTATAGCAAAAGGAATTTTAAAATATAAGTCATCAGTTAAAAAGTAATTAGTTTTTAACTAAAATTAATGTTTAGATATAACAAAGGAGAAAAAAATTATGAGAATAAAAAGCAATAAATTTAAGACAATAAGAAACACTGTAATTATAGTATTTTCTATTATATTATGTGCTTTATTTTATACAGGGTATACATGGGTTTCAGAAGTGAATGTTCAAGCCAAGGGAAATCAGGTATTACAGGCTAAGGCACAGGAAATAAAGGAAAAAGACGAAGCGGATAAGAAAGCTAAAGATTTAAATACTAAAGCCGCCAATGCTGCAGCTGATTATGATATACAAAAAGTATCAGATATATCTAGCGGTAGAGGCGTGAAAGATGGCAAAAAAATGGCATTTCTTACTTTTGATGATGGCCCATCTACTACTGTAACACCACAAGTACTAGATGTATTAAAAGATAATAAAATAAAAGCAACCTTCTTTACTGTTGGAAACCTTATAGAATCTAATAATTCAAGTAAAGAGCTTATAAAAAGAATTTCCAAAGAAGGACATTCTATAGGAAATCATAGCTATAGTCATTCAATGAAAACATTATATCCTCATAACAGACTTGATGTAAGTATTTATATGGCTGAACTTGAGAAAACTAACAATATCTTAAAAGATATTTTAGGACAAGATTTTAATGCACGAGCAATGAGAATGCCAGGTGGATATATGTCTAGAGTGTACTACGATGATCCTAATTTGACTGAATTGAATGCCAAGTTAAAGGAAAAAGATATGTATAGTATAGATTGGAATGCATATATTTTCGATGCTGAGGGTAAAAACAAAACTGCACCCGAATTAGTAGAGGCATTTAAAGAATCTGTAGGTACACAAGAAAAAATAGTAGTATTAATGCATGATACCTATGGTAAGGAAGAAACTGCAAAGGCATTACCTGGAATTATAGACTATCTAAAAACAAATGGATATGAATTTAAGATTATAAAATAACTTTCGGAGGGCACTGTAAAGTAATTTTGGAGGAGGTGAAAATGGGATGAAAGCTGTTGCTTCTGTGGTCATGAACGGAATTAATGAAGCTTATGACGAATATCTTAGGATAGGTCAAGGTGATTTAAGAAAAGTTATATTCCAGACAGGACAATTTGATCGTGTAGCCTCCGAACTTGGTGGCATTGCTAACCCTAAAACCATTTGGGCAAGTCCACTAGAACAAATACATTAGGGGGTAATAATCGCAAAACGCGGATTTTATACGTTAAGACATATATTACTAAAACACCGATATATTCAAAAAATTTGTTGAATATATCGGTGTTTTGCTTCCTTTTTTCAGTTTATCATTTGCCATTTTTATCTCTCGCTTAGTTAGTATTATCAATACTATAATTGTATTTTAACTAACTTGTTTTGATCAAAAAAATAAGAGCTTTATCATTTAGTGATTAAACCCTAGATATATCAGTGCTTTACACTGATGGTATATACTTTTTCGAGTTAGAACTATTACATATTAATTCTAAGTCGGAATATTAAAATAATAGTGTTGAATTGTAAATAACTGGCTTAGCGTTGTAAATTTACGCTTTGCGAGCACTACCCCTGTATACATTATATAATAGCTGTTGCATCAAGCCTATATATTTTTGCAATATTTCAACATAACCCAATTAGTTAAAAGTCTTAAAAGAAAGGATTTTGTATCTATAATAAGTAACAACATTTATCAACTATACTAACATTTTTTCATAATTAAATAATTCAATTATTTTGCTTAAAGGAAGAGAATACACAAAATAATTTACACCCTCTTTTTATTTTCTGAACATATCTATAAATGGTGGCTTCAGATGACCCTAATGTGTTAGCAAGCTGTTTAACGGCACCTTTTAATAGAAAAATCCCTTTTTGATGAAGTTCCTCGACTATATGAATCTTATCTTCTTGTTTTAAATATTCAATAGTAATACCTTTAGCAGAGGTTATTTTATTAATTGAACATTGAGCTAATTCTTCAATAATTGAAGAGAGATTTTCTGATTCACTATCATCTTTACTAATTATCATAGCTGTAAAAAACGTCAAAACAACAATTAATTTTAACGATGATAAATATTATTAAAACTTTTAAGATTTACCTATACAAGGAAAAAAGTTAAAGTAGATATCAGACAATAGGATTAAAATATAATAATTTATTAGATAAGTATCTAAAACTTTACAACAACTTTACATATAGGATAATCTTCTCATATATAAATAGTTTATAATTTTACTTGCTAATTATTTATATTAATAAATTTGAATAAATAAAACAATAATATTATTGGAGGTGATTTGTTTGAAACAAAAGATTCTAATAGTAGAAGATGATTTAGCAATATCAAACTTAATCAGATTAAATTTAAATATAGCAAATTATGAAACTAAAGAAGTTTATGATGGCTTAGAAGCAATTAATATAATTGAAAATGAACCTTTTGATTTAATACTACTGGATGTTATGCTTCCAAATGCTGATGGTTTTACTATAATGGATAAAATAAGATATTTAGATATTCCTGTTATATTTCTTACTGCTAAAAACTCAGTTATTGATAAAGTAACTGGATTAAAATTAGGAGCAGAAGATTATATTGTAAAGCCCTTTGAGGCTCTAGAACTGTTAGCAAGAATTGAAACTGTTCTTAGAAGATATGGAAAAGCTAATGATGCTTTGGAATTTAAAGATATTAAAATATATTTAAAAGAAAGAATAGTAAAAAAAAGTGGCAAAATAGTAGATTTAACTCTTAAGGAATTTGAATTATTATGTATATTGGTGCAAAATAAAAATATAGCATTAACTAGAGATATACTATTAGAAAGAGTATGGAAATATGATTATTTTGGAGGAACTAGAACTGTTGATATGCATATAGGTTCAATTAGAAAAAAATTAGACCTAAATGATAATATTAAGACGGTTTATAAAATTGGCTACAGGTTGGAGGACTAATAGATGAAATTTTGGCAAAGAATATACATTTTATTTTTGACTTTATTTATTTTAACCTTTAGCTTTGCAGGAATTTTAATAATAGAAAAGATTCATAATGAAACATTAAAAAGAGAAGTAGATAGATGTTTAAGTGAACATTTGAGTATTTATTCAGGAGTGAATTTAAGTATTCCGGTGTATGACACTTTAAGAAGGTATTCCCGTAATACCAGCTCGGATGATGAAATTTTATCTAATGCCATCAATGATTATTACAAAAAATACAATGATAAAAATGTTTATGTAGAGATTTTAGATACAAATAATAAAAGTGTGTTTAGTAATATGAATTTTAAAATGCCTGATAAAAGAGAAGAAATCAATTCACTTCAACCAGATAAAAGACAATATATAATTAAGGATATAGGTAATAAATCATATATATTTATATCAAACTTGATAAATATAAATAATAAATCCTATAAATTTACTTATGCGCGAAATATTTCAGGAATTTATAAAGAAAGAGGAAATCAGTATGTTTTCTTTTTTAAACTAGACGTAGTAGTATCTTTAGTTTTCATGGCGTTTATGTATTTTGCAAGTAAATATATAACAAAACCAATCCAGAATCTTATAGGGGCTACTAAAAGAATAGTTAAAGGAAACTTTTCAGAAAAGGTAGAAATAAAATCTAAAGATGAATTTGGCGTGCTGGCAGAAAATTTCAATACAATGGCTGAGGTTGTTGAAGAAAAAATAAATGAATTAGAAAGAAATAATAATGAAAAGCAGAGGTTCATCGATAACTTGGCCCATGAATTAAAAACACCATTAACTTCTATAATAGGGTATGCAAATTTACTTCGTACCACCAAATATAATGAGGAAATTTTTATAGACGGTCTTGGCTATATATATGGAGAAGGAAAGCGGTTAGAGGAATTATCTTTTAGGCTAATGGACTTAATACTATTAAGAAAAGAAGAGTTTAAGCTGCAAAATGAAAGCATAAAAAACATTGTTCTTGAAGTAAAAGGGTCATTGCTTCCAAAACTTATTGAAAAAAACATAAGCTTAGTAATAGAGGACAATGATTTTGAAATGATGATGCAACGTGATTTAATGAAGGTACTACTAACTAATCTTATAGACAATGCTATAAAAGCTTCTAAGGTTAAATCAGAAATTCACATTGGTATTAACAAATATAAATATGAAGTTGAAATAAAAGATCATGGCATAGGGATTGCTAAGGAACATATAGATAAGATCTTTGAACCCTTCTATATGGTTGATAAAGCAAGAACTAGGGCAAGTAATGGTGCCGGATTAGGTTTATCAATATGTAAAAAGATATTGGATATTCATAGTGGATGCTTTGTAGTTGAAAGTGAAATAGATAAGGGAACTTCAATTAAATTAATATTTAATACTTGTAAAGGTGGTGACTCCTTTCATGAAACATAAAATAATACTTCTCGTATTATTGATTTCTAGTATTTTTTTAACTTCCTGTAGTGATTTTAGTAACATAAAAAAAAATCAACTGGTAGTTATAAAGCTTGATAAAAATACTATATCTACTTCAGATATAGTGAATGGAAAAAAAATCTTAACAGAGGAAGGAGCAAAATTAAAAGCTCTAGAAATTTTAGAAAAATATTTTAATGTGAAACTTTACCTGACAGAGGTTGGAAGTAATGTTCAGTTCTTTAGTTCATCAATGTTAAAAAAAGATTTAGAGCTGATAAAGCCAAGTAATTATTCAAAAACGCAATTGGAATATAGTAAATCTGTGTTAGAAAACGGTTTATATAATGTAGAATTTTTTACAAGAGTAGAAAAGAAAACACAAAATACAAATTACACAGGCTATGTTATGAAAATAGATTCAAAAACAGGAGAATGTATATATTTTAACAGTTATGATAGTGAGATTATACCTTCTTCAAACAGTAGTATTGATATAACCGAAGCAAAAAAAATAGCAAAAGAATTTATACTAAAAAATAATATTGCTAATATTAAAAATATAAAGTTAGTTAATCAAAATCCGAAAAGCGTAAAGGAGCCAGTTGGATGCAGTTTAGTATACGAGGATGCTGACGTAGCTAGTAATAAGGTAATAATTTCTATTGATGAGAGCACTAAAAAAATATACAGTTTCTCAATAGGAGTAATGGCGATAATTCAATCTAATACTAGTTGGTAAGAAAATAAACAAATGGAATAAAATCATAAAACTTACTACTTTAGTGTAAGTGACATAAATAAGAAAAGGCATCCCATATTCGGAATGCTTTTTCTTATATATGTCTCTTTACAAAATACTCACTTTTAACAAAATCTTATTTTGTTAAAAGTGAGTATTTTTTTAGAACTAGATAATTCTTTTCTTTACATATGCTTTACAACTATTAAAAACTTCTGATATATTCTCCTATTATAATTAAATATATCAGATAAACGATAAAAAGCAAAAACAATGTAGAAAGAAGGGAAATCTATGAAAAAAAAGTTGTCGAAAATAAGTATAAAAGCACTCTTTGCATTCTTATTAATCTTGGGATTGCTATTTATTAGTAATCCAGTAAAAAAAGGAGCGAATGCTAATCCACAGATTATTAATAACCACGAGCAAAAGAGTAATACTTCTAATTTTACAGTATGTATTGATGCAGGCCATGGCGGATATGATGTTGGTGCTACAAACTCATCGAATATTTTTGAAAAGGATGTAACATTAGCAATTGCTCTTAAAGTAGGCGATCTCTTAGAAAAAGATGGTATTAAGGTGTTATATACAAGGACTACTGATAAAGTGTCCTGGCCCTCTGATAATAAGCTAGATCTTAGAGCAAGAGTTAAAGTATCAAATGAGGCTAAAGCAGATGCATTTGTATCTATACATTGCAATGCTGCTACTGACTCTAGTTATCATGGAGTAGAAACCTGGTGTAGGTTTCCTAATACTGATGGTGAAAAACTTGCTAAAAGCATCCAAAAGGAACTTGGTAATAGTAAGTACTCCGCCGATAGAGGTTTAAAATATGAATCTAATGGATACTCATTGGCTGTATTAAAGCTTAATAATTCTGTTTCCGCATTAATTGAAATAGGTTTTTTAAGTAATTCTTCAGATGCTAATTTTATAACATCTGAAAGTGGACAAGAAGTATGTGCTAATAGTATAGCAAAAGGAATTTTAAATTATAAGTCATCAGTTAAAAAGTAATTAGTTTTACACTAAAATTAATGTTTAGATATAACAAAGGAGAAAAAAATTATGAGAATAAAAAGCAATAAATTTAAGACAATAAGAAACACTGTAATTATAGTATTTTCTATTATATTATGTGCTTTATTTTATACAGGGTATACATGGGTTTCAGAAGTGAATGTTCAAGCCAAGGGAAATCAGGTATTACAGGCTAAGGCACAGGAAATAAAGGAAAAAGACGAAGCGGATAAGAAAGCTAAAGATTTAAATACTAAAGCCGCCAATGCTGCAGCTGATTATGATATACAAAAAGTATCAGATATATCTAGCGGTAGAGGCGTGAAAGATGGCAAAAAAATGGCATTTCTTACTTTTGATGATGGCCCATCTACTACTGTAACACCACAAGTACTAGATGTATTAAAAGATAATAAAATAAAAGCAACCTTCTTTACTGTTGGAAACCTTATAGAATCTAATAATTCAAGTAAAGAGCTTATAAAAAGAATTTCCAAAGAAGGACATTCTATAGGAAATCATAGCTATAGTCATTCAATGAAAACATTATATCCTCATAACAGACTTGATGTAAGTATTTATATGGCTGAACTTGAGAAAACTAACAATATCTTAAAAGATATTTTAGGACAAGATTTTAATGCACGAGCAATGAGAATGCCAGGTGGATATATGTCTAGAGTGTACTACGATGATCCTAATTTGACTGAATTGAATGCCAAGTTAAAGGAAAAAGATATGTATAGTATAGATTGGAATGCATATATTTTCGATGCTGAGGGTAAAAACAAAACTGCACCCGAATTAGTAGAGGCCTTTAAAAAGGATGTAGGTACACAAGAAAAAATAGTAGTATTAATGCATGATACCTATGGTAAGGAAGAAACTGCAAAGGCATTACCTGAAATTATAGACTATCTAAAAATAAATGGATATGAATTTAAGATTATAAAATAACTTAAGGCAGTATTTGTAATATAATGGTATAAAACAACTTATAAGTGTTGCCTAATTAGTGTAGCGAAGGCGCGATAATTAATGATGCCCGTAACTTACTCGGAAATGGTGGGTATTAAATTCAAAGCGTAGATATGACAGGCGCCATCGCTGAAGATGAAGGGATGGTATGTGGAGGAATCATGGAGGTAATAATAGAGTCTTTTTAAACATCACGAGTACGGTTGCATTTATTTTTAGTTAAATAAAATATACTTGTCCATATCTAAAGGTTACAATTAAAATAATTACAAAAGCTATAAGTCTTAATCTTATTCTTGGTTTTTTATTTTCTGAACATATCTATAAATGGTGGCTTCTGATGAGCCTAATGTTTTAGCAAGTTGTTTAACGGCACCTTTTAATAGAAAGATTCCTTTTTGATGAAGTTCCTCGACTATATGAATCTTATCTTCTTGTTTTAAATATTCAATAGTAATACCTTTAGAAGAGGTTATTTTATTAATTGAACATTGAGCTAATTCTTCAATGATTGAAGAGAGATTTTCTGATTCACTATCATCTTTACGTTCTAATTCAGGTTCTTTTTTATAAAGAGAATATACCTTTGAAACAGTTTCCATCAAAGTATTAAGTGCTGTTTCATCAGTGTTCACAGATATAAGACCAATTAAATTCATATCATCATCTCTTATAAAAAAAGTTGATGAACGTAGGGAGTTATTTATTTTATTATCTCCGTTATAATTAGTAATAAAATCATTTTTTTCATTTGAATTTTCTTTTAGTATTTTTAAAATTAAATCTGTTGCAGGAGCACCAACTTCTCTTTTGGAAATATAGTTATTTTTTATACTAATAATAGAATGGTCTAAATCTGTTAAGTCGTGTAAAGCCACTTCACTATTTTTACCCAAAATCGCAGCAATAAAATCTACCAACGGAATATATTTATTTAATTTATTCTGTATAAGTTTAGATGACATTTTTTCACCTCATAAATATCTTTATATTTAGCCTTGTGCATATTGCAAAGTGTTGTCTTTATAGAATTTTAACTGAAGAGATATAATTCCAGTAAGTGTTATATTTTCACTGGAATTATAGTACTATCTCCTAACTTACATAAATGATTCTGTTTCTATATGAGATATTTTATTAGTGGCAATTTTTTTATCAGCCCAGTTTTTACCTTCAATAATGCGAGAAATAATCATTGCAACCCCAGTATCACCAGTAGCGTTAATTGCTGTTGCTGGTGCGTCTGTTATTGTTCCAATTAAAACCATAATTGGAATTGAAACAGCCGGAAATCCAAAAGCAGCTACAATAAATATTTCTCCAACATAGCCACCTGCCGGTATTGCACCCATTACTGATGAGGCTACTACAGATACTACAATAGCAGTCAATAAGTTTTTAGGATCCAGAAAGTTAATGTTAAAAATAGAACACATAAATGCAATTTTTAAAATTGAAATTAAACACGCTCCATCTTTATGAAGATTACAACCCATAGGAATAGTAATATTCTTAATATCTTCTGGAATGCCAATGTTTTTTGAGGCAATAAGATTACTCGGAATACTTGCAGCACTAGAGCACGTACCTAAAGATGTTAAAGCTGGCGGAACAATGTGTTTCCAAAAATTTCTAATTCCTCTATTCCCATCACCAATGAAAGCGAAAATAGTATTTGCTAAAAAGAAATATATTAGAGCCGCTATAAAATATATTATTAATGCTCTTGATAGTGGTCCTGCAATTTCATCACCATACTGCCCAATCAAAGTAGCGAAGAATGCACCTAGTCCTATTGGGGCTAAAAGCATGACATATCCAACCATTTTCATAATAACACTAGATAGTGAGTCAAATAATTGCATTACAGGTTTTCCTTTTTCTCCTATAGCAACAGTAGATACTCCAAAAAACATAGAAAAAACAATTAAAGCCATCAAATTTTTTCTTGACCATAACAGTGAAAAGTCATTTACTGTAAACATCGATAAAAAATTACTACTGCTCGTCATATCCTTTACTGTTTCATTCATAACGATATTTGCTCCATGAGCTGGATCAAACACTCCACAGATGACAGCCATATAAACGCTGGCTATGATTTCTGTTACAATAAACAATACCATCATGATAGATAACACTTTACCAAGTTTGTGCAAATTCTCCATATTAGCAATGGAAGATACTAAAGATACGAAAATCATAGGGACTACACAACAATATAATAAATTTAGAAAAACATCTGCTATAGGAGTAAGAAGTACAGCTTTTGGTCCAAGTATCCATCCTACAATGGACCCTACTAACATTCCCCCAAGGAGGATAAAAGAAAATTTATAATTCTTTAAAAACTTCATTAGTGTTCCTCGCCTTCTATTTTTACAAAGAATTGATATTCTTTATGATGTTGTCTACAGCCATTTCAACATATTTGGGATCAGTAGCCATATTGAGTCTAACAAAACCTTTGCAATCTTTACTAAACAATTCACCTAAATCAACAGCAAGTCTACATTTGTCCTGTATAAAGGTTTTTGTGTCCTTAGGATCTATATATTCTCGTAAATCTAACCAAGCAAGATAGGTTCCTTCTAATGGCGTAATAATTATTTTTGGTGCTTTTTCATTTAGTCTGGTTTTAACATAGTTATAATTATATCGTATTACATCTAGCAAAGAATCTAACCACTCTTTTCCATGACTATAAGCAGCTTCTGCTGCAGTGAGTCCCATGATATTTACTTCTGTTTGATTAACAGTTTTTGCATAAGCGTCATATTTAGCTCTTATTTCTTCATTGGATATGATTATATGGGAATTTAATAACCCAGCTAGATTGAAAGTTTTTGACGGTGCTGTAACTGTTATTAGATTATCTGCATACTTTCCGCAACTTACAATCGCTGCTGGAATTTGAACATTTTTTCCAACTATAATATCCTGATGAATCTCATCTGAAACAACAAGTACATTGTGTTTTTTACATATAGACAAAACTTTATCCAATTCTTCTTCTGTCCAAACTCTACCAACTGGATTATGAGGAGAGCATTGGATAAATAATTTGACGTCGTTTTCAACAATATTCTTTTCAAAATTCTCGAAATCAATAGTATATACTCCGTTAGTATTAATTAATTCCGATGTAATCAATTTTCTTCCATTATCGTTTACCGCATTGTGGAAGGGATAATAAACTGGAGTAATAATCATTACTGAGTCATTGGGTTTTGTAAAAGCATTAACAAACCAGTATAAGGCAAGAACAACACCAGTTGAAAAACGCATCCATTCTTTATTTATCTCATAATTATGTTCATTCTTTTCCCACTTAATGAAGGCATCATAATAGGATTCAGGTACATAAGAATATCCAAATATTCCGTGTTCAATTCTTTTCTTCAGTGCATCAACTACAACTTCAGGAGTTTTAAATTCCATGTCTGCAACCCACATAGCAATTAAATCTTTATCACCATAACGCTTATCTAGTGCATCCCATTTTAAGGAGTTTGTCCCTAACCTATCTATTGAATACTTTTCACAAAATTCTTTGATATTCATTATGAAAGCTCCTTTTTTTTTATAAATTAGCTATTGCGTAAACTTCGACTAATACTTTTTATACGTTTACAATATTATATAAACTAAATAGCCATTAATTTATTATAACAATATATTATCATAGCTGTAAAAAAACGTCAACATAATAAATTATCTTAATCTTGATAAATTTTTATTAAAATTAAGATAATTTATTTTAGAATAATTTATGGATTCGAAGCATATGGTTATGTGAAAGATGAAATATTGGCTGAAGATTATTTAGTTTTTGTACTAGAATTAATGGTTAGATATAACAGGGGGAGAAAAGAATTATGAGAAGAAAAAGTAATGATTTTAATACAACAAGTAGCACTGTAAATATAGTGTTTTTTATTGTATTATGCAGTTTATTTTATACAAGCTATACATGGTTTTCTAAAGGGGCGAAAGCCGCTAATGCCGCTAATGCCACTAATGCCACTAATGCTGCAAATGTTGCAGCTGATTATGATATACAAAAAATATCGGCCATAGCTAGCTGCAAAGGGGAGAAGGATGGCAAAAAAATGGCATTTCTTACTTTTGATGATGGGCCGTCTACTACGGTAACACCTCAAGTACTAGATGTATTAAAAAATAATAACATAAAAGCGACCTTCTTTACAGTTGGAAAATTTATAGAATCTAATAATTCGAGTAAAGAGATTATAAAAAGAATTTTCAAAGAGGGACATGCTATAGGAAATCATAGTTATAGTCACTCATTGAAAACCTTATATCCCCATAACAGACTTGATGTAAGTACTTATATGGCTGAAATTGAGAAAACTAACAATATCTTAAAAGATATTTTAGGACAGGATTTTAATGAGCGAGCAATAAGGATGCCAGGTGGTTATATGTCTAGAGTGTACTATAAAGATCCTAAGTTGATTGAATTGAACGCTAAGTTAAAAGAAAAAGATCTGTATAGTATAGATTGGAATGCATACATTTTCGATGCTGAGGGTAAAAAGAAAACTGCACCCGAATTAGTAGAGGCATTTAAAAAATCTGTAAGTACACAAGAAAAAGTAGTAGTATTAATGCACGATACCTATGGTAAGGAAGAAACTGCAAAAGCATTACCTGAAATTATAGACTATCTAAAAATAAATGGATATGAATTTAAAATTATAAAATAGTGTTGCCTAATTGTAGGAAAATACGAAAATTATAAATTTAATAAAAAAAGCACCCATAAATGAGTGCTTTTTATTACTGATATTAAGAACAAAGGTAATTCTAAAATTATGCTCCCATAAACATTTTTATATCATCATCTACATTACTTATTCCACCAATACCAAAGCTGTCAACCAATACCTTTACTACGTTTGGTGATAGGAATGCTGGTAGTGTTGGTCCTAAATGAATATTTTTAACTCCTAAATGCAGTAATGCAAGTAATACTATAACTGCCTTTTGCTCGTACCATGCAATATTATAAGAAATCGGAAGTTCATTTATATCATCTAATTCAAATACTTCTTTTAGTTTAAGTGCAATTACTACTAATGAGTATGAATCATTACATTGTCCTGCATCCAATACTCTTGGAATTCCACCAATATCACCTAAATTTAACTTGTTATATTTATATTTTGCGCAACCGGCTGTAAGTATAACTGCATCCTTTGGTAGCTTTTCAGCAAATTCTGTGTAGTAATCACGGCTTTTCATTCGTCCATCGCAGCCTGCCATTACAAAGAATCTCTTTATTGCTCCAGATTTAACAGCGTCCACAATTTTGTCCGCAAGAGCTATCACTTGATTATGAGCAAATCCTCCTACTATTTCACCTTTTTCAATTTCTTTAGGTGCCGCACATTTTTTAGCCTGTTTAATTATTTTAGAAAAATCTTTTGAATTTCCATTTATTCCATCTGCTATATGCTTAACGCCTTCAAAACCTGTTAATCCTGTAGTGTATATTCTATCTTTATAAGATGCTTTTGGAGTTACAATACAGTTTGTAGTCATAAGTATTGGTCCATTGAAGCTTTCAAATTCCTGGTTCTGTTTCCACCATGCATTGCCATAATTTCCAACTAAGTGCTTGTACTTTTTAAATGAAGGATAATAGTTAGCTGGAAGCATTTCACTGTGAGTATATATATCTACTCCCGTGCCCTCCGTTTGTTTTAATAACTCTTCCATATCTTTTAAGTCATGTCCACTAATTAATATAGCGGGATTATTTTTAACTCCTATATTAACTTTTGTTATTTCAGGATTCCCGTAACTCGTAGTGTTCGCCTTATCAAGTAAAGCCATTGCATCAACACCATACTTACCACATTCAAGTACTAAGGCCACAAGTTCATCAACGCTTAAATTATCGTTAAGCGTTGATGCTAACCCCTTTTGAGTGAATGCATGAAGCCCATCATCGTTGTATCCAAGACTACTCGCATGCTTAGCATACGCAGCCATTCCCTTCAGTCCGTAAATAAGCAATTCTCTTAAAGATCTTACATCCTCATTCTCTGTTGAGAGTACTCCAACTTTTCCTGCTTTTTCATCAAATGCTTTTAAGTCATTAGAAAACCAAACTGCTGCATCGGGTAAGTTTAATTCCTCCTCTTTGCCAAATCCAAACGTATTAAATATCCTTGTAAGCCAACTAGCATTTTCGCCTTTATCACTTAACTTAATTCCAGCTTTAAGAATCTGACCTTTTACTTCTTCCCTTAATCTTAAACCTTCTCTTATTCTTTTAATAAATACATTTCTATCAAAATTTGCATTAGTTATAGTTGCAAATAAACTTTCCATTATAAAATCATCTACTTCTTTATTAACGATACCATTCTCTCTAGCACGTACACTGTATATAGATATTCCTTTAGTTATATAAATTAGCAGGTCCTGAGCTTTTGCGAGACTTTCAGTCTTACCACAAACTCCCTTTACCGTACAACCTTTGCAATTAGCTGCTTCTTGACATTGATAACAAAACATAGCCATATTAATAAACCTCCATTTTTCTCTTTTGTAAGCACTGGTTGTGCCTGTTCTATGTGATTATTATACTGATATATAATCATGTTGTCGGTAACATATGTTACTAACTTATTTTATTACTATACGATGTCTAGTGTATTTTTGTTTCTTCTAATTTTCTGTGTACAACACTTGCCTCTTTTATGTATGTTTAAAATCAATCTAAATACTTCTTCTCTAATTCTTCTAAAACACTTATATATTCTTTTTGTAATTGATTTTTAGTTGCCTCTAATTCAATATTTTCACAACTTACATTTACGCCCTCCATGTCCACTTGGCTTAATGCTCTTCTAGCAAAGGTATATATCAATTTATCTTCTTTATCAATATGTCTTGTTAACAGATCAGCATAGCATACAGAATTTGCGATTATATCCACTCGTGAATCTAAGTCACCATTTTTAACTCTTAAAAGAGCTTCTTCTAAAAGCGTTATATGTTGCCTTCCTAAATCGTGTTCTATATACATTCCAGATAAGGGTCCTTTTACCATATTTTGACCTAGTTGAGTTTCCATCTTCTTAAAAAGGACAACCTCTTCCTTATTGTGATGATGCTTATCACCATAGTTTCTAACAAATAGAATCATCTTTTCAAAAGATACAAAATCAACAGTATTACTATTTAATATTTCTACGCTTAATATCTTAAATAATTTTAATCCACGTAAAATATATTTATGTTCGTCCATCATTAAATCTATTGCATCCATAATTAATCCTCCTAATTTTTTCAATTCAATACTTATTTCAAGTTATAATTATATTATTAACTTGTTTAATAATATAATACTAGTTCTTATAGTGTAGAACAGTAGATTTCATACTCCTATGTTATAATTCTACTTAACTTTAATTTGAAAAAATATGATTTAAATCAAAATTATAAAAAAACAACCTAAGGCTTATGTAATAGGCCTTAGGTTGCTTGAAAATTACTATTCTACATATGATTTTAATATATCTAATTGTTTTATAATTAGCACTTTATTACCCTTAAGGATGATAATACCCGACTCTTCAAATATACTGAGCTTCCTGCTTATGGTTTCTCTCGTTACCCCAACATAATTTGCCATCTCTTCCCTATTTATAGGTAAGTTGATTTGCAAACCCTGATTTGTAGCAACTCCATACTTTTCACCAAACTCTAAAAGCATAAACGCAACTCTTATTTCTGCATCATTAGTAGCCAGATTTTGGGCAAGATTTTCAGTCTGAGTTAGACGCTTTGAAATAACTTGTAATAGCTTTATTGATATTCCTGGGTTGCTCATGATAATTTTATCCATATCTTGTTTGGTTAATGTACATATTTTAACATCTGATATGGCGTAAACATTAAAATTATATATTTCATCACTACTGAACAGGCTTAGTTCTCCAAAGAAATCTCCACTAGTGAAGATATGAACTATTTGCTCTTTACCCTCTTTTGTTAACTTAGATATTTTTACTTGACCTTCATTAATAATAAATAATGTATCTGATTTTTGTCCTTGGCTACACAGCATATCTCCTTTTTTATAGAATTTATGCCCTGTCATATCAACAATTTTTATAAGTTCATCGTCAGAGAGGAATGAAAATATAGGTACCTTCTTAGCACATAGGCTATGATTACAATTTCCACAACTACACTCTTTCATATATATCACCTACCATTTAGTATAATAACATCTTTAATTTAGCCCAGTCAAATAATAATCAATATACTTTTTTAGTACTTAAAGATTTTGATTTTCTGTTTCCCCTTATTGAAACTTTGAAATAACAAAGGATGATAGTGTCTTATCAAAAATACATCAGGTTATAAAGGATACAGAGGATGAGCATGATGCTGCTGGAAATATAATTAAAGAATTAGAGAAGATAACCAGAGATTTCAATGCTTCGGAAGAGGTATATGAATATTCTCATTAATATCGTGTATAATCATGCCAGTAATGTGCAAAATATTATATAGAAGTTTTAAAAATTAGGAGGGTTACATATGCAAGGAAAAATGTTTTGTTTTCAATGTGAACAAACTTTCGGCGGAAAAGGTTGTACCAAAGTAGGAGTCTGTGGAAAAACGCCTGAAATTGCAGCAATGCAGGATTTGCTCATTTATCAGTTAAAAGGAATAAGCTGTTATGCTACTAAACTTTTAGCCAAAGGCGAAAAAATTGATAAGTCATGGGTTTCATTTATTGAAAATTCATTGTTTATGACATTAACTAATGTAAATTTTGATCCTGAATCTCATATGGATATGCTTAAAAGATCTCAAGTAATAAAAGAGGATGCCAGGAAAAAAGCAGCAGGGGAAGAAGTAAATTCTGAGGAAGCTTTATATAATTTAAGTGATACTAAGCAGCAGATACTTGAAGATGCTAAAAAAGCTGGCGTTATGTATAATGAAGACTTAGATGCTGATATCCGTTCAGTTCGCGAAACTATAAAATATGGATTAAAAGGAATTGCAGCTTATGCACACCAAGCTAGATGTATTAAATATAATAGCGATGAAGTAGATGATTTTTATTTTATAGGTTTAGCAGTAATGACTGATGATAGTTTAAATCTACAAGATCTTATCAAGTATTTAGTTAAAACTGGAGATATGTGTGTTAAGGTTATGGAGGTATTAGATAAAGCCAATAATGAGAAATACAATTCTCCAACACCTACAAAGGTTAATGTAAACATTAAAAAGGGTCCATTCATTGTGGTTTCTGGTCATGATTTAAGGGATCTTGAAATGTTACTTGAGCAAACAGAAGGCAAGGGAATAAATATTTATACACATGGTGAAATGTTACCATCGCATGGATACCCAAAGCTCAATAAATACAAACATTTAGTAGGTAATTTTGGAGGAGCATGGCAAGATCAACAAAAAGAATTTGATGGTATACCTGGTTGTATTTTAATGACAACAAATTGCTTAATGAAACCAAGAGATTCTTATAAAGATAGAATATACTCAACAAGTGTTGTTGGTTGGGATGGTCTAAAACATATATCTAATGATGAGAATGGATATAAAGACTTCTCTGAAATGATAAATAAAGCACTAGAACTCGGTGGATTTGAAAAAGATGAAGAAGTTAAAGAAATTCTAGTAGGATTTGGTCATAAAGCAACTTTAAGTCATGCTGAAACAATCGTAAATGCAGTTAAAGAAGGAAAAATTAGACACTTCTTCTTAATTGGAGGATGTGATGGTGCAAGACCAGGAAGAAACTATTACACCGAATTTGCTCAGCAGGTGCCTAAAGATTGTATTATTCTTACTTTAGCTTGTGGAAAATATCGTTTTAATAAGTTAGAGTTTGGTGAGGTAGCAGGACTTCCAAGATTACTAGATGTAGGTCAATGTAACGATGCATATTCTGCTGTTAAAATTGCCTCAGCACTAGCTGATGCATTTAAATGCAGCATTAATGATCTACCACTGGCAATTGTTTTAAGTTGGTATGAGCAAAAAGCTGTTGCTGACCTATTGGCATTACTTTCACTTGGTGTAAAAGGGATTTACCTTGGACCAACGCTTCCAGCTTTCTTAAGCCCTAACGTATTACAATTTTTAGTTGATACTTTTGATATTAAACCTATAAGCAATCCAGAAGATGATTTAAAACAAATACTCGGATAAAAAACATTAATTTTATAATTATAATTTAAAATAAACGGCTGCTAAATGTAATTTGAATACATTTAGCAGCCGCTTATTTTACGTTTTTAGATTTTTTGTGACTTCAATCATATTCTAATGAAAAACAAATATGTATAATCAAAATAATATAGTGTCAATAATTAAAAATTCATTATAAAAACAAGTGATTTATAATCGAAGTCGAAGATGTAAGTTATTAGTAAATAACTTTAATTAAAAAAGGGAATATTAAAAGTAAATATTAAAATGAAATGGGTGATAAAGTAAAAATATTTATTAATACAAAGGTAAAATATAGATAGTTGATGAGTTGTTGGATAAATTAAAGAACAATAAATAATGATGGAGGTATAAATATGACAGATATTAAATTTTGTGAGAATAACTTTACTTTTGGAACAGATGAAACTATGAAAAAATTAAAAGAGAACTATCCAGGTGTAGATATAACAGCTGAGGAATGCCTGGGATATTGTGGAGATTGCGCAGTGGGACCTTATGCTTTAGTAGATGACGAACTGATACAGGCTGGTACTGCAGATGAATTATATAAGAAAATAAAAAGCATGATGTAAGAAACAGATAAAACTATATTTTAGGATATTCATTTTAAGAACAATACCTTATTAAAAAATATATGAGAAGGGATTTTAAATCTACCATTAGATATGATTTGCCCAAGTCATGGAATTATTTGGAAAGAAAATCCCCTTCAAATTGCAAATAAATATATGGAATGGGCAAAAGATTATAAAGAAAATCAAGTTACAATAATTTATGATACTATGTGGAATTCTACTAGAATAATGGCAGAGGCAATAGCTGTCGGAATAAAAAAACTGTGGAACCCTGATGAAGTAGGGCTAGACAGGTGTAAAGATTTTGGTAAGAGTATAGGAAAATCATATTGAAAGTCAAGGAGTTCTAATCACAAAGTGATTAGAGCTTCTTGACTTTATTGCATTCAATCATAATGATACTTATTAAATAACTTCATTATTTTTAATTTTTGATTTAAATCATATTTTTATAATTAGAATAAATATAGAATAGAGCCATAGGAAAGCAAGAACATATGAAAATAAATTAATATTGGAGGGACACATTATGAAGAAAAACATTATGCTAAGTGAAAAAATATTTTGGGTTGGTAAGGTTGATGATAGAGAGGTACCTTTCCATAGACTAACTTTAACTAAAGGAACCACTTATAATAGTTATTTATTAATGACTGAAAAACCTACAGTGATTGATACTGTTGATATAAGCTTTGGTAGAGAATTTGTAGAAAATTTAAAGAATATAATTGAACTTGATAAAATTAAATTTATTGTAATTAATCACACTGAACCTGATCATTCTGGTGCCATTGGGAGTTTGGCGGCTAGAGCTAAAAATGCAGTAATTGTGTGCACAAAGCTGGCTGTAGCTGAACTTAAGGAAATGTATAATCTTCATAATAGAGAATTTTTAGTTGTGGGGGATGGGGATACTCTTGATATAGGCGGCAAGACCCTAAAATTCATAGAGACGCCTTATCTTCATACGCAGGAGACTATGATAACTTATTGCATCGATGATAAAATTTTATTCCCTTGCGATATCTTTAGTACCCACGTAGCTAACTATGAGTATTTTAATGATATGGCAAAAGACGATATCAATGATGACTATATTGGCTACTACAAATTAATAATGCACCCACATAGAAGATATGTTCAGAATATGATCGAAAAAATTAGAGATTTAGACATAAAGATAATAGCACCATCCCATGGATTTATTATTAGAAATAACGTTCAAAGTTTTATAGATATTTATGATAATATGAGTAAGAATACAGAGGTAGGTAAAAAAACACTTATTTTATACTCTACTATGACAGGTAGGACAAAAAAAATTGCTGATATTTTTAAGAAAAAATTTGAGGAGCAAAATATAGCTTCCCAAATCATTGATGTAAATAAAATACCAAAAGAAGAAGTAATGAAGGCTATCAATGAAGCCGATGCAATTTTCTTTGGCAGCTCTACCAAATATGCAGATATGATTGGAAATATGGAAGATATATTGAAGAATCTTCATGAAATAAATCTAGAAGATAAGATAGGGGCGGCATTTGGTTCTTATGGTTGGAGTGGAGAAGCTGTGGAAGTAGTTCAGGATTACTTGAAGGAAACCGATATTAAAGTTTTGAATACTTCTGATGTAATTAAGTCGACTGGTATGGTCGATATAGAATTCCCACTAAGGATTAGGTTTTCACCAAGCGAAGATAACATAAAGAGCATTGAAAGGGCAGTTGTCTATACTGCTGATTTATTACTTAGTACAATTTAAAATATGAGGAGGTATTTATTATGGGAAAAATTATAAATAAAAATCAAAGCCTTGGAGAAATAGTTTCAACTTTTCCAGGTTCTACAGAGACCTTTAACCGGTATAAAATAGATTATTGCTGTGGTGGACACGACACGTTAGCAGAAGCCTTGGAGGTCATAGATTTAGACGCTGATGAAATTATTGAAGAACTTAATAACGAGTACGAGAAGTTTATAAAAACTAATTCAGAGTATAAAGACTGGAGAAAAGAAAAACCTTCCACCTTAATAAGACACATAGTAGAAACACATCATGAATTTACCAAAAAACAGCTTAAAGAAATAGATACTTTATTATTAAAAGTACTCAAGGTACATTTTAAGCTTCATAGTGAAGAACTATTAAAGGTACACAAATATTTTGGAACCTTGAAAACAGAGCTAGAAGAGCACCTTATCAAAGAAGAGGAGAATCTATTTCCCCTTATTGAAAATTTTGAAATAACAAAGGATGATAGTGTCTTATCAAAAATATATCAGGTAATAAAGGATACGGAGGATGAGCATGATGCTGCCGGAAATATAATTAAAGAATTAGAGAAGATAACCAGAGATTTCAATGCTCCAGAAGGGGCTTGCACTTCTTTCAAACTTGTATATACAAAACTTCATGACTTAGAAAAAGATTTATTTATTCATATTTATCTGGAAAACAGTGTTTTGTTTAATATGCTTTGGCAGAAAAAGAGTTGCTCTATAAATTAATTTTTAGAGTAAAATTATTATAATAGGAGTTCAAATATGGAAAATAAAAATATAAAAGTTGTTGTATCAGGAGACATATGTGTAAATTTGTTGCAAAGGATAACATACCCTCAGAATAATACTGGTTTGAATTGGCAAACTAATTTAAATATGCATAGTAATTTAAAACCGGGGCAAGCTTTGCTTCTATCAAAACTTGTATCTTTGGCAACAGGAGCATCTGTACTTTCACCACAGATGCATGATATAGAATTGATTCTACCAGGAGAGGTTCTTAGCGCTAGTGCAGAGCTAGAGCTTTTTCCGAAATTTGATGATAAAAACAATAATGAAAAAGTTTATAGAATAAGGCGTTTTATGGGTTTTACAGGGCCGGTTTCTGGTGTGCCGAGGTTACTTCCAATTATTAACGACGACGCTAATGCAGATATAATTATATTAGATGACGAAAATAATGGATTTAACTCTAATAAAGAATTTTGGCCTTTAGCTTTAAAGTCATCCGAAACATCACCAATAATCTTATATAAAATGGTTAACCCTATTGATTCTAGTGCACTTTGGAAATGCCTACAAAAATTTCATAAAGAAAAGACAATAGTAATTATAAATGGTGATGATTTGCGTTCGAAGGGAGTTAATATAAGTAAAAGTCTTTCTTGGGAAAGGACAGCGCAAGATTTTGTTTGGCAAATTAATAATAATCCAAATCTTGCTTTTCTCGCAAGTTGCCGCCATCTTATAGTACCTTTTGGTCTTGAAGGTGCCATCTATTATAAAAATGAAGGTGTGCCTGAAATTAAATTGTATTTCCTACCATATGAATTTGAAGGAGGCTTTATTAAAGACTCCCAAGGTAAAATGTACGGACTTACCTCCAGTTTTGTTGCAGGACTTGCAAGCACTATTGTTTCAGGAAATCAAGATAATGAAGAATTATCTGAATTGATAAGCATAGGAATACGCAAAGGGACTGTTTCTGCTCAAAAATATTTTATTGAGGGATTTGGTGAAAATGTTGAAAAATCTCAATTTTTAAGTTCAGATATATTTGTTGAAAAAGAAAATGATTTTGTACATACGGAGCATGTACAGGATGTATTAGTACCTACTTCAACTAATCCTAATTGTCGTGCTTGTTGGTATATTTTAAAAGACAAAAGCGCTACTAACTTAGCAGAGATAGCTTATGACATTGTTAAAAATGGAGTGAAAAGTGCACTTGAATTTATACCAATAGCCCGATTTGGAAAGCTAACAACAGTTGATAAGGCAGAAATAGAAAGCTATAGGAGCATTAAAAATCTTATGCTTGAGTATATCTCAACTAAAAACACAGTTCGGCCTCTTTCAATTGCAGTATTTGGAACGCCTGGGTCTGGAAAATCTTTTGGTATACTGGAAGTAGCTAATAGCATTGCGTCAAATTTAATTAAAAAATTAGATTTTAATTTATCTCAATTCCGTACACCATTAGATTTAGCAATTGCTTTTCGTAAAGTAAGTGATATTGCATTGGAAGGAAAAATTCCATTAGTTTTTTTTGATGAATTTGATTCTGTTATCGAAGGAAAACTTGGATGGTTAAAATATTTCTTAGCACCTATGCAGGATGGTGTATTTAGAGAAGGAGATTCTATTCATCCTATTGGAAAAGCTATTTTTGTATTTGCTGGGGGAACAAGCAGTACTCTCAAAGGATTTTGTGGAGAAGACCTTGAAAATGAAAAAGAACAAAAACAGTTTTTACTTGAATTTAAAAATGCGAAGGGTCCTGACTTTTTAAGTCGTTTGAGGGGTTACGTAAATATCCTTGGGCCAAATCAAACCGATAATAAGTTGGATTCTTTATTTATAATTCGAAGGGCAATGTTATTACGTTCACTTTTGGAGCGTAAGGTACCTCATCTTATAAATAACAAAAAAGAGGCTCAAATTGATAATGGGGTATTACGGGCGCTTCTTAAAATTCCAAGGTATAAGCATGAATCAAGGTCTATGGAAGCAATACTGGAGATGAGCATGCTAACTAATGCGAAAAAATGGGAACAATCTCATCTACCTTCTAAAGAACAGCTACAACTACATGTAGATGAAGAACAATTTTTACGCCATTTAATGCATGATGCATTCTATAGTGAAAAAATTGAAAGTCTTGCAACTGCTATTTATGAAAATAACAGAAATATGAATGGGGATTTTATAATGCCATGGCAGGATCTTCGTGAAGAGCTTAAAAATTTCAACCGTGATCAAGCAAAAAATATTCCTAATGCCTTACTTAAAATTAATTATGATGTTGTTTCTGTTAAAGAAAAACCAGCATTTATAGAATTTACAATTAAAGAATTAAATGCCTTAGCTAAGAAGGAGCATATGCGTTGGTATTATCATAGAAAAAAGGTTGGCTTTAAATATGGTGAAGTTGAAGATAATAAGAAAAAAACTAATCCTGCACTTGTACCTTGGGGCAAGCTGACAGAAGAGAAGAAAAATAAGGTATGCCAAATGATTAAGATTTGGCCAGAAATATTGGCCAAATCAAATTTTAAGATAGAACCACTAAAGAGTCTATGTCATTGTGAGACTATACTTTAACGACATTTCAGAAGGAAAGTCTCCCACTTCTATAAGTGGAGTATAAATCTCCTTCTGAAGTCGTCAATGCATCTTCTGCGAAGATGTTGCAGCTCCGCAGGAGATGATTTAACTAGAAAATAACTTTAAATGAAAAAGGGAATAATAAAAAATAAATATTAGAATAAGATGGGTGATATAAATGGCTAAAAGAATCGTAATCGTAGGGACTGGTATTGCATCAGTAACAGCAATCAAGGCAATTAGAGAAATAGATTTAGGTTCAGAGATATGTTTGATCGGACAAGAAAAATTTTATCCATATAACCGAATAAGGCTGTCGAAGGGTATATTTGATGACCTGGAGGAAAATAACATACTTCTTCAAAAAAAAGAGTGGTATGAGCAAAATAAAGTAAAAATAATTATTAATACAAAGGTATTGAATATAAATACAGATAGCCTTGAATTAATATTATGCGATGGACGTAAAATAAAGTATGATAAATTGCTAATAGCAACTGGATCCAGCAATAATATACCACCAATTGATGGTATAGGTAAAGAAGGTGTCTACACATTAAGAGGCCTTAATGATGCTTTAAATATTAAAGATAGCCTCAATGCAAGTGCACAAGTGATAGTTATTGGAGGTGGAATACAAGGAATTGAAATGGCTTGGATATTACATCAGCATGGCAAAAAGGTTACGATTGTTGAATTGCAATCAAGGCTTATGCCTCTCCAATTAGACAATAAAGCATCAGAAATATTAAAGGATATAATGCATGGTTATGGGATAGAAATACTAACAAATACTGGTGTAGTTAAAATAACAGGAGATGCTAAAGTAGCAGGCATTCTTATAGACAAAGAAGTGGAATTAAAATGTAATATGATTGTGTATTCCACAGGAATTAAACCTAATAAAGAACTAATCGCGTATACTAAAGTTAAAGCAGTAAGAGGAATATTAGTAAACAATAAAATGGAAACCAACATAGAAAATATTTATGCAGCAGGAGATATTGCTGAATATGATAATGAAGTTAATGGACTATGGAATATTGCTATAGCACAAGGAAAAGTTGCAGGTTACAACATTGCTGGGAAGGAAACTGTTTATGAAAAAATAATCCCAGTTACAACATTAAATGCTTTTGGCATTTCGTTATTTTCTATGGGGTGCATTGATGAATTAGAGTCTACAAAGGTACTAATAGATGAAGATACTAATCTTAAAATTTATAAAAAAATATTTATAAAAAATAATAAGGTAATCGGTGCGATTGTTATAGGTGATATGAAAAGATCGCCACTTCTTAAATCAGCTATAGAAAAGGGAATAACGGTAGGTGATGTTGATCTATCTGTTGATGAGTTGTTGGATAAGTTGAAGAACAATAAATAATGGTAAGAGTATAGTGAAAATTATAGGGGAGACTATAATATTAAGTAAATTTAAAGGGGATGTTTTTATGGATAAATACGTTTGTTTGGTGTGTGGATACATTTATGATCCAGAAGAAGGAGATTCAGATGGTGGAATAAAACAAGGTACTAAATTTGAGGATATACCAGAAGATTGGGTTTGTCCATTATGTGGAGTTCCAAAATCAGACTTTGAAAAAGTTGAATAAAGTTTCGTCTACTTTTAAAGTTACGGATTAAATCTTTTCTAATAACTATATTGAAGGGGTGATATTAATGAAGGCTCACGTTGATAAAGATATATGCATTGGATGTGGATTATGCCCAGGGGTATGTCCAGAAATCTTTCAAATGGAAGATGACGGAAAAGCTGTGGCATCGCCAGATGAAGTGGCAGAAAATCTCGTAAGTAGTGCAAAAAAAGCAGAAGAACAATGCCCTGTTGATGCAATTTCTGTAGAATAGTAATATCATAATAAAAAATATAATAAACTGAAAACTTGTGTTGTCAACAAGAAAATCATATTGAAAGCCAAGGAGATTTAATCACAAAGTGATTAAATCTCCTTGACTTTAGTGCATTTAAAATATAATAAAACTGAAGAAGAGCCCTAAGGCTCTAGTTATATGCATATCCAAAAGATTTATGGAAGGGTTAGGGAGTAGAAAACCTTTGCAAAAGAAAGACATTCAATATAGAATATTAATAACAGCATATAACAAATTAACATACTTATATGTTAAACAACCAATTTGAAAATGTGGTTAAAATAATTTAAATGGAGTGGTGTTATAATGAACAACATTTTAGAAATTATTAAAAACGGAACCTTAACCTACGAGCAAAAGGTATTAACCCTCGCTAGAGCAGCGGAAGACAGTATAGACGTTCTAAATATTAGAAGGGATACTCAGATGCTTCGCGATGAGGGAATAATATGTGATCTTTTTGAAGGCCATGCACCGTATAGACCTAGGTATATAGTACCTAACTATCAGAAATTCATGAAAAATGGAAGTGAATTTTTAGGACTCACGCCACCAAAGGAAATTTGGGAGGCTACAAATAGTTTATTAATATTATACAAACATGTGCCATCAATTTCTTCATTCCCAGTATATATAGGGAATATTGATTATCTCTTGGAACCGTTTGTCTTAGATGAAGAAGAAGCTTTTCATGCTATAAAATTATTTTTAACACATATAGACAGAACCATAACAGATTCTTTTTGTCATGCAAATATAGGGCCAGAAGATACTAAGGCAGGAAGATTAATATTAAGAGCGGAAAGAGAACTGCAAAATGCAATTCCTAACTTAACTTTAAAATATAGTACAAGTACTCCAGATGATTTTGCTATTGATGCAATTAACACTGCCTTAATAACTGCAAAACCAAGTTTTGCTAATCATGAAATGTTCTCAAATGAGTTTGCTGGGAATTACGGTATAGTTAGTTGCTATAATGGATTAACTATAGGTGGGGGAAGTTACACTTTATCTAGATTAAATTTAGCGAGGCTTGCTAAAAAAGCAAAAAACCAAGATGAATTTATAAATGTTATATTGCCGGATGCAGTAGAGAAAATGGCTGGGTATATGCGTGAAAGAATTAGATTTTTGGTGGAGGAAAGTGGTTTCTTTGAGACCAATTTCTTAGTAAGGGAAGGATTAATAAGTAAAGATAACTTCACAGGCATGTTTGGGATGTTTGAACTTGCTGAATGTGTAAATTGTTTTATTGATTCTTCTAAATTAGAAAATAGGTTTGGCCATAGTGAAATAGCTAATACTTTAGGATATAGAATTATTGAAAAGTTAGAATCTGAGGTTAATAAATATAATGATCCTAATTGCAATATATCGAAAGGTAGATATCTGTTACATGCTCAAGTGGGTATTGATTCTGATATGGGAATAAGTCCAGGATGCAGGATTCCAATTGGAGATGAACCTGAACTTCCACAGCATATAGTGGAGTCTGCTAAATTTCATAAGTTCTTTCCCTCAGGAATAGGCGATATATTTAATTTTGATAGCACGGTTAAAAGTAATCCGGAGTATGTGCTTGATATTATCAAGGGTGCTTTTAAAAAACAAATGAGATATTTTTCAGCATATTCTACTGATTGTGATGTAATAAGAATTACTGGATATCTTGTTAAAAGATCAGAAATGAAAAAATTGCAAGAGGGGCATCAGGTGTTACAGGATACAGTAGCATTAGGACTTGGGGCAGTTCTGAATCAAAAGGTACTGGAAAGAAAGGAAAGAAAAAATGATTAAGGGATTAGTTAACCGAATTATTCCCTTTAGCTCGGTGGATGGACCGGGAAATAGGACTGCCATATTCTTGCAAGGGTGTAATTTTAACTGTTCTTATTGTCACAACCCGGAGACTATAAATATTTGTAATAGTTGTGGGGAATGCATAGATGCTTGCCATTATAATGCATTACAATTTAAGTCCTCTAATGTAGTATGGGATAAAAGAGCCTGTAGTAAATGTGATGAATGTATAAGATTTTGCAAAAGGAATAGCTCCCCTAGAGCACAAAGCATGACTGTAGAAGAAGTCGTACGCGAGATAGAGAAGAATAAAGTTTTTATCTCTGGGATTACAGTCTCAGGTGGTGAGTGCACCCTTCAAAGTGAGTTTTTAATACATTTATTTAGAGAAGTTAAAAAAATGAATTTAACATGTTTTGTGGATACCAATGGTTCGGTACCTTTATGGGAACATGAAGAGCTAGTGGATGTAATGGATATGGCAATGGTAGATATAAAATCCTATAATAACGAGGAACATAAGAGACTTACGGGTATGGAAAATACTATTGTTATAGAAAATGTAAAATATTTAGCTAAGTTAAATAAAATTTATGAGATTAGAACGGTTGTTGTACCAGAAGTTTTAGAGAATCACAATAATGTAGATAAAATCAGCAAGTTTATTGCGCTATTAAATCCAGATATAAGATATAAACTTATAAAATATAGGCAAATAGGCGTACAATCTGAAATCATAAACAGTTACACTCCTAAGGAGGAATTCATGGAGGAATTAGGAGAGATAGCGACGTATAATGGTTGCAGAAGTGTAGTTATAGTATAGTAATTATTAGAAACCTCACAAAATGTGAGGTTTTTAGTTTACCTACCGTTGTTGGATACTGAGAAATTGGTATCTTTTTTAGATTCTGGAATAGCTTAATAGTAGGAGATATAATGTAGGTACCTTTATATTTCTAACGATATAAGATATTACCTTCTTTAATAGAAGGTAATATCTTATAGGGGCGGTGAATAAGATGAATTGGAAAGAAGAATTAGTTTTACAATTAAGAAATTTGACTATTGATAAAAGCATTATTGGCAGAGCAATGCAAAACTTTGTTGAGGTATTTAATAGTAATCTAGACAAATACAATATAAAGAATATTCGAGCAACAACAGATTCAAATGAATATATAGATATAAAGTATTATAAAAAAATCAAAATAGAATGTTCTGATAAAAATGTTACTTTTATTTTATTTAACAAAGATAGGATTCAGCAAAACATATCTATTAAATTAAGTATTGCTGAAAAAGTAGGAGGTTATTTTATTCAGTATATTAATACGGAAGAGCGTAACCCAAAATTGAGAGCATTTATTGATGAAAATACTATTGATGGAATTTTTGAAGATTTATTTGAATTGAATGAAGAAATAATAACTATGAATGAAGAAACAATCAATTAAATAATAAAGAGCATCCGCTTGGATGCTCTTTATTATTCAAAACATCTTATTTCCCACGTGCTAGGCCTCTATCCATTTTCATTTTTTCTCTTAATTATAGCACTGATAATAACATTTCTATTCTGGTTTATTGTAAAATAATCATATTAATTACATCATCTGGTGCTAATTTAATTAGTTAAAAGTATTTTAATTAATTAATTGGTTAAAAATGGTGGTAATTTATTTAATTTACGATATAATATAAGTACTAGTGGTCTAAATTTATTGTATAATTGTGTCAATAATTGACAGAGAGCTTCCAGTATTTCATACAAGGGATGATATTCTTGGAAGACTTACGATAACTGTAAATAATACATAGGTAAATAACTCAGAAGTAAGAGATTATTCAGTTGATACTAATAAATTTAAAGAAACTCTACATTTTAATATGTTTAGAGAAAGCAGCAAAGAAAGAAGGTAATAAAAGCAAGTAATTGATAGGAGGACTAACATATGAAAAAGAAATTCAAGATGCCAACGGCTTATACTATTTTAGCTATTATAATTGTAATGGTAGCGATTCTTACATGGATAGTGCCAGCAGGACAATATAACTTTCTAGATCCAAACGCTGATAAACTACAGCTTATCCCAGGAACATATCACGCAGTTCCTTCAAACCCACAGGGTTTTAAAGATATTGTTTTAGCTCCTATAATTGGATTCTATGACGCAGTAGATGTTATATTATTCGTTATTGTAATAGGTGGATTCTTAGGAACAGTTATGAAGACTGGGGCAATAGATGCAGGTATAGGTAGACTTGTTAAAAAGCTAGCTGGAAAAGAACGATGGCTTATACCATTGATAATGCTATTCTTCACAATAGGGGGAACAACTTTCGGTATGGATGAAGAAACACTAGCATTCTTCCCAATATTAATACCAGTGTTTCTTGCAGCTGGGTATGACACGCTTACAGCAGTTGCCGTTATAAAGCTAGGGTCAGGAATGGCAGCTATGGCATCTTTAACTAGCCCATTTGCTATTAGTATAGCATGTAAATTTGCCGGCATTTCCATTGGTGAAGGAATTGGAATAAGAATGGTACTTCTTGTTACTTTTGTAGCTTTAGGTATATTCTGGACTATGAAATATGGTGAAATGGTTAAGGCAGATCCTACTAAATCATTGATTTATGATTTGCACCATGGACACAAGAAGCATTTTCTTGGAAATAGAAATGAAAACGATATCCCTGAATTAACAGGTAGAAGAAAACTTATACTTACTGTTTTTGGGTTAACTTTCGTAGTAATGGTAATGGGAATTATTCCGTTTAGTGATTTAGGTATTAAATTCATTCCAACACTAGGCTGGTGGTTTGGTGAACTCGCAGGAGTATTCCTTGTATCTAGTATAATTATAGCTATAATAGCAGGGTATAAAGAGGAAAAATTCCTTCCTATTTTTATAGACGGTGCACGTGATTTGTTAGGAGTTGCGATAATAATAGGTTTGGCAAGGGGTATTACTGTTGTAATGGATGCAGGACATATTTCTGACACAGTTTTACATTTGGGCGAAATTTGTCTTAAAGGAAAAGGATCAATAGGGTTCACTGTATTTACTTATTTATTCTATTTACCTATGTCATTCTTAATACCTTCAACATCAGGGCTTGCAACTGTTACGATGCCAATTCTGGCACCTTTAGCCGACTTTTCTGCTGTGCCAAGACATATAGTAATAACTGCTTATCAAGCTGCAAATGGATTGTTAAGCTTATTTTCACCAACATGTCCGGTTATTATGGCTGGATTAGTTATGGGTAAAGTACCATATGAGAGATGGTTTAAATTCATATGGAAGTTGATAGTAATAACATTTGTTGTTACACTTGTACTTTTAGTATTATCTATGTTTGTATATAGATAAATAATATATTTTAATAGTATGATGTATTTATATGAAAATGATGAAGACCACTAGGCAACAGTATAATGTACCTTATAGAGTAGACAGCTAGAAAAGCCTACCCTATAGGGTACTTTTATATATAATTAAACATTATTGTCATGAATTTTCTTAGGATATGGAAATTTTAAAAACTATTCACCTTCTAAAAAATTATGGATGTAAGGTTTGTGGTTGACTCTCATGACTTGTGATTTCGAATATAAGATGTACTAGGACCACCTCACAAAATGTGAGGTTTTTAGTTTATAGAGTTAAGTTACAAATATAAAAGTAGTATCTATTTATAATTCGTCTAAAAGCTCATTTTCATAGTGGACTACGACCAGCATTCAACATTGACCTAGGCATAGTAGCATGGTAATATATTCTTATTAGGCGATTATATGGATAAAGATTATTTAGTAACTGAATCAAATTATTTTATAATGTAAAGTACTATATAATACTTTACATAATAAAGATTTTAAATATAGAGTAAAAAAGGAGGGATCATTTTGACAAAAAAACTTACAGAAATGACAAGATCCTCTGGTTGAGCAGCTAAAATAGGGCCGGAGGCTCTCTCTAAAATATTAAGCCAATTACCTAAAATGGTGGATGAAAATTTGATTGTCGGAATTGAAACTTCCGATGATGCAGCTGTTTATAAGATAAATGATGAAATGGCAATGATACAAACTTTGGATTTTTTCACTCCTGTAGTGGATGATCCATATACTTTTGGACAAATTGCAGCGGCGAATTCTTTAAGCGACATATATGCAATGGGAGGGAAACCAACGCTTGCACTTAATATAGTTTGTTTTCCGACCTGCATTTCTATGGATATACTTGGAGAAATACTTAGAGGTGGAGCAGATAAAGTAATTGAAGCAGGAGCAATTGTCATAGGAGGACATTCAGTTGATGATAATGAGCCCAAATATGGCTTATCAGTCACTGGTTTTGTGCATCCGGATAAAATTCTGAAAAATTATGGATGTGAGGTTTGCGATGTACTGATACTTACAAAACCTTTAGGTACGGGTATAGTGAACACTGCAATAAAAGGAGGCGTCGCGTCTGTTAATGCATATAATCAAGCAGTAAAGGTTATGACTACTTTGAATAAATATGCTGGAGAAATAATAGCATCACATGAAATAAACGCCTGTACTGATATAACTGGATTTGGAATTATGGGGCACTGCTTTGAAATGGCTAAGGCTTCAAAAGTTACACTAAAGCTTTGGAAGAATAAAATACCATATATCAAAGAGGCAAAAGAGTACGCTGAAATGGGTTTAGTACCGGCAGGTTCTTATAAAAATAGGGATTATATAAAAGAGGAATACGAGCTTAGAAATATTGAACCTTGGCTGGAGGATATTATATTTGATCCTCAGACATCTGGAGGACTACTGGTTTCATGTACTAAAAGAGAAGCTGAAAAACTAATTGAAGAACTTTCAGAACTTGAATTGAAATCTGAAATTATTGGTGAAGTTCTTGAATATGGAGATAAATATATTATTGTAGAGTAAAAACAGAATGGAGAATAAAAATGGAAAAAAATTTACTGCTACGAAAATTACCAAAAATTGATGGTCTTTTAAATGAAGCTTTTGTAATTGATGTTTTGTTAAACACATCGAGAGTCAAGGTTGTTGATGCACTTAGGGAAACAATTGATCTATTTAGAAAAAACATTTTATCTGGAGATTTAGAAAACTTTGAAACAAAAGATATCCTTGAGCAATTTAAAAGAAATATAGAGGAAAAAAAATCTGTAAGTTTAAAAAAGATAATCAATTGCACTGGAGTAATTATTCATACAAATTTGGGAAGGTCGAGGCTTTCGAAAAATGCAGTAGAAGGTGTATTAAATATAGCTAACAATTATAGCAATCTTGAATATAACTTAGCTGATGGGAAAAGGGGATCTAGATACAGTCATGTTGAAGATATCCTTACGAAAATTACAGGGGCCGAAGCTGCATTGGTTGTTAATAATAATGCCGCAGCAGTACTTTTGGCTTTAAATACACTGTGCAGCGGGAAGGAAGCGATTGTATCAAGAGGACAGCTTGTAGAAATTGGTGGATCTTTTAGAATACCAGATGTAATGAGATTTAGCGGCGCAAAGCTAATAGAGGTTGGAACAACTAACAGAACCCACCCTCATGATTATGAGAGTAACATAAATGAAAATACGGGTGTATTATTAAAAGTACATACTTCAAACTTTAAAATTCTTGGGTATACACTTGAGGTTCCTAATGAGGAATTAGTTGAAATAGGACTTAAGAATGACATTCCAGTAATTGAAGATATTGGTAGTGGAACTCTAGTTGATTTTTCAAAGTACGGTTTTACTCATGAACCAACAGTTCAAGAAAGTGTAAAAAAAGGGGTAGATGTTATTACATTTAGCGGAGATAAGATGCTCGGAGGACCTCAAGCCGGGATTATAGTAGGTAAAAAGAAATACATAGATATGATGAAAAAAAACCAACTTACTAGAGCACTTAGGATTGATAAAATGACTCTTGCGGCGCTTGAAGGAACACTTAAATATTACTTTGATGAAAATGAAGCTGTGGAAAACATTCCTACACTTTATATGATATTAAGCTCTAAGGAGCTTAATAAAAAAAGAGCATTGAGGCTTAAAAGAAAACTGAATTCAAATTCAGAAAATTTTACATTTAAAGTTTGCGAAGATTTTTCTATGGTAGGTGGGGGTTCAATGCCCGAGGCGCGGATAGCGACCTTTGTAATTAAAGTAAAAGGTAGTAATTTACCCTCAGAGGAAATTGAAAAGAGGCTTAGGCTAAATAAAGTTCCGATTATAGTACGCGTAAGTAATGATGAGGTCATACTCGATTTAAGGACCATTGCTGATAATGATTTTGAAGTAATATCAGAAGCTTTTAAAAAAATGGATCTAAATTGAAATTTTATTTGGGGTGGTGATAACTATGAAACATATTATAATTGGTACAGCGGGGCATATAGATCATGGTAAAACATCACTCGTAAAAGCACTTACAGGTAGAGAAACTGATACCTTAAAGGAAGAAAAAGACAGAGGAATATCGATAAATTTAGGGTTTGCCTGTTTTGATCTCCCATCTGGAAGAAGAGCAGGAATAATAGATGTTCCTGGTCATGAGAAATTTATTAAAAATATGCTGGCGGGTGTAAGTTCTATTGATATAGTTTTAATGGTAATTGCTGCTGATGAGGGTATTATGCCTCAGACAAAAGAGCATTTTGAAATACTTCAACTACTTGATGTAAAAAAAGGAATTATTGTGCTTACTAAAATTGACATGGTGGAAGAAGAATGGCTTTCAATGGTAAAAGATGACGTTAAGGAGCAATTTAAAGACAGTTTCCTAGAGAATGCACAAGTCCATTGCGTATCATCTAAAACTAGGCAAGGAATTGTAGGGCTTGCAAGTGAGATAGATACGATGACGCAGGAGGTACGTTCAAAGGATATAACAGGGCATTTTAGGCTTCCTGTTGATAGGGTGTTTTCGGTAAGTGGGTTTGGAACTGTTGTAACTGGTACTGTTATTAGCGGTAAAATTGAAGAAGGGCAAACAGTTATGATGTACCCCTCAAAATTAATGTCCAAAATAAGAGGAATTCAAGTGCATGATAATCCAGTTAAAATTGCAGAGGCAGGTCAAAGGTGTGCAATAAATCTTGCAAATGTTAAAATCAAAGATATCAAAAGAGGAGATGTTATTTCAATAGAAAGCGTAATGGGGCCATCTCTTATGGTAGATTGTAAACTTTACTATTTATTGAGCAATTCAAAACCTCTTATAAATAGACAAAGGGTAAGATTGTACCATGGAACAAGTGAAATTATCTGCAGAGTAGTAATACTTGACCTTGAGGAAATAAATCCTGGAGAGGAAGCGTATGTACAGCTTAGGCTTGAAAAGCCTCTTACAGCTCAAAGAAATGATAGATTTGTAATTAGAAATTATTCGCCAATGTATACGATTGGTGGAGGCTCGATAATAGAGCCCTCAGCGCCAAAGGCTAAGAGGTTTCATGAGGACTACATAGAAGATCTTAAAATAAAAGAAAGTGGGCACTCTGAGAGTATTATTGAAAAAACTGTAGAAAAATTAAGCTCAGAATTTCCAAGAATTTCTGACATATTGAAATCACTAGGTAAAAATGAAGGAGATGTTCAGGAAAAGCTTAATATTTTAGTTTTAAATCAAAAGCTACTAAAGCTTAAAGGTGGAGATTCTCCAGTTTATATTCATATAAACTATTTAAATAAAAAGGTAAATACTCTTTTAAAGCTTGCTTCGGATTATCATAAAATTAATCCGCTCAAGATTGGAATCTCAAAGGAAGAAATTAAAATAAAAGTATTTGGAAAAAATATAAAACAGAAGACCTATGATGATTTGCTATTTGGGCTTGAGCAAAAAAAAGTAATTAATCTTAAAAGCAAGTTTATAGGTGAATATGGCTATGAAATAGTACTTACCAAAGAGCAACAATCAGAAAGAAACACAATAATAAAAGTCTTTGAAGATGCACATTATATCCCACCCAAATATGAGGAGTTGCTCGAGACTTCAAAGGATAAAAAGATTTTTACTATGGTATTTGAACTACTACTTGATGAAGAAATACTCTTTAAAATAAACACAGAATGCTACTTATTAAATGACTATTATAAAGAAGTAAAAGATAAGGTTAAAAAATATATTGATGAAAATGAAAGTATTACTATTGCACAGTTTAAAGACATGATGAATACTAATAGAAAATATGGACTTATTTTACTAGAACATTTAGATGGAATAAAATTCACTAAACGTGTGGGAGATAGTAGGGTACTTTTATAGCAGGTGAAATAAAATTTAATTTTACAAAAGATATCATAGTGTGAGTATCTGTGATAAAATGGTACTAGAGTTAAATTTTTATGGGAGTAGATAGGTGCTGGTGTGCCTGCCAGTCTTCAAAACTGTGTTGACCTGCTAAGACCAGGTTGGGTGTGTTCGATTCACACATATTCCCGCCAATTAAATAGGCAGACCGCGGCTTAGATACATATTTTTATGTTATCTGAGCCGCGTTTTATTTTGGCTTTGAGAACAAAAGTTTTAGATTGATTTTCGAAAATCTGATTAAGCTTTTTTACAGCTTCCTTTTTCATGTTTGGTAGAACGTGAGAGTACGTGAGAGTACGTATAAAATAACCACATGTAAGTAGAATTATAAGTGGCTCTCTGGTAGAAATAAAAAACACAAGTCACCTTAGAATATTAGATAAATTTAAAGGCATAAATATAGAATTATTAGCAGTATGGTTTGATATAGATAGTTCAATAAAAGGGGTAACGAATAGATGTTTAGCTACGAAATTAATATAGAAAAAAGTGAGATAAATAGGTTGAAAAAATAGAATAGCAATGGAAAGAACATAGCAAAAGAGCATACAATTCGTAGGCTCTTTTGCTATGTGTGTTTAAATAACATTTATATAATTGGTACAGAAAGTAAAATATGTTCTAAATTCCACAAAGGTATAAGTTGTTTTAATGTTTTTTAATAAACAAATATAGACAAGTATAGACAGTTATATGCAAATAATTTTTATAAGGGAGTTTCAAAAAAATAACAAGTCATATTCCGCCATATTTTGCACTATGCTTCATCACCACAACATTTACATAGCCTAGCTATGTAAATGTGAATGTTCTTTGCCTGGCACAAAACATTCACATAATCTTTGACTTGTTATTTTCTTTCAGCTCCCTTATTAATTAATAATCAAGTTTTCTTGACTTTTAAATTGAAATCGTTTAACATTAAAAATGTAAAAAAAATTGTATTATATTGACGAAAGGAGGAACACCTAACATGAAAAATTTTGGTGTTTTTGATATTATAGGTCCTATAATGGTCGGTCCATCATCTTCTCATACAGCGGGTGCTGCTAGACTTGGTAAAATAGCAAAAACTATTGTTGGAGCTGATATAAAAGAGGTTACATTCTTACTTCATGGGTCCTTTGGTAAAACTTACAAAGGTCATGGAACTGATAGAGCGCTAGTCGCTGGCATACTTGGAATGGAACCAAGTGATGATGATCTTAGAAATTCTATTTCAATTGCTGAAAGTAAAGGCTTAAAAATAAAATTTATTGAGTATGATCTTGGACAAGTACATCCAAATACAGTTAAATTGTTAATAACAGATGTTAATAATGATTATTTTGAAATAATGGGTTCGTCTATTGGTGGCGGTAATGTAGAAATAAATGAAATAAACGGAAATAGTGTTCTTATAACCGGTTTATATCCTACTATTATCACTTGTCATGATGATATCCCAGGAACAGTAGCAAAAGTGTCAGACCTTATTTATGAGGATAAAATTAATATTGCTTTTTTAAAACTTGTTAGAGGCGAAAAAGGAAAATCTGCAACTATGACTTTTGAAGTAGATAGTACTATTAGCGATTCTTTAGTAAAAAATATAAAAAAAATTACTGGAATAAACAAAGTAATAGTTATTAATCCAGAAACAAGGAGGAAACATAATGATAGCGAAGTCAGCTAGTGAACTTATCGAAATATGTAAAACAGAAAATATAAAATTAAGTGAATATGCAATAAATCTTGAAAGTGAACAAAAGGATACTTCACGAGAAGAATTATTTCTGCATATGAAAGAAATCCTTGATGTAATGAGACAAGGTGCTACTTCTGGAAGAGAAAAAGAAGTTTATTCATTAAGTGGTCTTATAGGTGGAGATGCTTATAAACTGCAAAAATATTTAGAATCTGGTAAATCACTTTTAGGAGACACTGCTGTAAAAGCTATGGCTATGGCGTTATCTTCTTCAGAAGTTAATGGTTCTATGGGTAAAATAGTAGCGTGTCCAACAGCTGGATCCTGTGGGATACTTCCAGCCGTAATATTAACTGCTGGTGAAAAGCTTGGAAAAAGTACTGATGAAATGATTGAAGGATTATTTGCAGCTTCTGCAGTTGGTATGATTATTGGAATGAATGCAACCTTTGCAGGTGCAGAAGGTGGTTGTCAGTCAGAGTGTGGTTCTGCAGCTGCCATGGCCTCAGCTGCAGTTGTGGAAATGATGGGAGGAACACCAGAGATGAGCTTAAATGCTGGTGCCATCGTATTTAAAAATGTATTAGGACTTGTTTGTGATCCAGTTGCAGGGCTAGTTGAAATTCCTTGTGCAAAAAGGAATGTAGCTGGTGCAATTAGTGCACTTTCTACCGCTGATTTAGTTATGGCTGGTGTTTCTTCAAAAATACCATTTGATGATACATTATCTGCAATGTATAAAATCGGCATAGAATTACCAGCTTCCTTAAGAGAAACAGCTCTTGGTGGCCTTGCTGTTACTAAAACTGGTCTAGCACTTAAAGATAAGGTGTTTTCAAAAAAATAAATTTGGAATTATAAGGAGAAAAAAACAATGAACATTTTAATAGGAACTGGTCTTTTATTATTAGTATTAGCTTTATTTACACTTTTTAGTTGCAAAGCACCTGAAGGAATGAAAGCGATGGGTGCACTAGCAAGTGCTGCCTGTGCAAGCTTTCTAGTTGAAGCTTTTCAGTCTGCATTTTTTGGTGATGTATTAAAATTAAATTTTTTGAAAGAAGTTGGTTTATCTAATGGTAGTTTAGGAGGAGTAGCCGCTGCAATACTTGTACCTCTAGCTCTTGGAGTTTCACCAATATATGCAGTATTGATTGGGCTATCTTGTTCTGGTATTGGTATCTTACCCGGATTTATAGCTGGATACCTTATGTCATTTGTAGTTAAATATCTAGAAAAGAAATTACCAGGAGGCTTAGACTTAATAGTTATAATTGTTTTTGCAGCTCCATTAACTAGATTTATAGGAAACTGTATGACTCCTGTAGTAGATGGCACACTATTAAATATTGGTAGAATTTTAACTTCTGCGTCAAGTTCTAGTCCAATAATAATGGGTATAGTGCTTGGAGGAACAATAACCGTTGTTGCCACTGCACCTCTTAGTTCAATGGCTTTAACCGCAATGCTTGGGCTTACCGGTGCACCTATGGCTATAGGCGCATTAGCAGTATTTGGTTCATCATTTATGAATTTCGTATTATTTACAAGAATGAAATTTGGAAGTAAAAAAGATACAATTGCAGTAGCTATAGAACCTCTAACACAAGCTGATATAACCACAGCAAATCCCATACCAATTTATGTAACTAATTTTATAGGTGGTTCTTTATGTGGAGTAATAATTGCATTAATGGGACTTGTAAATAATTCTCCAGGAACAGCAACCCCTATAGCAGGGTTCGCAGTAATGTTTGCATATAATCCAGCTTCTAAAGTGTTAATAGCAGCCTTAGGTTGTATTATAGTTAGTATTTTCAGTGGTTACGTAGGGTCTATTATGTTTAAAAATTATAAAATACATACTGCTGCAGAAATTCGTGGAGAGATTATCCCCGATTTAAAAGAAGTATCATAAATATATGTTTTTTTTAAACAATATAAGAAAAGGCTGAGTTTACTTTTATGTAAAACTCAGCCTTTTTTTAGGTGTTGTAAAATTATCAAGGCGGTAACTTTCAGTTACCGCCTAAGGGGTCTGGACAGCAAACTAAAAAAAGGGAGCAAAGCGACAGTTTGGCGAAAGCCAGTGAGGATAACTATTTATATATATTTTGGCAGTTTTTCTTCGTAAAATATAATTTGATTGCATTGCTAAGGTATCTCTCTTGACTGCATTTTGACAACCCTGCATATATTTCCATACTATTTCATACTGGTATCAAAACAATGTAAAAAGACGTTAAAGCACTCAAAACACTAACTTTTGAGTGCTTTATATTATAATAAAATTTGTTATAGATAAGCATTTAAACAGTCTTCAAAACTGTGTTGACCTGCTAAGACCAGGTTGGGTGTGTTCGATTCACACATATTTAGAGATATGTTCGCATTTTATTGAAGAGTGGAGGCAACAGAATAATCCGTCATCAAGCTGGTACAATTATGTAAAGACAATCATTAATCGTTTAAATGATATCTTAGATGAAAAACCCTATGTTCGTATGCATTCTTCGAAAGGGTTGATATATCCTGCTGTTTTACGTTCCTATCTGAATGATTATCTGTCCTTTATGCGAAAGCATGGAAAATCTCTTCCGTAAATTTCAAAACATTAGGCATAACTGTTTCTACTATCAGTAAATATAGAAAAAAGCAGTGAGAGAAGGATTGTTAGAAAAAGCAGAAAAACGGAATAAAGAACAAATGTTTATTTGAAATGTACTTATATTATTTTTTTGCTCAAAACAAGTTAGTTAAAGTAGAAGTATAGTATTGATAATGTTAACTAAAAAGGTAATAAAAAATATATATTAGCTAATTTAAGATCTTTGAGAAAAATATTAAAATAACACGAGTATATTTAATATTCCCCCTGAAGTTATCGTTATTTTAGTAATATATGTCTTAACTTATAAAATCCGCGTTTCGCGGTTACTACCCCTAAGGTAAATAATTCAAAGTAAATGTTTTGAGTCTGTATAACGTTTTATTTGCTGCCACTACCCCAATATGGGGAGCGGAGTTTCGCCACCGCCAATGAAACCCACGAATACATATTAACGTATTGGAGAGATCTAGTGCGGTTTTTGTTGTAATTGAAAGAGGATGTCGGAAGTATGTTGTGTCTCTATGTCCAGGTATAAAAAAACAGTTGACATTTATGGATTACAGTAGTAATCTTTCTATAGATTACTACTGTAATCTATAGAAAGAAAGTAAAAGTTATATTGAATTAAGTACAATATTAAAGGAGAGGTATTTATTAAATGAAAAACAAATTTTTGAATGGTAGGTTTTATAGATGTAAAAAATTAGTCTTAGTTATTTTAGTGATAGTTACGCTAGTATCAGGTATATATTTCCTATGGTGGAATAAAACTAAAACCATTTCAGCGAATAAATATTTTGATAGTTATGTGAATTCATGGAAGAAAAAAGATTTTGCATTAATGTACAATATGATTGATGCGGAAAGTAGAAAAAAGATTAGTGAAGCAGATTTTGTTCAGCGTTATAAAAATATTTATAGTGGAATTGAATTAAAAGAAATTGATGTTAAAATTAAGGATTCAGAAAAAAAGAAATATGATTCAAGCATAGAGAGTGTTAAGTTTGAGGTTATAATGGATACGATAGCAGGTAAATTAACTTTTGATAATACTGGTGAATTAATTAAAGATAGCAAGAATAAAACATGGAAAATTCTATGGAGCAGCAAGATGATTTTCCCTGAACTTGAGAATGAAGATAAGATACGTGTAGCTACCTTGTATGCTAAAAGAGGTGAAATAAAGGATAAAAATGATAAATCCTTGGCACTGGATGGTACAGTAGCTGAAATAGATATTATACCAGAAAAGCTTGGTAATGATGCAGCTAAATCAAAGGGAAATGTTTCAAAAATACTACAAGTCTCCCTAGAAGATATTAATAAAAAGCTGTCAGCTACATATGTAAAACCAGACATGCTTATTCCTATAAAAACAATATCTGAGGATGAAACAGAAAAAATAAGTGTGCTATTAGAAATACCAGGAGTAATGGTAAATGAGAAGAAAGCAAGAGTATATCCGTTAAAGGAAAAAGCTGCACATCTAATAGGATATATTCAAGCAATAAGTGCGGAGGAAATTGAAAAAAATAAGGGGGAAGGCTATAGAAAGGATGATATAATTGGGAAAACTGGTTTGGAGAAAATATATGAAAAAACACTTAGAGGAAAAAATGGATATGAAATATATGTAGTAGATAAAAATAATAAAAAGAAAAAGTCTTTAATTAGTAAAGCAGTACAAAATGGTGAAGATTTAAAGTTAACCATAGATGCTGATATGCAGAGTCTTCTTTATGATGAATTAAGTAAAGATGCAGGAACTTCAGTTGCAATGAATCCTAAAACTGGTGAAGTACTCGCTCTTGTTAGTACCCCTTCATATGATCCTAATAATTTTGTCATGGGAATGTCGCAAGATTTATGGAAAAGTTTAAATGAAGATAAGAAAAAGCCTTTGTATAACAGATTTCAAAGCAATTTATGTCCTGGATCAGTTTTTAAGCCAGTAATTGCTGCCATAGGACTTAAAACAAAGAAGATTGATGCAGAGATTTCTAAGAATATTTTAGGGCTTAGATGGCAGAAGGATAAAAGCTTTGGAAATTATTTTGTTACAAGAGTTGTAGATTATGGACAACCATCAGATCTAAGAAATGCTTTTATTCATTCGGACAACATATATTTTGCACAGGCAGCATTAGATATCGGCAAGGATACGCTTCAAGCAGAGTTAAAAGAATTTGGCTTAGGCGAAAAAATTCCTTTTGAATATGGATTGTCTAAATCTCAATTTGATGCGGATGGAGATATAAAAGGTGAAGTTCAGCTGGCAGATAGTGGATATGGACAAGGTGAAGTATTGATAAATCCTCTTCATTTAGCAGCTATTTATAGTTCCTTTGTTAATAAGGGCAGTATGATAAAACCATATATTAAATATAATGGAACTGCAAAGTCAGAAATGTGGAAGTCTAATGTTTTTACAGAAGAGGTGGCAAGCACAATTTTAAAGGATTTAACTCAGGTTGTTGAAAATCCTAGAGGTACTGGACATCAAGCATATATTAAAGGACTAAGCTTAGCAGGAAAGACTGGAACTGCAGAAATAAAGCTTTCTCAAGATGATGTTAATGGTACAGAATTAGGCTGGTTTGCGGCAGTTAATACGGATAGTCCTGATCTTCTTGTAATAGCTATGGCTGAGGATGTAAAAGAAAGAGGTGGAAGCCATTATGTAGTGCCAATGGTAAGAAAAGTATTTGAAAAATTTCATCCTGTTAAATAATAGAGGATGTATTTTAGAAGGAACTCTAATAAGTTTCTAATAAAAATATATATAGATGTATTAATATAAATTATGAGGGGAGTTAAGAAGAATGAAAGAAATACCAAGAATTGCTGAAACTGAGTGGAAGGTTATGAAGATTATATGGTCTGATGCTCCAGTGACAGCAAATAATGTAATAGAAAAATTAAGTGGTGATGTTAGTTGGAAACCTAAGACTGTAAAAACGTTGATTAACAGGTTACTAAATAAAAATATTATTTCCTATGAAAAGGAAGGACGAATATATAAATATTACCCTATTTTTACTGAAGAACAATGTGTAAAAATTGAACGTAACTCCTTTCTTGATAGGATATATAATGGGGGCTTTAAAGAAATGCTTTTAAATTTTATAGAGGATGAAAATTTATCAACAGAAGATATAGAAGACCTTAAACAAATTCTTGATTGCAAGAAAGATAGGTAAATTTATTATGTTAATATCTAAGTTTTTTTCTCATTTAATTTATTCTTCCATTACTAGTAGCATAGTGATATTTGGCATATTGTTAATTAAAATTTTATTTAATAAGAAATTGGGGGCAAGATGGAATTATTATATTTGGTTTATACTAATTTTAAAATTGCTAATTCCTTATTTTCCTCAAAGCCCAGTAAGTATAGATAGAATTATAAGCTTTTTTTCAAATATTGCACACAAAAGTATGAATATTACCAATGTAACAGTTTCAAATAATTCACATAAAGAATTATCTATGGTAATGAACTCAACGAAGGACTATGCTATTTCTATAAATAGAGATTATTCAATATTTTATATTCTATGGTTAATGGTTTTTCTTATAGGCTTTGCCTTAATTGTTATAACCAATATTAAGCTTAGGGCAGGAATAAAAGATAAACCACAAATTTATGATGAAAATATTAAGGTTTTATTGGAAGGCTGTAAAAAAGATCTAAATATAAATCGAAGCATAAATATTGTAAGAATAGATGGTGATAGATGTCCAGCACTTTTTGGATTTATAAACCCCTATATTCTTATTCCTGATGGAATAGAAGAGAAAATTACACAGGATGAGATGAGATATATATTGCTACATGAACTAGCTCATTACAAGAGAAAGGACATGGCTGTAAGTTTGTTAATAAGTCTACTACAATTAATTTATTGGTTTAATCCTATTATATATTATGGTTTTTATCTTATGAAAAAAGATATGGAAATAGCTTGTGATGGACATGTTCTTTCAAAAATAAATGAGGAAGAGATAAAAGGCTATGGCCTTACTATTATTAAACTTCTAGAGTTAATTGCTTATAATAGAAATAATATTTTCACACTTGGTATTATAAAAAGCAAAAATAATGCAAAAAATAGGATAAAAATGATAGCTGGATTTAAGAAAGATTCAAAAGGTATAGTGTTGACTAAAACAGTTGTTTTTATTATTTTAACATGTATGTTTTTAGGTAGTACACAAGGAAATGCCATAGTAAAGGATAAAAAAGTATTAGAAAAAAATAGTGTTCATAAAGATTTAAGCAGATTTTATAAGGGCTTTGAAGGAAGCTTTGTATTGTTTGATGTTAATAAAGGAGACTATATAGTTTATAACAAAGAGAAAAGTGAAAAAAGAGTATCACCTTGCTCAACCTATAAAATAGTAGAAGCTTTGATAGGGTTAGAAACAGGTGTTATTAAAGATGAGAAAGAACTTTTCAAATGGGATGGGAGTAAATATCCTTATAGGGAGTGGAATCAAGATAATACATTATTTTCTGCAATGAAATATTCTGTAAATTGGTATTTTGAAGAAGTAGATAGAGAAATAGGCAAAAATAAATTGAAGTACTATATAGATAAGATGGATTATGGTAACAAGGATATTTATTCTCTACAAGCTGATTACTGGCTTCAAGCTTCTTTAAAAATTTCACCTATAGAACAGGTGGAAATGCTAAAAAAAATGTATAATTATGAATTGCCTTTTTCCAAGAAAAATATAGACATAGTAAAAAATTCGATAAAAATAATGGAAGATGGGGAAAGAGTAATGTATGGCAAGACCGGTTCAGGTGTTGAAAATAATAAAGAAGTTAATGGTTGGTTTGTAGGATATATAGAAGAAAATAATGATATGTATTTTTTCGCGACAAATATTGAAGGAAAAAATGGTGCTACAGGCGTAAAAGCCAAGGAAATAACATTACAGATATTAAGAAATTTAGGTATTGTTATGAAAAAATAACTTAACAGATTGATTAAATAACAAAGGAGAATTTATATGAAAAAATTAGTAAAATCAAAATTCAAGGTAAATAAGTTTAAAATTGCTATATTTATGCCGCTTATGATCTTTTCTCTTACTAGCTGTGGAAAGGTAGCAACTCAGCCACCTGTAAACACGAAGTCTGACACACAATATAATTCGGCATTTTCAAAACTTGAAAGTGATTATGGTGTTAAACTTGGTGTATATGCTTTTGATACAGAGGCGAATAAAGAAGTCGTATATCGAGCTGATGATAGGTTTGCTTACTGTTCTACATTCAAAGCTTTAGCCGCTGGTGCTGTTTTAAAACAAGATTCATTAGAGCAGCTTAAACAAGTAGTTAAATATAACAAAGAAGATGTTCTCTCTCATGCTCCAATTACAAAAGATAACGTTGATAAAGGCATGACCATTGAAGAACTTTGCAATGCAGCAATACGTTTTAGTGATAATACAGCTGCAAATCTTTTATTTGATCATATAGGTGGACCTAATGGTTTTAAATCTGCACTTAATCAATTAGGGGATAACGTTACGCAACCTACACGTATAGAACCAGATCTAAACGAAGCCATACCTGAAGATATTAGGGACACTAGCACACCACGACAATTGGCAACTGATTTGCAAGCATACACAACTGGAGATATATTAACAGACGATAAGAAAAAAATTCTTATTGATTGGATGACAGGAAATGCAATAGGTAATACACTAATTCGTGCAGGAGCACCAGATGGCTGGGTAGTTGCTGACAAAAGTGGAGCTGGTTCTTACGGAACAAGAAATGATATTGCCATAGTAATGCCACCAAACAAAAAACCTATAATTATTGCAATATTGTCAACTCACGATAAAAAAGAGGCTAAATACGATGATAAACTGATTGCTCAAGCTTCTAAAATTATATTTGATTCTTTTAGCACAACTGAAAATAACAATTAAAGTAAGTTTGCCTATGTATTAAATTAGCGGAAAATCTCTAGCAAGTAAAACAGGAACTGCTGAACTGGAAAAGAAAAGTGCAGATGATAAAAATGGAAAATAAAATTTAATGTATTTAACTCAATATTATTAAAAGGAAAGATTAAAATGGCAAATAAGTAAGTTGAACTTTCAACTAAATTATATGAATTTATAATGGATGAAGAAATTAAACAGTTAAAAATATCATTTAAAGGTTTTAGTGAACAAGAAAAGCAAATGGCAACTGAATTAGTAAAAAGAATGAGTGAAATATAGAAAAATATTGGCTCGATATAAAAAATAAATCAGTGTTAGCAAAGCAAAATAATTCAAGGTAATATTTGGGTGTAATAGATTAACAAAGTAGAAATATGGTAACTAATACAGAAGTTTATATATAGGCAAAACAGGGGCTATTTGTAGCTGTAAGGAGGATTGAAATGGAATTTAGAAAAGCAGTTGAAACAGATGCTAATGATATAATGAGTATTATTATGCAGGCACAAGCATACTTAAAAAAACATGGGATTAACCAATGGCAGAATAACTATCCCAATGTTGAAATAATAAGTAATGATATTGATAATAAAAATGGTTATGTACTGTTAAAAGACGATAATATTGTTGCTACGGCAGCAGTTTCTTTTGATGGAGAAAAAACATATGACTCTATTTATGAGGGGCAATGGATTAGTGATAATGAATATGCAGTTATTCATAGAATCGCTATTGACAACAATTATAAAGGATTAGCATTAGCATCACAGATTATCAAAAATATAGAGCAGATTTGTTTGAATAAAGGTGTGTACAGTATAAAAATGGATACACATGAAGAAAACTTATCTATGCAAAAGCTGCTTAAGAAAAACAAATTTCAGTATTGTGGAATAATTTATTTAGAAGATGGAAATAAAAGAATAGCTTTTGAGAAAACACTTTACTAAAAAATAGTCACAAAATCATGAGTAATCTTAATTAATGGATCTTCATTAGAATTACTTATGGATATATTTAATCATTCGTCAAAATCACAGACTTTAAGATACATTGGGATTACTGAAGAACAAAAGAGGGAAGTTTATTTGAAATCTAACATCGGATAGAAAAATGTACCCCTATTTCTTTATATAATCTGTAAGATCAAATTCTCCATCTTTTTGAGACCAATTGTATATCGTCCCCCTTGAGATTAGAAGCAATTCATCACGAATTTGATTTGCTCGATAATCAGTTCTCAAAACACTCTCATCCTGTGATTTTTGTATGAGTATCAACAAATTGCTTGAATTGCTACTTCAAATGCGTCCCAAATAGATTTCATAATGTTCTTAACTTCCCTAGAATCCCCAATGTTATATGTTTCCTTTTTACTTTTGTCAAGTATGCTTTGTAGTGGATTATGAGGCTCGTACCCTGTTGCAGCTATTATTGTGTCTGCGTTTAATATACTTTCTCCATCTTTATTAGAAACTTTAACACCATTCGAATCTATTTTTTCAATCTTTGTGCTAGTCATTACTTTAATATTGTTGAATGGAAGTAAATCCTTCATCATATCCCAGTTCATAAATGGCATATTGTGAGGACCACCGCAAATAACCGGAAGCATTTCTATTATGCTAACATTTTTGCTCATTTTTGACAACCAAAGACCGGTTTCACAACCAACAAGACCTGCACCTATTATTACAATATCTTTACCAGCCAAGGATGGATCCATTCCTGAAATAGTGACTGGAACATCCACAACCTGCTTAACTTGTCTACCGAATTCTCTGTACATTCCCTTATCGTTAAAATACATTGGTGGGTGATTCCAATACCAAGAATCATAAGTCCCAGCATCAACATTTAGCATATCATAGCCCGCTTCTACTAATATTTTAGCTGCTTCCAATCCTTCTTCTGTGTCCTTACCAACTTCATCAAATTTTTCTCCTGGTAATGCGCGTTGACGAAGTCCCTTCATCATACTCTTAACACTGAAACGTAGTGAAACTGGGAAATCTTCACCACATTGTGCCTTGATTCCCTTAACTATATCAGTTGCGATTTTCAAACGGCCTCTTAAGTCTCCGCCATATTCATCAACTCTTTTGTTAAAGAAACCGATTGCGAATTGATCTAAAAGATATCCTTCGTGTACAGCATGGACCTCAACTCCATCAAAACCTGACTGTTTTGCCACTGCTGCTGATTTTATGAAGTTTTCTATTAAAACTTTTATATCTTCAGTAGTCATTGCTTCATGAGTTAATCTTGGGTCAAAGCGGTTTTCTGCCTTTGAAGGAGCAATTGGCTTTTTATATAGTCCAGGCATTGCAGAACGTCCCAAATCACCTGTCAATTGTAAAAATATTTTTGCATTATAAGAATGAATTCTTTCATTCATTGGAGCTGTTGACATATTAAAGCATAGTGGATTATAAGTAGGGCAAGGTTGAATTTTATTTATCCCAGTTTTCTGGTACAGGCTTAGTGATGTATTCAGTTCCTGAGAATATAGGGCAAGCACCACCAAATTTACCAACCACACCATCAATCATCTTAATTGAATGAGGAACACCTGCTGGAATATAAACAGCACCTGGAGTTTTAATTTCGTAATAGTCATCACCTAAAGTTACTGCGATAGTAGCTGCATTTTCTTCTCCTAAGATTAAATACATTTCATCTCCATAATGAATATGTGGAGTTGCCTTTCCCATAATGCTTTAGCTTCTGGAACAATGCTAGAGCTCATAATCAATTCTAATTGTTTTAACAACATACCCCATAGAGAATATTTACATAACATATTCACCGAATGCGTTATGTAAATATATTCTATAACAATGATAAAAACATGTAAACAATATGATTTAAAACCATAAATTACAATTAAATTTACGCTGCAAATTTAATTGTAATTTATGGACTATCATTGCTTACAGAAGTGAACAACAAGTTAATAAAGTAATCGATGAAAACGAATCTGATATAAAAGAAAAAAATACATACAAAATGAAACTTGCAACATTAGAAGGTTATAAAAAGTTAAATAACAGTAACACACTCTGATTCAGAAATCTATACCTGAAAAACAGTTATAATTCCAATATAATGCATAATGTTCATTGTGAATAAACTGTAAATATAGTAAAATAATATTATGTTTTATATATTATGGAGGGAATGAAAATGAATTGCAAAAATGTGTGATTAGTTTAGAGGTTTATTATTTTTTTAATTATTTACAATAAGAAAGTGAAGGTGAAGGACATGCTATACATAGGAATTGACATTGGATCAACTGCTTCTAAGGTATGTATTCTTGAACATGATAAAATTAAAAATACTTTTATTTACCCAACAGGTTGGAGTAGTGTCAAAACAGCTGAGGAAATAAAACAAGCAATAGAAAAGCTAGGAATGACCTCTAGTAATAGTAAAATAGTTGCAACAGGGTATGGAAGGGTTTCTGTACCCTATGCAGATAAAACAATAACTGAAATAACTTGCCATGCAGTTGGAGCGTATTACTTATTACATGAAGATTGTACAGTTATTGATATAGGTGGACAAGATACAAAAGTCATAACTGTTGAAAGTGGTAAGGTTACAAATTTCTCTATGAATGATAAGTGTGCAGCTGGCACTGGTAAATTTTTAGAATTAATGGCTGGAACACTAGGATTCGATATTGATGAACTTTGCACTGAAGCCGCAAAGGGGAGTGGAACAACTATCAGTTCAATGTGTACCGTTTTTGCAGAATCTGAAGTCATTAGTCTTATTGGTAGTGGAAAAAAACGTAAAGACATTGCATTTGGTGTAATAGAATCTATTACTGGTAAAGTAAAATCTCTGTGTCAAAAACATTCCGATTCACATAATTATTTCTTAACAGGAGGACTTTGCGATAGCCCATTTATTATGGATCAACTTTCAGAAAAATTAGGTTCACCTGTAGCTACTCAAAAAATGGCAAGATATGCAGGTGCTATTGGAGCGGCTATAATGGCAAGCAGAATTGAAAAAAGTTCTAATAAAACGTTATAACGGAGGGGGATATATTAATGAATAACTTACCAGAAAAATTTGAAGATTTTAGTGAGGCAAGAAGAAATGCTTTTTTAAGCATCAAGAATTTAAAAGATGAAGGCAAGAAGGTTGTGGGTGTATTTTGTACTTTCACGCCAACAGAAATAATAATGGCCGCAGATGCTATTGCAGTTTCATTATGCAGTATGACTGAGGAACCTATAGCTGATGCCGAAAGGGATTTACCAAGAAATCTATGCCCATTAATTAAAGCATCTTATGGCTTTGCAATTACAGATAAATGTCCATTTTTTTATTTTTCCGATATGATTGTTGGAGAAACTACATGTGATGGAAAGAAGAAGATGTATGAATATTTAGCAGATATTAAGAAGACTCATATTATGCAGCTTCCTCAAAACTGTAATGATGAGGATTCTTATAAACTATGGAGCAATGAATTAGTAAAGCTAAAGAAATGTCTAGAAAATTTTTATGGTGTTGAAATTACGGATGAAAAGCTTAAAATAGCGATTAAGCTTAAAAATAGGGAAAGAGTAGCTCTAAGAAAGTTTTATGAGCTAGGCCAGCTAGAGCCACCAGCAATTACAGGCTACGAAATGCATAAGGTTCTATCTGGAGCAGGATTTAAATTGGATAAAGAAGTATTGATAAAAGATCTTGAAAGCATAACAAGTGAGTCATTAGATAGGTATAATAGTGGGGAACGAAAAGTTTCGAGTGATGCAAAGAGAATACTTATTACAGGATGTCCTCTAGGACAAGGAACTGAAAAAATAATTAAGGCAATAGAAGAGAATGGTGGAGTAGTGGTATGCTATGAAAACTGCGGTGGAGCTAAAACAACAGAGACATTGGTTGATGAAAACAAGGATCCTCTTTACGCTTTAACAGAAAAATATTTAAATATTGGATGCTCTTGTATGACTCCAAATGATAACAGAATAGATTTGTTAGAAAAGTTATGTAAAGAATATAAAGCTGACGGAGTAATAGATGTAATACTTCAAGCTTGTCATACGTATAATGTAGAAACTCTTAGATTAAAAAGAGTTTTCAACAAGAAAAATATTCCATATATGAGCATTGAAACAGATTATTCTCAAGCAGATATAGGACAAATTAATACAAGAATGTCAGCATTTATAGAGATGTTATAATATAAATGATTTAAGTGGATATTATTTCAATTTATAGATAGTATTTGAATTAAAAGCTTTACATTGTTAAAAAAAAGATTATAATAAAGTTGTAATAACTTTTAAATATTGATAGATGATGTTTTCGGGAGATTAAGCTTAAGCTTAGTTATTTAATATAACATCCTTAAATGGATAGCCGAAGGGCCAAGTATTACATGCGCTGTAATATGAATATCTCAGGCAAAAGGACCGAAGATTGATATACCTCTGGAAAGCAATTGCACCGAAGGAGTAATTCTCTCAGGTAAAAAGACAGAGATAAAGGCTTAAATGAGCTTCTTATCTTTGTCTTTTTTTATGCGCAAGCGGAAATAAATTGAATTAATGTATTTGTAAGGGGGGGATTAATTGATAGAAGAAGTATTGATTGTAACTAATAACCCATTATGTCTAGACAAATTTGGTGAAAAATATAAAGTCGAATTTTTAAGTACTGGAATAATGAATGTACTAAAAGCTGTAAGAAATCATATTCATAAGGGACACCTTTTGCTCACACATCCGCTTTCTAGTAGCATAAAGCCAAATGAAACGCCCTACAAAACTGTAATAATAACAAAATCAAAAAAAGAAGTAATAGATTTACAGTCAGTTAATTTTATTGAAGAATCAATACACACAACTGAAAAATTCATTAAAGATAGGGGAACACCAGCATGGTCAGATGCGGTGCGAAATGATTTCATGTTAATAGATTACGATATTATAAGTCATGGTCTAAATTGAAAATAAATGCAATATACTGGGAGGGCTTAAAATGGAACATATCTATGACACTATAATTATAGGAGGTGGCCCAGCTGGGCTATCGGCAGGGCTTTACGCATCAAGGTCAAAACTTGATTCTATAATAATTGAACGAGGAAAATTTGGAGGACAGGCCGCAATAACAGATGAACTTGCAAATTATCCTGGCTCAATTGAAGAGTGCACTGGTCCAAAATTGATTAAAAGAATGAGAACTCAAGCCGAGGAATTTGGTACAAAGTTTGCAAAAGATACTGTAGAAAATATTTTACTTGAAGGTGAAATAAAAACTGTTAAATGCAAAAAAGAAACATATAAGGCTAAAACTATTGTAATTGCAACAGGCGCTTATCCCAGATTAGCAGGTTTTAAAAATGAAAATGAGCTACGGGGCAAGGGAATTTCATATTGCGCTACCTGTGATGCTGATTTCTTTACGGAGCTCGATGTAGCCGTAAATGGCGGTGGAGATTCCGCCATAACTGAAGCAATTTATCTCACAAAGTTTGCAGATAGTGTAACAGTAATTCATAGAAGAGATGAATTAAGAGCTTGTAAATCAATTCAAGAAAAAGCTTTTGCTAATCCAAAAATCAAGTTTATATACGACTCAGTTATAGATGAGGCAGAAGGCGATGAAATACTTGAAGGCCTTAAGGTCAGAAATGTTAAAACAGGCGAAGTTCAAAAAGTGAAGGTTGATGGATGCTTTGTATTTGTCGGATACATTCCTATTTCAGAAATTTTCAAAGGTAAGGTCAATATGGATGAAAGTGGTTATGTAATGACGAATGATGATATGGTAACCAACATTCCAGGCGTTTTCGCAGCTGGAGATATTAGGGTCAAGAATTTGAGACAGGTTATAACTGCAGCAGCTGATGGCGCAATAGCAGCAACTTCTGCAGAAGTATATATAGCAAATAAATAGAATTAGGGGGTATTTAAAATGATTAGTTTGACAAAGGAAAATTTTGATGAGGAAGTAGTATCTTATTCTGAAAAAGCAGTATTTGTTGATTTCTGGGGTGACAAATGTGAAGTATGTAAGGAACTTATGCCTGGAGTACACGAACTAGAAAACAAATATAGCGATAAAATCAAATTTGCAAGTCTTAATATCGGTGGTTCTAGAAGACTCGCTATATCTCAAAGAGTACTTGGACTCCCAACGATGATAATTTATAAAAATAACGAGAAAATAAGCACTATTACCCCTGAAAACATCGAAACAATTGATGATGTAGAGAATTTTATTAAAAGCGTTTATGAAACATTGTAATAAATGGCTAAACTATTTCGGAGGTGGAAACTTTGCGTTTAGAACTTGGTGAAATTAAAATTAATGATGTTCAATTTGGCACTTGCACAAAGGTTGAAAAGGGAGTTCTTTTTGTAAATAAAGAAGAACTGCTTGCACATATAGGCGGAGATGAAAGAATTGAAAGTATTAGCATTGAAATTGCAAGACCCGGAGATGAGACAAGAATAATTCCAGTTAAAGACGTTATTGAGCCAAGGGTAAAGATATCAGGTAGCGGTGGGATATTTCCAGGATTTATAAGCAAGGTTGATACAGTTGGAAATGGAAGAACAAATGTTTTGAAAGGCGCAGCTGTTGTAACTACTGGAAATATTGTTGGGTTCCAGGAAGGAATCATTGACATGAGTGGAATTGGTGCTAAATATACACCATTTTCAAAATTAAACAACGTTGTAATAACATGTGAAACAAAGAAAAGCGTACTTCCACATGATCACGAAGAAGCTGTTAGAATGGTTGGATTTAAGGCTGCAACATATCTTGGTGAATGTGCAAGAGAACTTGAGGCTGATGAAATTAAGACTTTCGAAACACTTCCTCTTTTAGAACAGGTAAAACAGTATCCTGATCTTCCTAAAGTAATATATGTATATATGCTTCAAAGTCAGGGGCTTCTTCATGACACTTATGTATATGGAGTTGATGCAAAGAAAATAATACCTACATTCATATACCCAACGGAAATATTTGATGGTGCTATTGTTTCAGGAAACTGTGTTTCAGCTTGTGATAAGAACCCATCGTATGTTCATATGAATCATCCTGTAATTGAGGATTTGTATGAGAGACATGGTATTGACTACAATTTCCTTGGATGCGTATTAACTAACGAAACTGTATACCTTGCAGATAAAGAAAGATCTTCAAGCTACACTGCAAAATTAGTTGAATATTTAGGTGCAGATGCAGTAATAATTTCTGAGGAGGGTTTTGGTAATCCAGACGCAGATTTAGTTATGAATTGTAACAAGATTTCAGCACTAGGAATTAAAACAGTACTAATAACCGATGAATATGCTGGTCAAGATGGAGCTTCACAATCACTTGCAGATTCAACTCCTAAGGGCGATGCAGTAGTAACTGCTGGAAATGCAAATGAAGTTATTGTACTTCCCACAATGAAGAAAATTATCGGTCATCCAGAAAATGCAAATGTTATTGCTGGAGGACATTTTGGAAGTTTGAGAGAGGACGGCTCAATTGAAGCTGAAATCCAGGTAATTACTGGAGCAACAAGCGAAGTTGGTTATAATACTTTAAGTACAAGAGGGTACTAATTTTTTTATAGAAAGGATGATATAAATGTTAAAAGGTAAAAAAGTAATTGCTATAGGTGATAGAGATGGAATACCAGGTCAAGCAATCGAAGAAAGCGTAAAAACTGCAGGAGCAGAAGTAATATTTGCTTCAACAGAATGCTTTGTCTGAACTGCCGCTGGTGCTATGGATCTGGAGATCCAAAAAAGAGTTAAAGAATTAGCAGACAAGAATGGTGCAGAAAACATTGTAGTTATACTTGGTGGAGCAGAAGCAGAAGCTTCAGGACTTTCAGCTGAAACAGTAGCTGCAGGAGACCCTACATTTGCAGGCCCACTTGCAGGAATTGAACTTGGTCTTGCTGTTTATCACATGATCGAGCCAGAAATAAAAGATGAATGTGATGCGACGGTTTATGATGAGCAGTGTGGAATGATGGAAATGGTTCTAGACGTTGACGATATAATTAAGGAAGTAAAGACAATAAGAGATGAGTTTTCAAAATATTAATTTTAAGTTTAAAAAGTAAATTCAAAATATGAGAAAAGGGGGAAACCCAATTGATTAAGGTAGTTCATTATATAAATCAGTTTTATGCTGGTATAGGCGGAGAAGAAGAGGCAAATTATAAACCAGAAGTAAGAGAAGGTTTCGTTGGTCCTGGAATGGGGCTAAACAAAATTTTTAAAGGTGAAGCTGAAATAGTTGCTACTGTTATTTGCGGAGATTCATATTTTAATGAAAACCTAGAGGAAGCAAAAGCTGAAGTAATTGAAATGATAAAAAGTTACAACCCTGATTTAGTAATTGCAGGCCCAGCTTTCAATGCAGGAAGATACGGAATGGCATGTGGCGCTGTTGCAAAAGAAGTTAAAGAAAAATTAAATGTTCCTGTGCTTACAGCAATGTATATTGAAAATCCTGGTGCTGACATATATAAAAAGGACGCATATATTATTGAGACTAGAAATAGTGCGGTTGGTATGAGGCAAGCACTTCCCGCTATGGTAAAGCTTGGTTTAAAACTTGTTCACGGTGAAGAAATAGGATCACCTGCAGAGGAAGGTTATATTGAAAGAGGAATAAGAAAGAATTATTTTGATACAGTTAGAGGTTCAAAAAGAGCAGTTAATATGCTCGTTAAGAAGCTTAAAGGAGAGGAATTTGCAACTGAGTTTGTAATGCCTGTATTTGATAGGGTAGAGCCAAATGCAGCTATAAAAGACATAACCAAAGCTAAAATTGCATTAGTTACATCAGGTGGAATAGTTCCAAAAGGTAACCCTGACCATATTGAATCCTCAAGCGCTTCAAAGTTTGGTAAATATGACATTTTCGGTGTTGACGATTTAACAGAGGCGACATATGAAACTGCACATGGTGGATTTGATCCAACTTATGCCAATTCTGATTGTGATAGGGTTCTTCCAGTAGATGTATTAAGACAAATGGAAAAAGAAGAAAAAATAGGTTCGCTTCACAGATATTTTTATTCTACGGTTGGAAATGGTACATCCGTTGCCAATTCAAAGAAATTTGGAGCACAAATTGTAAAGGAATTGTTAGCTGATGGTGTGGATGCTGTTATATTAACGTCAACATGAGGAACTTGTACACGTTGCGGTGCAACACTCGTTAAAGAAATAGAGCGTGGAGGACTTCCAGTAGTCCACATGTGCACAGTAGTTCCAATTTCACTTACAGTTGGAGCAAATAGAATAGTACCGACAATAGCTATCCCACATCCACTAGGAAACCCTAGTTTAGAGAAGGAAGCTGAAATGAAGCTTAGATATAAACTGGTAGCTAAAGCACTTAAAGCATTAGAAACCCAAGTTGATGGGCAAAAGGTTTTTGAAGAATAAAACTATTATTAAAAAATGCAAAAGTGAAGGTGTTTATCTTCACTTTTGTTAATTTAAATAAAGGAGGAATGAAATAATGAGCTTTCCAGTAGTAAAAAAAGCATCTTATATTCTTATTAACACTCCAGATATGGTAATGCATTGCGGAACAACAGCTGCAGTTGAGAGAAAAAACAATCCGGATTCAGAATTCTTAAAAGAGGCAAAAAATCATTTAAGAACTTTTGAGGATGTAGTAGCATATCCTCCTAATCAAACTTATATAGGTAACATAATTCCAGAGCAGCTTTTAGAAATTAAAAGACCTTGGAACAATTCAAAAATTGAAGGTGCTCAAAAAACAGGAAAATTCGGAGAAATAATGCCTCAGGATGAATTTTACGGATTGCTTAAGGTTTCAGATGTATTCGATTTAGTAGTCTTAGAAAAAGGTTTTACGCAAAGGGTTATAGAAAAATTTGCGAATCATGAATTGCTTAATGTAAAAGTTGAAGCACTTGGCATCGGCGAGGATATAGTCAACATAAAAGAATTAGTCGATACTCAAGATGCAGAGGGGTTGTATCTTTGTGATGATCTAATTGGGTGTGTAAAAAAAGCCCATGATGTAGATATAAATCTTTCAGCACATGTTATGCTTGAAAACCTTGCTGTTAAGGCTTCAGGTGTTCTTGCATTAATGCAGTTAGTTAAGATTACCGGAATTGATGTAAGCGAAGTTGATTACTTAATTGAATGCTCTGAAGAAGCAGTAGGAGATATGAATCAAAGAGGGGGAGGCAATCTTGCCAAAGCATGTGGCGAAATTGCTGGTATTAAAGGAGCAACTGGTATTGACATGAGAGGTTTTTGCGCTGCACCTGTTCATGCAATAATAAATGCTTCTGCTCTAGTAAAATCAGGAATTTTCAAAAATGTTATAGTTTTTGCAGGCGGATGTACTTCAAAGCTTGGAATGAATGGACGAGACCATGTAAAAAAAGGACTTCCAATCCTTGAGGATTGCCTTGGAGGATTCGCACTACTTATAACAGAAAATGATGGCATAAGCCCTGAAATAAGAACAGATATCATTGGAAAACATACAATTGGAGATGGCTCAGCACCTCAAGCTGTACTTGAAGCTTTAGTATTAAAACCGTTAACTAATGCTGGAATGAAAATAACTGATGTTGATAAATACGCTCCAGAGCTTCAAACTCCCGATATAACGGAGCCTGCTGGAGCCGGAGATGTACCAACTCAAAACTATAAAATGATCGGTGCTCTTGCTGTTAAAAACGGACAATTAGACAGAAAAGAACTTCCAAGCTTTGTGAAAAAGCATGGCTATCCCGGATTTGCTCCAACACAAGGACATATTCCATCAGCAGTACCAATAGTTGGACATGGAATTAGTGCAATATTGGAAGGAAGAATGAATAATTTTATGTTAATTGGCAAAGGAAGCTTGTTCCTTGGAAGAATGACTAATTTATTTGATGGAGTTTCAGTACTTGTGCAAAAGAATTCCGGAAAGCAAGATGATGGAGCTGAAGTTTCAAATGAAGAACTAAAGCTTATGATAGCCGGCAGCATGAAAAAATTTGCGGAAATGCTAATGAACGAATAATTGATGATTGTAGGGAGAGTGATTTTATGGGAAACATAAAAACAAAAAAGGCTATAGCTGAGGCTTTTAATGAAATAGCAGATGGTATTAAAAGTGGAAGCTTTAAAAAGAGAATTAAAATAGGCCTAACAACATATGGCTCGGAGCATGGTATTTCTGAAATGTTAAAAGCATGCATACTAGCATCAAAAAAGTATGGCAGCTTTGATATTGTACTGATAGGTGAAAAGGTTGACTGTGAATTTGAAGTAGTTGAAGTAGCTTCTGCAGAGGACGGGCACAATAAAATGTTAAAACTTTTGGAGGAAGGGAAAATCCAAGGTTGTGTTACCCAACATTTTAATTTTCCAATAGGAGTTTCTACAGTGGGGATGGCAGTTACTCCGGCAAAAGGACGCGACATGATAATAGCTACAACTACAGGGGCGACTTCAACTAATAGGGTAGAAGCCATGATTAAAAATGCTATAGGTGGAATTGCAGTTGCAAAAGCTACAGGAATAAAAAATCCTAAAGTAGGAATTTTAAATATTGATGGAGCAAGAGAAGTTGAAAGAAACTTAGGTGAATTAAAAAAGTCTGGTTATAATTTTGAATTCGCCGATTCATTAAGAGCAGATGGTGGACCAATGATGAGAGGGAATGATGTACTTGCAGGAACTCCAGATGTACTAATTTGCGATTCACTTACTGGAAACCTTCTTATTAAAATGCTTTCATCTTATACAACTGGTGGAGATTATGAAACTTCAGGTTATGGATATGGTCCAGGAGTTGGAGAAAACTATGATAAGATTATTAACATAATATCAAGGGCATCTGGTGCACCTCTTATTTGTGAAGCACTTAAATATTGCTTTGAGTGTGCACAAAATAACCTTATGATAGTAGCGGGGAATGAATATAAAGCCGCAGAAAAAGCTGGAATTAAAAAGTTAATTGATGGGATACTAAGCAAAAGTGGAAAATCATCAGAAGAAAAAGTTGCGATGCCTTCAAAGGAAGTAGTTACTTTTGCTATACCGGGTATAGACATTTTAGAACTCGATGATGCATGTGCTGCTCTTTGGAAGGAAGGCATATACTGCGAAAGTGGAATGGGTTGTACTGGACCTGTATTAATGATAAACGAGAAAAATTCTGAGAATAGCACAAAGATACTTGTAAAATGTGGTTATAAATAAAAATATTGGTTATAGAGAAGAAAGAGGTGTAGCAAATAATTAATTAACATAATTGTCTCCAATAGAATAATATATGAATGTAAGATTATTATTGGAGGTATTTAGTGGGATATTATATTAGAGTAGAAGAAAATGTAAAAATCTATGTAGAAGATATTAACCCTAAGGGTGAAAAGACAATAGTGTTTCTTCACGGTTGGCCCGGAAGCCATAAGTTGTTTGAATATCAGTTTAATGAACTTCCAAAGATGGGCTACAGGTGTATCGGTATAGATCAGAGGGGATTCGGTGAATCCGATAAGCCGTTCGAGGGCTATGACTATGATAGGTTATCAGACGATGTTCGAGGGGTAGTAGATGCACTTAAATTAAAGAATTTTACACTAGCGGGACATTCAACAGGAGGAGCAATTGCTATTAGATACATGTCCAGGCACAATGAATACGGGGTATCCAAACTAGCTCTTTTTGCAGCAGCAGCACCCAGCCTTATCCAGCGCCCATATTTCCCTTATGGATTGCAAGCGGAAGTTGTCAAAGATATGATTAAGGAAACATATAATGATCGACCTAAAATGTTAAGGGGATTTGGAGACATATTTTTCTTTCAGCATATAACCCAGGCATTTTCAGATTGGATTTTTCAATTAGGACTACAAGCAGCAGGTTGGGCCACTGCGGCAACTTCAACCAGTTGGTTAGGCGAGGAACGTTTATTTTTTGATCTTTCTAAAATAAGTGTTCCAACTTTAATTCTTCATGGTATTCATGACAAAGTCTGTCTCTTCCCATTAGGACAGGCACAAAGACAAGGCATTAAAAATTCTAAACTTGTACCATTTGAATTCAGTGGCCACGCATTATTCTATGATGAGAAAGATAGATTTAACAAAGAATTGGCTTTATTTATTGAGGAGTAAGAAATTTAAAAGAGGCAATGGTTGAGTATGATGGATAGGCTTTTTAATACGATAAGAAGTATCTTAATTAACTAAGATACTTCTTTCTTATAATACACATTTCCTTTAAAACTTTATGGGTGAAATAAGGAAGTATATCTATTAGAAAAAAATCAGAATTTAGAAGGAGTGTAGATACATATGTAGAAACTATAGTTAATAATATTAATATCTACAAGTGCATTTGAAACATATGGAAGATTGAATCCATACCTAATAATAAAGTGGTTTAAATTGAAGGCATTACCCTTTCTTATGGTTCCTCATAGAAAAGGACAAATTAAAGATTATGTAAGTGGTGATTATAATTTAATTAAGATGTTAAAGGACTCTAACTTGATTATAAAGGTTTCCAAGTTTGTAAAAAGGTAAAATTGTGTTGCATGAGGGGGATAAATTATGGAATGGATTAAAATAGAAAGTGATAATTATATATTTAATTATCATGTTGGTTCTATTGCAGAAAAGGACATAGAAGAAATAATTGACATACAGGAAACTTGTTATGATTTTATTTGTAACTGTTTAACTATTAAAATGGGAACTAAAATTAAATACTACTTATGTGAGTCTTCTATAGAAGTTGGCAAATTGTATGGAGACAATGAACCATGCAATGGATTTGCCCGTAAACCAAATGAAATATATGCTGTATATAATAAAAAAGTTAAGTGTGTAGGATTTCATGAAGATGCACATATAATTTCATATAATATATCAATGCCTCCTCAAACATTTATAAGAGAGGGACTGGCAATGTGTTTTGACAAAGTTTCCTTGGGTATACCTAATTACAGTTGGGTAAAATTTTTTATTGATAATGATTTGTATGCAAATATAGAAGATTTAGTAATTGATGAAAATTTTTATAAGTATAGTAATTTAATAACTTATCCTATTGCTGGGGCATTTGTAGATTATCTTATTTCACTTTTTGGTATCGACAAATTCAAGCTATTCTATTGCTCACTAAAAGAAGAGGATTTTAAAGTGAGTTTTTTTGAAATATTCAATATCAACCTATCTAATGCAAATAGAAAGTTTATTAAATATATTAATAGTATAGGAAATAATAATGCTATTTCTAATATAATAAAAGGTGAATTAGAAGAGCGAAATCTCTTAAAATTAATAAAATGATATAACACGTATGGGCGTGGAACTTAAATATTTTCAAGAAATATTAACGTAAAAAAAGGAGGTTGATAACAATGGGAAGAAAGAAAAAAATTATAATTGGATGTATACTAATTTGTTTAGTTTGTATCATTGGAGCTTATAAGTATGTAAATAATAATCAAAAGAATAACTTTAAGATAAGTCAAGTAAGTTGGAATGGCGACACAAAAATTTGGACTGATAATACTCAAAATAACATTTATGATATTAAATTTCAAATATTTGATGGAACAGATTTAAAAGAGATAACTTCTGAAAAATCTACTTATGCTATGAAAATTGATTCTACTGCTGAGAATGGGGAATTAAAAATTAAGATTTATAACGATAAAAAAATATTATTTGAAAAAAATGGAACTATGAATAAAACTATAACAATTTCAAATGGTGATAGTAAAAATGTAAAGATTGAAATTACAGGAAAAAAGTCTAAAGGTCATATTAAAATTAAACTAACATAAAAAAATTGGTGTATCACAATTTTCTTTAAATGTAAGTTCTAATACAAGGTACTTTCTATCATGTGATATATATAAGTTTATATAATGGATTATATTATTTTAGAGTAAATGAAACCCAATAAGGGCATACTTTTAGTTATGTTCTTTATGGGTTTTTTATTATATTAAATTTGGGGAGGGATTTTCATTAAAATAACTAATATTAAAAAACTGCGTTAAGAACGGTGAATAGTGTGGTGATGTTATAGTAGAAATACACACTGATATAGATAATTAATAAAAATTAGCTTCTATTTTTTTGTTTTTGATGGTAATATACTTATATAGAAAAATAGTCGTAAAAAAAGCACAAAATATTTCTATTTCGACTTTTTCTAAGATCCAAAACGTATAATGTGAAATTTAGAGATGATTTAATTATAATACCTTTATAAATGAATGGAGGAAGTATTTTGCGGAATGGTTTCTTGCATCTAGATAATATTATTAATGTAGATAATTTTCAAAAAATCCAGGATAATATAGCGGAGGTAACCGGCATTGCTATGGTGACGGTTGATTATAAAGGTAAAAGGATTACTACACATAGTAAGTGTAGTGAATTTTGTAAATTTGTAAGATTGCATCTAGACGTGGGTCACCTTTGTGAGAAATGTGACGCTAGAGGAGGACTCGAGGCTGCTAGATTACAACAACCATATCTATATATATGTCATGTAGGTGTAATAGACCTTGCAATTCCTATTGTAATAGATGGGCAATACTTTGGTGCGGTAATGGCAGGGCAAGTTATTATTAAAGATGAAGAAAAGGAAGATTTAGAACAAATAGTTAACAATAAATATTTTAATATGGAATTAGAAAAAGAAGGCGAACTTAAAGTTTTATATGAAAAGTTACCTATGATGACTTTGGACAAGGTTAAATCTGTCGCTAACATGATTTTTCATATTAGTAACTATATTGTAGAAGAAGCCTTATTAAAAATAACTTCAAATAAACATAATGATAAAATTTTAACTGTGGGTTCATTTAAGACGACAAATTTACAATTTAAAAAGGCTAATAAAGTGAAAACAGTGGAAGAAAATTTAAAGAATAATGTTAACTTAGATTTTAGTGAAGATAAAAATAATATAAAATGTGAGAATAAATGCGATATTATTTTAAAACCAGCATTAGATTATATACAAAAGAATTATAGGTACGCAATTACCCTTAATGGTATGGCATCCTTGTGTAACATTAGTCCTAGTTATTTTAGTAAGCTTTTTAAAAAATGTATTGGAGATAATTTCTCGAGTTATATAAATAAAGTGAGAATAAAAAAAGCTAAAGAGTTGCTTGAGGCGTCTGATGTCCCAATAAGCAATTTAGCATTGGATTTAGGGTTTGAGGATTGTGGTTACTTTATAAAAGTATTTAAAAGGATTGAAGGGGTAACCCCGGCGGTTTATAGAGATGAATATAATGTAGAAAAATAGCACTAGGCTAAAACTAGTGCTATTTTTTTCATGTAAAACACTAAATGCGACAAATTACTGTGGAAATTTACATAAAGTGAGCAATGTTTTTCTACAAGAATGCAATATTTTTCAATGAAAATTTATTTATACAAGCTTATACTTTAGATAGTTAGTAAATTAACAAGGGCTGTGTTAACAGTGAAGAAAATGTTAATATCACCTTAAAATAGAGTTCAGGTTACAATTCAACAAATTACAATGTTTAAAAGAACTAAGGAGGAATAATATATGAGAATGTATGATTATTTAGCACCAGCGGTTAATTTTATGGGAGCAGGAGCTGTAAAAGTAGTAGGCGAAAGAGCTAAAATTTTAGGTGGAAAAAAAGCGTTAATAGTGACTGATAAGTTTCTTCGTAGTCTTCCGGGCGGTGCAGTAGCACAAGTTGAACTTTCATTAAAGGAAGCAGGAATTAGTTTTGTATTCTATGATGATGTTGAACCAAATCCTAAGGATAGAAACGCAATTGCAGGCGTAAAAATATTTAAAGATGAAAAATGTGACATGATTATTACAGTTGGTGGCGGAAGCTCACATGACTGCGGTAAGGGAATCGGTATATTGGCAACTCATCCAGGAGAATTAGTTGACTATGCAGGTATAGAAACTCTTGCAAATCCACTTCCTCCAATCATTGCTGTTAATACAACAGCTGGAACAGCTAGTGAAGTTACTCGTCACTGCGTTATTACAAATACTAAAACTAATATTAAATTTGTTATAGTTAGTTGGAGAAACTTACCATCAGTTTCAATCAATGACCCACTAACAATGGTTGGAAAACCTGCAGGACTTACAGCTGCAACTGGTATGGATGCTTTGACTCATGCTATAGAAGCATACGTTTCAAAGGATGCTAATCCTGTTACAGATGCTGCTGCTATCCAAGCTATTAAATTAATATCAAACAACTTACGACAAGCTTATGCACTAGGAGAAAACTTAGTGGCTAGAGAAAATATGTGTTATGCTTCACTGCTTGCTGGTATGGCATTCAATAATGCTAACTTAGGTTATGTACATGCAATGGCTCACCAATTAGGTGGACTTTATGATATGCCTCATGGAGTAGCTAACGCTATATTACTTCCATTCGTTGAAAAATGGAACGTTATTTCAAATCCACAGAAATTTGCTGATATAGCAGAATTCATGGGTGAAAATATACAAGGACTTTCAGTACTAGATGCAGCTCAGAAATCTATCGATGCTATGTTTAGACTTGCAAATGATGTTGGAATTCCAACTAACTTAAGATCACAAGGAGTTAAAGAAGAAGACCTCGAATATATGGCTGAATGGGCATTAAAAGATGGTAATGCATTCAGTAACCCAAGAAAAGGAAACAAGAAAGATATTGTTGAATTATTTAAGTCAGCATTATAAATTCTCTTTAACGACATTTTCGAAGAAGATAATTTAATATAAATTAAAACAATTATAATATGTCCTTGATGCAATCATCGAGGACATATTATAAATTATATATGTCTTTGATAGTTATAAATTTAACAAAATCTTACGTTTTAGAAGATGTTTTAATAAATTGTAAACAGTAGTTAAATAAAAAAATTATATTAAGAGAGGAAGTTTTAATATGTATATTCTACAAGATGGATTTAGTAAACCAACAAAGAGGATAGTAGCATTAAAGGAACAAATACTTTTAGCAGTTCCATGTATTGAAGTTGATAGAGCGTTATTAATAACAGAATCATTTAAAGAGACAGAAGGACAACCTGCAGTAGTTCGTAGGGCTAGAGCACTTGAAAAGATATTAAATGAAATTCCTATTATTATAAGAGATGAAGAGCTAGTAGTTGGAAGTCTTACTCAGGAAGCAAGATCAGCTCAAATTTTTCCTGAATTCTCAAATAAATGGATTAAAGATGAATTTGAAACCATAGGAAAGAGAAAAGGTGATTCATTCCAAATTACTGAAAAGGCAAAAGGACAACTTACAGAAGTCTTCAATTATTGGGAAGGCAAAACTACTAATGAACTTGCTACTTCATATATGTATCCAGAAACTATTGATGCAATTAATGAAAATGTATTTACAGTTGCAAACTATTATCTTAATGGAGTAGGACATGTATCTGTAGATTACGCTAAGGTTTTAGCTAAAGGATATAAAGGAATTATTGAAGAAGTTGAATGTGCAATTGCATCTGCTGATAAAGAAAATCCTGAATATATTAAGCAAAAACTATTTTGGGAATCTATCATATGTTCTTGCAAAGCCATAATAAATTATGCACATAGATATGCAAAGCTTGCTAGAGAAATGGCTTCAAAAGAATCTAATGACGTGCGCGCTAAAGAATTATTACAAATAGCTAAAAACTGTGAAACAGTACCTGAAAATGGAGCAACTAATTTTTATGAAGCTTGCCAATCATTCTGGTTTGTACATGCAGTTATAAATATAGAATCAAATGGACATTCTATTTCTCCAACAAGATTTGATCAATATATGTATCCATATTATGAAATAGAATTAAATTCAGGAAATTTTGACATAGATGCAATTCAAGAACTTATTGATTGTGTATGGGTTAAATTGAATGATATTAACAAAGTTCGGGATGAAGTATCAACAAGAGCATTTGGTGGATATCCACTGTTTCAAAACCTATGTGTAGGTGGACAAACTAGAGAAGGCAAAGATTCTACAAATGATTTATCATACATGTGCATAGACGCTACAGCTCATGTAAGATTAGCAGCACCTTCATTCTCAGTAAGAATATGGAACAAAACTCCAGATGAATTCTTATTAAGATGTTGTGAGTTAAGCAGATTAGGCCTTGGTATGCCAGCATTTTATAATGATGAAGTTGTAATTACTGCATTAGTTAGTAATGGATTAACAATTGAAGATGCTAGAGAATATGGAATTATTGGTTGCGTTGAACCACAAAAACCAGGTAAAACAGAGGGATGGCATGATTCAGGTTTCTTTAATCTAGCAAGACTATTAGAAGTCACTATAAATAATGGTATGAGTAATGGAAAACAAATTGGACCTAAGACTGGAGAATTTACACAGTTCAAGTCTATTGAAGAAATTATTGAAGCTTATACGAAACAAATGGAATACTTTGTTTATCAATTATCAGTGGCAGACAATTCTATTGATATTGCTCATGCAGAAAGAGCTCCATTACCTTTCCTATCTTGTATGGTTGATGACTGTATAACAGATGGTAAATCACTTCAAGAAGGCGGAGCACATTATAACTTTACAGGACCACAAGGTGTTGGTGTTGCGAATGTAGGAGATTCTTTTGCAGCTATTAAAAAGCTTGTATTTGATACTAAAATGATAACTTTAAAAGATTTAAAAGAAGCTTTAGATACTAACTTTGGTCAAGAAGATTCAACTTCAAAGATAGATTTTGAGGACTTAAGACAAATGTTAATTCATAGAGCACCTAAGTTTGGTAATGATATTGATGAGGTTGATGAATTAGCAAGTCAAGGAGCATATATTTACTGCAAAGAAGTTGCAAAACATAAAAATCCAAGAGGCGGTAATTTCCATGCGGGATTATATCCAGCAGCAATTAACATCCTATTTGGTGATCTTATAGGAGCAACTCCAGATGGTAGGAAAGCACATGAAGCATTAGCAGATGGTGTATCTCCAGTTAGAGGCGCAGATAGTAATGGACCAACTGCCGCTATAAATTCAGTAGCTAAATTAGATCATTTTATTGCATCTAATGGTACTTTATTAAATCAAAAATTCCATCCAGGTTCAATTCAAGGAAGTACTGGATTAAATAATTTAGCGTCACTTGTTAGAAGCTTTTTCGATCAAAAGGGTATGCATGTACAATTCAATATAATAGATAAGGAAACTCTTGTTGAAGCACAAAAGAATCCAAGCAAATATAGAGATTTAGTAGTACGTGTTGCCGGTTATAGTGCGCAATTTATAACATTAGATAAAGCAATTCAAGATGATATTATAAAGAGAACTGAACAAACTTTCTAAAAGGAGGAAAAGCAGATGCCGATAAGAAGAATTAATTATAAGCAAAAAGGCAAAATTTTTAATATGCAACGCTTTTCTATTCATGATGGACCTGGGATTAGGACAATAGTGTTTTTTAAAGGTTGTCCTTTAAAATGTGATTGGTGTAGTAATCCAGAATCACAGGATCCATTAGTTCAAATTATGTATAATGAAAAAAATTGTATTGAGTGTAAAAAATGCGAAAAAAATTGTCCAGCAGGCGCAATTGATATGCTAAGACCTGGAAGAATAGATAGAGAAAAATGCACAAGTTGTGGACTTTGCGCTGAAAATTGTTATCCAGGAGGTATTGTGAAATCTGGGGAAGAAACTACTGTAGAGAAGGTAATGACTGAACTAAAGAAAGAAACTATTCAGTTCAGACGTTCTGGAGGTGGAGTTACATTATCTGGAGGAGAAATGCTTATGCAACCAGAATTTGCAATTGAACTTTTAAAAGCTTGCAAGTCAATGGGATGGCATACTGCAATAGAAACTACAGGCTATGCTAGTGAAGAGACAATAGATAAGATAATTCCTTTAGTTGATTTAGTGCTTTTAGATATAAAACATTTAGATGATGAAAAACATAAAAAACATGTTTATGTAAGTAATGAAATAATAATAAGAAATGCTAAAAAAATTGCTGCTTTTGGCACAGAGCTTATTATAAGAGTACCTGTTATTCCACAATTTAATTGTGATAAAAACAGCATATCTGATATTGCTAAGTTTGCAAAAAGTTTAGGGATAGTAAAGCACTTAGATTTATTACCATATCATAAGCTTGGGGCCAATAAGTATGAGAACCTAGGATTAGATTATATAATGGGACAGGAAATTAAAACGCCAGATGAGGATACTATGAATAGCTTTAAAAAAATAGTAGAGGAATATGGATTGGAATGTTCTATTGGAGGCTGAAGATGCTTACAGTATTTCAAGCATTCAGCATATTATATTGCAAAGAATAAAAGAAGTAATTGTTGATTATGATGGATAGGCATTTAATGCCTATCCATTGTTTTTTGTTTTTAATCATATATATCAGATAACTCTATTTTAATCCGTTCTACTTTAGTTTCTTTTGTATAAATACTATTTTCATTAAATTTTTCATCTTTAGGGAGCAATTTTACAGGAATCTCTACTCTAAATTCACTGCCATTATCTAGAGTACTTTCTAATTCAATAGTTCCATTATGTATAACTACTAACTCCTTAACTAATGAAAGCCCTATTCCACTTCCTTCTCTGTTTCTAGATAGAGACTTGTCTACTTGAACAAATTTTTCAAATATAGAAGATTGTTTTTCAATAGGTATTCCTATTCCTGTATCTTTAACAGATATAACTACACTATTTAGCTTATTATATATATTAACTTCTATTTTCCCACCACTAAGAGTAAATTTTATAGCATTTGATAACAAATTCAGTATTATTCTTTCCATTGCATCTGCATCAAAAGCCATAAATCTTTCTTCTATTTCTGTATCAAAAACAATAGAAATATTTTTGTTTTCTACATAATCAACAATTGATGATACAATATTTTCTACTACATTTACTATGTCATTGTTTTGCATTTGTATAAAAAAATGACCTGCATCAATCTTTGTTATATCTATAAGATTACCAATAATTCTAAGTAACCTATAGCAATTTTGTTTCATTATATCTGTATATTTTTCTATGTTTTTATCTTCTTGCTTAATTTCACTATTTTTTAATTCTATAACCTGAAGAGCACTAAAAATTAAATTTAGAGGTGTTCTGAGTTCATGAGAAATATTTGAAAAAAAGTTTGTTTTCAATTTATCATAATTCATAAGTTCTATAATCATCTTTTCATTTTGCTGATTATTCTTAAAATCTGTTATATTAAACCCTAACAAAATCAACCCTTTATAAGTTCCATCATCACTAAATAGAGGTATTCTCAATGTATCATAAATTTTATTAATGTTCTCTCTTTCATCTTGCACTACTTCCTCACTTCTATATACAGTGCCTGTTTTCAATGCTTCCTCATCCTTATTTGACCAATTTTCTAATACATATTTTGCCCGAGTTGATATATTAGTTAATTCCCCGATATTTTTATCCTTACAATCTTTTTCATCGATATTTAGTAATGTTAAAAGTACATTATTTATATCAAGAAACTTACCTTTAGCACTTTTAAAATAAATTATATTAGTAGTAGAATTTATTAATGTATTTAACAAATTTTCACTTTCAGATAATAATCTTTCAGCACGCCTACGTTTGTTTATATTAATAATGACAAAAATCGTTGCTCCTATAATTATAAATATAACAATAGATGAGGCATATAAAATTTGTTTTTTAGACATATTATAAGATTTATGAGGTTCATTAACTATCTCTGATCCTTTAGGCAAATCTTTCATATCAATAGTAAATTGTTTTAATTTATCATAATTAAATACGTATCTATGAGATGAATCCTCAGTAACAGGTATATCAGAAACTTTTTCACCATTCAATATTTTCAAGGCTAGTTTACCTACTTCGTTTCCTAAGTCATTACCATATGTAACCACGCCTCCAACACTTTCTTTGTTAGTCTGGATATAACCTGTAGAATATATGGGTATAAATGTATCTTTGAAAAGTACATTTACAGTTTCCCCAATTGAAATATCCTTACCCTTATTATTTTTAGTTGTTCCATTAGAATCAAAATAAATAATAGTATCTTTAGGTAAGCTTTTTACTCTTTCTTTAAGTTTTGTAACATTTTCCTCATCAGAAAATAAAAATTTAACTTTGTCTTTATATAAAGGTATTAAACCTTCTATAAGATTTTTAGTAATTATTCCCCTTGGGTTTTTATTTGTAATTATAAATATTTGCTTAGTACTTGGATGAAGCTTTAAACCAACATCAATGGTACTTTGAATATCCGGACTCTTTGAAAGCCCTGTAAAAAGAGGATTGGCGTTAATCATAGACTTATTAAAGTTATAGACTCCACAAAATACAACTGGAGTTTTAGGAAACAAGGTATCTCCATATTTCTGTAAGAATTCAAATGCATTATCATCTAAAGTAATTACAACATCAAATTTTGTGCTTCTAAATTTATATTTAAATAATTTATAAACTATCTGCGAATACTCTTCTTCAAAATTATAACCTGAGTCCAAGTATTGAATTTTAACATCTATATTTTTTTTACTATTTACAAACTCTGAATTTATTGCAGATGTAATTTGTCCAGTCCAATTTATGGATTGATTTCCAGCGGCAATACTACTATCATTACCATATGAATTTAAAATCAGTACATTTTTCTGAACTGTATTTTCGGCATGAACAGAAGTTTGAAGAAAAAGAAAAAAGATTATAAAAGATATTAAGAAAATATAATATTTTGTATATTTATTAATTGTCATATAAGAATTAAATCCTCCTGAAAAAAATTATATACATTGATTACTTCAATGTTAATTACTTTTTATATATTCTTCTACTTTATATTACAAGTTATGTATATGTATTCTACATAAAATATAAATTTCCTTTTTTTTCTGTGTTTTACACAATTTTAGGAACACTCTTTTAGCAAGTTCAGGCGGTCTTCCTTTGCAAATACACTTGAGATAATTATTTTTATTTTTTATACAAATTCCGCAGGATAATTGCGAATGTATGTTGAATTATGCTAAATAGAATATTTTGGAGGCCTGAATAAAGAATATAACGATAACTTTGGCCATTTAGAAGGGGATAAATGTTTAGTTAGTGTTGCTAAAACTTTGAAAAAATTGAGTGATGGACATTATTTTGCTGCAAGGTATGGTGGTGATGAATTTGTAATTGTGTTACCAAAGTGTTCAATTGAGCATGCAATTAGATTTGGGGAAAACAAAAGAAATAAAATGGTAGAGATAAATATTTCACATAAATTCTCGAAAATTTCAAGTAGAGTTACGCTATCAATTGGGATCTCTTTTGTAATTCCCAGCAAAAATGTTTCAATAAATGAATTCATAGAAAAAGGTGATACCCCGCTTTATATTGCTAAAAGAAATGTTTGATATTCAATAGGAACCAGCGGGAAACCTAATAACAAGTACGATGTTACATTGTATGGTAACGTATAAAAGGAGTTGATTTTTATGAAATATACAATTGCAATCTGTGATGATGAACCTGTTCAAGTAAGAGTTATTGAAAAATATATGGAATCATTCAACAAAGAAAAAAAATTTCATATCATTTGTTCTAACAGTGGTGAACAATTACTTTCCCAAATACAATACAAGCCTGCACACATTTGCTTTTTAGATATCCAAATGAAAGGAATGAATGGACTGGAAATAGGAAAAAAAATTAGAGAACTTAATAAAAATGCAATCATTATATTTATTACAGGATTTAAAGATTATGCATTGCATGCTTTTGGCATAAAGGCTTTTGACTACATTATCAAACCGATTACGGAGGAGAGATTTAAAAATTTATTTCAAGAAATATCCGAAAAGCTGAAAAGTACCTATCCTTATGCAGAAGAGGAAAAAGACCTAACTATCAAAACTAAAGAAGGTATCTACAACATTAAATACGATTCCATCTACTATTTTGAAAAACATTTGAGGAAAATCATTGCTGTGTGCAAGGGAAAAAATTTAGAATTTAATGAAAGTTTTAAGAACTTAAAGGATCATTTAGATATGACCTGTTTTACCCAATGTCATCAAGGATTTATTGTAAATAATAAGAAGATTTCATTTTACAAAAATCAACAAATTTGTGTGGAGAAAATAAATCTATATGTTCCTGTAAGCAGAGCATGCGTGAATGAAGTTAGGAGAATTTCCTGTCATAATTTATTCCGTTAGGAGGTGGGATGCATGTGCTTTTTATGGGGAGCTTATGAATTCTCAATTAATCTACTAGAATATTACATATTGTATTTTTTTCTTACTCTAGTTCTTCAAAAAAAAATTAAAAATAAGTATACGGTTGTTTTCATTATTCTATTTCAAAGCATCCTTCTTCAACTTATAAATAAAGGGTTAGGGCATGCAAACTTTTTAGGGGTTATCCTTATTTTATGTGTTACTATTGTAATTTATTTTATAACCCTTAATTGCAACTTAAGAAATCTATTTTTTGTAATGATTCTGTTTATGGGATGTCTGGCAACCTTTGATTTTCTCGGTGTTATTATTACAAGTATGGTATTTCACGTTTCTCCAGGTCTTCTTGTGCAAAAAAACATTTATAGAGTAATCAGTGCAGTGACCACCCGAATAGTCATGTTATTTTTTATACAATTTAAAGTGAGTACTTCTTATATTAGAAAAATTCTTATTTACCAAATTACTATTGTTTTAATGATAAATATATTTTTCAATTCTATTTTTTTTAATATATATGAGGGGAAATCTTTTTTTAAAACTAATTTTTTTATAGGATTCATTACCCTCTGTATAATACTTTTCAGTTTTGTTATCATGAAAATTATCCAGCAAATTTTAATCTATTCAAAAAAAGAGGTAGAATGGTCTCTACAAGAAATAGAATATAAAAAGCAGATCTTTTATATGAACAATATACAAGAGTTAATTCATACATTAAGAGCACAGAGACATGACTTTAACAACCATATCAGTTGTATCTACGGGCTTTTAAAGACAGGAGAAATAAATGTCGCAAAAGAATATTCTGAAAAACTAGCAAATCAAACATCAGAAATTAATACTATTCTAAATATAGATATTCCTATTATTGCAGCGCTGTTAAATTTCAAGTTATCTATCGCAAAAGAAAGAAAAATTGAATTGTATATAGATATAAATTTACCTAAAAGTATTAAAATAGATCCTGTGAATATCTCTATACTTTTAGGAAATGCACTAGATAATGCCATAGAAGCTTGTGAAAATATAGCAAATGGAAATAAGTTTATTCGAATCAAAATGTATATAGAAAAAGTACATCTAATCATTAAAATTACCAATAGCACAAACAAAGCAACACAGGAGGGGACAGGGGAACATAAAACAACACATCCCGATAAGGAAAACCATGGGTTCGGACTTGAAAATATAAATTACATAGTAAACAAATATGATGGTTTAATACAAATAGAAGAAGAAGAAAATTTATTTATACTGAATATTGCCCTATTAATAAAATGACAGACAGATTACCCATAAATTTACAAAGAAATATTCGATTATGACATTTCAACAACCAATCATGCAAACTCTATTTAAACCTTTACATAAATATGTATAATTGTAATAAAAGAGGCAATATTTAATTTCGAATCAAACAATTTATTAAACTTTCCAAAAGAAAATATGTAAATCAAAGATAATTTAGTAGATTTACTTATAAAAATAATGAAAGTAGAAAAGGGGGAAATGTAATTATGAAGAAAACAAAACCTTTGATTATATTAATCTTTACAGTTGCAACATTTTTTATGACAGGTACAGCTTACGGTTGGAATGGTAATAAGGATGGAACAGGAACTCATGCAGTGATTACGGATCAAGCAATGGAAATGTTAAATAACGACTTAGATCCAGGTGAACCACAGAAAGTAAAAGAAAATGTAGAACTTTTAAATCAATATATTAATGACTTGAAAGTTGGGTCTACTTACCCAGATTTTGATCCAAATGGATATGATTTGTATCAAGACCACTTCTGGGATCCAGATACAGGATATAATTTTACTCATACGGCGCCATGGTATACTAGTTATACGGTTACAGAAACAGCAGACAGTCAAAGTAGAAAATTTTCAGCATTGGCTTTAAATGAATGGAAAAAGGGGAATTACCAAAATGCTTCAAATCTACTTGGACAAGCTATTCACTACTTAGAAGATATCAACTGCCCTTATCATGCTGCGAATATAACGGCGGTAGATAGCGCAGGACATGTCAAATATGAGACATATGCTGATAATAACATAGGGAAATACCTTCTTAATACAATGAATGGAACAACTAAGGAGCCAGTATATGCAAACGTTATTACAACGGCTGATTTTTCAAATTGGATTACAAAAAACAATACTTACTGGGGAAAGCTTTCAAAATCATTATATTTTTCCAAATCTACTATGTCTAACTCATATGCAGATTGGGATTATTCGCTAGGAGAAGCACTACCAAATTCTCAAAAAAGTATAGCAATGTTCCTATATAGGTTTATAAATGAAGCGGCGAATACTGTACCAGCAGCATCACTTAACTTTAATCAATTACAAGTTGTTATTAAAACAGCAGACTTTGATTATGCAAGTACAGACGATTATGTTTACTTTGGCATTGAAACACAGGATGGGCAGAAATTTGAATTGCCCTTGGACAATCCGGGGAATGATTTTAAAAGAAATCAAACAGACAGCTATAATTTGACTTTACCTAAAACTATTAATGCAGATACTATTACAAATACATGGTTAAGAAAAGCTATATATACCGCTCCGGGAGATGATTGGAAGCCTGAAAATATAAAGGTAATCATTTGCGGAGAGGTAAGACAAGATTTAAATATTACTCCAGTGTTAAGCGGAAATGTTAAATATACGATGCCTTTTAGTTTGAAATAAGAGTGATAGAAATGCTATGTATTTAGTATTTTATAAAAGTTGAAAATAATTTTTTCAAAAAAACATCATATAAAAGGGATTTCTAAATATGGAAATCCCTTTTGCATGCACTCGATAAATAAAGGTGATTATTTAACAATGAGACCTAGTATGCTCGATATAGAAACGGCTTGCATAGTGGTAACTATTGCGCCCTTAACATCAGCAATGTTTACTCCTATACCTTCAAGATTGCAACTGGTAAAATCTATTCCTTTAAGACTTGTAAAATTAAATTGAGCCTGGAGTAGATTAGACTCTTGAAATTCAACTTTTAAAAATTTTGAATTTTGAAAATCGGAAGAGCGTAATTGACATTGAAGGAATGCGACTTGTTTACAATTAGAATAACTAAAAAAAGCAAATTGACCGTTACAATTTTCAAAAATCACATTTCTCAAGGTAGCTTCATTTAAATTAATACCAATAATCTTACAATTTACAAATTCTACTCTATGTAACGAAGCCTCATTAAAATCTACATTTGATAAATCACAATTTTCAAATCTCACATCCATAAGTTCTATACGTCTAAAAGTTATTTTATTAAAAATAACTTTTTTAAATATAACTTGTTTAAAATTTACCATGTCTGCTTTATGGTTTTCTAAAGAGCAATCACTAATTGTTCCATAAGAAAATATAGCTTCATCCACTATGTTTTCTTTAGATAACTCTAGGATATCTAAATCGCTATCAAAGGTAGGTCTTAAAATCTTCGTTTTTAGTTTAGTGTTTTCCATGTGTATTACCTCCAATTTAATCTAAAAACAAATAACCCTACGTAAGGGTATGCTCTAAACGAACATTTCATTTATTCTTTCTCTATAATTATAACATTTTTTCACTAAATAAAAAATTAAAGGACTGTCTTTTGTAGGGCAAAATTTTGGAGCAGAAAAGTGGGATAGAATTTATAGGAGATTTTAGAGGTTGAATAATATAGTGTCTATGATATACTTTAAAAGTAAAAATTATTTATGTTTTAAAAATATGAGGTGAGTGAATATGATATATCCACATGGAAATATGTAAGGGCCATACGTCTTATAAAATAAGTTGTATTTAGGCGAATTATCGGTATAATTTCACATAGGAAAGCAGATCATGTAAGCGAAGCAAATTTCGCTTCGAGTATTGTGTATCTGCTCGTTATGTTAGCGTTGTAATTATTCAGTTGATAGGAGTGATACCATGAGAAACATAATAGAAGTTAAGGATTTTGTAAAGAAATATGATAAATTCACAGCAGTCGACAATGTTTCATTCGAGGTAGAAGAGGGAAGCATTTTTGCGTTTTTAGGTCCAAATGGAGCAGGTAAAAGCACAACCATCAATACTCTGTGTACTATATTTGATAAGACATCAGGAACCCTGACTATTGACGGAAAAGACGTTTCGCATGAAAAGGATGATGTTAGAAGTGTTATTGGGGTTGTTTTTCAGGAAACGACATTGGATAATAAAATGACCGTTCTTGAAAATTTAATTATGCATTGTCATTTTTATGGTATACCCAAAAGTGAAGTCACAGAGCGTATCCAATTTGTTTTAAATTTAGTGGATTTACTGGAGTGGAAAAAAGCAATGGTAAGCAGTCTGTCCGGCGGGATGAAACGTCGTGTGGAAATAGCCAGATCGCTACTACACTACCCAAAAGTATTGTTCTTAGATGAACCAACCACAGGTCTTGACCCTCAAACAAGGGCTCATATATGGAATTATATTGTAAAGCTTCAAAAGGAGAAGAATATTACTATTTTTTTAACTACGCATTACATGGATGAGGCCGAAATTTGCAGCAAAGTTGCCATTATGGATGGTGGTAAAATAGTTGCAATGGACACTCCGTATCGTTTGAAACAGCAATATACAAAGGATAAAGCAAATATTACAACTAGTGACGAGCAAGGTCTTGAGGCACTGCTAGACACTGCGGGGTTTAAATACATGAAAAAAACTGGTTATTATTCGATTGAAGTTAATAGTATACCAAAATTGATGGAGTTATTAAGTCAGCAGAAAGAGTCGATAACGGATTTGGAAATTAAAAAAGGCACATTGAATGATGTATTCTTAGAAATTACCGGAAAAGATATAAGGAAGTGAGAAATTTATGGATATTATATTAGCTTTATGGTTTAGAAACATTAAAATTTTTGTTCGCAATCGTGTTCAGCTTGTTTTCACGATTATCATGCCATTCTTCTTTTTATATGTGTTTAGTTCGATATTTAAAAATGACAATATTCAAAATCCAGTAAACTATATGCTCGCAGGTATTGTAATAACGACCGTCTTTCAAACTTCCCTTACTATTGCGACAAGTACAATTGAAGATATTGTTTCGGGATTTATGAAGGAGGTGTTAGTAAGTCCTGTTAAACGAATTCAGATTGCCGCGGGTCAGCTATTATCAGCAGCAACAATAGCAACCATGCAGGGTATTATTATTCTAATCATTGGTTATTTTATAGGGCTTAAATTCACATCCTGGATAACGCCATTTGCTGTAATCTGCGTGATGATTGTTGTTGGACTTGTGTTTTCGGGGTTAGGATTGTTTTTAGCAGCTCTGGTTAAAAATTCACAAACTTTTCAAATTGTAATAACGGCGATAACAATGCCGATGACATTCCTTTGTGGCGCATATATTCCGCTTTCAATGTTACCAAAAACAATGCAATATGTTGCTTATCTCAATCCAATGACATATACAACAGCATTTTTTAGAACTATAATACTGGAAAAGACGTCTTTAACAACCGATCAAATGGTTGCGGAACAGCTTGCTTTTAAAATAGGGGATTTTGTAATTACGCCTCTTATTAGCATGGCGATTGTAATCATTTTTGGGATCGTGTTTTTACTATTATCAACCTATGTTTTCTCAAGGGTGGATTTTTCAACAATTAATCGCTCAAAAAGTAAAGAGGCTGATATATGGAGTTAGTAATAATATGAGCAATGAGTATTAGCTAAGCAAAGTAATAAAGATAAACCTATATGTTCTGATATGACTGACGCTGATAAAAAGGCGTTAGTTTTTATTATTTAAGGTATAAATTCCTCCCCCAATTGCTAGAATAGTAAAAATTGCTCCTACTATATTATATAACATAAATTTGTACCCCCTACTTTCTTCATAATAGATTAGAGTTGCGACTTAATCCGTAGAAAAATTATACCATTAAAGTATTAAACTCCAATCTATCCTTTGCTTTTATATTAAATATGCCTTGACCTTCTGATATTAAATAATTAGTACTTAAACTCCGCTCTGTTCAACTTCACATTTCAATGGTACATATTTCTCAAAAGGTATTTTAAAATTATCCATATTTTCAACTTTGTTAAAAAATTCTTCTACAGAGTTGCAGTCGTATTCCCATAAATTTGTATCTAACCCTTGTAATTTAGCATTGGGTTTAAAGTATATTGTAAGTCTTAATTGCTCCATACCGTTATATTCTCCATCATCTAACTCAAAAGTAAATTGTCTAACAAACTCCGAATAAAATAAGGCTTCACCTTTAACTTCTTCTACTCCACATTGAAACAACAGACCATCATCAGCACAATCAACTTTGATACTAAAAAACTTTTTAAAAATTTCCAATGCCAATTTAGAATTTGGATTATTAAAATCAAAATTTGATTCACTTAACATATTAATTAATACTTCTTTGGATTCATTAGCATTTATCATTTTACCCTCCATTAAAATCTTATTTGGTACATAATTTTTTATTAATCTGACGCAACTCATAGGAATATTGTACCATTGGGTTATGCAAGTTGTCACAAATACCCTATTTTTATAAACACTAGCTATATTTCGGCATAATTTTTAATTTATGTATGTTATAATGCGAATGCAACATATCCAATAGGGGGAATATTAAATGAATAAAAACAAATTGTTAGCTAAGGTTGTGCTCATAACCGGTTTCATTTCCATAAGTAGTAACTTACGAATTGAGTAAACTTAAAAATTATTGGAGTCTACTACCCTAATACCTTTTTCAATGATGGCTTCAGTAAATAAACCATGCCCCTCAATTAAAGTACCACTAAAAGACCCATCATAGATAGTATTTACACCACAAGTAGGACTTCTTGACTGTAATATTGCTAAATCTATCTTTTGTCCCTTAATTTTCTCCATTGCAAGTTCTACTCCTTTGCGATATTCTGCATCTACATTCTCACCATTCTCAGACATTACAATGCCGTTTACTATCTCAGCACATGCCCTTGGGCATTTCATACCTGTCAGCAGTTCAGGACATATTTCAATCACAGTATGTCTTTGTATAAATTCAACTACACTTCTATTCAAATTATTTCCGCCATTATATTTGCAGTTTTGGCCTATTACACAGGCACTTACTAAAATATTCATGTACATCTCTCCCAACAATTCGGATTTATCCACGCGTTATATAAATAATGTTTACTTCACAATAATCGACTGTTGCGACAAATACAATTATTTAATTATACTATTATTACCGTAAATTGGATATTAAAAAGAATGTATGATTTTAACCAAATATTAAATGGTTACATAAAAACTTGAGATTATAAAAATAATCTGAAATTTTCATTAACTACGAAATAATATTTTTGCGTATGCTACCCCAAATTTGCTTTTAAAAAGTAAGCAAGTAGTATATAATAAATATAACGAACTGATGTTCTAATATGAGTAAATTAAGATTAATAAAAAGGAAGATGATTTATGCTATGAGTAAATTAATATTTCATATTGACGCAAATAGTGCCTATCTCTCATGGGAAGCTGCGTATAGACTTCAACAAGGTGAGCAGTTAGATCTTAGAACAGTACCATCTGTAGTAGGCGGAGATGAAGAAAGCAGGCATGGAATTGTTTTAACTAAATCATTGCCTGCTAAAAAATTTGATATTCACACAGGAGAGACGTTATATAGTGCAAGGGCTAAGTGTCCTGGAATAATAATTGTACCTCCAAGATATTCATTATATATGAAATGTAGCGAGGCTATGCATCAAATATTTTTAGAATACACTCCAATTATTCAGCGTTTTTCAGTTGATGAAAGTTTTTTAGATTTTTCTAATATGGAACATTTATATCCTGACTATTTGAAACTCGCTGAAACTATAAAAGAGAGGATAAAGAATGAGCTTGGGTTTACAGTGAACATAGGGATATCAAATAACAAACTGCTTGCAAAGGTAGCAACAGATTTTAAGAAGCCAGATAGAATTCACACACTTTTCCAAAATGAAATAAAAGATAAAATGTGGCCATTACCTGTTGAAGATTTATTTATGGTAGGTAGAGCGACAGCACCTAAATTGCACAATTTAAATATTAATACTATTGGGGAATTAGCAAATTATAATTTAGATATTTTAAAGAATAAATTAAAGAGTCATGGTCAAGTTATTTGGAATTACGCCAATGGCATCGAGTTTTCAGAAGTCCGCAAGAGCAATTATATTAAAGTGAAGGGTATAGGCAATTCTACAACAATAGCCTTTGATGTGGAAGATAAAGACACGGCTCATAAAGTATTACTATCCTTATGTGAAACAGTTTCCATGCGTTTAAGAGATTCACACAATTGTTGTACTGTGATAAGTATAAGCGTTAGGGGTAGCGACTTAATATTTTATTCTCGTCAAAAGAAAGTAGCTGTAGCAACTGACTCTACTCGCAAAATATATGAAATAGCATGCTATTTATTTGATAATGTTTGGAAAGGTAATCCAATAAGACACTTGGGGATACATATCACAGACTTTTGTAGTAATGAGTTTTATCAGTGTTCGTTACTAGATAGTTTTGATTATGAAAAAGATAAAAAGATAAATGATACCGTTGATAAAATAAGATTAAAATATGGGCCAAAAGCTGTAGTTCGGTCTTGTTTTCTTCATTCAGGACTAAATAGTATGTGTGGTGGAATGGCAGATGGTGAGGAAGATTATCCATTAATGAGCGCAATACTTTGAGGAGGTTTATAATAAATGAAGGTTTTAGCATTACCTGTAGAAATGGTTTCATACACGGATAATAAAGGCGATATAAAGCCTATAAGGTTTAGAATGCAAGTAGGCGATGAACCTATGCAAGTTATAAAAATAGATAAGGTTATAGTAAAAGATACTGAGAAATTGGCAGGTAATATTATGATTATTTATAAGTGTCAGAGTGTAATTGACGGAGCTGAAAAGTTATATGAGCTAAAGTATGAGATGGGTACTTGTAGGTGGATATTATTTAAAATTTAGATGTCAGACTATCAATTACTGAAATAATATAGCCTGTACACATTTTATATTTTATTAGTTTCTCATATTATGAATTGTGATTAATATGTTATTTTAATCATTAAGGAGAGAAATAAATAGAAGGGCACCTGGGCAGTTAGGTAGTTTTATTATGTATGATTATATGAAATTAATGGTAACCATGGTATGATATAAAATATATTTTGCGTCTAAATTCTATAATACGGCGAGGCAAATGGTATGAAATTAAATTTTCAGATTGGGTATTCCTCTTATATGAAATTGAATATGCGGTTCCTGCTAGATACTCAGATAGATATAGCAATAAGCGCTATTTAAATGTGAAAGATGTAAAAAAATTAATTATATTAGGTGGTGCAGAATAAATATGAAAATTCAAAACAAAAATACATATAGAGCAGTGCTTATTTTAGTAACAATAGATCAGGTTATTAAAATAGTAATTAACAACAATTTTCTTGACAAGAGATCTACAATATTGCCTCATTTGCTATATTTTGAGCCTATGTTCAATAGGCACTATTCATGGTTTAATTCTATGTTACAATTAGGTGTCGGTAAATATATACATATTTCACTAGTGGCAATTATGAGTATATTAATATATCTGTTTTATCAATATTTAAATAAACAATTTGGAACTAACAAAACTATTAATAGCATGTATGCTTTTATATTTTCTGGTGCTATGTGTTCATTAATTGACAAGATTTTTTGGAACGGTAGTTTAGATTACATATTAGTAAATGGTTTTTTCACGTTTGACTTAAAAGATGTATATATTAATATTTTTGTTGGGTTGCTAATCTTAACATTGCTCTTAAAAAACAAAGTTTTAGACCAAATTGATGATAATATAGTAAAAGATTTTACTGAATATATTCTACGAAAATTATAAACATAAATTACATCACTGAAAGAATAAGAATTATTAACAATTGTAGTTAAGTCACATTGTTCGTAAATCTCGTAATAAACAATTGCAAAATTACTTGAGAGAGCAGACGAAATAGACAGATTGTGTCATATAAATTGATACTGCCTTAGGGGGGATATTATGACAAGGAAATATAATTTATACCAAATTGACTCATTCACTAAGGAGAAGTTTTCTGGAAATCCAGCTGGAGTAATAACAAATGCTGACGGATTAACTGAAGCTGAAATGCAGAAAATAGCTAGGGAACTTAATAATTCTGAAACAGCATTTATTCTATCTTCAAATAATGATGAGTATGATGTTCACATACGGTTTTTCACTCCAACAAATGAAGTGCCAATTTGTGGACATGCAACTATTGCGGCTCACTATGCCCGTGCAATTGAAAACAGGCTTGTTACTTCTAGGGTTTATCATAAAACTGGTGCTGGAATTTTACCTGTTGATATAGTAAAAGAAAATGATGACTATAAAATTATTATGACACAAGGTAAGATTGAATTTGGATCGATTATTGATGGAATAAATATAAAAAATATTACATTGGCGTTGAATATAAGTAATAAGGATTTACTAGAAGATTATCCAATACAGGTAGTTTCAACAGGTCACTCTAAGGTTATGATTGGTATAAAAAACATTGAAACTTTAAATAAAATGAAACCAAATTATGATGCCCTTTCTAAATTGAGCAACGATATTAAGTGTAATGGATATTACGTTTTTACAGTTAATACTCAAGATACTGATATTTTAGTACATGGCAGAATGTTTGCTCCTGCGATAGGCATTAATGAAGATCCTGTAACTGGTAATGCAAATGGTCCTTTGGGTGCATATCTGGTTCATCACAAATTGGTTAATCATAATAATTCTTTATTTAGATTCAAAGCTAAACAAGGTGAAGCTATAAAAAGAACAGGTATTATCGACGTTGAGGTAAAGATAGAAAATAAAGAACCTGTAGAAATTAAAATTTCAGGAAATGCCATAATAGCATTTAAATCTGAATTATCATTGGAATGACTATCTTAAATAACAACCAATTTAGATAAGATAGAATAAAGTTTAATAGATAAATGAAATGCTGGGAGTGGATTTAGCGTGATTGAAAATCCGATCAAAAAAGAAGGTACAAACTAATTGATACTTTGATGAAATAGTGACAAATAATTAAATATTTATAAGTTTTCATGAAACCGGGGAGGTGTGTATATGGAGTATTGTGCGTGGCTACAGCAATTAATTAATGGTGAAAGAACTAAAGTTGGTGAGGGATACAAAGTTTACTATTCAAATAAGACCTTTGAAGAGCTTGATAGTATTAAAGGAAAAGAAGTATTTCTAGTTAATGAAAAAGAAATTGAAGATTTATTGTTTTTAGACTGCGAAAGGAAAATTATTGAGTTTAGCAAAGAAAAAGAAAACAGAGATGTATATGTTGTTGTATTAGAAATAGATACTGAGGTTGGAGGGATAGGGATATCAATTAATACCAATGAAGCGCTAGAAATAAGTGTGAAAGAAGACTCAAATTATAAACAAGTTCAGACTTTAGGATTAGATGGACTGAGATATAACCCAGCTGATTTTTCATATAGGTTTTTTGAAGAAATCTTATCTAAGGAATCTAAGGAGATTTTAGATGCTTATTATTGTATTAATAATGAACATCATATTTTAGATATTAGTAAAGCAATAGCGTTTAAAAGCGATTTCTTTGATAATGCACTCTTGTTGATTGGGATTAATTTAGTAAATAGATTAAAGCCAGTTTTTCAATATTTAAATAAAACACCGGATTTTATCGCTTATTATAAGGATGGTTTTTCCTGAAGTAAATTGTGGTATAAGGTGCTCCCATAGAAAAGTAAATGAAATTATAGAATTAGGAGGATAAAAAATGAAAGACGTGGCTAAAAGTGAAAAACAGTTGTTAGAACAACTTGGATCATGTCCTATATCAGAGGTTATAGGTATAGTGGATATAAACGGAGTTAGTGCTGGAAGAACAGGTGGTGAGAAGCTATGGACTTTAGGTGTGAAACTTGTTGCATGGAGAGTTGTGAAGGAATATCTAAAGACTGAACCATTACATATTAGACGAAAAGTTACTCATGAGGAACTGAATGATATTAGAAATATGATTAGGCCTGAGACAATAATAAAAATTAATGCTCGTGTTATAGAGGAGAGTGTATTTGGTAGATCTGATGCACTTTTTGAAGGATTTATTGAATTTGTTTCAAATGATAATGAATTAAACGTATATTTAGAGGAACTTAAAAAACCAATTATTTATATTGATAGTATCTTAGGAACATTTACTTTTAATAGGCAAGTTAATTGGTATATAGGAGATATAAGCTGGAATGGGAAAAGTATTAAACTGAATTTGTCGGTAGATGAACCAGAGGGCATAAATTTAGGTCTACAGGTTGCAAAAACCTTATGGGAAGATCAGGTAACATGGAATAACCGTGTATGCAAATATGCTGTACATGAATTATTGAAAATCAAAAATGAAAGTTGGCTTGAGGAAGAAGAGGACAAGGTAACATCTGAGCAGTTCAGAAATTGTATAATACTTGAAGAAATTACTATAAACCCAAATGGTGAATTCGAATTTTGGCACAATGATGGTGACTTATTCTGGGGACATTCAATTTTAATTTCAGGCAATTTGACTGACGGGCCAAATGATGCAGATATTACTGGATAGAGGAATAAATGATTGAAGTAGGGACAATGTTCTCGTATAACAGAATGTTGTCGTTTGCCTTGCTCGAGAGTATTTCGAATAGGTCATGTGATGTACTCAAGTCTATTTTTCAAATCAAGAAAATCTTCAAATCTTAGACAAGACACATTTCTTCACCAAGTCTGGTTAGGTTCAGAAATGTAGTCAACTGTGTGATGAAGTTTATGGGTAGATATTACTGCAGGGTCAAGTCCGGATGAAATAATGCGACCACTGTTTCTTGAATTCCGGTTTTAATTTTGGAAAGTGAACTTGGGCATATTGTAAGCATTTTATTGAGTATTTTAGGAGGATATGGTAAATTAATGTCGAAAAAGTTCCCACTCTTGTACTTATAGGAATTTTTAAAGGTAGGACATATATATATATTTTAATTTAAACCTTAGTCAAGAGGATTTAAATCAACTATTTAAGCCGTTTACACAGGCAGATAACTCAAATACTAGAAAATTTGGAGGAACTGGTCTTGGTCTTGAAATTAGTAAAGAATTAGTAAGGCTTATGGATGGCGCTAGAGTTAAGTGTATAGAAGCTGGTATGGATGATTATATCAGTAAGCCTATTAATTTTGAAAATCTGTTTAAAATTATAGAAGATGGCATAAAGAAGACATATGAGTAAAGGCAATAATCATAAAAAATTTCCGAAAGTTAGTAATAGAAATAACTATAATAAACAAAGCAAACCTAGTGATGAATCAATGGAAAAAGATTCTTTGTTTGGAATACCAATATAAGTAATGTTAATACATGAATTTTAAAACATTTTATATTAAGAATGTGCAGAATTAAAGGGTGGATTTAAATGATAGTATTTATAATAACGTTTGCTTTAGCAATACTAATAATAAGCATCATATGCTTAGATCTTAGCAATAAGGTACTTTTACTCAATAAAAAATTCATGAGCATATATTTTATTTTTGCACCTCATATTGTTTTGTTAGGGTGGCTTTTTAGCGAACGCACTAAATTTGGACAAGATAAAGTTATATGCAAATGGATTATTTTAATCCAAATAATTATTTTCAGTTTTTATATTTGGTTAAAAATAAACATAGCCCCAAACGCATTTAAGCAAATTGTTAACATTAGATTAAAGGTAATGTTAGGTGGCAAACGTCTTGTTCTCTATGGATTGTATGTAGCGTTTATTCAAATCTTAATATACATAATAGGGTTTAAAGCAATAAAAGACTTCGTTATTTCTAATAATATCGTTGTAATAGATGTTATTATTATGGTATTGACTACTATTACTTTACTTGCAAATGGAATGTTACGAATCTTATGTACTTCAAGAAGGCTAAGTATATTAAAAAGATATATAGTAGCCGTTATGGTCTTTATTCCAATTATAAATATTTTTATAATGTTGTATGCTTGTCATATTGCAAAAATAGAATATGATCATGAGTGTTATAAGGTAATTAATAATGAAGCACGTGTTGACTTAGAGGTATGTAAAACAAAATATCCTCTTGTGTTAGTTCATGGAGTTGGATTTAGAGATTTAAAATACATTAATTATTGGGGAAGAATACCTAAGGAATTGATTCGTAATGGGGCAACAGTTTATTATGGAAATCAAGAAGCTTGGGGAACAGTGGAATGTAATGCGCAGGACATTAAAGATAAAATTCTTGATATTGTTAAGGCAACAGGATGTGAAAAGGTAAATATTATAGCACATTCAAAAGGTGGATTAGATGCACGTTATATGATTAGTAAGTTAGAGATGGGGGAATATGTTGCATCGCTAACAATGGTGTCATCACCTCATAGAGGATGTAAGTTTGTTGATATTGCTTGTAATATGCCTGATAAGCTTTATAAAGCATATGTTTAGTGATTATATAGTGACCATTCCTTATATTTTAGTGAAGTTAACGGAAGGTGAAAATGATGGTTTAGTATCTATTAATTCTGCTAAATGGGGAGAATTTAAAGGTGTGCTTAAAAATAAGCATAGGCGTGGAATCTCTCATGGAGATATTATAGATTTAAGAAGAGATGATTATAAAGGATTTGATGTAATGGAAAAATATGTAGAGATTATATCAACCCTTAAAAATGAGGGATATTAAGTAAACCTACTTGTAAATATGCTAAATAAAGGTGTTTCCTCAGATGATTTTGTTATAAATGATACAAAATTTACAGCAGTTTTAATGACTACAAGTATATTGGGTGTGGTTACTATGATTGTGTTAAATAACGTTTATGATGAAAATATAATAACTGCTACAACAAATGCTTATGTAGAACTCCTTGTTAAAGGAGTTTCAAGAAAATAAAAGGAGCCAATAGATTATGATTTGGAACGTAGAAGCTATCTCTTTATTGATTTTAGGTAGATGTAAGGCTTAGTTGTATTTTAATTCCAAGAAATTTATATTGAAAGAGGTTCTAATAATGAAAGTTGTAGTAATTTACAAATCAAAAACAGGTTTTACAAAGCAATATGCAGAATGGATTGCAGAGGAGTTATCGGCTGATATTTTTGATGTTTCAAATGTTGCAACCAATATAGTGGCAGCCTATGACATCGTGATTTACGGTGGCAGTTTGTATGCTGTTGGTATCAATGGAGTAAAATATATAACAAAGAACTTGGATATACTTAAAGATAAAAAAGTCATTATTTTTGCAACGGGAGCATCTCCCTCTAGCCAAGAGGCGATAGATGAAGTAAGAAATACAAACTTTACTCCTGGAGAACAGAAACATATACAGTTCTTTTATTTAAGAGGTGGATTTAATTATAGTAAACTAAAGCCTTTTGATAAGGTGCTTATGACATTACTAAAATGGAAGATGCAGATGAAGGTGAAGATGAAAAAAGATTTAACACCTGATGAAAGAGGCATGCTAGCCTGCTACGATAAGCCCGTAGATTTTACAAGAAAGAAAAATATAGATAAAATAATCACTTATGTTAATTCATAACAGTATTTTATTGTTTAAGAACTAAAGCCATGTACTGGAATCAATATCCAGAATGTGGCCGGTTTTTACACGTATGTCAACTGTACCTGTAATTTTAGGTATTGATGAATTGACGTGTATGGTAGTTACACACAAACTTGTTGATGAAGTACTCAGAATGTATGATGGGATAATAGTAGCCAACAATGGAAGGATAGAGGAGATAGGTAATTTTGATGAATTAACACAGAAAAAAGGTTATTGTCCAACAGCCACAAACGGCAGCAATGCCTTTTTTCTTTTTCCTAAGATTGATGATAAATAGGTATAGTACATAAGATGAATCTTTGTACTATACCTATTTACCTGCCACTTATCATATATATATTGGGTTAGTATACAATTTACGGTAATGATAGTATAATTAAATAAATATTTTGTGTTACAACAGTATAATATTGCGTATTAAATATTATTTATACTACCTTTGAAAAAGAAAATAAGGATGAAGGGATTCATAAACATCACTGCTCTATGAACTATGAATATTTTTAGAAGGAGATGAAATAATATTAAATATTTAATATTTAATGGAAGCCCTCATAGGGGTAATACATGGCGGTTAGTTAAATTGATTCAGGAAGATTTACATGAAATCTCACCTGAATCAACATTTGAGGAAATACAGTTAACAGATTTGGAACTACCCTTTTGCACTGGATGTAGTCTTTGTTTTAGAAAAGGGCATGAACACTGTCCGCATCATAAAATTATGCAGAGAATAATTGATAAAATTGATGAAAGTGATGGCGTGATTTTTGCAATGACAACCTTTAATATGCAACCAAACGCTTTGACTAAAAATTTGATTGACCACTTGTGCTATATGTTTCACAGACCTCACTTTTTCAAAAACAAAGCAATAGTTGTTACAACAGTGGGTGGAGTAGGCGGTAATAGTGCAGTAAACTACCTTTCGGCGTGGCTAAAAGGAATTGGATTTAGCTATTGTTATAAATTACCTGTCATATCATATAGTTGGAATGATTATACAGTAAATAAAAGAATAAAAATAAAATGCAGAAGGTTGGCAGAAAAATTTCATAATGATGTTTCATCTAAAAAAATGCATACACCGAGTTTTGCTGTTTTAATACCATACAATCTATTTAGAGGAATGAGCCTTGGATTGTGACAATGTTAAATTCTAAATACAGGGGATATTTCAACTATTACGGAGTAATAGGAAATAGTAAGGGACTTAGTGAATTCTATGGACCATCCCTAAGAATATTGTATAAATGGATGAATCGTAGAAATCAAAGAAAGGGTTTCAACTTGGAAGAGTTTAATAAAAAGATGAATTGGTATGGACTAATTAAACATAGAGTAGTGGAAAGAGCAGAAACACAAATGAGAATCGAAACCTGTTTTGAGTGATTACGTAAGCGAATATATTTGAAGAGCCCGCTGCGGTAGTTCCGCACGCTGGGATCTGTGCGGAGTGTACTGGGTGACTAATACGTCTACCGTGACATTCTACGATACATGAATAATTGTAATATATAACGAACTAATGGAGGAGGGATTTTTATGAATTTAACAGTAAGAGAAGCAATTAGTAGTGATTACAATGATATTAGTAACCTTAATGCCGAGGTACATAATTTGCATGTTGAAAATAGACCAGATGTTTTTAATATCAATAATCCTTTATTAAAAGAGCATTTTAGTAATTTATTGAATACATATAATACAAAATTATTTGTTGTTGAAAATACTGATAAAAAAGAATCAATTGCTTATAGTACAGTGAAAATTATTGATATGCAAAGCGTATCAATATTAATACCAAGAAGAGTGGCTTATATAGATGATTTCTGTGTCAATTCAAATTATAAGAAAAATGGGATTGGAAGATTATTATTTCAATATATTGTAGATTATGTAAGAGCAGAAGGTGCTTCATCATTACAATTAGTTGTATGGGAATTTAATAAAGGTGCAATTTATTTTTATGAAAAAATGGGAATGTTAACAAGAAACAAAAAAATGGAATTAAATTTATAGTGGTTATAATTTACAACATTCTTTTATTGCTCGTCAACTGTATAAGCACCATAAACGGTTGTTTTTGGAACTGAATAGGTGTGTGGTATAACAGCCATTAGTGGGATAAATAGTAATGGTTATTATACCAAACAAATTACGCAAATAGGAGGCAGTTTATCTATGGAAACAGAAATATTAAATGTTAAAGATTTAAATATTAATTATAAAAATATTGTAAAAGGTGCAGAGTATCTAAGAAATGGTGAAGTGATTGCAATTCCAACAGAAACTGTTTATGGATTAGCCGCAGATGCTTTTAATGAAAATGCAATAAAAAAAATATTTGAAGTTAAAGGAAGGCCACAGGATAATCCATTATTGGTACATATATATAAATTGGAACAAGTGTATGACATATGCAAAGATATTTCAAAAGAAGCAGAGAAAGTATTTGGTACTTTTTGGCCGGGATCAGTAACTTTGATTTTTAATAAGAAAGATTGCATTTCAGATACAATTACTGCAGGAATGAAAACTGTAGGAGTTAGATTCCCAAAAAGTGAAATAGCAAGGGCTATAATTAAAGAAAGTGGAACTTTATTAGTAGCTCCATCTGCAAATTTATCAGGAAAGCCATCAACTACTAGTGCCGAGCATTGCTACAATGATTTAAATGGAAAAATTTCTTGTATTTTAGATGGAGGGCCGTGTTCAATTGGGTTAGAGTCAACAATTATAGATATGTCTACTCCAGCCCCAATACTGCTAAGGCCAGGAGCAATAAGCTTGGATGACATATGTAATGTGATTCCAAATCTTATATATAAAAAGGATTTATTAAGCGTGAAAGAAAATGAAATTCCAAAGGCTCCAGGAATGAAATATAAACACTATGCACCAGATGCACCACTAACATTGGTTGAAGGAGATTATGTAAAAACTTCTAAATGGATTAAAGAAAATGCAAATGAGAATGATGTTGTAATTTGTTTTCAAGAATTTTTAAACGATTTTAAGGACTATCAACATATATATAGTTTAGGAAGCTTTAAAATGTTAAATATAGCTGCACAAAAGATGTTTGATTTGATTAGAGAATGTGATAAATTGAGTGTAAGTCATATTTATATACAAGCTCCCAATAACAATGGGTTAGGGAATTCTATAATCAATCGATTAGAAAAAGCAAGTGCAGGAAACATTATTCATATATAAATCATATCGGTTGTTTTTAATTACAATAACAGGAACAGCTGTGATTATTAAGAGCAATATTGAGAATATATTGTAGGATATAATTGACGAACAAAATGCAGTAACTGTGATATGTCGAACTTACTAAACAGTGCGAATTGTAAATAATTTGTAAAAAGCAAAAGGCAACTTCTTTTTATTGAAGCTACCTTCCGGCTCATTATTCAAGCCAGGATGAAATAATCGCTCCTAGCATAGTACAAGCTATCCATACAGCAATATTTCCTACATTCTTTGACAGGATATTAAAATTAATCTCAACTACCTTATAATGTATGGAAAGTATTATGATGGATACTACGAAAAATCCTACTTTAAGATGCTTCATGACAATTCCTCATATAAATAATTCTCAAATTATTCATCGGATGTAGAATTACTTTTGCATCTTTTGCTAATCTATTTATAAGCTTTTGTAAATAATTTTTTAACTAAAGTAGGATATCTAAATTATTGACAATCTTATAATAATTATTCAATGAGGGTGATGAATAATTATTATAAAATTATTGTATAACTGTGGAAGAATAAGTAAAATTGCAATGCCATTCCCAAAAATAAAATAGTCAATTTATTTTTGGGGTAGTGTCAGCGAAAATGATATTTCGTACGTCAAGGAAAGTATAATTACAAAAATGTAATTATTTTACTTGACAAATTCATAAATCTAACTATTTTTATGAATTTAAATTTTAAAATCATTGTGTACGAATGTGGGTGTTTTTGCCTATCCCCCCCAATATTCGTTGCGTTTTGTCGAATTACGATAAAATTATTCCAAATAAGACGGTTAAAGTTAATACGTCAATTAGGTAAAATTATATTTATAGCAATAAGATGAATTGCAAGCAGGAGGTATATATGAGAAAAAAGATTTCAATTGTAACCGTGCAAAGGCGGCTTTTGATGAGCTGGGCGTTAAAAAGTTGCATACTGTCAAGGCTCTGCAAATAGAATATTCCGAGCTACTCACCCAAAAGAAAAAAGCCTATACAAAGTACCATTCGGTAAAAAAAGAAATGTAGGAAGTAGTTACCGCAAATGCAAATGTTGATCGTCTTATAGGCGACGATATGGCTCATCGAAAAAAAGAAAAATAACAGGAGCAGAGATAATCTGACCTGTGATTTTTTCAGCTCACGGAGTGAGCGTAGCCACACAATTTATTGTGTGTTCAGTGGGGATTGGGGATACTCCCCAATAAGCAGATTTTCCAAAAATCCCGCAAGGGGATTTTGAGCAAATTCGCAAGGTATGTACCACCTTGGCCTGCTTGCCGGAATACTGACATTTAAAGCCGCCTAACATCTTTAGCCTTTGCGGGAGCGCGAACGCTTTTCAACGCTCCTGTAATTTTTTGTTTTATACCTCAGCATGTAAATTTCCGTCAAAATAAATACAATAGAGTTATGAAGGTATTATGCGTGAATTATATAACGACAAAAGAAGCAGCGAAAATTTCGGGAATCACAGACAGAATGGTTGTGTGCCATTGCTCTTCCGGGCGGATTAAGGGAGCTAAAAAAATGGGAAATACATGGCTTGTTCCTGCTGACACTGAAAAACCGGCTGACGGACGATATAGGAGCAGTAAAGTAAAGGATGGTGAAAATAAATGAAACGGATATTTTTGGTTGAGGACGATAAGGCAATCGCTAAAAACCTTATGCTTTTGCTCCGCGCGGAGAAATTTACAGTCACCCACGCCCCTACGCGGAGTGAAGCCCTTGCCGCTCTTGCCGGGAATAAATTTGACTTGGCGTTGATTGATATTTCTTTACCTGACGGAAATGGCTTTATGGTTTGCACGGAAATCAAAGAAACGCAAGATATTCCCGTTATCTTTCTGACGGCTTACGACGATGAGGCGAGTGTTGTTACCGGCCTGAATATGGGCGCGGACGACTATATCACCAAGCCTTTTCGTCCGCGTGAATTGATTGCGCGAATTGGAACCGCCCTGCGAAAAAGCGGGCGTTCTAGGTCGGCTTTTGAAATCCGAGGGCTTTATGTCGATACGGCAAGCGGCGTTGTGAAGAAAAACGGCAACGAGGTTTTCCTTTCAGCATTAGAATACCGCTTGTTGCTGGTGTTTATTAGAAACCCCAAAAGCATTATCACGAGGGGCAGGCTACTTGACGAATTGTGGGACGCGGCGGGCGAGTTTGTCAATGACAATACATTGACCGTGTACATCAAACGCCTGCGGGAGAAGATAGAGAACAACCCCGCAAGTCCGCAAATCGTTCTGACCGTTCGCGGAACGGGGTATAGATTGGGGGGCGAGTATGCTTCGGAATAGAGAGTTTCGGCAGCTTGCAATCTTGTTCTCCTTAATAGCTACCACCACTGTAACGCTGGGATTTACAATAAATAGGTTGGCTGGAATCCTTGCCATTGCTTCTGCCGCCGTCTTTGGCACAGCGTTTTTCGCGTTTACCAAAGCCCGATACAAAAGCATTGCTCGGATTTCAGATCAAATCGATCTTGTGCTTCATAATGCTGACCATTTGTATATTGGTGAATCGGACGAGGGCGAACTTTCCATTCTGCACAGCGAGATAACAAAAATGACGTTGCGCATTCGGGAGCAAAACGACGTGCTGAAAAAAGAAAAAGAACATCTTGCAGGTTCGCTGGCCGACATAGCCCACCAACTCCGAACCCCGCTCACATCCGTGAACCTCATTCTGTCATTGTTAGCGAATAACCCTGATGAAACCGAGCGGAAAGCATTTGTGCGGGAAACAGAGGAATTGCTTGTGCGGATGGATTGGCTGATTACTTCCCTATTGAAGTTATCCCGCTTGGACGCGGGCATTGTGGTGTTCCAAAGCGAGCAGATAGATGTAAACAACTTGATATGTGCCGCGATTCGCCCGTTTCTAATCCCAATGGAACTGCACGATATTGATTTTCAAATAGATGCACCGAAAGGTATGATTATTCAGGGTGATTCAGGTTGGCTTTCGGAAGCAATTCAAAACATCCTCAAAAATTGCATGGAGAGCGCAGGCGAGAACGGGAAGATTGAGATTGTCTGCACGGACAACCCACTGTTTACCGAGATTGCCATCCACGACAGTGGCGCGGGCTTTGAAAAAGAAGATTTACCCTGCCTGTTTAACAGGTTTTATCGTGGGAAAAACCCAAACGCTACAGGATACGGGATTGGATTGGCTCTCTGCAAGATGATTATAACACGGCAGGGAGGGACGATTACCGCAAAAAATCACCCGCAGGGCGGCGCAATATTTGCCATTCGTTTCCCAAAGTGACTAATCTCTCACCTGAAAGTCACAGAGATGTAAGTTTAAGGTGCTATTATATGGGTAAGACATGAGAAAGGAGACTCACATAATGGAGTTTTTAAAAATTGAAAATTTATACAAGGTCTACGGAAAGGGCGAAAACCAAGTTACCGCGCTTGACCATGTTTCGCTTACAATCGAAAAGGGGGAGTTTACCGCAATTATCGGCTCCTCCGGCTCCGGTAAATCCACATTGCTTCACATCATCGGCGGCGTGGACGTGCCGACAAGCGGAAAGGTGTATTTGGAGGGGCAGGATGTATATGCCCAAAACAATGAAAAACTCGCCATTTTCCGCAGGCGGCAGGTAGGGTTGATTTACCAGTTTCACAACCTCATTCCCACTCTGAATGTGGTGGAAAACATCACTTTGCCTATACTGATGGACAAGCGCAAGGTCAACGAGGAACGGCTGAATGACTTGTTGGAACTGCTTGGGCTAAAAGACCGCAAAACGCATTTACCCAATCAGCTTTCGGGCGGTCAGCAACAGCGCGTTTCCATAGGACGCTCTTTGATGAACTCCCCGGCGGTCATGCTTGCCGATGAACCCACGGGCAGTTTGGACAGCCGAAATGGACATGAAATCATCAAACTGCTGAAAGAAAGCAATAAAAAATATGGGCAGACCCTGCTCCTCGTCACCCATGACGAAAATATCGCCCTGCAAGCAGACCGCATTATCGGCATATCAGACGGCAAAGTAGTGCGAGACGAGAGGGTGAGACCATGAATATTTTCAATAAAGTTACCCTGCAAGGCATGAAAAAAAGCCAAACACGAACGATTGTAACGGTTATCGGGGTTATCCTGTCCGCCGCCATGATTACGGCAGTCGCTACCTTGGGTGTTTCCATACTGAACTATCTGGCAAAAGGCGCGGCCCAGGAATACGGCGATTGGCACGTCGAGTATTTGAACGTTGATTCCTCTTTCGCACAGGAACGAACTCTCGACAATGGAGTTGCAAACACCGCAACATTTGAAAATATCGGCTACGCAAAACTTGACGGAGGGAAAAACCCCAAAAGGCCGTATCTTTTTATAGCCGGATTTAGCAAGAAAGCCTTTGATACCTTGCCCATAACCCTGGTTTCAGGTAGATTGCCGAAAAACAGTGGGGAGATTCTTGTTCCGCTGAGCGTCGAAGCAAGCGGCGGCGTTCAATTTGCGGTGGGTGACACGCTTTCACTTGCTGTCGGAAGCCGCATGGAGGTCAACAAAAATCTCAGTCAACAAAACCCTTACATTTCTGGAAAAGAAACTCTTATGCCAAAAGCCAAGAGAACCTACAAGGTTGTCGGAATCTGCGAAAAACCCGGTTTTGATGAGTCTTCCGCGCCGGGATATACCTTGATAACGAAAGCAGATGCAGAAGGCAAAGCGGACAGCTTAAACCTATTTGTCACGCTTAAAAACCCGCATGGGGTTCACGCTTACGCAAGCAGCACAGCCCAAAGCCATAGCTATGTATTTAACGATAATGTGTTGCGCTTCATGGGTCTTTCGGAGGATAAGTTTTTCAACACGCTTCTGTACTCGATTGGCGGCATTTTGGTTGCATTGATAATGGTAGGCTCGATTTTTCTGATTTATAATTCGTTCAACATATCAATGAATGAACGCACACACCAGTTCGGGATTCTCTCGTCGGTGGGAGCCACAGCGAGGCAGCTGCGAAATTCGGTGCTAGTTGAGGGACTTTGTATAGGTGCGGTCGGCATACCGATTGGCGTTATCGTTGGCATAGGCAGCATCGGGCTTGTGATTTCCGGTGTCGCCAAGAATTTTGAGCACGTTCTCTACAGCAACGTCCATTTCACCTTGACAGTGTCCGTCCCCGCGATTGTCGGCGCGGCGGCAGTCAGCATAGTTACAATTCTGATTTCGGCCTATATCCCGGCCAGAAAGGCCGCAAGCACTCCCGTTATGGAGAGTATTCGCCAGACGAACGAGGTCAAAGTTGAATCCAAAGCCGTGAAAACGTCAAAACTGGCGCAGCGTATTTACGGTTTGGAGGGAACCCTTGCGCTAAAGAATTTTAAAAGAAACAAGAAACGCTATCGCAGCATTGTGCTATCACTTGTTTTAAGCGTAGTGCTGTTTATATCGACCAGTGCTTTTGTAACGGATATAAAACAGGTGTCGGAGCGGACAGTAGAGGTTACTACCTTTGACATCGGTTTGGCCACACAGGACATGGACGATAGCGAAATGTTGTCGCTTTACGACAAATTGAAAACCGCCGACGGTGTTTACGAAAGCTCGTATCAAGCGCTTATGAAGTATTCATGCGCGGTTAAAGCAAGCAATTTTTCAGACCGCTACCGGAAATACGCGGGTTATAATTTGCCGGACAAAACGGTTAATCTGCCAATGGACATCCAGTTTCTTGGTGATAGCGCCTATCTGAATATTATCAAAGGCTTGGGTTTGCCCGTAAAGGAATATACCGGGAAAAACGCGAAAATGATCGCCGTTGCCCAAAAAGTAGACAACGCGAAAGCCGGGCAGAGCGAGCTGATTGATATATTCAAGAGTTCTTCCATGAATTTTACCATCGCTCCCGAAACAAATGGCAAGCCGAAGATAAAACAGGGGCGAAACGTAAGCATTACGTTTGTCAATACCGTGCTGCCTGATACACTCCCGATCCTAGGAAACTCCGGGTCGAAGAATCCGTGCATTTTTAGCGTGATGGTCCCCTATTCGCTCAAAGAGAAGTTTGAAACCTCCGATACCCATGCGGTTATTAAGGGATTGACCTTTAGATTAAAGAATCCCACAAAGTCGATGGCTAAAATGGAAGCGATGATTAAGGGTATGGGAATTAAATCCAATTATAAACTGTACAATTATTATGAAATGTTTGATCAGAGCCGCAATTATATATTAATTGTCAACGTGTTCGCTTATACTTTTATCATTATGATTTCGCTGATTGCGGTTGCTAATGTGTTCAACACTATTTCCACTAATATCAAGCTGCGTCGGCGAGAGCTTGCCATGCTCCGATCTGTGGGGATGTCTGACCGCGATTTCCAAAAGATGATGAATTTCGAGTGTGCCTTTTATGGCATGAAGGCGTTGCTCTTCGGGCTTCCCATAGCGGCAATCTCCTCTTGGCTGATTTACAAAGGGATGGTCAGCAGCGGGGAGGACATCGGTTTTATGTTCCCGTGGGGCAATATGGCAATCAGCGTGTTCAGCGTGCTCTTTGTAGTGTTCATTACAATGCTGTATTCTGTTAGCAAGATAAAAAAAGAAAATATTATTGACGCGCTTCGGGATGACATGAATTAATTCAAAACCGATATTGACTTGATAGAAAATCAAAAAAACATTTAGTTCAAGTGATTCGCAATCGCCCCGAAGTTGTACCACAATAAAATACGGCAAAAAACCCGCCGCGCAAGCGGAAAAAGAAAAAAACGTTATTCGGCGGGGGTTCGTTATGCCATAAAAAGATATACAGAAAACGGTGGTTTTGAAAATCAAAATCGCCGTTTTCTGTATACCGGAGGGATTGATAAACTGTGCCCCTTTTTCGGGACACGGCGGCGTAAAAGGAGGACGTTGCCGTGCTTTGTTATTACTGTATTTCAAAACAGCACATCAAGCCGTTATGGAAACATAACGGCTTGATTTAGCCAGCCGACAGCAAAGTATCTTGTAACTTCGGGCCGGGCCTGTTTACTGCCCCAGCCGCCGTTCCCCGCCATCTCCCTTCATCAGCCATAGTCTGTGGAGCATCCGCAAACATGATAAACGAGGATCTTTAAATGAAACTTAGATGGTAAAATTTAGGACCTGTGTTCCGGTACTACACAGACCCATGCCACATCAGGTTTTCGTATGAAGAATGAATGAGAAAATTTGATGTGGACCAGCCTTTGAGTGCGGCATCTTAGTCTCATACTAAGATTGATTTATAATTCATTACTTCTGCGCCAATCAATTTTCAGGTAAATTGAATGATACCTATCCTCAATATCTATGTCTTTAGTCTCTCCATCCTCAATATTTCCATAAAGGATACCGACAATCAACATATCATGATATGTTGATTGTCTTGATAGCTGAATTATAAATACATTCATAAAATATACATTTGATCATACCATAATTCTCATAAATTATTAATTATAAGATAATAATATAATTAATAAATAAAAGAGGTGATATATATTAAAAAGAATATATTATTTTTAGTAATGACATTATTGTTGTCTTTATCTTTTTCAATTAATTCCCATGCCTCAGTTTCTAGTATCCCACAAAAAAACTCTACGGAAGAATTATATCAGGATATTTTTACTACATTGCTATTTGAAAATATACAAGATGGCTTGGAATCATACTATAAAAAGCCAGTGCAATATGACCTTTTTGATATAAAAGTTTTAGAGGCTATTAGACCTGATGGTTATAGGACATTTGGATTTTTATTAAAGCTTCAAGTTAAACCATTTGTGGGTGCGCATAATACTATTGGTATTGATAACATTACATTTGAAATATCTCCGTCAGGTGTTATTATGAAAAAATTTGAACATATTAAAAGTTTTGAGTTACCTCTATATTTGCAATGATTTTGCAACTTAATATGGACTTTGTTTTCTGTAATAGATTTGCTACTGCATATGGGGGTAGTGCTCGCAAAACGCGGAAAATATACGTTGAGACAGTTATTACCAAAAGAGTCTTTTATCAAAATATTCCGACTTAGAATTAATACTAAAAAGTTCTAACTCGAAAAAATATATAACATCACTGTAAAACATTGATACACATAGGGTTTAATCACGAAATGATAAAGCTCTTATTTTTTTGCTCAAAACAAGTTAGTTAAAGTAGAATTATAGTATTGATAATGCTAACTAAAAAAGTAATAAAAAATATATATTAGCTAATGTAAAACCTTTGAGAAAAATATTAAAATAACACGAGTATATTTAATATTCTCCCTGGATTTATCGTTATTTTGGTAATATGTATCTTAACGTGGTAAATTTACGCTTAGCGGATACTACCCCCTAATATAAGACAACTTGAATACTTCATTACCTAATGGTAATTCTAAAACCATTTTTTCTGTATTAGGGGTTTAGGTAGTAACGGAACAGAAATCAGCTATAGGTCTGTAAATATATGGCGATAACTAAACCTAATCTGTACACAGTAGGTGTTTGAGAATACTAATTATTTAATATGAACGTTCAAAAACACAAAAATTAGATATAGTGAACGCTCTATATACCGTTTAAAAAAGTACACCTTTACGGAGAGTAATTCGTTTTAACATCAAACTAAATTATGAAATGTATAAAGATAGGCTGTATTGGTTTGTAAAAATAGTATTTAATGGTATTATATTTCTAGTGATTAAGTCGCAACTTAAAGCGATGACGAAACAATTTTAAAGGGGGTACTATGAAATATAAGTCTTATTATATATATTTTTTTGGTGCAATAATTGGCTTTTTAGCCTTTGCATTTAGTATGAAATATGCAGAATTTGAACCAATATTGATTATAGTTGGTTGTGGTGGCACAACAGGAATGGCGTATTGCGTTACAAAATTAGTTAATTTCCATAAATGACGCAACATTCATATATTGCTCAACAAACCAAAAGGCAGCGATGCCTTTTTTTCTTTTCTTAAGATTGATGATAAACAGCTATTTAAATTTAAAATTCCATTTTTTTTGCACACTTATAGTAGTTTTTGGTTCCGTTACTACCTGTACCCCTATTTGCAGCAAAATTTATTATGGGAAGTGCTGCCATAGCTAAATTATATGCGTGTCAGATGTAAACAATACTACGCACGTATATTTGAAATACCCAGCCACCTTGTGCAAGTTGTAGGTTCATCACAACTTGTTCAAGGTGGACCAGCCCTAAGGTGGAATAGGCAAATTATCTAAAAAACCTTTTAGGTATTTTATGCAATTTTTTTCTGTATATAGATAAGTGGTATATATTTGTAACACCACAACATCCTGAGTATAAAGGTCATCAGGGTGTCGGTTACCACAACAGCGAGTGCTACAGAGCATACCTCCTTTGAACAGAAAAACAGGCGCTCCGGCTGTTAAATAAGTAGGCTTTTCTTACATTGGAAACACACTTTTTTCAAATATTTATTGTCATGGGTCATTCCTCATTGAAGCTAAATTCATGACTGATTCGCTTTTTTTATGGGATTCGAATAATTGCAGATTGAAACAAGATCTTTCACTACTATTGCCATTTCTTCTGGCGATTTCTGTGTACTGTCGTTCAGCCACCTGAGAAGGATGTGCATAAACCCACCAGTGCTAGATGTTAAAGCGTACTGAATATTTTCTTTAGGAAAAGGCATCTTTTCACCCTTTACCTCATCAAAAGCGGGCAGGGGTAACTTTACATTTGGTTTTTATCCATATGTTTATATGCATCCGTTTTAAGCACTATGTACCAGGAGTCATCACATCAATTATTTTACCACTGCCTAGTGTCTGGTCCTTATATACCGCTGAGAAGATATTGCATTATGGCATGAATACAATCATGTTAGCCTCCTTGTTGGGAATTATTCTAACTCTAATTCTGATACCGGCGCTTCACAAAATTATGGGTTCCTGGTCTAAATATTTGTACAAATATTCAGAAATACAGGAAAAAGAATAAATAAAGAATGAAAAAGGAACGGGATCTGTTTTCAGAATCTGTTCCTTTTTACGTTAAAAAAAACAGTTAACTCTGTCAAAAGTGCTTAGCAATAAAACACAATTGTGACTTAATCACTAGAAAAGTTATAACATTAAACGTTAATTTTTTACAAATTAATAAATACCTTATATATATTTCATATTAAATGCGGTAGTATTAAATAATTACGCACTTTTATTATTAGTAAATAAGGTTCAAAATTTCAGTTCTTCTTTCATTTAAGATAACATCTTATTATGTTGTATGTTACTCAATCCCTATTATCAAATATAAATTTATATAACATATCTATTAAGTTGTTTATGTATTCATTTCTTTGTTTAGTATCTTTTATTGCAACGATAGCATTTGCATTACTTTGAACAGTATTTAATATTATTTGACATTTTATATTCCAATTAATGTTTTTCTCTCCATGATATAAACTTTTAATAAAATCTTGAAGAAGTAAAATCATTTTATCATTGTTATAATTATAAATGTTGTATACTTCACAGGACTCTTTTTTTAATGATTCTAAATCATCATATAGATGTCTGTTTTTACAAGATGCTTTTATACCATTACGAATATAGTTTATAAACAAAGGTTTGTAATCTACATTTTCTATAGATAAGTTACTTATTAAATTCTCTAGATAGTTATATGAATATGAACAAGTGGTTTTATAAATTTCTATAAATATATCCGTTTTGTTATCAAAATAATTATAAAATACACCTGTTGAAACTCCAGCATGTTTTGCTATTTCTTTTGATGTTGTATTATAAAAACCCTTAATCATAAATAGATCATCGGCTGATATAACGAGCTTTTCCTTGTTTTCTATAGTTCGTACTTGAATTTTACGTATGTTCTTCACTAATATTTACCTCCATACTTTTACATTATCATTGTAAAATTTCTTTTGAAAAAAGTCAATAAAACAACTTTAATATTATAAAAATTATATTATAATTTTTATAATATTAAATGAACTTTTTTTCATGTTTTATATAAAAGTTAACTAAAATATTTTATTTAATAATTAAATAAAGGTCATTATTTCATGAATTATATATATTCTCTTAAAAAAATTCAATTCATAATAACCTACCGATTCACTGTAGCATGTTAAATACGTACTTGAAGGAGGCATTTAACATTTGAAGTTTACTATTCTTTTTTTTTATATAAGCATTCAGGATTTACAAATAGACTTAAAATAAGGGCTGGAACTAATCCTAAAATAGAAATTCTGAAGGTATCAGTAAACGCTTTTGATGTATTCTCTCGTGTATATTTTGTATCTCTACTTATTATATTACTTAATATATAAGCTTCTTCTTTAGGCGTACTTGTATTTTTTATCACAAAATTTATTCTTTCTGGTAATTTGTTATAGTTACCCTTATCCATATTCTCTAATTGAGCAATAATTTTATTTTTTACATTTGAGTTTAATCTAGATTCAACCTTTATTGAATTAATCATTTCATTTTTAGATGAGTTGAAATAATAATTTTCATTGCTTATTAATATAGCTGATAATATTGAGATACATAGTAAATTCCCTATATTAGCGATCATTCTATTAACTCCAGAAGCTTGACCATTTTTTTCTTTAGGGATGTCTGCTAAAGCAGATGCAACTAATTGACCACCGACTATACCGTTTCCTAATCCTCCTATGAATAAGTATAATCTTAATGTATTTATACTAACATTGGGGTTGATTGTTGATATTAAGTATAATGATGCCATACATATTATTACAGCTATAAAAGATAGAGTTGAAAATTTTAATTTAGTAGATAAAATTCCAGCTATAATAGATGAGACTAAAAAACCTATGGACATAAAGGCTATTATATTTCCAGATTGTGAAGTAGTATAATTCAATATACCTTTTAAATAAAAATTTATTAAGCTTCCACATACAGCATAAACAACACCAACAAAAGCCAAAGTAACTGATGCTACTGTAAAACTTCTTATTTTGAAAAGGGAGAGATCAAATAGAGCATTCTTATTTCTTTTTTCAATAATTAATAAAATTATTGTTGATATTATTGTAACACCAAATAATGTTAATATTTTTATAGAATCGAATCCATAATTATTCCCTTCTAACAGCCCATAAATCAGACAGAATAAGGATATTGAAAGAAATAATATTCCACCCAGATCTATTTTCTTATTGTTTAACAATATTTCATCTTTAGATACAAACATTGTAACCAATATATAAGAAATTATTGCTAAAGGTATATTAATATAAAAAATATACCTCCAATTAATCTTTTCTGTTATAAAACCTCCAAGAGACGGACCAATAGCCATTGCAAGTGCCATTGATGATCCCCATGCTCCAGCTATCATTCCACTTTTTTCTTTTGGAAACATACCTAGAGCTATCGGTATAGCTATAGTCATTAATCCTGCAGAAGCTATACCTTGAACAGCTCTAGCAATGATAAGTATTAATAAAGATGGTGAAATACCACATAAGACAGATGATATAGTGAATACAGATAAAGATATTAGAAATAACGTTTTCCTACCAAACATATCTCCTAATTTTGCTAAAGTAACAAGAGAGCTTGCATTAAATAATAAGAATATTGTACTTATCCACATTACGCCCTGAAATTCTACATCAAAGCTTTGTTGTATTGCTGGTAGAGATACATTTACAACTGTAGAATCTAATGAGCCTATAAACCCAGACATAACTAGACCAATTAGAGCCAGTAATTTTTTTTTGCTATCCTTCATATAAAATATCCTCCTAATTAATATATTTAAGCTTATATATTTTAATAAAAATGAAACAAAGTTCATTTTTTAAACGATAATTAAATTATATAATTAAGATATATAGAAGTCAATTAAAAGTGAAATAAAGTTCATTTTTATTAATTATATATTAAATGTATAAGGCCTTTTGAGAAAAGCTATGCATTAAAAAAAAGCCATATAGGCAAAAGGCTACCATAAAAACTATACAGTAAAAATGTTGTCTGAATACGAATGTCAAAATAAAAATAAAAATAAATAATAGTTAGTAGCATTAATATATGTCGTCACAAGTAAACCCATATCTGATGATATGGGTTTACTTGATTAAGTGTGTATTGAGTTACTTTCACTTTGAGGCTATTACTCATTTTAAAAAAATTGTAAATATACTCAATTTATGGTTGTTGTGATATGATTAAATATATATTATATGTCGTACTCGTAAAGGAGAGTGTCGGCAACACGATACGTTAGGCGTCATACTAATTAAAGGAAAGGGTGAAAAAGATGAAAAAATTAACCAAACTAAATAGCGATAACATTGCAGAAGAACACATTTGCTGCGCTATATCGGATAAGAAATGTAAAGAAAGTTATGAACTAAAAAAAGATTGGCTAAAAAAAGAATTTGATAATGGTTATGTTTTCCGAAGAATTGATGCAAGAGCAAAAGTTTTTATTGAATATGGACCTGCTGAAATGAGCTGGGTTCCTATAGATGCTCCAAATTATCTAATGGTCAACTGTTTTTGGGTTTCCGGACAATATAAAGGTCAGGGTTATGGAAAAGAATTGTTGAAAACCGCTATTGAAGATGCAAGAAGTCAAGGAAAAAGTGGATTAGTTACTGTTGTTGGGACAAAGAAATTCCATTTTATGAGTGATACAAAATGGCTTTTGAAACAAGGATTCGTAGATTGTCAGAGAATATCATCCGGTTTCAGCCTTTTAGTGATGAAAATTGACCCCGATGCTGAAACACCTAAGTTTAAAAAATCTGTACTCAGTGGTGAATGTTTTGACAAAAAAGGAATAGTTGTATATTTTTCAAATAGGTGCCCATTTGCAGAATTTCACGCAAAGACTTCTTTGATTGAAACCGCTACTAAAAGGAATTTGCCCTACAAGATTATTAAACTTGAAACAATGGAACAGTCACAATTAGCACCAAGTCCTGCAACTATTTTTAGTTTATTCTTTAATGGTAAGTTTATTACAACAGATATAAGTGTCTGCATGGACAGCCACTTTGACAAAATATTAGAAAAAGAATTGAAATGAAGTACGAACGCCTAACAACGCACTCAAGTAGAAGATAGCCAATGCACATTCCTTCGCCAATCGCGTCGCGCTAGGGCTTAGGAACGTCTTGAGTTCAAAACGTTATTTGAAATAAAATGTTAGCAAAAATAATGTTCTGAATTAATTTTTTAATGATGGGTGTTTTTGTGTGTCATAGGTACATCTTATTTATTTCTGACATATGTCAAATGGATAGTACATGTTTTGAAATATAAATATAGGAAACTAGTTTGGGAATGGCTACATTTCAGAGAATATCGAATTAGTGATTTGCCTATTCCCCCTTTTCGGGGGGGTGGGCAAAATAACCACTATCTATTACTTTGGGGGGAAGTCTAAAAGTTTGTGAATTAGGAATAACAAGTACACTTATAAACAGATTACTTATATAACAGGGGGTAAAAATTCAATGAAAAAATCCAAGATTTACTTATGTGTCCCGTATGCTGTATTTGTCAAGTGAAAACTCCCCCATATTCTAACCCAAAACTCCTCCACCAAAAATTGTAAAAAAAAATAATATTCCCTCCAAATTAATTATATAGTGAAGGGAAATTTTATTATTGTTTTGCGAGCCATTCTTTAGTTTCCTTTAATCTGTAGGAGTTACCATTCATATTTACTATATATGCCTTATGCGTAAGTCTATCGATCATTGCAGCGGTCATAATAGGGTCTTTAAATATCTCATTCCACCTTTCAAAGGATAAATTTGTGGTTACTATAGTTGATTTTCTACCTGCTCTTAATGATAAGTGACTAAATAAAAGTTCTGAACCTTCTTTATCATAGGAAATATATCCCAATTCATCAGCAATAATTAAATCATATTTATCAAATTTATTTTCAAATGCTCTTAATACTTTCTGAGAACGACTTTCTTTTAATTGGGTGATAAGCGATGATACCGTAATAAAAAGAACTTTATAGCCAGCTAAACAAGCTTTTATTCCAAGGCCAATACTCATGTGGGTCTTGCCTGTCCCAGGATTTCCAGCTAAAATTACATTTTGTCCTGTACTAATAAATCCAAGTGAACTTAACGTCTTTAATTTCTTTTTAGCATCAACTGGTAAATCTTCAACTACAAGATCTTCGATATATTTTTTATAAGGAAACTTTGCTATTCTAATTCTATTTTGTTTACTACTTTCACTTCTTAAAACAGATTCTTTTTCCAATAATTTGTAAAGAAATTCTTCATAGCTTATGTCATTAATGCAAGCATCTTTCGCACCCACCTCAAAGTTATTTTTTATACCTGCAAGTTTAAGATCTATTGCTAATTCTTCAATATCTTTATATAATTTCTTCTTATTTATCATATTATAGCCACCTCATTATTAAAATCTTCCGTTGATATTGGTATTAAAGATTTATACACATCTAGTAAACCGTTAGGTTTAAATTCAACAGTTGAATTTAGTTGGATAACATTATTTTCGATAAAATTAGTATAATCTCTATTACAAATAGACTTTATTTTTTCGGTTGTTATATCCGTAGGATTTATTTTATTTAATAAATTTATTGCATTTAGGACCTTAGAGATATTGCTTTTACCTATAAATAAAAGTAATTCTATAAAATCTTTCTCTTTTTTGTTATAATAGGTATCATAGATGTTTTGAATCCTAGGGTCTGCTTGTAGCATTGCAGTGCTTGAAGCTAATGATCCTGGCTTTCTTTTAAAGGTATTAAGATAATGTTCAAGCTTAATAGACCATTCATAAAATCCTAACTTCCTTTCATGGGAAGCTATTTTTTTACCCTCACTAAAGCAAACAATGTCATTGGAATATACTTTTATGAATATTCTTTTTCCAACATATATATCAGGTACAGAATACCGACAGGTATTCACTGAGAATGTCGAATATTTATCCACTCTAGGTTCTTCTATCCTAGCAGTGTCAAGTTTTGCAATATAAGGCCCCATATGTTGTCTTTCCTCATTAAGAATTTCTTTTGCAGTCTTCATATTTTTTATTTTATGTGGTTGGCTATTCAATTTATCGCATGTTTCCATCAGAAATTTATTAGCTTCTTCTAATGATTTAAAACTATCATTTTTACAAAAAGACTTACGTCGTACTACCTCTACACTTCGCTCGACATGACCTTTTTCATTTCCAGCTCGAGTATTGCAAAACCTAAAATCAAAGCCATAATACATGGACATTTTAAGCAATGCATCCGTAGGTTCTTTCTCAGTAGGTCCTACAAATTTTTTAACTGCAACTCTCATGTTATCATAAACGATTGTTCTATATACTTGTCCTATATGTTCAAAAAACAAAGCATGAGCTTCTTGAAAACACTCTGAATTTTGTTTAGCAAATAACTGTGCATATCTATAATTCCCTTTTGCAGATGTAAATACAGCCATTTGAAATGTTCTATCCACAGCATTAATAGTTAACTTTACTTCCCCCCAATCAAATTCACAAATATCCCCAAGCTCATATTCTGATTTTATAAATGCCTCGGCTCCATTCTCAAGTAATTTATTTATATAGTTACTCACAGTTGGATAACTTATATCGTAATCCTCTTCTTTTAACGCTTCATATATATCAATTTTCTTTTTTTGCTGCTTATGCCTCCCGGCATACCGTTTTTGTTGGTTTTCTTCAATATACCCCTTTATCTTATTTATAATTTCATCGGTTAATTTTTTCTTTTTTCTATTTATGCAATTGTATTTAGGTTTCTCAACAATACTGTCCTGAAGTTCTCTTATATCATCAATTCCTCCATTAAAATTCAAAATTTCTTGTCTTGCCACTTCGTATTCTTTAACATATTTACTAATGGTTTTTCTATCAATTCCAGTCTCTCTAGCTATGGACCTTTGAGACTTTCCGTTTAGATGTGCCGATATTATGATGTGTTGTTTTTCACTCAATTTAATCATCTCCATTTCCCCCTCTTATGATGCCTCTCATAAGAAAGTTTACTGTAAGGTGGGGGATATTTCAATTAGAATTGTGGGGTAGTTTTAGATTAACATATACATATGCAAATGTGACTTGTCTGAAAAATTGGAATGTAAGAAGTGCGGAAATAAATTCTCTTATGAGCACGGAGTTTTTGATGTTGTTTCTCCAAAATTGTCAAGTAATCAGGAGATATTGTGGGAGATAACGGATGATATGATTGAAAACGATATTGAAGCCACAAAACAGAAAGATAATGATAATGCCTGTATTAAAGATTACAATGTACATAAAAACAAAGAAACACTTGAGGCAGAAAAAATGCTGAGTGAGCACATGGACAGCTTGATTGAAGGCTTTTCAGGCATAGTTTGTGATCTTTCTACGGGAATGGGCTGCATGCTTCAAAAAATGCTCAACGCAAATAATAAAAATTTCTCTATTGTTTGTACTGATATAGATAAACGCATATTAATGTGGACTAGAAAATTAAAGCAAACAGATGATCATAGAGTATTCTATATAGCAAGCGACGGCAAATATATGTCAATAAAGGATAAAAGCTTTGATTATATTGCCTCATTAGCCGCATTTGGAAATATTCCCGAGAATGATAAGGTTGCAAAAGAATTATATCGAATACTTAAACCTAATGGCAAAATTGTCATTCAAGGCAATTATATTGAAAAAGACAGTAAAAGCTTTGAGCTTGCCCAAAGCAAAAGCCTTGAAAGAGGCTTGGTTGAAGAATATTTGGTTAATGATTTAAAAAATGCAGGCTTTGAAAATATTATATCAACAGTTGTAGCAGAAGTTGTATGGGCAGAAAATCCATATGATTTACTTCCTGTGGCAGGCGACACTCAGCGTTATTGCATAATTCAAGCTCAACGCACAAAATGAGCATACCACGAAGTTGATAAATTCGAATTTATCTAAGCTATTAAATAGAATTTAATAATAACAATTTTCTTATAGTACGTCATAACAGCCACAAAATAGTAGTTTCATTTTTGCTTTACAGTTCATTTAAAAGGCAAAATGCTGTCTTGTGGCTGTTTTTTGCACGAATCGTCGCCGTACCCCATAGCCATCAAGCTAAGAAAATTCTATAAAAATAAAGACCTCCATTTGTAAAAATGTTATTATTTGAATGATAATAAAAACACATTGATGGGGGTATTTTACAAATGATAGAAGAAAAGGTAAAATTAATACGTGGGAATTCGTTTGCTTATGCTGTTTTATGGATGCAGAGGTTGCGAATAATACACTTGTTACCTTATGTACAAAGCTTAGTGCAAAAATAGGAATAGTTATTTCTAATCAAGCATTAGATCAACGTTTAAATGAAAGATGTGTGGAATTTTTAAAGAAGATTTTTGAGAACCTATTGCGCCAAACAATAACAGGTTTTGGGCGTAGAACCCCTTAATGTAATCAGCTTTTAAAAGCAGTTGGTTACATTTAGGACATCTTACTTCTTCAATTTTGATCACTTCATTTTGTATAAAAAAATAACGCCTAGTTTCCTAAGTGTCATGATATTTACAAGTATACTTCTGTAGTATCTTCCATGTGTTGAGTATTTATCTTACTTTTAAGCTCTTTTATAAAACTGGGCCAATTACTAAAACCAACCATCTTAAAACTTAACACTTTTACATCTCTACTTTGAGATTTATAGTTTATTACCATGTAATATTTAGTTTCCGTAGTATGTTTATCGCCTATTCCACTCATACCACCTACAATAGCGCCTAGCGGCCCTAATAATACTCCACCTACTGCAGCTCTACCGACAGTACTTTTATTTTTTTGGATTATATTACTTTTTGAAATACGTTGTACTCCTGTTATTTGTTCTAACATTAGGTGTATAGGTGGGTTTTTAAATACTCTTGCGTTAATTGTTAAACATTGTTTGTCATTATCTATAGTTAAACTTACCAAAGTTTCTTTGCTATATCCGTCTATTCCATCCACTAAAGATAAAGTTATACTTCTGTTTTTATTTTTCTTACTAAATATACCTATTGCAATCACTCCTCGTGTGTTTTATATCATAATTATACAGTACAAGGGTGCATACTACAATAATTTGGATAAATCCCCACCATTAATCAGCCATAGTTAGTTAAATTTCATTTAAGTTGAAAGGTGCAAGTACCTTTCAACTTCTTTTTCTCTGTACGTTTAGATATTTCACCAAGTCCATATGTGACACTTAGAGAAATACCCATTCAAGATAACATTCGTTATGTTGTATGCTTTTTATCGCTTAGAACTGTAAAATTCTCGTATGAAATATATGTTATATATAGTATAATTAAGCATATAAGTTAATTCGTATTTGTAATCAAGGACGAAGTAAAGATTATTTATATAATAAGCATACAAATTGGAATTTAAACTGCAGATTATTTATATTTTCTGAACATCAAGGAGGTGTTGATTGTGCAGATGTTTTCTTTAGATAAAGACGGATTTTGCGGAACATTTTATAAAGGCAATAAATATTTGGAAAAATCCATAATTTTCATGAGTGGTGCAGGGGTCGGATCAAAACGGGCGCAAGCATCGGCTTCATTTTTAGTTGAACAAGGATACTCTGTTCTTGTCCTTGGTTTTTATAAATGGAGCGGACTCCCAAAAGAAATGCATGGCATTCCGGTGGAATATGTACATAAAGCGATAAAGTGGTCGCTTTCGTACCAAGAACAAAAAATTAAAAAAATAGCCATTATCGGAACATCCACTAGTGCAGGATATGCTTTGTTATGCGCATCGCTTTTTCCGGAAATTAGTTGCGTTATTGCAATTTCGCCGTTTGACCATGTAATGGAGGGGGCAGACAAGAAATTCAGAAGAACACATAAGTCGACCTATACATACGGTGGAAAAGACATTGCTTTTACTTCCAGTACGCTTTTGGATAAGGGCCTTTTTACTTTATTGCATCAAGCCCATAAAAATAAAAAGTACACTCTGCGGCGAGCTATGCGTTATATTTATGACATAAATCCGCCAATACCTTCCTCACGTATAAAGGTTGAGAATATAAAAGCCGATATATTGATGCTTGCTGCGCAAAATGATGATTGTTGGCCAGCTGATGAAGCCGTTCCAAGAATGGAAACCGTGCTATTAAAATCAAATTATCCATATAGAGTAAAAAGCATTGTTTACGAAAAGGCAAGTCATCTACTTGGAAATATACCTATAGTAAATCCATTAAAAAAACTATTTATTAGAAGGGCTATTGAAGCTGAGCAAAAATATCCGAAAGAGTGTGCAAACGCCAGAAAGGACAGTGTACAGCAGATTTTGTCATTTTTATGTGAATGGTAAATCAATGAACAAAATGTGAATTCTACAAAATTCCAATTTGTAGAGTTGAGATAAGAGATAACATAAGTTTAGATTCAGTTATGTCGTCTCTTTCTTATACTATGTACTAAATATTATTAAAATGGTATAGAGTTTAGAGCATGGATAAATTGTTAAAAAGTGCATAAATGGAGTGCATATTCTCAATTAGACACCTTTTATGCAGTGAAATAGTTGCTTAGTGCATATGGAAAAAGAATGAATGAAGCTCTAGGCTATATATAGGTACATAACAAATGTCGTTAAATTAATTATTTCACGACATTGTGTTTTTTTGATACCATAATATAAACTATTCTTTTTACCCCAATATTAACGAACCCTATTTTGCTTTTCTTATATATAATTTAATGTAATTCTATACATAGTGTTAAATTGACATAATAGTAAAATAATGCTATATTAGCAATGTAAGGTTAACCTTACAAAGGTGGTACTAATGAAAAATAAAATAAAACAATTTCGTGAATCTTTTGGATTAACGCAACAACAATTAGGAGAACTTGTGGGTGTATCAAGACAAGCAATTAATTCTATTGAAACAGCAAAATTTGAGCCGTCTATATGGTTAGCCTATGATATTTGTAAAACATTTCGCAGTTCCATAGAGGATGTTTTTCTTTTTGAAGAAAGTGAAAGAAAATCTAGAGCACAGCAAAGTAGAGGGGTAGTTTAAATGGCATTAAGACAAATTAGATTTTTTGATGATGAAATATTGAGAAAAAAAAGCAGATTAGTTGAAGTAATAGACGATAAAATACGGCTTATTCTAAATGATATGGCAGATACTATGTATAATTCAAAAGGTGGAGGGTTGGCGTCTCCACAGGTAGGCATACTAAAGAGATTAATTGTAGTAGATATGGGTCAAGGACTTATAAAATTAGTTAATCCAAAGATAATTAAGTCGGAAGGTATTCAAGAAGTTGTAGAAGGATGTTTAAGCATTCCAAATAGATTAGGGAAGTTAAAAAGACCTGCAAAGGTAACGGTACAAGCGTTGAATGAGAATGGAGAGGAAATTATAGTGACTGGCACAGGAGATTTAGCAAAATGTTTTTGCCATGAAATAGACCATTTAGAAGGTATTCTTTTTACTGATCTAATTACTGAATATATAAAGTAATGCAAATCAATAAACGAACTTATAACACAAATGACGTGAAAGTTATCTTTCACGACTTTTATGTTTTTGAATTCCTAATAATATACTATTTAATTTATCATATAATTAACAAAACCAATTTTAATTTATATATATAATTAGGTAAAAATAGTATAATTAGCTAAACATCTATGTCATAATCGTAGATTATTGCGTCTTAGATAATAAAATAATAATTAATCATATGGGAGGTACAATGGGAAAAGTGAGAGGTAGCTGGAGTCAAAAACAATGGAGTAAAAAACAAACAGATGAAAAAGTGCTGTCTGTACTTAGCAATATTTGTTCTATAAGCATAATAATATTTGTATGTACGCAGATTTTAGGTGTTTGGAAAATTGAAACAGGTGTATTTGTTCCATTGTTGGGTGTGTCAATGTTAATTCAAGCCATTCAGTATTGGAAGAAAAATAAAGAGGTTGCTAAAAGTCATTTATTGGCTGCGATACTTGCTTTAGTGTTTTCAATTTTTGAATTTATAATAAAATAAACTCAAATTTGTAAAATGGATTGGATTAGCGAAAGTAACACAATAGTAATTGTGTTACTTTCACTTTGGCTGGATACCATGCATATCAAAATGGATCTTCATTAGAATTACTTATGGATATATTTAACCATTCTTCAAAAGCACAGACTTTAAGATACATTAAGACTTATAATTAATGTATTATTACTGTATCATTACAAATATGAATTAAATTTAATTATTAGGGGGTAATTTCATGAACATTGTGTACAGACAAACTGAACTTTACAAATTCTTAAAACATTGCCAGGATATTTCCTTAGAAAAAACGGTGTTAGATTGTGGAGCAGGAGGAAACTGCCCACCCCTAGGACTTTTTCATGAATTTGGATATGAGACCTATGGAATAGAACTAGATGATACCCAAGTCCAAAAATCCAAAGAATTTGAACTACTTCACGAAATGATACTAAATATCGCCAAAGGTGATATGAGACACCTACCCTTCGAAGATAATTCAATTTCCTTTGTATATTCCTATAATTCAATCTTTCATATGAAAAAACAAGATATAGCCCTTGCAGTCAATGAAATTAAAAGAGTACTTAAACCTAATGGCTTATGCTTCATTAATTTTCTTTCACTGAATAACTTTGGATTTGAAAAGGGTGAAAAAGCTGGTGAAAATGAATTCCTTGAAGATGAAGATGGTGAAAAAGTCCTTCATTCATATTTTGATATAAATGAAGGTGACCAATATTTTAGTGATATGAATATACTATTGAAAGAGAATAGAACCTTGGAAAGAATATATGAAGGCAAAATGATAACTCAGGGATATATTGATTATATAGTAAAAAAATAAAAAAGTTTATATCCCATTAAAAACAAAAATATTGTTTAGGATATTTAGAAATCTTATGAGTAGCTATTCGGATGGTCATCAAGATAAAGAATATTGCAGAGAAAAGGGTTGGTTATAAGGAAAAAGACATTGGTAAGATTAGGATCAAAATCTTGTTTGCAGATAAGTCTCATTATTCTTATATTGTTCATCAACTTTAAAAGGCATTGCTGCTTTTTTTCTATATAATCTACTAATATACCTTTTTGGCGGGATAGGCAAAAACACCCTAATACTTTTAAAAGTTTTGGAAGTGCAGTCAATAATAAAGGACTGAAATTAACAGTTCCATCAGTAGGCAGTACATTTAAAATAGGTGATGCGACTGTTACTATATTAGCACCTAATGGAACAGGATATGAAGATCCAAATGATTACTCTATAGTTGCAAAAGTCACTTTCGGAAATACGTCCTTTTTATTAACCGGAGATGCAGAAGCTGAATCAGAAAGTCAAATGTTATCAAAAGGGTTAGATTTATCGGCAACAGTACTTAAAATAGGTCACCATGGAAGTAAATCTTCTACAGGACAAAGTTTTTTAGATAAGGTAAATCCTAAATATGGTGTTGTAAGTGTGGGCAAAGGAAATAGCTATGGACATCCTACACAATCAACTATGAACAGATTAAAAGCTAAAAATATACCAGTTTATAGAACTGATGAAGACGGCACGGTGGTTGCTACTTCTAACGGTACCAATGTAAGTTTTAATGTGTAACCAGGTAGTTATAATGGGGCCACTTCTACAAGTAGTTCATCATCTAGTAATACATCAACCAGCAAGGCAGTATCAACTCCTAATCCAACAGTTACAACAAGTCAAAATCAAAATACAACTGTGTATACTACTAAAACTGGAAGTAAGTATCATGTAGATGGATGTTCCTCCTTAAGTAAAAGTAAAATTTCAATAAGCTTAAGTGATGCAAAATCAAAAGGATTAACTCCATGCAGTAAATGTAATCCACCACAATAAGAGGAGGATATAATTTATGAAAATAATTATTGATAGATTTGAGGGGCTTTATGCAGTATGTGAAAAAGAAGATAGAACTATGATAGATATTAAAAGGATTACATTACCTTCTCAAGCTAAAGAAGGCGATGTACTAATTATCAATAATAATACGATTACTATTGATATAAATGAAACTGAAAAAAGACGTAAAGAAATCCAAAAATTAACTGAATATTTATGGGAATAAAGAATGATTTTAATTTGGGGTTCTACGCCTAAAACCCCGAAATTTTTGAGTAAATTGCCCATCTGTACCAATCATCAGAATCTATTTTGCTTAATTCTTTTTTCACCCAGTTAACAGTTTTGTTTATATCATTATGACTGGTCCAAAACATATATTTTGCTACCTCAGGATCACTTTCCCAACACTCAAATACTTCCTGTGCATCTTCCATACAAAATGGCCGTAATATTAATCTATCCGTTTCTAATGTGGGTGTTTTCATACCTATATACCCCTTTCACTATGTTATATATGAATAATCTATAATTCGCAATTTCCTACAGTTGCGACTTAATCACTAGAAATATAATACCATTAAATACTATTTTTACAAACCAATACAGCCTATCTGTATACATTTCATAATTTAAATAGAAACTATAGTTTGATGTTAAAACGAATTGCTCTCCGTAAAGGTGTACCTTTTTAAACAGTATATAGAGCGTTCAATATATTTAGCTTTTGCATTTTTGAACGTTCATATTAAACAATTGATATTTTCAAACATATCCTGTATTATTTTAATAAATATTGTCTTAGAAAGAGGTTATTTATATGTAAAATATTGCATACATATGAGTTTCATCAATTGAACAGCATACAGATAGACAAGAAATAGCACTGTGTGAATTTAAAATTAATAGATATTTTATTGAAAAAGTTAGTGGCAAAGATACTGAAAGAGCAGGGTATAAAAAAATGATGGAGTACGTTAGGGATGGTGATACTCTTTATATAGAAAGTATAAGTAGACTCGAAAGAAGCACCAAGGATTTACTTAATATTGTTGAACAACTAAAAATTAAAGGTGTAGAACTTGTTAGTCTTAAAGAGAATATTGATACAAAAACAATCATTCATTTTTTGCTTCTTACGTATACATTATATTGTCTTAATAAAATTAATAAAAGTAGAAAACATTATACTAAATTAATCTTTATGTTGGGTATTATAATAAATTATATGACATATAAGCATTCTCAATATCTTGGATACGATGGTTATTTTTTAGATATAACTTCAGGGGGATCTCTTTATAGCTTATGGCCTGTATTTTAAATTTATTTATCTACCGCACTAGATTACTTTACTTGTAAAAAATACGGTAATCCTCAGCAAGATTAAAAACGCAATACTTTCAAAATCTGTCTTAACTTTACAAGTCATCTTCTTCAATAATAATCATAACAGAATATTGAGTTGAAAACATAAGACTGCCCCCATTTGAACTATATTGAATGTCATTAATTTTCACTTTATTATTTTTGAGAAAATCATTTACTTCTGTTACTAAACAAAATTTATTGGTATTATTAAATATCCTTATTTGTTTCAAATTCGCCATCACCTTTCTATTTTATCAAACTTTAATTTGCCAGTTGGTAAGAACACATCTTCTTTTTGCGTTACTTTTATGACACGCATGATTCCTCTTACCACTCCAGCTACATAACCTACAAAAATCCCTAAGCCAACTCCAATTAGAAGAATCATTTTAGGAGATAATTCAAAAAAAGAAGGAGTTTTTTCGCCAACCCAATATCCACTGATCACCCCTAATAAAACTATTGAACCAATTATTAATGAACGCTTAAAAACAGATTTAAGCATGATATCACTTATATTATTACCCATACTTATAATCACCTCCACTAAATTTAAAAGTCGTGCATCCATTGCATTAACAAATACATCAATTATTTCTTTGAAAGAGAGCTTCCTTTTCTCTAAAATATATAAAAACTCATCTTCATAACGTTCTCTCCACTTTTTAGGATATAGATGAATAACCCATTTCATATCATACCTAACCTCTTAAAACCTAAGTTTGTAACATTCTCCATTTCTCTCAATTTTCCTTGTAAATATTCTCTGCCTTCAGGAGTAATTTGATAAGGTTTTCTCCTGTCTTTTGAGGGAACACTCTCAATGAACTTTAGTTTTTCAATACGACTAATAGCACCATATAATGTACCTGGTCCAATTTTAATATTGTATGAAATTTCGATATCTTCCATGATCGCATAACCATGTTTGTTACTCTCTGCTAAACTAATTAAAATAAATAATGTAGGTTCTGAAAATCGTTCAATTGAGCTCATTATTCTTTGTTCATCTCCTATAACTTATTATGTTGCATGGTATATCACGTAACGTAATAGTAAACCACAAAAACCTATTTGTCAATATTAATATGTAGTAACCGTGTGATTACATTAATTTCTGCTCTGTTTAGTAATTAGATGGATATATAAATTACATTCAAATATATATCGAAATTATATTGACATTATATAGAGAATTGTCTAAAATGTATTTAGATGACATTCTAAGTGATGCTTAGATACAAATATGAAGAATGAGGGGATAAAATGAAGATAATTTTTGATAAAAGGCAAGGTGTATTACTTGATTTGTTTGATAGTATATCCTGGGTATTGAATGATTGCCACAGGGAGATGCATTCAAAGTTTGAAGCAGAGGTCAACAAAGATGTAGAAAGAGCCGTAAAAGCACTATCTAAGATAGTTAATAAAAATATTGAGCTTTTAGAGGTATATTTTAAAGAAGAGTCACCATTAAATTATCCAATAGATAAGAACTCAGATATATGGGGCTGCTCTGATAAGGAGGAACTTATAAATTTTATAAGAAAGTTGAATGGTCAGCAAATTAAATATGAAGCGATTAAATCTATGGGAGAATTCAAGGAGGATGCTGCTTCTAAGGAAAAGATTAATGAGATACTGCAAAGTGATATCAAAATATTAGACTTAATAGAATCTTTAAAAGTGGATGATAACATGAAGTGGAAGCTACTAAAACTTATTAATAATAGTGACAAATGGGTAAGAGAATTTATGCAGTTTATTGAGGGATATATCTCTCAATATGAACAGACCATGGAGAAATATGAAAAATCAATACAAGTATTTAATAATTATGTTGAAGAAAATATAAATAACGACGGAATTAAATTTTTAGAGAAAATACTTGGAAACTTCAAGGATGTATTTTTAAAATTTGATGATTATGAGGAAATATACGTTAATACTATTTTTTTTAATTCAATAAGTTGTGCTTTTCATGAATCAGATAAAAAATTATATATGTTCTTGGGGAGGGATTTTGAAGCAACAACAAAACGATTAATTGGAGAAAATGAATTTGAAAAAAATATCAACATATTTAAAAATTTGTGTGATAAAACAAGGTTTAATATACTAAATTATCTTATGGATGGAGAAGTCTATAGTCAGGAAATAGCTAATAAATATGGGATTTCCATGGCCACAGTGTCATATCATATGAATTATTTGGCAAGTGTAAAATTAGTTAAATCTGAAAAAAGAGCGCAAAAGACCTATTATGTTGTTAATAAGGATACTTTAAGAGAGTCTATTGAGTTTTTGAAGAAAACATTTAAATTATAAATAGTTGGGGGGGGAATAAAATGAAGAGGTATTTTTTCAAATTTAAGGGTCTACTTTCTGTAAATATTTTTATGATTGCACTTACAGCAGTAGCAAATGTGTATCTTGCTTTTATATTAAAATCAATTGTTGATATAGGAACAAAGGGTACGGTGAGTGAATTAAAGACAGCTTTGGTATTTTCTCTATGTTATGTGGTAGCAACATTTGCTATAGGTTATACAAGAAAGTTTTTGGAAGCTTTGTATATTAAGAAAACGTTGGTATCATTAAAAAATGATGTATTTGGTAAAATACTTGGGCAAAATTTAAAAAGCTTTAATGAAGAAAATAGTGCGAAATATATTTCTTTGATTACAAATGATATTAATATTGTTGAGCAGGATTATTTTATAAACATTCTTCAGATTATTTATAACGCTATATCCTTTGGAATTGCTACTTTTGCTATAATAAAAATGAATGTTTATATTACAATTGGTGTTTTTGTTGTTGGGGCAGTTACTATTATAATTCCTATGGCGTTTGGAAAAAAATTAGGAAAAAGCAAAAATATATATTCTGATAACCTAGGTATATTTACAACAAAGGTTAAGGATATGTTTTCAGGATTTGAAGTGATAAAAAGTTTTAATATTGAGGACAAAATTCAAGATGAATATAAAATATCAAATTATAGGGTTGAAAATTCAAAATATAAGTATTTACTGCTTAGTGCTTTTGTTGATGGTTTATCTGAAATAGGTGGATTTTTAATGTTTTTTACAGCAATGGGACTGGGAACTTATTTTGTTATTAAGGGTGAGTTAACAGTGGGTGCAATGATTGCTACAGTTCAATTGATGAATAATATAGTTGGGCCGCTTGTTGCAGTGTCAACAAGATTAAACAAGGTTAAAGCAGTTAAATTAATCGGTGAGAAGCTAGTGAAATTTGTAGGTGAAAATCAAAATCGCGATAGTGGGATTGATAAGTTAAGTTTTGAAAGGGGAATAACCTTTGAAAATGTAAATTTCTGCTACAGTGAAGAACGGAAGGCGCTAGATCGTGTATCTTTGAATATTAAAAAAGGTAGTAAATATGCAATTGTTGGGGGAAGTGGAAGCGGTAAATCTACTATAATCAAATTGTTTTTAAGGTATTATGAGAATTTTGAGGGAGCTATAAAAATTGATGGAGTTGATAATAGAGAGATTAAAGTTAGTGATTTGTATAAGTTGATTACGGTAATACATCAAAATGTATTTATGTTTGATAATAGTATAGGAGAAAATATTGCGTTATTTAAGGAATATGGTGAGGGGGATATTAAAAGGGCGGTAAAGCTTTCAGGACTTGAAGAATTAGTAGGTAGACTTTCTGGTGGACTCGATAGTAATGTTGGTGAAAATGGTTGTAATCTATCAGGTGGAGAAAAGCAGAGGGTGGCTATTGCTAGGGCATTGATTAAAAACACTCCAATCCTTGTACTTGACGAAGCAACATCATCACTTGATAATGAGACAGCTTATAATATAGAAAAATCAATTTTAGGTATTAATGAATTGACGTGTATGGTAGTTACACACAAACTTGTTGATGAAGTACTCAGAATGTATGATGGGATAATAGTAGTCAACAATGGAAGGATAGAGGAGATAGGTAGTTTTGATGAATTAACACAGAAAAAAGGATACTTTTTTAGTCTTTATAATGTTACAAAGGAAGATGACAAGTGAAAGTATGTGGAGAAAGCGAATGCCAGTAGGACGAAAGTTCAGGAAAAAAGGTTATTGTCCAACAGCCACAAACGGCAGCAATGCCTTTTTTCTTTTTCATAAGAGTGATGATAAATAGGTATAGTACATAAGATAAATCTTTGTACTATAGCTATTTACCTGCACTTCTCATATATATAGGTAATAAATTACTCCCATTAAAACTGGTAGCATACCAATCCAGTTGGTTTTATTCCACCACTTTTTTTAATTCGTAATATGTCTTCCTGTTGCGATGTATAACTAATATTTGTATTCTAATATATTATAAGTCAAATCGTTCTTTTATCATCTTTGCAACCATTTCTGCTGGAAGAGTGGAATTATCGATTTTTATATAATTTTCAAATGGAATTTCGCCATCATTGCTGACACAACGATAGTTGTTGTCATCATTAATGAGTCTTTGGGTTGACATTTCAACATCTCTTTTTGTTGCTTTGTGCTTCAAACGATTTTCAGTAGCATTCCTTTGTAGTCTGATAGATTGAGGTGCAACAAGTTCCACATAATATATATCTGCACTATGTTTTTTAAAAATGTCACAGACATGTTCTACATAATTCCAATCGGATTGCTGGTCAAATGCCCACATATATGTGAAAATTAATCCGTAACAGTCAGAATTCGCAAATTCCTCAAAAATAACATCCCTCATTCGTGTTATTGCTTTTCTGTAAAAATATCCAAATGTCCTATTACAGGTTCAATAATTATATGATTATGGAATAACCGAAAATCCGTAATTTTGGCCAGTTCCTGTCCAACTGTCATTTTACCGACAGCAGTATCGCCAATTAAAAATACTAATTTCAAAACAACACCTCTTTTCTCAAATATAAACATTACTTCGCAATATTTTACGGTTGCAACATAAATATATGGTTAATTATCCTATTTTAACTTCGAATAAAAATAAAAAGATTTTATTTCAGAAAGAGGAGAAAGATTGAATCCCCATAGTAGAGATAACGCCGCATCGTTCAATAGCTCGTTTCAGAAATTGAGCAATTTTCGTAGCTATCATCATTTAAGTATATACTTAAGGTGATAGCTTTTATCGCATAATTAACAAAATTGAGGTAAGTATTATCCAGTAATATGGGCAAACTAAAACTGGATGATAAACATGCCATAGGGAAATTACATATGTGGATACAAGAAGCTTTTCAATTTGATAATGAAGCGCTTAATTAAAAGATATTAAACCATGGAGGAGATAAAATGAGTTTTAAGATTATTGCAGACTATCATACTCATACTAATATTGCAAAGGGACATATTCCCTTATTTAATATTATTTTGGGAGAACATGCAAAAGGAAGTATTGAATCAAATGTTAAAGCTGGAATAAAAAGAGGATTAAAAGAAATTGCTATAACAGACCATGGTTATAAACATATTACCTTCGGGATGAAACTAAATCAATATGAAAAATTACGCAAATCAATTGACGATATTAATAAGAGTTCATTATTGAAGGAGAATGACTTTAAGATTCTTCTTGGCGTAGAATGTAATATTGTTACTAAAAAAGGTGATATAGATATTAAAGATGAAGTAATTGATTACCTGGATATAATTTGTGTGGGTTATCATCCTGGAGCAGTGCAAAATCCATTTTTATTGAGGAATTATACAGAAGCTGCGATTAATGCCATTAAAAAATATGAAATTGCAATATTAAATCATCCTTTAGAGCATGTTAATCCAGATATTATCGAAATTGGAAAGGTTGCTGTTGAAAGGAATACTGCTTTGGAAATTAACAGAAGTCATAAGAATATGGATATTGAAACAATAAAAAAGTTAAAGAATATGGGTGTTAAATTTTCATTGGGAAGTGATGCACACAAATCGGAGGATGTAGGGTATTTTGGTAAAGCTTATAATATTGCAGTTGAGGCAGGTCTTACAGATGATGATATTGTTAATGCTGATGGAAGTGCACATAGATCAATGAAATTATTAAGATATTAAGTGTGGCTAGATTAAACTTTATTTCCATTTCGACAATTACTCTTAGAGTCTGTAAGAGCTACCTTTTTTTTCGTTGCAATATATTATATTTATTTTATGTATAAAGAATTGTAGAAACATTTAAGGCATTAGAGAAAGTGTGTTCAAAGAATGTTTAATATCAATGGTTAATATCAATGTTTAATGCATATACTACATTTATTAAAACAAAGCTAAAAAATAAGAAATAAGGTGATTTAAATGATATACATATATAATTGTTATGGAGGAACCCACTCATCTATTTTAGCAATCGCTTATCACTTAAAAATGCTAGATGAAACCCGAGAACCGACTAAGGATGAAATATTGGAATTACCTAACTTTAATAAGTTAGTATATGGAAATCGTGGAGAACTTTTTTATTATGGAAGTGATGAGGATGGTAACAAAGTCTATGTTGTAGGTAGGGGACGTTCAAAGGTTTTAATTCCTGGATTATATAATTTAGCATCTATGCTTCATAAACAAAATCTATTAAATGAAAAAATTATATTTTCCAATACGTCACCAACTGTTCCATTACCAATGACCTTTGGTGGATTATTTTCTAGATGGCTAAAAATTGATTTTATAGGAGTGCCCTTGCTTGTAAAGGGAGCAAAACAATCATACCAGGACGTTATAAAACTTGTAAATCACACAAAGGAGGCAGCAAAGGCAGCAAAGGAAGATAAGTCAGGGGTTATTATTTTAGATAATAAGGAATTTAAGAAAAAATGATTTTTAACTATTATACGGGTTACATCAACTAAAAGCTGATGTAACTTTTTATTTCAAAACGGGAAAGTAATTGATACTGAGTTTAATGCTTTTTGTAATATACTCGTTTATTCTATCATCTGAAAGATTTTATCATTCAATTAACAACTGCGTATCAAATCTGTATTCAAGCATAACTATTCTCCTTTTTCGTTTTACCAATTCTGATTTATATTTTGGTTAATTATAATATATTTTTTAAATATCACACTATTTAATAAACAAAGAACATCTTTTATCAGTTGCTACGTAATACGGATCTTTCACGACATAATGTTTTTATGTAGGTTTATATATTAATTGCCTTTTCCTTGTATATTATAAATATATTCATGCTATAATTACTACTATATACAAATGGTTGGAAGAAGAATATGTTGATAATAATTCATTAAATAATACACATTCTGGAACCCCGCAAGGGCGGTTTGTCTAAAATATAGGATTAAGGATGTGTTAATATGAAAATCGAACATGTAGCTATATGGACTAAAGATATTGAAAAATTAAAGAAATTTTATGTGGATTATTTTGATGGCATTGCTGGTGATAAATATACTAATATAAAAAAACATTTCGAATCATATTTTATTAAATTTGAATCAGGTGCTTGACTTGAAATTATGCAGATGACGACAATTCCTTCCAATTTAAATGATGCTATTAGTCAATATATTGGCTTAATTCATATTGCTTTTTCTGTAGGGAGTGTCGAAAAGGTTAATAGACTTACTGATACATTAAGAAAATCAGGTTACATGGTAGTAAGTGAGCCACGTTATACTGGAGATGGTTACTATGAGAGTTGCATTTTAGACCATGATGGAAATCGAATAGAGATAACAGAATAAGGCTGATATTTAACATTATTATGTTATTGTCCAACAACCACGAACGGTAATAATAGTATAATTAAATAAATGATTTGCGTCGCAACAGTATAAAAAGACGACGTAAAAATACTGCAAAATTCATTTGAATTTTACAGTATTTTTAAATATTATTCGGTTTTATTAGTTGTGACGTTTTATAAGAAAATTATTCGGTTTCTATATCCTTTTATAATGGCCACTTATTTTATAATACGGAATTAGAACGATTGGCTGATTTGAAGGTGTAAACAAATCTATTCCCCCTTGGTTTTCATCTGGTCTAAAATATTTCATCCCAAACTTTTCTACCACCCATCCTTTAACTCCAATAGGGATTGAACCATAATTGCCATTTTTCTCAACTGATTCAAATGATGGCATTGCATTACCTGTCGCGCCAATCAGTGTGCAGTAACATCTTTCTGTAATTTCAATTCTGTATAAATTCTTTGTTTCTAAAGGACTCATAGAAATCTTCTCCTTTCTTTATTTAAAAGTTACACGGTCTAATGTTACAACTTCAACCTAATCCCATATAAATTATAACATATTATCCATATTTATACACAATTACATTCATATAATAGAGATGGATATAAAAGAATATATATTATTTACCACGGATGGGAAAAACCAAAGGAGAGAAGTGGATTATAAATTCAGATGTAATGCTAGATATTGTAAATGATTTTATTGGGAAAATTATCTCAAGTGAAAATTTTATGCTTGCAGTAAATTTTTTGAACTTTTTGTCCCAGTGTACGTTTAATAATTGTGAGGTGAAAAAAATGAATGCAATAAATATATCGAATCTTAAAAAATCTTATGATGGAAAGACTAATGCAATAAACAATATAAGTCTGCGCATACCCAAGGGTGAAATATTTGGATTTCTTGGTCCTAACGGCTCGGGAAAAACTACTACTGTTAGAATTCTCAATGGAATTCTTTCATCAACCTCAGGTCATGCTGAAATTTTAGGAAAGCCTGTGAATGAACATAATCTTGAACTCCATAGATTATGTGGAGTTATGACCGAAAGTTCTTCCTGCTATGAAAATCTTACGGCTGAGGAAAATCTAAAATTCTTTGGAAGAATGCATGGTATGGAAGAAAAGCTGCTGAGGCAGCGCATAGATTTCATTTTAAAAAGGCTGGAATTACTAGATATAAGAAATAAGAAGGTTAAAGCTTTAAGTACAGGGATGAGGAAGAGAGTTTCTCTAGCTATAGCTATTATTCACAATCCTCAAATTTTATTTCTTGATGAGCCTACTTCTGGCTTGGACCCAGAAAATGCACTTAATGTCTCAAAACTTATAAAAGAACTTGCAGAAGAAAATGAAGTTACAATCTTTCTTTGCACTCATCAGTTAAAATACGCTGAAAATATTTGCACATTGTATGGCTTTATAAATGATGGTAATATTCTTGGATTCGGTACTTTTGATGAACTCGCGTCAAAGAAAAATGCAAGTCTTCAATTAAAAATCAGGGGAAAAAATATTTCAGAGAAATTTGGACTTATTCATGAAGATCATAATCTATATAGTAAATCTATTTCAGGGGACGCCGAAGTGAATGCTATTATACATAATATAATAGCAAACGGCGGAGAAATTTATGAGGTGCTGCAACAGAAATGGTCCCTGGAGCAGCTGTATTTTATGTATATAAAAGGCACAGCCGACGGTGTAACATTGTAATAATGGGGGGGGATTAATATGAATAGAAATGAAAAAGTATTAATTAAAAAAGATTTAAATGAGATAACAAGTTCAAAGCGGGTAATTGTGCCAATGGCTATTGTACCAATTGTTCTCACCGTACTTATACCTTTGGCGTTAATTATCGGTGTCAATTATATCGGGAATGCTTCAGATGTCTTAAGAGGGTTCGGCTCTCTTCTTAAAAAGCTACCTTCTGAATATAAGGCATATAGTCCTGCACAACTTGTAATAAAAATTGCTATAAATTATATGTTTCCATCATACTTTCTTATAATTCCCATAATGTGTTCAGGGATTATTGGAGCCAGCAGTTTAGTAGGCGAAAAAGAACATAAGACAATGGAGACACTACTTTATACACCAATATCCATGGAACAACTGCTAAGGGCAAAGATTTTAGGCGTTTTTATACCATCCTATATTATAACCCTGCTTTCATTTATAGCTTTTGGCATAATAATCAATATAGGTGGATTCATATATTTTGGAGGACTTATTTTTCCAGATATAAAATGGCTCATTATAATACTTTGGATTTCACCTGCTATTAATTTGTTATCCTTAACCTTCACTGTAATGGTATCAGCAAAGTCAAAAACCTTTCAGGAAGCACAGCAGGTAAGCGGCATTCTTGTTCTTCCTGTAATTATTCTATTGGTAGGTCAAATGACAGGTGTAATTATGCTCAATAACCTTATTATGTTTACAGCGGGTGGTGTTCTCCTGATAATTGATTATATATTAATAAAGAGAATTTCTTCTAAATTTATTCCTGAGAAGCTGATTTAAATATAGGGTATTGTTCTATTTACATTCCCACTATCACTTGCTTTTGTTATCCATTTAATCTAACGACTTAAGTGCATATTGGAAAGATTAGAATTAGATAGGATAAATCGTATTACAAATGACACAGGCTTTCTGTGAAAGCATTGATATAGCTTAATTTAAATAATGAAATTATCATCTAAATAAATTGCAGATATAGAGTGTATTTCAATAATCATAAATGAGATAGCCATTAAAATAATAAAGACGTAGAAATTCACTTTAGATGAAATATATACAGATATTTGAGAAGTAATAAAGAAGGAGAATCCTCTGATGATGTGGGTTCTCCTTTTATTTTATTTGTTACAAATTTATAGTTGACAAAAATAAAGAAAAAATGTTATGCTGTCTATGAAATTAATAGACAGGAGAAAGATATGAATGAGTTTATTCGCAGTGCAACTATTGAAGATTTTAAAAGAAGTTATGTATGGGATGGTAAAAAAGCAGAATTTATTTGTTTAATATGTGGAAAATATATTGGCGAAAATGATGAAAGTGTAAATATTCATACTGCAAATCATGGAACTCCTATTGAAATGCTGCTGATGCTGGACAAGAAATATACAGGATTGACTGAAATTCAAAAAGAGTTTTTAGATATGGTATCTAATAAATATAGTGACAAAGAAATAGCAATGAAGCTTGCATGTGCAGAATCCACAGTAAGAAATATGAGATTTGCATTGAGAGAGAGGGCAAGACAAGCACGGGCATTTTTGGCGGTTATGGAATTAGCTGAGGAAAAGATGCCAAAAATAAAAAATCCGAAGCTTCGTGTGTTCCCTGTTAAAGAAGAGAAGCGGAAAGCATTATTACCAAGGTTTGCTGATTTGTTTGAACCTGATAGAGAATATACGGAAGCTGAAGTAAAGAAAATCATTAAAACTATTTATGAAGATGATGCAATAATACGACGGTACCTGGTAGACCATCGATACTTGAGCAGAACCAATGATGGCAGCAAATATTATAAGAATTGTGAGGAAAATATCATGAGAAATATAAATAAAAAAGAAATTATAAACAACTATAAGCAGCAAGAAATACAGATGGGTATAATTCAAATATATAATACGGTTAATGGATATTCTAATGTGAATATATGTACAAATTTATATAAGCCCTTTGAATCAATTAAGTTTCAATTAAATTTAGGTAGGATTAAAATTAAAAGATTACAAGAGGATTGGGCTGCTTACGGAGAGAATGCCTTTGAGTTCAAAGTTGTAGAAAAACTTAAACCTAATGAGGTATCTACAGATAAAGAAAAGGTTGATGATTTAAAAGATCTTTTAAATATGTGGATTGAAAGTCAAGGAGAGAACCTAAAGTTATATAAATAAATATTAGGGGCAGAAACGGTAAATGTATTTTTAGCAGAAAAAGATATTAAACACTGTAGAGGTCGCCATTTATGCTGGTTCAAAAGTCCAGGACAATGTGTAATTAAATAAATTGAAAATTAAGGACATTCAATATAGTACAACTGGTGGTATGTTTTCAACTCAATATTCTGTTATGATTGTTATTGAAGGAGATGAAATACTCTGTTAAGACAGAGTTTTCTTAAATTGCGTCATAAACGAATGTACGATTTAATATAAAATCGTACATTCATAAAAATATAACTTTTTATTGTATAGGAAATAGCTTGGGATGACATATAGGAATGTTATAAAGGAATTATACTATTTCTTTTGATGTGGCTTCACTAGAAGATATACCCCAATAAATATAAAAAGTACTGGTACAAAGTATATTCCTATGCTCTGTTTTATAAAATCATATATTGCATTACTTCCAAATAATTTATTAATAATTGAAAGAACACCTATTATCACCAATGCACAGCCGACTATTAGCCCACTTTTGTCTTTCATGTTTTCTATAGTATCATTATTTAGATTTTCTTTCTTATTGAAATTATGATAATTACTAAATATAAAGTCAGAGTCACATACATTTTCGCCTCTATCAAGCTTATGAGCGATATTGAATGTGTCAAAGAGCAAATAGAACCAAAGTGGAATTTGAATTACGCTTGTTAATCCTCCTAACCCAATAAATCTAAATAAGGGTTCCACCATGAAAAATATAACCATTGCTTGTATTCCCTTTTTCATAAGTCCTAAGTACATATATCCAAGCCCAGGAACTAAGGCTGCCATAAAGGTTAAAAAATCATTTCTTTTTTGCATTATATCCATCTCCAATCAAATATTTTAAATCATTCATGTTTTCATTATATTTATATTGCACAACCATAATTTCTGTTTTTAATCTGCATTGTGTTTTAATTATTTTATATTGTAAGTTAGTACTAATTATCAGCATCATAGTCAGCCCTGCAACAATTAGTGACATAGCAGGAATATCTATTGAACTTTTTTTATTCTTTTCAATTCTGTTTATTAGCTTCTCATTATAATTGCTACTTAGCTCATGTTCTTCAAAGGAATTTAGTATTAGTCTATCTAAATCATCCCATTTTTCGTGCATATTTCGATATCCCCCCTTTGAATTTCTATCCTCAGTTTTTGTTTTGCCCTATAAACTCTTCCCTCTACAGTTTTTTGAGATACATTTAAAACCTTAGATATTTCCTTTTCCTTTAACCCTACATAATAGTATAATACTACAGCTTCTTTTAAATCTCGTGGAAGGCTACATATGCATTTCCTGACATGATTTTTCTCATCTATGTCACATTCCGTCGGTTGAATATTATTAGTAAAAAGTCCGGTTAAAAATCCCTTTAGATTTCTCTTTCTCTTATAATCTAAAGCTTTTGATATTGATATTTTATAAATATATGTGGATAACGAACATTCTTCTCTAAATTTTGCTATATTATTATACAAGGCAATAAATACTTCTTGCGACAAATCTTCAGCTTCAAAGTAATCTTGAGTATATGCATAGCATAAAGAGATAACCTTTCTTTTGTACTTATTTACTATTTCAATAAAGCTCTCATTGTCCTTGTTTCTAAGTCTCTCTACTATTTGGTGTTCTTCCAAAAAAATCACTCCTGACTATTAACACTCACTACCCCATTAGCAATATCAACTTTTAATTTACCGTCCCCATTCCCAATTTTTGTTGATATTCCTTTATTTACTCTTTTCTCTCCATTTACTATACATGCTCCACTATTTATATTCGCGTCTACATTTAAGTTCTTACTCTCTGTGTATACAGTAATCTTACCATTACTTGCATTCATATTTATATCTTTACAAAGTTTATTTCTAAAATATATATTAGCATTAGAAACATTTATATTACTTTTTTCAATATCTCCCTCTAAGGAAATATTTGCATTACTTGCATCAATATCTATATTAGATTTTATATTTGAATCAATAGTTTTTATCTGACAATTAGCAGCATCGATTTTTAAATTGTATCCATAAGGTACATATATATATGCCTTGACATGTTTAATATAACTTTCTTTAATATTAACCTCATACCCCTCCATAGTTTTTTCCTCAGCTATTTTATAATCGTTAACAGAACTATTTTCTTTCACATAGATATCTGCTTGGATTTTTATATTTTGGTCTTGTGATCTACAAATCTTAATATCCGCATTGGGAGCTTTAAATACAAGTCTATTTCCATTAATAGATAAGGTTTTAGATGCACTTATTTTTTTTGTGTTATTTAAAGAACCTATTTTAAAGTTTTCGTCGTTAAATTCAATGCCAGACCCAACTTTATCTATTATGCTTCCAAATTTTCCGGATAAATTAAGGAATACATTTATTCCTAAATACAAAAATATAATTAAAATCGTCAAGTAATTAAATTGATTTCTACAGCTCTCATGCTTTCTATTAGACTGTATTAATATCTCTACTCCCAGTAGAATGAAAATCCCAGGCCACCATATAAAAATTTGCTTACCAAGTTCTGGATTATTCATATATATAATCATCCAGATACCAAGAAAAATTAGCCCTATTGAAGAAGTAATCGTACCTATTTTTCTCATAAAAATCCCCCTTTAATTTAGTTCTCATAGGTTTAGACGTATGTACTATGAAAAAACCCACAGACTTTTTTAAATTTTGTGGAATTTTTTATTATATTATTAAAATGTAGGTACATGGACCTTGGGAGTAGTCTAATAGAATACCATAATAGGTATAACTTCTTGTCCATCACTAATTCCGATATTGGGGTTAGAGGCTAATTGGCTATAATATCAAATATTAGCTATAAATAAAATAAAAAAGCCATCCAATATAAATTTCGTTATATTGGATAGCTTTATTATTAGTTAACCTATTAATCTTTCTATTGTATTATCTAGGCATTCTACAATACCGAATCTTCCATTAAATATATTAAAGTTATAATGTTCATATAGATCTTTAGCTAATATATTTCCATTATTAAATGTTGTATTTGTTTTCTCAGGTATAATTAACTTAAACCCATACTCAAATGCAACTTTACAAGTAGTATCAAAGCAATACTCTGTTTGCATACCTGTCATAATTAATTTGTTAATACCTTTATTATCTAAATAATCTTTTAAAATTGTCTCCTTAAAAGCAGAATTAAAAGTTTTACTTATTACCGTTTCATTTATAGCAGGACTTATTTCTCCATAGATTTTCCAGCCTTCTGAATTAGGCTCTAATTCACCCCCAATTTTATCAGTATGTTGAATATAAATTACTTCTACATTTTTTTCTCTACATGTTTTAATTAATTTTTTTATATTACTAATGACCTCTTCTACTGCGAAAGGCTTGGCTAAGACTAGTGCATTTTGAACGTCTACAACTAAAAGGGCTGTATTTCTCATAGTTACATCTCCTTTTTAATTTAATCTATATAAGACTAATATTTACTTAATTATACTATTAATAATGTACATTCCATAGAAAAATATGTTCAGATTGAATACCTAATGCATAATTCATATATATCGTTAGTTGACTTCGCCGTTATTTTATCATGTTATATCAATTTTATGTCTTAAAGTGGATTTTGTCGTGAATGTTGGCGGTACGTATAAAAACTATTAATTTAAAAATAAATAACACAATCAATAATACTATTGATACGGGAATATAATATTGTGTAGATCAGGTATTTTTTAGTTTTCTAATTTATCTTTTCGATTAAATAATCTCAAAGAGGTTAAAATTGCCCCAATCATACAAATAACCGCTGCAGTTATATATACAGTTTTCATGCCGTAAATAAATGCATCATTTCTTCCTACTACGTAATCTGTTACATGATATCCAATTTTATAGCTCATCATGCTATACAAAAGAGTAGTAGATAAAGCTATGCCGCATACCATTCCCAAATTTCTTACAAGTCCATTTATACTCCCTGCAATGCCTAGCTTATCCTTTGATACTGTTGACATTATTAAAGAAGTATTAGGTGATTGGAATAACCCAGTACCCAGTGACATAACCCCTATAAAAATTACCATGCTTATAGTTGAAGATTTCTCATTTAGAGTTGACATTAATATTAAACCTAAACTTAAAACTACTAACCCAATAAAAGTTAAAATTTCTGAGCCTATTTTATCTGAGAAATGTCCACTAAGAGGTGCCACCACAGACAAAACTAATGGATAGATCATAAGTAATAAACCAGTAGATGAAGGTGAAAAATTCATCACATCCTGAAGATAAAAAGGTTGAATAATACTTGAGCAAAAGATGGCTACAAAGAATATGAATCCACAAAATATACTAAGTGAAAACAATTTATTTTCGAAAATTTCTAGCTGTAATAAAGGGTCTTCACATTTCTTTTCCACCATAACAAATACAATAAAAGAAATAATTGCGATTAAAAACCCTAATAAAATTATGGGCTGAGTAAATCCAACCTCTTGACCTTTACCTAAAGCTACAAATAGAGGAACTATAGCAAACATAAACAATAACGCTCCTGGCACATCTAATTTTCCTTTTGCTCTTTTGTGTTCTTTAGGAAGTATCTTAAAACTATAAAGTAAAGTTATTATACCTATTGGGACATTTATTAAAAAAATATATTCCCAACTAGTGGCTTGTACTATAAATCCTCCCAGTGGGGGCCCAACTAAAGCTCCAAGTGCCACGAAGGACCCTGAGATTCCTAGTGCTTTCCCTCTTTCATTTGATGGAAATACTGCAGTGATAATCCCTTGGCTGTTTGCCATAGTGGCTGCGGCCCCTACGGCTTGTATTACTCTAGCTAGGACTAAAACAAACAGTGAACTTGTTACTCCACAAAATAAAGAACCAAGTGTAAATAAAGCTATACCAAACTTAAATATCTTTGTTTTAGAAGCTATATCCCCCAATCTTCCAAAAACTAATATAGTTGCTGAAATTATAATTAAATAACTGGTTACTACCAGTTGAATACCTGCTGATGTCACATTTAAAGATTTAGCCATCATAGGTAAAGCTACATTTACAATGCTACTATCTAGGGTAGACATAAAAACTACCATTACAATTATAATTAGAATTACCCATCTATGTTTATTAATGCTATTATTTGCTGCTTCCATTTATATTCTCCTTTTATCCTTATAATTTAAAATTTTTCATATTATTTAAAATCTTATTCAATGAATCTAGGGTAATAACTTTCTCCTTTTCACTTAAATCATTTGTTATTAGACCTTCCAACTTATGAATTTCATTGAGCACATTTGGAATTATAATCTTAGCCTCCTGTGTTAAATATAATTTATATGCTCTAGAATCGGCCTCATCCTCTTTTCTATCTAAGTATCCAAGGTTTATAAGTTTTGTGACAGTCCTAGCTGACATTGCTTTATCAAAACCTAATTCTTTACTTATTTTATTCTGGCTTATACCTTCATTTTCATTTAATACAAGTAAATATGGGTAAGAACCACTGCTTAATTCATATTTCTTTAACACCTTATCCAAATAAACCTGGGTGGTTCTAAAAATTTTATTATTGAGCTTAATTAAATGTATTATATCTTCTTTCAAAATTTAACCCCCTTATACTCAAGTATATTAAAAAACTTCTTGTTTTAATTGATAAGTCAACCTTATTATAGAACGATTTTGTTGACTCGTCAACCATATATTTAAACCAAAAATACAGGTATATTTTAAGATTTCTGTAGAACATTATATATATATAGTAGGTTAAAAAATATTAATGATATGGCGGTGTATAAAATGTCAATGAAAAGTACAATTTATGATGTCACAATAACAGAAGAGGGGCTTGAAGATTATAAAGCTGATACGATTAGTGCAAAAGACATGGCTGAAAATCTAGGTATTGATGCCGTTATGACTGATTTTCAGTGGGATGAAGGTATAGAGAGAGGTTTAATTCTTACTGCCAGAATCATAGATGATATATCAGTAGAAGATGCTTTATCCGAATTAAAAAATGTTGACTATATTGATCATGTAGAAGAAAGTTAGCAAAATAAGTTGTGCCGCAATTTGGTAATATACCCCGGGAAATTTTCTGAAGGAGACTGCAACTGCCGATAATTATTATAAAAGGTAACGTAAGTTACGGACTTTTATCACTAATAGTAATATACTGTAATTAAAGAATTTAAGGGGGTAACAGTATGAAAAGCTTAATTAAAAATATAGAATTCTCAAAAGTAATTGATTTAAAGAATTTAATATCTTATCAAGAGGCCCAGGTTATAAGTAGAACGATTGCGCAGACACCATCTGTGAGTATTACATTATTCTCACTGGATAAAGGAGAAGGTATCAGCACCCACGTAACTCCTGGAGACGCTATGGTTCAAGTATTAGATGGTGAAGCGGAAATTACCATAGATAATGATATTTTCAATGTTAAGGCAGGCGAAACAATAATCATGCCTTCTAATGTTCCTCATGGACTTGAAGCTCGCGTAAGATTCCAAATGCTTTTAACGGTGATAAAAGGTTAAATAATTAAGGTTGTAGCAATAGTAGCTCCGCATATGATTTAATTAAAAAAAGCACTGAAAACTTTTCTGTTGATTAGTTTTTAGTGCTTTTGTTTGCCAGAAAATAAATAAGGGCTAGTAGCTGCAGTATCCTATTTTTTTAGAAACTTAAATTATTTTATTAAATTCGACAATTTATTTAAATAAAGACACCAATAATTACTAGCCTTTGGTATAATATAGTTATAAGATTTTAAAATAGTTGTATAAAATAAACTAATAAGGCATGCTGAAAAATAGACAAGCGTATTGACTTGTTATTTTTGAAGGTTCTTAAAGGGTTAAATTATCAATAATTAGTAAAATTGTATAAGAATAAGGAAAAGGTGGAGGATAATTTATGATAATAATAAGAAACTTATTAGGGATTGTAATGTTATTTGGTGTTTTATATCTAGTATCAAATAATAAGGTCAATATTAATAAGAAATTAATTATTAAGGCATTTGCTATACAATTTGTAGTGGCAATCTTATTAGTTAAAGTTCCATTGGGAAGGGTAGTTATACAAAATGTATCAGATGGGGTTAGTAACGTTTTAAACTATGGTAGTGCGGGGTTAAACTTTATATTTGGATCATTAGCAGACGGAGCTGCACCAACAGGAATGGTATTTGGTATACAAGTATTAGGTAACATAATATTTGTATCAGCATTGGTTTCAGCTTTATTTTATCTAGGAGTTTTAGGGCTTGTAATTAAAATAATAGGTGGAGCAATAGGAAAGGTTATTGGAACAAGCAAAGTAGAAAGTTTTGTGGCAGTAGCAAATATGTTTTTAGGGCAAACAGATTCACCATTACTTGTAAGCAAGTATCTACCTAAAATGACTGAAAGTGAAATAATGCTAGTGCTTGTATCAGGTATGGGTAGTATGTCCGTTAGTGTAATAATGGGATATGTTGGTCTTGGAATACCTATGGAATATCTTTTAATTGGTAGTACATTAGTGCCACTCGGAAGTATAATTATCTCTAAAATATTAATTCCTGAGGCAGAAGTGGCGAGTGAAATAGAGAATTTAAAAATAGATAATAAGGGTGATAATGAAAACTTAATATCAGCTATTTCAGAAGGCGCATCTGCAGGGCTTAATATGGCTCTTGGAATTGGTGCAGTACTTATAGCAATAGTAGCACTAGTTGCAATGCTTAATGGATTTCTTGGAATCTTTGGAGTATCACTGGAAGGAATACTCGGATATGCATTTGCACCAATAGGTTATTTAATGGGTGTTCCGAATGACCAAGTATTACTTGCAGGGCAATTACTTGGAAGTAAGATGGCGTTAAATGAGTTTGTAGCATTTGGACAACTTGGTAAAGTAATTAGCACATTAGATTATAGAACAGGACTTATGCTTGCAGTATCATTAACAGGTTTTGCAAACATATCAAGTATGGGAATCTGTGTATCAGGAATATCAGTATTCTGTCCAGATAAGAGAGGACAACTATCAAAACTTGCTTTTAGAGGAATGATAGGTGGTTTCTGTGTAAGTATATTAAGCGCATTAATTGTAGGTTTAATTATTGCAATATAGAATATTAAAGTTAGTCATATAAAATAATAATATAAAAAAAGATATGGGATTCATAGTTTAAAATGAAGCCCATATCTTTTTTTGTAAACTGAAGTTTTCTATTTGCTATAGTACATTTAATGATTTCCCTATCTCGAGATTTCTCAATGTTCTATATATAAACATAATAAACTAGTTTTACAACTTTTCAGTTCAAATTATCTGAAAATATATTTATTGGTATTTTGGATTTAAATTACAGTAAATATGGTAAAATAATAAGAGAAAATGCGATTTTCAAGCGTTATATAATATGGAGGGAAGAGGCTATGACAGAAAAAGAAAAAATGTTAAGTGGAAAACCATATAAAGCATTCGAAGAAGAACTATTATCTGAACGCCAATATGCAAAAGAAATGATATTTGACTATAACACTCTACGCCCAAGCCAAGGTGAGAAGCAAATGGAAATTGTAAAGAAATTATTAGGTGTAGTTGGGAGTGGGTTCCATATAGAATCACCATTTCGATGTGACTATGGATATAATATTTCTATTGGAGAAAATTTTTATAGTAACTACAATTGTACTATTTTAGATTGCGCTAAGGTTACAATTGGTGATAATGTTATGTTTGCACCAAACGTAAGCCTTTTTACCGCAGGTCATCCTATTCATTTTGAACCACGCAATGCAGCACTTGAATATGCATTTCCAATTAATATAGGCGATAATGTTTGGATAGGAGGTGGTGTTATAGTAAATCCAGGAATTACTATTGGTGATAATGTAGTGATTGGCTCTGGTAGCGTTGTAACTAAAGATATTGCATCTAATTCTATAGCTGTAGGTAATCCTTGTAAAATAATAAGAGAAGTTACAGAGGAAGATAAGAAATACTACTTTAAAAACTTTAAACTTTAAAATTAAATAAGATTCCCCTATAAAATAGATATTTACAAATAACACCGGATAGATAGCGGTGTTATTTTTTGTACACCAGCATGTATGCTTCCTGAAATTTGCAACAAAATATAATTTGAAGTTAAAGCTTTTTTATAAACGACATGGAATCTATTTTATGTATGGAGTTACTTTATATATATAAAAGGGGGAATAAATATGACCAATAAGAAACGAAAAAATCTGTTCCGCAGCTATACTTTTAGTAATTCTGGTAATATCAACTGTAGTATTTGCGAGCAGCTACGCTTCTACTTTAAGTTTTGATACTACTAGATGAGGAATAACCCGAAGTTTTACTGGAACAAATCTTACAATGTCAATGACTGCATCTAGCTCTAGAATGAGTGGCTCTGGAGTAATTTGATGGATGGACAATTAAGAGCGGTAGTGTAAGTATGCATAACTAAAATTTATAATAAAATATATTTTTAGTAATAACTGTCTTAACGTATATTCCCCGCGTTTTGCGAGTAAAATCAAATAAAGCTTTTCCATAACGCAGTAAAAAAGTAATTCTTAAATTTTGCATTTTAAATTGGAATGTAAAAAACTAATTAATTAGTTTTTTAACATACTCTATTGTTAATATAAAAAGGATTGATGGTTATGATAAAGAAAAAAGATGATGTTTCTCTGTTTAAAATATTTAAAAGATTACTAACTTTTACATTAAAAGCTTGTCCTATATATATATCTATATATTCTTTGATAAAAATTTTGTTAGGAATATTTTTAGCATTAAATACTATAGCTATAAGTAACCTTTTTGATGCCGTGTCTAATTATATTTTAGGTAAAATAACATTTGTAAATTTATTAATCCAGATTTTTTTATTATTTGGATGTATTGTAACCGTTCAAATTTTGAATGGAGCTTCAAATGTAGTATACAAAGATTTATTTAAAAAAGTATCTGGGAAAATAATAAAAAAAATCAATATAAAAAGTTCAAAAATGAATCCTATTGATTTTGAGAATCCTCTTTTCCTTGATGATATAAATAAAGCCGAAGAGGGTGCTAACAGAGGAATGTCTGCAATGGACGTACTACTTGGTGTGCTTTTAGTGTATATTCCGTATTTTGTGATTATGGGTATATATCTTTACAAATTAAAGCCTATACTTGTACTATCAATATTTATTATATTTGTTCCAGTAACTTTAGCACAGGTGTTAAAAGTTAAACTTTTTGCAAATCTTGAAGATAAAGTTGCTCCATTAAGGAGAGAATACCAATACTATGAAAAATGTATTATGGATAGGGAATATTTTAAAGAAACTAGAATTTTAGGATGTTTTGGATACTTTAAAAAACTTTATAAAAATGCTTTATCAATAATTAATAATGAAGCTTTCAAAACTCAGAAAAAATCTGCAGTTATAGAATTCAGCTTAAAGCTTTTAACTTTAAGCGGTTATATTATAATTCTTCTGATTCTTGTAAAATGTGCATTAGATAAATCAATATCAATAGGTGCTTTTGGTGCAGTATTTGGATCTTTAGATATGCTTATAGGAATGATGGAAGAAATGATATGTTGGAATATAGGCAGCGTACTTCCAAAGATTGGTACTGTGAAAAATCTTATAAGATTTTTTGACATGGACGAATGTAAAGGAGAAGATGTAAAAACAAAGGGGATTCCTGGAATAAATATAGAGGATGTTTCTTTTGTTTACCCTGGAAGTACTAAAAATTCACTATCACATGTTTCTTTTGATATAAAACCTGGTGAAACTGTTGCAATAGTTGAATTTAATGGACATGATACTCGATATGTTTCTAAAGGAAGTATATTTAAAAATACTTCAGGTGTATTTCAAAAGTTTCAGAAATATAAGGATATGTATAAATCTCAAAGTAAATGGTACATTTCTAAATAAGAATCTACGATATAGGTTAAACTCAAAGTATAGACTATCAATATATTTATGAACTATTTCACAAGTTTTAAGTTCACTGGCTTCAAGGTCTTTATTTTATAAAGCTAAAGTCCTCATTTTAAATATTACAGCAGAGCTTATTAGTAGCAAGATAAGTTTTCCATAAAGCTGACATTAAAACCATAGCGTGGGTTTTGTCGAAAATGTTGGCGCTATCCCGAATATAACTCAATTGTATTTTAATGCAAGGCTTATTTGAAAAATAAGCTGCTTGTGTAAAGCAGCTTATTCATATCTATATCAATCATTCATAAATATAATAGGTTTTATTTATGAATACATTTATTACTTGTCAAATTTTTTAAGATGGTTAATCACACTCATTGCATTCGCGTCTTTTACATTCATCGCATTCATGTCTTTTACATTCATTACAATCGTGTCTTTTACATTCATTGCATTCGCGTCTTTTACATTCATCGCATTCATGTCTTTTACATTCATTGCATTCATGTCTTTTACATTCATTACAATCGTGTCTTTTACATTCATAGCATTCATGTCTTTTACACTCATTTCAATCGTGTCTTTTACATTCATCGCATTCATGTCTTTTACATTCATTACAATCGTGTCTTTTACATTCATCGCATTCATGTCTTTTACATTCATTACAATCGTGTCTTTTACATTCATTGCATTCGCGTCTATTACATTCATTACAATCGTGTCTTTTACATTCATCGCATTCATGTCTTTTACACTCATTACAATCGTGTCTTTTACATTCATTGCATTCGCGTCTATTACATTCATTGCATTCATGTCTTTTACATTCATTACAATCGTGTATGAGGGACTTTTCACGTTGTTGTTTATCATATTCGCTCATATCAGCGTGCCAATAACTATACATAGTTTTACCTCCTAGCAGTATCAGTTTTTCTAACTGCTACTCTATGTTATTCAAATAAAAATATACTGTGATTAATTATCTAGTATTAAAATTGAAAATAATAAACAATTGGAACATTTAATGCAATTTAAAAGATAAAAATTTATTTTCGAGTCCGGCATAGGAGCCAATAATTTTATGTATACTGAGTAAATAAGTTAACAGAAAGTGTTTCACAAGCTTGGGCAAAAAGAGAGGGGAAGAAATATTTCTTAATAAATGAAAAATACTCTTCATTAATGTATATGTTGGAATGTCCCGATGTACAAGTTAGCCTTACGAAAGGGCCTGATGGATATTTTCGCTTAAACAAAATTATAGATAATAATTCAGCTGTTGCTATATTAGATGGTCCAGATGTATTATCACGTGACCTATTGGACTACACATTTTATAAAAAGGATGAGGTTGAATACCTAAGGGCAGGTGGTGCTACTTATGTATCAGAAGATGCAATTGAAACTTTTCCAACAAAGAATAAATTCAAATTTACAATTAAGAAAGACGGATATGCTAGCTGGTATAAAATAGATAAGGAATCAGCTGGTAAGGAAATTACTGTAGATATACCGAAGAATACAGCCTTTGTAGTTTATGATAGCAATGGAGTTTTAGTGAATGATTCTCTAATTACAGGTATTAAAAAGGTTACATTGTCTAAAAATGGAACAATCGTATTTTTAGGTAATGCACAATCAAAGTTTACGATTCAATATAAGGAATCTTCAAAGCAATAATAAGCAGACTTCAATGGCATAATCCTTACATAGCGCAACTATGTAAGGGTTATAGCGCTTGGTCCGGTACAAAATATCCTGCGGGTCGATACATTTTGAGCAAAGAATGATTTTGTTTAATTTAAAAGCGGCTTTCAAAATTTTTAATGTATATATTATAGTGCCCACAATCCTCCTTGGGGTATAGAAACGATTACTATTAACGTTAGAAAAAGCAAAAGCTACCATGGTTCAAACCAACAGGAATAAAGCGAAAAGCAGTAATTCCAAAGGGAGGTAACAGATGAGAAATACTTCACTAATAATGAAGTCCACATTACCCAACAATGTCATATGGAAACAAATTAATTTTATTCATGTTTACAGATATGTAGAAAAATTGGAACAACGAATATATTAATATTTTTGCATATTTAGAATTAGAGGTATTGTAAGAAAAATGTAGAATAAGTATGAATGCAGTATATTTATAGTAATTACTTGTAGAATAATTTTGTTTTCGGAGGTATGCGTAAAATATGAAGGATTTTTTAATTATGGTTTTTCTAGTTTTAATTGGAGGAATTATCTTACTTTCAATAACTATTATGTTTATTACAAGGAAAATAAAAATAATAAATCCTAAAATAATATATATTATGCTAGGATTATTTCCTATTATTTTGTTAGTCATTCCTACTGCATTAGTTTCACCATATAAAGGCTATTCTATTGAAAATTTATCACTTTCAATTCCGAGATGTATATATTCTTTGGAGATACTATTAACTGTAATAGTAATTTTAGGTATAGTTAATATATTCCCAGGGTCTACCTTTGTCAGTAAAGATATAAATTACAGTGCTAAGAAAATTGGCTCAGGAGTAAGACTTTTACAGTATTCTATTTTTGGTAACATACTTTATATAATACCAACATTAATATTCATAATATATGCAATTAATTTGATAATTAACACTTCAAATTATGGAAAAGACGCTTTAGGTACCTTCTCTTGGTTTTTCATATGGGGTGTATTGCTTTTTCCAGCAGCTGCACAGCTTTATGTTATTCTAGCAATTTGTATAATTTCTATATTAACTTTAGCAGTTATATTCTTTATAACATCTGTAAATGGAACTATTCGAGTAACTTCAGTAGCAGTAGCAAATAAAAAAATTCGTATATTATACACTATTTCTATGGGATTACCTGTAATCAATGTTATTAGCATGCTTTTCCTATGTTATATTGCAAAGAACAAATTAAAGATTGAATCTATTTATTTTTAAGTTTATTTTTGTTGAAAATCTATGGATAATAAGGGGCTATAGGTACGGCGCCTCTGAATCTTTGTAAAACGGGTGGACAAAAAAGTGGATATAAAATCAAACCAACTAATTAAGAGATCAATTATTAGTACTTACCAATCGTATCTGACTTTTATTTTTACTATAATAACAACTTCCTTGCTCTAAAGAGGTTGTTATTATAATACTTTATGTGTTAACTAATGTTCATTTCTGATAGCATCCAATGCCTTTTTTTCGTATACAACGATTCTTTTAAGACCATTTTCTGATTCTCCACGGTTTAGCTGTGCTAAAATACGCCTACGATAATCTTTGTCATCCAAAAATGATAGTTTATGAGTGGTCTTAAAAATTAGTCCAAATTCTCCAATTGCATGACCCAGTATGGTTGGATGTCCACCTCTTAGGAACATTTTGATAGGGGTTCTAATGTTGGTAGCTCTAAGGAAGAGGTTCTTAGAGAAAAACTTGCATGGTTATTCCAGGAAACATTTGGTGAGGTGATAGTGTACTGGCGTTTGTTGTAAATAATAGTGTTAAGAAAATCTTAGAAAAGAGTTTTATTATTACTATCACAACTGCTTATGGCCTGTATTTTTAATTTATTTATCTATCGCACTAGATTACTTTACTTGTAAAAAATACGGTAATCCTCAGCAAGATTAATCTAATCATATATTTACAAATAAAGGTAGTCATACTGCCGTTTCGGTTCCATTGCTATAAATGCCCCCATATTTGATACAAAATCATTCCATATAATGAGATGTTATATTTAACAGACTTTCTCGTATCCATTTCTTAATATACCTAATAGCTTGGCATTACTGAGTCCAGTTTCCGTAAGTTCCCCTACAACATTCTCTACCATCTTTAAACCTTGTAAAGCATAAGGATGTAAATTAAATTGGCTAAAAAGATTATGTATTTAATATAGCAATAATTATAAAAATCAATAGAAAAATATTAACAATAGTAGAAATACACATGGTAATTAATCTTTTCTTAACGGAAAGCATGGTATAAGAATAGAAAACTTTGTTGTTGTGGAGGAAATTGAAAACATATTATTTCATTATAAAGTGGCCAAACTAAGCTAATGCTAAAAAACCTTTATGGATATGAACACTAAGTAGTGGGTAAAATATTTATGCATATAAAAATAGATTAGGCTAGAATACTGACTTGATATTTTTTTAAATGATATTTAAAGTAATGAATAGGAGAGGTGATTACAACGGGAAAAATAAAAGCTTTTTATACAATGCCACATCCACCTATAATAATTCCAGAAGTGGGACGTGGAGAGGAAAAAAAGATAAAAAACACATACGATGCTTGCGTGCGCATTGGAGGCGAAATATCAGAGTTAAAACCAGAAGTAATAATAGTAGTGACACCACATGGAACTATGTTTTCAGATGCCATAGCTCTTTCTTTTGAAAGTTCTATTTCAGGAAATTTAAAGCAATTTGGGGCGTCAAAAGTTTCTATGAATTTTGAAATAGACATGGATTTGACAGGGAAAATTATGGCTAAGGCACGCAGTAATAATATACCAACGGTAGAAGTAAGCACAAGTTTTCTTAAAAAATACGATAGAGAATATGAATTAGATCACGGCAGCATAGTTCCACTGTACTTTGTTGTTGATAGGTATAATTCTTTTAAGCTTGTTCATATTACCTATGGGGGGCTTAGTCCTATACAGTTATATAAATTTGGTAAACTCATTAAAGAGGCAATAGAGGAGAGCAATGAAAATGCTGTATTTATTGGAAGTGGTGATCTTTCACATCATCTTAAAGATGAAGGACCTTATGATTATAATCCCTATGGAGAAGTGTTTGATGCCGAAATAATAAGTCTATTAACAAAGGGTGATGTATCAGGAGTATTTAATATAAATACAGAAATGGTTGAAAATGCTGGAGAATGTGGCTTAAGGTCTTATTATATAATGCTTGGAGCAATGGAAGGTAATGAAATAAAGGGAGAACTCCTTTCCTATGAAGGCACCTTCGGAGTGGGCTATGCGGTAATGAAATTTGACCTTAAAAACAGTGATAGAGATATATTATCAGAAATTACTAATGAAAAAAGAAAAAAATATGAGGAAAGAGTAAATAACGAAGATGTTTATGTTAGGCTTGCCAGAGAAAGTCTTACTCATTATCTAATAGAGGGTAATTCCATGGATCAACCAAACTATGTAACAGAGGAAATGATAAATAATAAAAGAGGGGTATTTGTGTCTCTTAAAAAATTTGGACAGTTAAGGGGCTGCATAGGTACAATTTTTCCCGTAACAGAAAGTGTAGCAAGTGAAATAATGCGAAATGCCATTGAAGCAGGAGAAGGGGACCCAAGGTTTAGTCACGTATCGGAGGGAGAACTTGAGGATATTGTGTTTTCCGTAGATGTTTTAACGGAGCCTATAGCAGCTATAAAAGAACAATTAGATCCTAAAAAATATGGAGTTATTGTGAGAAGTGGTAGAAAGAGTGGACTACTATTACCAGATCTTGCTGGTGTTAATACCATAGAGGAGCAAATAAGTATAGTATTAAATAAAGCATCAATTTCCCCAAATGAAAAATATTCTATAGAAAAGTTTGAGGTTATAAGGCATAAATAGGAGTGGTAATTATGGAAAAAGAAGCTTTGTTTTATGAAAAACAAGGAGAGGTAGTTAAATGCAAACTTTGCCCTCATAATTGCCATATTCCATCAGGCGCTCATGGCATATGTAATGTACGGGTAAATAGCAAGGGAAAACTTTATACGATAAATTATGGAGAAATAACTTCTATGGCTCAAGATCCCATAGAAAAAAAACCACTATATCATTTTAAGCCAGGAAGCAATATACTTTCTGTAGGAAGCTTTGGTTGCAATTTTAGCTGTGGGTTTTGCCAAAATTACTCCATATCCCAAGGGAGAGCAAAGAGCGAATATGTACCACCAGAAAAATTAGTGGAAATATGCAAAAGTCTGGAAGGTAATATTGGGATAGCATTTACATATAATGAACCTTCTATTTGGTATGAATATGTATACAATTCATCAAAACTATTAAAAGAAACGGTAAAAGATATAAATATAGTGGTGGTTACGAATGGCTATATTAAAGAAGAACCTCTAAAGATACTTCTTCCATATGTGGATGCTATGAATATTGATTTAAAAGCGTTAAACAACAAGTATTATAAGGATATATGCGGAGGCAGTGTGACACCTGTTATGGATACTATTAAAATAGCATCAAAACAGTGTCATGTAGAGGTAACTACTCTACTCGTAAATGGAGAAAATGATTCTGCAGAAGAAATTGAGGGAATTGCAGGATTTATTGCCTCATTAAATAAAGATATTCCACTTCATTTATCAAGATATTTTCCAAACTATAAGATGGATAATCCTGCTACAAAATTTGAGGTAATGTATAAAGATAGGCGAATAGCAAAAAAATATCTTAACTACGTATATTTAGGTAATGTAGCAGGCACAGATAACTCGACTTACTGCCCAAAGTGCAGTTACAAGCTTATTGCAAGAGAGGGATGCCAGCTTCATGTTAATACTAGTGATGATATATGTCCAAAGTGTGGTTATAAAATAAATATTATACTTTAAATTAACAATAATCTCCAAAGCTAAATTTATTTTGCATAAATATAGTTTGGAGATTTTATTTCAAGAGATTTAATAGATGTTGAGGTACCCGACCACCTACATTCAAACTAATAAAAAAGCCACAGTAAAAAATATACTGTGGCTTTTTTGATTCAATATAACATCTTGGTTTTTTCACACCAATATACTTAACTTCCCCTATTTATACAATTCTTTAACTGCTTCTCTTGTTTCAATTAAGATTTCTTCAACTTCTTTTATATTATTTCTAACCATGCCTATAAATAACATATCTATTATTGCTAGCTGTGATATTCTCGAGCTAATTGCACCTTCCCTTAAAGATTTTTCTACTGCTGGCACACGTAATACTACATCTGAGATATCAGCTATCTTATTATTTACACTAGCCTTTGTTATTGCTATTACTGGAACCTTTCTCTTTTTTGCATTTTCTACACATTTAATAACTTCTCTTGTTTCCCCTGAGTAGGATATTGCTATTGCTACATCACCTGGCTCCATTAGTATAGATGAGGTTATTTGCAAATGTGTATCTGTATGTGATATACATCTCTTATTTATCCTGCTTAACTTATAATAAAGATCTTGACCTACTAAAGCTGATACTCCTACACTGAATACATATATATTTTTAGCATTTATAAGTAATTCTATTGCATTATCTAGTTCGTCTTCCTTTAAAAATCTAACTGTCTGTTCCATGATAGAATCTACTGAATTTTTTATTACATGAATTATATTCTTTGTTCCTAAATCTTTATCCAAGTATTGAAACCCTATATCTTGATCCATTTTATCTAAATTTATGGATAACTTAAGCTTCATTTCATTTAAGCTATTAAAACCTATTTTTTTAGCAAACCTAACCACTGTTGGAGCTGATGTTTTAGTAGTATAGGCTATATCCTTAGCTGACATTGATATAATACTTTTCTTAGTTTCTAATAAATAATTTGCTATTAATTTTTCACTATCTGTAAAACTATCGTAATTTTGCCTTATATATTGTAATACATTCATAATATCACACCCTATTTACATTTGATGTTAGCTCTATTTATTTACTATATTAAAGTAAAATTTTTTACCACCATTTATATATTTTAATAGATAAATATGATTTTGTAAAACAGAAGCTACAACATTTGTCCTATAATCACTCTTTTGACTTGTTTTTAATATTTGTAATTCTCCCATATACCTCATGTAATTTTCGTTATCTATAATAATATCTCCATAATTTTTATCCACTGTATTTAAGGCCTTTATTTTATTTCCATTAAGAACTAATCTACTTTCACTAGCTCTTATAGCATCTCTAGCCTCATCTTCTCTTTGGGTGTAAGTTTCAGTAAGTAATCCTAGGGTTACAGTATCATATTCTTTTAATTCTATAAAAAGCTCTACTGCATCTGGATTTAATCCAGATAGATCTTCTAGTTCTTTTTTGCTTGGAAGTGAATCACCTATAAATACAGATTTATTTCCTAATGCAAACAAATGATTCGCAGCCTCTCTTACTTCTATACCTCTATGATCTTCTAAACTTGGTAGGCCATCATATAATGGGCCTCTTTTTCTATTATTTGATTGTACAAAAGCAGAAGATTCTATTCCTCTTTTACTTAAAATAGAATTTTTTTCTTTCATACATTCTTCTGAAATACCTGTACCCACTCTTGGATAAAAATTATGTAATGCATCAACATTTTTATAATTAGGGGAATATCTATCTAGGTTTTCAAAAAACTTTTTAGTTATTGTTGATGCATTTAGTTGTATTTTAATTCCATAAGTGTTTTTGCTCATTTTAGATACTTCTTCTTCTGTATATCCAAAATCTATTCTTATAGTCTTAACCCCTATATCAAATAGTCCCTTCAAATCCATATCATTTAAGTCTAAAAACTTAAATGTGTTAGGAGAAATATCGCTTATTATATCTATATTATATTTTTTAGCCAATTTGAAAAATTCTTGTGCCTCAGTCTTTAAGATACTATAATTTGCCTCTGGTATATGAAATGAGGTAAATATTCTAGTAAATCCAAGTTTATGGGCCTCATTTAATAACTTTATATTTTCTTCCTTTGTATTGTCTAGTCCAAAATAAATAGAAAAACCATAACTCATAAAAATCCCTCCTCAAATCATAGATTGTTATTCTACTGGATCTTCAAAACCTAACATGTTAGTAAAGAAATATCCACCTATATATGATACCAATACACCTAATAAGAATACTGGCATTTTTCCATTTGCAATTAATAATGCGAGTGGTAATCCTGATACACCTAATGCAACTGCTCCTACCTTAAATATTGCCATAACTGCTCCACCTAGTGCTGCTCCAAAACAAGCTCCAACAAATGGCTTTCCAAGTGGTAATGTTACTCCATATATTAATGGCTCTCCTATTCCTAAAAATCCTGGTATTAATCCATTTTTAGCTACTTTCCTTAATCTTTCATTTTTTGTTTTTCTAAGTACTGCTATAGTAGCTCCTACCTGCGCCATTCCAGCTGTAGCTAATATAGGAAGTAATACTGTAAATCCAACATTAGCTATTAAATCTGCATGTATTGGAGTTAATGCTTGGTGCATTCCTGTCATAACGAGTGGTAAGAATAACCCTCCTGATACTGATCCTGATATAACTGATATTATCATATTATCGGATGCAATAGTTTGAGCTACAACTATTCCTATACTATCTGAAACAAATCCCCCAATTGGTTGAAGTATAAATATTGCTACTAAAACCGAAAGTGTAAGTGTAACGAGTGGTGTAACGAATAAATCCAACACATCTGGTACAAACTTCCTGCAAACCTTTTCAATGTAACAAGCTAAACTTACTACTAATATTACTGAAATAATCCCCCCACGTCCTGGAGTTAATGCTGTTCCAAAAAGAGTTATCTTTGCAAGTGCTGCTGATGATAGAATACCACCTAATACTCCACCCATCATTGGCATTTGTGAACCGAATTCTTTAGCTGCATTTACACCAACTAAAATTGATAATATAGAGAATACGCCATTACCTATAAGCCCTATTATTTGAGCTGCTGTTGTGGTTTTATATACATCACCCAAATATACTCCTGCTATATTATTAACTGCAAGTACAAGCCCAGAAGCTACGAATAGTGGTATTAAGGGAATAAATATATTCCCTAGTTTTTTAAGTATGTTTTTAAACTTAGTGTTATTCTTTTCTTTTAATTTATTTTTAGTTTCTGCTACTGCATCTTCACCTATAACTGGATTTCCCCCAAGTATTTTTGTTACTTCTTCAGTTACCTTATTTACCTTTCCTGGGCCATAAATAACTTGTAACTGTCCCTCTGACTCAACCACTCCAAGGGCTCCTTCAGATTTTTTTATTTTATCTATTTTAGCTTTTGAAAGATCGTTAAGTTCTAATCTGCATCGCGTCATACAGTTTGTAACAGATTTTATATTACTTTTCCCTCCAACTAGCTCCACTAAGTTTTTAGCAATATCTTTATTTACCATAATATTTCCTCCCTATTTTAGATATTATTTAGTGCTTTTGCTATATATCCTTTATTTTCATCTAATATGATTTTTGCTTCCTCTTTATTAAGCTTTGATAATATCATGAATATTGAAAGCTTAACATCAAAATCTGTTTTATTTAATACTTCGGATGCTTCTTCAATAGCTACTCCCGTTGCTTCACAAATTATTAACTTAGCTCTCTCAACTAGTTTTTCATTTGTTGATTTTACATCTACCATAAGGTTGCCATATACTTTACCTAGCTTTATCATAACCCCTGTTGATAACATATTTAGTACTAGTTTCTGAGCTGTTCCTGATTTTAATCTTGTTGATCCTGTCACAACTTCTGCTCCAACTACTGGTTCTATTGATATTTTCGATGTTTTTGAAACTTGTGAATTAGCATTACAAGTAACTGAAATGGTTAATGCTCCTATTTCATTTGCATACTCTAGTCCTCCTATAACATATGGAGTTCTACCTGATGCTGCAAGTCCTACTATTGTATCATTCGCTGTTATATTTTTATTTTTCAAATCTTTTACTGCGAGTTCCTTAGAATCCTCAGCGCCTTCCTTTGCACTAAACATAGCTTGTTTACCACCTGCTATAATCCCTTGTACTAGTTCTTCAGAAATTCCATATGTAGGTGGACATTCTGATGCATCTAAAATTCCAAGTCTTCCGGAAGTTCCTGCACCTATATAAATTAATCTCCCACCTTTATACATTCTTAAAGTTATACAATCTATGGCTTCTACTATTTTAGGAAGTTCCTTTTCCACGGCTTCTGCTACCTTTTTATCTTCATTATTTATTATTTTCACCATTTCTAAGGTTGAAATTTTATCTATGTCCATGGTATTTTCATTTCTACTTTCTGTTGTTAGTTTTTTTAAGTTTAATATATCCATATTTCCTCCTTTAATGCTGATCATTTTTCTTTTGTGTACGGTTTCATCTTATGAGAGTATATTAGCATAACTGAAATTACATTTCAAGTATTTTTTAAAAAAAAGTTATTTCATTTCATTCATGTTTTGTGAATATATTCCTTATCCTTCTTGCTTCATTAATAATAACGTAATCAGTGATAAACCTAAGTATTTTCAAAAAATCTAATGCATAAAACTTGAAAATTATGCTACAATTAGTATAAAAATGTATAAAATATTCATATGATAGCATAGATTGGAAATATGAGCTTAATTGTATATAATGAATATAACAGAGAAATAAAGCTCAATTTTATCTAACATAGCATAATTCATAAAAAATAATTGAAATTTACGGAGGATATAACATATGAGAATAGCTGACGCTATAATAAAGACACTTTCACTTAATGAAGTGAATTACGTATTTGGAATACCATCTGCAACATTTGCGGGTATACTGGATGCTTTAAATGACAGTGATATAGAATTTATAATAACAAAGAATGAAGCAGGGGCTACTTACTGCGCTACAAAATATTCTGATTTATCAAATAAATTAGGGGTATGTATGTTGGCAGGTGGTGTAGGTGTAAACAATGCCATCAATGGAATTGCAGACGCGCAAAGAAATAAACTTCCTATGCTTGTTATAAATGGGGATATAAAAAGGTCTTTCATGGGCAAAGGTGCTTTGCAAGAATTTGATAATATAAAATTGCTTAGTAGCTTAACAAAATACTCGAAAAATATTCTAAATGAAGATGAAGTTATTGAAGAGATTGAAAAAGCGATTACAATAGCCATGACACCACCATGTGGTCCCGTTGCATTATCAATTCCTTTTGATATTCAAAATAATGAATTTAAAGGAATTCTTCCTACTAATAAAATAGTCATTGAAGCAATGCAGTTTGATGAAAAAAGTTTAAAAGAAGCTATTAATGAGATTAATAATACTCAAAAGGGATTAATCTTAGTTGGTAGAGGTTCAAGAGGTATTAGTAAAGAAATAAAAGCATTAAGCGAAAAACTTAAATGGCCTGTAATGTCTACACCCAATGGTAAAGGGATTGTGCACACAGACTTCCCTTATTATATTGGAAATTATGGATTTTGTTCAGCAGATGGAGCTGTGGAGTATGTAGAGAAAGAACAATTTGGTTGTCTATTAATCCTTGGTTCATCTTTAGGACAAGCTGCAACAAGGGATTACAAGGATATTCTCGTTAAAGATAGAAAAGTTATAAGAATAGACTGGGATGTAGCGGAGTTTAATAAAGTTTTTAAAGAAGATATTTCTGTTTGTTGCGACCTAAAACAAGCAGTAACTTTGATTAGTAACAATGTATCAGTAAAGGAAAATCCATTCATTAAACCTTTGATGAATAAGCCTTATGTAAAGAACCATACAGGGATGTCTTTAAGACTATTTACTGAAAAAATATCAGACTTACTGCCTGCGGATACTTGTTTCGTAAGTGATATGGGGGATTTTTTTAATTGTTTATTTAAGTATATGCCAATAAAAGAGACAATGGATTTTCAAACAAGTATAAATTACGCATGTATGGGAACCGGTGTAGGGGGAGTTGTAGGTTCATACTTAGCTAATCCTGATAGAACATATGCCGTAATGGTAGGCGATGGTGGATTTTACATGAATGGAATGGAAATACTAACAGCTAAAGAATATAATATACCTATTATCTACTTTGTTGTAAATAATTCAATGTTAGGACTTGTTAATAATGGATTAAATGTACTATATGGTAGAAGTTGCAAAGGCAAAGTTAAATTTGCTAAAAAAAGTATAGCTTCTATTGCAGACGCCATGGGAGTAGAAGCTATACAGATAACCTCAAATGAGGAAGTTAATAACATAAAGGACTTGCTACACAATAGAACACAACCATTACTTATTGAATTAGTTACTGATGGTTCAGAAATTGTTATAGATACTGATAGATTACAAAAAGTTAAATCATCTCCTGCGGAGAGCTGTGCAGATTCGAGAAGATGAATTTGAATTAAATGAAGAAGTAATAAATTAAGAGCATCCGTTTGGATGCTCTTTTATCAATCTCAGTCGCAAGTTATTTAGGGGAATGTCCCGGGGGACATTAACAAATTGGGAATACAATTTGTCTTGCTAAAACTTAATCTGCGGAGTAGCTTTTTCTTTCTCATCCACATTGAAGAAAGGTTCTTCTTTGAAACTAAACATGCTTGCAATCAGACTTGATGGAAACATTTGTACAGAGTTATTGTAATCCATAGCAACATCGTTGTAAAATTGCCTTGCATAGCTAATTTTATCCTCTGCTTTTGACAATTCTCCCTGAAGCTCAAGAAAATTTGTATTTGCCTTAAGTTCTGGATATGCTTCTGCTACAGCAAACAATTTTCCAAGAACCTGTGTTAACTTACCATTAGCCTTCATCATATCGCCAGGTGTATTTGAGGAAAGATAGTTAGTTCTGGCTGAGGTTACTTCTTCAAAGGTACTACGTTCATGATTAGCATAGCCTTTTACAATTTCAACTAGGTTAGGGATAAGATCAAATCTTCTTTTTAGTTGTACGTCTATTTGGCTCCATGAATTCCTCACCTTATTACGTTTGATTATGAGGTTATTATAAAGAAAAATCAGTATCAGTACTAGTGCAGATATTATAATTACTGGAATTAACATAAAAATCGCTCCTTTATTCTTTTTTAATTATGACGCATTAGAATGCGCCACCGCCGCCACAACCGCCACCGCCACCGGAACTACCGCCACTAAAGCCACCACCACCACCAGAAGATGATGAATTCTCAGAACTTGCAACGCTTTGTGCTGTGGAAATTGCACCCTCCACGGTATGGATAGTATCATCAAACATTGCACCAAAGCCACTGAAGTAACCATAGCTTGCCCCATACATATAGGTGAGATTATTATTATTATTTAGATCCTCATCGCTGAAAACAATAGGAAGCTGTTTTATAACTTCCTTTGCGACGCCAAGAGAAATGGCGTATACAAGATAGTGTTCCCATAATATAATAGACGGAATTTCAGCTTTATCTAATCTGCTGAAGTCTTTTAAAAAGTTTTTGAAGGACTGCCACATTGCATGCTGCTCATTTCCATATGCTGTTCTTCTTTTTATTAATGTTGAGAAAATCACCATTATAACCCCTTGAATTATGGCAACTACAGCAATTGGAGTAAACAGTAGTAATGTAACAGCTATTCCAATTAATAAATAAGAAAATCCTGTTAATGTTCCAAGTAAGATTCCCTTTTTACAGGTTTGATCAAAAAAATCATTTTTAGCAGCTTCCTCACATGCGAGTGTATTCCATTTATCATAATCAGCCTTAAATTCTAGTGCTTCACTCTTTTCTTTAACATAATCCTTTATTTCATCAAGGGCAACATAATTTCCGTTTCCTATTTTACCTATAAACCAGCTTATCAAAAACTCTTCGTGCGTCTTTAAAGCTATTGAGGGTGCTTTTTCATTTAAGGTAATTACATATTTATCTATCTCCTTACTATTAAAGAAACCCTTTTTAGTAATCTTATTTTGAGAGATTATAAGTTGCTTTTTTCTTGCAAGATCCATAAGGGTAGCCATTACATCTCTAGTATTTACTTTGCCAAAGGACATTAAAACACTCATTTCTGCGGGGGTATAATCACCCGGAAGCTCCCTGTAATACTTGCCATAAAAGTTTGGTTTAATTTCTTTATCATATTTTATATATATATAATAAATTATTGGAAACCATAACAGTATGAGAACTATTGCTAGAGGGTTGCCTACAGATTTACGCTGCATTTGCATTTCAACCTGCTGCTGCACCTCCTTCCTTGATTCCTCTCTTGTTTTATTTGCTTCATCCGCAAGGGTAGCTTCATTTGCCATTATTCTAGGTAGTGCAGTTTCATCTACTACATTACTCGATCCAGGAACAAGATTTATAGGGAATAAAACCAGGGTTTCTATAAAAGTACCCGGTGACACTGTAGGCACAGTAAATTCTACAGTACGGTTATCTAATATGGAAGATTCGCCTATAAGGGGCCCATGAGCAAATATTTTCAACTCCTCTTTTGTAGCTCCAGGTGGAAGTGTTATTTTTATTTTTATGTTATCCAATCTAGTTTTCCACCTAGAGTCAACTATCTTTCTGTTAAACTCTGCAGTGTCCTTATATTTTGTAACAGCATCAATTAACTTGTATTTTATAACAAAGGTTTTTTCTTGATTTTTTGAAACCTCAAAAAGCTTAAGCCTTGCCAAGGTTCCTTCCTCTATAAAGTTATAGGTGCCTGGTTTGCCTGTGGCATCAAGAGAATTACCGGGATTTAGCTGAAGTTCTTTTAAATTATCATTTTCCAGTACATAAACTTTTTTGTCTTTTAAGCCTTTTGTAAAAGAAAAATCAACATCTCTAGTAACTCCATTAAACTTACCGTCGAAATTATAAGTAAGCCGCTCTTCAAAGTTAGCTGAACCGTCCTTATTTACTATTACATTAATAGCATACCTAGATAAATTATATGTTTTAGTTCCCGAAGCATATACTTGTTGTCCAAATGTAGAGAGAGTAAAAAGAACAATTGCCAAAAACATTTTAGTAAAAATTATTGTGAAACCCTTTTTCATAAATTCACCTTCCTATAATCTTATTATATACAATTTATTCAAGGAATTCACTATATTTCATATTTTAACGTCATTTTAAAAGGAAAGTTTAATTATGAATGTAGCTAAAGATTTAAAATCAGTAAATAGAGAATTATGTTTTGAAAAATTTCAATTATTTAATACGTCATGCAAAGTCATTTATGAAAGTGACGATAAGGCTAGTGGATTTTCAGCTATTGAAATAGCTGAAAAATTAAACATACAAAGAACTAATGCCTGCAGTGATTTAAATGCTTTAATTAGAGAAGGAAGAATAGAGAAAATTAAAGGGAAGCCAGTTTTATATACAGTGAATAATTATGAGAAACCGGCTAAACGTGATGAATAATGGTACATTATTAGATTTACCAGACAATGTTGGTATTGAAAGAAATGTTATAGTTGATGGTAATGGTGCATACCCTATAAGTGTAGGACATCTACCAGTAAATAGACAAATACAAAATAAAGAATATTCAGGAATTCTGCTACAGCAAAATTTCTGATATAACGGGTGCTATCACTTCACCATTTTCAAGAGGAACAATGATTGAACTCTGCACACCAATTTAAGGTAATTATGGTATAATTAAATAGGAATTTTCTGTCGTAATACTTGAAAATGATGATTACATAAAGCTTGTAAAACAGTTTGATAGACAAATATAAAGTAATTATAGCTGTAGGAGATGAAGGAATGAATAGTATTTTCAATTTATCTGAATATATGAATAATGGCATTGAAAATGTTGTAAGGGGGATATTAAAGGCATCCTTTAAAAATACAAAAGAAACAGCATTTGTATTAAAATATGTATTATCAAGTAGGGAAGCAAAAAAGAAGAGAGGGAGATTTGAAAGAAAAGGAGAAAATGTTCCTGCATTTTTGATTTCGAGCATAACCAGTAGATGTAACCTGTTTTGTAAAGGTTGCTATGCAAGGGAATTTAACTCCTGTGGAGAAGGAGTACAAAAACAACAGTTGTCTACCGAAAGATGGGAAAGTATTTTTATGGAAGCTAGGGAGATTGGAATTTCTTTTATACTGCTTGCAGGTGGAGAACCTTTAATGAGAAAAGATGTTATAGAAAAAGCAGCAAAGGTGAAAGAGATTATGTTTCCTATATTCACCAATGGTGTAATGCTCCAGGAAGAGTATATAAAGCTATTCCATGAAAATAGAAATCTTGTACCTATACTTAGCATTGAAGGAGATATGGAGCAGACAGATGGTAGGCGAGGGGAAGGAACTTATGAAGTTTTAATGAATGTAATGGACAAACTTAAGGAAAAAGGTATTTTGTTTGGGGCTTCTGCTACGGTGACAACTGAAAATTTCATGACTGTCTCCAGTAAAGCTTTTTTTGACAAGCTATACAATAAAGGCTGTAGGGCATTAGTTTTTGTAGAATACGTGCCCGTGACAAAAGAAACATGGAAGCTTGCACCTACTGAGAATGAGCGCAAAAAATTGGAATGTGAGCAGCACAAACTTAGAAAGCACTATGAAGATGCTATTTTTCTATCCTTTCCTGGTGATGAGAAATACTCAGGGGGATGTCTTGCAGCTGGAAGAGGCTTCTTCCACATTAATGTAGATGGTTCAGCAGAACCCTGTCCTTTCTCACCTTATTCTGATACAAACTTAAAGGAATGTACTTTAAGAGAGGCTCTGAAGTCGCCACTATTTACAAAACTTAATGAAACAGGAATGCTGATTGGAGAACATGCGGGTGGTTGCCTTCTTTTTGAGAAAGAAAAGGAAGTGAAAGAATTAATTAATAGCGGTTAATAAATTTAAAACATATATACGCAAATTTAATAATGAAAAGGAGTGAATTTTTTATGAATATTAATGCAAATGTAAGGTCACTGGTTAATGCTTTCTCAAAAATAGAAGAAGTGGAGGGCATCTTATTAGCTGGATCACACGCAACAAAAACTAATGATAAAGATTCGGATTATGATATATACATTTATACATCTAAGGAAATACCAATATTAAAGAGAAAGGTAATTACTGATAAATATTGTAGTTACATGGAACTAAATAATACCTTTTGGGAAACCGAAGATGATGGATTTCTAAAAGAAGGTAATATCCCAGTAGAAATTATATATAGAGACTTAGATTGGATTGATGGTTTATTAAATAGAAACTTAGTAAAATGTGAAGCAGATGCAGGATATACAACTTGCTTTTGGGCTAACTTCATAAATTCGATTATACTGTATGATAAAAATGGTGATTTAAATAAGCTGAAACAGAAATATGAGATAGGATATCCTTATGAATTAAAGCAAAACATAATAAAAAAGAACTATCCACTACTAAAGCTTCAAATGCCTTCATATTATTATCAAATAGAGAAGGCTTTAAAAAGAAATGATTTTATTAGTGTAAATCATAGAGTAGCAGCATTGTTTGCAAGTTATTTTGATATTATATTTGCAATAAATGAAATGCCGCATCCAGGTGAGAAAAAAATTCTTAAGATCATAAAAGATAATAATTTAAGAGTGCCTACAGATATGGGAATAAACGTTAATAATATTTTAAAGTATTCAGCAGTAAATGATATAACAATATTATTAGAAATAGATTTATTGATTGATAAATTAGATATATTGCTAAAGAATGAGGGGATACCATATGGTAGATAGTTCTTATTAACAACCCCTTCGACGAATCAAGATTGAAAGTGAAATATCATTATTTTGAAACTTCCATAGAGTTGGATTTTAGCTAGCATTTTATAAACTATATTAGTTGAAATAAAATCTGAATTTTGAAAAATAAGAAATATGAATGCAGAGGTGAATGATTTGTCATGTAAATCTAAATATGCTTTGATTATTGTAAGTTTAGTTTTAGTAGGGATTTTTTTTATGTATGGTAGTGTAAATTCTAAGAATAAAAATCCTAAAACTATACTTCCTGAAACTACTGGGGTAGAGACTTTTAGTGGCGTTGTAAAAAATATTGAAACTATTGAAAACATTGTTTTTATAGTTGTCGGTAAAGATAGTAAAGAAACAGTTTATTATACAAGCACAGGTAGGGCTGTTGCAAAGGAAGTTTTAAAGCTCAAGGTTGGTGATAATGTGGATTTAAAATATGCACGTGGAGCTCCCAAAAAATACAAAGAAGTAATTGCAATGCCACTATTAAATATTAAAGTTATAGAATAAATTAATTTTTATTTACTATACACTATAAGACATATGTATGTTTTTTAGACAGTTTTACAAATTTGATTATATACAATCCTTTCGTTTGAATTTATATTGTATCTATAGCAAGTGCATGCAAGTGATTGAAAGTGCATGTACTTGGTTAACTTGGTAAATACAAAATTGACCTAGGCTTATGGCTTATGGCATAATTTTTCAAATGGAGGGGTTTAAAATGAGATTTAATTTTGATCAAACTATTGATGTAGAAAAAATAAATGCTTATATGGTTGGTGCTGGACTTGCATCACTTTCTGCTGCGGTATTTTTAATTAGAGATGGACATGTTCCAGGAAAAAACATTCATATATATGAAGAATTAAACATCACAGGTGGGAGCATGGACGGAAGTGGTGATGCTGAGAATGGTTATGTAATTCGTGGTGGAAGAATGTTTGATAGGGAAGCTTATGCTTGTACTTTTGGAGTAATGGAAAGCATTCCTTCATTAACTGATCCTAAAGTTTCAATACTTGATGAATTTAATGCTTTTAATAAAAAAATTCATACCCATGCAAAAGCTAGATTAATAGATAATGATGCTAAAATAACTGATGTATCAGCTTTGGGACTTGTTCGCGCTGATAGAATGGCATTAATGGATATAATGATTAATTCTGAAGATTCTTTGGGAACAAAAACTATTAGAGAATGTTTCCCAGAACCATTTTTTAAATCAAACTTCTGGCTTCAATGGACTACACTCTTTGCATTTGAAACTTGGCACAGTGCTAAAGAATTAAAGAGATATCTTCATAGATTTATTCAAGAATTACCACGTCTAAGTGATTTATCTGGAATACGTCGTACACCATATAATCAATATGATTCAATGTTATTACCTATGACAAAATGGTTAGAGACGCAAGGGGTTAATTTTGAATTAGATTGCAGAGTAACTGATTTTGAATTTAAACCATCAGATACTGAAACTACGGTTACAGCATTCAAATGTGAAAAAAACGGGAAAGAAACTAGAATAGAAGTGGGTGAGGGAGACCTTGCATTTGCTACTATCGGTTCTTTAACAGCGGGTACTAGCCTTGGTTCAATGACTACACCAGCAAAGATTAACGACAAAAGTGTAGGTGGAGCATGGGATCTTTGGGAGAAAATTGCTAAGGGACGTCCTGAGTTTGGTAAACCTCAAGTCTTTGATGAACGTGTTGAAGAATCAATGTGGCAGTCTTTCACAGTTACTCTTAAAGACCCAACAATGTATAAAAGAATAATAGAATTCTCAGGAAATCAACCAGGAACTGGTGCTCATATGACATTTAGAGATTCTGCATGGCTCATGACAATAGTTGTACACAATCAACCACATTTTCTTAATCAACCTGATAACATACAAACTTTCTGGGGTTATTCTTTGTTCCCATATGCAAAAGGTGATTTCATAAAGAAGAGGATGGTGGATTGTACTGGTGAGGAAATATTAACTGAGGTATTATATCACCTAAACTTTAAAGAGGATATGGAGAAGATTCTTAAAACGTCTATTTGTATACCTTGTATACTACCTTTTACAACAGCACAATTTTTAACTAGAGAAAAGGGCGATAGACCACAAGTTATTCCAGAAGGTTCAACTAATTTAGCATTACTTGGACAGTTTTGTGAAATAGAAGATGATGTAGTATTTACTATGGATTATTCTGTAAGAGGCGCACAAACTGCTGTTTATAAATTCCTAAATCTAAATAAAAGAGTTACACCTATTTATAAAGGACAGCATGATGTTCGTGTACTAATTAATTCTGCCCTTGAAATGATGAAGGATGATAACTTAAGTAAAGAAATAAATGCACTTAAATCTATGATATTGAAATAAGCTAATGACAGTTCAGCTTCGAAGAAGATGAATAGCACCGAAGGTGATAAATAGCACCGAAGGTGATAATTAATGGGACGGTTGTCCATTTTTCTATAAAAAGAAGATTGGACAACCGTCCTCATTAATGTCTAGATAAAGCACCAAGCATGCTGCCTTCAACCACATTTCGCATATTTTCTACCATGATTTGAGGTGAGTCTTTCATGCCGGTTTTAATCCACTGAACGATTATACCTACAAAAGCATGGGTATAAAAATCAGCAATAAACTTTTTGTCCATATCAGGAACATTCATGCCTAAGGATACATCATTAACAATCCCCATAATAAGTTCGCAACTAAAGTCAAAGAAATATCCATTAAAAGCATTTTGACCAGGTGTGTTAAGCGCATTAATATAAAAGGAATTATTATTCATTAGGTAGCACAAGGTTCTATACATACCATCAGTCCAATTTTCATAACGATTGCAGTTAGCGATGCATTCTGTAACTTCAGTGTAATAAATCCAATTCACAAGATCGAATTTATCTTTAAAATGATAATAAAATGTTTGTCTATTAAGCCTACAATTGTCTGCAATATTTTGAATTGAAATCTTTGACAAAGGAACTGTTTTCATTAATTGTTTTAAGGATAAAGCAAGGGCCTTTTCTGTTATTATTGATTCAGACATAATAATCACCTACAAAAACTAGTTTTAATAGTAATTATACACCATAAATATGGATTTTTTGTAGATAGTTCTATAATAGAAAATTAAATTTCACGTGTTTTTTAGACAAACACTCAAAAGTGTGTAAATACAATTAACGTTACTAGGTTTATAATAATAGATAAGATATTTATTATTAACGGGACAAAATGGAGGGAAATTTTATGAGTAAAAAATCAAGCAAAAATGGTATGAACGTATTACTTACGTTAGGTGCAATAGCTGGTGCGGCTGCTGTAGCAACTATTAGTGCAAAGAAGTTTAAAAATAATTCTAAAACAACGATAGATTTATCAGAAAATAGAAATAATGAAGATAGACAAGTTTATTTTATTGGTGGAGGGTTAGCTTCCTTAGCTGGTGCTGCTTATCTTGTACGAGATTGTAACTTTAAAGGAGAAAATATTCATATTATTGAAGGAATGAAAATCTTAGGAGGCAGTAACGATGGTGCAGGAGATGCCATAAATGGTTATGTATGCCGTGGCGGTAGAATGTTAAATGAAGAAACCTATGAGAATTTTTGGGAATTGTTTTCAGGTATACCATCCCTAGATATGCCGGGTAAAAGCGTTAAAGAAGAAATTCTTAATTTTGATCATTTACACCCAACACATGCACAGGCACGGTTAATTGATAAAGATGGAGTAATTCTAGATGTGACTAGTATGGGCTTTAATAATTCCGATCGTATGGCTCTTGGAAAACTTATGATTACTTCAGGAGAAAAATTAGATAATAAGACTATTGAGGAATGGTTTAGTCATACGCCACATTTCTTTGAAACTAATTTTTGGTATATGTGGCAAACAACCTTTGCTTTCCAAAAATGGTCCAGTCTTTTTGAGTTTAAGCGTTACATGGAACGTATGATTTTTGAATTTTCTCGTATTGAAACTTTAGAGGGGGTTACACGTACTCAGTACAATCAATATGAGTCTGTTATTCTTCCATTAAAAGCTTACTTAGATAACTTTGGAGTTGATTTTAGTATAAATGCAACTGTAACTGATTTAGATTTCAAATCAGGAGATGAAATTACAGTAACGGCTATGCATATAGAAGAAAAAGAAGGTGAAAGGGTTATTCAGTTAAACCCTAGAGACGTTTGCATTATGACAAATGGATGCATGACTGACTGCGCAACTCTTGGTGATATGTACACACCTGCAGAATATAATCCAAGCAAACCAATATCTGGTGAACTTTGGGCGAAAATAGCTAAAAAGAAAAGAGGTCTTGGAAATCCAGAACCCTTCTTTGGACATGCAAATGAAACTAATTGGGAAAGCTTTACCGTGACTTGTAAGGGTAATAAATTGTTAAACCTAATTGAAAAATTCTCCACTAATATTCCAGGTAGTGGCGCATTAATGACATTTAAGGATTCTAATTGGTTAATGAGCATAGTTGTTGCAGCTCAACCACACTTTAAAAATCAGCCCATTGATACAACTATGTTCTGGGGCTATAGCATATATACTGATAAAGTTGGTGATTTTGTAAAGAAATCAATGCGTGATTGTACAGGTGAGGAAATGCTAATAGAACTTCTACACCACATGCATATGGAAGACAAGCAAGAGGAAATTATGGACACTATAATTAATGTTATTCCATGTATGATGCCGTATGTAGATGCTCAGTTCCAGCCTCGGAAGATGACTGATCGTCCAAGTGTTGTACCAGAATGCTCAACAAATTTCGCTATGATTAGCCAGTTCGTTGAAATTCCAGAAGATATGGTATTTACAGAAGAATATTCTGTACGCGCAGCAAGAATTGCGATATACACGTTATTTGATGTAAAAGATAAAACTATTTGTCCAGTAACTCCTTATAGAAAGAATACGAGGATATTAAAAGAAGCATTAAAAACTTCATTTAGATAAAAAATTCGGAAATATAAGTAGGGTTGCTTTTGCAAATCTATTTATATTTTTTTGAGCGGGTAAAATTAAGTTCTATCTGTTACATTCTTTATTGAGTCCTTTCAAAATGAATTTTAAGTGTACTTTATTTTATTTCTATGATATAATATCTTTATACAATACAAACAATAATAATTATTAAGAAATATTTATTGGTGTTTATTAAAAAAATTGTCGTTATAACCAATAAAAGTTGAGAATTATTTGTTGAAATAGGAATACTATAATGTTAATGATAACATTTTAATATGGATAAATTTATATAATATGGAGGGATAGCAAATGTCAATTTATGATTTTAAAGCAATTACAATCGATGGTGAAGAAATATCTTTGGAACAATATAGGGGAAAGGTATTGGTTATAGTTAATACAGCAAGTAAGTGTGGATTTACACCACAGTATGAGGGTTTGGAGAAGATTTATGAACAGTACAAGGATAAGGACTTTGAAATACTAGGCTATCCAAGCAATCAATTTGCTGGGCAGGAACCAGGTGAAAGCAATGAAATAAAGAATTTCTGCACAATTAATTATGGAGTGAGTTTTCAATTGTTCGAGAAGGGTGATGTAAGAGGGGAAAATGCCCTTCCGCTTTTTAAATATTTGACAGAGGAAGCAACTTTCAGAGGTTTTGATCTGAATAAGCCTAATGAAAAAAAACTTAATGATATACTCTACAAAAGATTTCCTGAATTCCTAGAAGGGGATTCAGTGAAATGGAATTTTACAAAATTCCTTATTGGTAGAGATGGCAATGTAGTCGGAAGATATGAACCAACAATTGAGCCGGCAGCTATGTCAACAGATATTGAAAAATTATTAGCGGAGAATGATATATCTGAAATTGACAAATCAGAAGTTGACGTAGACAATAAAAAAATTTATACTGGCAAAGATGATGAAGAAGTTTTAAATTGTGAAGGAAAACCTTGCAACTTTGTATATAATGATAAAAATGATTAGTTAGTTAATGACATTTCAGAATGGAATTTAAAAGGATTAGTAATGAGAATTTTACATAAAATTCCTCATTGCTAATCCTTTGATTTACTTAGATAAATCCTTTTTACTTCCATAATAAGAAACATTTATTTTTGTTCCTATATCTACAAGGGTACCGGCCTCGGCATTTTGCATGAATATTTTTTTATTGTTATTTTTGGAATGATTGCCCTTACGGGCTTTGTCATCCATATTTATAGGTGTTTTCTCCCCAAGCTCTAATTGAATGTTATCTAGAATTTCTTTAGCATCATCAAGGGTTTTGCCATTTAATTGTGGGACAGTAACCTGTTCAATTTTTTTTCCTTGGCTTATAACTAAATCTACTTTGCCATCTTTTTCATAGGATGTATTTACCTCAGGTGATTGACTAATAACTAAACCCTGAGCAATACTATCACTATATTCATTTGAAATATTGCCAAGCATAAAGCCATTATTAACTACAGTCTGATTTGCAATATCTTGGGTCCTTCCAATAAGTGAGGGCACAAATTTATTTTCAACAACGGATAGTTGTTCATCTGCCTGTTGTTTTTTATCAACATGCTGTATCTCATCTGACTGTAATTTTTCATTTGCTTTTGGAACTGTAGTTTCGACAATGGGAGCTGGTGTATTAATAGAAGTCCCGTTGGATATAAATTTACCTAAAATGGAAGCAATCACAACTAAAATAATTGAGGCAATAATAATTACTGCCTTTTTATTATTAACGGTCTTCTCATTCCCCGTTATTACTTCGTTATCTTTTTTATTTGCTGCTTTTTCAGCGATGGATGCTCCACTCATAACCGTTGTGAAATTGTCTTTTATATCAGAAAATATTGTTGCACCCATAATATTTGTAGCATCATCTAGGTCATTATTTACCTTAACTTCATAATTAGAATCTTCTTTAATTGCATTTATTATATCTGCCATGTCCTTAGCCGTTTGGTATCTTTTAAAAGGCTCTTTTTGCATTGCCTTCAAAATTACCTGGTTTATATTTTCAGGAATATCTGTAATGATTTCTTTGGGCGCAGTAACGGGTTCATGAATATGCATTATAGCTATGGAAATAGAGCTTTCTGCATTATAAGGTACTTGTCCAGTAATCATTTCATACATTACAATACCTAAGGAATATATGTCTGTTCTACAATCTATAAAATTTCCTTTTGCTTGTTCTGGAGAAAAATAGTGTACGGTACCCATAACTTTACTAGAATTGGTTATGGTTCTTGAATCAGCAACTTTAGCTATTCCAAAATCCATAACCTTAACTATATGATCTTCTGTTATCATGATATTATCCGGTTTTATATCTCTATGAATTACATTGTTAATATGTGCACATTGAAGTGCTTTGGCTATTTGGAGTGAGATATCTAAAGCCTTTTGCGAAGTAAGTCTAACATTTTCATTTATTAATTGCTTTAATGTTATTCCATTAATATATTCCATAACTATAAAATTAATATGGTTTTCTGCACCAACATCATGAATATTCACGATATTTGGATGTGACAATCTTGCGATTGAAGTAGCTTCCCTTTTAAATCTTAAAACAAACTCTTCATCATTACTTAACTCTGCTTTTAATATCTTTACAGCGACAAATCTATTTAACAAGTGGCACTTTGCTTTATAGACAGTTCCCATACCGCCTTCGCCAATTTTCTCTAATAACTCATATCTATTTAAAAGTAATTTTCCTATCATATTTAGCCTCCCATGAAAAACGGCAATGTATTTATTATAACATAGTAGCACTTATGAGACGTTTATCTTTAATTAAACTACTAAGTTTTTAATTGCTTGTTTTGGAAAACCAATGTCCGCATCTGATTTTCAATATAATTTTATCAATAAAAAATGAAAACAGAAGGCTATTTTACTTTTTAAAAGTAAAATAGCCTTCTGTTTTTTATTTTTAAGAGGAAATTTCAATTTCTCCGTTTATTGTATAATCTTTACCGTTAACGCATAAAGTTATTTGTTGCTTATTTTCGCTGGTAATAATAACTTTATGTGTTTTGATATTTATTTTAAGTAATGATTCTCTAAACAAAACATTAAAAGAGAATGAACTCCAATTTTTTGGTATAAAAGGATTTAAAAGAAGCTTTCCATCTTTTACTCTCATCCCAGCAAAGCCTTCAACTACGGACATCCAGGTTCCAGCCATACTAGTAATATGACATCCATCTTTTGTATCGTTATTGTAATTGTCTAAATCTAGTCTTGCAGTTCTAAGATACATTTCATAAGCTTTTTCATGTTTTCCTAATTTTGCAGCAAGGATAGTATGCACACAAGGAGATAAGGATGACTCATGTACTGTTCTTGACTCATAAAATTCAAAATTTCTTCTTATGGTATCTAAATCATATCTATCTTGTAGAAAATATATTCCTTGCAATACATCTGCTTGTTTTATAAAGCAAGATCTAAGAATTCTATCCCAAGACCATTTTTGATTTAATGGTAAATTTTTGCGATCCAAGTCTTTTACAAGAATCTGCTGCTTATCCATATATCCATCTTGTTGCATGAATATCCCTAGCTCTTCATCTACTGGATAATACATATTTTTAATGATATCTTGCCATTTACTAACTTCTGCTTCTTTTAAACCTAATTTATTTACTAACTCTGAATATCTCCCAGGTTCATTATTTTTTAAATGATTAATTACATAAGTAGTATATTCTAGTGTCCAAGCAGCAATTCTATTAGTATACCAGTTATTATTTGAATTATTTTCATATTCATTAGGGCCAGTAACTCCAAGTATTACATATTTTCCTTTGTTTGAAGCAAAACTAACTCTTTCTTCCCAGAATCTTGAGATCTCTACTAATACTTCTAATCCATATTGACCTAAATAACATTTATCTCCAGTATAATTAACATAATTATATATACCATATGCTATAGCACCATTTCTATGAATTTCTTCAAAAGTTATTTCCCATTCATTGTGACACTCTTCTCCATTCATAGTAACCATTGGGTATAGAGCACCTTTTGTAAAACCTAACTTTCTTGCATTTTCTTTAGCTTTTTCCAATTGCTTATATCTATAAAGCAAAAGATTTCTAGATATACTTGGATCAGCAGTACTTAAATAAAATGGTATGCAATATGCTTCTGTATCCCAATAAGTACTTCCACCATATTTTTCTCCTGTAAAACCCTTTGGGCCTATGTTTAATCTATCATCTTCTCCAGAATATGTCTGATTCAATTGAAAAATATTAAATCTAATAGCTTGCTGCGCCGAAACATCTCCTTCAATAACAATATCGCTTTGTTTCCATTTTTCACCCCAAGCTATTGCTTGATCTTTAAGTAATAATTCAAAACCGCTTCCATAAGCTTTATCTAAAATTTTTCTATTAACAGCCAATAATTCTTCTACAGCGTAATCTCTTGAAGTTACATTGCAAACATACTTATACACTACGATTTCTTCATTTTGTTTTACATTTAAATTAACTATATTACCTACAAATTTTTCTGATTCTATAAATTCTGCATTAAAATCTACCTTTTTATCTGCTCGAAAAATATCTAGTTTCATTGAAGAACACACATAAAAATCAAGTTTTTTTGTTTTTACTATTAAAGATGATTGTTCTTTATTGCACTGCTTTGAGATTTCATCCCAAAATTTTTCATCATAATTAGAATCCGCATTTTTTATATCACCATCTAAGTAAGCGGATATACACAATGTACCTTCAAAATTAACTGGTGTAATTGAATATCTAATTGCTCCTATTTCTTTTGCAGCAATACTTACAAATCTCTTTGCATCTACATTTACTTCTTTTCCGCTAGTAAGCTTTGCGGTAAAGCATCTATGTAGATATCCTTCTTTCATATTTAAAATTCTCACAAAATTTTTCACTTCACATTTTGCAAGGTCTAGTGTTTCTCCATCAACACTAACATCTATTCCAATCCAATTGGTAGAATTTAACACCTTTGCAAAATATTCTGGGTATCCATTTTTCCACCAGCCAACTCTTGTTTTATCCGGATAGTAAACTCCTGCCATATAACTTCCCTGAAGAGACTTTCCGCTGTACGTTTCTTCGAAGTTAGCTCTTTGTCCCATATACCCATTTCCTATACTAAAAATTCCTTCAGATACTTCATGATTATCTTGGTTAAAACCTTCCTCTATAATATTCCATTCATCTAATTTTAAATATTGTTTCATATTGAGTCTCCTTTACAATAAATTTAATAGTTTAATAATTTAATTTTTCAAATGTCATTTCTTTCAAAGAAGAAACAACGATATTAGCTTTATTTAAAACAAGTGGATCGCCGATTCCAACACTATACATTCCAGCATTTATTGCGGATTCAATACCCGCCTTGGCATCTTCGAAAACTACACATTCAGAAGGGGATACACCAAGTTCCTTTGCACCCAATAAGAAAACTTCTGGATCGGGCTTTGCATTGCTTGTTTTAGTTCCATCGATTATTGCATCAAAGTGATTAACTAATTTTATATTATTTAATATGGTCATGGCATTTTTACTTGCAGAACCTAGTGCAATTTTAATCCCATTATTCTTTAATTCTTCTAAAAATTCCACTGTACCAGGTAAAATTTCATCAGGGGTCATCTTTAAAATATACTCACGATACCAATTATTCTTTTTCTCTGCAAGAGTCATTTTTTCTGCTTCAGTTAAAGTTAAACCTCCTATATTTAAAAGTATTTTAAGAGATTCCATTCTACTTATACCTTTTAAGCTTTCATTTTGCTCCTTTGTAAAATCAAACCCTAATTCCTTAGCTAGTCTTCTCCATGCTAAATAATGATATTTAGCAGTATCTACAATCACCCCATCTAAATCAAACAAACAAGCCTTAATCTTTGTCATTGCTTTTTACCTCCATTTTTTATTATTAATAAACTTTTAATACTTATATCTAAAAAAGCTATATTATTTATACTAATTCTAATTGCCAAACCATTTGGATACTTTTACTTTCACCTGGCATTATGCTGCTCATACCTCCAAGAATTTCAAGCTCAGTGTAGGCTAGCTTATCATCCACATAAACTTCAACATTACTTCCATGTGGATATACAACTTGTCCTTCATACTGAAATTTCTGCGTAAGTAAGAGGGTTTTGTGTTTATATGCACTGCAATAATATCTTAGTATCGCATCATCAGTTACTACACCTACTTTAAACTTCTCTTCATTGTTACAATTCAATCTTAAAATTTTTCTATCTTCTTTTCTCAAAGAATAAGCATTGTTTGAAGGTATATCAAAATCTTGATAAAATGTTATTCCTCCTATAAATACGTCAGAGTTTAGTTTTATATCTATATATCCAGGAGATAATGCTTGGGTATTACCCCAAACTGCCCATTGTACTGGTTCTTCATTTAAGTTAACTATGGTTTCCTTTATAGTTATATGATTACATTTATCTTCAAATAATATTTCCCTTATAAATTTAAGACCAACAATGTTTGATATAGGACTACTTAATGTAACTACTAATGAATTTTCTAACTTAGCTATGTCGTATTCAAAAACATTTAAATCAATATCAAATATTGGAGGCCATGCCCATTTTGTTTGTGGAGCAGGCCAACCTTTATATCCTCCAAAATTAAGCCAGTTTTCTGGAATATATTCAGCTTTTATATCACCTTTAATTCCTATAAGATTCGCATTTCTATATAACACATTTAAATTTTCTGTTGAAAACTCTAAAATCCTACCACCCTGCTCTGGGACTATAATTACTTTTATTATTCCGTTTTCAAGTATTATCTCTTGTGTGTTTTTACACTTTACTATTGAATAATTTAGCATACTCAAAACCCTTCCGTTTTAGGGGAATAACCCCAAACTTGTATCTATTTCTACTCCATAATGGTCTGACACCACGAAGTCGTTTTTGCCATTAAATATTACTTTAGAATATTTAACATCTACACATTTATTTGTTAAAATTAGATCCAGCCTTAAATCATTTTTATTTAAATCCCATCCATCTATTTTACCTTTTACAGTTATACCACAATCTTTTTCCTTAGAGAGGGTATAAGTATCCTTTATTCCTTTTTTCATTAAATAATCATAGCCTTCATTTGATGCAAAAGCGTTATTATTAAAATCTCCCATAAAGAATGTTAATCTGTCATTTTTCATATTATTAAGTAACTTATCTACTTGCTGACTGAACGGTTCTTCTTCATCTTGCCACCAGCCTAAATGACAAGAGTAGAAATCTATAATTTCGTTATTTATTCTAATTGAAGCTTTTACGACCTTTCTAGTTTTCCAAAAATCCAAGTCCTTGCTGTTGCTTATGAAAAATGAGTAAGAATCTTCTTCTATTATTTTATGTTTAGTTATAATACTTACCCCTTCTTCATATATTCCATAACCTATATGAGAAAAATCCCACAGCATTGAGTATTCTTTGCATCCTAAGTTCTCTAATTCTTTTAATAAAACTAAAGCAAAATTATCTTGTTTTATGTTATTAAAGGCTATATTTTCCTTTATAGATTGATTTACTTCTTGCAGGGCAATTACATCAAAATTTTTTTCTTTTATAGTATTTGCAATAATGCTCATCTTTTCTTTTGGGCTTTCTTCCATCCAAGAATGACAATTTAAAGTTAATAATTTCATTTTAGACTCCTAATATATCTATAATATCCGATTTTAAAACATCTGCCTTTGGTCCATATATAGCCTGTATCCCTTTACCTTTAATTATTAAGGCTAAAGCCTTATTTTTTTTCCATTCATTTTCTTCGGCAACTAATAAATTATCTTTTACTGTTACACGAAGACGGGTCATACATGCGTCCACATCTACAATATTTTCGTTCCCTCCAAGTAATTCAATAATGGTTGCGGCTTGACTTCCTTTTTTACTAGCCTCAACTTTTTGATTTACAGTAGAATCAATTGAATTTTCCTCCATATCAATTTCATTTCCGTTACGGCCTGGAGTTGCTATATTAAATTTCTTGATCATAAATTTAGATACAACATAATTTATGCAGAAAAATACGACGGTCACCAGTACATATCTTATAAGATCACCTATAATCCCTGCTTTTACAATCATCGGTATACGTGCTACAAGCTCTATAACACCAAAACTGTGAACTCGCAGATTAAATATGTCCGCACACATAAATGCAAAGCCTTGCATAACTGCATAAGTACCATATAATATTGGTGAAACAAACATAAACATGAATTCTAATGGTTCAGTAACACCTGTTAAGAAAACTGCAATGGCTGCTGAAAAAAATACTGATTTATATTTTGATCGTTTTTCATTTGGTACACTTTTATACATAGCAAGTGCAACACCCATTAAGGAGCCAGCTCCGCCAATCATTTGGCCAACTTTAAAACGTGCTGGATGAATTGTTGCAAGTAAGTTATTATATGCACTCATATCTCCAGCGGCTTTTAAGTTACCTAAGTCAGTAACCCATGCAAGCCAAAGCGGATCTTGTCCAAGTATAAGACTGCCTGCATTAGCTCCAGTTAATACTTTATATGCTCCACCAAGATCTGTATAATTTATTGGTATTGTAATCATATGATGAAGTCCAAAAGGTAGTAATAGACGCTCAAGCGTACCATATATAAAGGGTGAAATAAATGGTGCAGTATTTTGTGATGTTGCAATCCATTTGCCAAATCCATTTATAACTGATTGAGCAAATGGCCAAACTATAACAAATAAAAGTGCAACAACGCTGGAGCCTGCGATAACAACGAATGGTACAAATCGTTTACCATTAAAGAATGCAAGTGCATTTGGTAATTTATTATAGTTATAATACTTATTAAATAAAACTGCTCCAAGAAAACCTGATATAATACCAACAAATACTCCCATATTCAATGCTGGGGATCCAAGAACAGAAATAAAGTAATCTTTAACCAAAAGGTGCTGACCTGTTAAGGAAGTTACTGTTGCATGAGCATCCGTGAGCATCTCATTGGTAATATTAAATACATTACCAGTAATTTTATTTATTAAAATATATGCAATGAGTGCTGCAAATGCTCCACCAGCACGCTCTTTAGCCCAAGAACCACCGATAGCTACAGCAAATAATAGCCCTAAATTAACTATTAGCCCCCATCCTATACCTCCCACAACTTGCGATAACGTTTGCACAAATGAAGAATTAGGTGCTGCTATTCCTATAACTGATCCTAATGAAATCATTAGTCCACCTGCTGGCATAACTGCGACCACCACTAATAATGCCTTACCAAATTTTTGCCAAAAATCGAATGAAATTATTTTTGATTTGTTCTTAACCATAGTCCAATTACCTCCAATATTGATTTAATGAATATGTATTTATAAAAATTTCAATACGCAATTGTATTTTTATATTAAACATGTGCAAACGTTTGCGTTCTTTATTAAAGTATATTTCATAGTGAAAATATTGTCAATGAAATATTAAAATAAATTTCTAAATAAAATTGTACCCATGTTTGAACTGTACACCATGTTTCATCCAATAAATATTTTTCAATCAAGTCATTTGCAAGAATGTTGTTGAAATTTTAGGATATAATATATAAATAATCACTTATATGTGGAATAGACATATTATAATAATTAGAACACATATTGACAATTGGAATAGGTTGGAATACAATAGTTTTAAATTAAAAACTGTGAAGAGGAAAAGTAAATAGTATACTGTTCAAAGAGAGAGAAACTCACCGGCTGAAAAGTTTCTTGAATAAGCAATATTGAAAACCACCTCTGAGTTGATTACTGAACTTAAGTAGGTAATTCCGCAAACCGGCGTTAGTGGTATTGAGTGACAGAGGTGAGTTTAAACTAAGCCTTCTGTAATTTGGGTGGAATCGCGATAAAACTCGTCCCTTATTTTGGGACGGGTTTATTATTTTTTGAAGGAGGAATATTTATGTTAAAGGTTGTAATAAAAGATGGAAGTGTAATAAATTCTAATGAAGAAGAAGGAAAAAGGGCGCTTAGACACACCACATCCCATATACTCGCTCAGGCAGTAAAGAGATTGTATCCAAATGCTAAATTGGCTATAGGTCCTGCAATAGATAATGGGTTTTATTATGACTTTGATGTGGAAGAACCCTTTACTATGGATATACTCCAAAAAATTGAAGAAGAAATGAGAAAAATAGTTAAGGAAGACTTAAGACTCGAGAGATCAGTTATTTCTCGAGAAGAAGCTTTAAAACTTATGAAGGATAAGGGCGAGATTTATAAAATAGAACTCATTAATGATTTGCCAGAGTATGAAGAACTAGTTTTCTTTAAGCAAGGAGATTTTATAGAACTCTGTGCAGGGCCTCATGTACTATCAACTTCAAAGGTAAAAGCTTTCAAATTATTATCAGTTGCAGGCGCTTACTGGAGGGGTAGTGAAAAAAATAAAATGCTTCAAAGAATATATGGAACGGCATTTGCAAGGAAAAGTGAACTTGATGAATATTTGAATATGCTTGAAGAAGCGAAGAAAAGGGATCATAGAAAACTTGGGAAAGAGCTAAAATTATTTGCTTTAATGGATGAGGGACCAGGATTTCCATTCTTTCTCCCTAATGGTGTAGTTTTAAAAAACAAATTAATTGAGTACTGGAGAGAAATTCATAAGAAGGCAGGTTATGTTGAGATAGAAACTCCTATGGTGTTAAACAAAGAACTTTGGGAAACATCTGGGCATTGGTCTCACTATAAAGAGAACATGTATACAGTCAATATAGATGAAGAAGAATTCGCTATAAAACCAATGAACTGCCCGGGAGGAATGCTTGTATATAAATCAGAAACTCACTCTTACAGGGATCTACCAATAAGAGCGGGAGAACTAGGGAAAGTGCACAGACATGAACTATCTGGAGCTTTGCACGGACTTATGAGAGTTAGAGCATTTACACAGGATGATGCTCACATATTCATGTTACCAGAGCAGATAAAAGAAGAAATAAAGGGCGTAGTTAAACTTATAAATGAGGTTTATGGAAGGTTAGGGTTTAAATATAGAGTAGAACTTTCAACAAGACCAGAAAATTCTATGGGAAGTGATGAAGAGTGGCAATTAGCAGAAAGCTCACTTCAGGGCGCTCTCACGGAAATGAACATGGACTTTAAGATAAACGAAGGAGACGGGGCATTCTACGGACCTAAAATTGACTTTCACTTGCAAGATAGCATAGGACGGGAATGGCAATGTGGAACTATACAACTAGATTTACAGCTACCACAAAGATTTGACCTTCAATATATTGGCAGTGATGGAGAAAAGCACAGACCAATTGTTATACACAGAGTAATTTTTGGTAGTATAGAAAGATTTATTGGCATTTTGATAGAACATTTTGCAGGCAAGTTCCCAACATGGATATCACCTGTTCAAGTTAAAGTACTGCCTATATCGGAGCAGTATAATGATTATGCAAAAGATGTAGTAAATAAACTGGAAGAAAATAATATCAGAGTTAGTTTAGATGGTAGAGCAGAAAAAATAGGATATAAAATTAGAGATGCTCGAAACGAGAGGTTGCCATATATTATTGTTATTGGTGAAAAAGAAGAAAACTCAGCGAGTATATCCCTTAGAAGTAGAAAGAATGGTGATGAGGGCAATTGCTTACTTGAGGACTTTATTTCAAGAATCATACAGGAAATCGATAGTAAAAGGCTAGATGATTAATTGTAAAAAACATGAAATTTAATTGTGCCATTTCGCTTATGTTATGAATAAGTTATTCTACTGTAAATGTTAAAAATCCTGCTAATAAAATAAATTAGCAGGATTTTTTCTAACATTTATTAATTTTCAGTTTTTAAATTTCTCATATATATTCTAAAAACAAGCTCTTCTAAAAAGTTGAACACACTTGTGGTTATCAAGTATATCCCCACTGCAATTGGAGCTGCTTTAGCAACAAATAAACCAGCTACTGCCATTATTATGATATTACTCTTGCTCATTGTAGCCTGGCCTTTAATTTCTAAAAAAGTTACATATGAAAGCAGGCTTGGGGTTAAGGATACAAGCATATATATCAGTGGAACGATAAAATAACTGTCTGAGATCTTAATACTAGACACCCAAGGTATAAGATATGTACCTACGCTCACAGGGATTTTATTAAATACACTCCACATAGTCATTAATATAGGCAGTTGGAGTAGTGTTACTAAGCACCCCATCATACTTTTTGCACTTTGGACAGATTGTTTTTTAACTTCTGCTTCAAGTTTTTCTTTGTTATCTTTATATTTTTCCTTAAGTTCTTTCATTTTTATAGCAAACCTTTGCTGCTGTTGCATGGATTTTTTTTGTTTGAAAGACATTGGTGAAAGTACTAATCTTACACTTATCGTAAGTAAAACTATTGCTAGGCCCCAATCCCCAGTGAAATTAAAAATTGAATTTAATAAACTACTTAAAAAATTAAAAATGATGTTCATATTTATCCTCCTTCGAATAATTTTGGCTAAAACATCATTTCAATTTTAAAACGATCTGTATATATCCACATACCATATTTCTCATAAATAATATAATCTTCTGGAAGTATTTTCTTTATAAATCCGAGCCACTGAATTAAAATATTTCTTGCAACATTTTCTTCAGTTTTATACTTAAGATTTTTATAGGAGTATACAGTATAAGAGACTATGCTAGCAAAACATATAACTAAAAACATTAACTGAATTAAATTTATTAAGTCATAATTCAACTTACACACCTCCTCACTTGCTATTTTTAAACATTATAACATATATTATGGACAATATTACATTTGTAAAAAACAATAGGATCTTTTCATGAATATTTCTATTTCCTGTAAGTCAATTTTGTCTTTGCCCCCAACCTCTTTGCAAAGTAATATATGATATTTCCAAAAAAACATTTATACAAGGGAAGGGGGATTTTTGTTGCATATGCAACATCAACTTGTCCAGTCTCTTTCCAATACTTATTGTCATAAAACTCATCCTCAGTTCCAGCATGGCTCATCCCACGAAAAATATTATAAACCAATAAATTCACAAATGTTGGAGAATATAACTTCCCACTATCAACGTCCTTGTAGAATTTCTCAGCAACTCTTTCGCATCTTTTAGTCACTTTTTGTGGAGGTTCATACTCTCCGTAACTATTCGATATAACTGGAAGTTCATATCCACGATTAAATCCCCAACACATAAATGTTTCTCTTAAGTATTTGGTACAGCTTTTAGCGCCATTTCCACCTGCAGTGGATACCGCGAGCATCTTCTTTCTGAAAAAGCTTGGTCTATGAGTTTTAAAAGCCAAATGATCTATAAAATTCTTCATCAATGCGCTCACATGATTGCTATAGCAAGGACTCGTAATAATTGTCGCATCATTTTCTTCAATTTTATCAATAAGTTTCTGCACTTCGAAGTGATGAGGGCAACTTTTATTTCCTCTAATAAAGCATGAACTACATCCAGTACAAAAGGGGAGTCCCATTTCTTTTAAATGTACCTCGTCAAAATCTATATTTCTATCTGAAAGTTCTTGCATATGTTTTTTTACTATTTCCACAAGTGCCCAGGTATTTCCTTTATGTGCACTCCCATTGATAATTAGTATTTTCAATTAAATCATCTCCTTCGGAGCTGAAAGATTAACGACTTCAGAAGGGGATTTATACTCCCACTGAAGTCGTTAATCTTTGTTATAGTATGGAACTCCCACTTATATAAGTGGGGGACTTCCCTTCTGAAATGTCGTTAACATCACCACCTATCTAAAGGCTTATTTATAATAGTATAGTATATCTTGTGATTTTTTCCCACACAACCAAAAGTATGCTTCCAATTAGGTAGCATACAATATCTTTTATATCAAATGAAGTTCCGATAATTGTTGAAATCATTTTATTGTTTTGTAAATGTAGCAAATCTACAATATGATAATATTGACCCAATTCTACGGCTGAAGCAAAAAAGAACAGGTAAATAGGCAAAAACTTTATTGGTTTTTGTATAAACCCTCTTATGAAGCTGTACATTAAAATAACTACCAGAATATCTCCAATGTATGGTCGAATAATGGTGTCATTTATAAAAAGTGCAATAATTGTTTCAGTTATCAATAAAATAATAAAACTCAATATATACTTAATGTTTATTTTCATAAAGACCCTCTACTTTCACTCATTTACTTTAAAATAAACAGAAATACTTAAAGTGGTTTTACTCTAAGTCATTCCAATATTACGTTCATTCCTTGTTGCAAACGGCTTATATTTTCCATGATATTATATATTTATACAATACAATTGAATAACTAGTACCTTTATTATATCGTAAAGCAAACAAATTACCATCATTTTGAATTTATTTTAATTTTAACGACTTTCAGAAGTCAAGTCTCCCATTACCATAAATTGAAGTTATATACATTAACAAAGAGAAAACTTCAGTGACAGTATAAATATCCTTCTGAAGTCGTTAATATTGTAGCACCGCAGGTGATGATTTAATGTTATACTTGATGATATAAAAAAAATGGAAATAAAAATACATTTTTTAACCGTAATAACGGTAGGGGGGAAAACTATGAAAAAAAAATCTAATAACTTAATTATCAAACTAATTGTCGGTGTAGCACTAGGGTTAGGTATTGGTTTAGTATGTCCTAAAAGCTTAATGGTTGTAATTGTTACCATTAAATATATACTAGGACAAATAATCTTCTTTGCTGTACCACTTATCATCATTGGATTTATAGCACCATCTATCACTAAGCTAAAACAGAATGCTACAAAAATGTTAGGTATTGCTGTTTTTATAGCTTATGTATCCTCAATTGGTGCTGCAACTATGTCAGCAATCGCTGGATATGCAATTATACCAAGTCTTTCAATAACACCTGCTACTGAGGGATTAAAAGAGCTACCTGCATTAATCTTCAAACTTGATATACCTCAAATTATGCCAGTTATGAGTGCATTAGTATTCTCTATGGTTATTGGATTAGCTGCAACATGGACAAGCGCTAAAACAATTGAAACCGCTTTAGATGAATTTCAAAACATGGTTTTAGAAATTGTTACAAGAATAGTCATTCCTATTCTTCCTGTTTTCATAGCTTCAACATTTGCGACTCTTGCTTATGAGGGATCTGTCACAAAACAACTTCCTATTTTCTTAGGTGTCGTTTTAATAGCAATTGTTGGGCATATTATCTGGCTTACTGCTTTATACGGCATTGCTGGTATATACGCAGGTAAAAACCCTATGTCTGTTTTAAAACACTATGGTCCTGCATACTTAACAGCAGTTGGGACAATGTCTTCAGCTGCTACACTACCGGTTGCATTATCATGTGCAAAAAAATCAGATTCACTGAGGCCGGATATGGTAGACTTTGGTATTCCTCTGTTTGCAAATATTCACCTTTGTGGTTCTGTTTTAACTGAAGTTTTTTTTGTTATGACTGTTTCACAAATTCTTTATGGAAAGCTTCCAAATCTTACATCTATGGTAGTATTCGTTATTCTACTTGGTATTTTCGCAATAGGTGCTCCTGGTGTTCCTGGAGGAACTGTTTTGGCTTCTTTAGGTCTTATCGTAAGCGTTTTAGGTTTCAATGAAACGGGTACTGCACTAATGATTACAATTTTTGCGTTGCAAGATAGCTTTGGTACTGCGTGTAATGTTACTGGGGATGGTGCGTTAACGCTGATGCTTACAGGATATGCAAATAAACATAAATTATAAATATATTAAAAGGCCAGGCACATCATGGAATTATTATCTATGATGTGCCTGGTTTTTTTAGATTAGTATTTTATTGAGTTTTTAAATATAACATAAGAATATATTATTGTAACAATAGTTTGTGATAGAGGTTGCTATTAAAAAAGAGAAATTTATGTAATGAAATGAAAAAATTTACGTATTAACATATGAGATTACTTGGCCGGGTAAAAAACAAAGAAGGGAGGGCTTTAAAAAGATGAAGCAACTTGCATTGTGTGATATTTCATATAAAAAAGAAGTTACAGAAGAATTATGTAAAGAAGAAATTGCTCATATTTTTGAGATCTATTACAAAAGAGTTTTCAACTATATGTATTATCGCGTTAATAGCATTGAAACGTCAGAAGACCTTACAAGTCAGGTTTTTGAAAAAATAATGTTTAAAATAGACATGTATTCTAAACATAAGTCACCTTTTGAGGTGTGGATGTTTGCTATAGCTAGAAACATAGTAAATGATTATTTTAGAAGCTTAAAAAAGCATAAATTATTCTCTATTGACACAATTAAGGACTTGGTATCAAAAGGAAAAACTCCAGAAGAGATAATATTATCAGCAGAAAGTAACAGTGAACTTTCAAAGGCTTTGAAGATGTTGAATGAAAGGGATCGAAATATTGTTTCTCTTAAGTTCGGTGCAAATCTTAAAAATCAGGAGATAGCACAAATATTAGATATTACAGAAGGCAATGTTGGAGTAATACTTTATAGAACAATGAAAAAGCTAAAAAAGAAAATTGAGGAAGAGAGGGAACAATATGAGCAATAAGAAAATTGAAGATAAGTTTTCTAGAGAAATAGATGCTTATTTTAATGGGATAGAGGATAAGAAAAAAATAGAACAAAGTGAATATAGCGAACTTTTAGAATTTAGCAAGAGTATGTCAAAAGAAGATTTCAGTAAAGATAGCGATAAAAAAGGGGTATTTAATAAAACTTTGAAAAGTATAAATGAAAATAAAGGAGAGAATATTATGAAGAAATCAAATAAATTTAAAAAAACTGCTATTGCAGTAGCAGCAATATGTATAATAAGCGTTTCTGTAATGCAAACATCCTTCGCTCAAGATATAGCTGAGAAAGTAATAAAAACTATATCTTTAGGACATATAAGTGTTATACAAACGGAACCATCTAAAATAAAAGAGATGAGACTTACGGATGAGTATAAAGGCAAAGTTTTTGATAAACAAGGAAAGCAAGTACAAGTAGTTACGAAGGAGAATCGCAACGAATTATTCACAGCAAAAGGTGAAAAAATTGCTCATATGCAGAATGGAAAAATAATAACTGTAGCTGAGCAAGAAAAAATGGACAAAGAAAGGGAAGAAGGTGTAGTTGTTGAAGTAAAAGATTCTAGTAAATTAAATGAATATACTTGCTTTGATGTTAAGCTTCCAACGTTTTTGCCAGAAGGATATAAATTTGATAGAGCAGAATTTTATAAGGAGAAGAATGAAACAAAAGTTAAAAATAGTAAATATATTAGTTTATATTTTACTAATAAGGAGACTGGAAAGTTTATATTTATGCAACAAAGGTTTCCTGATGAAACTACTAAATCTGCATCTGGAACAGATGGTAAAATTGAAGAAACAAAAATTAATGGTGTAAATGCTGTAATAAGTGATGATAGATATATTGATTGGGAAACTAAAAATTGTATTTATAGTTTATCGGGTAGAGGAGAAATTACAAAGAATGAACTAATAAAGATTGCAGAATCTATTAAATAATCATTAAGGCATATGAAAATAAATCACAAGTAAGGGATATTACCATACTTGTGATTTATTTATTTTTATTAATGTATGATCTTTATTTATGAAAAAAATGTTCCAATGTGTGGTAAAAAATGATAATATTACATAAAGGATTGAGAAGCAGTTGTATTTTGTGACGAAGGTGTCATAAACAAATATAAAATAGATTGAAATATATAAAGGAAGCGTCTGTGTGAAAAAGTATGAATATAAATGTGTCTTTATAGCAGGGGCTGGTGAAAGAACAACAGGGATAATGAATGAATATGGAGAATAAGGGTGGGGGTTTGTTAGGCCTTCGTAGTGTTGGCATTATTATAAAAGATTAATTGAAAATCACTTTAGGGTCAAAATATGAATCAATTGAGGGAGACGGAATTGAATAATCAAAATGATAATATTAATAAAGCATTACTTGTGATAGATATACAGGAGGATGCTACAGGAAAAACAGCAAAACGACCATATAAAAATTCACAAGAACTTATTAGTAATGTGAATTTAGTTATTGAAAGTAGTGAAAAGAAAGGAATTACTGTTATATATATAAAGCATGAAATAAATAGTAATTTTTTAAATAAAATTGTAATGAGAAACAGATTTATCAAAGGAACGCAGGGAAGTGAGATAGATTCAAGAATAAAGATTGTTAATAATTATATTTATTCAAAAGATAAAGGAAATGCTTTTTCAAATCCTAAATTAGATAGTTTCCTTAAACAAAATCATATCAATGAAGTCTTTATTGTTGGATTAGATGCAACTGCATGTGTATACAGGACATCAATAGGAGCAATAGATAAAGGATATAAATCAATAGTTTTAGAGGATGCAATAGTAACCTCAAATATGAGGAAGATGCCAAAAATATTAGAAAAGTATGAGAACGAAGGGATACTCTTAACTACAATTCAAAAGTTTAAACAAAATAAATAATGAGTTCCTTAGAGTACAATTTTCTTTGAAGGGTACAAGTATAAAATTTATACTTAATAAGACTCATTTTTCATAAAGAGTAGATTAATCCTAAATATACGATTGATGAACAATCGGAAAAAAATGTGTCGTAAGAGTAAGACAATATAAATGAAGGGAGTTAAATATGGTTATTCCAAATTCAGGTAAAGTATATCCAAGAAGTAATGATTACCAAACAATATATCTTAAAAATGTAATTACAAGAGATAATATAAGAGTTGGAGATTATACAATATATAATGATTATTATAGTGATCCAAGGGATTTTGAAAAAAATAATGTATTATATCAGTATCCTGTTAACAATGATAAGTTAATAATTGGGAAGTTTTGTTCAATTGCATGTAAAGCGAAGTTTCTCATGACAAGTGGAAATCACACAATGAAATCAATATCTACTTATACATTTCCAATATTTTATGAGGAATGGGGTTTAGACGTCAGTAATGTAACAGATGCTTGGGATAATAAAGGAGATATTGTAATTGGCAATGATGTGTGGATAGGTTATGACGCTATAATTATGGCAGGTGTGAAAATTGGAGATGGTGCAATTATTGGAACTAGAGCAGTAGTTACTAAAGATGTTCCACCCTATACTATTGTTGGAGGAATACCAGCAAAAGTTATAAAGAAAAGGTTTAGCGATGATGTAATTTTAAAATTGTTAAGAATTAAGTGGTGGGATTGGACAGATGAAAAAATCCAAGCAAATATTAAATATATTCAATCAGGAAACATTGATAAGTTAGATAGAAGGAAACTTAAGGGAATGTAGAAAAATAAATGAACAATACTGGTCACAATGAAATGCCAAGGCTGAGTATTACTGCCAGATGGAGCAAGTCTTGCACTCTCAAGTAGCTGTGTTATTTTTTCATTTTCAACTGGTTTATCAATATATTTCCTTATACTTCTACGCGCTGTAATTTCTTTTATCATAGTTTTAGATGCCTCCTTAATATATATAGTGTAGCACAGGCTACACTATAGCCCTGTTAATATAATATTTAAAATTGATACGTAATATTAGGCCTTTACGAGCACTTTTGTAATTTCAGAGATGTACATTGTATGATAATCCTTGTTTGGATACCATTTTGCATCATTCTCTTTGGACTCGAAATTTTCAGGCGACATTGTATCATGATATACCTTCCTACAAACAATTATCATGTTTGCTTCTTCAAAGGATACTGTATCGTCAACAAAATAAGGAGTGAGTCCAGCTTCGTTTACCTTATCTGTGTCTCTTCCTGAAATGCTACCACATATATTTAGGGCTTTCCTATACTTCTCATCAAAAAAAGCAATCGTAAACATGTCATTTGCATCGATAAATTCTTTCGTATATCTCTGAGGCCTTATGTATGTGGTAACAACATTCATTCCCCAATATACACCAACACCACCCCAACTAGCAGTCATTGTATTAAATTTCTCCTTATTCCCTGCTGTTATCAGCAGCCATTCTTTCCCGATTTTTGTGAAAGGGTTGAACTGTAATTCCTCGACTTTAATTTCTTTAAACATAATTGTCCTCCTGTAAATTTTTTTATAGTTTATAACAAATAATTAACTTATGCATTATATAACCATATTAACATATACAAACATGCAGACCAACTCTTAAAACTTTTATTATACAATTTATACATAATTATGTTAACTGCTTGAATAACTATAGGGATATATCATATAATTGAATAAAGATATAATGTAAGGTTTTATTTGAAAGCGTACATTCATTTTTGTTTAAAGCATTGGCATCATCAATCGCAAATCAGTAATAATTGAACAAGTGGTGAAGGCGGTAAGTAATATACTATACGAATAGGAGTGGAAATTATGTTTGAAATCATAGATAATAAAAAGGAATCACTAGATGGCAAGAGACCCTTGAGTAGAATTGCTGTAGAAAATTTAAAAAAATATTTTGATGTGGAACTAACATATAATTCTAATGCGATAGAAGGAAATACTCTGACAATAACTGAAACTAAAGTAATCTTGGAGGATGGCTTAACTATAGGAAAAGGTAAGAGCTTAAAAGAACATTTAGAAGTAATTAACCACAAGGAAGCAATTGATTATGTAGAAGACATTGTAAGTGAAGATACGGATATATCAGAAAGGGTTATTAAAGACTTACATTACTTAATATTGAAAAGTATAGATAATAAGTATGCTGGAGAATATAGACAAAATAATGCAATTATCAGTGGTAGCAAGCATATACCTGTAGAACATTTTTTAGTGAAAGAAAAAATGACAGAACTAATAGAGTGGTATAATTGCAGCAAGAATAAAAAACATCCAATAGAATTGGCAGCAGAGTTTCACTTTAGGTATGTGTATATTCATCCTTTTACTAATGGAAATGGAAGAACTGCAAGGCTTCTTATGAATCTTATATTAATGAGAAATGGATACCCTATAACAGTGATAAGGACTGAAAATAGAGAGGAATATATGAAAGCATTAGAATTGGTTAGTTTTGAGGGGAAGTTAGAGGGATTTATAAAAATCATTTCAGGAGCTGTAGATAGAAGCGTAGATACGTATCTATATTTAACAAAATAATTTAGAAATAAAAAGCCATGGTTACTTCTGTTTTATGAAGTATTCATGGTTATTTTAATTTAGATTTAATTTCATCTATAGAATATGGTATATTATAGGTAGATTATAGGAGTATGAACGATAATTCGTAAAATCATTAAGGGGGATGCTATGTATAAAATATTGATAATTGAAGACGAAGAGAAAATTAGAGATATAATAAAAGAATCCCTTTGTAAATGGGGTTTTGAAGCCTATGCAGTTAATAACTTCAATAATGTATTTGAAGAATTTGTGAAGGTAAAGCCGCAACTTGTTCTAATGGATGTAAATCTGCCTGCTTTTGATGGATTTTATTGGTGTAATAAAATTAGAAATGTTTCTAAGGTGCCAGTAATATTTTTATCTTCAAGAAGTACAAATATGGATGTTATTATGGCAGTGAATACGGGTGCGGATGATTACATTACAAAACCTTTTTCTCTGGATATACTTATGGCAAAAATAAATGCAATTTTACGTAGGACCTATTCTTATGGAGATACAAGTTTGGATACTATTGATTATAAAGGCGCTGTGCTATCATTAAGGGATAACACCCTTTACGTAGGCGAAAAATCAATTGAACTAACCAAAAATGAATTTAAAATATTATATGTATTAATGAAAAAGCATGAAACCATAGTAAGCCGAGAGGATATAATGCAAGAACTTTGGCAAGATGAAAACTTCATCGATGACAATACACTAACAGTTAATATAAACAGACTTAGAAAAAAGCTAAAAGAAATTGGTCTTATAGATTTTATTAAGACCATTATAAATCAAGGATATGTTATTAAATGAGCTTTATTAAATATTTAAAGGAGAACCTTAAGCTTTTAGTATTTTACTTTCTTCTCATGGCTTTTATTTCATTAACTATATATTTTGACAGAAAAAATCGCGTACTTACTTCTAATTTACTTTACATAATATTTGTTTCTTTTTTCATGTTAATAATTTATATTAGTATAGATTATTATGAAAAATCCCAGCATATTAAAAAGCTTTTATTCGTTAAAAATTCAGAAGATAAAACTCCTATTTTACCGGGTCCAATAAATTATAAAGATGAAATATATGCTCAAATAATTCAGATGATTTATGAAGATTTCCTGAAAATTGCAAGAAGCACGGAAACAGATTTCAAAGAAAATGCAGAGTTTATGACTGCGTGGGTTCATGAAATTAAAACTCCAATTACTACATCAAAGTTATTGATTGAGAGCACAGGCGCTACATCTTCATCCTTAAAAGAAGAACTTGAAAAGATTGAGGATTATGTTGAAAAGGTACTTTATTATTCAAGAAGTAATAATTTTTCTGAAGATTATATCCTTTCAGAAGTGAGTATCAACAAAGTAATTAAAGAAAGTATTAAAAAACATTCAATTATATTTATAAAAAAACATATTAAATTAATAAATAATGTACCTGAACCCCTTATTATAGATACCGATAAAAAGTGGTTGCTTTTCATAATTGATCAACTCCTTTCAAATTCATTAAAATATACCAGCAATGGTGGAAGCATAATATTTAAACATATTAAAGCCACAAAAGAGGTTTTATTAATAGTAGAAGATACGGGAATAGGCATTAAAAGTGAAGATATAAATAGATTATTTAAAAAGTCTTTTACAGGTTTTAACGGAAGAAACGAAAACTTAAAAGCTAGTGGAATGGGTTTGTACCTTTCTCAAAAAATTGCTAAAAAACTTGGCCATTATATTACCCTAGAATCAGAATATGGTAAAGGCACCAAAGTAATTATTCATTTTCTAAAATGGGATAATTACTATGATGTTACAAAAATGTAAGGTGAAAGAGCAAAATGTAAGCCAAAGCAATGGCGGTATATTTTGCTTTTTTGTATACTAAGAGTGTAAAGCATATTCAAAATAATTAACATTAACGACATTTCAGAAGGGAAGTCACCCACTTCTATAAGTGGGTGTTACATACTATAACAAAGAAAAAACTTCAGTGGAAGTATAAAACTCCTTCTGAAGTCGTTGATGCTATAGCTTCGCAGAAGATAATTTAACGGGGGGTATTTATAATGACAGAAGTATTAAAGATAGAAAATCTAAGAAAAGTTTACGGATCAAAATTTGGTGGTGTAAAATATACAGCACTTGATGATATAAATTTGAAAGTAGAAAATGGTGAATTTGTAGCAATAATGGGACCATCTGGTTCAGGAAAAACAACCTTTTTAAATGTAATATCAACTATTGATAAACCAACCTCAGGAAGTGTAATAATTCATGGTGATGACATAACCAAACTAAAGGAGCCCAATTTGTCTAAATTTAGAAGAGAAAAACTTGGATTTATATTCCAAGACTTTAATTTGCTTGATACTATGACTCTAAAGGAAAATATTGTACTACCTTTAGCTCTTGCAAAAACTCCTTATAAGATTATAAAGACAAAGTTACAAGACATAAGTATTAAGCTTGGCATTAGGGACATATTAAGCAAATATCCTTATGAGGTATCAGGAGGACAAAAGCAAAGAGCAGCGGCCGCAAGAGCAATGATTACTGAGCCTTCTATGGTGCTCGCTGATGAACCTACAGGTGCTTTAGATTCCAAATCTTCCAAAGAATTGCTCGGATGCCTTGAGAATTTAAATGAAAAAAATAAAGCTACAATTCTTATGGTTACTCATGATGCCTTTGCAGCATCTTATTGCACGCGAATTGTATTTATTAAAGATGGTAAACTATTTAATGAAATTTATAAAGGTGATAAAACAAGGAAGGATTTCTATCAAAATATATTAAAGATTCTTTCAGTCATAGGAGGTTCTACAGATGACATTAATTAGTATGGCTGTAAACAATATAAGAAAAAACTTTAAAAATTACTGGACATTTTTTCTAAGTTCTACCTTCAGTGTTTTTGCATTATATCTTTTTATGTCTATTGTAAATAATGCAGATGTGAAAGTCCAACTAGGAAATATGAAAAGCTTTATGGTTTTATTTATCGTAGGTGCCTATATGATTGCAGGCTTTTCTGCATTTTTTATGTGGTATTCTAATACTTTCATTATAAAGTCAAGGAAGAAAGAATTTGCAACATATATGTTACTAGGTATGTCTAAAAAACAGACCGCAACATTGAACTTTATAGAAAATTTGATAACTATAGCTGGCGCCTTTTGCAGCGGAATTGCTTTAGGTCTGATTTTCAGTAAATTTTTTATAATGTTATTATATGCAATGATAGGAGCTACAGCTGATGTGTCATTTCAAATTAGTTTAGAAGCTTTAAAAGTTTGTTCTATAGTATTTGGAGCTATGTTTATAATAATTAGTATTCACAGTTCTTTGCTTATATACAGGGATAACCTTATAGATCTTTTCAATTCATCAAAAAAAGCTGAAAAAGGGTTAAAAGTATCCTTTTTAACCATGATAATTAGCATCCTTTCTATAGTTTTCTTAGGCTACGGATATTATATGGCTATTAGAAAGACTGCTGCTAATATTCTTCTGGCTCCTATAGTAGTATTGCTAGTGGTTATAGGCACTATATTATTTTTTACAAGCTTTACTTCTTTAATTATATATATTAGTAAAAAGAATGAAAAAAGTCTATTTAAAGGAACAAAGATTATATACATTTCACAGCTTTACTATAGATATAAAGGTAATGTAGGTACCCTAAGTGTAATAGCAGTTACAACTACTGTAGCACTTTGTGCCATGATTACTTGCTTTGGACTTTTTAATCAAGTCGAAGAAAACTCAAGAAACATGAGACCATTTTCTATAGAATACACAAATGGTACTAATAATACAGATACAATTTTTGAGGATACTATTAAGAATTACAAAGAGATTTCAGTTGTATATAAGGACAATATGGAGTTTCTTAAGGTGAAAACTAAAGATATCTTGCTTGGAAATGATACATTTTTAGTTTTAAACCAAAGTAAATTTAATAAGGTTAATAGTTATGAAAAATCTGATACAAGAGTAAATTTAAAAAATGATATGGATTGTGATTTTGTTCAAGTAGCCAACGCTGTTTCTGATAAAAGTGTAATTGGTAAAGAGGTTAAGTTAGCCGGCGGAGATAAAGAATATAAACTAAAAGTAACCGATACTTATACAAAATTCTTTATAGCACTCGATGGTGCTAGACCAACGTTTATTGTTAAGGATAGCGTCTATTCTCAAATTAAAAGTACAATCTCTAAAGAGAATACCTATAAAGTAACGGGATATATGCTTAATAATGATTTCCTTTCACAAAATTTTATTGTAGATTTGAAAAGTAAAATACCGCCAGAAAATAAGCTTTTAACCTTTTATGAACATTTTATGGATGGCATAAAGTTAATGGGTATGATGGGCTTCATTGGGGTATTTATTGGATTACTATTTCTTACAGCTACAGGAGGTATTATATATTTTAAAATGTCTATGGAAGCTGCGGAGGATAAAAACAAATTTATAATTCTTGAAAAAATAGGGGTTAGTAAAGTTGAAATAAGAAAGGCTGTTTCAAAGGAACTCATGATTTTATTTGGAGTACCCTTCGTTGTGGCAACACTAAATACTTTTGTCGCATCAATTACACTTGGAAAATTCCTGCGATTTAATATTACTAAAGAATTTATTATTGTAATTTTAGTTTATGCAGTGCTTTATAGTATATATTATTTAATAACCTTAAAATCCTATATTAAAACCGTAAGTAGCTCATATTAAAATAGAAGGGTAAATTATCTTCTGCGAAGCTATATTGACGACTTCAGAAGAAGAGTTAGACTCCTACTGAAGTTATCTCTTTATGATTAAATAATCATTTCATATAATAAATGGTATCTTGAGCTAAATCCTTATTATATGAAATGATTTTTCTTTTATTTATAAAAGAAATTATACAAGCATTACTGATTATTTGAACAATCCCATTCTTGTTAGAAAGGGGTTTATTAACAGTAGTATAATTAATAATAATGCCATTTTACCGAAAACACTTCTTAAAATTTTATTTAATTTAGGATAATTTGTTTTACTGCTATAATTTCCTACTGTAAGAAAAGCTAATGTAATAATGCTATCTGTAATTTTAAAATATAATGTATTTGTTATTCCAATTTGTTTCATAAAAAAGGAGCCTAAATAAACATCTCCTATGGTTAATGCAAGTAATGTTCCAACAAATACAATACCGATACTAAATACAGATAAAAATTTCTTGATTGTAAAATTATTGCCAATATTAACAATAGCCTGTTCTGAAGTTCCTTCTATATCCTCATACTTATGATTATAATAGGTGTAGCAAGAATGATTAGTAATAAACATTAGTAATATTATTATAGTACATAGTTTATACGCCTCTATTGGATATATATACGTAATTAATGCTAAGATTCCAATCAAAACAAAGAGGATATTAATTGCAAGTTCGGATGATTTTTGACTTATCTCAAAGAACCTTTCATCATAAGTTTGTTCAAAATGTTTTTTACCATTATTATTTTTATGGGTATTCCTATTTGGCAAATATGTTATTATCCCCGCTATAATAGATCCTGACCCTATAACAAACATTAAGTTATTATTAAAATAATATTTGCTTGAAAAAACAAAAGTTAAGCCTATAATAATCTCAAATATAGACAGATAATATCGTAGTGCATAGTTTTTTGCGAATTTTTCCACGACTCATTCCTCCTCAAAGATAAATACTTCTTCAATTACTGTACCAAAAAATTTAGCAATTTTATGAGCAAGTAATATTGACGGATTATATTTTCCATTCTCTAACGAATTTATTGTTTGTCTTGATACCACCATAATATTTGCTAATTCTTGTTGGGTTAATTGATTTTCTTCTCTTAACTTTTTAATTATATTCTTCAAAATTTTTCTCCTTTTATCAAGCTAGCTTTACATATATTATATAATTGCTTTTTTTACTTGTCAAGTTAGCTTGACAATAGATTTTAATAGGCCATTAAAGTCGAGGCACTTAATCATGTTCCTGTTTCACTAAATCCTGCTCAAAAAAATGTTATGTTATATTCGTTTATGTAAATTATATTAGAAAAAAATATTGACAACAGTATGATATTTACAGATAATATGGTTAGTGTACATGGAGCGTATGGTGTGTATTAAACACATTAACAGTTAGTTAGGAGATGTAAAAATTCATGCAAGATTTAAAAGCAAGATTAATTGAATCAATTATGCATTCTATTATTATAATGATAATCTCATTGTTCATAACATATCTAATCATTATAAATTTATCTAATATATTTTGGATGTCAATGATCTCTATAATTGGAGCTATATTTTTAATAATTTATATTAAAAAGCCATACGACAAAGAATGTTTAATCATTAATAGTTGGTTATGTATGATATTTGCAATTTTTATTGGAATCTTAATTGGAAAGATTGTTCCATTATCAAATTTAATTGGAGTAGGTATCGGAATACCAGTATTCGATATAATCAGTTTTATGAAAATCGGTTCAAAAACTACAAATGCTAAAGTTATGTCAAATAAAAATTTAATGTCAAAATTAATAGTATATGGGAAGTCATTTAAAAATAATAATCCAATACCAACAAAAGGGTTAGGGGATTTTTTATTTTATACAATACTACTTTCAGGCATATATAAAGTAAGTAATGATTCTAATTTTGTATTTTATGGGGCATGTTTAATATTTTTAGGATGTGCAATAAATTGGATTATAGTTTGTTTTATATATAATAAGAAATGGTATAAGGGGTTCCCAGCAACATTTATCCCTCTTATGTCACTATTACCATTATTTTTGAAGCTTGTAAATTGAATGTTTAGTTCATAAATATTGTTAACATAGCTTTATAATAATCAATAAAAAGTGCCTGTTTCATTGCCAACTATTGATATGGGACATATTATATATATAATATGCCCCATATCAATAGTTAATTATAAAGTCTTCCTAATGCGTCTGCTCCAAGTATAGCTGCATATACATCATCTGCAGTAACCGCAAATGGCATATTATGAATAGTTTCTCCCACTGCGCAGGAAGTTTCAGCGACCCTTCTTATATCTTCTTCTTTTATTTCTTTGATTCCCATTTCTTCTAAAGTAACAGGCAATCCTAAATCAATACAAATGCCTATAACATCATCGAGTTCTTCTTGTGGGCTATTTTCTAAAACTAATTGAGCTAGTAATCCAAAGGCTACTTTTTCTCCATGATATAAGTGATGACATTCCTCAAGAACTGTGAAACCATTATGAATTGCATGAGCAGCTGCTAGCCCACCACTCTCAAAGCCTATACCACTTAAGTATGTGTTAGCCTCTATTATATTTTCAACTGCTGGAGTACAAACTCCTATTTCTACCGCTACTTTGGCTTTAATACTATCTTCTAATAAAGTATTATAACAAAGCTCTGCTAAGGCATAAGCAGCTTTGGTAATTTTACCGCCACTCATATTTGATGCATTAGATTGCTTGCAAGCTCTTGCTTCAAAATATGTCGCTAATGCATCTCCTATGCCTGTTACTAATAATCGAGCTGGGGCCTTAGCTACTATTCCTGTATCAACTAAAACTACATTTGGACTATTTGGTAAAAATAAATATTTGCTGAAACTGCCTTATTCTGTATATATAACGGAGAGTGAACTGCAAGGAGCATCTGTTGAAGCAATAGTTGGTACTATTACCACGGGTAAATTTTCATAGTAAGCTACAGCCTTAGCAGTATCAAATATTTTACCTCCGCCTATTCCTATAACGACATCGCAGTTATTAGTTTTTACGTCTTCTCTTAATCTATCTATTTCGCTGTTGCAACATTCTCCATTAAATTTTTGAAATGTAAGTTTAACGTCTGTCCCTTTAAAGCTTTTATCTATAATTGGTTGGTTTCTCTTGATGCCATTAGAACTTGCAATTATATAAAATGATTTTCCTAAGTTTTTTGTATGTTCGTTTAAGTTTCTTAATTCTCCATTTCCTTGAATATATTTTCCAGGTGATATTATTGTCTTTAGCATTTTTCCAACTCCTATTGTTTAGTGGCATTATTGTTCATATATATTTTAACATCAAAATACGGGTCTTTCTATGAAGTTGGTTAAAAAATTAACATAATGATGTAAAGAATTAGTATAAACTACCGATTTTTTAATGCAATATAGTATTGTTCATAAATTATTATCATATTTGTCATGTTACTGTCACATAATAGGACTAGTATTAATGAATAGGATCCCCCTATAAAATAGATATTTATAAATAACACCGGATAGATACCGGTGTTATTTTTTTGCATTAAATTTCAGGTTTATTGCTATAAAAATTAATGTAATTGCTGATTGTAATAAATAGCTAAAAATCTTATAATGATGAAAGGCGATTAGATATGAATATAAAAGCAAGAGAAAAGTTTTTGGAATTCCATTAGTTCATATTAATATTGGACTAGGAATTTATGAAGCAAAAGGAATTATTGCAATGGGAAATATTTCAAGGGGATTAATATCATTAGGAATAGTTTCGCTAGGCATGTTAAGTTTTGGGGTTGTAGCGATAGGGCTGATAAGTATAGCTATAGGTATTTTAGGTGCTCTAGGGGGAATTGCCATTGGTACTATTGCCATAGGGGGAGTAGCAATGGGAGTAATTACCCTTGGAGGGTTATCCATTGGAATGTATTCAGTAGGTGGTTGTTCAATTGCATCAGAAATAGCAATAGGTAATTATGCAAGGGGACATATAGCAATAGGAAGTAGTGCCAATGGGGTGAGAACTATTATTGATACATCATCTAATGGTAATTTTGCCAATATTACAGCTGCGCAGATAGAAAATTTAATCAAAGAAGAGTATCCAAAATTATGGGATCCTATTGTACATTTTATGACAATGTTTTTATAGGGAGGATACTCAGGGAGAAAATTTGTTTAACATAATGATAAGTAGATCTTTTCAACAATATTAATTAGCCTGTATTTGCAATATATATGTGAATACAGGTTAATTTTTTGAGTATCTGGAAACAAATAATTACTTCAATTATTATTTACAACGTAACAATGTTATGTTACACTAAATGTATAATAAAAAAACAATATTGTTAAATAACCTCAAAGCATAAAAGGAGTGGCAATATGGATAAAGAGTTAATAACGAAAAAAGAGTTGCTAGAAGTCACGAATGTTTCCTATGGGCAGTTGTATAGATGGAAAAGGAAAAGTCTTATACCAGAAGAATGGTTTATAAAAAAATCTAGCTATACAGGTCAAGAAACCTATTTCCCAAGGGAGGAAATATTAGATAGAATAGAAAAAATTATTAATATGAAAGGGGATGCATCATTAGATGACCTGGCACAAATGTTTTCACCACAGTTAGCGGATGTGTTTTTAAATGAGAGCGAGTTATTAAAAAAGAAGATTGTTACGAAGCAGACATTAACAATGTATAAAAACATCTATGGAGAAATAAAAACATTTTCTTTTAAAAAAATCTTATATATTTCACTATTAGAAAAGAGCTTAGTATCTGGTAATGTATCTTTAGAAGAAAGTAAACTTATAATAGAGACTTTAGAAGGAAATTATAAGTCGTTAGAAGGTAAAAATTGCGAGATGATTTTTTTAAGAAAATTTGGGATGGCGCTATGTTTTTTAATTACTGTTCCTAATGAGGTTTATATAGAAAAAGATGCAAAAATAGTATTAAGGCTTAATATTTCACAGTGCATCGAGGATCTTAAAATTAAAATTTAACGACATTTCAGCTCCGCAGGAGATGATTTAATATAGAAAAATATGGGAGGTTTAATATGGAAAAGATGAATAATAATGATATAAAAATAAACGGCTCAGGAAGTTCAGGTGGTGGAAAATATAATAGTGTAATTATAAGTGGGTCAGGAAAAATTAACGGTGATTTAGAGTGCATAGACTTTAAAACTAGTGGTTCATCAAAAGTTGCAGGTAAATTAAAAGCAGAAAGTATAAAAATCAGCGGGTCTGCAAAAATTGAAGGTGATGTAGAAGTAGGAGATATAAAGATAAGTGGATCCTCTCATATCGTAGGAAATGTAAAAAGCAAAAGCATAAAAATAAGTGGATCAACTCATATAGAAGGAAGCCTATACGGAGAAGAAGTTAGTGTAGCGGGCTCAGTGAATATAGGGAAAAATTGTGAAACGGAATGTTTTAAGGCTAGTGGTGGTTTTAAAATACAAGGATCATTAAATGCAGGACAAGTAAATGTTAAACTAGGTGGGAAATGCATTGTAAAAGAAATTGGTGGCGAGCATATTGAAATAAAAATTAATTTTTTTGACAATTCTTTGGTTAGAAAAGTAATTGATAAAATGTTTAATTCAAGAAGTGAGTTAACCACAGAGCTAATAGAAGGGGATGATATATATATCCAAAACACCAATGTAAAGATAGTAAGAGGAGATAATATTACGGTAGGTGAAGGTTGTAATATAGGGCTTTTAGAATATAAGGGAGAGATTAATATTTCCGATGCGTCCATAGTCAAAGAGGTAAAGAAGCTATAAATGTAATTAAAGTAAAACTTAATTATCTATTGAAGGTGTTTAAAAGTATGTATTTATTGTATAATCATAGGATATTGTCATAAAGTATAAAAGGAGAAATTATGAGTTTAGCTTTTCTAAATATGATTATATATATCATCAGAAATATATTATTAATTAAACAAAATATTTTTTGGTCGAGATTTCTTATAGTGAGGCTTTAAAATCTATTCCCAAAATAGTTATTATAAACCATAGATTAGAAAAATTATTAGTTGAACAATTTATTATTAGTAAGAAACAGTAGTAGGGTTAATCAATAGACGAGGATTAGAAAATTAGTTTTGAAAAAATTTAGAAGATTGGTAGGCGAGTGTTATGAAAAGAGTATTTGCACCGGGATGTGCATTAATGATTTATAAACCAGAGTTAGGTAAAAAAGTACTGGATTTTTTAAATAGTGAGTTAGGAGATATAGATGAATATTTAATTTGTTGTAATCATAAACCTAATTTGGAAAATGGAACACAAATAATAAATGTCTGTGCTGGTTGTGATAGACGGTATAGGGAACTTTATGAAGAAGTAACGACAATTTCACTTTGGGAGATATTAGCTGAGGTAAAAACATTCCCATTCCCAGATTATAAAGGAATGGAAATGACTATACTTGATCCATGTCCTACTCGAGATCAGGAAAGAGTGCATAATGCAGTAAGAGTGCTATTGAAAAAAATGAATATCAATTTGGTAGAACCAGAAAAGACGAGAACAAATGGTACTTGTTGTGGAGATAGCTTTTATGGTGTTCTTTCTGTGGAGCAGGTTAAGGAGCAAATGAAAAAACGTGCTCACGAGATGCCTGCTAGCGATGTTGTTGTTTATTGTGTTTCTTGTTCTAAATCAATGTATATAGGTGGTAAGAAACCGAGGTACTTAGTAGACCTTTTATTTGGAGAGGATACAATACCGGGGACATTTGAACCAGATGATTGGCACGGGCAACTTAATAATTTTATAAATGAACATTAAAAATTTTTTAGTTTCAACAGGTACTATTTTTAAAGTATACTCACGAGGGCAATTATATGCCTTCTTTTTTTATCTCCAATAAGTCCCAAAACAAGCCAAATGGAATATCTGCACGTTTTCTGAATTCGCTTTTATCAAAATTTTATTATACTAAACATATAAGTCATTTAAGCTTGATTGAAGTTAGTTTATTTGACAAAGTCATATTTGTAAATTTGTTAATGCTAATTAACGAATTCAATAATACCAAGTATTATTAGCAATATACCTGAAAATAAGGGTGCGTATTTGCCCAAAATTTCACCTAATACATGATTACCTACGGCCTCACCAAATATAATTGTAAGAATACTTAATATAAATGTAGATATGACTGTAAGTTGAATATTAACTCCGGTTATACTTGCAGCTACTCCGGTTCCTAAATTGTTAAAGGTTAATCCGAATGCTACAATGAGAGCTTCTTTCATATTTATATCGCCAGAGTTATCTAAATCTGATTCTTCAGCATAATCAATCATTTCACTAATGTTTTTCAAGGCAAGTGCCTTTGAATTAGTCTTATTTAAAAGATTTACTATACTTTGGATTATAAAATATACTCCCAATATAATAATAACTATAGCACCTAAACCATTAGCTATTGAGTGAGGTAAAAATTTTGATATATATGCTCCAATTAACATAGATAAAAGTGTTCCTACGGATGTTACAATGGCTATTATAAGATTTGCAATTATACCTATTTTTACTTTCTTTATTCCGTAAGCTATTCCTACAACAGCGTTATCTAGGTTAGAGGATAAGCTAAATGATAATGCTGATATAATTAATGACATATAGGTTCTCCCTTTTCATTATTTACATTTTAATATATGGGTTATAACCTTATAAGGTGAAGAATTATCTTCAATGGAAAAAGTGTATAACATCAAAAAGGGATATCTGATGAGAAAAACTAATGAGAGTAGTATTAATATATAAAAAAATTAGGATACTATTTATAGTATCCTAATCAATGAGTTTTTGTGTTATCTACTACGTAATGCGTCTATCGGATCCATTTTTGAAGCCTTTAAGGATGGATAAAAGCCTGAAATCATACTTAAAACTACGCAGAATAGTAAAATTAAACCAGCATCTGCAAGTGGCAATTTAGCTACTTCCATATAAGGAGCATTTGCAGAGATATTCTTTAAGAAACCATAAACTGCTGAATTGATGAGTTTAGATGCACCTAAAGTAAATAGTAATCCTATGCCTGCTGATAAGACGCCAATAATAAATGATTCTGCAACGAAAATATTCAAGATATCTTTTTTTCGTGCACCCACGGCGCGGAGAATACCTATTTCCTTAATTCTTTCAAGTACAGAAATATAAACAACTATTGATATCATTAGAGCTGCTACAAGAATTGATATTCCGGAAAATCCCATAAGTGCATAACGCACTTGTTTCATTGCTCCATCAACTTGCGAAGATATAGTTTTACCGGTTAATTCAAATTTGTATTTATCTTGTGAATCATTTAATTTTTGGAGGCTTGCATCTAAGTCTTTAGTATTACTAGAATATAAAACTAAGGAAGGGCTTTCCAAAGTTGTTTTATCTATTTTAAACTCTTTTTCATAAAAATTAATTGCCCAATCACTCGTTGCGTAATAGGTATCAATTAAAGTTGTAGTATTGGCAATTCCGGCGATCTTCCAAGCTTTCACAATGGGTACTTCAGGAATACCACTTTGCTCACTATGTGGATTAGAACCTTGTTTTAAATAGCGAACGTACATATTTTTACCAATTAAGTCCTTGAGATCACCACCATTTTTTTCTAAATCCTTCGCGGTGGAAAGTGAGATAACAATTTCATTTGTGGAACCTGCTTCTGGAAGGCTGCCATATTGAATGTCATTTTTAACATCTTCTAGCACCCCTGGAGCCATCATCATAACCAATTTTTCTCTAGTGGATTGGTCGGACAGTTTAGTCATCAATTTTTCATCTTTAATTATGCTTTGATCTAAAGAATAAAATTGTGCAACAGGAATTCCTTTGCCTCCAATTTGAAAGTAATAGGCATATATATTTTTATCTAAGGACATAACTGAGTTTATATCACTATATTTTAGAGGCTTAATATTTTTTAGAGACTTATCAGTATTTTCTTTTAACCCTACAGTTATTGCATTTGTTGGAAATATGCCTTTAACTTGAGTATCAACTGCATTAGTTGTACCTGAAGTAATAGCTATAGCTAAGGCAATTCCACAAATACCTATAGAAGTACCAATGGCTGTTGCTAGGGTTCTACCTTTTTTAAGCCATGCGTTACGAAGTGATATTTTTAAGGATGATAAAAAGGACATTTTTGATTTTGTTTCTATTTTTTCTATAATAGGCGCAGCGGTTGACACCGAGGCCATATTTTCTTCAATAGAAATTAACTTACCATCTTCCATTTTAACAATTAAATCTGCATAAGCCTTAGCAAGGTCCGGTGCATGGGTAACCATGAGTACTAGTTTATCTTTTGAAATTTCTTTTAATAATTCCATAACTTGCTCACCTGTTTTAACATCTAAGGCGCCAGTTGGTTCATCGGCTAAAATTATTTCTGGATCATTAGCAAGAGCACGGGCAATAGCAACACGTTGGCGCTGTCCACCTGACAGAAGGTTTACTTTCTTCTTCATTTGATTTGATAGTCCAACTTGCTCTAAGAGGCTACATGCTTTTTTCGTTTTATTTTGCTTAGTTATTCCTGATAAATCTAAAGCGAGTTCCACATTTTGGATTGATGTTAGTGAATTAAGCAAGTTAAACTGTTGAAAAATAAAACCCACTGTATTTTTTCTATAAGTGTCTAAATCTTTTTCTCCGGCCTCTTTTAAAGATTTTCCGTTAACAATAACATCACCTTCAAAATCCTTATCCAAAGCTCCTATTAAGTTCATCATTGTTGTTTTTCCGCAACCAGAAGGTCCTACAATTGCCACGAGTTTTCCATTAGGTAAATCAAAAGAAACATCATCTAATGCTATAACCTGGTGCTTACCGATTTTATATGTTTTTCTTAAATTTTTAATTTGTAACATTTACTATTCCTCCTATTCATCACGCAATGCGTCGATAACTTGAATTTTAGTTGCTCTTTTAGATGGAAAGTGTCCCGCTAAAACTGCGACTAATATGCTGATAACAATTAGTCCGGCAATAGTTACAAAGGGAATTTTAATATCTGTAAATGGGATACCGGTTAATGGGATATTTACGATATTATCGGAATGTATATTTAATACATTATTGATTATTCTATTTGCAATTGGTTGTATTATAAAAGCTACTAGAACTCCAGTGACTCCTGCAAAAAGACCAATTAAGGCAGACTCAGCTTGGAAAATACGAGCAATATCTTTATTTCTTGCTCCCACAGCTTTTAAAATACCTATTTCCTTTTTACGCTCAAGTACACTTGAGAAAATTACAATCCCTATTAAAATTGTTGAAACTACGAGTGCTAGTGATATAAATACAATCATAACCGCCTCGGCCAAATTAATTAAAGTTTTGATAGCAGTTTTAACCATAACAATTTGTGAGGTTGCGGAAAAGCCTTTTGTTTCCGTCATTTTATTTCCACCAATACCGCCATTTTCCTTAGCATTAATGTAATTTAATACAGCTTCATTGTTATGAACGTCTTTTATAACCACTTCTGCATTTACTATGCGGTTTTCTTTTCCTATAAAATAGCCATCATTTTTTAGCCATGCATTAACTGCATCATAAGAATAATATGCAGAGGCTGAGCTTAAGGCTATTTCATCCACAACACCGACAACTTCAAAATCCTGTGTATATTTTTTACCTAGAATTTCATCTCCTGTGATTGGATTTGTGGTTTTCTCCTGAATTATTACCTTGAGTTTCTTACCAATGGCTTTTGTATAATCATCTTTATCTGGGTTCATGCCATACATTTCAATTACATTTTTAGCCATATCCTTATTTACTAATAATTCATTCTTATTGTCCTTTGGTACACTACCTTTTAGTGCATGCTCAATGTTTGAAAGATAATTTTCACCAGCTAAGGAGTTAAAGGGAATATCCTTTAATTCTTTACTATTTGCTTCAAAAGAAGTAATATCTTTAACATTTAAGTCTTCTCTAACATTTAATACGTCGGGATTTTTCTTAATGCTGTCATAGACATTTATATTCTTTGGGTAATCAGTTTTTTCAATCGCCGCATCTTTAAACTTCATAGATGCTTGTATTATGTTAGCACTAGCAAAAGAATTTGTTTGAATATCTATGTAATTAGTTGCCCCATTGCTAAGCCCGATAACTAATAAAATACCTGCTATTCCAATTGAACCAGCAATAGTGGTTACGACTATTCGTCCCATTTTCTCTTTAATATTTCTAAGGGATAGTTTTATGGCATTTCCAAAAGACATGCTACCATCTTTCTTTTTTAGCTCTGATTTTAAACTATTTTTTTCAGATTCATTAATTTTCTCGTCTTTTTGAATTTTACCATCTAGAATAGCTACAACGCGGGTAGAGTATTCATATGCGAGTTCTCGGTTGTGAGTAACCATAATAATTAACTTATCACGAGCAACATCTTTAATAAGCTGCATAATTTGAATCCCTGTTTTTTTATCAAGGGCTCCTGTTGGCTCATCTGCTAGTATTATGTCTGGATCATTTGCAAGGGCTCTTGCTATAGCTACACGTTGTTTTTGGCCTCCAGATAATTCACCTGGCTTATGATCCATATGTTTTTCCAGGCCTACCTGTTTAAGTAAGCTTTCTGCACGCTTTATACGATCCTTTTTTGATAGACCGATTAAATTCATAACAATTTCAACATTTTCAAGTGCTGATAAATGTTCAATTAAATTAAAGGATTGAAAAATAAAGCCTATATTGTTTTTACGATATAAATCCCAATTCTTTTTTTTGTATTTTTTAGTTGATTTTCCCTCAATAATTAAATCACCTGAAGTTGGCCTATCGAGGCCAGCGATTATATTTAAAAGTGTGGATTTTCCACAGCCTGACGGTCCGAGAATTGAAACCAATTCCCCTTTTTCAAAATTAAGATTTACAGAGCTAAGAGCGTTGAAACTCTTCTTTTTTTCAATAGTATATTCCTTTGAAAGATTGTTTAATGATAAAAGCATAAATAACTCCTTTCGAATCCATTAGTGTATTTCCATTTTTGAGCTTATACATTTATAATAGCAATTGAATCTTAAATAAGCCCTGTGTTAATCTTAAATCTACCTTAAATCATCCCCTGGGTCGCTGCATTAACAACTTCTGACGGAGCTTTAGATTACCACTTATAGATGTGGAAGACTTCCTTCTGAAATGTCGTTAAATAACAAAGGAACTCCCTCAAGATAGAAACAAATTCTAAAGTGAGATAGTTCCTTTAGTTATTCTAATTTGATGATAAATTTACAGCCTTTTCCTATAGCAGTTTCAAGGCTTATTCGTCCATTATGTTTCTCGATTATAGTCTTAGTAATTGCAAGTCCGAGGCCCGTACCTCCAGTTTGAGAGTTCCTTGCGCTATCCACTCTTTTAAAGGGCTCAAATATTTCAGCGGATAGGTCCAGAGGAATTCCAATTCCATTATCCAGAATTTCTAGTACTACTTTGTTAAAAGAATTCTTTAATAAAATTTTTATTTCTGTACCTCGCTTATTATATTTTAAAGCGTTATTAAGAATGTTAATGAGGGCTCTATCCATTTGTTTCACATCAATAAGAACAACTTTTTTATCGAATGGTATCTCAAAAGAATATTTAAAACCAGCCTCTTCGATTTGAGGTATTAATGAGGCTATAAGCTCTCTTAAATATTCACAAATATCTACGCTTTTAAGATTAAGCTTAAAATCTGAGCTCCCCATTTTAGATAATTCAAATAAATCTCCTATTAAACTATTGGCTCTTGAACTATTATTTATTATAATGCCCAAAAACTTTTCTCTGTCACAGTCCGATATATCCTTGTTATTCATTAGTAAATCAGAGTATCCCATTATATTAGAGAGGGGAGTTTTTAAATCATGAGATATATCTAGTATTAGTTTTCTCCTATTATCTTGAGATTTTTCTTTTAGATTTTTCTCGCTTTCAATTTTTTCTGCCATTATGTTGAAAGCATCTTTAAGCTCCCCAAATTCGTTTGTCGATCTCAAATCAACCCTGGCAGAATAATCACCGCCTGCAATTGTTGTAACTCCACTTAATAATTTTTTTAAAGGTTTTACAAAATTATTAGAGGTTAACCGTGAGTAAATAATAAGCCCAAGGATAAAAGAAGTAATATTAATTAAACCACCTAAAATTAGAATAAATATAAAATTATCTATGGCTCTAGGAATTCCATTTTTATCGAAAAAAATGCCATTAACGAATTGAGTTTTAATAGGAATAACTATTTTTAACCAAAAATCACCGTTGTTATTATAGCGTACATTATAATAATATTCTTCTTGATGCTTGCCGCTATTAATTAAGAATTCACTAAACTCACTCTTAGTATATTGTTCTATATTCTTCGGATTTATTCCCCTTGAAAAAACAACCTTATAATTTTTGTCAATTACCTGAACCCCACCTTTATATTTTAAAACCTGAGAAAAATCTATATTCTCATAGTCATCTCTCATAATTTGAGAAGCTGATAGTTCTGGTATTTCATCATGTTTTATTAATCCCTTAAAGCTTACTGAAATGATTAAGGACACTATAATGAAGATTATTGTAGAAAAAATAAATAGTAATAAATAATTTAACAAAAGCATGTTTGCAACTTTCTTTTTTTTCATACTTTATTCCTTAGCCCTAAGTTGTTTTCCAGCTTATAACCAATTCCTCTTATAGTTTTTAAATACTGAGGATACTTTGGGTTATCTTCAATCTTGTCTCTTAAATGGCTAATATGCACCATGATTGTATTATCATCGCCATCGCAAAAGTAAGCATCTTCCCATACCGCTTCATAAAGTTGCTTTTTTGTATATACTCTTCCTACGTTTTCCATAAAAATTTGAAGTAATTTTAGCTCCTTTGCATTACATTCTAATTGTTTATTATCTTTATATACACTGTAACTATTTTTATCAAAAGTTAAATCTCCTATTTGAATAATTAACTTATCGGGTATTTTTAGCGCCATTTTGTACTTGTAGGATCTTCTTAGTTGCGCATGGACCCTTGCGATTAGTTCAATGGGATTAAAGGGTTTGACCATATAGTCATCAGCACCTAGTCCCAGTCCTAATATTTTATCTGAATCTTCACCTCTTGCAGTTAAAAAAATTACAGGGATTTCACTTGTTTCTCTTATCTTTCTCAGTAAATTGAAACCATCAAGCCCTGGCATCATTACGTCAAGAATAGCTAAATTGATTTCGTTATTCTTAAATATCTCCAAAGCTTTTAACCCGTTTTCTGCATCATATACCGTAAAGGATTCTTTTATAAGGTGTAATTCCAATAGTTGCCTTAAATCCTGATTATCCTCTGCTATTAAAATATTTAAGATGTCCACCTCCATGTCTAAAATTTACTCTTTAACGACAGTCCAGAAGGAAAGTCACCCACTTCTATAAGCGAGAGTACCTACTATAAGTAGGAGTTACTTACCCTAACAAATAGAAAACTTCAGTGGGGGTAAATCTCCTTCTGAAGTCGTTAATATTGCAGCACCGCAGGTGATGATTTAATTATGCCCTAGGGTGTAGAAATTATCAATTAATATTATTAAAATTAATTGTCTCAATCAGAAAGTCGTTGTGCAAACAGTTTTAAATTATTAGTATAACAGTTTTAAATAGCAATATATATGATAAAATAATAGGTATATATAATTTAGAAAGTTAAGGGGGAAGTATAAATGGCTGATCAAAGACTTAACAAACTTGCAAAGCTACTTGTGAATTATTCTACTAAGGTTAAACCAGGTGATTTTGTATTTGTATCTTGTGATGAGGTTGCAAGACCTTGGATGGTAGAGGTAGTAAAGGAAGCTGTGAAGGCAGGTGCTCATGTGGAAACTGTATTAACTTCGCAGGAGGTATCAGAAATAAAACTTAAATATAGCAGTGAGGAGCAGCTTCTTCAAGAAAATCTGCTTTTTAAAACTATGCTTGAAAAGGCAGATGTGTGGATTTCTGCTTGGGGAAGTAGAAACACAAAGACAAACTCAAGAATTGATGCAGATAAATTTAAAATGTATTCCCAAGGGGAAGCAAGCTGGAGAAAAATATATTCTGAGAAGATGGGCAATGGGTCGTTAAGATGGTGTGGCACACAATTTCCTACTTATGCAGATGCTCAGGAAGCTTCAATGAGTTTTAGCGATTATGAGGACTTTGTTTATGGTGCAGGATTACTTGATGCGAAAGATCCAGTAGCAGAATGGAAAAGGATAAGTTCAGAGCAAGAAAGATGGGTTAGATACCTTGATACTAAAAAAGGATTACAGTTTATGTCTGAGGGAACAGACATAAAAGCAAATATAGCAGGAAGAAAGTGGATAAACTGCGATGGAAAAGAAAATTTCCCGGACGGAGAGATATTTACATCACCTGTTGAGGATGGAGTGGATGGAGTAATTACCTTTAGCTTTCCAGGAATATATATGGGCAAAGAAATTGAAGGGATAGTTTTAGAGGTTGAAAAAGGAAAGGTTGTTAAAGGATCAGCCACGAAAGGAGAGGACCTACTTAAGGCACTTCTTGAAACTGATGAAGGAGCGCGCAGCTTTGGTGAGGTAGCTATAGGCACAAACTATGGCATTGTGGATTTTACAAGAAATATGCTTTTTGATGAAAAAATTGGCGGAACGGTGCATATGGCTATTGGAGATTCAATGCCAGAAGCCGGTGGATTAAATAGATCTACTATTCATTGGGATATGCTTTGCAATATGAGAAATGGTGGGAAAATTTATGCTGATGGTGAATTATTCTATGAAAATGGAAGGTTTATAGAAGGCATACTAGAAAAGTATGGCTTATAAGATAAAAGATAGGATTTCCTATCTTTTTTAACTTGAAAATTATAAAAGAAGTATTCACTTCTTTCCATTTAATTGCTCTGCAATAATTCTTGATAAATACTTACCAGTATTTTCTGCTTCGGAAATAGTATTAGTATATGTGCCCATTTCAATTAGTAATGCATTATCACTTCTGTTCTGGTTATAAAAACCAATTCCGCGATTAGCAACAGAAATTTCTAGACCTCTTAAAAGATTAGGGTATAATTTATTTGATATTCCTATCATGGAATTTATTAATTTTTTCTGCTGAGCATATCTAGGGTTTTGCTGTGTAACTACAAACATAAATTGGGCAACATTTGCCCCATTTATTTTGGTTGTTACTGCATTCTTATCATTTACACTATCTCTATGTAAATCAATAATTAAATCAAAATATTCATATACCTTTAAATACTTATCCAAAGTAACACCAGATTTTTTGTAGGCATTATTATAATCCCCTTTATCATGGACAGTCTTATCATGTATAACGGCGATTCCATATTTTTTTTCTAGTTCTTCCTTTATTACATTTCCTACAGCACACACATTTCTTGTTTGATCCGTACTACTATTAGTTTTAGATGTATCCTTATCCGAGGTTCGATAAGCCTCTGAGGTATGAGAATGATATATTAGCACTCGTGGCTTAGCATTATTTAGTTTTTTTTTCAAAGCGGGATTGTCGAGGGTTGCTACCAAATTAGCGTCATCACCTTTAGTTGAGAACTTGATTACTTGCTTATCCACTAATTTAAAGGGGTTTATAATAAATGTATTTGAATTTTTTTCTCCAGTGTTCTCAGCATTTACATCAGTGCTAACTTCACTTTTATCCAAATAGGAAACTTCTTTTGTTACTATTGATATAAGGTTGGAAATGTCTATTCGTAAAAGTGATAAAACTGTATATTCAATTTCACTGTTAACATCCTTATTTCCATTGTTTGGAGAATTAATTAAAGCAAATGTATTATTGATAGCCTTAACATAAAAATAATTTTGCAGATTTCCTTCATTGCTTGCATTAGCACTTTTAGGTAAAATTAAGCCTAATAAAAAGATGATGAGTACTGTGAAAATACTTAAAAAAATACTCCTATTACCATCTTTTTTAACACCTTTCCACCTCATATTTATACCCCCACTACATTTTTATTTAATAATCTGTTTTAGAATAGCACCCAGGTGATGATTTAACTGTAGTGGGTTTCCACTAGGTTTTATCCTTTAGTTTTAGTATAATATTAATTGAGTTAATTTATTTATATTCTAATATATATTTAAACGAATCTATTAGTTGGATGAAACCTTTTGAGTATTCTTTAATGCTGAAACAAGTGCATTTACACAAGTTTCAATATCGCTGTCGCTGGATATATTATTTCCAAACTCAACAAGTGTCGAATTGTTAGATAAATCTTGGTTAAAATAAGAGACTCCAAATTGATAAAAGTTTATTTCGGATTTAACATCTTTTGAATTCTTAATGTTTCCTAACAAACTATCAACAAATTTTTTATTTGCTTTATAATGTGGACTACTTTTGGCGAGCACAAATAGCATCTTTCTCGTATCAGATTTTTCATTTTCTATTACATTGGAGTGTATGTCTAATAAAATAGTATTTGAATAATGTTTTACATATTTTGTTATTAAATCGCGTGTAGTTTGATATGATTTATTATAGTCTGCCTGTGGATCAGACTTTACAAAATGGCTATTAAAACCTTCTTTTACAAGTTTATTGCTCAATAAAGCACCCACATCAGATACTTTCATTCCAGAGGGATAAGCTTCATCAGCGTGACTATTGTAAATTACTATGTCAGCTGAAAATGGTACTATAGAATCGGTATTATCACTTGTTGATTTTTTTATAATAGCTGCTGAGGCTGTATTTGGTGTGTTTTTAACTGTACTTTTAGAAGTTATTACTGGTGTTTTTACTTGCAATGTTGTAGCTTTAACAATATTTTTATCAGAGATTATGTTTGAAGTGTTTATGGCAATACCGAGTCCTCCTATAATAACGAAAACGACCGTCCCAAGTAATATACCTTTGAAATTTATCTTCCTATACTTTGAAATCATAATAATCCTCCTTTTTATTTCAAAACTATTTAAAATCATTGAAGTAGTTCCTATAAGTCTATTGCTTTTGCCAGCCAGCTCCAATACTTTTATTATTGTATTTCCATATTGCAGGTTTTCGCTAGCTCCTAAATAAGAAATAACCTGACCATCGCAGGAAATTTCACAGTCTTCTCTCATTTTATGAAAAGCATAGAGCAAGAGAGGATTAAACCAGTAAATTATGGACAATAAAGTAATAGCATAATTTATAAATATATCCTTGTTTTTCAAATGGGTTAATTCATGCATTATAATATATTTAAATTCTTCATCACCAATATTGGCGGCTACACTGACTGGAATTAATATCTTTGGTTTAATCAATCCACACAAAGAAGGGCTATTTATTTTTTGCGAATATGATAATTCTACCTCAGTTCTTATATTCATAGCTTTCTTGCATTTATTTAGAATTTCTCTATGTGTGCTGTTTATATTTTTTATAGACGTTCCAACAATATCCTTTAATTTTTTATATCCTGTAACTAATATCGCTATTGATAATGAGGTGCCCAATATCCATATAAAACAAAACACTTTTTCAATATTAACTTTGTGGTTTAAAGGAATACGGTTAGCCTTACTAATTACACTTTTATTTGAAGGGTGCATCGCACTTATTGATATTGGATTGCTTAAAGTTGCATTTGTAAGTTCTTTTGAAGAATTACTTTGTGTTATTTGTGTAGATTTATTTGTAGTACCCTGTACATGAAAATTTTCATATAAATTAGAGATATTTAAAGGGGTTTGTGGCCCAAATGGAATTATTAATTTTATAATTAATATTAACCATATATAATAGTGGAAAGTAAAATTTAGTTTATTTCTAAATATTCCTTTGAAAATTAATATCATTAGTACAATTATGCTACCAATTAAAGATGAAAGTACAATCATCTCAAAAATATTTAAAAAATCCACACGCATCAACCTTCCCTTTTACTTGATTGGTTTAGTATATTTTTTAACTCATCTATATCTGTTTCAGATATTTCTTCTGATTGGGCAAAAGTTAAGAGCATAGATTTGATAGAGCCATTAAATACCCTATTAATAAAGGAGTGGCTTTCAGATTTTTTACATTCATCTTCTGATATTAAAGGGAAATATAAATATTCATAACCTAATTTAGTAAATCCAATTGCATTTTTAGTTAATAGTCTGTTTATCAGACTTTTAACTGTAGCTGGTTTCCAATCGGATTTATCCTTTAATTCTTGTATAATATTGGTTGATGAAATTTCAGAATTAATCCATATTATTTTCATTATTTCCCATTCAGCATTTGATATCTTGGGAATTTTACACATTCCATATCACCTCATTTCAATTACAACTGTAATTTGTATTATTCTATACTATATTCCTCTAAATGATAATTATTACATTTCTATTTAAATAGAACTAAGGAGTAAACCAATAAAGATTTATGATATTATAAATTATGCTTGAATGGAATTTTCTAAAAGTAATAATAAATTTAAAATGAGGAGAAATTTAAGATGAAATATTGAGAAAGCTAAGAGCATAAAAAATAATATTCCGAAAGATATTATGGAGAGTATTGTTGAAAGCAGGGATGCAACGAGTGAAAGAAATCAAAGCATAAGGACAATTAATGACTTCAAAAAAGAGTTTCTTTATAAATATGAAAACTTAAAAAATACCCCGGATTATATAGAAGTAGATGAATCAAAAAAAGGAATTTCGGTAGATGGAGAAAAGGCTATAGAGGATATAGAATATATTTTTAAAGAATTGAAGTATGGATATGCTGGTTATAAATATTTTGGAGGAGATGAAAAGTTTCTAAAAGCAAAAGAAAATATTTTAATAGAATTTAAGAAGTTGCAGAAAAAGAATGGCAGAATTGAATGTAACGAATTAGAAAAAGTTATGTGTGAGAATTTAGATTTTATTCAAGATGGGCATTTTTCTATAGGGGGTGGCAGAACATGTAAGGAGTCTATTATGTACACTACTGAAAAATACGAAGTTATAAAAAAGGATAACTCTTATTTTTTGAAATTGAATAACGATATGAAAGGTATTGTTACTATAAATAAAGAGGAGCCTGAAAAATACATTAAGCCTTCTATAGATGAAAATGGAAATATTGTATATAGATTATGTAGATTATATAAGAGTAATGAAGATATGTTATCAATTGACCTAAAATTTAAAGATGGTAATAAGGACAATAATATAAGTATTAACTTAGAGAATACATCAAAAAATTACGTGCATAAAGGAAGTAATAATAGTTATAAATATGAAGAAGTTTATAAAATACCAGTAATTGATTTAAATTCTTTTGAACTATCTGAAAAACTTGAAAAATTTGTGGAAGATGGTAAAAAAATATCTAAGAAAGATTTAGTTATAATTGATTTAAGAGGGAATTACGGCGGGAATGAAATATATGCTTTCGATTGGATTAAAAATTTTACAAATCAAGAGTACAAATCACCGGGCTTTAGTTCAACGCTACTTACTAAAAATTCAAAAGATGCATTGCTTTACAACGGTAAAAAAATGGTGGGACCAAAGGATTATCCTAAATTTGAACAGCAACTTAATGATATGTATAAAAATAAGAAAAGTTATCTTAAATATATCGGTTGGTCAGAAGTAGGACATGATGATTCAACTCATATTAATAATGAAAAGATAATTTTTGTTTTAATGGATAAGAATACAGCTTCAGCAGGTGAAAGCTTTGTAAAGGCATTAAAAAGTTGTAGTAACACATTTTTTATAGGTACAAACACAAGTGGGATGTCAAATATAGGGGATGTGGGATATTATGTTCTACCAAATTCTAAGATCGATATTTTTTTTGGAAATACTCTTTTTGTAGATAATGATTTAGAATGGAGAGATGGATTAGGAGTTTTACCTGACTTCTGGGTTAATTCTAAAGATGAGGAATATAGATTACTTAAATTCATAAAGAATTACTCAGAAGGCAGTATCAAAAAGGATGTGCAGAAATAAGCGGAAATCAGGATAATGATATTAATATAAAACTGTCTAGATTAACTTTATAGTTGATTTAGACAGTTTTTCTCTAATCTCATCAGTAAGGTCCGAACTCGTAATTATAACATCTATATCATCTAAAGTAGCAAATTTATAGGTGCCATCAACATTAAATTTTTCTTTTTCTACAAGTAAAAATACTTCTTTACTATTAGAGACTATAATTTCTTTAACATTACCATCTTCTAATGTAACAGTACCTACGCTATTTGTAATTAAGTTTATTCCAGAACTCCCCACAAAACCTTTATTAAAGGTATATTTAGATATACTCTTAGTTGCCTCTGAACCAAAAACCCCACCAGATTTATTATTATATACTCCACCTATACATATTAGCTTAACGGTTTCATTATCATTAAAAAGGGGTGGTATTAGTGACATATTAGTTATTAAAGTTAAATTTTTAGTACTATTAGATATTAATTTAGCTAACAAAAAGTTGATACTTGAGGTATCTAAAAAAATCACATCTCCATTCTCTATAAGGGAAAAAGCTTTTTGAGATATTAACTCTTTGCTATTTAAGTTTACGTTCATTCTAGTAGTTATAGAGCTGTTTTTAGAAATCTTTCTATTTAGGATAGCTCCACCATAGGTCCTTTGAAGGGCCTCAGATTTTTCTAGTCTTTGTAGATCCTTTCTTATCATACCTTCTGAAACATTAAATCGTTCACTTAGTTCTTTAACTTTTATTCTACCGGTTTCATTAAGTATACTTAAGATTTGTTCTAGTCTTTCTTCAGTAAACATTTAAGCACCTCATCAATTATTATCATTTAGTGTTGTTGCTGATTAATATTATAACATTATTATCTAAACTTACAAAATATATTGAATAAAAACTTTAAATAGTATACAATGATAACAAACAATAGAAAACAGCTTAAATTAATTAACAGAAATATTTAAAAGATGTTATAATTTAGCGTGATAAGGTAATGCTTAGCGTGATATTTTATATATTAAGACATTTGAAAAAAAGCTAGCCATGTTAATGGTTAGCTTTTTTATGCATATAGTCACAATGCATAGGCAATATTATAGGATGCTCCGTAACTGTAGTTTTTGTAGCTCCTCTATACAATTTATAAATAGGAGAGCTGTTGAATTAATATATGAATATTTAAAAATTAAAACAAAAAAATCATATAACCATCTTACTGCTCCATTTACCACACCTATCTCCAAAACAGCCTACAGTTTTTTCACCATCTTTTATTTCAATTACTTCACAATTGTTACCACAACCATTGCACTCTATATTTCGAGGGGCAAAATCATTGAAAGCTACTTCAAACCCTTTGAAATTTGTTTTTCCTGTCTTCATAACTGCTTCATTTGCAAGTACTGCCGCTCCAATAGCACCCATTACATCGTAGTGCTCTGGAACATGAATCTCAGTGCCTAAGGCTTTTTCAAAAGCTACTTTAATGCCTATATTCGCTGCAACTCCACCTTGAAAAAATATTTTTGATCGAATTTGTTTTCCTTTCCCTACATTGCTTAGATAATTCCTAACCATTGCCTCACAAAGACCTCCTATTATATCGTCCTCATTATATCCAAGCTGTTGCTTATGTATCATGTCAGATTCCGCAAAAACAGCACATCTCCCAGCTATTCTTACAGGTGATTTTGACTTTAATGCATACTCTCCAAAATCTTCAATAGGTATCTCTAGCCTTTCCGCCTGCCTATCAATAAAAGAACCTGTGCCTGCTGCGCAAACCGTATTCATTGCAAAATCTGTCACTATGCCATTTTTTAATAGTATTATCTTTGAATCTTGACCTCCAATTTCTAATATAGTACTTACATCTTTATCAATTTCGAGTGCTGCCACTGCATGAGCAGTAATTTCATTTTTTACTATGTCAGCGCCTATTAAAAAAGAAGCCATATGTCTTCCGCTACCCGTAGTTCCAACTGAGCTTATTTGCTTACTATCGTATTTTTCACTTAGAATTTTAAGTCCATCTTGGATTGCTTTTATAGGTTTACCTTTTGTTCTTAAATATAATTTTTCAATAACTTTTAATGTATTATCTAATAGTACAATATTAGTACTTACAGATCCCACATCAACTCCCATATAGTACATTGTTTTTCCTCCTCTCTAACATATCTACAAATGCTTCTATTCTAGTAATATACCCTGCCTCTCCAGTCATTTCATCTACTATCAAAGTCATTATCGGAAAATCTTTATCATTTGAAATTGCAGTCAAAATTGATTTTGATACAATTTCTGGCATACATCCCATAGGAAAAATTTGAATGGCTCCATCAAAATTCTCTTTTTCAGCAAGGAGTACTTCTCCTATGCACTCTCTAGCGTGCCCACCGATATAATATGGGAGATATTCTCTAGAAGCTCTCCTTATGTCAATTGAGTTAAGCTTTAAAGGGCGAAGTGCTGTATCTTTAATCCACCAACTAGGAGTAAGCATTCGTTTAGTGGCGACCCCATAATCCATAAGTTTATCTTCTATATAAAGATTAGAAAAGGGTTCAATTATAGTATAAATTTCACCGATAATTGCAATTTTTACTGGGGACTTATGTTTATTAATAGGAATCTCGTTTATTTTATTTTTATATTCTTTTAGAATATTCACCATCTGTGATGGCGAACTTGCTTTCGAAGCATTAAGGGTACATTCTTTTAAAAGGCCCTTAAATTCTCCTTTGGTTACCTCGAATCCTGTTAAATAATGTGCTTTACTTTCAATTTTTTCTATTAGCTCAATTACATTATAGGCTACCTTTAACGCTCTAATTTTTTGAGATTTACCTAATGGGCTATTACCCGTGATATTGGATAGGCGATTTAAGAATTCTTCTTTACCTATGTCAAAAGGGCTATCAACTACGATAAAAGTCAAATCGTGTCCTAATTTCTTTAGCGCATTCATCTGTAATTCACAGTACTCGCCAAATCTACAGGGACCACAGCTTCCAGGGATAATTATGGTATCCGCTCCAAGATCTATACTCTGTAAATAATTGCCCATCATAATTTTATAAGGTAAGCACATTTCTTCTGGAGAAAACTTTGAACCGAGCTCTAACGCCTCGTTACTACTAAATGGTGGAACTATGCATTCTATACCCAGTCCATCAAATAGTGCTTTAGCTGCAAGATATGTGTTGCCTAAATGTGGAAATGTTATCTTCATTATTATTTTTCCTTTCAATCATATCAATAAAGGCCTCAAGCCTTGTGTCTAGGCCGCCTTCACCAGTATGTTCATCAACTTTTAAAACTAAAAGAGGGAAATCTCCAATTTTTTCTTTAATAAGTTCTAGTACAACAGAGTCTATTCCACAAGCAAAGGATGATATGTATATTGCTCCATCTATTTCATTATTTTTAGCTATACTAGTTGTAAATCCATAAGAATTTGCAGCAAAAGTCCAAAAGGGCCTTTTAAAAAGAGTTTTTACTTCTGCCTTAATTTGTTCCTCCGCCATATATTCCTCTGTTATAACTCCTACACCTAGTTTGTTTAATTTTTTTACTATATTCATATTAATGAAAGTATCGTAAAGATTATATGGATGTCCTACTAAAGCAACATTTTTTTTTAAGCCTTCATCTTTAATCCCAAATTTAAAATTCCTCTGTGTTTCTAAGGCTTTGTTAAATGCAACGCTTACCTTGCTATTATCTTTCGTAATCATTCGAGCTAGTTTTTTACACCAACAATATAATTCTTTCTCATTAGTTGCATATATAGGTTCTGTCATTACCTTTGGCAAATTGGGTATGCTATACATTATCATTTCTGGAAGTCCACAAAACTTAGGGCATATAAATTCGCGTGCGCGGACCCTCATAATTCTAGGTATTATTAGTAAATCACATCTGTCCTTTATATCTAGTATGTGTCCATGAAATATCTTTATGGGCAAACAAGCCTCGTCTACACAGTATTTAACCCCTCCATTTAAAATGTTTTTGTTTGTATCAGCAGATGTAATTACTTCTGCACCTAATTCAATTAAAAACTTTTCTATAAAAGGAAAGTATTTATAATATAATAAGCCTTTAGGAATACCAACTTTCATAATTTCCTCCTTACATCCTTTTTTACTAGCACTTTTTAATTCTGAACTATTAAGCTGAAAAGTATTCGTAAAATATAAAAAAACTGGATTTAGTATCCATGATTTAGCGACATTTCAGCTTCGAGGGTGATGATTTAATATTATTTATATATGACATAAAATTCCGAAAAATGCATTGGATTTTTATCGTTGTCGTATTATGGTATAATAAAATAATACTCCAAAGGAAGTACGGGATTTAATTTTAGGGTGAAGCTTTATGTGAAATTAAGGTGCCTATACCCTAACCTGTCAACTAACCTGGGAGGAAAAAGGAGTGGAAATAATGACCAAATTTAAAAGTCTTAAATCTATTTTATTAACAACAACATTAACAATTGGTGTATCAATGCTTACATCACAAAATATATTTGCAGCTACATCAACAACTAAAACTTATACTGTTAAAAGTGGGGATTGCCTATCTTCAATAGCGATGAAGTACGGACAATCATTAAATAACTTAAGGAAAGCTAATAACAAATGGAACGATTCTATTTTTCCGGGTCAAGTTCTTAAGATTTCAGGAGGAGATAGTGCTACGGTGAAACAAACAACACAAACGAAGAGTGATTCACTTAAGACTTATACTGTTAAAAGTGGGGATTGCTTATCTTCAATAGCGAAAAAGTGTGGACAATCATTAAATGATTTAAGGAAAGATAATAACAAATGGAATGATTCCATTTTCCCAGGACAGGTTCTTAAGATTTCAGGAGGTACTAGTTCTACTGCAGCGCAAACATCGCAAACAAAATCTACGGCAATAAAATATACAGATAGCGATTTGAACTTGCTAGCTAGATTAATAACCGCTGAAGCAGGAGGAGAAAGTTATGAGGCTCAGGTTGCTGTAGGCGCAATAGTTGTAAATAGAGTTAAGAGCAGTTATTTCCCAAATTCAATCAAGGCTGTTATTAATGAAAATACAAATGGGCGTTATCAATTCACCCCGGTATTAAATGGTAACATTAATAGACCTGCAGAGGCAAGTGGAATGAAGGCTGCAATGGAATCACTTAATGGAAATGATCCAACAAATAAAGCTTTGTTTTTTTACAGTGGAGCTACTCCCAAAGGATTGACTGAGCCACAACCAGTTTCCAGAATAATAGGTAATATGACATTTGTACAATTGATAAAAAAGTAAAGTATTACTTTAGTGAAATGTGTAAAATAAAAGTATAATACGACAATACATAATAGTAATATAATTCATTGGCACTTGTAGAAAATTTACAGGTGCTTTTCTAATGGCTAATAATGGAGCTATTAATTCTTATGGATTACACAGTTATTAAAAGTCTATAAGTCAGTAATTATTAAATTTCAGAACTTAATTAAAATCTTTTTTAAGTGGAATTAGTTGTTGAATTTTTTGATTATGCCGCATTCATACAAGTTAGAAAATATTGTTTTAATAATGGCATAAATAGGGACAACAGCAAAGGCAGCCAATGGTCCACCTACTGCAACTGCACCTATTACTAAGAAGATGTCAGTTAGAGGGTGAATTTTCATTGCATGAGACATAATTGCAGGCACAACAACCCTTCCTTTTAAAGTTTGTACAATGATGAATACAATAATAAGTTTTACTATCATGAGAAATCCCATGCTTAAAGCAATGATAGAGGGAATAATCATGGAAATAAAAAAACCTATAAAAGGAATAAAAGCCAAAATAAAAGTTATTGAGGAGAAAAGTAGAGCATTGGGAATGCCTATTATTTTGTAGGCAATAAATATCATAATGGATAAAGAAAGAGCTACTTTTGCTTGACCTGTAACATAAGCATCCAATACCTTATTGCTCTCAGAAAGAATTTTCAGAACAAGTTTTCCATACTTTTTAGGGGTTATGCACATGATTTTATCTTTAAATTTACAACCATCTTTAAGCAAAAAAAATAATATTATTAACACAAGAAATAGAGTTGAAAATGTGTGCATTGCATACTTTACTGCAAACATAAGGGTTTGACCCAAATTATGCGTATAAGTATTAGCTATATTGGCAAATGTTTTATATATCTTAGGGGGTATATAGTTATTAATTTTATTCATTATTTGATTAACAGGGTCTTGGCTTTTCATAAAATTGGTTAGTTCTTCTATTGTTCCATTAAACTGAATTGCAATATAATTACTAAAAAAGGTTATAGCACCTGTGCCAATAGATACTCCAAGGATTAATGTTAATAGAGCTGAGGTACTTGGTTTTAAACCATTTTTCATGAAAATTGTATTTAATGGGTTCATAATATAAAACAAAAACACAGAAAATATAAAAGGAGTTAAAAATGATTTAAAAAGTATAATTATAATTTTATGAACAAAGAACATCTTACTGAAAAGAAGTATGGCCAAAAAAATTAAATTAATAATCAGCAAATTTTTTAGTATGTTATTTTTAAGCATAGTCATACACTTCCTTTGATTTACTCCATATAATATAGTTTGAGCATGTAGCTATATACTTATTCATTGCTAACAAATAGATATATCTAAACATTAACGTCTTTGTCTTTCTTCTTTTAATGTTTTGTCGCATAATAAATATTTTTGTAGATATAATAATAAAAGATAGTTTATTAAATCAAACAAAAGGGGAGATGAAATTATGAAAAACAAACCAGATGACAGGAGAGATAATGTAGATAAAATTCAGGAGAATATTGATAATTCTATTGAAAATTTTAACCTTGCTGAAGAAGCTATTGAAAAAACAGATGATGAAAAAATTATAAATTCACTAGAGGAAAAGAATGAGAGAAGAAAAGAAGCTATTACAGGCATGAGAACAGAAATTAGAGAAGAGGCAATAGATAAAAAAAACGGATATAGATAGAGTAAGAATACAATAATCAGAAACGGTATAGCAATATTTAGCTATACCGTTTTTATGAATTTTGTATGTAAACATACTGGTATTTCATTTGCTTTCGCAGTATATATTAAGCATCTTTAATTTGATAATTATAATTATTATTATATTTTCATGTTATTATGGTAAGAAATTAGAAAAGATAGATAAAGCTCAATTTATACGTGTGTTTAAATAAATTTAAGGGGTATGATTTTATGAAGAATGAGATATTATTAAAAAGTGTTGATGATAATTTGGAAGAAAAACTTATAGAGATACGTCATAATTTTCATAAGCATCCAGAGTTATCTAAAGAGGAGTTTAAAACAACGCAGACTTTACGTAAGCTATTAAATGAAGCTCAAATTCGTGTACTTGATCTACCACTTGAAACAGGGTTAGTTGCAGAAATAAAAGGATTTAAGGAAGGGCCTATTATTGCAATTCGTTGCGATATTGATGCGTTGCCTATTATTGAAGAAACAGATTTAGATTATAAGTCAGAAGTTTTTGGAAAAATGCATGCTTGTGGACACGATTTTCATACAACTGTTATTTTAGGTGCAGCTTATTTATTAAAACAACAAGAATCAACATTATCTGGAACAGTACGGGTTATATTTCAACCAGCTGAAGAAATAGGGAAGGGTGCAGAAGACATTTTGGCAAGCGGAGTCCTATCAGGTGTTGATGCAATTTTTGGATTGCATAGCTCACCAGATTTAGAAGTAGGCAGTTTAGGAACAAATGTGGGAGCTTTGACTGCAGCAGTTGATCGTTTTGAAGTCGAAATTGCAGGCACTGGAACACATGCGTCATCACCGGAAAAGGGAACAGATCCGATTATTGTTGCAGCTCATATGATTACAGCATTACAAACAATTGTTAGTCGTAATGTTAGTGCATTTGATCAGGTACTCATTAGTGTTACTCACTTGGAAAGTGGTAATACATGGAACGTAATTCCCACTACAGCTTATTTTGAAGGAACTGTGAGGACGCTTAAGGCTGAAACACGTGAGTTCGTCCCTAAAAAAATGCTGCAAATAGTTAAAGGAATGGCTGACTCATTTGGTGCAACTGCCGAGCTAAAATGGTATTGCGGACCGCCAGCAACAAATAACACAGCGAAGTGGACGTCTGTTGCATTAGAAGTAGCAAAAGAACAGGGATATGTTATTAAGGAACTTCCTCAAACCCTAATTGGAGAAGACTTTGCTTATTATCAAGAGCAAATAGAGGGTGCATTTGTTAGTATAGGTACAGGTGTGTCATATTCACTTCATCATCCTAAATTTACAGTAGATGATGCGGCAATTCTACCAAGTTCAAATTATTTTGCGAAACTCGGTAGGCGCGCATTGCTTATTTTAACAGAAAAATAAAGTCGATTTATGAAACAAGATTAAAATGGTAATGTGCTAATAACCATATATGTGCTATAATATACCTTTATACAATCAAATATTATCTGTTGAAAAGTCTTATTTTCAATTGTATTTTATAATGAATGCAAATAAATTATAGTAATGGAGAGATGAAAGTTGAAATACAAAAAAAAATTTACTCTGATTGTTTTATTTCTAGTATTTTCTATGAACTTAAATGTTTTCGCAGTTAGTAGTAATGACACTGCTAGTTTACCAACAATATATGGGAAAGCAGCCATCACTGTAGATGTTGCAACTGGCGAAATAATTTACGCGAAAAATGTTGACAAGCTAACGTACCCAGCAAGTACAACAAAGTTAATGACCGCGCTATTGCTCGCTGAGAACAGGGAAAAAACTGATGAAATAAAATATACGCAAAGTGCAAAAATCCAGCCTGCGGATTCATTAAATGTTAATTTTCATCCAATTGGACTTGATGAAACTATGTCAGGTGCTGACGTAATGGATGGACTGTCACTGTTTTCAGCGAATGATCTGGCCTGTATGATTGCAGACGACGTCTCAGGAAATGGTACAAACTTTGAGAAAACGATGAATGATAAGGCAGCCCAATTGAACATGACAGGAACTCATTTTGTAACTCCTAATGGGCTTTCGCGTCCCAATCATTATACTACGCCTTATGATATGAGTATATTGGCTAGAGCTGCATTTTTAAACCCATGGGTAAAAGAATCAATGACTAAAAAGAAAAGTACCATATCAACATCAAAAGGTACAACATTTAAAATTGAAAATAGCAACAAGCTTCTTGGCGTAGATGGTTGTATTGGTGGGAAAACAGGATATACTTCACAAGCTGGAAGATGTCTTGTAGCCTTTTATGAAAGAAATGGTAGAGAAATTATGGGGGTTGTTATGGGATCAGTTATGGATGCCAAAGACACTTATGTTTTCAATGATATGGAAAACATAATTAACTATAGCTATAATTTGCAGAAAGAAGTATTACATGCAAATAATTCTGTAATAAGAACTGAAACATTAAAATACAAACCGCTTGGATTCTTTGGTCCAGAGAAAACTATTAGTGTACCACTGGTAGCTAAAGAGGATGTTAGCTATTACAACAACGAAGCAAACAAAAAAGATTTGAACGAAAATATAAACTTAACCAGTATGTCTGTATCTAGTCTTAAAGGAAATAAGAGCGTTGGAACTTTGACATTAACTGAAAAAGGGAAGGTCAAAACTTACAAGCTGTATTCAACAGTTTCGAAAGGATCTTTACTAAAAAACAATATACATATATACATTATGGCTACTGGGATATTTATTTTATTTTTAATAGGAATAGCGGTTATAATAAGAATGATTAATTTAAATAAGAGAAAAAGAAGGAACAATAGATTTAAAAGGAATTTTTAAAATGAAGTGAAGAAAGGGCTGTATTGTGGATATTAAATCCATGATAGGGCCTTTTTTTACGTGGATGGCTGATGTATCTGTACTGTAAGTGCCATCAAGGCGAAGTATTCATTCTAAGAATTCAATTAATAGCAGAAAAAACAAAATCCTTATAGAATCCTTATAATTACTTAGTATTATAAAACTATAGTAAACGAAAGGAAGATGAGTATATATGAAAAATTACATTTTACAAACAAAAAATCTTTGCAAAACTTTCAAAAAACAGCGTGCAGTAAACAACATTTCGCTGTCCATTGAGAAAAATTCTGTCTATGGATTGCTAGGCCCGAATGGTGCCGGAAAATCAACTCTATTAAAAATGATTACGGGAATGCTTCATCCAACATCAGGAGAAATTATTTTCGAAGGTCATGAGTGGAGCAGGAAGGATCTTTCTAATATAGGAGTTTTGATTGAATCTCCACCTCTTTATGAAAATCTTACGGCTGTTGAAAACCTGAAAGTACGAACTATTCTTTTAGGACTTCCAGATTCCCGTATTAAAGAAGTACTGGAAATTGTGGATTTGACGAATACAGGAAAAAAGCAGGCAGGACAGTTTTCTATGGGAATGAAGCAAAGGCTTGGAATTGCAATTGCACTACTAAATAAACCCAAATTGCTAATTTTGGATGAGCCTACAAATGGTCTGGATCCTCTTGGAATACAAGATTTACGTGAGTTAATATGTTCATTCCCGGCGCAGGGAATGACAGTCATCCTCTCCAGTCATATATTGTCTGAGGTTGAACTTATTGCAGATCACATTGGCATCATAAGCAATGGGGTACTCGGGTATAACGGAAAAATTAATCCTGGTGAAGATTTGGAGGTGCTTTTCACAGAGGTTGTGAAAAAGAACAGGAAGGAGGATTTATAATGCTTAAATATTTACAGGCTGAAAATTTGAAATGTAAGAGAACATTTATAAAAAAACTGATTATTATCGCACCTATAGTTACTTTGTTATTTGGATTTATGACCGGAAAATATTTTGAATCCAATAGCTTCAATTGGTGGTACATGATGATTTTGCCCGGATATATTTCAATAATGGCAGTAATGACTAACGAAAAGGAGCAAAAAAAGTTACGCTATAGGGCTGTATTTGGTCTGCCAATTTCACTAAAAAAAGTGTGGATTTCAAAAGTTTTGGCAAACGGGATTTATATGACTTTCTCATGTATGGTTTTTATAGTTGGAATTTTTTTAGGAAGTTATCTAAGGATCACTCCCGTACCGGCTTTTAGTGCATTTGCCGGAGCTGGTTTGATTGCAGTTACATCTTTATGGCAGATTCCACTTTGTATGTTTTTAGCGAAGAAACTGGGAATGCTAGGGACGGTTTTGATAAACGCTGGAGTTGGAACTGTATTAAATGTTATGGCTGTAAGTACATCAATGTGGTGGATTTCTCCTTATAGTTGGACGTCACGTATTATGTGTTCCGTTCTTGGAATTTTGCCAAATGGAGAGCTAGCAGGCATAGGAGATCCGCTACGAAATCCAGTCGTGATTCCAATTGGAATTATGCTGTCAGTTGCTCTGTTTATCTTGCTACTGATTGTTACCGCTAATTGGTTTGAAAAACAGGAGGTTAATTAATATGATTGCTTTACTTAGATGTATAAAATCGGATTTTTATAAATTAAGACACACTTCTATTCCGTGGATTCATTTACTTATTCCACTAGCGGGAGCATTCATGTTTTTGGCGTATTATAGATTATATTCATGGAGCGCAGTAAAAAAAATAAGCGGGTATCTGGAGGTCCTAGCAATTGCATTTCCTTTGCTGATAGGAATAATCAGTGGGATAGTAATTGAGCAGGAAGAGCAAGCTGGAAATTTTCAAACACTACTGTGCAGTACAAAATCAAAATGCACCACGTATTTGAGTAAGCTAATCATTTTACTTTTATTGGGAAGTTTTTCTATAACACTTGCTGTAGGAATCTTTGCACTTGGATTCCAAACAATGCCCATTATATTTTACTTGAAAGCCGCAGGAGCATTAGTTCTAGGAAATATATTCATCTATATATTGCATATGTTCATAAGTCTTCAATTTGGAAAAGGAGCTTCCACAGGGCTTGGAGTTTTCGAAAGTCTGATTTCTGCGCTGATGATTACTGGTCTTGGAGATAAGATATGGCATTTCATTCCATGCGCATGGAGCGTGAGATTTTGCGATTATCTCGTTGCAGAGTGGGCCGATCATTTTACAAGTGCTGTTGTAACGCTTGATACGAAGCAAGGATTATTTGTCATGTTATTTGCCGTATGTATAGCCTTTGTTGCAAGTTTATTTTGGTTCAAAAAATGGGAAGGAAGAAAGTCATATGAATAAGAAGGAATTGTTATGAAGATAAAAAGAGGATTTGTACTTTTGTTCACAGTTTTGTTTTGTACATTAGTAATAGGGTATTTTGCAAAAGATACTATAATTAAAAAAGTAAGGACATATGCACTTAAAGATAAAATTGTTTGCAAGGTCAATGCTAAAAATGCTACGCAAATCAGTTATAAGGAAATAACTTATCAAATTTCAAATGTTTCATTGGATCGGTCTAAACTTGGGGGATGGAACGGAATTATTGACAAAGTGGCAGTTCTTGATAAAAATAATTGTATACTTAAACAAAAGGAAATTGATTTGTCTGCCCAATTAACAATAGAGGATGTAAAAAAGGATCTTCCCCAAAATGCAAAGTTTATTGTATCTTTTCAAAGTGTTTGTTCAATAAAAGGTATAGATAGTAAAGAAGCCATCGCCGTCCAAGTTGATAACAACTTTTACAAAGCGATGCCTGTAGGAAGCGCGTCTACTGATAAAACAGCCATCAAATTATCTCCTGCGGAGTAAAAATAAAAGTGCTTATAATAAGCTTCGCTATGATTTGGAATTTATGGATAATATAAGTTGATTGGATAATATTTTGACGTTATACTAGTTATAGACAACATGCGAGGAGTGAGGAATATGGCAAAAATTTTGGTTATCGATGATGAACCTGATATCCTGGCTTTAATTAAAAATATTCTTCAGAAAGATAATCATTTGGTAACTACAGTTGTGAATCCTGAAAAAATTTTAACTAGTGAATTTTCAAACTTTGATTTGATTTTACTTGATGTCATGATGCCGGGTATGGATGGATTTACTTTTTGTAAGGAGATTCGTGGTATTGTAGACTGTCCTATTATTTTTCTTACAGCAAAAACTATGGAAATAGATATTATGTACGGGTTAGGGCTTGGCGCGGATGATTACATTACAAAACCATTTGGAGTGGGGGAACTAAGAGCCAGAGTAAATGCTTATCTTAGGCGGGAAAACCGTGAAAGGCGAATTACTCTTTGTGTATCCGGGGTGAAGTTTGATTTAGCTGGTAAGGACATTTTAGTGGATGATAAAAAAATTCCTTTTACCAAAAGTGAATATAACATATGCGAATTTCTTGCCAGAAATCAAGGCCAGGTTTTTTCAAAGGACAAAATATACGAAGGTGTTTATGGGTATGATGGAGAAAGTGACAGCTCAGCTATTACGGAGCACGTTAAAAACATACGGGCAAAGATAGCTGTGTTTGAACTGTCACCAATTGAGACGGTATGGGGGATAGGGTACAAATGGAAGTAAAGAAAAAAGCTTTTACGTTAAAGGCGGTCTTTTTTAAGTATCTATTAATTTTAGGAGTTACATTTATTGTTTTCGCAGGAGTATATATGGGAATTTTTAATCTAGGCGTAAGAAATGGTGTGATTCTTATACCGAGTTACTGCGAGGATTTGGCTAGGAGCGCTAAACCATTACTTGCATCTACACCGAAAATCACAGAAAACATGATACCCTATGGATGTAAATTTGCTGTTTTCGATAAAGAATATCAGGTTGTAAAAACAAATTTAGAGGGTCAGGACTTACTTACCGCAACAGAATATGCTAAGGGTACTTACCTTAAAAGTGTAAGCAAAAAGAACTACTATTTCATTGAAAGGGAAGATGGGTTTTGTGTTTTAGAGTACTATGTTCAAATGAGCTACCAATCTGAGTTTTTAAATAAGCATTTACCGGATCCCGAAAAAATCATGATTATAACTTTTGCCGCTTTATATTTTTTCATTATTTTAATCATTACTACTATTTATGCGAAAAACCTAAATAAGCATCTAAGGCCCCTCCTGCAAGCTACTGAAAAAATCAAGGAGCAGGATTTGGACTTTGACATAAAATGTTCAGGAATTAAAGAATTCAATGATGTACTTTTATCAATATCAGACATGAAAACAGAATTAAAAAAATCATTAGAACAGCAATGGAATATAGAACAAGCAAAGAAGGAGCAGATTTCCGCTCTTGCCCATGATCTTAAAACTCCACTAACAATTATCAAAGGAAATGCTGAATTGCTGTCTGATTCAACATTAGATAAGGAGCAACAGGAATATATTGATTATATTTCAACAAATACAAGGCAGATTGATCAGTATATCAAAACACTGATTGATATTTCAAATTCAGAAAAAACTCTTTTTCTACAACTGGAAAGGATAGATTTTGAAAATTTTATTGGCACAATTCAAGAGCAGCTTGAAGCCATTGCAAATACCAAGGGACTTAAAGTTGAGTTTACTAAAACTTATATTCCTAGGTCGATTATGATTGATAAGTTGCTACTTCAACGTGCCATTATGAATGTTATTTCAAATGCGGTGGATTACTCCCCAAGTAACGGAAAAATTTATTTTGAGGTAAAATCCATGGATAATAAAATAAGATTCATTACAACAGACGGTGGAAAGGGTTTTTCAAGCGAGGATATCAAATCAGCCACAAAACAATTTTATATGGGTGATTGTAGCCGCGCATCGAAAAGTCATTATGGGATAGGGATGTACATTACCCAATCATTTGTAAATCTCCATGGGGGGACCCTCCATATGGATAATTCACTTGTAACTGGTGGCGCACAGGTAACAATAGAGATTCCAATTTGTGAATAGGGGATTGGTGATTTTTTTGACAGCAAGTTCAGAATATAATAATTAAAGCTACAGGTCTTTCTAAAGGGAAGGTCATACAGATAAAGAAAGTCCTCAAGCGATTGAAAACCAATCATTTGAGGGCTTTTTTAAATAAGCATAGAATTTTTTTTGTTTCTATTTTACTCTAAAGTAGAAAGGGTCTACAAAATTGAACGATATTACAGAGTATTTTAGTTCTCTTTGGTAAGTTGTATACTCTAATCTTAAGAAATCTTAAGGTTTAATTACAATTTTCTTAAACTCCTTCTTGTAATATAAGAAAGCAAGGAATATGCATTTTACTTTGTTGAAAAATTTTAAACGGTTTATCTGCCAACATGATGGAGCAAAAACCATTACAATTTAATATTATATTTATCTTGAAATTTTCGGATATTTTATATTGCAATATACAATTTTATTTATTTTTTTACTTTTATGTATACATTTGTACCCAATATGCCTTATAATTACATGGGAAGTTTTACATAGAGTAGCGTTATACCATAAATTGTAAGAGCGAATATAAATGGAGGCAAGGGAAAGTGGATAATTAAGCAAAACGAATGTATGTGTGTAAACAAAAACATTGAATTATGTTAAATAGAATGTTTAGAGTTATTAATATATTTAGATTATATAATGTACATAATTATTGCTTAGCGAATAGGAAATAAAAGAAAACATAGATTTTTGAAATATAGAGAGGAGGCACATTTATGGACTTTATTGATAAAATCGAAAGTTACAGTACTGGCGATAAAGTAGCTCATATGTATAGGAATAGTAACTTAACCTATAGGGAATTAAAAACAAAATCTGATTCACTTGCTGTAAATATTATAGATTTATTTGGAAAAGATAAAACTCCAATAATAGTTTTTGGACATAAAGATCATTTAATGCTTATCTGTTTTTTAGCTTGTGTAAAAAGTGGACATGCATATATTCCAGTGGATAGCTCAACACCAACTACAAGGCTTAAAGATATTGTATTTATTTCTGGTGCTAAACTAATTATAAACACATCAGATGATTTAATTGATATTCCAGCAGAAACAATATTGAATAAGAGTGAAATAGAAGAACATTTATTACAACATGGGAATAAAATACCAAATATAGGTTATAGAATTAAGGATGAAGAAGTTTATTATATTATATATACTTCAGGAAGTACTGGTAATCCAAAGGGAGTTCAGATAACTAAAAATTGTATTCAAAGCTTCATTGATTGGAGTATGGATTTAACTGATAAAAAAGATAAAATATTTATGAATCAAGCACCTTTTTCTTTTGATTTATCTGTTATGGATACTTATTTATCATTGGTTTCTTGTTCAATACTATATAGTATTGATAAAGAGATGATAGCTAATTTACCTGAGCTTTTTATTGATTTTAAGTCTTCGGGAATTACAACTTGGGTTTCCACTCCGTCCTTCGCAGAAATGTGTTTACAAAGTGAGCAATTTAATGAAAAGTTATTACCCAAATTGAGGCAGTTGTTATTCTGTGGAGAAACACTTTCTAAGGAATGCGTAAGAAAATTATTCGAAAGATTCCCTAAAATTAAAATAATAAATTTCTATGGGCCAACAGAGGCAACAGTAGCAGTAACTGCAATTGAAATAAAGAAAGAAATGCTTTTAAGTAAAGAAAAGCTTCCAGTTGGGTACGTAAAAAAAGACTGTGAAATAATCATAGAAGAAAATACAAATGAAATATTAATAGTAGGTGATAGTGTAAGTATAGGGTACTTTGCTGAGCCTATTTTAACAGAAAAAAATTTTTTTGAAAAAGAAATTTTAGATGTTAAAAAGAGGGGATACAGGACCGGAGATACGGGTTATATAGTTAATGGTCTATTATATTATGAGGGACGAATAGATAATCAAATTAAACTTCATGGTTATAGAGTGGAAATTGAAGATATTGAAAACAATATAAGAATACTTCCTTTCATTAAAAATGCAGTTGTAGTACCTATTAAAGAAAGAGGTAAAATTAAATATTTAGCAACAGCTGTAGTGCTAAATGATAAATATGAAGGAAACATAATTATCTTAGTTAAAAATTCCTTGAAGGATTTACTGCCTTCATATATGATACCTCGCAAAGTAAAGGTAGTAGAAGTTCTACCGATAAATGGAAATGGAAAAATCGACAGAAAAAAGATAATGGAGGAATTTTAAATGCTTCCTTATGGAGATTTTTTGTATTTCTATATAATGATTTTAGTGCTAATTCCAGCAATTGTTGTTGGTTTGCTTGGCAAAAGGATAAAATGGTATGGACTACCGGCTAGCTTATTTATGATGTATTTAATTTTTGGTAAATCAAAACAGCAAATTAAATATTTAATTATATTTTTTATAATGGAATTTTTGTTAATTATTATTTACAGCTTTATAGTGAAAAAGTTTAAACAAAGATGGTTACTTTGGATAATGATATTTATAGGCCTGTCACCTTTAATCTACTCAAAGTTTAGCAATATACTTATACACAGAGAGCTTGGATTTCTAGGGATTTCTTATTTAACTTTCAAAGTTATTCAGATGTTAATACAAATTTTTGATGGGTATATTACCAAAATAAATATTTTTGATCTTGCTTATTTTATGTTATTTTTTCCAACATTAAGTTCTGGACCCATTGACCGCTCACTTAGATTTACTGAGGAAAGCAATAAGGTTATAAAGCCCAGACAATATGTTGAATATTTAGGTGATGGACTATTTAAGATTCTACAGGGAATAGGTTACAAATTCTTAATAGGATATTATATACAACAACATTTTATTAATGTAATATCATTAAGACCACACACTTTAATAAATGCAACTAAATATATGTATTCTTATAGCTTTTATTTGTTTTTCGATTTTGCCGGTTACAGTTTAATTGCAATAGGCGTAAGCTACATAATGGGAATAAAAACGCCTGAAAACTTTAATCTTCCATTTATAAGTAAAGATATAAAAGATTTTTGGAACAGATGGCACATGAGCTTATCTTTTTGGTTTAGAGATTTTATTTATAATAGATTCGTAATGACTGCCATTAAGAAAAAGTGGTTCAAGAGTAGATATACAGCTTCCTACATTGGTTTCATGATAAACATGATAACCATGGGGCTATGGCATGGGATTCAGTTGAATTATGTTGTTTACGGTGCCTTCCATGGGATTTTAATCATAGTTACAGATTATTTTCAGAGAAAAGTACTCTACAAAAAAATCAAAGGAAAGGGTTATTTTAAAATTGCTTCGACTTTTGTAACTTTTAATTTGATATGTTTTAGTTTTTTAATATTTTCAGGATATTTATTTAAATAGAAGGAGGAATTTATATGCAAGAATTAATTTATAGTATATTAGAAGAAATTACTGGTGAGGATTTACATAACGAAAGTGATGTGAATTTATTTGATAGCGGAAGATTGGATTCATTAGGAATTATTGAACTGATTGTAGAATTAGAGGATAAAGCTAAAATCAAACTTGATCCTGCAATTGTTGAAAGAGGAGATATAGAAACACCAAACAAAATTATTGACTACATTCAAACTCTCTCTGAATGTAGAATGTAATGAAAAAGGTCATAGCTTTCGCTTGTTCTATTATTATTAGTATTGGTTTTTTATTTTGTTATCAAAGCTATTATAAAGGTCTTATTTCAAAAAAATATTATGATAAATTCGGAGAAAATTTATCTGCATATAAATTTAAAAGCGTAGCACTTCAAAGCATGGGAGCAAGACAAGGTGATAATCTTTTTATGTTTGGTTCCTCTGAAGTTGTAAAGACTACTGCATATTCTACTCATCCAATTAAAGTTTTTAATGATAAAAAAAATGGTTTCCAAATCAATCTTATAGGACAAGGAGGTTATAAATCCTTAGTACATACTGCTAATTTTGGAGCAATTGGTAAGGAACTTAAGGGGGAAAAAGTGGTTTTCGTACTTTCTCCACAATGGTTTTTAAAGAACGGCATTAATGAAAATGAGTTCGAAGCCAATTCTTCTGAAGCACAGGTATATGGATTTTTGTTTAATAAGGATATTAGTTTAACTACAAAGCAAGAGTTTTCTAAAAGAATAATATCAATTACTGACAAAAAGGCCAATAAACACTTTGATATTATGAGAGACTACTGCTCTCTTTATAGTAATAATGACTTATTAAGTACATCTAAGAGATATTTGATGACTCCTTATTACAGGATAAGATACGAGCAATTAATGTTAAAGGACAATATAAATAGCATTAAATATCTTAAGCCTAAACTTGCAAAATATAATGCGACGCAGCATACAAATATTAACTGGAATGCGGAATTAAAAAAAGCTACGGAGATTGCCGAATCAAAGTCTAATAATAATAAATTTGGTATGGACAATAATGCGTATAAACACGCGATTAGAGGAAATCTTCATGAAATAAAGGGGTCTATGAAGAAGGACTCTTATAAAGTATCTCCAGAATATGAGGATTTTAAATTGTTGCTAGATGTTTGTAAAGAACAAGGAATTAAACCACTATTTCTAAATATTCCTGTAAACGGCGAGTGGTATGACTATGCTGGATTTAATAAAAATGATAGGCTAGCTTATTATAAAAAAATAAACACTATGGTTAATTCCTATGGATTTGAAGTTGCTGATTTTTCAAAATATGAAAATGAAAAATACTTTCTAATGGATAGTTCCCACTTAGGCTGGAAAGGTTGGGTATATGTTAATGAAGCTATTGATAAATTTTATAACAAAAATGAAAACTAATATAATTTTTATGACAACTATTTATATTATTGTCATTTTAGGCTGTAGTTATGTATTTTTATTTCAGCCAGATGTTAAAATTTCTTATATATATAATCAATTTTAAAGCTAGACAATTATGCATGCAGTACTATCTATATGTAACATTCTAAATAATACAAAAACCCCTCTGTAGCCTCTGTAGCTACAGAGAGGTTTTTTAAAAACATATGGCGTTTACTTTAGCGCGAATTGAAAATGGTGATAATATTAATAAGAATTTTGCATTTTGCATAAATAATATATTCATATTTTTGTTAATAAGAAAAAAGGTTTAAAGTTTTAAAAAAAAAATAGTCATTGTATATAACCAATTTGAAGCTACATTATCTAACATAATTTTAAAAACATTACTTTCGGAATATTCTAATTTTTGGGTTTTACGTTTTTCTGTGGTACAATAACTTTGAATTTAACTCATACATATTTATAAAATATTAAATTTACAAAAGAAGGGGAGGATAAAATGATGAACTTTTTACAAGCAATTATCGGAAAGACAAATGATATTCTATGGTCCTATATACTTATTGCACTACTTATTTTTATGGGGCTATATTTTTCTTTTAAAACAAAATTTGTTCAATTTAGATATTTAAAAGAGATGATTTCTCTTTTAACTGAAGGTGTGGGGAAATCTATTTCTAAATCTGATAAAAAGAAAGGTACATCTTCATTTCAAGCATTTTGCATAAGTACTGCTTCTAGAGTTGGAACTGGAAATCTTGCTGGAGTTGCTATTGCTATAGCGCTTGGTGGTCCTGGTGCAATATTTTGGATGTGGCTAATTGCTTTAATAGGCGGTGCTTCTAGCTTTGTTGAAAGCACTCTAGCTCAAATTTATAAAGTTAAAGATAAACATGGCTATAGGGGCGGGCCTGCATACTATATGGAAAAAGCACTTAATAAAAGATGGATGGGAATTGTTTTTTCTATATTAATTACAGTATGTTTTGGCCTTGTATTTAACTCTGTTCAATCAAACACTATATCACTTGCTTTTCAAGAAGCTTTTGGTGTTAAAACTGTAATTACTGGTTTAATTTTATCAATATCTACAGCAATTATAATTTTTGGTGGAGTTCAAAGAGTGGCTAAGGTTTCAGAGATTATTGTTCCTATAATGGCTGTTGCATACTTGTTAGTAGCTATATTTGTTATTCTTAAAAACATTTCTTCGCTACCATCAGTAATTTCACTTATATTTAGAAGTGCGTTTGGTTTTGAACAAGCTTTAGGCGGTGGTGTAGGTGCGGCAATGATGATGGGAATTAAACGAGGACTTTTCTCAAACGAAGCTGGAATGGGAAGTGCTCCTAATGCGGCAGCAACAGCAGAAGTAACTCACCCTGTAAAACAAGGACTGATTCAAACTTTAGGAGTATTTACAGACACAATTTTAATATGTAGTGCAACAGCATTTATAATATTATTATCTGGAACTTATACAACTAAAGGATTAACTGGAATACAGCTTACGCAAAATGCTTTAAGCTCACAAGTTGGGGCTTGGGGAAGTACCTTTATTGCTGTATGTATATTCTTATTTGCATTTAGCTCAATTGTAGGAAATTACTATTATGGCGAAACAAATATAGAATTTATTAACTCAAATAAAATATATGTTTTATTATATAGAATTACTGTTGTAGGTATGGTTTTTGTTGGCTCTGTAGTAAAGATTCAAATAGTTTGGGATTTAGCGGATTTATTTATGGGCTTAATGGCAATAATTAATTTAATCGCTATATTCCAACTTGGTAAAATTGCTTTTGCAGCATTAAAAGACTACACCTTCCAGAAAAAGCAGGGTAAGAATCCTGTATTCACAAAGAACTCTATTGAAGGATTAAAAAATGTGGAATGTTGGGATGAAGAATAATTTCCTATTTTTTAAAAATCTATGATTTTAACGACATTTCAGCACTGCAGGTGATGATTTAACACCTTTAATCTAAAAGCAAATCAAAAAAACGCAAGTTAACTAACTTGCGTTTTTTTGATTTGCTTTTAATGGTAAACATATTATAAAAAGACTTTATTAAATCTCTAGTTATAACAAATAACCGGAGTATTAACATCAATATTATTATATATCGTCATTGCAAAATCGTCTGATGCATTTATACAACCATGAGAACCATTTGTCAAATATACATTTCCACCAAAGGAGTGTTTCCACGGTGCACCATGTATTCCAATACCATTATTAAATGGCATAAAGCAATTGACAGGTGTATTGTAACCCGGTCCCTTTAAGCTTGTATTTTTTGCTTTATCTTTTAATTTATAAACACCTGGTGGTGTTGCTGTATTTCTGCTTACATCACCAGTAACAACATCTCCATCTACAATAAGAGCACCATTCTTATAAAACCACATATGCTGTTCTGTCAAATTGATCTCCACATAGGTATTCCCGATATCATTTACACCATGAGATACTGCGGTTTGGGCATACTTGGGTTGCTTTGTTATGGTTTGTCCACCTTTTATAGATACAATTAAATCATTGACTTCACCTGTGCGATCAACTAACCATCCATAATCGCCACCGCTAACCTTTGCAGTTGTTCCGAATGATGTAGCAAAATCTCTTTCATTGCCATAGGTATTATAATGATTGGCCAGTTCACTTACATAATCTTTCATTTTATTTTCATCAAATGAAATTGCAAGGTTGTCATTAACTACTAGCCAATTGTGTATTATAGAACCGTCTAAAACTTCCTTACCTCCAGCATAGGTATAAGTGATTTTTGAAGCTACATATTTATCAAGTAAAATTTTAGTGTTTTTAACTTCTTTGGAACTTGAATTATATTTTGGATTAATGTATTGATTTGTTTTCTCCAAATTTATTGTTGTTTCGCCTTTGAGAATTGCATTTACTACATTTGCATACAAATGCTTGCTATTGATTTTGTTTCCCATAATTTCTTTTACGATCACATAGCCGGTATCTGAATATTTAAAACTAGGATTTTTAGGTTTAATTGCTTTCTTGTTATCAAAACAAGAGAGTTTATCAAAATGTTTTTTTAATAGTTTTTCATCATAGGTCACTATGTCAGGTAGTTCAGAAGCTTTTGAGTTAAAAACTTCATAAATCCACGCAAAAGAATTCTGACTGTCTTTTAAAACTTGAATTTTATCCTTTGCATTATATTTAAGTCCAATGTCAGCAGCTTTAAGTTGTTCATTCACACCACTTCGTTCTTGAAGGTTCAGTGTATATGTTTTGCACTTTGATAATAAGGCTTTATCTAATTCATCTACTGTTTTACCAGAAGCATTTATGCCATTAATTACAGAACCAAAATAAAAATGGTTATTAAAATATATTGACATACCTAAATATAGAACAAAGATAATAGAAAAAGAAATTATACTAATGCGAATAGATTTTTTGTGTTTTATTGTTTGTATTTCCATGAGGCACCTCTTTTAATGTAAATTTAGTATTTCATATTAATCATATTCCAATATGTAGGAAATGTAAAGTAACCTTAGCGAATATTTTTACATTCATGTAAAATATTCGTTAATAAAAGCAAAGATTAACGAATTGTGCTCTAACGCCTCACTTAGAGTAGTGGAGGACTTTCCTTCTGAAATGTGCTAAAGTAATTCACTTAAATTTGCAGTTGTAAGATCAATACTGTTATTTTTCATACTAAAAAAGACCCCTTAACTAATTATTTAATGAGACATTAAAATTAGTTGGCGCTCCGTTAATTAAACAATATGAAATTTAAATAGTATCTTTGCAATGATCTACTAGATTAATTATATCACAACAAGTTTTTATTAGCGAGTTATGAAGGAAAAGGAAAAATTGTACTAGACAAAAATTAAAGGAATGCACACGGTTGTGGCATCCCCTTGAATTTTATTATTTATTATATTTATTTAAAGAGATTTCTTTTGAAAAAGAAGATTCTTTTACCATGCTAAAAAACCACCCTATTACAGCACCAACTAACGATGGAACTACCCAAACAAGACCCTGCTTAAATAAAGGTATAGAACTCAAAAATGACATTTTAAGTCCAACTTGATCTAATGAATCAAATATACTAAAAACAGCAGTAAATAGCATGCTGAAAGAATATACAGAGCTATAACCTTTAAATAGGTTATGGGAGAATGCAAGTACAATAAGTACTATCGCCATAGGATATATGACTGTTAAAACAGGTACAGATATACTTAATAGTTTAGTTAAGCCTACATTTGCAAATAACATACTAAATAGTGTTATTGCAGTAACCCAAATTTTATAGTTAACCTTTGGAACCATCCTTGAGAAGTATTCACTACATGATGTTATAAGACCAACACAAGTTGTAAGGCAAGCAAGTCCAAAAGTTAAACCAAGTATTATAAGACCATTTGCATTAAAAAGGTAAGATACTACATTTGTTAATGTTTGCGCTCCATTTTTTGTAGCACCAAATCTAGTTTGAGCAGCAGCGCCTAGGCATGAAAGCATTAGATATATTACAGTTAAAACAAGACCAGCTATAAGTCCAGCTTTTATTGTATAGGAGCTTAAAGCTTTTTCATCTGTAATTCCTTGTTTCTTTAAAACTAATGCAACAACTATACCAAAATTAAGTGCAGCGATGGCATCCATAGTCATGTATCCATCCAAGAATCCTTTTAACACAGGAAAGCTAGCATAATCTCCAATTGGAGCATTGAAGCTACCAATTGGTTTTACTAAACTACCTATAAATACAATTAATATAAGTATTAAGATAGCGGGGGTTAGTACCTTCCCAAAACGATCCATTAATTTATTAGGATTCATACTTAGCCAAAAAGCTAAACCAAAGAAACACAATGTATATAGAAAAAGAGATAAAGCTCCACCAATAACTGATGCTGGTAAAAATGGTGCTATGCTTGTTTCAAAAGACAAACTAGCAGCACGAGGTATGCCTAAAAATGGTCCAATTGATAAATATATTAACAATGTGAAAATAAGCGCAAAGGTTTTATTAACTCTGCCAGCTAAATTTTGAAGACCATCAGCTTTTGCAACAACAGCTACAGCCAGGATCGGTAGACCTACTGCAGAAGCAAGGAAGCCAGATAACGAAAGTAAAAGATTTGTACCTGACATTTGTCCAAGTACAGGAGGGAAGATTAAGTTTCCAGCTCCAAAAAACATTGAAAATAGCATTAAACTAACTAGCATTAAACTTTTTCTTGATAATTTATTCATAGTAATTCCTCCAAAAATATTATTTTTTTTAAATTTTAGTATTATATCGCTAATATCAATGTCGCTATCCACTAAACCACCCCCTTTAAAAATAAAAAAAGCCCGTCCCTATAAAAGGGACGAGCGAGTATGCACGTGTTACCACCCTAAATCTATTAAAATTATAATGAATAACTTTAATAGCACTTAGCAAGATACCAATCGATATCTGTTCCTTGTAATGGTGGACAACCATTAAACCTTATTAGATTTCAGGTTTACTTCTCAGAGATGATTTTCGGATATAGACTGAACGTTGACTCTCACCAAATGTCAACTCTCTTTAGAACAGATACTAAAACGTACTCTTTCTCGTCATCAAATTATAAGTTATATTAAAAAAGAATATATCATATTAAAAAAGAATTGTCAATAAATAAATAATATTACTATTAAAACTGACCCAGTTTTTGACAAGAATCTGACTCTTTATAAAGATTGGAAGTAAAGATAATTACTTTTTAAATATTAGTTAATAGGTGTCACTCAAAGGATTGTTTTTAGGGTATAATAGATTAATAAAATAATAAATCATACCTTGAAAATATTTACTATTAATATTAAATTAGAAGGTAGAAGTTAGTTTTTTTATATATAAAAGATGTAAAAAATAAAGAAAAGAAGGTAAAAAATATGAAAAATAATATAAACAAAAACATGGAAATAATGAAAAAAATTATTGAAGAAAAAAAAGCGAAATCTTCAAGTCAAAAGAATGCTAAGAGACCACCAATTTATGGACCACAAAGTCCAGCATCAGGTAATGGTGGAGGATTAGTTGGTAGATAATCTATAAGTATAAAATGGAAATTATCATAATTAACAAGGGGATTTGTTCAAATTCCCTTGTTAATTATTTTTTTTCTGTAATATTAATTTTTAACTTATACCTCCCAATACAAATACGCCCCCTTTTTAGTAGCTGTCTTAAAGTTCATTAAAAGGTTGATTATACATAGGAGTAAAAGTATACTATATAGATAAGAGTAAAATATATTTAGTTGGTGATAATTATGAATATTATAGAAGTGGCAAAGTTAGCTGGTGTATCTAAGTCTACGGTATCTAGGTATTTAAATGATGGATACGTCAGTAGTGAAAATAGATTCAAAATACAAGAGATAATAGAGAGTACAGGATATACGCCTCTTCGTCAGGCTAAAACTCTAAGAACCAAAATAACAAACCTTATTGGCGTTATTGTTCCTAAAATAAGCACAGAAACTGCTTCTAGAGTTGTTGAGGGGATATCAAATGAAGTATCTAAATATGGTTATGATATACTCATTGCAAATGCAAATTTAAGTGTAGACAAGGAAATTGAGTATTTAGAGATATTTAAAAACAATCAAGTAGACGGCATAATATTCATGGCAACAAAATTAACAGAAAAGCATTTAAGGATTATGGCTAGTATAGAATTTCCAATAGTTGTAGTAGCTCAAAAAACTGAAAATTTTCATTGTGTTTATTATGATGATTACAATGCGTCTAAGGACATGGTTAAGCTACTTTTAAACAAAGGGCATACAGAAATAGCATTTATAGGAGTTACTGAAGAAGATATTTCTGTTGGGTTTGAAAGAAAAAGAGGCTATATGGACGCATTAAAAGAATATGGTGTTTCATGTAAACAAGAGTTTTTGAAAAAAGGTGATTTTTCTATGGATTCTGGGTATAAATTAGCAGCGGAATTAATGGGTCAAACTGAAAAACCAAAAGCAATTTTTGCTGTAACTGATAATATAGCCATAGGAGCAATGCAATACCTCACAGAGATAGGATACAAGATCCCTGAAGATATATCCATTTGTAGTATCGGAGATTCAAAAATATCTAGAGTAGTAACTCCTAAACTTACAACAGCGCATTATTTTTATAAAACAGCTGGAGAAAAAAGTGCAGAAATAATGATGGAGTTGTTAAACAAAAATATAGACTATGTAAAAGAAAATGTAAAAAATATTAAATTAGGCTATAGACTTGAGGTAAGAAATAGTATAAAATGAAAATGTAAACATTTAAGTAGCTTACATTTTTTTAGGGGCTTATGGGAACGATACCATAAAATTTAAGATCAGTCGTTAATATTGTAGCTCCGCAGGAGAAGTTTAATTAAAACTTATTTTTTATTCGTTATGGGAACGATACCATTATCATTAAACAATTTATAATTATAAAGGGGGAAGTATTATGAGTAAGGATATGTTATTCAAGAAAACTTCTAGTGAAATATTAGAACTTATAGGTGGAAGGGGAAATATAGACAGTGCAGCGCACTGTGCAACTCGTTTACGGTTGGTTCTAAAAGATGAAAGTCTTATAAAAAAAGATAAAATTGAAAATTTAGAGTTAGTGAAAGGGAGCTTTTTAAATGGGGGACAATACCAAATAATATTAGGTCAGGGTATTGTAAATAAAGTCTATGAACAGTTTGCTTTAGAAGCAAATATAGATGAAGTTAGTACTTCAGATGTAAAAAGAGATGCTATGAAAAAGCTAAACCCAATTCAAAAGATAGCAAGGGTATTATCAAATATATTTGTTCCTATAATTCCTGCAATTGTAGCATCGGGACTATTAATGGGAACATTAGGAGCACTAAAGGCTTTTGGTTTTGAGTCATTGTCCGGGACTTGGTGGTGGTTAATGCTAGCTTGGTTTAGTTCATCAGCATTTATATTCCTCCCAATATTGGTAGCATTTAGTTCAGCAAAAGAATTTGGAACTAATTCATATTTAGCGGCTGTTATTGGGGGAATAATGATTCATCCTGAACTTCAAAATGCGTGGACAATAGGTGGCGGGTATAAGTCTATGCGAATATTAGGTGGGATAATAGATATGCCACTAGTAGGATATCAAGGAACTGTCATACCAATTTTACTTGTAATTTGGATTATGAGTCTTATAGAAAAAAGAATTAGAAAAATTGTTCCAGAAGTACTAGATATATTTTTAACCCCATTTTTAACTGTTTTAATAACAGGATTTTTAGCATTATCTATAGTTGGACCTTTTGCAATGGTTATAGGGAAAGGAATAAGCATGTTCTTAACTGTTGCAATTGGTAAATTCGGGTTATTAGCTGGAGTATTATTTGGTGGAACTTATTCAATTATAGTTATGACTGGAATTCACCATAGCTTCCATGCTATTGAACTTTCATTATTAGCCGATACAGGAGCTAATACATTACTTCCTATATGGGCAATGGCAAACTTTTCACAAGGTGGTGCTGCACTAGCTGTATACTTTAAAACAAAGAATGCAAAAACAAAAGCTATAGCATTACCATCTGCTTTAAGTGCTTTTCTTGGAATAACAGAAGCTGCAATATTCGGTGTTAATTTAAAGTTTAGAAAACCATTTTTAGCCGCACTTGCAGGTGGAGCTGTTGCAGGCGCTTATGTAGTATTAACAAAGGTAGCTATGAATGCTATAGGATTAACTGCAATTCCAGGACTTACTATAGTAAAACCTGATTCAATGGTTAATTATATAATTGGATTAATCATAGCATTAGTTGTTTCATTTGGTACAACGTATGTTTTAGGTATAGAAGAATAATAATAAATAAGATATTAAATAAGGAGTTGCTAAATAGTGAAAAAGGTTATTTGTATAGGCGAAGCTTTAATAGATTTTATTCCGTGTGAAAAAGGGATAGCCCTAAAAGAAGTTAATAGCTTTTTAAGAGTTCCAGGAGGAGCCCCCTTAAATGTTGCAGCTACAGTCGCTAAACTTGGTGGTAGGAGCAAAATACTTACAAAACTAGGGAATGATGCATTTGCAGATGTAATAGTAGATGCTGTAAAACCATTAGGAGTAGATGTATCAAGTGTTTTAAGAACCAATTTAGCTAAAACAGCACTAGCCTTTGTTTCGCTAAACGAAAATGGGGAAAGAGATTTTTCATTTTATAGAAATCCAAGTGCGGATATGTTGCTAGATGAAAAAGAAATAAAAGACAGCGATTTTGGGGAAGGAGAAATACTTCATTTTTGCTCCGTTAGTTTAATAGATGCTCCAATCCAAAAGGCTCATAGAAAAGCTATAGAATATTGTAGCGAAAAAAACGGAATTATAAGCTTTGATCCTAATATAAGGTTACCTTTATGGAATAGTGAAGATGAGTGTAGGCAAGCAATATTGGAGTTTTTGCCAGAGGCTCACATATTGAAAATAAGTGATGAGGAACTCCAATTTATAACAGGAATTCAAGATGAAGAGACTGCACTAAGTAGTCTATTTAAAGGTAATGTAGCTATTGTTATTTATACTAAAGGTAGCAGTGGTGCAGAGTTTATTGTGAAAAATAAAAAAGTGTTTTCAAAGGGATTTACTATAAAAGTTGAAGATACTACAGGAGCGGGAGATTCTTTTATAGGCGCATTTTTATATCAAATAGCAAGCATGGATTTATCATTAAAGGATATTTTGGGCTTAGATGAAGACATAATTAAAGAAATGTTAAACTTTTCAAATGCAACAGCAGCCTTCGTAGTTTCTAAAAGAGGGGCTATTGATGCATTGCCTAAAAAAGAACAAGTATATAACATTATGAAGAAGTAGCTAATTATGAAAAGAAAAATTGAATTATTAAATGAAGAAATAGTTGTAGCAATAAATAATGTTAAAGACATAGTAAATGGAGATAAATGGGCATTAAAATATCACATTATGCCTAAAATAGGATGGTTAAATGATCCTAATGGATTGTGCTATTTTAAAGGTGAATATCATGTGTTTTATCAATACTCACCACTCGATGCTAGAGGTGGATTAAAATTTTGGGCACATTATAAATCAAAGAATCTCTTGAGGTGGGATGATTTAGGAATAGCCTTATATCCAGACAGTGAATTTGATCGTGATGGAGTTTATTCGGGATCAGCCTTAGTAGAAGGAGACGAATTATATCTATTTTATACTGGTAATGTAAAAGAAGAAGGTAACCACGATTATGTACTTACTGGTAGGCAGCAAAATGTGATTTGTGTAAAGAGTCTTGACGGAATTAATTTTGGCGAAAAGAAAGTAGTATTAACAAACAAGGATTTTCCTGAAAATTTTACGTTACATGTTAGAGACCCTAAGGTTTGGAAGGAAAACAATAATTATTATATGGTATTAGGTGCAAGAGGAAAAGATAATAAAGGTTACGTGCTTTTATATAAATCTAAAGATTTAGTGGATTGGAATCTTCAAAGCACACCAGCGGGAGGATTAGAAGGATTAGGGTACATGTGGGAATGCCCAGATTTTTTCACACTTGAGGAGAAAGATGTTTTGATCATATCACCACAAGGAATTTCTGTAAAAGGGTATTTATATAACAATATATATCAAAGTGGATATGCATTGGGAAGCTTTACTGAAAATAAGAAGAATTTTAATTATGAACAATTTATAGAATTAGATAGAGGGTTTGATTTTTATGCCCCTCAAACTTTTAAGGATAATAAAGGTAGGCGCATAATGATAGCGTGGATGGGGCTTACTGATGTAACTCAGTATAGTAATCCTACTATAAAAAACTTTTGGCAACATGCTTTAACTATGCCTAGAGAGCTTTTTATAGTGAATGAAAAACTTATACAGAGGCCTATTAAAGAAATGGAAGAACTGCGAAAAAATCATATAGCTTTTAAAACCAGCATTAACGGAGAAAAAGTATTTAAAGAATTGAAGGGAGAGATTTTAGAACTAAAACTAGATGTAGAGAAGCTTTCTGGCGATTTTCAATTAATTATGAGAAATGACTGCAAAGTGATATTCAATGAGGATGAACAAATCTTTGAGCTTTCTTTAGGGCAGAGTGGATACGGTAGAGTGAATAGGATAGTCAAATTAGAAAAATTAGAATCAATATGGATATTTTCAGATACATCTTCTATAGAAATATTTATAAATGGGGGACAAGAGGTGTTTACCACAAGATTTTATCAATGCGAGGAAGATGAAGGAGTAAAAGTAACCTGTAATGGAATTGTGTCTATAAATAAATGGGATATTAGGACTTGATTGGGAATGTGTTTATAATAAGCATGAAAAGAAAATAAGTTACTACTTAGGCATAACATATAGTAAATGCCTGAGTAGTAACAATTATAAATACCCCTTATTATAGAGAAGATCTATATATATTTAGTACATTTTGTGCGCCAAGTGGCTTGAAATTTCCAAGTTTTCCTCGTGCAGTAGCTTGCTTGGCCATTTTTTTAATTTCTATTCACCAATTCCACTTAATGTAGAAGTTATCCCTAATTTACCCGCTTAATTATAATAATTCAATATCATCATGTTTAGAAAATTCATCTAAGATATCCTCTACTAGGGCATGTTGTAAGTTTCTATAATTTCTCGCCTTGCAAATAAGCCTTAAGTTTAAACAAACTTTTGCGGGTTTCATAGAAGTATATACTGTATGAGAAAGGTTCTCGTAATAAATAGGAAGAGTTTTTGAGGCTATATTTAGTGAATCTTTTGCTTCTTGCTCAATATCTCCTACTTTATCATTAGCAATAGATAGTAATATGCTTTTAGCTTTTTTCCAATTACTTTTAAGTGTAAGGCTTATTTCAAGTTCATTCCAAGTAAAAGGGAATGAGTTAGATTCATTTATAAGATCTTCAGTGAGAACTTTTATATTTGGTATATGAGTAATTCTTCCAGTGCTTTGCCCGTAGATTTTGTTGTCATTTTCCATAACCTCAATTATGGTAGTATAAAACCAGTCTATAGCTATTACATCACCAAGACTTTCCCCAAGCTTTATTCTATCCCCAAGTTTAAAAGGCTTATGAGTATTAATTATAAGCCAACCTAAAAAACTTGCTACAAGATCACGAAAGGCAAAGGCTAGTCCAGCTGAGAAAAATCCTAAAAATGTGAGTATATACTTAGACTCATACATCCATATTGGTATAATCACTACAGCAGTTAAGATATTTATTGATAGCGAGGATGTTTTTTTATATTTTATTATGTTATTGGAATCAAGATTGGATTTATTAATAAATGAACATATACTTTTTTTTACTAAATAAAATATCATTATTAACATTAAAGTTATAATGATTTTTATCAAAACACCTACGGTTTCAAACTTTAAGCCTAGCTCTAACAAAAATTTAATCACATGATTTCTACTCCTTTATATCAATTTTAACTATATATAGTTAATTACTATAAAGTAAATTGGTGCCTATGTCAATTACAGTGTTAAAAAAGTTGTGAAATTCATTATATAAATTATGAAACGAGATTAAAATGGCAATGGGCTAATAAACATATGTGGTATAATATTGTTTTGTACGCTCAAATATTATCTGTTAAAAACTCATATTTTCAATTGTCTTGTAAAATGCTATACTACAAACTTTATGAAATTGACGAATGACATTATAGTATTGAAAGGAGAATTAATATGGAAATAGAATCAGTTGCTGCTATGGGGGTATATATACTTATTTTACTTTTAATAGGCTATTATTCTTACAGAAAAACAAATGATATTTCAGACTACATGATAGGTGGAAGAGGGCTTGGACCTATGGTAACAGCACTATCTGCTGGTGCAAGCGATATGAGTGGCTGGATGCTGATGGGACTTCCTGGTGCGGTTTATACAAAAGGAATATCTAGCATTTGGCTTGGAATCGGTTTAACAATAGGGGCTTACTTAAATTATCTTCTGCTTGCTCCAAGATTTAGAATTTATACAGAGGTTTCGAATGATTCATTAACTGTTCCAGATTATTTAGAAAACCGCTTCAAAGATAAGTCTAATATGCTTAGACTTGTATCTGGGATAATAATACTTGTGTTCTTTGTGCTATATGTTTCATCTGGAATTGTAGCAGGGGGGAAATTATTTGAAAGTATATTTAACTCTACATATACAGCGGGTGTAGTTGTCACATTATCTGTAGTTGTGCTATATACATATTTTGGAGGGTTTTTAGCAGTAAGTCTTACAGACTTTTTCCAAGGATCCCTGATGTTTGTTGTACTAGTTGTAGTGCCAATTGTAGCATATATGAATATAGGAGTAGATGCTGGTACATTTGTTAATAAGATAAAAGTTATTGACCCAGCTTTATTTGATATGTTTAGAGGAACAAGTGTTGCAACTATTATTGGACTTTTGGCATGGGGACTTGGATACTTCGGACAACCACATATTATTGTCCGTTTTATGGCAATTAAATCTGCAGGGGAATTAAAGTCAGCAAGAAGAATAGGGATTACCTGGATGACCATAGGTCTTTTAGGTGCTGTATCAAGTGGACTTATAGGACTTGTATACTTTACAAAAAACAACATCCCGCTTAATGATCCAGAAACAGTTTTCCTTCGTCTTGGAGATATTTTATTCCATCCATTTATTACGGGTATTATATTAGCAGCAGTGCTATCAGCTATTATGAGTACTATTTCTTCTCAACTATTAGTGTGTTCAAGTTCTATAACAAGGGACTTTTATTTAACATTCTTAAACAAAGAGGCATCAGATAAGCAGCAAATGAAGATAGGGAAAATATCTATACTTATAGTTTCAGCTGTTGCCACATTCTTTGCATATTTGCCAAACAAAACTATTCTTAATATAGTTGGGCAAGCATGGGCTGGTTTTGGTTCATCCTTTGGACCTGTTCTTTTACTAAGTCTTTATTGGAAGAGAATGACTAAGTGGGGTGCTCTATCAGGTATGGTTGTAGGAGGTTTAACAGTTATTGTATGGATTGTTTCTGGACTATCTACTTATATGTATGAAATGGTTCCAGGATTTATATTATCGCTCATAGCTGTTATAATTGTTAGCGTTATAACTGAAAAACCGGAAGAGTCTATAAATAAGGAATTTAAAAAAATGGAAGAAATATTAGCAAAGTTTAAGTAAAAATATTGAGTTCTCTTGTATATACATTGAGAGCTCAATATTTTTTTATTTGTTACAGTAAATTTTCGAGTGTAGTATCTTTGAGCAGCTTTTGGATGATTTTTTCTCCCGGAATAGGTCGTCCGCTGTATAGTGTTTTAGCGGCGCTCAATAGCACACGTATATCATATTTTGAGGCATAAATCGGAATTACTTGTTTTTCAAGGTCTAGCAATGCATAAACAGCCATCATCGCCGTACGAACGGAATATTCTATAGTGAATACACAGTCGTCGGCAACTTCAGCAAACTGTCCAAGAAATGCAAGGTTTGTACTGCCTTCAGGGATAACATCAGGACGATCTCCCTTAACACGAGGCATAAACTGACTGGTGACATAAGGCATCATACAAGGAATAACATTTACAGTTTTTAGAATATCGTCAATTTTATCCTTAAGCCCCATGTGATATAATAATTCTGAGACAAGTTCTTCGCCGGTGCAATCACACATTTTTTTCTTGATGTAATCACCGACATTGTCTGGAAATAAGCCATATGCCCATAAAACTAATACATCATCAGGTTGGTTAATAAAGTGAGGCTGCTTAGAGCAGGTCCAGCTCATCAACCAGTTAGAATCCTTTATGGTAACAACACCACCAACGCCAGGATCTCTGTCAGTTAATTTCTTTAGAAATTTGCCCATAAACGGCCCCTTAAAGGTCATTGTAAAGGATTCCCATTTTGTTTTGTCAATGTCATTGCAGAATACCTCTGGGTGACCAAATGAAGGGTCTTTCTTTGCAATGTTCTTCCATAAATTCCAGCAACCGCAGTTTACCTTATCTCTGTTTAAAACAGCAGGTGTATACATACTGCCCAAAGTTGAGTTTTCTGTCATTGAACCATTGGTAACGAAAACGAGGTCGCTTGAAGACACTGCAATTCTTTCAGAATTGCCATTACGAAGTAGATGAATACAGATTACGGTCTTTTGCTCACCAACAGTGCTGATATCCAAGTCGGTAACCTGTGTGTGGAGGTCAAAGTTTACATTTTTATTCTTGAGCCAGGTAATAAGTGGAAGAATCATCGAATCGTACTGGTTATACTGGGTATGCATAATTCCTTTAAGCTGGTTCATACCAGGGATAAGATGCATAAAGCGCTGCATATAGCGTTTCATCTCCACAACACTGTGCCAGTTTTCAAAAGCAAACATGGAGCGCCAGAAATACCACATGTTTGTTTCAAAATAGGAGGGATCAAAAAATTGTTCAATTGTCGTTACGCCAAGTTGCTCCTCAGTGGCAAGAATAAGTTTTGTAATTTGTTTAATATGAATATCGGATAGGCCTAAAGTTGAAAAATCTGCTTTTTCTCCACAGTTATGAATCAAGCGACAGTGAGATTCATTAGGCTCTGCAACATTAAGTTCACGAAATTCATCTAAAACGGTTCTGCTTGGATTATTCAATGAAGGGATAAAGCTATACAGATCCCAGGAGCATTCATGATGTTCCACAAGTTCTCTACCACCACGGATAATATATCCATGGTCGGCATCTCCTGCACCATCCATAGCACCACCCAAAACGTGAGTTTCCTCCATAATAGTAATGTTTTTACCATCCATATGTCCATCGCGGATCAGATAAGCTGCGGCTGCAAGAGAGGCAATACCTCCACCGATTAAATATGCTTTTTTGTTTTCAATACCATCCTTTTTAAGTGAATTGATTCTTTGATAGTTCCCCATGTTACACCATGCCTTTCTTGATTTTTTTATTGATTTGATTTCTAGCATTATCATAGCCTATAATAAAGATTGATAATATTACCAATAAAGTAAATTTGTGCAATGTTACTACAAAACAGTTAAATTGTGTAACAAATTTATTTGCAACCTAATAGGGAGATTTTCTTTCTGGAATTTTAAGTATAAAAATAAGGGTATAAAAATACAAGGATTGATAGAAAATAATAAAGATATGTAATTACACTGTATTGAGAACTAAGTCAGGTAAATTAAATAATAAAGGAGGCACAAATTGTTTATGAATACAATTGATGAAATAAAACTTGAAATATATAAAAATGACATGTTATCTGAATTAGGAGTTGAATTGTATAAATTAAATAATAAAGATATTGAGTGTTTAGACGACGCAATATTATTTAGTAATGAGGGAGATAGACTTAAAAAATTATTATAGAAGAATGTGAGGTCGAGTTCTGCAATGGGAAGTTAAGGCAGAGGCGCTTTGGGGAAAATCATACTAATAAGCAAAAACCAGCAGTGTTTTATTTTGACTGCTGGTTTTTGCTGTTTTATTCAAAAAAATAAAAAAAATGTCATATATTATGTTGCGAAATTAGTTGACTATAAAGAATATTCTCTTTATTATATAAGTAGTTATATACATAAAAACACTGTATATACAAATTATAGAGGGGGAGATTATATGAAAAAAGCAATTTCAATCTTAACTGCAATGGCAATGGTGGTTTTAATTAATCCAGCTAATGCAAATGCATCACAAGGAAAGCCGGCAAATTTTGTGAAGGTACAATCATCAGAAAAATTGTCAAAAGACATGAATGGCGTGCATAAATTCTTTAAGGGAAATAAAACCGTAGTTGAAGATTCAGTGAATAAGTTGGAAGAAGTAAAATCAAATGATGATAAATTGGGTTTTAAACATATCAAAACTCAACAAATGGTAAATGATATTCCGGTTTATGGTAATGAATATATCGTTCATTTTAATCAAAAGGGTGAAGTATATGCTGTAAATGGTAAATATGATGCTAACGCAAAAAATGCAAAAATAAATAAAGAACAGTTAATAGGTGAAAACAAAGCTCTTGAAATTGCAAAAACGCAAGTTAAATTTGATAAGCTTGAGGCGGATCCAACTACTAAACTTTACCTATACAATATAAATGATAAATATGTTCCAGTTTATGTTGTTTCATTAAGCTTTCTATCACCAACACCAGGAAATTGGAAGTTCTTTATAAATGCTGAAAATGGAGATATAGTAAAAAAAGGCAATAAAATATCTAAGGTTGCTGCTACAGGAACAGGTTTAGGTGTACTTAATGATTCTAAATCATTAAATCTTGACAAGGTTGATGTACGTAACAAGGTTCAATATCAATTAAGAGATACAACAAGAGGTAAGGGCATAACTACTACTTCAGCGGCTAATACTACTAACAAAATTGGTTCTATCGTCTATTCAACTACAAACGTAATTAATGATAAAGCTGCTGTAGATGCACATTACTATGCAGGAGTTGTATATGATTATTATAAAACTAAATTCAATAGAAATGGTTTTGATGGAAAAGATATGGAAATTAAATCTACAGTTCACTACGCTAAGAACTATGTTAATGCTTTTTGGAATGGAACTCGAATGATTTATGGAGATGGGGATGGTATTGATTCTATTGAATTATCTGGAGCTTTAGATGTAGTGGGTCACGAAATGACACATGCAGTAGATGAAAAAACAGCAAATCTTGATTATGAATTTCAATCTGGAGCATTAAATGAATCTATGTCAGATGCTTTTGGTGCATTCATCGAAAATTATGGACAAGCTGATAAATTTGACTGGTTAATGGGTGAAGATGTTTGGACACCTAAAGTAGAGGGTGATGCATTAAGAGATATATCCAATCCAACTAAATATGGCGATCCAGATAATATGAGTAAATTTGTAGTTACTCCTAATACGCTAGAGGGAGATTGGGGTGGAGTTCATACAAACAGTGGAATTCCAAACAAAGCTTGTTATCTTATAGCTTCTAATGATAACGTAGGGATAGCTAAAGCAGAACAAATTTATTACAGTGCTTTATCTAATTATTTAATTGCAACTTCTAACTTCCACGATGCAAGACTTGCACTTGTTCAATCCGCAACAGATCTTTACGGTGCAGATGGATCAGAAGTTGCTGCGGTAAATGCAGCTTGGGATGCAGTAGGAGTAAAGTAAAGAATGGACTATTTGATGCTGATTGTGATAATTTAATAGATTAGGATTAAAAAAACTAACTCGAATTTTTATTTTTGAGTTAGTTTTTTTAGTTATTAGTTCCAAATCAAATTTGCCCATTCTGGATGATCTATAAATGGATTTCTGTTGTGTTGATAATTCTTATAGATTACATCATTTCTGTGTCTTTCAAAAGCATCAACTGGATCCTGGGCATTCCATTGTAATAAAACAGATAATTTACCTATATAAGGAGCTGTATTATTATTAGTTAATTCGTTTAGCTCTAAATTCACTTCTCCATGCTCTCCTTCATAGCGGATTGCCATATAAAACAGCATCCTAGCGATATCCCCTTTTACGCTATCTCTTGGTTCAAAGGAATCACTATCAGATTTACATAGAGGTGCTTCAGAGTTAGGTGTACCACCCATATCAAAGTCTAAATTCCCTCTTGCGCTGTTTACAGATACATCGGCTGGTCTAAGGTGATGCAAATCTGTTCCAGCTCCTGCGGTAGTTCCAAAATTACCATGTGATTTTGCAAATACATGTTCTCTATTCCAATTATCTACTCCGCCTCCATTTGTAAGCTCTCCTTGAGAACGTCCGGTATAAAGCAAGATCACGTTATTTGCATTGTTTGGGTCTTCATCTGTATTTCTTAATGCATCCCAAACCTGTTTATAAGAAAGCTTAGTATGATTATCAATGATATCATTTAATGTTGATTTAAGACTTATGCCTGTTTTACCAATTGCAGATGCATAGTAGGTATTATCGTATGGTGAAGTAGTACTTGAAGCTGTAGGTTGCCTAGCTAGATGACCTTGTACTGCTTTTAAGGTGTTGTTTTGTGTAGCTGCAAATGATAAGTCAAATAAAAAAGACGAAAGAACAAAGGATAAAATAAGCACAAAACTAATTACGAAGCTTCCTTTTTTGAAAGTTTTCTTATTCGAAATTAACGCCCCCTAATAATAATTTAACATAATTAATAAAATGTATAACTTTCCCCATAGCATCTAAACTTAATTCATATAAAATATCTATATGCTTTTAGGTGATAAATTATTTCATTGATTATTAAATAATATAAATAAACACAAAAGGAATGGCTTATTTCCCTTGCAGAGATTGGAATTGATTCAGATAAGCTGTGTTGATAAAAACTATAAAAAATTGCCCGTCACATCACCAATCTTTTAGAGAGAAAGACTGGAAATGAAACGAACAATCTATGTTAATATAGTTATGGGAGCCAAAGTGGATTTTTCAACGACATTAAAAATACAAAAAACTCATCTAACACATAACAATAATTTTATATGGTGTGGTCTGAGCCGGTATACTCTTTGTGGTAGCACCATAGACAATAATTAGATTTCGATTTGCAGGGCTATTGCTAAATGATTGCCCATTTTCTAAAACTATCTGAGTAGTTGGGGCAATGTTTAATCTTAAATTATTATCACTACTAACCAACTTATCGTTAAAATAGTCTACTTTCACATTTTGATGTTGTGTATCTCTTGCCATAACAATTGCTCTAAATTGTGGCGGAAAAATGAGCGGAACAGGTGCATTTGCATCATAAAAGCCAGTTACCATATCTCCAGGTGTCACCATTACATGGTCTACAAAGTAAGTAGTTGGCGTCACCACGAAATTAACTAAAGCTCCATATCCGTTTTCTACAGACATTAATTTATAACATCCCACGCCTTCTTCATTTGCCCCTATCCAAAAGTCATTAATCATGGTAATCATACCATGGAAAGGTTGGAATTTTTCCATCTTTATTCCTCGATTCTTTAATTAATATTTTAAAAACATTGGAAACTATTAATATTTCTCAAATCCATTCCGAAAAATCTCCATCTATTTCTATTCCAGCGGAAACCGGATATAGATCTAGGACCAACAAATGTAAGCCATGCCCAGAAGCCTCTTTCTCTCCTTGGCCATATATATACAAATCTATAGAGGCAAGGTCTAATTGCACCTGGGTCTATAGCTAGAGGGGTAGCACCAAATTGTTGTGATTGAGGCTGCGATGGTGTAAAGTTTGGAGGTGCAGAAGACGGTCCACCCTGAGGCCCTTGAGCGAAGGATGTAAAATCATCTATTTGTCTGTATGGATACATTAAAGGGAAATCTTGAGTTTCTAGTTCATAGTTATACGTTGGATTATAAAATCTAATAGTATCTTCATCAATATACATTTAACTAACTCCTTAAAGTATTTACAATACAGTATATGATTACTTATAGATTTTGTTATTCTTAATTTTAGGGGATTGTAGTAGAAAAGCAAATTGAGTTAAGTGAATTTAATAATAATATATAAATAATGTAAAATATTGCAAAAAAGTGTGAATGATGTTAATATGAAAAGGATTTATAGAAAATTTTAGGAAATGAAAGATTTGTAAACGATTCCTAGAATATTAATTAATTGGAGGGGGTTCATAATATGAATGGGACAGGGGTTAAAAAACTTACATGGAAAAATCTAGCGCTGATGGCTTTTGTTATGGTATGGGGATTTGGGAATGTTGTTAATAACTTTGCAAATCAAGGGTTAAAAGTTGTTGGATCATGGATAATTATTATTTCATTATATTTTATACCTTATGCATTAATGGTAGGGGAATTAGGTTCTACATTTAAGGACGGAAAAGCAGGAGTTAGTACATGGATAAAATCTACAATGGGTACAAAATTAGCTTACTTAGCAGGTTGGACTTATTGGGTAGTGCATGTACCATATTTAGCACAAAAACCCCAGTCAATTTTAATAGCATTAGGATGGGTAGTAACACAAAATGGAAAATTCATTAATGGTTTTAGCCCATTAGTGTTACAATCAGTAACATTAGTACTATTTTTATTTTTCCTGTGGTTTGCTTCAAGAGGTGTTAATTCATTGAAAAAAATAGGAACCATAGCAGGAACATCAGTATTTGTAATGTCAATGTTATACATAGTGATGATGATTGCAGCACCTTCAATTACAGGAGTGAAAATTGCAACAGCACACATAACATTAAAATCTTTTATTCCGGATTTTAACTTTGCATACTTTACTACAATATCTATGCTGGTGTTTGCGATAGGTGGCTGTGAAAAAATAGCACCTTATGTTAACGATACAAAAGAGCCATCAAAAAATTTCCCAAAGGGAATGATTGTACTTGCTATAATGGTAGCAATGTCAGCATTATTAGGTTCAGTTGCAATGGGAATGATGTTTGATGGAAATAACATACCAGTAGATTTAAAAATGAATGGACAGTACTACGCATTTAAAACATTGGGTAATTACTATGGCGTAGGAAATTTATTTTTAATTTTATATGCAATTGCGAATATGCTTGCTCAAATTTCTGCATTAGCGTTCTCCATTGATGCTCCTTTAAAAATATTATTTGCAGAAGGAGATAAAAAATATATTCCTGCTAGTCTAATGAAAACAAATAAATATGGCGCTCCAATTAATGGATACAAAATGACTGCTGTTTTAGTTGGAATTTTAATAATTGTACCAGCCTTAGGTATTGGAGATATGAATACCCTGTACAACTGGTTATTAGATCTAAATTCAATTGTTATGCCAATAAGATATTTGTGGGTATTCTTAGCATACATGGCTTTAAGAGGCTTTGCTAAAAAGAAATTCTCTTCTGAATATAAATTTATAAAAAATGATAAGATAGCATTCATAATAGGTTCATGGTGTTTTGCATTTACTGCATTTGCATGCATTATGGGAATGTTCCCAAAAGTAAAACCAAGCTCATCAGAGTATACTTTCCAACTTGTGCTTAATTTATTAACACCATTTATACTTTTATGCTTAGGATTAATATTGCCTCTAATTGTAAAAATATCAAATAAACGAATTACCATAAATAAAACAAATATTACAAAAAAATCTTAGAATATATCTTAAAATCTAAGGGGAAATAATAAAAATTGACTTAAGCGGATAAAGCCCTAAATTCCATGGGCTAAGGCCGTTTAATTTTTTTTGTAGTCTAATTCCATTACTAAGGGAAATTGACAGTAAACTGAAAAAATGGTAAGATGGGATATTAATAATAATTTTAGATCTAAAGTTGAAAGGAGAATTGTATAATTTTTTCGAGTACAGGTAATTGTTTGTATTTAAGGAGAAAGTAATCATTGTAATAGCTGAATTACAATTTACCGACAAGTTCTGTTTCTATTTATATGAATATGAAGTTAATATGTACAAAGTAAATCATCTTTAAAAGAAGTACTGATTTATTTATTATAAAAACTATAAAGATTAATTAAGAGGGAGGTTACATAAATCAAAAATTCAACAAAGCATTCAATAGTTATAGGTTTTGCATTATTTGCAATGTTCTTTGGCGCAGGAAACCTAATTTTTCCACCAACATTAGGAAAAGCAGCAGGGAACTCAGTTTTATTATCAATTATAGGCTTTCTTATTACAGGAGTTTGTCTTCCTCTATGTGCAATAATTGCCTGTGCTAAAATTAATGGTACTTTCGAAAAAATGGCAGATAGGGTAGGTCCAATATTTTCTGTGATAGTCTCTATTGCTTTAATTCTTGTAATAGGACCTTTATTCGCAATTCCAAGAACTGCTGCAACAACTTTTGAACTGGGAATACATCCTTTATTTCCATTAATTGGACAAAACATATCGATTATAGCTTTTTTTGCAATAGTGCTTGCATTTGCGCTTAAACCTTCTTCAATAATTGATAATATAGGTAAAATACTTACACCAGCACTTTTATTAATGTTAACTATAATTATAGTTAAAGGAATAATAGATCCTATTGGGCCAACTGTATCTACATCTTACCAAGGTGGATTCTCAAAAGCTTTAATAGAAGGATATCAAACAATGGATGCTATGACTGGTGTTATATTTTCATCAATAATTCTTGCATCTATTAGGGCAAGAGGTTATGAAAACTCAAAAGATATAATGAGGATAACTATGAAATCGGCTGTAGTGTCTTTAATCGGTTTATCCTTTGTATATACTGGACTTATGTACCTTGGAACTCAAACGACTACTTTGTTCTCAAAAAGTATATCTAGAACTAGTCTGGTTACAGAAATTGTTAGATTAGACCTAGGTAGTATTGGTAGTGTTATACTTAGTTTATGTGTTACTATTGCATGTTTAACGACTGCTATAGGAATACTTTCAGCTGGATCAAAATTCTTTGCTAAACTTTCTAAGGGGAAATTATCTTATAAAAGTATTGCTATTAGTATGGCTTTAGTAAGTGGAGTAATGGCTACAAAGGATGTTGATAGTTTAATTAAATTGGCAGGTCCAGTTTTACAAATTATATATCCAATTGTAATTGTTCTAATAGTTACTACCTTGCTTGGCGATATAGTGAAAAATAATAAGGTAGTTGCTATAACTACCTACACAGTTTTAATAGTAAGTGTTTTAAATACTATAAATTATTTAACAGCAAATAGCATTGGGTTCTTTAAATATGTTCCTTTATCCAATCTAGGATTTGCATGGATTATACCAGCTATACTTGCTTTTGTGATTTCTAACAATTTAGTGAAATTAAATGAAATTACTAAAAATAGAGGATTAGTGGATTAATCCACTAGAATCTTTTAAGTTATAAAGACTACATAAAAACTGGAAGCTTTTGATTCCTATTCATTATTAAAAATCTTATTTCGATACTCCGTAGGTTTTAAACCAGTATTATTTTTAAAGAGTTTATTGAAATAAGTTACGTCTGTAAAACCTATCATTGCTGAAACCTCATAAATTTTATATTGGGGTTGAAGTAATAGTTTTTTAGCCTCATCAATACGTATTTCACTTAAGATATCAATAAAGTTACTACCAGTCTCTTTTTTTATCAGCTTACTAAGGTACCAGGTACTGATATATAAATAGGCTGATACATCTTTTAAGGTTAAGCCCATAGCTACATTCTCCTTCATAAAAGACAGGGCTTTAACTACAAGAAACTTAGAACTTTTTTCATTAGTATTAAGTGATTTATCTTCCATGATTGTAACGTCATCACTTAAATTGTAATTTTCTTTAACTTTTCTTTTCAAATTCTTAAAGATTTCTTCATTTGATTTTACTTTTTTAAGTTCAATAATAGCTTCTTTAATGGAGAGGATTAATTCCTTAGTATTTGTGGGTTTAAGAAGAAATCTAAAGGCTCCAAGTTTAACAGCTTGTTGGGCATACTCAAAATCTCTAAAGCCAGATAATATTATTATTTTACATTCATGCTTATGTTTTTCTAGTTTAGAGATCATTTCTAAACCATTTAAACCTGGCATCCTAATGTCAGTGAAGACAATGTCAGGTTGCATTGATGAAATCATTTCTAGTCCTTCATCCCCGTCTGAGGCTTCACCTATAACGCTGCACCCTAATGAATTCCAATCAATAACAGTTTTTAGGCCTTCTCTTATGATTTCTTCGTCATCAATTATAAGTACTTTAAACATTTAATATACACTCCCTTTTATATGTCGGCGGGTACTTTAATTGTAACAATCGTACACATACCCTCTTGACTTTCTATTGTTAGTCCGTAATCTTTACCATAAAGTAGTCTAATTCTGCGATGCACATTAATTACGCCTATCTTAGAATTATCCAAGAAATTTTCTGACTCTGGAAATTTATCATCACTCATGTCTTCTATTAGGGCTAGTAATTTGCTTTTTTCAATACCTAACCCGTCATCTGCCACAGTAATAATTAGTTGATTGTTTTCCTTCTTTATTATAATATCTACTGTTCCTCCACCCTTTTTCATTTCAAGTCCATGGTATATTGTGTTTTCAATTATAGGTTGAATTAAAAGCTTAGGAAGCCTGTTATTTAGGGTGTCTTCATCAATATTTAAATTAAATCCTATTTTCTTTCCAAATCGTTTCTGTATTAAGAATTTATAGCTTTGGATATATTCGATTTCTTTATAAACAGGAATAAATTTCTCGTTGCTCCTATTTAGGTTTGCTTCTATAATGTACGAAAAAGCAGAAATCATTTCACTGACCTCATCATCACCGTGAATTTTTGCTTTCCAGTTAATGGACTCAAGTGTATTATATAAAAAATGAGGATTAATTTGAGCTTGCAATGCATTAATTTCAGCTTGCTTCATTACAATTTGCTCTTTATATACTGTATCAATTAGGGTCTTTATGTTTTTCGACATTTTATTAAAGGTACGAAATACGAAACCAAATTCATCCTTGCGATCACTTTCTATTATTACACCCATATTACCATTTTCTATTTCCTTCATTCTTTTTATTAATACCTTCAGTGGATGTATCATTGTATTATATAAGTAATTTATAAGTAATAAGCAAATGGGAAGAGTGGCTATACATAGAATTATACTAAATTTGGCTACCTTTCGTATCTCTTTAAACAATACGTTTCCTGAAATTCCAACAACAAGTTTCCATTTGGTTGGTTTAATTGTGTCATATATCATATATAGAGAGTCACTTTTAGTCTTTATCTCTCCTTCACCTTTGTCTAAATTAGAATTAAGAAAAGATTGTATGGATTTATTAGTATTTACATCAAAACTATCATTTATAAATATTAATTGGCCATCGCTACTATAGAGACCCAAAGTTTGCTTTGAGTTAATCATGGTATTGTTAAATATTTCCATAAAACATTGATTATCTATTTTAAGGGCTAAAAGACCCACTACCTTATTCACATTTAATGAATCGTATATGGATTTTGCTAAGTATATACCATCTATTTTCCCGTTTTTACTTGCTACATACCACACTGGAGAGCCTTTTCCTTTTATGGCTATCTCATTTAACTTATCCATATTAGCGTAACAATCCGTAGTAGCAGCAAAGGCTCTATTTGCTTGAAAAACCTTTCCACTATCAGAGTATTTAATGAGAATTTCGTTTAGCTCATATTTAGCGAAAAGTAAAGATTGTAAATACCGTTGAAAACTGTTTTCATATATAAAATCTAAATTATTAGTATTAATTAAAGTGTTTGTATCAATTATTTTACTATCATAAAAAAGCTGTATAGAGTAAAGGTTAAGCTTATCCATTCTGTCTGAAAGCGAATGGGTTAGTTGTTGGGCCGCACTTTGATAGTCCATTATAGTTTTTTCTTTAATCGTTTTTGAATAATTCACATATCCTAAATAGCCAATAATTATTATAGGATAAAGAATGAATAGAATTGCAATAATAATAAGCTTGGATTTCATAGAATGTTTTGTCATAATAAAAGTCCTTTCATAAGCTGATTTTAATTTTAATATGTTTTCTATAAGTATACCTTATATTAGGCTGAATGAATTCCGGAACTAATTATATATTAAAAAGAAATTATCACAAAAAAAGCATTGATTCAAATGTGTAAACTACCATATTTTGGAGACAAGCCAAAATAAACAAATAAATACCAATATGGACTGATTTAAGTTTTTGATATGAATGTTATAATATGATTGTAAGTAAGAAGTATCATGTAAACATTTACTTGCTAATTTGAAAAGATTCAATCAGTATTATTAATAAGCACAAAGCTCATAATTTAATATTTTAATAATATTGTAGAAATAAAAATAGGGGGATATCAAAATGAAGAAATCCAAAAAATTGTTTTGTTTGCTCATGACAACTGCTGTTTTAACTTCAGCTTTAGCTGGATGCGGTAGCAAGAATTCAGCTACAAGTACAACAGTTGCAGAGGAGACGGAAGTAACAATTAGAGTAGAAACAACTTTTACTGGTGCAGACCCATACACCGAAGTATGGCAACAGGCTATAAAAGATTTCCAAGCTAAAAATCCGAAAATTAAAGTTATAGATGAAGCTACTTCTGCTGCAAGTGAGGCTTTTAAAACAAAAATAAATACTGATTTCGCTTCAGGTAATGAACCAGATGTAACATACGGATTTAATAGCGCATCTGGAAAACCGCTTGTTGATTCCGGTAAGGTAATTTCTTGGGAAGATGAATTAGCTAAGGATGCTACTTGGGCTGCAAACTTTAAGAAATCAGGACTAGATGCTGCAAAGTATAATGGTAAGCTTTATGCACTTCCTTACATTGGTTTTTTTGAAGGAGTATGGATAAATACCGATTTATTTAAGAATAACGGACTTGAGATTCCTAAGACTTATGAAGATATTATAAAGGCTATTCCAGTACTTAATGCAAAGAACATAACCCCAATCGCTTGTTCGTTTGCTGAAGAACCACATTATTTAATTGAGACATTATTACTTTCACAAGGTGGAGCTTCCGGTCATAGTAAATTATTTGATGCGAGTTGGGCTCCAGCACTTGCATTAACTAAAGACCTTTATGATAAAAAAGCATTTACAAAAGATGCCTTAACAATTAAACAAGCTGCTTGTTCTCAGGCTTTTGCTGATAAGAAAGCTGCAATGTTTATTTCAGGTTCTTGGGCAGGTGGAGCATTTCAGGGTATGGAAAATGTTAGTGTAATACCGTTCCCACTAGTACCAGGTGCAAAAGCTAATGCTAATGACATCATTGGTGGTACAGGCACAGGTTGGTATGTAACTAAGGCTCTTAATGATAAGAAAAATGGAGCTGGTATTAAATTTGTTAAGTTTATGACAGAGCCAGAACAACTCGCTAAGTTTGCTGAAAAAGGAGGGGTTCCACTTGAAAATGTACCATCTTCAACTACAGGTGGTGCACTAGCAAAAAATATCGGTGACTTTACGACTAAAGCTACTAGCATGACTGGTCCTGCTGGAGATAATATGAATCAGGAAGCCTTTACAGCTATATGGAAAGGTATGCAATATATAGCTTCTGGAAAGAAGACATCACAACAAGTACTCGATGAGGCACAAAAATTAGTAAAATAGTCAAGACTCAGTAGTAATATCTCTAATTAATAATATTTTTAATTAATAATACACAATGCTCAATATATAATAAATTTTATTGATCATTGTGTATTTTAAAATAATGTTTCGGGGAGTAATGAATATGATTTTAAAGGATAAAAAATATGCTTTTTTATTTTTAGCGCCAGCCCTTACTTTAATTACGGTTTTTCTATTCAATCCGCTAATCCAAACATTATATTTTAGTTTAACTGATTGGCATTATTTTTCAATGAAAAAGTCTTTTATTGGTTTAGAAAATTATCGGAGACTTCTACATGACCCAGTAGTTGGGATAGCAATTAAAAACACACTATTATTAATAGTATTATGTATTATATTTGAAATTGGATTCGCTCTACTCCTTGCTATGTTAATGGATGGAGTCAAGAGGGGTTTTAAGATTTATAGGACAGTTTTCTTTTTTCCTGTTGTAGTATCAGGTTCCGCAATAGGACTTTTGTTCTCACTTACATATCAGTATGATGCAGGTCTTTTGAATAACATTTTAGGTGTATTTGGTATGTCAAAGACAATATGGCTAACTGAAAAATCTTCAGCATTACTTTCTATGATGCCGTATATTTGGCAAATGACAGGTTTTTATTTTGTAATATTTATGACCGCACTTACAAAAATACCAAGTGATATATATGAATCAGCATCTTTGGATGGTGCAACGGGATTAACCAAATCAATATATATAACACTTCCACTTATAAGGGATGTAATAATTACAACTATTGCTTTGGTAATTACATCAGCTATAAAGGTTTTTGATATTATATTTACAATAACGCAGGGTGGTCCTATGAATTCAAGTCAGGTTTTGAGCACATATATATATCAAACTACATTCCAATCTATGAATCAAGGCTATGGGTCTGCACTATCTATTCTTATGGTTGTTATAGGAATTGGTTTGACTATTATTACTACATTAATATCAAGGAAAGATCCAATAAGTTATTAGTTGTTATGGAGGGGTGTTAGAGTATGTTAAATTCGAAAGTTTCAAAAGATATTTATATAGAAAAAAAGCATATTAATTCAAAAGTTAAGATGTCGAAGATTATTACACATTTTATATTAATAGCATGGGGTATAACAACCATTGCACCAATAGCATGGGTTATTATGAATAGCTTTAAGAGTTCATCTGAAATAATTTCTAGCGCTCTTAGTTTTCCAACTAAATTTAATTTAGATAACTTCAAATCGCTTGGAAAATATTCTCAAATAGACATTCCTAGGGGGTTTTTTAATAGTCTTGTTATTTCTGGTACTGTTGTTGTATTAGTATTAATTCTTGGAGCAATGGCTGCATTTGTACTAGCAAGATTTAAGTTCTTTTTAAATGGACCAATAATGATACTTTTAGTTGCTAGTATGCTTGTTCCACAGTTTGCAGTTATTATTCCTAATATTAAAATATTGCAGTTTTTTCATTTTAATAACACTTATTTAGCTGTAATAGTACCACATACTGCTGGATTTTTAAATTTTGCTATAATTATGATGACAGGATTTATGAAGTCTCTTCCTGTTGAGCTTGAAGAAGCTGCGATAATAGATGGGTGTAGTATACCAAAAATATTTATGAGAATAATAATCCCATTGTCTACTCCAATACTCGCAACCTCAGGTATAATGATTTTTTTATGGTCTTATAATGATTTACTTCTCCCACTTGTATATCTTACAGGGGAATTAAGACCTATAAGTGTGCTTTTAACACAAATTTCAAGCCAGTTTAACACGGATTATGGTGCGATGATGGCAGCGCTCACAATAACAATAATTCCAGTGATAGCACTCTATGTAATTTCTCAAAAATATGTAATTAAGGGTATGATGGCTGGTGCTGTTAAGGGATAAGGAAAATCAACCTAACTGAAAGGATTTGATAATATTACTGTGCTTGTACTTTAGAAATATCCAGCAATGCTAAGGAGTTATTTAAAGAAGAACTAAATCAAGTTAGTAGTACAATTAAATTATAGTAAAGGGAGAAGATAAAATGAAATATGGATATTTTGATAATGTAAACAGGGAATATGTTATTGAACGCCCTGATGTACCAGTATCTTGGACGAACTATCTTGGGGTAAAGGATATGTGTGCTGTAATTTCTCAAAATGCAGGTGGGTACCTATTCTATAAAAAGCCACAGTACAATAGAATAACTCGTTTTAGACCAAACGGCGTACCACTAGATAGACCTGGCCACTATGTTTACCTTCGTGATGATGAATCTAGCGACTATTGGACAATTTCTTGGCAGCCAGTTGGCAAAGACCTTAAAAAGGCAAATTATAAATGCCGTCATGGGCTATCTTATTCCAAATTTTCCTGCGAATATAGCGATATAAGTGCAGAACAGATTTTGTTTATTCCAGTAAACGATGATGTAGAATTATGGGATGTAAAGATAAAGAACAATGGAACAACTCCACGTAAATTAAGTGTGTTTTCTTATGTAGAGTTCTCATTCCAAAATATTGATATGGATAATGAAAACTTCCAGATGAGCTTATACGCATCAGGTTCTAGTTATGAAGATGGAGTTATAGAAAATGATCTTTTTTATGATAATGGTGAGACAGGTTATCAATACATAGCATCGAGTTTTAAACCAGAGAGCTATGATTGTTTAAGAGATAAATTCTTAGGAAACTACCACACTGAAGATAATCCAATAGCTGTAGAAAAGGGAATTTGTAGTGGGAGCTCAGAACTCGGTGGAAATCACTGTGGTGCTTTACATAAAAAAGTAATCTTAGCTCCAGGAGAAGAAACTAGACTTATATTTATGGTTGGTGTTGGTGCAAGGGCTAAAGGCATGAAAATGAAGGCTAAATATTCAAATGTTGCTACTGTAGATAAAGCATTTGATGAACTTAACGAATACTGGGAAAGGAAATTATCGGCATTCCAGATTAAGACACCAAATGAAGGCATGAATACCATGATAAATACATGGAACCTTTATCAAGCAGAAACAAACGTTGTGTTCTCAAGATTTGCTTCATTTATAGAAGTAGGTGGAAGAACAGGACTTGGATATAGAGATACTGCTCAAGATGTTATGTGTGTTCCTCATACAAATCCTAAAAAGTGCAAACAACGTATAATTGAACTTCTTCGTGCACAGTCGAGCATAGGCTACGGATTACATTTATTCCAACCAGAATGGTTTGATTCAGAGGTTGCTAAAATTTTACCTTCAAAATCACCAACAGTTTTACCGACTCCAAACATGTCAGATGTAGTACATGGATTAAAGGATGCATGCTCAGATGACGCATTATGGCTAATTGCAGCAATATGTGAATATGTACAAGAAACTGGTGAAGTCCAGTTGTTTGATACGATGGTTACTTTTGCTGATGGAGGAGAAGCCACGGTATATGATCACATGAAGAAAATACTTGATTTCTCAAGGTCGCAGGTTGGAGCTACAGGGATATGTAAAGGTCTTAGAGCAGACTGGAATGACTGCTTAAACCTTGTAGGAGGGGAAAGTGCTCTAGTATCTTTCCTGCATTTTTGGGCACTTAACAACTTTGTTGAATGTGCTAACTTCTTAGGTAGAACAGAAGATGTATCGGTATATAGCGCAATAGCGAGTAAAGTTAAAAAAATATGTGAAAATGAGCTTTGGGACGGGGAATGGTATATTCGTGGAATTACATCGGATGGAGAAAAAATAGGAACTCAAAAAGATGAAGAAGGAAAGGTTCACCTTGAGTCAAACACTTGGGCTGTTATTTCTGGTGTAGCGGGCCCAGAAAGGTCTAAGGCTTGTATGGATGCGGTAGATAAATATTTATATTCAGACTTTGGTCTACACTTAACATCACCATCCTATACCAAACCAAATGATGGAATAGGTTTCGTAACTCGTGTATACAAGGGAGTTAAGGAAAATGGAGCTATCTTCAGTCATCCTAATCCTTGGGCTTGGGTTGCTGAATGTATGATTGGACGTGGTGAGAGTGCTATGAAGTTCTACGACGCATTATTACCTTATAATCAAAATGATATGATAGAGACTCGTGAAGCCGAACCATACTCATACTGTCAATTCGTGATGGGAAAAGATCATACAGCTCACGGTAGAGCAAGGCACCCATGGCTTACAGGAAGTGCTGGTTGGGCATACTATGCAGCAACTCACTACATGCTAGGAGTTCGTCTTAACTTTGATGGCATGATTATAGATCCATGTATACCAGGAGATTGGACAGAATTCGAAGTTACTCGTCTATGGCGTGGAGCAACTTATAATATAACCATAAAAAATCCAAATGGAGTACAGAAGGGTATTAAAGAAATAATTTTAAATGGAACGGCAGTGGAAGGTGCTATTAAGCCACAAAAAGCTGGTTCACAAAATATTATAGTTGCTATAATGGGCTAATAAAAGTAAGTATATTAAAATTAGTAAAGGAGTTAAAAATATGATTAAATTTGGTACTGGTGGATGGAGAGCTTTTATAGGCGAAGATTTTACAAAAAAAAATGTACAACTTCTTTCTCAAGCTCTTGCAAACCTTATGAAAAATGAAAAATGTGAGGGCAGTGGCTTTGTAATAGGTTATGATAATAGATTTTTATCTGACAAATCAGCAAAATGGGTTTCAGAAGTAATGGCTGGAAATGGAATAAAGGTTTTTTTAGTAGGAAAATCTGCACCTACCCCTCTAATAATGTTCACTGTGAATTCTTTAGATGCATACTATGGTGCAGCTGTAACAGCAAGCCATAACCCAGCTGATTACAATGGACTCAAAATATTCACCAGGGGTGGAAGAGATGCTAAAGAAGACGTTACAAGAAGTCTTGAAGAAATTATAAACAATATTACTATAGATGATGTTAAGCTTGTTATCTTTGATAAAGGAATAGCAGATGGTTTAATTGAAATTATAGATCCGTTTAATGAATTTATAGATTCAATTATCAGCATGATAGATATAGAGTCTATAAGGAATAGCAAACTAAAGGTAGCTCTTGACCCAATGTTTGGAGTTTCAAAGACTTGCCTTCAAACTATACTTTTAACTGCAAGATGTGAGGTTGAAATAATAAATAATAGACACGATACCTTATTTGGTGGAAGATTACCTTCCCCAAGCACACACACACTACATCGTTTAAAGGATTTAGTAGTTGAAAAAGGATATGATATCGGGATAGGGACAGATGGGGATGCTGATAGACTTGGAATCATAGATGAAAAAGGTAACTTTATTCATCCAAACGATATTCTTTCTGTGTTATATTACTATTTATTAAAGTACAAGGGATGGAAAGGTGGAGCTGTAAGAAACCTTGCAACCACTCACCTCCTAGATAAAATAGCAGCGAGCTTTGGTGAGGAATGCTACGAGGTTCCAGTTGGTTTCAAGAACATAAGCTCAAAAATGGAAGAAAAGAATGCATTAATCGGAGGAGAAAGCAGTGGTGGATTAACTATTCGTGGGCATATTAAGGGAAAAGACGGAATATTTGCTGCTAGCCTTCTAATCGAATTGCTTAGTGTAACAGGAAAAAGCTTATCGGAATTACTTGAAGAAATTCATAAGCAATATGGATACTTCTACATGACAGAATCTGATTATAAATTCAGCATAGAAGACAAGGAACAGATTAGGACAAAACTTTTCGTAAATAAGTTAATCCCAAATTTTGGTTATAAAGTAGAAAAAACAAACTACGAAGATGGCTTAAAGGTATATTTTAGAAATGGTGGCTGGATTATAGCAAGATTCTCTGGCACAGAACCGCTTTTAAGAGTATTTTCTGAAATGGAAAATGAAGCTATGGCCAATGAAATAAGTAATATTATGAGAGAATTCTTAAACTTATAAGCATATTAATATTGCAGCACAGAAGGTGATGATTTAATAAAAGGTGTATTTTATACCTAATTATGGTATAGAATACACCTTTTATTTTTTGATTTAATTAAAAAGTTACCCATAACAAAAGGAATTGTGTTCACAATTTGTTTGCGGCCATTGGTGGTGTCCATGTGTTTCAATTAACTAGTGGACTTGCTGTAATATTACATATATAATAGTATGTGGAATATTTTATTAAAAGGGGGCAATTTATGAGAAATGAAGTTAGTATTAAAAAAATAAGAAGAGAAGCAGAAGAGTCATTCAGAAAAGGTGATTTTTTTTGTTCCGAAGCTATTGTTAGCTCAATAAAAAACAATTTTGAAATTCCAATGCCAGATGAGATGATTGCAATGTCTTCAGGATTTCCTCTTGGAATAGGAAAATCAAAATGTGTTTGCGGTGCTGTATCAGGCGGAGTAATGTGCATAGGTTATTTCTTTGGGAGAACAACAGCTGGAGATCCTAAGGTGCAAAATGCTCTTAAGTTTGCTAATGAATTACAAGAGAGCTTTAAAAATAACCATAAGGTGTTATGTTGTAAAGTCCTTACTCACGGAATGGACATGACTTCTGGAGAACATCAAGCACAATGCATTTCCTTTACTGGGGAAATAGCTGAAAAAGCTGCGCAAATTATAGTTAGAGAGCTCGGCCTTGTAAATATTGATGAATAAGGTGGTAAAAAAATGAAAAGCCTGATAGAAAAAACTCCTGTACCAATTGCAGGGTTAATGTTAGCTTTAGCAGCAACTGGTAATCTATTATTATCTTATGGTGATATATACAGGAACATCTTTGGAGTTGTAGCTTCATTAATATTAGTACTCCTTATATTTAAGATATTTTTTGATACAAAAAGTGTAGTAGAGTCTTTTAAAAACCCAGTTGTTGCCAGCGTAATGATTACTTTTACTATGGGTTTAATGATTTTGGCAACTTACATAGTTCCGTATGCTCATTCAATATCCTTTGGTGTGTGGTCTTTTGGTTTATTACTGCATTGTTTTTTACTAATTTGTTTTACTGCAAAATTTATTTTTAACTTTGATATAAAAAAAGTTTTTCCAAGCTATTTTGTAGTTTATGTTGGTATTGTGGTAGCAAGTATGACTGCACCTACCTATAATTTAATTAGTCTTGGAAAAGGTATTTTCTGGTTTGGCCTTATATCATATTTATTATTGTTGCCTATTGTGATTTATAGGACATTCTTTATTAAGGGAATTCAAGAGCAGGCACTACCAACTATTTCAATATTCGCGGCTCCAGCTAGCTTATGTTTAGCTGGATATTTAGCATGTTTTACAGTGAAAAATAATTTTATATTAGGCTTTTTAGGAGGTCTAGCATTTATAATGTTCTTAGTGGTGATTTTGTATTTACCAAAGCTACTTAAAACTAAATTTTACCCAAGTTATTCTGCTTTTACTTTTCCAATGGTGATAAGCGCAGTTGCTATGAAGCAACTTAATGGGTATCTAGTTAATATTAAAGAACCAATATATATGTTAAAATATTTGGTTAAATTTCAAGAAGTACTAGCTGTTTTAATCGTTATTTATGTTTTAGCAAGATACTTTAAATTTCTTTTTCTTGAGGATAAAATCTCCAAAAATTCTAAAATAGACGAAGCGATCTAAACATATAATAAATAGGACTGTGATTAGATTTGATATAAAGCTAATTATAGTCTTTTTATTACTTATATTGGAAGAAAAAAGCTTAAGAAGCTATTAACAGAAAAGCCTCAAAATGAACAGAATATATATGATAGACAATTTGATAACTGGGCGCCATATTACAAATAATTCAAAGACCAATATTTGCTAAACATATCTCTGTATGTTATTATGTTCAGATGATAAATACTTTTAAACATAATATATTTAAAAATAAAATATTATGTAGGGGGAATGGAAAATTGAACAAAAAAATTATTTCAGCCGTAATGGCACTTGGTGTAATTATAAGCGTTGGTTCTACTACCGTATATGCAGATTCTGCATCAGATAAGGCAAAAATTCATCAGGTTCAAACTCAAAGAAACGACCTTGAAAGCAAAGTTGAGATTATGAACAATAAGCGTGAAACAATTGTGTCTAATATCGATAGTAATGAAAGCAGTATAGCTATAACACAAAAGAATATTAAGCAAACAAAAATAAATATTGAAAAAGCAGAGGTTGATATCAAAGCAGAACAGATTATTTTTAATAAAAGAATGAGAGTAATGTATATGAATGGGTCATCAAGCTATCTAAACATTATGCTAAGCTCAAATGGTATGGATGATTTTATATCCAGAGTAGAAAATATTAAAAGGGTAGTAACATTTGATCAAAAGGTTATGAAAAATATGAAAACAAAAGAAGCAGCAATTAATTTAAAGAAGGTAGCGCTAGATGCAGAAAATACAAAGTTGCTATCTTTAAGGGTTGAGAATAAAAAGAATTTAGCGATTTTAACAGAACAAAAATCAGACCAAGATGTATTAGCATTAAAATTGAATGCCCTAGAAAATCAATATGGCGCACAACTGGTAATAGATCAAGCTAATGAAGCAAGACAAGCAACAGAAGAAAAACAAGCATTAATTGATTCAAAAAAAGCTAATAACAAACGGAATGAATCCCCTAAACAAGTTGTAAAAACTCCAGAAATAGCTAGTTATACTTCAGTGCAAACTAAACCTATAGCAATCAAAAATGACTCAAGTGATTTGGACTTGCTATCAAGATTAATAACTGCCGAAGCAGGAGGAGCATCTTATAAAGCTCAAGTTGCTGTAGGCGCTGTAGTTTTAAACAGAGTTAAGAGCAGCAGTTTTCCAAATTCAATCAGTGCTGTTATTAATGAAAAAACAAATGGTTTTTATCAATTTACTCCAATACTAAATGGTAACATTAACAGACCTGCACAGGCAAGTGCTGTTAAGGCTGCAAATGAAGCACTCAGTGGAAATGATCCAACAAATAATGCACTGTTTTTTTATAGTGGTAGTGCACCTAAGGGCTTGACTTTACCACAACCAGTGTCATTAAGAATAGACGATTTAACATTTATTAAAATGCTAAAAGACTGACTATAGAGTATTTTTGATAACTTCTTAACTAAAGATTTAATTTTAATACAATCATATATATTTATTGCTTAGGACTACATAATTATTAATCATCTTAAACTCAGATGTTGTTACTGGGATGGTACAGAGAATTATTATGAATAAGGGAGTTCACTTTGTGAACTCCCTTATATATATACAAATATTTAATTTTGAACTAAGTAGAGATTAGTAATTTTTTTAACTAAAGTATTTTTCTTTGTCTTATCACATATCTTAAAGACCTCTTATTTATAAATTGTACTAACCTCTAAAAACTTTAACAACTTAATTTGAAACATTGGACTATCCCCTTTCTATTAGCAATTCTTTTAGTTTATCTAATGAAGGTTAATATCTTTGTGGAATCACTTCCATCTCTTGTACTAATTAAATTCTGTTGTTTTGTTTATAAATTAATAATATCATAGTAATAGATGTTTGTAAACAACTATTTTCAATTAATAATAAATGTTATTTAAGAAGAAATTTCAATGATTGTTAGTGGAGGAGGGATATATAAATAATAATGATGAGTATGAGTAAAAAATATATGCATTTACATCTCCTATATTAATAATACGCTGGTGTGAAAAAATTTGCAAACTAGTGATTTAAGTAGAATATATGTTAGTATTAAAATATCATATGTATATATTAATAGAAAACTAAATGCTTCACAGTATTCTTAAACTGTGGTGCATCCGAAAGAAAATACGTACGTAATATAAAGAAGGAGATAAAAAAATGAAGTTAAATAAGATTCATCATATAGCTATTATTTGCACAAATTATGAAAGATCTAAAGAATTTTACGTTAATGTTTTAGATTTGAAAATCATTAAAGAAACATACAGAAAAGATAGAGAATCATATAAGCTCGACTTAGGTGTTGGAGAGAATTATCAAATAGAATTATTTTCTTTTCCGCAATCACCTAAAAGGGCGAGTTATCCTGAAGCAAGAGGACTAAGGCATCTTGCTTTTGAGGTAGATAACATTGATGAGGCGATAAAAGAACTGGCTGATAAGAATGTAATTGCTGAGCATATTAGAATTGATGAGATTACGGGGAAAAAATTTACTTTTTTTAGTGATCCAGATGATTTACCTATAGAATTATATGAAAAATAGTAGGATAGCATTTTAAAATTGACAACTGTATGTCATAGCATAAATATCTTTGAAGAGCTTTTTTAACTTGCATAATTTCCCAAGGGTCTGGCCCATTACAGAGATAAAACAGACAAGCAGTGTTGCTCAAAAGGCTGTTTGTAGGGTATAATAAATTAGTAAAATAACAAGACCTACCTTGAAAATATTTATCGTGAATATTAATTTAGAAGGTATTAGTTATGAAGTTTTTTTAAGCCGTAAAAAATAAAAAAAAGAGGGTAAAAATATGAAAAATGATATAAACAAAAACATGGAAATAATGAAAAAAATTATTGAAGAAAGAAAAGCAAAATCTTCCACGCAAAAAAATAATAAGAGAGCATCAGTCTATGGATCACAAAGCGCATCATCAGGTAATGGCGGAGGTTTAGTTGGTAAAAATAACAGGGGTCAATGAATAAATTCCCTTGTTATTAATAAAATATATGTAACTCTAAAAGTTTATTTCATAGAGAAATCTAGGGGTAGGCTTTTTTTTATTGATTAGCAACTCTCAAATTCAACTAAATATGATATTATCATTAACTTATGGGCATTATAATATAAAATAATTAGTAAAGGAGATGCTTTTTATGAGTCAAAATAAAACCATAGCTGAAAACAATCAAAATATTATACCTAATAGTGAAAATAGTCTGAGCCAAAATATGACCATGAAACAAAAAGATCAAAGCCTTATGGCTAATAGTTTAGATAGTGAAAATGCTAAAAATGGATATAAGGTTAATGGAAATGCTAGCGTGCAAGCTGCTAATCAAGGAACTAGAAATAAAAACTAGATGAATTAATTTACTTGGAAATCTTAAAATGTGAAAACACAGTAGAGTTATACTTTCTCTACTGTGTTTTTTATATAAATTAACAAGATAGTGAATTAATTAATACAAAAGTTAATTTATTGGTGTACATATTCCTTGTGTAAATTGCGTAATTGCGCCAGTATTAATGTTTACTAAATATAAACATAAGGAATATTCTTGTTCAGGATTAACAGGATCTTTGTAAGATTTTCCTATCGCGTAATAATCATCACCATTATAAATACCTGTTCTCTGGAATCTTTGATTAGTTGTATTAAAAGTTTCGTTAGTATCTAATTTTACTTTTGATTTAACTAAATCCATTGCCTGTAGTTAAATACACAAAGGGGAACAGCACACATATTATTACTACTGGGGTTGGTAAAGCATGCATAGTTATCGCTCCTTTCTCAAAATGTATAAGTTATACTGCTGTTATAGCAATTCTTTCTTTGAGTAAATGTTTATAGATATATTCATAGAAATAAAGAGGATAGCAATTATAGCCACAATCGGCATTAAGTACTGGACCAATATAGGCATTGCAGACAATACCGTAAAATCGAGTTTAATATTGGCTTTTATTAATACAGTCAATAAAAATGGAGTTCCCATGATCAATATCATGAAGAAATACTTTGTTTTTTCAAAGCCAAATTTATATTGTACAGGTGTGTATACGCTAAATAGGATTACTGAAATCAGCAGTGCAATAAGATAGTTGTACGGAGTAAGATATTCAATTTTGACAAATAGCAGTGCTAATACGTTATATGCCACACAGCAATAAGCAAAGATCAATAGGAGAAAAGCATATCTTGCTTTTACAAGACTACTACGGGAGTATGGCGTAGAACACAGCAGAGCTTCAGCTTTAGGGTATTTCATTTCGGCCATCAAAACATATTGATACAACATAAACACCGAAAAAATCACCGATAACAAAAAAGCACTAAGCCCCCAAAATTGGGATGGTTGTATCATCATAAAAAGAGGTATAGCAAATGGAAAAGTAACTAAAAGCAGCAAATATTTTTTTATAAGTAAGATATCTGTTATTGGCAAGTACTTTTGGAGAAATTTCGGCAAACTATTTTACTGAATTTATCCCAGTATATTTTTCCCATTTAACTGCTAAAATATAGATTTTCTGTGCTCCAACCTATAGCTCTTTCCAATCATGTTAAAAAGTTCGCACCTATAAGATATTCTATCTAATACAGCTGTTGTTAATGCTGGGTCTCCTAAAAGCTCTACCCATTCTTCGAATCCTTTGTTAGAAGTTATAATTAGTGATGCCTGTTCATGAAGGGATGATATTAATTGAAAGAACAAATTAGCCTCATCTCTAGTTATAGGAAGATATCCGACCTCATCAATTATAACGAGGCTTGAAGAAAGGATTCTATTTAGTTTACCTTTGCTTTTTCTTGATATCTGCTGAGTTTTCAAAACATGCATCAGATTATCCATAGTTACAAAACTTACCTTATAACCTGCCTCAACGGCTTTATAACCCAAGGCAATAGCTGTGTGAGACTTCCCAACGCCCGGTGGGCCTAAAAATATAAGATTATACATCCTATCTATCCATTCCATTTCCATGAGTCTGTTTATTTGTTTCTTTGTTATTGATTTTTGAAATAGAAAATCAAATTCCTCCATTGTCTTTTTAACTGGAAAGTCAGCATATTTAAGTCTTTTTTCTTGTGTTTTCTGATCTTTCAAAACAACCTCATTTTTAAGTATTGATAATAGAAAGTCTTGATAGGAAACATTACCTAACTCACCTTTTTCAATAATTTTATCTGCATCTACATTTAAATAGTTTAGCTTAAGATTTTTGGCATACTCTTTGATTAATTCTAATTTCTCCATGATTGCTTGTCCTCCTTCAAAGCATCAATATAGTCACTTATACTTCTTACTTCCGGTTTTAACCCTCTATACTTTGATGGTATAGATAACTTGTCAATTACAGATTTTTTATCAACTTTTGCAATATCCTGTATCGCAAGATATTCAAGGGTTTCTTTAAACATTCCAGCACTCCACAAGTTTCGTATAACACAATAATTCAATGCTTGTTCTATTAGCGAAGCTTCATATGAATGTACTATATTTAGTATTGAACCAAATTGATCTTTGCAGTATCTTGGTTTTTCACGTTTTATGCCATCTAGTAGCATTTTTGCATTTTCAGTTTTACCGAGGGCAAAAAACAATCTTTCATAAACTTGGTCAATAGAACTGTGAATATCCCTTTCGGGATGAATTATTTTTATAAGTTCACCCTGCCTTGTACTTACTTGATGACTTGCTATTAATACACCTGTATCAAAATCAACTATATTCATTTTGGAGCCTTTTATCATTAATTTAAGTTCTTTACCTGGGCTATAAGTTCCTTTGGGCACTTGATACCTGTTCTGTTTATACAAAATTACATTGTTTTTTCGTACAGCATAAGTTAAACTAGTATTAAATGAATTTTTTTCAAAGAGTTCAGGTACTGGTAGCAAGTGTTTCTTTTCGAGAGCAAACACTTCTGCCGGTATTTTTTTCGTTATTTCATGTTTTTTACCATTGCCTGTTCTATCTAGCCATTTGAATGAGTCTTCATTAAAGGAATCAACATCTATAAATACTCTGTTTATAGCAAAGTTATATTTTGAGTATTTTACCACAGATTCTATTTTCCCCTTACTTTGAGGATCAAAACCTCTACAAAGCCTAACTTTATATTTCATAGTATTAATATAATTTTGAAAACCTTCGGTATAAATAATGTCTCCAGAATTCTCGGCTACTGCAAGCACACGATCTTGGTCATACACTATTTCAATAGGCATACCACCAAGATATTCAAAAGCTCGATTATGAGCATCAATAAAAGAGGCGGTAGTAAATGGTTTGTCTGTCCAAAGTATGTATTTATACCTTGAATGTGATAAAACCATTGCAAAGCAATACACTTTTACTTTGTTTCCATTTAATCTTTTGAGCCATATTTGACCCATATCAACCTGAGCTTGGTAGCCCATGGGAAGTTCATGTACTTCCTCAAATTGTCTTATTGGCGAAGCCTTAGGCAGATTGTATTCTTTCCTTAAATTACTAATATAAAGCCTTAAAGACCTTTCTTTAAATTTTACATCACCATATCTTTCCTTTATCCAATCAAGTACTTGTGCTGCTGACATATCTCTGAAATCAGTAATCCATTCTAAAATATCATCTTTGTAGATATCAATTTTTTTATGTCTATTCTTCGATTGAATAGTGACTTTAGCATATTCACCAGGATCCATGTCCCAATACTTTTGAACTGTTTTGTAATTTATATTTAGAGCTCTTTCAACCTGTGATTTATTAAATCCAAGTGCTTTATATTGTTTTATTTCACTAAACATATTCCATCCTTTCAATTTTAAATTCCCCCTCTGTAAAATATATCTCTAATTGTATCAGAGAAGGAATTATTATTGTACTTAACTGGAAATTATTCTCCTTTTTTGTTTGCCGAAATATCACCCTTTTAGTTTACCGCTAACAATATCTTTTTTAACAAGATGTACCAGCATTATTTTCCCCCTCCTTCGACATAGCCCAGCATAATATCTTCTATGGTAGGTCTTTCAACCAAAATGTCTTTTATGGTTTTTTGAACTTGAGATAATTTATTGGTGATACCAGTAAATCCAAATCCTGTTTCTTGAATATTTAAGAACAATTTTCTGGTTTCAATAGTCAAATCCTTGCTATCACCTTTTACTAATCGATGGGTATCAATCAATGTATCCTTTTCTTCCTCGAATAAAATCTTGCCATTGTTAATAAGAATTATCATATCTGCAACTTTATCAAGATCTGAAGTTATGTGAGTTGAAAAGAAAACGCTCTTGCCACCTTGTTTCATATAATCTGTCAAGATATTCATGAATTGGCTTCGAATTAAGGGGTCAAGTCCACTTGTAGGCTCATCCATAATAAGTAAGTCTGCCTCATGGGAAAGTGCCAAAGTTAATGCGAACTTCATACGCATACCTTTTGAAAGTGTTGAAATCTTTTGGCGTGGATTGAGTGAAAAACGTTCCATATAGGTTTTGTAATCCTGCTCATTCCAACTTGAATACGCCGGTGAAATAATGCTTTTCATTTCTTTCATTGTCAATTCATCATAAAAGCAGCCATCATCCAGCACAACTCCAATACGGTTTTTTAACTCATGCCCATGTTTATCCATATCCTTTCCAAAGAATTTGATAGTACCGGCACTTCTCATTACAAGACCAAGAATGGTCTGTATAGTGGTTGTTTTACCAGCCCCGTTAATACCTATAAAACCTGTAATACAATCTTCCTGTAAAGAAAAACTAACATCGGAAAGGGCAAATTTATTATAAGATTTATTTAATCCTGATACTTCTAATACATTGTTCATTGTTCATCCCCCTCATATAAAATATTCATCATTGCATTTAATTCCTCTTTAGAAATTTTTAACGTCTTTGCTGTTTGAATTAAGTCCTGCATTTTTTGTTCAACAATACGTCGTTTAGAGTCACGAAGCAGCTCTAAATTACCAGCAGAAATAAAAGTGCCAATGCCCACCTGACTTGTAATAAATCCCTCTTGCTCTAATTCATTGTAGACACGACGAATTGTAAGAATGCTTACTTTCAAATCAGTGGCAAAATTTCTGATAGATGGAAGTGGATCACCCTCAGACATCTCACCTTTAAAAATAATATCTTTTAGTTGGTCTTTTATTTGTTGGTATAGGGGTATATTGGATATATTTGAAATTAAAATCTTCATATCACCTTATCACCTTCCTAAGTGTATAGTGTGTATTCACTTAATACACACTATACACTTAGGTTCTGTTTTTGTCAACACGTTAGTGGGTACCGGGCTCGCAAAGGCTTTTTAGAATTAACGGATATCACGAGAAGCTTTAATATGAAATGATTGAACTTAGTCGTAAAAAGTGTTATGATATCAATGGTAAACTCAGTAGAATGTCTTTACTACATAAAAATCAAGTGTAAAATTGCAATTGAGAAGAGAATATATTGAAGAGCTTATTTTTATAGGCTCTTTTTTAGTGATAAAGAGAGGTAATAATATGATAAAAATTGATAACTTGTCCTACTCATTTCCGCAAAAGGATCTATATAATAATATTTCATTTACATTAGAAGATGGTCAGCATTGTGCTTTTATAGGAACAAATGGCAGTGGAAAAAGTACACTGATAGATATAATTATGGATCCAGAAAAATATATGTTCGATGGAAAGCTCGAGATTGACCCAAATTGTAGCATTGGGTATGTAAGTCAATTCTCGCAACAGGGCGAAATGAAAGAAATTACAGTTTTCGAATATATAGGGGAAAAATTTATTAAACTACAAAATGAAATAACATCTATTTGCAGTGAAATGGAAACATCTTCGGATATTGATTCTTTACTAGAAAAGTATCAACAAACTTTAGACGCATTTGATGCAATTAATGGGGATGATTTCGAAAACATCATTAATAAAAACTTAAATCTTGCAAACTTAAGCAAGTATAAAGATCTAATGATATCTGAACTTAGTGGTGGGGAATTCAAGCTTATTCAAGTAATTAAGGAAATGCTAAATAGTCCAGACTTAATGATTATGGATGAACCCGATGTGTTTTTAGACTTTGAAAACCTTAATTCGCTTAAAGATCTAATTAATTCGCACATTGGAACAATGTTAATTATTACGCACAACAGATATATATTGAATCATTGTTTTAATAAAATTCTACACCTTGAAAACATGGAGATCCAAGAGTTTGATGGAAACTATATTGAGTATAACTTCTCATTACTTCAAACTAAAATTGAGTTACAAGAACTAGCTGCTACTGATAATGAAGAACTTGAGAGAAACGAGATCTTAATAAAGAAGTTAAGATTTCTCGCAACTGAGTATAATCAATCTTCTAAAGGGAAAGCTCTAAATGCTAGAGTTAAAATTCAAGAAAGATTAGAAAAAAGTAGAATTAAATCGCCATTTGTAGATATTAAACAACCAAATATCAGTTTAGTTACAGATAATGAAATCGAAGAAACCATTGTTTTAAAAGTTAATGATTACAGTGTTGCCTTTGATGATATGCTTCTAGAAAATGTTAACTTTGAGATTAAATCTACTGATAAAGTAGCTCTTATCGGTTCAAATGGTGCCGGGAAAACGACGTTACTTCGAGAAATATTTAAAAATAATCATGATTCTATTGAGATAAATGAAGATGTTGAAGTGGCTTATTTGTCTCAACTTCAAGGCAAAACACTAAATGAGTCTAATACGATACTTGAAGAGTTCTTAGATGCTGGTTTTAAAACTAATCAAAAGGTTAGAGCATATATTTCTGGTTATGGTTTCGAAGAAGAAGCCATTAATCAAAAGATAGGGGCTTTATCTGGTGGAGAAAAAAATATGCTTCAACTGGCCAAAGTTTCTGCTAGTAAAGCAAACATTTTGCTTCTTGATGAACCGACAAGTCATTTAGACACATATTCACAAATAGCACTGGAAAAAGCCATAGAAAACTATAAAGGTGCGATTCTCATGATTTCCCATGATTTCTATTCTATAGTAAACTGTATGGATTTTGTTTTAATCATTGAAGATAAGACAATTAGAAAAATGAGTATGCGAAAATTTAGAAAGATGATTTATGCTAATCATTTTGACAAAGACTATTTAGAAATTGAACAAAAGAAAAAATTAGTCGAAACAAAAATAGAATTGGCTTTAAAAGATATTGATTTTACGCTTGCAAAAGTTTTATCGCAGGAGTTAGAAGAGCTGATTAAGTTACTCTAAATTTAGCAAAGTTTAAGTGGAAATATTGAGCTCTCTTGTATATACATTGAGAACTCAATATTTTTTATTTTTATAAAAGTGTTTTAGCAAATTGTATATTATCAAGTTTATTTTCTTTCATATAATTTATTGAATCAATTAAAAAAGTTCTGTGATGTTCTATGGTCTTCGATAAAGATTGAATAAATTCAACTATATTTTCTTTGTTATCCTGTTTATTATATAGATAGTTACCAACTAAATAAAATCTAATAAATGAATATCTTACTAAAAGCATAATATATCCATCGAATATTGATTCTGATTCAGAAAATGGAAACATATAGTTATACATAAAATTCACCAAATAATTTTCGAAAATATAGCTATTATTATTCATAAAATTTTCAGTATAATCTTCAAATGCTTTTATGTACATTTCTGAATGTTTACTAATGTCGCCACCTTCATCAAACTTGAATCCAGCTATAATTTGCTTAGTATATTCCTTAAAATAAAGACTATCCACTTCTTTAGATACATTTAAGAAGCCTATCATCTTTTTGAAAAAATCTATCTGAACAATATAACTTAATTGATCTCTTTCATAACCATCACTAACTAAGTTCATATCATATTCCCTAATAAATTTAGGTACATTAGTATACTTATATTTAAGTTCTTCTTCTAATGTTTTTATAAAATCACCTAATATATAAAGTCTTTTACTTAAGTCGAACTTTCTGTTTTGTATTATTTCAACACTTAGATTTCTAATTTCTTTAAAATACTTAAAAGCTGAATTATCATATTCTTTAGAGCTGGTTTCAATATCACCTGATAGTATATGTTTGCCTAAAGTTTCTTCACTTTCTTTAAATCCAATTCCTTCTTCTTTTAGTAAAATAATTCTTGCAGCTTCCGGACAGGCAATATCAAGTGATATTTCATAACATGTATCTACTTTATTAATTATCCTAGGAAAAGATGTGCAAACATTTGAAAGATACTCTTCTCCAATTTTGGAATAAATAATACAATAATTTTCGTCATCTAAAAAAGCACACCTTTTTCCAGTTTTTAATTCTATTTTTCCATAATCTATATCAGGACTTAGGTATTCATCATTATTATGTACATTTTTTTGAATCATTCGCTTCATTTCTTTGTCTTGAACCTTATAATATTGCCTAAAGGTAACCTTATCGATATCTATATCCCATCCAATACAACAGCTATCTGTACATTTTCCACCTATACATTTAAATTCTTTAAGATAGCTCGGATATCTCATTTTTATATTTTTTTCCATTGTATACTTCCTTTGTATATAAATTATTTCAAGTTTTCTGTTTCATATTTATTTTACTATAGTATTTTAAGTCTGTCAGATGTATTTTTATTGCCAAGGGTCTGACCCTGTTGTGGGGACACGCTTTGCTGGACCCACTTACTAATTAAACCATAAACCATTAAGGAAAAGCTACTACATTACTTTAAACTAAGAAATATAGTAGCTTCGTCTACATTCTAAATAACTATTTATTATTTGAGTTTAAGATTTATTTCAACAATTTCCGAGCGGCTACCTATCCTAATTGGAGGTCCCCATGTTCCATAACCTGAAGATACAATAAATTGAGAATTGTTCTTTTTTAAATACCCATAGTCTATTTCAAAAATTCCATTGGTTATAATATTTGCAGGAAATATCTGACCTCTATGGGTGTGACCTGATAGTTGTAAATCAATCCCCTGGTTTTCAGGTTCACTTAAATTTACTGGCTGATGATCCATAAGCAAAAATGGTTTTGTCTTATCTAAGTCCTTTACTAAGGATGACAAATCTTTTCTTTTAATTTTTGTAACACGCTCTAAGGATGGGTCTTGTCTACCTATAACATAAAAGCTATCACTTACCAAAACTGAATTATCACGCAGCACAGTTATACCTGCATTCTCAAAATTTTTAACTACATCATCTACATTACTTCCCATTCCATCATGATTACCAAGGGAGGCATACACTCCATATTTGCTTTTAATTCGCCTAAAGTTATCACGCATGTTTTCTTTTACAAAAGGGTCAATGCTACTATCAATAATGTCTCCAGGTATTAACACAATGTCAGGTTTTAAATCATTGATTTTATTTACCATACCTGTAAGCCTATTATTATCTACCATAATCCCAAGATGAATGTCCGAGACCATAATAACCTTCAAGGTCTCTAGATTACCCGCAACTTTATCAACATTTAGATCATACTTTGTTACTCTTACGCTACGAGCACTCCAAGTACCATATATCATTACACCAAATATAAAGGCAACTACTAGACCCATTACTATTAACGAAACATTAGTATCGCCAGATAAACTTCTTGGGAGAATTATAATTTTTCTATTTATAACTCTTATTAAATCTATTATAGGCAATATTAAAATAAGATAAAACATTATTGCCATCCAATATGATCCTATAATATTTAATTTAGTTGATATTATTGCTGGTATGAAAGAAGGTATAAGCGTTGTTACAATATATGATGATGCTATTATTGAAAACAGTATCCAATATATTTTGGGATTTATACAAGGAATATGGCGAAATAGGTTCTGCCACATCCTTAAACCTATATAATAATTTATGCTTCCATACAAGCAAATAAATAAAATAGCAATAAGTATCATTAATCCATTCATTTTTTTGCTCCTTCATATTGTTTTTTTATTATAAAATTTTATACTATATAAAATTATACCATGATGTTGTGTTTTCGCACAGTCTATTGGTGAGATTGCAAAGATTAATTACCAATAATTCATACTGTAGGGTTAGAAAAACAAATACCATAAATTGGAAATGAAATGTACGAGCTGTGTTGCTATTCTATTCTCAATAGAAATCATTTAAAAAACTGATATATAAATCCTTTATTTTCTGTAAAAAAAATACTATAATTAATAACGATAATATATTAATTATAGCTACAAACAAAAAATACTAAAGACAAACCACTTCAACTATAAATTTACGTAAGGTTTGTCTATAAATTGAGGAGCTTATACATGAGAAGAAAAGATATACTTGAGTTAAAAAGACGTTTTAAAAAAGAGCAATGCACCTTCACTAAAATGTGTGGCTGCTATGTTAATGGAGAAAAACATACTATTTTAAAATTTAGAGAAAGCTTTCTAAATTTAGATGAGGATGAATACTTTAAATATTTAGAAATTGCTAAAAAAGTACTGTCTGGAACTATTGGGAATAATATTTTAGAACTTAACTTTGAAGTTAATGAAGAATTTACAAATGAAAGACAGACTTCACTTATGCAGCTTAAAAACAGTCAATTAAAAGATGATGCTCTTGTAGATAACCTTTATGATTTGATTATAGACAATTATGATTACACTGGTAATTTTTTAATACTCTTTTTTCATGATGCTTATGATGTTGTTAGCAAAACCAGAGATAATATAAAGATAGATGAATCTGAAGAAGTATATGAATATGTGTTATGTGCAATATGTCCAGTTTCACTTTCAGAGCCTGGTCTTAGATACTTTGAACAGCAAAACGAAATAAAAGCACGTATTAGAGATTGGGTAGTCGAGTCCCCGATTAATGGCTTTGTGTTTCCTGCTTTTATTGATCGTAGTTCAGATGTTAACTCTATTATGTATTATACAAAAAATGCAAAGGATACACATTCTGAATTAATGGAAAATGTTCTAGGTTGTCCTTCAAAACAAACGGCTACGGTGCAAAAGGAAACATTCCAATCAATTATTAAAGATTCTTTTAGTTCTGATGAAAATAAAGCTGATAAAATTTTTATGGATATACAAGAAAACCTAAGCACAATGATAGAAGAATACAATGATTTAAACGATGATGCAGACTGTGAACCTATAAGCTTAACAAAGAAGGATATACAAAAACTTTTAATAGAAAGTGAAGTTCCGCAGGAAATTACTACTGAGATTGAAAACTCCTATGTAGAGAACTTTGGTGATGATATCACTTTAGCAAAGAATTTAATTGACGCAAAGGCTCTTAAGGCAAATGTGCAAAGAAAAAAGGAAGAACGCCTTCACAAACAAGTGGAAATACTTCAAGCTAGACTTGATCAAGTTAAACAAGAGAATACTATAGATAATGAAATTGACCTGTCTACAGAAGTTAATGATGATAATGTGGTTTTAGAAGAAGATTTAGAAACTAATTTAGAAGAAACTTTAGAAACTAATTTAGAGAAAGTTCCAGATGCATTTTCAGAAGATAATAATGTTACCCCTCATTATGATGTTATACTACAAGTAAAACCCGAAAAAGTATCTCAAATAAAATCTCAAATAATTAATGGCCAAAAATGCATAGTTATTCCTATTAATGACAATGAACAAACTACGGTTAATGGTATAGATAATTTGATTTAAAACAACTAACTTTACACCTTTCGACAAGTGACAGTCACCCTTTGTTATTTACACTCAATTTATGTAGTGATACAATATAAGAATAGGAAGGTGAAATATTATGATAGAATGTTTAAAAGATTTCTATGCATTAGATAATATTTTTAATACAAGTAATAATACCAATTATAAATTTGAAAATTTAATTGGGTTGGATAATTATGAATGTATACATCCAGTCAAACAAAGGAAAGTTTATGAAATTGCTAATCTATTATTAAAAGATAATGTTGGTAAGCACATCACTGATATTATAGTGTTTGGTAGTGCCACAACGCTTTTCTGTAGTAGCTTTAGTGATATTGATATAATCGTTTTAGGTGATTTTTCTGAGTTTTATCCAACTGTAGATTTACACGAGTTTGGAGAAATTGATTTATTTGGATATAATAAAAAACTATTCCTTAGTGATATGGAAAATAATAATTTTTATAGGAACGCTTGGGCGAAAGGGGTAAGAATATATGAGCAATTATCTGCATCTTGCTAAGAGTGATTTGAAGTATGCGAATTTTGGTCTTACAAATTGCACAGACGAAGTAGAAATTAATTATGCGGCTTATCATGTAAATCAAGCAATTGAAAAAATAATTAAAGCACTTTTAGAGCTTAATGGGAATGATTTGACTGACAGAAAGTATAAGACACATAATATAAGTTATTTAATTTCGTCTCTTCCTAAAGGGACACAGGTGCCGAATATAATAGTCGAAAGGAAATTTGAAATTATTAGATGGGTATCAGAGCCAAGATATAATGTGAATTTTAGAGAATCTAAAGAGGATATTTTAATTATATATACTGCAGCATTTGAGTGGCTTAATCAAATCATGTTGATGCAGAGTAGATAATGTTTATTTTATTTTTACTGCCTTTCTAGTCTTTAACAAGTTAAAAGGGAATTCAAATTGATATGCTCCCCTTATGGTAGACAGTTAAAATAATAAAACTGTTTACTATAAGGAGGGCTATTTTTTTATGGGAAGAAAATCAACTATATCAGACCAACAAAAAATTAAGGCTGTAACATCATATTTAAATGGAAAAGCTAGTATGTTAAGTTTATGCAACAAACTTCAAGTACATAAGAGTTCTTTTCAAAAATGGGTAATACGATATAAATCAGAAGGTGAAGCTGGGTTAAAACATTCTAGCAAAAATACTTCTTATACTGCCAAAATCAAGATTAACATTGTAAAAGAATATCTTGATGGGCATGGCTCACTGAATGATTTATGCATTAAGTATCATATTTCGTCAAATACAGTTTTATGCAATTGGATAAAGAAGTATAATGGTCATGAAAACATAAAATCTTCTGGAACAGGAGGAAAAATAATCATGACCAAAGGACGCAAAACTTCTTATATTGAACGCATTGAAATCATAAAGTACTGTATTGAAAACAATAACAGTTATAATAAAACTGTTGAAAAATATAAGGTATCTTATCCTCAGATTTATACCTGGATGAAGAAGTATAATCAGTTTGGTATTGAAGGGCTTTTGGACCGACGTGGAAAGCCAAAGGCTGAAGAGTTAATGACAGAAGATGAAAAGCTAAAAGCTCAATACAAGCTTTTAGAAGCACAAAATAGAAGATTACGGATGGAGAATGCTCTTCTAAAAAAAATCCAAGAGATAGAAAGAAGGCGATATTAAGCGAAGCTAGATACGAAGATACTTATCTTGCAATCCAAGAATTATCTAACAAAGATAAATTTCCTATAACTGAGTTGTGCATTATAGGCGGCGTTAGCCATTCTGCATATTATAAATGGCTACACAGAGAAAAAAGTAACCGAGTATTGAAAAACGAAGAATTATTAAAGCTTATTTGTGAGTTATATGAGGAAAAAGACGGTATCTTAGGCTATCGCCAGATGACGATTAAAATCCGTAGAGAATATAATAAAAAAGTTAATTATAAACGAATTTATCGTCTGATGCAGATATTAGGATTAAAATCCGTATGCAGAAAAAAAAGATATAATTATATTAAGTCAACTCCTGAAGTTACTGCAGAAAATATTTTGGATAGAAATTTTAAAGCAGAACAAGTCAATAAAAAATGGCTTACAGATGTAACCGAGTTTAAATATGGGAGAAGTGGACAAAAGGCTTATCTAAGTGCAATATTTGATTTAGGTGATAGAAGTATTGTTTCATATGTCATTGGTCATTCTAATAATAACCAATTGGTTTATCAAACCTTTAATCTTGCTGTTAAAGTATACCCTGATGCTAAACCAATATTTCATAGTGACCGAGGTTTCCAGTATACTTCAAAAATATTTAAAGAAAAACTAAAAAAAGCTGGAATGATACAGAGCATGTCGAGGGTTGGGCATTGTATTGATAATGGTCCAATGGAAGGATTTTGGGGAATCTTAAAAACAGAAATGTATTATCTTCATAAATTTGAAGACTATGAAAGCTTAAAGAAATCGATTGAAGACTATATAGAATATTATAATAATAGACGTTATCAAAAACGTTTAAAGTGCATGACACCAATGGAATATCAGCGATATCTATTAGGTAATGCAGCATAAATAAAGCGCCTACCAAATAATAGACGCCTTACATAAAATCTTTAATTATTTCCACTGTCTACTTGACAGGGGGCAGTTCAAATGAATTCCCTTTTAATATATTCGTATAGTCAATCCACCATGTTATCATCTGCAATAAAATCTACATCAACATTCTTCTCCCTAAGCTTATTAATATAAACCACTGCACACCTAAATGTCTTTTTATTCTTTGGATTTTATTGTCTCACTGAAAAATTCACAGGCTTATTGTAACATTTACAAACTACTATTCAATTTGAAGTCAATATATTTTTCAAAACTAATTACAGTTTTGAATTTACAATGAATTTGTGCGGAAAGCCCACTCCTTAAGGTGTGGGATGGATAGCACTTGTCGATAGGCAATAAAAGAATTATAAAAAAAATAATAAAGGAACAAATATAACACTATAATTAATTATCATTTTTGTATATTGTCCAAGGGATAGGAGAAAATATTATTAATACATAGTGTAGAAGAAGACTTAAATACATAACTAAGGGGATTAAATCATCTCCTGCGGAGCTGAAGTATTAACGACTTCAGAAGGAGATTTATACTTCCACTGAAGTTTTCTGTTTGTTAGGGTATGTAACTCCAGCTTATAGAAGTGGGAGACTTCCTTCTGAAATGTCGTTAAAATTGAAACTTCAACTATAGAAAGTGAGGTGAATATTCAGTGGCAAAAAAAGAAGCTAAACAACGGTTCGTATTGAACCTAAATCTTAAACTTGAAAAATTTGAAGAAAAGATATTGGATAAAAGATTTGAGATTGGAAGGAAGATCTATAATTCAGTTTTAGGTAAAGCTTTAAGTAGGTATAATGAAATGAGCAAGACTAAAAACTGGAGGAAAAATCAATCTGAATTATCAAATATTTATAAAAATAAATTGGACAAGAAAGAATTGAACAAGCTTTGCACTCCGTATTTTGATATTAAAAATGCAATGCTTAAAGAATTTAGGCTAACCGAATATTCACTTCATGAAGATGTAAGATCAACGCAACATACATTTAAACATAATTTAGACAGCTTCACTGCTCAGAAGATTGCATCAAGAGTATGGGAATCTTTAGAAAATAATTTATTTGGCAAAGGTGAACAAGTTCACTTTAAAGGTAGAAACAATCCGTTAAATTCATTAGAAGGTAAATCTAATGGCACTGGAATAAAATATGATATTGAAACAAATACGCTTAAATGGAATGGGTTAAAGATTGAAACAATGCTTAATATAAATAACCAATATGAGATAGATGCTTTAAGGAATAAAATATGTTTCTGTAGAATTAAAAGGAAATTTGTACGAGGGCGTTATAAATATATACTTCAAATAGTTTTGGATGGAGTAGCTCCTACTAAGTTTAACCAAGAGACAGGAGAAATTAGAAATGATATCGGCCTTGGAGATTGCGGAATTGACATAGGCACACAGACAATCGCTTATACTTGTGAATCTGATGTTAAGCTATATGAATTGGCTCCACATGTACAAAATATTGAAAATGAAAAACGTAGAATTCAAAGATATATGGATAGAAGTAAGAGAAAAACTAATCCTAATAATTTCGATGAAAATTGCAGTATAAAAAAAGGTGTTAAATTAGAATGGAAATATTCAAAGAGATACGTAAAAGCTAAGAATAAACTTAAAGATATATATAGGAAACAAAGGGATATAAGAGAACAAGATCATAATATAATGATTAATGAAATAGTAAAAAATTGCAATGTAGTCTATGTTGAAGAAATGAATTTTAAAGGATTGCAAAAACGTGTTAAAAATGCAACTACTAATGATAAGACTGGAAGGATTAACAAGAAAAAGAGATTTGGTAAATCATTAGCAAATAAAGCACCTAGTAAATTTTTAACAATGCTAGAAAATAAGCTAAAATCTAAAGGCGGAAAATACTTTGAAATTAATACGTGGCAAGTGAAAGCTTCACAGTATAACCACTTAAATCAACAATATAGTAAAAAGAAATTATCTCAAAGGTGGAATGATTTTGAATATAATGGCAAACAAATCAAAGTCCAAAGGGATATATATTCGGCATACCTAATTAAAAATGTTAATGATGATTTATGCAGTATAAATTTTGATGCATGTAATAAAGATTTTGAAAAGTTTTTAGTATTGCATAGTAAAGAAATTAAAAGATTGCAAGGATTAGATAATTTAAGTAGTATGGGAGTTTAGAATAAAAAAATGTCTTGAAACGGGCATTATGCTATCGCTAATGGGTTGGTTGCAATCCTTGATGGTGAAATTTTTGGGGAAAATAATTAGTGTTAATATCATTCGTGATATTAAAGAAAGTTATTTAGTACCTAAGAACCACATGCTTTTAAGCGTGGGAGTTTCAGAATAAAAGAAGATAGTATAAAAGGGATGAATGTATTAATATTTCTTATCAGCTATGTTATCATTGATATAGATGTTTAGCATTTAGAGAACAATGTTTGCGATAAACAATAACTAAATAAAGGGGAAATGCAATCTTGGTAAAGGATAAATTAAAAGACCATATTATGGAAACTGTTGAAAATCAAATAAAGGATAACAATCCTAAATGTACAACTGAAGTTTTTGAAAAATTAGTAGCTTGTGGATATGCACAAGATATGGCAAAGAAAATGATTGGAGCAGTTTTAGTGGAAGAGCTATATTATGTTTTGAAAAACGAGGAGTTATTTAATGAAGAAAGATATAGTGAAAAATTAGATAAGTTACCATTATTAATTAAGAAATTATATTGAATTCATAGAAAATGTATAGTAAAATCAAATTTTGCTATGCATTTTCTAATACAAGCTCCATAATGTATTTGTACAATAGAGGAATCATTTAAAAATATAAATAAGACTAAAGAAGGAGTATAACATATGGTTAGATCAATTATGAAAGACATATTTTTTCTTAATCAAAAATCAGAACTTGCTACAAAAGCAGATGCTCAGGTGATACAGGATTTGCTTGATACGCTTAAAGCAAATAAAGAAGGGTGTGTAGGAATGGCAGCTAATATGATTGGTGTCAAAAAAAGAATTATTGTGATCAGTATGGGCGATATGAACGTTCCGATGATTAATCCTGTGATAGCGAATAAATCGGGTCAATATGAAACAGAAGAAGGATGTCTTTCACTTATAGGTGTTAGAAAAACTAATAGATTCAAAGAGATAGAAGTAGAGTATTTTGATTCGGGATTTAAGAAGCGAAGGGGAAAATACTCAGGATGGATTGCTCAAATTATTCAACATGAAGTAGACCATTGTGATGGGATAGTCATATAGAAAAAAGGTAAGAGCGCTGTTCAAGGTGCAATCACAGCAATTAAAGAAAAATTCATGATAATTAACCAGTTATAATATAAAAAGCTATAAGTAAAATAAATACACAAACAAAATTGACTGAATTATACTATATGATATTCTAACGAAGAATATATATATGTAGTTTTTATAAATATCAAAGCATAAAAGGAGTAAAAATGAAATACGAATATAAAACACTTACTGATATTAGACACAAAGTTTTTACGGCCGTAAGTAAGATGGCCTTTGAAGACAATTTAAAAGATATAGAGAATATTCCATATGAGATCATTCGTGGAGAGGTGGGTAAGTATAGAGAAAGTACATTTCTTGAAAGAGCAATAGTTAGTGAGCGAATCCGTTTGGCAATGGGACTAAATTTAAGACCAAGTGATAAACCAAGATCAATTACGGAGGGATTAGAGGGGGCAACCAAACCTTCAAAATATTATGAACCGCCACTTGTAAATATTATAAAATTTGCTTGTAATTCTTGTCCAACAAATAGCTATGAAGTTACAAATATGTGCCGTGGCTGCCTAGCACACCCTTGTGTAGAAGTTTGTCCTAAAGGCGCAGTTAGTATAGCTAATGGGAAAAGTGTTATTGATCAGGAAAAATGTATAAAGTGTGGTTTATGTGCTAAAGTGTGTCCGTATTCAGCAATAATAAAACATGGGCGCCCATGTGCCATGGCATGCGGAGTGGATGCAATATATACGGATGAATATGGCAGAGCATCAATAGATTATGATAAATGTGTTAGCTGTGGAATGTGTTTGGTAAATTGTCCTTTTGGAGCAATATCTGATAAAAGCCAAATATTTCAACTAATTCAGGCAATTAATCAAAAGAAAGAAGTAATTGCAATTGTAGCTCCATCATATGTGGGGCAGTTTGGTAAAAATGTTGGATTTAATGATTTTAAAAGAGCGATGATTACAATTGGATTTAAAGATGTTGTTGAAGTTGCGATTGGTGCAGATATTTGTACAATTGATGAGGCAAAAGATTTTATAGAAAATGTACCTGAAAAACTTTCCTTTATGGCTACTTCATGCTGCCCTTCATGGTCTGTTATGGCTAAAAAATTATATCCTGAATATGCTGAAAATATTTCAATGACTTTGACTCCAATGGTTTTTGCTGCTCGACTTGTGAGAGAAAAACATAAAGATGCAATGATTGTTTTTGTTGGGCCATGTAGTGCGAAAAAATTAGAAGCTTCCAGAAAAAGCGTAAAAAGTGAAGTTGATTTTGTAATTACATATGAGGAGTTATCTGGAATGCTTACAGCCAAAGAAGTAGAAATAATTGGTACAGATATGAGCTTGAGTAATGAAGCAACTGGTTCAGGAAGAGGCTTTGCGGTTGCAGGTGGAGTCGCTAAGGCTGTAGCTGATTTGATAAAAAAAGAACATCCAGGGCGAGAAGTAAAGATTAAAGCTGCGAATGGACTGAGAGAATGTAGGGAGATGTGTAATGATGCCATAAAAGGAAAGTATGATGGATATCTCATTGAAGGAATGGCGTGTCCGGGCGGCTGTGTGGCTGGAGCTGGGTGTATTGTCAAACCTAACATAGCTGGTGCTCAGGTTAAACAAGCGGCTAAAAATTCTGAGCTGAAGATTTCAGATGAGTCTAAATATGCTGATAAACTTTACTTGTTAGATGGAAAAAGCTAGAGGAAGAATAGAAAATCGTATTTATTATACAGTAAAACCCACAACTATTTAATTAGTTGTGGGTTTTCTTACATTTTAAGTTATGTTATATGGATACTAAATTAAGAATTTTTATTTATAATCTGAAGGAGTTCCCCATAGTTCTAAACGATTAAACATAGGATAAACAGAATTAAATTTCACATAAATAGGTGCTTTATCTAAAGAGGGATTTTCTCTGAAAAATTCTCTATCTCCATATCTAAGCGCCTGCAATGCTAGCGGTAATTCTTTTGTGAAAATGCTATTACGTACAGCTGACATTATTGGGTTCTTTTCTTTATCTACCATAACATTAACCAGCAGTGCGTACTCACTATTAACTATGATCCATTCTGCCAGCACTTCATCCCTCATGGCAGTGATTTTATCATAATCATACTTTGCTGCAATAGTCAAAAATAATTCTCCGGTAACGTCTGAATGAGTAAGGGTATATTTCCTAGGAATAATTGGTTTTGTTTCACCTGTTCCCATGCCAAAATTAACGTGTAACATTTCCGTATTAAATTTGCTCAAAGCATTCCCTCCATAATATAAATACATTATATATATTATGAAGTTAACTGTTGTTATGTTCTTGTTATGTACTTAAATCAAGTCCTGCGCAGATGATTTAACAAACTAACATTTTTTCTAAAGTCCAACATACATCGCTTTATTCATTGATACTGATCCCCTTTATAAATTATTTTTAAAATAGTTTGATATATGCGCCAAAATTGTAAACAAAAGCATATATGTATTGTAAAAGGATAAGTTCCACAGAACTATATATGCATCACATTAATAAATATATTAAATTATTATAAATAGGAAGAGAAAGTATAGAAAGTATAGCGATAATAGGGGGTTCGGTTTTGCCATTCTCGTGGCTATATAGTAGAGGGACTAATTAAAAGTCTTAGATAAAACATTAGGAGGAACAAATAATGGCTAAATATAGACAGCTTTATACAGAATTTTGGAGTGATAGCTTCGTTCTTGAACTTACTCCACAGGAAAAGTTTTTTTATTTATATCTTTTAACAAATACTAAAACAACGCAAAGTGGTATTTATGAAATTTCCAAAAGGTTTATAGAGATGGAAACAGGGATTAACAGGGAAACTGTAGATGAATTAATTGAAAAATTCTGTGAGTACAACAAAATCTTATACTGTGAAGAGACAAAAGAGATTATGGTGCTAAATTGGATAAAATACAATGTTCCTAATAATATTAACGCAATTTTAGGTGTTCAAAAAGAATTAAAAAAGGTTAAAAACAAAGAATTTCTTAAAGTTTTGCTTGAAAAATGCAAGGCAGATCAACTCGATGTGGAGAAAATTTTTGAAAATATTATTGTAGAGAAATTTATAGATGATGATTTTTTTTTAGAGAGCAATTCAGATGATGATGTAGAAGAGAAAGAAACTGGACAAGTCAGTGAATTTTCAATTAATAGGCCACTTGATAGCCACTTACAAGCCCCTTACATGAGGCTACCAAGTAATAGAATAAGAAGTAAAGAACAAGAAGTAATAAATAAAGAACAAGGATTAAATAATAAAGAAGAAGAAGTAAAGAGTAAAGAAACAGTGGCAATAGACTATAAAAATAAATCTGCGGCTACTTCAGAAGGCCTAAAAAAAATCATTAAAGTTTTCGAAGAGAACATACATGTCATAACTCCTTTTGTGTATGAAAAAATATTAGATTTTACAAGACAGGTGAGTAGTAAAGTCATCATTATGGCCATCTATGAGGCTGTGAACTACAATGCCAAGACCATTAAATACATTGCAAAAATACTAAATAACTGGATAAGTAATGGCATAAAAACTGATGAGCAAGTAATAATATATCAAAAACAATGGGCTAATAAAAAAAGTAGCAGGACACGTCAAAACGTTAAGAGTGGTGGGTTCTGCGACTATGAACAGAGAACATACGATTTTGATATCCTAGAAAAACAGTTATTGGGACTAGCATAGCAGTAAATTATTTTTGAATATATTCTATATGGAAATTTTTAAAGGCTGTGTTTTATCATGGGAAAACTAGTTGGAAAGGCTAAAAATAAATAAAGTGGGGCAACAGAGGCGATTAGATGGGATGATTTAGCTAATAAAGAAAAATATAAAGTCACTGAAAGAGATATGGTATCTAGGTATTAAAAGAAAAATATTCAACTGTAGCATACTAGATATATATAAACAACCAATACTAATGATGGAAGGATAAATATTATGAAGACACCAAAAGTTATAAAATCTGGAGTATTAGAAATATTTAATGATTTACCATGTTATGTATTAGATGATGGACAAAGAGTTTTAGATTATCTAGTTTGACAAAGGCTTTAAGAGAAAAGGAACATGGTAAGTTCGGTAATTATTTAGCAGCATCAAATATAATTAAATATATACCCAATAGATTGAAACCTTTAACTGATGAAAATCACGATAGAACTCCTCAAGGTGCTATAGAATTTGAATTTGATGAAAAGCTAGAAAAGGGATATAACTCCGAGGATTTCATGGATGTATGTAGTGCATTTGTAATGGCCAACTTGAATAATGAGAAGATATCGGAAGCTCAACAAGAAATTGTTAAAAATGCGAATAAGTTTATTTTAGCTACGGCCAAGATTGGTATTATAGCATTAATAGATGAAGTTAAGAGTGAATTACATGTAATTTTAGATTATGAATTAGTACATACAGGTGGTATTCTTTAATTAAGAAAAACCAAAGGAGTGATGTATTTATGATTAAATCAACAGATTACTGCGATATCTTAAAAGAGGCAAGTATAGAATATGAGGCCGCAGGACGTAAAATGGCAATAGAGAAGATATATATTAATGATAAAGCAAGAGATGAGATTAGATTTGCATATTATAAGAAAAATATAAAGGATAACTACAAGCTTGTTATTCGGCCACTTGATGTAACCGAAGATGAATTATTTGAGTTATTCCAAAAGGCTATAAACAAAGATGTAATTAGCGATGGGTTTGTTAAGAGAATAAATCAGATTATTGAAAATACAAAAGTTGGTAATCCTTATGACGAAGCATTTTGTGATACCGATTATTGTAGATATTATGCTAGAGGATCTTTTTCACTGGGTGATGCTAGGTTTAGTTTAGATCAAATTTTTATCAAAGATCTTGATAGGAGAGAAATAAGATTTGGCTATTATAAGAAAAATAAAAATGGAAAATTTCAACTAGCTCCACGACCAATTGATGTTACTGAGGATGAATTCATAGAAATGTTTGAAGACGCTATTAAAAATGGAGTGTTCTCAAATATATTTCTTTTGGCATTTAAAACAATAATTAATAATAAGATAAAAAGACAGATTTAATAAATTTGTCTTTTATTGATAAATATATTAATATATCAGTCTATAAGTGTTGTTGTGTAATAATGGACGAGAATTAAATTTGTAAGCTATGCTTTATTTTTAGTTTTTAACACGTTCCTATAATAGCTAAATATAATAGTTAAAGAGATTTTAATAGTCCTATTTCATTTATGGACATAATATACCATATAGTGTATGAAGTTTGGAAGTTGGTGAGAAATTTATTTAATAGAGGTATAAAAAATGAAAGTATATCGAGAAAAGGATAGCAGTTATGATGAATTTAATACAATAAATTATTTCTTGCATATAGAAACCGCTGTTCAAATGAAAAACAGTATAGATAATAATCCTGATTTAATGTATGAAATTAATGAAATTGATGTTATTTGTGATTGAGTTGTAAAAATGTAAATGATTTAACCTTTATAATGGTATAATATGCTATAAGTGGGGTGATAATCATGTCAAAGAATGTAGAATTAATTAAAAATTTATGTGATAATTGGAAAAGTGAAGTGTTAGGCGAAAATGGGAGTATTTCTATCGGATCAAAATCAGAAAAGTATAGACTTATTAATAATAGGATACAGGTAGGCTTTAAATAGATAAATTTATAATGAAGATATGAACGAAACAATTTCTGAAAAATAGATAAAATTATTAACAAAATTCATATGAGAAAACTAACAATTTTAACAGCTTTTAGAGATGGATAGTAATTTTATTGTATATTAGCGCTGGTATATTGGGGAAATAATAGTCTAAGATGGTGTACATATTTTCTTGAGTTACATACGAAATTATGGGGGATAAAATGAATTTAACATTTGATAAAATAGATATTAAAGAATATCAACAACTTAATCCTGTTGATATTGAATATAAAGAAATAGAAAACACCGAATTTCTATTAAATAATAAGTTAATAGTGAATTCAGAAAAAGGAAATCTATTAGATGAGCTTAAGAGGTGCTTAAATGAGTGTGAAAAGTTTTATTTTAGTGTAGCATTCATTAATTTTAGTGGACTTCAGCTTTTATTAGACACTTTTAAGGAACTTGAGGAAAAAGGCGTGGAGGGTAAAATATTAACATCTACATACCTTAATTTTACTGAACCAAAGGCACTTGAGAGGATAAATAAGTTTAATAATATTGATTTAAAGATTTTTGTTGCTACTAATAAAAAGGGTTTTCATACTAAAGCCTATATTTTTGAAAACAAAGATGAGTATAAAATAATTATAGGATCTTCTAATATAACTCAGAGAGCTTTAAAAAGTAATGTAGAGTGGAATATTAAAGTTATTTCTAAAAAGGATGATAGCTTTACCCGCGAGGTTTTGGAGGAGTATTTAAGTTTGTGGGAAACAACTTCTATTGTTGATGATGAATTTATTAATAGATACAGTGATTTTCTAAAGCAAATAAAAAAAACTCAACAAAACAATAGCTTGGATTTTAGCAGCTATGAATTAATTAAACCCAATTTTATGCAAAAGAAAGCTATGGAGAATTTACATAGATTAAGAGCTTCTGGTGAAGATAAAGCATTAGTTATTGCTGCTACTGCTACAGGGAAAACCTATATGTCAGCATTTGATGCTGTTAGCTATAAACCTGAAAAGTTGCTTTTCTTAGCTCATAGGGAAGAAATATTAAGAGATGCAGAGAGTGCTTTTAAGAAGCTCGTTAAGAATAAAGATAAAACCACAGGGCTTTTAACTGGTACAAGTAAGGAATTAAACGTAGATTATTTATTTTCAACTATACAATCAATGAATAATAATCTTGGGGATTTTAAGCATGATGAGTTTGAATACATGATTATAGATGAGGCTCATCACGCTTCGAGCCAATCTTATGAAAAAGTTATGGAATATTTTAAACCAAAGTTTTTGCTTGGGATGACTGCAACGCCAGAAAGATGTGATGGAGGAAATATATTCGATATTTTTGATAATAATGTGGCCTTAGAAGTGAGACTTAGGGAAGCTTTGGAGCTAGAACTAATTATTCCTTTTCACTATTTTGGTATATCTGATATTGAGGGTATTGACTTAAGTGATGTAAATCTTCAGGATATAGATGAAATAGTTAAGAGATTAAAGGTTAATGAGAGAGTTGACTTTATTATCGATAAGATGGAATTTTACGGTTATGATGGAGAGAAACGTAAAGGGATAGGGTTCTGTGCCAGTATTGATCATGCGCAGTATATGGCAGCTGAATTTAACAAAAGAGGGATAAGAAGTACCTGTTTAACAGGAAAGAATTCTGCTGATGAAAGAGAACATTACATAAAGAAATTAGAAGCAGATGAGGATGACTTAGAAGTTATATTTACTGTAGATATTTTTAATGAAGGCGTGGATATACCAGCTATTAATTTAGTCTTAATGCTTAGACCAACTAACTCTCCCATAATATTTATACAACAGCTGGGTCGTGGACTTAGAAATCATAAAGAAAAATCTTTTTTAACTGTACTAGATTTTATAGGAAATCATAAAAAAGTATTTTTAATAGCATTAGCTCTAAATGGTGCAAGATATTATGATAAAGATAGTTTAAAGGTAGCTGTTGCAACTCAATTTGGTAATATACCTGGATGTTCAAATATTCAAATGGATAGAATTGCTCAGGAAAGAATATTAGAACAGTTAACTGAAGAAAATTTTAATTCCATGAAATACTTAAAGGAAGAATATTTAGAATTTAAGATGATGAATTCTGGAAAGACTCCTTATTTTCTTATGGATTATATAAAGTATGATGGAGCTCCAAATCCTTTAAGATTTTTAAATAAGGAAAAAACTTATATTGGGTTTGTGGCAAAGATGGAGAATGATGAAGCTTTAAAAAAACTATTAGAAGAGGATGTTTTCTTCAAAATCCTTAAAGAACTTTCAACAAGATTGCCTATAAAAAGAGTATATGAATTTAGTATAATTAAATATTTACTAAGCCATGAAGAAATATGCTTAAATCAAGCTAAAAATGAAATATTAAAGTATATTGAGTTTGTAGATGATAATAGTATTATTCATGCTTTCCAGTGTTTAAATCAAAACTATTATGATTCAGCTCAAGTTAAAAACAATATTAAATGTTTTGAGCTTAATGGTGACGTTCTAAATTGTACATGGGATTTTAAAATGGTAATACATAATAAGAAATATAGAATATACATTGAAGATGTTATAAATTATGCTCATATAAGATATGAAAAAGAGTTTGAAAGTAAGTATTATGGAGTGCCATTCTTTAAGTTATACGAACAGTATCAAATGACAGATGCAGCACTACTTTCTAATTATACTAAAATTCATAGCTCCTTTAGAGGGAGTGGACTTATAGCAAACGGTCAAGAATATTTTCTTTTTATAGATTTACATAAGGACGAAGATGTTAAAGAAAGTATAAATTATAAAGATAAATTTAAAGGCAGCAAATATTTTCAATGGCAAAGTCCAAATAGTACAGCTCAAAGTTCAGAAAGAGGACAAAATATTATTTTTAATAAACAAAGAGGAATTAACCTTCATATTTTTGTAAGAAAGTATAAGCAAATTGATGGAGCCTCCGAGCCTTACATTTACATAGGCAAAGGTGATGTAATAGAGTATGAAGGAGAGAAACCTATAACTGTTAAAATGAAATTAGAAAATGAAATGCCAGCAGGTTTGTATACAGAATTCATAAAAAAGGTATAGCAAAATTTTTGCTATACCTTTTCTAGTGCAAGCTGATTTACAGCATTCATATCTGCTGGAGCCCATTTTAGAGAAAGTAAATTATCTCTATGTAACCATATCAATTTTGAATGTTCACTCGCAGTGGGGGTACCAGATGCTATGCGGCACCTAACAGTAATTAAATTTACTATGAATTTATCGTATTCGTGAGTGTTATCATTAAATATATCAATGAATTCAACATCGCATGATAGCTCTTCTTTTATTTCTCTTTCAATAGCTTCTTTTAAAGTTTCACCACACTCTATCTTACCGCCAGCAAACTCCCACATGTTTGGAAGAGCCATTATTGGAGACCGAAGAGCGCATAAGATTTCATTCTCTTTATTTTCGATAATAGCTCCTACAACTTTTATTAATTTCTTCATATAAAACACCTCTAAATAAGTTTAGCATAAAAGGGGTGAATGTAAAAGTGATGGCGCATTTAAAAATACACAAGTATTCCAAAATTCAAATTCCATGTTCGAATACTTTTTATTTTAATAGACAAAACAAGAATTACTACCTAAATTAGCAAATTATAATTCATAAGCCTCATTCTGCAATAATAAATTAAAGTAATGTTCAAGTAAAATATCAATTCTTTTTCTGTCATCTGCAATAGAGACTTTAGCTCATAAAAAGCTAGTTGGAGTCGTTGAGAAACTATATTTTAGGATAAAAAGCCACCTTCATATAAGAGGCCGCTGAAAAAAGCACTCTTTATTTAGTAGAGTTTTCAAGCTTGAATAGAAAAAGCATGAGATATTCATATTTTGGATATCTCATGCTTTTTATTTTATAATTAAGTTTTAAAAGCCCTATTTCATGCTTTTCAACTTAATTATTCTCTTTAGATTCACAGTGAAGATTGATAATGCACCTTGCATTTGCATGCTAATTAAGCCTGACGATATTGCTACATCATAGCTATGTTGGTGCTTAAGTTCACTGTTTTTAGCCTCTATCATATAACGTTCCCTAGCTCGTTTTTTAAAATATTCACTTTTTTCGAACTCTATTTGATCTTTGTGAGTATTTGACTTTATTGAAACTGAATAAGTTTTAGATTTAGCGCCTTCTTTATAACACCCATCTTTATGAACACAATTTTTACACTTTTCTACATTAAAATAGTAGGTTAGCACTTGATTTTTACCAACATTCTTCTTTCCCTGTTTTGCTTTTTTAATAGCCATATGACCTGCCGGACATACAAATAAACCAGCATCTTTATTAAACTCAAATTCATCTTCTTTTTTTCGCATTCCTTGTGAAATTACAGGATTTAGTCTTGAAATTAATGCAATTTTATTTTCTTTTGTATATTCTAGGTTTTTCTTTTCAGAATAAGCTGTATCTCCAATTACTTCATTTACATCTATACCAGCCTCACGGCTTTTTTCTATTAAGGTTATGAGCTCCTTTCCATCACTTTTTTCGCCAGTTGTAATAACAGCTGCTGTAATTAAACGTTCTTCACTCATAGCAAGGTGTGATTTATATCCAAAAAAAGAACTATCCTCAGTTTTATGCCCCACTTTTGCATCCTCATCTTTTGATATTTTTAGATTTTCTAAGTCATCATTAATAGCTTCCATTAAGTAGTTTAATTTAGTTTTCACAGCTGGATTTGCTGCAGTTTCTGGCTTCTCGTTTATGGTATCAATTAATAATTTGCAGTACTCAAGAATATCTTCAAGTACTCCAGTTGTAACTTTATTAGGTAACTCTTCTTTAATACCAGGATGTACTCCGTACAATGTTTTTCTTAAGTTTTTTGCACGTTTCAATAATTCCTCGCTTGCTGACTTTTGGTTATAACGTGACTTGGTATGCGTAGCATCAACTATTATTGCTTTACTTTTTAAAACCCCCTCTTTTATAGCAAGTTCTACAGTCTTGTTTATTAATAAATCCAATAAATTCATGTCTTTAAGGCGAAGCTTTCTAAATTTAGTTAGTGTACTTGAGTTTATTAAATTTGTTTCTTCTGGGGCTAAATTTAGAAAATATTTAAAGGACATGTCATAAAGAGTTCTTTCAACAACATCTTCATCAGACAATTCATATATTACTTTCAAAAGTAAATATTTAAATAGCATTATGGGGTTAATAGCACCTCTACCCATAGATGAACTATAGTTAATCATCAATTCGTCATAAACAAATGAAAAGTCAACAAGGTCATTAATTTGCTTTAAAATGTTATCTTTCGGAATAATTAACGAATATAAGCTATGGTATGTATTTATTTTTATTTCCAATTGTCCTTTTAGCATAATAGTTTAGCCCCTTTTATTTTATTCTACTATACTAATTCGACATATCTTTTAAAATTCCTTTTTGTTTTTTAGTCTTTTATATAAAAAAATCGCCATCTTTAATTAGATGACGATTTTTCATATAGTTTTTCAGTGGCCTCTCATATAAAGGTGGCTTTTTATCCTAACAATATTAATTATGAATCAACAGTATTACATTAACTTACCCTTCAAAAATTGAAGTAGCTCCATCTTCATTTATAACTTCTTTTGGTTTAATTAAAATATTAGAAATTACAAAAGCTATTAAAGCAGGTATAAGCCATGAGAATCCAACACTTGATAGAGGAATAAATTTAATAAATCCAATGCTATTTGCGTAGATACTATTTATAGTATCTAAAATACTTATAATTAGCGCTGTGTATGTAGTTATAGCAACAGCCGTATTACTCTTCACAATATCTCCAAGCAATGTAATAACTATTAGAACAATTACAATTGGATATAAAATTTGTAAAACAGGCCCTGCCAATGTAATTATACTATCAACGTCTTTCGTAGCTATTAATCCACTTACTACAGCCATAATAACAGCAGCAGTCTTGTAAGATACTTTATTATTTGAAAGATTAGCAAAGAATGTTGCTCCACTTGCGAGTAACCCTATAGCGGTTGTTAAGCATGCAAGAGCAACACATAAACTAAGAATAACTGCACCAACGCTACCTAGGTCTAACTTAACAAGCTCTGTAACTAGCTTAGTTCTAGATATATCTGCGGGGAACAAAGTACTTGTTTGTGTTCCGAGATACATAAGTCCAGCATATACAAAGGTTAAACCCGCTACAGCAACTAGTGCTGATTTTATAGTCATATTCATTATATCTTTTGTATTTTTATAACCTTTTGCTCTAACAGATGAAATAATTATTCCTGCAAATATAACAGAAGCCATAGCATCCATTGTTTGATAACCTTCTATTAAAGCTTTTGAGAATCCACTTTTATAAGATGTAGCTACAACTGGTCCAATAGGATCTATTATTCCTTTAAATATAATTATAGCTAGCATTAATAAAAGTGCGGGGGTAAGTATTTTACCTATATTATCAATTATTGAAGAAGGTTTAAGCACAAAGGCAAGTGTTATTGCAAAATACAATATAACTACTATGTTTTGTGGCACAGATGGAAATATTGGATGTATTCCAAGCTCGAAAGTTGATGCAGCGGTTCTTGGAATTGCAAATAACGGACCGATAACAAGAATTAAAGCTACACCAGTTATTATAGCAAATTTTTCACCTACTCTATTGGCCATTTTGTCGTAAGTACCATTAATTTTGGCACAGGCAATTACTCCAGTTAGTGGAAGACCAACGCCTGTAATGAGAAATCCTATTATGGATGCAAAAAATGCGCTTCCTGCAGTTTTTCCTAAGAATGGTGGAAAAATTAGGTTTCCTGCACCGAAAAACATTGCAAATAGTGCAAAACCTATAATCACGGAATGTTTTGTTGAATCTTTCATTAATGCATACCTCCAAATTAATTAATATATGTAATTTAAAAATTAAATTAGTTCTATTATAGCTATTTTTCTTAATAAAGCAAGGAATAATTAACTTTTAGTTTCCGCTAATGCCAAAAAACATACACTTTGAGTACAGTGTATGTTTTTCATACAAATTAAGGAAATTGATTGTTTAACACCTTTTTTATTAGCGTTATATTATAAATGTAGAATTCTTATATAAAAATATAAGTTTAAAGAAAGGATGGCGATGATATAATATTAGTAAAATAAACCTGAAATATAAAATATAGGGAGGTATCATTAATGAATAGTTTTGTAAAAAATCCAAATGATATTAAAAAATATATTAGTAAACCTACAACTTTTTACGATGCTCAGATGCTCACAGCTTATTGGGAAACAAAGCCTGAGATTATTGCACGTATACTTCCAGCACCTCTAAAGCCTCTAAAAGTACCTTTGGTACATGCTTTTGTAGCTAATTATCCTAGAACAAATTTTTGCCCTCCATACAAGGAAGCAGCTTTATTTATACCAGCAGATTTTAATGGTCGAATTGGAATGTATTGTCTTTCAATGCCTATAAGTGATGGCATGGCTATGGGGCTTGGCAGAGAAATTTATGGTTTTCCAAAGAAGATGGCAGAAATCGAACTTAAGAAAGATGGAGACTCTGTTTACGGAAGTGTATCTCGAAATGGAATAAACTTCTTTAGTGTAAAAGCAAATCTTAATGGAAAATGTAATGCTGAAGATGGACAGAAAATAATTGCTGATAATTATGGAGAGGGATTACCTATATTTAATTTCAAATATTCTAAGTCACCAGATGGCAGTGGATTCGACTTAAGCCCACTACTTATAGAGCAAGGTGCAACTATGGATAATAAAGTGTTTAAAACTGGAGAATTTGAGATGAATCTGAAAGACTCACCACATGACCCTTGGGCAGAATTAGAAGTTGTAAAGATGCTAGGTTGCACTTACACTGTAGGAACTTCAGTACTTTTAAGGGGTAAAGTTTTGGCAGAAGTAGATCCAATTGCGTATTTACCATATTCAAATTCAAAATGGGATTGGTGGGAAGATACTCTATAAAACAGTATAAAAAGGAGGAGTTATATTATGAAAGAGTTTAAAGGTAAGGTAGCAGTTATTACAGGGGCTGCAAATGGAATAGGATTTGCAATAGCTAAGGAATGTGCACGAAGAGAGATTAAAATAGTTATAGCAGATATTGATGGAAGGGACTTAAAAAGAGCGGAAGAACAACTTAAGGCAGAGGGAGCTGAAGTATTAGCTGTTGAAATGGATGTCATGAAATTTGAGGACATGGAGATGCTAGCGAAGATTGCCCTTGAAAAATTTCAACACATAGATTTATTGTTTAATAATGCAGGAGTCGTAGTTGCAGGGCCAGCTTGGTTACTATCTTTAAATGATTGGGAATGGGTTATGAAAGCTAATGTCTGGGGCATTATCCATGGTGAAAAAGTGTTCATTCCAATAATGTTAAAACAGGATACTGAGTGCCATATTGTTAATACTTCTTCTGTAGCTGGGCTTTTGGATTTGAATGGAATGTCAGCTTACCATACTTCGAAATTTGCAGCGGTTGGTCTTTCTGAATCTACCTACTTAGATCTTCAATGCGAAACGGACAAAATAAAAATGTCAGTATTCTGTCCAGGATTTATTCAAACAGACCTTGATAATTGTGAGAGGCACAGACCAAATATTTATAAAAATGATATGAGCCAGCCTTATTATCAAAGTGATTTATATAAAGAAGAAGAGCAAAAGAAACATAAGGTTATCAAAGGCGGTATACCAATTGACACAATTGGGGCAACTATATTCAAGGCAATTGAAGAAGAAAAATTTTATATCTTAACACATGAAGAGTTAAATCCACTTATAGGTCTGAGAGTAAAAAACATGTTTGAAGGTGGAAGTCCATCTATGAATGTAATAAGAGGCGTTAAGTGATTTTAATACAGTATATGATAAAGGATTAGTGAATAAACCAAAAAATAGGAGGCGAAAATGGAACAAAACTATAAAAATATAAATGAATTTTCTAATGGTGATAATTATAAAATAAAAGCTTATCTTGTTGGAGGTGGAATTGCATCCCTTGCTAGTGCTGTTTATTTTATTAGAGATGGACATGTTTCTGGAAAGAATATATCAATATTTGAAGAGTCTAATATAACAGGTGGTAGTCTAGATGCCCAAGGTTCAGCTGAAAATGGGTATGTCTATCGTGGTGGAAGAATGTTCGATGAAGAAGCCTACACCGCCACTTTTGATCTTTTATCAAGCATTCCGTCATTAACTGATTCAGAAAAAACATTATATGATGAATTTGTTGAATTCAATAAGAAATTTAAGTCCAGCGCTAAAGCTAGATTAGTTGGTGAAAATAAAGAGGTAATTGATGTATCTTCTCTTGGATTTAATCAACAGAATAGATTGGATTTAATTAAAATTATGGCTCAATCTGAGGAATCACTTGGAACAAGTAGGGTAAAAGATTGTTTTGGAGATTCATTTTTCAAAAGTAAATTTTGGTTTATGTGGTGCACAACTTTTGCGTTTCAACCATGGCATAGTGCAGTAGAATTTAAGAGATATCTTCATAGATTTATTCATGAGTTGCCTCGTATTAACACTTTATCTGGTGTCCGTCGCACGCCGTACAATCAATATGATTCTATGGTTTTGCCAATAGTTAAATGGCTAAAAGAACAAGGCGTCCACTTTGAAATGAATTGTGAAGTCACTAATCTAGATTTTAAAACTTCTGAAAATGAAAAAACTGTAGAACGTATTCATTATACTAGTAATGGAAAACCAAAAAGTATTCACATTGAAAACGGGGACTATGTTCTTGCAACCATTGGATCTATGACGGCAGGATCAAGCCTTGGATCAATGTCAACTGTACCTAAGGTTGAAGCTAAGAGCTTAGGAGGCTCGTGGAAACTTTGGGAAAATATAGCGAAAAATAGACCTGAGTTTGGTAAGCCATCCGTTTTTGATGATCATATAGATGAATCGCTATGGGAATCATTCACAGTTACTTTTAGAGATCCAACATTTTTCAGATTAATGGAGAGTTTTAATGAAAATTCTGTATTTACTTTCAAGGACTCCAATTGGCTTATGTCAGTTGTTTTACCTCATCAACCATATTATAATAATCAACCTGAAAATGTTAATATATGTTGGGGCTATTGCTTGTCTCCAAATAAAAAAGGTAACTATGTGCAAAAAAAGATGTCTGAATGTACTGGTGAAGAGATATTAACAGAATTATGTTGCCATCTTGCTTTGAAAGAAGAAATGCCTTTAATTCTTAAAACATCTACATGTATACCATGTATAATGCCTTTTATAACAAGTCAATTTTTACCTAGAACAATGGGAGATAGGCCTGCGGTTGTACCAATAGGATCAACTAATTTAGCATTTATTGGACAATTCTGTGAAATGCCTGACGATGTTGTTTTTACAGTTGATTACTCGGTTAGATCAGCACAAACAGCAGTTTATTCTCTTCTCAAGTTAGATAAAGAGGTTACTCCTATTTACAAGGGCCAATATGATACCCGTGTAGTAATTGATTCAGCTATGACTATGCTAAGGGATGATAATCTCCGTGAATCACTTAGCTCAGTATTGAATATATTTAAGGCTCCTGAAACAAAATAACAAGTCAAAGATGCCTAAGTAGATTAAATAAACTGGTACCTATAGCGAATTAGCTATAGGTACTTTTTATGGACTCAAAGGATATATGAATAGAATGCGAGCATAATATCAAAGTTAAACGATTTTTTAGTATTAAAGAAATTAATAATTTCAATATATGCTTGACATAATCAGTAAACTATCGGTATAATAATATAAATTAAGTAATAATAATTAGTAACGAATAATCTTAAAAAAGGAAATTAAGGGGTGTATTTAAATGAATTTAAAAGAAGTTTTTGAAAATAGAAGAGCTATTAATTTTTTTGATGTAAATAAAGGTCTTGAAGAGGGAATACTAAAGGATATAATTAACCTTGCGGTATTAGCTCCATCAGCATTTAACCTTCAACCTTGGGAAATTATAGCAGTGAAATCTAAAGAAGCTAAAGAGAAATTGTATAAACTTTCAAGTAGTCAGCCTAAGATATTAGAGGCTCCAGTGACCCTAATAATTGTAGGTAATAAAACTGGATATAATGAAACAAATCCTACATGGAAGGATATGTTAAATCTATTTGGTGGTGATAAAGAAAAATTAGCAGGTACACAAGGGTTTGCACATAGTTTATATGGTACATCAGAGGAAAATAAATTAAAGTTCGCTGAGAGTAATGCAGGACTTCTAGCAATGTCTATAATGTATGCAGCTAAGAACCTTGGAGTAGATTCTCATCCAATGAGTGGCGTGGATTTTGAGGGTGTGAGAAAAGAATTTGGACTTGATGAGAATAAGACAGTAGTAATGCTAATCTCACTTGGATACTTAGATGAAAGTAAGACACTTTATCCAAGGGCATATAGAAGAGGCTACGATGAGATAGTTAAAGAAGTTTAACGACATTTCAGAAGGAAAGTCTCCTATAGTTTCCTCGGGGTATTGAACATCTGTATTTGGTTATTCAATACCACAAAAACACATCCAATTGTAGTTTTGAAATTCTATAGCTTGGATGTGTTTTGTATTATATATGAACACCTTTCTTTGTAATTTTCTTATTATTTTTCATAATGGCTCTTACAACTTTTATTAATTCCTTCATATATAGACATATAAATAAGTTTAGAATAAAAGAGTTTGAATGAAGGTCCGTGAATATGAGAAGACTATGATAGTATATAATCATATAAGGAATACCCTATATTTTTGTGGATTTTAAGTTCGAAATTGATATTCTTATTAAGTTGTAAAGAGGAATAATAGGATTCAACTTGGAGACTTTAGCATATTTTTCATGTTGAAACAATAGATGAGGTGATTTAATTGGTTGATTTAGCACTGCTAGGATGTGGAGGGGGAATGCCAATTCCCGAAAGATATTTATCTTCACTTCTCATAAACTATAAAGGAAGAAAAATACTTATTGACTGCGGAGAAGGTACCCAGGTATCCATGAAAATACTTGGCTGGGGGTTTAAGTCGATAGATGTGATTTGTATAACTCATGGACATGCGGACCACATTGTAGGACTTCCAGGTATTCTTGCAACGATTGGTAACAGTGGTAGAACTGATCCCATTACTATAATTGGGCCTAAAGGTATTACTGATATTGTGAAAGGGCTAAGGGTTGCAGCACCTTACCTTCCTTACGAACTTAATATCTTAGAAAATCCTCAAGAACCCGTGAAAATACAAGCTTCATTAAAATGTATTAATACTTCAGTAGGAGAATTTAATGATTTAATAATTTCAACACTAGAACTTGAGCACTCAACTAATTGTTTGGGTTATAGCCTCTATTTTAATAGAAAACCAAAATTTGATGTAGGAAGTGCAGCTAAAAATGAAATACCAAAGAGATTTTGGAGTAGATTGCAAAAAAATGAGATTATAAATGAACATGATAAAACATATTTTCCAAGCATGGTGATGGGAAAAGAAAGAACAGGGATAAAAATTAGTTTTATAACAGATACAAGACCAACTCCTAAAATAACAACTTTTATTAAAGGAAGTGACTTGTTCATTTGTGAAGGTACTTATGGTAATGAAAATGATATTGAAAAAGCCATAAGGAACAAACATATGACCTTTAGTGAGGCGGCAGAACTTGCTTTAAGTGGAGATGTACAAGAACTTTTATTAACACATTTTAGCCCTTCAATGTTTAACCCGCAAGAGTATAAAGATAGAGCAGAAGGCATTTTTCAAAACACTATTATTGGCTTTGATAGAATTGTACGGACTATGTCTTTTAAAGATTAGAAAAAATATTCCTTAATGTAACCCACTACTTATAGGAGTAGTGGTTTTTTTAGCTAGTACTACAAATGACGCAAGTTCTTTTATGGTAGATAAAGAGGTGGTTTTAGTATTTAGCCATGCGTATCAGGATGCGAAATATTGAATTATTTAGACTAATATGTAGAAATATGAATATAATCTAGCTAGGGTACCTATGTTGTGAAATTATGCTCTTATTTATGTGATAAAATACTCCTTGTCGTCACAAACTAGTGGCACGATAAGCTAACTGTTGATAACTATTTAATATGTTTTCAAATGAAAATAAGTTTTAAAAAGTTATTGACAAAACAAGAAATACCTAGTAATATAGTAGAAGTCGTCACATGATGACAAAACAAATTGGTCTTTGAAAATTAAACAGAGAAATAGGTAAAGATAGCGAAATAATATTTCGTTAAACCAGTTAATTACTTTAGTATAAAGTAAAATTTAGTCGTAAGACTAAAAGTATGTAATGAGCTTGCGAATCAACTTAATTGTTGATTAAACGACTTAACAGTTGTCGCAGATTAATCATTTCAACTAAAAAAGTGTAAACTTTTAAATTGAGAGTTTGATCCTGGCTCAGGACGAACGCTGGCGGCGTGCCTAACACATGCAAGTCGAGCGATGAAACCTTTCGGGGTGGATTAGCGGCGGACGGGTGAGTAACACGTGGGTAACCTGCCTCAAAGAGGGGAATAGCCTCCCGAAAGGGAGATTAATACCGCATAATATGTTTTGGTCGCATGATCGAAACATCAAAGGATTTTTCTTCGGAAAATTCCACTTTGAGATGGACCCGCGGCGCATTAGCTAGTTGGTGAGGTAACGGCTCACCAAGGCGACGATGCGTAGCCGACCTGAGAGGGTGATCGGCCACATTGGAACTGAGACACGGTCCAGACTCCTACGGGAGGCAGCAGTGGGGAATATTGCGCAATGGGGGAAACCCTGACGCAGCAACGCCGCGTGAATGATGAAGGCCTTCGGGTTGTAAAGTTCTGTCTTCTGGGACGATAATGACGGTACCAGAGGAGGAAGCCACGGCTAACTACGTGCCAGCAGCCGCGGTAATACGTAGGTGGCAAGCGTTGTCCGGATTTACTGGGCGTAAAGGATGCGTAGGCGGACATTTAAGTCAGATGTGAAATACCCGAGCTTAACTTGGGTGCTGCATTTGAAACTGGGTGTCTAGAGTGCAGGAGAGGTAAGTGGAATTCCTAGTGTAGCGGTGAAATGCGTAGAGATTAGGAAGAACACCAGTGGCGAAGGCGACTTACTGGACTGTAACTGACGCTGAGGCATGAAAGCGTGGGGAGCAAACAGGATTAGATACCCTGGTAGTCCACGCCGTAAACGATGAATACTAGGTGTCGGGGGTCGAACCTCGGTGCCGCCGTTAACACATTAAGTATTCCGCCTGGGGAGTACGATCGCAAGATTAAAACTCAAAGGAATTGACGGGGGCCCGCACAAGCAGCGGAGCATGTGGTTTAATTCGAAGCAACGCGAAGAACCTTACCTAGACTTGACATCCCCTGCATAACCCAGAGATGGGCGAAGTCCTTCGGGACAGGGTGACAGGTGGTGCATGGTTGTCGTCAGCTCGTGTCGTGAGATGTTGGGTTAAGTCCCGCAACGAGCGCAACCCTTATCATTAGTTGCTACCATTAAGTTGAGCACTCTAGTGAGACTGCCCGGGTTAACCGGGAGGAAGGTGGGGATGACGTCAAATCATCATGCCCCTTATGTCTAGGGCTACACACGTGCTACAATGGTGAGTACAAAGAGATGCAAGACCGCAAGGTGGAGCCAAACTCAAAAACTCATCCCAGTTCGGATTGTAGGCTGCAACTCGCCTACATGAAGCCGGAGTTGCTAGTAATCGCGAATCAGCATGTCGCGGTGAATACGTTCCCGGGCCTTGTACACACCGCCCGTCACACCATGAGAGTTGGTAACACCCGAAGTCCGTGAGGTAACCTAACACTTAGGTGTTTATGGAGCCAGCGGCCGAAGGTGGGATTGATGATTGGGGTGAAGTCGTAACAAGGTAGCCGTAGGAGAACCTGCGGCTGGATCACCTCCTTTCTAGGGAGTAGATGTATTGACTTCGGTCGATGCAATAGAAGAATATTAATTTGTTCTTCAAAAATATCTATTGTAATTAATCGTACCTAGTTCTCTGTTTAATTTTGAGAGACTAATTTTATCTAACTCTTAGGAGTTAGATAATGAATAGTTTTTCTTAAAATGTTCTTTGAAAATTGCACAGTGAAAAAAGTTGTTTTAAAAAAATTAAAACTACGCAAGTAGTTTATAAATTAATTTAATACAATTTCGCAAAATTAATATAACCGTCTATGTAAATAGACAGAATCAAGGTCAAGCTACAAAGGGCGCATGGCGAATGCCTTGGCACTAGGAGCCGAAGAAGGACGCGTTAAGCTGCGATAAGCTTTGGGTAGGCGCAAATAGCCTGTGATCCAAAGATTTCCGAATGGGGGAACCCACATAGTAACAACTATGTACTGCATACTGAATAAATAGGTATGCAGAGGTAGACCCGGGGAACTGAAACATCTAAGTACCCGGAGGAAGAGAAAGAAACATCGATTTCCTAAGTAGCGGCGAGCGAAAGGGAAAGAGCCCAAACCCAGGTCTTTGATCTGGGGGTTGAGGATAGATCATAAATACTGCAATTCCTTAATTGAAGATAGCTGGAAAGCTGCTCCGCAGAAGGTAATAGGCCTGTAAATGAAAAGGAAAAACAGTCAGATCTAATCCAGAGTACCACGAGACACGTGAAACCTTGTGGGAAGCTGGGAGGACCACCTCCCAAGGCTAAATACTACCTAGTGACCGATAGTGAAGAAGTACCGTGAGGGAAAGGTGAAAAGAACCCCGGAAGGGGAGTGAAATAGAACCTGAAACCGTGTGCCTACAACCGGTCGAAGCACTTTATATGTGTGACGGCGTGCTTTTTGTAGAACGAGCCAACGAGTTACGATATGTAGCAAGGTTAAGTACTTAAGGTACGGAGCCGAAGGGAAACCAAGTCTGAATAGGGCGCATAGTTGCATGTCGTAGACCCGAAACCGGGTGACCTATCCATGGCCAGGATGAAGCGGAAGTAAAATTCCGTGGAGGTCCGAACCACGTTGGTGTTGAAAAACCATGGGATGAGCTGTGGATAGCGGAGAAATTCCAATCGAACTCGGAGATAGCTGGTTCTCCTCGAAATAGCTTTAGGGCTAGCGTCGATTAATTGAGTAATGGAGGTAGAGCACTGAATGGGCTAGGGGCTGACAACAGTTACTGAACCCTATCAAACTCCGAATGCCATATACTTTTATTTCGGCAGTCAGACTGCGAATGATAAGATCCGTAGTCAAAAGGGAAACAGCCCAGACCATCAGCTAAGGTCCCAAAGTGTAAGTTAAGTGGAAAAGGATGTGGGATTTCTAAGACAACTAGGATGTTGGCTCAGAAGCAGCCACTCATTTAAAGAGTGCGTAATAGCTCACTAGTCAAGAGATCCTGCGCCGAAGATGTCCGGGGCTAAAACTTACCACCGAAGCTATGGGTGTACACAATTGTGTACGCGGTAGAGGAGCTTTCTGTACTGGCTGAAGTCATACCGTAAGGAGTGGTGGACGGTACAGAAGTGAGAATGTTGGCATGAGTAGCGAGAGTTAAGTGAGAATCTTAACGGTCGAAAACCTAAGGTTTCCTGAGGAAGGCTCGTCCTCTCAGGGTTAGTCGGGACCTAAGCCGAGGCCGAAAGGCGTAGGTGATGGACAATCGGTTGATATTCCGATACCACCAATGGACGTTATTAGAAATGGGATGACGCAGGAGGATAAGATGTGCACACTATTGGATGTGTGTCTAAGCATTTAGGCGGAGCAGACAGGCAAATCCGTTTGCTCTTAACGCTGAGATGTGATGGGGAAGGGAATTTATTCCTGAAGTATCTGATTCCACGCTGCCAAGAAAAGTCTCTATCGAGGATATTGGTGCCCGTACCGCAAACCGACACAGGTAGGTGAGGAGAGAATCCTAAGACCATCGGAAGAATTGTTGTTAAGGAACTCGGCAAATTGACCCCGTAACTTCGGGAGAAGGGGTGCCTACGTAAGTAGGTCGCAGAGAATAGGCCCAAGCAACTGTTTAGCAAAAACACAGGTCTCTGCTAAAGCGAAAGCTGATGTATAGGGGCTGACGCCTGCCCGGTGCTGGAAGGTTAAGGGGATTAGTTAGTCGGGAATTCGTTCCCGCCGAAGCTATGAACTTAAGCCCCAGTAAACGGCGGCCGTAACTATAACGGTCCTAAGGTAGCGAAATTCCTTGTCGGGTAAGTTCCGACCCGCACGAATGGCGTAATGATTTGGGCACTGTCTCAACAACACATCCGGCGAAATTGTAGTGCAAGTGAAGATGCTTGCTACCCGCGATTGGACGGAAAGACCCCGTAGAGCTTTACTGTAGCTTAGCATTGAATTTCGGTATTGTCTGTACAGGATAGGTGGGAGACTGAGAAACATGGGCGTCAGCCTGTGTGGAGTCATCCTTGGGATACCACCCTGACAGTACTGAGGTTCTAACTGGAGGCCATGAATCTGGTCACAGGACATTGTTAGGTGGGCAGTTTGACTGGGGCGGTCGCCTCCAAAAAAGTAACGGAGGCGCCCAAAGGTTCCCTCAGCGCGGTTGGAAATCGCGCGAAGAGTGCAAAGGCAGAAGGGAGCCTGACTGCGACACTTACAAGTGGAGCAGGGACGAAAGTCGGGCTTAGTGATCCGGTGGTACCTCGTGGGAGGGCCATCGCTCAACGGATAAAAGCTACCTCGGGGATAACAGGCTGATCTCCCCCAAGAGTCCACATCGACGGGGAGGTTTGGCACCTCGATGTCGGCTCGTCGCATCCTGGGGCTGAAGTAGGTCCCAAGGGTTGGGCTGTTCGCCCATTAAAGCGGCACGCGAGCTGGGTTCAGAACGTCGTGAGACAGTTCGGTCCCTATCCGTCGCGGGCGTAGGAAATTTGAAGGGAGCTGTCCTTAGTACGAGAGGACCGGGATGGACAAACCTCTGGTGCACCAGTTGTCACGCCAGTGGCATCGCTGGGTAGCTATGTTTGGAAGGGATAAACGCTGAAAGCATCTAAGCGTGAAGCCCACCCTGAGATGAGATTTCCCATAATGCGTGTTTTTAACACAAGTTAGTAAGACTCCTGGAAGACCACCAGGTTGATAGGTTAGAGGTGTAAGCATGGTAACATGTTCAGCTGACTAATACTAATAAGTCGAGGGCTTGACCTAAATAAATAATTAAAAGTAATGCGATATACTTCTTTCGTAAGAAAGAAGCGAGGCTTTGAGCGTGAGCGAAAAGACTAATTCACTGTGCAATTTTCAGAGAATATTTATATTCTCAATCTGGTGATTATGGCATGAAGGTAACACCCGTTCCCATACCGAACACGAAGGTTAAGCTTCAATGCGCCGATGGTACTGCAGGGGTGACCTTGTGGAAGAGTAGGTTGTCGCCAGGTAAGAAAAAAACACTAAGTTATAAACTTAGTGTTTTTTATTTGGTTAAAATAAATATATCTAATTACATCATAAAATACTTTATCACAATTATTCTAAAGGATACGTATAATATAGTATCAAATATTTAGGAGAAATATTATGAGTAAATATAAAATTGTTAGATATAATCCTGTAGGCCCAACTAATGTATATTCATATTTTGTTAGTAGTAATCCACCTACGTCTTTTAATCCTATTAGTATGTATCCCAGTATTGATAAAACTGCTTTCATAGGCCCTTTCGCGAGCATTATAGGCGATGTAAGAATCGACGCAAAAGTATTAATTGGATGTAATACAACTCTTAGAGCGGATGAAGGAACACCATTTTATATTGGAACTAAAACTAATATTCAAGATGGAGTAATATTACATGGGTTGAAAAACATGAAAGTCTCTGTAAATAAAAAAGAATATTCTATTTATATAGGAAATGAAGTTAGTATTGCTCATGGAGCTTTAGTTCATGGTCCATGTATTATTGGAAATAATACTTTTGTTGGATTTAACGCTATTGTTTTTAATTCTATTGTGGAAGATAGCTGTTACATTGATTTGGCAGCTGTTGTTACAGATGGGGTAAGAATTCCTGCTAATAGATATGTTCCTGCTGGTGCCATAATAAATACTCAAGAAAAAGCCAATGCTCTAGCAATGGTATCACAAAGTAATGAGGATTTCGCTAAAGGAGTAGCTAAATCAAATATCGAACTTTCACAAGCTTATTCTCTACAATTTGGTGATACTAGATGTAGTTGTGGTATTTGCTGTAATAGTGATACTTTTAAGAATTTAGAAAATGAATAATACATAAAAGACACAATAATACAAAACTGTATTGTTGTGTCTTTTATGTATTATTAGCAAAACAAATTATATTCGTAATTTATTAATATCCCCGGGGATCTTCTAAGTGAGCTTATTAGTTTCAACCTAAAATAAACCAATTTACTATTGACAATGGAGTCATTTGGTTATATAGTTAGTTACATAAGTAATTAACTAAGTAAGTGAAGAAGGTGATAATATGAAATTAGATTTTAATAATGAGCTACCTATATATATGCAGATTGCTAAAGCTATTGAGAACAATGTTCTTAAGGGGGTATTTGAGGAAGAAACTGCAATTCCATCTACAACAGAAATATCTGTTAAGTATAAAATAAATCCAGCTACAGTAGCAAAAGGATTTAATCTACTTGTAGATGAAGGCATTATATATAAAAAAAGGGGCGTTGGTATGTTTGTTGTAACTGGAAGTAAAGAAAAGTTAATGAAAAAAAGAAAAGAAAATTTTTATGAAAGCTATATATTAGTCTTAATAGAGGAAGCTAAAAAATTAGATATTTCAAGTACTGATATTATTAAAATGATTGATGGGGGGATTTAATATGGGCACAATAAAGGTTTTAAATGCAAGTAAGAAATATGGGGATACCTTTGCATTAGATAATATTACATTAACATTAGAAGAAAATAAAATTTATGGATTATTAGGAAGAAATGGTGCAGGTAAGACAACTCTTTTAAACGTTATAAACAAAAGAATTTTCTTGAATGAGGGGACTATTTCTATAGATAATAATAGCTCGCCCTCGGATGGAAATGGTCTAGGGAAAATTCATTTTATGACAGAGCAAAACTTATATCCACAGTCTATGAAAGTAAAAGAGCTATTTAATTGGACTAAAGAATTTTATCCAAACTTTGATAGGTCTTATGCATTAGAGCTTTGTAAAAAGTTTGAACTAAATATAAATAAAAGGATTAAGGAACTTTCAACTGGGTATTCCTCCATATGTAAAATTATAAATACCATGGCATCAGGTGCCGAAATATTAATGTTCGACGAGCCAGTTTTAGGATTAGATGCTAATCATAGAGAGATGTTTTATAAAGAACTTATGGAAAGTTATATAGAAAATCCTAAGACTATTGTATTATCTACTCATATTATAGAAGAAGTTGCACAATTAATAGAGCGGGTAGTTATTATTAAAGATGGGAAATTAATTAAGGACGAAAGTGTAGAAGAACTATTAAAAGGGTGCTACTGCGTTTCTGGATTAAATAAAAATATAGATGCTTATATTGAAGATAAAAATTGTGTAAGTGTAGATGGAATAGCATCTTTTAAATCAGCTATTATAATAGGAAAAAATGCAGATGATGAAAAAAGGCAACAGAAAAAGCTAGATTTAGAAGTTTCAAAGGTTGAACTACAAAAACTATTTATTAATTTGACTACTGACGGGAGGGTAAAATAATGACAAGTTTTAAACTTGCTAAATACAATATTAAAAGCAGCCTAAAACCAATAATAATTTATTACACTATTTTCATAGGTGCATTAACATGTATAGAAATGACAAACAAATTTTCAAATGGAGGAAGTGGTTATACAAAAGGATTAGAATTTTCATCTGTAGTATTTTTATTTGTGATAGGGTTAAACTTTTTTAAAGAAAATTTTCATTTTGCCCAAGCTAATAATATTACTAGGGTAGATTATTTTAAAGCTGCAGCAATAGCTATTTTATCAATAGGACTCGCTATGTCAATATTGGATGTCATAATAAATAGAGTGTATAATATATTTATGGTAAGTCCAACAATGTATGATATGGTCTATAACGAGTCTTATCGTGTAGGTACAGTATGGATACAAAGCAATAGCATGCAAACACTATTTGGGACAGTTATATTTTTATTTGCTGGTTACATTGTAGCGTTTGCAATAGGATTATTAATAACTATGATATATTATAAGTGTAATAAAATAATGAAAATTTTAGTTTCTTTAATACCTATTACTATATATGGAAGAGCTTCATGCAATAATCCTAACCTTGGAGAAAAGGAAATGATTTTTATTGATAAGATACTTGGGATAAGCACGAGAAACTCTTATATGGCTGTATTAACATTCATATGTTTATTTATAATAACAATGGTTTTTGTTTATTTGCTTGTTAGAAAAGCTGTGGTTAAAAGAGTTTAACAGCTTCGAAGCTGATTTAACGACATAGATATTATGGGAGGGCTATTATGAAAGTCACTGATCTAACACATATTATTTGTTCCGACATGCCAGTTTTTCCAGGAACTGAGAAACCGATTTTTGAAAAGTCAAATACTTTGGAAAAGGATGGGTTTCAAGAGGCTAAAATCACTATGCACTCACATACAGGCACACATATAGATGCACCTGCACATATGCTCAGTGATGGTCCTTATTTAAATGATTTAGATATAGAACATTTTATTGGAAATGCTACTATTCTTGATTTTTCAAATAAAAATATGAAACTAATAGATGTTGATAGCCTAAGGTCCTATGAGGAAAAGATAAAAAATGTTGAGTTCATTATAATAAAAACAGGATGGAGTAAATACTGGGGTTATAAAAAATACTTTGAGGATTTTCCTTCTTTAAGTGAAGAATCAGCCAATTGGTTGTCGAAATTTAATTTAAAGGGTATTGGTATTGATGCAATTTCAATTGATGATATAAACTCAACCACATTTGCAGTTCATAAAATATTAATGCCAAAGAACATTATAATTATTGAGAACCTAGTGAATTTAGATTCCATCAGCAGTGAGTATTTTATCTTAAGTATTATGCCACTTAAAAATAAAAATGCTGATGGTTCACCAGTCAGAGCTATTTCCATAGAAGATATGTAACAAAATTAACTTCTATGACTCTACATAACTCAGCTACTTGCTTTGATTTTTTTTGAAAACTTACTCCCCCCTAATAATTTGTTTGAACAATATTTTAAAAACAGTATAATTGTCTTCAAAGAATAGCTGAACATCACTGCCTTTTTTTTCAGCTATTTCTTTTATATTGTAAAGTCCATATCCTCTATTAACCCCTTCTTTAGTAGAAAGACCTCTTTCAAATATTTGTTCTATATTATCAAACTTTACTGTTATTCCGCTATTTTTAACTTCTACAATATTAGAATTTTCTTCTTCACATATATTTAATATAAAGACCTTATCCTTAGTACTATTTATGACAGCTTGAAAAGCATTGTCCAATAGATTATTTAGCATATCTGAAATTTCATAATCATTTAGACTATTTTCTAGTGTATTATTGGCCACATTAAATAAGAATTTTATATTTAATCTATTCGCTTCACATAATTTATTGTAGATTATAGCTTTAACAATAATATTATCTATATATATATAATATCTTCTATAATATTATTTGAATATTTTAGAGACATAATATACTTGTTCAATTCATTTTTAACTTCTTTTTCACTTGTAATTTCTACTATTGCAGTTATGGTGTTTTAAAATTTTTAAAATCATGTTGTTTCCACCTTGTCTCTTCTACTATCTCAAATACCAATTGTTTTCATCTTTCAAAGAAAACTTTGGCCATAATAACATAAAGATAGTCAATTCAATAAAACTAAGTAATAATAAATAACTATTTAAAGTTTAATGAGTAAAATATTGAAGATAGGAGAAGATATATGAATAATAAAAAAGATAAAACTTTAATAAAAGCATGTTAGTTATACTGCGTGAGAAAAAGAATCGATAAGCATTAAGGAGGTCCATATGACTGTTGGCTCTAAGGTAAAGCAAACATTAGCCACTTTAAAAGGTTCTGAAGCTACTTTAAGATTATATTCATTGCAAGAACGAAATAAAGAAGCTAGGGCTATTTATACTGAGGCATTTGAAGAGATAGGTAAAATTAAAATAGATTTGGAAAAAAGAGTAGGCTCTATAGAGTTTCAGGAGCCTCAATACAAAGGTGACTAAGTGAGGTGAAATGATGAGTAATTGGTTAACAATATTATTCAACACGATAATTTTATATTTTTTAACACTGGTTTTAACAAGATTTATGAAAAAAAGAAACTTATTTAAGGTTACGCCTTTTGAGTTTATTTCTTATGTAATTATTGCTCTTATAGTTGCTTTAATTTCATTGGGTATAATTACGAATATTTATTTTGGACTAACTGCACTAGCTGTTTGGGTACTGATGCCTATTATCTTAGATTATTCCTCCATGAAAAGTAAATGGATTTACAATGTAATAAATGGAAAAGAAAGGGTATTAATTAAAAATGGTAAAATTATGGAAGATAATCTAGCTAAAGAAAGGATGACTGGGCAAGAGTTTCTACAAGAATTACGTTCAAAAAAAGCATTTGATTTAGCCGATGTTGAATTTGCCGTTATGGAAACAACAGGAGATATCAATGTTAGTTTAAAAGCTGATAAAAAGCCTGTTACTTCATATGATTTAGGAATAAAAGTTGCGTCTAAGGCTGAATCACAAACAGTTATTTTAGACGGGAATATGTTAAATGAAGGTCTTACCAATATTGGATTGAGTAAAGGGTGGCTTAAGACTGAGTTAGAAAACAAAGGAGTAGCAATTGAGAATGTTTTTATTGGTCAAGTAGATTCTTCTGGAGATTTATATCTGGATCTTTTTGATGATTTGATTCAAGTCCCAAAATCACAAATTAAAGAAATGCTATATGCCAGTATTCAAAAAAGTCAGGCGGACCTTATGTCCTTTGCTTTAGAAACAGAAACTGAAGAAGCAAAATCTATGTACTTAAAAAATGCTGAAAATCTAGAAAAGGTTATGAAAAAAATAAAACCATATTTATTACGTTAGAGGGTGAAATAATGTCTAATATGAAAAAGAAAAAACTAACGCCAACTCAACTGCAATATGGTGAAGTGGTGAAAAGCATAGAACCTAAAAGACCTATTTTTAAAAATTGTATTAAAGCATTCCTTGTAGGTGGTATCATATGCACCATTGGTCAATGCTTACAGGTGTTCTTTATCACCTACTTTAATTTTAATGAAAAAACAGCAGTTAGTCCGACTTCAGTAGTTTTAATCTTTGTTTCAGCGTTACTTACTGGACTTGGGATTTACGACCGCATTGGCCAATGGGCTGGAGCTGGATCTGCTGTTCCAATTACAGGTTTTGCTAATTCGATAGCTTCTGCTGCAATTGAGCATAGAAGCGAAGGATATGTACTTGGAGTCGCTGGAAATATGTTTAGGCTTGCTGGAGCAATCATTGTTTATGGAGTTTTTTCTGCTTTTGTGGTTGCTACGATAAAAATCACAATAAAATGGTTGGGAGTGATGTAGATGCTTAAAGGACATCAATCATGGATTTTCAATTCTAAACCTACAATATTAGGTTCTGCGGCAGTTGGTGGTCCTTTTGAAGGTAATGGGGCCTTAGCTGATGACTTTGATATAATTCATGAAGATTTATGGATTGGACAGGATAGTTATGAAAAGGCGGAAAGAGTTCTTCTTGAACATGCTTGTGAAAGAGCGATAAAGAAATCAAGTATAAAAAAAGAAGATATAAATTTTTTTATAAGTGGAGACTTGATGAATCAGATTACTTCCAGTAGTTTTACTGCGCGAACATTAGGGATACCTTTTTTAGGAATTTTTGGCGCTTGTTCTAGTTCCATGGAAGGGTTAGCCATGGCCGCTCAATTGATAGAAAGTAAGTCAGCTAAATATGTTATAGCATCTGCAAGTAGCCATAATGCGGCTGCAGAAAAACAATATAGATATCCTACAGAGTATGGTGGACAAAAACCACCTACTGCCCAATGGACAGTAACGGGGGCTGGAGCTGCGGTGCTTGGCAAAGAAGGATTTGGACCTAAGATTACTTCGACTACAATAGGAAGAGTAATAGATATGGGAATTTCAGATCCATTTAACATGGGGGCAGCTATGGCACCCGCGGCTGTAGATACAATTGAAGCACACTTTAGAGATTTAAATGTTGATGCCTCCTATTATGACCTTATTGCTACTGGTGATTTAGGCAAGGTAGGGCATAAACTCGCTATTAGTTTATTAAAAAGCCATGGTATAGAAATGCCATCAGATATATTTACAGACTGTGGACTTTTAATATATAAAAAGGACCAACCAGTTTTTTCTGGAGGTAGTGGCTGTGGCTGTTCTGCTACTGTAACTTATGGGCATTTTCTTAACCGTATGCGAAGAGGGGAATTAAAGAGAATATTAATAGTTGCAACTGGTGCTCTAATGTCTCCAATATCCTATCAACAAAAGGAAAGCATACCTTGCATTGCTCATGCAGTTTCTATTGAAATGTAAAAAAGAGGTGTGAGTTTATTTATGGAAAAATTTATTTATGCATTTGTAATAGGCGGTCTAATTTGCGTTATTGGCCAACTTATAATGGATATTTTAAAGATTACGCCTGCACATACTACGTGTACACTAGTTGTAATTGGAGCAATTTTAGGAGGACTAGGTTTATATGATCCTTTAGTAAAACTTGCCGGTGCAGGGGCATTTGTACCTATAAGCAGCTTTGGAAATACTCTAGTAACAGGGGCTCTAATTGATGCTGAAAAAACAGGATTTATAGGGATATTTACTGGCATTTTCAAGACAGGAAGTTCGGGGATTTCTGCTGCGATAGTTTTTGGATTTATTGGCGCTATACTATTTAAACCCAAAGGTTAAATACATATTTGAAGGGAGGTGAAAACTATGACTGTAGGAACTCAAATGCAACAAGCAATTGCAGGAATGCAAAGTGCTTCTGCTACAATGAAGACTTTTTCTCTAGAAACAGAGGATCAACAAGCAAAAAATGATTTTACACAAATCGCAGAGCAACTTGATTCTGCAATGGACATTTTAAAGGGAAGACAGAAATATATTCAAAAACAAGAGCCTCAATATAAATAGTGTTAATTCTTATATTTACAATATAAAAAGAAGTTCTGAACTCAGATTTTGTATTGAAATTAACCGAATGGTGAAAACATAAAAACTTTAAATTAAATATATTTAGTTTTAGATATTTTTATGCATAAAATGGCAGTGACTGTTAATATAATTATAAAGAACATATCTACATCCTTAAGGATATTTGTTCCTCATTTAGTCCTCCACATTATTATAAGAAAAGTTATTATCTATAGAGATAATAACTTTTCGTCTTTTATTAAATAAATTTTACTTTCATACCCTTATGGAAAATTGCCTATTTCGACATGAGTATGGTATTCGCATTTTGTTAATGCAAGATTACATAACAAAAGACTGCATTTAATTTAACTGATGTCAGTTTAATCAAATGCAGTCTTAATTGCATAATACAAGAAATAAATTAAATCAATAGTTTTTTTATGTAAGATTTAATTTTATTTGCTATTGCTCAAATGTTTATAGCCAAGCAATATTAATTTTAAACCGCCGTAATATCTTCAGATTCTGGTTTTGACCTATCATGTACGTTCCAAGTAAGAGATAGAAATACAATAGCAAGTACAGCAGAAATCATAAGAAGCATGAATCCCCCATCCCAGTTGTATTTATCTACAATCATTCCTAGTACAATTTCAGCTGCAACTTGCCCACCAAGATATCCAAAGAGTCCTGTAAATCCAGCAGCAGTTCCAGCGGCTTTTTTAGGAACTAGATCTAAGGCACTTACTCCAATAAGCATAACCGGTCCATATATTAAGGCACCTATTAAAGCTAAGGTAATATTTATTGCTAAAATACTTGAAGATTGCCAATAAACGAACACACCAACCGTAACACCTACCATGCAAGCTACGCCTACTGGTGCACGACGACCATGGAATATTTTATCACTGATCCATCCGATGAGTATAGTGCCAGGAATTGCGGCATATTCAAATAAAGAAAATGCAAGCGCTGATTCTTTAATATTAAAACCCTTTACTTCTTGTAAGTATAATGGAGCCCAATTAATGACACCATATCGTACTAAATATACAAACACATTTGCAAGAGCAATAAACCATATATATTTATTATTGAGTACATATTTAAATAGTATTTCTTTTCCAGTCATTTCTTTTTCTCTATTTTCTACTTTTACAGCAGGGTAATCATTTTTATATTCTTCTATAGGAGGAAGTCCTACAGATTGAGGTGTATCTTTTGCAAAAACCATATACAAAGTTCCAATTACGATTGCAATAATACCTGGCAAATAGAAAATTCCTTTCCAGCCTCCGAACATATGAACACCAATAAGAGCAATGGTAGCTATAAATCCACCACCAACATTATGTGCGGTATTCCAAATAGACATTTTAACTCCACGTTCTTTATCAGAAAACCAGTGGGTCATGATTCTTCCACATGGTGGCCAACCCATACCTTGAACCCAACCATTCACAAGCATCAACATAAACATTATTGTAAGACTTGAGGTAATTGGGAAAAATAAATTTGTAATACCAGACAAAATTAAACCAATACCTAAAAAATACCTCGCATTGGATCGATCTGATACGTTACCCATAACAAATTTACTGACACCATAAGCCATTCCTAGCGCAGATGCAACAAAACCAAGTTGTGTTTTTGTAAAGCCCTCTTGAATGAGATACATCTTAGCTAATGAAAAGTTACTTCTAACAAAGTAATAACCCATATAACCAATATATATACTTATAAATACTTGTAAACGATATTTTTTGTAAGCTGGGTCAATTTTTTCTTTTGGTAATCTCTCGATAGGTGCAGCAGGTTTTAAAAAATTAAATAAATTCCACACGTTTTCATCATCCTTTCGTTTTTAATTTTATTAATAATCGGTTACTTGAATTTTATAGAAACACGGTATTACATTTATTAATACCGTGAATTTCCTCCATCTAACTGCCTTGAGTTAATACCACTATGCAGCTCCAATATCCTTAGTTGCTATAATATTTACGCCTGTGTCAAGTACGTTTTCTAGAACCACATCACCTATAGAAATAGGAGCTTTTACTATAACATTTTTTAATGCTCTTACGCAGTCATAAATCAGATCCTTTGGAATATCTCTCTCAGTTTTAACAGGAAGTATCTCATTTTCCCCACCTGAAACTAAAACAGAGGATGTAACGACTCTTGTTGGATTAGTGCATTCTTTCTTGCCGTAGGTTTCTCCAATCTTACAGGTATTTCCTTTAACGCTAATAACTTCTTTGCCCTCAAGCGCTACCACAAGAGCACAACCTATTGGACAGCCTATGCATGTTAATTCCCTTGTACTCATAGTTAACTACTCCTTTTCTACCTTTATGGTAATCTTTTTACAGTTACTATATTTATCAAAAACTGCTTTAGTTAATTTAACGCTTTCCATTTCGCCTGGTGTAAGAATCTTTTTCTTTAAATGCATTTCGCGCACATCATCAAAATAAACAGATATATAAGCAGATTTATGTACCTCACCAACCCTAAATCTAACATCTATTATGTTATCGATATTTTCAGGATTGATAGTACTTGGTACTGTATACCTAACTCCGTCTGTCGCGAAGATCTCAATACTCTTTCCGGCATGGTAAATTCCTTTTATATAATCAGAAGCATTTCTACCAGCAGTGTAGCTTTCAGTGGTTACATTATCTACTAAATCATGAACGTGAAGCACATTGCCACAGGTAAATATTCCAGAAATGCTCGTCTGCATGCTTTCATCTACCTCAGGACCCCCAGTAACTCTGGAAAGTTTAACATTAGCTTTTCTAGAAAGTTCATTTTCGGGTAGAAGGCCAACAGATAAAAGTAATGTATCACAAGCAATGTATTCCTCAGTACCCTTTATTGGTTTCCTATGGTCATCTACTTGAGCTATAGTAACTCCGCAAAGTCTATCATGCCCATGTATATTTGTTATAGTGTGGCTTAATTTTAAAGGAATATTAAAATCGTCTAAGCATTGTACAATATTTCTCTTAAGTCCACTTGAATGAGGCATTAGTTCTACACAAGCCTTTACATTTGCACCTTCGAGGGTCATTCGTCTTGCCATTATAAGTCCGATATCTCCAGAACCAAGTATTACTACTTCTTTTCCTGGCATTAGACCCTCAACATTAACATATTTTTGAGCTGTTCCAGCTGTATAAATACCTGCGCATCTTGCACCTGGTATGTTTAAAGCTCCTCTTGGTCTTTCTCTGCATCCCATTGCAAGTATAACTGCTTTTGCCTGGAGCTCCAATATACCATCTTCTGTATTTACAGCAGTAACTTGTTTACTATCATTTACATCTAGAACCATGGTATTTAACTTATACTCGATATTAAGTGCAATAACCTTGTCAATAAATCGTTGAGAATACTCAGGACCAGTAAGTTCTTCTTTAAATGTGTGAAGACCAAAACCATTATGAATACATTGATTGAGAATACCACCTAATTGATTATCTCTTTCTATAATTAAAATGCTGTTTATCCCTTGATCCTTTGCAGAAACTGCAGCTGCAAGGCCTGCTGGACCTCCACCAATTATGATTAAATCATATTCTTGCATATATATTCCTCCAATTTATAAAGATTGTTTATTTTTGCCAGTGAGCAGTATAGAATTTTCGCCTGATTTTGTAATGGCGCATCGTGGTATATTAAGTTCTCTTGAAAGAATATCTACAACTTTTGTTGCACAAAAGCCCGATTGGCATCTCCCCATTCCAGCTCTTGTCCTTCTTTTAACTCCATCAAGTGTTTTTGCTCCAAGAGGTCTTCTTATAGAGTCTATAATTTCACCTTCTGTTACAGTTTCACACCTACAAACAATTGTTCCATATTCAGGTATTTCCTTGATTATTTTTTTTCGCTCATCGTTTGACATTTCTCTAAATTTTCTTGTACCTTTTCGTATAGGGTTGAATTTTACATTTTCCTGCGGTGCTAATTTTTCTGTTACTATATCAGCTACCATTGCAGCAATACTTGGAGCACTAGTTAAACCTGGAGAATCAATTGCTGCTACATTAATAAAGTTCTTAGCGTCTTCTGCTTCCCCAATTATAAAATCATTTCCCTCGCATTTTGATCTATTCCCTGCAAAAGAAGTTATAACCATATTCATAGGAAGTGGCATTTGGATACTTAATTGAGCATTTAAAACGATATCATCGATGCCTTCGCGAGTTGTACTAAGATCAGTTTTGTTATCTTGATCTACAGCATTAGGTCCAATTAGAAGGTTACCATCAACAGTAGGGGTAACTAAAACTCCTTTTCCAAGTTTAGTTGGAAGCTGAAAAATAGTTTTTGTAACTAAATCTCCGCAAGCTTTATCAAATAAGACATATTCTCCTAACTTGGGAAGTATTTTAAATTTATTATTGCTTACCATATTATTAATTTCATCCGAAAATAAACCGGCTGCATTTATTACTACTTTTGTTTCAATGTCGCCTTTATTAGTTTTTATAACGTAACAACTTTGTTTTTTTTCTATATTAAGGACCTCAGTTCCAAATTCAAATTCCACGCCATTGGTGTATGCGTTTTCAGCCATAGCAATAGTCATTTCATATGGGCAAACAATTCCTCCTGTTGGAGCATATAAGGCACCGACACAGCTCAATGTTACATTAGGTTCCATTTCTCTAACTTGATCTCCATCAAGAATAGCTAAATTAGGTACTCCATTTTTTTCGCCTTGTTCTAGTAATTCTTTAAGATCATTCATGTGTTTCTCGTCGAAGCACAGAACCAATGATCCATTCCTCTTAAATGGGAAATCTAATTCCTTTGCAAGCTTTGTATACATTTCATTACCTTTTGCGTTTAATTTTCCCTTAATAGTACTTGGATTAGCATCATACCCTGCATGTACTATTGCACTATTTGCTTTTGTTGTACCAGAAGCAACATCACTAGATTTTTCAATAACACATGTTTTTAAATTATATTTAGATAGTTCTCTTGATACTGAGCATCCAACAATACCAGCGCCAATAATAGTTACGTCAAACATTATCTTACCTCCTAAATGCGAATAAAAAGAGAACCTTAATTAATAGGTATGAAATACCCATACATTAAGGCTCTCTTTTCTCCGCCCTTAATTATTTAATGTTATATTACCATAATAACCAAATTAATGCAAAGCAAAATAATGGATGATGTAGCGAATTCAGTTGTTCTTCCCTCATAAATATTCGTCGGGTAACTTGTTTTTACATTTATGTAAAATACGCTGTTAATTTAAAGTTAGTGATAAAATATGAAAATGCTAGAAAATTTTCTGTTTTTTTCTTGAATTCTTCGTTTAGTTTAGTTATAATCAATTTGGTAGCTAACAGAAAACGTTATCACATCTACAAGATTTGAAAACGTATAACTAGATTATACAAGGGGGATATAACATGAAGAACGAAAAAAAACTAATTGCTCTAGCATGTACACTTACCATAACAGCAGGATTATTCGCAGGATGTAGACAGAAGTCTAAACAGTCTCCTCCAGTAGCAAGTAATACCACAACTGTTTCAACAAAAAATAAAAGCAATAAAATAGTGATTGGACATAGGGGTGCTTCTGGATATTTACCTGAACATACTTTAGAGTCCTATGCTTTAGCTTATGGACTAGGGGCAGATTACATAGAGAGTGATGTTTGTTTATCTAAAGATGGTGTTCCAGTAATAATGCATGATAATATGTTAGATACGACAACAGATGTAGCAAAGCGTTACCCAAATAGAAAACGAAGCGATGGACATTACTATGTAATTGATTTCACGCTAGGAGAAATTAAAACACTTAACGTGCACGAACGTACAAAAGAAGGGTCTAAGGATCCTGTTTTCCCTGATAGATTTCCTTTAAATAGTGCTCATTTTGAAGTTCCAACATTAGAAGAAATGATACAACTTGTACAAGGGCTGAATAAAAGTACAGGTCAAGAAAAAGGAATTTACCCTGAATTAAAAGAGCCTAAATTTCATACAGATAATGGACAAGATATTGGATCTGTGGTATTAAAAGTTCTTAGAAAATATGGATATGATACGCCTGAATCAAAAATTTATTTACAATGTTTTGATCCAACTTACTTAAGAAAAGTTAGGACAGAAATGGGCGCAAAAATGAAAATGGTCCAGCTAATTGGTGAAGAAGCAGATTGTCCAGGGGCAAATTATAAAAAAATGATGTCGGATGAAGGACTAGCAAAAGTAGCTGAATATGCAAATGGTATTGGACCTTGGTACCAACAAATAATAGATGAAAATGGGAAGAACGATAAAGAACCAGTTATTAATCCTAATTTAGTAAAAGATGCACATAAACATAATCTTGTTGTTCATCCATATACATTTAGAAAAGATGAAATCCCTAAATATGTAACTAGTGTAGAAGAGTTAATGCAAAAATTCTACTTTGAAGCTGATGTAGATGGTTTATTTACTGATTTTCCTGATTTTGGAATAAAAATATTAGAAAAAGGACCTAAAAAATAATCTTATATTAAAATGAGAGCACATAAGGATTGATTACCTTAAGTGCTCTTTTTTATTAATAACTAACGTCCTGGAAGTTAGATTGTTGGTAAAAAATAATTTTAGAAAATATGTGATATTAGTCACATATTTTCTTTTTCTGTAATGATATAATGTGGGTATCTTTTATAGAAGGAAGTGGTATGTCTTGTTTAGTGAAGAAATTAACAAAGTTTCAATATCGGCGGTAAAAAAATCTGAACTTTTAAAGAAAAGTAAAATGAGGTACCTCACTGCAGCGGCCCTAGCTGGTGCTTATGTGGGATTTGGAATTTTATTGATATTTACTATTGGAGGATCATTTGCAGCGGCTGAGTCACCGGCAACGAAAACTATTATGGGAGCTTCCTTTGGGATTGCCTTAAGTCTTGTAATAATGGCGGGCTCCGAACTTTTTACAGGAAATAACATGATTATGACCATAGGGTCTCTAGAAAAGAAAGTTCCTTTACTTGATTCAATAAATATTTGGATATACAGTTTTATAGGAAACTTTATAGGGTCAGCAGTGCTAGCAGCAATATTTGTAGGTTCTGGGCTTGCAAAGGGTAGCACAGCAACTTTTATTTTAAAAACATCACAAGGGAAAATGGCAACGCCAAGCATAGAATTATTTTTAAAAGGGTTACTTTGTAATATGTTAGTCTGTTTAGCCGTATGGTGTGCTATTAAATTAAAGGAAGAAACGGCTAAACTTATAATGATTTTTTGGTGCCTATTTGCATTTATAACTATAGGGTTCGAACATAGTGTTGCGAATATGACTTTGCTTACAACGGCACTAATGATTCCTCACACCGCAGCGATTTCTATAGGAGGATTAGCGCACAACTTAATTTGGGTTACCCTAGGAAACTTTGTAGGTGGAGCTGTATTTATTGGAGCAGCATATTGGTACGTAGCAAAAGAGAAATAAAACAATAAAAATATATATTATTAAAGCTAGGATTAATAAAGGTAAGTAATGTATAATTTCTTTTTTTGTTTTATTTTAAAATTTATTGCTATATAATAAGAATATTAGTATTTTTATTATAATGAGATTATAAAATGAAATCATAAGGAGAAGTTAATATGACACAAATATCGCTTAGGCAATTAAAAGACCTTCCTTTATTTAAATGTGTTGAGGATAAAACTTTGGATTTAATAAGAGAGAGTGTTGTAGTAAAAAAATTGAAAAAATCACAAATGTTATTTGCTGAAAGAGAAATCACAAATAATATATATATAGTGCTAGAGGGAAAGGTAACTATGTACAGAGTATCGGAAAAGGGTCAAAAGAGGGTTATCTATATCCTAAACAAAGGTGAGATTATAAACGAGGTCAATTTTGACAATTTTACGACATCTATTAATTGTGAAGGGTTTGAAGATAGTGAAATTATAAGTATATCAAAAGTAGACTTATTAAATATTATGAAACAGGATTTTAAGCTAACAGAGATTATATTAAACTCTATGAGTAAAAAAATAAGAAGAGTGTATAGACAAATTAAGAACACAGTTCCTACTAAAATGGACAAAAGGGTAGCCGCAAAGCTTTGGAAGCTATCTAAAGATTATGGTGTAGAAACAGAAGATGGCGTTTTAATAGATATTAAAATAAACATAACTTATTTAGCAGATATGTTAGGTAGCTCTCGCGAAACTATTTCAAGGGCAGTAAAAGAGCTTGAAAACATGGATATGGTTAGAATAAAATATAGAAAATTCATAGTTAATAGAGAAAAGTTAAGCAAATACTTTAAAGGTGTGTGATGAAAATCACATACTTTTTTTATGATTTAAAATACAATATGCATAGTTAGTTATAAATTTAATTTTTATAGGAACTAACTAATGAAGTTAATTAATTAACAATATTTAGCGAATAGGTAAAATTTATTATAATGGAAGGTGTGCATTTATGGGCTTTAAGTTGAAAATAGAGAAGTTTGATGAGTATCTTGAAACATTGCGACATGAATATAAGGTGTATGCACCAGTAGTGCTCAAGGGAAAAGGAACTTTTGCGGATACAGATACTGTTAGGTATAGGGAAATAAAGAGTATAAGGGAAGTAGAGTTTGATTTAAAATCTAGTTTTTCTCCTAAAGAAATAACATTGCCAATTACTCAAACATTATTTTACTTTACTGAAAATGATTGCGTAGAGCCAAAATGCGATGAGAAGAAAATATTAATATTCTTAAGAAGTTGTGATATTCATGCTATAAAGAGATTAGATGAAATTTACCTTAAAAATGGAAATGAAGATTATTATTATAAGGTTTTAAGAGATAAAATTAAATTTGTACTTATGGGTTGTAGTGAAAGTTTTGAAAATTGTTTTTGCGCAAGTATGGGATCGAATATGATAGAAGATTATGATATGTACACTAAAATTCAAGATGATGAGGTCTTTGTGAATTGTAAATCCGAGGAACTGATGAAGTACTTTAACATAGATAAACCTAGTAACGTCGTGGTAGAGCCTGAATTTATTTTGACTAATGAAGTAAAGGTTAATATACCTGAAAACTTAGATCAAAGAATTTTTAAATCAAAGATGTGGGATGAATATTCTTCAAGATGCATTGCTTGTGGCAGGTGTAATTTTGTCTGCGGTACTTGTTCTTGTTTTACTACGCAGGACATTTTCTATAAAGAAAATAAAAACGTGGGAGAAAGAAGGCGTGTTTGGGCATCTTGTCATGTAGACGGATACAGTGATATGGCAGGCGGACATGGATTTAGACAGGATAAAAAAGACAGAATGAGATTCAAAATTATGCACAAGGTATATGATTTTAAAAAGAGAGCCGGATATCATATGTGTATAGGTTGTGGTAGATGTGATGATATATGCCCTGAATATATATCTTTCTCAAATTGTGTAAACAAATTAAATAAAGCAATGGATGAGGTGGAATAAATGAAAAATATATACATGCCTTTTAAATCTAAGATACTTAATATAAGTAAGCATACAGAAACGGATTATACATTTAGAATGGAGTTCGAAGGTGTTGTAAAGCCGGGTCAATTTTTTGAAGTATCCATACCGAAATTTGGAGAATCACCTATATCCGTTAGTGAGATAGGTGAGGGTTATGTAGATTTTACTATTAGACGTGTCGGCACTGTTACGGATGTAATTCATAGCTTTTTTGTAGGAGGAACCTTGTTTTTAAGAGGGCCTTATGGAAATGGATTTGATGTTAACCTTTATAAAAATAAAGAAGTTATTGTAGCTGCTGGGGGAACTGGACTGGCACCAGTAAAAGGGATAGTAGATTATTTTGCTAAAAATCCAAAGGAATGTACGGGCTTTAATTTAATGGCAGGTTTTAAGTCGCCTAGTGACATCTTATTTAAAGAAAATTTCAAAGTTTGGGAAAAGAGTATCAGTGTAACGTTAACTGTAGACAGTGCTGATGACGGCTACACTGGAACTGTAGGACTCATAACAAAATATATTGCAGATATTCAAGTTCTGAATATGGATGAAGTACAGGTTATTGTAGTAGGACCACCAATGATGCTTAAGTTTACAGTAGCTGGATTTATAAAAAAAGGAGTAAAAGAAAAAAATATATGGGTATCTTATGAGCGAAAAATGTGTTGTGGAGTTGGGAAATGTGGGCACTGCAAAATTGATGATACATATATATGTTTAGATGGGCCTGTTTTTAACTATTTAGATGCAGTTCATCTAGTAGATTAAGGGGGAGAATTTAATGGATATAAATACCAAGTTGATGAAGAAAAATGCATACAGAATAACTAAAAAAAGAGGTAAAACAGCTATAAGAATAAGGGTGCCTGGTGGCCATATAGAAGCCAAACATTTAGAAGTTTTGCAAAGGGTAGCAGAAACTTACGGAGATGGAAATATTCATATAACTATAAGACAGGGTTTTGAAATACCTAATATTGATATAGATAAAATACCAGAAGTTAATAAGATGATTCAATCAGTTATAGAAGGCCTTGATATAAATCAGATTTCAGAAAATACAGGATACTTGTCTGCAGGTACTAGAAATGTGTCAGCCTGTATAGGGGCAAATGTCTGTCCTTTTGCAAATTACAATACTACAGATTTTGCAAAAAGGATTGAAAAGGAAATATTTCCCAATGACTATCATGTGAAAGTAGCTTTAACAGGTTGTCCTAATGATTGTATAAAGGCTAGAATACAAGATTTTGGGATCATAGGAATGACAGAGCCCCAATATGAATCTTATAGATGCATCAGTTGTAAATCTTGCGTAACTAACTGTAAAAAAAGAGTTACTGGTGCACTTAAAATGGAGAACTTTAAAGTAGTACGCAACCAAGACAAGTGTATTGGATGTGGAGAATGCATAGGTAAATGCCCGACTAGTTGCTGGAGCAGAAGTTATGAGAAATATTATAAACTTGTGATAATGGGTAGGACTGGCAAGAAAAATCCTAGGCTGGCTCAAGATTTTATAACTTGGGTGGACGAGGAAAATATAATCAAAATAATAAAAAACACATATTCATATATCGATAAGTATATTGATGGAAATGCTCCAGGAGGAAAAGAACACATTGGGTATATTGTTGATAGAACAGGATATCCAGTGTTTAAGGAATGGGTTTTAAAAGACGTGACTTTAGGGGAGAAAGCAGAGGTTAAGGAATATATTAACTGGTAATAATAAAAAGTATGTAGTAATTGTTCGGTGAGTGACATAACAGGTGAGTAACCATTAACATTAGAAAGCACCTTGTGAAATCAAGATTATTTATAAGAGTTGGCATCAGCTTAGGCTGGTGCTATTTTTTTTAGGTGGAAAGCTTATTTTAAAGAGATTTATATAAATAAGAATTAAAAGGTTTACATACAAGTAACAAGTGAAAACTTGTTGAAATTACCCAATTAAGCAGTATAATAAATTACATAAACAGATAAAAAATACATCCAAGGGGAGGGTACGATGGGAAATTTAGAAAGTATAATATCAATTAAAGATTTACAAATGAGCTATGGGAGTAAAAAGGTGCTTAACGGAATAAATTTAGAAATTCCTAGAGGTCAAATAATCGGATATATAGGGACTAATGGCGCTGGTAAAAGTACAACTATAAAGATAATGCTTGGGATATTAGAAGGATACTCGGGAAAAGTAGAAATATTAGGACAAGATATAAGTAATGGAAGCATAGAGTATAAAAAGAAAATAGGGTATGTACCAGAGCTTGCAGATATATATGAAAACTTAACTGCTTATGAGTATATAAGCTTTTTAGGCGGAATATATGGATTAGAAGAAAAAAAGCTTATCGAGAGAGTAACGAAGCTAATGGGCTTATTTGGAATTGAGGATGCTATAGATTCTAGAATATCCTCATATTCAAAAGGTATGAAGCAAAAGTTAATTATAATCTGTAGTTTAATTCATAATCCCGATATTTTATTTTTTGATGAGCCTCTAGGGGGACTAGATGCTAATAGTGTAATGGTGTTTAAAGAGGTTATGAAGAGTCTTGCAAAGAGCGGAAAAACCATATTTTACTCTTCACATATAATGGATGTTGTAGAGAAGGTAAGTGATAGAATATTACTTTTAAATGAGGGACAGATAGTTGCTGATGGAAGTTTTGAAGAGCTTAAGAATAATAAGAAGGAAGGAACACTTGAAGAAATATTCAATCAGCTAACAGGATTTAATGAGCATGCAGAGGTTGCTAAAGAATTTGTTTCTTTGGTTTGCGAGGTGTAATTATGAAGAATTTCACCGTACTTGCGATATTGGATAAATTTCAATCTTTATATGAAAAATTAGGCGTTAACTATAAGACTATGAGAATTATTCTTCAGATAAAATTAACCACAGATGGTCGTAGAGTAAGTACTGTTATGGGGAATAATAAAAAGAGAGATGAAAGTAAGGACAAGAATAATTATCTATCATTATTGATGTTCAATTCAGTTATGAGCATTTTTATTGGATTAATAATAATGACGGGTGGTATGTCATCTATGCAATCTGCGAATGTTGTAATAGGTATAAATCTATTTATGATGATTTCACTTATGATATCTGATTTTTCAGCAGTATTACTAGATGTAAAAGAGAAAAATATATTACTACCTAAGCCAATCGATAGTAAAACATTTAATGCAGCAAAGACTACTCATATATGTATATATTTAATAGGTTTATCACTATCATTAAATTTGATTCCACTAGTTATTGGCAGCGTAAAATATGGAGCTTTATTTTCTGTGATATTTTTTATAGACAATATACTTGTAGTGTTCTTAGTTATAGCTTTAACATCTTTACTATATACTTTAGTTTTGAATTTTTTTGATGGAGAAAAATTAAAGGATATAATAAACTATTTTCAAATATTATTAGCGTTTGTATTTGCTTTTGGATATCAACTAGTTGCAAGAGTCTTTGATGCTACCAATATGAACAGTGAATATATGCCCAAATTGTGGCATGCATTACTTCCATCTATGTGGCTTGCATCTCCATTTGGTATACTAATAGATGGGAATAAACAACCTTTTCTAATATTTTTATTTGCACTCGCAATAGCAGGACCGATTATGTTAATGACGCTTTATATTAAAAGCGTAGTGCCTTATTTTGAAAAGAACCTTCAAAAATTAAATGATAGAGGGGGAGCCGTAAGCCGCAAAAGTGAAACTAGAAAAGAATTTATAGCAGGACTTGTTTGCAAGGACAAGATTGAAAAGGGTATGTTTAAATTTACTCAAAATATGATAGCTACAGAGAGAAACTTGAAGCTTAAGGTGTATCCAACGCTTGCAATGGCAGTGTTTATGCCAGTGCTATTTATGTTTATGGGTAACGGACAAGATAAATCATTCATGGCTAATATTAAAACAGGATATGGTGGGAAAATTCATTTGTTAATGTATATAACTATATTCTTGCTTTGCTTTTGTACAGCGTTTATAAATAATAGTGATAATTATAAGGGGGCATTTATATACAAGGTATTGCCAATAGAAAATCCAGGGGTAATATTAAAAGGGGCAGTAAAAGGAACTATATTCAAACTAATACTACCACTCTATATATTAGAATCTATAGTGTTCACAATTTTTAAAGGACCGTCAATAATTTTAGACTTAATAGTAATGTTTCTAGTTCTTTTAATATTATTATTGGTGTATTTTAAAGCATCAAATAAGGCAATGCCCTTTAGTGTAAAGTTTGCTACATCGGATAGTGGTAAGCTTATAAAGCCATCAGTAATTACAATTATGCTGCTTTTAGTATTTGCTGGAATCCATGTAGCTATTAGAAATAATATGATATATATTGGTGTTTATGCGGTCGCGCTTTTGATATTTAATGTAATTCTTTGGAAAACTAGTTTTAATGTCAACTGGAAGGATATAGAAATGTAAGGGAAAAGATTTTTACCCACATACAAAAAACACTTGCATAACATATTCAACAACTCTTCACATTGAATATGTTATGCAGTTTTTTTTCAACAAGACTAATTATAGCATCAATAGAAAGTCTACATACCTTGGATATCCTCTTTCTGAATATCAATTATTTCTGCATCAGTATTAGATTCTATAAAAGTTATAATATGCTCCATTGTAGAATCTAGCTGAGATGAAGTTCCACATATTCCTACGATACCGATAACTATTGTTTGATGAATATCCTGCTCAGCTACTTCTGCTACTGATATATTAAACTTGTTTTTTAGTTTTTGAACTATGCTTTTTACAACCATTCTTTTTTCTTTTAATGAATGCGACCATGATGATCTTAGGGTAACTGTCATAAATAAAATTTTCATTTATTCTTCACCGCCAATTTTACTATAAATATAGTATGTGTAAAAAAACTATTTATACTTATTGCTGAAACATATTTACTTATAACTGATTTTTATATATGACTCATACTTAATAACCTATTAAAATAGAGTTCATTAGTTTCCTGTTATACTTTATAACAAAGTGGTTAAACTATATAGTGTAATATATAGTTTAATTTCAGTATTGGAAGGGAGATACTAATGAATAAAAATAAGTTAGGAAAAGCAAAAAAATCAATTAATCAATTAGATGCTAATAAAGGAATTAGTGGCGTTTCAAATACTGAGATGTCTATTATGTATAACATATCTAATATGACTAGTGACATTACTGATGTTACTTTAGAAGAAATAATAAAATCAAGTGATAGTTCTACACAATCAAGGCATTAGCGTTTATCAAATGACTCTCCAGTAGATAAAATTCAGGGTTATTTTCTATCACATCAAAATAGAAGGAGGTTTAAGAATGAATAGCTTTCAGCAAAAAATTGGAGATGTAATGGAATCAATAGAGGAATCAAATTCTTTTAAATGTGAAACAAGAAGGGATTTTAAAAAAGTAGCAAAAGCTTTAGTTGAAACAGGTGGAACTATACCAGACTTTAAAAAGTATGATTTAGCTTCAAAACATTGGAAGAGTGCTGAAAAATTTATTTAAACACGTTTTTCTAAAAGGGATAGAGCATAATAAATTAGACATTTTAATGTTATTTCTGTAGTATTCAAAAAAATAAAAAATAGAGTCGCGGATAAAAATTTATCTGTTGGCTCTATTTTTTAGTAATACTTTTGCTTATTTAGAAAGAAGTTGACTCTATAGTAACAATACAGTTTATAATAAGAAAGTGTGAAAATAATGAAAAAAGGTGGATATATATGACAAAGAGATTTTTGAAATATGCTATTCCATCAGCACTTGCTATGTTTATTTCATCTTTATATACAGTTGTTGATGGAATGTTCGTAGGACAAGGTGTTGGTGATTCAGCATTAGCAGCAGTTAACATAGTGCTACCATTTACAGTTATGTTATTTGGATTAGCTTCTATGTTTGCAATAGGTGGAGGAGCTCTAGTCTCTAAAAATTTTGGAGCAAGTAATACTGAAAAGGCAATAAATATATTTAGACAAGTATTTAAATTTCTGCTAATAATTAGTGTTGTAATAAGTGTAATTGGTGTTATATTTACAGAACCAATAGTAAAGTTATTAGGAGCAACAGAGAGGCTACAGGGTTTATCAGTAGAATATTTAAGGTTTTATGCACTGTTTTGTATTCCTAATTTAACGGGAATAGTTCTTAGTAGTTTTGTTAGGAACGATGGAAGACCAAAACTTGCAATGGTTTCTACAATAAGTGGTGCAATAACTAATGTAATATTAGATTATATATTTATATTTCAACTTGGTTTTGGAATAAAAGGAGCAGCTATAGCTACAGGCCTTGGTCAAATAGTTACGGTATGTATGCTATTACCTCACTTCTTAAAAGGAGAAGGTCAATTAACTTTTGGGAATGTAAAGATTAGTAAGGAACTTATTAAAGAGTTTTCACTTATAGGATTCCCATCATTCTTTGCACAAGCAAGTTATTCAATAATTGTGTTATTGCATAATATAGCTTTAGCAAAATATGTAGGGGAGGTAGGAATTTCTGCATATAGTATAATAAATTATTTAACTACAAATATATATATGGTTCTTTATGGAATAACACTTGGAGTACAACCACTTTTAAGTTACAGCTATGGAAGAAAAGATGTTGAGAAATTGATAGGATTCTTTAAAATAACATGCGTAGCATCAATTTTAATAAGTGCTTTTTTTGTTATAACAAGTTTTATCTTTGGACAGAAGGTTATAGGAATATTCACAACAGATCCATACATAGCGCAGTTAGCATATAAGGCCCTTCGAATAGCAAGTTTTAGCTATTTTGTAGTAGGAATAAATTTAAATACCCTTGTGTATTATCAAGCTATAGAAAAACCAAAGTATGCAAATATAAGTTGTGTATGTAGATCAGTTATTTTCTTGCCAATATGCTTAACTTTATTTGGAAGTATGTTTGGGATAAATGGAATATGGGTAAGTGCGATGGTATCCGAAAGTTTAACATTTATAACTATAAAACTAATTGCAAACATAAAAACTTCTACACAAGCGGTTTTAACCGATTTAAATGTGGAACTTAAAGGAAAATAATAGTTTGAAGATGCATTAAAAATAAAAAATAGCATCATTATTTGGAAATATTAAATACAAATGAGGTGAGAATATGGGGACAAACTTTTCAATAGGAGAAATGTCAAAGTTACAAAATATATCAGTTCAGACATTACGATATTATGATAAAATTGGATTACTAAAACCTTCATATATAGACGAGAAGAGCAGATACAGATATTATTCTGCAAAACACTTTGTAATACTTAATTCAATAAAACAATGTAAGGCTATGGGCTTATCTTTAGATGAAATAAAGGAATTAATAGAAAATTATACTTCATTTGATTCCATACTTAATATAATAAGTAAGCAAAAGGAAATGATAGATACCAAAATAAAAGATTTAAACGCAGTAAAAAATAATATTAGTTTTCTTGAGAAGCGTATAAAAAATTCTTTAAAAGAAGGGATTAATGATGTTTTTATTAAATATAACAAGGAAAGAAAATTCAAAAAATATAATAATACAAAGAGATATACAGAAGAATTTGAAATAAATCTAAGTGAAATATTAGTATCGATGGAGCAGAAGTATAGTAGTTCAATTAAAGAACTTGCTTTTGCTGTATCATATGAAGATATAAAAAAATATAATGAACTAATATATAATAATATGCTAATTAATGGTTTCGAGTGTGTTACAAATGATGATAATTTAATAACTTTGCCAAAGGGGGAATATATAACATTAAATTTTGATGATGATTATAATGATACTAGCAAGTATTATAAAAGTCTTATTGAGTATATAGATAGAAATAATATTGAGGTAAGCGGAGATTTTTATGAAATATACATAATGACTAGAGTTGGGAATGATGGGGAGGAAAGATCTTTAGGACAAATTCAAATATTAAAGAAAAAGTAAAGGGTATAATAAAAAAGCTGCATTCAATGCAGCTTTTTTATTTATATATATCGGAAAATTCAATTTGTATTTTTTCACTGTTTGTTTGATTCATTAAACCTATTTTTGAATTCGGATTATCATTACCGTCAACTATATTAACAGGCAAGCTTATTGTAAATTCTGTACCTTCTTGATACTTACTTTGTACATTAATTTTACCACCATGCATTTCAACTAAAGATTTAACTAGAGCAAGTCCTATACCACTACCTTCATGTGCTCTACTTAGTAAAGGATCCACTTGCTTAAACCTTTCAAAAATTTGTGATAACTTATCTTCTGGGATTCCTATGCCATTATCCTTTACAGAAAGTATAACGTGACTATCTTTATCGTAAACGCAAACTTCGATTTTATCTCCAGGCCTAGTAAATTTAGTTGCATTAGAAATTAAATTAAGTAAAATCCTCTCCATCTTTTCTTCATCAAAAGCCATAATTTTTTCTTCTATATCCGTATCAAAAATAATTATTCTTGACATGCCTTGCACATACGGAATAGTCGATAGGGTTATTTCCTCAACAACTTGTATTATATTTTGATTCTTTAAATTTAACTCCATAAATTTAGAATCAATTTTACTAATATCAATTATATTATTTACGAGTCGTAACAGTCTATAACAATTTTGTTTTATATAATTTGTATATTCGTTTAACTTATCCATGTTATTTGAATTTACATCTTTGCTTATATATACAGAAAATAATTGTGCTGTAGAAAAAATTATATTTAACGGTGTCTTTAATTCATGAGACATATTGGCAATAAATTCAGTTTTTAATTTATCATATTGTACCAATTCTTCTATCAAATGTTTATTTTCAGTTATCATATTATTAAAACTATCGGATAATACCCCTATTTCATCTTTGTTTTTTATGTCCGAATGTACTGTTAAATCGCCTGAGCCCGCAATCTCCATATATGACTTTAATTTATTAATGGGTTTAACCAAATTGTTAGCCATAAACACAGCTATAATCCCACCTAATAAAATCATTAATAACCCACTTAATAATGTGGTATTCAAAATTGATTTACTTGACGATGCTAAGTCATCATAGTTAGCTGTGGTAACAATATACCAATCCCAAGGTTCGAAATAGATAGAGTAAGCTAATTTATGCACACCTTTATATGTGTATTCAATTAATCCATCTCTATTTGAAATTATTTTTTTACTTGATTCATAGTTGCTTAGATTCTTTCCCTTATCAGTAGGATGGACAATCGCTTTTCCATTAGAATCCATTATGTATACATAACCTGTTTTTCCAATTTTAAAGTTATTTAATGTTTTTTCTAAATAATCATTAAGTAATGTATTCCCTACAGCTATTGCTCCTACAACCTTTTTATCTTTATTAAGTAATGGTTTAATTCTTGACAAATAACTTTGATTTTCAGATAAATTTACGCCCCAATACTCATGATTATTAATTATTGTATTGTAAATATCTGAGTCAGCAGGGTAGTATGTTCCTTCAAGTCTTTGGTTGCCTTTAATACGGGTTGTAGATACCCTTATTAATTTATTATTACTTAATAAAAATATAGAAGCTGTGCTACCTATAGATTTATGTATATCATCAACAAGCTTAGTATCTAATGATAGCTTGTGTGTTCCGGCATATAAAACTGGTAAATAATAATCCCCTACTTTTATACTTTGGGTATTATCTACATTTATATTACCAAAACTATATAATAACTTCTCAGCAGAATCTAAATTACTATAAGACTTTTCTATAATGGAATCATTTCTTACGCTTATTGTAGTATTAATTAATTCTGTTACAGTTTGACTTTTTTCTTTAACTTCTTTAAATACTGCATCCTTTGATATTTTACCAATTAAAATACCTAAAAAACTTGATGTAAGTATAATTAATATTAGGTAACTAATAATTATTTTAATTTTAATACTCATACATTAAATCACTTCTCCTTAGATGATAAAAGAACATATTCAAATAATGATACACTTGACTAATGTAAATTTTCAAGTTTTTACTTTTAATTTATTAGATTCTACAATCTATCATGCTGTAAGGTTTACAGTAACTAATACTAGGTGTAAAAAAATGTTGTTACTTCACAATTTATAACAATTATGGACTAATTTTAGCATTTAAAGGCTTGTTTGTAAATAAAAAAATATGCGCAGTTATGGTAATGGCCTAGGGGAATTGCAACAGCAAAAAAATGTATTGATTGCATCGCAGTGATACGGAAGTTAGCTCATTGGTATACTTTTCATAGTTGTTATTATTCACGCATTGTTATACAATGCTATTATTCAAATAATTTAATAAGGAGATTTTCTCATGAATTCAGATTTTGAAAACGGTAAAATAGGAAAACTATTGTTCAACCTAGCATTACCATGCATTATGGCTCAATTAGAAATTAAAAAGATAAGGTAAGCCTTATTCTTAAAATAATAGTATGGATTTAATTATTTTTTAAAATTACATAAATTCATCATCTGGAGGTATACACAAATGAAAACTTCAACAAAACATTCCTTGGTTATAGGGTTTGCACTATTTGCAATGTTTTTCGGTGCAGGAAACCTAATTTTTCCACCATACTTAGGGAAAGCGGTAGGAAGCAAGTTTATTATAGCTATTATAGGGTTCCTCCTTACAGGAGTTGGTCTTCCTCTAATTGGAATAATTGCCTGTGCTAAAATTAATGGTTCTTTCGATAAAATGGCAAATAGAGTAGGTTCAAAATTTGCAATAATAACAGGTGTAGCTTTAATTCTTGTTATAGGACCTTTATTTGCAGTTCCAAGAACAGCCGCAACGACTTTCGAACTTGGAATACAGCCTTTATTCCCATTTATGGGGCAAAACATAACTATTATATTGTATTTTGCAATAACACTTGCATTCGTGCTTAAACCTTCTTCAATAATTGATAATATAGGTAAAATACTTACACCAGCACTTTTATTAATGCTCGCTATAATTATATTTAAAGGGATAATATTTCCTATTGGACCAATTGTAAATACATATTACCAAGGTGCATTTTCAAAATCTTTATTAGAAGGTTATCAAACGATGGACGGTATGGGCTCTGTTATATTGGCATCAATAATTCTTTCAGCTGTTAGAGCAAAGGGTTATGAAAATCCAAAGGATATAATGAAGATGACTATAAAGGCATCTATGGTGGCTGTAGTGGGTTTAGCCTTTGTATATTCTGGACTTATGTATCTTGGATCTCAAACATCTACTTTGTTCTCTGAAGATATAGCTAGAACTAATCTAGTTACACAAATTGTAAAACTAGACTTAGGCAGTATTGGTAGCGTTATTCTTAGTTTATCTGTGAGTCTTGCATGCTTAACAACTTCTATAGGATTACTTTCAAGTGGAGCAAAATACTTTACTGAACTCTCAAATGGTAAAGTATCATACACGACTAATGCTATTTCTATGGCGTTAGTAAGTGGAGTAATAGCTACAAAAGGCGTTGATAGTATAGTTATATTGGCAGTTCCAATTTTACAAATTTTATATCCAATTGTAATTATTCTAATAGCTATTACCTTTCTTGGTGATAAAGTGAAAAATGATAAGATTGTTGCTATAACTGTATACACGGCTTTAATAATAACTATTTTAGATACAGTAAATGGTTTATTTGGGAATAACATCGCATTTATTAAATTTATTCCTCTAGCAAGTGCAGGATTCTCATGGCTTGTACCTTCTTTACTAGCTTTTGTAATTTCAAACATTTTAATAAAATCGAAAGAAGATGCTACTTCAATTGTTGAAATGTGAGAATGTTTCAGCGATATAAATAATTAATATTTATAGTATAAAAAGCCACCTTTATGCAGGTGGCTTTTGTTTCTTTTGAGTTATCACTGCATTTTTTATCATTTAGTTTATGATTTCTATTTATTTTCGTCTCCACAGTAGCAACATCTACATCATCTAGTTTGTGCAAAACAATATAATTATCTTCTGTTATTCTTTTTTCTTAATTATGGTTTAAAAAGGATTTTAGAAAAAAATAACATTATATTAATATTATTAACCTAATTATAATATTCAGCTTTTTTTCTTGAGTGACCATTGGATAACTTTCAGTTAGCTATTATGGGTTGATGGAGATTTAAATAGAATAAGATATTGTGGTGTTGGGTTATCATTAGCATATCCAAGTTGAACTTTCGAATATCTATGATATACTTGAAGTGGTGGCTTTCGGAGATACAAAAGAAAACATTAAAGCTGTAATTGTTGAATTAACTATAATAGAGTTGCATCTTTACAAGCTTAAATTTATTATAATGGAGGAATTATTATGAAAATGGATGAATTGCCAAAGTATTTTAAAAAAATTGATAATGAACTGTGGTTTGAGGAAGTTGAAGTTGAGAAAAAAAGTTTGAAAATTACTTACAAAATTAATAAATGTTTTTCATATAGCAAATCGCCCTATCAAGAGGTAGCTTTGATTGATACTGTGGCATTTGGTCCATGTCTTGTGCTTGATGGGTCAATGCAGACTACTTCAGCAGATGGTTTTATATATAATGAAATGATTACTCATATTCCAGTAATCACACATAAAAACCCACAAAACGTATTGGTAATTGGTGGAGGAGACTGTGGAGCGGTACGAGAATTATCAAAGTATAAAGGACTTGAGACAATTGACATGGTTGAGCTCGACGAAGTAGTAACAAAAGAAAGCATAAAATTTCTTCCGGAAATAAGCGGAGGCGCAGGTTTTGATAAAAGAATCAATTTTAAATTCGGAGATGGAGTTGAATACGTAAAGAAGACCGATATTAAGTATGATATAGTCATGGTCGATTCACCAGATCCTGAGGGTCCTGCTAAGGATTTGTTTGGAGAAGAATTTTATAAAAATGTAAAAAGAACATTAAAAACTGATGGAGTAATGGTATGTCAAAGTGAATCTCCAATGCTTCATCGTAATATAATTGAGAATACAAGAAGGATATTAAAGAATAACTTTAAAATTGTAAAAACCTATATAGCGTTTGTTCCAACTTATCCAGGTGGATTATGGAGTTTTACAATGGCTTCAGATGTTTATGATCCTAGTAACATGGACGTAAATAAATTGCCTCTTGAAACTCGTTATTTAACAAAGGAGATTGCAAAATCTTGCTTTGATCTTCCAAATTTCATAAGTGATCTAAAATAGAAAAAGCTGAGCTTAAAAGTTTAGAGACTACAATTGATTAGGGTATAGACATGAAGTCTGTATCCTTTTTAATGTGATGGTTAAGGAGGGTTTAAATTATGCCAATCTGGGTGTCGTTTTTAATTGGGTTTATTATAGCAATTGTATTTAGCATTTTTATTAAAAAAAACAAATAACTTTTAAATAATTATGATTATAAAGTTATCACTATAAAAGCATATGCGAGGAGAAAAAACAAATGAAAAAGTCAGTAAAAGCACTTGTAATCTTATCACTCATAGTACTATTAGTTATAGTAGTAAGTATATACAGAATAGTCTCAACACCACCATCACAAGTATCATCAGAAGCTGCAACAGGAACACCAGAGCAAATAGCGGATAAAAGGATTTCAGATGCGAAAATAGTAGCGGATAAAAAAATAGCAGATGCAAAAATAGTAGCAGATAAAATAATAGAAGATGCAAAAGTGGCGGAGGAAAAAAAAACATCGGATTTAAAAGCAATCGAGACTAAAAAAATATTAGAGGCAAAGTCTCAGGGTAATCAACTTAAAGAAGATGAATATAAAAGTTATAGTAATGAAAAATTTTCATATTCAATTATGTATCCTAATGATCTTAAAGTAGTTAATGATACTGCAAATGGTAATATATTTAAATCTGACGATGGAAAGGTTTATTTGCAGGTATATGGAACTAATAATGCACCAAATGATACTATTGATTCAATATACAATAAAGCAATTGAAAATAATAATATGTATTATAAAGCTAAAGGTGGTAGTTGGTTTGTAATATCTTATACTGAAGGTGACGAAATAGTATATCAAAAAAAAGTAGTAGGAAAAGCTTCAACAAATACTTTTATTTTTAAATTTCCAGCAAATGAAAAGGACAAATATACTAAAGTTGTGGATAGGCTTGAAAAAAGTTTCAAGACATCTTCTACTGATAAAAATCATTAATGGTAGAGTTGATAAGCCGCATAAAAAAATAGATAACTATTATAAATAAATATAATAGAAAAAGGAGATAATTAAAGTTATCTTCTTTATTTTATTTCAAACACAATCAAAATTAATAAACCTAAATAAAAATTTTAAAGATGAATTAATGAATAAAAAGTTCGTTTTAAAAAATACTAGTTGTAGATATACAAGGTTGAGATCAAAATTATTACAATATATCTTGGGTATTTACAATATAAAATTATATGGAGGTAGTAAAATGACTAAAAGAACATTAGTACCAGAAGCAGCGGGAAAACTTCAAAAATTTAAAATGGAAGTAGCACAAGATATGGCAGTAGATAATATTGAAAGCAGAAATGTAGATATGGGCGATGTGCCAAGTAATATTGTAAATAAAATAAAAAATTCAGGTAATGTCGGCGGAGAAATGGTAAAGAGAATGGTAGAGGCAGCAGAAAAAAATATGGTGGATAATAAGTAAAGGGTGTCGTGCATCCGTATGAAGTTTCTCCGCCGTGCCTTGAAATAAGGGTTTGAAATGTGAATTCATAAAAGCAATGATAAGGGGTAATTTTAAATTTACAAAACAAGAATTAATAAAAAAAATTTAAGCAGAGAGTGATCTCTGCTTAAATTTTTTTACTCGTAAATTTTTTCTATACTTACTTCATAATTGCCTTCAGGAGATATAACAGAGCACTTTTCTCCAAGTGCCTTTTTATATATTGCCATTCCAAGAGGGGATTCAATACTTATGTTCATTAAATCAGGGTTGGTCTCTACTGTTGATACCAGGTGTATGTTCTCAATATCACCTGTGTCAAGAAATTTAATATCAGCCTGACCTCCAAGACCTAATTGGTCGTCACTACTGTAATCATCTACGACTGTAGAGTTCCTAAGTAACTCTTGAACTGCAATTATTCTATCATTATTGGTTGCTTCCTCATCTTTAGCTGCATCATACTCTGCATTCTCACTTAAATCGCCATGGCCCTTTGCTTCTTTAATTGCGGCGGTTATTTCTCTTCTTTTTTCTCCTGTGCGAAAGGATAATTCTTCCTCTAATTTTATTACTCCACTAGGTGTTAATATTGTATTTTTCATAGTTTTGTCACTCCTAACAATTTTGCGTATATGATTCTGTCTTCTATTTTAAAATAAATTAGACATATCAAATTTTTTTAAATATAGAGAAGACAATAAAGAATTATTATATCACATTTTTGGACAATATATTAAATGTAATTTTGAAGTTAATGTTTATTTAAATGTATTCTAATAAACATTACAAACTATATTTATAAAAACTGCAATATATTTTGTTGTTAATGAGCCCTGAAGTAGATTGAATAATTTAGGCTTGCAGAATAAGAAAAAATGTAGAACATGTGTTATACTAGAAAATAGGTATATCAATGGTTAATGCCGCATATCTAAACATATGTGACTCAAATAGAATAATATAAAATTACTGGAAATTGTAAAAGTTTCTTACTGACATTTTAAATTTATATTTTTAGTATGGAGGAATGTTTTTATGAATCAAACAAAAGAATTAGGAACAGAAAGTATAGGAAAACTACTGGTTAAGTTTTCGGTGCCAGCTATAACAGGGATGATTGTAAATGCGTTATATAACATTGTAGATCGAATGTATATAGGGCATATTAAAGGGGTAGGATCCTATGCACTTTCAGGACTTGCTATAACGTTCCCCATATCAGTTATTATAATGGCTTTTGGAATGCTTATTGGGATAGGTGCTAGTGCAGTTATATCAATAAAACTAGGAGAAAAAAACAAGGAAGCGGCAGATAATATTTTGGGAAATGCCTTTATACTTATAACGATAATATCATTAGTGATTAGTATACTTGGAGTTTTGTTTTTAAATAAACTCCTAATCTTATTTGGAGCAAGTGAAAATAGTATCCCCTATGCAAAAGCATATATACAAATCATACTTATGGGAGCTGTTTTTCAAAATATAGGATTTGGTATTAATAATATAATTAGAGCAGAGGGTAATCCTAAAATGGCAATGCTTACAATGGTATTTGGTGCAATTATTAATATTATATTAGATCCAATATTCATATTCGTTTTTGATATGGGAATTCAAGGTGCTGCAATAGCAACCATAATTTCTCAAGCTTTTAATACTATATTAGTATTGAAATATTTTACATCTAAAAGCAGTGGAAGCGTGCTAAAAATAAAGAAAGCCAATTTAAAGCTGCATAAACATATTATAAAAGATATTTTTGCTATTGGCATGGCTCCTTTTTCTATGCAAATTGCATCAAGTTTTGTAATTATTTTATATAATAAAGGTCTTTATTCTTACGGAGGGGATCTTGCAATAGCTGCAATGGGAATATTAAATAGTATATCAATGCTTATTTTTATGCCTATATTTGGTATAAGTCAAGGGATTCAGCCTATAATAGGATATAATTATGGGGCTAAATTGTATCCAAGGGTTTTAAAGGTTTTAAAGCTTGCCATAACTTTTGGCACTTGCATTGCTATAATTGGATTTATAGGAGTACAAGTATTTGCGAAGCAGCTTATTGGCGTATTTGTAGGTAATAATACTGACCTAATAAATCTAGGTGCACGTGGAATTAGAATAGACTTAATCTTTTTACCTATATTAGGGTTTCAAATTTTAGGGGCAAGCTATTTTCAAGCAATAAATGAGGCAAAAACCTCAATGATTTTAAGCATATTAAGACAAGTCATAGTACTAATTCCACTTATTCTTATACTTCCATTATTTTTTAAATTGGATGGATTATGGCTTTCACAACCTTGTGCAGATTTGATCGCAACTGCACTAACCGCATTCTTCTTATGGAAAAGTATTAAAAAACTTAAATGTAAAAACATTGTATAGAAAAACAACAAATGTAACACAATAACAAAATAGATCCAACAAAAAAAGGTGTTTATAAAGAACACCTTTTTATGTTAATTATTTTTAATAATTCAGGAGGTTGAATAAGTATGCAAATACCTTATTAATAGCATATATGTAATATAATAGGAGAAATGCGATTGTCGAAAACTTGTATTTACTGTCGAGGTCTAGTACAATGTAAGAATATCGCTTAAATCTAAAGGGATGTGTTTACAAATAATACATAGATTAAATAATCAAAGAGGTGAATAAATGTTGAAAATTGAAGTTAAAGGTTTGACCAAGATTTTTGGTAAAAACCCTAAACAAGGAATAAAGCTTTTACAAGAAGGAAAAACAAAACCAGATATCTTAAAAGAAACAGGAATGACTGTAGGTGTAAATAGGGTATCGTTTGAAGTACACTCTGGAGAAATTTTTGTCATTATGGGATTGTCAGGAAGTGGGAAGTCCACCCTTGTTAGATTGATTAATCGTCTAATCGAGCCAAATGCAGGTAGTGTGTTAGTGGATGGTGAGGATTTGGCGAAAATGGATAAACATAAATTAAGAGAAACTAGAAGAAAGAAACTAAGCATGGTTTTTCAAGGATTTGGATTATTTCCCCATCGTACTATTTTGGAGAATGCCGGATTCGGATTAGAAATACAAGGTATGGATAAAAAAGAAATTGAGGAAAAAGCCCTCGAATCATTACAATTGGTAGGGCTTAAAGGATACGAGGATCAATATCCTAGTCAATTATCAGGAGGGATGAAGCAAAGAGTAGGTCTTGCGAGGGCTCTAGCTAATAATCCAGATATTTTATTAATGGATGAAGCCTTTTCAGCACTAGATCCTTTAAACCGTAAAGAGATGCAAGATGAGCTTATAGATTTACAAGCAACCATGCATAAAACAATTATATTTATTACGCATGACTTAGATGAAGCACTTAAAATTGGAGACAGAATAGCAATTATGAAAAATGGATTAATAGTGCAGGTTGGTACTCCAGAAGAAATTATGACAAATCCTGCTGATGAATATGTTAGAAAGTTTGTTGAGGATGTAGATAGATCCAAGGTTTTTTCTGCACAACATGTTATGAAACGCCCAGAGACCATAGATGTAGAAAAACATGGTCCACGAGTTGCATTAAAACGTATGAGACAGGCTGGAATTTCAAGTATCTATGTTATTAATAAAAACAAAGAGTTCTTAGGAGTTGTAACTGCAGATGCGGCAGCTGAAGCAGTGAAAAATGGAACTAAAGATATTTATGATGTTATGATTACGGATGTTCCTGTAGTTCTTCCAGATTTGTCATTAAATGATTTGTTTGAGATAATACACGATTCTCCTGTACCAGTAGCTGTTGTTGAAGAAAAAATATTAAAAGGAATTATAGTTCGAGGTGCAGTATTAGCGGCTCTTGCAGGAAATGAGGTGAATAACGATGAAACAAATACCAACGATACCAATAGTTAAATGGGCTGACATGCTTGTAGCATGGTTAAGAGATAACGCTCAGTGGTTTTTTGAACCAATTAAAGATATTCTAAATGCTGTTGTAAATGGGTTAAGTGACGCATTAATAGCTATCCCTCCAGTGGTTTTTATACTGATTATCGTAGCATTAACTATATTTATAACTAAGAAAAAATGGGGTTTATCTATATTTGCATTATTGGGGTTGCTATTAATCCTAAATCTTGGATATTGGGAACAAACCATGCTTACCCTTTCATTGATTTTGACATCTAGTTCAATATCAATTTTGATTGGTATTCCTCTTGGAGTTTGGATGTCAAAAAGCAGAATGGTGCAAGATATAGTAACGCCTATATTAGACATTATGCAGACTATGCCTGCTTTTGTTTATTTAATACCAGCTGTTTCTTTCTTTGGGATAGGAATGGTACCTGGAATTATTGCATCTGTTATATTTGCAATGCCTCCAGTTGTAAGGTTAACTAATTTTGGTATTCGCCAAGTTTCAACAGAACTTATTGAGGCAGCAGATGCCTTTGGGTCAACTCCTGCACAAAAATTATTTAAGGTTCAACTTCCGATTGCGAAAAATACAATTATGGCAGGGGTTAACCAAACAATTATGTTAGCACTATCTATGGTTGTTATAGCTTCTATGATTGGTGCTGACGGGTTAGGTGTTGAAGTCTTTAGAGCGGTTACAAGAAATGAAGCCGGACAAGGATTTGCTTCAGGTTTAGCTATTGTTATATTAGCGATGATATTGGATCGTATTACTCAAGCGCTAAATAAAAAACACACTACATAAGGTTTTAACGACATTTCAGAAGGAAAGTCTCCACTTCTATAATTGGGAGTGTAAATCTCCTTCTGAAGTTGTTAATATTGCAGCTTCGAAGAAGATGATTTAACGACATTTCAAAATAAAATAAAAGGAGTAAGTAAATTAATGATTAAAAATAATTGGAAACAATTTGGAATAGTAACATTTAGTCTAATAGCTCTGACTTTTGTAGGATGTAGTAGTAAAAGTGGCGAAGTAAAAAAGACTGATAATTCAAGTATAGAAAAACAATTAAATTATAAGATTACAGGTATAGATGCGGGCGCGGGCGTAGTGCAAGCTGCTGAAAAAGCTGTTAAAGACTATAAATTAGATTATAAAGTGCAAACTAGCTCAGGTGCTGCTATGACACAAGCACTTTCAGATGCAATTAAAAATAAGGAGCCAATTATAATAACTGGTTGGTCACCTCACTGGATGTTTAGTAAATATGATTTGAAATACTTAAAGGACCCTAAAGGATCTTTCGGTGGTGCTGAAAATATAAATACAATTGCACGCTTAGGATTAAAAAAAGATAAGCCAGATGCTTATAAAATTTTAGACCAATTTTCATGGACAGCTGATGATATGGAAGCTGTTATGCTTAAAGTTAACGAGGGTGAAGTTGTAAAGAAAGTTGCAAGACAATGGATTACTGACAATAAAGATAAAGTAAGTAAGTGGACAGCGGGTGCAAAAAAAGTGGATGGTAAGGAAGTCAAGCTTGCTTATGTTTCTTGGGATACAGAAATTGCATCTACTAATGTAATTGCATTAGTACTTGAAGATATGGGATACAAAGTTAGACTTACGCAAGTAGAATCAGGTCCTATGTGGGCGGCTGTAGCTACTGGAGATGTAGATGCTATTGTTGCAGCATGGTTACCAGGAACACACGCTAAATATATGGCTGACTACAAAGGTAAAGTTGAAGATCTAGGTCCAAACCTAGAGGGAGCTAAAATAGGGTTAGTTGTTCCTAAATATATGAACATTAATTCTATAGAAGATTTAGCTAAATAGATTATTTATTAAAAATAGGCCTTCAAAAGGCCTATTTTTTTACGTTATTAGATTCAGTGTATGTAGCAAGTTAGAGTGAGGTTAAATTGTCATCTCTAGTTCTACTTATTAATCTTTTCTGCAGCAATTCTTGTGAACCCAATTTTTATAGTCTTCTTGAAATCCTAAGTCAGTATAACAAATTAATTCTCCAGGAGAAATGGAATTAGTACATACCTGACAAGTAGAGTTATACTCAGCTGTCTTTGTAATCCCTAACCATAGGGGTTCATTAAGTTTTAAAAGTTCATGTTCTAGTTCATTATCTGTAAATTCCTTGCATACTAACTCACGTAAATAACCTGAAAAATTATTTTCTCCATGAGTTAATTTAGATTTTCGCAGTGCTAATTTATACACATGATCTGGCAGGTTAATTGATACTTTTTTACTCATTATTACTAACTCCTATAGTATTAATATCTACTGATATAATATGAGGGTTATTATAATTAGTGCACACTTTGTATCGAATATTGCCTTGGACGTGGTACTACTTTAAAGGTAATTATTAAAAAGTGCATAAGTAATCAATTAGAAGCAGATGGGATAGGGAATAACCTATATTAGTATTAACTACGAATTTGTTGTTGGGTATTTTTTTTTGGGTATTATAAATTCCTAATAAAATGAGTGTTATTCCTAGAACTATTATAAGTGAACTCAGTGCTAATTTAAACATACTGTTACCTCCCATCATATAAATACATTTGCGATAGCCTGACAGAGCTATTGCTTATTAAATCATCTCCTGCGGAGCTGTATATTAACGACTTCAGAAGGGGATTTATACTCTCACTGAAGTTTTCTATTTGTTAGGGTAAGTAACGCCTACTTATAGTAGGTAACTCCCACTTATAGAAGTGGGAGACGTTCCTTCAGAAATGTCGTTAAATTGTACTTTATTTATATGGTAATTGTAACATTAATTTTAATAACATTACATTTTAAATGTTATAATTGAAGTGTTTTTTATTTCTCAATCGTTATATTAAGTGTAAGGGCAAAAAAGGGGGTGATGGTTGTTCAAAAAGAACAGTTTGCAAACTATATAAAACAATATGAACGTTTAATCATTACTATTTGTCTATCCTTTACAAAAAATTACTTTGATGCAGAGGATTTGGCACAACAAACTTTTTTGTCTGCATATATAAGCTTTGGTAAATTTGATGGGGTAAATTTTAAAGCTTGGCTTACAACAATTGCAGTGAATAAATGTAAAGATTTTCTTAAAAGTCCTGCAAGAAAAATTCACAGCATACCTGATGAAGATTTTGAGGGTATAAAGGATAAGGGGGAAACACCTGAGGAGTCGCTTTTAAAAAAACATAGTAGCGAAAAAATATATAGTTTATGTAAGAAATTAAAAGAGCCTTATAGGGCGGTGTCAGTAAACTATTTTTGTGAAGATGTTAAACTTTCTGATATGGCAAAAAACACAGGTCAAAGTTTGAAAACATTGCAAACACATCTTTATAGATCCAAAAAGATGTTGAAAGTTTTATGGAAGGAGGAGTTTATGTGAGTGGTACATTATTTAAAGAAAACGGACACTTAAGTAAAATATCAATAAAAGGGCTTAAAGAGGGATCTCTAAGTGATAATGAACTAATTTTATTATCAGAACATATTTGCCATTGTGAAGGCTGTGCTGATGCTTTAGCTAATAGTTTCGATGATAATGAACTTACTGATGCTCCTTTAGGATTTGAGCAGGAAATACTAAACAAAATAAATAAGAAAAAAGCAAGCAATACTCAGTTTATCTTTTATTCTATGAGGGTAGTAATGGCAGCAAGTATAGCATTAATGTTTGTTTTTTCAAATCCATTAAATTTTGTTGCCAATTCTAAAAGTGAAACACTGGAGGTAACCCCTATGAGTTTAAGTACTATAAACGCAATTAATGGAAGTCTTAATAATTTCTCGCAAAAAATAATTAACTTGGAGGTTTTTAATAATGAAAAAGGAAAAAAGTAAATTTTTAACCTTTAGTTTTTCAATGTTACCTGGCGCAGGTCACATGTATATGGGATTTATGAAGATGGGGTTATCACTTATGGCAGCATTTTTCTTTTTAATATTTCTTTCTAGCTGGCTTTCGATAGGGCCACTACTATTCGTTTTACCATTGATTTGGTTTTACTCGTTTTTCGATTGTATGAATAAACGTTATTCAACGGATGAGGAGTTTTTACTTTTAGAGGATAATTATTTATTTTCTCTTGATGAATTAGTGAAAATAGATAAAGGAATGTTTAAGAAACACAGCTTGATTGCAGGGATATTACTAGTATTTCTAGGCATTTATTTAATTTGGAACAACATCATAAACACCTTACTTGGACGTATGAATATGTCGGGCGAACTATATAGTCTTATTAATGATGTAACAAGAATGGCCCCTCAGATAATAATAGGTATTGTAATAATTGTTGTGGGTGCGAAACTTATTATAGGCAAGAAAAAAGAGTGTGATATGAATGATTAAGGGACGTAGAGTGGGAACATTTACTACTGGAATAGTTTTAGTTATATTTGGAATAATGTTTTTACTACGATTAATAAATCCAAGTATTAAATATTTACTAATAGCATCGATGTGGCCCCTAGTTTTAGTTCTACTAGGAATTGAAATTATTGTAGCCTACTTAATAAACAAAAAAGAAGCAATGAAATACGATTTTGGCGCAATAATACTGATAATAATGGTATCATTCTTTGCAATGGGTATGGGATGTATGGAGTATACAATTACTCACATTGAACAGTTTAGAACTGTATTTTAACGTCATTTTAGAAGCTGTGTAGCTTTGCAGGAGATGACTTAAGTTAAGAATCCCAGCACTTAAATATATTTAAGTACTGGAAAGTTTTGTTAAGTAAGTGGAAAATAGTAGTATAAAAAAATAGTTTAACCCCTAAAAGTATGCTATTTCCTGCAATTGTAGGGTTTGAATTGTAACTTTATGCATACAATGATATAATAGATGTATAGGTAAGAATAGTGATAAGTAATAGTTAAGATTTACAAATAAAATTTTTGAATTTACGAATGGGGTGAAGTCTGTGTTAGCTTATAATGAAAAAAATTCTACAGTTGAAAAATATCTAAAAACGTCTAACATAGTCATAGGTAAATTTACTTGCGTGAAAACTAATATGAAGTTAAATTATAATATAGTTAAAAACACCTAGAAAGGGCTATGAGCTTTCTAGGTGTTTTATTTTTGGAATTAAACAGCTAAAATATATACAATTAAAAGGAGAGTTTAAATATGAATAAGAGTGAGATTATAATTAAGGGATTACCTGTAAAAACAAATAGGTTAGAGAATGGAGATGTTAATTTACTATTTAAAATAGGAACTTATGATGATATGAATTCAATTTATAGAGTAATTGTCAAAAAAGATTATTGGAGAGATGCAGTAATAGGTATGAAGGATGTAAATTATTTTGTAATTAAAGGTGAATTAAAAGCGTGCGTAAATAGCAAGGGAACCCCTTTTATTTCAGTTGAAGCATCATCAATTAAAATATTCAATCTGTTAAAAGATGCGAATGGTCAAATAGATTTAAATTACGAAATGCCAATTGGAACAGACGAAATAATGGATATTTCAAAGTTAGTAAATGAAAATGAAGATTTGTCAATAAAACGTTCAAAAAACAAAGCAATAAATTATATGAAGAATAATAAAAAGTTTAACAAACCTATTGTTATTAAAAAAGGAAGCTTTGTAATTGTATCGGGCCATGATCAATATGCAGCAGCGCAAGAACTTGGAATAAATAACGTGCCAGTTTCATATGAAGAAAATTAGTAAGTCAAAATTATATTTTTATTTTACTGTTTATATTAGTTTTTAATATTATCTACAGTCAGTGATGTGAATATGTTTGAACATAGTATGCAAACAGGCTATAATATATTAAATACAACATATTGTTTATTTTATATAAATGTTTGGAGGGAGAAAATGGTTTGCAACAGCTGTAAGAATGAATTTACTAATATTAATGGATTAAAATTTTGCCCATATTGTGGAGAGAAAATAGAAGAAAAAATAGATTTAGAAGATGAACGGATTACTAATAAAAATAATAACAGGGATAAAGAAAAGACAGTTGGAGCGGACAAAAAAGAGGAAAAACATCAGGAGACGATAGCGATGCCTGCAATAACTGAGGAAAACATAAAAAAGGATAAAAGGGATAAGTTTTTTGCTTATTTTAAAAAAACATTTGTGCATAGGAAAGTAATTATACCTATAATATCATTATTAGTTGTTACCTCAGTCGCAGTCTTTGCATACACAGTTTTTATTGTTAAACCAGTGGATGAAGTGAAAATAAAAGACGACTTGCTAGGAAAAGTAGTAACTCTTCCTAAAGGAACAGTAATAAAAATAAGCAAAAATGATATGAAAAGCTTTAAGATAAATAGTAGGAATACATATAAGGGCAAGGATGACATAAAAGTAGATTTAACTTTAAACAATGGCGCTATTGAGGCAAAGACTTCTTTGGCTCTAGTATATAATGATGAAGGAAAAAATCAATGGAAGATTAGCCCTAAAATTATAGTTGAGAGCGTTAATTCATTGAAACCGTTGGTAGGTATGAATGAAAAGAAGTTTTGGGTTGGATTAAAAAAATTAAGTATTAATATTGCAGATATACCAAAAGTATTAGGTGGACAAGATGTCACAAATCTTGGCATGGTTTCAAGAACACCGGATTTAGAAAACAAAAAAGAAGAAATTTTGGTGACAGCTTCTATAGACAGTGGACTTCTGGTTTCTACAGGAAAGATAAAGTGTAACCTTGTTTTTGAAAATGAAACTTGGAGAATTGATAACATTGAAGAAAACAGCGCAGAGGGATCTAAATTAGTCTTATCACCAACTTTTTCTGATGAAAAGGTTATTGAAACTATAAAAGAACAAGGAGTGGGAGAAACAGTATCCTATTCAAGTTTTTTTGGTGGCAAAGGGTTTGCTATAAATGATAGATTTACTAAGAGTATTAATATATCTGATAAAAAGTTTGATGTACAAAATGGAACATTAATTGTTAATGCTAAGAGGGAAAGTATAGTGGGAGAAATAAAGTTGGTATTATCAACTAATTATACTTTCTCAATATCTTTCGCCAATATATCTTTTTTAAACAGGTCAAAAACTACCGTTGATAGTGGGACAATAAACAATGTGCCTACGGAGATAATAGTACCCTCTATTACCAATGCCGAAATTGAAGGGAGTAATTTATTTTTCTGGTGGTCTAATAACCATAAAATAACAGCTAAAGAAGCGAAGACCTTTAAATCTAATGAAATATTGTCTAAGAAGGGATTAGATAATATAAAATATGTTTATGGAAGTATTACTTATAAAGATGAGAAAAAGAATGAAAACAAAAACGTTTCTTTTGTAGCGCTATATTTTCTTGTTTACGATGCTGACAAGGGATATAACTGGAAATTAGATAAATTAGTTGGCGAAGATTCGCCCAATTACAAGGCTTATAAAAATCAATAAATGGAACAATTTATTGCTTGGCTCATAAGATATTTTATAAATCTTATAATGCAAAGGAGCAGTTATGTATAATAGATATAATAGGATAAATCCGAGCATTGTTAGTTATGCAAGTGGAGATGTAAATGGTGATGGAATAACAGATGCTGTGTACTTAACAGGTATAAAGACACCAGATAGTCCATATACTCAAAATATCGTCCTTGTAATTCAAGATGGAATAACAGGTGATTTTGCTAGTATACCACTTAGTGAAAATACAGGATACAATCCTACACTATTTTTGGGGGATTTTACAGGAGATGGTGTAGATGATATTTTAATAAGTATTGCAACAGGTGGTAGTGGTGGAATAATGTACTATTACATTTACTCGTTTATTAACAATGAAGCAAAATTACTATTTGACTTTAATGTATATAATGAGCAATACAAATACGATGTTACTTATAAAGACAATTACAAGGTTGAAGTTATCAGTAAGAAAAATAACCAAAAATACATTATAGATATATCCAACAAGGACGCCGATTATTTAAATGAAATATACGACGAAAACGGAAAGCTAAAGAATCCAATCAACGGATTCGTTGATCCTATAAGCGGCTTATATCCTGTGGATTTTGATTCAGATAAAGTATATGAGCTATTGGGTTATCAAAAAATAGCTGGAAGGTACCATGCAGACTCCTTAGGATATGTTTTAAATACTTTAAAATGGAAAGATAAGATATTTGCTTTGGATAATCAGCAAGTAGCTATTAATGGATTACAAGTATAGGTATGCTTGTAACGACAGTTTTGGAGGAGAGCGAGAAACGCTCTCCTTATTTATTGAATAATTCTAAGTAATCTCCATATCCTTCATCGCAGAGCTTATGAATTGGTATAAACTTTAGTGAAGCACTATTTATGCAATATCTTAATCCACCCTGGGAAATCGGACCATCGTTGAATAAATGTCCTAAATGACTGTCACCATATTTGCTCCTTACTTCTGTTCTCATCATACCATGGGTTGCATCCTTATTTTCTTTAACGTTAGCATCCTCAACAGGCTTTGTAAAACTAGGCCACCCACAACCTGAATCAAATTTATCAAGAGATGTAAATAAGGGCTCTCCACTATTAATATCTACATAAATGCCTTCTTCTTTATTATTCCAAAATTCATTTTCAAAAGATTTTTCTGTGCTGCTTTCCTGACTTACTTCAAACTGAATTGGAGTTAAGATCTTCTTTAGTTCTTCTTTACTTTTTTTAGTATAAACTTTATTATCCATAATAATGCCTCCTTAATAATGAGTATAATATTTATTGCACCAATTAATAGTTATTATATACTAAATACATTATAAGCAACAGGGGTAAAGATGTGTTGAAAATAGTATCCTGAGGGTATTAATTCTCTAGTTAATATAATTTATTTTATAATATATTTGTTTAATATGCAAAAAAATAAACTTTTAAAAATCATACTATTTAATTATACGGTTCAAGTGTTATAATAAGTAAGGGGTGGTAAAAAAATGTCGAAAAAAAACTTAAAAGTAGTACTTTTTACAACGATAGGGATTATATTAATAGTAATGGCAGTATTTATGTTTAATTTTTTTACAAAAGTGGATAGTGCAACAAAAACATTTGATACATATAAGAACAAGTGGGTAAAGCAGGATTTCAAAACAATGTATAGCATGCTTTCAGTTAAAACTAAGGAAACAATAACTGAAAAGGAATTTGTAGACAAATACAATGCTATTTATAGTGGAATAGAGGCTAAAAGTATATCTATTAATGTGGAGAATGAAGATAAAATTAAGGAAGGAAATAAAAAAGCTATAAATATACCATTTTCTATAGTTATGGATACTGCAGCAGGGCAATTAAAAATGCCAGGCTACCAGGCTACTATGGTGAAGGAAGAAGTTAACAATAAAAAGCAGTGGACATTAGTTTGGAATGAGAAAATGATATTTCCTAGTATGGAAGCGGGAGATAAGGTTAGGGTAGAGCCAGAAGTGGCTATACGTGGAGAAATTTATGATAGGAGTAAAAAACCACTTGCAATAAATGATTTAATTGTTACGATTGGAATAAAACCCATTACATTTATTAAAAATAAGGATGCTAATATATCGCAGATGGCTAAGATACTAGATATTGATGCTTCGGTTATAGAAAATAAACTAAAGGATAATGAAAATTCTGATCAATTTATACCGATTATTAACATATTGCGTAGTGAAAAAGTAAAAATAGATGGAGTTATGAAGCTTGATGGGGTAATCCCGAACAAGACTAAAGGTAGAGTATATCCAGGTGGGGAAGCTTTGGGGTCGCTTATAGGATACATAAAGCCGATAACTGCTGAGGAACTACAAAAGAATTCTAGTAAAGGGTATAACTCATTTAGTTTAATAGGAAAGGCAGGTCTTGAACAGGTTTATGAGGACAAGCTTAAGGGTGAAAATGGGGCAACAATATATATATCAAAACAAAATAATAACAATAAGGTTGTAATTCTTAAAAAAGAATCAAAAGCAGGTGAAAATATAACATTATCAGTAGATAGTGAACTACAGAAGAAAATATATGAAGGGATGAATAAAGAGCCGGGAGCCAGTGCAGCAATAAATCCAAAAACTGGAGAGGTATTGGCTTTAGTAAGCTCGCCGTCATATGATACAAATGCAATTACTACTTATGTTTCTAATACCCAAAAGGCAGAATGGGAAAAAGCAGGGGATCCATTTAATAATAGATTTAAGGCTGTATATTCTCCAGGGTCTACATTTAAACTGATAACGGCTGCAGTTGGGTTAGAGCAAGGGAAGATAAAACCTAGTGAACTTATTAACATACCGGGAAACGAATGGCAACCGGATAAATCATGGGGACTCAATAAGGTTACTAGGGTTGGTGAACCGAGAGAGTCAGTGAATTTACAGGATGCATTTGTATACTCTGATAACATATATTTCGCAAAGGCAGCTCTTAATATAGGTAAAGAGGAATTTATAAAAGGATGCAACAATTTTGGAATAGGTCAAAAGCTTCCAATAAATTATCCAATAGCAAATTCACAAGTAGCCAATGGTAACAACATTAAGAATGATGTAGCATTAGCAGATACTGGTTATGGTCAAGGGGAGGTCCTTATGAGCCCACTTCACCTTGCACTATCGTATAGCGCAGTTGTTAACGATGGAAATATTATGTCTCCAACTTTAGAAAGTTTGAATGAAAAGGTAAAGGCTAAGGTATGGAAAGCTAATGCAATTTCCGCGGATAATATAAAATTTGTAAAAGATGGTCTCACTGGAGTTATCGATAACCCAAATGGTACAGGACATGCGGCAAAAGTTGATGGGCAAGCTCTCGCGGGTAAAACTGGAACAGCGGAACTTAAGAAAGATGACAAGGATAAAGCTGCAGAAGAAAATGGATGGTTTATATGTATGGATACAGTTAATCCTAAAATAGTAGTATCAATGTTAATGGAAAACGTTAAAGAGAAAGGTGGAAGTCACCATGTGGTACCTATTGTAAAAGGAGTAATGGAATATTACTTAAATAAAACACTGAAATAGCGTTAGAAAGTAGGTAGAATGATTTACATTGCTTTAATATTTTTTTGATGTTACAATAAAAATAGTCAACTTAATAAAAATTAAATATTGTTTTAGGTGCCTTGTAACAGGGGTTAAAAGGGAAAGTGACTAAAAAACCACTGCAGCCCACCGCTACTGTATTAGAGGATGAAATCCAAAGAACCATTGGGAAACTGAGAAGGTTGGAGAGTAAGATGATGCTAAAGCCAGTAAACCTGCCTATTGCTTGAAATTTTAGTCTTCGGAGGGAGGATGAAAAATGCGTGATTTAACAATAATATTGGGTTATCCAATATATGAAAAATTTAATTGCATTATTCCACATCCTTGAGATGTGGTTTTTTTATTTTCTGATTTTTTTACATTAGAGCATATTATTAAAATAATAAGGAGCATACTATGAAAAAAATTATACTTATAACAGGTGGCGCAAGGAGTGGGAAAAGTACATATGCTGAGAAGCTAGCCAAAGAAGAGAAGGGCAACGTACTTTATATTGCAACTTCAATTCCGTTTGATGATGAAATGAAGGACAGAGTAAAAAAACATAAAGAAAGAAGACCAGCTAATTGGTATACCTTTGAAGGCTATAAGAATTTAAAACAGGTATTCTATAACGAAGAAATGCAGTTTGATACGATTTTATTAGATTGTATTACAATAATGACTACAAATCTTATGTTTGATGAAGCGGGGGATAATTTCGATGATCTTAATAATCAAGCTATAAGCGCAATGGAAAAAGGGATTTTACAAGAGGTAGCAGTATTTCTTGACGAAGCAGAAAAAAACTTAAAAACAATAATTCTTGTAACTAACGAAATTGGCTCTGGAATTGTACCAGAATACAAGATGGCAAGGGTTTTTAGAGATATTGCGGGTAGAGTTAATCAGTATATTGCATCAAGGGCTCAGGAAGTTCACATGGTGGTTTGTGGTATCCCAATTAAAATTAAATAAGTAATTAAAAAATTAAAATTTATGGAGGCAACTTATGTTTAAAAGAAAAAGTATAATAAGTCTAGTTTTAGCTGTTTTTGTTTGTGTTGTATTTAGCGCGTGTGGCAGCAAAGGTGAGAATAAAGGGTCGCTTAATACTACTAAAAAGGAAACTAACGCTGTAGTATATCCGCTAAAGGTAGTTGACTCATATGATAGAACGGTTATCATTGAAAAAGAACCTAAAAGAATTATTACAATTGCACCAAATATAACAGAGGGAATATATGCACTTGGTAAAGGAAGCAGTGTAGTTGGTAGAAGTGATTACGATGATTACCCAGCTCAGGCCCTTAAGGTTACATCTGTTGGTGACTTATTGCAACCAAGTGTAGAGAAAATTGTTGAATTAAAACCTGATGTAGTTATTGTATCAGCTCTTTTTGATAAGGCTATTATTAAAAAATTAGAGGCTCTTAATATAAAGGTTGTAGCGCTTGGTGGTGAAGAAAATTTTAATGGTGTGTATGACACAATGTCAAAACTTGGTCAGGTTGTAAATGCTAGTGGGGAAGCCCAGACAATAGTATCAGATATGAAAAGGAAAGTTGCAGAAATAACTGATAAGGTTAAGGATGCTAAGAAGCCAACAGTGTACTATGTAGCAGGATTTGGCAAGAGTGGTGATTTTACAGCAGGAAAAGATACATTTATAGGTAGTATGATAGACATTGCTGGCGGAAAAAATGCTGCGGGCGACGTAGTTGGTTGGAACTACAGTGTAGAAAAGCTTGTAGAAAAGAATCCTGATGTGCTAATTTGTTCAAAGCTCTATGATTCAAAAAAAGGTATAAAAGCTACCAATGGTTACAAAGATTTGAATGCAGTTAAGAACGGCAAATTATTGGAGATTGATGAAAACATTATTGTTAGGCAGGGACCGAGACTTGCAGAAGGACTTGAATCAATTGCTAAATTAGTTCATCCTGAACTTTTTAAATAAAAGGGGTTAAATAACCATGACGTTTATAGAAAATAAGAGTTATTATCGACGAGTTTTTGCAGTAGGGGTATTTTTACTCCTAATTGTAATGATTGTAGCAACAAATTTTGGGGTAGCAGATATTTCTTTAAAACAGACAGCCCTAATTATTATAAGCAAAATTCCAATATTAAATAACAGTGTATCCTTAGATGGAATTAATCCTACATCTGCAATCATATTGGTAAAGTTAAGACTTCCTAGAATCATTTTATCCTGTTTAGTAGGAGCAGCACTTTCAGTGGTTGGTACCTCTTTTCAGGGTATTTTCAAAAATCCAATGGCAGATCCATTTATTCTCGGAGTTTCATCAGGGGCTGCACTTGGGGCCACTATAACCATGGTTTTTCTTAATGAAATCAATTTTTTAGGGATGAGCATGGTGGCATTCAATGCTTTTGTAGGTGCTATAATAACTACTTTTCTGGTTTATAATATTGCGAGAGTCGGTACTAAAGTTCCAGTTACCACACTTTTACTATCGGGTGTTGCCATAAATTATTTATTATCATCCATTATTTCATTAATGATGACCTTTAATAGAGATAATATTGAAAAAATAGTTATGTGGACGATGGGAAGTTTTTCAACGGCTGGATATCACGAGGTAATTTTACTGTTTATAATAGTAGTTCCCTCAATTTTATTTATTTTTACATTTTCAAGAGATCTGAATATCATGGTTCTTGGAGAAGAGAGTGCTAGAAGTCTTGGTGTAGATGTAAATGGATTAAAAAAGTATATACTTTTAATAAGTACTTTGATGGTGGCAGCAGTCGTATCTGTAAGTGGAATAATTGGATTTGTAGGTCTTATAGTGCCGCACTCTATTAGAATGATTTTTGGACCAGATAATAGGGTGGTTATACCATTTTCTGCACTTGGGGGAGCTATATTTTTAATAATTTGCGATACGCTTGCAAGAGCAGTAGTGCCTCCATCAGAAATACCAGTAGGAATTATTACTTCAATTTTTGGAGTTCCATTTTTTATATATTTATTATATAGAACAAAGAAGAAGGCGATGTAATTGATAGAGATAAATAACGTAAGTTTTTCCTTTGAACAGGAAGTATTAAAGGATATTAGTATAAACATAGAAAGAGGAAAATTTCACACTATTCTAGGTCCAAATGGTTCAGGTAAAACTACACTTCTAAGGATATTATCAAAATCACTGCAACCTGAAAAAGGTGAAGTTTTTATTGATGAAAAGGACTTAGCCCAAATGAAATCAAAGGTTTTAGCAAAGAAAATAGCAGTGGTACCGCAAAGCACAGAAATCGAATTCGATATTTCAGTACAAGATATAGTTCTTATGGGAAGAACGCCTCATATTTCTAGATTCTGCTCAGAAAGTGAAAAAGATATGGGAATAGCTATGAAAGCTATGAAAATGACAAACACTTGGGGTCTTAGAAATAAAAGCATAAATGCATTAAGTGGCGGAGAAAGACAACGAGTGGTAGTGGCAAGAGCGATTGCCCAAGAAACAGGAATAATTCTTTTAGATGAGCCTATTTCTCACCTAGACATTCATCATCAAATTGAAATGATGAATCAATTAAAACAATTAAATGAAAATAAAAACATAACAATTATTGCTGTGCTACATGATTTGAACATAGCGGCTGCATATGGCAATCATATGATACTAATGCATGATTGCTTAGTTTACAAAGATGGAACTCCAGAGGAAGTATTAACAGAAGATATAATTAAAGAGGTTTACGGATTAGATGTATATATAACTAAAAATCCTAAAACGGGTAAAACTTTTATTATGCCATTTTAGTAGCAAGGGTAATCCTTTGCTACATTTATTTTTTTGAAACAATATGGGAAAAGAGATATAATGGAGGAAGGGGGATAATAAAAATGATATCCTACAGATATTTTAGTCGGTGTAGCTTTAGGGCTTATATGTTGTAGAATAATAATATACCCTTTTAATAAAGTAAACAATAATACCAAGGCTAGTATATAATAGAAAGAGGTGACAAGGTTAATATTAGTACTTAATGGAATTGCAGTTTACAAAATGATAAGGTAATTCTCTTGGGCACTTATCATTATGCTTACGAAAAAAAATACTAGAGATGAAGGTGGCTTTATTATGGGCATTTTAGTTTTATTAACAATCATTTCTCCTTATACGACCATAATACCATTATTATATATGATATATATGGTGTTATTTAAAAAAATTAAGATAGATAAAAATTATTGGAATATAGGACTTTGTTTACTATTTATTTGGTCTTTAATAGTAGGAGTTATAAATTATAGTTTTACATCAATTGTTGCATCGTTTGCTCTCTTTATATATCTATGTGTTAGTATTTTTTTGCAAAATTATTGTAAAAATGAAAATATGGTGGAAAAGATATATATGCATTTAGTGTTTTTTTCTCTGTTCTCAGCAATTTTTGGAATTATTGAGAAAGTGTTATATGAGTATTTTAATTTTAATATTTGGGGGGCATTTCTTCAAAGTACAGCTCAGCCAGCAGTTAATGGTAGAATATATAGCACCTTTGGTAATCCTAATGTAGCGGGGAACTGGTTTGCTATAATGATTCTTGTAGGTATTTATTTTTGTAGCATTAAATCAAAAACTGCAAAATTATTTTATGAGACAGCGACAATCCTCTTTGTTATTGCATTGTGTTTAACGGGATCTCGGGGTGCTTTTATGGGGCTATTATTTGGCGTTTTTATATTTTATCTACTTAAAGGTAATAAAAAAGATATATGGCTGTTTATCACAATATTTATAATTACGGCTGTAATTACTTTTGTACCACCAGAAATGCTTAAAAATTTAACCGGACATGATTTCGATACCTCATTCAATAGTCGTTTTGGAATATGGGATGGATGTTTAAAAATGATAAAACTTAAGCCTTTTACGGGTTGGGGTATTATGGGGATAACTGACCATGGAGAAAGCTTCATGAAAGGGTATTATTATGCAACCCTATACCACGGTCACAATATCTGGATTACTATTATGACAACACTTGGAGCTGTTGGGCTTCTCATATATACCTATATGAAAATTAATTTATTCCGAAATTTAAAGATACTTCATGCACAGAATTGTAGATTAGTTCCAATGCTGGCAGGTATTCAAGCTGTAATAATTGGGCATGGACTGGTTGACTTTACAATGATTGCACCACAAGCTGGGTTATTATTTATAGCTAGTTCAGCTATAATAAACGCCCTTATAAAACAAGATAATATCAATTGAGAAAAATATAATAGATATAATAATTTCATTACTAATAGACTAAATTTAAGTCGTTATAATTATTTTTGAGTTTATTATTTATTTATTTATTTATTTGAAGAACAAAGGAATTGATAATATTTAGTCGAATTAGATATATTAGTAATAAATATTTTGACTTGCAATAATTTCAAATACGAAAGGAATTTTTAAATGGAGGATTATAAAAATAAAAACATCAAAATAATAGAGATTGATCCATATCTCAAGCCGTTTGAAAGTGATATTAGGATTAGAGTGGACCGTTATACATCTTGTAAAAAAGAATTACTTGGTAATAATCAAAGCTTTGACTCTTTTGCGAGTGGCGACTTATTTTACGGGTTCCATTTAATTAAGGGGGGATGGGTTTATAGAGAATGGGCCCCTATGGCTGATGCTCTTTATTTAATTGGCGATTTTAACTCTTGGAATCCTCAAACACATCCATTGATAAGAAAAGAAAGTGGAAATTGGGAGATTTTTTTGCCAGGGGTACAAGCCCTAAAACATTTATCCTATGTTAAGGTAAGGGTAGTGGCTAAAGGTGTATCAAGAGATAGAATTCCTCTTTATATTAAGCGGACGATGCAGGATCCTATTACTAATGATTTTGTAGGACAAATTTGGCAACCAGACTTTGAATTTAAGTGGCGGGATAGTGAATTTCATGTTGATAGCGAATTGCCATTGTTTATATATGAGGCTCATGTAGGTATGTCCCAGGAAAAAGAAGGAATGGGTACTTTTAGCGAGTTTACAGAAAATATTCTTCCAAGAATAAAGGCTGCTGGTTATAATACTGTGCAGCTTATGGCGGTAATGCAACATCCATATTATGCCTCTTTTGGTTATCAAGTATCTAATTTTTTTGCTGTTTCATCTTGGTTTGGAACCCCTGAAGAGCTTAAAGCATTAGTTAATGCTGCCCACCTTATGGGAATTGCGGTATTACTTGATTTAGTACACTCTCATTCAATTAAGAATATAGCTGAGGGGATTAATGAGTTTGACGGAACTGATTATCAATTCTTCCATACTGGAGTTAAGGGGAATCATCCAGCATGGGGTACAAAACTTTTTAATTATGGGAAGCCAGAAGTTCTTCATTTCCTTTTGTCGAATATTAAGTTTTGGCTAGAGGAATACCATTTTGATGGTTATCGATTTGATGGTGTGTCATCGATGTTATATCACCACCAAGGGCTTGGAGTAGTGTTCTCGGATTACAGTAAATACTTTAGTATGGATACGGATATAGAAGCAATTACTTACCTTCAATTTGCTAATGACTTAGTAAGAGAAGTAAAACCTAATGCAGTAACTATTGCAGAGGATATGAGCGGAATGCCTGGAATGTGTCTGCCAGTTGATTTTGGTGGCATTGGCTTCGATTATCGTTTGTCTATGGGAGTGCCTGATCTTTGGGTGAAATTGTTAAAAGAACTGCCAGATGAAAAATGGAGCATGTGTCAGTTGTGGCACGAGTTAACTAATAGACGGCCTAAGGAAAAGAATATAGGGTATTCTGAATCACATGATCAAGCACTTGTAGGTGACAAGACCTTAATGTTCCGTTTAGGCGGAAAGGAAATGTATTCTCACATGCTAAAAAGTGATGATAATTTAATAATAAATAGAGCAGTAGAACTTCATAAACTTATTAGATTTATTACTATAACTTTAGCTGGTGAAGGCTATTTAAATTTCATGGGGAATGAATTTGGTCACCCGGAATGGATTGACTTCCCAAGAGAAGGTAATAATTGGAGTTATAATTACGCAAGAAGACAATGGAGTCTGATGGAAAATAAAGATCTTAAGTATGAATATTTGTCAAATTTTGATAAAGAAATGCTAATTTTATTAAAAACATATAATGTTTTAAGTGCAACAGACCTCCAAAATCTTTGGACTGATGATAAGCAAAATATGATTGCTTTCAGAAAAGGTGAATTAGTATTTTTATTTAATTTTAATCCATCTGCTTCTTTCTCAGAATATGAACTACCTACTGGCGAGATGGGTGAATATAAGATTATCTTTAATAGTGATGAAACGATATTTGGTGGCCAACACAGAATTGCAACAGATTATATATACAGCGCGAAAACATTACGAAATAAGGGGAATAAACCTGGGATTATAGTGTATTCACCTAGTAGAACTGTGCTAGTTCTAAAGAAAGTTATTCAAATGAGTGACCCCTGCCAGGCAATGGAAGGGTAGAAAATCATGAATTCCTAAAAGTAATGATATGTAATATATGACAAAATAAAAACACCTAGAAGAAGTTCTTCTAGGTGTTTTTATTTTGAAGGGTTTGGAAGTAGCTTATAGAAGAGGTATTGTTAAAACATAATTAAAAATATACTCATTCTCATTTATATTCTATATTGGCATTTTGGAATATAATGTTATTGTTATACTTATGATATCAATGTATCGGATTACTAGGTATAAATGGTATCATATGCCATAAAAATATAAGGGGGGCAATAACATGTCAATAAACAAGGAACTGTTAAAGGGAAGTACGATAATCCTCATTTTAAAATTAATTGATAAAAAACCAATGTATGGCTATGAATTGATAAAAGAAATGGAAGAAAAATCAAACGGTGTGTTTACATTGAAGGAAGGAACTCTTTATCCAATTCTTCATACCTTGGAGGCAAAAGGATTAGTTGTGGCATATTGGGGTGAGGGTTCTGGAAAACGTCCTAGGAAGTACTACAGGATAATGGAGGAAGGTAGATTATCATTAAAGGCAAAAGAGGAAGAATGGACAACTTTCCGTTCTACAGTTGATAGAATATTAGGGGGGGCTATATTATGGACGTAGGAGATAATTCTAAAATTAGTGAATATATAGATTATGTATGTTCTTATGTAAAGTATAAGGGAGCTCATAAAGAAATAAAACAAGAGCTATCCTCACATATTGAGGATATTGTAGGCGAATATGCTGAAAAAGGAATAGTACAAGAAGAATCAGTAATTAGAGCTGTTGAACGCATGGGAGATGGCGAAGCCGTAGGTAAACAGCTAAACATAGCACATAAGGGAACTCCGGATTGGATTACATTAATTTTAACCATACTACTCGTTAATATAGGTGTTGCATTGATGTATCTCATGCAATATAAAAATTCATTCAGAAGTAGTGATTATCTATTTAAGCACAGCTTATTATATGCTGCTATTGGTACTATAGGTATAGTATTATTATATTTCTTTGACTATAAAAAACTTCAAAAGTATTCGAAACATATCTTTGTAGGCATGTGCTTATTATTTACCTTATCATTTTTTATAAGCCACCCTATAAATGGAAGTCCTTTTATCAGTGTAGGAAGATTTACATTTGATATTAAAGCAATTAGTTTATATGTATTTATAATAGCACTAGCAGGTATATTCAATAACGATGACTGGAATAAAAAAATGAATTTAATTAAAGCTGTAGGGTATTTAATTATTCCAATGATTTTAATTCTGGCTGCTCAAGGATTAGGTTACTGTGGAATTTATTTTATTACATTTATAGTTTTAGCTCTTAAATCTAATATGAAAAAAAGATATGTAATTTACATTGTTGCACTTAATACTATTTGTTTTCTGTATTATATTATATCAGAACCATATAGAAGAAGTAGGTTTTTTACTTTTTTACACCCATTCTCGGATGCGAGAGGAGTAGGGTTCTTGAATGTACAGATGTACGAAATAGCTCATACATCTGGAATTTTCGGACATGGGTTTTCTGCAAATGAGGCACTGTTAAAAGTGCCTGAGATGCAATCAGACTTTGTTTTTATTTATATAGTACATACTTTTGGGTGGCTTGGAGCCGCGGTTATTATATCTATTATTGTTTCTTTCATATATAGAATTCTACATGTTTCAAAATATGTTAGAGATAATTATGGACGATTACTTATAAGCGGTTTGATTAGTATATTTATAGTTCAATTCGCAACAAATATATTAATGAATCTAAATTTATTCCCTTTGATAGGAATTCCACTTCCTTTTATAAGCTATGGAGGCTCTTTAGGAATTATTAATATGGTATCCGTAGGCATTATTATGAGTGTGTATAGAAGGCGAAGTTTATCCAATTCATGAATGTGCTAATTCTATGTTGATTATTAAATAATTACTTAAGTATAATATAGAAAATATGTTATAATTTTATTATAGGTTATTTATATCATAAAAGGACGATACATACATAAGTGTAAGCTATGACGAATCAATATGAAAATACTACCGCTGGGGCAGTTAATTTGAACTGTTCTTTAATTATGTGCTGCAAGGATAATTTATATTTGGAGATAAAGGTTATATGAAGAAAAATTTGAAATTTGGCACTTTGATTATTGCTCTGATTACTATGTGGTAGGCTTTTTGAATTTGATAGGGATTATTACAACTCAATGGGAGTGGACAAGTTTTTCAGTGGTTTTGTTAATGATTTTTGCGAGTAATGAACAATTTTAAAAAAAAGGGAACAAAATAAAAGAAAGAATGCTGGGATAAAAAATTAGATAATAGAAGTAACATACCATTAAGTCCAGAAAAAACATTAGTCGAAAATTGAAAATAACGAGGATAGATGCTTTCTCGTTACTTACATTTTTCGTAAGATGCAAAGTTAAGTCAACATTTGTGGATCTTATTAAAGGTTGAAAAATATAAAAGATAGGAAGAAGGCTGTGTTAAATAAAACCTTCTTCTTATCTTTTATATTATTAAAATACATACCATAGGATGTGCTAATTACTATATAGTATGAACTTTCTCCGAAAGTGACTTCAAATAAGAAGAGCAGAAACATTGAAAATTCATTTAGTAATTCTTCTTTTGGCAATATAAAATTCTCGTGAGCCTCCTGTAAGGAAGGCTAGGGAACCGGCTGTAAGCCGAATGTGAGCGTTAGAGAAATTTATATTGGCAAAAGATTAGAATTATTTGATGGAATTTCACGTTTCAAGCTCTTATTTCGAATCACGCAGGAGAGATTTCATACTGATTGTACTATTTGCTCTTACCCCCTTAATGAAGTTTCCCCCATTAAATACTTATCAATATTTTTAGTAACTGCGCGACCTTCATATATTGCCCAAACAACTAATGATTGGCCCTTTTTCATATCTCCAGCTGCAAAAACGCCTTGTAAATTAGTCATATAATTATCATCTACAATAACGTTTCCTCGGTTATCAAAGTCTAAAGCTAAGTCCGTAAGCATACCTTCATGTTGTGGATGCAAGAAACCCATAGCTAAAATAACCAAGTCAACTTTGAGCTCAAATTCTGAACCTGGTATTTCACTCATTTGTTGCATACCTTTTTCATTACGTGTCCACTCAACTTTAGATGCATGGAGCGTAGTAACTTCGCCATCTTCACCAGTGAATTTTCTTGTAGTAATATTCCAATCGCGGTTGCAACCTTCTTCATGAGAAGTAGTAGTTTTTAGTGTTCTAGGGTATGAAGGCCATGGCATTGTGTCGTCTCTATCTACAGGGGGCTTTGGCATAATTTCATATTGATATACGCTCTTAGCTCCTTGCCTTATTGCAGTTCCAATACAATCTGAGCCAGTATCTCCGCCTCCGAGTACCAGTACAACTTTGCCTTTAGCATTTATCTCACTAGCTTCTATTGTTTTGCCTGAAACTCTTCTATTTTGTTGTTTTAGATAATCCATAGCAAAATGTACACCTTTTAATTCTCTGCCTTCAACTAATAAATCTCTAGGAATTGTACTACCACCAGTTAAAGCTACTGCATCAAATTCAGATAAAAGAGTGTCTACAGAATAATCAACTCCGACATTTACATTAGTTTTAAAGCTAACTCCTGCCTCAATCATAAAATCCACTCTTCTTTGAACTATGCTTTTATCTAATTTAAAATCTGGTATGCCATATCTTAAAAGCCCGCCTATTTCATCGTCCCTTTCAAAAACAGTTACATCATGGCCTACAGAGTTAAGTTCAGCAGCTGCCGCAAGGCCCGATGGACCCGAACCAACAATAGCGACCTTTTTACCAGTCCGAACTCTAGGCTCTAAAGGGTTTGTCCATCCTTGTGAAAATGCTTTTTCTATAATATTTAATTCTATTTCCCTTATTGCAACAGGGTCTCCATTAACTCCTAATGTACATGAACCTTCACAAGGGGCGGGACAAATCCTGCCAGTGAACTCTGGGAAATTATTTGTAAGGGTTAACCTGTTATATGCTTTTTCCCATTTTTCTTTATATACCATGTCATTCCAATCTGGAATTAAGTTTCCTAGAGGGCAACTCCAGTTACAAAAAGGAACACCACATTCCATGCACCTTGCACCTTGCTGACGCAGTTTTTCAACTGGAAATTCTATGAATAATTCTTTAGAGTCTTTAATTCTATCTTTTACAGGGCGTTTATTTGCAGTTTCTCTTTTGAATTCTTTGAAACCATACAATTTTCCCAAATTTAACACCTCCAAAAATTGAAAACTGAGAACCGTCCCTAAAGAGAGACAGTTCTATAGCTTCTATTTACCTTCTAATATTGCTTTGTAAGCGGTTGGTATTACTTTTTTGAACTTTAACTTGTATTCTTTCCAGTTATTTAGAATTTTACTTGCTTTATGGCTGTTAGTTGCTTCAAAATGTTCTTTTATTATCGAATGGAGCTGTAATAAATCTGGTTCTGAAGTTATTAATTCTACCTCTATCATTTCCATATTACAGTTTGATTTTAATGTTTCATCTTCGTCGATAACGTATGCTATACCACCGCTCATTCCGGCTGCAAAGTTCCTGCCTGTTCTTCCGATAATAACTACAATTCCACCTGTCATATATTCACAACCGTGGTCTCCAATTCCTTCAACTACAGCCTGGGCTCCTGAATTTCTTACTGCAAAGCGTTCGCCTACTAATCCGTTTATAAACAACTTACCAGAAGTCGCTCCATAAAGAATTGTATTACCCGCGATGAAGTTTTCGTCTTGAATAAAACTGCAATTTTCTGGTGTCTTTACAATTATTTTAGCACCTGATAATCCTTTGCCAACATAATCATTTGCATCTCCTACTAAGTTTAATGTTAATCCATTAGCACCAAAGGCTCCAAAACTCTGACCTGCTGCCCCAACAAAATTTAATGTTATTGTATCGTCAGGAAGTCCAGCGGCGCCATATTTCATAGCAATTCTTCCACTTAACATTGCACCAACAGAACGATTAACATTTTCAATTTCTAAATTAGAGGTGCTTTTCATTCCATTTTCTAGGGATATTTTTGCCATTTCAATAAGCTTGAAATCTAAAGAAGTATCTAACCCGTGATCTTGTGATATTACACAGTACCGCTTAATCCTTTTGGGCATATCAGGTTTATATAGAATATTTGATAAATCTAGTTCCTTTGCTTTCCAGTGGTCTATAGCCTTTTTCTGATTAATTTTATCTACTCTACCTATCATTTCATTCATAGTTCTAAAACCAAGTCTCGCCATATGCTCTCTTATTTCCTTGGCAATAAATGTAAAGAAATTCACCACGTATTCAGGTTTTCCCCTGAAATTCTTACGAAGTTCTGGATCTTGCGTAGCTATGCCCATATCACAAGTATTCAAGTGACAATTTCTTAGCATAGTACAACCGAGCACTACAAGAGCTGTAGTTGCAAACCCAAATTCTTCTGCTCCAAGAAGTGCTGCAATAACAACATCACGTCCTGTTTTAAGCTGACCATCAGTTTGAACGGTTACTCTGCTTCTTAAATTATTTAAAAGCAATACCTGCTGGGTTTCAGCAAGTCCAAGCTCCCAAGGTAGCCCCGCATGCTTTATTGAGGAAAGTGGGGAAGCACCTGTTCCTCCATCATGACCACTTATTACTATAGCATCTGAATGTGCCTTAACAACTCCAGCGGCTATGGTTCCAACACCTAACTCTGAAACCAATTTTGTACTTATTCTGGCCCTAGGGTTTACACTCTTTAGATCATGAATAAGCTGAGCTAAATCTTCAATAGAATATATATCGTGATGAGGTGGTGGGGAAATTAAATCAATCCCAGGGGTTGAATGCCTTAGCCTAGCTATATTTGCATCAACTTTTTTGCCTGGTAGTTGACCACCTTCACCAGGTTTTGCTCCTTGAGCTATTTTTATTTGCAATTCGTCTGCATTTACAAGATATTCAGCAGTTACACCAAATCTACCGGAAGCTATTTGTTTAATTGCACTTCTTCTTAAATCACCATTTTCATCAACTTTGAATCTTTCGGCATCCTCTCCACCTTCACCAGTGTTGCTTTTTCCACCAAGCCTATTCATAGCTATAGCCATAGTTTCATGGGCTTCCTTGCTGATGGACCCAAAGGACATTGCACCTGAGCAAAAGCGTTTTACTATTTCACTAATTGGTTCAACACTTTCTATTGGAATTCCGTTCCCATAATTAAGTTCAAATAATCCTCTAATTGTACATAAGTTCTTGTCCTGCTCATTTATCACTTTTGCATATTCTTTATATAAATTATAATCATTTGATTTTGTAGCAACTTGAAGTTTAAAGATTGTATCCGGGTTAAATAAGTGGTGTTCTCCACCTTTTCTCCAAGAATATGCCCCTCCTACATCAAGTTCAGCTATAGGTTTTCTTAATTTGTTGAAGGCATTTTTATGCCTAATTAATACTTCTCTTGCTACGGTATCTACACCAATTCCACCAATTCTAGAAGAAGTTCCACCAAAATATTTTTGGAGTAAATCAGAACTTAAGCCAACTGCGTCAAAAATTTGTGCTCCATGATAACTCTGTATAGTTGAAATTCCCATTTTTGATAATATTTTTAGAAGCCCTTGTGATATTGCATGTATATAGTTTTCATGGGCTTTTTCTATAGAAACATTTTCTATATCGCCATCATTTATAATATTATCAATAGACTTAAATGCAAGATATGGATTAACACCTGTTGCCCCATAGCCAATTAATAAGGCAAAATGCATTGTTTCTCTAGCTTCTCCTGTTTCGACTATAATAGAAACAGAGGTTCTGGTCTTTTTGCGGGTTAAGTGCTGCTGAACGGCAGATAATGCAAGTAAGCTTGGGATTGCAGCATCATAAGAGTCTACTGATTTATCACTAAGAACGATAATATTATAGCCTTCTTCAATTCTTGCAGATGTTCTTTTGCAAAGCTTGTCTAGGGCATCTTTAAACCCTTCAATTCCAGTATCTGCTTTAAAAGTTATGGGAATTGTTGTAGTTTTAAAAGCGTTATCTTTTAAATTTTTAATCTTAGCTACTTCTAAATTAGTTAAGATAGGACTCTTTATTTCTATAAATGGGTTATCAGTAAGATCTTGATTTAAAACATTATCTTGAGATCCCAAATAGTTCATAAGTGACATTACCATTTTTTCTCTAATTGGATCTATTGGTGGATTGGTAACCTGAGCAAAAAGTTGCTTGAAATAAGCAAATAAGAGTTGAGGCCTATTAGATAATACAGCCAGTGGTGTATCATTTCCCATAGAGCCAATGGGTTCCTTACCATCTCTTGCCATAGGAGATAGTATAATCCTTAAATCTTCTAGAGAATATCCAAAGGCTTGTTGCCTTTCCTTTAAAATATCTTTGTCTATTTTAACGTCATTAATTACAGCATCAAAATCTTCTAGATAAAGTTTATTTTTTAAAATCATTTCACCATAAGGCTTGTTTGTGCAAACTGCTTTTTTTACTTCTTCATCTTCAATTATTCTGCCTTCATTTGTATCAATCAAAAACATCTTTCCTGGTTGAAGCTTGCCTTTTTCTTTGATATTCTCTGGTTTAAACTTAAGTACTCCAGCTTCAGATGCAAGAACAGCAAAGCCATCCTTTGTTATTATATACCTTGCGGGCCTAAGTCCATTTCTATCGAGTGTTGCACCTATTCGAATACCATCTGTAAATGCAACAACAGCAGGACCGTCCCAAGGTTCAATTAACGAACCATGATACTCATAAAAAGATTTTTTATAATCTTCCATATCATTATTTGACATCCAAACTTCAGGAATCAACATCATTATGCTATGAGGTAGAGATCTTCCATCCATTTTTAAAAGTTCTAACATATTATCCAGGGAAGCTGAATCGCTACCATTAGGGCTAATAATTGGAAACAATTTCTTTATGTTCTTTCCATACACTTTGGACTTTAAAACTCCTTCGCGAGCATTCATCCAGTTTCTATTTCCTCTAATTGTATTTATTTCGCCATTATGAGCCAAATATCTAAAGGGTTGTGCTAAATCCCAAGTTGGAAAGGTGTTTGTACTATATCTTTGATGAACAAGGCAAATCGCACTCTTAAAATTTATGTCTTGTAAATCGATGTAAAATCCTTTTATTTGGTCGGCAAGTAAAAGTCCCTTGTAAACAATTGTTCTGCTAGAAAGACTGCAGATATAGAAATATTCTGTGCTTCTATTAACCAATTTGATTACTTCTCTTTCTGCTCTTTTTCTTATAATATAAAGTCTTCTTTCAAATTCTTCTTGAAGCTGCTCGTCTGTTAGAGTCGGATCTTTAAAATTTGATCCTAAAAAAATCTGTCTAATTATTGGCTCTGTTCCTTTTGCCGTGTCTCCAATGTTTCTATTATCTATAGGAACAGATCTCCAACCTAATATTTTTTGTCCTTCTTCTTCGGCAATTCTTTCAAGTATTCCTTCACATTGAAATCTTAATGCAGGTTCCTTTGGCAAAAAAATCATTCCTACGGCGTAGCTTCCTGCCATTGGTAATTCTAGGCCTAAATTGTCACAGCTAATCCTAAGAAATTCATCAGGAATTTGTACCAAAATACCTGCACCATCTCCAGTTTTAGGATCTGCACCCACTGCACCTCTATGAGTTAAATTCACAAGAACTTTTAACCCTTTTTTTATAATACCGTTGGTTTTCTCACCTCTGATATTTGCTACAAAGCCAACGCCACAATTATCTTTTTCAAAGGCCGGATCATACAATCCTTGCTTTTCAGGATAACCAATGCTATTACTCATGATATTACCCCCTTTATATTTATAAATGAATTATATAAATTGTACCATGATTTTATGAAAATGCAAGTTTCATTTTTAAAAAAATCATATTTAACAAATTATACTTAATAAATTGTGTTTAAAAAATAACAAAAGCAACAAAAATTGAAAGTTAATTTCCAATCTTTGTTGCTAAGGAATTATATGATACGTCTGAATATATGTTCTATGAGCGTATCAACATTTTTAATGTTGTAATAAAAAGTTGTAGTTTTCTTTTAAAAATTTTAATATAACATTTGCTATTAATGATTGACCTTCAATATTGGGATGTATTCCATCTTTACATAAAAATTGACTATAGTCGCTGTACTTTAAAAACTCTGTGCGTACATCAATAAGAACAGTGCTAGTTTCAGCGGCTATCTCAGTAATGATTTTACTATATGAGTTATGCCAATTAAAGAGTCTATCCTTCGTGCCTAACCACTGTAAGATATTTTTTTCTGAAGTAGAATCTTCTTTTGTAATCCATTTAAAATACTTTAAAGGATCGAGTGGTGGCAACGTCATAAGTATAGGGAATATGTGATTAGTTTTCAATGTGTCTATCATTGTAAGTAGTGTTTCACGAAAGATAGAAATATCAGTATTAGGTCTGTATTCCATATCAGGATTTTTAGCGATGTCATTCCAGTTATAGTCACAGTCATTACCACCAAATTCTATTAACACTATATCAGGTGATTTTTTGATGACATCATTATACATCTTACGTGCGCCTCTCATAATGGTACTACCAAATTTACCAGCATTATATACTGGGCCTTTTATTTTATTTTCAATGATGCTCGTAAAGTTTTCTTTTAAAGTTGCGTATTTAGATCTTTCATCATCATAAATGATTCCCTTTGTAATAGAATCACCAAATGCTATAAAAATATAACTATCTTTTATTTCCATAATATACCTCCATGAAATTAAATTATAATCGTATAAATTGATTGAGCTAATTTATATATAATAATAATAATAATATATCATATGAATATAAATAATTCAATACGTAGTTATTGAAACTACGTATTGAATAAAAAACTTTGCTATCAATTAAATTATAACTAGCGCAGCTTCGAAGGGTTTAACAACTTCAGGAGGAGATTTATATTCCAACTGAAGTTTTCTATTTGTTATAGTATGCATCTTATTTGTTATAGTATGTATCTTAATTGTATCCATTCACTTATAGAAGTGGAAGACATTTCAATAAAACATAGTAAACCTATTGACATTATAGGGGATGGAATATATACTTATATAAAATATATAAGAGGGACACTTTCCTTTTGAAATATTGTTAAAAGTGGGGATTTAAATTAGGAGAGATAAAATGAAAAATTCAAAGAGTCTTAAATTTTCAATGGTATTATTCGTAGGTGTTTTAATACTTGGGGGATTAGCAGGATGCTCATCTAAAAAAGTAGAAAATGATAATGTAAATCTTAGAGTTGGGTATTTTCCAAACATAACTCATTCACAAGCTCTTGTAGGACGCGCACAGGGAAGTTTTCAAAAAGCCGTCGGCGGAAAAAATAAGATAGATTGGAAATTATTCAATGCAGGCCCAGCAGAAATAGAAGCACTTTTTGCAGAAGCTATTGATATAGCATATATAGGGCCTGGTCCAGCTATTAATGGATATGCAAAATCCAAAGGCGACATTCAGATTATTGCAGGGGCAACCGACGCAGGAGCAATATTTGTATCTAAAAGAGGAACAATTATTAAAAATCTAAAAGAGTTAAGTGGCAAGAAAATTGCAGTTCCACAATTTGGTAATACACAAGATCTAACACTTCGAAATATATTATCTGCGAATGGGCTTAAAGACACGACAAAGGGTGGAACCGTGGAAGTAAGGCAAGCAGCAAATGCGGATATTTTATCTCTGATGCAAAAAGGGGATATAGATGCAGCCTTAGTGCCAGAACCATGGGGTTCAAGATTTATTAAAGAGGCGAAAGCAAATATTATTTTAGATTATAAAGAAATATTTAGAAAAGGAAAATATACTACTGCTGTAGTAGTTGTTAGAACTGAATTTTTAAAGCAGCATCCACAAATTGTTGAAAATTTTATAAGAAATCATGTAGAAGTAACTGATTATATTAATAAAAATCCAGATAATGCTAAGGAAATAGTAAACAAACAAATTACTGAATTAACTAAAAAAGGAATACCAAATGATGTTTTAGATGCTGCTTTTAAGAGATTAACAATTACAAATAATCCGGAAAAAGACTCAGTAATTGATTTTGTTAAATATTCACTCCATGCAGGCTTCTTAAAATTAGAGCCAGATACTAAGGAGTTGTTTAATCTTAGTATTTTGAATAAAGTTTTAAAAGAAAAAGGGCAAGATCAAATCAAATAAAAGAGGTGATAAATTTGAGTCTTATTGTTAAGGGCGTAAGCAAAGAATTTGTTTCAAAACATAAAAAAACAAGCACACTTGAAAATTTTAATTTAGAGATAAAAAAGGGCGACTTCGTATGTATACTAGGACCGTCTGGTTGTGGGAAATCAACACTGCTAAATATTTTGGCAGGACTTGAAAAGGCCACTAAGGGCGTGGTTATACTTAATGGTAATGAGATAGCTGGGCCGGGACCAGATAGGACAGTGATGTTTCAGGAAGCAGCATTATTCCCATGGCTTAAGGTAATTGATAACGTAGAGTTTGGAATGAAAATGGCAGGTGTGACTAAGGGAGTTAGATACGAGAAGGCACTACATTATTTGAAAATGGTTCATCTTTCAAAGTTCCAGAATTCCTATGTTTATGAGCTGTCGGGGGGAATGAAGCAGAGAGTAGCACTTGCTCGCGCACTATCTCTTGACTGCGAAATACTTTTAATGGATGAACCTTTTGCGGCTCTTGATAGTCAGACTAAAATGATGTTACAACAAGAATTGCAACGCATATGGGTAAATACAAAAAAAACCATCATTTTTATTACTCACAACGCAGAAGAGGCAGTTTATTTGGCCAATAGAGTTGTAGTGATGGCAGCAAATCCAGGTAGAATAAAGCAGGAGTTTATTATAGAGCTTGCAAGGCCAAGACAGATGGAAAGTTGTGATATTGCTTATTACACATCTAAAATAATGAAAGCATTAAAAGAGGAGGTGGAGAAGGTTGCAAAAGCAGAATACGATGGTGATTGGAATATTGAAGAAAATTCTGTTTTATATTCTTCTAATATTAATATGGGAGGCGATTTATAAAGTAGGAGTTGATATTCTAAGAATTTGGAGGCCTTATACGTTACCATCACCTATAGATGTTTTTGGGACTCTGGCAGTTCTAATAAAGGATAATACTATAGGGATAGCCATTGTTGCAAGTTTAAAGAGAATACTAGTGGGATATTTTATTTCAGTAGTAATAGGAGTTACTCTTGGGCTCACAATTGCTAAATTTAAATATTTAGAAGAGAACCTGGGTCGATTAATTTTAGGCCTTCAGACATTGCCAAGTATTTGCTGGTTGCCGTTTGCGATTTTATGGTTTGGGCTTAGTGAGAGTTCGATTATTTTTGTAATTGCAATTGGTTCCACATTTGCGGTGGCAATATCAGTTAATTATGCAATAAAAAATGTTAATCCCTTATATATAAGAGCTGCAAGAACGATGGGAGCTAAGGGTAGTAAGATCTATACTCAGGTAATCCTGCCGGCAGCGTTGCCGGATATAGTTAGTGGATTAAAGCAGGGATGGTCCTTTGCATGGAGGGCTCTAATGGCTGGGGAAATGCTTTCGTCTACAAAGGGGCTTGGTCAAGTACTAATGGTAGGAAGAGATTTAGCAGACATTAGCCAGGTTGTAGCAGTAATGATAGTAATAATAATTCTTGGCTTATTAGTTGATAAACTTGTTTTTTCAAGATTAGAGAAAAGCATGAGACATATTTGGGGTCTTGATAGGGTCTAGTTTTTAAAAATTGATGGAGGTGAAGTTAAATGAGTACAGAAAATCTTACCTGGCATAATACGTTTGTAACTCGCAGGCATAGAGAAGCCACACTTACACAAAAATCTAAGTTATTATGGTTTACTGGGTTATCAGGTTCTGGTAAGTCTACGGTGGCAAACGCTTTAGAGATAAAATTAAATCATCTAGGAAAATCAACTTATCTATTGGATGGTGATAATATTCGCCTTGGCATAAATTCAGATCTTGGATTTTCTGTAGAGGATAGAAGTGAAAATATTAGGCGAATTAGTGAAATTGGAAAGCTATTTGTAGATGCAGGACTAATAACTATTGCTTGTTTCATATCCCCGCTTATTGTAAACCGTGAAATGGTAAGAGCAACTCTTGGTGAAGATTTCATTGAAATATTTGTAGATTGCCCACTTGGCGAATGTGAGAAAAGAGATCCTAAAAATCTATATAAAAAGGCGAGACTCGCTGAAATTAAAGAATTTACAGGAATAACTTCACCTTACGAAAACCCAGAAAATCCAGAAATTGTGATAAATACAAAAGAGCAAACTATAGATCAATGTGTAGATAAAATATTAGATTATTTAAAGCTATAGTTTAGGAGGTTAAGATGAAGCTAGAAATGAAAACTTTGGTAGCAGATATATTAGTTGTTGGTGGAGGCACGGCCGGATGTTATGCATCACTTACTTTAACTAAGAGAGAAGACATAAGCATTATAGTAGTGGACAAAGCTAATATAAAAAGAAGCGGATGTCTAGCGGCAGGAGTTAATGCAATCAATGGTTATATTAATAAAGGATATACCCCAGAAGACTTCGTAGATTATGTTAAAAATGAAGCTGAGGGAATAATAAGGGAAGACCTGGTATATTCTATTGCTAAAAATTTAAACAAAGTTACAAAAAATATGGAGGGACTAGGGCTTGCAATCTTAAAGGATTCACAGGGCCAATATGTTACTCGTGGCAAAAGAAGTATTAAAATCAATGGGGAAAATATAAAACCTCTTCTTGCAAATGAGGTTAACTCAAAGAAAAACATAAAGGTTTTAAACAAGGTAAATATAATAGATTACATTGTTAAAGATGAAGTAGTTATAGGTGCTTATGGTTTCCATATAGAAAAAAATATTTTTTATGTAATTTATGCAAAGGCAGTTATTTGCACCACTGGTGGAGCTTCAGGCCTTTATAAACCTAATAATCCTGGATTTTCTAAACATAAGATGTGGTATTCACCTTTTAATACGGGAGCAGGGTATGCAATGGGAATAAGAGCAGGGGCTGAGATGACATCTTTTGAAATGAGGTTTATTGCGCTTAGATGCAAGGACACCATAGCACCTACAGGCACTGTGGCTCAAGGTATTGGTGCTAAGCAAATTAATGCCTACGATACGGAGTATGTACAAAACTATGGGAGACCTTTAACTATTACACGATTATTTGCAACTGTAGAGGAAAATAAAAAAGGCTTAGGACCTTGCTATTTGAAAACTAAGGGCATTTCAAAGGAAGTAGAGGAAGAACTCTACAAGGCATATCTTAATATGGCTCCAGCACAGACTTTAAAGTGGATTGAAGATGGTTTGGGGCCTAGTACAGAAAATTTGGAGATAGAAGGTACAGAACCTTATATAGTAGGTGGTCACTCTGCTAGCGGTTATTGGGTGGATGCAAAACGAGCTACTACTATCTCAGGATTATATGCAGCTGGGGATGTGGCAGGGGGAAGCCCTAAAAAATATGTAACTGGTTGTTTTGTCGAAGGTGAAATTGCAGCTGATGCCGCAACGGAGTTTATAAAAAACAAGAAAAATAAATTAATAGAGGAAGAAGAAATTTTATCTAAAGCTAAATTATTAGAAACTTTTCTTGAAGATAATGACAGTTTATTTTCTATAAATGGTGTTGAAGAGGCTATGCAAAAGGTAATGGATGAATATGCAGGTGGTATATCTAAAAACTATGTTTTTAATTCTTCAAAATTGCGAATTGCAAGTGGTAAAATAGATGAGCTTTTAGTGCTTTCAAAGGATTTGAGGGCCAAGGACATGCGAGAACTTTTGCAAATATTTGAAGTCATAGATAGGTTATATGTTTGCAAAGTTTTAATAGTTCATCTTCTAAAAAGAAAAGAAACCCGCTGGAAATGCTATGGAGATAATGCGGATTTTCCATATAAAGATGATGGTTTACTTAAATATATCAACACAATATATAAAGATGGAAAGGTTAAAGTTGTTTTTAGAAATTTAATAAAGCGAGATGAAGTTTATGAGCATTAAAATAGATCCACAAAAATGTGTGGGTTGCGGAAAATGTATGGACGTTTGCCCGGGAAATCTTATATTTAAAAAGAATGACTCAAAAGCTTTTATAGAATACCCACAGGAGTGTTGGGGATGTTGTGCTTGCGTTAAAGAATGTCCTGCTATGGCTATAAATTATTATCTTGGAGCAGATATTGGAGGTAAAGGAACTTATTTAAATACAAAAAAAGAAAAAAATCTTCTTCATTGGCACATGTTTAAACCAAATAGTGAAGAAATCATTATTACAACAAATGTAGCAGAGGCTAACAAATATTAGGGAGGTAAAATTATGGATCATTTAGATACATTAGAAGCAGAAAGTATTTTTATATTAAGAGAATCCTATAAAAAATTAGGTAGACTTGGGATGTTATGGTCAATTGGAAAGGATTCAACAGTACTGTTGTGGCTCGCTAAGAAGGCTTTTTTTGGACATTGTCCTTTTCCTTTTATTCATGTAGATACCAAACATAAAATACCTGCAATGATTGAATATAGGGACAAAATTGCTAAAGAGTTTAATATTGACCTTATAGTACACACGAATGAGGAAGCTATAAAGAATGGTATGGGGCCACATTGCGGAAGACTTAATTGCTGCAAGGCACTAAAAACAGATGGCCTTCAACAGGTGGTTACAAAGTATGAATTTGATGGATTAATTCTAGGAATTAGAAGTGATGAGGAAGGTTCGCGGTCAAAGGAAAGAGTATTTAGTGAAAGAAATAAGGATTCGGAATGGGATTATACTAATCAAGCACCAGAACTTTGGGATCAATTTAAAACTGATTTTCCAAAGGGCAATCATATTAGAGTTCATCCAATACTTCATTGGAGTGAAATTGACATATGGGCTTATATACAGAGAGAAAATATACCAATTATAGATTTGTATTTTGCTAAAGACGGCAAAAGATATAGAAGTCTTGGTTGCGCTGAGTGTACTGGTAAGATAGATTCTACGGCTACGACTATTGATGAAATTATTGAAGAACTAAAAAACACTACAACAGGTGAACGCGCAGGTAGAGCTCAAGATCAAGAGGATGCTTACGCAATGCAAAAGCTTCGTAAAGATGGGTATATGTAAGGGAGGGGTTTATTACTAATGGAAAATACAAGAGAAGTATTAAGAATAGTTACGGTAGGACACGTAGATCACGGCAAGTCTACAGTAATTGGAAGATTGCTTTATGATACAAAATCATTGCCAGAAGGTGCAATAGACAGAGTTAAAAAAATTGCTAAAGAAAAAGGTAAACCATTTGAATATGCATACCTATTAGATGCTTTTGAAGAAGAACAAAAACAAGGAATAACAATCGATACAACTTCTCTTCAATTTCATACAGACATGCGGGATTATGTAATTATAGATGCTCCAGGACATGTAGAATTTCTTAAAAACATGATTACAGGGGCAGCTAGCGCTGAAGCTGCACTTTTAATAATTGATGCGGAAGAAGGAATTCAAGAACAATCTAAAAGACATGGTTATATACTTTCTCTTTTAGGGATTAGGCAGGTGTGCGTTGTAGTTAATAAAATGGATCTTATTGATTATAGTCAGGAAAGATTTAATGTTATAAAAAATGAAATGAATGCTTTTTTAAATAATCTAAATGTACACCCTATGAGTTATATCCCTATATCAGCATTTTACGGTGAAAATTTAACTTCAAAATCCGATAAATTATCTTGGTATAAGGGGGAAACTGTGCTTGAAGCATTAGATTTATTTACCCAAGAAACAGGCCTCGAAGCAAAACCTCTAAGATTACCTATACAAGATGTATATAAGTTTGATAATAGGAGAATAATTGCAGGAAGAGTAGAGGCAGGTACACTTAATATTGGGGATGAGATTCTTATTTCACCAGAAAATAAAACTACAAAAGTTAAAACTATTGAATATTTTGTAGAAAAAGATAATGTAAAAACTGTAAGTGCAGGTATGTCGGTAGGTATTACTTTTGAAGATGAATTTTTTAATAAAAGAGGAGAAATAATCTCTCATAAAAAAAATACACCTATTGTCTCAAATATTTTTAAGACCAATATATTTTGGATGGGGAAAAGCAATTTTGTAAAAGGTAGGAAATATAAGATAAAGCTTGTAACTCAAGAAGTGGAATGTGAAATTGTATCATTTAATAAAGTTATAGATGCAACTACTTTAGGTACTTACGAAAATGCACTTGAGGCAAAAACTAATGATGTAGCTGAAGTTACTATAAAAACAAAGGAAAATATATGCTTTGATAAATTTTCAGATAACCAAAACACTGGTAGATTTGTAATAGTGGATGGCTATGATGTAAGTGGTGGTGGAATTATTTCAGGCGCTATTGATCCTGATGAAGTAACGGTGACTAGCTTTATTAAAGATGAAATTAAGATTCCAATAAATTGTTTTGATGAATATTATTATGATATTAAAACAGCAGAAGTTAAAAAGAACTTGTCAAAAGTCGTGCAATATAATATTTGTGATAATGTACCTTTCCTTGGAGAAAGTTATGATTTTAAAGAAAACTTCGATGTAATAGTATTAAATGCTAGCATTGTTGCTAAAATAAGAGCTGGTAAGTTAATGGATGTTATCTCAATAGATAAGTATTCTTATGAGGCCGTAGTCACTATTAATGAAAATGGGTTTGGTATCAATATAGGCGCTGATAAAGATTTATTGGACTATATCGCTGACCATGAAAAAGGCATTAACGATATTTTTGCAAATAAATGGCTTAATTTCACTAAATATAGAACTATAAAGTTTAGAGATATTATAGAAGAAATAGTAGAATACGAGATTTAAATCAAAAAGGAGGGGTATAATCCTCCTTTTAATTTATGAAAAAAATAACTATTTTTATGGAATTTTACATGATTATTGATGCAACAAATAAAGATGTGTATAATTAATATAGGTGTATTAAATAATAAGACATTGTATTGTAGATTATAAGTTACTAAACAAAAAATCCATAGTTTAGTAGCTTTTTTATATTATAAGAAAGTGAAATTTATTTTATAAAGAATAAGAGGAGAGTTTAATGAAAAGTTTGGAGTTGTTAAAAAAAGAACTAGCTAGAATTGATGGGAAAAGTTATAGGTTGTACAAGGAGTTAGAGGGAGAGTATGATTTTGGGGGTTTTGCACTTTGCATAGATCATGTTCAAGGTGATCCTTTTGCATCACCATCAAGAATTAGGGTAATAGTAAATCAGAGGGTTGCTAAATTTCCAAAGGATACTTTTGATAATAAAATAAAAAATATTGCAGTAGCTGATTATTTAACAAGAGAATTTTATTCTAATATAAATAAGTGCTGCGTAAAAGTTTTTGGATCTGGGAAGAGTGGATTAATAGCTATAAGCAAATGTCCACAAGAGATACTAAATAGAACTTCAATAATTATAGATGAGGATAAAATAGAAGCAAGGTTTTATGTTGGATTTCCAGCGAGGGGAAGAAGCGTTTTATCAAGAGAGCTTGAGAAAATTTTGTATAATGTTATACCAAATATTGTAGAGAGGACTTTAATGTATAAAAATATTAATAGTGAAAAATTAATAAGCAGAGTAAATTTAGTAGAAGATCAAGAGCATATAAGAAGGTCGCTTGCAAGTAGAGGGCTAGTTGCATTTGTAGCCAATGGATCAATGCTGCCGAGAGAAAGTGGAATATCTACAAAAGCATTAAAAGCTGGCATGGTATTTGCCTCACCAAAGGAATTAGAAGTAGAGTTTAATACAAAGAGCCGTGGCAAAATTTGCGGAATGGGAATAAAAAAAGGTATAACGCTTATAGTAGGTGGAGGATATCATGGTAAATCAACATTATTAAAAGCAATAGAGCTTGGAGTTTATAATCATATTGAAGGTGATGGTAGAGAGTTTGTTATAACAGATGAATCAGCTTTAAAAGTAAGGGCAGAAGATAGTAGATGCGTCACTAAAACGGATATATCACTATTTATTAGTAACTTACCTAACGGGAAAGACACTGTAGAATTCTCTACGCAGAACGCAAGTGGGAGTACATCACAAGCGGCGAGTATTATTGAGGGGATAGAAAGCAGCGCTAAGGTATTTTTAATAGATGAAGATACTTCAGCTACTAATTTCATGATGAGAGATGATTTAATGCAAAAATTAGTTTGCACAGAAAAGGAACCAATCACACCGTTTATTGAAATAGTGGGATCTTTATATAACCAGAAAGGTATTTCAACAATAATGGTAGTAGGAAGCTCTGGAGATTTTTTTGATGTAGCGGATTCTGTAGTGCAGCTTGATAATTATGAGGCCAAGGACGTCACAAAAAAGGCTAAAAAACTAAGTAGTGGTCATATTACAAAAAGAATTAACGAAAGAAATTTAAAAATAGATATCTCATTTAACAGAGTAGTTAAAGCCGGAACTATTTCACAAGGAGAAAGGGGAGTTAAAATCAAAACAATGGGGCTCAATATATTGTGTATAAACAGAGATGACATAGATTTAAGAGCTGTAGAGCAAATAGTTGATAGTGAACAAGTAAATGCTATAGGCACAATTATGAGATGGGCAGAGGTAAATATTATGAATAAGGGCTTAAGATTTGAAAGTATGGTTGATGATATAATTTGTAAAATAAAGAAAAATGGGTTAATATCCATGGATAAATTAAAAGGTGGAAGTGGAGATTTAGCCATGCCGCGAAAGCAAGAAATAATGGCAGTATATAATAGGTACAGAAACCTAAAAATATAAAAAGATATAACTAGAATTTGGAATAAAAATAAATCAATGACATTTTTATTTATTGCATTTTTTTTAAAAATCCTGTATTCTTATGAATAATGAAGTAGATTAAAGGCTAAAACAGGGGGTAACAAATGTGAAAAAATTTAAACGAGTACTAGTAGCAAACAGAGGCGAAATTGCTATAAGAATTTTTAGAGCTTGTAATGAACTTGGGATTCGTACGGTGGCGATTTATTCCAATGAAGATAAGTATTCACTTTTTAAAACTAAGGCAGACGAAGCTTATTTAATTGGAAAAAGCAGAAGTCCTGTTGAGGCATATCTAAATATTGAGGAGATAATCAGTATTGCGCTTAAAAAAGGTGTAGATGCAATTCATCCAGGGTATGGATTCTTATCAGAGAACCCTGAATTCGCGAAAAAATGTGCAAAAGCAGGTATTGAATTTATCGGGCCTACAGCTGAAATGATGGATAAACTTGGAGATAAGATTAAATGCAAAATTGTGGCAAAATCATTAGGAGTTCCTACGATACCTGGTTATGAAAAAGAAATTGAAACAGTAGACATTGCAAAGAAACTCGCAGGGGAATGTGGATATCCTATTATGTTAAAGGCAGTTGCTGGCGGCGGCGGACGAGGCATGAGAATTGTAAGAAATGAAGGCGAATTAGCCTCTGCTTATAGAAGTGCTAAAAGTGAAGCAAAGAAAGCGTTCGGTATCGACCATTTATTTATAGAAAAATATTTTGAAAAGTCTAAACATATAGAAGTACAGGTTCTTGGAGACAAGTTTGGTAATATTGTTCATTTATTTGAAAGAGATTGCTCTATTCAAAGAAGACATCAAAAGGTTGTAGAGTACAGTCCTGCTTTTTCAATATCAGAAGAAAAAAGAAATGAAATCTGCAATGATGCATTAAAAATAGCTAAATCAGTAAATTATAGAAGTGCTGGAACTTTGGAGTTCTTAGTAGATACTTATGGGAATCATTATTTTATAGAAATGAACCCTAGAATTCAAGTTGAACACACCGTTACAGAAATGGTAACAGGTATTGATATAGTTCAAAGCCAAATACTTATAGCAGAAGATTATGCTTTAAATTCCTCTAAAATAGGAATTTCGTCTCAAGAAGATGTTGTGCTTCGAGGATATTCTATTCAGTGCAGGATAACAACAGAGGATCCTTCTAATAATTTTGCACCGGATACTGGAAAAATAGAAGAATATAGAACAGGTTCTGGCTTTGGAATAAGGCTTGATGGCGGTAATGGTTTTGCAGGGGCGGTAATTAGCCCTTACTATGATAGCCTTTTGGTAAAAAATATATCATGGTCTAGAACTTTTCAAGATGCTATAAGAAAATCTATAAGAGCTGTTGAGGAAACTAGAATTACAGGAGTAAAGACTAATATAGGTTTTCTAATTAATGTATTAAATCATCCTACTTTTTTGAAGGGCGAATGTAATACAAGTTTTATTGAAGAAAGTCCAGAATTAATTTCCATTGCACCTAAGGAAGATGAGGAAGGCAGAGTGTTAAAATTCATTGGAGACAAAATGGTAAATGAAGTAAGTGGAATTAAAAAGCTTTATGATGTGCCGGTAGTTCCTAAAATTATAATGCCAAATAAAATTAGTGGGACAAAACAGATTTTAGATATGCAGGGTACGGAAGGTCTTTTAAACTGGATTAAAAATCAAAATAAATTACTGTTAACAGACACCACAATGAGAGATGCTCATCAATCTTTAATGGCAACTAGAATGCGAACGAAGGATATGTTAAAAATAGCAAGTGCTACCTCTGTTTATGGAGGAGATTTGTTTTCCCTTGAGATGTGGGGAGGAGCTACTTTTGATGTAGCATACCGCTTTTTAAACGAATCGCCCTGGGAAAGATTAACACAGCTACGATCGAAAATTCCTAATGTGCTTTTCCAGATGCTACTACGTGGAGCAAATGCAGTAGGCTATAAAAATTATCCTGATAATGTAATCCGTGAATTTATTAAAGAATCTGCAGATACAGGCATTGATGTTTTCAGAATTTTTGATTCTCTAAACTGGCTAAAAGGAATGGAAGTTTCAATAGATGAAGTTATTAAAAGTGGTAAAGTTGCAGAAGCTTGTATTTGTTACACAGGAGACATCTTAAATGATAAAAAAGATAAATATAATTTGGATTATTATATTAAGCTAGCAAAGGAAATTGAGAAAACAGGAGCTCATATTTTAGGAATAAAAGATATGTCAGCACTGCTTAAACCTCATGCTGCGTTTAAGTTAATAAATGCACTAAAGCAAGAAGTAGGAATGCCTATTCATCTTCATACCCATGATACTACAGGAAATGGAGTTGCTACAGTTTTGATGGCGGCTCAAGCAGGCGTTGACATTGTAGACACTGCTTTTAACAGTATGTCAGGGCTTACAAGTCAACCAGCTTTAAATTCAGTTGTTGCAGCACTTAAGAATACTGACAGGGATACTGGGATAGAACCCAAAGGAATTCAGGAAATTTCAGATTATTGGGATGCAGTAAGACCAGTTTATGACCAATTTAAATCAGATTTGAATTCTGGTTCCGCTGAAATTTATCGATATGAAATTCCAGGAGGCCAATACTCTAATCTCAAACCACAAGTAGAAAGTTTCGGACTTTCACATAAATTTAATGAAATTAAAGAACTGTATAAAGAAGTAAATGAAATGGTAGGGGATATTGTAAAGGTAACTCCATCCTCTAAGATGGTTGGAGACTTTGCAATATTTATGCTTCAAAATGACCTTACACCAGAAAATATATACGAAAAAGCTACTAATATGTCTTTCCCAGATTCCGTTGTAGCATACTTTAAAGGCATGATGGGTCAACCAATGGGAGGATTTCCAGAAAAACTTCAGATATTAGTTTTAAAGGGTGAGAAGCCAATTACATGTAGACCGGGTGAATTACTCCCTGATGAGGATTTTAGCAAGATAGAGAAACACCTAATAGAGAAATTTAATATTGCTCCAAATAAAAAAGACGTACTAAGCTATTCATTATACCCTGAGGTATTTGATGGCTATATAAAATATGTTAAGGAGTTTGGAGATTTAAGTAGAATCGGAAGCGATGTGTATTTCCACGGGCTCAATGAGGGTGAAACCTGCGAAGTCGAAATTGCTGAAGGAAAAACCTATATGATAAAGTTGCTTCACATTGGTAGATTGGATTTAGAGGGTAACAAAGTTCTTGTTTTCGAGGTGGATGGAAATAGACGCGAAATAAAAATAAAAGATAGAAACAATAAAGCGTTGCAAGATTTCCAAGGACCAGAAATGGCAGATTCATCAAATCCTTTAGAAATCGGAGCACCTATACCAGGAACTATTTTAGCCATTCTTGTAGCAGAAGGAGATACAATAACTGAAAATCAACCATTGATGACAGTGGAGGCTATGAAAATGGAGACAAGGGTAAGTGCCAGTGTAACAGGAGTGGTTGAGTCAATTAATGTTATTGAAGGACAACAGGTAAAGGCTGGAGAACTTTTAATAAATTTAAAATAGCTTAGAAAATTAGCAAATAAAACTCAAATAAGAGTAAAAAAAACACTAAAGTTTTTAAGCTTTAGTGTTTTTTACTCTTATTTTTTTGTTAATTAAGGTTTAATGCACGTTTGAAACTAATTTATGAATTTTTAAGAAAATATTTATATAAAAAGATTATATTGGTTATTGCGTTCGAATATAAATTATAAGACATGAAGTTTATATGATGAGGGAGAAATCAAAATTTATGAAAAGAGAGGATGAAGAATAATGAAAAAGTTATCAATAACCTTAGCGTTTGTTATGATTGCTTCCATGTCTTTTATCGGATGCAGTAAATCTACTGAGCCAAAAGTAACAACTATTCAGTTTATGGAGACTCTAACCAGTCCTGAGAGGACTAAATTTGTAAAAGAGCTTATATCTGATTTTGAATTAAAGAATAAAGATGTAAAAGTGGAACTAATCTCTGAGCCATGGGAACAAGCCCATGATAAAATCATTACAATGTCAGCTGCAAATCAACTGCCAGATGTAATGGAAATGGCTGCAAATTGGGCTTCTGAAATCGGTGCAACCGGAAAGCTTGAAGATTTAGGGCCATATTATAATAAATGGGACAAAAAGGATACATTGACAGAGAAAAGCCTTAAGCTTGGTAAAGCATACAAAGACACATTGTATGTCGTTCCTCATAGTTTATATTTCCAGGCAATGTATTATAGGAACGATTGGTTTAAAGCAGCAGGTGTTGATGTTCCAAAAACAACAGAGGATTTCTTTAATACTGCAGAAAAAATCACGGATAAATCAAAAAACAGGTATGGATATTCATTCAGAGGAGGAGCGGGAAGCTGGACCCTTATGTCGAACTTCATTATGACTAATGGAGGATTTACAAATTACTTTGATGAAAATGGTAAATGTGTGTTTAGAAAACCTGAATCCGTTGAAACATTTAAGAAATTCACTGATATGTATCTAAAGGCTGCTCCAAAGGATGCTCTTAACTGGGGATATGCGGAAACAGTTGATGCATTCACATCAAGTAATACAGCCCTAATCATACAGGACTCTGAAGTAATAAAATCATGTGAAACAAAAATGGACAAAGGAACATTTGAAACAGGATTATGTCCTGTAGGTCCTGATGGCAAGAGATATTTACAAGGAGGATACATTGGGTTCTCAATGCCATCTGCTTCATATAAGAAAGAAGCTTCTTGGAAATTCATTTCTTATATGATGAGCCCTGAAGTTAACCTTAAATGGGGTGTTAAAAACTCTGTAATTCCTGCAACAAAAGTACCTAATGATAGCGCTGAGTTTAAAAAAGGTTATATTTCTGCATATACAAATACTTTAGAAGATTCCAATACAGTATTGTTCAGCGCTCCTGAATATTTGCCAGAATGGGGAGAATTTACAGGAAAGATTGCTGGGCAGGAACTTCAGTCATATCTCTTGAAAAAGCAAACTGCAGAAAAAACTATGAATAATATATCTACGTATTTAGAAAATGCAAATGCGAAATACAATAAAAAAAGTAGTATTAAATAAAGAGAAATGGAGAAAATATCCATTTCTCTTGATAGGAGGTAGTAGTTTGGACAGTAAAAAATCATTAGCACAAAAAAAACGGGTTATAAACAGTGTTAAGAAAAAGAATATTGAGCCTTATTTATATATAATGCCGGGATTAGTATTAATGTTTGTTTTTATTGGATATCCAATTGCAAAGGGGATAGCAACCTCCTTCTATCATTATAGGCTAAATGATCCCAATATTTACTTTAATGGCTTTGAAAATTACAAAGAAATACTTGCAGAAAAAGATTTTTGGAAGATTTTAAAAAATTCATTCTGGTGGGTTGCAGGTTCGATAAGTTTCCAGTTTACATTTGGGCTAATTTTGGCTCTGCTACTAAATAGAAAATTTAAATTTAGGGGCTTATATCAGGCCTTAGTTCTTGCGCCTTGGGCAGTACCTGGCTTTTTAATAGGACTTATATGGAAATGGCTACTTAATGGACAATATGGAGTTATAAATGATATTTTTATTAAATTGCATTTAACAAAAGAGCCTATTTCATTCTTGGCACAATTAAATACTGCACTTCCAAGCACAATAGTGGCAAATATTTGGTATGGTATACCATTTTTCACCATAATGATTTTGGCTGCACTTCAGTCAATACCGTTTACTTTATACGAATCTGCAGAAATAGATGGTGCAGGAAAAGTAGCAAAATTTTTCAAAATAACTTTGCCATACATAAAACCCACTATCATTACAACTTTGCTGCTTAGAGTCATATGGATATTTAGTTTTGCAGATATTATATATATAATGACAAATGGTGGGCCTTTGAATTCATCAAATAATTTGGCTTCTTATATTATTTTTAAAGCATATAAAGCCCTTGATTTTGGTCAGGCGTCAGCTATAAGTGTCATATTTTTAGTAATACTACTCATATATACTGTACTTTATCTAGCAATTACGAAATTTGATAAAGCGGGTGATTTTTAATGAACAAGGAAAATAAATTAAGCAGAGCATTGACATACTTTTTAATGGTAGCATTCTTTATTTTTATGACTTCCCCTATCATCTGGATATTTATTACATCAGTAAAGTCAGTTAAGGAGATAGTGACTATACCTATAACATACTTTCCAAAACACTTTACTTTAAAAAATTATGAAAGTATATTAAAAACTACAAACTTTCCAGTATACTTTAAAAATAGTGTGATTGTAGGTACTACTGCATCAATAGGGACTTTGATTATATCACTATTTGCAGGATATTCTCTGGCAAGGTTTAAATTTGCAGGTAAAAAACTTACCCTCTTTCTATTCCTTGCAACTCAGATGGTTCCTGTGGCAGCGATTATAGTGCCTATATTTATGCTTTTTTCAAAATTAGGCCTTATAAATAATTTGCTGGGACTAATAATAATTTATATAGTTTTGAACATCCCTTTTTGCACTATGATGATAAGGGGATTTTTCGAAAAAATACCTTATACTTTGGAAGAAGCTGCAATGATTGATGGATGTTCAAGAATACAAGCATTGATAAAAATAATACTTCCTGTAATGAAACCAGGTATTATTGCAACTTTTGTTTTTGCTTTTATGGGAGCATGGAATGAATTATTCTTCAACACTCTGTTTATAAGCCGTGAAGGCCTTAAAACTCTGCCAACAGGGATTAATGCTTTTATCGGGAAATATGATATAGACTGGGGAATGATGACAGCAGGTTCTGTTATTGCTTTAATACCTATATTCATTATGTTTGGTGTTATCCAAAAATATCTGGTAGGGGGTCTTACTGACGGTGCTGTCAAAGGATAATAATTTTATCTATGGTTGTGTATAGACAAGTAAGAGATTATATAACAAGATGATGCACCTAGATATAGGTGTATTTTTTATATTTAGGGTAGTGAGCTACAGTATACATAAGGATAAAATTAGGAAAATATTAATAGTTTGGTAATTATTGAGCTAAAATTTGACTTATTACTATATTTACGAGTGAATTTTTTGTGGTATAATGTAAATTAATAAAGAAATAGGAGGGTTTTCAATGGCAATACTTACGTCTATTAAAGATGCTTTAAATGCGAAGCAATATAAATCTGAGGTTGAAAAACTAATCGAGGAAAATAAAAATTTGAAATATATAAAATTAACTCCAACTCAAATGGGAATGAGTCAAATTTTATCTAAAACTAAAGAACTTGAAGCAGAGCTCGAAGGATATGATAATATAATTAAAACAAAAGCAAAAGACATACTAGAACTTAAAACAGAATATAATGATCAAGCTGTGTATCAGTCTAGAGAGTTTGAACAAAAATCGAATGAATATGATGATTTAATTAAGCTGAAATGTAAAGAGCTTGAAGATAAATCAGCAGAATACGATTGCATAATTGAAAACAAGAGTAAAGAATATGATGATCTAATTCAGCTAAAAGGTAAAGAACTTGAAGACAAATCAACAGAATACGATGGATTAATTGAAAACAAAAGTAAAGAGTATGATAATTTAATCCAGTTAAAAGATAAAGAACTTGAAGATAAATCAACAGAGTATGATGACTTTATTGAAATGAAAAGCAAAGAATATGAGGATATGTTCAAACTAAAAGCTAATGAAATTGAACAGAAATAAAATGAATATGAAGTTTTAATTGAAACTAAAACAAAATTCATTGAGGAACTTAATGCAGAATATAACGATATAAAAACATGTGTGGATAGCTTAAAGTCTCAAATAATAAATTTAGATGATGATATTTTAATGCAAAGTTTTGGAGTTTATAAATCTGAATATAATTTAATGAATTCAGAAAAATGTTCTACAATGCTTCAGGATATAAGAGAGAAGCAAATTGAGATGATCAAATCAAAGGAAGCTATAGAATTTAAGCAGTGGATTGTTAATGGAAGTATAAAAGAAGGCAATCAACTAGTTGGAGATATGACAGAGGATATGATTAAATTAGTCCTTAGGATTTTTAATGATGAGTGTGATTCTATAATTGAAAAGGTTAAATTTAGTAATATAGAAATGATAGAAAATAGAATCAAAAAATTCTTTGAGGATTTAAATAAGCTTGGGAATATAACACAAGTTAAAATAGCTCCTAAATATTTGGATACTAAACTAGAAGAACTTTATCTTTCTTATGAATATAAACTTAAAAAACAGGAAGAAAAGTAAAATAATGGTTGTGTGATAACCTTAGAAGAACTATAATGAAGCTATAACAAAAATGCATTATTTATGAAAGTAATTATTAAAATTAAAATTTAAACGTCAAATTAAGGCGTTTATTTATAAGGAGGAATATAAATGAAAAAAACAGTAAAAAAGAAAAAAATAGGATTACTTCCTAGACTTATTATCGCTATCATATTAGGTATCATTTTAGGAAAAATACTTCCAGGAACAGGGATTAGGATTTTTGCAACATTCAATGGACTATTCGGTCAATTTTTAGGTTTTGCTATACCGCTTATAATTATAGGATTTATAGTACCTGGTATAGGTGATCTTGGTAGTGGGGCTGGTAAAATTCTAGCTTTAACTGCAGGAATAGCGTATGCATCTACTATAATTGCCGGATCAATAGCATACTTTGCAAATATTACTATTCTTCCAATGTTTTTAAAACCTGGAGCACTAGGCGCAAATTTTGGTAGTAGTGAGAGTGGGCTTGCTAAAGCCTTTATTGAATTTAAAATACTACCTTTAATGGATGTAATGACTGCTTTAGTTCTTGCATTTACAATAGGTATAGGAATTGCTGCAATAAAATCTACTGCCATAAAGAGTGTTATGAAGGAATTCCAAGAAATTATAAGTAAACTGATTTCTGGAATAATAATTCCACTACTACCTATATACATTATGGGTACTTTCGCAAATATGACTTATGCTGGTCAAGTTGAATCTATATTAAAGGTATTCTCAAAAGTATTCATTTTAGTTATTTTACTTCACATTATAGTAATTGTTCTTCAATATGTAGTTGCTGGAAGCATATCAGGTGCTAATCCATTCAGATTAATTAAGAAAATGATTCCTGCATATTTAACAGCTATAGGAACTCAATCATCTGCAGCAACTATTCCTGTTACTCTTGCTCAAACTAAAAAAAATGGGGTAAGTGATGGAGTAGCTGATTTTGTAATACCACTTTGTGCAACTATACATCTTTCAGGTAGCACAATAACTTTGGTAAGTTGTTCTCTTGCAATAATGATGTTAAATGGTATGAATTATGGTTTTGGAACTTTCTTTGGATTTATTTTAGCATTAGGAGTTACAATGGTAGCGGCTCCCGGAGTTCCTGGCGGAGCGGTTATGGCATCACTTGGACTTCTTCAAAGTATGCTCGGATTCAATGAAACATTGACATCGCTTATGATAGCTCTATATGTAGCCCAAGATAGTTTTGGTACTGCTTGCAACATAACTGGAGATGGAGCAATTGCTGTTATAATAAATAAAATCTCAGGACATAAACTTGAAACTCCAAAAGAAAAAGATGCTATTGCTTAGATATTATGGTAAATTAAATATAGTGATATATTTTTAGTGTAAATAGTAATAGCATTATAAGAACAGGAGGACGAAATATGGAATTAGATTTGAAATTTCAAAAGTTAAAGGAGATTCTTCAAGATTTAGAAAGTGTAGCGGTAGCGTATTCTGGGGGTGTTGATAGCACGTTTCTTTTAAAGGTAGCAGCTGATGTTTTGGGGAATAGGGTTATAGCAATAACGGCAAAGTCATCAACATACCCGGAAAGAGAATTTAAGGAAGCTGTTAAATATATTGAAGGTATCGGGGCAAAGCATATAGTCATAATTTCGGAAGAATTAGAAATTGAAGGATTTGCTAAAAATCCTGTTAATAGGTGCTATTTTTGTAAAAAAGAACTTTTCTCAAAGATTAGAAAAGTTGCTGATGATAATAACATTAATGCAGTTTTAGATGGTTCGAATGTTGATGACTCTTCCGATTACAGACCGGGAATGAAGGCAGCTAAGGAATTAAAAGTTATTAGCCCATTAAAGGATGCTGGCTTTACGAAAAATGATATAAGAGCACTGTCAAAGAGATTGGGTGTACCTACTTGGGACAAGCCAGCATTTGCATGTCTATCCTCAAGATTTCCATATGGCAATGAGATAACGGTGAAAAAACTAAGTATGGTTGAAAAAGCCGAACAGTTTTTATTGGATTTAGGGTTCAGACAGATAAGGGTAAGGCACCACGGAGATATAGCAAGGGTAGAGGTTAATGTTGAAGAAAGAAATAAATTTTTCAATATTGAAATGATGAATAAAGTTGGAAACAAATTGAAAAGTATTGGTTTTAAATATGTAACCCTTGATTTGTTAGGCTATAGAACTGGAAGTATGAACGAAGTACTTAGCGTAGCAGAAAGAAATTCAGTAAAAGCTCTTGATTAAAATCAAGAGCTTTTTTATTAATAGTTGCTACTATATCAAAGATTGTTTTATCTAAATAAATTTAATTTTCATGAAATATTTTTTATAGCAAGTAAAAAATATATACTAATTTACGTTTATATGGTAAAATGTGGTAGAGGAAATTTAATATAGACTAACTGCAATTGGTAGGAACTTAAAGACAAAAACTAGCCATATTATAGAGGTATTGTTACCAAATGTTAAGGAAGTTATAAAACAATAGAAAGAAGGAGAGTTTATGAATAAATATTGGTGGAAAGAAAGTGTAGTTTACCAGATTTACCCAAGAAGTTTTAAAGATAGTAATGGCGACGGAATCGGAGACTTAAGAGGAATAATAGAAAAACTTGATTATCTTGAGGAACTAGGAATTGATGTAATATGGTTGTCGCCTGTTTATGAATCACCTAATGATGATAATGGATATGATATAAGTAATTACCAGGGGATAATGAAAGAATTTGGAACCATAGAGGATTTTGATTTATTGCTATCACGAGCTCATGATAGAAAGATTAAGATAATGATGGATCTTGTCGTAAATCATAGTTCTGATGAGCATAAATGGTTTATTGAGAGTAAGAAATCTAAAACAAATAAATATAGAGATTATTACATTTGGAGGGATGCAAAAGATAGCTTGCCTCCCAATAATTGGGGATCGTGCTTTAGTGGTTCTGCTTGGGAATTAGACCCTCAATCACAAATGTATTATTTACACTTATTCTCGAAAAAACAACCAGATTTAAATTGGGAGAACGAAAATTTAAGAAAAGAAATCTTTAGTATGATGGAATGGTGGCTAGAAAAAGGAATTGATGGTTTCCGTATGGATGTTATTAATATGATTGGAAAAGATCAAAGCTATCCTGACGGTATTCTTAATGGAGATAATAACTATGCAGATCCAGGTAATTTCAGCAAAAATCATCCAAAGGTTCATGATTATTTACAAGAAATGAATAAAGAAGTATTAAGCAAGTATGATGTTATAACTGTTGGCGAAACGCCAGATGTAACACCTGCGCAAGCTATCGAATACGTAGATGAAGATAGAAATGAATTAAATATGGTGTTTCAATTTGAACATATGAGTGTAGGAGATGGGCCAGAAGGGAAATGGGGCAAAACAAAATTTGAGCTGAGTGAATTTAAAACTATTATGTCAAAATGGCAAAATGAACTTGAAGCTAAAGGATGGAATAGTCTTTATTTAAATAACCATGATCAACCAAGAATGGTTTCACGTTTTGGAAATGACAATAAATATAGAATTGAATCTGCAAAAATGTTAGCAACCTTTCTTCATATGATGCAAGGTACTCCCTACATTTATCAAGGTGAGGAAATAGGTATGACAAATGTCAAATTTGATAACATCAATGATTACAAAGATATTGAAACACTAAATGCATATAGAGATTTTACTGAAAGTGGTAAGAAAAGTCATGATGAGATTATGAATTCTATTTATAAAAGGGGCAGAGATAACGCAAGAACGCCATTTCAGTGGAATAATAAAAAAAATGCAGGTTTTACTGATGGAACTCCTTGGATCAAGGTAAATCCAAATTATAAATATGTTAATGCGCAATCGCAATTAGAAGATGAAAACTCTATTTTTAATTATTATAAAAAACTTATAAGACTTAGAAAGAATAATGAAATAATAGTATATGGAAAATATACTTTAATTTTGGGGGACCACAAAGATATCTATGCATATAAAAGAGAATTAAAAAATGAGACTCTTTTAGTAATATGTAATTTCTGTGAGAACATTGCTAAATTTGCTCTTTCCAACAATATAAAATATGAGCATAAGGATCTTCTAATTTCAAATTATATTGTAGAGACTGAGTCCATAGATGAAATTAACCTTAAACCTTATGAAGCAAGAGTATATTTGTTAAAATAAGTGAACTATATAAGTGGAATTAATACTCAAGGTTCGCAACCCTCAAAAACTTGTTAAATAAGGATTTGAGGGTTTTTATTTATAATGATAATTAGGTGTACGAATGATTTTCAAAAATCGATTTATGAGAAGTAAGCTGCTAGAGCATTTAATGTTGGTGGAAAGTAGTAGAAAAAATTGATGATAGCTTAAAGCTTTCAACTAAGCTTAATTTGTGGTATAATAAGACAATATTGTAAAGATAATGAAACACTATTACTAAAATACTTGGGAGGGAATTATTATGAATTTATTGATTTTAGCCCCAGCTTGTTCCATATTAGCCCTTGCTTTTGCCGGTTATCTTGCAGCTAAAGTACTAAAAAAAGATGAAGGAACCGAGCAGATGAAAAAAATTGCGACTGCTATTAGAAATGGTGCAGATGCATATTTAAAAAGACAGTATACAGGAGTGATTATTTTCTTTGCAGCTATGTTTGTAATACTAGGAATACTTGCATCATTTGGGTTTATTACCCCATTTGCACCTTTTGCATTTATAAGTGGGGGGTTCTTCTCAGGTCTCTCAGGCTTTATAGGAATGAAAATTGCTACCCGTGCAAATGTTAGAACTACACATGCAGCTGGGAAAAGTCTTAATAGTGCTTTAAACGTTGCTTTTTCAAGCGGTGCAGTAATGGGACTTACCGTTGTAGGTCTTGGACTTCTTCATGTTAGTATATTTTATTACTTATTGGATTTTTTCTATAGAGATTTAGAAGCGGGTATAAGAATTCAAAATATAACAAGTGCACTGATTACATGTGGAATGGGAGCTAGTGCAATGGCATTATTTGCACGTGTTGGTGGCGGTATATTTACTAAAGCAGCAGATGTAGGTGCAGACCTTGTTGGTAAGCTTGAAGCAGGAATTCCTGAGGATGATCCAAGAAACCCTGCAGTTATAGCGGATAACGTTGGAGACAATGTTGGAGATGTAGCTGGTATGGGTGCAGATTTATATGAATCCTATGTTGGGTCAATAGTAGCTACTGCTGCTCTTGCCGTAGCAGCTGGACTTGGAGTTTCAGGTGTTACAATTCCTATGATCATAGCAGCTATAGGTATAGTTGCATCTATTATTGGAACCTTCTTTGTTAAATCAGGGGAGAAAGCTGAGCAAAAAAGTCTTTTATCAGCTCTTAGACGAGGTGTTTACGTTAGTTCTGCAATAATTGGGATAGCTACATTCTTCCTAGTCTGGAATGTACTTGGATGGGATCATATTGGAGTTTACTTTGCAATATTAAGTGGTCTTATAGCAGGTAATTTAATTGGGTTTTGTACAGAGTACTTTACTTCAGACACATACAAGCCTACCCAAAAACTAGCACAAACAACAAAAACCGGTGCAGCAACAGTTATAATAGGTGGTCTTTCACTTGGAATGATGTCTACTTTTCTTCCAGTTGTAATAGTAGCTGTGGCTATAGCAACTAGTTTTTATTTTGCTGGAGGAGCAGTAGATTATAATATGGGGTTATATGGCGTAGGAATAGCCGCAGTAGGTATGCTTAGCACACTAGGTATAACACTTGCTACGGATGCGTATGGTCCTGTGGCAGATAACGCTGGTGGTATTGCAGAAATGACTCATCAAGATCCTATAGTACGAGAAAGAACAGATGCTCTTGATTCTTTAGGCAATACTACTGCAGCTACAGGCAAAGGTTTTGCTATAGGTTCTGCAGCACTAACAGCTCTTGCGCTTATCGCAGCATATAGAGATCAAGTAGAAATTATTATAAAAAAAGAAAATTTGGATTTTGTTTTTAATTTGTCAGTATTAAATCCCCAGGTTCTTATAGGGTTATTTATAGGTGGAATGGTGCCTTTCATATTTGCAGCACTCACCATGGATGCAGTCGGCACGGCAGCACAACTTATAGTGGTAGAAGTTAGAAGACAATTTAAAGAGATAGTGGGTCTTATGGAAGGTAAATCAGAAGCTGATTATGCAAGGTGTGTTGATATCTGTACAAAATCAGCTCAAAGGGAAATGATTATGCCAGCACTACTCGCTATTACTATTCCAATAGTAGTTGGTTTACTTTTAGGTGTAAATGGCGTAGTAGGATTATTAGCAGGAGCAACTGTAACAGGTTTTGTACTTGCTATTATGATGGCAAATTCAGGTGGAGCTTGGGATAATGCTAAAAAGCATATTGAAGCCGGAAACCTAGGTGGAAAAGGATCGGATTGTCATAAAGCTGCCGTTGTTGGTGACACTGTAGGAGATCCATTTAAGGATACCTCAGGTCCATCCATAAACATATTGATTAAATTACTTTCAATGGTATCAATAGTATTTGCAGCATTTATTTTGAAGTTCTCAATGTTTTAGATATTACAAAGTCAACTGTAAAATAGTAATAATAACCATCGGTTAAGATGCAAGCAGCATCTTAATCGGTGGTTATTATTAGTATTATGGCAAAGAAAAGTTATTCTATTAATTCCTTAAACTCCATATGGTTACGTACATTATCAAAATCTTCCTCATTCTTTGCATTATTTTTTACACTTGGATTAATATCAATAGCTAGTTTTAAGTATTTTACGGTATTATTAACATCACCTTTTCTTCCATAGATACTAGCTATACCATAATAGCTCCATTCAAACTTTTCGACTTCTAGATCTTTTTTATACCATGTTATAGCTTCATCATAATGTTCGTATAATTCATTGGCTAGTGCTTTATTAAATCTTGCATATCCGTAATTAGGGTTAAGTTTTAATGATTGATTGATTTGCTGCATACCTTTTTCAAAATTTCCACTATAAGCTAAGGCAATTCCTTCTACAGCATATGCTTTATAAAAAGTAGGATCTTCTTTTATGACTTGTCTTTCCGTTTCAATAGCTTGCTTATATTTTTTATCAAAAAATTCATCATACCCTTTCTTCCATACCTTTTCTAAGTTTTCTTGTTTTTGATTTATCTGTTGCTGTTTTTCTTTTTCTTTTTCTTTTTCTTTTAATTGTTGCTTTTTTATTTCTTCGTTTTTATTGCTCGATACAATCACACTGTTATTTTTCATTGTAGCATTAACCATTATACCTATCACTATAGCAGAAAGAATAGCAAACATTATTACCCTAAATTTAAATGATTGTGATTTCATATTTTCCACCGATTCCTTTACTATAATATTTTAGACTTAAACTTAAACTTTAATATTACGCCATATGATTTTGTTCGTTTTTGACAAGTATATGGTAGAGATACCTATATAATAACAATATATGAATATTTAATATAGTAAAAGTTATTAAGGGCTGTGTTTATTTAAACAAAACATAAAAAAATACCGGAATATATCAAAATACATCGAAATAAACGAAATTAAATGATAGAATAGTAAAAAGATATACAAAATAAATGGTTATATCTAAACAAAAGCTTTAGAACAGACTAAGGCGATGATTTAACATGAAAGAATAATTATTATTATACTTAGGAGGAAAATTAAATGGAAAAAAGAACTAATTTTATAGGATTATTACCTTTGGTATTTTTCTTAATATTGTTTATGGGGGTTGGTATTTTAACGGGAAACTTCTCTAGTATGCCATTATTGCTAGCATTTGTTTTCGCTACTGCTTTTGCTTTATTATTGGATAAAAAAGGAGAGAAAACATCGTTGTCCGACAAGATTGATATATTTGCGAAAGCGGCTGGAGAACCTACTATTATGTTAATGGTAGTTATATTCATATTGGCAGGCGCTTTTTATTCAATTGCAGATGCAATGGGTGCTGTTACTTCCATAGTAAATATGGGATTAAGTGTTTTACCAGCCAATATGATGTTACCAGGTTTATTTATAGTTTGTTCTATTTTATCATTTTCTATGGGCACTTCAATGGGAACTATAACAGCTTTAGCGCCAATAGGAGTTGGTATAGCATCGCAAACGGGTATGGGATTACCTTTGGTATTAGGAACTGTAGTCGGTGGTGCAATGTTTGGGGATAATCTATCTTTTATTTCAGATACAACAATTGCAGCTACAAGAACGCAAGGAGTAAAAATGAGAGATAAATTTAAATCAAACGGTTTAATTATTTTACCCGCTTTTGTTATTACTGTAATAATATTGACTTTTCTATCTGGTGGAAATGTTCAGTTGCAAGCACTTGAATACTCGTTAGTTAGAATAATTCCATATATATCAATTATTGCTAGTGCGGCAATCGGCCTAAATGTTATGGTTGTTTTAGGAATAGGTATAGCTACTGGATCAATAATAGGACTTGCAATGGGTAGTTTTAATATAGTTGAGATGTTTGCAATATTGCAAAGAGGGATGGGCTGGATGGAAGATTTAGCACTGATATCTATTATAGTAGGCGGATTGGTTGGCCTTATGCATTATTATGGGGGGATTGAGTATCTACTAGAAAATTTAGCATCTAAAGTTAAAACAAAAAAAGGAGCAGAAATAGGAATAGCTGCACTAGTAAGCGTGCTAGATATAACTACAACAAATAATACAATATCTATTATTACGGCAGGACCACTCGCAAAGGATTTGTCAGAGAAATATGGGGTTAGTCCAATAAGAGCAGCAAGTATTTTAGATATATTTTCGGCTGGGTTTCAAGGCGTAAGTCCTTATGCAGGGCAAATGCTATTAGCAGCAACAATTGGGAAGATATCACCTATTCAAATTATTCCTTTTTCAATATATTCTTATTTAATGATAGTTTGCGGATTACTTTCAATATTCTTAGATTGGCCCAAAGCCCAAAGTTTTAAATAAACAGGGGCAGTCATGAGAATGGCTTTAGTGGAGTTTTATTCTAGCAATAAGGAAGTAAATCCTAAGTAAGCTGGCACCTATAGAGTAAACACTTTTTTATGTGCTTACCCTATAGGTGCCAGTTTATTTATGCACTTACCCTTATATGAATAATTGTATATCTGATTCGAGAGCATCCTTTAGATAGTCCTTAGCCTCAATTACCTCAAGTTCTGGAATGAGTTCTTCCTTTTTAAGGCCCATAACTTCCATTGAAAGCTTACATCCATAAAACTTAACACCTTTTTTTACAGCACCTTCTAGAAATTTAGAAAGGGTAGGTGTTCCGTCTTCCTTCATCATAGCCTCAAGCATTTTTTTTCCGAAACCACTAAAATTCATGGTGGAAAGGGGTAATTCATCTGGACCTTTTGGAGTCATTGCACCCATAAGTTTCTCCAGCGAAGACTTACCTTCACTTGTATTTATATTTGGATTTCTCAATAAAAGCAGACCCCAAAAGGCGAAAAACATAGACACTTCCATTCCTAATTCTTTAGCTGAATTTGCCAGTATTAATCCAGCTAAAGCTTTGTCATATTCTCCACTAAACATTATAAGACTTAGTTTTTTATTCATTATAGCACCTCATTTTCTTTAGTATGTGTATATATTTACATATTTATTCTTATACATTAATTGAATTTTTTTATAATAATGGGGAAATAATATAATAAATGTTGCAAAAATATTTATTATATTTAGGAGGATTATTGTATGAATTCTTTAGACAGACTATCAAATAAAAATAAATTTAAAAAAAGAAAACAAAGGGTTTGCCCTATTAAAAGTTTAGCAGTGATAGGTGTCGCAATTGGAGGAGCTATTGCAGGTTTGTTCGTTCGAAGTTGTTGTGGCGAAATAAAAAATATTATTATTAGTAATGCAAAAGATATTGAAGAGGATATTGAAGAAGATACAAATACTAAAAGGGATGAAATTAAGCAAACATTGGATAAAGCACTTGATGAATCTGTAGGTGACGTAGGAATTGCAATGGAGAGGGCCTTTGAAGACTTGGAAGATGAGAAACAAAGCAAGGATGAGGTTATAAAATAATATGTATATATTAAATCAACTCCTGCGGAGCTGCACAGCATCGAAGAAGATGAATTGACGACTTCAGAAGGAGATTAATACCGCACTTATAGAAGTAGGAGACTTTCCTTCTGAAATGTCGTTAAACTTTGAGTTATAAAAAATGATTATATGCTAATAGTTAAGAAAGAGGATTAAAAACAACAGAGATTGGAAGCTTCTAGAAGCTTCCAATCTCTGTAAATGGTAAGAACTTTTTGAACAGTCTTATTTATGTCTGTTTAATGATTTTAGCTACTGTATTATATATTTTTACCTTTTTCTTTAAGAAATGATAATAACATTTTTTTATTAGTATTAATAATAAGTTCTTCAGGCATATTTATATCTCTAAGTAGTTTTTCTACAACACTAAAATTTCCTATAGAATAGCAGAAATGAGCATCACTGTTTACAATAATCCTTACTCCAAATTCTTTGCAAAGTTTTAGAATTTTAAGACAGTTTTTGTCACTGCCTTTTCTTGAAGTTACAAAAGAGCTATTATTTATTTCGATTAGTATATTTTTTTCTTTTGCTTTTTTTACGATTTCTTCCGCATGTATAGGGAATTTAGGATTTCCCATATGTCCTAAAATATTCACATAAGGATTATCCATAGCTTTTAAAATAGTAGCTGTATTTAAGTCTGCACTCTTTTCACCTTCCATTAGAGGTTCATGCATGCTTGCTATCATTATGTCAAGAACATTTTGTAGCTTTACTGGTATATCAAGATTACCTTCATAATCAATTATATTAGCTTCACATCCGTAAAGCATTTTAACACCGTATAATTCTCTTGGCAGCACTTTAAAATTTTCAAAATACCAAGGGTCGGGAGCCCCTGGCATATTAGGACCGTGATCTGTAACTCCTAATATCTCAAGACCTTTCTCACTAGCATATTTCGCATTCTCCATTAAAGTACTATATGCATGGCCACTAACTATAGTATGGGTATGTAAATCAGCAATAAACTTCATAAAATCTCTCCTCTCACTTTTCCATCTGTATATATTTAATTGTATCCCAAAATCCATGCTAGTGCTTAAAAAGGGGATATATTTTACTTATATTACTCTGAATTCTCCACCATAAACATTGAAACCTATCACGACTACTACAAATAATACTACAATATATATTACTTCAAATAAATTTCCAGTATCAGAGCCTGTGGTAATATGTGGTGGGAATTTAAGTTTAAACTTACCTATTTTTTCTAATATATTAACAAATTTATTATGAATACCTAATTTTTTCAATAACTGCGCAAGAAACCTGGGTATTGAAAGTATTGGTACTCCTTCTTTAGTAAATATATCAGCCCAATAAATATGACTTATATATCCAACGAAAAAACACCCCGTTAAATACTCATAGCCTAATTTATTAAATACATATGAAGCTGAAATAGTAAAAATAGTAACGCCTTCTATTGAGTGCAAAAATGTTCTGTGTGGGAATATTGCTATACAAATTAATAAAATACAAATAAGATAAATAAATGCATCGTTTAAATTAGTAACGTTATACATTGCTAAAATTGCACTCGAACCAATATAAGTTATAAGCATGGTCGACCTTTTGAAATTATTTGTTCCTTTACTAATTGTGGCGGATAATTTCTTATAAACTAAACCAATGATAGGAATCCTTTTGTAATACCTATCATTGGTGATTCCTAAAACTATAAAAAGGAAAGACATAAAATATGTGAATATCTCAGCATATTTACCTATATATTTTATCATTGTTAACTCTTGTACAATAGTTTTTGAATACCACAAAATCAGTGCCCCAAGTCCAATACTTAATAATAATTTTAGTAATAACTTTAATGATTTTTCCATATTATTTATTACTTTAGTACTTGTGCCTGAAAGTGGGTTCATTTGGTTTATCTTACTATTTTGACTATCTGCATCAACAAGTAATCCCGCCAGAGAGGCAGTTCCAAGGCCAATAATGCTTATTCCCATTGGAACATGTATATATTTATTGTTGAATATTGGCATTGAATTAATTAAAGGTATTGTCGCTACTATAGCATATGATAATATCGCTATTTTTTGGTGTGATCGCCCATTCATCTTATGTACTCCTTACTTCCGTTGATGTCATTGTAAATTTTTTTATAAATTACATTACATATTGTTTTTTAAAAACTTAATTATATAACTTAATGTGTGAAAATCACAATTTAAATCGGATTTAATGATATTTAATCCTTTAATTAAGGTATCCTCATCAAAGTTCTCTAATAATATTGTTAAATTTATCATGTTAATGCCACCATCTTTTGTATCTAGAACCCTTGCAGCCTTTACATATTTATTTTTCATTGCATCTAGAATAGCTATTTTAAGGTCCTCACTAATTTCAAATTGTGGCATTTCATCAAAAATTTTGATGCCTGAGTTTTTAATGCTAAGATTCTTAGCTTTTGTAACATCAGTTGACAAAAATATAGTATTTTTAAATTCCGCATCTTTAAAATCAACACCGTCTAGATTCACAGAATCAAATATAGTATTTTCAAATATAGTATTTTTGAAATCACTGCCTTTTAGATTTGTTCCAATAAATTCGGCCCACTTAAAGGTACACTCAAAAAACACACATGATTTAAAATGCGCACCTCTAAAATTTACAAAATTAAAATTAGAGTTTGAAAAATCACTATTATAACAATTGCTTCTCTCAAGATTTTTATACATAAAATTCTTACCTATTTTCTCTATGTTGTTGTAAATAAAATTACCTTTAACACTTTGATTCGTACCCATTTTTACCTCCATGGCAAATGCATTTATTTGCCTTCCTTAATATTAGTATACCTTAAAAAAACTTCTAACCAATTTTAAGGTGGTTAGAAGTTTTTACATTCATTATAAATAGTATACACAATTTCAATAAAAGTCAATAATTAATTAAAAGAAAACTATCACATTTTTAAATACGTGAATATAATATTATGTACTCAACAATATTATATGGAGGATTAAATTGGAACAGAATGAAATGAGAAAAAAAACAAACTGCCCAACAATGAGTAATTGTATTCCACAAGAAACTATAATAGAAAATGTTAGATTAGCCGCAGCTTACGTTCCGTACCAAAAACTTTGCACGATTTTTGCGCCTTTAGAAGCACTTAAAAGAGGAACTGCTTTCCCAGAACTTTATAGTCCGTTTGAGGGGGAAAACAAAAAAAATAGTCCATTTGCATCAAGTAAAAAGGGGAGAACTTATGAAGACTAAAATGGAACTTTTAAAACTAATTGTTGCTTCAGAATTTATGAAAGATGACCTAGGTTTGTTTCTTAATACCCATCCAATGGATCAAGAGGCTCTTGCAAAATATAATTTTTATGTGATGGAATCAAGAGGATTAAGAGAAAGCTATGAGATGAATTACGGAATGTTGTCTGACAACTCGCTGAGCCCTTATCCATGGCAGTGGATAAATAATCCATGGCCTTGGGAAACTGATGCTAATTTCAAACTTGAAAGGGGGGATATGTAATTTATGTGGACATACGATAAGTTTTTACAGTATCCAGTGAAAATTAAAAATCCAAATCCTGCAATGGCGAAAATTATTATTACTCAATATGGCGGACCGGATGGTGAATTAGGTGCCTCATTAAGATATCTGAGTCAGCGCTTTTCTATGATTACGCCTCAAGCTATAACAACATGTACTGATATTGGTACGGAAGAATTGGCCCATTTAGAAATGGTAGGTGCTATGGTTAGACAGCTAATGAAAGGTGCCAGTCTTGAAGAAATTGAAAAAGGAGGCATGAGTGGCTATTATGTGGATCATGGTAGAGGAGTATACCCTGTAAGTGCTTCAGGAGTACCCTTTAATGCTTCTTATCTTCAATCGAAAGGGGATCCAATTGTAGATCTAACAGAAAACTTAGCAGCAGAGCAAAAAGCAAGGGCCACTTATGAATATCTAATTAACATGGCAGATGACCCTGATGTATTAGATCCATTGAAGTTTCTACGAGAAAGAGAAATTGTTCACTATCAAAGGTTTGGTGAATCTCTTAGGATTGTTCAAGATTACTTACAGGAACCTCGTTTGTTTACAATGAGATAATGAATTATAAGTACACATATAAATGATAATAAAGCTTAGGATTGTGAAAACAATCCTAAGCTTTTAATTTATAAAAAAAATTTGCGGTTGACTTCCATATACAAAGATGGTAAAATCTTAACAGAATTATGAACAAATTATTAACAAAAATCATTAAACACATTTATAAGTATAAATAACCAAAAATAAGTTTAATGAATATTTATGCTTTAGTTTTATTATTATGCATAGCAAATTAGATAATTGCGAATATATATACAAACAATCTGACGTTTTAACTTATCAAGAGGAGATGTATGTAGTATTATTGCGCAAAATAGAGATTTTCATAACCATATAGTGATAATTCAGGAGCAAAGCTAATAATCAAGATATATATGCAATTACAGTGAAATAATGGGGTTCCCTTATAAAATCGTACACTTTATAATGATAGTATAAATAAAAATGAATAGGAGGCCAAGTTAAATGGAATCATTTATAAATGTAACTTCTGAAATAGGAAAACTTAATAAAGTAATGCTACATAGACCCGGTAGAGAAATAGAAAATTTAGTACCAAATCTTCTTGAAAGATTGCTTTTCGATGATATTCCTTATTTAGAAGTAGCGCGAAAAGAACATGACATATTTGCAAAAATATTAAAAGAAAACGATGTTGAAGTTCTTTATTTAGAAGAACTTGTTACAGAGGCTTTGAATGAGGATCAAACAAAAAAAATATTTTTACAACAGTTTTTACATGAAAGCCACATTAGTAATAAAGAAATATATAAATCTCTTTATGATTATTTAATGTCAAAGCCTACAAGAGAAATGATTGATATACTTATGGCTGGAGTTAGAAAAAACGAAATAGCTGTTAAGGAGATTCATTCTCTAAGAGGATTAATAGGAACCCAGTATCCATTCTACTTAGATCCTATGCCTAATCTTTACTTTACTCGCGATCCAGGTGCTTCAATTGGAAATGGGATTACTATAAATACTATGCAAACTGAAGCTAGAAGACGTGAGACTTTGTTCCTAGAATTTATTCATGAATATCATAGTTCTTTCAAACAAAATGAAGTGCCACTTTGGTATGATAGAAGCCTCCCAAATAATATCGAAGGTGGGGACGAACTTATATTATCTGCCACAACCCTTGCAATAGGATGCAGTCAAAGAACTTCCCCTGAAGCTATAGAAGTTGTAGCAAGAAATTTGTTTGAAATACATACTACTTTTGAAAAAGTATTAGTACTAGAAATTCCATCTAGCAGAGCATTTATGCATCTTGATACTGTATTTACTATGGTTGATTATGATAAATTTACAATACACCCAGAGATAGAAGGACCACTTAATGTTTTCGAAATTACAAAAGGTGTCAATGGAGAATTAAATATTAAGCAAGAAAAAGATATATTACAAAATGTATTAAAATCTGCATTAAAAGTGCCTTCAGTTGATTTAATAAGATGTGGTGGTGGTGACGCTATTGTAGCGGCAAGAGAGCAATGGAATGATGGATCAAACACTCTAGCTATTGCACCAGGAAAAGTTATAACTTATGAACGAAATTATGTTACAAATGAAATTTTATCAAAACGTGGTGTAACAGTGCTCACAATGCCAAGTGCCGAACTTTCAAGAGGAAGAGGCGGCCCAAGATGTATGAGTATGCCACTAAATAGAGACAACTTATAAACACAATATAAAAACAATATAAAAACAACAATATTAGGAGGAATTTATTATGTTTAACTTAAGAAACAGAAACTTTTTAACTTTGATGGACTTTACTCCAAAGGAAATAAACTACTTTTTAGATTTAGCTAGAGATTTAAAAAGAGCTAAGTATGCAGGTACAGAACAACAGAAATTAAAAGGTAAAAACATTGCGCTAATATTTGAAAAGAGTTCTACAAGAACAAGATGTGCTTTTGAAGTAGGAGCACTAGACCAAGGAGCTCATGTAACTTACCTTGGACCTACAGGAACTCAAATTGGTAAAAAGGAATCTGTAGCAGATACAGCTAGAGTTCTTGGAAGAATGTATGATGGAATAGAATATAGAGGATATGGCCAAGAAATAGTTGAAGAACTAGCAAAATATGCAGGAGTTCCTGTCTGGAACGGATTAACAACTGAAGACCACCCAACACAAATTCTTGCAGATTTTTTAACTATAAAAGAACACTTTGACAAGCCATTAAGCGATATTGTGTTTGTATATGCCGGAGATGGAAGAAACAACATGGCAAATGCATTGATGATAGGCGCTGCTAAAATGGGTATGGACTTTAGAATTGTATCACCAAAGAGCTTATTCCCAGAAGCAGCATTAGTTTCAAAATGTAATGAAATTGCTAAAGAAACAGGAGGAAAGATTACCATTACAGATAGCGTTGATGCAGGAGTTAAAAGTGCAGATGTAATCTACACAGACGTATGGGTTTCTATGGGCGAAGCAGACGAAGTATGGGCATCAAGAATAGAATTATTAAGGCCATACCAAGTTAATATGAAAATGCTTAATAAGACAGGTAACAAAAACGTTAAATTCATGCACTGCCTACCAGCTTTTCATGATTTAAAGACACTTGTAGGTAAAGATATATTTGAAAAATATGGTCTTGAAGGTTTAGAAGTTACAGATGAAGTATTTGAAAGTACACATTCTATAGTATTTGATGAAGCAGAAAACAGAATGCATACAATCAAAGCAATTATGGTTGCTACACTTGGAAACTAGCCTAAAATAATTATAAAATTAATTGGTGAGGGCAATATTATTGCTCTCACCAATTTAAAATATGGCTAATACATTAATCAAAAGGAGATTACAAAATGTCTGATAGATCAAAAAAACTAGGGTTGTTTTCACTAACAGCATTAGTTATTACGTCCTCAATAGGTGCTGGTATATTTAGTATATCTAGTGATTTAGTATCTGGTGCTGCAGCAGGACCTGCAATTATTGCATGGATAATTGTTGGTTTTGGTGTTTTAATGTTATCGTTATCTTTTAACAATTTATTATTAAAAAAGCCTGAATTAAATGGCATATTCAGCTATGCAGAAGATGGTTTTGGAAAATTTGGAGGTTTTATTAGTGGATGGGGATACTGGTTATCATCTTGGCTTGGCAATGTAGCCTTTGCCACAATGCTTATGAGTATACTTTCCTACTTCTTTCCCGTCTTTGGAAATGGTCATAATATACCATCAATTATCGGTGCAAGTGTTTTTATATGGTTACTTACTTACATAGTTAATAGAGGAGTTGAAGAAGCCGCTGTTATAAATACACTAGTTACCTTATTTAAATTAATACCAATCTTTTTATTCATAGTAATAGGTATTATAGCTTTTAAGGTGGATTTATTTACATATCATTTTTGGGGAAACATATCTACTAATTTTAAGATATCAGATATATTCGTGCAAGTTAAAAGTTGTATGATGGTAATGATGTGGGTTTTTGTCGGTATAGAAGGGGCCTCTATGTTATCTTCTCGTGCTAATAAGAAATCTGAAGCAGGCAGGGCAACTGTACTAGGACTATTAGGTTTATTAATTATTTATGTTTTAGCTTCTATGATTCCTTATGGTCTTATGAGTAAAGAGCAACTAGTAAATTTACCAACTCCTACAATGGCGTATATCTTAAAAGATATTGTTGGGCCATGGGGAGCTACATTCATAAACATAGGTTTAATAATATCTATTTTAGGTTCATGGTTATCGTGGACAATGTTACCCGCTGAAACCACTCTTTTAATGGCACGTGCAAACCTACTGCCGAAAAAATTTGGTGAAGTAAATAAAGCTGGTGCGCCTACTTTTTCATTAATTATCACGGCGGCTTTAACTCAATTATTCATTTTCACTTTATTATTTACAGATAAAGCATATCAGTTTGCTTATTCAATGGGTACTGCTGCAATATTAATATGTTATTTATTCGTTGGAATGTATCAATTTAAAATATCTTATATCGACAGACATAAAAAAGGTGAAATAAAACAAATAATCATAGGTTTAATTACAGTAATTTTTGAAATTTGGGGAATTCTAGCTTCAGGAATAAACTATACTTTGCTTTGTCTTTTGGCTTATATTCCTGGGATTGCGTTTTTTGTAATGGCTAGAAAAGAAAATGGTGAAAAGAAATTACTAACAAAAAACCAATTTGTATTAACTTCTTTGATCGTTATTGGATCAATATATGTTATTTATCTATTAGCAATAAGTAAAATTACAATTTAAATTGTTGAAAAGAGGTTTTTAATATGAAAATTGCAAATTTTGGCGTTGAAGAATGGTTAAATGTTTGGGAAAATGATGCTATCTATGATATAGCAGGAAGCTCAATAGCTTCATTTTCATTAGAGGAAATAATATCTATAGATGGGACAACTCCAGAGGAATTTTTCCATGGACTATTAAAAACAAAAATGAACTATGGATGGATAGAAGGGTCCCCAGAGTTTAAAAAAGAGGTTAGTAAATTATATGAAAATGTTCCAGCTGAAAATATTCTACAAACTAATGGAGCAACTGGCGCAAATTTATTAGCTTTATATTCATTAATTGAGCCAAATGATCATGTGATTGCCATGCATCCTAGCTATCAACAATTATATGAGATTCCAAAGTCTTTTGGTGCTGAAGTGGAGTTTTGGGAAATTTATGAAGATAATGACTGGCTACCTAAGTTAGATGAATTAAAAAAATTAATGCGTCCAAATACAAAATTGATTTGTTTGAATAATGCAAATAATCCTACTGGGACTATTTTTGATGATAACTTTCTAAAAGAAATAGTTAAGATTGCGGATGCTGTGGGTGCTTACATTTTAGTTGATGAAGTATATAAACCTTTAGATTCTGACATTTCTGTTTCATCAATAGTAGACCTATATGATAAAGGGATTTCTACAAATAGTCTATCAAAAACATATTCAGTTCCAGGAATACGTGTTGGTTGGATTGCTAGCAATAAAGAATTAGCAGATTCATTTAGGAAGTATCGTGATTACACTATGATTTGCGCAGGTGTTTTTGATGATTATCTAGCTGTTCATGTATTAAAAAATAAAGAATTAGTCCTAGATAGAAATAAAAAAATTATCCATACGAATTTAGAAATTGTTAAGGAATGGATTAAAAATGAACCTCGCGTTTCATTAGTGTTTCCGAAATATGTTTCTACATCATTTTTAAAATTAGATATACCTGTTGATATTGAACAATTCTGCATAGATATTTTAAAAGAAAAAGGAGTTCTTTTAGTTCCAGGCAATCGTTTTGATGTTCCGGGGCATGCTAGGTTAGGATACTGTTCGCATTCAAATATATTAATAAATGGATTAAAAGAGCTATCTGCTTATTTAACAAAGTTTGATAAATAATCTAATCTAAAATAATTTATACTTACAAAGTTAATATATTTTACAAATAAAAAAGTTTACATGGAAGTCATAAGATGAAAATACTTACGGCTTGCATGTAAACTTTTAATTTAGTTTATTGAGGATCTATGTGTTCCAATTTAATGACTACATGATTTACTAAAATACAGCTACCCAAACTAATGCTGCAAGTACTGCTCCAACTATTGGGGCAAATACTGGAATCCATGAATACGCCCAATCAGAATCTCCTTTACCGGCTATTGGTAATATTGCATGAACAATTCTTGGTCCTAAATCTCTTGCTGGATTTATTGCATATCCCGTTGGTCCACCTAAAGAAAGTCCTAAACCCAAAATTAATCCTCCAACAACAAATGTTGGTAATCCTGCAGCAGCTGTAACACCACCTATACCTAATATAACAAAAACCAATACAAATGTTCCGATTACTTCAGTTAAAAAGTTTGAAGAATACTTTCTAATTGCTGGTCCTGTACAAAATACTGCGAGTTTTCCAGCCTGGTCATCTGTTGCCTTCCAGTGTTCTAAGTATGTAAGCCATACTAGTGTAGCTCCAGCCATAGCTCCTAACATTTGGGCTATAACATAACCAGGCACTTGCGCCCAGGAAAATTTTCCAGCAACAGCTAAAGCAATAGTAAGCGCTGGGTTAAAGTGAGCACCGCTTATTGCACCAAAAATGAACGCTGGCAACATAACGGCCATTGCCCAACCAGATGCAATTACAATCCATCCGCTATTTTGAGACTTACTTTTGTTTAGTACACTGCCTGCAACTACACCGTCTCCTAAAAGAATAAGTATCATAGTACCAAAAAATTCAGCTAATAGTTTTGTTGACATTTTATTTTCCCCCTAATTTTCGAATATCTTTATAGATGAAATGTATTGCATTTCATCTATATTTGAATACATTTCATATCATATCATATTATAGCTTTATTTTCCTTGTTTCGACCAATTTCTTGATCTTCCAATAGCTTTATGCCATCCTTTTAAAAGTTCTACTCTCTTTTCTTCTCTCATTTTTGGTTCAAAGGATTTTGATAGTGCCCAATTTTTCGCAATTTCCTCTTGATCTTTCCAATATCCAACTGCCAGGCCTGCTAAATAGGCAGCACCTAACGCTGTTGTTTCAATTACTTTTGGTCTGTCAACTTGAACATCTAATATATCTGACTGAAACTGCATTAAGAAGTTATTAGCACATGCACCACCATCCACCTTTAATGATTTAAGTGTAATACCTGAATCTTCTTGCATAGCTTTTAATACATCATTTGTCTGATAAGCTAAGGATTCAAGTGCTGCTCGTATAAAGTGTTCTTTCTTAGTTCCACGAGTTAAACCAACTATTGTTCCTCTTGCATATGGATCCCAATATGGAGCACCAAGTCCAACGAATGCTGGCACCATATATACACCATCTGTATCTTCAACAGCACAGGCATACTCTTCTGATTCAGGTGCGGTCTTTATCATTCTTAATTCATCTCTTAGCCATTGAATAGTTGCACCTGCAACAAATACACTTCCCTCAAGAGCGTAGTTAACTTTGCCATTAATGCCGTAAGCTATAGTTGTAAGTAAACCATTGTGGGAATCAACTGCTTTTTCACCAGTGTTCATTAATAAGAAGCAACCAGTACCATAAGTATTTTTAGCCGTTCCAGATTGATAACAAGTTTGTCCAAACAGGGCAGCTTGCTGATCACCGGCTGCGCCAGCTATTGCAATTGGAGAACCAAATATTGAATTATCGGTGTATCCATAAACACAGCTTGATGGTTTTACTTCTGCAAGCATTGATTTAGGTATATCTAAAGTACTAAGTATTTCATCGTCCCATTTCAATTCATGAATGTTGTATAGAAGTGTTCTTGAAGCATTTGTATAATCTGTTACATGAACCTTTCCATTTGTTAATTTCCAAATTAACCATGTATCAATAGTACCAAATATTAAATTACCTTTTTCAGCCTCGTCTCTAGCACCAGCAACATTATCAAGTATCCATTTAACTTTTGTTCCAGAAAAATATGCATCAAGTATAAGTCCAGTTTTATCACGTACTACTTTATTAAAGCCTACAGTCTTTAATTCATCACACATGCCAGCGGTTCTTCTACATTGCCAAACAATTGCATTGTATACAGGAACTCCAGTATTTTTATTCCAAACCACTGTAGTTTCTCTTTGATTAGTAATACCAATAGCGGAGATATCTTTTGCTGTGGCACCAATTTTAGCCATAGCTTCTTGTGCCATACCTAATTGAGTAGCCCAAATTTCCATAGGGTCATGCTCAACCCAACCTGGACTCGGAAATATTTGTGTAAACTCTTTTTGAGCTACGCTTGCAATAAGTCCTTCTTTGTTAAATAAAATGCATCTTGAACTTGTTGTTCCTTGATCTAGTGCCATTACATACTTAGCCATAATTTGTACACTCCTTTTTCGGTTTAATAGTAATCGTTTACTTAATGATTTATGGAAACACGATATTAATTAATATAATATCGTGAATTATTATTGGATTAGTTGTTAATGTTAAATCATCACCTGCGCAGCGGCAGTATCAACGACTTCAGAAAGAAATTTATACTCTCACTGAAGTTTTTTCTTTATTATAGTGTATAACCCCCTCTTATAGAAGAAGGGGTTATATACTATTACTAATATACTATTAAAGTAATACTATTAGACCACTTTAACGTTCTTAGTTGCTATAATATTCACTCCGGTGTCAAGTATGTTTTCTAGAACCACATCACCTATAGAAATAGGAGCTTTTACTATAACATTTTTTAATGCTCTTACGCAGTCATAAATCATATCCTTTGGAATATCTCTCTCAGTTTTAACAGGAAGTATCTCATTTTCCCCACCTGAAACTAAAACAGAGGATGTAACGACTCTTGTTGGATTAGTGCATTCTTTCTTGCCGTAGGTTTCTCCAATCTTACAGGTATTTCCTTTAACGCTAATAACTTCTTTGCCCTCAAGCGCTACCACAAGAGCACAACCTATTGGACAGCCTATGCATGTTAATTCCCTTGTACTCATAGTTAACTACTCCTTTTCTACCTTTATGGTAATCTTTTTACAGTTACTATATTTATCAAAAACTGCTTTAGTTAATTTAACGCTTTCCATTTCGCCTGGTGTAAGAATCTTTTTCTTTAAATGCATTTCGCGCACATCATCAAAATAAACAGATATATAAGCAGATTTATGTACCTCACCAACCCTAAATCTAACATCTATTATGTTATCGATATTTTCAGGATTGATAGTACTTGGTACTGTATACCTAACTCCGTCTGTCGCGAAGATCTCAATACTCTTTCCGGCATGGTAAATTCCTTTTATATAATCAGAAGCATTTCTACCAGCAGTGTAGCTTTCAGTGGTTACATTATCTACTAAATCATGAACGTGAAGCACATTGCCACAGGTAAATATTCCAGAAATGCTCGTCTGCATGCTTTCATCTACCTCAGGACCCCCAGTAACTCTGGAAAGTTTAACATTAGCTTTTCTAGAAAGTTCATTTTCGGGTAGAAGGCCAACAGATAAAAGTAATGTATCACAAGCAATGTATTCCTCAGTACCCTTTATTGGTTTCCTATGGTCATCTACTTGAGCTATAGTAACTCCGCAAAGTCTATCATGCCCATGTATATTTGTTATAGTGTGGCTTAATTTTAAAGGAATATTAAAATCGTCTAAGCATTGTACAATATTTCTCTTAAGTCCACTTGAATGAGGCATTAGTTCTACACAAGCCTTTACATTTGCACCTTCGAGGGTCATTCGTCTTGCCATTATAAGTCCGATATCTCCAGAACCAAGTATTACTACTTCTTTTCCTGGCATTAGACCCTCAACATTAACATATTTTTGAGCTGTTCCAGCTGTATAAATACCTGCGCATCTTGCACCTGGTATGTTTAAAGCTCCTCTTGGTCTTTCTCTGCATCCCATTGCAAGTATAACTGCTTTTGCCTGGAGCTCCAATATACCATCTTCTGTATTTACAGCAGTAACTTGTTTACTATCATTTACATCTAGAACCATGGTATTTAACTTATACTCGATATTAAGTGCAATAACCTTGTCAATAAATCGTTGAGAATACTCAGGACCAGTAAGTTCTTCTTTAAATGTGTGAAGACCAAAACCATTATGAATACATTGATTGAGAATACCACCTAATTGATTATCTCTTTCTATAATTAAAATGCTGTTTATCCCTTGATCCTTTGCAGAAACTGCAGCTGCAAGGCCTGCTGGACCTCCACCAATTATGATTAAATCATATTCTTGCATATATATTCCTCCAATTTATAAAGATTGTTTATTTTTGCCAGTGAGCAGTATAGAATTTTCGCCTGATTTTGTAATGGCGCATCGTGGTATATTAAGTTCTCTTGAAAGAATATCTACAACTTTTGTTGCACAAAAGCCCGATTGGCATCTCCCCATTCCAGCTCTTGTCCTTCTTTTAACTCCATCAAGTGTTTTTGCTCCAAGAGGTCTTCTTATAGAGTCTATAATTTCACCTTCTGTTACAGTTTCACACCTACAAACAATTGTTCCATATTCAGGTATTTCCTTGATTATTTTTTTTCGCTCATCGTTTGACATTTCTCTAAATTTTCTTGTACCTTTTCGTATAGGGTTGAATTTTACATTTTCCTGCGGTGCTAATTTTTCTGTTACTATATCAGCTACCATTGCAGCAATACTTGGAGCACTAGTTAAACCTGGAGAATCAATTGCTGCTACATTAATAAAGTTCTTAGCGTCTTCTGCTTCCCCAATTATAAAATCATTTCCCTCGCATTTTGATCTATTCCCTGCAAAAGAAGTTATAACCATATTCATAGGAAGTGGCATTTGGATACTTAATTGAGCATTTAAAACGATATCATCGATGCCTTCGCGAGTTGTACTAAGATCAGTTTTGTTATCTTGATCTACAGCATTAGGTCCAATTAGAAGGTTACCATCAACAGTAGGGGTAACTAAAACTCCTTTTCCAAGTTTAGTTGGAAGCTGAAAAATAGTTTTTGTAACTAAATCTCCGCAAGCTTTATCAAATAAGACATATTCTCCTAACTTGGGAAGTATTTTAAATTTATTATTGCTTACCATATTATTAATTTCATCCGAAAATAAACCGGCTGCATTTATTACTACTTTTGTTTCAATGTCGCCTTTATTAGTTTTTATAACGTAACAACTTTGTTTTTTTTCTATATTAAGGACCTCAGTTCCAAATTCAAATTCCACGCCATTGGTGTATGCGTTTTCAGCCATAGCAATAGTCATTTCATATGGGCAAACAATTCCTCCTGTTGGAGCATATAAGGCACCGACACAGCTCAATGTTACATTAGGTTCCATTTCTCTAACTTGATCTCCATCAAGAATAGCTAAATTAGGTACTCCATTTTTTTCGCCTTGTTCTAGTAATTCTTTAAGATCATTCATGTGTTTCTCGTCGAAGCACAGAACCAATGATCCATTCCTCTTAAATGGGAAATCTAATTCCTTTGCAAGCTTTGTATACATTTCATTACCTTTTGCGTTTAATTTTCCCTTAATAGTACTTGGATTAGCATCATACCCTGCATGTACTATTGCACTATTTGCTTTTGTTGTACCAGAAGCAACATCACTAGATTTTTCAATAACACATGTTTTTAAATTATATTTAGATAGCTCTCTTGATACTGAGCAGCCAATGATGCCAGCACCAATAATAGTTACGTCAAACATCCTTTTACCTCCTAAATGCAAATAAAAAGAGAACCTTGATTAATAGGTATAAAATACCCATACATCAAGGCTCTCTTTTCTCCGCCTTTACTTATTTAAGTACATACTAACATAATAATTAAAGAAGTACAAGTCCCAATTAAAAACATACATAATTTCGAAACAACAACAGAATGATGTGAATTTGCTTGAATGAGAAATGAGAATGTGATAGTATTTAATTAATTATATCTTATAAACCTAAATAAATTTTTGGAGGGTACATCATTGGAAAACCTAGAACAATTATTAATAGAGAACCCAGTTATTGCAGCCATACGAAATGAGCAGGATTTAAAAAAAGTGATTCTTAGTAATGTTCATATTGTGTTTGTCTTATATGGGAGCATAATAAATTTAAAGAAAACATGTGAGGACCTTAAAGAGGCGGGCAAAGTAGTATTTGTTCACGTGGACTTAATAGAAGGATTAAAGGCAGATTATGCAGGGCTGCTTTTTCTAAAACAATGTGGAGAACCTTATGGAATTATAACTACAAGGGCAACAAATATAAAAAATGGGAGAAAGCTAGGATTCTGCGCTATACAGAGAATATTTGCAGTAGATTCTTTGGCTTTAGAAACGGGAATAAGAAATATACAATCTGTAATTCCAGATGCTGTAGAGGTTATGCCTGGGGTTGCAAGTAAGATTATTAAAAATATAGGAAGTGCAGTGAGAGTACCAATTATAGCAGGGGGATTGATTCAAAATAAGAAGGATATAATGGAATCAATTAGCGCAGGAGCAATGGCTATTTCAACGTCAAAACAAGAATTATGGGGTTTATCTGAAGAATAGTAAAGATGAGATTTTCTTATAGGAACATAAGTTGGTAATTAGTTATCAACTTATGTTCCTATAATTTTTGAGAAATAGACCATTGACAAACATGTTAACATGTTATATCATTTAAACATTAAAGAATTTGAAGATATTAATTTAAACTTTTGTGAGGTGTTATTATTATGAAAAATATCATTATTAAGGAAATCAATAAAAAAGTATATTTTTATTTTAGCTGGGGCTATCGTTATTTTAGCGTTAGTTACTTTTTGTGCAAAAAAAAATATATGGTTTTTTTAAATAATGAGTTTAGTAATAAAACTATGATACCAGCGTATGCTGATTTATAGAAAGTAAACTAAGTCTGTACGCAAGGAGGACTCATTATAGGGGTTCTCCTTTTTTAAAAGGAAGACCCATTATAAGGGGTCTTCCTTTTTTTATAATTTTTTATAAGTTAAATGACTTATTAAGACTAAGATCAAAATAATATTTTAGGAGGAATTTTAAATGGTAATCGTAATGAAATCAACTGCAAAACAAGAACAGATTATGAATATTAAGAAAAAACTTGAGGGGTTAGGTTGTGCCATCTTTATTACACAGGGAGAAAACTGTTGCATTTTAGGGATTGTTGGAGACACAAGTTCAATAAATGCAGGCCAGATTGAAGCAGAGGAATGTGTTGATAATGTTATGAGAGTTCAAGCTCCTTACAAAAGAGCTAATAGACTTTTTCATCCTGATGATTCATTAATAAAGGTAGATAACAGAATAATAGGTGGAAAAGAACTAGCGATAATTGCAGGGCCTTGTGCTGTGGAAAGTGAAGAGCAATTGATAACTATTGCAAAAGATGTAAAGCTAGCAGGAGCTAATTTTCTAAGAGGCGGAGCTTACAAACCTAGAACTTCTCCATACGCATTTCAAGGAATGGAGGAAGAAGGATTAAAAATATTATTAGAAGCAAGAAAAATAACGGGGCTTCCAATAGTAACTGAAGTTATGAGTGTTGAACTAGTTGATAAAATATCGCAATATGCTGATGTACTTCAAATTGGAGCTAGAAATATGCAAAATTTCGATCTTTTAAAAGAAGTAGGAAGATGTAATAAGACAATACTTTTAAAGAGAGGTATGAGTGCAACAATTGAAGAACTTCTTATGTCTGCGGAGTACATAATGTCTGAAGGAAATCAAAATGTAGTTTTATGTGAAAGAGGTATTAGGACCTTCGAAACTTTCACAAGAAACACCTTAGATTTAAGTGCAATTCCAGTACTTAAGAGGCTTAGTCACTTGCCAGTTATAGTAGATCCAAGTCATGCCGCTGGTAAATGGTGGTTAGTAGAGTCACTTGCGAAAGCAGCTATAGCAGTTGGTGCAGATGGTCTTGAAATTGAGGTGCATAACGATCCTACCAATGCATTGTGTGATGGACAACAATCATTAAAACCGGAGAAATTTGAGGATCTTGTAAATTCCATAAGAGTAATTGCAAAAACACAAAATAGAATAGTTTAAGAGGTGGTAAATTTGGATTGTACAGACTTTAACATTACAATTGTAGGATTAGGACTTATAGGTGGCTCCTTTGCTATGGCACTAAGAGAATTAAAACCTAAAAATATTTGGGCTATTGACATTGATAAAGATGTTTTAGATATAGCTGAGGAAATGAACATTATTGATAAAGGATATACAAGTCCAGAAATACCACTTAGTAATTCGGATATTGTGATACTTGCAGTTTATCCTCAAAAGACTATAGATTTTGTGAAAAACAATATGAACTTATTTAAAAGTGGAGCAGTTATTACAGATACTGCTGGAATTAAGAGTAATTTAATAAGTGAAATTATGATTGAACTTAGAGATGATTTAGATTTTATCGGTGGTCACCCAATGGCTGGAAAAGAAGAATCAGGGCTCAAGGCTGCAACTAAAGATATGTTTAAAAATGCTAACTATATCTTGACACCAATTAATGGAAATAAAGAGGAGAATATAAATTTAGTAACGGGGATAGTTAGGGGAATGGGGTGTAAAAGTGTGGTACGACTTACACCGAATCAGCATGATGATATAATTGCTTATACAAGCCAGTTACCACATGTTATAGCTGTTTCCTTAATAGATTGTAATAGTTTAATTGTCGGAATACCCCAGTTTGTTGGAGGAAGTTTTAAGGATACCACTAGAGTTGCTACTATAAATGGTGAATTATGGCCTGAATTACTTTTTTATAATGAAGAAAATATAGTTAGCAAAATTGAAGACTTTGAAAATAATATAAAAGAAATAAAAGATGCAATAATAAATCATGATGAAGCTTTTCTAAAGAAAAGGTTTGAGAATGCAACTAATAAGAGAAAGGAGATAAGTAAAGGTGTATAGTATAGAAGTTAAAGCTTCTAGCAGAAGCTATCCAATATACATTAAGAATGGATTACTAGAGGAAATTGGAGCAGAAGTTAAGAAGATATATAAAGGAAGAAAAATAGCCGTAGTAACAGATTCTAATGTTAATGGATTTTATGGGCAAAAGCTTATTTGTTCATTAAAAGAGTCAGGATTTGAAACTTTTAAAATTGTTGTAAAAGCTGGTGAAGAAAGCAAGTCGTTCGAAACTCTTTTAGAGGTGTATGATAAACTTTTAGATTTTAAGATAAACAGAGGAGATATTATAATTGCCTTAGGTGGTGGAGTTGTTGGAGATATGAGTGGTTTTGCAGCCGCAACTTTTTTAAGAGGGATTCCACTCATACAAATTCCAACTACATTACTAGCACAGGTGGATAGTAGTGTAGGTGGTAAGGTTGCAGTAGATTTGCCTCGTGGAAAGAACCTTGTGGGAAGTTTTTATAGCCCTACAGCAGTTTTTATTGATCCATTACTGCTTGGAACACTTAATGACAAGTTTTTTAGTGATGGAATGGGTGAAGTTATAAAATATGGAGCAATAAAAGATAGTGAGCTATTTTATACATTAATGAATTATGAAAACAAAGAAGCCCTTTTAAAAGAGATAGATAAAATCATTTATACTTGCCTTAGTATTAAGGCCGCTATTGTTGAAGATGATGAGTTGGATACTGGGGGCAGAATGTTATTAAACTATGGTCATACCATCGGTCACGCAATTGAGCAATTCTTTAATTTTGAGGTGTATTCCCATGGAGAAGCAGTGGCAATGGGGATGTATTCTATAACAAAACTAGGAGAAGAACTAGGAATGACTAAAACTGGAACAGCAAGTGCTATAAAAGATATTTTAATTAAGTATAATTTGCCTTGGATGTTACCTGAAATAAAAAGTGAGAATATAATTGAGACTATTAGTCATGATAAGAAAAACATTGGGGAATCCATGAATTTCATATTAATAGAATCCATTGGAAATAGTTTTATTGAAAAAATTAATGAAGCTAATATTAAGGGTTATCTGCAAAAAATTCTTAAATAATTATTATATTGAATTGAGGTGTTCGTCGATGAAGTCAGTTATAATTCAACCTTTTTCTTTGAATGGAAAAGTCAAAATTCCGCCTTCAAAATCATTATCCCATAGAGCGGTTATAGCTGCAGGATTAAGTGGCGATGAATGTGCCATTAATAATATTAGTATGTCTGAGGATATAATAGCTACTTGTGAAATAATGGAGAAACTTGGAGTTAAGATTAAACAATTCCCAAACAATCTTGTGGTATGTGGAAAAGGTAAGCTTCAGCTTGCATGCGGTGGAACTTTGGGAAGCGAGCTACAATGCAATGAAAGTGGATCAACACTACGTTTTTTAATTCCTATAGCAATTTTAACTGGAGAAAAAATAATCTTTAAAGGGAAGTCCAAACTAGTACAAAGAACACTTAAACCTTATTATGAAATTTTTGATAAGCAGAATATAAAGTACACTACTAACAATGGTTGTCTTCCTTTAACAATACACGGGAGCCTTAAACCTGGGATTTTTGAACTAAGAGGAGATGTAAGCTCTCAGTTCATTACCGGTCTTATTTATGCGCTGCCTCTATTAAATGGAGAGTCAACGGTTAAAATTACTAGTTCCATAGAATCTATTGGGTACATAGATTTAACCCTAGATGTGCTTTCTAAATTTGGGATAAAGGTAGAAAATAATAATTATAGAGAATTTAAAATAAAAGGAAATCAACATTTCATGAAAAGAGATTATAGAGTTGAGGGCGATTTTTCTCAAGCTGCATTTTACCTTGCTGCTGGTGTTTTAGGTGGAGAAATTGAATGCATTGATTTAAATATGGAATCACTTCAAGGAGACAAAGTAATATTGGACATAATTAAAAATATGGGCGGAAAGATTACTATTGAAGATGGTATTATAAGGGCTTCAAAATCAAATTTAAAAGGCACCGTTATTGATGCATCACAATGTCCTGACCTTGTACCAATTGCTGCGGTGCTTGGTGCTTTAAGCGATGGAACAACAGAGATCATTAATGCTGCTAGAGTTAGAATAAAAGAATCTGATAGATTAAAAGCTATAGCAACAGAGCTAAATAAAATTGGAGCAGAGGTTATTGAAAGAGAGGATTCACTTCTAATTCATGGTAAACCATGGCTTAAGGGCGGAATTGTAAGCAGTTGGAATGATCATAGAATAGCTATGGCTATGGCAATTGCTTCAATTAGATGCACGCAGAAGCTCACAATTGAGGATAGTGGGGCAGTGAAAAAATCCTATCCAGAGTTTTATGAGGATTTTAAGGGGTTAGGAGGAAAAGTTAATGAGCGGACAATGGGGTAAAAAAGTAAAGTATTCCATCTTTGGAGAATCGCATGGAAGAGGAATAGGAATAATTATTGATGGATTACCGCCAGGTATAAAGCTTGATATGGATTTTATTAATAGTGAAATGCAAAGACGCGCTCCAGGACGAGATGAATTTTCAACTAAAAGAAAAGAAGGTGATAAATTTGAAATACTAAGTGGATATTTTAATGGATATACCACAGGGACACCTCTTTGTAGCGTTATTTTTAATGAAAATCAAAATTCGAAGGATTACGATAAGTTAAAGGATTTAGTAAGACCGGGTCATGCTGATTTTACAGGAAAGGTTAAATATTCAGGCTTTAACGATTATAGAGGTGGCGGACATTTCTCAGGAAGAATTACAGCACCACTTGTTTTTGCAGGTGCTGTTGCGAAACAGATACTTTTTGATAAGGGAATCGAAATAGGAAGTCACATTTTAAGTATTGGGAATGTGTTTGATAGTTATTTTGATGGGGTCAATTTAAAGAAACAGATATTAGCAGATATTCTAAAGAAAGATTTTCCTGTAATTGATGATTCAAAGGGAAAAGAAATGAAGAACATTATATTAAAGGCGAAGGAAGAAACAGATTCGGTTGGAGGTATAATTGAAGCTACTATATTAAATGTGCCTTGTGGACTGGGGGAACCATTCTTTGATTCTATAGAGAGCAATTTAGCTCAATTACTATTTTCTGTGCCTGCAGTTAAGGGGGTAGAATTTGGCATGGGCTTTCAAATAACAAAACTTCGGGGAAGCGCATCAAATGATGTACCGTGCATTAAAAATGGGAGTGTATTGACGAAAACTAACAATAATGGTGGAATTAATGGTGGTATTTCTAATGGAATGCCGATAGTTTTTAGGGTAGCTATGAAACCAACACCTTCTATTGCAAAAACTCAAGATACCATTGATATGGTGACTTGTGAAAATTCGGAAGTATCTGTTACAGGAAGGCATGACCCTTGCATAGTTTTAAGAGCGCTAGCAGTGATAGAAGCTTGCGCTGCAATGAGTATTTTAGATTTTATTTGAAGGATGTGCTTTAATGAGTAAATTAGATGATTTTAATATAGATAATTTAAGAAGTGAAATTGATAAAATTGACTCAAGCCTTGTATCATTATTTGAAAAGCGTATGGAAGTAGTTTTAAAGGTAGCTGAATATAAAAAAAATAATCATATGGAAGTTTTAAATAAGGCTAGAGAAGAAATAGTTATAAAGAAGAATTTAGACTTAGTTAAAAATAAAAATTTGTTTTTAGAGGTAGAAGAATTTTTCAAATCCGTTATGGAAATAAGTAGAGGGTTTCAAAACAAAAATTTAAATCGGGAGGGGGCTTTTGCTACTGAGAAAAAGCTAACAGTTGGTTTTTATGGCGTAACAGGTTCCTTTAGCGAACAAGCTTTAAAGGGATATTTCGGTGAAAATGTGGACGCAAAAGCAATAAGTGAGTTTGAAGATATATTTTTGCAATTGAAATATGGGAAGATAAATTATGGTGTTATCCCTATAGAAAATTCTTCCACAGGAGCAATATCCGCGGTTTATGACCTTCTAAATAAATATAATTTTTATATAACAGGAGAAAAATATCTTAAAATAAGCCAAAACTTAATGGGAATTAGAGGATCAACACTAGATGATATCAAAGAGGTTTACTCTCATCCACAGGGATTAGAGCAAAGTATGGAATTTTTAAAAGGCTACAATCAGTGGAAGTTAGTTCCCTATAACAGCACTGCAAAAAGTGCGCAGTTAGTTAAAGATAGACAGGACAAAACCTTGGCAGCCATAGCTAGCGCTAAGGCAGCGGAAATATACAACCTTGAGATTTTGCAGAAAAATGTAAATTCAAATGCAACAAATATGACTAGGTTTGTTGTTATTGGTAAAGAGTTGGAGTCAACTAGCGGAAACAATAAAACAAGCTTAGTTTTATCTACTACCCACAAGGCAGGTTCGCTCTATCATGTTTTAAAGCATTTTGAAGAAAATGGTATAAACCTTTTGAAAATTGAATCTAGACCAATAAAGGATAAGCCATGGGAATATTTCTTTTACATAGATTTCCACGGAAACATAGATGAAGATAAAATTATATCTTCAATTAAGTTAATTAAAAAGAATAGCCGTTATTTTAAAATATTGGGCAATTATAAAAGTGAAATGATTGACAATGAATAAATGATATTAGTAAGTTTTACTTAAGAAATGAGGGTGAGTTATGTCAGGGTTATATGGTTTACTTGGAGAAAAACTATCACATAGTGTTTCGCCGCAAATACATTCAATGGTATTTAATAAATTGAATATGAAGGGTTATTATCATCTCTTCGAATTTAAAAGCAAAGATCTGAAAGCAGCAATGGCCGGATTTAATGTTATTAAACCAAGAGGTATTAATGTAACTATTCCTTATAAAATTAAGGTTATGGAATTACTTGATGAGGTTAGCATAGAAGCAAAAGCGATAGGATCTGTAAACACCCTAAAGTTTGAGGAAAACAAAACTATTGGATACAACACAGATTACTTTGGAATTGGAATGCTTTTCAATAAGTATGATATTGAAGTGAAAAATAAAAAAGCAACAATACTTGGAAACGGTGGAGTAGCAGTTACTGTGGTTCAATATTTATTAAATAAGGGAATAACTGAAATTACTGTAGTTACAAGAGATATCTCAAGGATTAAGGAAAACAGCAAATTTAATGGTTGTAAATTGATTTCTTATAATGAAATTCAAGGGCTTAAAGAGTCAGATATAGTGGTAAACTGTACACCACTTGGAATGTATCCTAATTTGGACAATTCTCCAATTGAAAAGAAACATATTGGTAAATTTGGCGCCGCTGTAGATATGATCTACAATCCTAAGGAAACCCTATTTTTAAAGTATGCGAAGGAGACGGGTTTAAAAGCAGTTAATGGTCTTTATATGCTAGTTGGCCAGGCAATTGCTGCTCAGGAAATCTGGAATGATATTAAGATCCCAAAGATAATAATTGATGAAATTTATGATGAACTAGAAAAGGGGTAGAAAATTAAAAGATGAAAAATATAGTTTTAATTGGGATGCCCGGTTGTGGTAAAAGTGTCATTGGAGAAATAATCGCAGAAAAGATAGAAATGGCATTTATAGACATAGATGCATATATTGAAGCTAGTACAAATCTTACGATTACTGAAATGTTTAAAAATGGTGAGGCTGGATTTAGAGACATAGAATCTAAAGTAGTTGAGAAATTATCTAAAAAAAATCGAGTAATTATTTCAACTGGCGGTGGAGTGATTAAAAAACATGAAAATATTTTAAATTTAAAGAAAAATGGTATTATAATTTACATAAACCGTCCTATTGAAAATATAGTAGCGGATATAGATGTTGAGACCCGCCCCTTACTAGCAAAAGATCCATCTAAGCTTTATAGATTGTTTGAGGAGAGAGGTCACTTGTACAAACAATATTGTGACTATGAGGTTATGAATACTAGTGATATTTACGATGTAGTGAATAATATCATAGAAATATATATAAATGAGATGTCGTTAATTAAATAACTTAACACAGAAAAAAAGCTGTTGATTATTAAACAGTATCGTTGAAAAATAATTGTAAACAAGTTTTTTATCATTTAGCATTGAGTAATATGGAAATTATTATTGTGAAATGAATTCAAATAAAGTAATATATATATAAGATTAAATTCAAAACAACAAATTATCTATATTTAAAATGGAGAGTCAAATCAGGAGTAAATTAATAAATGTTTGAGATGGAAGAAAAATATATTATGTACGTTGACAAATTATAAAAAAAGGTGTAGTTTATAACTAGCGTTAGCACTCGATAACATAGAGTGCTAACAAAATAAAAAATAAGAAGATTTGGTACGAAAGGGGAAATTTTAATTGGAAAAAAAGCAGTTTAAAACGGAGTCTAAGAGAATTCTCGATATGATGGTAAATTCAATATATACTCATAGGGATATTTTTTTAAGAGAACTTATCTCTAATGCTAGTGATGCTATTGATAAAATTTATTATAAGACATTAGCGGATGATTCATTGAATTTTGATAAGGGTAATTACTATATTACAATAGCCAGTGATAAGTTAACTAGAACAATAAAAATTTCTGATACAGGAATTGGAATGACAGAAGCTGAACTTAGTGATAACCTAGGAGTTATAGCTAAAAGTGGCTCTTTAGCATTCAAAAAAGAAAATGAAATAAAAGATGGGTACGACATAATTGGACAATTTGGAGTGGGATTTTATTCTGCATTTATGGTAGCGGATAATATTACTGTTATAAGTAAAGTTTTTGGTAGTGATGAAGCACATAAATGGGAATCTAATGGTGCAGAGGGTTATACCATAGAACCTTGCGCAAAAGATACTGTTGGAACAGAAATTATACTTAAAATAAAAGAGAATACAGAAGATGATAACTTTGATGAATTTCTTGATGAAAATGGACTAAAATCTATTGTAAAGAAATACTCCGATTTCATTAGGTATCCAATTAAAATGGATATAAGTCAGTCAAGACTTAAAGAAGGTAGTGAAACAGACTACGAAGACTTCGTTGAGGAAAAGACTGTAAACAGCATGGTTCCTATATGGAGAAAAAATAAAAGCGAACTTACTGATGAAGATTATGATAATTTTTACGCTGAAAAGCACTATGGATTTGACAAACCAGCAAGGCATATCCATATTAGTGTTGATGGTGTTATAAGTTATAATTCAATTTTATATATTCCAGAAAAAACGCCTTATGATTTCTATACAAAAGAATATGAAAAAGGCTTAGAATTATATTCAAGTGGTGTTTTAATCATGGATAAGTGTGCAGATTTATTGCCTGACTATTTTAGTTTTGTAAAAGGAATAGTTGATTCAGAAGATCTGTCGCTTAACATATCTAGAGAAGTACTGCAACATGATAGACAACTTAAACTTATAGCTAAAAACATTAAAACTAAAATTAAAAATGAGTTAGATAGTTTACTTAAAAATGAAAGAGAAAAATATGAAGAATTTTATGAAGCATTTGGAAGACAATTGAAGTATGGTATTTATAGCGATTTTGGAAGTAACAAAGATGTTTTGCAAGATTTATTGTTGTTTTATTCATCAAAGGAGAAAAAGAATGTTACTTTAGATGAATATGTTTCTAGAATGCCAGAGGATCAAAAATATATTTATTATGCTTCAGGAGAATCAAACGCGCGAATTGAAAAATTACCACAAATTGAAATGGTATCAGATAAGGGATTCGAAATTTTATATTTCACGGATGAGGTAGACGAATTCGCTGTGAAAATGATAATGAAGTACAAAGAAAAGGAATTTAAATCTGTATCAAGTGGTGACTTAGGTATAGAAGTAGATGAAAAAGAAAATCCTTCTAGCACTGATGAAAAAGACAATAAAGAATTATTTGAACATATGAAAAGTGTTTTAACAGGTAGAGTTAAGGATGTTAGGGCATCAAAAAGACTTAAGAACTACCCAGTATGTTTATCAAATGATGGTGACCTTACAATAGAAATGGAAAAAACATTAAATTCTATGCCTAACAATGAAAACATAAAAGCAGATAAGGTTTTAGAAATAAATATAAATAATGATATGTTTAAAGTACTTAAGGAATCTTTCGAAAAAGATAAAGTTAAGTTAGATTTATATACTAATATATTATATAATCAGGCGCTACTTATTGAAGGATTACCGATTAACGATCCGGTAGAATTCACAAACAATATATGTAAAGTAATGATATAAGAAAAATACGCTTTCAATAAAAATTTAAGAGAGCTTTGCAAAAGCGTTACAAATATATAAAAAAAGCATATGCTATATTTGGAAGATGGTTTCTGTATTGTGAAATATAACCCATAAACTGGACAGTTTAAAAAAAATGACCTATGTTAGCACTAAAAAGTGAGTCCTGTATTGAGCAGGGCTCATTTTATTTAATCCCCACTGGTATCTGTCATTATTATAGTAACTCATATAATTATCAACTATTTCTACTAACTCACCGAATGACATAGCTTGTTTATATTCCATCTCGTCTTTCATATGCCCGAAAAATGATTCCATAGGAGCATTATCTAAACAATTACCTTTTCTAGACTTTGATTGTGTCAGTCCTAATTCTTTAACACGAGATTGAAAATCTGCATTTGTATAATGAAATCCTTGATCAGGGTGTATAATTGTATCTGAATTATCTTCCAAATTAAGGTTACATTCTAACCTATTAAGCGTTTTTAACACTATACTCAATCTGATATTGTTTAAATTCTCGTTTTAATAGGTTTGATAGTGTTTTATGTTCATGGTTTGCTTTTAACATCTTAGCATAAGTCTTTGCCCTTCCTACCTTAGTAATTAAACTATATTTTTTCATAAGCCTTCTTATACGTTTGTGATTCGTTCATTTATTAATCCAGCTTCCCCCAAATGATCATAGATTTTTCTCCAGCGAGCCAGCGTATTGACTGGGTTTCGCTTTTCTATTATAGATATGTCAAATCCACAATGCCTAAAGAAATCCATAGGGGCTTTTTTAGAGTCCATTGATATCTATCTTTATTATAATAGTTCGCATAGTCCTTAATTTCATTTTTTACGCTTTTAGAATAGCAGGCTACCGCCTGAAAAATCATGTGATATTTTAAGTTGAATAATATATCGTGAATACATTTTTTTATCTCAAAGCTAACAAATTTAAATTATATAACGACTTATGGTCTAAAATATGTATTTCATGGTAATAGAGTTTACACTATTTGTACATCTGTGTAAAATGATTATTATAAAGTAATGCCCTATGTATGAAAGAGTATTAACATGTCTTACAAAACTATTATTTAGTATGGAGTGCAATGAGCAAGCAGCATATTGTAGTTCATAGAAGGAGTGGTTAATCACTGAATAAGAAGAATAGGTGGTATAAAAATGGTAAAAAAACAATTAAATGAAGAAGAAATACAAATTTATCCGTTAAGTTTATATCAAAAAGATGTATGGGTTGAACAATGCTTATATAAAGATAAACCAATATATAATATTGGTGGTTATGCAAATATTAATGGTCCTATCGAATACCAAATGTTTCAAAAATCGGTACAAAAGCTAATTGAAGACAATGATAGTTTAAGAATTAGAATATTTGAAAATGATGGACAACCTTCGCAGAAAATATTAAAAGAATTGAAATATGAGGTACCGTTTTATGATTTTTCCATAAAAGAATATGCGGAGAAATTTTCTTTGAATTGGATGCAAAAGGAATTTTTAAAACCATTTATTTTTGATAATGGTGAGAATTTATTTCGATTTGTTCTTATTAAAGTAAATAATAATAAGTATTTCTACTTTATGGAATCGCATCATATAGTATCAGATGGATGGGGATTTTCACTAATATTTAAAGAGACAGTTAATAATTATAACAATATAACTGAGACAAAAAGCAAGTTAGAAAAGTATTCCTATTTAGAATTTATAAAAGAAAATAAAAGATACCAAGAATCAGATACATATTTAAAAAACAAAATGTTTTGGAAGGATAAATTCAAACATATTCCAGAAGCTCTATTTACTAAGGGTGTGAATAGTAATGGAGGTATAGTTAGTAATAGAGAAAGCCTAGTAATAGAAAGAAAAGTGTATGATGAAATAATTGAATTTTCTAACAAAAGAAAATGTTCCGTATTTCACTTTTTTCTTGGTATATTAGCTGTATATTTCGGAGAGGTTTGCAATAAAGAAGAGGTAGTAATAGGAGTTCCCATATTAAACAGAACAAAAGCTAGCAATAAGCAAATAGTAGGACATTTTGCCAATGTTATACCATTAAAGATAGCTATAATAAAAGAAAAGACATTTTCATATATGATAAATGAAATAAGGATGGAATTAGGAGAGTGTTACAGACATCAAAAACTTTCTTTTGGTGAAATTTGCGGTAGCATTTATAAAGAAAGAAAAGACGGCTTATTTGATATAACTTTATCCTATGAACATCATAATTACGCAGCAAATTTTAATGGGGCAAAAACGAATATAAAAACGTTAAGTAATCATCATGAAAGAAATTCCATGAGCGTATTTATACGAGAGTTTGACGAGTGTAAAGATGTTGAGATTAACTTTGACTATAATATTGAAGTATTTAAAAAATTTATGCCTATAAAAGATGTAATTACACATATCCAATATTTAATTAAACATATTATAGATAGTGATGAAAAAAGTATTAATGATATTGAAATAATTACAGAACAAGAAAAACATCAGATATTATGTGATTTTAACGATACAAAGGCAGAATATCAAAAATATAAGACAATATATGAATTGTTTGAGGAACAGGTTGAAAAAACGCCAGATAATATAGCAGTAGTATTTGAAGATGAGAAGCTAACTTATAGAGAACTAAATGAGAAAGCCAATAGTTTAGCAAGAATATTGAGGGAAAAAGGCGTTAAACCAGACAGTGTAGTAGGAATAATGATAGAGAGTTCCCCGGAGATGATAGTAGGAATACTTGCAATTTTAAAAGCTGGAGGAGCCTATTTACCAATAGAACCAAGTTACCCACAAGAGAGAATAAAATACATATTGGAAAACAGTAAGTCTTCTATACTTATTACAAAGTCAGCATATATGGATCTATTTAACATTGAGGTAGAAATAATAGACATGGATAATACTGAAATCTATAATACTGATAAAGAGAATTTGGGGAAAGTAAATATACCCCAAGATTTAGCTTATATAATCTATACATCAGGGAGTACTGGAAAACCTAAAGGTGTTGTAATTACGCATGAGGCAGTGTTAAATACAATACAGGATATAAATAGTAAATTTGCAGTAAAAGAAAATGATAAAATCATAGGACTTTCTTCTGTGTGTTTTGATCTATCAGTATATGATATCTTTGGGGCTTTGAGTACAGGAGCAAAGCTTGTGCAAATTAAAGATCAACGAGATGTAAATAAAATTATTGAGGTATTAAAGGATAAAAGTATAACTATATGGAACTCAGTTCCTGCTATTATGGATATGTTAATAGAAAGTATAACAGAGCCATTTAAAAATGAAAATTTGAGACTAGTAATGTTAAGTGGAGATTGGATTCCTTTAAAATTGCCTGGAAAAATAAAAAAATATTTTCCAAATGCAGCAATAATAAGTTTAGGTGGTGCAACAGAAGCTTCTATTTGGTCTATCTATTATCCGGTTACGGAAGTTAAAATCGAATGGAATAGCATTCCATATGGAATGCCTTTATCTAATCAAAGTTTCTATGTGTTAAACAAAGAAATGAAGTTATGTCCATTTGGAATCCCTGGAAAGTTATATATTGGAGGAGTTGGATTAGCAAAAGGGTATATGAATGATATAGAAAAGACGAAAAATGCGTTTATTAATCATCCTGAGTTGGGTAAATTGTATAGTACTGGAGATTGGGGGAGATTTCGTAAAGAAGGATATATTGAATTTTTAGGTAGAAGAGATCATCAGGTGAAAATAAGAGGCTTTAGAATAGAACTTGGTGAAATAGAAAATCAGTTATTAAGGCAAGAAAATATAAAAGAAGCAGTAGTAGTAGATAGAGAAGACAAAAAAGGGAATAAATACTTATGTGCATATATAGTATTAAAAAAAGAAATGACAGTAGCAGAATTAAGAGAAAGTTTGTCAAAAGAACTACCAGACTACATGATACCGGCGTATTTTATACAGATAGAGAAGATACCACTAACACCAAATGGAAAGATAGATAGAAAAGCACTGCCAGAGCCAGATGGAGAAATAAGTACAGGAGTAGAATATGCAGTACCAAGAAATGATATAGAAGAGAAAATGGTAAAGGTATGGTCTGAAGTATTAGGAGTAAAAAAAGTAGGAATTGATGACAGTTTCTTTGAATTAGGGGGAGACTCAATTAAAGCCATTCGTATGATATCGAAACTGCGAGAATACGGTTATGAGATAGGTATAAGAAATATTATGAGAGATAGAACTATTCGAGCAATTCGTACAGGAATTAGTAAAGTAGAAATAAGTAATGCAGAACAATCAGAAATAGTAGGTAAAGTTGGGTTAACGCCAATACAAATAGACATCTTTACAAATAAGCTTGAAGTTCCAAATCATTTTAATCAATCCTTTATTCTTGAAAGTAAAGAAAGAATAAAGCAAGAAAGTCTTAAAAAGGCACTCACAGCAATTGTAGAGCATCATGATATACTTAGAGCAGTGTACAAAGATGATGAACTAACAATAAGGTCAAATTCTGAAGGTAGCTTGTATAACTTTAAGTATTATGATTTTTCTGATATTAAAGAAGAAGAAATATTATACAGAAAAATAGATGAAAGTGCAAATGAAATACAATCGAGTATTAATATTTCAACTGGACCATTAATGAAAGTAGGAGTATTCTGTACAGAATACAAAGACTATTTATTCATTTCCATTCATCATTTAGTGGTAGATGGAGTGTCGTGGCGAATCATTTTAGAAGACTTAAGCAGAGGATATTTAGCATCAAAAGAGAAAAAAGAAATTATACTTCCAGCAAAAACTGTTTCATTCAAGAAATGGAGTGAGACATTAAGAAGATATAGAGAGAGCAATGATTTGAAGAAAGAGATTGTTTATTGGAAAGATATTGAACAAAAGGTTAAAGAGAGTAAGATGGGATTTACAGTAAATGACGTCGAACATGGAATAAATGATGTTATTGTTCATTTAACTAGTGAACAAACAAATGATTTACTGTATAAAGCGGGACGAGCTTATGGGACAGAAATTAACGATTTGCTTTTAACAGCATTATTTAGAGCAGTTAATAAAGTTACAGGAATTAAGAGTGTGTCTGTAAGCGTTGAAGGGCATGGAAGAGAGCCAATAGGGTTCTCCATGGCAATTGACAGAACTGTAGGATGGTTTACAAGCGTTTATCCTGTAGCAATAAATGAAATCGGAGAAACAATAGTAAAGGACATATGTAAAATAAAAGAGACTCTAAGAAAAATTCCTAATCATGGAATTGGATATGGAGTGCTAAAAGTATTAGGAGATGATGTGCTGGAGGGAATAGAGCCTGATATCACATTTAATTATTTAGGGGAATTTGGACAGGAAAATAATACTGAGGATTTTTTATTAAGCAATATCTCTTGTGGACAAGAGATATCAGAAAAAAATAGATTTGGAACACCTATTTCAGTTAATGGTGCTATTATTAACAAAGAACTTAATCTAATTATCAATTTTGATAAGGAGAGATTCAGTAAATGTTTCATAGAAGATTTCAAAAGACAGTATGAAAAACAATTACTTGATATCATAGGGCACTGTGTAAAGGTAAGAAAAAGAGAGAGTATAGAAGTAAATGGACTAGAAATGAATAATAGTTACAATAATTACGATATGAATCAGTTTATTTGGTCAAGATTTAGTGTTGATAGTATTCTTAAGGTTATTAGTGTAGATAAGCAAGCATATTCTATATTATTTGTAGAAAACATGGATCAAAAAATCAGAAATGAAATTATTAACACAATAACTGAAAAATTGTCAATAAAACATATGCCACATTACTGTATTAATATGAGAAAACATCAACTCTCACAAAGCATAATGGATGAAAAGATGTTTAGAGAGATGTGTAGCGATAATAACTCTTTAAGCAATAAAGATTTTTCACAGATTGAATTAAAGAACTTTAATAATAATTTGAATAACAAAATTATAGACCAATATATAGCTTCTTGTATGCAAAAATCTTTTCTTGAAGCAACGGGCACTATAATAGAAGAAGTGATAACAATTAATGGAATTTATAGCCAAGATAAAATTATGGAAGCAGTTAAATTAGTTGTTCAAGAACAAAGTGTATTAAGAAGTTCATATGAGAAGTGTGATAGAGAATATATTATTTCCGAACATAAATATGATACTTCATGGTATGTTCCATATGTTGACTTAAGATACAGTTCCTATGAATATATCACTACCATTCATAAAGATATTTACGGAATGAAAAATGGAGAAGGTAACTGTGATGGTCGAAATAATTTGATTAGAATGGTGATTACTAGAGAGTCGGAAGTATGTCATAAACTCCATATTATAGCACATCATAGTGGATGGGATAAAGCCAGTACACAAATTTTAAATGATAGGTTAAATGATTTAATTAAATCTGATTCAACTGAAACATTAATTAAAACAACGTATAAAAATTATATTGAAGAGATTAAAAATTGTAATGGATTTACAAAAAATATTGGATATATGGCAGAATTAAAAATTGAAGATTTTATAGAAAATGTTAATGAATATGTTCGAGGTAATATAGATAATAATCTCGAAAAATCAATACTTTTAACAATAAAAATGGGACCAAAATCGTTGAAGGTTTTAAAAGAAAAGCCATGGAATTTATTAACTCATGTATTGAGAATTGTAGCAAGGGAGAATCAATTAATCTCACTAGATAAAACTATTATACCAATGTTTATTTTACAAGAAGATAGAAGAGGTAAGGAGAGAAATTATACCAATACAATGGGTGAATTTTTAGATATATTACCAATATTAATAGATTGCTCACAAGATGCAATTAAATGCGATATGCAAAAATACGTAGAAAAAGTTCAAAATATTAAAAAAGATGAAAATATTAATTATTTAGAACTTTTTAACAGGCAACAGCAAGATTTTTATTTATTAACTGCATCTGTTTTGTCAATCAATTATCATGGTATTTTTGAATTAACATATGATATAGTACAAAAAATGTTAAGTTTAGATAAGATAAGAAGGGCAACAGAAATTTTTGTTAATTGTTATTCAAACTATCTAGTTATATCATTTCCTATTTATAAGAAATGCATTAATAATTTAGAAAAAATCTTACAAGATGAATTCAACATATTAGAGACTAAATTTAGTGAGGGATAACATTTAAACTTCAAATGAAAAATGTGGATTCCACCATTCTCATTTAAAAGGTAAAACAGTTTATGGTCATCAATTAGTTACCGTTATGTTATTGTGCGATACTCTTGTGCTACCATATATCATCGTGGTGAAAATAAAGCATGAATCAATTAGTTAATTCACGAGGAAATACCACTAAAAAATAAAAGTGGTATTTTCTCATGATAAAAATAATATAAAGAGTAATGGATGAAAATTTATGAGTACCCTGGTTAACCAACTAAACTCCTTATTTATATATATTCAATTTGTTTATTAAAGGAATAAAGTGAATAATTTAAAATATTTATAATCATGTTTAAAGATTCGTAGTCTTTTGAAACATATTCTAACATATTTGTGTATTCCATAAGTTTAGACAATTCTTCGTTTCTGCATTCTTGTTCAAAATTTCTTTTTACATTTTCATTATTTAATTCTGTAAGTATAATTATTAAAACTAAAGAATTTAATACAATAAATAGATTTATCATGAATAATTTTATGAAGATATTTAAATGACTTTTAAAAAAATTGGATATAAATAGAGTGCCATTACAATAGTAGAAATTATAGTACTTATATTTAAAACTAAGCTAAGCATTTTTTTATCAGTCCCTTTAGATACATTGCAGAAACAAAACAAGTTTCATCATTTACAAAATATATAATACGATTTTGTTTATCAATTGAGTTTATGTTAGTTATGTTTACCAAATATGATTTATGAGCTTTATAAAAACATGAGTTTAATTCAACCTCAAAATCTTTCAATTTTCCATAAAACTCAAATTGTCCATTATTTGTATGGAGCCTCAATTTATGAGTTATAGTTGTTGTTTCAAAAAATAACATGTCGCATAAAGAGAAATTAGTTATTCTATTTCCTAAATTTATCGCTATAGTTACTTTTTCTTTAGTATTATTTTTGTTGTAATCATTACATGATTCTAAAATACACTCATTAATTTTATTCTTAATACTTTTAATATCACCTTTTAAAATATAATCTAAAGCTTGTACTTTATATTTGAAAGTTAAAAGAGACATCTCAGAATGTGCTGTAATAAAAACAATATATCCTTTTGAATCATACTTTCTTATAATCTTAGCAAGTTCTATTCCTGATATTTGATCTTTTAGGTCTACATCAAGAAAATAAATAAAGATTCTCTCTTTATTGCTTTTTACATAAGCAATGACTTCTTCATATTTTCTTGTTGATAATTCTATTTCTAAATCAATTTTCAAATTTATTAATTCATCTTTTATAATGTTTTCAATTTGTTTTTTTTGATGTTCATTATCTTCACAAATTATGATACCAAGCATTGTATACCCTCCTAAAGTTATTTCAACACTGATTATTACATATTGTAACATAATAATCCGAATTATGCAGTCCTATTGGTCAAGATATTATCATAAGCATATCTCTCCTTCGTTCGAGAAGAGCATATTCCATTATCTTTTATATAAAATTAAAATAATTATTCAACAATAAGTAAATTATGTAATATTTTAAGTTGAGTTAATTTGTATAACGACTTACGGTCCAAAATATGTATTATATGCTAATTACAATAGGCGGGAGTAGTTTTGTACTAAAAATGTTCTTAACATCCGACTCGCCACGCACTCTCGTGACTTCAGTCATGAGTTAGTGGCGGACGCATATGTCGAAAAAAATATAGATAAATCGTTATACATGATTATTTTATTTATAAACATATGTTATTATAAATATATCAAATAAAAAAACGGAGTAATAACATGTGAGTAAAATATATCATGGTAGAGGGTATGTTTATTCCATTCAAATCACAGGCTCTAAGGAGTTTTCGTGAATGCTCTGGTAAACAAAGGAGAAAATACTTATGGTAAAACTCATCGCAACAGATATGGATGGTACCTTATTAAATGACAATGGAAATATAAATGAAAAAATATTTGATTTAATACATATGTTTAATGAAAAGGATATAAAATTTGCAGCAGCAAGTGGCAGATTTTACTCTCAACTAAGCAAAAATTTTGAAAAGGTCAATACAGATATGATATTTATTGCTCATAATGGAGCCCTTGTTAAGTATAATAATAAGGGTAAGACGTTGTATTCAAGCAGTATTGATAGAGAAGAAATAGACTCTGTGGTGAATTTAAATCCAAAGCTAGGAGAGGAATTATTTTTAGCTGGAGAAAATGAGGCATATATAGTAAATCCATCAGAAGATATGTTGAATAACTTTACATCTTTTGAGGTGCCTGTGGTAATATTAAAATCTTTTAGCGAAATAAAAAATCCAATATATAAGATTACTTATTATATGACTGATGGAGTTAAACCATCTATAGTGGATTATATAAAGGGGAATTTGAGTGATAAGCTTGAATTTGTTGTATCCGGCGACAAGTGGATAGATATAATGAACAAAGGTATAAGCAAAGGAAAGGCTATAAATATGATTCAAGAAAAATTTAAAATAAATCAAAAGAACACAATGGTTTTTGGGGATTATTATAATGATTTGACTATGTTTAAAGCAGCACATTATAGTTATGCAATGAAGAATGCTCCAGAAGATGTGAAAAAACATGCTAACTTTATTGCAGGAAGCAATAATGAAGATGGCGTTTATAATGTGATAGCTTCTTTGTAGAAATAAATGCTTTTTATACAATTAGTTAATGAGTTTAAAACAAAGCATAGCCTTTCCTAATAATGGGAGAGGCTATTTTTGGCTGACTCTGTAAGTTATTCGTTGAAGTTCTAGAAATCTCTTTGGATCGTCATTACGCAAAAATTATATGTTTCAATCTATTTACTTATAATCAAGACAATGGTAAAATTACATTAAACGATGTTTAATATAATTACAGTGATTAATAAAACATTAACTATTGGAGGGATTATGGGAATAACAGAAAGAAGACAATTAGAAAAAGAGATCATAAGAAAAAAAATAATAGATGCCACAAATGATATATTAGTGGAAGAAGGCTATGAAAATTTATCTATTCGTAAGATTGCTAGTAGGATTGAGTATTCTCCAGGTATTATTTATCACTATTTTAAGGATAAGGCTGAAATAGTGTCTTTTGTTGTAGCGGAAGGGTATGGAAACATATTAAAAATTATAAGTGAGATTCCTATAGATACTGAAAACCCAGATAAGACAATAGTAAATGGGATGAGGTCTTATATTGAACTTATGCTAGAAAATCCACAGCAATTTAGGGTTGTTTTAATGAATGATATTGAAACTATACAAGAAAAGGTAAATATGCTGCAGGAGGGTATTTCAAAGGAAAGAAAAAGTATACAAGGGCTTTGTAAGTTAGTAGAGTTGGCGATCAGAAAAAACATTTTCAGAAAAATGGATATTGAGCTTACTGCACAAATAATATGGACATCTACTCATGGGCTTGTTTCTAGATTAATATTAGAAAAAAATATTACTAAGCAACAAAAAGAGAGACTTATAAATCATCATTTTGAAATTCTTATTAATGGATTATTAAAATAAAGGGGGGGGGCAAGTATGAAAACAGTTATTATTTATGCATCTAAGCATGGTTGCACAGAAAAATGTAGCAATATTTTAAAAGGTAAGCTACATGGTGAAGTGAAAATTGTAGATATAAAAAAGGAAAGTATGCCGGAAATGATTTTGTTTGATAACATTATTATCGGCGGATCAATCTACATGGGGAGAATTCAAAAGGAGGTAAATTCGTTTTGTTTAAAAAATATTAGTGCATTAAAAAAGAAGAAACTTGGATTTTTTATTTGTTGTATGAGTGAAAATGAGATGGCAGAAAAACAGATACACACATCTTTTCCCGAAGAATTGTTAACAGATGCAATTGCAACACAATACTTCGGAGGAGAGTTCATATTTAAAAAAATGAATGTCCTTGAAAGATTTATTATTAAGAAGATTAGTAAAACTAATAAGGATACATCAACGCTTTCAAAGGAAAATATTAATAAATTTGCACAGGTAATAAACAATGGTTAAGTTGAGGGAGGGTGGGATTAAATGAAGAAAATTTTAAAAGTTACAGTATCTATATCCATTCTCCTATTTTTAATTGCTATAGTCGGAGTGCTTTTTGTTACTCGTGGGCTCGAATCGGGTATCAATCTAGTCGTTAATGATGTGAATTTGTCATCATTAAGTGATGGAATGTACAATGGGAAATATAATGCTGGAAGATGGTCTAATGAGATGAATATAATAATTAAAGAACATAAAATTATTAAAATAGATGTGGTAAAGGATGTTTTTTTCTCAAAACCAGAGGTTACAAAAGCCCTGCTAAGTAAGGTTCTAGAAAAACAAAATACAAATGTAGATGTTATTTCAGGGGCAACAGTAACTTCCAAAGCATATTTAAAGGCTATTGAAAATTCATTAAAGTAAAAAAACAATGCAACATTTCATACCTTTTGGTAAGTTATATTACAAAAAAATGTGTACTTGTTCTATGTTTTTTAATGGCGTATACTTTCAAGTAGAAATGTATTTAATATAATACTAAGGAGTGTGAAAATTTAATGATTACTATAGTCGCAAAAAATTCAATTAAACAAGCCAAAGTAGAAGAATTCAAGCGTTTAGCAGAAAAACTTATAAAAGAAAGCAGAAAAGAAAAAGGAAATATATCGTACAATTTATATCAAGACGCTAACAAATGTAATGTATTAACATTTATAGAAGAGTGGGAAAATGAAGATGTAATTAAGAGTCATAACATCTCAGAACATTTCACTAGCATTGTTCCCCAATTTGAAGATTTACAAGAAAGTCAGTCAGAGGTTAATTTATATAAATTGATATAACAAAATATTTTATTCGGAGAATAAAATTAGGAGGTAGAATAAATGAAAGTTGTAGCTATTAATGGTAGTCCCAATAAAGAAGGAAATACTTATCATGCAATAAAAATGGTTGCAAATGAACTTGAAAAAGAAGGAATAGAAACGGAAATCATTCATGTAGGTGGCAAGTCAATTAGGGGATGTACTGCTTGTAATCAATGTGCAAAAAATAAAAATGAAAAATGTGTGCTTCCAGGTGATGATGTTAACGAGTGGATTCAAAAAATGAATGGAGCAGATGGAATAATTTTAGGATCTCCTGTACACTACGCATCAATTGGAGGAACTATGAAATCATTTCTAGATAGAGCTTTCTATGTTGCGGGTAATAATGAGGGAATGCTAAGACATAAAGTTGGTGTTTCCGTTATTGCTGTAAGGCGTTCTGGTGGAATTCCAACTTTTAATCAGATAAACAATTATATTAATTATTCGGAAATGTTAATGCCAACTTCGAATTATTGGAATGTTATTCACGGTACAAGCCCCGGTGAGGCATTACAAGATGAAGAAGGGGTGCAAATTATGAGAGTGCTTGGGAAGAATATGGCATGGCTTATGAAATTAGTTGAAAATGGAAAAGAAAATATTAAAGCGCCAGAAAGAGAAGAAAAAATATTCATGAACTTTATTCGCTAATAGAGTGTTCTATAAGATGGAAAAGAACTGCTTAATTTAAATGAGGCCGCTGAAAAAAGCACTCTTTATTTAGTAGAGTTTTCAAGCTTGAATAGAAAAAGCATGAGATATCCATATTTGGGATATCTCATGCTTTTTATTTTATAATTAAGTTTTAAAAGCCCTATTTCATGCTTTTCAACTTAATTATTCTCTTTAGATTCACAGTGAAGATTGATAATGCACCTTGCATTTGCATGCTAATTAAGCCTGACGATATTGCTACATCATAGCTATGTTGGTGCTTAAGTTCACTGTTTTTAGCCTCTATCATATAACGTTCCCTAGCTCGTTTTTTAAAATATTCACTTTTTTCGAACTCTATTTGATCTTTGTGAGTATTTGACTTTATTGAAACTGAATAAGTTTTAGATTTAGCGCCTTCTTTATAACACCCATCTTTATGAACACAATTTTTACACTTTTCTACATTAAAATAGTAGGTTAGCACTTGATTTTTACCAACATTCTTCTTTCCCTGTTTTGCTTTTTTAATAGCCATATGACCTGCCGGACATACAAATAAACCAGCATCTTTATTAAACTCAAATTCATCTTCTTTTTTTCGCATTCCTTGTGAAATTACAGGATTTAGTCTTGAAATTAATGCAATTTTATTTTCTTTTGTATATTCTAGGTTTTTCTTTTCAGAATAAGCTGTATCTCCAATTACTTCATTTACATCTATACCAGCCTCACGGCTTTTTTCTATTAAGGTTATGAGCTCCTTTCCATCACTTTTTTCGCCAGTTGTAATAACAGCTGCTGTAATTAAACGTTCTTCACTCATAGCAAGGTGTGATTTATATCCAAAAAAAGAACTATCCTCAGTTTTATGCCCCACTTTTGCATCCTCATCTTTTGATATTTTTAGATTTTCTAAGTCATCATTAATAGCTTCCATTAAGTAGTTTAATTTAGTTTTCACAGCTGGATTTGCTGCAGTTTCTGGCTTCTCGTTTATGGTATCAATTAATAATTTGCAGTACTCAAGAATATCTTCAAGTACTCCAGTTGTAACTTTATTAGGTAACTCTTCTTTAATACCAGGATGTACTCCGTACAATGTTTTTCTTAAGTTTTTTGCACGTTTCAATAATTCCTCGCTTGCTGACTTTTGGTTATAACGTGACTTGGTATGCGTAGCATCAACTATTATTGCTTTACTTTTTAAAACCCCCTCTTTTATAGCAAGTTCTACAGTCTTGTTTATTAATAAATCCAATAAATTCATGTCTTTAAGGCGAAGCTTTCTAAATTTAGTTAGTGTACTTGAGTTTATTAAATTTGTTTCTTCTGGGGCTAAATTTAGAAAATATTTAAAGGACATGTCATAAAGAGTTCTTTCAACAACATCTTCATCAGACAATTCATATATTACTTTCAAAAGTAAATATTTAAATAGCATTATGGGGTTAATAGCACCTCTACCCATAGATGAACTATAGTTAATCATCAATTCGTCATAAACAAATGAAAAGTCAACAAGGTCATTAATTTGCTTTAAAATGTTATCTTTCGGAATAATTAACGAATATAAGCTATGGTATGTATTTATTTTTATTTCCAATTGTCCTTTTAGCATAATAGTTTAGCCCCTTTTATTTTATTCTACTATACTAATTCGACATATCTTTTAAAATTCCTTTTTGTTTTTTAGTCTTTTATATAAAAAAATCGCCATCTTTAATTAGATGACGATTTTTCATATAGTTTTTCAGTGGCCTCATTTAAATTGAGCAGTTCTTTTCCATTTTGTTTACAGAATTAGATCTATTACTCCATTTACTAATTTTGAAGTTGTTTTAATATATTGAAGTTTTAAAAATCAAAAGTATAGAATAAAAACTACCTTTCTAGGATAATATAATCTTAGAAAGGGGAGTTTTTAATGCCAAATAAAGCTACAAAAATGAATATACAGCATGATTTAAATAAAAAACATAATAAGCCTGGAATTGTGGATGCAGAAGGCGAACCAGTCAATAATAAACCAATAAAAGAAGCTAAAAAAACATTTCGTTAAAAAAAGGGCCTTAGGGCTCTTTTGCATTGTAAAATTACTTAGTAGGTTGATCTCCTCTAAAACCATAATTAGTTGAAATCGTTCTTCCAATACTATTAACCTTACCGGTTATGCATCCACGACAATGAGCGGGAGTATCCCCAGTACATATTTTACCAGGGTACAGTGCATAATGCTTTCTGTATTCGCCTTCTGTAACATTAGGCATAACTACATTGGCGCCGCTTTGCAGAGCCATTAGTCTTCCATTTTTGTTTAAGGACTCCATAGCAGTTGTCGCAGGTATGTTAATGTCTGGTAGGAGCAAACGTGTTATAGCCATAACTTTAAGGGCCATAGTTAGCTCCTTACCCTTGGCAGTTGCAAGTGGGGTGTCTTCATTTGGAATAAAAGGACCTATGCCTAGCATGTCAGCATTTATTTCTTTGAAAAATAATATATCATTCGCATAGGACTCTATAGTTTGGTTTGGGAGACCAACCATAACACCAGTTCCAACTTCATAGCCTAATTCTTTTAATATCGTTAAGCAATTCAGTCTGTTTTCGTGGCTCATGCCTGGGTCTATATCTTCATATAGGTTTTTATCCGTTGTCTCAATTCTTAAAAGATACCTATCAGCACCAGCGTCTCTAAAAGCTTTATATTCATCATAAGTTTTTTCACCTATACTTAAAGTTAGAGCTAAATCTAAAGCCTTTATTCCCTTTATTATTCTGATAATTCTATCTCTTGTGTAATAATCATCTTCACCACCTTGAAGTACTATAGTTTTATAGCCAAATGACTTAGCTTTAGTGGCAAAGTCTAAAATTTGTTCCTGCGTTAATCTGTATCTAACTAAATTTTTATTATCTCGTCTTAGTCCGCAGTAATGACAATTTCTTTTGCATATATTCGTAAATTCAATAAGTCCTCTAAGATGAACTTCATCCCCTAAATATTTTTTTCGAACTTCATCAGCTGCATTAAATAGTTCTTGGTCTATATCATTGCAACTCAAAAGAGCAATGATTTCTTCTTTACACAATTTATGCTCTGTTTTTGCCATGTTTATTATTTCTAATAATTTCATCATTATCGGTTATCTCCTTATATTTATTATTGTAGTTATCTAGAATATAAAATAATTATAAATTATTTTGTCACTAACATATAGTGTTAAGACTATCATAATATTATAAATAATATATGTAAATATAAAATAAGAAAACATATTAATAAATTTAGACCATACTAGTTAAATAAGAATTATTATTAATACGATTTAGTAGTTATTGTAAAAAAACAGCATCTAATATTATTGACTTAAGAAAAGAAAGGTGCTACTATAAAAATAAGTTTAATTATATGCAATTTAAGTTAAAAAACAAGAATAAAGGAGAGGTTATTTATGAATAAAGTTGAGATTTATACAAGCAATGCTTGTGGATTTTGTCATATGGCTAAGGAGTTTTTCGAAGAAAATAATATTGTATATATAGAGCATAATATTTCTGAAAATTTAGAAGCAAAAAAAGCGCTTATAAAAAAAGGCTATAGGTCTGTACCGGTAATAGATATAAATGGAGAAGAAATGGTTGGGTTTGATAAGGAAAAAGTAGTTGCTAAACTAGGCCTATAAAAGTAATAAAATATATATGTTACAAAAAGAAGCTGATAGGCTTCTTTTTTTGTAGCAATTACTTCTAGGGGAGATGACAATTATCAATTGTTATTATTTCACTTATAAAAGTATGGGATTTACTTATAAAATGTTGCTAAACATCTAAAAACAAATAAAAGTGTTGACATGTACAATTTTAACTGATAGAATAGTAAATGTAGTCACTTGTTGACGAATGTATAACGTGAATTGGTCTTTGAAAATTAAACAGAGAAATAGGTAAAGATAGCGAAATAATATTTCGTTAAACCAGTTAATTACTTTAGTATAAAGTAAAATTTAGTCGTAAGACTAAAAGTATGTAATGAGCTTGCGAATCAACTTAATTGTTGATTAAACGACTTAACAGTTGTCGCAGATTAATCATTTCAACTAAAAAAGTGTAAACTTTTAAATTGAGAGTTTGATCCTGGCTCAGGACGAACGCTGGCGGCGTGCCTAACACATGCAAGTCGAGCGATGAAACCTTTCGGGGTGGATTAGCGGCGGACGGGTGAGTAACACGTGGGTAACCTGCCTCAAAGAGGGGAATAGCCTCCCGAAAGGGAGATTAATACCGCATAATATGTTTTGGTCGCATGATCGAAACATCAAAGGATTTTTCTTCGGAAAATTCCACTTTGAGATGGACCCGCGGCGCATTAGCTAGTTGGTGAGGTAACGGCTCACCAAGGCGACGATGCGTAGCCGACCTGAGAGGGTGATCGGCCACATTGGAACTGAGACACGGTCCAGACTCCTACGGGAGGCAGCAGTGGGGAATATTGCGCAATGGGGGAAACCCTGACGCAGCAACGCCGCGTGAATGATGAAGGCCTTCGGGTTGTAAAGTTCTGTCTTCTGGGACGATAATGACGGTACCAGAGGAGGAAGCCACGGCTAACTACGTGCCAGCAGCCGCGGTAATACGTAGGTGGCAAGCGTTGTCCGGATTTACTGGGCGTAAAGGATGCGTAGGCGGACATTTAAGTCAGATGTGAAATACCCGAGCTTAACTTGGGTGCTGCATTTGAAACTGGGTGTCTAGAGTGCAGGAGAGGTAAGTGGAATTCCTAGTGTAGCGGTGAAATGCGTAGAGATTAGGAAGAACACCAGTGGCGAAGGCGACTTACTGGACTGTAACTGACGCTGAGGCATGAAAGCGTGGGGAGCAAACAGGATTAGATACCCTGGTAGTCCACGCCGTAAACGATGAATACTAGGTGTCGGGGGTCGAACCTCGGTGCCGCCGTTAACACATTAAGTATTCCGCCTGGGGAGTACGATCGCAAGATTAAAACTCAAAGGAATTGACGGGGGCCCGCACAAGCAGCGGAGCATGTGGTTTAATTCGAAGCAACGCGAAGAACCTTACCTAGACTTGACATCCCCTGCATAACCCAGAGATGGGCGAAGTCCTTCGGGACAGGGTGACAGGTGGTGCATGGTTGTCGTCAGCTCGTGTCGTGAGATGTTGGGTTAAGTCCCGCAACGAGCGCAACCCTTATCATTAGTTGCTACCATTAAGTTGAGCACTCTAGTGAGACTGCCCGGGTTAACCGGGAGGAAGGTGGGGATGACGTCAAATCATCATGCCCCTTATGTCTAGGGCTACACACGTGCTACAATGGTGAGTACAAAGAGATGCAAGACCGCAAGGTGGAGCCAAACTCAAAAACTCATCCCAGTTCGGATTGTAGGCTGCAACTCGCCTACATGAAGCCGGAGTTGCTAGTAATCGCGAATCAGCATGTCGCGGTGAATACGTTCCCGGGCCTTGTACACACCGCCCGTCACACCATGAGAGTTGGTAACACCCGAAGTCCGTGAGGTAACCTAACACTTAGGTGTTTATGGAGCCAGCGGCCGAAGGTGGGATTGATGATTGGGGTGAAGTCGTAACAAGGTAGCCGTAGGAGAACCTGCGGCTGGATCACCTCCTTTCTAGGGAGTAGATGTATTGATTTCGGTCGATGCAATAGAAGAATGTTAATTTGTTCTTCAAAAATATCTATTGTAATTAATCGTACCTAATTCTCTGTTTAATTTTGAGAGACTAATAGTCTAAAAATGTAATGAACAATTATAAAAGCGCTATTTGGTGTTTATAGTTGCTCATTACATTTTTTTGATTAGGTTAATAATATGTAATGAGTACGCGAAGTATAACTTTAACACTTATATGAAAAAAACATAAAAAAAACTTTCACAAGATAGGAGGCCACTGAAAAACTATATGAAAAATCGTCATCTAATTAAAGATGGCGATTTTTTTATATAAAAGACTAAAAAACAAAAAGGAATTTTAAAAGATATGTCGAATTAGTATAGTAGAATAAAATAAAAGGGGCTAAACTATTATGCTAAAAGGACAATTGGAAATAAAAATAAATACATACCATAGCTTATATTCGTTAATTATTCCGAAAGATAACATTTTAAAGCAAATTAATGACCTTGTTGACTTTTCATTTGTTTATGACGAATTGATGATTAACTATAGTTCATCTATGGGTAGAGGTGCTATTAACCCCATAATGCTATTTAAATATTTACTTTTGAAAGTAATATATGAATTGTCTGATGAAGATGTTGTTGAAAGAACTCTTTATGACATGTCCTTTAAATATTTTCTAAATTTAGCCCCAGAAGAAACAAATTTAATAAACTCAAGTACACTAACTAAATTTAGAAAGCTTCGCCTTAAAGACATGAATTTATTGGATTTATTAATAAACAAGACTGTAGAACTTGCTATAAAAGAGGGGGTTTTAAAAAGTAAAGCAATAATAGTTGATGCTACGCATACCAAGTCACGTTATAACCAAAAGTCAGCAAGCGAGGAATTATTGAAACGTGCAAAAAACTTAAGAAAAACATTGTACGGAGTACATCCTGGTATTAAAGAAGAGTTACCTAATAAAGTTACAACTGGAGTACTTGAAGATATTCTTGAGTACTGCAAATTATTAATTGATACCATAAACGAGAAGCCAGAAACTGCAGCAAATCCAGCTGTGAAAACTAAATTAAACTACTTAATGGAAGCTATTAATGATGACTTAGAAAATCTAAAAATATCAAAAGATGAGGATGCAAAAGTGGGGCATAAAACTGAGGATAGTTCTTTTTTTGGATATAAATCACACCTTGCTATGAGTGAAGAACGTTTAATTACAGCAGCTGTTATTACAACTGGCGAAAAAAGTGATGGAAAGGAGCTCATAACCTTAATAGAAAAAAGCCGTGAGGCTGGTATAGATGTAAATGAAGTAATTGGAGATACAGCTTATTCTGAAAAGAAAAACCTAGAATATACAAAAGAAAATAAAATTGCATTAATTTCAAGACTAAATCCTGTAATTTCACAAGGAATGCGAAAAAAAGAAGATGAATTTGAGTTTAATAAAGATGCTGGTTTATTTGTATGTCCGGCAGGTCATATGGCTATTAAAAAAGCAAAACAGGGAAAGAAGAATGTTGGTAAAAATCAAGTGCTAACCTACTATTTTAATGTAGAAAAGTGTAAAAATTGTGTTCATAAAGATGGGTGTTATAAAGAAGGCGCTAAATCTAAAACTTATTCAGTTTCAATAAAGTCAAATACTCACAAAGATCAAATAGAGTTCGAAAAAAGTGAATATTTTAAAAAACGAGCTAGGGAACGTTATATGATAGAGGCTAAAAACAGTGAACTTAAGCACCAACATAGCTATGATGTAGCAATATCGTCAGGCTTAATTAGCATGCAAATGCAAGGTGCATTATCAATCTTCACTGTGAATCTAAAGAGAATAATTAAGTTGAAAAGCATGAAATAGGGCTTTTAAAACTTAATTATAAAATAAAAAGCATGAGATATCCCAAATATGGATATCTCATGCTTTTTCTATTCAAGCTTGAAAACTCTACTAAATAAAGAGTGCTTTTTTCAGCGGCCTCCAAGATAGTGGAAGTTTTTTTTATGTTTAATAAATACTCAAAATAGATTCATTAGTAATCAAGGGTTAAATTGCCTACGGAAGTAGCTACTGTCTTTGAGGTTAACCACTCATTTGTTGCAGTACTATCATAAAAATACAAGGCTCCTTTAGTTGGGTATGTTCCTTTTGAAGCTTCAGATGCTGCTGTGAACTTTGAACCCTATTTACGGCTACAGCTCCAGGTGTGCTCTTCGTAATGCTTTGTAGAGTGCCTTGTGGTGCTAACTTGTCCACTTGATGGGATGCTTGAAATTGTAAGTGCGTCCCTAGGGTAAATAGTATCGTTCCATTTATCATTTGCACTAATACTAATTTAAAAAATTTTACTTAAAAACATATAATTAATGTATTTTTGTAAATACTATATGTAGAATAGTTAGAAAATACAATAAATGTTTAGATATCAAAATAAGCAAAAGGAGATGTTATTTTGGGTAACGATAAGAATAGAGAAGTGAGAAAAGAAAAGCAAAGTGAGGATAAAAAAACTTTTACGAGTGAAGTTCAAGAATTCCATAAACCAGAGGATTATGAAGATGCTTTTAAAGGATACTATCCAAAACAAAAATAAGTCATAATATCTTTAAAGTTTCAATAAAATGGAAAATAAGTTTTTAAGGTAAAATAAAACAATATATATTTTAGATTAAAGAATCAAGATCTTAGAGCTTGATTCTTTAATTTTTAATAGTTTATAAATAAATTCTTAATTGCTGGGTTACTTATAATAAGTTTATGTAGGGAAAACCCGATAAAAGAATTAATCACTGAAGTAGGAAGCACTATGGATACGAAGAGGATTAAAAAAGGTGCAGGTAAAGCAAATAGAATAAGAGCTGAACCAAGAAAAATACTTCCACTTATTATAGTTCCAAGAAAATAAATGCACCCTAATTTAAGAGGAGAATTAGGATTGAGATACTTATATAACCCGTATATAAGTATTGAAGTTATAACCTTATCTATAATGTTAGGAAGTTGGCCGCCTGGAAAAGTCGTAGATAAGGCACCTAAAATACCTGCTACTATTCCTGTAATAATGGTTATCTTAAGATCTTTAGTTAATGTTAGGGACAAAATCATAAATACTAATAAAAAATCTGGTTTCATTCCTAAAAAGATACCTGGAACAATTTGATGCAATATAAGACCGATTGCAAGTAATAGAGACGTTATTATTAGTTTATTTGTTTTCATAAAAAAAGCTCCTTTTCAAAATAATTTAGAGTTAAATCATCACCTACGGTGTTGCACAGCTTCGAAGAAGATGAATTGAAGACTTCAGAACGAGATTTATACTCCCTATACAGTTTTATTTTTGTTATAGTATAGAACGCCCACTCATAGGAGTGGGATACTTTCCTTCTGAAATGTCGTTAAATGGTTTATTATTATTTTAAAAGCAAATATCTTTCAGAACATCAAATTAACCACCACCTTTACTTTATTATTTAAAATAAAAAAAACCTTCGCCCTGTATTAGGGCGAAGGATATTCGCTGTACCACCTAAATTATGCTACAAAAAAACTAAACATATATTATAATTCGAGCACTGAAATGCTCTAGCCCTTTTAACAGTGGGCGTCCGGTAACTACTACTCTCAAAATTTGATTTCGGGTTACTTCTAGCAGGTCCATTCACTAAAGTTATCAATACTGAGATTACACTATCCTCAGCTCTCTGAATTTGCATGACTTTAACTACTATTCCTGTTCAACGAATTTATTATTATAATAATAGCATTAAAATTATTAAATGTAAACAATTTTTTCATTAAGAATTATTTACATTTGATAAGAAACGACTAAGATATGTAAATGATTTTACATAAAGAGAAGACTTCAACAATATTTCTATTGTTGAAATCTTCTCTTTTATAAATCTGTTTTATTGAAATTCTAAAGTACTATTATCAAGCCAAGTCCACTCAGGTTTAAAAACTCTTACATCCTCTAAAAGTTGATTGAAAGCCAAATCTGCTTGTTTTGCCTCTAATAGTATATCTAAGTCTATTCCTAAAGGAATACATTTTTCAATAAACTCGATGAATGATGCTGCATCAATGTTATCAGCATGCTTTTTATCTTTTTCACTAGTTTTTGGGCTTGAAAAATGTACTTTTGGTGCTAAAGGCTCACCTTCCCAAGTAGAAAATATATCTTTCAACATAGGTTCTAGTTCATCACCACCGTTGTTGCAGTTATGATGATGTACATCTAGTACCATAGGCACATTTATTTCTTTGCATATGTTTAATACTTCTTTAGTAGTAAAGCTTTTATCATCATTTTCAAATACTAATAACTCAGTTATTTCCTTTGGTAAGTTATTGAAATTCTTAAAGAATCTTTCTGTAGCAGCGAGCTTTCCGCCTTCTTTACCACCAATGTGTAATACCATTTTTCCTAAGGGATAGTTAATATCCTTAAAAAGATTGGCGTGGAATTGTAGATTTTTTGCAGTAGCTTTTATTACTTCTTCCTTAGAACTATTTATGACATTAGATTCATCAGGATGAGTATCTACTCTTAAATTGTTGTTGTTAATAAAATTTCCAAGCCATTCAAAATCCATTTTTAAAATTCTTCTAAATTCCCAATCTGTAACTTCAGGATGAGTTGCTAAAGGGATTAAAGCAGAAGTTATTCTATAAAAATGGACATTGTTTTTTACAACGTATTCTAGAATTTTATGCAAATCATTAACGTTTGATACAGCTACCTTTTGTAGCTTTTCAAGCTTATCTCTAGCCGTCGATTGTTTGGTATATGTAGAAAAAGTTACTGTGCTAGCAGAAGTTATCTTTGCTGACTTTAAGGCAGTAGCCACGTAGCCTAATCTTATTTGCATAATATCACTCCTCATATAATATAGTTATAAATTTGAATATAAATTAAAACATCTCTACTAACCGATATTTTTTAATATATTTTAATAAGCATAATTTTATAGCAATAAAAGTACAATAGCGAAGATAATTTACTATTGTAAAAACGTATTAAGTAAAGGTTTAAAAATTTGCTAATGAGATAAATCCCATATTTCAAAAGTTATAAACAATATTTAAACGTTCCTTAAAAACATCTTATTAAATAAATATAATATCTGAATAGATTTAATAATAAACTCAAATTTAATCATATCACATAATCATAGTGTATGTAAAACAATATAAACTATGATTTAATAAATATTTGTATATTTTAGAGAATTTCATTATAAAAAAGATAAAAACACAAATGTAAGAGAATTTATTTTATGAAATTTTAAAATTATGGTTTTTTATAAAAAGCATATAAAACACTAAGCTAAATGAAAAAAGATAACACTTTGTTTAAAAGATAACATACTTTCATTTTGGCATAAATTAATAATGATGAAAAAAATTTGATGTTATTTAGAATAAAACCCATATATAATCGTTTTCAGAGAATTTTAAAGTATTGTAGGAGACTAATTGATACTAAAGCATAATAGAATGGTAAAAAAATCATAAAAACTATTTACAACTATCATAAAATTGTGATATAATTAACATGCAAACAAGAACCCAAACATTTATAAGTAAGATCTGAAGATTTAGTGATGAATTGAAGAGTTAACTCATTAAAAAAAATTAATTAATCAGATAAACTTTAAAAGCCAATCTTGAGGAGTTTATTACAACTAATATACAAAAAAAGCAGCAGTACATGAAAGTGAACTACTGCTTTTTGAATTATACAATTAATTGTAGTAATTATCATCTCTTTTTTATGTTATAATTTATTCTTTATTGGAAGTCCAACCCTTATAGTTGTCCCCATTTTAGGTTTGCTTTCTACTATAATGGAGCCGTTATGTTCACCAATAATCCATTTCGCAATAGATAAGCCAAGGCCTGTTCCGCCACTTTCTTTTGCTCTTGATTTATCACATCTATAAAATCTATTAAAAATATAGGGGAGATCTTCTTTAAAAATACCTATTCCCGTATCTATAATTTCAATTACTAAATTATTTTTTCTAATATAGCTATTTAACTTAATACTTCCACCACTTTGAGTATACTTTATGCTATTATCAATGAAAATTCGTAATGCTTGTTTTAATAATTTTTTATCTGCATAAATAATTACAGTTTCATTAATATCAGTTGTAATTTCATGATGGCCATCAATTAGTTTTGTTTCTTTTACGATTTCAAATACTAATTGATCGAAATAAAATTCTTGTTTGGAAAGTCTTTGAGTATTTTTGTCACTTCTTGCAAGGAAGAGAAGTTTTTCTACTAATTGCTGCATATTTTCAGACTCGCTTTTAATAGCGATTATAGATTCGTCGAGTACCGCTTTGTCATCTTTTCCCCAACGGGACAACATATTTGCATAGCCTTTTATAACGGCTATGGGAGTTCTGAGTTCATGGGAGGCGTCTGATACAAATTGATTTTGCATTTCATAGGAAATTTGAATGCGATCCAACATTTCATTAAAGTTTTCGGCTAGCTGTTTTAACTCATCGTGAGAATTGCTAACGTTTAGCCTCTTTTCCAAGGCATTAATTGAAATAGATTTTGTGGTTTCTGTCATACTTTTTATAGGCAGAAGCATTTTTTTACTTGCTTTAGAGCCAATACCTAATGTAATAATTAAAGAGAATATATTTATTATGAAAATAATAAATGCAAAAACATCCCAATATTTGTTTTCATTTTCTAGATTTTTAGAAAGTTGAAGGAAAAATATTTTATTGTTCTGGTCTAACTTAGTAGTAACAAAAACAAGTTGTTGATTTGTTTCATTTGTAGCTGGGTTAGGTGAGCTATCTTTATTAAAATATACATTTTTTTTATCCTTTTCAGTAGTTAAAAGAAGACTTTCTTTTTCATCAAAAATACTGAAGGTTACATATTTTATATTAGAAAAAATATCAACATTAATGTCCTGAGGGTCTTTGTTTAATTTAGCATATTTAATAGCTACTGCACTATATTTAGTAAGTTCACCCTTAGCTTCATTCAATAGATAGAATCTAAAGCCTATAATTAAACCAACACTTAAAAGTAACAGTGTAATAGAAAAAATGAGAGTATAGACTGCAGTCATCTTAAAACTAATTGAAAATCTTAGCAGTTTATGTATTATGCGAGATAATTTTTTCAATAATGTTGGCATAAACAAAAGGATTATTCTAATTAACTTAAAAATTAACCGTAATGATTGTAATAAGAGCTTAAGGATAGATTTTAAATTATTCATCTTTTAAAACATATCCCACCCCTCGCACCGTATGAATAAACTTCAAGTTAAACTTATCATCTATTTTACTTCTTAAATATCTAATATATACATCTACTACATTAGTATCACCCATATATTCATATCCCCATACAATATCTATGATTTTATTTCTTGTAAGAACAATATTTTTATTATCCATTAGGTACTTAAGTAAATCAAATTCTGTCTTAGTTAGTTCTATAGAGTTATCCTTAAATGTAACCACATGTTGATCTAAGTCTATGGTCAATTCTCCAATAGACAATATATTTCTGCTTTCATTGAATACAAGTGTCTTTTTTAATGCTGTTCTTATTCTTGCAAGTAATTCTTCAATAGCGAAAGGCTTAGTCATATAGTCATCGGCACCTATGTCAAGGCCCATAACTTTATCCATTATTTCATCTTTCGCAGTAAGCATTATAATAGGAACTGAGGACACTTGCCTAAGTCTTCTTAATACCTCAAGGCCATTTAAGGAAGGCAACATAACATCAAGGATTACGAGATCAAAAAAATCATTAATGGCCTTATCTAAACCCTCACGTCCGTCATGACATTGCTCAACAATATAACCCTCATACTTTAATTCTAACTCAAGAAACCGTGCTATTTTTATTTCATCCTCAATTATTAAAATCTTTTGCCCACTCATATATAGACTGTACCTCCAAAATATATTATATTAATAGCTTTATTATATATTATTTCATATATAATTACAGACAATTAACTACATATTTTAAATTTTTTAAAAAACCTACATTGATAAGGTGTAGGTTTTTAGTATTTTATTTTCGTGTGCCTTATTCAGTTTTCATTTCTTCGGTAATTTTTGTAGTCACCTTATTAACAGCAACAGACATCTTATCAAAAATCTTGTTTGCTTCTGAATCTTCATTGTTTTTCTTTTGAATTCTTATTTTATGATTAGTTGCTAAGGCTAATATTAATGCTCCAATTACTAGGGGGAAAGCTACTATAGTTATTATAATGGCTAGTGTTACACAGATATTTAATACTACAGCATCATCTTTTTTAACTATTAGCTTTGTTTCATTGGCTTTTTTAATAAGATTTTTTACCTCTTTAAAAAAAATGCTTTCACTGCAAGGATTCTCCTCCGCTTTAATTTTGTTTTGCTTTTCAAGATATACTAAAGCTTCAATAAGGTCTCCGGCACTTTGCTCTAAGGCGTTTTTAGCATCCTCATAACTTACATTAGCTCTTTTTCTTAATTCATCAATTTGTTCTAAATTTATTGACATTTTAATTCCTCCTCGTTTTTATTTGTTTTCTATGTTTTCATTATAAGATTGGAGGATTAAAGATTTATTAGTAGAACGTTAAAATTACATTAGAAATTTAAATTTTAGGTCTTGATTTTTAGAATAACATTGAAAATTGGTGTAAAATATTAATATCAGTATATATTTTAAGAATGGAGTGATAAACATATGATTACGCTGACAGAGCAACAAGCACAAAGTATAGTGGATAGAATGATGAATGTAATACCATATAACGTAAATATAATGAATGATAAGGGAATGATTATTGGAAGTGGAGATAAAAATAGACTTTATAAGTTGCATGAGGGAGCTATGGAAGCTATATCTAATAAAAAGATGATTGCAATTTCAGAAGGTGGATTATGTACAAAACCAGGAGTAAATACGCCAATAATTTTTCAAGACAAAATCATTGGCGTTATAGGGATTACAGGTGTACCAAAGGAGGTTCGCCCTTTTGTTGAGTTGGTTAGAATAACTGCGGAACTTCTAGTAAATCAGGAGTACGTTTTATGTCAAAGAAAAATTAATGAACAGCTAAAAGAGGAGTTTTTATATGAATTAATTTATCTAAACAATGACTATAGTCAGGATTTTAAAGAAAGAGGAGATTCTTTGGGAATTGATGTATCTATTCCAAGGGTAGCTGTGGTTTTAACTTTTAGAGAGGACTACATGGGGAAAGTAAAGAGTAAATTAATGAATTTTTTAAGGAATGATGAATTTTATTTGAAATTAAATCCATCTACTATAGTAACTTTTATGTATTACGATAGTTTTGTTACTAAGAGATTAGAAAGGTTCTTATGCAAAGAAGAGGACTGTTGCTTTCAAATAGGAATAGGATATAGTGAAAATATTTTCGGTACATCATTTAAGCAAGCAACGAAGGCACTTGGAATTGGGAAAAAAATTGAAAGCAAAAGAAAAATTTATTTATACAAAGATATAGCCTTTATTTCATTGTTATCAAGTTTTAAAGGAAATAATGATATGAAAAAAATAATCGAGAATTTAGAAGCTGAGAATCAATTAAACTTACTATCGACATTAAGTACTTATATAAATATGAATGGACAAGTAAATAAAAGTTCTGAGGAACTTCATATTCATAGAAATACATTGAATTATAGGTTAGATAAAGTTGAAGAAGTTACTGGGAAAAACCCAAAAAACTTTATTGACTTGTTCCAATTATATACTGCGTATATCTTATCCAAACTATAATTGTTCATATGCACAAAAATTATAGTTTGATTATTAAACAAATGCCTAATGTTTATTTTTTTGAATTCGTTTACAATATAAAAAAGAGAACAACAGAGGAGGAGTTAATATGCAAGTAACCGCATTAGGCGCAATTATTGCACTTATATTAGCAATTTTTTTAATAATTAAAAAAGTTCATCCAGCATATGCCCTTATATTAGGTGCATTAATAGGTGGTTTAGTAGGTGGAGTAGGACTAACAAACACTGTAGTATTTATGATTGATGGTGCAAAAGGTATAATGCCGGCAATCCTTAGAATACTTACTGCCGGAGTTTTAGCAGGAGTCCTTATAGAATCTGGTGCTGCTGCAAAGATTGCAGAAACTATTGTAGATAAAATAGGAGAAAATAATTCTCTAGTAGCACTAGCACTCGCAACTTTAGTACTGACATCTGTAGGAGTTTTTGTAGACGTAGCAGTTATTACAGTAGCACCAATAGCGATGTCTATTGCCATTCGTGCTAATTTATCTAAATCATCGATTCTTATTGCTATGATAGGTGGGGGAAAAGCAGGAAATATTATGTCTCCTAATCCTAATGCTATAGCAGCAGCGGATGCATTTAAAGTGCCATTAACATCAGTTATGGCAGCAGGTATAGTGCCAGCAGTATTTGGCCTTATTGTTACATGTATAATAGCGAAAAAGCTAATTAAAAAAGGAAATTTTGTTGAAAAAGGCGAAGTTGATTGTGAAGTTGAGCAAAAACCAAGCTTTTTATCAGCAATTGTTGGACCAATAGTTGCTATTGTATTACTTTCTCTTAGACCTTTATTCAAAATTAGTATAGATCCACTAATAGCATTACCAATCGGAGGGACCGTTGGAGCTCTTGCTATGGGAAAAATAAAAAACTTAAATAAATACTCAATTGTTGGGTTAACAAAAATGAGTGGAGTAGCTATTTTACTTATTGGTACAGGAACGCTTGCAGGAATTATAGCTAATTCTGGGTTAAAAGATGTAATTGTGCAAGGACTTAGTGCTTCAGGCCTTCCTGCATATGCATTAGCGCCTATAGCAGGAATATTAATGTCTGCGGCTACAGCATCAACTACATCTGGTACTGCAGTAGCAAGTACAGTATTTGGTGGAACTATATTAGAACTAGGAATCTCACCTCTTTCAGCAGCGGCAATGATTCATAGTGGAGCAACAGTTTTAGATCATCTTCCACACGGGAGTTTTTTTCATGCAACAGGTGGAAGTATATTTATGGATATGAAGGGAAGATTAAAACTTATACCATATGAATCATTAGTAGGTTTAACTATGACTTTAGTGTCAACTATAATATTTGGAATAATGAAATAGAGCTCTAAGTAATTGATTATAACAATTAATAATAAAGAATATCTCACAGGTTTAAATTAGTAATTCACTTTGGAAAGGATAGATATATATGAAATTTGTGTTAGCACCAGATTCATTTAAGGAAAGTATGACAGCAAAAGAAGTAGCGGAGGCCATGGAGAGAGGAATCAAAAAAATCATTCCACATGCGGAATGTGTGAAGGTTCCAATGGCTGACGGTGGAGAAGGAACGGTGCAGTCTCTTGTAGATGCAACAGAAGGTGAACTATACAAAACGCTGGTTAAAGGACCCCTTGGTGATGAAGTTCTAGCTACATTTGGAGTGCTTGGAGATAAAAAAACAGCAGTAATTGAGATGGCTAGCGCCAGTGGGTTGCATCTTGTGCCTAGGGAAAAAAGAAACCCTCTTTTGACTACAACTTATGGTACGGGAGAATTGATTAAAGCGGCTCTTGATGCAGGTGTTAACCATCTGATTATAGGAATAGGCGGTAGTGCCACAAATGACGGCGGTGCGGGAATGATACAAGCACTTGGTGGAAAGCTCTTAACAAAGGATAATGAAGAGATTAATTTAGGCGGTGGATATTTAAATCTTCTTCATAAGATAGATTTAAATGGACTAGATAAGAGGATAAAAGATACTAAGATTGAAGTAGCCTGTGATGTTACTAATCCTTTAACAGGCAAAAATGGTGCTTCTTATATTTTTGGACCACAAAAGGGTGCAACAGGTGAAATAGTTAAAATTTTAGATGATAATTTAAGTCATTATGCAAAAATTATAAAAGAACAGTTAGGCTTAGATATTGAAAGTATTCCTGGAGCAGGAGCAGCGGGGGGACTAGGTGCAGGGCTTCTTGCTTTCTTCTGCGCAGAACTTAAAAGGGGAATAGATTTAGTTACGAAGCATACTAATCTCAAAGAAAAAATGCAAGATGCAGATTATGTATTTACTGGAGAAGGAAGCATAGATGGACAAACACTTTATGGAAAAGCACCTCTTGGAGTGGCTTTAATAGCTAAAGAATATAATATACCTGTTATTGCATTTGCAGGACGAATAGGTGATGGAGCAGAGGCTTTATATGCACATGGAATAAATTCAATAATAGGCATATTATCAGAAGCTGAAACAATTGATAAGGCACTTGAAAAAGGTCCGGAAAATATTGAAAGAGCTAGTGAAAATGTAGTTAGAATTATTTTACTTAATAAGTAAGCTAATCTTAACAAAATAGTAATTAATAACTCCTTAAGGGTTTATTAATTACTATTTTGTTGTTTTTTAAGAAAAATTTTCTTAAAAATTGTAATTTTTATTAACCAATATCTGCACCAGTGAATATAGTATAGTATAATAAAAAATATGAATTATATAGTATATTTAGCTCATTAATAAAACAAATTGTAAATTTATAATAAAGACAAATTCAACTATGAATCCGATTTATTAGTACATATATCAACGCATAAAAATTATGACCACAATATATTTTAGTGATATATGTATCTATAAAAGTATGAATAACTTATAAATCGGTATCTGTGTGTATCGTCTTATTCTAAATTTATACAAAAAGGAGTTTTATAAAATGAGTAGAGATGAAAATAATAATAATAATAACTGTGAATGTGAATTATGTCATTCTATTAATGCAGAACCAGTAAGTATAGAAAAACATGGTGCAAAATTATTAACTGTAAGAATACAAGTAAATAACGTATGCTTTGGCAAAACAGTAGCTGTTGCATGTATTATATATGATAATGCTGGTAGAATAATCACTTTTAGAGGGTTTACTACAATACTATGTAAAGAGGATGAATGCAATCAATGTGGTACGATTAGACGTAAACTTGTGTTTGTACTTCCAGATGATATTGAAGAGCCAGAAGAAGTAGACGTACGTATTGCAGCTAATTATTTATTTCCATGTGAGTAAAATAACTATGTAACTATAAAAAGAGATAATGAAGATTTAATCTTCATTATCTCTTTTTTTATTAAAACTAGTCGCATGCAAATAAATAAATTTGTCGAATATTAAAACTTATAATAGAAATTATAAGCTTAAACATGGTATAATATAAACTTATGAGTTGAAAATATATTTAAGTTATACTTAAAAATTATATATGGAACAAAAGAAAGGAAGTTAAAATGAGTAACATAAAATTTGAGGAATTTAATATTAGTGAAGAAATATTAAAAGCAATTAATAATTTAGGATATAAAAATCCTTCAGAGGTTCAGGCTGCGGTAATACCTATAGCCCTAAAAGGTAATGATATCATAGTAAAATCACAAACAGGTAGTGGGAAAACAGCTGCTTTTGCTATTCCACTTTGTGAAAGTGCAGATATAGAGGAAACAGAGCCTCAAGCATTAGTATTAACACCTACTAGAGAACTAGCTCTTCAATTGAGCCAGGATATAACACAAATAGGTAGATATAAGAAAATTAGAGCCGTAGCTGTTTTTGGTAAACAACCTATAGAAATGCAAAAGAAACAGTTAAAGCAAAGAGTGCACGTAGTAGTAGGTACGCCAGGAAGAACCTTAGATCATATTGAAAGAGGAACTATTAATTTAGACAAGATAAAATATTTAATATTAGACGAAGCAGATGAAATGCTTAGCATGGGATTTATAGAACAAGTAGAAGAGGTTATCAAAGCTGTTCCTAAAAATAGAGTTACTATGTTATTTTCAGCTACAATACCAGAATCTATTGAAGCAATTTGCATGAAATACATGGTGAATCCTGTTAAAATAGAAATAAACCCTGAAAAATTAACCGTTGAAAAAATTGATCAAGTTTGCTATGAAGTAGAGGAAGATAAGAAGCTCAGTTTGCTTAAGAGAACGCTTTATGTTGAAAATCCAGATTCATGTATAGTATTTTGTAGAACAAAAGAAAATGTTGATGCAATAACAAATCAAATGAAAAATCGCCATTATTCATGTATTAAGATACATGGAGGGTTACTTCAAAATGATAGATTAGATGCTATGGAAAGATTTAAAAAAGGTGAATTTAGATTTCTAGTGGCTACGGATGTTGCTGCTAGAGGTATTGATGTAGAAGATATAACTCATATTATAAATTATGATTTACCCTTAGAAAAAGAAAATTACGTGCATAGAATAGGAAGAACAGGACGTGCAGGCAAAAAGGGAAAAGCTATAACTTTTACAACGCGTCATGAAAAAAGATTTTTACAAAACATAGAAAACTATATTGGTATGGAGATACCTAAAAAACCAATTCCATCAAAGGAAGAGTCTGAGCCATATAGGGAAGCATTTTATGAAAAAAATGATGCCAAGCCTATTATTAAAAAGACTAAAGCATCTAATTTTAGTAGCGATATAATGAAAATATATATCAGTGCAGGTAAAAGGAAAAAAATAAGAAATGTAGATATTGTAGGAACTATTTGCAATATTGAGGGTGTTAGTGTTGAGGATATAGGTATTATAGATATTCAAGATAGTTTCTCTCATGTAGATATCATGGCTGGAAAAGGCAAGTTAGTATTAGAAGCCCTTAAAAACGGGACAATAAAGGGAAAAACAATTAGGGTAGAAAAAGCAAACAAATAGTACTTAATACTATAGAATGCAAAATGAGGTAGATAATCTAATTATCCACCTCATTTTTATATTAAATCATCTCCTGCGGAGCTGAAGTATTAACGACTTCAGAAGGATATTTATACTCCCACTGAAGTTTTCTGTTTGATAGCGTATAAAATGGCTGAAGATAATGGATTTACTGTAGTTTTAATGAGTGGTGACTTAGACCATATTCATTTATTAATAGAATTCATTACTCAACAATATATTCCTGATATAATGAAAGCATTAAAAGGAGTATCGGCTAGATTATTAATTAAAGAATATGGAATAATACTAAAGAAGAAATTATGTGGAGGCCATTTATGAAGACCTTCATATTTCGCTGCAACAGTAAGTGAGATATAGAAGAAGTTTGCTAATATAATATAAACAAAGCGGGTAGGAAGTATCCGAAATTTAACACCCATGGAGTTAGTAGGTAACGAGGACGATGATGTGGGAAAATCTAAGAGCAATCTTAGAAGCATGTGACTTCAGTCATGTGAGCTTCACGCGATAATATATATCTTAATGTTATAGATTAAACATAGAGTTATAAAATTGTTTTTAAATACAATTTAAATACTCTTTAATATGTGTTAAAATATAAAAGTTGTGGGAAAGATTTCGTCAAGGTAACTTAAAAAAAACAAACAACTAGGTAATATTAAGTATTATATAAATTATCAATAATATTACTTGTTAAAAAGGAGAGCTATAATGAAAACATTTCAAGATTTAGTAAATGAGACTTTAGATGTTCAAGATTTAGAGGAATTAGAATCAGCAGCAGATTTATTTCAATTTGGTATTGAAAAAGGATATTATAATAAGCGCCAAGCAGATCAATTTAACATTACATATTGGAAAATGAAAAATAAGTGCTTAGCTTATGAAGTTGCCAAAGAAATAAAAGGTAATAAATTAGATATAATTACCATGGTTACTAGTGCCCCAACTGAAATAAAAGACAATATGCGTGAGCTTATAAATTATGTAAATGGGAGAGTTAAGGCATTAAAGGGTAAAATGAATGGGAATAGATAGCATTGCTATTTTATAAATAATAATGAACTAATTGAAGTTAAGTTAATAATCATCTGTGCAGCTCCATTTGGGAATAAAAGGTATATAATATTATAAGTGAATAAGCTTATAGGAATATATGCAAGAAGGGTATATATTTATATATAAATATATACCCTTTATTCGTATAAATCCCCTGCAAGTTTTTCTAATGCACTTGTATTTAGATTGGAAATGGTGTGTTTTTTTTAATTTCTATGGTAACCTTATAAAAGGGACATATGAACAAATTAAAGAGTGGAGGAAATTAAATGTATAAAGCATCTGCGGTATTTATAGGTATATTAATTGCTATAATGGTGACTTTTAATGGGATTTTAGCAAATTATACAGATCAGTATGTATCAATATTAATAATTCACATAGTTGGACTTATTGCTGTTATTACTGTTTTATTATTTAAAAAAGAAAAGTTTAAGATTCCCAAAAACACTCCATTATATTTGTTTAGCGGTGGATTCATAGGAGTTTTTATGGTGTTTTTAAATAGTTTATGCTTCAATTTACTTGGCGCTTCTCTAACTTTATCATTAGGTATATTTGGACAATTAGTATTAGCCTGCTTTATAGACCATTATGGTCTATTTGGTTTAAATATTTATAAGTTTAAAAAGAAAAAAGTTGTCGGTTTTTTTATAATATTTTTAGGGCTAGTCACAATGATAATATATTAAATGGGAGATGGGGAAGTATGTTGTATATAATTTTAGCAATTTTATGTGGCTGTATTACTATAATATCCATGATTGTAAATTCACATCTAGCTAAAGAAATAGGGATTTTTCAAGGAACCCTTATAAACTATATTGTAGGATTATTAAGTACCATATTACTTATAGTTATAGTGAAAACCACTGTAAACACATCACTTAGTAGTTACACTACAATACCAGCATGGGCTTTTTTAGGGGGGTTACTAGGAGTAATAGTTGTTGCAAGTTCGAACATTGTAATTCCTAAAATTCCTACTATTTATACTACTTTGCTGATATTTATGGGTCAGCTTTTTACTGGTATACTTATTGATTATTTCAGAATGGGTTTTATTTCAAAAGGGAAAATTATTGGTGGCTTATTAATTCTATTTGGGCTAATATATAATTCTAATGTTGACAGGAAAGAATTGATTGGAAAATGTTAACGATATTTTAATTCAGATTATAAGAACATGAGCAACTCCGCAGGAAATGCTTTAATATTGTAGCTGCAAAAGTGATGATTTAATGAAAACTAAGTGATTATGGAAGATAAATTCATAATCACTTAGTTTTTTTATTGGTAGTAATGTATAATAATTTTTAAAAGGTTGTTTTAATATTTAAGAAATTAATGTATAACGTAAGATAATATAATTATAGAGAAAATAGTTAGTATATTTTATCATATGGCGTCCGTATATAGAAGTGATCACATTGAAAAATAATGAATCGCATTTTTTTTCACTACTGATGAATTTTTAAAAAAAGTAGGTGTTGCCTTAAGAATACTGCAGTACTATGATAAAATAGATTTAACGACATTTAGTAATTATAGTGATTTATATCTGCAAATTCTTGTGAATAAATTATAGATTTAAGTAAAAATAAATTAGAATAGTTAAACATTAAAATAAAATTTAATTTGAAGGGTAGGATATGAATGAAAATAAGGAATATTCCTTTTTCACCTCCAGACATAACTGATACAGAAAAAAAGCTTGTAATGGAGGTGCTAGATTCAGGGTGGATTACAAGTGGGCCTAAGGCTATGGAATTTGAAGATCAAATTGCTAAGTATTGTCATGCAAATAATGCAGTAGCACTTTCAAGTGCAAGTGCAGGCTTAGAACTTATATTAAAGGTTTATAACATTTGCGAGGGTGACGAAGTTATTACAACACCTTATACATATACAGCTACAGCAAGTGTAATAATCCATAGGGGAGTTAAGCCAACTTTTGTAGATGTTAAAGAAGGCAGTTTTTTAATAGATGAGCAAAAATTAGGTATGACAATTACACCTAAAACGAAAGCTATAATAACTGTGGATTTTGCAGGGGTTCCTGTAGATTATGATGCTATAAAAGAAGTACTTAGGGAAAAAAATAGAGAAGATATTATATTTATATCAGATTCAGCTCACTCATTTGGAGCAATATACAAAGGAAACAAAGTTGGAACACAGGCTGATTTTAATGTTTTTTCGTTCCATGCGGTGAAGAATTTAACAACATCAGAGGGGGGAGCAATTGTTTTTAATGATAATAAATTTAAGGGGAAGGAAGATTTATTGCGAGAGTTTAAAATAACGTCTTATCAAGGTCAGTCAAAGGATACATTTGCTAAGATGAAAGCAGGAGCTTGGAAATATGATATTATAACAGATGGGATGAAATGTAATATGACAGATATTAGTGCAGCTATAGGGATTTCACAACTTCAAAGATATGAAGGAATGATTGAGCAAAGAAGAGATATTTTTAATGTGTATACCAAAGCTCTTGAAACTAAACAGTGGGCGATTATCCCTTTTATAAAGGATGAAAATAGAGAGACATCATATCATCTATATCCTTTAAGAGTAAAAGGAATTAATGATATGCAAAGAGATGAGGTAATCCAAAAACTTGCAGATATAAGCATAGCTACAAATGTTCACTTTACACCTTTGCCAATGTTTACACTTTATAAGAATCTTGGGTATTCTATAAAGGATTATCCAAATGCATATAATCAATATGCAAATGAAATAACACTTCCAGTATACTCAACGCTTAAGTTAGAAGATGCAGAGTATGTGGTGCAAAAAGTAATAAGATGCGTAGAAGAGATAATGGGATAAAGCTCAAATTTAACTGACATTGCCAACTATATAAAAGGAGGTCCTATTATGAAGGTTAAATTTTATACATCTACAAGAGAATATACTAATAAAAAGTCGGAATTTAACAATGCTGTTCTAGGAGTTATGGAAAGAGGAATATCGATGCTAGGCACAGAGGTAACTGACTTCGAAGAAGCAGTTAGAAAATTTACTGGAGCTAAATATGCAATTGGTGTTGCATCGGGTACAGATGCCTTAGTAATGGCTTCTGATATACTAGGTTTTAAAGATGGGAAAGAAGTAATAACTTCACCTTTTACTTTCTTAGCTTCTACATCTTGCATTGCAAAGCATAGGGCAAAACCTGTATTTGTAGATATTGATGAAGAAACTTTTAGTATAGATGTAGGCAAAATAGAAGAAGAAATAACAAAGGATACCGTAGGGATTATTCCAATTCATTTATTTTCACAAATGGGTGATATGGATAAAATTATGGACATAGCCAGTAGAAATAATTTGAAGGTTTTAGAAGACGCTGCGGAATCGTTTGGTATGAGATGGAAAGGGAATGGATCAGACTTTAGACATGCAGGTACAATAGGAGACTTTGGTGTTTTCTCATTCTTTCCTACCAAGACTTTAGGAGCTTATGGCGACGCTGGTATGATAGTAACTAACGATGAAAACTTAGCACGTATTACTAAAATGTACAGGGTTCATGGGGCTTCTAAGAAGTATCATTATGATTACATTGGATATAATTCAAGATTGGATTCAATTCAAGCGGCTATATTACAAGTGAAAATGAAATATATAAACGAAGCAATTCAAAAGAGAAATCATATTGCAAAATTATATATAGATAGATTACAAGATTGTGAGTTTATTAAAATACCTAAAATTAAAGGAAATCTAAAGCCGGTGTATTATGTATTTAATATATTAGCCGAAAGAAGAGATGAACTTTGCGAATATCTAAAAGTTAATGAAATAGGAAATAGTATTTATTATCCAATACCTCTTCATCTTCAAAAATGTTTTGAATACTTAGGATATAAAAAAGGCGATTTCCCAGTATCTGAAAGAATAGCAAATGATATCATTGCACTTCCTATATACCCAGAGATAACTGAGGAAGAAGTAGAATTTGTTTGTGAAACTATTAAGAAATTCTATAAAAAGTAAAGGAATTCCATATTACATTAATATGCATAGAATAGATATAACAATCATTGCATAAACCAAAAATATAAATATACGTTAGTTGAAATATAGTAAAAAAGAACATTCCATAATTAGTTGGACTAATTATGGAATGTTCTTTTGTTTTAAATAATTATGGTGATATGGACGGTTCATGTAAGTGTGATTTTAAATTTTTAATGTAAGCTCTTACCTTAAAAATTTCTACTGCTGTAAGTAATGTTGGTGGTCCTAGTTTAGATAAAAAATTAATGACTTCTGTACTTTCTTGTACAGTGTCTTTAGCATATACATAATCTGGTTTTAGCAATATACAGCCTATTATACAACCTATTATGGCTGGGTATGTGTTAAATTTAATATCTTTTAGTTTTGCTTTGAAGATAGCATTATTAATTCCATCTACTAAGGCTTTTCTGGGGTGACATGAATTTATTGTTTTAAATATAATAATAACCCCCTTAAAAACTATATATACTAATTATAGTATATGAAACTTAGGGGTAAGTGATATAGGTAGGAGATAATTTAATATGTACTAAGTATAAAACGGTAACGAACTTTAATCAGTATCTTGCAATGTACAATAGCATGTGCTAGTATATAATAAAGGTAAATAATCTAAGAGAAGGTGAATTAATGAATGTACAATTTAAAAAAGGCGTTCTTGAATTATGTGTATTATCTGTACTTGATGGCAGAGATTGCTACGGATATGAGCTTGTAAATGAAATTTCACAAGATATAGATATATCTGAAGGAACAATATATCCTTTGCTTAGGAGATTAAAAAGTGATGGATTTGTAACTACTTATCTTCAAGAATCACAAGAAGGGCCACCAAGGAAGTATTACAGCATTACGACACTGGGTAAGAATACAAAAGAAGAGCTAAAAGATGAGTGGTTGGATTTTGTAATCACAGTGAGCAAAGTTTTAAAGATAGAACAGAAAAAGGAGATGAGGATATGAATAAAAATGAATTTATGAAAGAACTTTCAAGAAATTTATCTAATCTTCGCGAAGAAGAAAAACAAGATATTTTAACTGATTATGATGAATATTTTACCATAGGAGCAGAAAAAGGAAGAAGTGAAGAAGACATAGCCATATCTCTTGGAGAGCCTAGAACTATTGCAAAACAGTTAAGAGCAAATTATATGATTGAGAAAGCACAAAATACAAAATCTTCAGGAAATATTGGTAGAGCTATAATTGCAGCAGTCGGTTTAGGTTTTTTTAATATAATATTGTTAGGACCGTTTATAGGTATTGTTGGGGTGCTCATAGGATTGTATGCAACGGCGTTTGGATTTACTATAAGTGGAATAGTGGTAGTTTTAGGCACGTTTCTTAAATTAATATTTCCAAGTTATATATCCATGGATGTAAATTGGATTATAAGTATTGCAATTGGCATGGGGCTTAGTGCTGTAGGAGCTTTAATGTTTATAGGATGTAAGCATCTAACAAAATGGCTATATAAAGTAACTATTAAATATTTAAAAACAAATATCAAAATAATTAATGGTAAAGAGGAGCAAGACTATGAGAAAATTTAATGAAAAAAAGGTTGTAAAATGGTTGATGATTGTAGTTATGTGTTCAATAATACTAGGAGGAGTAGGGTACGTACTTGAGTATAAATTAGGTATTATAAAATCTAACAATGATATAACACAAGGAAGCAGTACATCTAATGATAAGTTTAATATAGAGGCTACAAAGGAATTTAGTAAAGGGAATATTAAAACCATAAATGTAGAAACAGTAAGCACAGACGTAAACATTATCACTACCAAGGAAGATAAAATAAGAGTTCATTTTTATGGTAATTCAAATTCGAAAAAGTCAGCACCACATTTAGAGGCATTTGCAAATGGGGATGATCTAGATGTTTTAATTAAATATCCAGGTAAAATTTTTGGTATAAATATAAACACAAAAATAAATTTAGATATATATGTTCCGGAAGACTATAAAAAGGATTTAAAAATAAATACAACATCAGGGGATGTTATTATAGGAGACCTACGATTAGATAAATTTAAATTTCAAACAACATCAGGAGATGCTAAGATAAACTTATTAACAACTAATGAAACAATATTTGAGGGTACTTCCGGCAAAGTAAATGTAAAATCCTTATTAAGTAAGAAGAATGAATTTAAGACAACTTCAGGGGACACAAAAATAGAAAATATTACAGGAGATATATTAGGTCAATCAGTTTCAGGTTGGTTCAAGTTTAAGTATAAAGACTTTAACAATGATATTAATATAGACTCTACTTCAGGAGATGTGGAATTAAAACTTCCTAAAAAATCAGAATTTAAATTAGACTTTGACAGTACATCAGGTGATCTTAGAAATGATTTTCCTATAACAGTGACAGGAGAAGCTGACAAGCATGAAATAAAAGGGGATGTAGGTAATGGAAATAAAATAATAAAAATAAATACAACTTCAGGTAATGCTACTATTAATGCTTCGGATGAGTAAAATTTATAAAAAAGGTTTCTGATAAATAAAACTAGAAAGCCACAAACCAGTAGGATAAATTATCCTACTGGTTTTTTATATTCTCACTATATCTAAAAATGTTAATATTGAAGCTCCGCAGGAGATGATTTAATTAGTACTTGACAGTATAAGTATATAGTATTATATTTATAGTGTACTACAACAATAGTACACGCTGTACACATAGTGCAAATAGTGAAGAGTTAATTATTTGAGAGAAGGTGAAACCTTGATAGCAGAAGCGGTAAACCTATTTATGAACAGATTATTGAGAAAGTAAAGGAAAATATAATAAAAGGAATATTAGAACCGGGAGATAAATTGCCTTCTGTAAGGGAACTTGCATCGCTTATAACAATCAATCCTAATACTATAAGCAAAGCATATAATGAGCTAGAAAGAATGAAGGCAATTGAAGTTATAAGAGGAAAAGGAACATTTGTAGTAGAAAATTTCAAACCTATCATGAATGAAGAAAAGATGAGAGAAATAAAAGAACATATGAAGAAAATAATTATAGAGGCACATTATATAGGTGTTGATAAAGATACGTTAATAGATATACTAAATGAAATTTATAACCAGTTTTAACGACCTTTCAGAAAAAAATATATTAATAGATGGTGAAGATATTTTAATTTTAATTTAAGGGGTGGTTTAAGTTGAAAAAAGTACCATATATAATCTTACTGGGATGCATAATTGTTACCATCTTAATATCTGCTTGTGGTAAAAAAAACATGAAGAATAATCTCATTATAGGAAATAAAAGTTCCGAAATTATTAGTGATATAGTAATTCAAAGGGTTGATAAAGTTAATATTATAGCTAGTCATCTTAAGGCTAACCAGCATGGATATTTTGATATGGGGGTACAAGAAAATTGTACTTATAAAGTGGAATTTGAAGACAAAAACAACAAGAGTACTCGTAGCAAAGAATTTACGTCAAATTTTAGTAGAGATAAAATAGCAAATATAAATATTTTAAAAGATAATAACGGAGAGTGGTCTGTTATTATAGAAAATTAAAAAGATTAAATCATCTCCTGCGGAGCTGAAACATTAACGACTTCAGAAGGAGATTTATACTCCCACTGAAGTTTTCTATTTGTTAAGGTATGTAACTCCCACTTATAGAAGTGGGAGACTTTCCTTCTGAAATGTCGTTAAACATCGAGAACAGAAATGTTCTCTTTTATTTTCTTTTTTTGCTTTTGTTTAATTCATAATAAATATGGTAAAATATAAAATAATGGATTATATGGAGGTGATACTATTAAATATGCGGAAGTCTACAACAAAATAAATGGAAATAATTTTATCCACCGATGCATATTAGTTAAAGGGAAATCTGCTAGTGGTAAAACAACTATGGCAGTTTCTAAATATAAGAATATGATAGAAAATGAAAATATAAAAAGTTCAAATATATTATGCTTATTTATGAATAAATATCAAAATATAACATGGACAAGAGAGATGGATTTTAACATGACTAGTGAGATTCGAAAAAACTCTTACTATGGATTTATCAGAAAAGAACTATCACTTTATTGGCCATATGTAGTAGAAAATTGCAAGGAATTAAAAATTAGTTTGTTGAAACCTGAATTCGCATCTTTTGATGCTACAAATTATGCTATGAAAGCACTAGTGGAGCATTTTAGAACGTCTAAAGGGTACTTTATAGATATTACATCAACTTCTTCTAAAATAGCTTCAGATTTGATTTCTAACATTAATAATGCTGCACTATCATTAGTGCCTTTTAATAAAATAGGAACTAGGCTATATAATTCATTAGAGGTAAAGGATTTTTGTGCAAAAGAAACATATAATCAATTGGATGAAGTAATTCAATATTATATCTCAAAATTATTGGGAAATGGTGTTGTAGATTATGGATTGTGTTTTTACTTGTATAATAAGTATTTACTTAAAGATGCAAGATACTTTAATATGAATAAAATAAAATATCTTATAGTAGACGATATAGATCAGGCTTCACCATCAGAGCTAGATCTGATATTTAAGCTTATTGATAATGTAGACAAGGCATACTTGTTTTACAACCCAAGCGGTGGATTTTGTAGTTATTATGGGGCTAATACTAATTATTTGAGACAAAAATTAAATATTGATTATGATGAAATTATTCTAGATGAGCATTTTTGCTGTAATGATGAATTTATTGATTTTTCGCGTGCGATAGAAAACCGAGCACATAATAATTACGAAGAGGAGAAAATAAGCGACAACCTACCAGCTTATATAGATTTGACTTCACAGCTTCGATGCGAAATGGTTGAAAAAATATCATTTAAAATTGAAGAATTAATAAATCATGGAGTTAAGCCTAAGGATATAGCTGTAATATGTCCATTTAATGATTTTGTCATTTCTCATGAACTACAGAAAAAAACAAAAGAATTAGGTATATCAGTCATGGAGACTTCTAAAAAATATAGATTTATTGACAATGAATATTTACAGCCATTAATTATATTAGCAGTATTGTGTAATTCTTTTACAAGCATAAAGTTAACAAGTGAAGATTATAAAAACTTTTTTTCTTTTATGTTACAGCTAGATATAATCAGGAGCTCGCTACTTTCTGATTTAGTAAATTCGAGTGGAGAGATGCGAGATATTAATAAAGCCATCCAAGATAGAGTAGGCATTGAGGTCGCAAGTAATTATAATGAATTAAAAAAATGGATAAGTGATTATAAAGAAAGTAACTTGGAATGCAATATACCACTAGGAGAATTTTTTAGAAAAGCATTCTTAGAAGTTCTTATAACAATACCTAAAGTTAAACAACATGTAGGTGACTATATAAGTATATATGAAAATTGTGAAAGCTTCGTAAATACTTTAGATAAATTACAATTTAAAGGGAAGTCATCTGAGGAGAGATTTATAGAATTTATAAGGCGTGATGGAAAAGATTTTTATTCGTTGAATGATATTCAAGAAATGCTATTACAAGAGAATAGTATAGTTTTCACATCGCCATATACATATTTAACTTCAAATTTAAGTAGCGTGGTTCAGATATGGGCAGATATTAACAGTAATATGTGGTGTTCAAGAAATATAAAGGAATTATCAAATTATTACGTGTTAAGAAGTAATTGGAATATTAATGATATCTATACGCAGGAAACAGAAAACAATAATATATATAGAATTTTAATGTCCGTTGTTGATGGCCTTTTAAGAAAATGTAGGGGCAAATTATACATATATGGCAGTGAGTATTCTCTAAATGGATATGAACAACAAAGTATATTTGCGGATATCCTTGTAGAAATCTTAAGCGGAAGAGGTGAAAATTATGATAGGGGATATGAGTAATGAAGAGGTAAAAATAAGTTATAGGGATGATCAATTGCATATAATGGAATATAGAGGAGGAACCATGGCGGTTCCAGCAGTTCCAGGAGCAGGGAAAACCTTCATAATATGTAATCTAGTATGTGAACTTATAGAAGATAAAATTCATAAACCTGGGAAAATACTTATAGTTACTTTTATGAATAGTGCAGTGAATAACTTTAAACATAGAATTTCAATAGTTTTACAAAATAAGGGAATAACAGCGAGTAATGATTATGAAGTTATGACTATTCATAGTTTAGCACTAAAGATTTTAAAAGATAGACCGGATGTAGTGGGAGTTAATGAAGAATTTAAAATATTAGATGATGTAAATAAAAGCTTATATTTAAATAAGTGCATTATGCATTGGAGAAGAAACGGTGGAGAAAATATATTTAAGGCTATGATATTAGATAAATCCCTAAATAAATACCCAGGAAAACAAAATGATTGGTGGAATGATTTTTTCACGACGGTGGATACAATTATTGGGGAATTAAAGATAAATGATATTTCTCCAGAAAAGTTAAAGGATGAAGTGAAAAATTTAAACCAAGACAGCATTTTAAATTATATATCTGAAATTTATGATTCATACACTAAAACCCTAAAAAGAGAGGGCTATATAGATTATAACGATTTGCTAATTCTTGCATATAAGCTTCTAAAAACTGATGATGTGCTTCGCGAAAAATTAAATGTAAAATATACTTTTGTATTTGAAGATGAGTGCCAAGACTCTAATTTAATTCAGGGAAGAATATTGGGTTTAATTTCTGGAAAAAACGGAAACTTAGTTAGGGTAGGGGATGTTAATCAAAGTATAACAGGTACATTTACATCTTCAGATCCAAAATTTTTCAGAGAATTTTGTGAAAATGCAAATAAAAAGTTTGAAATGTATATGGCAGGACGTAGCACAAAACATATTATTGATTTAGCAAACGAATTAGTTCGACATATCAATAATCATCATGGTGAAGAAAAATGTAGGTGTGCATTAGTAAATCAAGAAATTAAAACGGTACCAGAGTTTTTTAAACTAAAAAAGCAGGATGTGGACATTTACGGAATAAGCACTATGGTTTGTAGTTCAAATCAGGATGAAATTAATAAAGCTACTAAGCTAACAATGAAATTCAAAGAAAAATATCCTAATAAAACCTGTGCCATATTAGTTCCGTATAATAATCAAGTTAAAGAAATAGCGGATAAACTTAGAGAGTTAAATATTGAGTGTGATGAATTGTCAAATAAATCAGATAAAAGATGTAAGGCTGCATTTACATTAGGATATATATTGCAGTTTATTTCAGAGCCACATGATAGTTTTAAATTCAAAGATTTAGTAAAGAATGTGTTTATAGAAGAAAACAACGAAGAAAGTGAAAGGTTGTTTGATTTCATACAAGATTATAAAGTAGAAAAGCTAATGTATCCCAATGGAGGAGTCATAGATCAGAAAGATGTTCCTCGCGAAATATTAGGTTCAGAGGTCTATCAAAAATTTATAAAGTGCATGCAGCAGATTAAAATAATATTTCAATATCCCCAAACACATTTAGATAGACTGATTTTGCATATTAGTGATGTTTTAAATTTCAGTCTTGAGGATAGAGCGATGGCAGATGCAGTTGCATCGTATATTAGATTTCTATCAAAAGATGAAAGTGACTTTTGTTTAAAGCATATAGTGGATCAGTTGCTAGATGAAAAAAATGGTATATTAAATCATATTTCAGGTATAATTTATGACCTAGAAGGATATGAACCTTCCTCAGATAGAATAACAGTTTCTACTTGTCATAAAGCAAAAGGACTGGAATGGGATTGTGTATTTATATTAAGCATCACATCTTACCAATACCCATATATGACAACGGATAAATTTAGGGAGTACTATTACTTGAAACAACAATTTAAAAACCCTACAGTTCTTTGTAAAGCTGAAATTGCAAAAATTCTTGGTAATAATATTTGCGAGGATCCAATTGGGGAAGCGAAAATACAGATAATAAATGAAAAAATAAGGCTCTTATACGTAGGAATAACAAGAGCTAAAGAATATTTAATTTTAATGGCATCTAAGTGTAATGAAGGTAAATGGAATGAAAGTAAACCTTCAAAGTACTTTTATGTGCTTCAAGACTACATAAACAGCCAAAGGGGCGATGGTAAATGTTAGATATTAGAAAATTAAAACACGTTTACTATAGTCAAAATTTATTAAACACTTTTGATAAATGCCCTTTAAGATTCAAAATCAAGTATTTAGATAATGTTAAGTGGAAAAAGGATTCAATAGATAATGAGGATTATTATGAAAATATGAATATGGGACTCGATTTTCATCTCATTTGTGAAAGATATTTTTCAAATATTCCTGCTGGTATTGATAATAGCAATATCGATTTAATGAATTCGTTCAATTCATTAAAGGGAAAATTTACTCTTTTAGATGAAAATATATATTTTACTGAATATGAAATAAAAATGAGAAAAGATAACATCAGGATTCAGGCAAAGTATGATTTGATAATTATTAAGCCAAATAACAAAATAGAAATATGGGACTGGAAGACCGAAAATAGAAAACTTGACTATAAAGAAGTGTGTAAAAGAATGCAAACTATTGTTTATATGTATATATTGGGTGAGAGTTCTTTGAAAATATTTGATAAAGATATACCCCTAGAAAATATAAGTATGAATTTTTGGCAGCCTCAGTTTAAAGATGATATTATTACTATTAATTATTCAAAGAGTAATCATAAAATTCACGAAGATAAAATTATGGAGATTACGCATTCATTAGACAATTATGATTTTAGTTTGGATTTTAATAGTGAACTATATAGCGCGCAGTGCAAATATTGTGAATTCGGTGGATGTAACCAGGTTTGTGATGCTTTTATATAAAGGTTTTAGGTAAATAGAAAGTATGTATAAACCCTTGATTTTCAAGGGTTTATTTTTATCCCTATTTATATGCTAACTAGGATGTACTAACTAATATATAACTAAGAAAAAAAATATTTTTATGAAATATTGACAATTTTACTTAAATAGAATATTATATCATTAAAAGATATATCATTTAATGATATATGTAATGACAAATGAATGGAGGAAGAAAATGGCTAGGGGAAAAGCTTTAGACGAGGATATATTAACGGATTCTACCTACTGTATTTTACTCACCTTAGTAAGACCTATGCATGGATATGGGATAATGCAGGAGATTGAAAGATTTTCAAAAGGCGAAATGTTAATAGGTCCAGCAAGTCTTTATACAATTATAAAAAAATTGCAAAATGCAGATTTAATCCAATTAGTAGATGATGATGAAGAGAGACGTAAAACCTATACACTGACTTTTAAGGGGAAAGAAATATTAAAAAAAGACATTAAGAGAAGAATAACGATGGTAAGACATGGAGAGGAAGCTTTAAAACATTTAGAGGGGGATGATACTGATGGAAAAGAAGAATAGGTATATTTTGAATATGGGATTTGCCTTTGACGAAGATAGAGCTATGAAAAAATTGTGTCAAAGGGCAAAAGAAGGTTGGATTCTTAAGGAAATGTCCGGGTTTAGGTATAAATTAGTAAAAGGTGAACCAAGAGAAATAGTTTATTCCATGGATTACAAAGAATTAAGTGAAAACGATAATGAGTATTTTGAATTTAGAGGAGATTGCCCTAATAAGTGCACCAAGAACTGCGGCTATTGTCATTGACACTAAAGGGGTTATAAATATAGCGATAAGCCACATCCCATAAAATATCATTTGGGGACACGATAACAAACAATAAGCAACCCCCATTTGAAGCATAATAACAAGGGAAAAAATCACATTCATTCCATACATCAATAAAAATCTGCTTGTGATTACCGAGGATGTTTGAACATCATTACCATCAACAAAAATTTCACCTTCTTCAAAATCAAGTACCCCTGCAATCGCTTTTATCATTGTACTCTTTCAAGCTCTATTGTGACCAATAAATCCATAAATATCTCCAGGTTCCACTGTAAGATTAAAATGATCAACAGCTCTTTTTTCGCCTTTATATATCTTTGAAAAATTTTTAATTACTAACATGGCAATTCCCCTTCTTACCTATAAATTTTAAAATGTTTTTACTTGTTTTCATAAAAAAACCATTAAATTACTTCAACTTTGCTCATGTTAAAGATAGTGGCTATTATAAATATTACACTACAAAAAATTGAAAATCCTATAGTATATAAATAGCTATCTAATGTAAATAAATTTGCTCCTTCCACTAATTTGTATGGCATGAGCTTTCCAATTGTATTCAAATTTACAAGTGCAGCATTCAAAAAAGTTATCATAAGCGTTATAAAACCTACTGTTACACCTTTTTTCACAAAGCTGCTAAAAAGTGTCACCAAGGCAATATTAAAAAAATAGTATACAGACATTAGAATAGCCGAGTTCATTACACCTGATAAAGCAACTTTTTCTCCTTTAAATAAAATACTTCCATAGTAAAAACAAGTCAAAAATCCTATGAAGGTCAATATGGTTACCACAATAGTATAATGAATTATTTTAGCAAGCACTATACCAACTGGATTACTTCCCTTAGAATATGGAAACACGAGTTTTTCGCCATTTATCTCATCATTTAAAGTACTTGCCAATGTGAATATTATGAATAAGTTTCCAATTTGAAAAAGATCTTTAATATAATTATTAATCGCACTCTTAGGAGTAGCAATAAAAAGTGAACTTAAATCTCCTTGTAATTGCTTTTCTAATATTTTTGGAAGTAATTTTAACATAAATGGATCTAAAATAGCGAATGCAATTATTCCTACAGCAAGTATTATATATTTAAATTGTCTTTTGGATTCCATTATTTCTTTCTTAAAATACGCCTTAAAGGTTGTCATTTTTATTCACCAGCCTTATAAAAATATCTTCAAGATTACTTTTTCTTAAATTATAAGATAAAATATTATTTTCTCCCTTAACAAGTAGTTTTAAAAGTTCAGATTTAGCAACATCTAAATTATTAACATAGATAGAGGCCTTATTTTCATTTATCAAAACTTTTTCCACCCACTTAAAGTTTAAAAGAATTTTATCTAAGTTTACACAGTGTTTTTCAAACTCAATATCGAATATAGGTTGAATATACTTACTCTTTAAACTCTCTAAATTATCAGATATGAGTATTTGCCCCTTATCCAAAATACTTACCTCGTCACAAATCCTTTCTATATCACTCAAAATATGAGTTGAGATAAAAACAGTGGTTCCATTTGACCTCAAGTCTTTTATAAACTCTAGTATTTCCATTCTTCCCTCAGGATCTAGTGCAGATGTGGGTTCATCTAAAAAAACTATTTCTGGTTTATTAAATAGTGCCACTGCAATTCCTAATCGCTGCTTCATTCCACCTGAATATTGCCCTATTTTTCTCTTTGCTACCTCAGTAAGCTTAACAATTTCTAAAATCTCTACAGTTCGCTCCCTTATGTTTTTCTCTGTCATATTAGCTATTTCGCCAATAAAATGCAGATACTCATTAGCGCTCATGTAATTATAAAACACTGGATTTTGTGGAAGATATCCTACTTTCCTTAATAATTGCCTTTTATTTTTCTTGAAATCCCCTCCATCTAAATGTATCTCTCCACCATTAAAATCAATTAACCCTGAAAGTATATTCATGGTTGTAGTTTTACCTGCTCCATTAGGACCTAGAAATCCGTATATGGTTCCCTTTTTTATTTCAAAGGATATATCTTTTAGAACTTCAAAGTCTCCATATTTTTTGTTGATATTTACCACTTTAAGCATCTTAATCACGCTCTCTTCCTATTAATAAAAAGGATATGCCACCTATTAATTGGATAAAAATTACAACTAAAGCCCATGCCCACTTAGGTAAAAATTTTACCCTGTCTCGTGTTAATCTATATAAGCAGAAACCAACAAGAACTATCTCTATTATAATTACAGGTGCAAGTAATTTTATTATCTCGAGTAGCGCCATTCCGTCAAACATATTCGATTCCCCCTTTTTATATTTTCATAACTTTAACGCAATAAAAATAAAAAAGTTCATTTTATTTTTATATTAGGAAACAGATTGCGTAAGTGGATGTGGATGAGAATGTAAAAACACTTATTTAAATGATAAAACACATGAAAGTAATAACAGCTTAAATCCAAAGTATATGTACCACATCCTCAGCCTACCAAAAGACTTTCTTTGTGAAGCGGATTGAGAGTTATTATTTTCCTTATATGCCATCCATCTTAGATACATATTAGGATAATTGCATAATAGTATGAACTTTCTCCGGAAGTGATTTGAAATAAGATGTGCAGAAACATTGAAAGTTGATTTAGAAATTCTTGTTTTGCTAATATAAAATCCTCGTGAGCCCGACTGGAAGGAAGGCTAGCGAACCGCCTGTAAGTCGAATGTGAGTGTTAGAGGATTTTATATTTGCCAAACAATAGAATTTCTTAATCAACTTTCACGTTTCAAGCTCTTATTTCAAGTCACGCAGGAGAAAGTTCATAGGTCTTGCACTCTTATTTTTTATTTTTTAATATTACTCGTGTTACCAGTAGGTAAATAAGGAGATTACCTGGTGTATTAATCAGTGCAAAAATCCCCCAAAGCCAATAGTATTTTTCTTTACGCCTTCTTGCATCACAAAATACCCAAGCTCCTTGAATTAATAATATAGGAATTGCTATTGCAAGCACTATAGTTAGTTTATTATTTAAAATCACCATTAACATTCACTTTCCCTTCTTTTGATTGCTAAAACAGGTATTATTATCCAAGGAATAATGGTAATAATAAAAATCTGTGAAATAATTAGTAGTTTAGTACCTAAGAAAATGGTGGCTATAGCATACACAGAAAGAATTATAAAGGATGTTAATATAAAAAGAATAAATTCTTTTCTAGCCTTACTATTGCCTCGTATACACTCTCCTTGCTCTATTATGCTTAAGGTATCTATATCAAAATCAAATATATCTTCATTTAAAACATCCATTTTTTTAGCTGTGGAATTAAGGACGTTTTTAAATTCTTTATATTCATCACTATACTCTATACTTTTATCAACCTGTTCATGAGATTCATTGTAAAATTCATCAATTAAAGAGTTTTTAATCTTATCAGAATCCTTCATTTATATAATCTCCTTCCTTTCAATTTCGCTTATTATATATTTCACTGCATTATGAAGCCTTGACCTAACTGTTCCAAGGGGACATCCTAAAATTTCTGATATTTCCTCATATTTGTAACCATAATAATGTTTTAAAATAAACACAGCCCTTTTCTCATAGGGTAAATTTAAAATTATTTTCATTATCTCTTTGTACTCGTAATTTGCGATCACAATGTCCTCTACTTGTTTGCTTTTATCATCCACACATTCCTCTATTAGTCCAAAGGATTTATTCTTTCTTAAATAATCCCTGTAAACATTAGTGGCTATTTTTATGAGCCAGGTAGAAAACTTTGCTCTAGGCTCAAACTTATTTATATTAATCACAGCTTTAAGCAATGCATCCTGAATAATATCCTGTGCTAAGTGTGGGTCTCCTACCATTTTAACAGTGTAGCCTTTTAAAATATTGTAATTATCTTTTAAAAGAGAATTTAGCGCGCTTTTATTTCCATCCTTAGCTTTATTAATAAGTTCTAGTTCATCCAATAATAATCACTCCTAGCAATCCTTTAACGCAAATATTGATTAATAAGTTCACTATATTTATTATAATCTATAATTATTAATTTATTTTGCTGTTTTCCTATTTTCTTTTAATATGCTCAGCCTTTAATTCCTGTTATTGAAAAGTATTTAAATAAAAGCATTACTAAAAACCAATAGTTTTGTAAATAAAGGTATTACTGATAATAAAATACTAAAATAGAGTCTTTTTAATAACGATAAGCATAGTCTTTATAATAACAACTATTTTTAAGATGAACAAAGTTGAGGTAAGTTTATTGGTATTCGATCTAAATAAAAAAGGAGGTATATATTATGTCAGACAAGGGCAAAAGTAAGGGTGCTTCAACCAAAAATAATGGCAAGAAAAGTGATAAAAAGAATCAAAAAAATAAGGGGCCTAAAAAGTAAATGACCTAAAAAGCAAAAAAAATCCTGAGCTCAAAAAGAGTTCAGGATTTTTAGCATTAACAATACTATTAGTGTTAAAAACATAGTAATGCAAAAACATGAAATAAATGGTATCATATTATAAATACAATTAAATGAAAACCTAATTATGGGGGTAATTCTTAGTTACGACAATAGAGCTAGTTTGGTTTAATCAAGCATTATCCCTATTAGCGTTAATTTTTATATTTATGTATAACGATAAGAAGGGTAAAGACTTAAAATACTTTTTTTATGCTTTTTATCCAGTGCATTTATTAGTAATAGGATTAATAAGGATCCTTCGTAAAACATTATTGTAATATCAATAATGAATACACAGAGAAATTATTAGAAGATAACATTAAGAAAAGGAGATTTAAGTAGTATGAAATGGAAAATAAAAAAATTTAATGAACTAAACGGTGAGGAAGTATATGAAATTTTAAAACTTAGAAGTGAAGTCTTTGTTATAGAGCAGCAATGTATCTATGAGGAGTGTGATGGTAAAGATAATAATTCTTATCATTTATTTGCAAAAGAAAATGGAAAAATCATTGTTTACTTAAGGATTTTAGAAAAAGGCATTTCTTATAATGAAATATCTATAGGTCGGGTATTAACTGATAAAAAATATCGTGGTAAAGGTTTAGCAAAGCAAATGATGATAAGAGCAATAGAATTTATCGAGAATAATTTAAATGAGAAGGTAATTAGGATTGGCGCACAGGAGTATTTGGTAAATTTCTATGAGGGTTTAGGGTTTGTGAGGGTTTCTGAGGTATATTTGGAAGATAACATTCCACATATAGAAATGTTATATAAAAATCTTTAATTATATATTAGCATCAGATTCATCTTTACGTTTTTTTTTACAAAAAACAAATTAAACCCTGTCTAATATAGATAGGGTTTAATTTAAGCTATAGAAAATATATAATTTTTTAATGTTTAGCAGGCAATTCATCTAAGCTTTTTAGTTCATAGCCTTTGCTTTCCCATTCGGTAATTACATCATCTAATATTTCAGCATTGGTTTTTGACACTGCATGTAGTAACATAATTCCACCGTTGTGGGTTCTTTGCATAATACGTTTTTTTGCAGCTTCATGGGATGGTTGTTTGTCTGTAAGCCAATCCATATAAGCGAAACTCCAGAATATGGTTTTATATCCGTAGTTTTGAGTATATTGTAAGGATAACTCACTATATTTCCCCATCGGAGGTCTAAAATACTTAGACATCTTTTTATGAGTAATATTTTCAAATGCTTCTTCTACATCAGATAATTCTTTTTTGAATTTATCTTCATCCTTTATAGAAGCCATTGAAGGGTGGTGATTACTATGGTTGCATACTAAGTGCCCCTCGGCTACCATTCTTTTAATTAATTCTGGGTTAGAAGTAATATAAGGTTTTACAACGAAAAATGCTGCTTTTACATTATGCTTTTTTAAAACATCTAAAATTGGAGCGGTATATCCAGCTTCATAACCCTCATCAAAAGTTAGATATAATATCTTTTTCGATGTATCTCCTAAATGATAACATCCATACTTTGATATAAAGCCTTTGGTTTCTTTAGGTCCCTCAGGTGGGTTATTGTCATTACGTGGTTGGAAATACCAATTATATTCTTTAGTGCTTAATCCAGTAGAGGGCTTAGTAATACTAAAGACACTTTTGAAAAAATTTACTATGGTAGGTGTTTTTGAACCTTGATTATTATAATATCCATTGTTTGAGTCTTTAATTGAAATATTGCCTAAATCTTTGCTATAAGCAACACTTGAAAAAGAGTTAACAAAAAACATTGAAGAAACAATAATACTTAACATCTTTCCTTTCAGAACAATCACCTCTAGTTTATTTTATTTAGATAGATTAATATATAACTTAGTATGCTCAGTAGATGTGTGTAGATATTCTTGAATCTAATGTTACATAATTAGTAATTTTTATTAATATTCCCATAAATATATTTTCACAACATTTTGAATTTACAATTTCATAAAAATTTTACTTTAAGGTTATTATTATTGTATACTATTAGTATGTCTACAGTGGAGGCGATTAAATGGAATTAAGTTTAGAGCAACAAAAAATGATTCATAGCAAACCCTCAAGATATAGCTTAATTAGAGGAATTCAAGGTTCAGGTAAAACGACAGCGGCCATTTATAGAAGCCTTTATTTAAAAAATAACTATTGTTTATATGAAGAGGATAAAATATTAATGTTAGCATCTAAGGATGAAGACATAAATTATATTGAAAATATATATAACAGAGCAGAAGAAGAAACTAGGTTAGATTATTTAAGTCTATTTTCTAATAATGAAAGAAACTTTCATGTGGTTACATTAGAAAGTATTTTACATAGATATTTTATTAAATATAAAAACAAACATAAATTAAAAAATAAAATAATTGTAGATAATGATAAAAAGAATAGCATTATGAAAGATTGTATCTTAGAAATTAAAAATATTTATCCAAGACTAAGAATATTACATACAGATTATGCTCAATTTTTTATAGAAGAAGTAAAGTGGATAAAAAGTTGCAATTACTTAAAAGCTGATTTGTACTTGCAAGTAAATAGAAGAGGAAGAAAATGCGAAAAAGGACAAGGGCCTCAAAGAATTCTTAAAAATTCAACTGCTAGGAAAGCAATATTTCAACTTATGATCACGTATAATGAAAAGCTTAAATCAGAGGGTTTAGTTGACAATGAAGATATTAATATATATGCTCTGCGAATGGCACAAACTACTACAGTGGGCAGGTATTCTCATATCATAATTGACAAAAGTAATAATTTAACTAAGATACAAGTGGATTTTATTAATGCATTATTTAATGAAAAATCTTATTCGAACATGGTGTTTCTTCTTGATGTGGATAGAACGCACTATACTAATTCATGGATGGTGAAAGGCAAAAGAGTTAATACTAAACCGCTAGGAGAAAAAGGAAAGTCTTATTCATTCAAAAAATACTATAAAACACAAGAAAAGCTCCAAAAAAAGTGTGATGAAATAACAAGCAAAAACTTGAATATTAATTCACTTGAGAACTTTAAGTATTGTGATATAAGACATAACAGAGCATATGAGTTTATGAGGGATTATAGTAGAAGATCAGATATTATAGTAAATGATGAAAAAGGCAACTATGAGTATATAAATGAGGAATTATTGGAGCTACCCGTGTATAGTGATATAGCAGCAGGCGAACCTATGCTTATTAATTCTGAAATGGAAGGTGAATTTTATATCCCGAAATATTGGTTAAAGGGAGTAAAAAACCCATTCATTTTAAAGGTTAAAGGTGACAGTATGATTGGGGCTCACATTAATAATGGAGATTATGTAGTAATACGGCAGGAACAAGCTGCAAATAATAAGGATATCGTAGCAGTTGACATAGGCGGAAATGCTACTTTAAAGAGACTTTCTATAAACAAAGATAGAATATTACTTATGCCAGAGAATGAAAAATATCAGCCTATTGTAGTAGATAGTGAAGATACATACATTTTAGGAGTAGCTATAGGAATTATAAAGCATGAAAATTAATCTATTTGAAAGGAGCTAAGTTACGATGAAGATATTTTTTATTTCCGATATCCATGGTTCTTTATACTATCTTAAAAAGGCTATAGAGCGGTATAAAGAAGAGGGAGCGGGTTATATAGTGCTTTTAGGAGATGTGTTATATCATGGCCCAAGAAATCAATTGCCAAAGGATTACAATCCACAATTAGTAGCTAGTCTCTTAAACGAATATAAAGACAAAATAATAGCTGTTAGAGGGAACTGTGATAGTGAGGTGGATCAAATGATTATTGAGTATCCTATGATGTCTGATTATTCTATAATATTATGCAATAATAGAAGATTATTTTTGACTCATGGGCACATATATAATGAGGATAATTTGCCCGAACTAAGTGAAAATGATGTCTTGGTATTTGGACACACGCATGTCCCTGTAGCTAAAAAACACAATAAAATATATGTGTTAAATCCTGGCTCGGTATCTTTACCTAAGGAAAATAACCCTAAATCTTATGCAATACTCAAAGATGATTTATTTCAAATAAAAGATTTAGATGGCGCTGTTATAAAAGAAATAAAATTATAAAAAATAATACCTCAGGGTGCCCTGAGGTATTATTTTTTATTTTCTAAGAAAAAAGCTAAATTGATCCTTTGTTGTAGTTGTAACAGATAGATTTCGTTTATGAAGTATACTATCAAATACTTCAAGTTGACCATCACATACATAGGCATAATCAGTTTTACCATCTTTTACCCAACCCATAAATACATAGGCATGGGAAGGCGTACCAGGACTTTCTGGCATATCTGTAGTGAAACATATATCACCTTTTTTTAATTTAGTGAAGTCAGTATTCTTTTTCCAGTCCATAGAAGTTAAAGATTCCATTAATCCCTTTACTGTTGTTGTATTCGCAGGGATAGCAATGGAATTAATTCTCAAAATCTCTGATAAGAGACATACAGTAACACCCTTTTGATTTCCACTATTTAAAGTAATTGCTTTTTTTAGGACAGATGTTCTATTTGCGTCTATATTTAAATATTCATAAATTTTAGTTGAAGTTACGGTAGGGTTAATGGTGTCAGGTTTAGTAGTTTCAGTAACTTCAGGAGCTTTAGTAGATGGGCTAGCATCGGGATTTTTTTGGACTGATTTAATGGTAGCTACATCTGCTTTGGGTTTCATGAATGAGGTGTTCATAAAAATAGAAAATATAATTATAGATACTATAACTATACCAAGTCCTAAAACAACCGCATTGTTCTTAAACTCGTTTTTGTCTGCTAACTCATGCATTTCTTTTATGTATTTTTCACTTTCCTCATCATCTTTTAACTTAGCAACTTCACTATTGTCAGTTTCAGAGTCAGGTTTTTCAGGAATATTTTTGTTTGAATACAAATTATTTATAATTTCATTATTTTCATTATTTTCATTGTTTACTAGGTCCTCTTTATTCATATTTTTCTGCTTGCCAATATAGGTAGAAATTTATCGGTTAACCTATATTTTTGCAGCACCTCCCTTTATTTTATATTGATTATATCAAAGCTTTAATTTTAAAAATTATTTATCAACTGACACAGTTTACTAAATTATTTACACCACCTACTTTTTATATTATAATTATAACATATTAAGAGGTATTTGAGTGCTATTTGTAGGAGTTTAAAGTAATTTAATATTTTGTGAAATATATTACAGTTATTGTGTTTATAATGTAATATAAAGATTGATTTTGTTTAGAACAAGACTGTAGTATAATATAATTAAAATTAATAAGTGAGGGATGTATAATGGCGGTAAAAATAGTCACTGATAGTACCTCATATATAAGTGAGGATTTAAGGAAAAAATATGATATTTCGATAGTTTCATTAAGTGTTATTTTTGGAAATAAGGAGTTCAAAGAAACCCTTATTGAAAATGAAAGTTTTTACGAAAAACTTGATAAGAACTTAAGTATTCCTACTTCATCACAACCATCGCTTGTGGAAATGTACAATATGATAGAAAATCAGGTAAGAGATAATAATGAAATGGTTGGTGTTTTCCTTTCTTCAGACATGAGTGGAACTTATTCAAATGCATGCCTTGCAAAGAGTATGATTCTTGAAAACTACCCAAATGCACTAATTGAGATTATAGATTCTAGATCCAATTGCATGCAATTAGGATTTGCAGCCTTAACAGCGGCGATTGCGTCGCAACAAGGAAAATCAATAAATGAAGTAGTTGATATAGTAAAAAACAATATAAAGAGAAGTAGATTTCTGTTTATTCCTGATAATTTAGAGTATCTAAAAAAAGGTGGCAGAATAGGTGGTGCAAGTGCACTGTTAGGTACTATTTTTCAAATCAAACCTATTCTTACCGTAGTGGATGGAAAAACAGGATTATTTAATAAAGTAAGGACTAAAAAACGTGCAATACAAACTATGATTGATAAATTCATCGAGGACATAACAAAACATGGACTTGGAGAGGTAATGATTCATCACATAAATGATGTTGAAGGAGCACTGGCTTTTGCAAAAAAAGTCGAAGAATGTATAGGAAAAAAAGTAGACATAGCTCCAATTGGACCTGTAATAGGAACTCATGTTGGACCTGGTGCATTAGGTATTGTGTATTATACAAAGACAGATTTATAAATTAAGCAAAGCCGTATTGTGGATATATAGTACGGCTTTGCTTATAAAATAATTTGTATAAAACACGAAATACACTCAGTAAGTTATGTTTTTAAGTAGTTTTTTAGTATATTTTTTTTGAAATAGTTAAAGTTTCAATTAAATTTTGAAGGTGAAAGTTAAATACTATATTTATATCATTACTAATGTACGGGTAACTAAACATATTTTCATTAAATAATTCATTTATTCTAATACAGTTACTCTCGTTGATATAACAATTAGAATGAGAAGGCGTAAAGGTTAAAGACTTTAGTATAACTAGGTGATTATAAGCAGTTTTAGAAGTATCTATGACTTTGTTAATTTTAAGTATATGGTGGCTTTCGACATTCTCACTTTGTATTTCACTTAAGTATGAGTCTAATGATTTTTCCAATTTGGATATTTGGATGTTTAAACTAGAAAGATTAATATCTGTATTGAAATTAATCATCTCTTTAGAAATTATAAAAACATTATGGGTTAGATTTTCTGCATCCCGATGTAAGTTATCTAAGTATTTACGATGGAATATAAGATAGTTTACTGAAACTGATACAAAAATACCGATAAAAGTTTCTTCAACCCTACTTAAACTATAAAATAGAGGAGTGCCTTGTTTAAGATTCGTCATTATTGCTAAAAAAACTACGCATGCAATTATAATAGACTTTTTTCTATTAAGAAGATTCAAAGAATAAATTACAAATACTATTCCAATGCTGGTAAGAAATACATTGTTGGGACTTATAAGTGTGAATATCAATCCCCAAATTGCACCTACAATAGTACCAATCATTCTGTTTTTACCAGCAGTAAAGGAATCATGTACAGCACTTTGCATTGTTATTACAGCAGCTATACATGCATAAAAGGGAAATGTATTATGAAAAGCTCTTAGTATAATTATACATAAAAAAACTGAAATTGCAGTCTTTATATTTCTCATTCCTATTTTTTGCACACTGTTGCCTCCTGTTTTATTCTGTAGGGTGGATATAGTTTAGTGAATTAGAATTAGTGATAGATGTATAGAATAACTTATAAAGTATGAATAAACTTGCAACCTAAAATTACATTTATACATTGACAAATAATAAAATTTAAATTAAAATAGAAAGAAATTATAAAACATAAAAATTACAAATAAAAGTAAAGTACACTTTTAAATTAGTCCTGTGAGACTAGGAAGGAGTATAGATAATTATGGCATGTGTTTTTTGTTCTGTCAATTTTGAATTTAATACTATTAAATATAATACAATTAATAATATTCAGAATAATGCTATAGATTTATTTTCTATTTTGTTAATAAATGCTATTAATATATTAATAAAGGATAACGGAGAGATTATTTAAATAATCTCTCTGTTATCCTTTATTTTATTGAAAAAACATAATGATTTTTTTAATAAAAATGAGCAAAACCAATTAATTTGGAAAGTACTTGATTTTTATTGTGCATAAATATTATGCTAAATGAATAATAAAATAAGAAAAAACATTGCATTATTATAAAAAACAATATATAATAAATAGAATTAAGCCTGTACGTATGAGGAATGTGGCTAAAAATAAATTTAAAAACATATATATTAGAAAAACATATAATATTCATAAAAATGAATAATTATTCATAAATGTCTTTTATTAATCGGAGAAAGTTTTTAGTTTACTAAGGAGGATTTAGTATGAAGGGTAAGTTGATTTTAGAGAATGGAATAATATTTGAAGGTGGTATATTTGGGTGTTTAGAAGAAAATGTTGGGGAAGTAGTTTTTAATACGGGTATGACTGGATATGAAGAAGTTTTAACGGACCCATCTTATTATGGACAAATAGTGACAATGACGTATCCGCTCATCGGGAATTATGGTATTAATTTGGAGGATGTAGAGTCGAAGTATCCGAAGGTAAAGGGGTTCATTGTTAGAGAAAAATGTGATTATCCTAATAACTTTAGATGCGAAATGGATTTGGAAGCATACTTTAAACAAAATAAAATAATAGGACTCGAAGGGATTGATACAAGGGCATTAACGAAAATACTTAGAAATAACGGGACCATGAAAGGTATTATTGCTACAAAGGAACTTACTAAAATTGAAATAAATCAAAAATTTGCGAGTTTTAATAATAACGATGCGGTGATGAAAGTTACAACGAAAGAGCGCTACACGATTGAGGGCACAGGACGACATGTGGCTATTATAGATTTTGGAATAAAGGAAAATATACTTCGCTCGTTTATTGCGAGAAATTGCAAATTAACAATATTTCCTGCATGCGAGAAATCGGAAGAAATATTAAAGGTTAACCCTGATCTAGTATTTTTATCGAATGGACCTGGGGACCCGGAGGATTTGCAAGAAGTGATCAAGACGTTGGGAGAGATTATAGGTAAAAAACCTGTAGTTGGAATTTGCCTAGGGCATCAACTTTTAGCGTTAGCCCTTGGCGGGAAAACTGAAAAACTTAAGTTTGGTCATAGAGGGTGTAATCATCCAGTTAAAGATGTAGAAGAGAATAAGGTTTATATTACATCACAAAACCACGGATATTATGTGAGTGAACTGCCGGAAGATATGGAGGTTACGCATGTAAGTGTAAATGATGGAACGATAGAAGGAATGAGGCATAAGAAACTGCCGATACTTAGCGTGCAGTTCCATCCGGAAGCTTGTCCGGGGCCTAAAGATATAGATGCTATTTTTGATAAATTTCTGTCGCTGATATAGGGTAGATATTTAAAACTGAAAGTTGAGAAGGAAAGTTAAGAACTAATGAAATTAGGATGCATAAATAGAATTTAAGAAGAAATAACATATAGGGGGATTCGTATGCCATTAGATAAAAGCATTAAAAAAGTATTAGTAGTTGGGTCAGGGCCGATAATAATAGGGCAAGCGGCGGAATTTGATTATTCTGGAACACAAGCTTGTCAAGCGTTGAAAGAGGAAGGCGTAGAAGTTGTACTTGTGAATAGTAATCCGGCAACTATAATGACTGATAAAGAAGTTGCTGATAAAGTTTATATAGAACCTTTAACTATAGAATTTTTGGAGAAGGTTATTGATAAGGAGAGGCCGGACAGTTTACTTGCGGGTATGGGCGGGCAAACAGGACTTAATTTAGCGGTTGAACTATTTGATAATGGAATTTTAGAAAAATATAATGTGAGAGTGATTGGAACCTCGATAGAAGCGATAAAAAAAGGTGAAGATAGAGAGCTTTTTAGAAATCTTATGCAGGAAATTGATCAACCGGTAGTGGAAAGTGCGATTGCTACAGATATAGCAGGAGGACTAAGATTTGCGAGCGAAATGGGATATCCCGTAATTGTAAGACCGGCATATACTATGGGAGGAAGTGGCGGTGGAATTGCAGAATCAGAGGAGCAACTACTTGAAATCCTAGAACTGGGATTGCAGTTAAGCTCTATAGGGCAAGTTCTTTTAGAAAAGAGTATTAAAGGGTGGAAAGAAATAGAGTATGAAGTTATGAGGGACGGAAATGGCAATTGCATTACCATATGTAATATGGAAAATGTAGATCCTGTAGGAATACATACTGGAGATAGTATTGTTGTAGCGCCAAGCCAAACTCTTTCTGATAGAGAATACCAGATGCTTAGAAGTGCATCTATTGATATTATAAATAGTGTAGGAATAGAGGGTGGATGCAATGTGCAACTTGCGCTTGATCCCAAAAGTTTTGAGTACGCAGTTATAGAAATTAATCCGAGGGTGAGTAGATCGTCTGCGCTAGCTTCGAAGGCTACGGGATATCCTATTGCCAAAGTAGCGGCAAAAATAGCACTAGGATATGCACTAGATGAGATAAAAAATGCAGTAACGCAAAAAACCTATGCCTGTTTTGAACCTTCGCTAGACTATGTGGTAGTTAAAATTCCTAGATGGCCTTTTGATAAGTTTGAGGGTGCGAATAGGGTTTTAGGTACGAAGATGATGGCTACAGGTGAAATAATGTCAATTGGAAGCAATTTTGAGGCAGCTCTATTAAAGGGAATTCGCTCTTTAGAAATAGGAAAGTATTCATTGCAATACGACTGCCTAGCGCGAAAAGATTTAAGCGAATTAAAGAAAAGAGTGATGGCTCCTGATGATGAGAGGATATTTCATTTGGCTGAAATGCTTAGGCGTGATTATATGGTGGAAAAGGTTTCGGAAATTACAGGAATAGATAAATTCTTTGTAAACAAAATTAAGTGGATAGTGGATGAAGAGGAAAAGATTAAAAAAACGTCAGTGCAAGATATGAATAAAGATTGGTTGCTTTTGTTAAAGAAAAAGGGGTTTTCAGATAAAGGCATTGCAGATTTATTAGAGGTGAATCCAAATGTAATTTACGAACTAAGAAATATATGGGATATCAAACCTGTCTATAAGATGGTAGATACATGCGGAGGGGAATTTGAAGCATTATCACCATATTACTACTCGACTTATGATGAATATGATGAGGTAGAGATAAGTGATAGAAAGAAGGTTATGGTAATAGGATCGGGGCCTATAAGGATAGGGCAGGGCATTGAGTTTGACTATGCATCTGTTCATAGTGTAATTGCTCTTAGAAAGCTGGGGATTGAGACTATAATAGTAAATAACAACCCGGAAACAGTAAGTACGGACTTTAATATTTCGGACAAATTATATTTTGAACCATTAACAGAAGAAGAAGTATTTAATATTGTTGAAAAAGAAAATCCTGATGGGGTTATACTTCAATTTGGAGGTCAGACCGCTATTAAACTCGCTAAATTCTTAAAGGAAAAAAACATACCTATATATGGAACTAAACCTGAGCAAATGGACGTAGCGGAGGATAGAGAAAAATTCGATGCGCTTTTGGAAGAGCTAAATATAAATAGACCAACGGGGAAAGCTGTTTGGAATTTAAAACAAGGATTAGAAGAGGCTGAAAACATAGGTTATCCGGTTTTGGTTAGGCCGTCGTATGTATTAGGTGGACGGGGAATGGAAATAACTTATTCGGAAAAAGAATTGGAACATTATTTAAAAAATGCATTTGAGAAAGATAAGAAAAATCCTGTTTTAATAGATAGATATTTATTGGGTAGAGAAATAGAAGTTGATGCTATTTGTGACGGTGAGGAAATATTAATACCGGGCATTATGGAACACTTAGAGAGAGCTGGAATTCACTCCGGAGACAGCATTACAATATATCCAAGTCGAAATATATCATATGCTATAAAAGAGAAGATATTAGAATACACTAAGAAGATAGCAATAGGACTCGAAGTGATAGGCATGATTAATATTCAATTTATAGAATTTAAAAGTGAATTGTATATAATAGAGGCTAATCCAAGAGCTAGCCGAACGGTTCCGTACATTAGTAAAGTTAGCAAAGTACCGATCGTAGAGCTTGCCACAAGAGTAATGCTGGGGGAAAAGTTAAAAAATTTAGGGTATGGTAATGGAGTTTATAAAGAAGCGGAGTTGGTGTCAGTTAAGGTTCCGGTATTTTCAACTCAAAAACTTCCAGAGGTTGAGGTGTGCCTTGGGCCGGAAATGAGATCCACAGGAGAGGTGCTCGGAATAGGAAGAGACTTTGAAGAAGCTCTATATAAAGGGTTTGTAGCGTCTGGAATGAAGGTTGAAAAAGAAAAAGGAGTTATCTTGGCAACGATAAATCCGCAGGATTACGAAGAGTTTTTGCATATTGCAAAGGCGTTTAATGAATTGAATTATAAATTTATAGCGACGAAAGGTACGGCTAAGTTATTGAGAAATAATGGGATTGATGCCTTAGGTGTTAAAAAAATTACGGATGGAGCCCCTAATATCATTGATGTGATAAAGAGAAGGCAGGTTGATTTAGTGATAAATACACCTACTAAGGGAAATGATTCGAAAACAGATGGTTTTAGAATTAGAAGAACAGCTATAGAAAATAACATTTCTGTTATTACTTCATTAGATACTGCGAAGGCTTTAGTAGAGATTATGAAGAAAAATATTGCGAGTATAAATTTAGAAGTATTTAATATTGCGGATTAGTATATTCTATTTAAAAAAATATTGAATTATAAATTAAAACTGCCCTTAGCTTATGATTAAGCTAAGGGCAGTTTTAAACCTCATCTTGGTTTGCTTTATGTATAAATATTATAATAAATGAATAATTAATAAGGCGAAAGCATTGCATTAATATAAAAAATAATATATAATAAATAAAAACAAGCCAGCAACATCAGTAAAAATGGTTAAAAAATAGCTGTAAAAGATAAATAAACGAAAATAAATAATATGCATAAGAATGTATAAACATTCAAACATGCAATATGTTATAAAGATAGTGGTTACACTATCTAGAATCTAAGGGGGATATTAAAATGAAAGAAAAAGTGGTTTTAGCGTATTCTGGAGGATTAGATACATCTATAATAATAACTTGGATTAAGGAAAACTATGATATGGACGTTGTAGCAGCTTGCATTAATATTGGTCAAGAAGATGATATGAAGGCAATTGAGAAAAAGGCTATAAGTTCAGGCGCGCAAAAAATATATATTGAGAACGTAACAGCTGAATTCATAAAAGATTACGTATTTAAAGGAGTTAAAGCAAATGCTGCATATGAAGGAACATATTTATTGGGTACAGCATTTGCAAGACCATTAATAGCTAAAAAACTTGTTGAAATCGCTCATAAAGAAGGGGCAAAATATATATGTCACGGATGTACTGGGAAAGGAAATGATCAAGTTAGATTTGAAGTTGGGATAACAGCCATTGATCCTTCTATAAAGGTTATTGCTCCTTGGAGAATTTGGGATATAAAATCAAGAGAAGATGCTATAGATTATGCTAATGATAGAGGCATAGAAATATCAGTTACCAAGGAGAAAATCTATTCAGTAGATCAGAACTTGTGGCATGCAAGTCATGAAGGCGGAGATATTGAAGAATTAAATAATGAGCATAAAAGAGATATGTATCTTATGGTTACACCTCCAGAAAAAGCTAAGGATGAACCTACTTATGTAGAGATATATTTTGAAAAGGGAATTGCGACCAAAATTGACGGAATTGAACTTGAGCCAATTGATATTGCTTCAACATTAAATAAAATTGGTGGAGAAAATGGAATTGGAGTTATAGATATAGTAGAGAATAGACTTGTGGGGATGAAATCAAGAGGAATATATGAGACTCCTGGTGGGACTGTACTTTATGCAGCACACAAAGAACTAGAGGAAATAACTTTAGACAAGGATACACTCCACTTTAAATACTTAGTATCACAAAAATATGGGGAATTAGTATATAATGGACTTTGGTTTAGCGCTATGAGAGAAGCCCTTGATGCATTTGTGGATAAGACTCAAGAAACAGTAACAGGGACGGTTAAACTAAAACTTTATAAGGGAAACATCATGTCAGCAGGTAAAGAATCACCTAATGCTCTTTACGACGCGGGTATATCTTCGTTTGGAGCAAGTGATTTATATGATCATAAGGATGCAGAAGGATTTATAAACTTATTTTCATTGCCAAGCAAAATTAAAGCATATAAAAATTTAAACAATAGCTAAGAAAAATTATAAAATTTATGAAGGAAGAGCGGGTGATATATATGAAACTTTGGGGTGGAAGATTTAAGGAAAAAGAAAGCAAGCTTATGGAGGACTTTAATAGTTCTCTAAGCTTTGATAAAAGATTATATTATGAAGATATTATGGGTAGCATAGCCCATGTTAAAATGCTTGCTAAATGTAGTATTTTAACAAATGAGGAAAGTGTGACTATAGTTAATGGTCTGAATTCTATTCTTTCAGATATTCAAGAAGGCAAAATTAAAATTGAAGGTGATTATGAAGATATTCACAGTTTTATGGAAATACAGCTTACAAAACTTGTAGGGGATGTAGGTAAAAAACTCCATACAGCTAGAAGTCGAAATGATCAGGTTGCAGTAGATATGAGATTATATTCAAAATACAAAGCATTGGATGTTATTGATAACTTAGATGTTATTTTAAACACTATTGAAAAAGTTGGGAATGATAATGCGGTTATAATGCCAGGGTATACACATATGCAAAGAGCACAAGTAGTGACATTTAAACAGCACATTATGGCGTACTTTAATATGTTTCGTCGCGATAAGAAAAGGATTATAAGCGCTACAGAGATTATGGATGAAAATCCTCTTGGATGCTGTGCACTAGCGGGAACAACATATGATACAGACAGGAAGTTTACAACAAGCGAGCTAGGGTTTAAAAAACCTACAGATAATTTTATGGATGGAGTAAGTGATAGAGATTATTTATTAGAACTTTTATCCGATTTTTCTATAATAATGATGCATCTTAGTAGATTAAGTGAGGAGTTCATTTTATGGAGTACTAAAGAATTTAATTTCATTGAAATTAGCGATGAATTCTCCACGGGCAGTAGTATAATGCCACAGAAAAGAAATCCAGATGCAGCAGAATTAATAAGAGGGAAAACTGGAAGAGTATATGGAGATTTAATGAGTCTGCTTACCACTATGAAAGGAATACCACTTGCCTATAATAAAGATATGCAAGAAGATAAAGAACCTTTCTTTGATGCAGTTGACACAGTTTTAAAATGCTTAAAGGTTATGAATGAAATGTTAAGTACTTTAAAAATTAAAAAAGATAATATGTATAACGCAGTTAAAAGAGGTTTTCTAAATGCTACGGAAGCTGCAGATTATCTTGTAAGCAAAGGGGCAGCCTTTAGAGATGCTCATGGTGTTATAGGCGCTATAGTTATAAATTGTGAAAAAAAACATAAGGCTATAGAAGATTTAAGTTTAGAAGAACTTAAAAGTTTTAGCGATTTATTTCAAAATGATGTGTATGAATTTATAGATTATGAAAAGACTTTAAGCCGCGGTATAAAAAAAGAAATGTAAAGGCCGCCTTAGAGGTGGCAGAATACCCCCTTTAAATATAAGGCACGTAACAGGTAAATCCCCACCTGTTACGTGCTTTTTAGTAGATAAAGCTACTTTAGTAGATAAAGCTACTTTAGTAGACAATTAATAGTTGAAATCTTTAAGGCACTTTTTAATGCCATCTTCAGTTTTAGGCATAACAATATCATAATTCTTCAATTTGCTATTACTTATTCGTAAGTCCCTTGGATGTTCTTTGTATTTTTCGGTATCTTTTTCTAAATAATTACCTGCTTTATGATTTAAGCCAATTTCTTTTAATATGAGCAAAGCTATATCATAAGTGCTTAAGTTATTTTCGCTTCCAGTGTGATAAGTTCCGTATGGAAGAGTAAAAATCTTATCAAAATTTGCTATTATATCATAAACATAGGTCATTCCTCTAAATTCATTTGAGGGTAATTTCATTTTTTTATCCTTTAAAATAGAAGATACAACATTCCATAGTATATTAGAATTTACCCTGCAATTTTTTTCTGGAAATCCAAATAACCAAGTAAGTCTTAAAATCCATAGTTCATCAATAATTCCTTTTAATTCGTTTTCAGCTTCAAGTTTATGTTTCCCATAAATGGTATTTGGAGTTGGAATGTGATTTTCATTATATGGTCCTGATTCGAAATTGCCATTAAAAATTTGTTCAGAACTTAAATATATTAATTTAGATTTTGTTAAACTACAGGCTTTAGCAATGTTAATTGAACCTTTTACATTTATTTCATAAGATAGTTCTGGGTTTCGTTCACACAAACCTGTATCAGCAATAGCAGCGGTATGTATCACGTAATCAGGTTTGAATTTCTGTATAATTTCTAAGGCTTTACTCTCGTCTGTTATATCTAACTCTGCATGTCCTAATGGGATTATTTCGTATTTATCTTTATAATATGTGTAATATCTTGATGCTAAGAAACCATTAGAGCCGGTTAATAATACTTTTTTCATTGAACTCACCTCATTTTTTTTTTCTTTTTTTTTCTTAATATTATAATATCACATTATTTGAACTGTGACTAAATTTGTGAACTAAGATAAAAACACCTAAGCTTAGTGCACTTTTAGATTCTTAGTATTGTTCAATAAATAAATGTAAGATGGTGTATATATGAATAAAAAGATTTAGTGTTTTTAGCAACGATTATTATTTAAAAGAATTACTTCTAAAGATTCTATGCTTTTTATAATTATCTTCCCAATTTTTAAGAAATTCTTTTGCACAAACTTCACCAGAATTATATAACTCCATAATTTTTTTATTCCCAATATTAAAATCTGTGGTTTTAATATCAAGGGTATCGATTTTTACAGTACGCAAGAAATCCATTTCGCTTATATGAATATCATCTTGTGCTTCTAACATAGTCTCAATAATTGAGCTAGTAAAATTTAAGATATTTGTGATTTTATGTTCTCGTATTTCTTTGTTCCCTCCGAGTTTAAAACCGATGGTTGGCCAGAGAGGAACACCATTCACATCAAAAATCCAAACTGGATAATTGCTTAAAACACCACCATCAACAATGAGAGACTTTTTATTAGTCTTTATATTATATAAGTTTACAGGGTGGAAAAAAAAGGGGATAGATATGCTCATTCTTATTGCCAAACTTACTTCAAGTTCATCAGGATTTATCCCGTATCCCGCAATATCCTCTGGTAGTATTAGCATCTTTCCACAGCTAATATCAGTTGCTATAATATGCAGTTTGTATTTTCTTTTATACTTATTATTATTTAAAAGAATACCCTTTTCTCCTGGAATAATCAAATCTCCAAAGGTTATTTTTTTCCTATTTGTAAGCTTAAGTTTATGCGATAGAACTTCGTCAACCCAATTTTTTATATAGTCACCTTTATAAATGCCTTTTTTAAAAAGTAGATTATAAGCATCAGAGAATATAGGCATATTAAAATGACTTTTATCAGCAAATTTTGTGTAGTCTAGATTTAGCATTAATTTTTTTATCTCGTCAGCTGGGTAGCCTACCGCAACTAGTGCAGCTATAATAGATCCGGCAGAGTTTCCTGAAATATTTTTCCATTGATATCCATTATCCTCAAATGTTTTTAAGGCACCTACAAGACCGATGCCCTTAACTCCGCCACCTTCAAACACAATATCTGCAAATCTTCTATTGTTGTATATATTCATATATATCACCCCTTTATGAGTAATATATGAATAAAAATATCTTCATGTCATATATTTAAAAAATAATATTAGTTACACTTTTTTTTGTTAAAAGAATATAATATATTACAACCATTTTATAAAAGAGGCAATGTATGAAAAAGTTAGAAGAATTCACGCCTTGTCAATTAGCCACATTAGCAACAGTAATAGGGATTATAATTGCTGGAAAACTTAATGTTAATCAACAAAATGTAATAGGTAATTTTTTAACGGGTTTGGCGCAGAGTATTTTGATAATTGCAGCTCAGTCTCAAAATCTTGAATCGCAGGATGGCAATCAATCTGGAGATAATGGAAACAGTAATTCTAAGGGCGATAATAAGGATTTACAAAAACAAATAGATGAACTAAAGGAAAATATTAAAAAGTTTGAAGATAATATGGATTGTTAAGAAAAACGCACTGAATAAAAGATGCGTTTTTTATGGTTTGACATTATAAGAATTTTTAGGTAGTATATACGTGTAAAGTAATTTAATATTAAAAACTAGGGGAGTCAATATTTTTGTCTGAGAGGAAACAGTTAAGTTTCGACCCTTATAACCTGAATTGGATAATGCCAGCGGAGGGAAAATATAATTTGCATTTAGGTTAAAATAAGAATATATAAATGGTGCAAAGTTATTCGATTATAGAACCCTTCGCTTAAAAATGAGCAAAGGGTTTATTTTACTTTAACAATATTATAAGGGGGAATTGAAATGTCAGTTGTAAATGTGAGTCTTCAAGTTATACCAGTGGTTGCGGAAGAAAAAATTTACCCAGTAGTAGATAAGGTTATAGAATATATTCAATCTAGTGGAGTGAAATATGAGGTAGGACCAATGGAAACCACTATGGAAGGTGAAATGGATGAGCTTTTAGATATAGTAAAAAAGGCCCAGGAAATTTGTGTAGTTCATGGAGCAAGTAGGGTTGTTTCTATAGTGAAAATCGATTATAAAGCTGAAGGCGTGACTATGAATGAAAAAACATATAAGTATAGAAAATAAACTTATTCCTATAGTTTTTCAATTAATAATTCTTTTTATATGGCAGATAGCTGTAGACAAATGGAAGGTTCCGCAATACATATTGCCTTCGCCAAAAGATATTATTAGTACCTTGGTGAATATAGTTCCAAGCATTACTAAGCATATTTATGCGACTTTATATGAAGCCTTGATTGGATTCGCAATATCAATTTTGATTGCGTTAATTTTAGCCATCTTAATGGATAATGTGAAAATCATTAAAAAATGCATATATCCAATTTTAGTAGTATCTCAAACTGTTCCAATTATTGCTCTAGCACCACTTTTCATAATATGGTTTGGTTTTGGAATATTGCCTAAGATTATTGTAGTAGTGTTAGTGTGCTTTTTCCCTATAGTTGTTAGTTTGATTGATGGATTAGAATCAGTAGACGCGGATATGGTAAACCTTTTAAAGACTATGGGAGCTAGTAAGTTTCAAATTTTCACCATGGTGAAGCTGCCATCCTCTACTGTAAATTTTTTTTCGGGCCTTAGAATAGCAGCAACCTATAGTATTATGGGGGCAGTTATTGGAGAATGGCTTGGAGGAGATAAGGGTCTTGGGGTATATATGATTAGAGCTAAAAATTCATATGCACTTGATAAAGTTTTTGCAGTGATTATAATTATTGTAATATTAAGCATGGGACTATTTGGACTCTTGAATTTATTACAATATTTTTTTACTCCTTGGACTAGAAATAAAGCAGATAACAATGACTAAATTTAAATAGGACATATTATTTTATTTGGAGGTAAAATCATGCTAAAGAAAGTAATTTCATTATTATTAACAGTTTCAATGACTACGGTTTTATTTGTGGGTTGTGCTGCAAAAAAAGAACATGTAAAGAAGGAAGAAACTTTAAAAAAGGTTACTGTTATTTTAGATTGGATACCAAACACTAATCATACTGGATTATATGTAGCGAAAGATAATGGATATTTTAAAGAAGAAGGACTTGACGTGGAAATTATTCAACCAGCGCAGGGAAGTACTGCAAGTTTAATTGCAGCGGGCAAAGGAGATTTTGGCGTAAGCTATCAAGAAGATGTAACTTATGCTAGAACTGCTAAAGATCCACTTCCAATAAAAGCTATAGCCACTATTATTCAGCATAATACTTCCGGGTTTGCATCGCCTAAGGAAAAAAATATTAAATCTCCTAAGGATTTTGAAGGAAAAACCTATGGCGGATGGGGGTCGCCTTCTGAAAATGCAATTTTAAAGGCGGTTATGGAAAAAGATAATGCGGATTTTTCAAAACTAAAGATGGTAGATGCAGGATCAGAGGATTTCTTTGCTGTAACTAAGAAAAATATTGATATTGAATGGGTATTTTATGGATGGACAGGAATAGAAGCGAAGCTTAAAAATATTCCTATTGACTATATTGATATTGGAAAATTAAATAAAGATTTAGATTATTATACTCCGGTAATTATAGCCAATGAGAACAAATTAAAAGCGGATCCTGAAATGGCAAAGAAATTTTTAAAAGCAGTTACAAAAGGATATGAATACAGCATGGAGAAACCTGAGGAAAGTGCTAAGGTTTTACTGAAAAATGCACCGGAGACAGATGAAGCTCTTGCCGTCGCAAGTCAAAAATATTTAAAGGATCAATATAAAGCTGAAGCTGAAAAATGGGGCGAAATGAAAGAATCGGTTTGGAATAATTACACCAAATTTCTTTTAGATAAAAAGCTTATAGGAAAAGATATGAAGGCGAGTGAGGCATTTACTAATGAGTACTTACCGAACTAGTAATGAAAAATTAAGAGTAGAAAATATTAAAAAAACTTTTGGAAGTATGAATATAATAAAGGATGTTTCTTTTTATGCAAGAGAGAATGAGTTTATAAGTTTACTAGGACCAAGTGGCAGTGGTAAAAGTACAATTTTTAATATTATATCAGGCCTTTTGCGTAAAGATTCGGGTGAAATTATATTTGACGGAGAAAAATGCTGCGATACTTTTGAAAAAGTAAGTTATATGCATCAAAAGGACCTGCTACTTCCATGGAAAAACATTGTGGATAACACTACACTGTCTCTTATTATAAAAGGAAAATCTAAAAAAGAGGCAAGGGCTCAGGCGCTTAGTCATTTTAAAACATTTGGGCTTGAAGGCTTCGAATATAAATATCCTTTTCAACTTTCAGGAGGTATGAGGCAGAGAGCTGCATTGCTTAGAACATATATGTCATCATCTGATATTATGCTGTTAGATGAGCCTTTTGGTGCACTTGATGCAATTACTAGGGCAAAGATGCACTATTGGCTAATAGACGTAATTAAAGAGCTAAAAGTTACCATAATATTTATAACTCATGATATTGAAGAAGCAGTATTCTTATCTGATAGAATATATGTATTATCAGATAAACCGGCAACTATAAAAAAAGAAATAATCGTTGATTTACCTAAAAACAGAAATAAGGATATTGTTACATCAGAAAAATTCAATGAAATAAAGAAAATCATTTTACAGACATTATAAGGAAAACACCCAGCTTAAAAGCATTTAAGTTGGGTGTTTCATTTATATTGAGATTGAAAAATGTATGATAAATTTATAGTTGTGAGAAAATAGAACAATAAGCCACATGGAAATAAATAAAAAGTCAATATTGGAGGAAACAAAATGAAACAAGGAGCTATAGAAAGGAATTTTAAAAAAATAAAAAGTCAATTTGCTCAGATTGAAGAAATAGTAAAGCATACTAAGTCAAATGTACTATGGGAACATGAAGCTGCTGTAAGAAAGAAACTAAAGGAATTAAATGAGTTTAAGAAAGAAAATTTTAAAGACTATAAAAGGGTTCATGAAAATTATTCAGCATTACTTAAATATATATCAATAAGGCTTGTTGAGGACTATAACAAGAAAAATAATACAGATTTTAATTTTGAGAACATTTTAAAGGACAAGGGTGAAAGCTATTTAAAATCAGGAATTATAAGTGTGTTAATAACGGAGCATATTCCTGAGATTATATCTAGTGAGTTTGAACGCGTGTTTCCAACTAATCCTAAAAATGAATATGAGGGATCAAGAAAATTTAAAAGAAAATTTTATCTCCATTTAGGTGAAACTAATACTGGGAAAACATATAATGCAATGATGCGGCTTAAAGAGGCAACAAAAGGAATTTACCTTTCTCCCTTAAGAATATTAGCACTTGAGAATTTTGAAAGATTAAATAGAGAAGGTGTAAAATGTAATCTTGCAACTGGAGAAGAAGAAATAATCATTGAAGATGCAGCTCATGTATGTTGTACTATAGAAAAATTAAATATAAATGAGGAATATGAAGTTGGTATTATAGACGAAATTCAAATGATAGATAATGACCAGAGGGGAGCTGCCTGGACAAGAGCTGTTTTAGGATTAAAAAGTAAAGAGATACACATTTGCGGGGCTACGAATGCGAAAGAATTGCTAATAAAAATAATAGAGGATTGCTCTGAGGAGTACGATATTATAGAGTATAAAAGGGATACCCCTCTTGTAATGGAAAATAAATCTTTTGTATATAAAAGTATTGAGGTGGGTGATGCGCTTGTTACATTTTCGAAGAAGAAAGTATTAGAACTAGCTTATCATTACTCAAACCTAGGTATAAAAGTAAGTTTAATCTATGGAGATTTACCGCCAGAAGTTAGAAAAAAACAGTACAATCAGTTTATTAACAAGGAAAGCACAATTTTAATATCTACTGATGCAATAGGTATGGGAGTTAATCTTCCTATAAAAAGAATAATATTTATGGATATTAAAAAATTTGATGGTAATGAGATAAGGTATTTAACTTCTCAAGAAGTGAAACAGATCGCGGGAAGGGCAGGTAGAAAAGGGATATATGAGGTTGGATATGTAGCATCTTATGGCGATTCTCAAGATTTTATAAGAGAAAGTTTAGATACAAGGGATGCAACTATAGAAAAAGGAGTAATAGGCCCAAGTGAAGCTATATTAAAAATCAGTTCGCTTTCTCTTAGAGAGAAATTAGCGTTATGGAGTACAAAAGAAGAAAAAACACCTTTTTATAGAAAAATGGATATAAGCGAGTATTTAGTGGTATTAGATAATTTAAGGAGTTATAAATTGGAAGAAAGAATTCAATGGAGACTACTGAAAATTCCTTTTGATGTATCTAATGATAAGATGATGAATGCATTTTTAAAATATGTAGATGAATTGTTTATAACTAAAAGAGAGATTATCTCAAAACCACAGCGTCTATTAGAGGATCTTTATGAATTAGAGCTTTACTACCAAAAAATAAATATTTATTATTCCTTCTCAAAAGTTTTTAAATTAAATTTTGATGAACAATGGGTATATGAGAATAGAATAAAAGTCAGTGAAGATATTAATAAAATTTTGAAAAGTATATAAAACAAATGATAACATCGATGATTCTTATAGAAAATAATATTTAAAAGTATAGCTATTGCTTGCTATACTTTTTTTACCTTTGTGCCCATCAAAACGCTGTTATAAAATATATTAAATATGTACATTATATTAATATAACAAAAAATCAACTTAAAGGAGGCACATAGTATGTCATACAGGAGTTTAGTACCAGAAGCAAAAGCAGGATTAAACAAATTCAAAATGGAAACAGCAAATCAATTAGGAGTAAACTTTACGGACTATAATGGAGATTTAACATCAAGACAATGTGGTTCAGTTGGTGGACAAATGGTTAAATTAATGGTAGAACAATACGAAAAAAACTTATAAGTTAAAATTAGATAGGGTGTGCAGCAAAACTGTATACCCTATCTTTTATTAAGGCATATTCACATAAATAATTAATTGGAAATTTATTTTTTATATATAGTTGACTTATACTACATAATGAAGTATACTAGATCTCGTAGTGTTAATTACTAATAAGGCTCCTTGGTCAAGCGGTTAAGACACCACCCTCTCACGGTGGGATCAGGGGTTCAATTCCCCTAGGAGTCACCATTAACACTTTTTTTTATTGGGATGTAGCCAAGCGGTAAGGCACTAGACTCTGACTCTGGCATCCGCAGGTTCAAATCCTGCCATCTCAGCCAAATATATTATCATAATGAATATAAATAATTCTAGCATAATGTTTATTTTGCTGGGGTTATTTTTTTGTATATTTTTTCCTTGAAATAATATTAATAATTATATTGTTAGATGAAGAAGTTAGGCATAATAAAAAGTATTAGTTAGACATTTATAGTTAATACTATATTTAAACTTTGAATTGTTTTGTACTTCAGAGAAGGACAAGGAGGGAAATATATGAAAACAGGTATAGTAAAGTGGTATGATGTTGAAAGAGGATATGGATTTATATCCGCTCAAGAGGGTGAAGATGTATTTGTTCATCATTTAGCAATAAAAGAACAAGGGCCAAGAAAGGATTTACATGAGGGAGAAGAAGTGCAATTTGATGTTGTAGATGCACCTAAAGGCCCTCAAGCTATTAATGTTCAAAAAATGTAAAAATATTCGTTATTATTAAACAATATAAATGGAAAATTTCCGGCACGCTCATTTAATCCTTTGAGTGTGCTTTTTTACAATGTATTTTGAATTTATTTGGTTGAAAAATATGGGCGTGCGTATAGTTTATAATGGTAACACATTCTGGAATTTATAATATATAAAAATAGAAAAAACTCGATGGGGTGAAACTTTTGATTGCTATTAATGAAGAGATTATACGAGAACACAGTGATAAAGATTCTTATAAAAGTGGAACAGAGTATTATTTAAGTAATAAGGTTAAGCATATTGATATAGAAATAAAGAAGCGGGAAGATTACAGGGAAACTAAGATAACTTCAGATGTGGAGTCAACAAATTTCACTCGGTATAAAGTAGACACAAGTTTTAATAATAGTAATTCTTTTATAAGTTATCATTGTCAATGTAATGATTGTTATAGTTATTATGGAGAGGTGAGCATGTGCAAGCATGTAGTGGCTACATTATTAAAGTATTTTTATGAGAAAGACGAAATTATTAAAGCAAAAAGAATGGCTAAAACAAATAGTTTAATTAAACAAATAACTAAAAGTATAAATGGTGATCAAAGGATAAAATCATATCTAAATGTAGATGTAAAATATGAGCATGATCCTAATAGTGATAACCGAAAATCTTTTGTGAGTCTAAAGGTTGGAGAGGATAAGCAATACGTAGTTAAAAACATAAAAGAATTTTTTATTTGCTATAATAAAAGTTTTGAGTCTATGGAGTTTGGGAAAAAATTTACATACAATCCCTATTTGCACTCATTTAAAGAAGGTGATTTAAATATCATAGAACTTTTTAAAGAAGCGAGTGAACTTGAAGCGGTGGCTGGGGCTGCAAATAGATATAAGGGAAATACAGTGAAATTTCTGTCTGGTAAAAAAGCTTATTTTACAGATAGCATGGTTAAAAGGTTATTTAAATGCTTATACAATAGGGATCTAACTGTGGTAATAAAAGGCGAAACGTTTACTAATGTACACATAAGGCAGAAAGCCATGCCCTTAGAATTCGAAATCAATAGAGAAGATAGTAAATTTATACTTCAGCAAAAAGAAGATATGCCTATTGCAATAAGCAATGATGGGGAATTCTTTTTCTATAAAGGTGAAATATATCAGCCACCTATTGCTCAAAGGGACGCATATTTACCTTTTTATAATAGATTTAAAGAGGAAAATAATAATTGCATAGAATTTTATGAACAAGAGAAAGATGATGTAGCATCATTTGTACTTCCAACTTTAAACAAGATAAGTGATAGAGTTGCCATAGACACATCATTAGAAAAAGAATTTTATATAGAAGAGCTTAAGGCGGTTGTTCATTTTGAAAAAAAGTCTAAAAATGTAGAGGTGTTCATAACTTTCAAGTATGGAGAGGTTGAGATAAATCCTTTTAATAGTAAAGAAAACAAAGCACAAGAGGGAAGAGTACTTATAAGAGACATAGAGAAGGAAATGGGTATCATAAATCAATTTCTTGAATTTGGTTTTGTTAGTACAAATAAGGGGTTTGATATTCGAGATGAAGCAAAGCTTCTAGAGTTTTTAGTTTCAGGACTGGAAAAGCTTCAGCAAGTGGCGGAGGTATATTATTCTGAAGAATTCAAGAAGATTAAGGTGCACGGAAATGCTGGATATAAGTCGAATATAAAGCTTAATAAGGATAATCTTTTAGAATTCAGCTTTAGCATTGAGGGGGTAGATAATACTGAACTCAGTAATGTTTTCTCAGCTTTAAGAGAAAAAAGAAAGTATCATAGGCTTAAAAACGGCAGTTTTGTTTTATTAGATTCAAATAATTTATTAAAAGTTGCTCAAATGATAGAGTATCTAAATATAAAGGATAGCGATATTGCGAAGAATAAAATTCTACTTTCAAAATATAATGCCATATATATAGAAGAAAAATTAAAACGAGAACAAATGGATTTTGTGGATACAAATAAAAAATTTAGAGACCTAGTTAATACTGTTAAGGATATTAAAGAATTGAAAGTAATAGTTCCTAAAACCTTAGATAGTATAATGAGAGATTACCAAAAGGTAGGGTTTAAGTGGTTAAAAACGCTTGCAAGTTGTGGATTTGGAGGGATACTAGCGGATGAAATGGGGCTGGGTAAAACACTTGAGGCTATAGCATTTATTCAATCAGAAGTGCAGGAAAATGAAAATAAGCAACCATCCCTGGTAGTATGCCCTACGTCGGTTGTATACAATTGGAAGGATGAAATAGAAAAATTTGCACCATCACTAAATTGTATAGTAATATCCGGAAATAAAAGTCAAAGAGTGCAACAAAAACAAAGCATTGATGAGACTGATGTGATTATTACATCATATGCACTTATACGGCGAGACCTTGAGGACTATCAAAAGATAAAATTTAGATATTGTTTCTTAGATGAGGCACAGTATATTAAGAATTTTAATTCGCAAAATGCACATTCTGTGAAAAGTATAAATGCTATAAGTAAATTCGCACTTACAGGAACGCCTATTGAGAATTCTCTTACGGAGCTTTGGTCAATTTTTGACTTTATAATGCCAGGTTATCTTTTAAATCATAGTGCTTTTTCAAAAAAATACGAAGCGCCAATTGTGAAGGATGGAAGTCATGAAGCGCTACAAGAACTAAATAATCATGTAAAACCATTTATACTTAGAAGGACTAAATTAGAGGTTGCAAAAGATTTGCCTTCTAAAATAGAACATAGAATTTCAGTAGAAATGACGGAGCAGCAGAAAAAGGTGTATTTAGCCTATTTAAAGGATGCAAAGGGAGAACTAGAAGAAGATATTAAGGCGAAAGGGTTTAATAAAAGCAAGTTTAAAGTACTGTCAATTTTAACAAGGCTAAGACAGATATGTTGCGACCCTTCTACTTTTATAGAGGACTATGTTGGGGGTAGCGGTAAAATGGAAGCTCTAGATGAAATTTTAGGAAATAGCTTAGAAGAAGGTCATAGAATATTAATATTTTCTCAATTTACTAGGGTGCTTAAAAACATTTCTAAGAGGTTAGATCCTAAAGAGATAAAGTACATGTATTTAGATGGCTCTACTAAGGCAGAAAAAAGAGTAGAAATGGTAAAAACCTTCAATGAAGGAGACACACAGGTATTTTTAATTTCTCTTAAAGCTGGGGGTACGGGTATAAACCTTACAGGTGCAGATATGGTAATACACTTTGACCCTTGGTGGAACCCGGCTGTGGAGTCTCAAGCTACAGATAGGGCTCATAGAATTGGGCAAAAGAAGACAGTAGAGGTGATAAAATTAATAGCAAGAGGGACTATAGAAGAAAAAATATTTAAGTTGCAACAAAAGAAAAAACAAATTGTTGAAAGCGTTATTAATGATGAAACAGGAGCAGAATTATTTCTTTCTCAGATGAGCCAAAATGAAATTGAAGATCTATTTGTTTAATAATGCAGCTCCGCAGGAGATGATTTAACTGAATAAATTTATTAAGTAGTATCTTGCTATGGGGAAATAATATTGGGATTTTTAGTGAAAAAACGAAAAAAATGTTGACTTATGTAGAAATGAATGTTATTATTTTGAAAAATGAATAATAATAATCCGTATAATCTTGATAATAAGGTTCAAGAGTTTCTACTAGAAGGCCATTAACCTTCTAACTATGGATTAATCCTATAAGTAAAGATTTTTACTGAAATTATGCCCGTGGATTAATCCTATCCATGGGCATTTTTTTTTTGCTTAATAAGGATTTATAAATTCAACATTATATTTTACCTAGGAGGAAATGGCATGAAATCATTTTTGCAATCATTTTTTAAACTCAAAGAAAATAATTCAAACGTTAGGACCGAAATATTAGCGGGTGTTACTACCTTTATTACTATGGCATATACTATATTAGTAATTCCTAATATTTTAAAGTTTAGTGGTATGAATCTTCCTGGAATAAAGGGCGATGGTGCTGCAGTTTTTACAGCAACAAATGACCCTGTGGTAGGAGCAATTTTTACAGCAGTATGTGTAGGCTCTGGAATTGGTACTATTTTAATAGGTACCTATGCAAATTTACCTTTTGCAATTGCACCAGGTATGGGATTATGTGCTTTCTTTACATATAGTGTATGCTTAACACTCGGCTATACTTGGAATCAGGCTTTAGCAGCTGTATTTATTTCTGGAATTTTATTTATAATAATTACGGTTACTTCAATACGCGAAAAAATAGTAGATGCGCTACCAGCAAATCTCAAGATAGCTATTTGCGGTGGTATAGGATTATTTATTGCGTTAATAGGTTTTAAAACTGGAAGCATAGTAGTTCCGAATCCAGGAACTCTTATAAGTTTTGGTGAATTCACAAATCCACACGCTGCTCTTACAATTATCGGTATAATTATAACAGCAATTTTAATGGCTAGAAATGTAAGAGGAGCTATGCTTATTGGAATAATCGCAACGACAATAATTGGAATACCTATGGGTATAACAAATTTAGCTGGAATAAAGCTCTTAAGTACACCACCATCCATTGCTCCAACTTTTATGGCTTTTGACTTTAAGGGTCTTTTAGGAGCTGGAGGAGCAGGTGTTATAGGAGCGATAACTAGCATAATTATGGTGGTTTTAACTTTTAGTTTAGTAGACTTATTTGATACAATTGGTACTTTGGTTGGAACAGCAGAAAAAGCCCAGATGTTAGATGAAAATGGAAAAGTTCGAAATATGAGAAAAGCGCTCTTATCAGATGCTATCGCAACAACTATAAGTGCCTGTATTGGTACACCCACTATGGCAACTTATGTTGAATCTACTGCGGGCATAGCTGAAGGAGGAAGAACTGGGTTAACATCTTGCGTGGTAGGCGTTTTATTTCTATTCTCTTTATTCTTTGCAGGTATAGTTGGGATAGTGCCACCAGAAGCAACAGCACCTGCGCTTATAATGGTTGGAGTCCTTATGATGGGTGCAGTTACTAAATTAGATTTTGATGATTTTACAGAAGCACTTCCAGCTTTTTTTACTATGGCTATAATGCCTTTTAGCTATAGCATAGCTAATGGTATAGCGGCGGGAATAATATTTTACCCTATACTTAAGGTTAGCACAGGAAGAAGGAAAGAAGTTCATCCAATAGTTTATGTGCTTGCAGCGTTATTTATTTTAAGATTTATCTATCTACCGGATTAAGAAGTTATAGTTAATTAATTAAAGATATCATAAATATAACTTCTTGTTTATAAAAAAACAGGCCTAGACTTATTTGAAAGTTCTAGTGCCTGTTTTTTATTTTGTTTAAATCATTATAATTTTACAGTTTGACCGATATCAATAATTTTTATGCTTCCATCATTTATTCTTTTTAAAGTATCACAGGTAACCTCATCTTCATCCTGAGCTAAAATATAGGTTTTATAATGAACTGGGATCATGATTTTAGCTTCTGTCATTTTAAACATTTTAAAGCTCTGCTCAGGAGTACAATGCATTTCTTGAAACTCATCAGGTTTATAGCAGCCTACAGGCATGATAGCAACATCTGCTATTAAATTTTTATATGTATCAGTATATGCAGTATCACCAGCAAAAAAAATCTTTTTTGAACTACTTTCAATTATATAGGAATTGCTCTCAGCTTCAGCTCCCCAAGGATAACGTCTACCATCATGATTTGCTTTTAAAGCCTTTATTTTTATGTGATTATCATTATACGTTTCATCATTGTTTAGAAGAATTATACTTTTAAAACCTAAAAGTCTTAAAGGAACCTTTAGGTTTTTAGGAGCAATAATTATAGCACTTTTATTTAGTTTCATTAGAGTGGAGTAATTCATATGATCCATATGACCATGAGACAGCAATATATAATCAATATTAATGGAGGCTAAGTTTAAAGATGGTTTAACTAATCTTTTTAATTGACCAAGATATATACTAGTTACAGGGTCAGTTACTATAACCTTACCACTTAAATTAATAACTACAGTAGCATGGCCTACCCAATGAATAGAATTTGTTACTACGGGCTCATACGATGGCACACTAATGGGATTGAAGTACAATTTAAAGTTTCTACGATGTAATTCATACATATATTTAAAGATTTTCGGGAATTTATTAAAGCTCATTTTATACCTCTTAATTTTAATATATTCGTTTTATAATAAGATTAAAAAATCTAATTTAATTATAACATAACCTGCTATATTATATATATATATGTATTAAATTACTAAATAAAAAACAATTGAACTAATATAATATATAATATATAATGTACACAAGAAAGTGTGTACATTATATATTATATATGTATTCTATTATTTATGTAAACGGAATCAAAAAAGGGGGACTTATACATGATTGGCTTCTTAAACGCTTTACTAAAAATATCACCAGTATTTTTAATGGCAGGATTAATGATGTCTAAAATGGATGCATTACTAGCGGCACCAATAGCAACTATTTACGCAGCTATAATAGCATCATTAGTATGTAAATTTAAATTTAATGACATTGTTGATGGTGCGGTGGATAACGTAAAAGAAATGCAATTAGTTTTCTTTATACTGATGGCAGCTTATGCAATGGCAGAGGCTTTTATGTCAACAGGAGTGGGTGCATCAATAATTAATTTCTCATTAACACTTGGATTAACAGCTAGAACTGTAGCTGTAACAGGATTTATGGTAACGGCAGTGCTTTCAGTTGCAACTGGTAGTTCATGGGGAACCTTTGCAGCTTGTGCTCCGATTTTTCTATGGCTAAACCATATAGTAGGAGGAAATTTATTACTTACTACAGCAGCAATTGCTGGTGGAGCTTGTTTTGGAGACAATATAGGGCTTATTTCTGACACAACGGTCGTAAGTTCAGGTATTCAAAAAGTGGAAGTTATTGATAGAATAAGGCATCAAGGTGTTTGGTCACTAATATGTTTAACAATAACTGCAATTATGTTCTATGCTGTAAGCGTTGGAATGGGACTTCCAACAGTAATTGGTAATGCAGCGGATGCAATAGATAAAATTCCAAAAGATGTATGGGTATCACTTGAAAAAGCTAGACCTTCAGCAGTTGAACTTTTAAATCAAGTTAAAACCGGGGTTCCATATTATATGGTAATTCCATTATTGGTTGTACTTGTAGTAGCAATTAAAGGACTTCCAACACTTGCATGTTTAGGGCTTGGAATAATAACATCTTTAATCCTTGGATTGACAGCGGGAACAGTAGAATCTGTACCTCAATTTTTAGGATTAATGAAAATAGGTTTCGCAGATGCAGGTTCATGGGTTATTGTCATGATGATGTGGGTTGGTGCCTTTGGAGGCATCATGGGTAAAATGGATGCATTTGCTCCGTTATCAAGATTAGTTTCTAAAATTTCAAAAAATGTACGCCAACTTATGTTTTGGAATGGAATGTTGTCAATTTTAGGTAATGCTGCATTAGCAGATGAAATGGCACAAATAGTAACAGTTGGACCAATAATCAAAAATTTACTTGAAGATAACGTAGAGGGTAGCGAAGAAGATATGTATACATTACGTTTAAGAAATGCTACTTTCGGTGATGCGCTTGGTGTATTTGGGTCACAGCTTATTCCATGGCATGTATATATAGCTTTTTATATGGGGATAGCTTCATCAGTTTATCCACTTCACAAGTTTGTACCTCTTGATATAATAAGATATAACTTTATGGCTATGGTGGCAGTAGGTTCATTATTACTACTTACTATAACAGGACTAGATAGATTTATACCATTATTTAAATTGCCGACTGAACCCAATGTTAGATTAAAGAAAAATATTAAGATGGATAGTAAAGATGAATTATCTGCTTAAATGTAAAGTTTTAATAATATGTAATAAAACACTATATTGTAAATATACAATATAGTGTTTTTATTAAATATCAAAAAAATAATGAATTTGCTTAAATTAGCTCCTGCGGAGCTGAAGTCGTTAAATTGAGGAAAAGAAAAATTTTATATAAACATACTAGTTGATAAATAATTTAATAGTTATTCATGGTAAAATGTTTATCTATAATCATTTTTGAATCTTCTTCGGAGTCTTCTTGAAAATTTTCTTGGAAATTTTCTTCGAAATCTTCGTTTTTTTCTGGTTTTTGTCCCCATTTAACTTTAATTGAGAAATCACCATAATTTTCGTCCCTAACAAATTTAAATTCATAACCTAATTCTTCATTGTCAGGTATTAAAACACGGGTTCCGTCTATTTTGAGTTTGTCTTTGAATAATCTTATAACTTCATCTTTTAGGAAAAAGTAAAACTCTTCTTTGCTTCCAACATATCTTTCTATAGAATTCATGTATAAACCCCCTTTCATTATAATAATATTCAGATTTAATCATAAAGGTGATAGTAATTGTGTGTATTTTTACTAAAAAGCAATTTTTAACGACATTTTAGAAGGAAAGTCTCCCACTTCTATAAGCGGGAGTTACATAACCTAACAAATAGAAAACTTTAGTGGGAGTATAAATCTCCTTCTGAAGTCGTCAATGCAGCTTCTGTGAAGCTGTTGCAGCTCCGCAGGAGATGATTTAATTATAGCGAAATTAGGATATAATACTTGTTGATAGGCATAGCTAAATAAATAATTCAATAATATTCAATAATATGATATATTAAATAAAGAATATATGAAAATTATATAGGTAATGCACTTGTATGAAATAACTGTAGAAGGAAGTTTTTTTTATGAAAATTTATTCATGGAATGTAAATGGCATAAGAGCTATAAAAAATAAAGGATTTATTGAATGGATTAAAGAAGAACAGCCAGATATTTTATGTGTTCAAGAAACTAAAATCCAAGAAAACCAAATAGTTGAGGAGCTTAAAAATATAAAAGGTTATTACTCATATTTTTCGTGTGCGGAGAAAAAGGGGTATAGTGGTGTAGCTACTTACACTAAGGAAAAACCAATATCTGTTACGTACGGTATTGGAATAGAAAGATTTGATAGTGAGGGCAGAATATTAATAACTGAGTTTGAAAAGTTTACTCTATTTAACATATATTTTCCTAATGGGCAGAGAGATGAAGAAAGGTTAAATTATAAAATGGACTTTTATGATGCACTGCTCTCCTACTGTGAGACGCTTAAACTAAAAGGGAAAAAATTAATTATTTGTGGGGATTACAATACTGCACACAAAGAAGTAGATCTTAAAAATCCAAAAGCAAACGAAAAATATTCAGGGTTCTTACCGGTAGAGAGAGCTTGGATGGATAAATTTATATCATATGGTTATGTTGATACTTTTAGATATCTCCACGGGGCAGAAACCAAATATTCTTGGTGGAGTTATAGATTTAAGGCTAGAGAAAAAAATGTAGGATGGAGAATTGACTATTTTTTTGTAACTGAGGAGTTAGTAAGTGAATTAAAAGAAGCTAATATTTTAAATGATGTTTTAGGATCGGATCATTGTCCTGTGAGCATTATTTTATAGATATATATAAGAAAGGAAGTTATAGTATGAAGAATGAGAAAACATTATATCCTGTGAAATCAAAAAAAAGGTATGGGTATATAGATAAGGAAGGCAATGTAGTTATAGAATGTAAATATAATTATGCTGAGGAGTTTGAAGGCGAACTAGCCATAATTGGAATAGAGGAAAAGTATGGATTTATTAATAAAGCTGGAGAGGTTGTAATAGAACCTAAATATGATGAAGTTCAACAGTTTAGCGAAGGATCTGCAGTAATAAAGTTGGAAGGAAAGAAAGGCTATATTAATTTAAACGGTGAAATTATCGTTGAGCCTAAATATGATGAAGCTAACTACTTTATGGAGGGAAGAGCAGCAGTAAAGAATGGATATATGTGGGGATATATAGATGCTGAAGGTACGGAAATAGTGCCGGTAAACTTTTTAGATGCAAGCGACTTTAGTGAAGGGTTAGCAGCAGTGCAAATAGGTGGTAGAATAGCTTATATTGATAAATATGGAAAAGTTATAATAGATGCGATCTATGAGTATGCCCATGCATTTAACGATGGGATGGCATCTGTTTGCGCTAATGGAAAGTATGGCTATATAAACAATAAGGGAGAAATAATTATACCCCTTCGATATAATGTTTGTGGGGAGTTCAATGATGGACTCGCACCAGTTGAAATGAGGGAAAAATACGGCTATATAGATTGCAGCGGCGAGCTTATTATAAAACCTAAGTTTCAATGGGCAGATAGTTTCTATGAAGGCATAGCTGTAATTTGTGAGAATGAAAAATATGGTTGCATTGATAAAAATGGAAGCATTATAATACCCACTAAGTTTGAAGATGTAGATATTATGAGTGAAGGTTTAATAGCAGCTCAAATAGGAGAAAAGTGGGGTTACATAGATTGCGTTGGGGAAATAGTTATAGAGCCAAGTTTTGAAGAAGCATATGAATTTATTGGTGGAATTGCAAGGGTTGAATTAGGTAAAAGAATTGGATATGTTAATAAATTAGGGGAATATGTTTGGAAATTACAATCATAAAATTTTAATGAATGGAAGTTTCTTAAGTCTATTATAATTAAATAAGTATTGAAACCTCTACTGGAAATCCAGTGGAGGTTTTGTTGTATTGATGACAACATTTACTGTATAATAAGACTTACAACACTAATTAGGAGAGATGTAAATGGAAAAGATTGAATTACTAGCCCCTGCTGGAAGTATGGAAAGCGTATATGCAGCAGTGCAAATGAGGGCAGATGCAGTTTATATAGGAGGAAGTAAATTCTCAGCAAGAGCTTATGCTTTTAATTTTGATAATGAGAACCTCGCTCGGGCAGTAGATTACTGTCATATTTATGGAGTTAAAGTATATGTTACTTTAAACACATTACTAAAGGATAACGAATTAAAAGAAATTATGGAGTATGTAGGCTTTTTATATAGTGTAGGAGTAGATGCACTGATTGTTCAAGATACAGGATTAATATACTTAATAAGAAATAATTTTCCTGATTTTGAGCTTCATGCGTCCACACAGATGACGATTCATAATGGCGAAGCTGCCTTGTTTTTAAAAGAGATGGGATTTACTAGGATAGTTCTCTCAAGAGAGCTTAGTTTAAAAGAAATTGATTACATATCTAACACTTTAAAAGTGGAAACAGAAGTTTTTGTTCATGGAGCTTTATGCATATGTTATTCGGGACAGTGTCTTATGAGTAGTATTATTGGAGGGCGGAGTGGAAACAGGGGCAGATGTGCTCAACCCTGCAGATTACCTTATACACTAACAGATAAAAACACTGACAAAATGTATAAGGCATACCTTTTAAGCCCTAAAGATACTTGTACAATAGAAAACTTAAAAGATATAGCTAAAAGTGGCACGTCTTCACTAAAAATTGAAGGAAGAATGAAAAAACCGGAATATGTTGCAGGTGTTGTGGAAATATATAGACGAGCGCTGGACAATATTTGTAATAATAAAATACAAAAATTAGATAAGGATACTAAAGTTTTAACACAATTATTTAATAGAGAAGGGTTTTCAAAAGCTTACCTATATGGTAATAAAGGAAAAGATATGATGGCATATAAAGTGCCTAAAAATTCTGGGCTACCAATAGGCATCGCAAATGATGATTTGTCAGTAACACTTTTAGAGAATGTAGCATTAAAAGATGGTGTAATGTTTTTAGAGGATGGGTTTGCTATTTCAAAAATAATAAAGAATGGAATAGAGGTCGAAAATGCAGTGACCTCCGATAGAGTTTTATTAAAACCAGCTAAATTTAAAGCTGGAGACTTTTTATACAAAATTTCTGATGTTAAGTTAATGGATGATCTTTCAAATAGGTATAAGGATAAATTTAAGAGGAAAATAGAAATAAATCTTTCGATTGAGTTCGCCACAAATAAGCCTTTAAGTATAAGTACAAGTTATATGGGAAAAGGCTTTAATGTTAAGGGAGATATTGTTCAAGAAGCTTTAAATAAACCACTTGAAAGAGAACGTATAACCAAAAATCTATCTAAAACAGGAGATACTCCTTTCAAAATAAATGAAGTGAATTTTGAAAGCTTTGAAGAAGGTTTTGTGCCAATGGCAACATTGAATTTAGTTAGGCGAGAATTAATAGATGACGTTCAAAATTATATAATAGCAAAATATAAAAGAGAAAAAAATAATGTGCAGATTAATTACAATAAAGGACTTAGCCTACAGGGAGAAAAGAATTATTTAGAATTTAATGAGAATAAAAATAACATTATACCTGAGACACTTATATATGTAACAAATGAAGAGCAATTAAAAGCGGTACTTGAAATGGGTTTTGATAATATTGCTATAAATCCTTTTATGAGAAGATGTAACATCAACTTTAATGAGTATGATGTAAATATTTATTTTAAGGTTCCCAATATTATCAAAGAAGAATTTGAAAGTATTTGTGAATTTATTGAGAATAACTTAGGTAAATTAAAAGGTATTATTACGGCTAATCTAGGAATAATTAGTAGATTTAATAAAAAAATCACTGTAATTGGGGATTATAAATTGAATATTTTTAATAGCTATGCAGGAGATTTTTACAAGGATTTTCTAACGGGAACTTGTATTAGTGCTGAGTTAAACCAAATGGAAATCAAGAAAATTGCAACTAAAAGTTCTTTGCCACTGCAAATTATGATTTACGGAAAATATGAGCTTATGGTTAGTGAATATTGTGCTATAGGAAGCGTTTTTGGAAACAAGAGTGATAATAATACCTGCAAAGAGAAATGCATCATAGGATTGTATACACTTAAAGATAGAATGGGCGCAGAATTTAGTATTGATACTGACAAATATTGTAGAAGCTATATTTATAACAATGTGCCTGTGAATTTGATCTCAAATATGGATGAAATAAAGAAAAATAATATTTCCTCTTTTAGATTAGATTTTATCCATGAAAATTATGAGGAAACTATAGAGGTTCTTAGAAATTATATCAATAAAGAATGGCAAGGAGAATTTAAAAATTATACTAGAGGGCACTATAAAAGAGGAGTCGAATAAATAATAGTAGGCGTTTAAATTTTTTAACAAAGGAAAGATGGTGAATTATTATGAATACAAAATCATTAAAGGTTTTAGAATACTATAAAATTAAAGAAAAAATCAAAGCATACACGCACACTACGGCAGGTAAAGACCTTATAGAGGGTTTGGAGCCTTACACTAATATTTATGAAGTAAAAGAACACTTACAGGAAACTAATGAGGCATTACTGCTTTTATCAAAAAAAGGAAGTGCACCATTTGAAGGTATATATGATGTTCGATCTGCAATAATAAGGGCATCAAAAGCAGCATCACTTATGCCAACGCAGCTTTTGAGGATAGCGCAAATGCTTAGGTGTGCTAGATTATTTCAAAATTATGTTGGTAACAAGTCAGATGAGCAGTCCTCTAGAGTTTTAGAAGATATATGTATTGGGATTGTCCCAATAAAAAAATTAGAAGATGAAATTTTTATAGCAATAATTAGTGATGAAGAAATTTCTGATAGGGCTAGTAGTTTGCTTTTTAGCTTAAGGAAATCTTTAAAAGAGAAAAATGCTTCAGTAAAAGATAAGGTAACTTCACTAGTTAGATCAAATGCAAAATATCTTCAAGAAAGCCTTTATACTATAAGAGGGGATAGATACGTAATTCCTGTTAAAATAGAACATAAGGGCAGTGTGCCAGGAATTGTGCATGATCAGAGTTCTTCAGGGGCTACACTATTCATTGAGCCAATGAGTTTAGTGAACCTAAATAATGAAATTAAGGAAATTATGCTAAAGGAAAAGGCTGAGGTTGAAAGAATTTTGGCTGAATTATCCTATAAGATATATGAAAATATAAATATTGTTGGTAACAATGCAAATATAGTATGGGAATTAGATTTTATTTTTGCAAAGGCAGGGTATGCAATAGAAATTAATGCTATTATTCCAGGGGTTAATGAAGAGGGAGTAATAGATATAATTGAAGCAAGGCACCCTTTGATAGATCCGTTGGTTGTAGTACCTAGTAATATTTATTTAGGAGGAGAATTTACTTCACTAGTAATAACAGGACCCAATACCGGGGGTAAAACAGTAACTTTAAAAACTGTAGGCTTAATTCAGTTAATGGCTATGAGTGGGATTTTAATTCCAGCTAGAGAAGGGTCCATGGTAAGCTTTTTTCATGAGATTTTCGCAGATATAGGTGACGAGCAAAGCATAGAGCAAAGCTTATCTACCTTTTCTTCCCATATGGCAAATATAGTAAATATAATTGAAAAAGCAGATATAAAATCTCTAGCTCTATTTGATGAATTAGGAGCTGGAACAGATCCTACAGAGGGAGCAGCACTTGCTGTTTCGATTCTCGAAAATTTAAGGGCAAGAGGTACAAAAGTAGTTGCGACTACCCATTATAGTGAATTAAAAGGATATGCTTTAAAAACTACAGGGGTTGAAAATGCTTCTGTAGAATTTAATGTAGACACGTTAAGCCCAACATATAGACTGATAATTGGAGTACCAGGTAAATCAAATGCTTTTGAAATATCTAAGAGACTAGGTCTCCCAGATTACATTATTAAAAATGCAAAAGAGAATATTTCTAAAGATACATTAGAGTTTGAAGAATTAGTTCAAAGTTTGCAAGAAAAGAGCATAAAGGCAGAGCGTGATGCTAGGGAAGCTGAAGCTTTGAAGCTAGAAGCTAGTAAGTTAAAAGACAAATACCAGGAAAAATTATATAAACTTGAAAACATTAGAGAAAATGCAATGTATGAAGCTCAAAGGGAAGCAAAGAGACTTATAAAAGATGCCAAGGAAGAATCAGATGTCATTCTTAAAAACATGAGACAACTTGAAAAGCTTGGATATTCCTCTGAAGCAAGGCAAAAGCTTGAAGAGGAAAGAATGAAAATTAAAAATAAGCTTGAAACATTAGATAGACATGTAGAAAAAAGCAATGACGAACTAGGAGAAAAATTAAAAAATGTAAAACAAGGTCAGGAAGTATATTTACCATCTCTTAACCAAAAGGTTATTGTAATCTCAAAACCTGATAAAAAGGGTGAGGTGCAGGTTCAAGCTGGCATTATGAAGATAAATGTCAAAGTGGGTGATCTGAGAGAATCAAAGCTTACGCAGGAAGATAAGAAAAAGGCAAAGATAATTAAGAGAGAAATGAAGCTAAATATAAGAAATGTGTCAACTTCTGTAGATTTAAGAGGTATGGATTCGGAGGAAGCTCTTTATACTGTTGATAAATATTTAGATGAAGCTTGTTTAGGAGGACTTAAAGAAGCTACAATTATTCATGGCAAGGGGACAGGAGTTTTAAGAAAAGCTATTACAGATATGTTAAAGAGGCATGGCCATGTTAAAACATATAGATTGGGAAATTACGGTGAAGGCGGTAGTGGAGTTACTGTAGTAGAACTAAAATAAAGGATGGTTATGATATGATTATTGCAAGTGCTTGTTTATGTGGAGTTAATTGTAAATATAATGGTGGCAATAATTTAGATTTAAGGGTGCTTAAACTATTGAAAGAAGGAAAAGTTATGCCTGTTTGCCCAGAACAGTTAGGGGGACAAGAAACCCCTAGGGCTCCTCATGAAATTGTAAACGGGAATGGTAGAGATGTGCTAGAAGGTAAAGCTAGAATTCTTGGGCCAGAGGATGATGATGTAACTGCAAAGTTTATAAAAGGGGCTTATGAAACTCTTGAAATTGCACAAAACGTTGGAGCTAGTATTGCTATTTTAAAAGCACGAAGTCCTTCTTGTGGAACTCCCCAAATATACGATGGAACTTTTAGTGGAACCAAAAAAAAAGGTAATGGAGTTACTGCGGAGTTATTATTATCCAGGGGTATAAAAGTTTTTACAGAAGAAAATCTAGATGATTTAGATTATAACTAAGGGGGAAATAAAATGAATTATAAAGATGTTTTAAAAGATGCTAGAGGGAATTTAAACAAAAGCTGTAGAGTTTGTCCTATATGTAATGGAGTAGCTTGTGCTGGAGAGGTACCTGGAATGGGCGGAAAAGGAACAGGGGATGCTTTTAAAATTAATATAGAGTCACTGGCAGCTTATAAACTTAATATGAGAACTATACATGATGCAAAAAATCCAGATACTTCTATAGAATTATTTGGAATAAAAATGGATATACCTGTATTTGCAGCTCCCGTATCTGGAACTACTTTAAACATGGGTGGTAAATTTAGTGAAGAAGAATATATATCTTGGGTTATTAGTGGATGCCTTAAGGGTGGTATAATCCCAATGGTGGGAGATACTGCTGTAGATTCTTTTTTTACAACTAATCTTTGTGAATTAGAAAAACAGGGTGGAAACGGCATTGCAATAATAAAACCTTGGGAAAATGCAAACGTTATAGAAAAAATTAAATTAGCAGAAAAAGCAGGCGCATTTGCTATAGGTATGGATATAGATGCTTGCGGTCTTATTACGTTAGCACTTCATGGCAAACCAGTTATGCCTAAAACCGTAGAAGAGATTAAAGAAATTGTTGAATCAACGAAGCTTCCATTTATTTTAAAAGGAATAATGACAGCAGACGAAGCAAAACTTGCGGTGGATGCAGGGGTATCCGCAATTGTAGTGTCAAATCATGGTGGGAGAGTATTAGACCAAACCCCGGGTGTAGCAGATGTTCTTACGGAAATTGCGAAGGAAGTTAAGGGTAAAGTAATTATTTTAGCTGATGGTGGAGTTCGAAGTGGAGCAGATATACTTAAAATGCTAGCACTAGGTGCAGACGCGGTACTTATTGGGAGGCCATTTGTAACCGCATCATTTGGAGGCAAGGCTGAAGGCGTAAAATCTTATATTGATTACCTTAGAGGTGAATTAAAATCAGCTATGGTGCTTACAGGGTGTAAATCTATACAAAATGTTAATAATAGAATTTTATATTAAATTTATTAAAAGGTCACTGAAATATTGTGATCTTTTTAATTCTCTACTCCTTTTAGTAGATTAAATCATCTCCTGCAGAGCTTCACAGCTTCGAGGAAGATGCATCGACAACTTCAGAAGGAGATTTATACTCCCACTTATAGAAGTAGGAGACTTTCCTTCTGGAATGTCGTTAAATTGGCAAAAACATTTGTAAAAGCCTTAGAATCGTAAATGAGAAAACAAAGGAGGAATAAAAATGCCAATATACATACTAGCATCTAAAGAAATATTAGAGCATATAAAGCAATATACAAAGAAAGGTGAAGTAGTTAGGATCTCTACCCCTTTAGAATATAATAATATATTATATAGAGAGATTGTATTTTCTAAGAAATTGTTCGGAAATTTTCGTAAAGAAAATTTGGGATATCTTTATATTAATGAAAAAAATGAAATTGCTACTGAAAAATTTTTACAAGAAAGACTAGCGAAATTAGCTTATTTTTCAGAAATATTTTATAATACAGAAAACAGAGCATGCATAGTAAATTCATTTCAAGATGAATCTACAGTTGAAAAGGATAAGAAAGAGTATAAATTAGTGGCTAAGGGTTTAGAGTTATTAACTAAAGAAGGAGTTGTGGACTCAGAGCAGGTAAAACAAATTGTTACTCAATTGCCTGATATTAGAAAAAAGAATAATGAAACTTTAAAACAACTTATAGATAAATCTCAGGAATTTAAAGAGGAGAAAAAATATTTTAATGAACATATGTTGGAAGAATTATTGCCAACATACAGAGATGCCTTAAGCATAAATTTACAAAAGATAAGATTGGTATATTCTGCAAGCGAATGCTATGAAAATATTAAAAGAATTTCCGAAAATAAGAGAAAACAAATGTCCATTAGGCTTAATCAAAAATTAGCTGAACCCTTAAAAAAGATAATTCATGTTATGAAGTATTTTATTAAAACAGTTAATACCTGTGAAAAAATAAGTGAAATGCAAGACACTGAATATTTCAAGTATTTAGGAACTATTGAAAAAGCAAATGTTGATTATAGAGTAAAATTGAATAGAAGAAAAAAGAACTCCTAAATCAGGAGTTCTTTTTCTTCTATTCAACAGTTATATAAACAGCATCTTCTTCTCTAACAACTTTTATATATTCAACTTCAGGGTCTTCAGTTCCTTGAACATATAATCCAGTGTTTTTCAATTTTTCAACATAATCTACGATTTCTTGAGTTATTCTCTCACCGGGGCAAAGTACTGGAATGCCAGGTGGATAAGCCATCAAGAATTCTCCGCTTATCATACCAACACTATTTTTGATTTCAACAGCAGTGTTTACGCTGTTGAAAGCCTCGCGTGGAATTTGAACTTGCTCTGGAATACTAGGAATATCAATAAAATCAGATTTTATTGTGCCTTTGCCATAGTACTCATTGCTTATTTCTACTAAAGCTTGAAGTAATTGCTCCATTCCATCTTTTGTATCACCATACGAACCAACGGCTAATATGTTATAAAGATCAGATAATTCCATTTGGATATGATATTTGTTAGATAAAATCATATCCAAGTCATAACCAGTTATTCCTAAATCTCTACAAGTTATTGTTATTTTAGTTGGATCAAAAGCGTAAGCACCAAAACCATCTAAAACCTCTTCGCCAAAACAATAAAATCCTGGGATTTTATTTACTTCATTTCTTACATAATTACATAAATCAATAGTTTTTTCTAAAAGCTGAGTGCCCTCTAATGCAATTTGTCTCCTAGCACAATCCAGTGATGCCATTAGAATGTAGGAAGGTGACGTTGTGTGCATTAGGTTTATTAGTTGTTTAACTCTAGCGGGGTTAACACGCTTTGAATTAACATGTAGCATTGAACTTTGAGTTAATGAACCTATAATTTTATGAGTGCTTTGAGCACAGATGTCTGCACCAGCTTCCATTGCTGACATTGGTAATTTGCTATTAAAATTAAGATGAGGGCCATGAGCTTCATCAACTATAAAAGGAATATCGTATTCATGAACAATATCTGCAATTTTCTTAATATCAGTGGAAACTCCATAATATGTTGGGTTAATTATAAGTACAGCTTTTGCATCAGGATTATTCTTTAAGGTTTCTTCCACTGTTTCTGGGGAAACTCCATGAGCAACACCTATTTTTTTATCTAGTTCTGGTTGCATATAAACTGGAACTGCACCTGATAAAATGATACCACCAGTTATGGATTTATGTACATTTCTAGGTACAATGATTTTATCACCAGATCCAACTACAGACATAATCATAGCTTGAATAGCGCCAGAAGTTCCGTGTACTGAGAAAAATGATGCATCAGCACCATAAGCATCCGCTGCTAATTCTTGTGCCTTTTTGATAGGTCCAGTTGGGTGGTGAAAACTATCAACAAGTTTAAAAACCGTAACGTCAATTTTAAAAGGGTTTTCCCCCATAAAATTTCTAAATTGTTCATCAGCGCCTATTCCTTTTTTATGCCCAGGTACGTGAAAAGGTAAGGTTTCTCTGTCTACATATTCCATTAGAGCATCAAATAGTGGAGTTTCATTTTGATTTAATCTATACAATCTATACACCCCTTTCAAAAGAATTTATATTAGAAAACATTTAAATAAATAACGAGTCAGTATGTTAGACTATTATATCCTAGTCTATTTATTTAAATGTTCCAAATTTTTAAAACTGTTCTTTATAGTATATTCATTCAGCCAATTTATAATTATAAATGATTAGATATATAAATGCAATTATAATCTTCAAATAAAAGATAATCATGTCGTAAATGCTAGGCAATTAAGCTTTTTAGTAGAAATACAGTAATTGAAAACATGAAAAAGTGGGTTATTTGTAAAAAATGCCTTTTATTTGTAATGCATTGATAGTATAATATAATAGACTAAAGATAGATTAGGAGGAATAGAAAGGAAGATAATAATTGTTTGCTTCCTCAGGGGAATATAAGGAGGGTAATATAAAATGTACAAAGAAAAATATAAAAGTTGGATTAATTCTAATTTGATAGACTTGAAATTAAAGAAAGAGCTAGAGCAATTAGTAGATGAAAAAGAAATTGAAGATAGATTTTATAAGGATTTAGAGTTTGGTACAGGGGGATTAAGAGGTGTAATTGGAGCAGGAACAAACAGAATGAATATACATACCATAGGTAAAGCTACTCAAGGGTTAGCAGATTATTTGAACTCAAGATATAAGGGGAATATATCAGTTAGCATAGCGTATGATTCAAGAAATATGTCTAAGGAATTTGCAATAGCTGCTGCAGAAACTCTTTGTGGGAATGGTATTTTCGTTAATTTATTTGAACAATTAACACCAACTCCAATTTTATCTTATGCTGTACGCGCACTAAAAAGTAAAGCCGGTATTGTTATTACAGCATCACATAATCCTAAAGAGTACAATGGATATAAGGTTTATGGAGATGATGGTGGACAAGTCACTGATGAAGCTGCAAGCCAAATTATAAATTGTGCAGCTAGCATAAAAGATTTTTCTAAGGTTAAAACTATGGAGTTTCATAAAGCTAAAACCAATGGAATGTTAACAATAATTGGAGAAAATCTTTATTTATCATACATTGATAAGGTTAAAAATTTAACTATGAGAAAAGACCTAGTTAAGGAATATGCCAAGGATTTAAAAATAATTTATACTCCTATTCATGGATCTGGAAACGTACCTGTGAGGAGAGTTTTAAAAGAATTAGGATATGATAATGTATTTGTTGTAAAAGAGCAGGAAATGCCAGATGGGAATTTCCCTACGGCGCCATATCCTAATCCAGAAGAACCAAAGGTATTTGAATTGGCGCTTATTATGGCAAAAGACATTAATCCTGACATTATTTTTGGTACGGACCCTGACTGCGATAGGATTGGAGTAGTAGTTAAAGACAAAGAAGGAAAGTATAAGGTTCTTACAGGAAATCAGACAGGTGTATTATTAAGTAATTATATTTTAAGTTCATTAAGTGAAACTAATGGGTTGTCTAAAAATGGCGTAGTAATAAAAACTATTGTTACTACAAATATGGTAGAGAGTATTGGGAAAAAATATAATGTTGAAGTGTTAGATGTACTCACAGGATTTAAATATATTGGAGAAAAAATTAAAGAGTTTGAAAATGCGGGTGAAAAAGAATTTATATTTGGTTTTGAAGAAAGCTTTGGTTATTTAGCAGGAAATTTTGTGCGTGATAAAGATGCAGTAATAGCTGCAATGCTAATTTGTGAAATGACACTCTACTATAAAAACAAAGGCATGAGTTTGTATGATGCTTTGATGGATATTTATAAAGAACATGGATACTACGAGGAAGGTTTAGTTTCAATAGAACTTGCAGGAAAAGATGGCGCAGAAAAAATAGGTAATATAATAGAACATTTAAGACATTCAATGAATGGCTTAATAGGTAATAACAGAATTATAAAAAAAATGGATTATAGAGCTGGTTTAGAAGTGGATTTAATCACAAATAAAGAAAAAATAATTAAATTGCCAAAATCAAATGTATTAAAGTTTGTCTTAGAGGATGGTTCTTGGTTTGTAGTTAGGCCTTCTGGAACTGAACCAAAAATGAAAATTTATTTATCTGTTAAAGGGAATTCATTAGAGAATACATATAAAAAAATAACTGAGCTAAAAGAAAATGTTATGTCAATATTTGATGAAGCAGGCATAAATTAAAAACGTATCGTAGGTAGTTATTAAATGCATAAAAAACCATAATTTTCATTTTTATGATTTTATATGGTTTACAAAACAACCTCAGTATACTATTATTATTAATAGTAACATTTGTAGCATAAATTTTTAAACCAGTAGGAAGGTGTAATCATGGATATTAAAACATATTTTTCTGAAAAATTATCAGTTCTTCTTTTTCTAGAAATAAAAAAAGACAGCAAAATTAATGATTTTGTGATTTTGGAGGACATATATTTCCCAGTGAGAACTAATGAGATAATCCAAAAAGTAAAGAATAAAGAAGATTTCGATAATATACCAGTTAATCTATTTATAGAAGGGATGTTCTATGTTTTAGGAGCAGATGAACTTTTTAAATACAATAAAGAGTATAAACAAATTATAAATACTATTCCAAATTCAATAGGATTTATTAAGGGCGTGATATTTAAAGAAATTCAGAATGAAAAGTACGAAGAAGCATTTATCTTCTTAAAAGGATTGTTAACTATAGAAGAAAACAAAGATAATTACGATAAGATTTTTTTGTTAGTTGATAAATTAAGAGCTACAAATAGTATATTCAAGGATGAGCAACTAAAACTTGTAGAAAAAGCTAAACAAATCACTAATTACAGTAATCCATATTTATATGAGGCGCTAGTTTTAAATAGTGAAAGTAAACATGAATTAGCATTAATAGCAATAAGCAATTATACTATAAATGGTGGAGAACAAACGGAAGCGGTTATTGAACTTAAAAACGATTTGGAAACCATAACAAATTTTCAAAAAGCGAAAGATTTAGTATCTAATAACCCTAAAGGTGCACTTGAAATTTTTATTCCTTTAATGGAACAATTAGGAGATAGAGCAGATATATATTATCACACTGCTGTAGCATACAGGAATTTACAAAATTATGAGAAGGCTATATACTATTTAAACGAAGCACAAGCAATTGACAACGATTTGATAGAGGTAGTAAATGAATTTGGTATTAACTATGCTTGTCTTGAAAATTACGAAGCAGCTATTCAATATTTTAGGAAAGCATTTGAGGTTACAAAGTCTATAGAGATATGTACAAATCTTGTTATGTGTTATTTAAATGTTGAAAACTTTGCGCAGGCGAGAATACATTTAGATATGGCTAAAAAAATAGATCCACAAGATGAAATTGTAATGCAACTAGAAAATCAATTGGCGGAGGGTAAATAATGGAGTTAGTGGAGTATTTTAATATTATAAAAAAGAGGTTACTATTAGTAATTTTAGTAACAATAGGAGCAACGGTGCTTAGTGGGGTTTTAAGCTATTTTGTTATTACACCTAGTTATAAATCTGATATATCAGTAATAATTGGAAAACCAGAAAGTAAATCTGCGGCGCCGCAGGATAGTTATAATGATGTAATTATGTATCAAAAATTAGTCAAAACTTATAGTGAATTTTCTAAATCACGAAAAGTTTCAGAACATGTCATTAAAGCACTTAAGTTAAATATAGAGCCTAATCAGCTTCAAGGAATGATATCAGTAGCACCTAAAGGAGATACTGAATTTTTAACGATAACAGTTAAATCTAAGGATCCCAAAGAAGCTATGAACATTGCTAATCAGTTAGCGAAGTCATTAAAATACATAAGTAACGATGTCAAAAAAGTGGATAATGTACAACTTTTAGATGAAGCACTACAACCTACAAGACCAGATAGTCCAAATTCAAAGTTAAACATAGCAATTGCATTTTTTATTGGACTAATGGTTTCGCTTGGAATAGCATTTTTATTGGAGTACTTAGATAACACTGTAAAAAGCCAAGAGGACATAGAAAAATTAACTGGGTTACCAGTTATAGGTATTATTCCTTTAACTCAAGATAAAAAATAGGAGGGTGAGAATATGTTAAAAAAATTAGTAACATTAAGAAATCCAAAATCTAGAACGGCAGAAGCTTTTAGAACATTAAGAACAAATATTCAATTCTCTTCCTTGGATAAAGAATATAAATCCATAGTAGTTACTTCATCTGGCGTTGGAGAAGGTAAAAGTACAGTAATGTCAAATTTAGCTATAACTATGGCTGAAAGTGGTAAAAGTGTTATTCTTGTAGATTGTGATTTTAGAAAACCTTCAATCCACAAGAAAATGGGAATTACCAATTCTGTAGGATTAACAAATATATTAGTTCAAGGTGTGAAAAAAGAGGAATGTGTTGTTAAGTCAACTGTTAATAATCTTTTTATACTAACTAGTGGTCCGGTGCCCCCAAATCCAGCAGAATTATTAGGAAGTAAAAAAATGCGGGACTTTATTGAAGTGCTAAAAAGTGAATTTGATTTAGTTCTTATTGATGCACCACCAGTTCTTGCGGTAACGGATGCACAAATTATATCTACAATAGTAGATGGCGTGATTTTTGTAGCTTCATATGGTGAGGCTCAAAAAAAAGCATTGGTAGATGCGAAACAATTGATTGATAAGGTTGGTGGAAAGATACTGGGAGTTGTATTTAATAAAGTTCCTCAATCTGTAAGCGGTTATTATGGAAAATATTATAAGGGCTATTATGGAAATGAAAACTAAAGGTTTAAAAGGTGTAAATTTATGATAGATTTTCATAGTCATATAATATATGCTATTGACGATGGATCAAAAAACTTAGACATGTCCATAGAAATGTTGAAAACAGCAGATAGTGAAGGTGTAGAATATATTTGTGCTACTCCTCATTTTATAACTGAAGAATTTGAATTTAGTCACGAGGAATATATTGAAAAAATAGATAGATTAGTTTTAGCCTCTAGGGAAGAAAATCTTAATATTAAGATTTTATCTGGACTAGAAATTTATATGCACCCCGATTTGCCAAAACTCTATAAAGAAAAGAAGATTTGGGGAATTAACGACTCGGAATATCTACTTATTGAGCTTCCTATGGGGCAGTTTCCTCTGTACACTGAAGATGTATTTTATGAGTTAATGTTACTTGGGGCAAAACCCATTTTAGCACATCCAGAGAGAAATCTTAGGATTATGAAAAATTATGATTTAGTTATTAATTTAATTAACCAAGGGGTATTGATGCAAATAAATTCTGGTAGTTTATTAGGTGATTATGGTAAGGAAGTTAAAAAAACAGCTGAAGAATTTGTAAAAAGGAACATGATACATTTGGTGGGTAGTGACGGACATAATATTACGAGCAGAAAAACGAAGATAAAAGAAGCTTATGCAATTATAAAACATAAAAATCAAGCTGTATATAACTGGATTGCTGAAAATCAAACTAACATTATTAATAATGTTTCCTCATTGGAAGTCTTAGAAATAAAACTTAAAAAAGAAAAAGGCAAGATTTCATTTTTAAGTTTTATCAAATGAATTTTGAGAAATAAGGTTGAAATATAGAAATGCATTATTTGAGGGGAGAAACACTATGAGAGTAAAAAAAGCTATAATTCCAGCAGCGGGGCTTGGTACAAGATTTTTGCCAGCAACAAAGGCACAACCAAAAGAGATGTTACCAATTGTTGATAAACCAACAATACAGTATATTATAGAGGAAGCGGTTGCGTCTGGGATTGAGGAAATATTAATTATAACAGGAAGAAATAAAAGAGCAATCGAAGATCATTTTGATAAGTCGATTGAACTTGAACAACAATTAGAGAAGAACGGTAAGGAAGATACCTTAACAATGGTTAGGGATATATCTAATATGGCAAACATTTATTACATACGTCAGAAAGAACCTAAAGGACTAGGTCATGCTATAGGTTGTGCAAAAACCTTTGTGGGGAACGAACCTTTTGCTGTAATGTTGGGCGATGATGTGGTGGATAGTGAAGTACCTTGTTTAAAACAACTCATAGATTGCTACGGCAAATATGAAACTTCAATTTTAGGAGTTCAAAAGGTTCCTTTAAGTGAAGTTAGCAAATATGGCATAGTAAAGGGAACTTCAGTAGAAGATAGAGTTTATAAGGTTGAAGATGTTATTGAAAAGCCTAACGCATCCGAAGCACCATCAAACATAGCAATACTCGGAAGATATATTATAACACCTAGAATATTTGATATTTTAGAAAATACAAAGCCTGGTAAGGGTGGGGAAATTCAACTTACAGATGCTTTAAAAACTTTAATAGCAGAGGAAAATATGTATGCTTATAATTTTGATGGCAGAAGATATGATGTAGGGGATAAAGAAGGATTTTTAGAAGCAAATGTAGAATATGCACTTAAAAGAGATGATCTTAAAGAAGCATTTATGAAATATCTCCTAACTATTAAGGATAACGATACCTTTAAAGAAATTTATAATAAATGTAGTAATAATTTATAACAGAGAGTATTAGTAAAAAGCCAAGTGAAACTGGCTTTTTTTTATTTGGTGCGCTCAGTATTGGGGATGAACCAAGTAAATTTATTAGAAAATAGATTACTTGATTTTTAAGAAATTTTAAATAAATAGTTAATAAACTCCCATAGATTGAACAAATAGAAATATTTGGGGTAAAATATTATATGCTAGTATAAAAAATATATTGAGAGGTTTTGGGTAGGAACTTATAATGTGGTAAAATGTAGCCATGAAGCTGTTGATAAAAGATTTGTCAAAATTATATGATCTAAGGCTATAGGAGGTAACAAAATGTTTCAATTTAAAGAGGAGTTATTATTAAAATTGAAAAATAAAACAGCTAAACTTGGTGTAGTAGGCTTGGGTTATGTGGGATTGCCATTAGCTGTAGAAAAGGCTAAAGTAGGATATGAAGTAATAGGGTTTGATGTTCAAGATCAAAAGGTTCAAATGGTAAATGAGGGACACAATTACATTGGTGATATTGTAGATTCAGATTTACTTAGATTAGTACAAGAAGGAAAACTTAAAGCTACCACAGACTTTAGCTTTGTTAAGGATGTTGATACAGTGTGTATTGCAGTCCCTACGCCACTAGATTTATATAAGCAACCGGATTTATCATATGTAGTGGAATCAACTAGAAGTGTAGCTAAGTATTTACATAGGGGGATGTTAGTAGTACTCGAAAGCACTACATACCCAGGAACAACGCAGGAAGTACTAAAACCAATACTTGAAGAATCAGGTTTAAAATGTGGAGTAGATTTTTTCTTGGCATTTTCTCCAGAGAGAGTTGATCCAGGGAATAAGCAGTTTAATACAAAAAACACCCCAAAGGTAGTTGGAGGATGTACTCCTAATTGTACTGAAGTAGCAGGAATGTTGTACAGAAGTGTACTAGAGGCAGAAATATTGGAAGTGTCTTCTCCAGCAGTGGCTGAAATGGAAAAAATTCTTGAAAATACTTTTAGAAATGTAAATATAGCACTAGCTAATGAAATGGCTATTCTGTGTAAAAGGATGAATATAGATGTTTGGGAAGTAATAGATGCAGCTAAAACTAAGCCTTATGGATTTATGCCATTCTACCCAGGCCCAGGGATTGGTGGACACTGTATACCACTTGATCCATTTTATCTAGAGTGGAAAGCAAAAGAGTATGATTATCATACAAAATTAATAGAAGCGTCGGGTATAATTAACGATTATATGCCTGAATTTGTGCTTGAAAATGTTATGAAACTTTTAAATGGTAATAAAAAGGCACTAAACGGAGCAAAAGTTCTCCTTATGGGTGTAGCTTACAAGAAAGACATAGATGATGTGAGAGAATCACCAACATTAAAGGTTATTGATCAATTAGAAAAAAATGGTGCGGATATAATTATAAATGATCCATTTATTAAAAAATTCACACACAAGGGTAAAGAATATGTATCTGTAACTTGGGAATATGAAATAAAAAATGCGGATATAGTAGTAATAACCACAGATCATAGTGGTTATAATTATGAAAAAATTGTGGAAGAAGCTAGCTTACTATATGATACTAGAAATGCTACAAAGCATGTTGTAAATAATAGAGAAAAGATAAATAAACTCTAAATAATGCATGCAAGCATTGTAAAATATTTTATAATATTGCATGCCAAAATCCTAGGAAGGCACCTTTAAGAGTAATTGCAAGGAGGGGTTTAAATGAAAAAATTAAAAATTGCAATAATAGGATGTGGAAGAATAGCATACAAACACGTGGAGGCTATAACACAAAATAAAACAGAAGTTGAACTTGTAGCAGTTTGCGATGTGTTAGAAGTTAATGCTAATTCCAAAAGAGATGAGTATATAGAAGCAATAGGTGAAAATTCAGATGTAAAAGTTTATATAGATTATAAAGAAATGCTTGAGAAAACTGATATTGATATGGTTTCTATAGCTACTGAAAGTGGGTATCATCCAGAAATAGCTATATATTGCATGAATAGTGGGAAACATGTAATTGTTGAAAAACCAATGGCATTATCTATTCAAGATGCTGATAGAATGATTAAATGCTCAAGAGAAAATAATGTAAAGCTTTGTGTTAGTCACCAAAATAGGTTTAATGAGCCAATAAGAAAACTTAGAGCTGCAGTCGACAAAAACAGGTTTGGAAAATTAGTTAATGGAACAGCAAGAATTCTTTGGAATAGAAATATGGAATATTACACGCAAGCACCTTGGAGAGGAACGTGGAGCCTGGATGGTGGTACTTTAATGAATCAATGTATTCACAATATTGATTTATTACAATGGATGATGGGTGGAGAAATAGATACGGTTTATGCTCAGTGTGGTACTTTCCTTCGAGATATAGAAGGTGAGGATTTTGGAGCAATAATTATAAGATTTATAAATGGAGCTATAGGTATAGTTGAAGGATCGGCTTGTGTATATCCTAAAAACTTGGAAGAAACATTGAGCATTTTTGGTGAAACTGGTACTGTTTCTATCGGAGGCATTGCAGTTAATTCAATAGAAACTTGGAGATTTGCTGATAATAAGGATACTGAGCAGGAAATATTAACGCAGCAAAAGGGAAATCCAGATTCAGTATATGGCTTCGGACATACCCCCTTATTTAAAAATATGATAGATGCTATAAATATGCATAGAGAACCGCTTATAAATGGCGAAGAAGGAAAAAAAGGTATGTCTATTATACTTGCAGCTTATAAATCAAGACTTACAGGTCTCCCAGTTAAATTTCCAATGGGGGATTTCTCAACACTCGAAATGAAAAAATAATTTTGAAGATATTATATGAAAAGAGGGTATTTTTATGAATTATGTTTCAGAAAAAAGCAAAATTGGCAATAATGTAACAATGGGACATTTTGTGGTAGTAGAAGATAATGTAGTAATAGGTGAAAATTGTATTATAGGAAGTAATGTAGTTATTCACATAGGAACTGTTATAGCAGATAATGTTAGAATAGATGATAATACGGTAATAGGTAAACAACCTATGAGATCAGTAAACAGTATATTCAAAAGTGAGGAAAAATTGCTTCCAGCTGAAATAAGTGAAGGTTGCATTATAGGGGCAGGAGTGATTATTTATTGTGGATGCGCAATTGCAGAAAAAACACTTATTGCTGACACTGCTGTAATAAGAGAAAATGTAATTGTAGGTTCAAAAACAATTATCGGCCGCGCAGCAACTATTGAAAATTTCTGTAAGGTTGGTTCTAATTGCAAAATACAGACTAATGTATATTTAACAGCTTATTCAGAAGTTGAGGATTATGTATTTATTGCGCCATGTGTTACAACCTCTAATGATAATTATGCAGGCAGATCAAAAGAAAGATTTGGAAAGTTCAAAGGGGTAACTATAAAAAAAGGTGGTAGAATTGGAGCAGGAGCAGTTATCCTGCCAGGTATTGTTATACATGAAGATGGTTTTGTGGCAGCAGGTAGTGTGGTCACAAAAGACGTGGAAGCAGGTAAAATCGTAGTTGGTAATCCAGCTAAAGTGCTTCGATCTGTACCAGAGGATCAATTGCTTAAAAATCAATAAAAGGAAGCAAAAGGTGATAATTATGTATAAGAATAAGAAGTTTCTAGCTATTATTCCAGCAAGAGGTGGTTCGAAAGGTATACCAAATAAAAATATTATGGCTATAAGTGGTAAACCACTTATAGCTTATACAATTGAATCAGGAAAAAAATCTAAATATATAGATGAATTAATTGTATCAACAGATAGTGAGGTTATTAAGGTTATAGCACAGCAATATGGGGCTAAGGTACCTTTTTTAAGACCAGAAGAACTATCAAATGATACTTCAAAATCCATAGACGTAGTTATACATTCAATAGATTTTTACAAAAAAAATAATGTAAGTTTTGATTACGTAATATTATTGCAACCCACATCTCCATTAAGAACGTTTAAGCACCTGGATGAATCTATAGAAAAGCTTATTGAGAGTAATAGTACCTCTTTAGTAAGTGTATGTGAAGCCTATGAAAATCCTGTACTTATGAGAAGTATAGAAAATGAAAAGCTAAAAGAAGTCATAAGTTTTGAAGGAACAAATATCAGAAGGCAAGACTTACCTGCTTTTTATATATTTAATGGTGCACTATATATAAATTCAAATGATATGTTAGTTAACAAAAAAAAATTTGTTGATGAAAACACAATCCCTTATGTAATGAACAAGGAAAGCTCTATAGATATTGACACGATGCTCGATGCAAGAATTGTAGAGATGATAATAGATACGAGTATTCATGTTTAAGATAGGAAATAAGGCTATAGGCGATGGAAATTCAACTTTTATTATAGCAGAGGCTGGGGTTAATCATAATGGAGACATAAAAATAGCAAAAGAGATGGTAGATAAAGCTGTATTTGCAGGGGCCGATGCCATAAAATTTCAAACATTTATTACAGAAAAATTAGTTACTGGATATGCAGAAATGGCTGAATATCAAAAGGACAACATAGGAAAAATTGACTCACAGTTTAATATGTTAAAGAAACTAGAACTATCGCACGAAAGTTTTATAGAAATACAAGAATACTGTATACATAAGGAAATTATGTTTTTATCTACACCTTTTGATTTTGAAAGCGCTGATTTTTTAGCGTCTATAGGCGTGGAGGCTTTTAAGATTAGTTCGGGAGACTTAACTAATATTCCATTTTTAGAACATATAGCAAGATTTAATAAACCTATAATTTTATCTTCTGGCATGGCGACACTTTCAGAAATCGAAGAAACAATAAATGTAATAAATTTCCTGGGTAATAAAGAAATAGCAGTGCTTCACTGTACTTCAAATTATCCAGCTAAATTAGAAAGTGTTAACTTGAATGCAATGAATACCATAAAAAAATCTTTTGAAATTGTGTCTGGATATTCCGATCACACTGAAGGAATAACAGTGCCTATTGCAGCAGTGGCTATGGGAGCAAATATAATAGAAAAGCATTTTACAATGGACAAAAGTATGGAAGGGCCAGATCATAAAGCTTCTCTGAATCCAATAGAGCTAAAAGAGATGGTTAAAGCGATTAGAGATGTAGAAATAGCACTCGGAACTGGAATTAAAATGTATAATTTTAGTGAAGTTGATACCATGAAGGCAGCTAGAAAAAGTATAGTCGCAGTTAGATATATAAAAGCAGGGGAGAGTATAAGATTCTCGGACTTAGATTACAAAAGACCAGGAAACGGACTTTCGCCTAAATTCTACATTGATATTGTTGGGCGAAAAACTAATAGAGATATAAAAATTGACGAACAAATAGCCTTAAATATGGTGGAATAAAAATTAGCTAAATTATTTCGAGCACATGGAACATGAGTACATAGAACATGCACTTATAGAATGGGAGATTAAATATGAAAAGAAAAATAGCAGTTATAACAGGTACGAGAGCAGATTATGGTATATTTTATCATGTTCTTAAAGAAATTGAAAAACATGAGGAATTGGATCTTAAGCTTATCGTTTGTGGAATGCATTTATGTCCTGAATTTGGCATGACTATAAATGAAATAGAAAAAGATGGCTTTGTAGTATCAGATAAATTTGAAACTGTTTTAGCTTCTGATACAGGGGCGGCAATGGCTAAATCTATAGGACTTTCAATTATAGGTATGGCTCAAAGCTTTGATAAAATAAAACCGGACCTAGTACTAATACTAGGTGATAGAGGAGAAATGCTAGCGGCAGCAACTGTAGCTATCCATATGAATATTCCTGTGGCTCATATTCATGGAGGAGAAGTAACGGGAACAGTAGATGAGTCTGTAAGGCACGCTATAACTAAACTTTCTCATATTCACTTTCCAGCAAATGAGGACAGCATGCAAAGAATAATTAAATTAGGGGAGAAGGAAAAAAATATTTTTGTAGTAGGAGCGCCGGGACTTGATTATATTGCGAAAGCAAAATATTTATCAAGGGAAGAAATACTAGAAAAATTTAAATTAAAAGATGATAAGATATTTTTAATGACTCAGCACCCAGTAACTACAGAAAGAGACATGGTGGAATGGCAAGTAAGAGAAACATTAGATGCTGTTGTAGAACTTGGATATCAAACTATAGTTTCATACCCTAACAGTGATAATGGAGGACGCGAAATTATAAGGGTTATTGAGGAGTATAGAGCGAAATATCCATTTTTAAAAGTATTTAGAAATTTAAGTCAAATAGAGTACCTAAGTTTTTTAAGTATAGCTCAGGTAATGATAGGAAATTCATCGTCAGGTATAATTGAAGCACCTAGCTTTAAACTGCCTGTAGTAAACATAGGGTCAAGGCAGGACGGAAGACTAAGAGCACTCAATATAATAGACGTACCTTATGGAAAGGAAGCTGTAAAAGCAGGCATTAAAAAATCAATAGACAATGAGAACTTTAAGAAGCAATTAGAAAACTGCACAAACCCTTATGGTGATGGTAATGCAAGTGGTAAAATAGCACAAATTTTAAGTGAGATAAAGATAGATAGGGAACTTATACAAAAAAGGATAACATATTAGTTGATAGTTAGGGGTGAGATTATGGAGAAAATCGTACTTGTAGGTGCAGGTGGCCATTGCAAGGTTATTATAGACATTATAAAAAGTGCTTCTAGATATAATATTGTGGGGGTAACTGATAAAGATTATAACTACGATAAATTTGTATTAGATATACCTATAATAGGCGATGATAGCATTTTAGAAGAATTATATAATACTGGTGTAAAAAATGCATTTGTATGTGTTGGTGCACTCCAAAACATTTTAACTCGCGAAAAGATATATAATAATTTAAAAGCTATAGGATTTAGTATACCTGTACTTATACATAAGGATGCAATGGTTTCACCTTATGCAAATGTTGCAGGAGGAACTTGTATAATGCCTGGAGCCATAATTAATCCAGGAGCTTACATAGAAGAAAATTGCATAGTAAACACCGGTGCAGTAATTGAACATGATTGCAAGCTACAAAGGAATACACATATTTCACCTAAGGCTTGTTTAGCTGGCGGGGTTAGCATAGGGCGCAATACCCATGTAGGTATGGGGAGTTCTATAATTCAATCAGTGCATATAGGGAATAATGTAATTATTGGAGCAGGAGCTGTGGTTGTTGAAAATATAGTAGATAATGTAGTTGCTGTAGGAATTCCATCGAAAATTATAAAGTGCAGGTGATATTATGAAATTTCCAATTGATAATTATTGTATAGGAGTGGATTCTAGTATAAAAGAAGCTATGAAGGTTATAGATAAAAACTTAACTGGGGGAGCTTTAGTTGTAAATGAAAATAATGAATTAGTGGGAACTATTACAGATGGGGATATACGTCGTGCTATACTTAAAGGCCACAGTATAAATGAGGATATAGAGAATACATATTTTAAGGATTTTAAATTTGTTACAGAAGAGTATAGTAAAAAGAAAGCAAAAGAGTATATGATTAAGAAAAAGATAAGGCAGGTACCTGTTATTGATAAAAATAAAAAGCTCATAGACTTATATTTTTTAGATGACATATTATCTTATGATAAAAAGCAAAATTATGTTTTTATTTTAGCAGGAGGTTTGGGAACTCGGTTAAGACCATTAACTGAATCACTACCTAAACCTATGCTAACAGTTGGTGATAAACCTATCTTGGAGCTTATAATAGAACAATTTAAAGAATATGGGTTTACGAACTTTATTATTTCTCTTAATTACAAAGGGAAAATGATAGAGGAACACTTTAAAGATGGAAAAGAATTTGATGTAAACATAGAATACATTAGAGAAACTAAAAAACTAGGCACAGCAGGCTCAATAGCATTAGTAAAAGAAAAGTTTACAAAACCTTTCATAGTTATAAACGGAGATATATTAACAGGAATTGATTTTGAAAAATTTTTAAATCATCATATGAATAATAACTTTAATATAACTGTAGGTGTTAGAAATTATGAAATTAACGTTCCTTATGGAGTCTTAGTCACTGATAATATGATTATAGAGTCTGTAGAAGAGAAGCCTACATATAAATTTCACATTAATGGTGGAGTATATGCTGTTAATCCTGAAATTATAAAATACATACAGGAAGATGGAGTCTATAATATGACTGATTTAATAGAAGATGCAATTAACAATAATTGCACGTCAGGTATTTATGAGATAACTGAATACTGGAAAGATATAGGTAGAATGGAAGACTATAAAATGGCCAACACGGATATTAACAAATATTTTAAACTATAAGAAAGGAGTAGATGAAATGAACTGGCAAGGGAAAAAAGTTTTAGTTACAGGTGCAGAAGGTTTTATAGGAAGTCATTTAACAGAAAGATTGGTGGAACTTGGAGCAGATGTTACAGCCCTAGCTCAATATAATTCATTTAATAACTGGGGATGGATTGATACTTTTGATAAGTCAGTAAAAGAAAGTATTAAAGTTGTTACTGGAGACATAAGAGAATACGATGGAATGAAAAGAATTATTAAAGGACAAGAGGTAGTGTTTCATCTTGCGGCTCTCATTGCAATCCCGTATTCTTATTTATCGCCTATGGCCTATGTAAGAACAAATGTGGAAGGCACTACAAACGTTTTAGAAGCCTGCAGAGAATATGGGGTAGAAAAGATTGTACACACATCAACGTCTGAAACCTATGGAACAGCACTTTATGTACCAATTGATGAAAAACACCCAATGCAGGGTCAATCTCCATATTCAGCATCAAAAATAGGAGCAGATAAAATGGCGGAAAGTTACTATAAAAGTTTTAATATGCCTATAGCAACTATTAGACCTTTTAATACATATGGACCAAGACAATCTGCAAGGGCTGTAATTCCAACAATAATATCACAGATACTCGCAGGGAAAACAGAAATCAAGCTTGGAAGCCTAACTCCGACTAGAGACTTTAACTTTGTATTGGACACTGCCCAGGCATTCATAAAAATAGCAGAGAGTGAAAAAACTAATGGTGAAGTTATAAATGCTGGTTCAAATCACGAGATAACTATAGGAGAAACAGTTAAAAAAATAATAAGTATAATAGGTAAGGATGTAAAAATTATTTGCGATGATGAAAGGTTAAGACCTATAAACAGCGAAGTTAATAGATTATGGGCTGATAATACTAAAATAAAGGAATTAACGCTCTGGAAGCCTAATTACACTATAGACAGAGGTCTTGAAGCGACAGTAGATTGGATAAAAAATAATATGCAACATTTTAAGACAGACATATATAATATTTAGCAAAAGAAGAATGTTTAAAAAGTGGGAGGGTTTTGTTATGATACCTTTATGTATACCAGAAATTAGAGGAAATGAACTTAAATATGTTAAGGACTGTATAGATACTAATTGGGTATCTTCAGTAGGTAGTTATGTTAATTTATTTGAAGAAAAATTTAGTGAATATGTAGGTAGCAAAAGTGCAGTTGTCACAAATAATGGTACATCAGCACTTCAATTAGCGTTAGTAACCCTTGGAATAGGATACGCAGATGAAGTTATAGTTCCATCTTTAACTTTTATATCACCAGTTAACACTTTAAAATACGTAGGAGCACAGCCTGTATTTGTAGATGTATGTAGAGATACCTTTGTCATGGATGCAGAAAAGATAGAGGAATTAATAACACCTAAAACAAAGGCTATAATGCCAGTACATATTTATGGCCATCCTGTAGATATGGATAGAGTAATGCAAATAGCTAAAAAACATAATCTATTTGTTATAGAAGATGCAACTGAATCATTAGGATCTACTTTTAATGGCAGAATGACAGGTACCATAGGGGATATAGGCTGTTTTAGTTTTAATGGGAACAAAATTATAACTACTGGAGCAGGTGGAATGCTTGTAACTAATAATTCAGAATATGGCGCACGAGCGAAATTTTTATCCACTCAAACAAAAGTAGTTACTGAAAATAAAGCGTTCTATCATCCAGAAATAGGATATAATTTTAGAATGCCAAATCTTTTGGCTGCATTTGGAGTGGCTCAACTTGAAAATATTAAAGAATATTTAAAAATTAAAAGACAAAATTCAGCATATTACAATGAACTATTAAGTGAAATTAAAGGAATTACCTTACCGATAGAAAAAGAGAATGTAGAAAATTGTTTCTGGCTATACTCAATCCTAGTTGAAGAAAAGTATGGTATAACTCGCGACGCGCTTATACAAAAATTTAATGAAGAAAAAGTAGAGGCAAGACCATTCTTTATGCCTATACATGATATGATTCCATATAAAACTTGTACACATGGGGATTTAAGTATTACAAATGAGCTTTATCAGCGTGGAATAAATCTTCCAAGTTCTGTTGGACTTAAAAAAGAAGACATTGCAAAGGTATGTGAAATAATAAAAGAATGCAATAAATAACTCTGTTATTTATTTGCATTTAAGGGCGAAAGTCATTAATTAAGCCGCTTTAGTGGAGGTTTATGATATATTGGTAAGGTGGATAGGAGATAATATGAATATAGATTTTATAAAGAAATTGTACAAAAGCAGATTGGTGAAAAGTGGAGTTTGGTTTACTATAGGGACCTTTTTTGTTCAAGGCATTTCCTTTGTAACTATGCCTATTTTTACGCGTTTACTTAGTGCTAGTGATTATGGAATAACGGGGGTATATACCACATGGCTTTCCGTTTTTACAACTATAATTACATTAGGGCTATTGGCTACAGTTAATAATGCCAAAGTGGATTTTCAGGAAAGATATGATGAGTATGCTTCATCTATACTTTTTTTAGTCACACTATTTGCTATTATGTGGCTTATAATTGGATTTGTGTTTAAAAAGCAAATATCTTCTATTATAAATTTAAATTCTATATTAGTCATCTTCCTTATTATTCAAGGTTTTTTTGGATTTATCGTGGATTTTTCTAATGCCAAATTAAATGCTGAATATAAATATAAGAAATATTTACTTATATCAATAAGTAGTGCTATTATAAACACAATTCTGGCTATAATACTCATAAGTAATATTAAAAGTGATAAGTATTATGGTAGGATTGGTTCTTTAATTATTGTAGCTTTAATTTACGGTACAGTTTTATATGTAATTGCTATGAAAAAAGGCAAAAAACTAATTAGTTTTGAATACTGGAAGTATGGATTAGCCATATCTATACCGGCAATTGTGCATCTTTTATCAGGCGTGATTTTGCAGTCTGTGGATACGGTTATGATAAATAGTATGATAGGATCTAGTGCTGCAGGAATATATACCTTTGCATATAAAATTGGAATGATAATGTATATTGTATGGTTGGCGTGTAATAAGGCTTGGGTACCGTGGTTTTATGAGAATATGAAAGAAAAAAATTATGATGACATAAAGCTGAAAATTAAATGTTATATTATGTTGTTTTCTGTGATGGGGTTTATACTTATATTTATATCTCCTGAAATAGGAAAACTAATGGGTACAAAAAAATTTTATAAAGGGTTAGATTACGTTCCATTAATCATAATAGGATATTATTTTCAATTTCTATACAGTATACCAGCTAATATTGAATTCTATACTAAAAATACAAAGTTCCTTTCCCTAGGAACCCTTATTGCAGCTTTAATAAATGGTGTATTAAATTATATTTTAATTCCAAGATACGGTGCAGTTGCAGGGGCATGGACAACAATAATATCGTATATCTTATTATTTTTATATCATTATTATATATCTTTACGCATATTAGACGTAAGAATTTATACGTTTAAACCTTTTGCATATGGCATTTTATACATAGTACTTAGCAGTGTAATATTTTTTATAGTGAAAAACAATTCGGTTTTGAGATATGGAATATTAATAGCAACATTAATTGTATTAGGATATGAGATTAAAAAAATCAGTGGAAAGTTAATGCAAAAATAAGTTAAAAGAGATGATTCAACGACATTTCAGAAGGAAAGTGTCCCACTTCTATAAGTGGGAGTACAAATCTCCTTCAGAAGTCGTTGATATTGCAGCTCCGCAGGAGATGATTTAATGGTTAAATTAATCTATACAGCACAAAAAAAAGAACTGATAATAGATAGAAAAGTTGTGGATTTATTTGAATATATAGGAAATATAAACGCAGAAAAGGAAGCTTTTGAGTATTTAACTTATTTAGAAAATCAAAAGGTTAATGGGTTAAAGCTTGAAGAGTTATATTTATATGATGATATACCATTATATATTTTTAGTAGACCCACTATTTATAGAAAATTAAATGGTTTGATTTTCTGTATTATGGTTATAAGAAATGCTCAGTATAAAACGAATGAAGAAATACAAGTAAAAACAGATGATGACTTTATGGAAAAGGTTTGTGTAGAGGTATTCAACCTTAAATGTGAGAGAATTTATAGTGAAAGAAACATTCAAGCTATAAGTAAAGGCAAGTTAACTAAACGGTTTATTAGGGGAATAGGGAGTTACTGCAAATTTATATTTAAAAACTTTTTAACGAAGAGTAGAAATTATAAAGAACCATTTTTAATTATTTCACATGCTTCAAGTTTAAACTTAGTTAAAGGCAATACCGATGGCTATTACGATACTCAATTAGGGAAAGTTATAAATAAATTAAAAGACACTTATAATATTTTAAATTTTCAACTCTTAAACAATAAATACATCATAGATAAGACTCTAAATTGTCATGAAAATTTTGTACCATTTGAATTATTTATTTTATACAAAAGGCTTAAAGCCAAGAAAAATGTAAATAATAATTTATTAGTAGATAATTTAATTTATTTAGATAAGTTAGATTTTCACTTAAATGAACTTGATCTTAAAAATATACTTTTAGGATTTGTGATGAAGGATTTAAGAACGAGTTATCTTTCCTATTTATATGAACTATTAATGGCAGGAAAAATTATTAGAAAGTTGAAAAGTAAAAAATGTTTGGTAGTAGGAGAAGGCGACAGGGGAAGGTGCTTTATAGTCGCAGGAAATAAGTTGAATATAGATACTTATGCTGTGCAACATGGAATAATAAATGAAACCTCATCTACTTACATAATTAATTCAAAGTATAAAGATTTGTTGGTGCCACGTAATACATTTGTCTGGGGGGGAAAGTATAAAGAATTATTGATAGCTCATACAAATGTATATAATAAAGAAAATGTTAATGTAGTTGGTCAAGTAAGAACAGACAATTTAGTTCAAAATGGATATTTGAAAAAGTCTAAAAAAAATGGGACACTGAGAATACTTTATGCCACCCAATATTTTAGGGATTTACTTGAACCGGCTACCTTAATGCTATTTAAGGCATTAAATTTAATGAAGGAAGATTACGAATTAATTATAAAACTTCATCCTGTAGATTTGAATTTTGAATTTTATGAAGTTATGGTGGAAAAGTTCCACATTAAAAACTGTAAAATAATGAAGGATGGAGATTTGTATGAATTAATTAAATGGAGTGGTTTGGTAGTAAGCGTACATTCTACAGTAGTTGTAGAAGCGGCACTTATTAATAAACCTTCTATATGTATATTACTCCCTAAATATAATGATGCTGGTGGTTTTGTTAAAGAGGGGGTATCCTTTGGAGTTAAGGATGAAAATGAGCTTTTAGAGTGTATGATTAAAATAAATATAGGTGACGTGACACTAAACCACGATATGCAAAAGTATATCCATGAAAATTTCTATAAGTTGGATGGAAAAGTAACAGAGAGGATAATAAATATTATAGTAAATTCTCCTGAGAAGCTTTTAGAAACAATAAAGAATGAGTAATTAAAGATAACTTTCTAAGATTCTTAATTATACTTAAATAGTGTAAAAGAACAGGAGGAAATTTATGAGAAAAATTTGCTTTTTAGCAGATGCACATAGTATACATACAAGAAAATGGGTTCAATATTTTGCGAGACTTGGTAATGAGATTCATATAATTTCTATGAGAGAAACAGATTATGTGTATGAAAACAATGTAAATTTGCATGTGTTAAGAACTATAGGTACAAATAAGTTAAGTTATTTTTTATTAATTAAATCAATTAAAAAATTAGTAAAAGACATTAATCCAGATATATTACACAGTCACTATGCTACTAGCTATGGACTTTATGGGAGAATGTGCAATTTCCATCCATTTGTAATATCTGTTTGGGGTAGCGATGTGTATGAGTTCCCTAAAGATAATAAAGCTAAAGAATTGCTACTTAAGTATATATTAAAAGGAGCGGATAAAGTTTGCTCTACAAGTTATAATATGACTGAGGAAACAAAAAAATACTACAACAAAGAGATAGTAGTAACCCCCTTTGGTGTAGATTTAGATAAATTTAAATGTAACACACCTATACTAAATAGTAGTTATATTACCATAGGTGTTATTAAGGGATTAGAAAAAATATACGGGTTAAATTATCTTATTGAGGGATTTTCAGAGCTTATACGTAAATACAGTGGAACCAAAGATTTAAGACTTTTAATTGTTGGAGATGGTACCCAAAAATTAGAGCTTAAGTCTTTAGTAAAGAAATTAAATTTAAATTCTAAGGTTACATTTACAGGTAAAATAGATAATGAAAAAGTACCTGAATACATAAACAAGATGGATATAGTATGTCTGCCATCCTTAAGTGAAAGTTTTGGAGTTTCAGCTGTCGAGGCCTGTGCGTGTGGACGGCCAATAATAACTACAGATGTAGGTGGATTAAAAGAGATAATTTTTAATAACTATAACGGTTTTGTAATCAAGCAAAAGAGTAGTTATGATATAACATTAAAACTTATGAAAATAATTGAAAATGAAGATCAAATGAAGGAATTTTCAAAAAATGCAAGAAGATTAGTCCGGGAGAGGTATAATTGGTTTGACAATGCAAAAATCATGAATGATATATATAAAACACTTGAGAAGGTTAGTAAATAGTAATGGTATATTCTAGCTTGCAATGCACTTGTCATTTGAAAATATCAGAAACTATGTAGGAGGATAAAAATGCAATTAACGCAAGAGATTAAAGAGTATTACTATTATTTGAAAAAGTATATTCACATAATTCTAATATTATATGCCGTTATAGAAATAGGGTTGTTTATAAAGATGGGTACATCAAATGTGCTCATGTTCGTAAGTAGCATATTTGTAACCTTGTTCGTAATTTGTAGTTTGATTTTAATGTTTAAAGATTTTGTTACCGCAAGTTTAGTTTACGCGGTAGCAATACCAATAATACCTATGGCATTGTATATTATGAATAGGTTAAATATAGCTGGGATAGGTGAAGTGGTATATTTAGCTTATTTTGCTATATATTTAACAAATATGGCTCGCGAATTTAAATATGGAGGATTTGATTTTTCAAAGCTTACGGTTAAATACACCAAGCTAAGTGTACTCTATATTATATTGTTATTATTAGCGACTATATCTTCTATGCTAAGTATTCATGTTTTAGAAGCATTTAAGCTAGTGCTACTTAACATGGTTTCAATGATGACCTATAGCATAGGTATACTTTGCTATAAAAAAAGCAATAAAGAGTTTTACAAGGATATATTGCTCTATTTATGTATTGGAGTTACGTTATCATCAATACCAGATATAATAGTAACTTTATATAATTTAATTGTACGTAGCAATAATCAGCATCTCTATGGGGTCTTAGGTAGCAATTTCATGCTTGGATATACTATAATAGTAATGCCTTTTATATTGTTATATGCTATAAATAAAGAGCTATCAGGGAGACATAATAAAATATATATATTCTTATTATTAATTCAAATAATTAATTTTAGTACTCAAAAATCAAGGGGCATTCTACTAACATTAGCTATGTGTTTTTTTATTGTAATTATAGTAGATATAAATAATTGGAAAAAATATATACTAATTTCTATAGTTGTGATTTCTTGCATGACATTTAATGTTATGCATAGGTGGGAAGTGGAAGAAATTGCAACAGACATAAAGATAAACAGTATAGAAGACCTAGTCAGCAACAATGCCAGAATGCTTAAAAGATTAATAGAGCAAACTAAAAGTCGAAGACCAATATGGGCCTTAGCTTTTGAAATGATAAATGACCACTTTTATTTTGGTGTGGGACCAGGGCACTTTAAATATTACTATTTACAATATGGTGGAAACCCTAAAAAATTGTACATAGATGCTCATAATATAATTCTTAATTTAATTACAGAATTTGGAATTATATTTACTTTTACTTTTATGTTAGCTTGGCTAAGCAGCTTAATAAAGTCAGTATTGGATATAATTAAAAATAATAAGAAAGATTTCAAAGAATTTAAATGGCCAGGAATTATTGGGCTTTTATGTCTCTTAGTTTATGGAAATATTACAGGCCAATCTTTTATGGCCTCAAGAGATCCAATAAGTGTAGTGCCTGCTTTTGTTTTTACTGTAGTGATGATACTAATGATATATTCAGAAGGGAAATCTGTTAGTTAAGAGTTAGGACAATGAGAGGTGTTAATAATGAAAAACATATTAATTGTAGCTTATGTTTACCCACCACTAGGAGGTGCAGGAGTTCAGAGAACTTTAAAATTTGCTAAGTTTCTAAAGAAATTTGGATACAACGTAAACGTGCTTACTGTAAATAATGAAAAGAGCACTATAAAGGATGAGTCTTTGGAAGCTGAATCAACGGATGGAATAAAGGTATTTAGGGCTATGCAAAGAGATAATTTTATTGTCAATACTATTGCTAATAGGAATATAACCCATGTTAAAACCATGAAGGTTGAAAATAAAGAGGATATAATAAAAATAACCTCTGAAATTACACTTAAATCTAAAGTTAAGAGAAAAATAAAAAAAACCTTATTAAATATTTATAGAAATATGTACATACCGGATGATAAAATTTCATGGAAAAAAGATGCGGTAGAATTAGGACTTAAAATAATTCAGGAAGAAAAAATTGATATAATATACTCTACCTCAGCACCATATACTGGGCATTTAATTGCTTGTGAATTAAAGCAAAAATCTAACATAGCGTGGATTGCTGACTTTCGTGACCAATGGGTAACTAACCCATTCGCAGATTACACGCCCTATGCTAAGAGAAAAAATGAAAGGATGGAGACGACAGTTATTGAAAAAGCGAATGTTGTAATATCTGTAAGTAAACCTATAATAGATGATTTTATTGATAGATATAAGAATCAGAGGGCAGATAAATTTAAAATAATTACTAATGGATATGATGAGGATGATTTTGATGATTATAATATAGATAGGATACCTCCCAAATATATTATAACTTATAATGGAACCCTGTATGGGAAGATATCACCAAAGAATTTCTTAATAGCTATAGATAGGCTTATTGAGGTTAAAAAAATAAAACTGGAAGAGCTTATCATTAGATTTGTCGGGCAAATAGGCAAGGATGCCCAGGAAGATATTACGTTTTTTCTTGCAAAATATGATAAGGTTATTGAATTTATATCATATTTGCCCCATAAAGAAAGTTTGAGGGAATTAGAAAATTCTTCAGCAGCGCTTCTAATTATAGGAGCTTTTGAAAGAAGCGAAGGCGTATATACAGGAAAGATATTTGAGTACATAAGAAGTGGAAGGGTTGTTATAGGCATTGTACCGGACGGTGTTGCTAAAGATTTAATACTTGATACGAACACAGGATTTTGTTGTCATCCTGAACAAATAGATGAAATTAAAGCAGTTATATATAAATCCTATGGCATTTGGAAAGGCACGCAGGAAAAGTTAGATATTCATTGGGAAAAAGTTAAAAAGTACAACAGAGAAAATTTAACTAGAGAACTGATGAGTATTATAGAAAGTTTATAAATGATGATTTGAAAAGAAAGTGCAATTCTAATTTTTATAAAAAACTTTATTAAAAAAACTTATTAAAAGTCAGGAGTCTATATGAAAATATTAACAGTCGTAGGAGCAAGACCGCAGTTTATAAAAGCAGCTGCAGTATCGAATATAATTAGAAATGAGCATGAAGAAATTTTAATACATACAGGTCAACATTATGATGAAAATATGTCAAAGATTTTTTTCGAAGAACTTAAAATACCTAAGCCTAGTTATAATTTAGAAGTAGGTTCAGGTGGACACGGCATGCAAACTGGTAGGATGTTAATAGAGCTCGAAGAAATTTATATAAAAGAAAAGCCAGATTTGGTTTTAGTTTATGGGGATACGAACTCAACCTTTGCTGGAGCAATTTGTGCAAGTAAGTTACGTATTCCAGTAGCACATATAGAAGCGGGACTTAGAAGCTTTAACATGAATATGCCGGAGGAACAAAATAGAATCTTAACAGATCATATTTCAAAATATCTGTTTGCACCTACAACTTCAGCGGTTAAAAACCTAAGTACTGAGGGCATAACTAAGGGTGTTCATAATGTAGGGGATGTAATGTATGATGCGACCCTTAATTTTTCAAAGATTTCAAAAGAAAAATCTAAGATTATGAAGAAACTTATTTTATACCAGGAAGAATTTATTTTAGCTACCATACATAGAGCAGAAAATACTAATGATATAAATAGATTAAGAAATATTAGTGAGGCATTAAATGAGAGCGGCAAAAAAATAATATTACCCCTACATCCAAGAACAAAAAAATATATGGATGATTATGGTTTGAAATTTAATAATAATATAAAGATAATTGACCCAGTTGGGTATTTAGACATGATCATTTTAGAAATGTACTGTAAAAAGATTGTCACAGACAGTGGTGGAGTTCAAAAGGAAGCTTTCTTTATGAGTAAGCCTTGTATTACTATGAGAGAAGAAACAGAATGGGTAGAAACAGTAGAAAATGGATGGAATATTATTGTTGGAACTGATAAAACTAAGATTTTAGAGGGCATAGTTAATTTTATGCCAAATAAATCTCAGCAAAATGTTTTTGGAGATGGCCATGCTGCAGAGAAAATTTTAAAAATTATAAACAAACAATAGAGGTGAAAACATGCGTATTTTATTTTTAACTCAGTACTGTCCCCCAGAGGTGGGGGCACCTCAAAATAGAATTTTTGAGTTTGCTAAAAAATTACAGGAATTTGGCCATGAAATTACAATATTAACAGCAATGCCTAACTACCCTAGAGGGGAGATTTTTGATGATTATAAAGGTAATAAGGTGGTCATAGAAGAAATTGAAGGTATAAAGATAATTAGAACTAGTATTTATGCTACAAAATCTAAGAGTTTTACTAAGAGATTAAGAAATTATTTATCTTTTACTTTTTCTTCTGTACTTCAAGGGGCTATTCATATAAATAAGCAGGATGTAGTAATAACGGAATCTCCACCACTGTTTCTAGGCTTTTCAGGGTATGTAATAGCTAAGCTTAAAAAAGCTAAATTTGTTTTTAACATATCTGATTTATGGCCAGAATCAGCTATAAAATTAGGTATGCTTCATAATAAGTTATTCATTAAAATGTCTGTATGGTTAGAAGAATTTTGTTATAGACGTGCAGTAGCTGTTACTTGTCAAACAGAAGGAATAGTTGATGATATAGTCGGTAGAGGATTTGATAAAAACAAAGTACATCTGCTAACTAATGGAGTTGATACAAAGCTATTTAAAAGTGAAAATAGGGATGAAACATTTAGAAGTGAAATTGGAGTAGAAAATAAGTTTGCACTATGTTACGCTGGTATTCATGGACTTGCACAAGGACTACAAGTTATAATAAATGCAGCAGAGATAGTAAAAGAGGAAAAAAACATTCAATTTGTTTTTGTAGGTGATGGTCCGGAAAAACAAGATCTTGTAAATATGGCAAAAGAAAAAGGATTAAAAAATGTTACCTTTTTACCTCTTCAGCCAAAGGTAAATATGCCTAAAATAGTAGCTTCTATGGATGCTGCAATAATCCCTTTAAAGAAGTTAGAACTTTTTAAAGGTGCTCTACCTTCAAAAATGTTTGAGACCTTAGCTTCAGAAATACCTATTATTTTACCAGTACAGGGTGAAGCGGCTAAACTAATAAACAGTGCAAATGCAGGAATTGTAGTAGAACCAGAAAATTCAAAAGAAATTGCAGAAGCGGTGTTAAAGTTATATAATAACATGGAGCTTAGAAATAGGTTGGGTGAAAATGGAAGGGCTTATGTTATGGAGAATTATGCTAGAGAGGATATAACAAGAAAATTAGAAAAAATATTGATGAATTTATAAAAATTATAATATTAGTCTATAAAGAGGTGTAAAAAATGAAAGCTAAGTGTAGTATTTTGTATTATTTAATGTGTGCTTATATAGTGATAATGCCTCTAATTCAAGAGGGAACAAATTTAAAAGGAGTATCTGTTTCAGATATTTTATTAGGAATAATTATGTGCTTATATCTCATAAAGTTGATTTTTAATAGGGATACGAGGGGAAGGTTTCTTTATGGGATTAGAGACTTCTTTAGTAGTACTTTAAGTATTTGCATAGTGATGTTATTGGGTATTATGTTATTATCAACTTTTTATGCATTAGAAAAGGGATTAGCATTAAGCGAAAGCGCAAGATTTTTAACATATGTATTTATATTTTTTATAATTAAATATGAATTTAATACAAAAAAATTAGTGAAAAACTTATTGAGATGCTTTATATTCACATCAGGAGTCTTGAGTATTTTTGGTATAATTCAATACTTTACAATAATTGGATTAGATAAAAGGTTTATTGTGAAATACTCCTATGGATATAGAGCAAGTAAGATTGCTGCAACAATGCAAAATCCTAATGCATATGCGGGCTTTCTTATTTTAATTATTTTTCCATTAGTAATGCTAACAATTTATGAAAAAAATAAAAAATTAAAAAGTATGTATGGAATAATATCAATTCTAATATTTCTCAATATACTTATGACTTATTCTAGAAATGTTTTATTAGGCGTTTGTATCGGTGCAGCGGTTTTATGTGTGCTGTATAGTTTAAAATTAATTGTAGTTTTTGGAGGGGTAGGTATTTTGGCTTTATTTAGTCCGGCGGTTCTTGATACAGTTAAGGATTTAACAAATAATGGACAAAATGTGGCTAGAATTAAATTGTGGAAAACGGCTCTAATGATGATTAAGGAACATCCAATTCTAGGAGTTGGTAATGGTAATTATATCAGTAGGTATAACGAATATATTAATAAGTATAAAGGCCTAAGCTACAACTCGTATACAAGATATCCTACACATAGTTCTTATTTAAAGACTCAAAGTGAATTGGGCATAATAGGAATAACATCTCTTTTAGTAATTTTAATAACAGTGCTTATTAGATTGAAAAAATTAATTACTATAACAGATGACAAATTTTTGCAAGCTTTTTACATGGGTGCATTGGCATCGATGGTAGCATTCTATTTTATGAATTTATCAGACAATCTATTTTTTGTGCCTAAAGTTACAACATATTTTTGGTTTATAGTAGCTACAGCTGAAAGTTTATTAAACGCATCAACAAATAATTTGAATATATAAGTTGGTGAAGAAATTTAGAAATACAGGGGGACGCTTAAATATTCATCAGAAAGTAGGAGTTAACGCAATATGATAAATATAGATAAAAAAGCGCATATTGAGAATAAGAGGCTTCAATTTGGACTTAAGAGATTAATGGATATTACATTATCTTTTATAGGTATAATTATATTATTGCCTATATATTTAATTATCATTATTGCTATTAAACTAGATTCAAAAGGAGCAACTGTATTTAAGCAGGTTAGGGTAGGTAAAGATGGAAAAAACTTTAATATTTATAAATTTAGAACTATGATAGCTCAAGCTGAAAGCAAAATAGAACTTAATATAGATCCGTTTGATTTGGAGAATTTTGTGTTTCAAGACAAGTCGGACGTTAGAATAACAAGGGTTGGAAAATTTTTAAGGTGCAACAGCCTAGATGAGATTCCACAATTTTTCAATGTTTTGTTTGGACAAATGAGCATTGTAGGTCCTAGGCCTGAAATACCAGAGATAGTTAAGTATTATCCCGAAAGCTACTACCAAAGACTCTTAGTTTTGCCAGGAATTACTGGACTTGCACAGATTAGTGGAAGAGGAGAAATCGAACTAGGGAAAACAGTTACTTATGATTTGGATTATATTAAAAATTTTTCAGTCCAATTAGATATAAAAATTATCTTCTTAACAGTTGTATCTGTGTTTAAAAAAGACGGCGCTTATTAGGGAGTTGTTAATTTGGAGGGGTTTTATTTATGATAACAAGAATTTTTCAATTCGAAATTTTTAATGATACCATAGAAGAATTGTTTAAAAACATAAACAGTTTTAAAAAGGTACATATTGTTTCAGGAAATCCACAAGTTCTTTTTAGTGGGCTACAAAATAATTTATTGTTAGAAAATTTCACTAGTAAAAATTCAATCATTATTCCAGATGGAATTGGTACAGTAATATGTTCTAAAATTGTAGGGCAACCGGTGAAAGAAAAAATTGCTGGTGTAGAACTTATGGATTGTATAGTAAAAAAATGTGAAAAAGAAAGCCAAGGAATATATTTGTTAGGGTCCACCCAGGAAACAGTGAATATGTGCAATATTAATCTGCGAACTAAATATCGCAAATTAAATATTTTAGGGAGTCATGATGGATATTTCGAAATGGACAATTGTGAAGAACTATTAAAAGAAATAGAAAAAGTTAGTCCACAAGTCTTATTTGTTGCTATGGGATGCCCAAGGCAAGAAGTATTTATAGCGAAATATATGGACAGACTTCCTTGCAAAGTATTTATGGGAGTTGGAGGAAGTTTTGATATTATAGCTGGTAATGTTAAACGTGCACCTAAATGGATGATAAATATAGGCATGGAATGGTTTTACAGAGTTGCGAAAGAACCATTTAGAATTAAAAGATTATCATCTATACCTAAGTTTATTTTAATGGTAATAAAGGACAAGTATAAACGTAAATAATTGTTATTAACATCAGAGAAGTAAAGGAGAGGATCCATATTAAAGTTTTGCATGTCATATCAGGAAATGATAATGGTGGTGGTGGAAAACACGTATTAAACATATGCAGTAAATACAATAACAAATTTGAGAATATAGTCGGTTGCTTGGGAGAAGGTCCACTTTACTCAAAAGTTAGAGTTATGGATATTAGCTACAAACTTTTTAGTAAGAAGCTTAATAATATTGAGCTAGTGAATTTTATAAGATGCAATTCGATAAGTTTAGTAAATTTCCATGGGGCAAAGCCATTCCTAATGCATTTAATTTTAAAAAGTAAATTAAACGTACCTACAGTAGCTGTAGTTCACAGTGATTTTAGATATGATTTCCTTAATAATAAAGTGAAATATTTTATTTTTACTCCCCTGAGTATTAAGGGTCTAAAGAGCTTTAATAATTATATTTGTGTATCAAATAATTTGAAGGTTTTATTAGAAGAAAAAAATATTCAAGGAAGTAAATCAGTTGTAAATAATGGTATAGATATAAAGAAAATTAGTATTGTGACGCCAACAGAAGATATACGAAATAATTTGAATTTAAAGAAGAATGATTTTGTATATGTTATGGTTGCGAGATTACATCCTATAAAAAATCATAGAGAAGTTATAGTGGGATTTAGAAAACTTACTATTGAATTTCATGATGTAAAATTGCTTTTAGTTGGTGATGGTGAGCTACAATCCGAACTAGAGAAGTTAATAGTGGAGCTAAAAATAGAAAATAAAGTTATAATGACCGGAAATGTTTCTAATCCAATAGACTATATAAACGCCTCTGATGTTAGTGTTTTAGCTTCTTTAAGCGAGGGTGGAGCACCACCCTTAACGGTTTTAGAATCAGCAATTGTAAAGAAACCTTTGATTTATACTGAAGTGGGCGACTTACAAAGTATATTAGGCGAAGACAGCGGGTATAAAGTGAAGAATCAAAACAACGAAAATATTTATAAAGCTATGAAAGAAGCATATTTAGATAAGAGCAATTTTAACATAAAGGGTGAAAAGTTATATAACATTGTTGTAAATAATTTTACTATAGAGAAGTTTTGGAAAAATTATTTTGAAATTTATAAGAGTATACTAAAAAAATAATAAGTACACTTTTTTATTTTTTTAATTCTATCTTTAAAATTTTAGGTGAAACAACTACATTATTTATGAAGCGATTACACATACTATAATTAAAGGAGTGTGTTATATGGAATTTTATGATGTAGTCAAAAGTAGAAAAAGTATTAAAAAATTTAAGAATACCCCAGTAAATAAAGAAAAATTAGCAAAAATGATTGATTCAGCTATGATGTCCCCTTCATGGAAAAATAATACTTCATACAAATTTATTTTAGTTGATGAAAAAAACAAACTAGAACAAATTTCTAAATCTATAATGAATAAGGACAATTCAGCAGCACAATCAATATTAGATGCTCCAATGACGGCGGTTATAGTAGCAAAGCCAGATGCTTCTGGAGAAGTTGAAAACAGAGAGTATTATTTAGTGGATAGTGCCATTGCTATGGAGCATTTTATTTTGTCAGCTACTAATGAGGGTTATGGAACTTGTTGGATTGCTGCAATTGATGAAGATATTATAAAAAAAGCATTAGCCATTCCACAAAATTACAAAGTAGTTGCAATGACTCCTATTGGGGAAATTGCAGAAAGTAAAGAACATAACAATAAAAAAGATGCAAAAGATTATGTATTCTTGAATACTTGGGATAATGCCTATGCTGAAAACACTAAATAAATTATGATTTAGATGATTTTTTTTAATTACCCTATGTCTGCAAAAGCAGACATAGGGCTTTTATTTTGTTATATATCTATAAATGAGCGAAACGATTCCTGAAGAAATTATTAGTGATATATTGATGATGTTTTTAAATTGGCAAGAAGAAGGTAATACTGTAGAAAGTATTGAGTGCATAAGGTAAGAAAAGCGGGTATAATAAAGTAAGCTAAGTATGTCTATAATTCTAATGGTAACTTACGTATTAAACTTAAATTTTATAAAAAAATAAATATTTATTAACCGTGAAAAATAGAAAAATGAGGGAGTGGCAGTAATGTCTTCAGATCAAGCATGTAATTAAACTCACTCATTTCAATTTAGAAGAGATAATAAGTTGGAAGATTTAAAGCCTAAAAAATATATTTCTATAAAGAAGGTATGTATTAATGAATGAAAATAATATTGTAATCGGTAAAAAATATAGACATTTTAAAGGCAATGAGTATTTAGTGCTTTATGTAGCAAAACACTCAGAAACGCGTGAAGATATGGTGGTTTATCAGGCCCTTTATGGAGAAAGAGGAATATGGGTTAGACCATTAAGTATGTTTTTAGAGAAAAAAGAAGTTGATGGTAAAATGGTAAATAGATTTGAAAAGATTGATAACGAACTGGAATTAGCCGAAGAAATGCATCACAGTAGTTGATGTTATTAAGGTTGAAAACCAAATTAGTGGCATAGATGTGAAAGGTAAACCACTTCAGTAATGAAGTGGTTTGTTAATAAATATTTTTATTTAAAATTTAATTATTCCTATAGAATTTAAGAAAATAATTAAAAGAAGGATTGGTGATATAAATTTAATAAATACATATATAATGTTTAACACAGAATCGTTATTTAAAGTTCCTTGATTTGATAGTTCTAGTTTGAAATCTTCCTTTTTAGTAAAGTATCCAACGTAAATCGCTATTAAAAGCCCACCTATTGGAAGTAATATATCTGAAGATAAGTAGTCAAAGGTATCGAAAAATCCTCTCTGGCCTATTATATGAATATTAGCAAGGGCACTCGTGGGATGAGCCGATAATGTTGCGAGAATTCCAAACACCATCATTATGCTTGTTGTAAATAACACAGCTTTCGTTCTACTCATACCCTTTTCTTCTGTAAAATACGCAACTGGGACTTGAACCATAGATATCAGTGCTGTTGTAGCGGCTATTGCAGTTAAAAAGAAAAATGCGACTAATAATACACTGCCAAAAGGTATTTTTGAGAATACAAGTGGTATAGTCATAAATAAAAGACCAGGACCTTCACTAGGTTTTAGACCAAAAGAGAATACGGCTGGGAATATTGCAATTCCTGCCAATATTGAAATTAGTGAGTCAGATAAAGCAACCTTAACTGAAGTTGCTATCATATTATTATCAGGTGTAAAATAACTTCCATAAGTAATCATTGTTCCCATTCCGAGGGACAGTTTGAAAAAGGCTAGACCAAGAGCTGCTAATATAACACGTCCAGTTAATTGCGAAAAATCCACATGAAATAAAAATTTTAATCCTTGTGATGCACCTGGAAGTGTTAATGCCCTTGCACCACATATAATAATTAGTATGAATAATACAGGCATAAGTGTCTTTGTTATTCTTTCAATTCCATTTTTAACTCCTGCAATTAAGATTATTGAAACTACGATGAGAACTATAAATTGCCATACTATTGGAGACAGTGGTCCAATTAAGGTTGACATGAATTTTGCCGAAGCAGTACTAGAAGTAACCCCCCTAAAATCGCCCTTTATTGCCTTGAATACATAGGAATAAACCCATCCTGCAACACAGCTATAAAAAAATGCTATTAGAAATGCTGTAGATGTCCCCATTAATCCAATAGTTTTCCAGCCTTTAGCAGCATTTAATTTTTTAAAAGCTCCGACTGCATTTTTCCTTGATTTTCTTCCAATGTAAAATTCACATGCCATAATGGGAATACCAACTAATACAACACATAAAAGATATACTAAGAGAAAAGCTCCTCCACCGTTAGACCCTATTAAATAAGGGAATTTCCATATGTTACCTAAACCTACGGCTGAACCTAATGTTGCAAAAAAAATTGCAAATCCTGTAGAAAACATCTCTCTTTTATTTTTCTCTGCCACTGCATATCACTCCTCTTTATCTTTAATTAAACAATTATCTGTACTACAAAATTAGAGTACTGTTTAAATGATATCAAATTTATTTAAAAGGTAAAATTAATTTGTATCTGTTACTTTAACACCTTAGCACGTACATTTAAATATATCAATAAAAAAGTATTATTACGGAACGTTATTTTTATTTATTATTTCTCTTATTAGTGTATATATTCATATCTTATGAAGGTGTACAGACAAAGCAAATTAAGATAAAACACCGATATAAAAAGTAAAACAATATGATTTTACCTATTTATATAGTTTAGGTATGTTTAAGAATAGTTAAAATATTAAAATTTTCCCATCTGCAGGACTTAGTTTAATCTCTAGTTCTCAAAAGGGGGATTCAAAAACCGATACTACAAAATAACAAACTTATGTATTAGGATAACGCCATAAAACAAAAAAAATCTAGTTTTAATCCACCATTTACTATGCAGTAGAACTGTATTAGGTACATGGTGGTTTTTTATTCTTATTTACATTTAATTCATATAATGATACTGTTATGATACACTATAACAAGAAGGTCTATATGATTAATTCATAAAGTTTTCATGTTAAAGACTATTATAGACTCTGACAAATAGCTTTACTCTGGAGGAGGAAACAATATGTTTAATTATATAAACAAAAATATCATTAAGAATATCTTCTTTATACTACTTGGAAGTTTGATATCTTCACTCGGAATTAATTTGTTTATTTCCAAAGCCAAACTTCTAAGTGGTGGTGCAACTGGTATATCGTTAATTATCCAATATTTATTTAAATTTCCTGCTGGATATACTATACTCTTATTAAATATTCCGTTATTAATACTAAGTTATAAATATCTTAACAAACGATTTACTATTTTTTCAATTATAGGTATAATCTCATTTTCTTTGTTTTTAATTTTAACTGCTCCTTTAAAAGAACTGATTGGCACAAACGATACGTTACTATTATGTTTATACGGTGGAGTATTAAATGGAATTGGCATAGGAATAATATTCAGCAATCACGGTTCCGGAGGAGGAGCCAACATTGTTTCAGCTTTGATAAAAGTAAAGCATGATAACTTTAATATAGGACAAATATCATTTTGTGTTAATATGATAATTGTTTGTATCGGTACTTTCTTTTTTGGAGTAACTAGCGCGTTGTATACTATAGCTTCTATGTATATAACGGCTGAAGTTACCGATAGAATAATTCATGGAATGAAAAAACAAAAATTAGTTCTTATTATTACTACAAAAGAAAAAGAAATTTGTAGTGGGATTTTGTATAAAATGCATAGAGGAGTTACTTTTTTATATGGAGAAGGTGCATATACTGGTAATCATCAAAAAATATTATTTTGTACAGTAGCACTCCATCAAATTCCCGAATTAAAATTAATAATTAAAGAAATAGACAATAATGCTTTTATGATAATAGTTGATGCTTCAGAGGTGAGAGGTAAAGGATTTAAAAACGATTTAATATAGTAGTAACCACTCCAACAGTAACTGGCTGCCTTTCTTAGGTAGCCTTTTTATATAACTTATCACATAAAGTTCACATATTAATTTGATACTGCTGATACAATTTACACTTATAATTTTAATTGTGGAGAAACATTTAATAATTAAAGTGAAGGGAATGATAATAATGAGTAATGGAATTATTTTTTTCTGTAATAGTGCCTTTGTATAATGAAGAACTTGTTATAAATGAGAGTTACAAAAGATTAAAATCCGTCATGGATCAAACACTTGAAAACCATGAAATTTTATTTATTATAAACCATTAATGATTACTGGCTACTTTGGAGCATTTGCAGGTTTAATAGGTACTATTTTATTAATTAGTAGTATTACAACCTCACTGTTTAAGCAAAGCAATATATTAAATTTAGGTCTAATACTTTCCATTAACTTAATTATGTTTGGCATTATGTTTTGCTTTCTCGCTATTATAGGGCAATATAGTGGAAGAATATCTGATGAGAGTAAAGACAGACCTTTATATATAATTGCAAGTACAATAAGTTACAATGAACTTAAAAATAGTGTGACTTTTAAAGGTAATTGAGGATAGTATTGTGGATATGAAAGGTATAGAAAGTTTAATTGCTGATTTGATACTACAGCTACTAAGCTATGTGGCAGGGGACAATAAATATCAGAGAAGTTTTCACCAGCAAGATACTCCTTTGTTACATAAAAATATTATAAACACCTGAGCGGTATCAAAGATGTGGGTTGAAACATATATTGTTACGAGAAAATAATTAAAATTGGAGATGGGTTTTATTAAAGGAATAGATATATCTAGTTACCAACAAAATGTAGATTTAAAAAAAGTAAAAAACAGTGGAATAGAAATAGTTTATATTAAAGCCACGGAAGGAATCAATTATAAAAATCCACTGTTACAATCACAATATAGTGGAGCAATTGAAGCAGGACTTAAAATTGGGTTTTATCATTTTTTAAGAGCAAATGATCCAATATTAGAAGCAAAACATTTTCTAAGTGTTATAGAAGGGCTTTCATCCGATTGTAAATACGTTATAGATGTAGAAGTGGCATTAGGGCAAACCGTAACTAAGACAAGCTCTAATGTAAGACTTTTCGCGAATTATCTAATATCAAATAATAAGGAAGTATGCATTTATACAGGAGATTATTTTTACGCAAACAATTTAAATAGCTCAGTTAAAGATATACCTTTGTGGGTGGCCCATTATGGAGTAGCAAAGCCCGATGCAATTAATTATATAGGATTTCAATATTCAAGCTCTGGGGGAGTAGACGGAATAAATGGACCTGTTGATTTAAATGAATTTAAATCTGATATATTTATTAATTCAGTCTCACATGTACCTGTAAATATTGTTGTAGTAGCTTTTCAACATGCTGTCAACTTAGTCGGTTTAAAAGATAAAAACGGGGACAAGCTTGTTGAAGATGGCATCAAAGGTACACATACTAATGAGGTTGTAGCTAAGACATTTGTTACTAGAGGCACCCATAATGAACTTGTAAGGTGGATACAGCAGCGACTTATTGCATTAGGATTTAGTTGTGGTAAAACAGGCTCTGATTCATATTTTGGATTGAACACATTATTATCGGTTCAGCATTTTCAGGCTTCAAGAGGGTTAAAACCAGATGGAATTGTCGGGCCAATAACCACAATACAACTTTTAAAATAAAAAGTAGTTTTTATGAATGTAACTCAACAGTATTGTGTTGCATTCATAAATTATATCAAATGGGTATTTAATTTCTTATTTTACTTGTTTATGCCAAATTTATTAGGGAAGGGTCTCTTCCTTCACTTGCTTGCTATTTTTTAATTATTTTGAGCTAAACCCCTAACAAATATATTTCTTTCTTTTAATTCCTATTTTATCCATATTAATCATTTTTTCTATAATTTCCTTAGCTAGTGGCACTTTACAACTAGTTTTATTCATTAAAACATTAACTTTACCTATATTAATAGCAACCTTTAATGCTTTTTCATTTAATTCTGTTATATAAGTTCCAACATCTATTATAAACCCATTCATAGTATATTTAACCCTATTCTTTTCATTACGTATATTTGCTTCTATTTTATTTAAAAGATATCCTATTTCATTAATATCAATTAGATTATCCTCTGCTACAGATATATAAATGCTATATGTACTCCAACCACAAGCTGCAATCATTTCATTTTCAGATGTTATCCATTCCTTTGCAAGTTCTACTGCATAATCACTTCCGGCCGTTACAGTTGCAACTATATATTCCGCAATTGGATAACAATAAGCTTTATCTATCCACCCTTTCAGTTCTTCCTTTGACATGCTTTTAGGATTTATAGATAATGCTGCTAAATACATAGCATCATAAATCCCTGTTTTATATAATTCTTTCGCCAAATCATCATTTTTCTTTACAAACTTAACTAACTTTTTCAAATTAGCTATTTTAGCTCCAAAGAACGGTTCGCATATTCCATGATTAGACAATACATTTTTTATTTGAGGTGTCCCAAATGCTTCTATTTTGTTTACTATTTCATTTAACTCCATAAAGTCCTCCTAAATTATTTTATATTCTCAAAAGTTTATTTCTTATTTTCCTTATTAATATCAGCGTAATCAACCATATTATTAAACATCCTCAGTGTAGCATTGATACTCATTATCAATTATATTTTACTGAATAAAACATAATCTGTCAAATATATTAAAAAAATATTACCAATAAAAGTTTTAAATTAATTAAAATGGAGTTCTTGGTTTTTGTGAGATTCAGCGACGATAAATCACTTAAAGATTGTACCATATAATAATAGCTATCTTAAACTATATTTTATAGAATTGGGTAAGCTATAGTATACACTTATTAATACAGTGTAATTTATATATTTGAAGGGAGAATACTTATGAATAATAAAAATAAAAACGCTAATGTAAGCAGTAGCACTAGTGGCGCCACATTACAATCAAGTAAAGAATCAACTGGTTTTAAGGTTGGTTCAGTAAAAGTGCTAAGTAATGAACAATCTTATGCATCAAAGGACGATCCAAGCACTGATATGTCTACTATGACTAATAATATTAATTTTAGCACTCCAGAAGATGTAAAAGAATTTAATGAACGTTCAGAAGCTATTATAGCTGCAGGCAAAAAATAAACTAAGTATTAGATTAAGAGGATAAATATAAATTATGGATATAAAAAACTTGAAGAGATTAAAGCTGATGCCATATATGAAATTAATCAAATGGTGGCTCTAATCGATAATCAAATGGAAGAAATGGTATTTTATAGTGAGTATGGTTTTTATGAATGGTAGGAACCATTTTATTTTAAATTTTTTTAGTTAATTAATTTTATATTACACATAATATAACGTAGTGCAATTTTAATATCAGAAGGAGAATTATTATCACTTACATCTATGAAAAATCTAATAAGCCGTGAAGATTAAATAAAGCAAGTCTAAACTAGAGTTTTAGCAATGGAAGGAAGTCACCTTGGAATTATATTTTACAAGGCAATTCCAATAAAATACTGCATTGGGCATTCGTCCTAATGCAGTATTTTATTTATACATCAAGTCTAATAAGATATTTGCATAATATGATAATGTATCCTTTTCAACAATCAATAATTTTGCTGGTAGGTACCCTTTCATATCCCGTGAATATAATAATATCATAGAATTTATTTAGGAGGATTTATTTTGGAAGAAAAAATAAAAGATGGTAAACCAACATATCAACCTTGCCCATTTATGTTGCAACAACCTATGGATTATACTGGTATGATGGGACAAATGTCTATGAGTAATCCAACAGAAAGAGAAGAAGATGAAGACTTTCTTGTAAGACAACACGGTCACGGAGGTGGCGGTGGACATTTTGGACACGGTGGACATTTTGGACATGGTGGTAACTTCGGTCACGGTGGTGGACTTTTTGGTGTCTTTGATTTTTTTCCATTCTATCCTTATCCATATTATGATTACGATTATGATTATGATTATCCAACACCTTATTAAAGAAATTATAAAACAACAAATTGGGCAATCTCCTAAGAGGCTGCCCTTTAAATTATTGTGCTACTGTTTGATTAACTATCAAAGTTGCAACTAGCTTAAATGTAGAAAGCTATAAAACAACTATTAACTTTCCAATATCAATTGGTAACTAAACGATGTTCAAATAAAATATCCAATAAGCGCACTCCATATAATTATTAACCTATGTTCATTATATGGTCAGTATAAACAAAATTTGAATAGGGTAATATAATATAGTCGATATAAAATACAAAGGCGATTAACATATCTATCTATTCGTGATATTAACTTATGGATATATCAATGAGTTTAGTTATTTATTAATCCATCCATAGTACTGCATAGGATTGGTACCAATCATAAATAAAAATGAATTTTGTAAATAGTTAAGTTAATGGTGGAGGTATTGAATGAAAAAGAAAAAAATATTTTGGATTTTTTCTGCTATTGTCTTGATTGTTACAATATACTGTTTTCTTTTAATTAAAAACTTTTCTAGAACAGGTGATGGTAAGCTTGATACATTATTTGGTGTAATGTCAAAAATAGAAGAGCATTTTAATCCTATTTCACTTAAAGGAAAATCAATATATGAAATGCGTGCAGCATTGCATAAGTCAACAACTATATGGAATTCCAAACCTATACCCTTTTCCGATATAAAAAATATGGATATAAAAACAGATTCAAATCAAGTGCCAGTGCGAATATATACGCCTGACGGCAATGGGAATGAATTGCCTATCATAATTTATTCACATGGCGGCAGTTGGATTAGCGGTAGTATTGATGACTATGACAATGTTTGCAGGAAGCTTTCAAAAAATTCAAGGGCTATAGTTGTATCTGTAAATTATCGTCTTGCGCCAGAAGATCCATTCCCAGCTGGTCTTAATGACGTATATAATGTGCTCCAATGGGTTTATAAATATGCTAAGAGTATTAATGGGGACTCCAGTCGAGTATGTGTTGTAGGGGACAGTGCTGGGGGCAACCTTTCTGCAGTAGTTGCACAAATGGCACGTGATAAAGGTGGCCCACACATAATCTCTGAGGTACTAATATATCCATCAACAAACATTTATCAACTAAATACTAAATCTTGGTCGTATTTTGGTATGGATTATAATCTTACAAGGGAAAACTCTGAAAAATTTATATCCCTATACACTCCAAGTTTAGAAGAAAGAAAAAGTGGATATACCTCGCCTTTATTATCTGAAAATTTTAAAGATTTACCAGACACACTCATAATCACAGCCGAATTTGATCCATTAAGGGATGACGGTGAAGCTTACGGTAATAAATTAAAGGAAGCAGGTGTGAATGTAATTTCTACCAGATATAAAGGTGTTACACATGGCTTTATCTCAATGGATAAGATTACGAATAAATCAGATGAGGCTTTAATCGAAATTTCAACATATCTAAAAGAGCAATTTAATAGAAAGCAAATTTAATATTATGCTAAATAAATATTTTTTAATTACTTATATAATTAAACTTTATGGTGAATACATAAATATACAAAATATTTTAAACTAACCGGAAGTAAAGGGCCATGTAATATTAAGTTTTTAAAGCCACTAATGTTTAAAGTATAGTTTTACATTACAGTACTTGGTTAATGTTGTAAGCCAACATAATGGTGTAGATACCCATTTTATAGTATAATGGAGAAGAATCAAATTCCATTTTAAAGTGAGGTTTTTACATGTTTAAGATAATGATAGTAGAAGATGATATTAGGATAAAAGAAATATTGCTTGAAAATGTAATGAGATGGGGTTTTGATGGAAAAGCCATTGAGAACTTTAATGAGGTGTTTATCGAGTTTTCAAAATACTCTCCACATCTAGTTCTTATGGATATAAACCTTCCTTATTTTGATGGTTTTTACTGGTGCTATAAAATCAGAGAAATATCAAAGGTTCCCATAATATTTGTTTCTTCAAGGAATAACAATATGGATGTAATAATGGCAATTAATATGGGAGGAGATGATTTTATTCAAAAGCCCTTTTCCTTAGAAATATTGATGGCCAAAATAAATGCATTGATAAGAAGAACATATTCCTACGCAGATGCGCAGACTAATGTGCTTGAGTATAAAAACATTGTTTTAAATATGAAGGATAATAGCGTGTTTTTTAAAGATAAGAGGGTAGAACTAAGTAGAAATGAATTTAGCATTCTATATCTACTTATGAAAAATAATGGCAATTTAATAAGCAGAGATAAAATTATGCGAAGTCTCTGGGAGGATGAAAGTTTTGTTGATGATAATACCCTTACAGTGAATATCAATAGACTGCGTAAAAAATTAGAGAATATTGAACTAGAAGACTTAATTAAAACAAAAAAAAGGCAAGGGTATACAATACTATGAGATTTAGAAATTTTTTAAGGGACAGGATATTTTTAATTTTGTTTTATTTTATATTGATGCTATTTATTTCATCGGTGGTGTATTTTAACAATGAAGTAAAAATAAGTGTTGGCGATATAGCCTATATCAATATAGTAGGGTTTATTATGTTTATACTTTACTTAATATTTGAGTATTTAAAAAATAGAAGATATTATAATGTTATTAAATGTATTATAGATAACCAGAAAGAGAATATTGTTAATTCGTTGCCTATGCCATTAAATTATGAACAAAGGCTATTTGGAGAAATTCTTATGAAAGTTAACGAAGAATTCAATTTAAAAACAGATAGATTACATGAAGGGAAAAAAGAAAATGTAGACTTTATAAATTCCTGGGTTCATGAGATAAAAACGCCTATTTCTGCATGTAGATTGGTTATAGAGAACAGTATGTACAAGTCTAAGGAGGAGACCTTAAGTAACTTAGAGGATGAAATAGATCATATAGAGAATTACGTTGAACAAGCATTGTACTATTCACGATTAGATAGCTTTTCAAAGGACTATTTAGTAAATGAAATAAATATGCATAGTCTAATTGTTGGGGTTGTGAAAAAACATGCAAAGGAATTTATAGGTAAAAAAATAAAGATAGAATTAAGTGACTTAGAATTTACTATAGACTCAGATAAAAAGTGGCTTTTCTTTATTTTGGATCAGATTTTATCAAATTCATTAAAATATACAACAAGCGATGGACTTATTAAAATTAGTGGAGTATTAAAGCACAATGAGAAACAGCTTATTATCCAAGATAATGGAATTGGAATAAAATCTGAGGATATTAATAGGGTTTTTGACAAAGGATTTACTGGATATAATGGACGGGATGATTTTAAAGCCACAGGTATGGGACTCTATCTATCAAAAAATCTTGCTACAAAGCTTGGTCACCATATAACTATTGAATCAATGCATTCTGAATTTACTAGAGTAACAGTTCATTTTCCAAAACTTATAGAATATTATAGGGTTACAAACTAAAAATGTGGTTTGTAGCCCTATTTTTTTAAAACTTACAACAATGTAAGTTTAGAATGGACTTTGTAATGTTACACAATGGATTGGGTATTAGATTTGTTATAAAATAGAATTGTAATAAGCGAAAGGAGCGAAAGGGTTTTAGGGACATTTCAGAAGGAAGTCTCCAACTTTTATAAGTGGGGGTATACTACAACAAAGAGAAATTTCAGTAAAAATCTAAATCTCCTTCTGAAGTCGTTAATATTGCAGCTTCGAAGAGGATGATTTAAGGAGGAAATAAAAATGGAAAATGTATTAGTTGCGAGAAATTTGAAAAAGGTTTACGGCTCAAGGGGGAATGTTTACACTGCATTGAATGATATAAACCTTGAAATAAAAGAAGGGGAGTTTATTGGAATAATGGGGCCTTCAGGTGCAGGAAAAACTACATTATTAAATATTATATCAACTATAGATAAACCAACTTCGGGAGTAGTAACTATTGATAAGGAAGATCTTGCAAAAATGAATGAAGATAAGTTAGCTTCTTTTAGAAGAGACAAATTAGGCTTTATATTTCAAGATTTTAATTTACTCGATACGTTAACATTAAAAGAAAATGTGGTGCTTCCATTAGCTCTTGCTAGAATAAACATAAAAGATATTGAAGCACGGGCTAGTATTATAGGAGCTACTTTAGGTATAAAGGATATATTCAATAAATATCCTTATGAGGTATCTGGGGGACAAAAACAGAGAGCAGCTGCTGCCAGAGCTATTATTACTAAACCTAAGATTATACTAGCCGATGAACCGACAGGTGCGTTGGATTCTAAATCTTCCACAGAACTTTTACAATCTTTAAGTGATTTAAATGAAACTCAAAGGGCTACTATTATGATGGTAACGCATGATGCCTTTGCTGCCAGCTATTGCAAACGGATAATATTTATAAAAGATGGTTCGCTATTTACGGAGCTTGTCAAGGGCACAACATCACGAAAAGAATTTTTTAAAAAGATACTAGATGTATTGGCTGCCTTAGGCGGGAACTTCGATGAAGTATCAATTTAACTTAGAAAGGATGTGATATACAGATGAATTTATTTAATATTACTTTTAGAAACATAAAGAGAAATTTTCATAACTATTTAATATATTTTGTATCCATGGTATTTTGCATAATGATTTATTATACCTTTACCTCCATCGAGTACAATAAACAGGTTACAGACTTAGCGGCGGATTCTATGAAAGTAAGTACTGCTTTTAATGCAGCCTCCATTGTTATAGCAGTGTTTGTAGCTATGTTTATATGGTATTCAAACTCATTTTTTACTAAAAAAAGAAAAAAGGAAGTAGCTTTATACTCCATGCTTGGAGTTAAGAAAAAGCAGATAGGAAGAATGTTATTTTATGAGAATCTAGTAATGGGAGCGCTGGCACTTGTGGCAGGCATATTAATAGGAACGTTATTTTCAAAATTATTTGTAATGATTTTAATTCATATTATGAGCTTTGATGTAAATGTTAAATTTGCTATATCGTTAAAGGCTATTATTAGCACAATTATAGTATTTTTAGTGATATTTATTATAGCATCCGTGCATTCATATACACTAATTTATAGATTTCAGCTAATAGAACTTTTTAAATCAGAGAAGGTGGCACAGAAGCAGCCAAAAGCTTCACTAATATTGGCTCTACTTTCTATAATTTTTATTGGGACGGGTTATTATATGGCACTAACCTATAAATTTGATAATTTATCTAAATTGTTAGTTATATTAGTTAGTACAGTTATTGGAACTTATATGTTTTTCTCTTCACTTATAGTATTTATTGTTAAGCTTTCTAAGAAAAATAAGGTTAAATATTTTAGGGGCTTAAATATGATAGGTACTTCTCAGCTTTTATATAGAATAAAAGCTAATGGAAGATCTTTAGCTACTATTGCAGTGCTTAGTGCAACAACTATTACGGCTATGGGAACCGCAGCATCGCTTTATTATGATCAAGTAAATAGTATAAATAAGTTAACCCCATTTAGTTATGACTATAAGAGCAATGGCAAAACGTTAGATGAACAAATTGATCAGATCATAAATAAATATCCGAATAATAAAATTAAAAGTTCTACTAATAGCGAATTTTTAATTATAGATAGTAAATGGCCTGAGATATCAAAGATGAAAACGCAGCCATTAACAAATTCAAAATCCTTTATTATATCAGAAAGTACTATGAAAGAATTATCAAAAGCAAGAGGAATAGATTACAATATATCTTTAAATTCAGATGAAGTATTATTTTTTATGCGTATGTATTCAGATAAGATGATGGAGAATCCTGTTGGGAGGAATATACAGCTTAAAATAAAGGATAGAACAGTTCCCTTAAAAATAAAAGATTTCAAAGAGAGCCTTCTAACTAATTCAATTGATATAAATGATTCATTTATGCAAGATACCGTAGTTGTAAAGGATGAGGTTTACAATAAATTATATGATAAAGATAAGGTTATAAAAAGAAGATTTATAAATATTGAAAATCAGAAAGAAAGTAAAAAGCTTACATCAGAAATAGAAACAGCACTAGGTAGTAAAGAAGCCCTATCATCATATTATAAGAGCTACATACATACTATGACTAGTATGGGTATTATAATATTTTTAGCATCATTTATAGGGTTTGTGTTTTTGATATGCACTGGAAGTATAATATTCTTCAAACAGCTGTCAGAGGCTGGTGAGGATAAGGACAAATACGATATACTAAAAAAAATTGGTGTGAAAAAATCAGAAATAAGGATTTCTATAGCAAAGCAAATGATTTTTATATTTGCACTACCTTTAGTTGTTGGAATAACACATAGTATTATTGCATTAACAATTCTGCAAATTATGCTTAGCTCGAGCTTAGTATATCCCCTTCTTATAACTGTGGGAGTATACACTCTGATTTATTTAATATATTATATATTAACTGTTAATTCTTATTGGAAAATAGTTAATGTAAAAGCATAAAAATTGATTGGAGTATCAAATTTATACTTACATGTTGTATGGAAATCGTAAGAAAAAATTAAGAAATATTGAAATACATTGCAAGAAAAATAGCCTATATACTAATAGTTGTTAGATGTTGGTAAATAATTTTAACAATTAGGCAAAATGTAATGTATATATCAAGAAGTTTAAAGTATGGTAATAAATATGTAACTGGTTTTAAAATCAAAAATGACTTTCCAAAACCAGTTACACTTAGAAATTTGTTAACTCATACTGCAGGCCTTGATGATAGATTGCCACTTTACTATAAAAGTATAGGTGATAAATTTTATGATTCTGTTGAACCCTTAGGAGAACTTTTAAAAAGAGATCTTCCACCAGTTATCAGAAAACCAGGAAGCTTATTTCCAGCATATACATTATTAATTATTTGATAAAAAATAAACTCTTACTCAGATGGAAAGTAAGTTATTTTTCGCCGATACATATATAGGTATATTTTGTTGACTTATGCCAGCTGATATTTCTAAACTTTCTTTCATTAAACATTTTTGTGATTTCAATTTCTGAATATATTCTTACATCACCACCATCACTGAATTTAATAAAAACATTCATAATCTGCCTTATTGGAGTAAACATCCACGTATCGCAAAGAATAAATTTACCCTGTGGTTTTAATACCCTATGAATTTCATCTAAAGCTTTTAATGGGTTAGGATAGTGGTGAAAGGATTCCGTACATATCACTACATCAAAGCTATTGTCTTTATAGGGTAGATTTTCCGAATCACCTTGTATTAGTTCTGCTTTTTCTTCTAATTTTTGCCTTGCGATTGTTAGCATTTCATCTGATAAATCCAGCCCATAAGCATGTATATTAGGCTTTTGTTCTAATAATAAAGCTAAAACACTGCCTGTACCACATCCTAAGTCTAAGATTGTGTCAAACTCTATTTCAGATAATATTTTTATAACGTTAGGATAACATTCTCTTGGATACTTGCTATAATTACTTTCATCATATACTTTAGCTTGCATATTGAAATTTTGTTTTGATTTCTCCTTATAATCTTTCATAGTTCACCTCATTTAATATTTTTAAATAAATATAAGTAAATTCAGTCATTTTTACAGGTGTTAACTAAATTATAGTTCAATTAATTACTAATTATAACATAAATTTCAATTATAAGGGATTGGATTATTTAAAAAGTGGTTCTCTGCCTTTGCAAACTCATACAATAGCTTTAACCATAGTCATTGTATGAAATTTAAGTTCCAAAATTCTTATTAAAGTTTTCGGATAGGTGAACCAACTATCGAACAAAACATAGGTTCCAGGTATGGCATAAGCTACCGCTTGCTTTAGCAGGTCAACCATTACATCTGGTGATTTTTTTACAGCTGTTGCTCCGATTAAAAGGAGTCATTTAATCTCGTGAAAGTATTTTTTCACAATCTCAGTTTATAATAGCAATTAAGATCATTTTAAATGATTTTACCTAAGTAAACGTATTAACTACCCATTTGAGAAGTTGCTAAGCCTTTGTATATCATAGTATAGTTTTAACATAGATTGAAATTATGAGATATTTTAGGAGATGAAAAATCATATGGGGTCAGATATTATAGTAGGAGTTATCGGTAGTGTATTAATAGCTATGGGGTTAATGGGATTTAAAAAAGACATGACATTACTAAAGATGGAATTCGAAGGAACAAAAATGGAAACTGAAAAAACAAAAAAATGTAATTGGCTAAAAGTATTATACGTATAATTCATAAAACAAGAAAAGTTTAGCAATTCCGCTAGGCTTTTTCTTATTTACAAATATATTTTGATTGTCTATATTTAATGTTTTAACTTATTCTGATTTTTAAGTTTTATTCTTGATCTAGTAGTGAGAGTTTAAAAGGAGGTGAGATATACGAATGATATATTGAATAAAATTATTGAACAGGGAAATAAAGATAATGTCGATTTAGCTGTAATAGCTGAAATAGAAAAATATATGGAAAATCACATAAAATGTGATTTTAAATTAGATTATAATTTAGTTTCTAGATTTATATTATTAGAACATAATTTATATGATGATGAAAAATGTATAAATTGTCTTAAGTATTTATTAGAAAAACATAATGTAGATGATGTGAAGTACAAGGCATATCTTGTAATATTATTAGCTTGGATTGAGGATGGTGTTAGCGAGAGATCAGATTTTACAAGGAAATTTTTAGATAATATATTAATGAATAGTACTGATTCATATATAAAATCTATGCTTTATTATTTAAAAGCATTTGATTTTGAAAAATGTTCAAGTATAGATTCAGATAATATAATACAATTATTAAAATTTTCTATTAGTACTGATAAACATGCTAAAAAAAATAGTTATATACTTCTTTCTAATAAATACAAGCAATTAGGAAATATGAATTTATCAAAAAAATATCTTGAAGATGGATTGAAAAGTATAAAAAAAGTACTTTCATTGGACGATTTAAGTAAAAATGATATGACAGATATACAATTTTTCTTTAATTCAGATATAAAAGGTAATATTACTGATCAAGCTTCGTACAAAGAAATTTTTATTTACCGAACTTAAATGATAATATTAAAGGGTCTTTAAATTTTTTATAGAATTATATTAAACATTGAAATGTCGGAATTAATTAGGAATATTAAGAAAATAGGATTAGATATAGAGTAAATTAAAAAAAGAAAAGCTTCTGTCTAGAGAAAATTTGCCTTGAATATAAAAATCCCCCCAATCATAGTTTTCTTATCCTACAATTGGGGGGATTTCGCAATGACCATTTTTAGGGGTTCAGTTCATAGGAAAGGTAGGTTGTCCAACTAATGTTAATATTTTCTATGAAAGTTTATCAGTATAAAGAAAGGTTTTAGACACTTGATTACCGTTCTCATATGTTATTCTAAATACATTTACTTTCTTTCCTACAATTTCATTAACAATATCATATTTTTTATTGTTAAGAATTGAATTTGAGTAGATACTAAATGTTACATTTTTGTTATGTACTGCCGATTCTATATATATAGGATAAGAAGTAGTATTTTTAAACCTATAATCGAGAGAACCGTAGGCAACTGTAGCATCCAATCCTGCACCAATATAGCTAGAATGCATTGTATGCGGATATCTTTCTACAGATGTTAAATTAGTTCTAAGTACTGCATTATAAAGTGTAGTTGAAACTTGGCATACTCCACCACCTATGCCATCTACATATTTGTCGCCTACAATTTCTTTTGATGTTTTATATCCTCGTTCAGAAGTTCTATCACCTACTACATCATTAAAACTAAAAACATCTCCCGGCATAAGTAGCTTCCCATTTATAGCATTAGAAGATACTCTAATATTTTCTGAACGATTTTTATTTGAATTTCTAAAGTTAGTTGTAACACTAGATATTTCAGCATTTATACCTTTTAAATCATTTTCTTTAATTTTAGGTTCAACTTTTTTTAATTTAGATTCGATTACTAAATTTTGATCTTTTTCAATAGTATTAACTTTGTTAATTATAGCTTTTTTTAAACTGGCAGAATCAACACTAAGACCATATTCATCTTCAGTTATAACTAATTGACCTGAATTGTTTCTGAAAATAGTTGCATCTATTGCATTTTTATTGTTGTCCTTAGCAATATCTTTAAGTAAGGTATCTAGAATGGCATAATTGTAGGTATATTTAACATCAAAAGTTTGCTTGCCAGGAGACGTTATAGCAAAATAATTTTTAAATAAATTCTCTTTTCTACCAATATCGTAAGCTTTATTAATGACAACATTGTAATCCTGTTTTATTCCAAGTTTTGATGTATGGACGGTATAGTGTTTGTCATTAAGATTTATTGTTATATCTTTTTTAGCAATAATATTATTACGATTTTTAATAATAGCATTTTTCGCTTCATCCTTAGTCATGCCACCTAAATTTATATCCTCCACCCATACCTCGGGATAGATCTTTAAGTCGTATTTTGATATAGTAGAATACATAATAATTAATTGGACTCCTATTAGAGACACAATTATTCCTACTATAATCAAGGTTGTTCTTAACCTTTTTTTTCTTTTTTTGCTTGCTTTTGACATAATATTTAAACTCATGTTTTTTGCACCTCTCCTTACAATTATTGTTTTTCGACTATAATCCGCATATTAATACATATTTTGTTGCAACTAAGTACATTATAACTGATTTTTGATAGAGAGTTATTACAAAGAAGTTACTTTTATTTTTAATTTTTTATTCATTCTACTATTTATAGTTATACTGATGTATATTAGTAGTTGATAGTTATTTTTGAATATAAAATTAGTTGTAAAGATGAAAGTATTACTTATTAATGGAAGTCCTAAGGCTAAAGGATGTGCCTATGCGGCTTTATGTAAACTAAATAATGAAAGGGTGTTTTTGATGATTTATTCTTTAGAAAATTCAACAATTAAAATAACGGCTAGCGCTCATGGTGCAGAACTACATTCAATAACTGGAAAAAAAGAAGGAACAGAGTATCTGTGGAATGGAGACCAAAACTATTGGAAATATCATTCACCAATTTTATTTCCAATAGTTGGAAAGTTAGTTGATTCAAAATATAAAATTGATGAAAAGCTATATGAATTGCCATCTCATGGATTAGGTAGGATATCAGATTTTAAATTTATATCACAAACTAATGATTCAATTACTTTTGAACTAAAATATTCTGAGGGTACTATAAAAAGATATCCATATAAATTTTCTTTACTTATTAATTACACAATTGAAAAGAATACAGTTAAAGTAACGTATAATGTTATAAATTTAGATAATAAGGATATATCATTTTCAATTGGTGCACATCCTGCATTTATGTGTCCTATTGAAAAAAATGAAAAATTAGAAGATTATTACCTTGAATTTAATAAGAAAGAAACAAGTGATATTATGGAATTAACTAAAGATGCTTATTTTTCACATAAGAGAAAAGAATGTTTAAAGGATACTGATATCATGATACTATCAAAAGAGTTATTTAAAGATGATGCTTTAGTATTTGATGATTTGAAATCTGATAAAATAACTATAAAATCAAAAAATCATGAAAAGTCGGTATCAGTAGAATTTAAGGGATTCCCTTACATGGGAATATGGTCACCAAAAGGCAGAGCACCATTTTTATGCATAGAACCTTGGTTTGGACATGCAGATTATGAAGATTTTACTGGTGAATTTAAAGATAAAGAGGGCTCGATTTCATTAACTATTGGAGAAGAGTTTACATATAGTTATAAGATTTCTATTGTAGAATAATACATGCTAATAAATGCATAGGTTGTTACAAGAAAAAAATAAGCCCAAGACTAGGGCTTATTTTTTTGATTATATTGTACCATTATTTTATTTTAAAATTTCCTATAGTTTGTTTTTTTACATTTAGGACAGGGAGGTAAAGTATCAGTATTATCATCTAATACTACTTTTTGACCGCAAATTTTACAAACGTATGTACCATTTCCGGGTTTTTCACCAGTTGAGTATTTCATAAATAATTCACCTCTTTTTTTATTAAATTATAGTTAATATAATTTTAGCATAGTAGAATTATTTTAACAATACTAGAAAAGGAAGTAGCAATTGCTTTAATTTATACGGATGGAACTTTACCATTTTTTCTAAGTTTAGACCAAGTAACAAGTAACAATATCAACATTATTGCAGAAATACCTGATAATATGAAACAAGTGTTAGCACCGTATTTTTCAGCCACAAACCCTGAAAGAAGACTTCCAAGGGGGGTGAATCCAGCAAATACAAGTGAATATACACTCATAACTCGTCCTCTGTATTCATCCTTAGAATTTAGTTGTAACATTGAATTTGCAGTGGTGGAAAAAAACATATTAAATATTCCTGTTATAGCTAAACTTAAGGCAGTAAAATAATATAAATTACTTATACCTGTAAAAATTAACATTATGCCAATTCCAATAGAGCTACCAATCATAAGAATTTTATTTGGACCATTTTTGCTTTTAAAAGACATGAGAAGTGCTCCAATGAGGGAACCTGCTCCAAGTGCAGATAGTAAAATTCCATAGGTTTTTTCCTGCATATGTAGTACGTTTTTCGTAAATACAGGTATCAAAACGTTGTAGTTAAAAACGAATATTCCCATAATGCTAATTAATATCAAGGTTTCGAGTAAGATAGATTTGCTTTTTATATATTTAAGGCCATCCAATATTTCTTTAAGCATCCCTTTTTCAGAAGTTTTCTTTCTAACATAATTGATTGCTTCAATATGGACCAGTCCATAGATAACTGCCATAAAACTAAAACCATTTAATAAAAAACACCATCCTGCTCCGAGATAGCCCATGAGTAGAGCTCCAATAGCCGGTCCAATAATTCTTGCTAAATTAAAAGTGGCTGAGTTTAAAGCAATGGCATTCATTAAATCGTCCTTTCCTACTATTTCAACATTAAAAGCTTGCCTAGTTGGCATATCTAAAGTATTACAAAATCCAAGACACAAAGCTAAAGCTATTAGATGTTCATACTTTAATGTATTCGTAAAGACTAAGGCAGACAATATAAAAGCTAATATCATCGATACGCTCTGAGTGAAAATCAGTATTTTTTTCTTTGGAAACTTATCAGTTAGTACCCCCGCAAATAATGAGAAAAAGGTTATGGGTAAAAACTGCATTGCTCCGACAAGTCCAAGTAAAAATGGAGATCCTGTCAGAGAAAGTACTAGCCAAGATTGCCCTATATTTTGTGTCCAGGTACCTATTAAAGAAAGACACTGACCCATCCAAAAATATCTATAATTTTTATGTGTAAGAGCATGAAAATTATTGTTAATAATTCTCTTAGTATTAACCACTATATTAATTTTTATCATCTCCTAATGAGCTTAATCATCTTTAGAATAATCATGTGTGAAAGTTGTAGCATTTTCTCCCATCCTTTCGAGTAATGCTAACGATGTTTTCTTTTCATCTTCACTAAATCCTGAAAATAAAATATATATCCAATCCATCATGGCTTTTCTAACCAGAGGTTTTATTTTCAATGCTTTCTCTGTAAGATAAACATTATATGCTCTTTTATCTTTTGCATCTATTTTTCTAATGATATAGTCATCATCTTCCAGCTTTTTTATAGCCTTTGCTGTGGTACCTTTATCAATTTTAAGGTAATCTGATAATTGTTCCTGACGTACTCCATCTTTTTTATATAATGCATTTAAAAATGTATATTGACCCTTACTTATATTATATGGCTTAAGTTGCCTTCCTACGTATACATGACCATTTCTATGTAAAAGAGAAATCCATCTTCCTAATGAGTTCATATTTTTATTCATTGTCGTATTCCTCCTAAATTAGTTGCAATCCCTACTAATTATATAATAGAGCAATATAGTTGTGAGTGCAACTATATTTTATAATAGTAGTGAAGTATGATTTAATTATAGAGATTTAAAATTTAAAGGCAACCTATAGTTGACAAAAATGTTATGTTTAATTGGTAGCAATATGGTTGTTTTATTAGTAGACTTAAATAGGGGTGATTAAAAATGAGTTTTCAGGAACAATTGCAAATCCTTAGAAAAGGAAAAGGATTATCACAAGAAAAATTAGCTGAAATGTTAGGTATATCAAGACAAGCAGTTGCAAAGTGGGAAGTTGGACATTCATATCCTGACATTGCAAGACTAATTGCATTAAGTGATTTCTTTAAAGTGAGTATTGATAAATTAGTTAATGATTATGAAGAAAATTGCCGTTTATGTATAGAAGAGAATAAGGTTGCTTCTATACATGAAAAAATAATAGAATTTTTACGTACAGCAAAGAGATCTACATATGCAGGAAAGGGTGCCGAGATCCAATCTTCAAGACCTAATTCACATGATTTAGAGTATGTAGAAGGAAATCTAAAATATATTGATACCTATTTAGGGGGAGGGCAATTCGCAGGAGAAGAGGCTTTATGGAAGGATGATATTCCATTTTGGTCAATGAATTATACAGGCAGAATTATAGGGGAAGGATTTTCAGGAAACTTTTTAAAAGAAGCCTTGAGCTTAGTTCCAAAAGAAAATCCATATCGTGGACCTATGGTATATCAAAATGGACAATATAAATATCATTGCATTGTTAATGGAGAATTTAAATGGTTTCAAGGATATGAGGAAATTTATTTTGATGATACAAAGGTATATGAGTGCTTTTTTCATGGTGGAACTATTAAATAATAGATTAATACTAATATAGGAGCTACTAAACTGCTTAAAAAATCTAAACAATTTCAAATAAAGTGAACATATTTAGTTGTTCATGCAGTGAACGTTGCTTTCAAGCTTAAGTGAGTGTAGCATCTGAAAAGATTGTAGCACGATGAACTACGTGAAATGACAGGTTAAAGACGTACCTTTAGATGTACTTCAGTCTGATGCTCTACGATAATGAGGAGGAAAATAATCTAAGGTTTTGCTACGGCTTAATTATGATTAGACACACCGAAATTCAGTGCACCATCATTTTACGAGTTGTAAACAAAATAACCAAATGGATTAAGATAGATTCGATATATTTAGAAAATGTGTTAATAGACATACGAGTTCTAACTGAAGGTAGAAGGCTATACAAATGGCAATATCAAAAATCTAATAGACTGGATAACAACATTAGGATAGCGGCACTCATGAGGGATAACTTTACTTGTGTTGATTGTGGTTCTAAAGAAAATCTACAAGAACACCACATTAAACCAAGACGTGCTAAAGGAGCCGACAGCATACATAATGTTGTAACATTATGCAAGTCATGTCACACAAAAACCTTTGGCAGAGAAATCGAGTTAATAGATCAATATTTAGCTATAATAAAAGGTAGAAAATTAAATCTTAGTGATGCCTTGCATGTTATGCAAGGTAAAAAAAATTTACAAACTGAACTTAAGAAAATAGCCCCATTATATTTAACTACGGGTGGCGATACTGCAAACCATAGAAATGATTGGGATATAGAAAAAACACACTCAAATGATGCTTTAGTTATATGTAACGTAGATATCAAAATAAATAATATTGATATCAAAGACTGGCAAATATCACCTTTACGTAAAAAATCTAAGGGTGAAGCGGAGCTAATTGTAAAAGGATTTAAGCATAGAGATTATGTAAAGTATACCAAGAAAAATGGAACCGAGTATATTGGATATATTACAGCATTATACCCAAATAAAAATCAATTTAACATGACACAAACAAATGGTGAGATATTAAAAAGATATGGTCTAAAAAGCTTGAAACTATTATCAAGACCAAAATGTATACGGTGGATATAATATTAAAAATAAGGAGGTGAACTGGTTAATTAAATCAAATGTACAATTATGTTCAGATTTAATTAACCAGGATGTATATGATTTTAAATAGAAATGATAAATGCTGGTGTGGAAGTGTACTAAAATATAAGAATTGCCATTTGGACTTTGATAAAAAGCTAGTAACTTGAAGAAACAAGGCTGCATAGTTCCAACAAGAAATCTTATTAAGAGCAAGGATCAAATTGAAGGAATAAGAAAAAGTGCTAAAATTAATAATGCTCTTTTAGATTTAGTTAGTGAGAATATTAAAGAAGGAATGACCACAGAAGAAATTAATAAGCTAGCTCATGAATATACAATATTCAGGGGTGGAACTCCAGCTACTCTTAATTATGATGGGTTTCCAAAAAGTATTTGTACATCAATCAATGATGAAGTGTGTCATGGAATACCAAGTAAAGATGTAGTACTTAAAAATGGTGATATTATAAATGTCGATGTAACTACTATACTTAATGGATATTATTCAGACGCATCAAGAATGTTTTTGATAGGAGAAGTTAGTAATGAAGCTAAGAAGATAGTAGAAATAACTAAGGAATGTTTAAATAAGGGAATAGAAGCAGCAAAACCTTGGGGCTTTTTAGGTGATATAGGGGCAGGTATTCAAGAATATGCAGAAAGTAATGGATACTCAGTAGTTAGGGATTTTGGCGGACACGGAGTTGGGCTAAATATGCATGAGGATCCATTTGTTTTTCATTTTGGTACTAGAGGAACAGGTATGATTTTAGCACCAGGAATGGTATTTACGATTGAACCAATGATAAATGGCGGAAGTCATAAAATATATATAGATGAAGATAATGGATGGACAGCGCTTACAGCTGATGGATCTCTTTCATCACAATGGGAGCATACACTTCTTGTAACTGAGGATGGTATAGAGATAATATCTAAATAAATAATAATCAAATCATCTCCTGCGGAGTTGCAATATTAACATTAGCAGAACATGGTGGTTATTAAAAAAGCTCTGATTTTCTTAAGAAAATCAGAGCTTTTTAGGAGAATCTAGGTAGAGTACGATTACCAGTTAAATCATCACCTGCGGTGCTGTAATATCAACGACTTCAGAAGGAGATTTATACTCCCACTAAAGTTATAGTCCGTAACCCCATCTTATAGAAGAGGGAGACTTTCTTCTGAAATGTCGTTAAATATCGCGTTTCTCAAAAACTAAATAACCTGCAGCGCAGAATATAACAGAATATATAGCGGATACGCCAATAGCAAATGCAAGTGTTGTACCAACGACGAATGATCCGTTAACAATAAAGTTAGTAAAATCAGACAGTCCAAAAGGAAGATATTTACCCCAGATGAAATAGGATGAGAATATTTGCACCATATAACTACCAGCCAAAAGCAAGAATAAAGAGCATCCGGTTGCAATTGAGCGTGAACGAGATATTATTGAAAGTGCAAAAGCTACTAATACATACACAAGCACAGTAAGAAAATTAAGGCCATAAATAATAATTGTTTTTAGTACGGCTGGTATATATATTATTTTGGTACTCGTCCACATCATTTCCTTAGCACCCATGCCATTGAAACCGAAATATATACCCAGCAATATAAAGTTTAACAAAAATGCTGTTACCAAAAGTACAAGACCATAAAATAATGTAACAATTAGTTTTGCAGTAAGAATTTCAAACCGCTTATAAGGCCGTGATATCATCATTTTCATTGTACCCTCAGAAAATTCACCTGCAACTAAAGCTGAACATGCTATTATTAAAAGAAGTGCAATAATTAAACTATATGGAACATATGAATCAAACTTTGTGATTCTTGTCCAAATGCTGTCTTTGGATTCTGGCCTGATATTGTTAACAATGCTGTATTCATCTTCAGCTATGCTTTTTTTCATATTTCCTATGAATGCTGACGTTTTATCTGTTTTTTCAATTTGCGTTAGAGCAGCTTTTTTTGCAGGAAGATTTACCAGTAAGTCCTGTTTCCAATTTTCGGAAATCTTTGTAGTAGTTGAACTATTATGAGACACCTTGTGATATTTATAAATACTCGTTGCCGCTATTACAATTACAATCATTATAATTAACATTACTTTTGTAGAAAGTCTTTTCCAAAGTTTTGTATTTTCTAGTGAAATAAGTGTAAAAAAATTCCCCATGTTATTTTTCCTCCCCTGTAAGCTTCATAAATACATCTTCAAGTGATTGAATCACTTGTCTGTCCATAGCGAAAATAGCTATGCCTGCAGAAGTTAATGTTGTAACTACTTCTGGAACACGATTTTTGGTTGTTTCAATATGTAATCCACCTTCCAAGATGCTGTTACTTATATTAACGCTTGTTAGAAGTGAAGCTGCTTTTTCATTATTATCAGATTCTAATATCAGAGCAGTTTTATCACCCTTTTGTGACATGTTAAGGAGTTCGTCAATGGATTTTACCGTTATAATTTTCCCCTTATTAATTATACCAACACGGTCGCACATCTGCTGCATTTCACCTAATATATGACTAGATACAAGCACCGTAAGACCAGTTTCTGATGAAAGCTTTCGAAGTAGCTCACGCAGATCCTTGATTCCTGCGGGATCAAGACCATTTGTAGGCTCATCAAGTATAAGAAGCTTTGGACTATGAAGTAGGGCCTGAGCAATACCTAGACGTTGCTTCATACCTAACGAATAAGTTTTCACCTTATCATTTATTGCCCGCTCTAAATCCACAATTTTTACAACTTCCTTGATTCGCATCTCATCTACATCTTTATATATTTTTGCAAATATTTTAAGATTATCTAGGCCAGACATATAAGTATACATATCCGGATTTTCAACTATGCACCCAATGTTACGCATTGCTCCTTTAAAATCATCTTTTACGGAGCAGCCACCTACATAGATATTTCCCTCAGTAATTTTGGATAATCCCACAATCATCTTAATGGTAGTGGATTTTCCAGCTCCATTAGGTCCAAGAAAACCGAATATTTCTCCTTTTTTTAGTTCAATGGAAATATCTGAAACTATTATATGTTTACCAATTACTTTTTTTATTTTTTCGATTTTTAATACTTCATTAGCCATAATATGCCCCCTGAATTTTTTTCATTTCTCATCACTATAACATAGTATACTCCACGAGCTGCTAACACTCAATGTCGCTACACTTACAAATAAAAAAGTTATCTTACTATTTTGTAAGATTTCATTAATAATTTAAATATATTTCTTTAATTTTTCTTATGTATTATATAATTAAAGAAAGGATGTGTTTGGATGTGGCTTAAAAAACTAAAAATGAAAAAACTTCAATGTTTTTTAATAGGAGCGTTATTATTTTTATCCTCTTTAATATTTACAAGTAGTTTGTCCATGTTAACCTCTATTCAAGGGTATGTTAATAAATTTTATTCTAATGATAAATTTTACGATATAATTTGCTTTAACGCTAATGAAAGTTCTACAAATGATATACTTAAGTGGGGTAAAAATAATACAGAGGTTAATGATGTTAAAGCTATTGAGGCGGTCACTTCTGGTAACGACCTTTATCACAATGGTGTAAATTTAAAGATTTCAATGTACGATGTTGTTCCCATAGAAGATAGGAAAAGTATTCCCTTTGGCTTAACTAAGGGTAACTCATCAAATAATGACAGTTGTCCTAAAGAAGGTGAAGTGTGGATTACTAAGATTCTAGCAGAAAATAATAATATTCACCTTGGAGATAGATTAACCATCAAAACAAAGACAAAGGACGTTACTTTAAAGGTTTCTTCCTTAATTAATGACTCTCTTGAGCCATCTTCTACTATTGGTATAATTAATCTATATACCAATAAGAATAGTGAGCAGGAATTCTCTTCATTAAGGAAAGCATCATTAATTTTTATAGATGTTAAAAGTGGGACTAATGTAGCTAATGTAGAAAAGGATTTGACGGGGGCTATAAAAGTTGGTGGCTTTGTATTTGATAAAGATTTATTAAGCTTAAGTTCAACGATGGCTTCTTCTATGATAGGTGGCATTGCAACCTTAGCTTCAATTCTAGTGTTTATTGTTTCAGTGCTTCTTATGCGATTTATTTTATGGAATAATATTTTAAAAGAATATAAATCTATTGGAATATACAAAGCTCTTGGTTTTTCTAAAAGAGATATTCTCAAATTTTATATTATAGGTTACTCAATAATTGCATTTATTGGAAGTATCCTTGGAGCTCTGTGTAGTATCCCTATATTAAATTATACAGCCTCGAAAGTTTTAAAGTATATTGGTGATTTTAAAGGTGTAAGTATTAATGCATATGTTATTTTAGCTACAGTAATTTTATTTACATTAGTGGTGATTATTAATCTGTATTTTGTAATTAGAAGAACTAATAAGATTACACCTGTGGAGGCTCTTAGAACAGGGATTACATCTTCAAGGCGAAAGCTAACAAAGTCATTGATCAAAGATAATATATCTTCCTTAGCCTTTGCAATAAACGATATGTTTAAATATAAAAAGACTACTGCCTTTATCACATTAACATTAACATTATCCCTAACACTGGTATTGATATTTGGTAATGCAAATGGATCTATGTCAAAGATGAAGGAAAATGCTCCTATTTGGTTTGGACTACCTAAAAGTAATGTAACCATTAGTGCTCCGCAAATGGTTAGACAATCAGAAGGTTTAAATAAGGTTTTGAATGATGTAAAGAAGGACAAAAGAATTAAAAATTATGTTTATGGATCTATGACGCTAACGGATGTAGTAGAATTGGACACTAAAAAATATCCTATAAAGAGTACATTGTACGATGTGTTTGCAATGAATTCCTATAATAGCTCTTTAGGATTTACTATCATAGATGGGCATAATCCTGAAAATTCTAAAGAAGTAGCTGTTTCTTCAAAAATATTAAAAGATGCAGGGTTATCCGTAGGAGACTATATAGAACTTTCTATAAATAATAAAAAAGACTCCTATTTAATAACAGGCTCTTATAATTCAATGATGCAAAATGGATATGGTATAAGAATATTAAATGCTGCAATAGAAAAGGAGATTCCAAAATTTATAGGCAGTGAAATTTTTATAACTCTAACAGCTGGTACAGATATAAAACAATTTAAGAAAGAGATTAACAATATATATCCTAATTTAGATGCCAGTGAAATTCCACCTGCAATTAAAGATGTCATAGTATCTATCCCTGGAACAGTACTCCCTATTACCAATTTATTAATTGTGGTATTTATAGCATTTGGTGCAATAACGATATTAAATATTATCATAATCAATATTAGAGATAATAGAAGAAACTTTGGAATAATGAAGGCCCTAGGATTTACATCTAAAGAAATAAGAAACAGATATCTATATAGGATATTAATATTAACATTATTTAGCACAATTATAGCTATCATATTTAATTTAACGCTAGCAAGACCTATGATTGCTGTAGCAGTTAGTAAATTAGATGTGTTAATAATATCTCCAGTAACAATGTTACTACTAATAATCAATATGGTTATTTTAATATTAGTAACAACACTTATATGCTGTAACTCTATAAAAAACACTAAGATTACTGAATTAATGGAGGAGTGATTTGATGAAAAAATCAGTTATAAAAGCTAATAACCTTTGCAAATCCTTTGTCACAGGTAAAGCTGCGCTTAATGTGATAAAAAATTTAAGTTTAGACATCTATGAAGGGGACTTTACTGTAATTATGGGAAGCTCAGGCTCTGGAAAATCTACATTATTATATACTTTAAGTGGTATGGACTCACCCACTAGTGGCAGCGTTAATCTCTTAGGAAAGGATATTACATCAATGAAAGAGGATGAACTTTCATCAATTAGAAAAAAAGACGTTTCCTTTGTATTTCAAAGTATAAATTTATTACCTGATATAACGGTTTTTGAAAACATAGCTTATTGTGGTTATGGAGTAAATAAAAATAAAAAAGAAGTAAATGAGAAAACCTTAAAGCTTCTTGAAACCCTGAGTATAAAAGATGCTAAGGAAAAATACCCCTCAGAAATTTCTGGTGGTATGCAACAAAGAGCAGCAGTGGCAAGAGCTATAATCACATCCCCTAAAATACTATTTGGAGACGAGCCCACAGGAGCACTTAACTCCACTGCGGGAGAAGAGGTTCTAGACATATTGTCGGACTTAAATAATAATGGTCAAACAGTAGTTATGGTTACTCATGATTTAAAGGCTGCTGCTCGTGCTTCCAGATTAATATATTTAAAGGATGGTAGAATAGATGGAGAACTTGATTTAGATAAATTCTTTAAATCAGACGATGGAAAAAATAGAGAGGTTTTAATATTTGAATTTTTGAAAGAAAGAGGGTGGTAAACTCTCTTTTTTATATTTTTATGGTAAAATGTAATTATAAAGCATTTGGAGGGTAATTATGGCAAATGAAAAAATTCTTATCATTGAAGATGATATAGATATCAGAAATATATTAAAAGATTATTTTAATAGTGAAGGGTTTATAGTTGATTATTGTGATAATGGAGGAAAAGCTCTTGTCGCGTTTAATTCTTTTAATCCGGATATTGTTGTTTTAGATATAATGCTTCCTGAGGTGGATGGCATAGAAATCTGCAGAATTATTAGGACCACCTCGCGAGTACCCATAATAATGCTTTCTGCTAAAAGTGGGGATATTGATAAGATATTATCCCTGGGAGTTGGCGCTGACGATTATATAACTAAACCTTTTTCTCCCATGGAGATAATAGCTAGAATAAAAGCACATCTGCGGAGATATAAAACTTTTTCAATTCCATTAAAGGATTCTTATCCTTCTAAAAAGTATGATTCTGAAATAAAAGAGTTTGGTAAGTTAGCTATAGATAGTAAAAGCTATAAAGTGACCTTTAAGGGAAAAGAGATTCACTTAACATCCAGAGAATTTGAAATAGTAGACTTTTTATCCGATTATCCATGCCAAGTATTCTCTAAGCAGCAGCTTTATGATAATATTTGGGGACTTAGCGACTTTGGAGATTTAAATACAGTTGCTGTTTATGTAAATCGAATTCGCGAGAAATTTTCTCTGCACAATATAAATTACATTAAAACTGTTTGGGGAGTTGGTTACAAATGGGAGGAAGCAATAGATGAATAAGCAAAGCATAGCTTTGAAAGTTAAAGTTTTCACTTTATCTGTAATTGTATTAGTAGCCTTTGTAATTATTTATTCAACAAAGCTTATATATAATAAAAACAGCTTTTATCCTACAGTTAATAAGGGTAGACTTTTAACAAGTTCTATAAAAATAAGTGTAGAAGAAGCATTAGGGAGTAATAATTCTGAATTTCCTTTGAAAACTGATTTTCCCTATGCTGCTATAGGTTTAAATGGAAAGGTTTTGTACTCTTCTATAAGTATTTATGAAAAAGATGCTGTAGCTAATTTAAATGAATTTATGGAGTATGATAATAAAGCTTCGCTGCAGCAGCCGGGACTAATTAAATATACTACCCCACTAATTATAAATAGTAATCAAGTTGGTACAGCAATTTTTTTAATTCCTAAGGAGGACTTTTTATCTACTTCACCCAAGCTAGTTACCTTTAGAGATGTACTACCTATTATCATCGCTTTATCTGCAATAATTATACTGATAATCCTCACTTATATTTTATTGAAAAAGGATATTTTATTGCCCTTAGATTCTCTTAATGAAAGTGCGCGGAGAATTTTAAAGGGTGATTTCACATATGAAATTCATTATGATTATGATACAGAAATGGGTGTTTTTTGCCACGATTTCGAAGCTATGAGAGATGAACTTAAATTTTCAAAGAAAAAGGAAATATCAATAAAGGTAAGTGAAAAGGAGCTTTTAGCTTGCTTATCTCATGATATTAAAACCCCTCTAACTGCCATCCATGGATATGTGTCAGGGATTAAGGATGGCATTGTTAAAGATAAGGCGGGTATTGAAAATTATTGTATAATAATATTAAACAGAGTAAAAATGTTATCTAAGCTTCTAGAGGATATACTAGAGCATTCAAAGGCAGAGCTTAACAAAATGAACATATCATTAGTTGAGTTCTACTGTGGCGATTTCTTTAAGGATATATTAGATGATTTATCTGTAGAGATAACCAGTAAGGAAATTCATTTTATTTTCCCAGATAAAATACCTAACCTTTTGTTAAATGGTGATAAGAAAAGACTTTCTCAAGTAATGTACAATTTAGTTTCAAATAGTATAAAGTATTCAAGAGAAGATGGATCCATTTCAATATATTTTGAAAACACTGGTAGGTATCTTAATGTATACATAAAAGATACAGGAATGGGAATTTCTTCGGCTGATATTCCTTATATATTTAATAAATTCTATAGAGCCGAGAAATGCAGAAATCAAAATATTCCAGGATCCGGCCTTGGTCTCTCCATTTCTAAGTATATTGTTGAGGCTCATGGTGGCTTTATAAATTGCGTTGAATCTTCATTGAATGGGACTATTATTTGCTTTGGAATACCAATATAAGTGGTATGGGTTAAGATGTATTTGTTAGATAGTGTACATTAAAATTGTAACTGTATGAGGAGGGGAGGAATATGAAGGGTAAAATTTCAACTAAAAACATTGGAAATATGTTAGTTGTTATTTCTTTTACAATACCTTTAATTAATTTTATGTTTATACTGAATTGGTTCTTTGAGATAACTCCATATCAAAAATTAGAAGGGATGCCTTTATTGTTGACGCCTTTAATCTGTCCAATAGGGATGTTATTTGGTGTTTTGTCAATGGCGATTATACGTAATAAACTTGCAAAATATAGTATTATTTTCAATATTATATTAATAACACTACCTTTTTTATATTGGACTTTAGGAACTTTAATTTTTGGACTATGAACTAGCCTCCACTTTATAAGTGGGTCTTGTTGGTGAATATAGATAATGATACAAGTTCCCCAAGCTAATAAATAAGAAAACACATAGAATTTTCCACTATGTGTTTCTTGTAGTTCTAATTTTATTTATTTTCTAGCAGTAAAAATCTGAAAAGTAACTCCAAACTTATCAGTAACCATTCCATATGCAGGGCTAAAGTAAATCTCATTAAGTTCAATAAGGATTTTACCATCTTCCTTTAATTTATCGTAAAATTGTTTGGTTATTGAAATGTCATCGCTTGTGATACATATTGAGATTTGATTTCCCTTCTGAAAAGGAACACCAGGGAAAATATCAGCAACCATAATTTTATTTTCACCAATTTTTAATACTGAGTGTGCGACAAGATCTAATTGATTCTTTTCAAACTTTGACACCTCATCTTTGGGACCTTGACCTATAGTTTGCATAAAAAGAACTTTAGCATTTAAAACCTCTTGATAATATTCAATTGCTTCTTTTGCTCTTCCATCCATTATCTGAATAAAAGGGCTGACTTTTAATGACATAATTAAACAGCTCCTTTGTAAATTTTTATAAGGATTTAATATAATTCAAATTTAGTCTCTACAAAAGCAAATATCCTTATTCATTGCTCTATTTATTATTATATATTATAATGGTGACAAACTATGTCATAGTTATTTTTGGGAGGCGTATATGTCTAAAGCAAAAAGATTAAATGAAATGATTATGATGGTCAATCGAAAGAAGAGATTTACGGTTCGGGAATTAGCACAAGAATTTGGGGTTTCTAAAAGAACCATTTTGAGAGATTTGCAAGAATTAGGCGAAATGGGTGTACCATTTTATTCAGAAGTAGGTCCGCATGGGGGCTATCAAGTCTTAAATGAACGAATTCTTCCTGCCATCACATTTACTGATGATGAGGCTATCTCTATATTCTTTGCTATTCATGCATTAAGACATTATATTTCTCTCCCATTTGACGGTGAGTATGAATCAATAAAAAAGAAGTTTTATTTAAATCTTTCTGGAGATATTAGAGATACGATAGATAGAATAAAAGACCGTGTTGATTTTTTGTCAGTACATCAACAAGAGGAAATTCCATTTTTAAGACAATTATTAGATGCATCAATAAAGCAGGATGTTATTATAATTAACTATGTGACAAATGAGAAAATCAGCAATAGAAGTATTCAACCAATTGGTATATATGCAAATGAAGGAATGTGGTATTGTCCATCTTATTGCTTTTTAACTAAAGATTATCGAGTCTTTAGGTGTGACCGTATAAAGTCTGTAAAACTTGATGAAAACACTGATACTATTGACTTGTCTAATATTAATTTAAAGAACCGTTTTTCAATCCTTAATGATACTAAAGAAACATTTGAATTATATGTGGAGTTAACTAATAAAGGTGTAGAAAAATATCAATCTGCAAAATGGCCAAATATTGAGTTGAATAAACAAGAAGATGGTTCAGGATTTTTGAATGGGAATATCTCAAAACATGATATTGATTTTTTTTCTGATTACTTTATTACATATAGTAAACATGCAATTATCAAAAAACCTTTTGAGTTAATTGCATGCATAAAAGGGAAACTAAATATAATTTTAAATCAGTATACTTAATTTTAATATAAATTATTTAATCAAATTTCCATCTATAATGACCGTGTATAGGAGATGTAAAGTAAGAAAGTTTCAGTATACTAGCATGAGGTTTGGTATTATGAATGACATAAGGAATACCATTTTTATCTCTTTTATTAGAAATAATACCAATATGTTCATAACCCTTAGTAAATACCACAATATCACCAGGTTGCCATTCTTTTAAATTTTCAGCATTCCTAGATTTAACTTCGGTGGTTAAACTTTGAGCGTGCCTACTAAAAAATATATCTTGATTGGGCACTCGTCTGAAATCAATATTAGGGTCTGGCTTTTCATCTACTCTAGGATAAAGTTTAATATTGCTTTTTATGTCCTCATCAATAAGGTCTTTTAAATTAATGTTAGCAGTTTTAAAACCTCGCCAAATTACGTCGGTACATACCCCTTCTTTTTCAGGTGGATAGCCACCATTATAATAATTACTTATATATTTTGTTTTATTAAGAACTTCATTATTAGCACCATTAACTATATCTAGTGCATCTGCTACTCCGTTTTTATTGTTATCAATTTTCGAAAAATTTTCAGATACTATAAATTTGGGTTTAAAGATGCTAAAAACATATTCATTAATGATGGATTTAAAAGGTGAATATATATAAGCACAAGTTAAGATTAAAAAAATCATTATTAAAATTACAACAAATTTTTTTTTCACTTTGTCACCACCCCATCTAGTTTACAATTATGACATTAAAAATATCTTTAAAGAAAAAAAGATTTAAAAATTCTTAGCCCATAATTATCTATCAAAAATAAATGAATTTATTACTGCTAAATATTCCCGAACAAAACAAGTAGGCACTAGAATTGGATGAAGTGGGGCAGGATACCCATATACTTTTAACCCCTGCCTTTCTGCTAAGAACTTAGCTCTAAACATATGGAAATTATTTGTAACAATAGTTGCTTCTATATTTTCTTTTTTATCTAATCCTTTTAAAAGCGCTGCTGTAAATTTAAAGTTTTCTAAAGTATCGGTTGACTTTTCCTCCTGTATTATCTGTTCTTTTGCCACTCCGTGCTTTATTAAAAATCTTTTCATAGCCGCTGCTTCCGTAATAGTTTCACTAGGACCTATTCCACCTGAAACCACTACCTTAACATTAGGATTTAATTTAATATATTCTAAACTGGCATAAAGCCTTTGATAAAGTGCCGTTGAAGGAACTTCTCCTCTAATACCAGCCCCTAAAATAACTAGATAATCTGTTTTTTCTCTATGCTTTGATATAGCTGATTGAATTATGCACCCTTCAATAAATACAAAAGAAGCTAGTCCCATAAAAAAGCATATTTTTATCGCTGTTCTAATCTTTCCTGGTTTTATTAAAATATATTCCCGTTTACTTTTCCGTTTAATTAATCCTAGTGATATTAATAATACTCCGAGGCCTAGATAAAATTCTGCAAAAGTTACTCTCCCGCCAAATATTATAGTTCCTATAAAATAGACTTCACATAATACACCTAAAACTACATAAACATTGCCCTTATTTTCCATAATATCTCCTAGCCTGCTGTGTGCAGATAACACTTTTATTTATATAATATCATAATTTTTTATATAAACGGTGTAATATTTATAACAATGTTACTCTAAAACCTAATTAGTATGAAAAACATCAAAAACTATTGACAAAATAGGGTAAACGTTTTAAGATGAAACTATACCAAATGAATATACTTTAGGGAGAAATATAATATGAAAATAACACAAGAAGCAGATTACGCTCTTAGAGTAGTAATTTACTTATGCAAATTAGGCTATGGTGAAAAGATAGAGGCAAAAGTAATTTCAGAAAAAGAGGGTATACCGCTAAGATTTCTTTTAAAACTTTTAGGAAAGCTTATACAAGCAAACATTCTAAAATCTTACAGGGGAGTCAAGGGAGGCTATGCTATAAACAAATTGCCAGAACAAATAACCTTAAAAGGTGTTATAGAAGCAATAGACGGTCCAATATGTGTTAATAGATGCGTAATTGAACCAAGCTTTTGTAATTTGAATAGAAGTGGTGAATGCATTGTGCATAGAGCTATGACAAAAGTACAAAAGAATTTAAATGCGGAATTAGAAAGTATAAATTTTAAACAACTAGTAGAGGGAGAAGTTTAGGTATGCAATAAAGATTAGTTATGCATGCCTAATCTTACTGATAAATTATATAAAAAAAACTAATATAAATTTAATAGTAAGATGTATACCAAAAGGGACCTGCTCATGAATTTTATCCATGAGCAGGTCCTAAATTTATATTTTTCTAAAATTACTTCATTGACTCGATAATGCTGCCTGCAATGGCATCCATTGAATCCGCATCATCTTCTTTCATGCTGGAGTTCAATGACATCTCATTATCTAAAATAGTCATTTCTTTCATCTCATCCAAAAGTCCACGCATCAATTTGCCGGATTGAGGAGCCCATGAGCCATTTTCTATAAGAGTGAAAGTACGTTTTTGAAGATTTAATGATTTCATATCCATCATATAATTCAGCATCGGTGGATAAATCTTCAAGTTGTAGGTTACAGAGGCAAGAACCACATGACTATATTTGAATGTCTCAGAAATCAAATAGGAGACGTGAGTTTTTGAAACGTCATACATAACCACATTAGTCATTCCCTTTTCCACGAGCCTTGTTGCTAGGTCACTTGCAGCGGCCTCCGTATTGCCGTACATTGTTCCATAAACGATCATTACTCCATTTTCCTCAGGCTCGTATCGACTCCACTTGTCGTACTTATCTAACAAGTACCCCAAATCATTACGCCATACCGGTCCATGTAGCGGGCAGATAATCTTGATGTCGAGAGTGCCCGCCTTCTTTAAAAGATTCTGAACATGAGGACCATACTTTCCTACAATGTTTGTATAATACCTTCTGGCATCGTCAATCCAATCCCGGTCAAAGTTCATTTCGTCATTAAACAGCTGACCATCTAATGAGCCGAAAGAACCGAAGGCATCAGCTGAAAATAATACACCATTGTAAGTATCAAATGTCACCATAGCTTCTGGCCAATGTACCATTGGAGCAGCTACAAATGTAACGTTATGTTTTCCAAAGGACATTGTATCTCCTTCACTAACTTCCATTATTTTGCCATCAATAGCGAAACCGAACTGATGCATGAACAAGGAAGCTTTTTGGGTGCATACAATCTTTACATCAGGATAACGAAGAATAATCTCTTCAATGCACGCTGCATGATCAGGTTCCATATGGTTAATTACCATATAATCTAAAGGCTTGCCTTTTAGAATTGATTGAATGTTCAGAATGAACTGACGGCAAATTGACCAGTCTACTGTATCAAAGAGTACTGTCTTCTCGTCCATTAGCAAATATGAGTTATAAGAAACTCCTCGTGGAATTGGATGAATGTTTTCGAAAAGGGAAAGGCGACGATCGCTTCCACCAACCCAATAAAGATCCTCAGTTATATTTCTAACACAATACATATATATAATCCTCCTCTATACTAAAAACACATTATTATATTTAATTATTATAAAAATTAGACTTCTATAAACATATTTTTTTCTTCATAACAAGAAGGACAAGTCCACCCTTCAGGTATGTTTTCAAAGAGAGTGCCTTCAGCTATTTCGCCTTCGGGATCACCCATACCAGGATCGTATTCATAACCGCATCCGTTACATACATAATGTTTCCAGGTTGGAACAATTTTCTTAGGAGTAGCTGACTTTATCTTCACCATTGGTGGAGCATCTTTCTTTGCTTCTCCATTATCTAAAGCAGCAGTAAGTAATGGTAATATCTCCATTAAATCGCCAACGATACCGTAATCAGAGTTCTTAAAAATTTTCGCTTTGGGATCAATATTTATAGCAACTATTGTAGCAGCATCCTTTATGCCCTTCAAATGCTGACCTGCACCTGAAATACCACAAGCAATATAGAGATTTCCTTTAAATTTTTGACCAGACATACCAACATAACGATTGAGTGGTAAATATTTAAGTGTTTCAGCTACTGGACGCGAAGATCCTATAGCTGCACCAGCTTGAACTGCCAAGTCTTCTATAAGCTTCATATTTTCTTTTTCCCCTATGCCTAGTCCTACGCTGACTACCCTTTCAGCCTTAGTTATAGGAGTATCCATTGGAATTCCAACTGTAAAATCATATTTATCAGCCTTAAGAGCTTCCACAAGTGCATTTACTTTTTCACTCGCAGTTCCTTCCTTGAAAATCACTTTTCTGCGATAACCTGTTGCAGGTCCACGTTCAGTAGCTTTACCTGTATTCTTGTTTTTCGGCATCTTGCCTATGATGTGAGCAGCGATAACGACACGTTGAATCTCATTAGTTCCTTCATATATTGTGCAAATTTTAGCATCTCTGTAAGCACGCTCAACTTCCATACCTTTCAAATAGCCGTTTCCACCAAATATTTGAAGAGCGTCATTTACAATCTCAAGGCAAACATCTGAAGCATATTGTTTCGCCATAGCAGCTTCCATACTGTAACGCTCATGATTTTCTTTAAGCTCTGCTGCACTGTAAATAAGTAATCTAGCTGCTCTAAGTTTTGTAGCCATATCTGCCAACTTAAAAGAGATAATCTGTTGCTGACAAATAGGTTTACCAAATTGAACCCTTTCTTTTGAGTACTCTAAAGCATTTTCATACGCGCCTTGAGCTATTCCTAGAGCCTGAGCTGCAATACCGATACGACCACCATCCAAAGTTGCCATAGCAATCTTGAACCCGTCACCTTCATTTCCTAGTAGATTTTCCTTAGGGACTTTCACGTCATTGAATATTAGCTCTGCAGTTGCAGATGATCTAATACCCATCTTGTCGTAATGCTTACCGAAGGTAAAGCCTTCTGTATCTTTTTCCACAATAAATGCACTTATACCACGAATACCTATATCCGGCGTAGTAATTGCAAAAACAACGTAAATATCAGCCTTACCAGCATTTGTTATGAAGATTTTTTCACCATTCAAAATGTAATTATCACCATCGAGTACGGCAATGGTTTCCGTACCGCCAGCATCACTACCAGCATTTTCTTCGGTAAGACCGAATGCACCAAGTTTCTCTCCCTTTGCGAGTGGCACTAAGTATTTTTGTTTCTGCTCCTCTGTTCCATAGGCAGAAATTGGGTAGGTGCCCAAAGATGTATGAGCGGAAAGAATTACGCCTGTACCACCATCCACTCTTGATAATTCTTCAACGGCAATTGCATAGCTCATTACATCCAGACCTGCTCCGCCGTATTCTTTTGGATATGGGATCCCCAGCATTCCCATTTTACCTAACTTATTAATTGCTTCCATAGGGAATTTATTTTCCTGATCCAAGGTAAATGCAATAGGTTTAACTTCCTCTTCTGCAAATTCTCTAATCTTTGTCCTCAAATTTTCATGTTGCTGCCTAGTCTTAAAAAACATAAATATACCCCCCTTTAATTAATACGGTTTCGTAAATGTTGCTTTGTGAAATCTGTAAAACCACAACATTGAGCTGCTGCAAGCAAAACTCATCAAACTCCTCCAATTATTTTTACATTTGGAATACATCTAATCAATATGTTTTACTGCATTAACCATACTTGGATTTTTTTCGAATGTATACCTAAACCGTATAGATTTATTATATACGTAAGAGATTTACATTACAAGCTTAACCAAAACCTTTTTTTCGTCAGGATTCCCCATAAAAATGTGTGGCTTATTCTAAGGCTAAAAGAGGAATTTGCAAAGTGAGATTACTATGTTTTTTACTTCTTTCTACAAATTTAGAAGGGTAATCAGGGTACTTTGTAGAAATATGGTTTAGAAGCATGTCGTTGAAAATAATTTTGAATTTATTAAATTAAGGAGAAATAAATATGAAATACAAAATATATATTGTAGAAGATGATTTATCAATAAGTACTTTATTACAAGAATACATAGCTAAGTATGGGTTTGAGGTAATAGCGGTAAAAAACTTTGAAGAAATAATGATAGGATTTAATGGGTGTAACCCAGACTTAGTATTATTAGATGTTAATTTACCTAAATTTGATGGATTTTATTGGTGCAGAAAGATAAGGCAGCAATCAAAGATTCCTATAATATTTATATCTGCAAGAGATAGTGGAATGGATCAGGTTATGGCTTTAGAGAGTGGCGCAGATGACTATATAACCAAACCTTTTTATGTTGATGTTGTTATTGCAAAGATAAAAAGCCATATAAGAAGAGCTTTTGGAGATTATGCACCTAAGGTAGAGGAAAGAATAGTTGAAGCCGATAGTCTTAAGTTCTACCCAGAAAGGTCAGAAGTAGAATTTAATGGTGAAAGTTTAATTATCACTAAAAGGGAAGGCGTACTACTAGAATGCCTTATGGAAAAGTATCCTAAGGTAGTTAGTAGAGATTTCCTTTTAGAAAGAATATGGGATGACATTGAGTTTGTAGAGGAAAATACCCTAAGCGTAAATATTAGTAGAATAAGAAAGAGGTTGCAGGTTTTAGGAATAGATATGGGCATAGAGACTATAAGAGGAGCAGGTTATAGATTAAATAAAACCTGGTAGTGGAATGATATGAAATTATTTTTAAAGGATAATAGAGGTTATGTTTTTATATATTTATTAAGTTTAGCTCTTACAGTTATGTATTGTAATATTATGGGGTTTATAGAGTTTGGTGAAATCATTTATATACTTGTATTTAATACATTTATTCTGGTATGCTTCTTAGCTTTTAGGTATTATCAAAATAGACAGTTATACAAATTATTAAGAAATGGATTAAATTGTTTGAATGATGCTTTTTTGGAACTTGATAGTTCGGATTTGAGTCAAAATATTTCTGAAATATTAAAGAAGCAACATAATTTATATGAAGCTGAAATACAAAAGTGTAACAAAAATCATAATGAGCATTTAACTTTTATAAATCAGTGGGTACATCAAATGAAGACACCTCTTTCTGTAATACAACTTCTCCTTCAAGAATACGCAGGAGAAGAAAAGGCGCGAAGTATAGAAGAAGAGGTTAATAAATTAAATAAAGGTTTAAATATGGCAATGCATTTTGCAAGAATAGATTCTTTCCAAAAAGATTTTGTAGCAGAGCGAATTTCTTTGAAGAAGTTAGTTATTGATACAGTAAATGAAGAAAAGAAGATTTTCATAAAAAACAGAATAATTCCTAGAGTAGAAATAGATGAAGATATTGAAGTATACAGTGATGTAAAGTGGATAAAGTTTGTATTAGATCAACTTATTATTAATGGTGTGAAGTATTCAAAAGGCATGGGAAAAGAATTGATTATAAAAGCATGGGAAGAAGAAAAAGAAATTAAATTAAGTGTTATTGATGAGGGAATAGGAATCCCAAGGAAAGATATTAAAAGGGTATTTGACCTATTCTTTACTGGAGAGAATGGGCGTAGATATGGAGAATCAACTGGTATGGGATTATATATAGCCAAAGAGGTATGTGTAAATTTAGGCCATGCAATAGAGATAGAATCCACTGTGCATGAAGGAACAGTGGTTACAATAAGATTTACAAAATGAAAAATAGCTTTATATATAGATTATAATGGGGTGGAATATGGATAAAAGAGCTAAGATTTTAGTAGTTGAAGATGAAAATGAAATTAATAAATTACTTTGTAGTATTCTTGAAAATAAGGGTTATAGAGTTAGAGCAGCTTTTTCAGGGACAGAAGCTTTAATGTGTGTAGAAAATGAACGGTGGGATATGATTTTATTAGATTTGATGATCCCAGGGATTAGTGGAGAAGAAGCTATATTAAAAATTAGAGAAATAACAAAAGCACCAATAATTGTAGTAAGTGCAAAAACATCTAAAAAAACTAAGATAGAATTATTAGAAAGTGGAGCAGATGATTTTATTTGTAAGCCATTTGATCCAGATGAAGTTGTTGCAAGAGTTAATTGTAATTTGAGAAGATATCTAGAATTTTTTAAGGATGAGGGAAAGAAAAATAGAGATAATATTTTGAGTTATAAAGATATTAGTTTAAATACAGAAAGTAAAGAAGTAAAAGTGGGACAAATTATACTTACGTTAACTGCAAAAGAATTTGCATTACTAGAACTGTTATTAACAAATCCCAATAAGGTGTACAGTAAATCTAATATTTTCGAAAGTATATGGGGAGAAGAATTTTTGGGCGATGATAATACTGTAAATGTACATGTGAGTAGACTAAGAAATAAGCTGTTTATTGCAAATGATAGTGAAGATTACATAGAAACAATTTGGGCAATGGGGTATAAATTAAGAAGAATTAAGACTTTTGAAAGACTTTAGTAAAGTTTTCTTATGAAACATTAGTTATGATAAAAGAATGATTCATAAGGAGGTAATAAAATGAGTGAGTATGTAATTATAGCTAGTAACATTACAAAAACATATGGTAGTCGCAAAGTTTTAGATGATTTGTCCATAAAGATAAAAAAAGGTGATATATATGGAGTTATAGGGAAAAATGGTGCCGGAAAAACAACTATGATTAGAGTGCTTACAGGTCTTGTTATACCTAATGCTGGACAAGTTGAACTATTTGGACATAGTGAGGAGAAAGAGATTATTAAGGAAAGAAGTAGAATTGGTACATTAATAGAATCACCAGCTCTTTATCTTAACATGACGGCGTATGAAAATCTTGAACTTGTCAAAATTCAAAGAGGAGTTCCAGGAAACAAATGTATTAATGAGACTTTAAATTTAGTAGGACTTAAGGATGTCGCGAAAAAGAAAACTAAGAATTTCTCGCTAGGAATGAAACAAAGACTGGGAATTGCTATGGCATTATTAAGTGAGCCAGAATTTTTGGTTTTAGATGAACCTATGAATGGGCTAGATCCAATTGGAATAAAAGAAATAAGAGAGCTTTTAATTAAATTAAACAAAGAAAGAGGAACAACTATTTTAATATCAAGTCATATGTTATCTGAACTTACTCATATTTCCAATAGATATGGTTTTATAAATGATGGGAAATTAATTGAAGAAATGACGTCTTGTGAACTTTCAAACAAATGTAGAACTTATCTTCATTTGAAAGTAAATTATACTTCGGATGTTTCAGTTATTTTAGAAAATGAGATTGGGATAAAAGACTTTGAAGTTTTTCCAAATAATATCATAAGAATATATGATGAATTTGACGGAGAAAAGATTACTATTGCTCTATCTAAACATAACATAGGCGTTAAAGAAATAATGCAAATGGGTGAATCACTGGAGGATTATTTTACTAAGTTAGTTGGAGGAGAAGATAATGAGTAATCTAATTAGAGGAGAATTTTATAAATTAAGGAAAAGTAGATATTTTGTTGGAATGATATTTATGGCAATAGTGGCTTCATTTTTTTTAATTACTGTATGGGATAAGGATATACAACGACTGCAGAAAGTACATCCTAATTTTCTTATGAATGGAGCATATTCAATAGAATACGCATTCGAGTATATTATATATACTAGTTTTATATTTGCATTATTAGGCGGAGAATTTATTGCTAAGGATTTTAAGAATAATAATATAAGTAAAAGTTTCAGTTATGGATATACGAGAAGTAAGGTTATATTAAGTAAATTAATAGTATTTATAATTGCTTGTTTATTTTTAGAAATAATTTATACAACAATTTTAGTTGTATATGTTTCAATAAATCATGGATTTTGTGAAGTCTTAAATTTAAGTACTATTTTATACTTAACAAGGGTGATTATTGTTGGAATAATGTATAATGCAGCCACAATATGCATAATTGCTATGATTGCTATGATAACAAAGAGTGCTCTTTGTACATTTGTTTCACCGGTTATATTCTTTTTGAGTCTTCAATTGTCTTTTTCAAATATAGGTACATATATTCTTCTTCCTTATGTTGCTGGGCGAGGGGCAATATCAAGATTTGCACCTAAAGAAGAGATTATAATTGGGATAATTTCATCACTTTTAACTTTTATTATAACAATTGGAGTGAGTATGTTATATGTACGGCGTGAAGATATTAAGTAAAAGATAAGTAAAAATTTTATTATATGAGTAGGAGAAATGAAATGTATTTAGCTATTATTTTAATAATTATTTTTCTAATATTAATTTTGGCAGTAGCAATTATTAAGTTACATTTATATAAAAGAGAAATAGGAGCTATAACTAAGCAAATCAGAAATTTTAGAGTGCGAGAAACCAATAAAAAAGTTAATACTGAAATAGCTGATAAATATATAGAAAATTTAGCTTTTGAAATTAATGAATATTTAGAACTTTACAGAAGAAATGAACAAGAAAAAGTAATGTTTGAAAATACATTAAAACAAGGCATAGCTAATATGTCTCATGATTTAAGGACCCCCTTAACATCAATAATAGGATATTTAAAACTTCTTAAACAAAATACCATAGATAAAGAAGAGGCATTAGAGATAATTGAAAATAAAACTAACAAATTAAATGTTCTTATAAATGATTTTTTTGAGTTAGCTTCAATAGAGACTGAAGATTATGAGTTAGAGATGGTAAAAATAAATTTAACTAATATAGTACGAGACGAAATTTTATCACTTTATGAATCTTTTGAGAGAAAAGGGATAGAGCCCAAAATATGCATTCCGGATAAGCCAATTTTTATAATGGGGGATAAGGATAGTCTAGAGAGAATAATAGATAATTTGCTATCTAATACATTAAAATATGCTGAGAAAGTTATTGAAATAAAATTAGAAGAATGTGATGCTAAAGTTATTTTTAAAATTTCAAATATATGTACAGGCATTGATGAAAAAGATGTATTACATATATTTGATAGATTCTATATGGCAGACAAAGTGAGAACTGGGAATGGTGTAGGACTTGGGCTAGCTATTGTAAAAAGTTTAATGGAAAAGATGAATGGAGTTATAATATCAAAACTTGAAGGAAATAGGATTTCTATAATATGTGAATGGAAGTATATAAAATAGTATTATTTTATATACTTTTTTTTAGGCTGTTAAATCATCTCCTGAAGAGCTGTAACAACTAATAATTGCAAAGCTTACAACCATGTCACATTCCTGTAAGCTTTGCAGATAGTACCTTATACATTTTTATTATAAACTATATATAAAGTAATAATTAGTTTGTAAGGAGTGATAACGCATGGATATAATATTTTTATTAAAGGCAATCATAATAGCAATAGTAGAGGGCCTAACTGAGTTTATCCCAGTATCTTCTACAGGGCACATGATATTAATTGGATGGGCAATTGGGTTTGAAGGAAAATTCGTAGAGATGTTTGAAGTTGTAATTCAACTTGGGGCAATAATGGCAGTTGTTGTTTTGTATTGGGAGAAGATTAACGAAAGTGTAATAGAATTTTTTAAGTTTATATTTACTAAAGGAAGAGAGGGGGAAAAGGGATTTAGATTTGGGATTAATGTTGTTGCAGCTTCTATTCCCATGGCTATTGTAGGAGTAACATTTTACGATAAAATAAAATCGAAATTTATACCCGAAGCTGTCATAGTAGGATTTATAGTTGGTGGATTATTGTTACTGATAGTCGAAAAGAGTTTCGTAGGTAAGAAGCATAAAGTAGATAGTATAGATAATATAACACCTGTACAATCATTAAAAATTGGCATATTACAACTTCTTTGCGTGTGGCCAGGAATGTCAAGAAGTGCATCTACGATTATGGGTGGATGGATTGCAGGATTATCAACACCGATAGCGGCAGAATTTTCATTTTTCATAGCGATTCCAGCTATGATAGGGGCAACAGGTAAGGACTTATTTGAATTTGATTATTCTATAATGACGAAAGCATTATGGAGCTCATTAATAACTGGATTTGTTGTGGCTTTCATAGTGTCTTTAATTGTTATGAAAAAATTTGTTGATTATTTAAAAAAGAAACCAATGAAAGTATTTGCAATATATAGAATAGTAGTAGGGATTTTACTTGGAGTATTAGTATTAACTAAGATTATCATCTTAACATAATCATTTTAACATAATAGGAGGAATAAGTAATATGGATATTTTGAAAGTAAAGAATTTAAGCAAGGTATATGGTAATAAAATATCATTCAATGCTTTGGATAATATAAGTTTCACAATTGACGAAGGAGAATTTGTAGGGATAATGGGCCCATCAGGAAGTGGTAAGACAACATTATTAAATATGATTTCAACAGTAGATAAGCCAACATCAGGAGAAATAAGAATAAAAGATAAAAATCCACTGAATCTTAAGGGCGATGATCTGGCCTTATTTAGAAGGAGAGAATTAGGTTTTGTATTTCAAGATTTCAACCTATTAGATACTTTAACTGTTGGTGAAAATATAGTGCTTCCACTAACATTAGATGGAGTACTAGTTAAAGATCAGGATGAGGAACTTAATAGAATATCAAAGATACTTGGAATAGAGAATCTAATTAACAAGAGAACTTTTGAAATATCAGGAGGAGAAGCTCAGAGAACAGCTATTGCAAGAGCATTAATACATAATCCTACTCTATTACTTGCTGATGAGCCAACTGGTAACTTGGATTCAAAAGCTGCTAAAAATGTAATGGAATTATTTGAAAAAATAAATAAAGATGAAAAAGTAACTACAATGATGGTAACTCACGATACATTTTCAGCAAGTTATTGTAATAAAATTCTATTTATAAAAGATGGAACTATATATAATGAAATTTATAGGGGAGATAGCAGGAAACAGTTTTATCAGGAAATTATTGACGTGATTGCACTAATGGGAGGTGGAAACTAATGAATCTTAGAGAGTTTGCCACTAAAAATGTGTACAGAAATATAAAAGGATATTTTGCCTACTTTTTAAGTAGTAGTATATCAGCAACACTATTATTCTCTTTTACTATGATTATAGTTCATCCTGACTTTGTGGGGCTTAAATTACCTAATAACATAAGAAATGCTCTTTATGTTACAACTGTAATTGCATACTTATTTTTGTGTTTTTTTGTATTCTATTCAGTAAGTGTCTTTTTAAAAAGTAGATATAAAGAATTTGGAATACTTTATATTATAGGCTCATCAAAAAAGCAAATACAGAGGATGATAACCATTGAAAATATAATAATTAGTTCAGTATCTGCAGTAGTAGGGATAATAGTAGGAATTGTATTTTCAAAAATACTTTTAGCAGTCAGTGGAAAGTTGTTAGGATTTAATGCACTAGGATTTTATATTCCAGTTAAAGCTATGATTATTACCTTAATTGCATTTGTATTGATAGGAATAGTAATTTCAATATTTTGTTCATTTGTTATAAAAGAAGATATGGTTTTAAGATTGCTTAAAGGGACTAAAAAACCCAAAGCAGAACCAAAATCATCGGCTATTCTCTCGATTATATGTATAGTATTGCTTACAGTAGGATATTATCTATCAATTACATCAAGTGAAAAGACACTAGCCTATAGAATAATACCTGTAACAATAATGGTGATTGTAGCAACATATCTATTATTTTCTCAATTAAGTGTATTTGTACTCAAGTTACTTAAAAAAAGCAGAAACTTTTATATGAATAAAACTACAGTACTATGGGTGTCAAATTTACTATATAGAATAAAAGATAACACAAGAATGCTTTTCTTAATTACAATAACTTCAACAGTTGCTCTTTCGTCAATAGGGTCAGTATATGCTTATTGGAGAGATAAAGAGGCGGAGGTAAATAAAATTTCTCCACAAGCATTTTTCTGTGTTGATACTTATAATAATAAAACTAAAGTTGATTATAAAGTCGATTTTATAGAAGATTCATTGAAAAATGAAGAGATAGATTATACTAAGGTTAATGGCGAAATGAAGTTTGTTATACCTGATGGTGGTAAAGATGAAGTAACTATAATTAAAGAAGATATTTATAATAAATTAGCAGTGGAACTATCTTTAAACACTATTATTTTAAAAGAAAATGAGACCAGAATAGTCGAAGCTTTAGCTAAAGATGAAAGAGAAAATGTTACTTTAGAAAATAAGGAATTAAAGGTTGTTAGTAGCGGTGATGAAGGAGTAATCCCAGCAATTTATGAAAAGGTATATGTGGTTAAAGATGATGTATATGAAAAAATGAAGGGGTCTAAGTGTTACTTTGGAGCACTTAATGTAAATAATTATAAGGATACATTAAGTATAGGTAATAATTGTTATAATAAGTTTGGCGATGATAAAGGTGATAAATATTATAATAATTTTCTGAAAGCATATATATTGGAAAGAACTAAAATAAACTATGGGGTAATTTTGTTTAGCGCAATATTTATAGGACTTATATTTTTTGTAACAACCGCAAGTTTCTTATATAACAAGTGTTACATGGATCTTATAGAGGATAAAAAGAAGTATAAACAATTGAATAAAATAGGATTAACTTATAGTGAAATAAAGAAGGTGTTAAATATTGAGATAGGGGCATTATTTTTACTTCCATATATAATTGCTGTTGTACATTTTTTCTTTGCCATGTGTTCATTAAAATCCGCTTTTGGATTTGAGATAACTGTACCAGCATTACAGGTTGTAGGAATTATGTTGATTGTCCAAATCATATATTTCCTTGTTATAAGAAAAAACTATTTATTAGAGATTAAAAAAAGCTTAGTGTAATTTTATTTTAATTGAATTATCTCGTAATATAGCGCACATTTGTTGTTTGTTGATAATAAGAAAAAAATAGAGAGGTTACAATTACTGGTGTTACATCTCAAGTGTGAAGAGTACTATTTACACAAATATAATACATATGAAGATCTGTCTAATGCAATTGATGAATATATTATATTCTGCAATACCAAGCGTTTACAAAAAGATTAAACGGCCTTAGCCCTTTGAAATTTAGGGGTCAGGCCGCTTGATTAGTTTTTATTATTTCCACTGTCTATTTTATAGGGATCAGTTCAACTTTTGTATTACATTAAAAAACACAGCAGAGCATGAAAACACCGTATTATTCAGGAATGGATTTTATGGTGCTTTTGCTATGAAGGAGTATAAATAAGAAGTCACTGCCTTTTACAGAAAGGCCTTACCTCAACTACATTTATACTAATTTTCTTTTTCACACCAAGGATCACACCCATCTTCAGGACAAGTAACGTGATTATGCTTTTTTTCACGCTTTGACTCAGGAGCATCAGTTTGAATGTAGGTCAATTGTCCTCCTGGATACACTCCATTGTTAGTAACTTTATAATCATCATGATTGTGCATAGGATAAAATTGAGGGAAAAAGTTGTCATTAACAGCTGAAGGTTCATCGCAGATATCTACATAATTGACTGTATTTATATTATTGATGTTGACTGGTTCAGTTGGAATATTAGCTATTGCATTTGGGTCTATATTCTTTATTTCATGCATTTGCTTACACAAAGAGGGTATACAATCTTGTCCATTTACAATATAGTTTCTATATTGTGGACGTTTATCTTCGGCTTCTATCAATAGGTCAAACGTTTCTCCTGAACCTATTGTAGCTGTAAAGCCTCTTTCAAGGCCCTCATGTCCTTGTAAAACTAGTGTTTCAGACATCTTTAAGAATGGGCTTGGATTAGCATCCTTACCTATTACTGCAAAATGCCATCCGTGTATATGCCATGGTACGACCTGATAGCCCATATTAATCATTCTAAGCAGGAACATTTCTCCTGTTTTCACATGCACATAGGATTCGTAGTTAATCTGAGATACATCTTTATTACTGCCTGGAGAAGGAGTTAAGGGATGTGGAAGTAAGGTGTCCGGGAAGGCACGACCATTTACAAGCCAAAAGTCAGGTTTAAAATCCACAGGATTAAAATTACCACCGGTTTGAACACTATCATGCCATCTGGTATCTATATCAGAAAGTAACATGATATATTCCTTGTCAAAATAAGAACGTATATCATTGTATGCAAAATTTCTATTTGTAGCAGTTTTAGAAATATGGTGTTGTAGTTTTCCTTTGTATACCCAGCCGCCATTACATAATTTACTTATACCTACCAATTTAAGACTTTTCATGGACGGATAGACAACCAGGGCTCCGTACATACCCATCTGAACATGCTCAGATGCCTCAACATGACAGTGATACATATAGGTTCCGGGATGTTCCGTATCAAAAAGATAAGTTGCCACGGATGGGGCTTTATCAAAATCCATCCACATAGGAACTCCAAAGGATGATTCCGGGAAGCCATCCAGCTGAGTCGCTACATGGGCACCGTGCATATGCACAGTGTGATTATCCATAATACCTGCGGTAGGCATGCCTAAATTTATCAAGGTTATATAAACTCTATCGCCCATTTCCCCCCAGATCATTGGTGAAGGTATGGTAGCAGTTCCTATCAAGGCTTTAAATTTTGGCCAATTAGAGGGCTTTGTCCAATCAAGGTCTTCATTTACTACTTTACCATTAACACTTAACAGCCCACCAACAAAACCAAATACATACACTTTTCTACGCTCAGTTCCTACTGGCGGTAGGTCTGGAGAAGTAGGAAGTTCTATAAACCCATCAGTGGCAACAAGCACATAATGTCTAACACTCATTTTCTTATCACTCCTGTTTATTTATTTTTGATCAATATTGAAAGAAATATAGTAGTTTGTATACAGATCCAGCTCTTTGAAAGATATAATTTCAAATATATAACTGCATCTTTAGTTCATAATATGACAAATATAATAGAATTGATTCTAAATTCAAGTGAATATATTATACTTAATCTAGTATCTAAAGTTACATTTCTTGATCAAAATGCTTTACTTCACCGCTAGGATTAAACTCTTTACTACTCTTACCCTTTTCTTGAATGAATTCTATGAGTTTTTCTATATCATCTGTTTCCATTCTTACTGAAAAAGGTGTAGTAACCGCTAAGCGTAAATTTACCACGTTAAGAAAATATTATTAAAATAACGATAAATCCAGGGGAATATTAAATATACTCGTGTTATTTTAATATTGTTCTCAAAGATGTTACATTAGCTAATATATGCTAATAATATTTTCAATTTTTATCACCTTGAGGTAATGCTCTCATTAGAAAGAATTGTGTGAAAAAAGGAGAAGAAAAGATTATGTCTCAAGGTATAGTTTTTTCTCTTAAGGACATGAAGATATAAAAAAATCAAGAGGAGATATTTTTAAGTAATACAGAACTGAAATTATTCAAATATTTAATTATTAATCCTAAGCAATTTCTAGCAAAGGAGCAGCTTTTAAATGAATTGTGGAATATTGATGGGGATTTTATAGACCCAAATACTATAGCTGTAAATATAAGAAGCTTACAGTAATAGCTGTGATTGGCATCGCTTTTTTGTGGTACATAATAAAATATTTTGTTCGAAAACTAGATAGCTTTTCTTTAGAGGTAGATGAAATAATGAAGGGGAATTATTCTTTCAACATGGTGGATTATGACCAGGGTGTTTTATCTAGGCTTAATTTTCAATTTAGGCAAATGAGTAAGAAACTTGAAATGTGGTGTGATGTTTGATGCTAATAAAAAAAATATATATGCCATAATAAGAAAAGATAGCAAAGTGATTTAGAGGGAAGAATTTTAGTTAAATCATCACCTTTTGAAATGTCGTTAAATATGGATAAAAGTAAAAAAAGATATTTTAGGTAAAATAAAGATAAAATGATAAAATTTGCAGTATAATGAAGATAGAATAAGGTTGAGGACTGCGAGGATTATATTGGAAGAGAAAATATGAGCAAAGAAATGAATTATGAATAAAATAAGGGGCTTAGAAAGCATGAAAAGAGAAAAAATACTAGAAAATTTAAAATTACAAATAAAAATGGGTAATCATATTATTGGGGTAGCTGCAGGTGCAGGAATAACAGCAACGTATGCCAAACAGGGTGGGGCTGATTTTCTTTTGATGTTAAATTCAGGTAGGTTTCGCCAAATGGGGAGGGGCTCACTAGCAGGTTTTTTACCGTTTTGTAATAGCAATGATATGGTAATGGACTTTGCTTCTAAAGAAATAATGCCTTTGGTAACTGACATACCTATTATTTTTGGCCTTAATGCAACAGACCCTACAAAAAACATAAATAGTTACATAGATGAAATAAGGGGCATGGGTTTTTCTGGTATTAATAATTACCCGACAGTTGGACTAATTGACGGTCAATTTAGCGAGGCTCTTAAAGACAATGGACAGCATTATCTAATTGAAGTACAAGCAATAAGAATAGCCCATGAAAAAGATATGTTTACAGTTGCATTTGTGTTTGACGAGGTACAAACAGCTCAGATGATTGATGCTGGAGCTGATATAATTTGTGCACATTTAGGATTAACGGGAGGCGGGTTATTAGGGGCAAAAAAAGTATTCTCTCTGGAAGCTGCAAAGGTTAAAGTGGACAAGATATTTAATAAATGTAATGAATTAAAGCCAGAAGTAATTAAGTTGGTTTATGGTGGCCCTGTAAAGACACCAATTGATATTCAGTATATGTATAGTAGTAATAAAAGCTTAATGGGATATATAGGTGGGTCTGCATTTGAGAGGATTCCATCAGAAAAGGCGATTACAAATATAACAAAAGCCTTCAAAATAGCAGGGCAGCTGAATGAAGAAGATTTAATGATTAAGATGTTGGATGGAGTTTCAAAACACTATGATTATGTTGGATTTGTGCAGGAATACGTTTCTGAAAATTATATGAATGATATTTCGTTTTTAGATTTAGCTACAGTAGCGCATGTATCTAGGAGTTATTTAAGCAGTCTATTCAAAAAGAAAATTGGTTGCAGTTTTCCACAGTATATAGTTAAATTCCGTATAAATAAAGCAGTAGAAATTTTAGAAAGAGAAAATATCCAGTTATCAGAGTTAGCATCATTAGTTGGTTATCATGATTATTCACAATTTAGCAAAATGTTTAAAAAGTACAAGGGATTGTCTCCCAAACAATATAAAGCTAAAAATAATACATAAGCACAAAAACATAAGACATAAAAGCGTTTACGGTAAGAAGCTATGGCAGTATGATTAATTTAGAGTTGTATAGGGGGTTAAAAATTGAAAACAATTGCAATTGCAGGAACATTTGATACTAAAGGTGATGAGTATTTATATGTAAAAGAATTGATTGAAGGTTTGGGGTTAAGTACTTTTACGATTCACACAGGAGTGTTTAAGCCAACATTTAAACCTGATGTATCAAACAATGAAGTAGCAGAGATAGCAGGCGTAGACATTAAAACTCTCGTTGATAAAAAGGACAGAGCATTAGCAACAGAAATATTATCAAAAGGTATGGAAAAATTAGCACCTAAATTATACAAAGAAGGTAAATTTGATGGAATAATATCCCTTGGAGGTAGTGGAGGAACTTCACTAGTAACACCAGCAATGAGGGCACTTCCTATTGGGGTGCCAAAAGTTATGGTATCGACAGTAGCATCGGGAAATACTGCTCCATATGTAGGAACAAGTGATATTGTTATGATGCCATCTGTAGTAGATGTTTCAGGGCTTAATTCAATTTCAACTAAGATTTTTGCAAATGCAGTATTTGCAATAGCAGGTATGGTTAAATTTGAAAACATAAAAGTGGTAGAGAAAAAAAAATTAATTGCTGCAACTATGTTTGGCGTAACAACTCCATGTGTAACGGCAGCCAGAAAATATCTTGAGGATAGAGGATATGAAGTGCTTGTGTTCCATGCAACAGGTATAGGTGGACAGTCGATGGAAGCACTTATTGAGGCTGGATTTATTGAAGGAGTTTTAGATCTTACAACAACAGAGTGGGCAGATGAAGTTATCGGTGGAGTTTTGAATGCAGGGGAACATCGTTTAGAAGCCGCAAGTAAAAATCATGTTCCACAAGTTGTATCAGTAGGGGCACTTGATATGTGCAACTTTGGGACATACGATACAGTACCAAAAAAGTTTGAGGGACGTAATTTTTATAAGCACAATCCGACAGTGACACTTATGAGAACAAATGTAGCAGAAAATGAAGCAATCGGGAAAAAGCTTGTTGAGAAATTAAATATGGCAAAAGAGAAAACTGCTTTATTTTTACCACTAAGAGGCATATCGGGCATTGATGTAGAAGGTCAAGCTTTCTATGGTGTAGAAGAAGATAAGATGCTATTTGACACCTTAAGAAATGGTGTAAATAAAAACATTGTAGAAGTAATTGAAATGGATTGTGAGATTAACAATGCAGTATTTGCAGAAGTAGCAGCACAAAAATTAATAGATTTAATGAGTAAATAGGCTATAATGTTCGGATATATTAGCGTAGTAATAGGGATTTTAGGTAATAATCCCAAAATTGAAAAACTAGTGACCAAAGTTCAAACTATTTAAGGAGGATTTGGAAATGAATAAAATGACGAGAAAAGAAATTATTATAAAGTTTAAGGATGAAGTTAAAAATGGAAAGATACTATTAGGAGTAGGAGCGGGTACAGGTATTACTGCTAAAAGCAGCGAAGCTGGCGGAGCTGATATGCTAATTATATATAATTCTGGAAGATATAGAATGGCAGGCCGCGGATCACTTGCAGGATTATTATCTTATGGTGATGCAAATCAAATTGTGGTTGAGATGGGTTCAGAAGTGTTACCTGTTGTAAAACACACACCCGTTTTAGCAGGGGTATGTGGTACTGATCCTTTTAGAGTTATGGAAATATATTTAAAACAACTAAAGGATCAAGGGTTTAATGGAGTTCAAAATTTCCCAACAGTAGGTTTAATTGATGGCGTATTCAGACAAAATTTAGAGGAAACAGGTATGGGATATGGATTAGAAGTAGAAATGATTAGAACAGCACATGAATTAGACATGCTTACGACTCCTTATGTATTTAATCCAGATCAAGCAAAAGCTATGGCAGTAGCAGGAGCAGATATCTTAGTCGCACATATGGGTTTGACTACCAAAGGTACAATTGGAGCAAAAACAGCTCTTACATTAGATGATTGTGTTAAGAAGATTGAAGCTATTATTAAAGCGGGTAGAGAAGTTAATCCAGATATTATGGTAATTTGTCACGGTGGACCGATTGCAGAACCAGAAGATGCTACATACGTAATTGAAAGAACAGAAGGGATAGATGGTTTCTTTGGTGCATCAAGTATTGAAAGATTTGCAGCTGAGAAAGGTATTAAAGAACAGACAGTATTATTTAAATCGATAGCAAAATAAATTATTAAGATTATACTTTAAAGGGAAAAGAAAGGGTTATGAGGTGCAAGATGCTTATTAAACAACCTATGGAAAGTTTAATGGAACAACAAAGTGTAACAGATGAAATTATGAAATATAAAGAATTATTAGATGAACGAATTATAACAGAAGAAGAATTTTTTATTAAGGAAAAAGAATTATTAAGAAAAATAATAAAATAAATATGGAATAATAAGAAGCTTAAAAATTGGCTTCTTTTTTATTACGTAATATAGTAGTTTAATTTATTGTAATTAATTGGGTTTAGGCTGTTAACAAAAATTAGAAAAGCATAAGTATAGTTTAAGACTCATGCTTTTCTAATTTTAACTACTACATACTTATTGATTTTTCCTGCATTTATTTCTTATCCATATTCTCAATCTTATTCATTTTATCCATCATTTTCATAGTATTCATTTGTATAGTTATATACATTTGCATCATGATATGCATGTGCATCATTTGCATATGCTCAGGCATAGTCATAGGCATAGTACTGTTAGATACAGGCATAATGGGCATAGGAATATTGGGCATATTGGGCATGTTTGGCATATTAGGCATAGGTGCAGGTGCCATCCTCCACGGCATCATGGGTTCTTCCATATTGTACATTTGATTCATATTGTTCCTCCAAAAATTATTATGTTACCCTATTATATATATTCAAATGAAGTCAAAATGTGTTTGTATGATAGAAAAATATAAGTAGGAATTTATAGAAGAAGCTCGGGTGCATTTAATTTAAGCTCTGAGTTTTGATTTTCACTTTGCACTGCAACTGTAAGTTGGGTATTTTTGCCCATGATGATAGGTTTGCTTACTGTTCTACATTCAAAGATTTAGCCGCTGGTGCTGTTTTAAAACAAGATTCATTAGAGCAGCTTAAACAAGTAGTTAAATATAACAAAGAAGATGTTCTTTCTTATGCTCCAATTACAAAAGATAACATTGATAAAGGCATGACCATTGAAGAAATTTGCAATGCAGCATTACGGTTTAGTGATAATACAGCTGCAAACCTTTTATTTGATCATATAGGTGGACCTAATGGTTTTAAATCAGCACTTAATCAATTAGGGGATAACGTTACGCAACCTACACGTATAGAACCAGATCTAAACGAAGCCATACCTGAAGATATTAGGGACACTAGCACACCAAGACAATTGGCAACTGATTTACAAGCATACACAACTGGAGATATATTAACAGACGATAAGAAAAAAATTCTTATTGATTGGATGACATGTAATGCAACAGGTAATACACTAATTCGTGCAGGAGCACCAGAGGGCTGGGTAGTTATCATCGGAATAGTTAGGGTAGTGTCAATGATAGTGGTGTTTGTAAAGTATAAAACATTTGGGATACTTCATACTTATGGGAATAAAATTACAGGGCTTGTGCTATTTACATTCCCACTATCACTTGCTTTTTCCCAATCAGATGTTCTGATGTATATAATTTGTATGGTTGCAAGTGCCGCTGCTTTTGAAGAATTATTCATTCATCTATTATCAAATGAATTGCAAGCAAATAAGAAAAGTATATTCTTTAAGTGATAATAATTCTAGTTCTGGACAGGAATTTATTAAATCCACAGGTGCCAGCTTTGATAACTCTGAATATGAGATGTTTTTAAGAAATAAATTAAAACAAAATACAATAGCGCGTGATGTAGTTTTAAGAAAAACTACAAATAAAGATGCAAAAGAAATTGCAGTGCAGGATTATATATATTCAAATGTGGAATTCAAAGAAGAGGATATTTGTATGTTTGAGGAAGAAGAAAAATGTGGCGCAATTACTTATATAGCAGAAATTAATAATAAAACATAGGAAAAGTTCGTTTAGAAATATGTGATGGTGTAGGAGGTATTTATGGATTTGGTGTGCTCCCAGAACACCGTGGGAATGGTTATGGGAGAGACATTTTACTCTCATCAATAGAAAAATTGAAAGAGAAAAACTCAAAGAATATTATGCTTCAAGTGTCTGTAAAAAACAAAAATGCTTTAAAAAAGTCCTGCCGAAAGACCTTTACCGACTTTACACTCTCACCACGTTATAACAGTAAAAAAGATATTAATATAGTGGATACTATATTCAAAATGTATGGCAAATGGTTATTCTATAAGAAAATGTGCAGAGCTAGTTGGAATAAGCATACCTACATCATTCTTTTGGAGATATAATTTTTAGATGCTATCAGAGTCTACATGGGTGTGGGTAATGTCGGTGGTGTAATTGAAGTGGACGAAACTTTTTTAGAGAATCGTTTAAAGGTAACCACAAGAAAAGCACGACTTTTATCATGCCCCGAAAAGCTCATATGCGAGGGGTTAAGGGTAATAGAGGTAGTAAAGATGAAAAGCGAAAAAGAGGAGTTTCCAAAGAACAAATTTGTGTTCTTTGTGCTATTGATAGAACTGGAAATATTATAACAGAACTAATTTGTAAAGCTAGAATGAAGCACACAGACTTAGAAAGGCGTTTTAAAGACAGAATTGAGGATGAATCTATTCTGTGTACTGATTCACATAAGAGTTATATTAAATTTGCTCAAAATTCAAATGTTGAACTACAGCAGATTAAACGTGGTAAACACAAGGAAGGCATATTTCATATACAGCATATTAATGCGTTCCATAGCAAATTAAAAGAGTGGATGTATCAGTTTCATAGTGTTGCAACAAAATATCTTGCCAACTACATGTACTGGTTTAAGTGGGTAGAGTTCTTTAAAACAGAGAAGGATACTGAAAAAAGCAAATATTTATTAGTTCAATCACATACATCTCATTCTGATACAAAGTTAAAGGATTTTAAAATAGGGAAGCGATTTATATGTGATAATGTTAAATATTTGAAATATATACTTAATTTTTGTATAATATAATAAAGACATAATGATTTAATAAATTGAAAGGAGTAGTTGTTTATGAAAATTTTTAATAAAACATATTTGGGTATTATTTTAGGCACTATTGTAGGAATTATAAATGTTTTACCTATGATATTGCAAAAGGTAGCTTGGGATGCTAATATATCAACTTTTTTGACTTGGGTTATAGTGGGCTTCTTTATTTCAACAACAAAGTTGAAATTCCATGGAATTATAAAAGGAATTATTATTTCTATACTTATATTTATCCCCTCAACTATTTTTGTAATAGAATCTAATTTAACAGGAGCAATTTGGACTATAGTAATGACATTGATTTTCGGTGGTTTATTAGGGTATTTAATTGATAAACTTGAAAAACAACAATTCGTGAATTTGTAAAATATTGATTAAAGGAATCCTAAAATGTATTCATTTAAAATTGGCATATTATTAACACTATGATTAAACATAGCTTAATATTTATATAAAAGCAATCTAGATAAGCTTAATTCTCCGATTAAAAAAATACAAAATGAAAGTTTTTTAGGTAAGGATTTAGATTTATATAAAAAAAGAGTCAAGTTGACTTCGCCAATATTTTACATAAACAAAAAATTCCCTCCAGCTTTTATATTATGTGAAGGTGAAAGGATGTGTATGTTAGTGAATTTGGGAACAGCATTGATACATGGATTAATTTGGGCACTTATGTGGAGCAGTACGGTTACATTTATTGAAATAAAGTGGCCTCATTTATTTCTACAAGATTATCCGAAAGAACTACAGGAGGTTATTAATCTTCCTCCATTTACAAACAAAAAAGCTGCATATATGTTTGAAACAATAACGATGCTTTTAATTGTAGCTTTTATATTTTGGAGTGGCATATATACATATCATGAAAATCAAGTAAGTTATTGGATAATCTTTTGCCATATACTTATAGTCTGCCTGTGTTGGAATATATTTGATTTAATCGTGATGGACTGGCTTATTTTTTGCACTTGGCAGCCGAAGTTTATTGTACTTCCTGGGAGTGAGGGAAATAAAGCGTACAAAGATTATAAATTCCATTTTATCGGTTTCTTAAAGGGAAGTGTAATATCAGTAATTGGGTCGATTGTTATTTCAGGGATATGTTTTGTGATTTTAAAGTATTTAATATGGTAAGAGCATGAGCATAATGTGTGGTCATTTTAAGTCCGATTTTTATAAAGTTCAGCATAAACAACTACAAGAATTCTTGAAAGAATAATGGGGGTATGTCAACTTGTATTCTTATAGGAAGTAAGGCTAATTTATATTTTAAGAGGTGATGCAGTGAAGACAATAGCAAATTATATATCAATTGCGAGAATATTTTTTTCCATTACATTGCTTGTGGCAAAACCATTAAGTATAGTGTTCTTCGCAATCTATCTCGTTTGTGGAATTAGCGATGTTTTTGATGGATACATAGCAAGAAAAACAGATACCGCAAGTAAATTGGGTGAAAAACTTGACTCTGTTGCAGATTTGATAATGGTTGTGATACTGACAATTGTGCTATATCCAATTATTAATTCAATTATAAATCCAACAGTTCAAATCATTGTTTGGGTAGTTATCATCGGAATAGTTAGAGTAGTGTCAATGATAGTGGTGTTTGTAAAGTATAAAACATTTGGGATACTTCATACTTATGGGAATAAAATTACAGGGCTTGTGCTATTTGCATTCCCACTATCACTTGCTTTTTCCCAATCAGATGTGCTGATGTATATAATTTGTATGGTTGCAAGTGCCGCTGCTTTTGAAGAATTATTCATTCATCTATTATCAAATGAATTGCAAGCAAATAAGAAAAGTATATTCTTAAAATGAGCATTATCCATATCAATTAACAGTTAAGACAAATAATTCTTAAGGTTCGTCATAAACAACTGTAAGAGAAAAGGATGGTGCAAATATATAGTATTAACTATTACTAATAAATAATAAAAAGGGGTTAGATATAGATTATGGGTGAAATAAAAAGTCCCTATATAAGATTAAGAGAAAGATTAAATAAAAATGACTATGAAGATATATATGCTCTTCAAGGAATTTGTTTAGAAATGGATAGAGTAAAACTAAAATTAGAGATTGATTATAAGCTAAGCAGGGCAGAAGGAAAAATTGATACTTTAAGCAAAATTAATGAATTCATGTATTATGATGGAGATGAGCTTATAGGTTATGCTGGTATATGTAACTTTGGGGGAGCTGTACTAGAAGTAAATGGTATGGTGCACCCCGGGTATAGAAGAATGGGTGTATTTAAAAGGTTATTTTCTTTAGTTAAAGATGAATGGAGAAGAGGCGATGCAACAAAAATGCTTTTGCTAAGTGATAATAATTCTAGTTCTGGACAGGAATTTATTAAATCCACAGGTGCCAGCTTTGATAACTCTGAATATGAGATGTTTTTAAGAAATAAATTAAAACAAAATACAATAGCGCATGATGTAGTTTTAAGAAAAACTACAAATAAGGATGCAAAAGAAATTGCAGTGCAGGATCATATATATTCAAATGTGGAATTAAAAGAAGAGGATATTTGTATGTTTGAGGAAGAAGAAAAATGTGGCGCAATTACTTATATAGCAGAAATTAATAATAAAATCATAGGAAAAGTTCGTTTAGAAATATGTGATGGTGTAGGTGGTATTTATGGATTTGGTGTGCTTCCAGAGTACCGTGGGAATGGTTATGGAAGAGACATTTTACTCTTATCAATAGAAAAATTGAAAGAGAAAAACTCAAAGGATATTATGCTCCAAGTGTCTGTAAAAAACAAAAATGCTTTAAATCTTTATAAATCTTGTGGCTTTGAAGAGACTTATACTATGGATTACTATGAAATAAGTAAGTAAATATTGCATTTATGCAAAAATATTCTTAGATGTACTACTATCGGAATGCTATGAACGTAAAACACTAATCATAAACACAAACATTGAATTGTTCGGTTTTATAGTTATGACGCTTAATAAGAATGATATGTTTAATTAAATACGAGTAAATTAAAGTAGGGGTTAAAATGAAGAAGGTTAATAGAAATTTAAAAATCGTAGCAGTATCTTTTGTAAATATTATATTAGCTGCATTTGTATGGTATGTAATAACACTTATTAGTAGAAAATTTGGGCTTAAATTGCTTGAAAATAATTTTATAAATTATAGTGGCTTAGAAATTAGTATATTAATCGGCCAGTATTTTGTTATTAAAAAGTACAATAATGGCAGAGTTAGTTTTGATTTTATTGACATGAAGTTTAAACAAAATAGTTTTAAACAGTTATTTATAGGTATTGGCATAGGAACGCTAATGTATTTCGCTAGGGTGTTGATTTTGAGTGTAATAAAAATTGTAAAATTCAAAGGTATAGGGTTTATGTTCTACCCTACAAATGAAATTATTGTAGCTATTATTAGTGCATTCGTGACTTGTGCAATAGTCGGTTTTACTGAAGAAATATTATATAGGGGTATTATTTTAAAGCATTTAATGCAATTTAAAGGGAAAGTCGTTGCTCTGATAATAAGCTCATTAATTTTCACAATATTTCATACGCAGTATTATCAACAATTTCATGCCCTATTTGTTGTGTTTATTATGGGAATTCTATTGGGGTATTTGTATATAATAACAGAATCTTTATATTTGCCTATAGGGTTACATTTCGTAGTAGATTTTTATAGTTTCATAACAGGTGAATCTAACAATTTTTTACTTTTCGATATAAAAATTAGTAACTTGGTTTTCAGTTTATATTTTGATTATGTAACAATTATTGTAATTATAATACTGATTTTAATTTTAGCAGTGTATAAATTTAAACATAAAAAATTAAGTGCCAATACTTAAAAACAAGCTTAGGATTTATTATAAACGCTTATTTTTTTTATAGGTCGTGAGTAGAAATTACTGGACAGTAAAATTAATAGGGATTTCTGAATATCAATATGGCTTTATTTTTTAACACCATACTAATGGATTTAGATAATTCGTCAATCGTAAATCCATAATACCTAAACATTTGTAGAAAATTGAGAAGATTATTTTTATTGGGAGGTAATAACTTGAAAAAAGTAAGAGTTATAAAAATATTAATCTCAGCAATAGTTATTACATTATCGCTTTTAGGTTTATTTAATATCATTAATATAAAAATTATAATACCAATTGCATTACTATTATTAGGTATCTTGAGCATATTAAATGGGTATGACTCATATATTAATAACAAAAAAGGAGAATCAATTTTGTTAATTCTAAGTGGAATATTCGTAATCTTTGTTTCTGTAATTATAACATTTTTTTAGTAAATTTAGGATTAGTAAGATAAGTTATACGATAAAGAGCGTGGTATGATTTGAATGAATATATACAAACCACAAGCATTTGCTGAAATGATAGGCATTTCAGTAAGAACATTACAAAGATGGGATAACGATAAGAAATTAATAGCTTTTAGAAATCCTTCTAATAGAAGATATTATACCCATAACCAATATGCTAAATATATGGGAAAAATAATTCAAGATAAAGACATCAGAAAAACCATTATTTATACAAGAGTTTCGAGTAGTGGTCAGAAAGATGATTTAAAAAATCAAGTTGCTACTCTTAAAGAATTTGCCAATGCTAGAGGTATCATAATTGATGAGGTATTTGAGGATATTGGAAGTGGACTTAATTAGTTAAAAGTAACTAGTGGAACTGTAGGTTTTAAAGCAGGTAGGTACTATGTTTCTGTTTTAATTAATGTTCAAGGGAAATATGAGAGTTTGAAGGTAAGAAATAAAAAAATAAATATAAAAGGAGGAACTGCTACCAGGCAAAATATATCCGAACAAATAGTTATGGTACAAAAACTTCATCAGAAACTTTCTTATATTAGAAACAATTATGTTAATCAAGTAGTTAATAAGATAGTAAAAACCAAACCGTCTTATATAATAATTGAAGATTTAAACGTAAAAGGAATGATGAAGAATAAGCATTTGGCAAAGGCAATAGCACAACAAAATTTTTATGGCTTTAGAGTTAAACTTACTTTCAAATGTAAGATTAACAATATAGAATTAAGAATTGTTGATAGATGGTATCCATCAAGTACAACGTGTTCTGATTGTGGAAGCATTAAGGAAATTTAAAACTTTCAGACAGAGAGTATGTATGTCCAGTATGTGGACTTATAATTGATAGGGATAAAAATGCTAGTATAAACCTTGCAAATGCTAAAACATACAAAGTAGCATAACCAAGCTATTGTATATATGTACCGATGGCTAGTCGGGGATTTACGCCTTTGGAGTGTTATATCAAATGTTAGTAGTATAGTTTGCTATATGAGGACAGACACGTTGAAAAAGGAATTTTCTTGGTATGGGGATAATTGTCCATATTTTAAGTAGCAGTGAATAGAAGGAATGAAACTAATATTAAAATATATAAAAAAATATAAACCGCTTCTAGTGCTGAATATAATATCCGTTTTTGGATTTGTATTAGTGGAATTAGGAATTCCAACAATAATGGCTAGAGTAATTGACACAGGAATAGCTAATAAGGATATAGAATACACAAAGCATATGGGTATTGTAATTGTAGGAATATCTATAGTTGGAGCCATGGGTACAATATTATTAGGATACTGTTCTTCAAAAATCTCTACTAGTATGATTAGAGATTTAAGAAACGATATTTTTAAAAAATCTCAGGAATTTTCACATAGTGAATATGATAAGTTTGGGATATCGTCAATGATAACCAGAACAACCAATGATGTTTTTCAATTACAACAATTTACAAATACATTATTAAGAGTAGCATTCCTTGCACCGGTTATGTTTATTGTAAGTTTGGTAATGATTATAAGAACGAGCTTACATTTGTCTGTAGTATTAGCGATAACGGTACCATTCATAGTGCTTGGGGTAATTATTATATCTAAGATATCTTATCCAATATCAGAAAAGCAACAGAAAAAATTAGATAAATTAAATAGAATATCAAGAGAAAATTTAACTGGAGCAAGAGTAATTAGGGCATTTGGTAACGATGATCATGAAAACCAAAGATTTGAAGAAATTAACAATGAGTATACAAATCTATCTAAGAAGTTATATAAGCTTATGGCAATTTCTCAGCCAACTTTCTTTTTCTTGTTGAATTTAGCAGTGCTCGCTATTTTTTGGATTTCTAGCAAAATGATAAATGCAGGAACGCTACAAGTTGGACAACTGGTAGCATTTATAGAATATTTGTTTCATGCAATGTTCTCAATTATGCTTTTTTCAATGATGTTTATCATGTATCCAAAAGCACAAATTTCAGCTAATAGAATTAACGAGATATTAGCTGAAGAGCCTATTATTAAAAATCCTAAATATGGTGTTAAAAATACGGCTATTAGGGGGATTGTGGAGTTTGATAATGTTACCTTTATTTATCCAGATGGAGAGATTCCAGTTTTAAGTGATATATCCTTTACAGCAGTAAAAGGAGAAAAAGTTGCATTTATAGGAAGTACAGGCAGTGGGAAAAGTACGTTAATTAATTTAATTCCAAGATTTTATGATGTTACAAAGGGTAGCATAAAGATAGATGGCGTAGATGTGAGAGAATATGATTTAAAAGCACTACGTGAAAAAATGGGGTTTATACCTCAGAAAACATTGTTGTTTACTGGCAGTATAGGCACTAATATTAAATTTGGTAAAGCTGCTGCAGATAAACAAGAACTTGAACATTCGGCTAAGGTAGCCCAGGCTTATGATTTTATTAATAGTAAACATAAAAAATTTGAAGAATTAATAAGTGAAGGTGGATCTAATATGTCAGGAGGTCAAAAGCAAAGATTATCTATTGCAAGAGCATTAGTTAGAAAGCCTGAAATTTATATTTTTGATGATAGTTTTTCCGCTTTAGATTTTAAAACAGATGCAATGCTTAGAGAAAAGTTAAAGGACGAAACTAGAGATTCCGTAGTTTTAATGGTTGCACAACGGATAGGATCCATAATTGATGCTAATAAGATTATAGTATTGAATGAAGGCGAGATAGTAGGAATAGGAACTCATAAAGAATTACTAAAAACCTGCGAAATCTATTATGAAATTGCATCATCTCAACTTACAAAGGAGGAACTGGAACAATGAAAAAGTTAACGGATAATATAAGAAAAATTTCTCCCTTCGTAAAACCATATAGGAGAGCACTGATTGGCGCAATTTTATTTATAGTAGTAGCGTCTATTTTTACTGCTATTGCTCCAAAAATAGAGGGATTAATTACAACTAGTCTTGCCAAAGATGTTGTGAATATAGCAAAAGGTATAAAAGGAGCTTCAGTTAACTTTAATTATATTTTAAGGGTATTGGTAATATTGGCTTTTATTTATATATTTGGAACATTATCAACATATGCAGCAAGTTTGTTGTTAACTAATTCTATTCAAAACACTATGGAAGATTTAAGAAATGCTGTACAAGGTAAAATTAGAAAATTACCTATAAGTTATTTTGATAAAAATAGCTATGGGGATATGCTGAGCCGCATAACAAATGATATAGATACTATCTCTAATGCACTTCAACAGAGTTTTAGCCAAGTTATAAATTCAATATTGGCAATAACTCTAGCTATTGCGATGATGTTTACAATTAATATAAAACTTGCATTGGTAGCTATACTTATAATACCGATAAGTTATTTAGTGTCAAAATTTATAGTAAGTAAATCACAAAATTTATTTTATAGACAGCAAAATGTTTTGGGGGAATTAAATGGTAAAGTGCAAGAAATATATACTGGTTTTAACGAAATAAAGCTGTATGGAAAGCAAGAAGATGCTATAAAAGATTTTGAAAATATTAATGAAGAACTTTTTAATACTGGATTTAAGGCGCAATTTATATCTAGTATAATTTCTCCATTAGTTTCATTGGTAAGTTATTTAGGAATTGCAGCCATTGGAATTCTTGGCGCAACATATGCTATAAATGGAATAATGACAGTGGGTAATCTTCAAGCATCTATTCGTTATATCTGGCAAATAAACCAACCAATTTCTCAAGTAACACAATTATCTGCTGCAATACAATCAGCCTTTGCGGCAATTGAACGTGTATTTGAAATATTAGATGAGAAGGAGGAGATTCCAGATAAAGCCTCTTTTATAAAGCTCGCGAATGTACGTGGAAATGTTACTTTTGAACATGTCAAATTTGGATATAGTGGAGATAAGATTTTAATTGAGGACTTAAACGCAGAGATAAAAAGTGGTCAGATGGTTGCTATTGTAGGTCCAACAGGAGCAGGTAAAACAACATTAATAAATTTATTAATGAGATTTTATGATATTCAAGGGGGAGCTATAAAGATAGATGGAGTGGATACTAGAGATATGAAACGTGAAGATTTACGTTCTATATTCGGTATGGTTCTTCAGGATACTTGGCTATATAATGGAACAATTTATGAAAACATTGAGTATGGTAGATTTGGAGCTACCAAGGAAGAAATTATTGAAGCGGCTAAAATAGCTAACGTACATCACTTTATTAAAACACTTCCAGATGGGTATAACATGTTTCTAAACGAAGAGGCTTCTAACATATCTCAAGGAGAGAAACAACTTTTGACTATAGCAAGAGCTATAATATCAAATCCAGCAATATTAATATTAGATGAAGCAACTAGTTCAGTTGACACTAGATTAGAAATATTACTTCAAAAAGCTATGAGGAATATAATGAAAGGAAGAACTAGCTTTGTTATTGCACATAGACTTTCAACTATTCGTAATGCAGATTTAATATTGGTTATAGATGAAGGAAATATTATAGAACAAGGAACCCATAATGAGTTAATGAAAAAGGGCAGTTTCTATGAAAAACTCTATAATAGTCAGTTTGGGAGTCCGGTAGCAAATTAAACTAATTATTAATGAATATTTAAAGTATCATGGTCGTATTGTATTTTATTGTGTATAAAAAAGTTATATGCAGAAAGGGAGTTTAGTATGTTTGAAGAACTTAACAGGGAACTTATAAATGTCAAAGAAAAATTGTTGAGAAAAAAGAAATTTCAAAGTTCGGTTAACCAGACTAGGGAAGTGTTGCAAAAAGAATTAGATAGAAAGATAGAGCTCGAAAATATTCTTAAAGATGAGGATAAGGATGTCAAAAAACTTGAATCATTAAGTATTACTAGTATATTTTATTCGATACTCGGGAGTAAACATCAACAGCTTGAAAAAGAGAGGCAAGAGTTGCTTTCTGCTAGGTTAAAGTATGATGAGTGTTGTAAATCAGTTTTAGCATTAGAGAGGGAAATTGTATCGTATAAAGCTTCATTAAACAGTCTACTTGGCGTAGAGTGTGAATATGAAACTGTATTGAAGCACAAAAAAGAGTTTATACTGCGATTAAATGATGGTAAATCTCAAAAGTTACTTCAACTTATAGACAACCTAGCTGACCTTGAAGCACAGAAGAAAGAATTGAAGGAAGCAATTGCGTCAGGTGAGGCTGTACAAATTGAACTTGGACGGGTAAAAAATTCTCTTGAAAGCGCTGAAGGCTGGGGAACATGGGATATACTAGGAGGAGGCTTACTTGCAACTGCAGCTAAGCACTCACATATTGATGAAGCTAAGGAATATGCAAATAATACAAAAATTGCATTGATACGATTCCAAAATGAATTATCCGATGTGAATTTAATAATGAATATAGATATAAATATTGGGTCTTTCGAAACATTTGCAGATTATTTTATTGATGGTCTTATATCTGATTGGGTTGTACAATCAAGGATCTGTGAATCATTAGATAGTGTACATCGTGTTGCAAACAATGTAGAAAATGTAATAGGTTCACTGAAAGAAAAGCTCGATAGTATACAAAATGCCTTGCTTTCAACGGAAGAAAATATTAAATTGCTTGTTGAACAAGCGTAAATGTAGATTGAGGAAACATAAAAGTTATTTTGTTTAAAGGTAGGCATTAATTAAGGAGGAGTAGATGTTGATATCAGCGCAAACAAATATACACGATGAGGAAGTGGTTTTTTGAATGTATTAATCGCAGAAGATGAAAAGGACATCAGAATCCTTTTAAAGTTAGAGCTTGAGCAGGAGGGATACTCTGTATTTGCTGCAGAGGATGGCATTGAGGCTTTAGAAATCATACGAAACAAAGCAATTGATATTGCTATCCTTGATGTTATGATGCCACGACTGGATGGATTCAATCTGCTACGAAAAATCCGTCAAACAAGTAATCTTCCTGTCATATTTCTAACCGCTAGAGGTGATGATATGGACAAGATTTTAGGACTCGGGATTGGTGCTGATGATTACATAGTAAAGCCGTTTAGCATGCCAGAACTGCTTGCAAGAGTTGGTGCACAGCTTAGGCGAAACCTTGAATACTCGGTGCAAAATACGCACGCATTCTCCAAAATAAAGTATGGCAGCTTGTGCTTGGATAAAGATGCCTGCTGCGTCTATAAAGAGGATGTGCTGGTGGTACTGAATGCAAAAGAATATATGTTGCTTAAGTACCTTATGGAGAATCCGGAAAGGGTTTTTACCAGAAAGCAGTTATACAAGGCAGTATGGGATGAGGATATTTATTGTGACAATAACACCATTATGGTGCATATAAGTCATATCAGAAATAAGATTGAGACTGATCCAAGAAATCCGGAATATGTCAAAACCATTAGGGGTATTGGATATAAGTTTCATAAACAGAGCACGGTTAGCTTATGAACAGAAAAATAGAAAGCAGATTCTTAGCAAACTATGTCCTCATGTTTATTATTTCCATAATGATAGCTCTATTCGCACTTATGCTTTTAGGTTTTACAAACGATGTTATATCCAAGACCCTTGCTAAGAATAATTATACTGCAGAAAGCCTAATGAAGGATGATTATAAAAGGATTGACGTAGAACAGGTTATTTATAATGGCGGCGGTGTACAGGTAATTAACACCGATTATGAAGTTGCATATTCTTTAGGGCTTAACACTATTTCAAAAGGTAAACTTACCACAGCGGAGTTTACTGATTTTTTGATGAAGAGTAAAAGTATTGAAAGACGTTATAGCTATAGTATTAAATATAATTCTAAAAAGCAATTTTGGCTGGTAGTGACGTTTCCAACTTCTATTAGAATTGATTTGAATTTCGTATACAACAAAGAATACAATTCCGTTGATAAACAGGGAGTAGTTGGTGTTATTGTTGCTGTTACCTTACTTTACTTCATACTGCTTGCAATATGCACCGTGATATATTCAAAGCTATCATCTATAAGCATTATAAGCCCATTAAAGAAACTTTGTCACAGTGCTTCTCGATTGAAAGATGGAGATTATTCTTCAAGAGTTGAGCTTAATTTGAAAAATGAGTTTGGAGAATTAGAATATATATTTAACGAAATGGCAGAACAAATTGAACAGGAAATATATCTTAGAAAGCAGTCTGAAGAAAACCGTAAAAGGCTTATACTTAATATTTCTCATGATCTTAAAAACCCTCTTGCAAGTATTATGGGTTATGCAGAGTTTAGCTATAACAAACCTGATTTATCAAAAGAAGAATACCGTACATACATGAAAGTAATATGTGAAAACAGCGTAAGAGTAAATAATTTAGTTACTAACCTATTTGAGCTGTCTAAAATGGAAAGTTCGAAATATTTATTGAATAAAACCAGAGTTGATATATGTGAGTATATGAGGGAAGAAATAGGTTTTTTTATAACTACATTTGATAAGGCACAATTTACATATGATTTTGAGATACCAGAAAAAGAAATCTTTATTGACATCGATTTAAAGCAGATGAATAGAGTAATCCAAAATCTTGTTTCTAATACAATAAAATATAATCCCAAAGGAACACTCTTAATGATCAGCTTATTTGAGCAGGGTGATGGAGTCGTTATTATCTTTAAGGATAATGGGATTGGAATGCCTTCAGAAATTGCAAAAGATATATTTAATCCATTTGTACGCGCGGATATGGCAAGAAACTCACAAACAGGTGGCACAGGCCTCGGACTGGCCATAGTTAAAAAAATCATTGAAACACATGGAGGTAGTATTCGTCTAAACACAGAGGTAAACTGTGGGTGTGAGTTTATTATCAATATCCCCAAAATTTAAGATGGATTTAAGATTAGAAACAGCCCCAGTTAAGTATACCTTGTTATAGTAATAGCAAGGGGTACTAAATGGGGTTGTTTTCCATTTTTTTGCGTCAAATAAGAATTGGAGGTATCTGAGAAAACAGACTAAATATTTGTAGAAGGGAGACTAATATGAAATCATTATTTAAAAAAGATACAACTTCTCGTGGGTCAAAAACCAATTTGTTGCTTCAACTACGTTTTCTTTTACCGCTACTCACAGCAGTTATAATCGCTTTGTATATTATTGTTATACGCCCACATCTTATGATTACAATGAAAACTGTCCCTATAGAGTTAGGGTTTGCGTTAATATTGATACTTTCTTTGGTTGTAGCAATAGCAACTCTTTTCATCTCAATTTTGATTACAGTAATTATTGCTGTTTGTACACGTAAAAAAGCAAGGATAACGCCCTGGCTTTTGAAACTGCGGAGTCAGTTGATTGTAGCAGTAGTATTATTATTTGTGAATGTTGTTTCTATACTATGTAGCCAGTGGATGGCATACACGCCACCTATACTTGGAGATAATGGCAAACCATTAGTGGGTAGTATTGCTACCTTAGAGAAAGTAAGTCTAGGTGGTAGTGATCAGTGGATAACTATTCGTGGAAAAAATAAAAATAATCCGGTGCTACTTTTTCTAGCTGGTGGTCCCGGTGGAACACAGCTAGCCGCAACCAGAGAGCAACTAAAAAAACTTGAAGATAATTATGTGGTTGTTAACTGGGATCAACCAGGGGCGGGTAAGTCAATTAATGCTGTACCTCTTAAATCAATTACCCCTGAGCGATATATTTCTGATGGACATGAGCTAACACAGTACCTGTGCAATAGATTTAAACAAGAAAAGGTATATGTACTTGGTGAGTCGTGGGGGAGTGCACTAGGTATATTGCTTGTGCAATGTTACCCAGAACTATTTTCTGCTTTTATTGGTACTGGTCAGATGGTTGAATTCGTTGAAACCGATGTCCGTATGTATGAACTAGTGCTTAAGATGGCAAAAGATAGCAGAGATATAAAACAAATTGAAAAAATGAAAAATCAAGGCCTGCCACCATACTATGGTAAAGGAATGGTTTGGAAATTTGCTACCCTCTCACAGTATTTGAGTAAATATATGACAAAAAATCTTGAAATTGAACGACCAGGATATAATACATTTGGTGAAATTGGAGGTACTGAGTATGGGTTATGCGATAAAGTAAATTATTTTTTTGGTTTAGTTACTACTTTTAATCATGTCTATCCTCAGTTATACAATTTAGATCTACGTAAACAAGCTATAAAGTTAGATGTTCCAGTGTACTTTATGGAAGGTCGTCACGATGTCAACGCGTCACCAGTATTGGTTGAGGATTATTTCAATTCACTAAAAGCCCCTTCTAAAGAGCTCATTTGGTTTGAACACTCAGGGCACGATCCATGGAGAAACGAACCAGACAAGTTTGTTGATTTGATGATAAATTTGATATTGAAGGAAACAAAGATAAAGTAACAGAGTTATTGAAATGGGACTGTTTTCCGTTTCTTGTACTGAGTCTCCACATTATTGATATATCAATGAAGTGGGGACTATGAGTCGTCCCTATTATTATCGTAGTAGCGCCAACATTGCTTGTTTATCTATACTAATTCACATATAAATGGCTTGGACAATTGATTTTAGTGTTGCGTATATATAAACAATGTATGATCTTTATTTACGAGGAAATTGTTCCAAAGTGTGGTAAATTATGATAATATTACATTAGTTACGACGCAGTTGTATTTTATTATGTATTAAAAGTTATTTGAATTGGGGGAGGATTAAGATGTTTGAAATTAGTGATAAAGAAGAAAAATGGTTTTTTAAACCTCGAAATTATGTAATTGGAAGAGATAGAGTTGAAATTATAACAGACCCTAACACTGATTTTTGGCAAAGAACTTATTATGGATTTAGAAATGATAATGCTCATGTTCTTTATATTACAACAGATGAAAGATATTTTTCATTTACAGTAAAGGCAGAGTTTAATAGTACAGCATTGTTTGACCAATGTGGAGTTGCAATTTATCAAAACAGTGAAAATTGGGTAAAGGCAGGAATAGAATTTCATGACAATAATACTGCATGGCTTGGAAGTGTGGTAACAAATCATGGATATTCTGATTGGGCAACTACGGATATTGGAGCATTTGTAAATTGTATGTGGTATAGATTAAGCAGACGAGAGAGTGATTATTGTCTTGAAAATTCCTTTGATGGTGTAAATTTCAAACAGATGCGGATTTTCCACTTGTTTGAAGGTGAAAAACAAATTAATATTGGGCTACTTGCATGTTCACCAAGTAAAAATTCTTTTAAGGCTGTTTTTACTGAAATGAAGATAGGGGATTGTTTATGGAAAGAGCATAAATAATAAAATGAGAAAATAACATATGTGTAGGCGTTATGATATTAAGTGCTGTATTATTGTATTCCCATTTGGAACACCAGAAACATTTAGTAAATTAGGGATTAAAAAAACTATCTTAATTATTAGAATTTTAGGATTGATATTATTAATAGGAAGTTTTATTTGCTATAGTAATCCTCAGATATTATTTTAAGTAGTTAGGGTACATGTTTCTTAAATTGTTTAGTAATTGTAAAAAAAGCGAATAAGGGGGTTTGACTTTGACAAAAAATATTTTGTTAGAATGCTTGACAAAATATTTTTTGTTAGATATAATTGTAAATATAAGTAATTGCGGAGGTGCTAATTATGAAAATTACAACAGGGCAAGCTGCACGAGGTGAAAATTTTTTTAAAAGACCTATTTTAATAAATAAATTATGGAGAAAAATTGATTCAGCTAGTAGTATTATAATTTCAGCTCCAAGAAGGGTTGGGAAAACATCTTTAATGAGGTATATAGAAGATAACCCAAGGGATAAATATTATATAATCTATGTAATTACGGAGTCTGTTTACAACGAAAATAAGTATTATAAGGAAATTGTAAAGGCCATTTTAAATTGCGATTCAATAAAGAAAAGAGACAAAGTAATAAATTCAATTAAAGATTTAGCTAAAACCATTTTTAAAAGTATTGACGAAGTAGGCATAGACACTGTTAAGTTTACTAAGACTATTGAACTTAATTATTATGAAAAGTTTATAGAAATTATGAGATCTATTGATTTAGAAGGGCACAAATTAATTATAATGATAGATGAATTTGCTCAAACAATAGAAAATATTCAACAAAATGAAGGCACTACATATGCAGTTCATCTTCTTCAAAGTAATAGAGCATTAAGACAAAATAGTGATATAAATAATAAATTTCAATTCATATATACAGGGTCCATAAGCCTCGAGGGTATTGCAAGACGAATGGACTCTTCAAAGTTTATAAATGATCTAGATATTTTAAAAGTCACTCCACTAAGTGAATCAGAGGGGAAAAGTCTTATAAATGAACTACTTAAAGGGCTTGATTTCACAATGGATACCGCTACTATAAATCATATGCTACATGAAATTAAGTGGTTGATTCCTTTTTATATTCAACTTGCTATGGATAAAATTCAGGATATTTATGATGAAGATCAAATATGCTCTATATATAATAAATCGGTTGATATAGCAATTAAACGGATGATAGAGGAAAATAATAAATTTAGCAGTTGGCATGAGAGGCTTAAGGTGTACAAAAATAATGACTATAAGTTTATTATAGAAGTATTAAACATAATAGCTATAACAGAAGCTAAGAAGATAACTTATAACGAAATATATGATTTAGCTGTAAAATATAATCTTTGCGAAACATATAAAGATCTCTTAAATACTATTATTGATGATGGATATATAAATAATGATGAGGAGGAAAAATTATATACATTTACCTCTCCTATATTAAGAATGTGGTGGTGTAAAAAAAATGCAAACTAGTACTTTAAGTTTTTATAATCCCAATAATTTATCGCATCAAGAATTAGTTGATAGATTTGTAATAAGGAAAAAAGAATTTCAAAAGATTTTTAAAGATATAAAAAATTCTGACATGAAATATCCAGAGCAGCATTATATCATAGAAGGTCAAAGAGGATATGGTAAAACAACTTTATTAAAAAGAATATACTTTGAAATAAAAGGAGATAAGCAGCTAAAAGCAAAGTTTATCCCTGTTATATTTCCTGAGGAGCAATACAGTATACGGAGACTGTTTAAACTTTGGGAGGTAACGGCTGCGAATCTTGAAATGGAAAATGATGAGTTTGTAGGGCTTTATGATGAAATGGATAAATATGCAGAGGTAGAAGACTACGAAGATATATGCTTTAAAATACTTGAGCAAAAACTTAAAGAAAAAAATAAAAAATTAATACTATTAATAGATGATACTTTCGGTATTCTAAAGAAGTTTAAAATCTATGAGCAGCAAAAACTTAGAGAAATTCTATTAACCTCTGCTGAAATTCGAATTATAGGAGCATCTTCAGAAGTTTTAGAATTTACTTTTGATTATAGTAAGCCCTTCTATAACTTCTTTAATCTGATAAAATTAGAAGGATTAAATTCAGAAGAAACTGTGGAATTTTTTGAAAAGTTAGGTGGAATTTTTAATAAGAAGGGTATAAATGAGATACTTAAAAGTAACAGTGGGAAAATAGAAGCTTTAAGGCGGTTAACAGGTGGGGTGCCAAGAATCATGGCATTACTTTTCGATATTTTAAATGTTGACAACGGACCCGTATTTAAACAATTAGATACATTACTAGATAGAGTAACACCTCTTTATAAACATACAATGGATAGGTTATCTCCAGTGCAACAGGAAATTGTTGATGTTATAGCTTTACGCTTTGATGCCATAACCACAAAAGAAATAGCAGATAAAATAAGAATGCAAAGTAAAGAAGTATCCGCTCAGTTAAATCAATTAGAAAAAAACGGAGTAATAAATAAAACACCTGTAAATAAGAAAAATTATATGTACAAAATAAAAGAACGATTTTTTAACATATGGTATATGATGAGGTTTGGGGGAGAAAAAGAAAAACAGCAGGTGAAATGGCTTGTGGGTTTTTTTGAAAGCTGGTGCAATAAAGAGGACCTAATTAACAAAAGTGAAAAAAATGAAAAAAATGAAAAAAATGAAAATGATTTTAATACCATTTATGTTTTATCTGAAACCTTACTTTCTAATGATCGAATAGAAGAATCCTTAGAAAAAGCTCGCTTATTTTTAAGATCAGCTAATAATACAGATAAATATAATAAATCTATTAATGAATATTTAATTTTTCTAATGGCTAAAAAACAATACAATTCCTTATTTAAAATGTTTAATGAAGCTGAATTTAAGCTAAAGGATAAATTTAAGCCTACTTATTATGCGTTAATGTATTTTATGAAAAATCAAAATGAAAAATTTGAAATTGAGTATAAAAAAGTTGGAAAAGAATTAGAGGAAACTGTTGAAGAGATTATTGAAAAAGTTAAATCATCACCTGCGTTGCTGTAATAGTAAAGAAAGAGACAATTAAATACATACTAATATGATTGATATATAAATAAAACTATTCTACATCGGTATTATTTATGTTACTATTATTACGGTAGTTAAAGTTTAAAACACATAATATATACATAATAAAAAGGGGACCTGGAATCATGATAGACATAACAAAAGAATACCTTCAAAAGAAGTATAAAATAAGTTCAAAAACGCTAAAACTCTATGATATAGCAATACAAGATGTACAAGATGAGTTTAAAATTCTTGATGAAATAAGAGAGTTTAATCAACTTAAGGTTTTGACCGCACTACAAGATGAACGAATTAGCGAATGCCATTTTACAAATTCATCTGGATACGGTTATGGCGATATTGGGAGAGATTCATTAGATAAAGTATATGCAAGAATTTTCAATTGTGAGAGTGCACTCGTTCGGCCGCATTTCGTAAATGGAACACATGCAATTGGAGCGTCCTTATTTGGTAATTTAAGACCTAATGATACCATGATATCGGTATGCGGAACACCTTATGATACACTTCTTAATATAATAGGTATAAATGCTAAGGAGGATATAGGCTCATTAAAAGATTATGGTGTAAAATATAAACAATTAGAATTAAACGATAACTCTAAAGTTGATATTGATTTAATGAAAAAGACACTGATTGAAGATAAGTCAATAAAGCTAATTCATATTCAAAGATCTACTGGATATGGCTGGAGAAAAGCATTATTAATTTCTGAAATAGATGATATTATAAGCGCTGCAAAAGCTATAAATCCAAAGGTTATTTGTTTTGTAGATAATTGTTATGGTGAATTTATTGATGTTACGGAGCCTACAGATGTAGGAGCAGATATAGTTGCTGGATCCCTCATAAAAAATATTGGTGGTGGAATTGCACCTACAGGTGGATATATTGCAGGTAAAGAAGAATATGTACGACAAGCTTCTTACAGACTAACAACTCCTGGAATAGGAGGGGAATGTGGTTCTACGTTTGGAGTTATGCGTTCTTTATATCAAGGACTATTCATAGCACCACATATAGCTATGGAAGCATTGAAGGGCGCTATTTTCTGTGCAAGAATTATGGAACTTGCAGGTTTTGAAGTTCTTCCTAAGTATACTGATAAAAGAAGTGATATAATTCAAGCAATTAAATTTAATGATAAGGAAAAGTTAATTAATTTCTGTAGGGGTATACAAGAGGGGTCTCCCATTGATTCTTTTGTTCAATGCGAACCGTGGGACATGCCAGGATATGAAGATAAGGTTATAATGGCAGCAGGTGCATTTATTCAGGGAGCATCTATAGAATTATCTGCAGACGCTCCAATAAGAGAGCCTTATATAGCATATTTACAGGGTGGATTAACGTTTGATCATGCTAAAATTGGAATACTAATAGCACTTTCAAGAGTTATTTGAACTAGAAAGTAAATATTTATGACTTAATAATAGAATAAAAAAATCCTGCAATTGATATATTCATTGCAGGACTTTTTTGTTACATAAAATCTTTAAAGGTGGATATTTAATACTTTCTGTAAATACCAACAAGTACACCTAAAATTACACAGTCATCAACTATGATAGGGGACATAGTTGAATTTTCAGGCTGAAGCCTTATATGATCTTTTTCCTTGAAAAATCTTTTAATAGTTGCTTCATTATCAATAAGAGCTACAACTATATCGCCATTTTTAGCGGTATTGATTTTCTCAATTATAGCAAGGTCTTTATCCAATATTCCTGCTTCAATCATGCTGCTACCAGAAACTTTAAGCATAAATAGTTCATTATTGGTTTTAGTGAAATTTAAAGGAAGTGTAAATGTATCTTCAACATTTTCAACTGCGAGTATTGGTTTGCCAGCAGTGATTTTCCCTATAATAGGTATATCTATAAGTTCTTTTCTTATGACAGAATCCTTTATTAATTCAATTGCACGAGGCTTGGTAGGGTCTCTACGGATAAATCCTTTTTTTTCTAGTCTTGCTAAATGCCCATGAACAGTCGAAGTAGATCTTAATCCTACGCCATCACATATTTCTCTGACTGAAGGTGGATATCCTTTTAGTTGTACCTGTTTCTTTATAAAGTTATATATTTCACTTTGCTTATCTTTTTTTTCAGTTAACATGTAAACGCCTCCCATTCATAGTATAATTATACCATATAAATGTAATAACATCAAACTTACGTTCTGTTTTATAGTTATTAATAAAAATAAAAAATTATATATTATTATGTATGAATACATAAGTCATTATTAAGGGGTGTTAGTGTTTGATTATTGAAAATATATTTGCTATAATAGTCTATTATGAAAGTATTTGAAATAAATAGATTGGAGTGTTGTATGTCTAAAAATTGTATATTTAATAATAAGAAAATTTGTAATAGTTGTGGAGAATGTGAAGTCTGTGAATTAAATTCAAATAAGAAATGTAATAATTGCGGTAAATGCTTAGAAATGGAAGGTTACGATGTAAAAGCTATAAAAATTGATGAAGTTTTTGAGGATAATGAGATTGAAGGGGTAGAAGAGGTAGACGAAAATATTTGTGACAGGTCTGAAATTAATTTAGCGGAAGAAGTAGATAATGATGAAAATGATGGACTACCAAAACTTGAAGATTATGACTCAGTGGTAGCCAGCGATGAATTTTTAAAACTACATCAAGATGAGTTCATACCTGAAAACAATGAGGTTTGGGAATTTATAGATGACATAGACGGGGCAAAAGAGCTACTTGAAAATGAAGATGATAACTCAGGATTACTTCAAGAAGAATTTCCTGGACTTATAAGACTAAAAAAAATATAAGTATTAAAAGTAAATAGGGAAATAGTTAAAATCTATTGCATATTTTTTATGTGCAAAAAAAGTATATATTACGTATAATGCATTTGAACAAGCTTTAGAACTTCTTATTTTATTTTTAATTAATATGCGTTAAGAAAAATATATATTTGAGCGACATTGAGTTTATATTTTTTAGCAGATTAATTAAAAAAAATTAGTAGTTCTTAGCGAAGTGAATGTATTAATAGTAATATATACTTTTTTTTATTCATCAGAAAGTGGGTTTGACTTAACCGCATTTCTTAATTTATCATTATCTACATGAGTATATATTTGGGTGGTAGATATATTTTCATGGCCTAATATTTCTTGTAGACTTCTAATGTCTACATTTCCATATTTATACATAAGAGTAGCAGATGTATGCCTTAATTTATGAGGAGTATACTTATCTTTATTAAGTCCAGCATTACCTATATATTTTTTTACAATTCTCTCCACAGTGCGTTTATTAATTCTTCCATATTTACCACTTATAAAAAGGGCATCCTTATCTTCAGAATGAATTTTATCTATGTTCGTATTTCTAATAGGCAAATATTTATAAATTGATTTCAATGAAGCTTTATTCAAATAAATGGTTCGTTCTTTATTTCCTTTCCCAATAATAGATAATGTATCATCTTTAAAATCGGATATATTTATACTACAAAGTTCTGACAGCCTGATACCACAATTTAAGAATAATGTAATAATACTATGGTCGCGAATAGAATGCTTATCTCTAGAGCTTGTAGCGTCGAGTAGTGCCTTACTTTCACTTAATGTTAAAAAAACAGGACTTCTTTTACCAAGTTTTGGTGACTCTAAATCTATTGTCGGGTCTATAGTTAGCACTTTAGCCTTAGTGGTTAAATACTTGAATAGGGACTTTATAGATGCAATTTTTCTTGCTTTAGCGTAGTTACCATTAGCCCTATATTTCCCAAGATAGGAGATATAGGCATATAAATCCTGCAATGTAAGAGTTTTTAATGTATCTAAAGTTAGGTCACTAATTATAATGTTCTCAAGAGGCAGAGCATTTTCTGAAGAGACTAGACCTTTGTATATTTTTAAGAACTTTAATAGCAATGATAAATCAGCAGTATAAGCAACAACAGTAGAACTAGAACATCCTTTAATAGTAGATAAATAATTCAGATAATCATTTAGAAACGGTGGGAGTTCATTGTTATAAATAGTATTTATATTCGATTTCATAAGTACCTCCAAAAATCATTATAATGTCGTGAAACTTACATTTCACGACATTATTATACTACAAGAGGGGGAGCAAAATCCTGATTTTTCTAAAATAATAAAAATAAACAAATGTTTTTATTATTTTTATTATTTCCACATGCAATTTGAATTTTATTCTTCGAAAGTTATAGTGAAATCATGGCCTGTGGAGCTACAATATTACCGACTTCAAAAGGAGATTTATACTACCACTGAAATTTTCTATTTGTTAGGTTATGTAACTCTTACTTATAGAATTGGGAGACTTTCCTTCTAAAATGTCGTTAAACTAAAAAAGCTATCAGTTTTGTTTGCATCACTGATAGCTTTTTATAGTATAATTTCTATCCAATACTAAGGATTATACGTTTATAGAAGTTTCTACTCCTAATGCATCTTTATTGGCCTCGATTATTGGTTTTACATATTCATCTATAAATTCTATTACTTGACTTGGAGCTCTACCTACAAATTTAATCGGGTCAATTACAGCAAATATCTCTTCTTTTGACATCCTAAAACTATCATCATTTATTATTCTTTCTATAAGATCATTATTTAAGCCTTCTTCTTTAACGCGTTTTGCTGCAGCCATAGAATGAACTCTAATGTTCTCATGAAGTTCTTGTCTGTCCCCGCCCCTTTTAACAGCTTCCATAAGGATATTTTCTGTAGCCATAAATGGAAGCTCGTGGTTTACATGAGCAGTAATTACTTTTTCATATACTACCATATTTCCAGCTATATTCATATACAAATTTAATACTCCATCAAGTGCTAAGAAAGCTTCAGCTACGGATATTCTCTTATTAGCTGAATCATCTAATGTTCTTTCAAACCATTGTGTTGCAGCTGTTATAGCAGGATTTAATGAATTCACTATAATATATCTTGATAAAGAGCTAATTCGCTCAGAACGCATAGGGTTTCTTTTGTATGCCATTGCAGAGGATCCAATTTGATTTTTTTCAAAAGGCTCTTCCACTTCTTTCATGCTTTGAAGTATCCTTAAATCATTACTGAATTTATATGCACTTTGAGCTATTTCTGATAAAGTATTTAATACTATAGAGTCTACTTTTCTAGAATAAGTTTGACCAGTAACGGGATATGTATCTTCAAAGCCCATTTTATTCGCTACATATTTATCTAAGTCTTTTACTTTTTTCTCATCATTTTCGAATAGATTCATAAAGCTCGCTTGGGTTCCAGTTGTTCCTTTAACCCCTAGTAACTTTATTCTATCTATTACAAAGTCTAAATTTTCTAGATCCATTATTAATTCTTGAATCCATAGGGTTGCCCTTTTACCTACAGTAGTTAATTGAGCTGGCTGTAAATGGGTAAAACCTAGTGTAGGAACATCTTTATACTTTAATGCAAATTCTGAAGATTTACTAATTACATTAATTAATTTTTTCTTAATTAATAGTAAAGCCTTTTTCATGACTATTAAGTCTGTATTATCGCCTACATAGCAGCTAGTAGCCCCTAAATGAATAATACCCTTCGCATTAGGACATTGAACCCCATATGCATATACATGGCTCATTACGTCATGTCGTATTTCTTTTTCTTTATTTTCAGCCACTTCGTAATTCACATTATCTACATAGGATTTAAGCTCTTCAATTTGAGATTCTGTAATATTGATTCCTAATATCCTTTCACCTTCAGCTAGTGCAACCCAAAGCTTTCTCCATGTTCTAAACTTCATATCATCTGAAAATAAATAACTCATCTCTTTTGATGCATATCTACTATTTAATGGTGTATTATAAGAATTTCTCATATTCTGCCTCCATACGTACAATTTTAAATATAAAACAAGTTTCATTCATATTATAACATACAATAGTGCTAAAAGTAATGAAAATGTTCGTATACTTAATTTGTACTTTCCAAATTATTTTTTAGTATATAAATTTATATACCATAACATTATATACGCTTTAAAGAAATTATTAAACAGTTCTAAAATATTATATTTATAATATAATTTATACAAATAGAATAATTATATTAGTCTGGGGGTAATTATGTATAAGCTTAGTATTATCGACAAACTTTCATTCGTGTTTGTATTGATTGGTGCTTTAAATTGGGGACTTTTAGGATTGTTAAATGTTAACTTAGTTAGTCTTATCTTTGGATTTGTTCCCTTCCTTGCTAGAGCAATATACATTTTAGTAGGATTATCTGCTGTGAATATTATTGTTTTCATAGCGAGAAATAAAAAAAATTAGATCCTCTTTTCTATTAATATTATCTTAAATAGTGTAATATTAATAGAAAAATACTCCGTAAATTATTATGGAGTATTTTTGATTATATTAAATCATCTATTGGGTTTCTAGGCCCTCTTAATTGGGCTCAGTTCACAATTGCTAAGTTATACTGGCCTACGTTCCAATACTTTTATTTTAATTTCTGATATATCGATTTTTTCCATTATCACATCCTAGCTAACTAGTTACTTGGAGTTACAGTTGATTGTTTTTCGTCTGGAGTTACAGTTGGTTCTTTTTCATCTGGAGTTACAGTTGGTTCTTTTTCGTCTGGAGTTACAGTTGGTTCTTTTTCATCTGGAGTTACAGTTGGTTCTTTTTCATCTGGAGTTACAGTTGGTTCTTTTTTATCTGGAGTTCCAGTTGACTCTTTTTCATCTGGAGTTACAGGTGATTCTTTTTCATCTGGAGTTCCAGGTGATTCTTTTTTATCTGGAGTTACAGGTGATTCTTTTTCATCTGGAGTTCCAGTTGATCCTTTTTTATCTGGAGTTCCAGTTGATTTTTTTTCATCTGTGGATAGTTTGGGAACGGGAGTTTTTACATTAGGAGATATCCCTTTAAAATAAAATCTTCCTAAACCCCCAACAATTATAACTAAAATAATTGTTGCGATAATTATAATTGCCTTTTTATTCTTACTAGTTTTCTTATTTCTAGAGAGCGCTTCCCTATTTTCTTTATTTATTGTTTGTTCAGCGCCTGTTACCTTATTCATAACCGCTGTAAAATCTTCTTTTTCATTAGGAACTATTGCTTCGTTCTTTCTCACTGCCTTAAGGATTACCTGTTTTACATTTTTAGGTATATTAAACAAAAATGATAGTATTCCCTTTTGTTCTACAGAGTCTATCTCCTTAAAATTTTCAGGTGATCTGATTACAATAATAGGCTTATTATTGTAATTAGATTGTTTTTCTACATATACTGTAACTGAAAACTCATCACCCTTACTTATAAAAGGGATATAAACCTCTAAAATGTTATCCTTTATTGAAGAATCAAATTTTAAACCTTTTGTTATTGTGGCACCCGCACTCTTTAAGTTAGTCTGTGAACCCTGTATATTTATAGTTAACTCATGAATTGTTTTATTTGATGGGTTCTTAACAGTAATAATGTATGTGCAATGTTCTTTTCCATCCGTTTTTATAGGTTTACCATTTCGTACATTACATAATATTCTAGGTCCTAAATTTCTATAATAATCTAATAGTAATCCAGATATAAATGATATTATTATAGTTATAATTGCAGTTTTAATAATATTCATAAAATTAATTTTCGCTCCCTTATTTTTTACTGTTTTTCCAGCTACATAATTATATAATTCACTTTCAGTAAATTATAAAGTAGATGGATACTTGTGACAAACTTAAAAATTGAATTGAGAAGATTTATACAAGAGCCTAAGTAATAGTAGCTACGCATCTTAATGTAGACATGGTCTTGCCAACGCCTCCCTTTTGATTGCTCACTACACTGAAATTTTCTCTTTGTAGTCCCCCTAGAAATATAATGAAGTATCGTTAAAATACTTGTTTCATTATATTCCATATATCGAATGATAGCAAATCAAATTCCCCAAATGTGGTATCATTAATAAAAATTTAACATCATAAAATACTTCATTATGATGTTGACGCTAACCCGTATAGTAACATTAATTGCTTTTTTCTACTTGCTGATTTAAATAACATACAAGTATGTCTCAACAAAGGATATTTTAAGTTGTAGTTGGAAAATAATTTTGTTAATAATTATTTTTGATGCCTTATTTATTTGTTTGATTAAATTTGTTCCATTGTTAGTATTCTCTTGTTCCCATTTTGAGTTTCTTCAATAAAGAGAATATTATATTTTGCGAGATATATGTGATTAAACTAATCAAGTTTTACTTGAAATTTTTTTATTAACAAAAAAAAGCATGTATAAATTAATATAGATGCTTTGTCTAAATGAATTTTTGATTAGTTAGGCACTAGAATTACTACTCCAATTATTACAATAAATTGCTATCATATCATTGCAGCCATTCTATTTCCTACTCTCTATGTATTTTATAATTATTATAACTTACACACTAACCATCTATTGGGTTTTCAGGGCCTTTAAGCTCTAATTGATAAAAAACAAGATTGAGCCACTTCCCAAATTTAAATCCAGCTTTATTTATCTTACCTGAATACTCGAACCCCAATTTTTCGTGCAATTTGATACTTTTTTCATTTGATTCATCAATTGCCGCCACCATGGTTGCAAATCCTCTTTCATTGGAAAATCTTATTAGTTCTTTAGCTAGTAGTGTTCCTATGCCTTTGTTTCTACAGTTACCATTAACATAAATAGAGTGTTCAATAGTATATTTATATGCAGGCCATGCTCTGAATGGCCCAAATGTAGCAAATCCGATAACCTTATTATTTTCTTCAACTACTAATATTGGATACCCCTCTTTCTTCTTTTTTTCATACCATTGTTTTCTGTCATCAATTGTGTGAACTTTATAATCATAGACAGCTGTTGTATTTAATATTGCATCATTACAAATTTCTAAAATATCAATCAAATCATTTTCTACTGCTTCTCTTATCATTTTTATACCCCTCTCACAATAAAAAGTTGCCACTAAAAATTTCTTAACGATCATTCTATACAACATTATACAATATTTTTGTTTTTTAAAACATAACCTTTTATAATTGGTTTTTTCTTTTTCTTATAAGGGTTTTTTATTAGTGTTAGACCCTAAAGTTAAAATTGCTACTGTAGATATAATACACATTCCTCCGATTACTTCAAACAATCCAAAAGGAACATGTAACCAAAATATAGAAGCAAGTGTAGCGGATAAAGGTTCTGCACTTGCCAATAAGCTAGCTTCAGTAGGTGCAATATATTGTAAACTAGCTATGTACAAATAAAAGGCAATTAGTGTACCGAATAAAACCACAAATCCAACAAATAAACTAGAAAGCAAAGACCAATTTTGACCTTGTATATTCCATGGCGGGTTTATGAAACTCAGCCCAACTCCGCCTATAAGCATACCCCAACCTACAACAATCACAGCCCCCCACTCCTTAAGCAAACTATGTGGATATAATGTATAAAAGGCAAGGGCAATTGCTGACCCAACTCCCCAAGCGATGGCAGGTAACGAAATAGTAAGCCTATCAACCGTGCCGTTAGTCACAAGAAGAAATGTTCCCAAAATAGCTAAACCAACTGAAATAAATTCTTTTGGGCTTGGGACTTTTTTTAATCGTATTGCCAAATATGCTACTATAAATATCGGAGCTAAATATTGCAACAAAGTGGCTGTCGCAGCGTTACCTGATTTGATGGACATAAAATAAGTATATTGTACTCCGAGCATCCCAATTATCCCGAATATAATCAAATGTAATCGTTTAGAAGAGTCTTTCCATACAGACCAAACCTTATGTTGTCCATTAGTTTTAATACTTGCGAATAAGAGCAATAGTACACCTGATGTTATCATTCTTACTGTTACTAGCCAGCCAGGTTGAAATCCTTCGTTTTGAAAAAGTTTCTGTGCAACAGTACCAGAAATCCCCCACAAAATCGCACCGACTATAGCCATTGCATATCCTTTGTAGCGTAAATTCAGCATAATTCTAAACTCCTTTTTTCTATTCATTATGTTAACTACCAATAACTTTGTTTACTGATTACAAAACAACAGCATAGGTGTCATTATTTTCAATAAACATTTTTATGTACTATCAACCAGCATTAGGACCAATTAGCTCACACCTAAAATAATACCTAAATATATTTTGTTAAATTTTCTCATAAACGGCTAGATCCCTCCCCATTAAATTACCATTGCGTAATTATTCAATTATACATAATATTAATATAAGTTTCAAATATTTAGTAAAATTATGTATAAATTGATTTCATATTTTTTATCAATACAAAAAAGCATCTATAAATATATTATAGATGCTTTTTTGTAATGTATTTAATAATGTTTAATTACTCTTTTTCCGTTTTAGTATCTTCTTCAGACCCTTCTTTTTTGTTCTTACTACATCCCATTTTTGAGCTTACTTTAGATACTATTTCTGGTACCATTTCAATAAGACTTTCAAGATTACATTTACCCTTTATAGGAAGCATTGTTACTTCTCCATTTTTTATAACTAAAATAGCAGTTGGGGTTATTCTAGCTCCTGCTCCAAGTCCGCCTCCAGAACCCTCACCATCCTTAGTAGAGTTGCCTGTGCCACCGCCAGTTCCACATCCGAATGAAACTGTAATAAGTGGTATGAGTGTTGTTTCCCCTATAATTATTGCCTCCCCCACTACTGTTTCTGTTTTTAAAAATTTTTCAAGGTTTGAGAATAATGCTTCGGTATTTTCTGTAATATTTATCATAACTTAATCCCCCTAATATTTTAAATTTAAGTATTTATTGATTGCGCAATCATTATTAACTTTATACTTAACAATACACATAAATTATTAATAAGTTTCAGATTTTCTAAAGTTTTTAAATATTTTTCCTCTATTATTTTTCTTAAGAATGAATTTAAGTGTTTTTATTGTAGCTACCAATAAAGAAATTCTGCCATGAATTTCACAATAAATATCAATTATTTCATCATCAAACACTGGTTGCAAATTAATATCGCTTGTAGGAATAAAACTTGATACTAAAGGGACAATTCCACAAGCTATACCCGTTAATGAAGGATCTTCAAATCCATAAACGCCATTGAGTTTGATTTTTTTTGGTTTAGTAATATTTATTATATCTTTAAAGTAATTAATTAAATCATTTATGAATGCCCCTTGGATATAATCCTTTATATTAAAATCAACATTTTTCTTCTTTTTCTTTTTTAGTTTTACCTTTTCATTTTCTTTTTTTCTATTAGACATTTTAATTTTTTTTCTAATAATGCATAATCCCATCACCTTTATTAAAAATAATGTTTCTTTATCCTCATATGCCACCATCATCTTTAAAAAATTTTTAAAAAATGATAGATTTACATCTGTCCTAATTTTTTCATCAATTTTTGTATTGAATTCATATTCAAATGGTATTATTATAAACAATAAAATCAAGCCCAATATAGTGATTAATAAATAAAGTAGTATTTTTATTATTGAAAATAAAACAAACAAGCTTGCACCTCCTTTTCCTTTAGCAGTCTAACCTACTTTTAATTTTAATTTTTTTACTATACTCATTTCATTTATCTTGTTTTTAATCATATGTTTTACAGGCGTTTTAATATAGTTAAAAGTAGCATCAATTCTATTACTTATGAAATTATTATATGGATTATTTTTATATGCTTCGCTTGATTCTGTTATAACGTTATGTATGCCCTTGTATGTCACAATAATATTGTGAACCTTCATCCTAATGCTAATATTGTCCATTTCCGATATGCAGTTTTCTGCAACAAGTTGTGAAATTATGCTTAGTTTATCAGGAAATTCAATATGACTTAGCTCATCTTTAATATTTTCATTAATAATAGTTATTAGCTTTAGGTCTTTTTGACAGTCAGTACAGTATTTTATGTGCTCTTCAATGAATATTTTCTCCAATGGTTCAATTGTCTTATCATCAAAAGCATATAACAGTTCCTTATCAAATTTACAGCACATAATTACGCCTCCATCTCACTTTCTAGTTGTTTCTTTAATATCGCTTTAGCCCTATACAAGTCCGTTTTAATTGTTCCAAGTGGTTTATTTAACAATTCTGAAATTTCCAAGTAACTCAGATCATCAAAATATCTTAATGCAATTACCATTCTATAATTATCAGATAAGTTATTAAGTCCAGCCTCAATAATCTTTTTAAACTCCTTTTTCTCAACTTCCTCTTCTAAATTGTAGTCAGAAACAATAGTATCTTCTAAACAAAGTTTATTAGCATATTCATAATTTAATGAAATGACGTTGGTTTTAATATTTCTTTTAAAGTTAATACAAGTATTTACTGAAATCCTTCGTAACCAGGGGCGAAAAGGCATTGTCTCATCAAAACTTGATATATTTTTAAAAATCTTTATATAAATTTCTTGTACAATATCAAGAGAATCCTGTTCATTTTGAGTGTAACTATAGCAAATGCTATACAAATACCGCTCGTAAATCTTAAAAAGTTCCATAAAGGAGGATTTGTCATAGTTTTTGCATCTCGATATTAATTTTTTTTCAATCTCCACAACATCCCCTCCGGCTTCTACCTTAAATCATCTCCAAAATAATTCTCTCTATTATATACACATAATTAATGAATAAAGTTTCAAATATATATTATTTTTATTTATATCAAAAATTAAAAGGTGTTCATAATAAATTTGTATCAATTTATTATGAACACCTTTTTTATGTCACTTAATTATTAAGGTATAATACCAAATCCAATAATAATTAATATAGAGCATATAAATAAAACTATATTCCCTCCAAATCCTACTTTAGATAAGATTCTAATGACTTTATTTTCTGGAGGTTTTTGAGGAGTTAATGCATCCTGCTCCTAATGTCCAATAAACAAATAATAGAAACAAATTCAAATGTTGGCGACACCCCTGCTAGTCTTAACCCAATAAACTAATAATGATAAAATTATTAGAACTACTGCTGCTACAAGAAGATAATATCTTTCTTTAAAGCTATTATTCATTAAAGAAAATATACAAAAGTTTTTTGTGTATTTACCCTTTGTCATGATATCAAAGACAAAATAAACTATTGGTATCATATACCCTATGCTTACATTTTCAGTAAGGGAAGCAACAAATAACCCTAATCCGCCTAGAAATAATGCAGATATAAATGTTCCCATTATTAACCTTCCTGAAGTAAAGGTTCCACCAAGATAAATCAATATATTAACAAATAATGCTATTAGTGATACTAGTAAAATTACTGATATTAGTATTCTTATTATATAAACCAATATAGGAGAAATAGCCTTTGCGTTTATTGTCTCTTTTATATTTCCGTCTTCCTCCGGTGTAAAGATTGGCACTAGAATCACTACTCCAATCATTATAATAAATTGCTCACATATCTTTGCAGCCATTGGAAAATCCAAATTAGTAATGCTAAAGATTATGGGAGCTACAATTAATAATACAATTGAGAATAATATATTATTTCGAAAAGCTATTCTTAAATTTACCTTTGAAATTTGTAAAACATTTCGAATACTTATCATAAAAATCAATCCTTCCTATTCTCTTTAGATTTAATATATAAATAGATGCAATCACGAAAATTGCCGATAGCGATATAAAGAACATTCTATTTAAAAATATATTATTTATAATAGAAACAAATTCATCTCTCTCATATATTGTATTGAATCTTATCATTAATTGACTTAAACCATAACTTCCAATTAATGCACCTTTAAATATAGAGGAGTACCACCAAATCATTTGAACTGGAATAGCTATTGCTGTTTCTGTAAGAAGAGTTAAAAACATCCCTACCGCAGTTACTGCCATAAGCGTTGGCATAAGCCATCCTATTGAATATTTAAAAAACGCAAAATAATCTACCGTTATATTAAGTTTTCCACTAATACTTGCGGCCTGAAATGTTGAGACGATTGCAAGTAAGAAAATTGGAACCATCATCATTATAACTAAGGCACTATACCTCGACAGGATTAACTTAGTAGAGCTTACTCTTCTACTATAAATGACTTGTTTCATATTGCTTTTTTTATCTTTCCTAATAAAAGATACTACAACAAACACCGGAAATAAGCCCATTACGATTCCCATAAAGTCGCAAAATATCCTTGCAAAACCATTTGTAATCTTATCCTTTTCTATTAAATCTTTATAAGTTTTCATTGCTTCCTCATATGTTATTGGTCTAACGCCAAACCTTCTTAAATTTTCTTTTGAATAATTAGATTGCTCTCCTATTATATTATTAGCTTCCTCCATTAATACTTTAAAGCTAGCATAGTCTTTTGAGCTGCTGCTAAAATGTATTTCACTCCATTTTTCGGTTTTATGCAATTTGTCTAACTCGCTTAGAGATTTTCCTGTTATTTGACATAAAATTTCTTCTATCTTTTTCGTGTCTTCCTTATCTAATTTAACATTTTTAAACAAGCTATGTGGATAGGATGAGTATGTTCCTTGCATATGCTCTCCATACATCATTGATGTTGATTTAGAAATAATTTGTTCTGGTATCTCTTTAAAGGTAGATCCATAAGGATACCCATCATTCTCTTTATTGTACTTTTCAACATCTTGAACATAAGAAGGCTTTATCAAAGCACTTCCTTGATACTGTGGATCATTTCCTTTTATACTTGAATAGTATTGGGTATTATAAAATACTATGGCGATACAAATAAAAACTATATAAATCAAACTCTTACCTAATTGCTTACATTCCTTTGAAAATAGATTAAACATTATCTATCCCTCCAATCATAAGCATGTACGAATCTTCAATATTGGGTTTACAGATTTGGGAATTATCGCTTGGAGGAACATCTGAGATAACCCTAATGGAGATACTGTCCCCTAACATAATCATACCTGTTATAATATATTTTTGTTTTATTCTTTCTAATTCTTCGGGGTTAACGTTCATAGAAAAAACTTTTCCTTCTGCTTTGCTTTTTAATTCCTGAACAGTTCCTTTAAATATAAGGCTCCCATTATCTAATATTCCAATGTTTTTGCAGGTGGCCTCAATGTCTCCGATTATATGTGTTGAAAGAATAACTATTTTATCCTTTGCTAGTTCACAAAGAAGGTTTCTAAATCGAATTCTCTCCTTTGGATCCAACCCTGCAGTTGGCTCATCAACTATTAGAACTTTTGGATTATGCAAAATTGCTTGAGCTATTCCAAGTCTTCTTTTCATTCCGCCAGACAGAGCCCTAACCTTTACTTTTTTACAATCTAACAAGTTAACCTTTTCTAAAAGTTCTGGAATTACTTTTTTCCTCTCACTTGAGGGAACCTCTGATAAAACTCCTAAATAATCCATGGCTTCATAAACGGATAGATTTGGATAAACTGAGAAGTCCTGAGGAAGATATCCAATAAGTTTTCTTAATTCTTTAGTTTTTAAAATATCTATTCCACAAATGCTGATTTCGCCACTACTTTTATTAAGCAGAGTTGCTAGTATCCTCATCAAAGTAGTTTTGCCTGCTCCATTTCTTCCAAGTAGTCCAAACATCCCCTGATCTATTGTTAAATTAACATCCTTTAAGGCACTCATACCACTGAATTTTTTTGATAAATTATTTATATTAATTTGCATGATTCCTACCTCCTAATTACTGGCGTAAATTTCATTAATTTAGATTCATAATTCATTGACGATAAAAGAGTAATGAATGATAAAATGGCGATTATAGATATATCAATATAAACAAATAAAGAGAGAACTGAAATTCCTATAAACATTAGAATTAAAGCGAAATAGATAAAACACTGTCTTTTCTTAATTTCCTTATCTCTTATTAAAATTCTTTCTATTTCCAATTGTTCATTTTCAACTATTTCAACCTTCTGCCACATTACGCTTAGAAATTCTTCATCTTTTAACATCTATATTCCTCCTTAGCAAGTTTTTGTAGTTTTTTTCTTGCTCTAAAAATAATAATTTTCACTTGACCTACAGACTTAATCATTATCTTTGAAATATCCTTATAGGACATATCCTCATATTCATAAAGGTACAATGCAGTCTTATACTCCTTATTTAATTTACCTAATAATTCTGTTACAAATAATCTGTCTTCCTTTTTCATAACAATATCCTCTGCGGAAGGTGTCCGTAGCTTTATATCATCAATATTTACTGGCTTTTGTTTTCTTAGATAATCGATGCACTTATTCCTTACCACTGTATATAAGAATGTTTTAAAACTATATTTATTCTTATAATCCATTCTTTTTACATAAATTAAAGCAAAACTATCCTGTATAATATCCTCTGATATAAATTCATCTTTTACATATTTCTGTGCAAACCTTAAAGCCTTTAATCTGTGCCTAATAACAATCTCCTCAAAAGCTTTTTTATTACCACTTTTGACTAGATCCATTATTGTATTATCATCAATCAAATCATCACCTCTTTGCGAAAAAACCATAGCTTAACTATTTTATTATACTTCTTACACGTATAAGTTCATAAAAAGTTACACTATAAGAAAAATTTTCATGTGAATTAAATTATCACCTGCGATGCTGCAATATTAAAAAGCTAGCAAGGAGATGCTAACCTCCAAACTAGCTTTTTAGAAAAACATTAATGTTACCTTATATATTTTCTATTTTTAGTGCATCAATAATATTCTCTTTTTTAATCTTTGAAGTTGCATATATCATCGTTGAACGGACAATTGCAAATACAGCAATTATAGTCACAATAACACTACCCCATGGAACAGCAAATTGAATATCGAATGAGTCCCTCAAAACCCTGTAAATCAAATACATCATTCCAAAACTAATAGGAAGCCCATAGAGCAAGCTCTTAATTCCATAAAACCAGCTTTCGTAATTAATCATTTTATTGAAACTCTTTGGTGTCATTCCAACGGATTTAAGCATTGCAAATTCCCGTCTACGTAGGGATATGCTAGTTGATATGGTATTTAAAATATTAGCTACGCAAATAGCAGTAATAATTGCTATAAAGCCATAGAAAAATACATAGATAAATGTCATTTGTTGCCTGCCTTGTTTATTTTGCATTGTAAAATCAATAATAGTTACACTTGCAATTGAGGTCTTATTTTGATATTCCTTAATACTTTCCACAAGCTTTGTAGGATTAGAACTTTTAATAAGCATATCAACCTGGCTAATCTCAGATATTTTTGGCAGCTTCCCTTGTATACTAGCATACACATCCTTTGATACTATAATCATAGGTTCTTCTATATTAGTTAACATGGTTTCACCAATAGGCGTCTTATCTGCAAGGGCTGCTATTTCTAATAAAACACTATATTCATTAGGCTTATTACCTACAGGATACGTAAATTTCAATTTTTCTCCTGGCTTAATATTAAAGCGGTTCATACGTAGGTATTTATTATCCGCTTTGATAGACACAGTGTTAATGAGTATGCCAGATGGATTTACAATATCTTTTAAACTAATAAGATCAGTTCCCGTTTCTTTAGCATATCTCTTAAGTGCTGCCTCATCAATAGATTTTATCGTAAAATGTGTTTCATAATTTTCAGCCTTTTCTTCTTTATTATTTGGTGAAATACTTGCTTTAATTTCATCAGGAATTAAACTGCTTTTAACATCTACTACAGCATTATTCATAGTTTCTTCAATAATACTTTCATCCACATATTTCATTTTTGTTATGGCATTATAAAAATTCTTTTTCTCTTGTGCTGTGGCAGAGGATGTTACAAAAACATTAACATCATAAGGCATATTATTGACTTTACTTTCTGCTGATTTTTGAAACAGCAAGGATAGGGATGAAACTGATAAAAACAGTACAATACTAATAACTAAGGAAAATATGGTAGTTTTATATCTGCGACTATTGCGCTTTAAGTTTTTAAGCCCAAGCTCTGCTTCAAATCCAAATATAAATCTTGTCTGTTTAGATGTCTTCACAACTCTACTGGTGAGCTTGATGTCTCGTGATTGACACAGCGCATCAATAGGCGATATCTTAGATGCACTCTTTGCGGGAATGTAAGCTGATATTAAAATAGTAATAATAGAAAGTAATATAGCCACTAGTATTGCACCTGGAGATATTACAAGCTTTAGTTTAACAACTATTCCGAAGCCTTCTATTAGCGGTTGCACAAGCTTAAAAGTTATACCCATTGCTACTGTCCCCAAAAATACACCTATAGGAATACCGATAACCCCAACAACAAAACCTTCAAAAAATACAGATTTACTCTTTTGCTTTTTTGTTGCGCCTACACTTGCAAGCATCCCTAAATAACGGCTACGTTCCGAAATTGAAATTGCGAAGGAATTATATATAAGCGCTACGGAACCTATAATTATAATAACCATCATTATACTTGCAAGAATATATAGAGTTAAGAGTAAATGATCATTAATAATTCCATAGTACCTTAAAAGGCTACTATTGTAGATTTTATTATCGCTAGGAATTCCTATTCTTTCCGAAAGCTTATTTGCTTGTGTATTTACTTTTTTGCTCACATTTTTCCAAACTACTGATATATCAACAGTGTCAGTAGGCGCAAGCTCCGTTTTATCAAGATAGGATATCACTGTATAGCCAGGTGACCAGTAGAGTTCGAAGTTGGGTCTACTTATAATTCCTGTTATAGTATATTCTTTTTTATATTCCTCAATAAGTTTTTCACCTTTTTTATCTTTGCCTTGCTTTTGGAAGCTATAAATCTGTCCAAGGGCTTCCTTATTTCCATCTTCATAACGCTTTCCAACATCTAATTTAAGCACGTCACCAACCTTATATGCCACGCCACCATTTTCTGAAATCTGAGAAGATATAACTATTTCATTTGATTTTTTAGGGAGACGACCCTTAACTAAATCTAAATTAAAGCTTTCCATGCCCTGCTTATCATATTCTTCTATAAAAAGATAGGGTTTACTCTTATTTTTAGAACCTTCAAGCTTTGAATATCCTATATTCCTGCTTAAAGCTGCATTTGCCGTATTTTTATCATTCATCACTTCATTAATGTTTTCACTACGTAAATTGTTATAGCGTACATGCCAATTTCCTGTATCCTCTATGGTATTTTTCTTCATCATACTAAGGAAAGACATCACGGAGGTAGGTATGGCTGTTATCATAGAAACTGATAATATAACACCAATAATTGTAACAATAGTACGCTTTTTATTTGATTTCATGTGACGAAGGGTCAAAGAATTTATGATATTCATCTTCGAATCACCTCATCCTTTGCGATTCGCCCATCTTCAATTGAAATTATTCGGTCTGCCTGCAAAGCAATGCGTTCATCATGAGTGATTATTATTAAGGTCTGATGGTATTTTTTATTTGACAGCTTTAGAAGTTCTATTATTTCTCCACTGTTTTTGCTATCAAGGTTTCCTGTAGGCTCATCTGCAAGTACGAGCGCTGGGTTATTAATCAATGCCCTTCCTATTGATACACGTTGCTGTTGACCACCTGAAAGCTGATTAGGCAGATGATTTAATCTATCTACAAGGCCCAGCGTGTTAATTATCTCATCTAGTTGACCATTTTTTATTTTTTGACCATCCAGTAATAGCGGTAGGGTAATATTTTCTTCTACATTCAAAACTGGTATTAAATTATAAAATTGATAGATAAGACCTATTTGCCTACGTCTAAATATGGCAAGCTTTGTTTCATCCATTTCGTAAATGTCAGCATTCTCTACAAAAACCTTTCCACTTGTTGGCGTATCAACGCCACCCAATATATGTAAAAGTGTTGATTTGCCCGACCCCGATGGTCCAATAATTGCAACAAACTCCCCTTTATTGACTGAAAACGACACATTATCTAGAGCCTTTACAGATGATTCACCCCTACCATATATTTTAGACAGATTTTCTACTCTTAATATCTCCATTGCTGCTCACTCCTCTGTTAGTTTGTAACCTTAGTATATCTGTCTAATATGACTTTACAGTGACTATTTGTGTGACGATTTTGTCACACAACACTTTTATAAATCTTTATAATAAATTTTGTACCTTTGTTTTTCTCACTGGTAACTTCAATTGTACCACCTTGTTTCTGCAAAATGATTTTTGACATGGCGAGTCCAATACCTATACTGTCATTGGGAGCATTGATGCCCTTATAAAAGCGATCGAATATATGTGGTAAATCCTCCTTATGGATCCCCTCACCATTATCAAATATTTTCATCATTGTATATATTGGAGTTTCGCAAAAATCAACACCTATATTTCCACCACAAGGTGTATGCTCAACACAATTTTTTATTATATTTGAAGCAGCCTCTGAGGACCAATTAAAATCGCCAATAAACTCAGTATGCTCATCACCGCTAATTTCAAGGGTTTGATCTTTAAGTTCCATAGGAATTAGCAGATGATGCGTAGCCCTACTGATAAGCTCCCGTACATTTACATTCTCTTTTTTTAACTCAATTGTACCTGCATCAATCTTAGATAACTTTAGTAGTGACGCAACAAGCCACTTAAGTCTTTCAAGTTGTGACCGAATATTTTGGGTGAATTCTTGGCGTTTATCCTGGGGTAGACTTTTGTCACATATAAGGTCTGTCATAACAAACATTGAAGTTATTGGAGTTTTAAGTTGATGGGAAATATCAGAAATTGAATCCGAAAGAAAAAGTTTATCTTTCTTTAATAGTTCAGCCTGTTCATATAAAGTCACAGTTACTTTGTATATTTCATTTTTAAGTATACTAAGCTCGCCTTCATCATTATCTCTAATATCAAGGGAATAATCTCCACTTGTAATTATCCTTAGATACTCAGATAATTGGTCTAATTGATTATATCTCCATCTGGTAAAAATGAAAGATATAACAATTATTAAAAGCAAAACTAAAAGTGCTATAATTCCTGCAATTATATTAACGAAAAAACAGGCAACTGATCCTATTAGTGAAATTGAAACCAAAAGAGTTATATATATCTTTATTTCTTTATTTCGTAGAATATTAATCACCTCCCTTATATCCAATTCCACGAACTGTTTTTATAATTGTTGGATTTTTGCTGTCATCCTCAATTTTTTCACGCAAACGTTTAATATATACCGTTAAAGTATTGTCATTCACAAAATCCCCTGCAAAATCCCATAGACCTTCTAAAAGTTGATTGCGATCAATAACTTGCCTCTGATTATTTGCAAAGATTAGAAGTAGTCGGTATTCAAGAGATGTTAATGTAACTTCATTCGCTTCTTTATACACTTTTGCCTGTGTAGTGTCTATCTTTATACCGCTAAACTCAATGATTGTTTTTGTAATTTCTGTTTTATCATATCTGCGAAGTACAGATTTAATTCGAGATAGAAGCTCTCTTATACGAAATGGCTTTGTTATATAGTCATCTGCCCCCATATCAAGCCCCATAACTACATTAACTTCATCATCTATTGCCGTTAGAAATATTACTGGTATATCTTCCTTTGCCTTAATTATTTTACAAATATCGTAGCCGCTTCCATCTGGAAGAGATAAATCAAGTATTGCCAAGTTAAAGCTATTTTTATGCAGCATAGTTTTTGCTGACTCCACATTCAAGCAGTGGGTAACAAAATACCCCTCTTGAGTAAGTGAGTAGCAAAGCCCTGATGCAATTATTATATCATCCTCAACAAATAGTATTTTCATTGTGTAAATCTCCTTTGTATACCTAGTAAGTATTATCTTTCTTCTATTTTATCACATTATCTATCTCATAATTTAAATAAAAACGATAGTTTGATGTTAAAATGAATAACCCTACGTAAAGGTATTCCTTTGCGTAGGGTTAAAAACTTATAAAATGTATTCATAAAGTATAACAAAACATTTTAACAAATTAGATATTCGTGTTCTTTATGTCAACAGACGTTTATTTTAATATCCATGATGGAACATTCTTCTCCGTCTTCTTCTCCTTCGTCCAAGTAAATCTCTGATAAACAGTATTCTGGTTAAATCTTGAATCGGACCTCTTCTGCCTTGACGGCGTGTGTCTCTCATATCCTCATCATCATTATCATCGTCATCCCTATAATGTTTTTCACACTTTTCAGATACTTCTTTACACATATGCTCCATTTCATCCTTACTAGGGCAATACATTGGGCCATACTTGGATTCCATCATATCACAATGTTTTTTTACCATGGGATATATCATTCTATAGATTTTAGGATACATGCTTTTTAAATCTTCATCAGCTTCATCATGCATTGCCATATTCATCATAGGCATATTCATCATAGGCATACTCATCATGGCCATATTCATCATGGCCATATTCATCATGGGCATGCTCATCATGGGCATGTTCATCATAGGCATGTTCATCATAGGCATGTTCTCCATAGGCATGTTCATCATAGGCATATTCTCCATAGGCATATTGGCCATTGGCATATTGGCCATTGGGATTTTCGTCATAGGCATATTGGCCATAGGAATTTTTTGTCCAACATTTTCACAGTCTTTATAACGGTAGTCGTACATAAGTACCTCCAAAATAATATTCACCATTTATATTATTCTGCTTTCGCTGTTTTGTTACAAATACCTATTTCCAGTGATTCCTTTAAGCCTTATTATATTGTTTAACACTATTTTAAATTCTATTTTTAAGAATTTTTCTATAAATCAAAGTTCCAAATCGAATTGGTAAGGCAAGAAACATTCCTATGGATGCAATTGCGTTACCAATAAATAATGAAGAAAGTGGATCCATTAGTGAATTGTCATTAACAAGATAAGTCCAAGTTGAAGAGGGTGGGTTTATCCGCTGTTTTAAGTTAATGAGTCCCTGCGTTGATAAATCTAACGTTTCAAAATCTTGTAAAATTCTCGTTTGTATCTCTTGCTGCATCGTCTGAAATATGCCAGCTGTTTCTATTTGAAATGCTTGCAACGGATCTTTAAGCCTTAGTATACTTAACTTTACTCCCTCTTTAAGATATTCTACATGAGCGAGGTAATCAGCCCAAACTTCATCGATATTATATAGTGCTACTTGTTTTTCAAGTTCCTTTACGATGTCTTCACTAAAGAAGTTAATTAATTTTGTAAATAGCTGTGGATTTTCCAGGCTTAATATATTAAAAGGTAAAATATCATATACTATTTCCATTCTCCTTTGGTGAACAACAAGTCGCTGATTTTCTATGATAAAGGAATACTGCCATAATTCTCTACGTAAATCAGAATCCTGGCCCTGGATAATCCTCTGAACGTGTTCTATTTTACTTGCTATCTTAGTATTAATCAACGGTTCTTCTTGCATAGAAGGTCTAATTTCCACGGGCACTATTTCATTGATACCATATGTTTTAATGAGGTCATCTTCAAGGCTTATAAAGAATTTTGACATGCCAATATCACCTTGACGGCCAGTTCTTCCTTTAAGCTGCTTATCAATGCGTTTACTCTCATACCTATTAGTACCTATAACATATAATCCTCCAAGGGAAACTATCTTATCTTTATTAGCTCCATCTAGGCCCCCAAGTTTTATATCAGCACCCCTGCCAGCCATATTAGTTGAAACAGTAACTGCATAAAGAGTACCTGCTTGTTCAATGATATGTGCTTCAAGTTCATCATTTTTTGCGTTTAAAATTTTATATTTAACGCCTAGCTTATTTAATTCTTCAGCCAAATATTCTGATTCTGCTACACTACAAGTGCCGATTAAAATAGGCTGTCCTGTGTCATGTACTCTTTTGATTTCCGAGCTCAAAGCTTTGTATTTGGCTTTTTTGTGCGTGAATATTACATCAGGATAATCAATTCGATTGCAAGGAATATGTGGTGGAATTACTATCACCTCCATGTCATACATCTCACTGATTTCATTCAATGAGTCCATTGCTGTACCGGTCATCCCTGAAATTTTTTTATAAAGCAAAATGAAACTTTGCAAAGTTATCTGATTCATTATACGTCCTTTTGACTTATGGCTAAGGCACTCCTTGGCCTCAAGGGCTGATTGAATTCCATCGGGCCAACGCCTGTTTTCAGCGATGCGTCCAGTAAACTCGTCTACCATTTCAATTTTACCGTCTCTTACAATATAGTCTATATCCTTCTTCAATAAAGCAATTACATGAAGAATATTGTGTACTTCACTTAATAATTTAAAGTTTTCTTCTGCATATAAATTTTCACAATTAAGCATAGCTTCTGCTCGAAGTAGTCCTTTATTAGTCAAAAATACGTTCCTTTTAACTTCATCTTTCTCATAGTCAACTTCAGGCTCTAGTTTTCTTAAAGCTTCCATTGTTAAACAAAGAGTATCATCAGCAGCGTTCCCTCCTATTGCAATAACTAATGGTATTCTGGCTTCATCAATTATTATGGAATCTGCCTCGTCTATTATGGCAAAATTAAATGGACGTAGCACAATTTCACTTTTTTTATAAGAAAGTGAGTCCATTAAATAATCAAATCCAGCTACCTTGGCAGTTACATATGTAACATCACAACCATAAGCTCTTTGTTTTTCAGGCCGTTTCATAGTTTCCTGTACGAACCCCACAGTTAATCCAAGCATTTCATATACGGGTCCCATCCAAGTTGCATCCCTACGCGCTAAATAATCATTAAAGGTCAGTATATGACATCCACGTCCTGTAAGTGCATTTAAGACTGCGGGGAACACCGCGGCTAAAGTTTTTCCTTCACCGGTCTGCATCTCTATTAATCTTCCATTATGCATAGCTATGCCAGCAATCAGTTGCTCGTCGTAAGTAATGAGTCCTAGTACTCTTTTAACCGCCTGTTTTGTAAGTGCAAAGACTTCTATAATTATGTCATCCATAGATGTATACTCTAAAAGCTTACTCCTGAGCCCATGTGATTTATTTAGAAATTCAGTATTATCCAATGAATCAAATCTAAGACGATTTATTTGTTCTACTGTTTTTTCATAGCTATTATATTCTGCCTTATTTACTAAGTCATGAAATTTTTTTCTAATACTAATGGACATATGAATCACCACTCTTTCAACATAAAATAATTTGATTCTCAATTCACTTAAATAGTACAAACACGTTAGATATTGTAAATTATGACACTGTGTTTTTAGTAATTCAAATCATGCAATAATTTTAAGTCAATTATACCATTATGCACCATAAATTACTGTTTTTAAAAGTGGATGAGTTAATTTATACATACTACTAATTTTCTTTGTCTTAATTGTTTATATTATCCACATTTTTATTTATGTGTTAAACTCAAGGTGAAGCATTCGAAAAGGAGGATATTATGAAAAGACAAAGAAATGTTATAGAGGGCAGTATTTCGGAAAAAGTTTATGTTAAAATTAACGGAGCGAAGATGGGAATGATTATTAAAAGTGAGAATGCATCAAATCCAGTACTGCTTTTTGTTCACGGAGGCCCTGGTATGCCGGAACATCCACTTACCGAAACATACCCTACGGGACTTGAGAAATATTTTACGGTAGCATGGTGGAATCAGCGTGGCGCGGGTTTGTCCTATAGCAGTGATATCTCAGCAAAAACAATGACAACAGAACAGTTTGTATCTGACACAATAGAAGTAACGAACTATCTGCGTAAACGGTTTGGACAAGATAAAATATACCTTATGGGACACTCATGGGGTTCATACATAGCTATAGAGGCAGCGGCAAAATCATATGAGTTATACCATGCTTATATTGGTGTCGGACAAATATCAAATCAAATGGAATCGGAAAAAATTGCATATAAATATATGCTTAAGTACTACAAGGTAACAGGTGATGAAAAAACTGTAAAGAAGCTTCAGGCAATACCTATTGAAACAATGGATCATCTGCCAGATGCATACAATAAAATAAGGGATAATGTGATGCATAGAGCAGGAATTGGTACAACACATAAGATGAAATCAGTAGTCACCGGAATTTTTATGCCAGTTATGCAGAATCGCGAATATACCTTGAGAGAAAAAATTAATATATGGCGTGGAAAAGCATTTTCAAATTCTACTGTTTTAAACGAGGAGCTTTACAGAACGGGTTTGAGTAACAAGATAACAAAACTTGATATTCCGGTATATTTCTTTTCGGGAATATATGATTATACGGTAAACTATTCGATGTCGGAAGCTTATCTTAAAAAACTTGGTGCACCTGCAAAGGGATTTTATCTTTTTAAGGAATCTGCCCACAGTCCAATATTTGAAGAGTCTGAAAAAGTGTTACAGATTATACAGCAGGATGTATTAAAAGGCAGGAATGATCTAGCTGACACATATTAATACAAAGTATGATCATAATATTTAGTACAAATTATTTATCTATTATATATAAGTAAGATAAGATGAATTTTTATGACATAACATTTTCAGTGTATTCTTTGATAGTAATATTGTTACCATAAATTTACTACTATTCAAATTCGCTTAGAAATCAACATTTATATATCTCGCTTTGAAATCTCAGTTTGGTCTAAATTTGACTTTACCGTTTTAATACTAGAAGATTTCTCTTTTTCATTGCTTCTCTTTATATCTTTTTCAAGAAAATTGGACTAATGAAGTGCCCAATTATAAAATTAATTCCGCTTGTCATGATAAAAATAACTACTTATTTCAGCAATCATCATAATCGTAAAAATGATGCCGAAGCAACTGAAAATGCCAAGACACATATCATTTTTTGTTACTCCCCATACAACCATTGATAGTATTAAAAAAGTAACACAAATGATCAGTGTAATATTAAAAGCACTGGTTTTTGATTTCATATTAATTAAATTTACTCTTTCATCATCATTTTGAACATCCTGTTTTGTACATCTGCTACTCAAACCTCTCCATATTTCTGTAACTCCAAATAGAATACAAAAAATAGCTAATATAATAGACTTGGTAATTCTTAAAGCATTTAAAGTATTAAACCGCGTAATTGTATCTGGAATGCTAATTCCTGCTAAGAATAAAAATATTATACCACTCCAAAATTTCTTTTTATTATATATTTTTTTCTGCATTTTCCAAATCCTCCTTTAAACAATATAATTTTCCAATAGTGGTGTTGAAAACGGAAGCAATCTAATGTTCTACTAAATTCTTTAAAACACTTGATATATAACTGTTTTAAAAATTCTATGACAATAAAATACAAGTATTATGATTATATCTCACATAATATAAAATTTCATCATATTTTACTAACAATGTTAAGTGGATAAAAGATGTGATGATCGAAATTATTCGCAAAATTTCAAATTTTGTTGTATTAGTGATACTGTGATGTATATTGAAATCACTTAGGAAGAATATATAGTACTTAATTTGAGTTTAAATTTATGAATATCATTATTTTCTATGCTTATACCGGTTTTCTGTTACATTACTACGCAACCCCCGGTTTCGTTGGCTAATTACCGATTGGTGTAAAAAAATACAATAAGTTATTTCCTATTTTGGATGGTTTTTCATCCCCCCCGAAAAGGTGGAATAAGAAAATTACTAATTAGATATTATTTGAAATATAGCCATTCCAAAACTAATTGCCCATATTTGTATTTCAACATATGTGCTAACCATTTGAAATATGTCAGATAGAGGTCTCGCCACATAGCTATCAATACGTTATATTTACCTAAAGCTATTGAGAAACTACTATGTACATGTTTTTTTTTGGTGTAGCATAAAATTTTTTGACTACTAATGTAAACCTATAATTTACTAATACTCGATATGACTTAGCTTGATGGCTATGGGGTAGCGCCAACATTTCCGACAAAACCCACTTTAAGACATAAAATGGATATAAAGCAGGATTTTCACCTACGTTAAGCAAATAATATTTAAAAATAAGTACCATAAAAGCTATATTAGAGTTGTTTTGATACTTTGTTTTTAGCAATATGAAAATCACGTATAAATTTACTACTTCTAAGGCTTATATTTAAGTACCGAAAACGAAGGTTTGTGGAACTATATTCCTTAACGTAGGTTTTGTCGGTTCCGTTGGCTCCACCCTTGATTGAAAATTATGGTATTATTAGTCTGTAAATTAACTATAATTTAATAAACACTTCTAAAAAGCTGTGTAATGAGGGGGGGCTTAATATGAAATACAATACGAAAAGTTCAAAAGCAGGAGTAATTCTTTCTGTACTTGCAATCATTATTGCATCAATAACATTTGTATATGCAATAATTAAAGGAACATCAAATTGGTCTAACGGTATTATATTGTTTTGTGCTATCGGTATTTTTTGTAGTAATATTGAAATCTATAAATCACAAAAAAATAAAGACAATAATTCTAAAAAAAATATTTAATTGGTACAAAATACTCTTATATAGTTCATTAATCATAAGTTTACCATATGCCAGTACCCCTTATCGTCATATCAATTAAATCAGACGTTAGAAACAAAAATGGAAGCTACAGTTACCGAAGCCCAAAAGGAAGTAACTCGAATTTCCCAACTGAAAGAATTTGAAAAGGAAAAAGCACTACCACAGCAGGAGAAGTCATTTAATAAAAAGATGCAGGATTTTCAAGAGCAGTCTAATAAAAAAATATTAGAATACCAGAAGCAGGCGGAAGATTATATAAGAGAGATGCAGAGACAAAGGCAAAATCAAAGTAAAAAAACAGAACTTAAAAAATAGAAAATGTCATTAACTAATTTCTTTATTATTCAAAATAAAATCTAGTGTTAGTAATTAGAATAAGACCAAATGGAATATAGGGCGTGCTTTCTTCCCTATATGAAATGCGGTAGTGTTAAAGTACTTAACCTTTTATAAGGGTTTAAATACTCTTATTACAAGATAAAAGGCATACAATATAACATCTTATTATATTGTATGTTTTTATACTATTATCTATTTGGATCTAATTTAATACATTGTATAAATCGGACATTAATAAGTTCCATACCTTTTTTAGTTTCGACTTCAACCCAATTTCCATTTACTTCAATTATTTTCCCGGTTTCAACATTTAAACCAAGTCCTCCTGTTGCAAATATATTGCAACACTTTCCTATGTATTTTTTGATTGCCTCGTTCTCCATAATTATTAACCCCCCGTTATCTTCTTAATTTAAAAAATGATATAATCAACGGCATACACAAAATAGATTTATTTAATTATACCATTTTTACCTCAAACCGGTCATATAAAACAATATAAATTTCATTAAAAGCTAAGCAAGCGAAAGTAACACAATACCAATTGAATTACTTTCACATTGAGGCTATTTACCATTCCTTAAGCATTTTAAAATACCCCCGTTTTAGATCTTATCTCTTAATTTTGAATCTATTATTTTTTAGAATTAACAAGCATACAACATAATTAAAATTGTGTTGTATGCTTGCTTTATTTACTTACAGTTTCTTTGCTTTTATTTTTTAATATATAAATTAGCATTAAAACAAGTAATGTAATTATCAATATATGTAAAATTATATGGTATAAGTCTGGTATTAGTATACTATCAGATGGTGGAATAACATGAAATGTATTAGCAAAATATTCATTATATCCTCTTAATTTTCTCTCAGTTACACCAAAAATCGTATAATTCCAATGAGATGAATATTGAATTATAGGCCAAGTAGTTAGAAATATTGATAGCACATACTTCCCTTGCTTTTATTTTAATAAAAACAATGCAGAAAAAGCTACAAAAAGTATCCACCAAGCAGTATCAACACTTAATATACCAGGACTTTCAACTAAGCAAAATTGTCCTGTAGAAAATCCTATAATATCTAACGTAAACCAAAAAAGCAAAAAAACTAATAATATATTTATATTTCTTTTCATTAATTAAATCCCCCGTTCATAGTAATAATACATTTAAATTATACTAGTCTTACCGTAAATGTGATATAAAAATAATTTAAATGCTTTGATATGCCTTATAATGTAAATAAATTTTAATTTTACTTTGGGGCTATATATAGCATTCTTTTTATTCAAGCTAACATTTTTTATAACTACAATTTCTTTGTTGACACGAGTATAATATTAGTGTAATACTAATATAGTACACTAATATTATAGATAGGTTTTGAATATTATTATGAAAAATGTTAAAATTGGCGACAAGTTTTCTCCTATTAGAGAATTTTTCGTGAAATTAAAAATCAATAAGGAGTGGAATTACATGAAAAATAAAACAGAGAAAATTCAAATGAATATTGGAAAGAAAATTTTTAAAGGTTTTAGGAATATTACAATTTTCTTTATTACAGTGATCCTATTAATAAGTATATCAGGCTTAATATATGAAAGAATCGGGTTATATTCTGATAGCAAGAAATATAGTGTACCAGGAAAAATCGTTAAAGTTAATGGTCATAATATGCATGTTTATTCAGAAGGAAAAGGAAATTTAACGGTAGTTTTTGTATCAGGCTTCGGCACACCAAGTCCATATGCTGATTTTTATCCTTTATATAATGAGATATCAAAGTATACAAGAACTGTGGTTTATGAAAGACCGGGATATGGATACAGCGAAGTGTCTAATACAAGTAGAGATATTGATACAATTACAAAAGAAATGCATGAATTGCTTGAAACATCAGGGGAAAAGGCTCCATATATACTTGTAGGACATTCGATGGGTTCATTGGAAATTATAAGATTTGCCCAAAGGTATAAAAATGAGGTTAAAGGAATTGTCATGATAGATGGTGGAAGTCCACAATTTTATGCGAATGAAGAAATTAATCAAAATCCAATATCATCTATGAAACTAAAATCAGTTTTGAAAAATGAGGGAATAATCAGATTAATGTTTAATTACTCAAAAAAATTTTGTAATTCAACATACTCATCTCGAAATCAACTATCACTTGTACCATTAGATTTAAAAAATGTTGATACTGCAATGTATTTAAAAACTATGACAAACAAGAACAAAACAGCTGAATTAGTAAATTTACAATCAAATGCACTGATTGTAAAGAAAAATGGGAATTTAGGTCAAATACCTTTAAGAATATTAACGTCTGGTGAAGAAGCAAAAGATAGTAAATGGAAAAATAGTCAAGAAGATTTTAAGTCTTGGTCAACGGATAGTAAGCAGAAAATTGTTAATGGCAGTCCTCATTATATACATCAATATGAACCTAATGTTATAAATAATGAAATAAAAAAATTAATAAATTAATAAAAACCCGGAAATAGAAGGTAATTAGGTTTAATGCGATTGAAATGCACAAAACATTATAAAATAAACTAAAGTTTATTCGCAAGTAACCCCACATCATTAGATATGGGGTTTAATATATTTAGATTATATGAATAAAGTGAAAGTAACACAATGGTTATTGAGTTACTTTCACATTGAGGCTATTGCCTATTCCTTTAAAATTTCAATTTGAATGTAACATAACGAGTTGACTCTTTACTTTAAATTTATTATAAATCAGTCTTAATATAATAATAAGATCCCGCAGTCAAAGGCTGGTCCACATCCGATTTTTTCCTTCATTCTTCATAATAAGTATCTCTAAGCGTACCATTGTTTTCGTACCTCAAACCCTGGTAAACTAAGAGTTTCTAATGATAAAGCTGGTCCTTTTTTGGGTACCCGACGGCGTGCGCGAATCCTAATTAAAGCATCTTCTATGAAGCTGTTTTAATTAAATTTAATTCAATCACTCTATATAAATGATCAAAAAAAACTAAGTCTACGCACGCATATGTAGTTTAAACATATCTTTATATTATTTGCTTAACGTAGGCCTTGCTATTGGTATTGCTTTAGGGGTTGCTATTGTAGCATCAATGGATGCTATAGCGAACAAAAATAAGAAATAACTATGAGGGCATAGGCTAGTTAAGGAGCCTATTTAAATGCTGTGAAATTTTAGTTTCACGGCATTGTATCTTTGAAATATATTTTTAAAGGATTGTAGATCTATAATATAGAATAAGATAATTAAGCAAGTATTTTGTGTCGTGCTCGTATTTTTATTAGAGTTAGTTGTCTCTCAAACTAATAGCGAAATAGGAATTGATATAATATAACAATGATAAAATGCAGGAGGTTTTATATGAGGAATACGGATGTATATGGGTTAATTATAATTACATTAATTATGGGAGGGATGTTTACATTTTTAGGATTGATAATTAAAAGTCAAAATGCAGGAGATATGCTGAATGGATTTGATGCGAAAAAATATGATAAAGATAAAGTATCAAGGATAGTAGGCGGAGATATGTTGTATACTGGTCTATTAATTATTCTTATAGGGGTTGGTGGGGGTTTTTTTAGTAGCAAATTTTATAATTATTTAACTATTGCACAGGTCGTTATTTTCGTACTAGGAATTATAAAAAGTATATATGATATGGATAAAAAATGTAGAATAAAAAAATAAATATGCAGTCTTAAAGTAAAAGATATAAGAAGATAAAGTGGTAGATAATATTCATATATTTCGTCGCAAGTACCCCCAAGATCTTAGCTATGGTGGGTACTTGCTTTCAGTGCATATCTATACACTGAAAGTAACACAATACTAATTGTGTTACTTTCACATTGGGACTATTGCCTATTCCTTTGAAATTTCATTTTGAATGTATTACAAATCAGTCTTAATATAATAATAAGACTCCCCAGTCAAAGGCTGGTCCACATCAGATTTTCTCCTTCATTCTTCATACTAAAACCTGATGTGGCACAAGCTCTTTCACTACTCTAGGTCACAAATGAAGCTTTGGACAATCCTACTCACTGCCCAAAAGTAAACTAATCTATTAAAGTACCTAAGCATTCATCATTCTATTTAATCTTAGTAGCAGTCAGTAAACTTGTCCAAAGCAAATGAAATTATTTCCCCTTCCCCCAAGGGAAACAGATCCTACTGCACTACAGCAGGATCTGTTTTTTTGTTTTCAACCTACTATGGGTATATGTAGTAACGGAACCAAAAACGGCTATAAGCATGTAAATAAATGGATTTGAAATTTAAGAATACATTACTTATAGCATCATATATATTTGATAATGCTTTAGGATGGAGATGTTATTGGGGTAGAAACCGCAAAGCGTAAATTCGCCCGGATAAGACATATATTCCCAAGACACTGATACAATAAAACAGTTATTAAATATATGGGGTATTGAAACAATTCTTGAAAAAAACAGCCATAAGACAGTATTCTCCATTTTTGATGAACTATAAATCAAAAACGGAACTACTATTTTGTGGCTGTTATGATGTAAAGTATGAAGAATGGGACACAACTAATGCGTAAGACTTACGTGTTTTAATAAATTCTATAAACTAGAATTTATCAAAACTAAACTTTAGTGAATTGGTACACAAATTTCACAAAAATGGTTTTTAACCATTTCATTCTTATACCTTTCAAGAATTGGTCTTGCTTCATCCAGTTTATAGCCTCTCTTGAATAATTCCGGAAAAATTGCAAGCCACGCTTTTTGAACTTCTTCAGCTGTATGTCTTATTTTAAAAACTGCATATTTTCCTCCAAGAATGTTACCATCATTAATATAATCATCACTAATGCAATAATCATTTGAAATAACGAGACCTGTGTCATAACGACAATTTTCAGGTTCTACTATTTTAGGGTTATCATGGGCAATTCCTAGTATAATAGATTGCTCATTAAGAAGTCCATTAGACTTAGCCCATTTCTTTAATTTTTCCATTACTTTAATATTATTCTGCCCATAAGATCCAACCTGCCTTATATAAGCAATTCTATAAAATAAAGTTTTTTCAATTTCTATATTCATAATTCTTCCTTTCTTTATAAAGTACATCGATGTCTATAAACATCATATAATGCTTTAAAATAGAAAACAAGACATTTTTTTAAATTACTAAATTACCACTTACATGTGTTTATTAATACTTTATATGACGCATTAATTTATCAATTTGACGTAACTTTTAGGAATATTATACCCATTATCGGAGTAATGTTAAATTACTTTCAAAAGTCTCATGTTATCTACTAAATCATAATCAGAATTATCACCATTTCTATCTCTCGCTTAGTTAGTGTTATTAATACTATAATTCTACTTTAACTAACTTGTTTTGAGCAAAAAAATAAGAGCTTTATCATTTAGTGATTAAACCCTAGGTATATCAATGATTTACACTGATGTTATATACTTTTTTTTTTTGAGGTAGAACTTTTACATATTAATTCTAACTCGCAATATTCAAATAATAATATCCAACTGTAAATAACTGGCTTAGCGTTGTAAATTTACGCTTTGCGGTTACTACCCCTCTTACAGGAATACTTGAGGAATATAAACAATATAAAGTTGAAGTGGAACAGTATAAGAAGTCACTTGCAGATACTCAATCTAAAGATATGGAGTTATTAGTTAGCATTAAATATAAATTTTTACTGTTAGTAATTTAGGAAAAGACATTGAGAAGGTTGTTAACGGGTTGAATGAGAGTCAAGAGCAATTAGGTTTTTTTGCAATCATAAGTTCATCACATGCTTACGTATTTAATAATAATTATAAAATTATAAAATCGGGTTATAGTAGAAATTATAATAAGAATTTTGCATCGGCCACTGCATGTATTTACGGTAGGCCTGCAGGTACTTTTTGGTATGGTTTGAGTGCAAATTATTTTATGGATAGTTACTATGGTAATTTTGATGGAACTATTAAGTCGCCTAACATGACATGGTAAGAATATGAAGGATAGATTTTAAAAGCTATCCTTTTATTTTTACTGGAATGTTTTTTCGTATAGTATGTTATTTTCTTTATCCAAAATATAAATATGTTGTAAATCTAATTTGCCTGAAGAATTTGTTATGATTACACCTTTCTTTCTATCATCACTTTGGCTATTTTCAGTTCTGAAAATTTAGAATTTCAAAAAAATAAATTTATAGTAGAGGTCACAAACTCGTCCATTTACCAGCATCCTACAAATTTAAAAAAAGTAATTAGTCTTCGTGTTTTCCTTCTTGGATATCGAAATATTATTATAGTATATATATTTTATAAAACCTTATTATAATAATTATTATATTTTATAGCTACTAGTAGTATAGGGAATTTGGAAGGACAAGGTCTGGGCACGTATACCGTCACCCAAAAAGAGAACAAGCTTCAGCATAAGACTCTCTAAGCTTCCCAGTGTTTTCGTCCCTCAAACCATGGTAAACTAAGAGCTACTAATGATAAAGCTAGTCCTTTTTTGGGTACCCGACGGCGTGCATCGATTCTAGTTAAATTAATGACATGAAGATTAGAATTAGAAGTGGTAAAGGAAATAAAGAGAGATATACTTTATTATCAGAAAGAAATTTAGAATTATTAAGCGTATACTGGCGTGGTTTAGGAAGAAAGAATTACTCTATGCTCCGAAACTTAAGTTATTATTATCTTGATTTTACTATATTTTTATCCATATATATTTCATAAATTCTGTTATCAGTGGGTTCATGTTTTTCTAATTAATCAACTTCAAAAGCAGGGTAATTCATGTTAATCAACACGAATCACCCTGCTAGGTATATCTTTTATAAAACTTGATAATTATTTTTATCAGTTCCTGTATGTGATCTCCTATCTTGTCTTTCATGATATTTACCTAATCCAAATCTTTCATCCAAACTTAAATATCCTGTTACTCTTTAAATTCCACTTATAGGATTATTATAATTCAATCGGTACATCTTTTTCTTATATATATTCTTGTTTCTACTCTATTATAAAATTATCATTGTCTATTTTTTATTATTTTATCTTTTAAATATTGTATTTCTGATATGCTACCAGGGTTTTTACTTTACTATGGAGAGTTTGCTAATATTAATTTTATTCCATCCTTATAATTACTATCTTATCAGCTATTAGTGCTCCATCAGAACTTTCTCCCCAAACATCTAACTTGTCGCCCTTTTTCATATCATCTATAGAAGTTGATTTTATAGACCTTACTTCTCCTGCTGAAGTTATAACTTTAATAATATAATTTGTATCATCCTGTACTTTTATTTTCACCTTATTATCGGATGAAACGGAAATAGTAGACTCCCCACTTTCGAAATTATCTATACGGTTAATTGTTATTACATCATTTTCATACTCTTTAAAGCAACCTTCTATATCAGACTTCGCTTCTGGAATTTGAATATCATCTTTTGATTTATTGTCTGTAGTCTTCTTATTTCTTTTATCCTCTGTATGACTTATAGTAGACCCTTCTTGATTTATGATTGGTTTTTGTATAACAATTATTTCCGCTACTATCTTACCCTCTACCTTTTTCCCCCAAATAGATAAAGTAGAATTTTTTTCTATACTACTTACTGAGTCCGTATATTCATTATATTCAGTAGTCATTTTATTTTTTTTACTTTCCATTGTATTTAGATATATCTTTGTATCTTCATTAACTTTTACATTTAATTTTTCCATTAATGAAGTGTCTACATTGCTATCTACAATCATACCATCATACATATTTATAATATTAGCATCATAACTAATAAAAGCTCCTATATAATCGACCCTTGATTCTGGTATAACATCTCCTCCGATTACTTCGTGCTCAAATTTTGTTATTCCAATCATATTTCCGAATTCAGCCTTTGCAACTGTAAATCCACTTACTAAAAATAAAACTGTTAGTGTTATTGTACCTATACATATTTTTTTATTAGTTACTAATATTTTAGTAACTACTTTATAACACAAATATCCTATTACTCCACCTAATGTATTTAAAATAATATCATCAATATCAGAACTCCCTATTGCTAATACATATTGTAAAGACTCAAGCACTAAGCTAAATACAAATGACATACATGCTACCGGCAATATACTCTTAGCCTTTTTTAAGATTAAAGGTAATAAATATCCTAGTGGAATAAATATTATTATGTTACCAAATAAATTAGATATAGCCCATGCCCATCCCAGACTGGATGCATTTTCAAAGAAATCAACCCATAGCTTAAATGGAATTAAATTTAAGCGTCTTAAACTAGCTGCTCTTGTTGAAAATATATGTATAGATCCAGGATATTTAAATACAACTATCTTAAATATTATTGCAATATATGCTACAAAAATACATATAATTATAAATTTTGATATACTCTTATACTTTGACTTCTGCTCCACTCTAATCACTCTCACTTATAATTTGTTGTTTATTTTTTAACCAACTGATATTGTACAGTCTTCCATTTCTACATCAACCTGTTTTATATTATCTACTATAAAAATCTCTTCATATGATTCTGATTGAATCCTATACAATCTATAATATATACACTTATCTCTAAAAAGCTCTTCATGACATCCTATTTCTACAACTTCACCTTGCTCCATAACAATAATTTTATCAGCCACCTTTGCTGCTGAGAACCTATGTGAAACTATAATACTAGTTGTATCTTTTATAACCTCTTTAAAATTATTAAATAGTTCATATTCACCCTGTGCATCTAACGAAGCTGTCGGTTCATTAATATGGATTAATAGAAAAAATCATCTAATCTTCTTAAATGGGTGTTTTGACCTTTTTTTCCTACAAACTCATCAAACCTTTTACGTTCTTCCGTATCAATCCTAATTCCTAATACTGTACATTTCTCATCTGCCATTCTAAAAATACATCACGTTTAATTGTGTTAACACAATTAAACGTGATATAAAGTCTTTTGCAATGTGTTTTTGAGTCTTTTAATCTCATAACTAGATTATATATTAAATACCATGATAATTATAAAAACAAGAAATCAACTCGGAATAATTAGATTCAAATAACTTCTTACATTTATTTTTAATTGTTATCCAATTATAGGTGGTACAGGTAGTAACGGAACAGAAAACGGCTATAAACGTGTAAAAATATGGTGACAGTTAATAATACACTATACTTATTAGCTGTTACTATATTAAATTTATTCTATTTCCGATTCTAAAGTAAGCGAGGATCTTAACATACCTTTTCTAATTTCTTCTGATACCTTAAATGAATATTTACCCATGATGTTAAGGGGGTAGTACGCCCTATTGAATAATAAAGAACTAATTAAACGGCAATGGTGTAAATTGTATTTCCCATTTCCGTTTTTGTTCCATTGCTACAGAGATGCCAAGTATTAGTATTATTTATACATTTTAGGAACGTCATTTCCACTCATATATTCCTGTTTCTTTTCTAAGTATAAATTATCATTAGTTCCTGTAACTGTAAACACAACGGAACTATTCATTGCACCTGTTACTAACTTTCCATCAGCATCAAACATCTCAAAATCATAAATCATATATAAAAATATCTTTCCATTAATTTTATGTTGATTAATTTCAGTTGACTTGAAAGAAATTTTAATAGGTTTCTTACACTGATACAGTTCATACATAATATAACCATTTGTAGAGGTATACACATCCTTAGACATATGTTTTGCCATCTCAGAATCGTACCCTTTTGAACTTGTATAAGCTTTATTTACTAAATCATTTACATTAACATATTTGTTAGGTCTATAACCAACATCTTTGTTATGTCTATAACTAACCTCTTTATAACCTAAACATGCAATAATAATAATTATTATTATTACAATAATTAAATAGTGTTTTCTATTATACAATCCATTTTTATACATTTACCCCCCCTCCAAATCATTTAGGTGGGATACCGAGATACGTGTAAAAACCGGTAACTTGATGTAAATAATTTATAAACGATAGTTTATGCTTAATAATAACGCTCTTTCATAAAGTATACTTTTTGAAATGGTGATATTATTATACTTTTTATATGTCAAAACTTCAACATTTTCATATATGAAACATTTCAAATAGATTGTATACTTATATCTTGTTGTATTAAGTAAAGGCATATCTAAAACAATTATATCAACTTCTTTATTTTTTATAAAATCCTTCCACTCATCTAAGAACATTTGCTTATTTCTTCCTAATCTATCAAGAGATTTTATGTATAAAATACCACCACTTCTAAGAATACGTTTCATTAACTGGTATTCAGGTCTCTTAAAATCTTTACCACTGGCTTTTTCTATAAATATGTATTCATCCTGTATTCCAAGGTCTTTAGCCGTAGAAACTTGTCTTTCTAAAGATTGGTCTTTGCTACTTACTCTTGCATAAAAAAATAGTGGAAGCAAATCAATATAACTGCTGCAAAAGCTATGGAGTTTGTTACCATGAAAAATAATGCTTTTTATAGAAGAGTTAAAGAATATGATTCAATTTAATAATAACAAACCTATTTACTATATTAATAAGTTCCATAAAGTTATCGGTTTTACACATTTGTAGGTGTTACCCATTTATAACTTGGCATAGAATATTTAAAAAGTTTTTCAGATAATTTGCTTATTCCACCTTTCCGGGGGGGTGGGCAAAAACACACATTTTATGAACTAACTATAAGGCTTAATTTTTTTAATTTAATAAATTGAAAAAATGTAAATATTGCACTATAATAAAATTACATAAGAATAAAAGTTGTACATGCTTTGAGAAAAACATTTATTCCTTCCCACTCAGACATTTAAAACCATCTAAATATAAAAATAGTAATTTTTAAATGACTTCTATGGCTTCAGGATATTATAAAGCTACAGGTTACCAATAGTGATTATTATTTTTATAGTTGATTTAGCAATAATTATTTCTCTTTTAGTATATAAGATGCAACTCAATACGGAGAATCAACATCAAACATTTTTTGGTAAACTGAATAACAAACAAGATATTTCCTTAAGAAATACTTGTGTAGGATTGACAGCGATATTTGTAGATGTGAATTACAAAAACTTTTTATTTCCAATCTATAAAATTATATTTTTTATAGGTGCTTATGTTTTTTTCTTTTTATCCTGTTGATTTGGGAGTAAAATATCATATTTAAAGGTGAAAAAATGAAATGCTTGAGAATGAATAATTTGCTATTTATGATTATAAAACGAGTAAAATTAATTGGTATACAAGCAAGTACACTAAATTTGACAGGGAGTGATTTTATGTTGGATATTAATAAGTCAAGTATATCAGATGTATTCGGCTGGACTTGTTCTCCTGTATGGAGAAAATTTGCTTTGGATAACAATGGCATATTTGAAAAAGGAAACATAATAAAAGAGCAAAGTATAAAAATAAAAAATTTGGAAGGCTACATATGTTATAAAGCATTCAGGAGAGCTAATGATAAAAGAGGTATGAATACACAGATAACAGCTTCTTATATTACAAAAGGCAATTTTGTTTTTAAATCAAGAATAAAGGGAAGCATATATACACCATTTGTTAATTTCAATAAACTTGAAAATGCAAAAATCGATAATGAAATTTTTAATAAATTTATAATAAAAACTAATAACAAAAATGCTTTAGCTGAATTATTCAAAGATGATGAGATTATTAGTTTGATAAGTTCGCAAGATTTATTCTGTATGGAAATTAGGAAAGGAAAAAAATTCAATGAAAAAGTTTTATATATAGAGATCAATGGAATAGTAGATAATTACAAGAAAATGGAACAAACTTTTAATTTAACTATTAAAATTATTAACTATATTCAAAAGATATAGTTATTTATATGGATATGTGCGATTGCTACGCTCTGTAGAAGAAAAATGGAAATGAACCTGAATGGATGGTAACCTTAAGAATTTGCTTAGAGAATTTATTAAATAAAAGAAAGTGTAAATTTAAAAAGCCAATTTAATTAGTTATAAGGGATATGGCCACATAGTTATCCAGTGTCACGGGCTGATACAACAAGTCAAAAGGGTGTTCCGTATTCATAATAATAGAATTAAAGTATACCCTACCCTACTAAGTAAACTATGTCATAAGTAAATTGACACCAATAAGATTAATGGTGTCAATTTATTTAATATTATGGAATGTACAGTTTAGAAGCAGGATATTTTATAGTAAGGTATACCTCTTATTTCTTTATTCAATTTTACCTTTTAAAAATATAGGTTATATCAGTCTCTGTTGGTGTGTTATTTATTATTAGCAATAACGTTAGCTTCATTTTCTTTTTTATCCATTTCTAAAATCATATTTTTAAATTTTTCCGCCGCTTCCTCTTTTTCTTTTAATAAATTAGTAATTTTCTCATTAAAGCTTTCTTGTAATTCCTGTGTTTTGATTTGTTGCCCCTCTTTTAATTTTAAAAGTTCTTTGTCCATTTCAAAGCTTGTTCTTTCCCGCTGTATTTCAACATCTTGCTTAGCTTTAATTTGCAGCTCATCTATTTTATTTTTGTTTATTTGGTTTAATTCATCTATCTGTTTTATTAATTTATCTTGTTCAGCCTTTTTACTTAACAATTCATTCTTAAGTTGCATATTTTCATTCAATGATTTATCAAGGGATGTTTTAAGCTCTATAATCTCATCTTCGAATTTAATGTATTTTTCATTGGTATTAGCTAGGCTTAATATTTTTTCTTCCTGCATATTATTAAGGGTTTTTAAGTTCTTAATATTTTCTTGTAATTCTTTAGTTATATGCTTTGCATCAGATAGGTCTTTTCCCAATGAGCTTATTTTTTTGTTGTCTTCTTTTAATAATGTAATTTCTCCTTTTAGTTTTTCATTTTCCTTATTATTGTCTATTAACTCATTTCTATGGATATTTTTTACCTCTAAGGCTTTAATATTGTTTCTTTCTACTATGTTTATGTATATATCTGCCATTCTACTGGTTATTGTTTGTAATTCTTTTATATCTTCGGACATAGCACTGTCCCCTTCTCTTGCTCTATTTAATTCGTAATACTTAACTACTTGCTCCATCAATTCCTTATTGTTTATTCCTTCACTCTGAGCTAACTCATTAAATTTTTGTTTTAATTCATCACTGATTCTTACGCTTAATATTGCATCCATTTCGTACTTCCTCTCTTAGGCCTGTATTTTCTATAATAAATAGAATAAATTTAATTATTTTCATAACTTAATGGCATTTATACTTTAAATTTATCTACAGCTTGTTAAATAATCTCCTGCGGAGCTGCAACATCTTCACAGAAGATGCATTGACGACTTCAGAAGGAGATTTATACTACCACTTATAGAAGTGGTAGACTTTCCTTCTGAAATGTCGTTAAATCATACCCTTCGGCGCTGTTCATCTTCTTAGAAGCTGCTATATAAACAGTATAATTCCTAGGATACTTGGTTTCAATGATTTTTTAGTGATTTACTTATATTTATCATTGAATTTTTTATATAATATAAATAATTTTTAATTGTTAACACGTGTATACCATTGTTTACAATGCATTTTACTGTGTATACTTTATGTTTACATTGTAAGTATACCATGAAATCTTTGAAAAATACATATAAAATCAGTAAAAAGGCTTGAAAACAAGTAAAAACAAAACCATTCAATATAACTTTTATTATATTGAATGGTTCTGATTGTGGTTATAATGATAATTTATAAGTAATATTAACTAAATAACATATTAAATAAATTAGGACGTGTGAGGAACATGGATAGTGTCCATAAAAACTTATCGTTCAAAAAGAGGAAGCAAGTTATAATGCCGTTTATCAGCTTTTAACATTCTTACTTATTAACTCCATAAATGTTTCAGGGGTTTCTATTGCCACTTTGGGATTATCCTTTAACCTATCCACAACCCTTTCAATATTACTAAGGCTTTTGCTCCAAGCATGAACATAAACAAAGGTGTAGCTATTAGAATTAGTAATATCTACTTGCCCAGAGTCAACTCTATGAGTAATGTTTTTCACGAGTTCATCTTCACTTTCAAGAGTATTCCAAAGTAAATCTCTGCAGGACACTATAGGTTTATTATTAGACCAAATAATTTCTCCGTGATAATTATCGTGCCTATGATAATCAAGATAAAACAACCCATGTATATTAGACTTCATAGTAAATTTGCCCCAAAGCTCCTTATCATAAAAAGACGAGTCATCTATAATTGATATATATTTTTGATCTACTTTTTTCATATAATCATTTAATCTGTTAATATATATTCTGAGAGCATCCTTATCAAATTTACTTGGGTACATATACCCATTTCCAGATGGTGGAACTATAAAATAATCATTAGTAGCTCCATGAGCTGCACTTTCATAATATAATTTAAATACAGTAGGTGCAAGGTAATATAAAGATGGGCTTAATGACCACCCCAAATTAAATTTGCCTTTATAAGGAGAACCATACCATTTGTGAGAACCATAATTAGTTCCAAGGTTCCACTGTTGATTATCTCCATCTGACACAATAAATGTTACATTATGAACATTTTCTTTATTAGGACTGTTCATTAACGTTTTTTGAGTCATTGGTAATAATGGGAATGAACTTAATACAGTTAAATTATACGACCAATCTGCAGCAACCATGCTAATACCATATTTTGAAACCGTACTTATATTAATAAATTCATCGGGTCCCCACCCGAGGCAAATGGAGTCCTTTTCCATGGATGAGAATATTTTATTGCGAAGCGTTGTATCATTTATTTTATCCTCATAAAATATTAGGGATTTGGTCATTATACCATAATCTCTTAAGGCGGAATCTTTGCTCGGGGATAACTCAATTATTATGGAATGATTGAGGCCAGAATCCCATAAATTATCGTACGCCCATTTTTCATCTGTGTTTCTGCAATCGCCTTTAATATTTGTAATTCCATAGGCGCGTACTTTGTCTTGGATAGCTTCATCAACTGCAATGCAATTATTTAACGAGGCAAGTGAACAAGCATTATTTATCGAAGGATCTTTTAGCGATTTATTATTGTAAAGTACATATCCATCAATATAATCCTTAAATACATCTAATAAGCGCCACGGATCTGATGTATTTTCGTATAAAACTCCATAACTATTTTTTAAATCCTCTAGCCATATTTGATAATCTGGTTGTGAGGAATTAAGTGTATATATTTGAATAGATGATTGACTACTAATAAGCCCTTGAAGGGTGGCTATCATTGTCCGCTCACAAGGCGTCATTGTATCTTGAGAAATAACATATAAATAAGTTGGAGTTGTAGGATTTTTCATAAAATTACTACTATTGAGAGTTTTTTTAAAGTCGCTCCATTTAATATTAGACATCTATATTTCCATTACAGTATTTATAGAAATTTCGCAGAAAATTAATTCTTTCATTATTATTATAAAAAGATTTAATATGACTCTCATCAAAATTTGCTAATAGTAATTGTCTATTTATAATATCATCTGCCATAACCTGGTGGGCATTTTTCATCATATCATACATAATCATGAAGGTACTAGTCCTTCCTATACCTTGTTTACAGTGAAAATGAACCCAGGTATTTTTAGATTGTGATTTTACGAGCTCTACGAAGTAATCAACCATATCATCTGTTGGAATCTTACCATCAGTAACAGGAATGCGTTTATATGATAGTGATTTAGAATTAACAAGATGCTCTTCATCTTCAACTTTTTTTGGAACTATACCTATATTATTATGATTATAAAAAGTAATAGGCACATTTAATTTAATACTATTTAATTTTTTATATTCATCAGACATCACTTGATCCTTTGTTAATCCTATATTAGCATCATTTTTTGCATTAGCCCAGCTAACAGGGACTCCATTAATAAACCCATGTGATTCTTGCCTCAAGTCAATAACTGCTATAGGTAATGAAGTTCCTAGACTATTTATTACAAGAGGCAGATTATACTCGGAAAATTGTTGACTACCTGAAATGTTTAATGTGTTTAATCCACTAAGATTTAATTCTTTACTACTTTGTGTACTTAATATATTAGTCGACTTGCGAAAATGTTTTGGAATTTCATAGAGATGATTTTTTAAATCTAAAATTAAATTTATATTGGTGTCATTTAAGGATACATCAGAAGCTCGTGCTATGGATCGCATCGTATTAGCAAGCATCATTTCATTGTTCTGCTGCATATATTTATTTAATCTCATCATATTATAAAAATAGGGACACATGTACATGTATATCCTCCATAAAAAATAGTTTTCACCATATATTATGAATAAAAAATTATTTTGTTACGGAGTTTTGATCTTGATGTTTGAGTTGAACCAAGATTACAACCCCACCAAAAAGTCATTATTATATAACGTTCGCTGGGGTTGTGAATATAATCTGAAATTTTAATTTTTATGAACATTCTCACTGTCTTTATCATAGAATTTAATAATAGTAATTTTATGGAGTGTAACATGGATTTTTTTAGATCAAATCAATATTCTAGAATAAATGCGGTTAATTATGCAATGACCTATGCCTTGCATCCAAACCCCAGTTTTAGGTACTTCTCTCTTATTAATAATGAGACTAGTGGCGACTGCGCAAACTTTGTATCTCAGTGTCTATTAGCTGGGGGAGCACCTATGAGGTTTAAAGGCTCACATCCTTGGTGGTACAGAAAGGCTAATACAAATAGTACAAATGATGACACATGGTCTGTTCCATGGGCTGTGGCAAATTCCCTTTATTGGTCTTTAAAGACTAATCAACAATCTAAAGCTTCAGGGATTAAGGGTCTAGAAATATATGATACTCGCCTTCTTGAATTAGGTGATTTAATTTTTTTTGAAGATAATGATGGAAATATTTTTCACTCTGCGATTATCACCGCTTTTAGATATTCACAGCCTTTAATTTCTCAACATACCTTTGAGGCTTTAAACATATTTTATGGAGATTCTTGGGGAGCAAATCGTGTACATTTTTTAAAAATAAGTTTATAACAATTATAATTTAAATATGTAATGGCATGTAAAATGATAGTTACGACTCAGCTATTCGCTATTGGAATGCCTGAGTAGTAACGATAAATCAAATCATTTTACATACCATTTTTGAAATATAGTAGCTATAATTACAGGCTAACTATTGTTTTTTTAAAATAAAATAAAATTCAACTCCAATTTCTGTGTTTTCTACTCCACAGCTACCACCATGAAGTAATACTATGTTTTTGACTATGGAAAGACCTAGACCAGTTCCCCCAAGCTTTCTAGTTCTTGATTTATCGATTTTATAGAAGTTATCCCATATCTTATTTTTTTCAGTATCATCAATTTTACTTCCGCTATTTTCCACTTCGACGCGGATAGCACCCTCTATATTTATCATTTTTACTGTTATGGATCCGCCATCATAGGTATGTCTTATTGCATTAGTCATATAGTTTGTTAGTACCTGTTCTATTCTGTTCCAATCTGCATTTACTTTTACATTTTGGATTAAATTTAATTCGAGCTTAATGTTTTTTTCATTAAGTAGGGATGAAAATTTCTTAGTAACTGGATTTATTAGTTCATCAAGAAAAAATACTTCCTCAATCAATTTAAAATTCCCAGATTCTAGTTGAGACAAATTCAACATATCTGATACTAAATTGTTCATTTTCCTTGATTCATCCATTATGACATCAATAAAATATTGTTTTTCTGCGCCTTCTAAAACATCATCGTTTAACGCTAGTGTATACCCCTCTATAAGGGTTATAGGAGTTTTAAGCTCGTGGGAAACTGCTGCCACAAAGTCTTTCCTCATTTCTGTTAGTTTCTTTTCTTTCTCAATATCCTTTTCTAATTGTGCGTTAGATTCTTTAAGTGAGGTTAATGCTTCATTTAAATTTTCTGATAGAAGGTTAAGTGAAGTCGCGAGAGCTCCTATTTCATCTTCACTTTTAACCTCACATTTTTCTGTAAGGTCAAGCTTTGCCATTTTAGCTGCCGTCTTAGTTATTTTTATCAATGGCTTTGCAATCATGCTTGAGTAAATTAAAGAAAGAAATAGAGTTATAACTAGGGCACCTATGTAGAAATACAAGTAAAATACCTTTATAACTTGAACGGCTTCATTTACTGGCTGTAGCGAAGCAAAAGCATACACAATTTCATCGCTATTTTCAGCATATAATATACCTGATACACTTGCTACCATATCGGGGGTTTCTTCAGTAGTAAAAATCAGGGATTTTCCTTCTTCTTTAAATTTATTAATACCACCGCTATTTTCTATTTCAGATGACATTATTTGGTTCATGATTCTAACTTTTATAGAGTCTTTTCTTTCATCAATTGTTTTTGTAAGATATTTTAAATTTCCTAATCTATCTCGTGTAATTATTTTATAGTTATTGTTTTCTTCAAAAGAACTAACTAAATTAATTTTATCTTCATCCTTTTGGAGTAATGAATATTCGCTTTTGAATTTAACAAGATTATGTTCAAGGTTATTCTTTTTCCATTTTATATAAAACTGCTCAAAGAATGCAGACTGTACTATCAAATTAGTAGTTATAAACACTATAAAAACTATAGAGGTTATAGCGAAAAGCTTTCTAGTGATGCTCTTTTTACTTTTCATTTTTCGCCTCGAATTTATATCCAGCTCCTCTTATGGTTGCTATAAGATAAGATTTTTCACCTAGCTTCTCTCTTAATCTTTTTATAACAGTATCTACAGTTCTTAAATCTCCAAAGTAGTCAATACCCCATAAAGCATCCAATATTTTTTCTCTACTTAATACGATCCTTTTATTAAGTATAAAATAATTTAGTAGTTCAAATTCCTTTGGGGATAGATATATTTCACTATTATCTACAGTAACCTCATGGCTTAAATTATCAACTACAAGGCCGTCAAAGTTATTTCCTTCCTTTAGAACAGGTTCAGTGCTGTAAGTTCGCCTTATAATTGCTTTCACTTTAGCAACTAGTACCTTTGGGACAAATGGCTTCGTAATATAATGATCCGTGCCTAATTCAAACCCCAATAATTCATCATCTTCTTCGGATTTAGCTGTGAGCATTATAACAGGGATATTTGAGGTCTTTCTTATTTCCTTGCATACATCCCAGCCATCCATAATAGGCATCATTACATCTAAAATAATCAAATCTACTTTATTTTTATTAAATATATTAACAGCTTCATTGCCATTTTCTGCTTGCAAAATATTATATTGTTCTTTCCTTAAATAAATGGACACAAGATTTCTAATTCTTTCTTCATCATCTACAATTAAAATGGTTTCATTCATATATTTTCTCCTTTATATAGCTAGTGTAGCACTTGCTAATTTTCAACTTTCTTTTATATTATATAATAATACCAGTAATAATCATAATTTATTATATTTCAACTAACATAAAAGTAATATGAAAACTTACTCAGCGAAAGGGAGGGCACAAAGGAAGTGTAAATTAGTATATTGCAGCTCCACAGGAGATGATTTAATTATTTTATTCGTTTCTATCCTTTATATATATAATAAAGTTATACCATGGCACTTAAACGGCAAAAATGTTAACAAATTATGAAGGGCACTATAAACTTTTAAGCCACAATAATAATTCTTATTTTTAATAAAAAACTTATTGTCTTTAATAAAAATAGAAATCTATGCAGTTCCTCTAATAATAAGCTCTGTTTCAAAGTAAACTTGTTTTTCAAAAGGTAACTCACCATTTATTACACCTGTTAAAATACTGCAGGCTTTTTTGCCCATTTTATATATAGGTTGTGCTATTGTTATAAGTTGTGGTTCTATAATTTCTGATATACGGATATTATCAAAGCCAACAACGGATATATCTCTTGGAATTTTATACCCATTTCGCAGTAAAATTTTCATCCCACCAAGGGCCATCATATCGTTACTATAAAAAATAGCATCCAAATTGGGGAAAGTACTTATTATTTTTTGCGTAGCTAGTACACCACCTTCAACATTAAAGGCTCCTTCAAATATATACTTTTCATCATATATTCCACAATTCTTCATTCACTCAATATAGCCCTCTAATGCAACGAAGTTGGAATATCGACTAGGACCTATGATCGATGGTCGCTAACGCCAGAATCCACGGAAGATAAACGTCCCATAGTATATAGGAATCCTCCTAAAAACAAACTTAGTGATGAAGAAAGAGCTGAGATTCTACAAGTTATAAATAGCCATGAGTATGCTGATTTAGTACCTGCACAAATAGTCCCAAAGCTTGCTGATCAGGGAATTTACATTTCTTCAGAATCTACGATTCACAGAATACTTAGAGAAGAAAAACAAAACAGTCATAGATTTAAGACGAAGGCGCCTGTAAAAAGGGTTCCGCCTACCCACATAGCAACCGCACACAAAACCAAGTTTGGACGTGGGACATAACCTGGCTTGACGGCTCTGTGAAAGGTCTATACTTTAAGCTATACCTGATACTAGATATGTTCAGCCGTATGATTGCTGGTTATGAAGTTTGGGAAACAGAGAATGCAGAATATGCCCAAATCCTTGTTAAACGCGCCATTCTTTCTCAGAAAATATCAGGTAAGCCTCTTATACTTCACTCTGATAATGGAAGTCCTATGAAGGCTGCAACTTTCCTTGCTACATTAGAGAAGCTAGGGGTTCAAAGTTCATTCTCAAGGCCTAGAGTAAGCAACGACAACCCATATTCAGAATCATTATTTAAGACAATGAAATATGTTCCTTCATTCCCTAATGGTGGTTTTGCTAATATTTCAGACGCACGTGAATGGGTAACTAGGTTTGTTTACTGGTACAACCATGTTCATATGCATAGTGGCATCAAATATTTGACCCCATACCAGCGCCATTATAGCTTGGATAAAAACATCATAGAGAATAGAAAAAAAGTGTATAAAATGGCAAAAGAAAATCATCCTGAAAGGTGGAGTAGGGAAATAAGAAATTGGGATTTGCCAAAATATGTGGCATTAAATCCAATAAAGGAAGAAGAGCTTGGTTGTATAGAGACAGCGTCGTCATAAAAACATCAAAATTTAAAATTGCGACAACTATGTTGACAAACTCCGAAAATAGTAATAACAGTAGCAAGCCACCGTCAACAAATAATAATAAAAAGCCTTCAAATAGCCGAACAAAGACCGGTAGGTCCTCAGGAGGGCAAGCTGGTCATATTGGAAAAACTCTTTTAAAAATTGATAATCCAGATAATATTATAGATATAAGAAAAAAAACTTGTAATTGTGGCTGTGATTTATCTGGTCTTGAAGGTAAAATCCAAACTAGACAAGTAGTTGATTTACCTCAGATTGTTATGAATGTTACGGAGTATAGAACCCACGAAGTGGTATGTCCCGATTGCAAAGAAGTTCATAAAACTGATTTTCCAGTAACAGTAGCTCAGTCTGTACAGTATGGTGAAAACCTGCAGGCGTTAATGGTATACCTTTCAAACTATCAACTTGTACCTCTTGCTAGAACAACTGAAATTATTAAAAACCTTACTGGTAAAAATATTAGCCAAGGAACTATTGTGAATGCAAATAAACGTCTTTATGATAGTCTTGAAATATTTGAAAATACTATTAAAGAACAACTTAAAAATGCCGAAGTACTTCATGTTGACGAATCAGGACTACGTTTAAAAGGTAAAATAAATTGGGTTCATGTTGCATCCACAAGTAGTATTACGCATTATGCCATACATAAAAAAAGAGGCTCAATTGCTACCAATGAGATAGGTATACTTCCAGATTTTGAAGGAACCATGGTTCATGATCATTGGAAACCATATTATACATTCACAAACTGTACTCATGCTGAGTGTAATGCTCCTAATATGAGAATTTTAAAAGGTATAAATGAAAACTTTGGTCATATATGGGCTACTGACATGGGAAGCCTTTTGATTGAGATAAAAAGAGAAGTTGATTCTCTTAAATCTAAAGGAGTAACTTCTATGGCTGAAAGTGATATCAAAGCTTATGATGAAAAGTACAAAACTATCATTGCTCAAGGCAAAATAGAGGATGCAGAAAAATGTTCTGTTATACTATCGAAGAAAACAGGGCAGCCTGTAAAAAGCGATGCTTTGAGACTTCTACGAAAGTTAGAAGAATATGATGTTGAAACACTTTCGTTTATGTATGACTTCAACATTCCATTCGAAAATAATTTAGCCGAGCGAGATATCAGAATGGTAAAGCTCAGACAAAAGATATCTGGCTGCTTTAGAAGTGATGATGGTGGTAGCCTGTTCTGTAGAATAAGAAGCTATATTTCTACCTGCAATAAGAATGGGCAAGATATAATGGAATCACTGAAGAACGCAATAAAAGGTGAACCATTTATACCAGAAAAGATATAGCTATATTTAATTTTATATTAGGGGACGCCTTTGAACTTCCCCCTGTCAAGTAGACAGTGGAAATAATTAAAGATTTTATGTAAGGCGTCTATCATTTGGTAGGCGCTTTATTTATGCTGCATTACCTAATAGATATCGCTGATATTCCATTGGTGTCATGCACTTTAAACGTTTTTGATAACGTCTATTATTATAATATTCTATATAGTCTTCAATCGATTTCTTTAAGCTTTCATAGTCTTCAAATTTATGAAGATAATACATTTCTGTTTTTAAGATTCCCCAAAATCCTTCCATTGGACCATTATCAATACAATGCCCAACCCTCGACATGCTCTGTATCATTCCAGCTTTTTTTAGTTTTTCTTTAAATATTTTTGAAGTATACTGGAAACCTCGGTCACTATGAAATATTGGTTTAGCATCAGGGTATACTTTAACAGCAAGATTAAAGGTTTGATAAACCAATTGGTTATTATTAGAATGACCAATGACATATGAAACAATACTTCTATCACCTAAATCAAATATTGCACTTAGATAAGCCTTTTGTCCACTTCTCCCATATTTAAACTCGGTTACATCTGTAAGCCATTTTTTATTGACTTGTTCTGCTTTAAAATTTCTATCCAAAATATTTTCTGCAGTAACTTCAGGAGTTGACTTAATATAATTATATCTTTTTTTTCTGCATACGGATTTTAATCCTAATATCTGCATCAGACGATAAATTCGTTTATAATTAACTTTTTTATTATATTCTCTACGGATTTTAATCGTCATCTGGCGATAGCCTAAGATACCGTCTTTTTCCTCATATAACTCACAAATAAGCTTTAATAATTCTTCGTTTTTCAATACTCGGTTACTTTTTTCTCTGTGTAGCCATTTATAATATGCAGAATGGCTAACGCCGCCTATAATGCACAACTCAGTTATAGGAAATTTATCTTTGTTAGATAATTCTTGGATTGCAAGATAAGTATCTTCGTATCTAGCTTCGCTTAATATCGCCTTCTTTCTATCTCTTGGATTTTTTTTAGAAGAGCATTCTCCATCCGTAATCTTCTATTTTGTGCTTCTAAAAGCTTGTATTGAGCTTTTAGCTTTTCATCTTCTGTCATTAACTCTTCAGCCTTTGGCTTTCCACGTCGGTCCAAAAGCCCTTCAATACCAAACTGATTATACTTCTTCATCCAGGTATAAATCTGAGGATAAGATACCTTATATTTTTCAACAGTTTTATTATAACTGTTATTGTTTTCAATACAGTACTTTATGATTTCAATGCGTTCAATATAAGAAGTTTTGCGTCCTTTGGTCATGATTATTTTTCCTCCTGTTCCAGAAGATTTTATGTTTTCATGACCATTATACTTCTTTATCCAATTGCATAAAACTGTATTTGACGAAATATGATACTTAATGCATAAATCATTCAGTGAGCCATGCCCATCAAGATATTCTTTTACAATGTTAATCTTGATTTTGGCAGTATAAGAAGTATTTTTGCTAGAATGTTTTAACCCAGCTTCACCTTCTGATTTATATCGTATTACCCATTTTTGAAAAGAACTCTTATGTACTTGAAGTTTGTTGCATAAACTTAACATACTAGCTTTTCCATTTAAATATGATGTTACAGCCTTAATTTTTTGTTGGTCTGATATAGTTGATTTTCTTCCCATAAAAAAATAGCCCTCCTTATAGTAAACAGTTTTATTATTTTAACTGTCTACCATAAGGGGAGCATATCACTTTCGGCTCCCTTTAATTTAGTATGTTCTTTTTTAGAGATGAGGGGCTACGACCATATTTTTATATTACCACAGGCACTCCCTATTGGGAATGCCTGTGTAGTAACAAAAAATCCATAGTGGATTATTCTGTGTTATGATTTAATCGACTAAGAAAAAAACACACAGGAGGATAATCACTATGGAATACCCAAATAATAACACAGAATCACGTAAAAATAAACACTTAAATTTTGAAGAACGCATTATTATTCAAATTCGTCTTAAAGATGGCTTTTCGCCATATAAGATAGCTAAAGAACTTAAACGTCCAATAAACACTGTTCTTAATGAAATACGCCGTGGTACTACAACTCAGATTAAACAAAGTAAACAAATTGAAATGTATCTTGCAGATACAGGGGAAGCCATTTACAAAAAGCATCGTCTGAATTCTTGTCGTGCTTTTAAGCGTTTAGATTGTTGTGATTTTATAAACTATGTAGTGGATAAGATTAAAAATTCATCATGGTCACCTGATGCTTGTGTTGGTAATTCACTTGAAACTGGACTATTTAAACGTTCTGAAATAGTCTGTACTAAAACATTGTATAACTATATCGATCTTGCTTTACTTAGTGTTAAAAATATTGATTTACCAATAAAACTACGTAGAAATATTAAGCCATCAACAGCCAAGAAACATAAGAAAATTCTTGGTAAAAGTATTGAGGAGCGCCCAGATATTATAAATAATCGCGAGCAATTTGGTCACTGGGAGATTGATACCGTAATTGGAGAAAAAGCAGGTAATGACTGTGTACTTTTGACTATTGTTGAACGTAAAACTAGGAATGCTATTGTACGTTCAATTGCAGGTAAAACAGCTAGTGCAGTTATGAATGAGCTTGCAAATATCAGCAACTTATATGGTACAGTCTGATATATTTCTAAGTCTTGGAGCAAATCTGAAACCTAATAAATGAGTTAATCCAAATACTTGATCAGTATAACCTGCTGTATCAGTATAGTGTTCTTCAATCTCAAGTTCTGTTTTATGGTTGAGAAGTATATCAACTATATGAATTGCATCTCTTGAATTTGTATTTATAATACCTATTCCAAATCTTGAGTACTGATCACTTACAGCTGAGTACATTGTCACACCTTTTTCTAAGCCATAATGGTGGTTATAGCATGCATTTAAAGCTTCAACTGCCGATTTAACTCTTACTCCATCTGACGACGAAGTACTGCCATTTCCCCAATATTTAGCATAGGGCTGTTTATGTTGGCAGTTTATAATATCCGTCATAGCTTTTTCCATATTATCATCACTCATTCTCCAGTTAGCAGCATTACTTATTTGTTTGTAGGTTAATCCCTTTACAGCCTGTTCCATTTTCTTAAGTCCTATATTGGTCCCTAGATCCATAAGGGCAGCTGTCACACAGGCTCTTTCATTATCTTTAGGTTCTTTGCTAGTTGAGGCATGGGTTAGCTTTTTATCAAATGATGTATATTTACAAATATCTATAATTATATCTGACAAATTTACTCTAGGCATTAAGCTATAAAGCTTAGAAGATAATTTTTTTGCCTCATCAGGAACTGATTTTTCTAAGCTTGATAATACAAACTTATTGTTTTCTATAGATACCCCTTTCAGGGTTTTTATATTATCGGACACATATTTAAATTTACTATTTAGCAGCTCCAATCTAGATTTTAAATATTTTTCAACATCCAAGGACACTTTAAAATCAGTATTTTCAATAAGGGTGAAGAGCCATTATGGAGAGACATATTATATTCACTTGAATGTCCTAAAACATTTATTTTTGGAGAGAACTCGTTGCCCGATCCAGATATGCAGGTGCTCTCTGATCATGGTATTAAAATTGAGATTGTAGAGAAAGCTGGGCACTCTATGGCTTGGGAGAATCCAAAAGGGCTAGCTGAAGCAATTATAAAAGGCATATAAGTAAATTGAGAAAAATGAATTTGTTTTACATTCGAACTATTCTTATAGTGTGACTCAAATCCTACCGTTTTCATTTTTAAAGAATATGTTTAAAATATATTTTAGAGTAATTAAAACACGGATATAATCAAAGAATTTTTTGAATATATCCGTGTTTTGGTAATATATGTCTTAACGTATAAAATCCGCGTTTTGCGGTTACTACCCCACAATTAAATATTTTTTTTATAATTCTAATTATGAATAATAGCAATTGCAAACAATACCTATTAATAATTACTAGCTGATTGCGAAACTCTATAAAATTTTAGGGAAAAATTATATTATTCTTTTTGAATTTTATCGAACTTACTAAGCTGCAAATTAATTAGAACAAAATCTCCCTACGGTCGAGTTAGCAAATTCGCTTTTGTCTAACTATTAAATTGATGATAAGAATATATTGTTTTTATCGTTTGTAAAGTACTACAGAACTTTGAGCATCAACTACAACAGAATCACCTTTAAACTTCTTAATGGTTTTTATTCCTGCTTTTTTTCCATCAACAACAATATTCCACTTAGTATTTTCAGGTAACTTTATTGTGGTCTCAGTTTTATTTGAATTAAAAGCCACAACTATATTGTTCCATTTATCTTTGTTTGCATTATCTATAATTGAATAAGCTACAACATTAGCTGCAGTATTTATAAATTTTAGGTTATTCCTAATCATTTCAGCAGAATCCATTCTAAAGGCTGGATGAGTTTTCCTCAGTTGAATTAACCCTTTTACATAATTTACAGTATTAATATTATCCGACATTCTATTCCAATCAAGTAAATTTACACTGTCATCTGAATTATAGGAATTTGGATTTCCACCCTTGGTTCTTAAAAATTCTTGACCTGCCTGGAAGAAGGGAATTCCTTGTGAAGTAAAAATAATACTGTTTGCTAATCTATCCATTTTTAATCTCGTAGCATCGGTATCATTAGGATTAGTAAGAATAAGTTTATCCCACAATGTGTTGTTGTCATGAGCTTCTACATAAGCAACAGATTGCAATGGGTTAACCTTTCCCCAGGTTGTGATATCCTTTGAATAATCAATTGCACCTACGATACCTTTTTTGATATCTAGTTCTGCTCCAATTTTTCCATTAACAAAGCCTGTTCCTTTTGCATCAAATACACTACCTTTTATTCCGTCTCTAATAGTATCATTAAAAAAACTTATATTCGATAATTTATCTGCATTTTTCTGATCTGACTTATCTTCTGGTTTCAAGGTTGCACCCATATCCCAGCCTTCTCCAATAACTACTATACTTGGATCAATTTTATTTAAGGCTTTTCTTACCTCATTCATGGTTTGAGTATCAGTAAGACCCATAAGGTCAAATCTGAAACCATCTAAATTATATTCCTTAGCCCAATGAACTACAGAGTCCACAATAAATTTTCTTGCCATGGGATTTTCTGAAGCTATAGTATTTCCACATCCACTTTCATTAGCAAGAGTGCCATCAGTATTGTATCTAAAATAATAACCAGGTACTAGTTTATTAAAATTCGAGTTATCTGCACTAAACATATGGTTATAAACTACATCCATAGTTACTCTTAAATTGTTACCATGTAGGGATTGAACAGCTTCCTTTAATTCCTTAACTCTTATATTAGGATTATACGCATCTGTTGAGTAACTACCCTCTGGAGCATTGTAATTCTTAGGATCATAGCCCCAATTATACTGTGGTTTTGAAGAGGCTTCATCCACACTTGCATAATCAAATATAGGCATAAGCTGCACATGTGTTACACCTAGTTTCTTTATATAATCAATTCCAGTTTTTAATCCATTAGGTAATTTTGTACCTGTTTCAGTAAAAGCCAAAAATTTTCCCTTATTTTTCATTCCACTATTGGGATCAATAGAAAAATCTCTGACATGCGTTTCATATATTATTGCATTGTTTAACTTTCCGAATTTAGGTTTTTTGTTAGGTTCCCATTTATCAGGATTGGTATCCTTTAAATCTATTACAGCTCCTTTGTCTCCATTAGCAGAAACAGAACGAGCATAGGGATCCACAGCTTCATTCCATTTACCTTCAACATTAACCTTATATGTATAAAATATGTTCTTCCGGTCTCCTTTTAATTCTGCTACCCATGTTCCTTTTTCACTTTTATTCATATTGATAGCAGTACCAGTTTTGTCATCCCAATTTTTGTAGACTACCAGTTTAGCCTCAATAGCGGTAGGCGCCCATACTCTAAATCTTGTTTTATCCTTAGTATAAGTATTTCCTAGATCATTTCCAGCATAATAGAACTTTTTATCAAACTCATCACTTCCCATTGCATCTCCTGAAATTACATCATTAGAAATTACCTTTGTTTTACTTCGTGCAAACGTTTGCAAATCTGGCAATAAAAAAAATACATTTGTAAAAGCTAAAACTAATGTCAAAGACATTATCAGACCCTTATTAGTTTTTTTTATTCTTTTTAATTTCACAATTGCCCTCCTTAAAAATTATTTTCTTTATTTTCTCTTTATACCATTCGACATTAATTCAATTTTTCCTTTATATATTTTTCTAATAGGGGTAGTAACCGCAAAACGCGGATTTTATACGTTAAGACATGTATTACCAAAATACCGATATATTCAAAGAATTCTTTGAATATATCGGTATTTTAATTACTCTAAAATATATTTTAAACATATTTCTTAAAAATGAAAAAGGTAGGATTTGAGTCACACTAAAAGAAATATACGACAGAACTGAATCTAAAATTATGTTACATCAACTCTACAACTTGAAATTTATTGCTTAGACATTATACCCCTTTGCAATAATTTTTTTTAAATCTTCTTTTAAATTATTGCTTTTATACTCTCCACCATGGAAACATATAATTTTTTCAATATCCAAATTGACAATTTTCTTTAGTGAATTTATTTCTGCCCCTTTATCTAACACAAATTGTTCATCCGCAATACCTAATATACCACCTTCTGAAATTAACATGTCTCCACTTATTAAGGTTTTCATTGATTCAATATAAATAGAAATATGTCCTGGCATATGCCCTGATGTTTCAATAACCTTTACTCCATTACATATAATTTCATTATCTGTAACTGCTAAAGCAGAATCCAAATACTCTACACTTTTTATCATTTGTATAAACCCAGCGTCTGCCTCCAATTTTTCTGCCTGTTCTAATCGAAGTGATTTCTTTTTTCCTAAAACATATGGGATTTGCTCTGCGTGTAGTGCGTCAAAATATAGCTTTATGGAACTGCATTCCTAAGTCGAATTATAACTATAACACTAATAATTATCTAGCGATTAATTGCTTTTTTAATAATCACATTATTTCTATGACAAAAGCTCCTAATGACTTGACATCATCAGGAGCTTAATTTATGCTTATTATTAAAACTAGAGAAAGGAAAAGGGAGAACCCCCGCCATCCAAAGCAACGTTCTCCCTTTAAAATAAGAGTTAAAAACTCTTATAAAACTATTATTATGATAAGACTATTTTCACAATTATACAAGTGTTTTAATCAAATTTCTTTTAAAAATGAGATAGCTGCCTTTGATAAATATGTAAGCACGGTCAATACAGCGACTTTAGTATGTCCATTTTGTGGCGCTAAACATGCATTATCCTCATTTGATTCTTACAAACGTCATCTTGTGACCTATGGGAATAATACTGCTCAAGATAATACGATCACCATTCTCAGATATATTTGTTCATCCTGTGGACATACCCATGCCCTCCTACCTTCGGTAATTGTGCCGTATATGTCATTTAGTTTTAAATTCACTGTATCCCTCATCCATGACTATCTTGTACATAAATATCGCTCCGTGGAAGGTATGTGTGAGCATTATGGAATTGCTATATCTACATTCTATCGAATTTTAAAGAAGTTTAAAGAACATAAACAGCTATGGCTTGGCCTTTTAGAGGAAAAGCTTATTTCAAATTTAAGTTTTATACAGCATATCATAAATAGCTCTTTTGATGAAATTGAGAACTTTATAATACAATTTTTCAAGCAAAATGGTTTATCGTTTTTTCAAGGAACGTCATAATTTAACTATAACCATATTTTCTTCATTTTAATTTATCCATACCACTTAATACGATAATGGTCATTGGAATGCCCATGTGATACCATTTTTCTAGAGGTGATGATAAATGAATAACAAAGAAATAATCGAAATAGCATCTATTAGATTAGCACTAATAGCCCCTGCTATAAATAATACTTTTACTGAGCAATCTAAAATTGCTTATTATAGACGTGTTTCTATTAACCCTGTAAAATTACCTAACGGTAATTCAGTTTTGTATAGCCCGGGGACGCTTTCTAATTGGGAATTAGAGTATAATAGATTTGGTTTTGATGCCCTTCTTCCGAAGACGCGTAGCGATATAGGTCAAACCAAACCAGAAAGCTAAGTGATGTAGCCATAGAGCAGATATACACTTTAAAAAACAACTTCCCTAGAATTAATGCTACGCTTATATATTATAAACTCATCGAAGATGGCTTTATTAAAGAAAATGATGTATCAATTTCGACAGTTCAGCGGTTTATAAAAAACAAGGACCTTAAATCTGCTAGATGTATCAACATGAAAGATAGAAAAGCTTTTGAAGAAGAGTTTGCAACTGGTATGTATCAATGAGACACGTGTTACGGTCCATTTATAACTGAAAATGGTGAGCGTAAGCGGACGTACGTAATTATGCTAATAGATGATAAGTCTAGGCTAATAGTAGGCGGTAGATTCTTTTACAATGATAATTCTTATAACTTTCAGAAAGTACTTAAAGAGGCTGTAGCTAGGTATGGAATTCCCAATAAAATTTATTTGGATAATGGTTCTCCGTACAGAAATGAGCAATTAAGCCTTATATGCGGCTCTCTTGGAATAGTAGAGCTCCACACAATGGTAAGAGATGGGGCATCAAAAGGAAAGGTAGAAGGAAATTTTAGGACATTAAAAAGCAGATGGCTAAATGCATTAGATGTAGAATCCATTTCCTCCTTAGCGGAGCTAAATGATGAATTATTCACCTATATTAATAAGCATAACATAACTATTCATTCTTCTACAAATCAGCGCCCTATTGATAGATATAAGAGCGATTTAGCTCATGTGAAAGTAGCATCTAACAGTGAATGGCTAGATAATTGTTTTATGAATCGCGTACAACGCAGAGTAAATAATGATGCAACTATAAGCATTGATAAAACCTCTTATGATGTACCTATGCAATTTATAAAACAGAAGGTTGAAGTGCGGTATCTACCTGATGACCTGGACAGTGGTTATATCTATTATGAGAAGATTAAATATAGCATTAGAAAAACAAACAAGGTTGAAAATGGTAAAACTAAACGTAAAAACCCACTTAATATAGACTATTCAAAGGATGGTATTAAATATGTTTAAGCAGTTTTATGGTATGAGCTTAAACCCTTTTGAAAAAGGCATTAAAGAAAAAGATGCATATATATCAAGGGATTTAAAAGAAATGATATCAAGACTTGATTATATTAATGAAACTAGAGGCATTGGATTATTTACGGCTTCGGCTGGGTCTGGAAAAACTTTTGCTCTTAGATGTTTCGCGAAGAAAGTCAATCCGAATTTAGCAAAGGTTATTTATCTTTGCCTTACTACCGTAACTACTACTGAGTTTTATCGTCAGTTTTGTATCTCCTTAGGACTTGAACCTTCCTCTCGTAAATCAGATATGTTTAAAAGTATAAAAGATTATATGGAAAGCATGAGCAGTGACAAACGTCTTCATTACATACTTGTATGGGATGAAGCACAGTATTTGAGTAACGACATATTAAAGGAATTAAAACTACTCATGAATTTTTCTATGGACTCAAAGGATTGTTTTTCACTGATTTTAATAGGCCACCCTATACTTAATAACATCTTAGAAAAACAGATACATGAAGCATTAAAGCAAAGGATCATAATAAATTATGATTTTGAAGGGCTTTCAGAGACTGAGGCTATAGAATACATTCATTCTAGACTCTCATTGGCAGGTGCTTCTTCTGAAATAATTGATGATAATGCCATTTTAGCTGCATATAGCAGCTGCGCTGGTTCTATAAGACGTCTAAATATGATATTAACAAAGTCTTTAATAATAGGTGCGCAGCACGAAAAAACAATAATTGACACGGACACAATAATGGCTGCAGCCAATGAAATATCACTTCGTTAACCGTAAATTATTTTTTAGGAGGATTGTCTATGCCAATTAAATTTGAGTGTACAATGAAAACGGGCAAAAAAACAGAAAACTGGTCTGGGATGATAACTAAATTAACTGAATTTGGGAGTCATTATGAGCTTAAGATTGAAAGTAGAAGTGGATTTATTGTAGTTATAGGTAAAACAAGTTATGGTAATTTTGCTTGTATTCCTGATTATGATGTAGGATGTCATCTCTCTACCTTAAAAGATTTATTTTGGAACTCTGAACGCTTACGTGAAATTATGAATAAAGTAGATGCCATAACTGTGGCTCACGCATTACAAGCTATCGCTGAACATATTGATTTAAACTAACGTACTTGGGTAGCTATTATTGCTACTCATTTTTTATATAAAAGTGGCCTGCCGGCTAAGAGAAATTATATTAATAAAGTGATTTTTTCTTATTGATAAAGTGAGTTTATAGGTATAATCTGACGTAAATCACATATTAATAATAGAAATAAAATGACGTTTCAATTAGTTATAATTTGCCGTTTAACACTCTGCGGAACACTTCACCTTTACAGAAGGATATTTTTTTACAAGTTCCTTTACTGCTCCCATATGGTCATGGTCGTGGTGAGTTAAAATAACTTGTTAAAGATTTCTGGTATCCAACCTATTTTGCTCAAAAGCTTTTTCTATTACTGACAAAAACATAGGATAACCTGTGTCAATTAAAATTAAATCATCATTGTTTTTAATTACAACTGATTAAATATAAAATTTCATTTCACCCATTTCAAACAATAATGGTAACGTTATTAGTTCAGCCATTTCATTTCCTCCTTTTTTTAAATATTTTACATATACGACCTATTTGTTAGTATATCATTACGGTAAATATAATTCTAATTTTTATAAATTATTGTAATATATCCCTCAAAGGTCTCATATTATCTATTAAATTGTAATCAGAATTATTGTCAAAGTTATACTGACCAATAAAATTAATATGTTCCCATCCAAGTGGAGAAACGTGTCTTAGAAGAGATTTGTCAACTCCTTCTTTTTCCTTAAGTTTCTCAACTGCTTTAGGTAAGTACATGGTATTCTAAAGAGTTATGGAGTTTATAATTATACTTAAAGCAGTAGCTCTCTGTAACTGTCCTTGAATATCTTTTTCATGAAGCATTCCATATTTACCAAAAAATATGGCTCTAGCCAGTGCATTCATTGCTTCACCTTTATTCAATCCTATCTGGATTTTTCTTCTGAAATCTTCGTCTGATTAATAATCAAGGATAAAAATAGTTACTCTGTCTTTAGTTTTAAATCTCTTATATCCATATAGTTTTAATATTTCTTCTAAATGTTCATATCTTGTGGGCTGTCGCTTTTATGATTGAAATTCAAAAGTACTGATTTTTAATTGTTCTGCAATATACAATATTATTTCATAAGGTATATTTTCAAAATCCATCAAGGTCCACCCTGCAAATCTAATTATACAGAGCTGAACTGCGAATCCTAGTTTACTACTAGATTAGTAAATCTTTTGCCTTCCTTAGAGTCTTTATACAGATTGTCAAATACGTCTTGCATATTATAATATTCATTATTTCTTAGTTTCTGTCTTTTCTCTAATTTAAAGTTTTCCTTCAAGTCAATTACTACCCCTTACGGTATTTCATTTCTCTTAGTCTCACCAGAACCTTGAATTATTCAGTATTTAATTTTCAAATAACAATTTGTCTAGTGGCTATTGCTAGGAGACCGTTACAGAATCCATTGTAGCTTTATGCCACCACTTTCACTTGGATTAAGATAAGTTATACGTGCGTTTTCCTTATCACTACTTCATGGGGAATAAACCCTCCGTATTCCAAGCTTCCCTTGTTCCGTTATTACTATCTTTACATATATCCTTAGGTCATTGGTATAAGCCTTGTAAGCTTGATAATGCCTGTAACATTATATGGATTTTCATATAAGAAAATCTTACTTGTCCACACTCACAAACACATATGTGTTATACTCATTTTTAAGTATTCAGCATAAAGACCCGTACATTCACAATTTCGTCAGTTCTTATGAACATCCTAACCATAAATATTTTATAGACTCCCGGCCTATCATACACTCGACCACCTCTGGTTCGCTATTCGTGTAGGCATGGTATTTCTTCTACTTACGGTGTACTCTCAGCCAACTTCACCGAGCTTCTAACATTTAGGTGTTTACTCACCACCACGCTAGTCGGAGACTTAGAGAAAGCATTTCAAGGCGTTACCCTTTCATTCTACTTTTTGTTATAACAGTTCTAATTTCTGAATTCAATCAACTAATTAGTCTAAGCTTTTCACTTAGAAACAAGTCGCACTTCTCATACTATGGGTCCCTATATGAGTACTTAGCTTTACATTATCCTGTTGTTATTGGCAAGTACTTTTGGAGAAATTTCGGCAAACTATTTTACTGAATTTATCCCAGTATATTTTTCCCATTTAACTGCTAAAATATAGATTTTCTGTGCTCCAACCTATAGCTCTTTCCAATCATGTTAAAAAGTTCGCACCTATAAGATATTCTATCTAATACAGCTGTTGTTAATGCTGGGTCTCCTAAAAGCTCTACCCATTCTTCGAATCCTTTGTTAGAAGTTATAATTAGTGATGCCTGTTCATGAAGGGATGATATTAATTGAAAGAACAAATTAGCCTCATCTCTAGTTATAGGAAGATATCCGACCTCATCAATTATAACGAGGCTTGAAGAAAGGATTCTATTTAGTTTACCTTTGCTTTTTCTTGATATCTGCTGAGTTTTCAAAACATGCATCAGATTATCCATAGTTACAAAACTTACCTTATAACCTGCCTCAACGGCTTTATAACCCAAGGCAATAGCTGTGTGAGACTTCCCAACGCCCGGTGGGCCTAAAAATATAAGATTATACATCCTATCTATCCATTCCATTTCCATGAGTCTGTTTATTTGTTTCTTTGTTATTGATTTTTGAAATAGAAAATCAAATTCCTCCATTGTCTTTTTAACTGGAAAGTCAGCATATTTAAGTCTTTTTTCTTGTGTTTTCTGATCTTTCAAAACAACCTCATTTTTAAGTATTGATAATAGAAAGTCTTGATAGGAAACATTACCTAACTCACCTTTTTCAATAATTTTATCTGCATCTACATTTAAATAGTTTAGCTTAAGATTTTTGGCATACTCTTTGATTAATTCTAATTTCTCCATGATTGCTTGTCCTCCTTCAAAGCATCAATATAGTCACTTATACTTCTTACTTCCGGTTTTAACCCTCTATACTTTGATGGTATAGATAACTTGTCAATTACAGATTTTTTATCAACTTTTGCAATATCCTGTATCGCAAGATATTCAAGGGTTTCTTTAAACATTCCAGCACTCCACAAGTTTCGTATAACACAATAATTCAATGCTTGTTCTATTAGCGAAGCTTCATATGAATGTACTATATTTAGTATTGAACCAAATTGATCTTTGCAGTATCTTGGTTTTTCACGTTTTATGCCATCTAGTAGCATTTTTGCATTTTCAGTTTTACCGAGGGCAAAAAACAATCTTTCATAAACTTGGTCAATAGAACTGTGAATATCCCTTTCGGGATGAATTATTTTTATAAGTTCACCCTGCCTTGTACTTACTTGATGACTTGCTATTAATACACCTGTATCAAAATCAACTATATTCATTTTGGAGCCTTTTATCATTAATTTAAGTTCTTTACCTGGGCTATAAGTTCCTTTGGGCACTTGATACCTGTTCTGTTTATGGTAAGTTGTATAATGAAATGACCGAAGAGTAACAAAAAATAAAGACTCAAGAGAAATACTCTTGTATAATGTTAAGTGACTAAACCAACATATACGGGAGGATTTCAAATGAGTCAATTAGATTTTATCACACAGAGCAGAAAAGGTAAACACATAACATACGAGGAACGCATAAAGTTAGAAGCTTTACACAAAATGGGACTTAATTCAACTCGTATTGCGGAGCAAATAGGTGGGCGCTCAGAACGTACAATAAGGCGTGAAATTGCTAAAGGAATTGTAGAACTATTGAATAGTGACTTAACCACTCGAATGGAATATAGCGCAGAAATTGGGCAGTCAGAGCATGACAAACAAGGTACCGCTAAAGGTCCTGCATTAAAAATAGGAAAAGATCATAAATTGGTGAAGTACTTAGAAAAAGCTATTGGTATAGATGGCGAATCTCCGTATGCAGCTATTCAAAATATCACAAATAAAGATCTACAATTTGAAACAACTATTTGCTTCAAAACTGTGTATAACTATTTGGATAATAATTTGTTTTTAAATATAAGTAACAAAGATCTGCCTGTTAAAAAGAATGCTAAAAAGAGAAACTATAAAAAAATAAGATCAGCGTATAACAATACCAAAGGAACTAGCATATCGGAGAGACCTGCAGCGGTAGCTGCACGTGATGAGATAGGCCACTGGGAAATGGACACTGTAGTTGGCAAACAGGGTACAAAAACTGTCTTGATGGTGTTAAGTGAAAGAGTAACTCGTAAGGAGTTAGTCTTTAAAATACCATCTAAATCACAGGCGGCTGTCGTGAAAGAATTGGACAAATTGGAGCGTAAAATGGGAATGTTATTCTCGAAAACATTTAAAACAATCACCTGTGATAACGGCTGTGAGAACCTTGATTTCGAGGGTATTGAGAACTCAGTAAGAAATAAACGAAAGAGAACTAAAGTATATTATGCTCACCCATATAGTTCATGGGAGCGAGGCACAAACGAAAATATCAATAAAATGATACGACGATTTATCCCAAAAGGTGTGGATATTTCAGCATTCTCTAAAAAACAAATTATGCAAATACAGCACTGGATCAACAATTATCCAAGAAGGATTTTCAACGGTTTATCTGCCAATATGATGGAACAGAAAACCATTACAACTTAACATTATATTTTTCTTGAAAATTTCGGACATTTTATATTGCAATCTACAACCTGTTCTGTTTATACAAAATTACATTGTTTTTTCGTACAGCATAAGTTAAACTAGTATTAAATGAATTTTTTTCAAAGAGTTCAGGTACTGGTAGCAAGTGTTTCTTTTCGAGAGCAAACACTTCTGCCGGTATTTTTTTCGTTATTTCATGTTTTTTACCATTGCCTGTTCTATCTAGCCATTTGAATGAGTCTTCATTAAAGGAATCAACATCTATAAATACTCTGTTTATAGCAAAGTTATATTTTGAGTATTTTACCACAGATTCTATTTTCCCCTTACTTTGAGGATCAAAACCTCTACAAAGCCTAACTTTATATTTCATAGTATTAATATAATTTTGAAAACCTTCGGTATAAATAATGTCTCCAGAATTCTCGGCTACTGCAAGCACACGATCTTGGTCATACACTATTTCAATAGGCATACCACCAAGATATTCAAAAGCTCGATTATGAGCATCAATAAAAGAGGCGGTAGTAAATGGTTTGTCTGTCCAAAGTATGTATTTATACCTTGAATGTGATAAAACCATTGCAAAGCAATACACTTTTACTTTGTTTCCATTTAATCTTTTGAGCCATATTTGACCCATATCAACCTGAGCTTGGTAGCCCATGGGAAGTTCATGTACTTCCTCAAATTGTCTTATTGGCGAAGCCTTAGGCAGATTGTATTCTTTCCTTAAATTACTAATATAAAGCCTTAAAGACCTTTCTTTAAATTTTACATCACCATATCTTTCCTTTATCCAATCAAGTACTTGTGCTGCTGACATATCTCTGAAATCAGTAATCCATTCTAAAATATCATCTTTGTAGATATCAATTTTTTTATGTCTATTCTTCGATTGAATAGTGACTTTAGCATATTCACCAGGATCCATGTCCCAATACTTTTGAACTGTTTTGTAATTTATATTTAGAGCTCTTTCAACCTGTGATTTATTAAATCCAAGTGCTTTATATTGTTTTATTTCACTAAACATATTCCATCCTTTCAATTTTAAATTCCCCCTCTGTAAAATATATCTCTAATTGTATCAGAGAAGGAATTATTATTGTACTTAACTGGAAATTATTCTCCTTTTTTGTTTGCCGAAATATCACCCTTTTAGTTTACCGCTAACACCTGTATGTCATTGAATATCCTCCAGGCCATTTTTACACTTAAAGGGCTATTGCCTCCTTGTCTTGATTTAAAAATATACTCATCATCAGATGGCTTATCTATATGCTCAAAATACCCCAAAAGAGCTTTTTTCATAGATTCATTTATAGGAAAAACTTTTTGTTTGCTTGTCTTTTTTTCAATTGGCCTAATTTCTTTTTTTAGTTCTCCAATTTCATAAAAAACATCCTCCCATTTTAATTTTACAATATCACTTACCCTTAGAGCTGAATTTATACCTACAACAAATATAGTATAATCTTTAAATTTTTCCCAAACAGATAATTTTTTACTGCCTGAATTTCTCTTTTACTTTTTATTGGATCTACTGTTTTGCTTCCTTTTTTCATTTTATCATTTGCCATTTTTATCCCTCGCTTAGTTAGTGTTATCAATACTATAATTATACTTTAACTAACTGGTTTTGAGCAAAAAAATAAGAGCTTTATCATTTAGCGATCAAACCCTAGCTATATCAATGCTTTATATTGATATTATATATTTTTTTGAGTTAGAACTATTACATATTAATTCTAAGTCAGAACATTAAAATAATAGTATCAAATTGTAAATAACTGGCTTAACGTTGTAAATTTACGCTTTGCGAGCACTACCCCTTTAGGGTAGTGGATGTAAGCCCTCACTATCCTTGACTTTGAATATATTTTTCAATAATTTCCTTGTTTACATTTCCGATACTACAAGCAAAATAACCATCTCCCCAAAGTATACGCTCATTCCAAAAATGTTTTTCTTCGGCAATATCATTCAATATTTGCTTGATTTGATTGCCATATTTAATTAACAATTGCATGCGATACTTACAAACAAATATTAAATGCACCATTATCAAGTATTTGCTGTGATTCCTTGATGTATAATCCATACACAAATCCTTTCATAAACTTATAAGGCGTTAATAAATCAACTCTAGGAACTTTCTTAATTTCGTTTAATCTTATATATGCTCCACCATTTTGAGTCCCTTTAACACTATAAATTTTTCCTTCATAATTAACTAAATCATTAGGTTGATAGAAATATTTAACCTTTCTTATTCTTCTCTGTCCTTTTGATAGCTTCTTACCCCTATATTGATGTAAATTTTCAGAATTTAAATTTTTATTTCTAGTTCTTCTGCCGTTGTTTAAATCTCCACCACTTACTTTTTCTCCAGTTCGTATATCAATATATTTAGAATCATAAAATTTTTCTAAACTTCTATTATTTCTTCTTACTTGTTTAACCTCAAATATCTTTGAATTTCTAACTTGGTTAATACCTTTAACTATAGCAAAAGCATCATTATAATGAGTTTTTTCTATTTTGTTTTCAATCCTATGATTTTTTGTTATATAGCCATAAGTTGTCTCAATATTACTATGGTTTTCTTTTAACTTATTGACTAAATACCATCTAATCATACTCATAAAGGTAGCATCTTTAAATCCTCTAACTTTCTTACCTTCCATACACCAATCGTATAAGAATTTTCCTTTTTTATGGTTAGGAGAAGTGTGGCACTTGTTACATAAAGTTATTAAATTACTAGGAGAATCTGTTCCACCATGACTTTTAAATTTAATATGATGTACTTCTAATATTTGTTCTTTGCCTTTGTTCTTACAGTTAGGATTTTGACATTTGTGATTATCTCTATGAAGTACATATTCTCTAGTATTCCAAAATGCCATCATATCTCCCTGTTGGTATTCTACTCCACTAATATTGTCATTCTTCATTTTTTGAATGTCAAAGCTCGCAACTTCTATAATACATTTAGTTATTGGCAATATCTTATATAAACTATCAATAAACTTAATATGAGAATCTAATTTGTGTTGTAAACTAGGTGCTAACCACCCTTTTGGTTTTGATTTTGTCCTATTGCTCCATCTAGTTTTTCTATGCCTTAATCTTGAACGTCTTATTTTTCTATATCTTGACTTTTCTAATAATCTTTCTTTCATACCTTGTAGTAATGTTAATTCACCTACAATTAATTCTTTCTTTTCAGTTACAGCAGAAAATCCAACATTGTTATATCCACTATCAATTCCTAATGTAATATCCTGCTTGTATCCACTACTACCAAAAATTAATTGAATTGTGAATGGCTTAATTGTTACAACTTTTGCTTTCTTTTGTTTTAGCAATAACCTAGATTTTCTAGGTGTAGTAGGCATTAATGCTTTTCCTATTTTGTTTAATACGTAGACTATCATAAAGTCTACCTCCTTTCAGAGTTGGTTCTCTTCGCCAATGTTATGCAAGGTTTTGAATATCTAACTCACTTCTCCTACCATCAGAGATGTTTAAAATTAGACCGTAGTGTTCAAGACTAGAGAAGTATCTTGAAGTACCTATATATTCTCACATAACGTAGTCTGTTAAGTCTTAGGCTATTCAACCGACTTGTTTACTCCTACAAGCCACTACCCTTTAGGGTAGTTGGTAGTTGACACCTACCAATTAAATATAAGCGCTATTAATACTAATATGATGTGAGTCATGTTCATTAACGCAAAATTTTTCACGGATAAAATGAAGGTTTCACTTTTAATAGGGTTTTGGTGAAATAATTTTATATTTTTATTCAATGGTATTATAGTTAAAATTACCAGCAATGATGAAACTGGTGAAATTTTCAATATAACTAAAATTATAATATCTAGGTATGCAATATAATATAGGGTCTTAAATAAGGTAAGTGCATTCCCCTTACCTAAATAGTAAGGCAACGTGTATCTCTTATTTGTTATATCCTCTTCAAGATCGCAAATGTTATTAGCAAGCATTATAGTTGCTATGCCATTGATTGTTGGGATGGAGATCAAGAAGATATAAAATAATTCTACTAGATTTATGCTGATGTTTAACATATTACTAACATACATGATAGAAATTATATTTCTATCAGATATATGAATGTAACAAGCTAAAAATAGAATTATAAATCCCATAAATACTCCAGAAAATACTTCGCCTAGTGGCATACGTGAAATTGGAATAGGCCCATATGTATAGAATATACCTGCTAAAAATGAAATAATTCCAATTAAGAGCACAACTACATTAGTGTTTAAAGTTAATAGAATCCCAAAGAAAATTGCTATTGCAAGTAAGGTAAAAATTATAGCTACAGCTGTGGATTCTTTGATGTTATATCTTATGATTCCATTTTTATTTTCATGATTATGTCTGTTACACTTTAAATCTTTTTTGTAATCAATATAATTGTTAATTGCGGTTGTAGCCATATCGAATGTTAATAGTGAGATACCCATAATAATAAAATTTTTCAAATTAAAGCTTTTATATCGGTATAAAGAATAAAGTGTTCCCAATATAAATGGTATCATACTGGCCAATTTTGTTTTAATTTCAATAAATTCAAGAAAACTAATTAAATACAATTTTAAACCCTCCTGTTAAATAATAAATTCTTAGCTATAGTTTGTTTGACTTTCAAAATAATCCATGATATTATCATTGTAAACCATAAATTTAATTGGGTTTACAATTTTTCAGACATCATATTTATAATTTTTTAGGGAGGAATTTATTTTGAAATTATCTACACGAGATTTAATAATTACTGCATTATTTACTGCATTAACGGCAGTAGGAGGCTTTATTTCTATACCTCTAGGTCCAGTTCCTATAACGCTACAATCTTTTTTTGTTCTTTTATCTGGACTTATATTAGGTGCCAAGTTAGGTGCACTATCTCAAATCACATACCTTATTTTGGGGTTAATTGGATTACCTGTTTTTTCTGGCGGAACAGGAGGATTAACTTCTGTAGTAAGTCCTACCTTTGGATTTTTAATATCTTTTATTGTTGTAGCATATGTAATTGGCAAGATTACAGAGAAAAATAAATCTCTTTCTACAATAATATGTTCTGTTATTTTAGGAAGTTCCGTAATGTATCTTATGGGGATACCCTACTTTTATTTTATTTTTACGAATTATTTAGGGAAAAATATAAATTTTTATGCAGCTCTTAAATACGCTTGCATACCATTTATACCTGGAGATATTATAAAGGCAATTATAGCTATAATCATAGCTAAACAATTAATCTCTAGATTATCAAAACATTCGAATTCCAATTAATATTCATAAGTTATTGTAGTATTTTAGGAGATAATCTAATGATATCTTCTAAAATACATATTTAATATCATTTAGGGGCATGAAAATAAATAACAAGTCAAAGCTGTTAGTATACTGACTTATTATTTAGTTGAATATCCCTTATTCCCAGGTTGTCCATATCTCTGGTACATAGCCCACAGTGGCTTCCTTTCCATTACGTACTATAGGGGTATTAAGAAGTTGAGGATTTTTCAATAAAATTTCTTCTTTAGTCTCCTCACCTCTAATTTGCTGTAAATTTGATTTTTTATAATCCTTTGCTTTCGTGTTAATTAAATTGTTTAATCCTACAGAATGTTTCACACTTTGTAATTCACCCTTACTTAGTCCTTTAATATTTAAATCTATAAATTGATATTTTATATTTCTTTCCTTAAAATATCGTTCAGTTTTTTGTGTGTCAAAACACTTTTTTCTTCCAAAACATTGAATATTCATCTTTGAAATTCTCCTTAAAATATATTATTCTATTTTTTTAAAATGGTTAAATAATCACCTGCGGTGTCGCGGCAAAGACTTCTGAAATGTCGTTAGACTATAATATTATCATAGCTAGTAGCACGGTAGCAACTATTCCACAAATAACAGGAATAACATTTTTTCTAGCTACGTCAAAGGGTTCAACCTTACATACTCCTGCTGCAGCAACTACACTCCAAGGGATTATAGTTCCTCCGCCTATCCATATTGTAATTATTTGACCAAATGCCGCAACCTTTTCCTTGTCTATATTAATAGTATTTGAAAAGGTGTTAGCCAAAGTGCCTACGAGCGGTAACCCTGCGAAACCTGAACCGCTAAGTCCAAGAAGAGTACTTACTGCTGTTTGTATGCCTATAACAGAGTATTTAGATAATGGTATCTTGCTTGCAGCATATATTCCTATATCACTTAGAAGTCCGCTAGCTCCATTACCCAATATATCAACTGCGGTCCCTTCACTTCCTAGAAAAAAGAACGCACCAATAATTATAATTGGTGCAAATATGTTTATACCAAAAGTAAAACCGCTTTTAATATATTTAGTAACCTCTCCTAATGACGTTCTAAAATCAGTATGTATTATAGATGAAATAATCATTATTATTGCTGCTGTACCACCTATTAGAGCTGTAGAGTCTGAACCTATGAAGTTGAATTTTTTAATGAATATGATATCTATTATAAATGATAAAGGGGTAACAATTGCCATTATTTTTATTCCTATTGAATGATTTTGTATTAATTTTTTAGTTTCAATTATTGTTGCATCAACCATAATTTTAGAGGTTTTATCTTTTTTCATAAGTATAAATGCTAAAATTATAGTTACTATACTCATTATACCCCAAAAGGGAAGACATTCTTTAATAATTCCTAATGCATTAGGCAAGTTTGCAGTCTTAGCGGTTATTGATGGTGCTGCTTGAAGAACAAAATCGCTTGATAAAGCAACTCCATTTCCGAATAAACATAAAACAACTGCGGCCCATACAGGTGGCAATCCAGATTCTATTGCTGCAGGCACCATTAAAGCACCTATAAAAACTATTGCAGGTGTGGGCCAAATAAACCACGAGGTTACAGTAACCGTAATTCCTAGAATAAAAAATGACATTGTTTTATTTATCATCAATTTCCTTATAGGTTTTATAATTAATTCATCTGCACCCAGGTCATGTAATGAACTAGACATTGAATTAACTAATGCAATAACTACAACTATTTCAATAAATTCTTTACCCGACACTACTACGGCCTTATATATAATCTGAACAGCACTTAGAACATCACCTGTAAAAATATAACCTATTACGCCAATTCCTAAAATACATAGAAGTATTATATCTTTTTTAAGTGTAATTATAACTGTAATTATTAGAATAATGATTATATATGCATAATGAATTACACTTAAATTTATCATATGTTGTTGCCCCTCCTATGTTTTATTCTCGATGCATACATATTGGTGTATTAATTTGATTAACTATTTTAAGAATCGAAATGCTCTATCTAGTTGTTTTTTTAAGATATCTTAAATTGAGTATATGCAATATTCAAAGAAAATAATCAATTTTTACTATTTCAATTAAGATAAAAAATTTGCAATATATTTTGAGGAACATAAATATAAATAGGCTAGTATAATGTATTACTATTTATGTTTATGGACATAACATATTGCATGACTTTAGCTTTCATTTATGATAAACTTGTGATTAGCAAAAAATATTCGACTCTATGGAACATTTAATCAACTGATGTTTTCTAAACCAAGAGGATAATAGATAACAGCTGTTATCTATATGCAAAGATAAGCAAGGAGGCAAACATGTTAAAAATCTGGGGTAAATTAATCAAAGATAATAGAATTATTATGGATGAAGTGTCAATGTCGAAGCTAGAAGATAATTACCAGGAAAATCTAAAAGCGTGCATTTCAGAGTTATGTTACAAATTTGATATTTCAACACCGTACTGGCTAAAATCTAATATTAATGAATACAATAAAAGACATAAAACTAGTTTTGACGAAAATAATTTTATAGAGGAAATTTACTTTGATAAGTTTATGATAGAAGAATTAAAACCAACTGAAAAATAGTGCTAATAAGCACTATTTTTTAATCTTCATTTTCATCATAAAAGTCTAAATACGAATAATTCTCACCATTTTTTTGCCAACCTAAGATAGAATCCATATTAACATTTTGTGCGGCTCTAAAAATAGATTTATCAGCACCGCTAAAATTCTTCTTTAACTCTTTAACTAAATCTTTAATTTCATGACGTTTATTGCCTATCTTTTTAGCTGCCACCATGCATGCACAATTTAGTGGCCAAATACCACTGTTTTGAGTGAAATCCACAATATATTGTTCTTCAATATAATAAAGAGGACGAATTAATTCCATACCTTCGAAATTTTGTGCTTTTAATTTTGGAAGCATAGTCTTAAAATTTCCTGAATAAAGAACATTTAACATAGTGGTTTCGACTACGTCATTAAAATGATGTCCAAGGGCAAGTTTATTACAACCTAACTCTTTTGCTTTTGCATATAATGCACCTCTGCGCATTTTTGCACACATGTAACAAGGATAATCCTTAGCTATACTATCAATTATATCAAAAACTCTTGATTCAAATATTTTCACAGGAATATTTAGATGTTTACAATTATCAATTAATAGTTCTTTTATATTTTTATGGTAACCAGGATCCATAGCAATATACTCTAATTCAAAATTAAATTTACCGTGAAGTTGTAACTCTTGAAATAATTTAGCCATTATTAGACTATCCTTACCGCCCGAGATAGCTACAGCAATTTTATCACCCTCGCAAACTAAATTATAATCTATTATAGCCTTAATGAATTTTCTCCAAATAGGCTTTCTAAAGGTTGTAATAAGACTACGTTCTATTTCCGCTAGTGGTTTTCTATCATTAAATGGAACTAATATTTCACAACCTTCTCCTGCAATGCTACTCATAAAATCACCCCTCCTGTACATTAGAATATTATAACATAATTCAGAAGGGTTTGTCTTTGGAAAGTAATACACGCTGATACACATTATTATAATAACAGAAACTTAAAGCATCTGATCAAACCACTATAAATGATATATAGATGTAACCCAAAAAAGATGACTTCTGTTTATATTGCAGAAATCATCTTGTAAGCAGAACAAATATGTTGAAATGTTTATTTAAAGAGTAAACACTGTGTCATCTGGAAAAATTGAGCCGCTAAAACCATCGAATGCTTCGAAGTGCTCTTCCACATTATCAGGGGTTTCTTTCGAATTAATAATAGATATTTCATCGTCACCTATTATATTTAACTCCATCAAAGTAGTTACACCAAAGCTTATAACATTCTGAAGAATTTTTGGAGCATCTGTAAGCTCAGTGATTGTTTTAATTTTGAGTTGAAATTCATTTAATTCACGGTCTTTAGGAATATCTAAAAAAACTTCTATAGGTTTTTCAAAAAATCCATTTATACTGTTATTTTTGTTGTCTTCAAGATAATCAATTATATAATTAACTCTTTCAATAAATTTAATACTTGCGAACCCAGATGTTGTAGATAAAAGGCTTCTAAATTCGGAATGCTCTACAATAATACCAGGTTCAAATTTTATTTTTTCAAAAATATAAGAAGAATTTATATTTTTAGGTAAATTTATATTTATGATAGGGAAATTAAGATTTTCATTGTATGATGCAAATATTTTTTTTGCTATAATGGTTATTATCTGATTGCCTGGTTGTAGATTAGTTATTGCAGCTGGTGGAACATATGTATAAGGAAGTCTCAGTGAAATAACATCATAGGGCTGGCTATTAAGTGTATTCATCAGAATTGAACCAATTACAGAATTAGATTTTAAATCAATTATATCAATCCCGCCATGATTTTCACGGTTTCTGTTAGCTACCAAGAGCTTAGTATTGTCGTCAGTTATAAAAAGTCTGGTAGGTTCAGGTTTTGAGGTAATAATAAAATCATATGCTTCATTAGTATTAGTATTTATTAACTCTATTCTGTTTAGTCCAAAATTTGATGCGTATAAGGTAGCGTCTTTTAAGATCATTCCAGCAATTAATGATCCCTTAGGTAAAATTAAATCAGTAAATTTTTCTGAGTTAATATCTATTTTTAATATAGTATTTCGCATTGAAATGTATGCAGTTTTATCATCTTCGGATATTAAAAGATAAGTTGGATTTATACCTAAGTTTTTAAATGAATGTATAAGTCCATAATTTTCTGTACTATAAATTCTTAATTCCTTTAGTAATGTATCTAATACATATAGTTTAGTCCCTTCTTTATTAAGTCTTAAATCAATAATTGCTGACAATCCTTTAATGCGACCTATTAAATTGTCTAAGTTTATATCATATACAGTTACTTCAGAAGTATTTGAAACGTATATTTTTTTGTTTATGGTATCAATTTGAAAGTTGCCATTATTGGGAATAATATTTTCTTTTATTTCACCAGTAATACAGTTAATAAATGAGATAGTATTACTCATATCACAAGCAACGCCAATGGTATTGTTATCTTTCAAGGCTAATCTAAATGGGCTTTTCCCTACAGATATTTCTTTTAATATAGTATTGCAAAGACTATCAATTATAGTTAAGGTTCCAGTTTTAACGTTTGAAACAAAATAAAAACTTTTTCTAATATTTTCAGCTATTTCAATCACACCCTTTATCTTTCTTAATAGAAAATATGCTCTAACGATAGAAAATATGCTAAAATTATAAAGGATTTGGAAATTCCAAATCCTAATAATTTCTTTGGATACAAACTAGACCCTTTCGTAGCTATCAAATTTTCCATTTTTAACGATTCTGTACACACCTTTTGCTTTTATATTAATCTTTCGAATTTCATCGCTAACAATATTCATATAGACTTCTTTGAATTTGATGGATAGACTACAACCATAGGATATTTTTGTTGGGGTTGATACTAATTCAACCTTGCAAGATTTTTTTAGAAGCCTTTGGTACAAAAGTGTTGCAACATTATGACCTGGGTAAACAACTAAATATTCACTTTCTACTACTTCTACCTTCATAGCTTGAACATCTCCCTTATAGCTAATCAAGTTTATAAATTAATTTGTATCATAGATAAACTAGTAGACCAATCCATAATATGAAAATATCTTCTTAATGTGATATCTATCTGACCGGTCTTTTTTTTAAAATTCTATCTACAATTCCTATGTTTTTTTCATATTTTAGATCTTGTTTCAGACCTTCTTTTTCACTAGTTAGTCGCTCTAATTTATTATTCAATTCATTTACTACAACATCTTTGAACATCTTCTGTTTTTTCAACCCTTCGTATTCATTAGTAAGTTGTTCTGATTTATTCTTTAATTCATTTATTACTCTGTCCGTAGATATTTTTTCGATTTTCATTACTTCTAATTTTTTTATAGAAGTCTGTTGTATTTCAGCTATTATATTTAATTTCTCTTCAGCTTTTTTCTTTGCATTTGAAATCTTAAAGAAATTATTATCTGATTCCGCTAGAATTCTTAGTTTTTGCTGATACTTTATTTGTAAATCTATTAGTTTTTTTTCTAAATCTTTGTTAATTTTTTTTAGAGCTAAAATCTCTTCTTGAATATCTAGTTTGTTTTTTTTCACATTAGAATCTAATTTAGTTTTAGGAGCTACACTATTTAGTTTTGGAAAGTCATCTCTAGAGTCATTATCTTTGCATTGAGGTAATAATAAATTTATTTCAGGAGGATTAGTTCCTATCATATATTTACACTGTATATTACTATGCTTTTTACTTAAAGATAAAAATTTATACAGTGAAATTTCATTGTTTAATTGGGTGTAATCTTTATTGGGTTCACTCCATTGATTTTTATATGAAGAAGTTAGAATGTTTTTGCCTTCACTCCATATCGACCAAAGGACTCCACTAATTTCAACTAGCGATAAATTAGTTGGCTTATCACAACCTTCATGAATTTTATAGCTTTTCATTTTTCCATCAGGTTCAATTAATACATGTTCTATAAAATACAATGATCCCTCTTTAGACAGATTTATTATATTTATTTTATTTACATATAATAATGTGCAAAAATTAATACTATTGCCGATAATACCATATAATCTTCTTGGAATACTCCAGTTATTGTTTTTGTATTCTGTGAAATTAATTACTATTTCATTTTTTTCATGCTTAATAAATACTAGGGATAAATCACCATTTTCTAAATTTTGTACCTGGTAATGGCAGAAAACCTCTTTTAGAAATGGTATGGTATCTATTGTATTAAATAAACTTTCATTTTTATTTAAGCACAAATGCATTAAAGAACATTGGATTCTCTTTATGCTATTTTTACCAATGAAAAATATATGCATTTGTTCACCAATTGTAATAACATTTAATTCAGTCATCTCATAGCCTTCATTTTCAAAACTATAAATGGTTTTTCCAAACCATTTATTCTGTTCCCATTCGCAATACTTAAGATCGCTATTTCCAACACTATATATAATGTAAATTTTGTTATCTATATCAAAATTAACGGTAAAATCAATAACTTCATTGTCAATTTTGTTTTCCTTAGTCCATTTATTCTCATCATACATAATACTGTACATTAAATTCCTATCATCATTTACATAGAAGCTCCATATATGATCTTCACTATCATAAAATAAACATGGACTACATATCCTCATATTACTCATCTCCTTATAGAAATTATATTTTATTCCAAAGTAATATATGACCTAAAAATTAATATTAAAGGCCATATATAAAGTATTTACATAATATAGTAATAGATAATTTAAAATTAACACTTAGGAACTATTTGTATTACTAAACAAGTATACCAATCACACCTCCTGGATACCTGCATACTATAATATCGAGAACACGCATTAGAAGTGTATCCCTTGACATAAAAGGAGGATGATTTATGGCTATTACTCGTGATGAATTTATTGCAAGACCCGGTATTGTTAACAAACAAGGACACCTTCCTGATCCATCAGAGCTGGTTTGCGTTGAAATTCCAAAAGTTTTTGACCAGTGCCTGATTAAAAGATGTTTAGTTTATGATTGCAGACCGGATACGCTAGATACAGATGCTGAATTAAGAAGTGGCATTCTTGATAATCCAAAAACATTTACAGGATGTAGGGATTTTGATCTAAAGCTTATTTCAGTAGAGAAGATTCCACTAAAGAAAAATCCTAATTATAAGAAAGTAAAAATTTGCTTTGTAATTTCATTTTATGCGGATTTTATAAATTGTAACGGTGAGAGAAAATGCGAGTTTTACAAAATTAATCGTACAGAAGTTATATCAAAATTATATTGTCCAGATTCAATAGCGCAAATATCTACTAACTTTGTGTCTGGTTCATCTCAGGATCTTGATTCTGAAATTGTAAAACTTGAATTGGTTGCAGAATGTTTAGATGGAGCTTTTTGTAAAGATGATGATTGTCACAGTTTTTTAGATATCACTTTAGGATTCCATCTTATTGTAAAATGTGAACTAATTGTTCAATTATTAATTCCTGCATATGGTTATTGTCCTGTACCTTGTCAATGCGAAGAGGAATGTGAAGAAGATTCTTGTGAAAAATTTGATCACGCACCAGTTCCAAAATTCTTCCCAGATCAAAAACTTAGACCTTTATTTGATGATGACTGTGAAGATGATGAAAGTGAAGCTGATAAATAAGTGAATTCTAATAAAAAAACACAAAGCAACTAAAGTTTTTTAAGTGTTGAAATCAAACCTCAGTACAAATGGTAGACGTACTGAGGCTTGATATTGTTTACAGGGTTAGTTCTAAATCTCCATATATAAATTTTAATCAATAAAAATATCATTCACAACTTATAACCACCTGCATACTATAATATAGAGAACACGAATTAAAAGTGTATCACTTAACATAATAAAGGAGGATAATTTATGGCTATTACTCGTGAAGAGTTTATTGCAAGACCTGGTATTATTAACAAACAAGGGCACCTTCCTGATCCATCAGAACTAGTTTGCGTTGAAATCCCAAAAGTTTTTGACCAGTGCCTAATTAAAAGATGTTTAGTTTATTCTTGCGGACAAGATACGGTGGATACAGATGAAGAATTAAGAAGCGACTCCCTTTGTAACCCGAAAATATTTACAGGATGTAGGGATTTTCAACTTAAACTTATTTCGGTAGAGAAAATCCCACTAAAGAAAAATCCTAGTTACAAGAAAGTATTAATTTGCTTTAGAATTTCATTTTATGCAGATTATATAAATTGTAATGGAGAGACTAAATGCGAGTTTTTTGAAATTAATCGTACAGAGGTTATATCGAAACTATATTGCCCAGATTCAATAGCCCAAATATCTGCTAGCTTTATGCCTGGTAAATCAGAGGATCTTGATTCTGAAATTATAAAACTTGAATTGGTAGCAGAATGTTTAGATGGAGTTTTTTGTAAAGATGATGACTGTCATAGTTTTTTAGATATAACTTTAGGATTCCATCTTATTGTAAAATGTGAACTAATTGTTCAATTACTAATTCCTGCATATGGTTATTGTCCTGTACCTTGTCAATGCGAAGAAGAATGTGAAGAAGATGCTTGTGAAAAATTTGATCGCGCACCAGTTCCAAAATTCTTCCCAGATCAAAAGCTTAGACCTTTATTTGATGATGAATGTGAAGATGATGAGTAAGTAAATTCTAGAAAAATTACGAATAATTAGAACATTTATAGGCCTATCTCATATATTGTAATATGAGAATTCTAAGATATCCGACCTCGTAAACAGTACATTTAGAATTCTTTTACTAGATATAACGACTTAAAATTTAGGAGGAATTAATATATGAATTCAATGTCATGTCATTGTAAATCTGAAAAAGAGGATTGCTTTAAAAGAGAAAGAGAAAATGAGGAATGTTGTAAAAGAGACAGAGATAGAGAAAAAGAGGAATGTTGTAAAAGAGACAGAGATAGGGATAGAGAAAATGAAGCTGAAATTTTATTAAAGTGTAAGCCTGGAACCGCAGCATCAGTGGCAGCAGCAACTGATGATGAAGTTACTAAAAGACTTGCTACTCTTAGTATAAATACTGAAAGATTTTGTAATCCATGCTTTAAGTTTGAATTTTCAACCAATATATTTTCTACACTACCAAAAGCAGATGATGAAGGTAATGATAAAAAAATGGCAAGTGTAACTGTTAGATTCCAACTATTTAAGCTTTGTAAACGTGATAGAGTTGCAACCGAAGTTGGACCTGAATGGATATTTGATTTATCAAATCCTTCAGACGATTTCCAATTAATGAAGCATGATATTGTTACTTTTATCGTTTGTGATTGTGATTGTGATTGTGATTGTGATTCCGAATGCTGCACCTATTTTGTACAGTCAACTACTACGGGCACACCCGGTGATGATCGTAAGCCCGCAAGCATCACTTTTAACAATCCAACACTTTCAGTTTTAGTAGCAGAAAACAAACGTCATTGCTGCTAGTACTATAACAGATAAAAAAGGCTCTATAAAAAGGGCCTTTTTTCATGTATATCCTTTAAAGCTTTAATAAGTTTTTCAATATCTTCTAAATCATTAAAATATCCTGGACTTATTCTAACTGTGCCTTTACGATTTGTGCCAAGTATTTCATGTATTAGTGGTGCACAGTGAAACCCGGTTCTCACAGCTATTCCTTTTTTATTTAAGAAATATCCCACTTCAGAAACATCAATATCGTCTATAGCCAAAGAAACTACAGCTCCTCTGTTATTATAATCGCATCCTCCATAAATTTTAACATAAGATAATTTACACAATTCTTTTACTAAATATTCTACGAGCATTATCTCATGTTTTCTTATATTTTCTATTCCGACTTTTCTAATAAACCTTATACCTGCGCATAGGCCTGCTATTGCTGGCGTATTTAAGGTTCCACTTTCAAATCTATCAGGTAAAAAGTCAGGTTGCTTCATAGAAAAGGACTCACTTCCAGTGCCACCTTGAATAAACGAATCCAGCTCAATCCCTTCTCTTATATATAAGCCTCCTGTTCCCTGGGGACCATATAATCCTTTATGACCCGGAAAAGCTAATAAGTCAATATTATCTCGTACTACATCTATTGGGATAACACCAGCACTTTGAGATGCATCAACTACGAATATTATTCCTGATTGTTTCGCGATTTCCCCTATAGCTCTTATATCTTGAACGGTTCCTAATACATTGGAAGTATGGTTTATTATTATTGCTTTTGTGTTTCTACGTATTTTTCTTTTTAAATTATTCATATTCAAATATCCATTTTCATTTACACCAAGAAGGGTAAATGCTATCCCTTTTTCACTTAGATAATTTAATGGTCTAAGAACTGAGTTATGTTCAATTATTGAGCTAATAACATGATCTCCTGACTTTAATATTCCTTTTATACCTATATTCAGAGCCTGGGTAGCATTACATGTAAAAATAATATTTAATAAATCAGGGATGTTGAAGAATTCACTTATCTCTTGCCTGGTATCCATAATTTTAGATGAAGCCTCAACTGCCATATCATGCGAACCCCTACCAGGATTTGCAGCGTAATTCTCCATGCATCTTAACACTTCGGAATAAACTGCCACAGGCTTTGGAAAACTTGTTGCAGCATTATCAAGATATATCATAGAATCCTCCTATTTTGAATATAGCGTTTTATTCTTTATATAGTATAGATATTTTGATATACTTAATAGTATGCTTAATAAAGTGTTAATTTTTTTACCTATCTAATTTTTAACGACATTCCTCCATTTGTAAATTTCAAATTGGATTTTAAACTAATGTATTAAAATAATAACATAAAAAATGAGCCTCTAAAAATAAGAGCTCATTTATTTTAACCATTACTAATTTAATTTTAGTATTATCGTATAAATATATTATCGAAACAAGGTCCCATTAATAATATAATCCTATTTATCAAATAAACCACCAGTTTTTTTAGTGCTCCTTGCTGCTTTTTTTGATTTTCCGATTACTTTATCAGCTCTTGAAAGACCACTTTGCTCAGAACTTTTCTTTTTCTTTTCCTCGATAAGTTTTTTCATCATTTCAATATTATTACTTGACATAAATTTTTCCTCCTTTGGCATCAAATCAAAGAATGTTAGATCCTATAGAATTTATGTTTCAATTCATAATCTCTACATTTTTATTTTCTACACTCAAACTCAACTTGTTGTTTTCCCTACTAATCAGTTTATCTCAATTCTTGTAAAAATTCAATATAATATTGAAAGATAACAATACTTTTTTATTAAAATGCCATTTAGTCTGTAAAATATTTTTAGATTTTCATATACATAGCAATTAATAAGTAATTCTGTTTAACTTAATAAGTACATTTTTATATCCTGGTTTTATAATTTCATTATCATACAAATTTTCATAGGTTGCTTTATCGATATCAAAGGCTAATGCTTTTGAGAAATTGTTTCCGTAAATCTTTTTAATAAACGTCTCAAAATCTCCTTTTATTAATGTATAATGTATTTCATCACAATGATACCCTTTTATATCATTATTCAATTTTTCTATAATTCCATATAATTGATAAATATAGCTCATTTCTTTTAAACTGAAAATTTTATCTAAAGCTACAATAGCTTCAGCATATTTAAAGTTCATAGGTATAGGATAAATACTAATTTTATTCTTATCATCAATTTCTTTCAACATTCTTAAACTTTGAAATAAAGTGGTACATATATCTAATTGAATAATAGCAGCATATTCACTGAGCCTTAAAGATTTACTTTGCTTCTGATGCTCTCTATTTGCTTTTTCAATTTTGCTTTCCCTCTCAATTGCAATATTAGTAGAATTTTTATTTATGAACCAACTAAAAACACCGCCTAAAATAGCGCCAATTATAATGGATACAGAGGATATAATTGGATTTATAAGATTAGCAGGTATGAATAGTAACGATTTTAGCATTCCTATTTCTCCTTTTTAAAAAAGTATTTTCTACAATATAGTTTCCTTACAAATTAAATTTATTCGTCTACCCTTCTATACTTTTAGTTTATATTCTAATCATTGAAGAATTAACAGGTTGAAATATATTTTGACAAGTAAGAGGTAATTAGGGTATTATTTATATGTAAAGCTTACAAAAATACGATTTTTACTAGATTAAAAATATACTTTAAAGTAATTTTAATGAAGGAGACTACAAACTCATGAATACACAAAGTGATAACAGAGGACAAATAAGAAATAATATACCAATAGGTATTACAGTAGACGTTGTATTAAAAAAAGACCAAAGAACAACTAAACTAACCAGAGGAGTAGTAAAAAGGTTGTTAACCAACTCTGCAGTACACCCAAGAGGTATAAAAGTTATGCTAGAAGATGGCCAGGTAGGAAGAGTCCAAGCCATTATATCAAAATAAAAACTAATAGTTTGAAGTCCATTTACTATTGTAAATTGACTTTTAACTTTTATTATAGATCATACCCTTGCATTTCTAACCGAAATGATATATAATAATAAAGTTACCTAGTAAAAATAGAATATCTGCAAATACATGCAAAGTCGGATCATTAAAACACTTAGCAAAAGAGAAGACCTGAATTTTAAAATTCCAATTCTTAAATTCTTACCCTTTTCACTCTGAAATTTCTTAATGAATCCCTTATTAAAATTATGTTGAATAACGTACTGATAACGCTTATAACATATCCTAATTTGTTTTAGCGGTATTTCAAATCACTCTAAGGAAGCAAAGCAATTAATATTTGTTTCATGTGCTCTCATAGAATAGCAAGGAGGTGTTTATATGAGAAAAGACGAACTAGTTGAAATTACAGAAGATGTAATTAATGAATGTTTAGAATGTTTAGACTAACAACAAAAAAGCAAATCTGTCACTATTGACGTTCTAGTGTAGGTTTCTTTTTTTTATTAAAATACAATTTATAAGTTTTTACTTTAAAGTTATATTATGGAGTATTACCAAGTTCTTAATCTCTAATGAATATTTTAAAATAAATAATGCTATAAATAGAGGAAATTTCTTTTAAGTAGAGAATATGTGTTAGTAGAGAGAATGTAATTAAAAAGGAGTGTTTATAATGTTAACGATTTCTTTTATTAGCGGTGATACGGAACTATTTGATTTAAAACAATCTGAATGTGATCTGTTTAAAAGTTGGTTTTATAATTTTGAAAACTCCAGGCCTCATGAAGTTAATTCTATGGGTAAAAAATATTTGTTTAATAAGAAAGCAATAGCTTATATTGAGATAGAGCCGTAGGTTTTGGTGATATATCAAAGTAATGAATAATTCTTCATATGAATTGGAATAAAATACAAAGACCTGCATTTCTATAAGGATGCAGGTTTTTTGTATATATTAATTATAAACTTACGTATTTTCAGGTTATCCAACAAGACAACCTTTAGGTTTTCTTTTTAATGATTATTTACATAATATATAGGTAGAAAGAGAAGGTACACTTACCTCATTAATACAAGTTTTAATGCCTCTACTTACCCCTGTTTTATCAACTTCATATTCGTTTGCTATAATAGACCATTCTTTAGTATCTGGTAAAATTATTTTTATTTCTTCTTTGTTAGCATTATGAATTATAATTAATTTACTATAACCATCTTTGAATGGGGAAGTTAATTCATAAGCTACACAGTTGCGAGGCGAATCAAGGAATATCAAGGATTCTCTTACTTCACAAGCATTGTCTAAGGTCATAACTTTTTGGCTTTTTCTTAAAGAGATTAGCCCTTTAATATATTCATAGGTTTCTGGGAACTCAGCTTTTCTACTCCATAGTATTTCGTTCACAGCATCACTAGAGTTATAGCTATTATGATTTCCTTGTTTGGTCCTTAGTATTTCTGTTCCACCTTGAATAAAAGGCACTCCTTGAGATGTAAGGACTATAGATAAAGCCAATCTATTCATTTTTTCTCTTTCCAAAGGAGTATTATTAGAATTGCTTTTTTCAAATTTATCATATAAGCATAAATTATCGTGAGCACTTACATAGTTTATTGTTTCTCCAGGATCTTGCGAGAAATCATATATTTCATTGTTATATTGAATGCCACCAACAATCCCCTTTTTAATTTCTACCTCAAGGCCTACCCTACCACTTACAAACCCTGATTGGAAACCATCATTATCTCCCTTAATTGCATTTCTGAGAGCATCATTATATACAGACACTTGCATACCCTTTTGGCTACCTTTTCTAAGCTGCATAGAAGATGGTAATGATGATGTTCCCCCTGTCCATGGTTCACCATAAATAATAATATTCGGATTAATAATTTTTGCTTGTAGCGTTACTTCTTTCATTGTATCAATGTCATGAAGCGCCATTAAATCAAATCTAAAACCATCTATCTTGTATTCTCGTGCCCAGAATTTAACACTATCAACTATAAATTTTCTCATCATTGGTTTCTCTGACGCTGTTTCATTTCCACAGCCTGAACCATTAGTATAGTTGCCTTCGCCATCTGTTCTATAATAATAGCCAGGCACCAAGATATCCATTGGTGAGTTACCGGTTGTAAAAGTGTGGTTATATACAACATCCATAATTACGCTGATGCCATTTTCATGCAAAGTTTGAACCATGATCTTAAACTCGCGAATTCGCACAGTACCATCATAGGGATTCGTAGCATAAGAACCCTCTGGAACATTATATAAATAAGGGTCATATCCCCAATTATATCCACCCTTAGTTTCATCCACACTTTTGAAATCAAAAACAGGCATCAAATGAACATGAGTTATTCCTAAATCTTTAAGGTGGTCTAGTCCTGTAACAACACCCTTTGAAGTTTTGGTGTTTTTTTCACAAAACGCTAAGTATTTCCCTTTGTTTTCCATTCCGGAATCTTGTGATACTGAAAAATCTCTAACATGAATTTCGTATATTACTGCCTCGGTTCTATTAATTGGTAAAGGTTTTTTATGATTATCCCAATTAGGGGGATTTAAAGAAGTAAAATCAATAATCATACCCTTTTCACCATTAGCACTTGATCCTTTAGTATATATATCTGGTGTTTCCTTTTCCTCGGAACCATCTGATACTAAATAATTATAGTATTTATTTTTAAAATCACCCTTAAGTTTAAATTCCCAAACTCCTTTTTCTTTCTTGTTCATTTCATATTTTTGTCCTAAGTCATCATCGGGAGTTTCATACACTATTACTACAAGTTTCTGAGCAGTAGGTGCCCAAACCTTAAATGTGGTGTATTCAATAGTATAAACTGCGCCTAAATCATTCCCATAGTATGTGAATTCTGGGTTTTCTAATACTTTTATCATCATCAATCTCTCTCCTTAAAAATCCATTAAATCATCACCTGCAGAGCAGTACATCTTTTTTAAGATGTACTAACGGCGTCAGGAGGATATTTATACTCCAACTGAAGTTCTTTTTTTCTAGGGCAATAAACACCCACATATAAAAATGACGGACTTTATTGTAAAATGCTGTTAGACATTTTATGAAATAGGACATGCGTTTGCATAGGTATAAAACAGAGTAAGTGATTCTTTATTCATAATATGTAGTACGCATGAAAAATAATCCTAAAAAGTTATAGTTATTTAGTTGATTCCCTTTCAACTAATTTTGTCTCAATAATATAATTGTATATTGACTCTTTTTCGTTTTCTAATTTGTTTATTAACAGCTTAACTGCAAAATAGCCTAATTCTTCAGAATTAATATCCACTGAAGATAGCGAGGGCTTTCTATAAGCTGCGAGTGGCGTGTTGTTAAATCCAACAATTGAAATATGACGCTTTGACATTTCACTTATAGCTTTGGATGCACCAAAGGCAATTAAATCATCAGTAGTGACAACAGCTGTAGGGGTAGAGGTATTTAAAATTTTTTTCATAGCATTGTAACCACTAATTTCTGTAAACTCTCCTAATTGTACCATATTTCCGTCTATTTCCACTCCGATATTTTTAAGAGCCATCTTGTAACCTTCTAATCTATTTATAGTTACATTAAGCATAGGAGAACCTCCTATAAATGCAATTTTTCTCTCACCCTTTTGTATAAGCGTATTAACAACATTGTACATAGCGTTAAAGTTATCATTATCAACCCATAAGACCCCTTCGGTACTCTCGGGTTTACCTATTACTACGAAAGGATAATCTGCTTCTTTTAAATAAGCAACACATTTGTCATCCTTCCTTACTGTTGGTAAAATAATCCCATCAACTCTTCTACTATTCATTAAACTTGATATGTATTCAACCTCTTGATCTTCATTGCTGCTGTAAGCATACATGATATAATATCCTTTTTTTTGAGCATAGTGACTTATTCCTCTCATAACTTGAATGAAAAAAGGATTAACAAATAAATCTTCATCAGTATTAGGTAAAATAAGTCCTATAGTCTTTGTTGTTTGGCTGACCAGACTTCTAGCTATCGCATTAGGATGATAATTTATTTCCTTCATTGCTTTATAAACCCTATCTTTTGTGGCGTCACTAATTTTCGGATTATCCGCAATTACTCTTGAAACTGTGGATGGCGATACATTGGCTAGCTTAGCCACTTCTTTTATAGTTACAGACATTAAAACTTCACTTCCTAATTTCTAAAAATATTCTATGCTCATTATATTATTAAACATAATATTAATCAAGGCTAGCTTAGTTTATTTTTATTAATGAAATACCTATATTATTCATCTTTATTCAGGAAATATTTACAGGACTTAATCATATAATATAGTAATATCTCTTATAAAGAAGATGCTAATATGAATGAGGACAAAAATTATTATATTCAATTAAATAGTAGGGTTGAAAAAATGATTAGAAAATCAGAATTTTTAGGTTCGGGTCATAATGGAATAGTTTATTTACTTCCAGGCAAAAAAGTAATTAAAATTTTTAAAGATAAGAAAGTTTGTGAGGGTGAATATAATATTCTCATAAAAACTAGAAGAAGTAAATACTTCCCTAGAGTTTATGAACATGGTGCCTACTACATTGTACGAGATTATGCATGCGGAGAGCGGTTAGATAAGTATATCAAGAAGCATGGTATAAACAAAAAAATATCACTCAACATAATCAAACTTATTGCAGAATTTAAGAAGCTTAAATTTAAAAGACTAGATATTAGGTGTAAAGATTTATACTTAACGGATGATTTTTCGATTAATGTAATCGATCCTAAAAACAATTATTCTAAAAATGTAATTTACCCCAGACATCTAATGAAAGGCCTAAACAACTTAGGTGTAGTTGATGAATTTTTATCAACAGTTAGTGATGAAAATCCTGAAATCTATAAGTTGTGGAATCTTAAATTCAAACAGTATTTAGAAGAAACCATTAAATAAGTGAACATCAAAATAGTATAAGAGGCTGTAATCCACTAAAGGAGCAGCCTCTTATATTAGTGTATTATTATAATACATTTAATTCTCTTAACTCATCTAGAAATTCTTGAAAGTTTATTGCCCTTGAAGAATCTAATATAATTTTTGCGCTTCGAATTAGTTTTTTATCATCCGTCACAAGGATGTAGTCTTCATTCTGCTTGCAAATATCAATTAAACTATAGTCATTTATAGAAATTTTATCTCCATTAACTAAATATATATTTTTATTCTGCTCATATTTAATAAAATCACGACCTACACACTCTTCAATAAAAGTATGACCATTATTAGTAATAATATGTCCTAATAATTTTAAAAATTTATTAGAGAGTATAAAGTCTTCATTGAATTTTACATACTCTTTCACTGATAATTCTCCAGCTATATCTTCAGATATTTTAAAATTAATACATTTCATATTTTCAATAGTATCAAGCAAGGTAGGATATTTATTCCACATTTTTATAATTATATTGGTATCCAACAAATACTCTTTACAAATCATTGTACTATCTCCTTTTCTAAGTAAGTCTATATTGAATTTTTAATAAAAAGATATCTGAATCATTAGTTTTATTTATATTATATTCATTAATAATTAAATGGTTAACGACATTTCAGAAGGAAGGTCCTAGCTTCTATTAAATTGTTGCTTCTTAACCTTGATAAATATAAATAATGGCATTATAATTTAAATAGTAATATATAATTTTAAAGAATGCTTAAACAAAAACCTTAATAAATCAAAAATAAATAGGAAGGAGTAGCTGCTTTGCAGCTAATAAATAAAACTATGGAAGTACACATATTTTTAAAAGGTAATAAAAAGGCTGTTATTTACAAAGGCGACAGAATTGATGTTTTAGATTTTGAAATGAATGGAATTAAATATAAGCAAATCAGATATTTTAAAAAGGGTTTCAGTAAAAGTGAACTGGTTGAAGAAGAAAGTATAAGCAAAATAGTTAAAACAGAATTGTAATAAATACCTACATCCACGGCGTGGATGTAGGTATTTATTATAACGTTCTATTTTCTTTTTTTGTTCTTTGCCTTATTTTTATTATCTTGTCTGCTTCCATAATTTGCTCTGTCTTGGGTGCTTAGTGGCTTACTTTTCTTTTTAAAGTTTTTATCTATCGGAGTATCTTTGCTCTTACTTTTTATATTTTTCCCTTTATCTTTGCCATTTTGTTGTTTTGGGTTTATATTTGTGTTATTTAAATGTTCCTTATTTTTTTTGCTTCTTGGTTTTATTAAACACTTAGGTTCATAACCAATGAGATCTTCTCTATTAGCCTCTGTTAAAGCTGATAATACTAAATCATATTTCATAGGATCTTTATATTGAAGCAATGCCCTTTGCATAGCTTTTTCATTTTTAGTTTTAGGTATATGAACTTCTTCAAGGGTATTTGGATCAAGTCCTGTATAAAACATGGTTGTTGATGGTGTTCCTGGAGTTGGATAGAAATCTTGAACTTGTTCAGGTTGGTAATTAGTATCCCTAAGGTATTCTGCTAGTTCTACTGCTGAACTTATTGTACATCCTGGGTGGCTAGACATTAAATACGGGATAAGATATTGTTTTTTCCCTATTTTTTCAGTAGCTTTATAAAATTTTTCCCTGAATTTATCATAAGTTTTACCTGCTGGTTTGCCCATGAATTTTAAAACTTTATGAGAAACATGCTCTGGTGCAACTTTTAGTTGGCCGCTGACATGATTCTTAATAAGTTCATTAAAAAAGGTGTCATTTTTATCTGCCATAATATAATCATAACGCAGCCCTGAACGCACAAAAACTTTTTTAATATCCGGCAATTCTCGAAGCGACCGTAGTAAATTTAAATACTCCATATGATCAACATTTAAATTCTTGCAAGGGCTTGGATGCAAACATTGCTTATCTATGCAAGCTCCTACTTTTAATTGTTTATCACATGCAGGTCGCCTAAAATTAGCGGTAGGCCCTCCTACATCATGAATATACCCTTTAAAATCCTTGAGTTTTGTAATTTGAATTGCTTCTTCTATTATTGAATTTTCACTTCTACTTTGCACAATTCGGCCTTGATGAAAGGTTATGGCACAGAAAGCACAGCTACCAAAACATCCTCTTGAACTAACTAAGCTGAATTTAACTTCCTCTATAGCAGGTATTCCACCGAGCTTTTCATAAATAGGATGATAATTTCTTTCATATGGCAGGCCATAAACAGTATCTAATTCCTCTCTAGTAAGGGGCATTTCTGGTTTGTTTTGCACAAGATACTTATTAGAATGTTTTTGAATTATACCATTTCCCCTAATAGGATCTTGCTGATCATATTGTATTTTAAAGGCTTGTGCATATTTCTTTTTATCTCTGCAGACTTCTTTATATGATTCTATTTCAATGTAGTCACATATATTTTCAATATTATCTACCACATAACATGTTCCAGGTACCTGAGTAATGAATTTTATATCTACACCTTCATTTAATTCTTTTGCAATTTTAACGACTTGTTTTTCTCCCATACCATATATTAATAGGTCAGCTCCACTATCAATTAGCATAGATTTTCTTACTTTGTCACTCCAATAATCATAGTGTGCGAAGCGCCTTAAACTTGCTTCTATCCCTCCAATAACAATAGGAACATTTTTATATGCTTCCCTTATTCTATTACAATAAACTATTGTTGCTCTGTCAGGCCTTAGGCCCATCTTTGCACCAGGGGAATACATATCTTTTTCTCTTATTTTTTTACTTACTGTATAATGATTAACCATAGAATCCATATTCCCAGAGTTAACTAGGAATCCAAGCCTTGGTTTGCCTAATTTTTTAAAATCATCTATATCTTTCCAATCAGGTTGAGCTATTATTCCTACTTTATAACCTTCACTTTCAAGAACTCTTGAAATGATTGCAGTTCCAAAACTATGATGATCTACATAAGCATCACCAGTAACTATAATAAAATCTAATTCAGTCCAACCTCTATCTATAATATCTTTCTTACTAATAGGTAAATATTTATTATCACTCATTACTTCCACCTTCTTTTGCTTTAATCGTGAATCTCAATATATAATTTAAAATATAATTATATCATTCTTTACTATTTAATTCTTTGAAAATAATAAATAACATTAATAATAACATTTCTTATATACTTACGTATAATAAAATATAATGAATTTATCTTAGAAAATTAACATTCGATGAGAATAATAAAAAGGAGAAAATATATGAAAAAGTTAATTAATAATATAAAAAATGAAAATATTGAATTAACAGAAGAAGCAGCAACAAGTAGCAGTGACAATATTCAACAAGCTTTTGAAATAAGTATTCATGATGGAAAAGGCTTTTACGAAACTGGGGTAAGCACCGCGTTTTGGTCAACTTTAATGATTACAGCAAAAATTTTTCAGCCTGAAACGGGAGAATGGACAATTAAAATTAAAGATAAAGCTAGAAAAAATTTAGTGGTTTATGAAAATTATCATGTGGTACATGATAAAGAGATTTCATTTAATTATAAAACAAGCTTAAAAGTAAATCTTTTAATTGAGGCTACTTGGAACCAAGTTAAAGACACAATTTTAAGTGGAGAATTATCAATTAAGTACTAAAGCGCTGTTATTGTTTGAAAATAAAAACCTTTTCAAATTAAACCATAAAATCCATTAAAACCTTAAGATTTTAATGGACTTTTTGTTTTATAGAAAATTTAAAAAGTGATTATAATATTAGACTTGTTCATTAACTTTTTCTAACAAAATAAAAAAGTCTTCTTCATTTTTACGTTCTAAATATGTGTCTATAAGTGACTGAGTAGACAATTTACTAAAGCCCTTATATCCATTGTCCAATATATCAGTTAAAACACTTATGAAATAATCTTTACTTTTATCTATATCCTTAAGCATCTTATATGATATATCCTTTATTAATTCTTCTTTTATATTTTCTCGTAGCTTTTCAGTATATTTTTTCATAAAAGTTTGTGTTTCTTCAGGATATGCAGAAAAATCTCCTGAAATTATATCTTGAATTTCCAACATAACCACTCCTTAGTAATTTCTGTTTTAAAATGTATTTTTATTATATATATTTATTTAGTTTTTAGTGAGGGGTTCTTTTACTATCACAAGTCCAAGTAATCCAGGCCCTGTATGAACTCCAGCCACTGGACTAATTTCTCCAAAGGATAATCTTGTAATATTTTGAAGACCAGCAATTGTGTCAGAAAAGATCTTTGCTTCTTCATAAGCGCCACCGTGCATAATCCAAACTTTACAAGGAGATATTGCAAGAGCTTCTCTTGCAATATCTACAAGTTTACTTGTAGCTTTCTTTTTTCCTTTTGCCTTTGCATAAGTATAATATGCGCCCTCTTTATTAATTGATATTATTGGTTTTATGTTTAAAATTTCCCCTATGGTACCGGAAACTTTTCCAATTCTACCGCCTTTAGTTAGATATTTTAGTGTATCCACCGCATAGTAAACAGTGATTCTATTTCTTATTTCAGGCAGATCTTTTACAATTTCCTCAAAGCCTTTTCCACAGCTGATCATTTCACCACATTCTTCAACAATTGCCGCCTCGCCAATAGTTAATGATTTAGAATCAAAAACGCAGGTTTCTATAGATGGATGATTTTCACTTACCAATCTCAATGTATTATATGTGCCTGATAACGCTTCAGATATTACTACTGCAATGGCATGTGTATATCCTTTCGCTTCAAGCTTTAAATACAAGTCTTCCATATCATTCATTGAAGGTAATGAAGTTGAGGGGATCTCATATACGAAATTATCATAAACTTCTTTTGGGGTAATAGTTACCCTGTCAATGTACTCTCTATCCTTATATATTATTCTTAGAGGAAGTACAAATAGATCGTATTTTTCAATCATTTCTTTATCAACATCAGAAGTACTATCCGTAATAAGTGCAATCTTACTCATTTTAATTTCACCTTTCGTATTTTAATGTTTATTCAATAGTTCCATGTTTTGCAATCATCGCTGCACCAATTATACCTGCTTTATTACCTAGTTCTGCTAAAACAATTTTAGCAATAGGTAATTCAGAATAAGACTTGTTCGCTGCAACTTCATTTATAACCTTATCCAAAAGATATTGGCCTGCCCCTGCAACACCGCCACCTAATGCTATTATTTCTGGATCAATGAAATTGACTATATTAAGTATTCCTATGCTTAGATATTTCACTAAGCGATTCACTGCTAAATTTGCTATTATATCTCCTTCTCTAGCACAATCAAATATTATTTTTGCATCTATATTGTTAACATTTCCTCCTGCCCTTTCTATTATTATAGTGCTTTCATTCATTTCCTCAATTAGTTTTATTGTATGTTTTATTATAGCAGTAGATGAAGCGAAGGTTTCTAAGCAACCATTTCTTCCACAATTGCAATTGTAAAAATTTTCACCAACAACCATATGTCCAATTTCCGAGCCTATACCATTAAATCCACTATATACTTCACCATTTAAAATAATTCCCCCACCAATACCTGTTCCTAATGTAAGCATCAAGCTACTTTTACAATTCTTCATTGAGCCATTCTCATATTCCGCAAGTGCGGCCACCGTAGCATCATTATCTATATAAATTGGTTTATTAAGTGCATTTCCCAACATCTCTCTTAAATGTACATTCTTCCATCCAAGATTCACACAAAATATTACATTCCCATTTTTATCAGCTAAGCCCGGAATACCGATACCTATCGCCTTTATTCTTTTTAGTGGCATATTGAAATCCTCTAAAGTGTTTAAAACTAGAACTACCATATCCTCTATTATCTCATTGGGGTCCCTCCCCACTCTTGTAGCACATGATTTTTCATACTTTATGTTTCCTTGATCATCAACGATGCCAACTGCAATATTAGTGCCTCCTAAATCAATACCTATATACATATACTTCTTCCTTTCATAGCCTCTGCTACAGTTCTTTTATTTAATAAATATATATTCAATTTAAAACCATAAATTTCATTTAAAGGTATTCGCCATCAAACTAAAAAATAATTAAATTTTCATCGTTTTTATTCCAATATGCTTTGACATTATATTCATAAAGGATTAGAAAGATATCAATTTAAACAGTTTTAGACAGATTAGTAGTGAATATTTTTAAAATTGGTTTGGTTTTGTATATGAATAAATTATACCATATATACGTATTTTTACTTTGTAAATTTAAAAAAGAACCCAAGTAATTTTAAATTACTTGGGCTCTTTTTTAACAGATTTATATTTTGAATTATTTTTTTCATCCGGATTTATATATTCATAATCACCTACTTCATTTTTCCTGATTCCTAAAGATGCCATTTGCTTATTAGTAGTTTTAAGTTTATTAGCCATGTATCCACCTCTTTCTATAATATGGTTGCCATAAAAAAAATATTTATACGTTATTTTTATACAAGAACTGGAGTTAAATCATCTCCTGCGAAGCTGCAACATCTTCGCAGAAGATGCATTGACGACTTCAGAAGGAGATTTATACTCTCACTGAAGTTTTCTATTTGTTAGGGCATATAACTCCCTATTGTAGAAGTGGGAGACTATCTTTTTGAAATGTCGTTAAAATCACTTCGCATATTTCATCTGAATTTAGGTAATTATAATATTAAAATAAATTTAAAAAATAAATATAAATGTGAAAGGTGGTGTTTTATATGGGAGTTTTACGTTGGATAGGCGGAATAGTAGTATTCTTTTGGGCATTAGGGCTTATATTTAGAGTTGGTGGCAGTATGATCCATATATTACTTCTAATAGCTACAATTGTATTCATCGTGGATATGCTTTCAGGAAAAAGAAGAACCTAGGGACATATCCTATTGGATTCATGAGAAAAAATAATGCTACACAGGATATCTATTGTTAAATATCCTGTGTAACATTATTTTTTCGCCTTTTTTGCTATTCCAGCATATAAATATTCTAGGTGATTCGTATTAACGTCTCCCATTTTTAATATATCTATTCTACTTTTAGCCTTATCTAGAACTTCCTTTGCTTCATCAAAGTCCAGTTGCTTTATGCAAGAACTTGCATATTCTAGTAAATAATCAATTTTTATAACTACTTTTGCTAAGTCTTCCTTATCCTCATTTATCAAATTAATTAATATAGAATATATTTGGGGAGAAGCCGTTCCCTTATAATTATATAAAAGATCATTATTTTTACTGCTTTTTTTTGTCATATCTAACACCTCTTTATTTTTTGAAGTTTTATATTTAACATTACTTTTAAAGACATTTCAGAAGGAAAGTCTCCCAGTTCTATATTGCAGAGCTCCGCAGGAGATGATTCACCATATTAACTACATATGAATATATGCCTTTTAAAGGTCCCTTTAGACACCGTACACCGATCATCTATGTGAAAACCAACGGAAGTAATTTCCTCTTCCATATCATCAAAAGTAATTATTACCATTCTATCCGCTATTCTACGAGTACTACTTATAATAGCTAGCTGTTCCTCGGTCGTAATTTGAGTAAATATACCATAAGGAAGATCAACTATGGCCACATTAAATTTATTCGCAATATCATTCATATCACAAATAGTTATTACATCATCATATCCAAAATACCGGAGGTTTGCCTTTGCATTTTCACCAATGTATGGATTTATCTCATAACCTTTAATATTAATATCCATTGAAATAGCTTCAATTAGTACCGTCCCAATGCCACAACATGGATCTACAACGCTGCAATTTAGATTATTAGCTACAGCTATATTAACAAGGGCCCGACATACATTCACCTTTAGTGCATTTGAATAAGAAAAAGGTTTTTTATTGTGCAATAGCCATTCAGAAGCATTGCTCTCACATTCACCAAATATCCATTTGTTAGCTATTTTTGTTATGCCAAAGATAATTCCGGGATTTTTCATTTCAGCTTCTCCGAGTATTTTAAAGCCTATTTCGAACTCAATCCTACGCCTCTCATGAAAACCAATATTTTCATCAGTAGCATTGATATAAGCAACTTTATAATTTATTCCGGTAAGTTTATCCATAACAATTTGATCGATAATCTGTTTCATTGTTTCTCCGGTATACATTATAGAAATGCATTTTTTTATAAAAGGACTTCTAGATGGATCCACATAAATATCAGAAAACAAGTGCTTTTCATCAAGGTGTTTATTAAAGAGGCACTTTATTTCCATTTTGCATAGGCTTTCTTCATCACTCGAATAATTAGTTGTGTATAAATACTTCTTTTCATTTTGTGGTAGCTGAAACATTAAAGCACATCCTTTTAAATTATATTGATAGCTTTTAAAAATCCATCAACTTTTTTTTCGTAATCATCTTTGTTCTTCCAATACGCCTCGGCATGACCTGCACTCGGTGCAATATATATATCTTTGTAGCCCTTCTTTACTGAGTACATTTGGTTACACATAAAAGTAGGTACATAGTCATCTTCTTCACCATGAATAAACAATATCGGAGTTTTCACATTAGGTAAAGTAGTTATAGGTGATACATCTTTGAAGTCCCATCCAACTCGAATTTTGCTGATTTTACTTGATAATTTTATGAGTGGAAATCTCTTTATACCGTAATCTTTTTCTAATCTGTGTTTAAATAAATCTTCTGCATCAGAATATCCACAGTCATCTATACAAAACTTAATTCTATCATCTATTGCAATATTTTGAAGAACTATGCCGGCACCCATGGACTCGCCGTGTAATCCGACGATGATATCATTTCCTAATTTATTAAACAGCCAATCGGTGCATTTTTTTAAATCAAACTTTTCATAATAACCAAAAGAAGTATTTTTCCCACCACTTAGACCGTGATTTCTATGATCATAAATAAAGATAGCAAAACCTCTTTTTAAAAACATATCCATATATTTAACAGAGCCATACAAACTCCAAGTTATTCCGTGACACAATATTATAGTTCTTTTTGCATTGTTATTTGGAAAGAAGAAACCATGAATTTTATAACCATATTGGGAATCGAGATATACTTCTTGTTTTTCCAAATTATCAAATTTTTCTATTTCTATTTTCCCTTGTTCTACTTCGTGATCATAGGTAAAATTATATTTTGCAACCCTAGGATATATAATTATACTAGAAAAGTGCCACCCTATAATAAAAATAGTAATAATAATTAAAATTGATATAAATAATGCTATATTTATCATGATAATCCCTCCTCTAAAAAAAAGAGCCCTTGTATTTTATCATAAGGGCCATTCAAAATACACAATAAGTTGTAATACTAAGATTTCTTTCTAACCTTCAAAACATATATCATGCAAGCAATCCCAGCTAAGATTAATACAGCATAAATCCAAAAGGTTAATGTCATAAAAATATATTCTGATTCGAAATAAATTACAGTAGAGCTTAGAGCAGGGACTACTAATGAATCACCTTTAAATTGTTTTATAGTTTTAACACCTGCTTGTTCTCCATCTACAACAATATTCCACGTGCCTTTCTTAGATAATTTAATGGTTGTGTCTTCTCTATTTGCATTAAAAGCTACTACAATATTCGCCCAAGTATCCATATTTGCACTGTAGTTCATTTCGTATGCTACCACATTTTCAGGGACTGTTAAAAAATTCAAGTTTTTCTTAATCATATCCGCTGAAGACATTTTGAAGGCCGGATGTGCTTTTCTTAACTCTATTAAACCTTTGAAATAATTAACAGTGTTGATGTTTTCTGATTTTCGAGTCCAATCAAGTTTATTTACACTATCAGGAGACTTATAGGAGTTGTTATCGCCACCTTTAGTTCTCAAAAATTCCTGTCCTGATTGAAAGAATGGAATACCTTGGGAAGTAAGAATTATAGCATCTGCCATTCTGTGCATTTTTAATCTTGCTTCATCATTATCTTTTGGGTTTGTTAAAATAAGTTTATCCCATAATGTATTATTATCGTGAGACTCAGCATAAGTAATAGATTGTACAGGGTCAACTTTTTCCCAAGTTTTTATACCACTTGAGTAATCTATACCTCCGACTATTCCCTTTTTAATGTCTGTCTCCACATTAGTTTTACCATTAACAAATCCCTTAGATTTTACTTCGAATACACTACCTTTTATTCCATCTTTCATTTTATCATTGAAATGTGATATTCCAGGCATTTTACTGGTATTTTTCTGTATTGCCGCTTTATCTTCTGGAAGAGTAGTCCCAATATTAGAGCTCTCTCCTGTAATGATAATGGAAGGATCTATATTATTTAATTTTTTTCTAACTTCATTCATTGTATTTATATCAATGAGCCCCATATTATCGAATTTAAATCCATCTATATTATATTCTTTTGCCCAATACATTACGGAATCTACAATAAACTTTCTTGTCATTGCATTTTCTGAAGCAAGGGTATTTCCATACCCACTTTCATCTGTGTTGCTACCATCTTTATCGTATCTATAATAATATCCAGGTACTAATTTATTGAAATTAGAATCATAGCTATTGTACATGTGATTATAAACTACATCCATGGTTACCCTTAATCCGTTATCGTGAAGAGATTGTATTGCTTGTTTCAATTCTTTAACTCTAGTGATAGGATTGTATGGATCTGTTGAATAACTTCCTTCAGGTGCATTATAATTTTTAGGATTGTAACCCCAGTTAAATTGTGGCTTTTTTGAAGTCTCATCCACACTAGCATAATCAAACATTGGCATAAACTCCACATGCGTTACCCCTAGGTCTTTTATATAATCAACACCCGTCTTGGCACCATCTGTTCCCTTTGTCCCTGTTTCAGTAAACGCTAAATATTTACCTTTGTTTTCCATGCCACTATTTGGGTCTATAGAAAAGTCTCTAACATGTAGTTCGTATATAATTGCATCATTTAAATTTATGAAATTAGGTTTTTCACTTGGCTTCCATTTTTCAGGAGTTGTTTTCTTTAAGTCAATTACAGCGCCCTTATCTCCATTTACAGACACAGAACGAGCATAAGGATCTACGGCCTCGTTCCAAACTCCTGAAATATTAACCTTATAAGTATAAAATATGTCCTTTTGATCTCCATTTAAGTCAAAGGTCCAGGTACCTTTTACGCTTTTTTTCATGCTAGATTCATTACCGATTTTATCATCCCATTTTTTATAGGTTACAAGCTTTACCTCGATTGCAGTTGGTGCCCATACTCTAAAGCTTGTTTTATTGGTAGAATAAGTATTACCTAAATCATTTCCTTCATAATAAAACATTTTTTCAAAACCAGCACTTCCCATTACATCCCCAAGCACTACGTCCTTTTCCGGAAAACCTTCCTTAGAAACCGTAAGTTTTTGACTTAGTTTAACATTTTCACTAAGCTCTATCTTGGCAACTGTTGTAGTACCATCTTTTACTTCATTACTGGTTACTTCTTTTATTTTTACAGACTTACCATCGACCTTAACTATAATGCCTTCAGTACTTTGCGCGACAAATTGAAATGCTACGTTTGTTTCTATGCTTATGCTATTCAAGTCATCTAATTTTGCAGCTATAAATTTACCTGACTTATCTAAATCATTTCCAGCAGGTATGACCACCTTTGGAGCACCCGCTTTAGCTTCAGCTACTGAATAGTATACTTTAGAGTCGCCTCCATTGATCCAAACTTCCCGAGCACCATCATTGAATTTCTCAATAAATCTGTTCTCATTAGTGTCCTTTTCCCCTTTGTCTGTACGTACTATAAACCCTACTTTATTAAATTTATCATCGAATTTAACTTCACATATCTGACCAAATGCATCCTTGCCAGTGTAAGCGAACTTACTTCCCTCTTCGTCATCAGTCAACAACCACATGTTCCATTTTAAATCGCTGGTTGGATTTTTAGCATAATGAACAATTATCTTCATCTTACCGCTTTTAGCAAACGTATGCATGCTTGGGAACAGAAAAAACAACTCTGTTATAACTATAATAGCTGCAAGAAAAATGCTAAATGCCTTACTTTTGTTACTCTGTATATCAAAGTTCATAAATTTCTCCTCTAAAAAAATTATGGTCATCTAATCTATGTACTACCACTTACTATATAAACATTTTTAATCTTAATCCATTATATAATTTTAGAGAGATATATACAAGTAATTTATTACTCTCTTAAATCATCTTCTGCGAAGCTACAATAGCTCCGCAGGAGATGGCTTAACGACCTCGGAATGGGATGTATCCTACTCCACAAGTGAAAAACCGTACACTTTATCTCCAGTGTACGGTTATCATTAGTTTTATTTGTAACATCATCTAAATAAAAAGACGTTTACTTAAATCATCTCCTGCGGAGCTACCTATTTTCATTTCTTATAGCTGCATAATTAATCTTGGCTTTCTGAGAATACCTTGTTAATAATATCTACTCTGGAACTACCTATTATATTAGATATTTTTAAAGATATATTACCATCCTTATAAATTCTATCCTCATTTGCATTAACTAATACCATTATTTTTTCTTTTAACTTTTCATATGATATAACATCATCCAAATAAAAATCCACTAAATCCTTCAAACATGATGCTAATGCTTTTGGGTCCTTATAAACTTTTCTCATACTGTACTCCTTATTATTCATTTTAATGTGTATCTTCTTATTATAGCCTAATATCTTTAAAATTTAAAGATATGTTGAAGGAATTGTAGCTACTTTCTATATAATTACCTTGGGAAATGTATTGTTAACAATTTTAACCAAAGAAATTTTACTAATATTAGGCAAGTATGATGTAATTGCTAATTGGAGGTATTTTATGATATTTTATTTTTCAGGAACTGGTAATTCACTTTATATTGCTAAAAGCATAGCAATGCAAAATAACGAAAATCTAATTTCCATAGCAGCTACTATGAAGAAAGATAACGAATCCTATGAATACACATTAAAAGATAGCATCCTAAAATTAGAGTTAATGATATGATAATAAATTAACTCTAAAAAACCCTCAATAATTTTATATTGAGGGTTTTTTAGAGTTAAGCATGAATGGAACTAGATTTACTACTTGACTATTATTCAGCCATCTCTAAAGCTATTTTCATCATATTAGTAAAGGCTTCTTGTCTTTCTTGAGACGTAGTCACCTCATGAGTTACTAAATTATCAGAGACTGTTAATAAACAAGATGCTTTCTTCCCCAATATATTTGCATTATGGAATAGAGCAAATGATTCCATTTCTACGCAAGTACAACCGTACTTTTCATAAATATCCTTATACTCATCAAAATTTTCACGATAAAATACATCCGATGAGTGAACTCTATTTTTATGAATTTTTATGCCTAAATCCTCTGCCGTTTTCTCTAACTTACTATTTAAAACAGATGATGCAGCAATTGTATCGGATTCATATCCACTTTGAGTTTTTGCATAAGTGGATTCACTCCAAGCCTCAGTGCAAAGTACTACATCATATAAGTTTAAATCAGCAGTGTAAGCACCACATGAACCAATTCGTATAATATTTTCTACACCATAAAAATTAAATAATTCATATGAGTAGATACCAATACTAGGCATACCCATGCCACTAGCCATTACAGAAATTTTACGTCCTTTATATGTACCCGTGTATCCAAATATATTTCGTACGTTATTAAATTTGGATACATTTTGTAAAAATGTTTCTGCAATAAATTGTGCCCGTAATGGATCCCCCGGCATTAAGACTGTTTTTGCAATAATTCCTTCTTCTTTTACTTCAATATGCGCTGTTGGTATCATATTGAAACCTCCTTATACTTATATTTATTTTTTGAAATATAGTGAACTGTATTCCTACTAATAACAATTAAGGTACATTCATATTATACCAAATTAAAAGTATAAAAAAATGCTATATGCTATTTATTTGACAATATTTTTGATTTAATTTACAAACTCAAGCATATCTAATATATAGATTGTTATTTCGGCTTTTTTACAATATTAATTATTAATGTAGGTTTACATTTTTGTAGGTTTACATAATTACAATTATGTAAACCTATTTTCGTTATATCTCAAATTCTTTTTATTTATTAATTTTTATAATATTAATAATTATTCGTGTATGATATAATTGTATTATAATTAAAATGAATTCTAATTGTTTAGACAATTTAAAATTATAGATTGGAGATATGATACTAATGCATAACGATAAAATTATATCAACTTTTATACCCTCAGTAGCTTCAATTTTACCTGAAACAAATAATGATATTTATTTTTTATTTTACAAGGATGAGTTATTAGTTAAATCTGACGCTAATAAAACAACAATACCTACAATTAGAGATCTAGTAGATTTAAAATTAAATAATATTCAATATCTTGGCTCCATAAATGGTGAAAATTGCTTTTGTGGAGAAATGAATAAAGATGCTATTATCCCAAACAGTATGTGTTTGCTCGACCTTAAATCTTTAACTCACCAGTTACCTAACGAAATGTTTTGGATAGCTGGGAGAGCTAAACAAATAGTAAGCTTTAATAATGATCATAAATATTGTGGCAGATGTGGCACATTAACTCAGAGCGTTGGTGGAGAAAGATCTAAAAAATGTTCCAAGTGTGGACTTGTAAATTACCCTAGGATTTGTCCAGCTATAATTGTAGCTGTTGTAAAGGATGGGAAATTACTTCTTGCTCATAATAATCAATTTCCGAAAGATTTATATAGTGTAGTTTCTGGTTTTGTAGAGGTTGGAGAGACTTTTGAGGAGTGTGTTGTTCGCGAAGTTTGTGAAGAAACAGGCATTACTGTAAAAAATATAAAATATTTTGGAAATCAACCTTGGCCTTTTCCTAATTCTCTAATGATAGGATTTACTTGCGAATACGAAAGCGGAGAAATACAAGTAGACGGAAAAGAAATTGGGCATGCTAAATGGTATAGTTCTACTGAACTACCTTTAACACCTGATAGTATAAGCATAGCTAAAAAATTGATTGACTGGTTTACTGAAAACAATTAAATCAGAGAATATATATACTAATACACAAACAAATAGAAGTTAGAATCCTTAATTCACAACGAATTAGATTCTAACTTCTATTTGTTCTTAATATATTTAACAATATTTTTTCTCCTTAAACTATATTTTCTTTTTAAATTTTAATCAATAAATCAGTATAGTGTTACAATTTTAATACTTAATTTATTACGGTTAAACTTAACTTTTGTATTCCTAAGTAATTTATAAAATGGCTTCCTAGCCGATTGCAATGGCAATCATCTTTGAATTCTTAGTTTACGTATAGTTTCTATATATTTTTTATGACCTCTCCCCACTCTATTATATTTTATTGGGGGTATCAAGTTTGTTTAAAGATTTTACTAAATATATGATAAGTTGCGCTTCTTATATTTATAATATAACATGATAATTATAATTTGTCAATAGTTATTATTAATCAACAAAAGAAATTTTATAATTCCAATCCATAATTTTGTGGTATAATTTTATGTATATGAAAGAAAATAACAAGTCACTGATTTCGAGAATATTTTCTTGAATTGCTTATAAAATAACAATGAAAAGAGGTTTAATGATGAATAAAAAAGAGTTGGCAAACATAAGAAAAGGGTTTAAATTAGATAGTGGCATGATGAAAATCCAGGAGATTTATAGTGTTTATCTAAAAAAAGATAATGTACGAATTGATTATGAGCCAGTTATTCATTCAGAATTTGATTACTTTGATAGAATGGATATGGATAAAAAAGAGTTGTTCTTAGGTAATTTTAAGAAAGTTCTTACCGGTGCTATTGATACTAAAATTTTCGAGTTGAATGTTCAAAATATAGAAGAAGAAAATAATACTCAAGAAATTTTAGGTGGTGCTTTAAAATCAAGTGATAAAAATGAAATTCAAAGCTACATTAATAAGCTTATTGAAAAGATTGCGGCTAACTATAAATATGAAACTGATGTGGTGGTTACTTTCATTAAAGCTGAATACTGGCTAGGCTCTAGCCACAAAAATATGGATGCAAATGAAAGTATCGATGATGCTGTCCAAGCCTTTAACTTTATCCTAGCAAGTGTAAACAAAATAGATATTCCAAAGAGAACCCTAAAATTCGACTACACTGATAAGGAATTTAAAGCAAATTCAGCCCTAGATTCGGTTATTAATCTTAATGCCCCCTTGGAAGGCTTTATGTTTCCTAGCCTAACTAATGGGTATTCAGATATTAATAAAATTTTATATTACGCCTCAAAACCTAAGGAATTAAACACAGACTTTATTGAAAATGTTCTTAACTGTGCTTTTAAATTTACTGCTGAAGATGAAAAAAATTGCTTTAGTGATATATTAAAATCTATAATTGGAGATAAAATAAAACCTGAACTTATGCAAGATATTTATGCGAACATCCACGAATTTGCGGAGCAAGCTGACGAAGGTGAAACTCCTACTCTTTGCGCTAAAGATATTAAAAATATCCTTAATAATTCTGGTGCAGAGATTATATGCGATATAGAAACTGCTTTTGAGGAAACTTGTGGTAGCGAATATGATTTTAAGATAAACAATATTGTACCTGAATTTAATGCAAAATCCATTAAAATTACTAGTGAAATTGCAAATATTACTTTAACACCTAAGGAACTAAATTCAATTAAACAAGTAAAAAATAAGGACGGTAGAAGATGTCTACTTATTGAAATTGATGAGGATATTGTTATAGAAGGCTTTAAATTAGAAACTGAAGAGTTTTAAATTCTAACCCTCATAATAAAAGGAGAATATTAGTGCATCTTAGATGACACTAATATTCTCCTTTTATTCTATATTTGTTCTTAGGCCTACCAACTTTACCGTATTCCATTTCAACTACAAGTTTTTGTTCTTTCTCTAAATAATCTAAGTATCTTCTAGCAGTTATTCTAGAAACTCCGATATTTTTTGCCATCTGTTCTGATGTAAAAGAATTATCTTTCATGTTAGATATACCCACTAAAACTTTTTCGTAGGTGTATTGATTAAATCCCTTAATGTCACCAATATTCCCATCATATTCTATCACATGTCTATTCTCTTTTATGGTATATTTATCAATAGCTCCTTGCTCCATACTATCAAAGTTTTTAAAACTATTCTTTCTACTTTTAAATTGAAGAAGTGCTTCTTTAAATCTATTGAATATAAAGGGTTTAACTAAATAATCTACTGCACCATATCGAAAGGCTTCTTCAACCGTTTCTGTGTTCCTATCTGCTGTGATTAATATAACATCACATTTAAAATTTTGGAGTCGTATCCACTTTAATAAATCTATACCCTTCCCTTGAGGAAAAAAAACATCTAATAATATTAATTCAGGTTTCCCTCTTAATACAACTTCTTTTGCTTTTTCAATCGAGTTAACGCTATCATATAGTGTAAATCCCTCTATCTTTTTTAAAAATTTTTCGTTGATTTTTGCCACCATTGGGTCATCTTCAACAATAAGAACCTTAATCATATCATTTACCCCCTTTTCATCGGTATAAAAACATCCCATATAGTTCCATTTTCTTGCAGAATATTTATATCTCCACCAGCATAATCTATTATTTGCTTTACAATACTAAGCCCAAATCCTCTATTTCCAACTTTAGTTGTAAATCCGCGAACAAAAACACTATCCATTATATTTTCACTAATTCCAGGCCCATTATCCTGAATCCTTATTCTAAGTGCTTCATTAGTAGAATTTAATCTTATAAATATCCTACCATTTTCAAATTTCACTAATTCTTCAATAGAATTTTCTATTAAGTTTCCAATAACAGAGCAAATTTCATCTACTGTTATGTTTTCAGGAATTTTATCTATATAAGAATTTGAATCAATTTCTAAAGAAATCTTTGCTTCTGTTGCCTTGCTATATTTAGCAAGTAAGATCCCTGCTATGTGCGCATTCTTAATTTTTTTATTGAGAATATCAGAAACTTCGCCTCGTAGCTTAGATATATGACAAATATATTCAATTACCTCATCATATTCTTCTAATTGTATAAGTCCTGAAATAGTGTGAAGTTTGTTCATAAACTCGTGATTTTGTGCTCTTAAGGCACAGGTCATTTTTTTAATTCCCGTTAATTCTTCTGCCATATTCTTAACTTCTGTTAAGTCCTGAAAACTGGATACAACACCTATAATCTCTTCTCTATGATTTTTTAATAAGGTATGACTGCACATAAGGGTTCTATTCTGGCGTATTTTAATTTCTTGATTATATACCCCTTCATGAGTCCTCAATACTTCCATCATTTCATCTGTATAATTAAAGTTAAAATTAACAATCTTTTTACCTATATCCTCATCTTCTAGTTGTAATATTTCCTTAGCTATTTTATTAAAGAGTATTACTTTACCATCTTTATCAATAGCTAGAATTCCATTTTTAAGATTCTGCAAAATTAAGTCTCTCTGACCTAATAGAAGTGCAATTTCCTTTGGCTCTAGACCAAATATGCTCTTTTTTATTCTATTTGATAAAATGGCTGCGGCAATTATACCCATTAAAAGTCCACCTACTAAAGCTATCTTTAAACAAAATAAATGAAAGCTAAGTTCAGCATACACGGTATCGGTTAATAGACCCACTAAAACTGCTCCTACTTGTTCTCCTTTATAATATATGGGTACGAAGGCTCTTATTGCAGAAATCAGCACATTCCTGTCCTTAGATACATAAGCCTCACCCTTTGCAATTACCCGTTCTTCTCCACCATCAGCATATTTTTTGCCTAGCGAATTTCCAAAGGGATAAGAATATTTTATTCCCTTCATATCCATAACAATAATATATTTAAATCTAGTTTTATCTCTGAAACTTTCTATAGTCTTTTGAACAGTTCCATAATCATTTGAGGTTGCTAAAGTTTCTTCAATTATATCAATAGAAGCAATAGTTACAGCTAAATCCATAGCATTATTTCCCATTTGAGTTTCCACAGAATTTCGTGCTTGGTAATAAGTAACAACTCCTATACTACCGATCACGATAAATATTATAATGCTCATAAATATTGTTAATCTATACTGTAATTTCAATAACACTCCACCTCATATTGTCATTTTTTAACTTTTGCTTTATTTAACCCATCCTTAATTGCTTTTATGAGCCCATCACTCGTATATGTAGCTCCTGCCACAACCTCAACCTCTGAACTATTGGCTTTAATGACTCTCACTGGGATCTTTTCATAAACTATATTAGCTATTATTGGTATTTCTTGTTGCTCCAATATCTTAATTTCTTTTATTTCATATTTGTCAGTTGCTATTTGTACTTTTATAGGCCCAATATGTCCTTCTGCATTTCCCTCATAGATTCCTTCTTTATAAATTATATTTTTAGAACCACAAGATACTAGGCTAGTTGCTAAAACTATTATTAAAGTTAGTCCTAATAATTTTTTCAAATAAGTCTCCCCTCTTGTTATTATCCTTGACCTTCTCTGGAGTAAATATCGGTTATTATAATAAAATCGATTTTGAGCTTCTTCTCATTTCAAGTATACCATTTACTAGTCCATTATAAAACTCTTGAGAATTTTTTTAATATTTTTATATCCAAGGACAAAATATCCCCTCTAAAATGTCGATTATAATAAAGAAAAATAAGCCAATTATACTTAGAATTAAAATTCCTGAGTACATTTGTATATAGTTAATTCTCATCCATGAATCCATAATAAAATATCCCATGCCGTATTCAGTTCCGAAATTTTCAGTAAAAAACAAAACCGATATTGCTGTGCCTATGCCTATCCTAAGAGATGTTAATATAGCTTTAAGAATCCCTGGAAAAACAATTTCTTTTATTATTTGAAAATTTGTTGCTCCCAATGAATACATAGGATAAAAAACATCTTCAGGAATATTTTTCACTTCATCTCGTATATTAACTACTACGGGAAAAAAGGTAATTAAAAATATCATAACTATTTTTGTCAAATCTCCTAACCCAAAAATAAGCATTACTATAGGAAGTAATGCAATCTTGGGTATTGGATAATTAAAATATATAATTGGTGAAAATATTAAATCAATTTTTTTAAAGTATCCCATTAAAATACCCACTGGCACACCTATTGCCAATGTAAATAATATACCTACCATAATTCTATTAAAACTGTAAATAACATGGATTGAAATATCCTTATGAAAAGTTCTAAATATATTTATAACTATTGCATATGGTGGTGGAAATAAAGGCTTACTAATAATCATTGCTATTATTTGCCATAAACTAAAAATAATGATAAAAGCAATAACAAAATTAATTATTTTATATTCTTTAAGTCTCATTACTATGCGTCCCCTTTAAGAATTTTTCTAAGTTTACTATTTACATGGATATATTCTAAATCTACCTCCGTAGTTACACGTCCAAACAATGGATTGCTTATAACTTCAACTATTTTTCCTGGAGACGATGAGATTACAGCTATGTCCTTTGCTAAATATATTGCTTCCTTAATATCATGGGTTACAAGGATGGTGGTAACCTTATGTTCTTCCCATACTTCTAAAAACAATTTTTGAACATCCTCCCTAGTCATAGCATCTAATGCAGAAAAAGATTCATCCATTAAAAGTAAATCTGGTTTTAATAATAGAGCTCTAGCCAGGGAAACTCTCTGCATTTGTCCCCCACTTAGCTGACTGGGGTACCTTTTAACAAAGTCTTCAAGCTTTAACTCTTTTAGAATTTTTTTATAAAATTCTATATCTATATTCACCTTGCCATCTTTAATTTTAGTTGAAAGAAATATGTTTTCTTCTACGTTTTTCCATTTAACTAGTCCGTAATTCTGAGGTATTAACCCAATTCTATGATTTTTAGGATCTACTGTTTTTCCATCTATTAAAACTTCACCTTCATAGTCTACAATAATTCCTGCTAAAACTTTTAATAAGGTTGATTTGCCTCCCCCTGAGGGGCCAATTACAGCACATATTTCCCCCTTTTTCACTGTTAAATTTGCATTTTCTATCGCCTTTACATTTTTGTCTACATTTTTATAACAAACATTTAAATTATTTATTTTTATCATTTATTTCCACTCCACTCATGACATAAATCACTATCTATATCTAAGTTTTCAAGAATCCTCCCCACAGTGATATTTATAATATCGTCAATTGTTTTAGGCTTTTGATAAAAAGCTGGCATAGGCGGTATTATTCTAACATTTAAATCACTTAAAAAAAGCATGTTCTGAAGGTGAATAGAACTTAGAGGAGTTTCTCTTGGAATCAAAATCAACTTTCTTTTTTCTTTAATAATTACATCCGCAGCTCTTATTAGTAAATTATCGGAAGTACCACTTCGTATTTTTGAAAGGGTTCCCATTGAGCATGGCACAATTACCATTCCATCAGTCTTAAAGGAACCGCTTGCTATAGAGGAAAACATATCGTCTATTTCACATAGTTTAAGCGTTCCTTTGGTTTTATTCATATTTTGGAGCCATTCCTCAAAATTAATTTCAACCTCATATTCTAAAACCTTTCTACCATTATCTGTAATAACCAAATAAACTTCATTATCTTTTACTATTAGTTCTTCTATAAGTCGTACACCGTAAATGCTACCACTAGCTCCAGTAATCCCTACTATATATCTTCCCAAATAAATCACCTCTTAATTATAATATATAAACATATCTAATACAGTAAAAACAAATATCAAAACACTTACAACTTGGTTTATGTGATAAGAAGCAATTTTCATCTTCTTTTCGTTTGTTGGCGATACAATATAATGTTCTAATGCTAATAAAATAGCACTTATAAAAATACCAAATAAATATATAAGGCCTGTATGCATTATAAAATATAAGCTAAATAAAAGTAGAATCATAATAAAGTGAAACAAGGTGGATATGTATAAAGCATCCTTTAGGCCAAATTTAGCAGGTATAGAAAATAAACCTGCCTTTCTATCAAAGTCAATATCTTGTGTTGCATAAATTATATCAAACCCTGCTACCCATAGAGTAACTACAGCACCTAAAATAATTGGTGTGAGCGCAAATTTTCCTGTTATTGCAAGCCATGCTCCCACAGGAGCTCCTCCACAAGTAATACCTAGAATAATATGGCATATCCATGTAAATCTTTTAGTATAGGAATAAATTATAAAAAGAAAAAGCGCCACAGGTGATAATAGAAAACATAAATCATTTAATTCATAGGCTGCTAAAATAAAGATTGAAAAACACAGTATTATGATTCCCCAGACTTCATAATCCTTTACTATTCCTTTTGGCAAATGTCTACTTGCCGTTCTAGGATTCTTTTTATCAATATCTTTATCTACAATTCTATTGAGAGCATTAGCTCCATTGCGAGCTCCAATCAAAGCAATTAATATCCAAAATATTGTAGGACCTGAAGGTAACCCATCTGCTGCCCAAATCATTGCTATTAAAGCGAAAGGAAGTGAAAATAATGTATGCGAAAACATAACTAACTCTCCATATTTTTTAAGTTTCTTTAATACCATATTCCTTCCACCTCTTATCTACCATTTCCTTAATTTCATCCGACATTTCTATATCATCTGGCCAAGGTCTTAAATGTCCTTCTGTGGGCCATTTTTTTGTAGCATCTATACCTATTCTAGATCCATAATGAGGAGTATTTGATGCATGGTCTAGTGCATCTAAAGGTCCATCTGAAATTACCAGATCCCTCTTAGGGTCAATATTGTTAAATACTTTCCATGCAACGGTTGAAATATCATGTGGATCTATATTTTCATCTACAACTATAATCATTTTTGTATACATCATTTGTCCAAGACCCCATAGCGCATTCATAACTTTATGAGCATGCTTTGGATAGGCTTTTTTAATAGAAACAATTACACAATTATGAAATACTCCTTCTAAAGGGAAATTCATGTCTATTATTTCTGGGCATTGAACCTTTATTAGGGGTAAAAAAATCCGTTCTGTAGCTTTTCCTAGGTAACAATCTTCCATAGGAGGCTTACCTACAACGGTTGTAACATATACTGGATTCTTTTTTCTTGTAATCTTTTCAATATGAAACACGGGATACATATCTTCAAGAGAATAATATCCTGTATGGTCACCGAAGGGGCCTTCTAGTCTTTTTTCATCTAAGTCTACATATCCTTCTAGTACAAATTCAGCATTAGCAGGTACATAAATGTCATTGGTGATACATTTAACAATTTCTAAAGGTGATTTTCTAAGAAATCCTGCAAAAATCATTTCATCTATCATTTTTGGAAGTGGTGCAGTTGCTGCATATATAGTTGCCGGGTCACAGCCTATGGCTACAGATACAGGCATTTTCATTCCAAGCTTCCTATATTTTTCATATATCTCTTTGCCGTCTTTATGTAGATGCCAATGCATACCAGTGGTATTTTTATCATATACTTGAAGCCTATACATTCCAACGTTCTGCTGGTTAGTCTCTGGATCCTTTGTTATTACGAGTGGCAGTGTTATGTATCGTCCTCCATCTTTTGGCCAGCACTTTAATATTGGAAGTGTACTTAAATCCGCTTCCTCTATTATCTCTTGACAAGGTGCATTTTTGACTTTTTTAGGAAATACCCTTGCAAGCCTAGCAAGTTTTGGAATAGATTTTACCTTATTCATTAACGTTATGTAATTAGTAACGTCCATAAAATCCATTATAGTCTCCGCAATTTCATCAAGATCTTCCACTTCTAGTCCATAGTTAATTCTTTCGTAGCTTCCTAAAGAATTAATTAATACTGGGTAGTCAGAATTTTTCACATTCTTAAAAAGCAATGCGTTCCCATTTTTTTTTGAAACCCTATCAGCTATCTCCGTAATTTCAAGATCACTATCTACTTCTATTTCAATTTCATCTAAAAGTTTTTTTTCTTTCAAATAATTTATAAAATCCTGTAAATCTTTATAAGCCATAAAATGACTCCTTTCTAGAATTCATTAAGAATTCCGAGTTAATAATTTTTGTGTGATATCTTTAATTATTTCTTTACTTTCACAATCAGGTAATTTTTCTATATAATCAAAAGCTTTTTTAGTATATTTATTCGCTAAGTTTTGAGCTTTATCTATTCCTTTGTATTTATTAACTAATATAGTTATTTCGCGTACATCTTCATCACTTAATGAAGAGTTATCTAAAATAGTAGCAATCCTATTTTCTTTGTCCCCTACCATAGCATATATTAGGGGTAGTGTATAATACCCTTTTATTAAATCACTTTGAGGATTTTTCCCTAGTTTATTAGCATCTCCACTGTAATCCAGCGAATCATCTATAATTTGGAAAGCCATTCCAATATAGTAACCAACTCTTCCGAGTAATTTTGAAGTTTTCTCACTACAGTTAGATTCCTTTGCACCAGTGTAAAAGCTGATAGCAAATAAAGCTGCTGTTTTTCCAGATATAATCTTTATATATTTTTTAAGGCTTGTGTTTCTTGCGTATCTTATATTGTATTGTCTTATTTCCCCTATACATATTTTAGATATAGCCTTTGAAATATCTCTTAAGTTTTCCGTAGAATAATCAAATCCAGATAGCATTATAAAACATTGACAAAATAAAAAATCACCTATATACACTGCATATTCTTTACTGTATTTATGTTGTATGGTTTCTGTGCCGCGCCTCAGTTTTGATTCATCTACAATATCGTCATGAACTAATGTTGCCATATGCATCATTTCAATGGCAGCCGCTAAATTATACATTTTATCACAGTTATACTCCCCGAATTTTGCTGCTAATAACAGAAAGGCAGGCCTTAACATCTTGCCTCCTGCGTCAACTAATGGAGAAATAGCTTCATCAAACTTTTTCTCACTAGATTTTACATTGTTCTTAATTATTTTCTGAATGCTTTTCAATTCCTCTGCAATATCAGGGTAATCACCCCAAAACTTACTCATTTTATCACCTATGTCCAATTATTATTTTAAAATCTTTTTTTCATTTTATAACTATTAATTTCTTATTATAATTATTCCACTACAAAATCAAATGTCCTTTTAATTATTTTTAAAAGGACATTTGATTTATAAAATTCAATTTTTAATTATATAACTGTTGTTTAAATGTATAATTGTTAATCAACGTATAAATAAGATTTTTTAACAAATCCTATACGCTTCCAATATTTTTTAAGTACTGGTAATACATAGTAATCTAACCCGAAAGTACTTCCAGATCCACCTATAAGCGCGATTCCTGCACTTAAGTACCATAACATCTCAGTAGGAGCCATTCCTGAAGTCCAAATCATTATACCCATAGCAATTGACATAAGCGAAGCTAATGCTGTAAATAATCCAACTATCAATAATAATCCTACGCATATTTCTGCAATTACCATACCTGTTTGGAAAACTGAAGCTAAAGTCGTAAATCCACCGTCCCCTGTATAAAAGAAAGTATCCATAGACAATTTAACCATTTTCCCTATAAAACCTGGCACTGGCAAGGATGCCACTGCAGTCGTTGCCGCTTCTACTGCAGTCTTTGCTCCTTCTGCCGCAGCCGTTGCTGCAGTTGCTCCATCAACTACTGGAGCAGGTATTAAGAATATTTTTGAAGGATCGGCTATTATTTTAGGTAATTTTGCAAGCCCTTCTGATAACCACTTGTAACCAACGAATATTCTTAGTACTACTAGCCAAAAATTTGGAGATGACTTTGAAAAATGTCCACCTACAAGGCTTCTATTATCTTTAACATGGAAAAATTCATGCAATAAATATGAAAAGCATTTGTTAAACCCAGCAACCTGGATAAAGTACACAATATTTATAAAGTGTTTAACAAATAATGCGAAGAACCCAGATAAACTATAGAATTTTTTGCCGGATCCAATGCTTGCTAATCCATATTTACCACCTATGCATACCATTGCACCATGGAATGTAGGTTTATAAGATTTTTTTTCTAAGCCTAATATATCACTATAAACATTATGTGCAATTAATTCAGCAGATGCTTCTGCATTTTCAACCATCTGAGGAACAGGTCTTTCCTCACCTTCAGGAATAAAGAAGATATTATCACCAACAATATAAACATTTTTATAATCTAAAGATTGTAACTTGTCGTCAGTTACTATTCTTTTTCTACCCTTTTGCGCTATATCCATTTTACCGACAATATCTGAACCTTCAACACCAGCTGTCCAAATTACCGTGTAGGTATTAATGGTACCATTATTTCTTATTGTAGCACAATCTTTTGTAACTTCCGTAACACCGGCATTAGTTAGTACTTTAACTCCTAATTTGTTAAGTCTTTTCTTAGCTTTTGCAATTAACTTATCCGGAAAAGTAGGTAATATTTTAGGCAAGTCATCTACTAAATATAACGTTACCTCTTCTTCTCCTATGTAAAATTCCTTACATAATCTTTCTTTCCACTCCCCTAATTCACCCATCATTTCAACACCTGTGAACCCACCGCCAACAACAATAAACGTTAGCAGTTTTTGTCTTTCTGCTTTGTTTGGTTCTTTCACAGCTTTTCTGAACATTTGAAGGATATGCTCTTTTAAATTTACAGCATCTTCGTATGACCATAATTTGTGGCAGTATTCCTGCGCGCCGTTTATGCCAAAGTAAGTTGGCTTGGAGCCAGCACCAATAACTAGATAATCGTAATTATAGTTATTATTTTTAGATTTTAACACATTATTTTTAAAATCTAAATCTGTAATTTCGTCAAGTACAACCTCTACTTTTCTTTTTGCAAATATTTTTTTCAGATCAATTCTGATTGATTCTTCCGTTACCCTTCCAGCTGCCACTTCATGAAGTTCAGTAAGTAATGTATGGTATGGATTTTGATCTATAAGAGTAATTTCAACATTCTCATCTTTTTTAAACTTTTTAGCTAGTTTCTTCGCGGTTAATATTCCGCCATATCCGCCTCCAAGTATAGCTATTCTTTTCTTTTCACTCATACTATATCCCCTTCTGTTTAAAATTATTATTTTATAGGACTGTTTTTATAAAAATCATAGTTTATAAATATCAAACCATAGAATTATTAATACATTAGATTAAAATATATTACTTTATAAAAAATTAAATATGTTATTAACACTATCACCAAGTCTTTATTTATTTTGAACTTCCTTAGTTAAAATTTTATCATAATAATTTTAGCTAAGCAAATAAGAAAGCGATTTGTTCATTAATAATGTATTTTGTTAATTTAGTTCATGTATATGTTCCACGAGCTGGGTCTATAGCTGTTTACACTAGTTTAAATAAGTGTTATGATAACTGCGTTATTTACATTTCATTACAGCGCTTTATATTATTTTATCCATACTTCACTTTTTTTAAACTTTCTAAAATTATATTATTGGAGGCACTTTATGAAAAAAATTTTTTTAACACTTATGTTAGTATTAATAATGAGTATAAGCATCATTGGTTGTTCTAACAATCAAAAAAAAGATACAAGTTCACAATCCCTAAAGACTCTAACTATTGGTGTTATGCCTGATTTAGATTCCCTTCCACTTATTATAGCAGAGCACAATGGATATTTTAAGCAAGAAGGTTTCCAGGTAAAACTAGAGCATTTTAAAAGTGCATCGGATAGGGATACAGCTCTTCAAACCGGGAAAATTCATGGAGCAATATCTGATATGCTTTCGGTAGTATTTTTTAACGACAATAACTTTGATGTTAAAATCACATCAAAGACAGAAGGTAGCTTTAAATTGATCTCTGGAAAGAATTCTAATATTTCTAAAATTGAACAAGCTGATGGAAAATCCATAGGGATTTCTAAAAATACTATTATTGAATACTTAACAGATAGAATTATAGAAAGTTCAAACATAGATGTTAACTCACAAAAAAAAGTTGCAATACCAAAAATACCTACTCGCCTTGAGATGCTAACTAATGGTAAATTAGATATGGCTACATTACCAGAACCTCTTGCAAGTACTGCGATTTCTGCAGGTGGCAAGATTTTGAGTAGTTCTGATAAACTAGGTATAAACCCTGGTGTAATGTTATTCACAAAAGATGCAGTATCCTCAAAATCTGAAGAGATAAAATCATTTTATAGAGCTTATAATAAAGCTGTTGAATACTTGAATAAAGAAAAACCTGAAAGCTATATTGATTTTGTAATTAAAGAAGCTGGCTTCCCTGATACAATAAAAAGCACACTAACTATTCCGAATTATTCAAAGGCTTCTATGCCACCAGAAAAAGAGTTACAGGAAGTTATGACTTGGCTTAAAGCAAAAAAACTAACTACTAATAATTACAAATTACAAGACTTATCAAATAGTTCATTTATTAAATAATATACCACTGTAATAATATATAACCTCTTTTTCACTTAGTGTAGAAAGAGGCTACATCACTAGTAAAGGAAGGTGCTTTAATATGAGTAGATTTTTTAACAACAATGAAATAGAATTATTAGCTCCTGCAGGAACTTTCGAAATTTTTGAAAAGGTTATTCACAGCGGTGCTGATGCTGTATATTTGGGCGGCAAAAAATTAAATATGCGTATGCATCGAAAAGATTACAACCTGTCAAATGATGAATTAGAAAAAGCAATCAATATTGCTCATTCTTTAAATAAAAAAGTTTATGTAACAGTAAACAATCTTTTTAGTCAGCAGGATTTAAAAGATGCGGTGGAATATCTAAAATTCTTAGAAAAAGCTGGACCAGATGCTTTAATTATTCAAGATTTTAGCATATTAGAGTTAATAAATAGTTTAAATTTAAACCTAACTATCCATTCATCTGTAATGATGAATGTTCACAACTTAGAGACTATTAAAGCACTTCGAGGTTGTGGAATTACTAGGATTGTTGCGTCCAGGGACATGAATTTACAAACCATAAAGAACTTGCATTACCAAACCGATATGGAATTCGAATATTTTGCTCATGGAGATATGTGCATTGCCCATGGTGCTCAATGTTTGTATAGTGGCATGCTTTTCGGAAAGAGTAGTAATCGAGGACTTTGCATGAAGCCCTGCCGTTGGAATTTTACAATGAAACAAGATGGTCTAGCTTATCCTACAGAATATCCAATGGCTGTAAAAGATATGTATATGTATGAACATCTACCTGAAATGATTGAGGCAGGTATCCTCTCCTTTAAAATAGAAGGAAGAATGAAAGATGCAGATTATCTAGTTACCATGATTAATTACTACAGCGATGCTATAAATAGATATATTGATGACCCTATTTGCTATGATAGAAAAAAAGATGCCCAAAGTATTTATGGAACCCGCATTAGAGACTTATCTACCTGCAGTGCCTTTGGAAACCCAGGGCTCTCAAATATCAATAGACGCTATGAAGGTACGGGGAAATTTTATAGCCATGGTAAAGTTTTTAGTAAGCCTGTAGAAGAAATCGAAATTAGTAAAGAAACGGTAGAACAAATCAAAACCCTTTTGAATGAAAAAACTTCTCTAGCACAGAAACCTAATCTAAGTGTAAAAGTCAATTCCTATTCACAAGCTAAAGTCGCGATAGAGGTCGGTGTAGACGCGATTTATTTATCTGGAGAAGTTTTTGCGCCAAACCTTCCTTTTAGCAAGAGTGAAATACTTAAATTAACAAATGGAAAAGGAAATACAAAAATATATCTAGGCTTTCCAAAAATGATGTTTGAAGAGGATTTTTCAAAATACAATCATTTACTTGTGAAAAATAACTTAGGACTTGATGGCTTATTAGTAACCAATTTAGGAGCTATTCATAAATACAAATCTTTAGGACTTGAGCTTATTGGAGATTATTCCTTAAACATTTATAATCAATATGCGGCTAGTTTCTATGAAAAGCAAGGTTTATCTGTTGCTACACTTTCTGTAGAGACCCCACTGCTAGACGCTAAACAGACCATTGCTAAATCACCAATTCCTATTGAAATCATAGTTCACGGCTCTCCAACAGTTATGTATATGGATCATAATTTATATGAGAATACCAAAGTCTTAGAGTCTGTGATATGCGAGAATAATTCTCACGTTGATAACAAGGTGTTAGTTTTAGTTGATGAAAAAAAACATGAACACCCAATATATCAAGATAACTATGGTAGGAATCATATGATGCTTTATAAAGAGCTTTGTTATCTTCCCTTTTTAAAAGAACTAAATGATATTGGTGTAACCCATTTTAGAATTGAAGCTTGTCATTATGATACTAATAATCTACGAAAAGTTTTAAGCATTTACAGAGAAGCCATTAATGACTTAAGCAAATGTGAAGAATTATTCCATTCCCTAAGTCCTAGTGATGCTGGATTTACTCTTGGAGCATTTCAATTTAATAATGAAGGCGGTTATAATAATGTGTAATTATATAGGTCCTGAAAAAATTATTCAAAAGAAAAAAGAATTCCTTTTTCCCTGTTCGCAGCATTTTTATAAAAACCCACCTCAGATTACACGTGGAGAAATGCAGTATTTATTTGATTCAGAAGGTAAAAAATATCTCGATTTTTTTGCAGGAGTTTCTGTTGTTAATTGCGGTCATTGTAACCCTGAAATTTTAGATGCAACAATAGAACAAATGAAAACCCTTCAACATACAAGTACTATATATTTAACACAGCCAATAGTTGATCTAGCTGAAAAGCTTTCATCTGTATTACCTGGGGATGTTAATCATTCGTTCTTCTGCTGTACGGGCTCAGAAGCTAATGAAGGTGCTCTTTTACTTGCTAGACTTTACACAGGCAGAAATGAATTTATTTCATTGAATAATAGCTTACATGGTAGAACTTATTTAACTATGAGTGTTACAGGAATACCTATGTGGAGAGCAGATCCTACGCTTTCTGATTGTGTTACCTTTGCCCCCAATACTTATGCTAAAGAGAAAAGCATTGAAGCAGCAGCTACAGAATCCTTAGAATCTGTAGAAAAATTAATTGAGGCTAAAGGACCAGATAAGATTGCTGCTTTAATTGCAGAGCCCGTGCAAGGTAATGGAGGCATTATAACTCCACCTCAGTGGTATTTCAAAAAATTAAAAACTCTACTTGAAAAACATGGAATACTATTAATTATTGATGAAGTTCAAACAGGATTTGCAAGAACTGGTAAGATGTTTGCCATAGAACATTATGAAATAATTCCAGATATAATTACAGTGGCAAAAGCTCTTGGAAACGGAATGCCGATATCAGCTTTTTGCACGAATGATAAAATTGCAGCAACATTTACCAAAGCTTCTGCATCTACTTTAGGTGGAAATCCAGTAGCTGCAAGTACTGCTATAGCTGTCCTTGACTACATTTCTAAAAATAACTTATGTATAAATGCAGAAAATTTAGGAGTAAAATTAAAAAGTGGCCTTCTAAAACTTAAGGAAAAGTACCCAATAATTTATGATGTTAGAGGTATAGGCCTTATGTTAGGTGTAGAGCTAGTAAAAGAAAATGGTGAACCAGCGTTTAAAGAAACTGACTTTGTATTAGAGATATTAAAGGATGAAGGCATTCTTTTGGGTAAAAATGGAATAGGTAGAAATGTGCTAGCTTTCCAGCCACCTCTTGTTATAACAAAAAATGATGTAGATTTTATGATAGATAAATTAAATTTAGCTTTGAGTAAATTATGTTAGTTTCCACGCGCTAATATAATACAATATGTTCATTAATGATATATTCGAATAAAAAAAAACTAAGTCTTAACTTTTAAGACTTAGTTTTTTATTGTGGTTATGTGTTATATTGCTGAAAAACAAATGATAAATATTACATATCTCTAGGATCTATATCATTAATCATTTTTGCAGTCCCCAGTATGTACCATTTAACTTCCTTTTTCTCTACGCTTGATACTTTACCAAGTATTCGAGATTTAGACATAAGTCCTGCAAGTGAACCTACAAATGAAGGTGTATTTAATTGTACTTTCTTGATTTTTTTCACACTATCTATATCTTTAATAGTAGGCTCCTTAGGAATAGAGTTGTTTATTTCTTTACTCGTTTTACCTTTTTCTTTACTGGTAGCCCCCAAATCTTCTAGTGTTTTATAGATTTTTTCCATCATATGTTTTTTTCTTTCAATACTTATGCTAGGACTTTCAACTTCTGTGTATTCTACTGATTTTTTCATAATCATCGTTCCTTCCTTTAATTACAATAACCTAATAATGTGTTTATATCTATTATAACATGACTTTTAACATTTTTTTTAAAAATACTGAAATTTAAAATAGTGCAACTAGTGACACTATTTCATTTCAATTAAATTATCCCAATATTTCTTTGGCATATGTTGCATTTGTAATCTATTATTACTCCTTTCCTGTATGCTAATACTTTTATGAAAAACTTTCCAAAGATCTTGATAGAATAACTCTTCCTTCTCATTACTTTCTAATTTTTCAAATTTCAAATCCCTTAATATCCATTCATGATTTTCATAAACTACACCTGTTTTTCTCTTCACATCATGAATTATCCACTTTTCATTTGTAAGTCTTACTTTAAAGTGATTTGCTATGAGCTCAAGAATATTGTAAGTAGGTTCAATTGCTGCATACAATATGCCCTTGAATTCTTGAAATCTAACTAATCCTAAAAATCTATGTGCTTCAAAGCCAACTTTTCTAGAATATTTCTGTACTTCATTTACAATGTCATCTGTTAGAAAATCATTAACTTTATTCCCTAACTTAAACCCTAACTGTATATATTTAAATAATATTAACTCTATTCCTTGTACCTCAGACAAAAACGCTTGATACACATGAATTAATGCATCTTTTGAGATTTTTTCTAGTATTGACTTAGATACTTTATTTGATTTTATTATATCAGTTTCTATAAACTTGTCCTTATATATCATATCAAAAGTATAGCTATCTATCCTATCTATGCCTTCAGGTATTCTATCATAGTAACAACCATATACAACAGATAAAAACCCATCAAAACTTCCATCATAAATGTATCTAACCAAATAAATCACTCCTTTGAGTAAACAAGCTCATTTGTTGTGGCTTATCAAAACTTTCATAGTCTAATAAATAATTTATGATCCTTCCTCTTTCCATCGCCTTATCTCCATAAAATTTACCACTACAAGTTATAAAGTATCTAGCTCTTTTGAGCACTACTCCTATTTTTTTTAAATTATCATAGGAAAGATTGCAAAGTCTTCTTGATTTTATAATTCTTAAAGCCGATGTTACTCCTATTCCAGGCACTCTAAGTAATGTTTCATAGGGAGCGTTATTTACTTCTAACGGAAACTTATCCAAATTATTTAATGCCCAAAAGGCTTTGGGATCTAAATTTATATCAAAGTTCGGATTTTGCTCATCTAATAATTCATTTGCCTTAAATCCATAATATCTTAAAAGCCAATCTGCTTGATACATTCTATGTTCTTTTAATATTGGAGGTGTGCTTTGAATAGCGGGTAAATTTGCGTGCTGCACCACCGGCACATAAGCAGAATAATACACCCTCTTAAGCCCAAAAGTATTATATAATCCTTCAGTAAGACTAATTACTCTTAAATCACTTTCATTAGTTGCCCCTACCATTATCTGAGTACTTTGTCCACCAGGAGTAAATCTAGGAGCTTTAAATCCTTTTTTCTTATATTCATTAGATTCTATTATACTGTGTTTAATAAGTCGCATAGGTTTTAATATATCTGCCTTATTCTTTTGAGGTGCTAAGAGTTTTAAGCTTTTTTCTGACGGCAACTCAATATTTACACTCATTCTGTCTGCATACAATCCCGCCTCATATATGAGCTTTGGATCAGAGCCTGGAATAGCTTTTACATGAATATATCCATTAAATTTGTGAATCAGTCTTAAATCCTTTAAAATTCTCACTAAATTTTCCATCGTGTAATCTGGGCTTCTTTCTACCCCAGAACTTAAAAATAATCCTTCGATATAATTTCTTCTATAGAAATTTATAGTTAAATCTACTACTTCTTTTGGAGTAAAGCTTGTTCTCTCCAGATCATTACTAGCTCTATTAATACAATATTTACAATCGTATATGCATTTATTGGTATACAAAATTTTAAGTAGCGAAATACATCTACCATCCTGTGACCAGGAATGGCAAATACCTGTTGATGCTGCATTACCTATGCCTCCCTTTGTGTTCTTTCTATTAGAACCGCTCGAAGAACAAGACGCATCATACTTCGCTGAATTAGATAATATTTCAAGTTTTTTCATTATATCCACTTTTATCACCCCGCAAACGTTTGTTCTTATTTTATCACGTTTTGTCCAATTTTAATAGATATATTTCCTGGATAATCACGAAACTCTATTAAAATACACATTAACCACGCTACCATTTCCATAGCATCTTTTTCCTATCTTAATACTATTTATACTTGAACATCCCTCTACTTGAACTAAATATACCTGTCTTCCATTATTAATGGGAAAACTTATTTCACTCTCTTTTTCAAATTCTAAAGAATATATATTTATTCTTGATTAACTTTTATTAGTGCAATAGCTTCTTTACTTACCATGTGTAACCATTTATTTTCTCTTTCTTCCCACGCAAACTGACAATTTCCATATTTCTATGGGGCTGTTTATCAAATTTAAATGATTTTACAAAAAAAGCCTAGCAATTACGCTAGGCTAACTTCTTCCACATTTCTTATTACAAATTCTTTTCGTAAGACTCAACCATTTTCTTAACCATTTGTCCGCCTACCGAACCATTCTCTCTTGAGGTTAAATCTCCATTGTAACCGTCTGTAAGATTTACTCCTACTTCTTTAGCAGCTTCCATTTTAAATTTGTTTAATCCAACCTTAGCCTCCGGAACCAATACTCTATTTCTTGACATATAATAACCTCCTCTATATTTGATAATCATTTTCAATTACACTATTATCATGTGTATTATTATAAACAATATTCATAGAAAATTATGTCTATTCCAATATAATTAAATAGATGATTTTTAAGGGCTAGTTATTATATAAATTGAGTCCCACTATTCCAATAGATATTAGCTCATCTACATCCTTTCCTGGATAGGAATATTTTTTTTCTTCTTCACACAATGGTTGAGGGAATGAACTACTGCCAGTTATATAGGCTGTTAAAAATGTAATACTTCCAATCATATTTAATAAACAATTCATGAAAAACGCAGATGTTCCTCCTACCAGAGCTTCTAAATATAATATGATTTGTTATTTGTTTTCATGTACCTAATATTTAATTATTAAATAAGAACTTTTAAGGCCGGTTTCTAAAATGCTTTTGCAGAAGGGACCCACTAGAGGACCCTATACATACTCATACCCTAAAAATTTTATTTATTCTACCACATTATATTTTTTTACGCATTTATAATTGATAACCAACAATTAGACATTTTCTTGATTTCAATGTTGCATTACAAAAACAAGTTTTGATAAATCAATATTCATAAATGAATACTCATAGGAGTAATAATACTATTTTAAAAGAATGCAGGAACTTGGACTCTATACTTTAGATATAGATGAGATTAAAGGTAAAATAGAAAATTTAAATTTAACTAATATATTTAATAAAAAACTTATATAGATTAAGAAATTGAAAGGCCCGCCTTAAAGTCTGGCCTTTTTCATTTGGAGAAAATTAATATTCACGTTTTCATTTTATATGATAAAAAAATTGCTTTAAACTGGACATAATATGAATCTTATGCTACCTTTTATTTATGGTTTCTATTATACAATTGAGGAGGCGTTTTGTGAAAATCGGTTATGATGTTTATGATTCCCCTATTGGGCTTATCCATGTAGTAGTGAATGAGATTGGTGTTATAAAAGTAGAAATTTTTGAAGAAGATTGGATACAATACAAGAAAAAACATGAAGCTATTCCCAAAGATAATGAGTTATGCAAGGAAGTTATAGTTCAGCTAGACGAATATTTCAAAGGTAAAAGGAAAAATTTCGATATACCTTTATCTATAGAAGGCACACAGTTCAGAAAAAAAGTATGGAAAGCCCTTAGAGATATACCTTATGGTGAAACGCGGAATTATTTGCAAATTGCAGAATCCATCGGAAACCCTAAAGCTGTAAGGGCAGTAGGTCAAGCTAATAAATATAACCAATTGCCTATAATTATACCCTGTCACAGGGTCATTGGTAAAAGTGGTAAGTTGGTAGGCTTTGCTGGTAATAGAACGCCTACACAAAAATTACTATTGGAAATTGAAGGATTCAATTTCCAATAGTAATTTTTACACATAATAATAATTATAGACATAGCCCTAATAATGGTTATGTCTATAATCTAATTTAAAATTTTTATCAAATACAATCCATCATCTAAAATACTTAGTTCACAACTAAATTTAACACCCACATCAATCAGTTCAAAGCATACGTCCCTTGTACTATCTATATCAAATAGGCACTTTCCCTTTTCATCTAAAGCACTTACAGCATCTTCATGAATGCCTTCTCTCAATAGATTCTCTTTAACTTCTTTATTTAACATTTTCACGCCTCCAACTTAATAAAATTCTTAGTGTCGAAATTATTTTTTCTCAAACAATCTATTATCTAATCAGATACTAAATTTAAAAATTGTTTTATTCTTGGGTTAGTTGTGTTAATTAATAACTCCTTCGGTGTTCCCCTGTCAACAATGATTCCGTTATCCATAAATATTATATTGTCTGCTACTTCTCTTGCAAAACTCATATTATGAGTAACAACTACCATTGTCATACCTTCAAGTGATAGATCCTTCATAACTTTAAGCACCTCCGCTTCAAGCTCAGGATCCAGTGCAGATGTTGGCTCGTCAAATAATAGTACTAATGGTTCTATAGCCATAGCACGCGCTATAGCAACCCTTTGTTGTTGTCCTCCTGAAAGCTCATGAGGATAACTGTTGCACTTGTCTAAAAGCCCAACCTTATCTAAAAGCTTAAGTGCTTTATCATGGGCTGCCTTCTTAGATTGCTTAAGTACAGTAACAAGCCCTTCCATAATATTTTCTACCACAGTCATATGAGGAAATAAATGGAATCCTTGAAATACCATTCCAGTATTCCTGCGAAGTGATATCACTTCTTTATCAGTTGGATTTTTATTTTCCCCAAACACTAATTCATTATCCCCAATGCTCATAGTCCCCTTATTAGGCAGTTCTAGCAAATTCATACATCTAAGAAGTGTGGTTTTACCCGAACCTGAAGGCCCTATAATAATGGTTGCTTCGCCTCTTACAATTCGCAAATCTATACCTTTTAATATTTCATTATTTCCGAAACTCTTGTGTAAATTTTTTATATTAATCATGAATTTCCTCCAATTACCTAGCGACATATTTTTCAAGATTTTTCTCTATTTTCTGTTGAATTGTAGATAGTATAGTACAAAATAATAGATATATAAAGGCCACTTCACAGTACAATACAAGTGGTTCATATGTTACTGCTGTTATTCTTTGAGCAATCTGAAACATTTCCGCTAAAGTAATCGACGCAGCAAGGGATGTATCTTTAACAAGGCTTATAAATGAATTTGACAGCGGCGGTACAGATACTCTAGCTGCTTGTGGCAAAATTATACGAATCAACGACTGAGTATGAGTCATACCAATTGAAGATGCTGCTTCCCACTGCCCCTTAGGTATAGATAGAATTGCAGCCCTAATTACTTCCGAATTATAAGCTCCAACATTTAATGTAAAACCTATAATTGCTGCCGGTAAAGCTCCCATGGTTATACCAGCAGCTGGTAATCCGTAGAATATTATAAATAACTGCACGAGAAGCGGTGTCCCTCTTATTATCCAAACATAAAAACTTGATATTAAAACTAATGATTTATGTTTGGATATACGTGCAAGAGCCGTTGCCATAGCCACAATTGAACCGAGTATGAAAGAAAGCACTGCCACTGGAATGGTAAATTTTACACCAGCTATTAATAAAGGAAAAAAAGAGTCTTTAATTATGTTTAATATTCTTAGTGTTTGCACATCAAAATTCATCTTATCACCCTCTTATTTTGATACATCGCTGCCAAACCACTTATTTGAAATTTTTAAATAAGCACCATCTGCTTTCATATCAATAAGTGCTTTATTAACCGCATCCACTAATTCTTTATTTCCCTTTTTAAACATAAATGCGCTTGGCTGTGCATTTCCTTCCTCATCAACAACTTTTATAGCAAGGTCTGGTTTTTGTTTTTTAAGATCAAGATAAGATAAACTGTCATTAACTGTGGCATCTACCCTTTTAGAACCTAAAAGGTCAATTGCTTGATTAAAGCTGTCAACTGGTTGAAGTATTGCACCATTATCTTTTGCAATTTTAGATAAGTTACTAGTTAATGATTGAGCAGATTTCTTCCCCTTCAAATCTTCAAACTTTTTGATAGTGTTATCATCACTGTTTACTATAAGCACTGCTTTTGAAACTATATATGGTTCTGAAAAATCATATTTTTCTTGTCTATCTGGTTGAATTCCAACTAGATTTACTACCATATCAAATCGCTTTGCGTCGAGCCCAGCAAACATACCATCCCACTTTGTTTCCACAAATTCTGGTTTTACGGAAAGACGTTTAGATACTTCCTCTGCAATTCCAACATCAAAACCAGTTAACTTTCCTGATTTATCATGGAAGCTGTATGGTGCGTATGTTCCTTCAGTACCAATTTGTATTTTCCCTTCACTCTTTATTTTTGATAATAGGTCCTTAGATTCAGTGTTTTTACTACTACTTGTGGCGCATCCTACAAGTCCCAGTGTTGCTATTAATAAAGTACTAATTAATACAGATGTTTTTTTCATTTATTACCCTCCTAGTATTCCTATCGTTTTAGTAATGTATTGCATTGTATTTATAATACCATAGGTTTTCTTTTACTGTCAATATTTATTTTTAAGTTACTATAGTGAAGACTAATTATATATTATCACCATATTCATTTGTTTTGAAAACAAAAAAAAGCCCTAGTGAGCTCTTTTTTTCATTTTCCCTATATAAACATACATATTCAAAGCAGCTCTTCGACTCTTTCATCCCCCTACAATCTATTTCAATTGATTATTTCCACATACTCATCTTCTGGAAGTTGCCTTATGAATTCATATTCTTTTACATACATTAACCGAATTTTTTTTCCCTCTTCGCTTGAAGTTTGAGGCTCTTCTTTATTAACTTTCATTTCAACTATATCCGCCTCAATTAACCTATCATCATCAATACCGATTCTAAATTTATATGTATTAGCAATATGTTCATTCCAAGACTCTAGGTAAACCGCCTGCATTATTGTATTTTCACATTTTGAACACTTGATATTTAGTTCCTGTCCAACTTTTTCAATGAGTACTCTATTGTTATCACATGTTTTGCACACCATAGTTCTATACATATTTAACCACCTCCACTAATTATATGTAATAAGGCGAAGATTTATTCTAAAAAATTCTATAAGAAATTAATAGAAAAAAAGATAGCAAAACCTTATTATAAAGTTTTTACTATCTTTTTAAATTAAAAAAATAAATCATTTACAATTTATTCATGATTCTCAATGGTCATGAAGAGGTAATCCTAGCAGCGCTTGGTTATATCCTTGCTGCGCCTGTTTCTTTTGCAGCTTTCGCAATTGCTTCTGCTACTTTTGTTGCTACACCTCTATCTAATGCACTTGGAATTACATTGTTTTCGTTTAAATCTTCATCTTTTATATAATTTGCAATAGCATATGCTGCTGCAAGCTTCATTTCTTCATTTATTTCTTTTGCCCTCACATCTAATGCACCTCTGAATAACCCTGGAAATACAAGAACATTATTTACTTGGTTTGGAAAATCTGAACGTCCTGAACCACATACCCTCGCGCCCGCTTTTTTAGCTTCATCTGGCATGATTTCTGGGGTTGGATTTGCCATTCCAAAGACTATAGAATCTTTGTTCATAGATTTAACCATCTCAGGTGTTACTATTCCTGGTGCAGAAACCCCTATAAATACATCTGCACCTACTAATGCATCACTTAAGCTTCCTTTTATATTTTCTGGATTAGTTATTTCTGTAAGGGCTGTTTTTGCATCATCAATTATTGCCATCCCTCTATAAAGTACTCCTACTTTGTCACAGACAATTAAATTCTTCACTCCTGAGGAGAGTAAAAGCTTTGATATTGCTGTTCCCGCAGAACCAGCACCGTTTACTACAACCTTTAAATTCTCAAGCTTCTTTCCAACTACTTTACAAGCATTGATAAGACCTGCAAGAACTACAATTGCTGTCCCATGTTGGTCATCGTGAAATACTGGTATATCTAATATTTTTTTAAGCTTTTCTTCTATTTCAAAGCATCTTGGAGCACTAATATCTTCTAAGTTTATCCCACCAAACCCTGGGGAGATAAGCTGTATTGTGCGAACAATTTCATCTACGTCCTTTGTGTCTAAGCATATTGGAAAGGCATCTACATTACCAAACTCTTTAAACAATATAGCCTTTCCTTCCATAACCGGAAGTCCTGCCTCGGGTCCTATATCTCCAAGCCCTAGAATAGCAGTGCCATCCGTAACCACTGCAACCATATTCCCTTTAGATGTATATTTATACACATTTTCTACGTTTTCATAGATTTTCTTGCAAGGTTCTGCAACACCAGGTGTGTACGCAAGTGCCAAATCATCATTTGTTTGGATTTTTATTTTTGATATTACTTCAATTTTGCCTGTATGTTTTTCATGCAGTTTTAAACTTTCTACAAAATAATTCATTCAATACTTCCCCTTTTATTAAATTGTATTATTTATACATTGCCACTTAATTCTTCGTTCTCACTATTGAATACGTCAACGTCTAATTCCCCTTCTTGCTTAGCTATTATAACAGTGCAAATAGCATCTCCTGTAATATTGACAACTGTTCTGCCCATATCTACCAATCTATCTACACCCATTATAAGACCGATTCCTTCTAAGGGAAGACCTACAGCCTGAAATACCATAGACAGCATTATAATGGAAGCACCAGGGACTCCAGCTGTACCTACAGATGCAATAGTTGAAGTTAGAACTACTGTTAACATCATATTTAGTGTAACAGGAATGCCATATGCTTGAGCTACAAAGAATGTTGCTACCCCTTGCATAATAGCAGTACCATTCATATTAACTGTTGCACCTAATGGAATAGTGAAAGCCGCAATACCTTTTGATACCCCTAATTCTTTTTCACATGTTTCCATATTCACTGGTACTGTAGCATTACTACTAGCTGTTGAGAAAGCTACAGACATAACTGGGAAGAATTTTTTGTAAAACTTTTTTATAGATAACCCAGTAAAACTTTTTAAAAGACTTGCATATCCTAATATTGAGATAAGTAATAGACCCAAATATATTGTAAGAATATATTTCATTAAAGGCATCATAGCTACATACCCTACAGTAGCAAAGGTTTTAGCTATAAGCCCAAATACACCTATAGGTGCAAATGTCATAACGATTTCTACTAATTTCATTATTAAATCATTTAGGCTTTCAAGTAAATTAATTAGAGGCTGACCTTTTTTACCTAATAGAGATAAGCCTATACCAGTTAATACAGCAACTACAATAATTTGAAGCATATTTCCTTCCGACATAGCTAAAATTGGATTGCTTGGTACCATTTCGTATAACGTTTGTACCAATGGAGTTTTGGTAGCAATTGTAGTTTTCACTGCTTTTACGGCTGTTAAATCTAACCCTGATCCTGGCTTTATAAAATAACCTAAGACTAGCGCAATAGCAACAGATATTGCTGTAGTTGATAGATAAAAAGCTACTGTCTTTCCCCCGACCCTACCTAATTTCTTTACATCTCCCATACTGGCCGCACCATTTGCTAAGGAAATAAACACAAGTGGAACTACAAGCATCATTATTCCTCTTAAAAAAAGTTGACCTACTAACTGGAAAACACCATTTATTAAAAAAGCATTTTTAAAAGTTCCATTAGGAAATTGAAAAACAATAATTCCAGTTATTGATCCTAATAATAGAGCAATAAGGATCCTAGTTGTCAAGTTGACCTTTTTTTTACTCATACAAAACCCTCCTTTATATATTTTATTAGCTGGCTATGAAATGCCACAGCCAGCATTAATACCACATTTTTATATATTGAAATGGCTGTAATCCGCCCATCTTGGGCGCATATACATTTACAAGATGGGTATACACTAAAAATGAATTTCGAAAGGAGCCCTTCATGTCAGTATGCTCCTAAACAACCAAATCTTGTTTAGGAGCATACTGGTAACCGTTTTCTTAATATTCACTCAATATGTTTTAGCCACTTCCGGAGTATATGCAATGCTAAGATCATCTCTAGTTTCAATCCTCGAAACTAACTGAGCCTTTACTTTATTCCATGATGATTGCAATTTCACTATACTATAATACCACAAAAAATACCTAATTGCATACTATTGTTTACATTTAATTAATAAAATAATTTATATAGCCATTAAATGCTTTGCTGCTATTCCTGGCTCGGTCATTGCTATTGTATCTAGTATTTCATTAAGTTGTGCTTTCGTTAAAATACTCTCTTTAAGTACCAATTCACTTACAGGTTCGCCTGTTGCAATCGCTCTAGCTGCAATTTTTGCAGCTGCCTTATAACCTACATGAGGTACTATCGCTGTAATTATACCTACACTATTATCTACTAAGTATTTGCACCTTTTTCTATTAGCCGTAATACCTGCAATACAATTTTCTCTAAGGGTATTAACTCCGTTACCTAGTGTTTCTATAGATTCATATAAGTTATAGAATATAACTGGTTCAAATGCATTTAATTCTAATTGTCCGGCCTCTGCTGCCATAGTTATAGTAATGTCATTGCCTATAATATTAAAAGATACTTGACTCATAACTTCTGGAATTACAGGATTTATCTTTCCTGGCATTATTGAAGATCCATTTTGTTTTGCTGGCAGATTGATTTCCCCAAAGCCTGCTCTAGGACCTGAAGACATTAACCTTAAGTCATTTGATATCTTGGATAGACTTACTGCACAAGTTTTAAGAGCTGATGAAACGTCCACAAAAACATCCAGATTTTGTGTCCCATCTATTAAGTCTTCTGCTTGATGTAAATCTAAATTAACAACATCATTAATTGCTGGCACGATTTTTTTAAAATATCCTGTATCCACATTTATTCCTGTCCCTATAGCAGAAGCTCCCATATTTACACTCTTTAGCCCTTCACTGGCTTTTTCTAACCTATCAATATTTCTTTTTATTACTGAGCTATATGCATGGAATTCTTGGCCTAATCTAATAGGTACAGCATCTTGCATTTGAGTTCTTCCCATTTTAATAACATCATCAAATTCTTTAGACTTTTCAACAAGTACATCACCAAGTTTTCTTAACTCCTCTAAGGTTTTTGGAATAAGTTTTAGAGCTGCCATCTTGCCTGCTGTTGGGAATACATCATTTGTAGATTGTCCCATATTTACATGATCATTTGGATGAACTTTATCATACGCTCCCAATTTACCACCCAATATTTCATTTGCTCTATTAGCAATTACTTCATTTGCATTCATATTACCCGATGTACCTGCTCCACCTTGAATAGGATCAATTATAAATTCATTATGTAATTTACCAACTATTATTTCATCACATGCTTGTACTATAGCGTCGCTGATTTTTTTACTCATTAATCCAGCTTCATTATTTGCAATAGCTGTAGCTTTTTTTACTTGCGCAAGACTGACTATTAAGTCTTTGTGCATCCTCCTACCTGTAATATTAAAGTTTTCTGACGCCCTTAATGATTGAACTCCATAATATGCTTCTATAGGTACATTCTTAGAGCCAACAGAATCGCTTTCCACCCTAAATTTTTGCATGTTTTCATTCATAATATTTCCTCCTTGTTTACTATAATATACTAATAATACCCTTTGAAATAAATTTTGTCAAATAAACATCTGTCTTTTTAAGTATCATAAGTAAGTCTTTTAACTAAATTAAGACTAATTTATTACTTAATATTTATTGATTTACGGCGCTTTAAAGCATTTGAAATTGAAAATTAATTCTTAATATACCTAGGGTTATATCGAATACAACCTTAAGTTTGAATATTTTGAATATTGTTTACTTTGCAAGATTACCGTTAAGATTAATTTTACATCTGCTCTCTAAGTGGTATTCCACATAAAAAAAATAAGTACCTCAAGGGTACTATGATATGACCTGAAGATAACTACTTGCTACTAAGAGTTTTTTGATATTTATAGGCATATAACATCACAATGAATTAATTAACCTGTTAATAAATCATATTGTAATTGTTTACACTATTATATTTACAATTATTTAGTACTTATTATATAATTTAAATCCAGTATTATCAACTATTGTTATACCCTTAAATTGATTATTCAATAAGGACTCATTACTTATTAAAACTCCATTTTATAAATTTTAACATAAAAAAATACTTTCTTAATAAAATTCAAAAGTGAATCTTACCCCTACATATGGGATAAAACTCACTCATAATTACTAATTTGCCTTTACCTTTAATAAATGGTATCATTACTCCATTTTCCCTATGCCAATAATTGATTCACAAGAGGATTTACCTTCCTGCTATCATACTTTCCTTTTAACTTAGGCATAACAGCCTTCATAACCTTCCCCATGTCACCCTTTCCGCTAAAGTGATTTTGGGTAATAACTTCACTGATAATTATTTTTGCTTCATCGTCACTTAATTGCTTGGGCATATAAAATGTAAACATTTCGATAGCAATTTCTGTTTCAGCTATAATATCTTCTTTATTAGCTTCTTTCGCATAACTAAGAGTTTCATTTAATTGTTTAATTGTTTTCTCAATAATACCAACTAAGTCGTCGTCAGAAAGTTCTTTTTTCAAATCCATTTCTTTATATTTAACGTCAGCCATTAAAGTCCTTAAAGCAGTCAGTCTTACCTTATCCCTACTCTTCATATATTTAATAATATCATCTTTCAGTGTTTGTTTTAACATATGTGTTACCTCCTAAATAATTCAATATTTTTTAACAAGTCATTTTGTTACTTTATTAAAACTATACTTATATATACATTATACTCTTATAATCTCACTTTAACGACATTTCAGAAGGAAAGTTTCCCAATTTTATAATCTAATATTAATTATATGCCCTATTCCAAAATTCTAATTCATACATGCATGATTTCATAAAAATAGCTAATAATCTTTTCTTTTCTATCTCATCTATGTCTTCGCATAAATCATTTATATAATCCAGCCAGTCATTAGTGAATTTTTCAAAATCTTCAGAAGCGTATTCTTCAATCCATGGATTGAAAAAATTCCCCTCTAGCTTATGTCCATAAGTCTTTTTAATATATTTGCCTATGTAGCTATAACTCCACGTACACGGCATAGCAACAAGGGCAATCTCCTTTAAATCTCCGGTAAGCGCCACACCTTGCATATAGCTTGTATAACTTGTAGTTATTAATTTATATTCACATTTTTCCGTTTCTTTAGCAGTTAATCCAAAGCCTTCTAAATATTTTATATGAACAGCCGTTTCATCCTCCATAATTCCCCTTATTGAATTATAATAAAATTTCATCTCGTCCATAGTTTTTGCCTTAATTAACCCTACAGAAAATACCTTTGAATATTCTTTTAAATATAGATAATCCTGTATAAGATAGTTTTTAAACTTTTCCTTATCTAAGGTACCTTCTCCTATCTCCTTTATAAATGGATGCTCTAAATATGAATTCCAAAATTCCTTTACCTCTTCAAATATATAATCTGTAAATTTCATACTATTCCACCCCTCCATCGTCATTTAATTTCTCAAACAGTTCTAAGCCCAAAAATGTCTATATAAGTCTATGCTATTTTCTAAGGAAGGTCATTCAATGTTTTAAACTCATATCCCTGACTTTTCCACTCTTTAATCAGACTGTCGAGTATTTTTGTATTGGTTTCTGAAACTGCATGAAGCAAACATATCATTCCAGGCTTTGTTTGCTTTAAAAGATTTTTTTTTGCCGTTTCAGGGTTTGGCTGATCCTTAGGTTCATAATCTTTATAAGCAAGTGTAAAAAACACTGATTTATAACCAAGCTTTTGAGTGTAATAAAGAGAAAGTTCACTGAAGTCACCCATAGGCGGTCTAAAAAATTTCGACATTTTTAAACCGGGGATGTTATTAACAGTAGTTTCATTTTCTGTAATCTCTGAATTAAAATCCATTTCATTAGTTATAGACGGCATGGATTTATGATGCACTGAATGATTCCCTATAATATGGCCTTCATTCATCATTCTTTTTACAAGATCAATATCTTTTGCACCATTAAAAGAACCCGTTACATAGGGCTTTGTTACAAAAAAAGCTGCTTTAACATTGTTAGCTTTTAAAGTATCAAGAATGCTTGCTGTATAACCATTCTCATACCCCTCATCAAAAGTTAGATAAATTACTTTTTTAGAAGTTTCGCCAAAAGCATAAGCATGATATTTCGATAATAATGTTGAATTTTCTCTTGGTGAATAAGCCCATGACCAGTTAATAGTTTTTGTCTGTAAATTCGGACTATTCTCTTTTAAAGTTGATTTAGAGTTTGTATTTCCATCACTGCCCGTTTTAATGCTGCTATTTGTTTGCTTTGCATTACTTAAACTTATCTGATTTTGTCTGTCATTTGCACAACCACAAAGCACAAGTGTTAATACTATTAATAACGGTATTTTTTTAAATTGCAATTAGATCACCTCTATGTATATTTTAATATATTCATATACGATAAACTTCCACATAGCTATTATACCTCTTTTAAAATATTTTATAATATTTTTTTGTATGTATTATTATAATTATTTGTAAATGAAAATAAGCTTTGAGCCATAAGGAATACTCCCTATAACTCAAAGCTACTATATCCTGAAAAATCTTATTATAATATAATGCATATTAAGCTGCCATTACCCTCATTTATAATTCGTTGTAGAGTCTTTTGAATTTTCACTTGAACGTCATCAGGCATCTTAAACAGCTTACTTTGGAGGCCTTCTTTAACTAATACTTCTAAAGATTTACCAAACATATTACTCTGCCAAATTTGAGATTTATCATTCTCAAACTGTTCTAAAATGGATTTATAGAAATCTTCACTTTGCTTTTCTGTACCCATAATAGGTGATATTTCTGTTTGTATATCTGCCTTAATAAAATGAAGAGAAGGTGCAGATGCCTTTAATTTAACTCCATACCTCCCACCATGTTGCACAATTTCAGGTTCTTCTAATGTCATTTCTGAAAGCTGTGGTGCAACTAATCCATAGCCTTTTTCTTTAACATCTTTTAAAGCCTCTGAAATTTTATCATATTCTACTTTAGCTCTAGAGAATTCCCCCATTAATGTTAATAAATCATTTTCTCCTTTTATTTCACAATCACAAGTTTCGCCAAGTATTTTGTAAAATAATTCGTGTTTAGGAATTATATTGACTCTAGCAGTACCTTCTCCCATATTCATTTCATCAAGTATTGCAGAGTCTAAAAAATCAACTTCTTTAAATGTTAGTAGCGATTTATTTATATCCCTAACTTTAAAAATATCTTTACACGTATCTTTTAAGAACTTCATAAAGTTAATTTTTACCCAGTGCTTAGAACTTAAGTTTTCAATCCATTCTGGCATATCTATGTTAATTTCTTTAACTGGAAATTCTTTAAGAATTCTTTGAAATATATTAGCTATATCCTCCTCTTTCATATTTACAACATCCATAACTTGAACTGGAACATCATATTTTTCTTCTAATTCTCTTGCTAAAACTTGTGTTTCAGGAGCATCTGCATTTTTAGAATTTAATACCATTATGAAAGGTTTATTAATGGATTTAAGTTCATCAACTACCCTTCCTTCCGCTTCTAAATATTCTTCCCTTTCTATGCCTGTGATAGAACCATCTGTAGTAATTAAAAGACCGATAGTTGAATGCTCATTTATTACCTTTTTTGTTCCAATCTCTGCGGCTTCCTCAAATGGAATTTCGTAATCATACCAAGGGGTTGTCACCATCTTAGGCGTCTCTCCTTCAGCATATCCTACCGCTCCTTTAACAATATACCCAACACAATCGACCATCCTTACTTTAAATTTAGTTCCCCCTTCAAACTCAATTTCAACTGCTTCGTTGGGTACGAATTTAGGTTCAGTAGTATGAATCGATTTCCCTGAACCACTTTGAGGAAGTTCATCTTTTGCTCTTTCTTTTTTATGAGGATTGTCTATGTTAGGAATTACCATAAGTTCCATAAATCTTTTTATAAATGTTGATTTTCCAGTCCTTACAGGACCCACAACACCTACATAAATATCCCCTTGCGTTCTCTCCGCTATATCTTTATATATATCAAAATTATCCAATATATACCTCCCAATACTTATTATTATCACTATAAATATATTTTAGAGATCAATGAATTATTACTATAGATTAAAAATATATAAAAAAAAACCAATTTTTTATTAAATTCTTAATAAAAAATTGGTCTTTCCATACTAATAGTTTTCTTAAAACTCATCTTTTTTGTTTCTTGACATCAATTCGTATACCCCATATTTAGGGTCTTTACCTTCAAATAATACTTTGTATAACACATCCGTAATAGGCATAGAAATCTGCTCTTTTTCTTTAAGCTCATAGAAGGCTCTTACAGCTTTTATACCCTCTACTACCATTCCTATGTCTTCGCATGCCTTTTCCATTGGAACACCCTTTCCAATCAAAATACCAGCTCTTCTATTTCTACTGTGCATACTAGTGCAAGTTACTATAAGATCACCCATACCCGTTAAGCCATAGAATGTTTCAATTCTGCCTCCGAGCTTTGTGCCTATTCGTATAATTTCACTCATTCCTCTTGTCATTAGTGCAGCCTTAGCATTGTCACCGTAGCCTATACCATCAGATACGCCTGCAGCTAGTGCAATAATGTTTTTAACTGCTCCACCTATCTCTACACCCACAATATCTTCATTAGTGTAAACTCTAAATTTACTAGACATAAATGCATCTTGCACAATACTTGCATACTCCATTTTTTTAGATGTAACTACTAGCGTTGTAGGTATATCTAATGCAACCTCTTCTGCATGACTAGGACCAGAAAGTATTACTATAGGGTTACTTACAATTTCTTCCTCTATAACTTCTGAAATCCTTTTTGCTGAGCCCTCTTCTATCCCCTTTGCAATGCTAACCACAATTTGATTTTCTTTTAGATGTGGTGCTATCATCTTACTTAAGCCTCTTATTGCATGCGAAGGCACTGCTAATACAATTAGCTCACTATCAGTTATAACCTTTTCTATGTCCGTAAATGCTGTTACTCCTGCTGGCACGATAATGCCTGGTAAGTACTTAATGTTTTCTCTCTTAATGTTAATATCATCAATAACACTAAGCTTTCTATCCCAGATATTAACGCTCGTACCTTTTTTGGCAAGCATTATTGATAACGCAGTGCCAAAACTCCCACCACCTAAAAAAGCAACTTTTGACATTCTATTCCTTCCTTTCCCTAAATATAAGTCTTATCCCTGTTCCGATAAACTCAAAGCTATTTCTTAATTGATTTTCTAAATATCTTTCATAAGAAAAATGTAGTAAATTTTCATTATTTACAAAGAATACAAATGTTGGTGGTTTAGAGTCTACTTGAGTAACGTAGAATATTTTTAATCTTTTATTTGCCACCGTTGGAGGTTCTTTCATAAGTACAGCCTTATTTACAACTTCATTAAGTATTCCTGTAGAAATTCTTTTTGAATAATTCTCATAACATTCTTTAACTGTTTTTAATACCTTATGTACTCTTTGGCCGGTTTTTGCGGATATAAATAAATAAGGTGCATATGCCATGAAATTTAATCCTGCTTGTAATTTTTGTTTATATTCAAGCATAGTCTTTGTATCTTTTTCAATAAGATCCCATTTATTCACTATAACAAAAATTGCTTTTTTCATCTCATGAGCATAACCTATAATTTTCTCATCTTGATCACTTAATTCATCCGTAGCATCAAGGATAAGTACAACTACATCAGCTCGCTCAACAGCAGCTAATGATCTAATAACACTATACCTTTCAATTCCTTCTTCTACTTTACTTTTTCTTCTTATTCCCGCAGTATCTATAAGAATAAATTTACCTTCTTCAGTTTCTATTTTACTATCAATAGCATCTCTTGTAGTACCTGCAATATCAGTTACTATGTTTCTTTCTTCTCCAAGTATTTTATTTATAAGCGATGATTTACCAACATTCGGCTTACCTACTACTGCAACTTGAATATATTCTTCATCTTCTGTGTTTGAATAAACACTTTCAAAATGGGCTACTACTTCATCTAGCATATCTCCAAGTCCAAGGGCTTGAGTTGCAGAAATAGCTATAGGAGTCCCTATACCTAAATTATAGAATTCAAAGGCATTAGCTTCTAGTTCAAGATGGTCTATTTTATTTACTACGAGTACTACTGCTTTTTTGCTTTGTCTAAGCATCTGTGCAACTTCAGTGTCCGCACCTGTAAGTCCTTGTTTACCATCTACAATAAATATTATAACATCTGCTGTTTCTATCGCTATTTGTGCCTGTCTTCTCATTTGAGCTAAAATAATATCTTGACTTTCAATTTCTATACCACCTGTATCAATTAATGTGAAATTGTGTCTAAGCCAATCTGCATCTGCATATACTCGGTCTCTTGTTACACCTGGTTTATCATCCACTATTGAAATTCTTTTACCTGCCAACTTATTAAATAATGTAGATTTCCCTACATTGGGTCTTCCTACTATTGCTACGATTGGTTTTGCCATTATTCTTCCTCCCGACTATTTTGGTTTATTATATGGATTAAATCTTCTCCTGAATAATCACATATTAAAATTTTTGTATTTAAGCTTTTTTCTAAATCACTTATCGTAATATTATCCAAGAGTATTTGTTCCTCATAGTTTCCTAGTTCATATCCTTTTTTTAGCATATTGCTAGGAATTATTAAATAATCTCCTAGCTTTTCATCCCTTAGCTGCTTAATTATGTCATTTCCTGTTAAAAGACCCGCTACTGTAATAGTTTCTCCAAAAAAAACATTATTTATTTTTTTAACATCAGTTTTTATTTTATTATTACATGCAGTAATTTTCTCAGCTACCTTTAATATTTCTGTATAAGCTGAATGCCCTGTTACAAATGTAAAGCTTCCCTTATTATTCGGCTTTAGGTTTGCTATATCTTTATCAATAACACTTCTAAGTAGTCTAATCATACCAATGCCATCTTCTAATTGATCATACCCATCATAAAACTCTTCTTGTGGTACATCACTATGTGCTACAACATAGAATTCATCAGACAATCGTATAAAAGGTGAGCCTACTTCTCTAATATATTTTTCTTGTAATTGCTTTACACTTTCTATTTCCTTTGCTGCAGTATTTTTATCATACAATGTTAAATTAAATAAGCCTTTTCTATACTTTGTTATACCAACTGGAACAACTGCTAAGTTTTCTATGCTAGGATAAAGTTTATATAAATCCTCAATGGTTTTTATAAGCTCTTCTCCATTATTAATACCTGGACAAGAAACTACTTGACAATTAATTTTAATACCCGCTTCAGCCAGCCTTTTTAACCTATCATACACATTTCCAGCAAATTTATTGTTTAACATTATCTTTCTAAGCTCTGGATCAGTAGTGTGAACTGATACATTAATAGGGCTTATTTTGTATCGAATAATTCTATCTATGTCCTCTTCCTTCATATTAGTTAAAGTTACAAAATTACCTTGAAAAAACGATAACCTTGAATCATCATCTTTAAAATACAAAGTTTCTCTCATTCCTTCTGGCAATTGGTCAATAAAACAAAATATACATTTATTATGACAGTTCATTGGTTTATCCAAAATAGCATCAACAAATTGGATTCCTAAATCTTCATCATATTCCTTTTCAAATTCAATTTCCCAAATCTCACCATCTATCTTTTCAATTTCAATTTCAAGAAGTTCATCTGTAATTAAAAACTTGTAGTCTATAATGTCTACTACGTCATTGCCATTTATACTTATTAATCTATCTCCTACTTCTAACTCAATTTCTTCTGCGATACTTCCTGGAAGTATCTTAGCTATTTGGTTTTTCATTTTTACCTCCTGCTCAACCATAACCTTTCATCTAAAAGGTTTTATGAGGAATTAGAAATATTATATTAAGATTAAATCACACCTTTAAATTTATAATAAGAAATTAGTTAAGTAATAAATTATAGTATTCCATTAAGTTATATTACATTAATTAAATACCTAAGTCAACGCTATTAGTCGTTAAAAGAAGAAAAAAAGCAAATTACGCTCATTTTGCGGTTTTTTAACTATCTTATACTAATGGATTTAAACCTGCTATGCAATTTACTACAGAATAAAAATACCTCCTAAGAAGGAGGTATTAAAATGCTTCTATGCAATATTTTCTAATAATTTTCTTACCATCTTCACTTTTAAAATACTGAAAAAGATCCTTTAAACTGTCTTCTTTCTCTTTAGAATAATACATTTTTATTGGAATCCTTAGAAAGTAAAGTTCATTTTGCAAATTTGATTTAGTAATTTCAATACCATTTAATTTTAAAAATTTACTTTCTTTATTATACCACTGTCCAGGTATAAATCCTATAGAATTTTTATTCTGAGCAACAAAATTCTTCATCTCTTCTACACTTGATACATATTGAGTGCTATTACCCATTTGTTCTTTTACAGGAGTATCCATTATCCTTATGTTAAATCCCTGCTGGGCTGTATTTAACATATTTTTATATGCTACAGGTACTATTGTTTTTGATTCACCATTTAATTTTTCCCAGTTTACTATATTTCCAGTATATATTTTTTTTAATTCCTGAGTTCCCACACCATCCACTTTATTGCTAGCGTTAACAATAATCCCTATTCCATCACAAGCTAGCATGTCAGCTTCAATCTCCTTCTTATCTGGCTGAACATATCCAATTAAAACATCCCCTTCAGAATTATCTAATTTATTAAAAGCACTTTCTTTCTCAGCAGATTCCACAGTAACTGCATGCTCATTATTTAAATTATAATCACGTGCTAAATCATTTACCAAAGGAAAAACTGTGTCTTCACAAATTATTTTAATGCTTTTGGACTTTTTTTCTTTGAATTCTGCACCTTTTTTACACCCTGTACTTAGCATTATCATACTAACGCAAAAAAATATAAAAAAATTTTTTAGTTTTTTTTTCTTCATAATCACAACTCCACTACAATATTTTAAATTTGTATTTATTGTAGTTTTTGTATTTTATCTAAAAACTATTCGTTTAAATTAATTTTTTCACCAGTAACTAGATAAATTGTCCATTCACATATGTTTGTTGTATGGTCAGCAATTCTTTCTAGCCACTTACAAATGAATATAAATTGAGTAGCTTGATTTACTGTATTTTGATCTTTAATCATTAATTGTAGTAGTTCTCTAAATACTTCCTTATATATAGTATCTACCTCATCATCCCTTTTGCAAACTGCATAAGCCTTTTTAACATCTCCTGCCACATAGGCATCCAAGGCATCTCTTATCATAAGCACTACTATTTCAGCCATTTTAGGTATACTTACTAGTTGCTTTACATACTTTTCATCTTTTAATCTTAATGTGATTTTAGCAACATCAACGGCATAATCAGCCATTCTCTCAAGGTCCGTTACTATTTTTGTCATAGTGAAAATATTTCTTAAATCTATTGCTAAAGGCTGCTGCATAGCGATTAATTTTATTGCTTTATCTTCTATTTCTCGCTCCATTTCATCAACTATGTCATCATTCTTCATTATTTTTTTAGCTTTTTCGGTGTTTTGAGTAACTAAGGCATCGATGCAGTCATAAATTTGTTTTTCTACTATGCTTCCCATTCTAATTAAATCATTATGAAGCTCTTGAAGATTCGCTTCAAATACTTTTCTTGCCATTAAATCACCTTCCTTATTATATTTTAGCCAAATCTTCCTGTAATATAATCCTCTGTTCTTTTATCTCGAGGTTTGTAAAAAATCTCCTCTGTTTTTCCATTCTCAATGATTTCTCCATTTAAGAAAAATGCTGTATAATCAGAAATCCTACCTGCTTGCTGCATATTATGCGTAACAATTATAACTGTATACTTTTTTTTGAGAACATCCATTAATTCTTCAACCTTTAAAGTTGAAATAGGGTCTAATGCTGAAGTTGGTTCATCCATCAGTAAAACCTCAGGTTCTACTGCCAAAGTTCTAGCTATGCATAAACGTTGCTGTTGTCCACCAGATAATCCTAGCGCACTCTTTTTAAGCCTATCTTTTACTTCATTCCAAAGTGCAGCTCCCTTTAAACTATTCTCTACAACTTCATCAAGTTGTTTCTTATTAGTTAGACCATGAATTCTGGGTCCATAAGCCACATTATCGTATATTGACATAGGGAAAGGATTAGGCTTTTGGAATACCATTCCTATTTTCTTTCTTAAATCTATAACATCATAATCTGGATTGTATATATTTTTATTTTCGTATAATACTTCTCCATCTATTTTAACAGAATCTATTAAATCATTCATTCTGTTTATAGTACGTAAAAATGTCGATTTACCACAACCTGATGGTCCTATAAGTGCAGTAACAGAATTTTTTTCTATATTAATGTTTACATTTTTCAGTGCTTGAACGTTGCCATAATATAGATTTAGATTCTTTGCTATAACAATTCCCATATTATACCCTCCTTATTTACTTCCTGTATGAGATTCATACAATTTTTTCCCAATTACCCTTGCAGATACATTAAATATAAGCACTGCAATTATTAAAACTGCTGAAGCTCCATTTGCTATCTTAGTAGCATCAGGTACCATCCCTTCAGAATTCAACTTCCATATATATACAGATAAGGTTTCAGCGGGCCTTAATAAACTATAAGCTGAAGCTTTACTAGTTAAACTTAAATTAGTAAAATTCAAAGTTGGTGCACTCATACCTGCAGTATATAGTAATGCCGCTGCTTCTCCAAATATTCTTCCCGCTGCCAGTATAACACCCGTTAGAATTTGAGGCATTGCAGATGGCAATATAACATTTTTAATAGTCTGCCATCTAGTTGCACCTAATCCTAAGCTTGCTTCTTTAACACCAGACGAAGCGGCTTTAATAGCATTTTCACTAACTCTAGTAAGTCCAGGTAAATTTATTATAGTTATAGCTAATGCTCCAGCAATAAGAGAATATCCCCATCCTGTCATATTAACAAACACTAAAAGTCCAAATAGACCAACTACTATAGACGGTAGAGATGCCATAGTCTCAATACTCAATCTAATAATATTTAATAGCTTGCCTTCTTTTGCGTACTCAGCTAAATATATTCCAGCCCCTACACCTAGTGGCACTGTGATTATAAGTGTTACTACAAGCAGATGTAACGAATTATATAATTGACGTCCAATCCCTCCACCGGCTTCACCAATTTGGGGTTCTCCAAATATAAATTTTAAATTTAATGATTGCCTTCCATTATATAGTATATATCCTATGAGGCTTACGAGTAAAAGAATTACTAAAGCAGAAATTATATATAAAACTATGGTTGCTATTTTATCTTTAACTTTAGAACTCATTATACCTCACCTCTTCTTCCAAGTTTTCTAATTATAAGTATAAATACAAAGGATATTACTAGTAATAATAATGCCATTGACCATAACGCATCATTCCAAGCTGTACCATAGATTGTATTTGCCATATCCATAGTAAGTATGCTTGTTAATGTAGATGTGGTTCCGAGTAACCCCTTAGGGAATGCTACTGAGTTTCCTATAACCATTTGCACTGCTAATGCTTCTCCAAATGCTCTTGAAACTCCGAGTACTATACCTGTTAATATTCCACTTTTAGATGCAGGAATAATCACCTTAATTATAGTTTGCCATCTAGTTGCTCCAAGTCCATAAGATGCCTCTATATAATCTTTGGGTATGGTTTTTATAGCATCAGACGCAATACTTGTGATTGTTGGCAAAATCATTACGCTTATAACTAATACTCCTGCGAGTAAACTAAAACCAATTCCTCCGAACCAAAGCTTAATAATAGGCACTAAAACACTTACACCTATCCAACCATAAACAACTGAAGGTATTCCCACAAATAACTCTATGGCAGGTTGAAGAACTTTTGTGCCAAGTTTTGGTGATACTACATTCATAAACACTGCTAAAGCTACCCCTATCGGTGCACTTACTAGCACTGCAAGGAAAGACACTGCTGAAGACCCAAGAATAAATATCAAAGTTCCAAATTGAGGAGATAAAGATTCTCCCCCCACCTCTGGATTCCACTCTCCAGAGAATATAAAATGAAATATTGAGTATCCGTGCTTTATAAAGGTATTTAATCCTTTAGTCGTTAGGAAAAATATGATTGAAAAAGTAAGAATAACTATAACAGCACCACAAAATGTTGCAAATCCACGTCCTAAATATTCATTCTTTAGTTTTAAAAATATTTTTTTCATAGCATTTTTTTTCATATCATTGTACCTCAAAAAAATTATTTTAACGATATTCCAGAAGGAAAGTCCCCCTACCTTCTATAATTGTGGACTTACTACCCTAACAAAAATGAAACTTCGGCGAGGTTATAAATCTCCTTCTGAAGTCGTTAATATTGTAGAACCGAAAGTGATAATTTAATGCAAAATAAGACCGGTTTTACCCAGCATTTAGAGAATATTAATCTCTTTTAGCCTTCATATCTGCCATTGGAATATACCCTAATTTTGTTATCCCTGCCTTCATTTCATCACTTACCATATAATCCAAGTATGCTTTTGTTATTCCTGTAGGTTCACCTTTGGTATACATATGTTCATATGCCCAAATTTTATATTTATCTGTGCTTATGTTCTCTGCATTTGCAGAAACACCATTAATTTTCAGTACGGTTAAACCCTCTTTATTAGCCTCATCAGCGAAGTATGATAATGCTAAGTAACTTATTGCCCCATCTGTTTGTTTAACTGCTTGTTTAACAGCTCCGCTCGAATCTTGAGTTAAACCAGCGACTTCTTCCTTTTTATCCAGACCAAATTCTTTAAATGTTACTCTAGTTCCTGAAGATTTTGGTCTATTTATAACAGTGATTTTCATGTCAGCTCCGCCAACTTCTTTCCAGTTTTTTATCTTACCTGTAAATATATCTATTAATTGAGCCTTTGTTAAAGATTCAACTTTAGATTTTTGATTTGTTACTGCTGCAATTCCTATAACACATACCTTATTGTCTTTTAATTTAGTTGCGTCAATTCCTTCTTTATCTTTTGCATAAATATCTGAATTTCCTATTTCTACACTACCTTCTAATACTAATTTAAGTCCAGTACCACTACCGCCACCTTGAACATTTACAGTTGCTCCTGGGTTTTTATCTAAAAAACTCTTAGCACCTAATTCAGCTAAAGGCTGAAGTGATGTTGATCCTGCTGCTGTTATTGTACCTGATAACTCATTTTTTTTAGTCTCAGTTTTAGGTGCAGTTTTACTTGAACAACCCGTGGAAATTCCTGCTGTCATTGCAACTGCTAGTGCAGCGACCATTAATTTTAAGTTTTTTCTTTTCATTGATAATTCCCCCGTTCATTTATTTAGATTGTTTTATTAGCTACTCATTACACTTATAATATTATACCCCGAAAGTTAACTTTGTATTAAGGCAAAGTTAACTAAAGTTTAGCTAATGTTAATTAAACTTTACAATGATAAAAATAAAGCTATCACGTTAATAACGCGATAGCTTTATTTTTATTTAGCGTACGGAATTTCAACTATAAATTTACTGCCTGATCCTAGCTGACTTTCCACATATATTTTTCCATTTAATTTAAGTACTATATGCTTAACAATAGCAAGTCCTAATCCAGTGCCACCTTTTGATCTTAAACGAGCCTTATCCACTCTGTAAAATCTCTCAAATATACGTGGAATTTGTTCTTTGTCTATTCCAACCCCAGTGTCCTTAACCCATAGCATGCATCTATCATCCTTGCTCTCCATTCCAATGCAAACACTATCTCCAGTTTCTGAGTAGTTTATTGCATTATCTACTAAGTTAATTAACATTTGTTTAAACCTATCAGCGTCACCTATCACTTCTTTTACATTTCGCTGATCAACCTTTAACTTGATTCCTTTTAATTCTGCTATGTTTTTCATTAAGTTGTAGACATTTTCTACAATTTTATTAATATTAATTTTTTCATTTTTAACTTCCTTTTGTTGTTCTATATGTGAAAGTGTTAAAATATCTGTACTTAATCTAGTTAATCTTTCAGCTTCTTCATTGATTATATTTAAAAATTTTTCCTTTGTGTCAGCATCATCAACATATTTTAGAGTTTCTGCAAACCCTTTAATAGAGGTTAAAGGCGTTTTAAGCTCATGAGAAACATTAGCAACAAATTGTGTTCTCATATTTTCCAATTTTTTCACTTCTGTAATATCTTGAACAACTGCCACAGTGCCTATATGTTCGCTTCTGTTAATTATATCTGTAGTTTTTATTCTAAGTTCTCTTTCTTGTGGCCAAACTATCTTTATTTCCTTATAATCATTATCACTTTGGTGGAAGATATTTTCTAATTCAAAATCCCTTATATTATCCAGAAGATTCTGCCCTATAATATCTTTAGTGATTCCAAATGTTTTTTTAGCATATGGATTAATCATTATCACTTTATTTTTTCTATCTACAGCAATGACTCCACTATCCATACTTTGCAAAATAGCCTCAAGCCTGTTTTGCTTATCGGTAACTTCATTCAATGTAGACTCTAGTTTATCCGCCATCTCATTAAAATTCTTAGCTAGTTGTCCTATTTCACCATCTGATAATACTCTAGCTCTTCTATGAAATTCGCCCTTACTAATTCTTGAAGTAATAAAAATCAAGTCGGTAATTGGTTTTACTATAATATATGATAGTTTTAGAGAAAACCAAATTGACATTATTGCTGAAAAAATTATGGCTAAGATGTAAAGCTTAAAATATTTACTGCCTAATCCATTTACAATTTCAAGAGGCATAGAACTTCTAATAATAAACCCATCACCAAAAGTGGTTGCAAAATACATCATATTCCGATCAGTAGATTTACTATATCTCACTGTAAATCCACTGCCGCTTTTTCTTGCGTCTTTTATTTCTTGCCTATCATTATGATCATCCATAGTTTCCCCGCTTATATTTGAATCATAAATAACTTTACCATTTTTATCAACATAGGTAACTCTTAGCTGCGAACTTTCTAAGTTCTCCATAAAAAATTTCTGAGGGTCTCTTAAATTATTACTTTGCAATAATCTAATAATCATATTGTTATTAATTTGAAGCTTCCCTTTTAGATTTTGCTGATATTCATAATTAAAAATAGACGTGAATAATGCAGTTACTACCACAAATATAAAAATCACAGTGCTTAACAAATATATAAGTAATTTTTTTTTCATAATTACTCTCCAAAATTAAATCTATATCCTATGCCCCTAATAGTCTGGATATACATTGGATTTTTATCATCTTCTTCAATTTTTTGCCTTAAATGTCTTATGTGAACGTCAACAGTTCTTGTTTCTCCTAAGTATTCATAACCCCATATTTTATCTAATAAAAAGTCTCTAGTCATAACTCTTCCTTTATTCTTTATCAAAATTTCCAATAGTTCGAATTCCTTTAATGTCAAATCAATTTTGATTTCACCTTTAATAACCTCGTGCTTACCAAAATCAATAGTCAAATTTCCAACACTAAAAGACTTTTCAGCTACTTGCATATTGGTTCTTCTAAGCATGGCTTTGATTCTTGCTACTAGCTCCCTTACTGAGAATGGCTTTGTAATATAATCGTCTGCCCCTAACTCTAGCCCTATTATTTTATCTATTTCTTCTGCTTTTGCTGTTATCATTATTATTGACATATTTGACATAGATGAATCTTTTCTAATTTCCTTACAAACATCTAGGCCATCCATTCCAGGTAACATTAAATCTAGTAACATCAATTGCGGCAATTGTTCTTTAGCAAGTTTTATAGCATCTATACCATTATTAGCACACATAACTTTATAACCATTCTTCTCCAAATTAAATTTAATTAACTCTTGTATATGTTCCTCATCATCAACCACTAATATTTTTTCTTCAGCCATGTTAATCCCTCCATATTTCAGCGTTAGTTTATTGTTTTAAATAAACAATAATACATTTTCTTTTGTTTATTATTACTAGCCTTAATATTACTCTAAATATCCTCACTAGTAAACTGTTCTATTACTTACCTGATAGTTTCATATCATCAGCCTCTAATATATTTAGCTGCTACGCCATAATTTTCTCGTAGTTTTTCAAAAAAAAAATTATAAAAAAAATGCCTAAGGGCATTTTCATTCCTTAGACATTAATTTCCTTATCTCTTCCATGAATGTATTAATATCTTTGAATTGCCTATAAACTGAAGCAAACCTCACATAAGATACCTCATCTACATTTTTTAATATGCTCATAATGATTTCTCCTATATAATCTGATTTCACTTCTGTAAGCATTTCATTGTTTAACTGTTTTTCTACTTCATCACAAATAGCTTCTATTTGTTTTCTTGACACCGGCCTCTTTTGGCATGCCTTCATAAGGCCATTTAATATTTTCGTTCTGTCAAAATATTCTCTATTAGAATCCTTCTTTATTACTAAAATAGGTACATCTTCCACTTTTTCATATGTAGTATATCTCTTAAAACAACTTAGGCACTCTCTTCTTCTTCTAGTTGCAATATTCTCATCTGTTGATCTAGAATCAACTACTTTACTTTCTTCACAGCTGCAATATGGACATTTCAATGGCCTTCACGTCCTTTTCATAGTATAGTTAGCAAATATACTAACATTATACACTTTTTCCTATTCGTTTTCTATATTTACATCACTACCATCTACAAGAATAACATCTACCCCAATTTTCTTTACTTTTTCCCAAGGTATCTCAACACTATTATTTTTATTGAACCAAGATGACTTTTGGGTTGGCATTAGGATTGAAATAATTCTATAGTCTTCACAATCAACTTTTAAATCTTTGATATATCCCATTTTTGAGCCTGAACTTATATCTATAATTTCCATCTGTCTTAAATTATTTATTGCAAACATTAAACTTTCCATTTTGTTCACCCCCAATAAGTTTTCATAAACCCTTTTTTTAAACCAGCTAGTCACTACTCTAGTCTATTTTTAGAGGCCTAGCACTTTATATTATTTATATTCATAAGTTATTAAAAATATTATTTATAATTAGAACATTTCTTTATTTGTTTCATTTTGCTTAATATTTAATCTTCAAATAATAACTTTTAAAATCGGTTTCTAAAATAAAATTATAAAAAGGGTCCTACTTGCGGCCCCTATACCATTTTATTTATTTCTTTTTGTAATCTTTTTATTATTCTTTTTTCAAGCCTTGAGATATAAGATTGTGATATTCCAAGTATATCAGCCACTTCTTTTTGTGTTTTTTCTATGGTTCCATTTAAGCCAAATCTTAATTGAACAATTTCTTTTTCTCTTGAATTTAAACGTTGCATAGCAAGCCAAAGCAATTGTTTATCTACATCTTCTTCAATAATATTATAAACCACATCGTTGTCCGTTCCAATAATGTCTGAGAGCAGCAATTCATTACCGTCCCAATCAACATTTAGAGGCTCATAAAGAGAAATTTCTGTTTTAATTTTACTATTTCGCCTAAGATACATTAAAATTTCATTCTCTATACATCTTGAAGCATATGTAGCTAGCTTAATGTTCTTTTCAGGATCAAAAGTATTAACTGCTTTTATAAGCCCTATGGTTCCTACAGAAATTAAATCTTCAACATTTAAGCCTGTATTCTCAAACTTCCTTGCTATATATACTACCAGTCTTAAATTTCTTTCAATTAAGGTAGCTCTCACCTGCTTATCACCTGTATCTAATTTAACTACTAACTCATACTCTTCATCCTTAGTTAAAGGAGGTGGCAATGCATCGTTCCCTCCTATATAAAACAAATTGTTTGAAAATATTTTGAATTTAGCAAATAACTTGTTTAACATCACTTTAAAATTGAACATAATTTCCTCCCCATCTATATTATTAGCACATAGCGATCATTTCCTATTAAATCATCTAACTGAGTATCCCTCTAGACATAAGAGCGTTATAGTCATTATCTTTGCTTAATTTATACTCACAAAATGCTATAATTACATCTCTTGTTTCAACATTCTTTTTATCAATATGAATATTAATATACTGTGGTTTAAACCCTATAAGCCTTCCATTAGTGCCATTCACTACATTATAAGGAATAAAGTAAGTGTTGTTTCTTTCTAACAAAATTTCGCTTAAAATATCCCGTTCAACAATTAATACTGGTAAGTTGGTAGCAGGTTCACGAAGCTCATTTCCAGTATCTAAAAATGCCTTAATAGTTTTTTTATAGCTTTTATTTATTATATCAACAGTGTATATAAGTGTTGATATTTTTTTTCTATCTCCAATAAAAATCATGATCCTGTATATCAATATATAAATTATCATTACTGAAAGCATTAATTTTTCGTAAGGAAAATTTATTATGATTATATCAAATGACATATTTTTACTATTGTTCATTTGTATAAATAAACACATTCCAGCTAAAAGTATTGAATATAATATAAATATTAAAGAAGCCTTAATATTGAATAAAATGTTTTTTTCTCTAAAAACAATTAAAATCATCGCGACTGGTACTAATATTTTAAAAGGCAAATATGTCAAGTATCTAAGCTTTGGATAGACTACTGTTAATACATATAAGCTGCCTATAAAACTTGAAAGACACATCCATATAAGATTTACTCTTTTTCTTAATGTTTGAACTGTAATATGCAATATGAATAGATTAACTATAAAATTCACTAATATAAGGACATCTATATATACTATCACTTGCTCTTCCTCCTTTAAAATTATTATATAACTTATGCAATCAAAATTTTGTCATTTTTTACAATATTTTTTTATTTTTATTCTTCTATAAATCACCATTTTTTCCCATATTGTGTTAGGAAATACAAAGTAAAAAAAAGGACCATTCCTTATTAATTCACCACGTTAACTAGCCCCTCTAAAACGACTTAAGTTAACTCAGTGAATTTGCATAGAGATTATGTCCTATTAGCAATTAAAATTGCCCTAAACGCAAATAAAGTGCCAAAAGGCACTTTACTATTTATTACTTGCTTTGTCTTCTTAAAAAAGCTGGAATTTCTAAATCAGAATCTCCATACTCTTTAGTATATGCAACTTCTTCAATAGGATTAACTGGTTCTTTTACTTTAGGCTTTGGGACAGTTTTATTTTGCACAACTTTGTCACTTTCAAAACCAGTTGCAATAACTGTTATTCTTATTTCATCTTTTAGGTCTTCATCTATAACTGCACCAAATATAATATTAGCGTCTGGGTCAGCTGCACCTTGTACAATTTCCGCAGCCTCATTTATTTCAAGTAAACCTAAGTCCATTCCACCAGTAATATTTAAAAGTACACCTGTAGCACCGACTATAGAAGTTTCTAGTAACGGGCTTGAAATAGCTTGTTTTGCTGCCTCTTGAGATCTATTATCACCAGAGGCTCTACCAACACCCATATGTGCAAGACCTTTAGCAAGCATAATTGTTCTCACATCTGCAAAATCTAAATTTACAAGACCGGGTATAGTAATCAAATCAGATATACCTTGTATACCTTGTCTTAAAACATCATCTGCCATTTTGAAAGAGTCCATCAATGTAGTTTTTTTATCTACCATTGTTAATAATCTTTCATTTGGAATTGTTACTAAAGTATCAACTACTTCTTTAAGCGTTTTTATTCCGATTTCAGCATTAATCATTCTTTTTCTGCCTTCAAAAGGGAATGGTTTTGTTACAACTCCTACAGTAAGTATTCCCATGGATTTAGCGATTTCTGCAACTACAGGTGCAGCTCCAGTACCTGTACCGCCTCCCATACCTGCAGTAATAAATACCATATCCGCTCCTTTTATTGCTTGAGAAATTTCTTCTTTACTTTCTTCTGCCGCTTTCATACCTATTTCTGGATTAGCGCCTGCTCCTAGCCCCTTAGTTAACTTATCACCAATTTGAATTTTTTGAACTGCATGAGAAAGAATTAAAGCTTGTTTATCGGTATTTATCGCTATAAACTCCACGTTTTTGAGTCCCTCTATAATCATTCTGTTTATAGCATTGTTTCCTCCGCCTCCACACCCAATTACTTTAATTTGAGCAAATTCTTGAACATCAACATCAAAATCTAGCACAACACTACCTCCTCTTTAGAAAAAATCTGCAAAAAAACCTTTTATTTTTGATGCAAATCCATTTTCTACTTTTATATTTTTGTTTTTTGACCATTTGTTATCATATGAATGTTCATCTGATTCTTCAAATGAACTATTACTAGTTTTAATATTATTAACAGCTTGAAGCACTATACCTACTGCTGTAACATATATAGGGCTAGCTGCTCCTACATACTCTGGTGAACCTATTCTCACTGACTTATCGAGTATAACTTTACTGAGTTCATTAGTGCCTCTTAATAAAGCTATACCTCCACCAACTATTACTACTCCAGAAGTTTCATTATAAAATCCACTATTTACTAGGTTTCTTTTAATCAAATGTAATAACTCATCTACTCTAGCATAAATTATATCAACTAATAAATTATTATCAATTTCCATTAAATTATCATAAGAATCTTTGACTCTAATTTTCTCAACGTTTTCTCCATTTTCTTTAATTAAGCTTCCATATTTAAGCTTTAATCTTTCACCTTCGCTAAAAGGAACTTTAAGACAAACCGAGATATCGTTGGTTATGTTATCTCCACCTAATTGAATAATAGAAGTATGTTTTAATTTTCCACTCTTGTAAATAGAAATATCAATAGTTTGTGCTCCAACATCAACTAGTGCTATTCCCATGTCCTTTTCTTCTTTTCGTAATACAGCCTCTGATATAGCTGATGGTTGAAGTACTATCCCATTAACTTTAATTCCAGCTCGCTTCACACTTTTTAATAAATTACTAACTACTGTGGATTGTGCCATGACTACTTGTCCTTCAACTTCTAGCCTTATACCACTCATTCCTCTAGGGTCTTTGATATTATCATATCCATCAACAATATATTGTTCGGGCTCAACACCTACTATTTCTTTATCGGGCGGAACTGAGATGAGTTTAGCTGCCTCAATTACCCTGTCCACGTCGCTCTGCTTTATTTCTCTGTCTTCAGAAGATATCGCAATCATACCTGTATTTCTTACTAGTTCACAAATTCCTCCAGGTAAAGATATATACCCTTCATTGATTTGTGTATCTGTCATACGCTCTAATTGTGTAATACATTTTTTTATAGCTTCCGCTGTACTATCAATATCTATTACAACTGATTTATTTAAACCACTACATACAACTGATGTAATGCCTATAATCTGAAGTTTTCCATTACTACTGATTTTACCAACTGATCCACATATTTTTGATGATCCTAAATCAATCCCTACTATTTGTTCATTCATTAAGTTTATCCCCCCTCATAAGAGAAACCTTAAGTGTATATATTCAACAAAAAGATAAATTTTCCTCTTAATTTAAATGATTTTTTTAAATATTTATTATAAATTTAAATATAATCAAAATTAATTTCATTTTATTGTATATTTGCAGATATATATAACCTTAATTTCAAATTAGTAAATACATTATATTATGATGTTAAAAAGCTAACTTGTCCTTCTAGACTAATTATAATAGCAAAATATAGAAAAAGCAATATCATATCGTTAAGTAAATCAACCAAATAGTATATAAATTGGTTAATTTTACATTAAATTAAAAATAAAGCTGAAAGCTATAATTTATCTATGCTTTTAGCTTGTTTTTTAATTATTTACTAAAGCGATAGCATTCTTACAATCATTTCATTGTCAACTGAGTAATTAATTGCTTCCTCTTTAGATATAACACCTTTTTTATATAACTCTGCAATTGACATATCCATAGTTTTCATACCATATTTCCCGCCAGTTTGAACACAAGATTGTAATTGATGTGTCTTGCCTTCGCGGATAAGATTTTGAATTGCTGGAGTTGATATCATTACCTCAAGCGCTGCTACTCTCCCTCTTCCACTTATCTTAGGTATTAATTGTTGAGAAACTATTCCCTGCATTACCGCTGATAATTGAACTTTAATTTGTTGCTGCTGATATGGAGGAAATACATCAACTATTCTATCTACTGTTTTTGCTGCACCTATAGTATGTAAAGTAGAGAAAACCAAATGTCCAGTTTCAGCTGCAGTAATAGCAATAGAAATCGTTTCAAGATCTCGCATTTCACCTACTAATATAACATCTGGATCCTCTCTAAGAATAGCCCTTAATGCATTTTTATAATTTTTACTGTCTTTTCCGATTTCTCTTTGATTAATAATGGATTTGTTATGTTTGTGTAAATATTCAATAGGGTCCTCGAGTGTTATAATATTACATGCTCTAGTAGAATTAATTTCATTAACCATAGCAGCGAGAGTTGTACTTTTACCACTACCTGTAGGCCCTGTCACTAAAACTAGCCCTCTTTGTTTTGTGGTAAGAACCCTAACAACCTCTGGAAGCTCAAGCTGTTTAATAGTAGGTATTTTTAATGCAACTACTCTAATAGCTATAGTATCGCTTCCCCTATGTTTATAAACATTAACCCTAAATCTTCCAAGTCCGTAAATAAAGTAAGACGTATCGATTTCTCCATTTTGACAATATTTTTCATAAGAATTTTCTAAAATTTCTCTTGAGTATTTTTCAGTGTCTGCTGGAGTTAATTTATCTTTTCCTGTTTGTATTAAATTACCATCGACTCTAATGATTGGCACTGAGTCCACTGTAAGGTGCAAATCTGATGCATTTTGTTCTGTTGTCTTTTTTAGTAATTCACTAAGAGGTATCATTATTGGTCCTCCTGTTCTTTTAATGAAGCTTCCAAATATATATGCCAAATTGAGTTCTAAATTTTAGAATCTTCTTGTCACTTAAAATTTTTGCTCCATTTTCATCACCTAACTGCAGAAATTTTATTTTCTCAGATAAATAATTTAAATACATTCTTTCCCGAAATATTTTGTATCTTTAATGAAAATCGTTAAGATGCTTTATTTGACTAACGGTGTACATTTTATAATTATACCATAGTTGTTACAATTTATTAGAACTATTCAACCTATTTTTACTAGTACTATTTAATTCCTTATTAAGCTTCTTTAATGCCCTCTTTTCAATTCTAGAAACATAGGACCTTGAAATCCCTAAGATCAATGCAATTTCTCTTTGAGTTCTAGGGTTACCATCAAGTAATCCATATCGCATTTGAATTATTGTTTTTTCTCTATCCATTAAAGCTACGTTTATCTTATTATAAAGCTTTTTAATTTGTATTTTACTTTCTACTATATCAATAATAGAATCTTCATCGCTGCTTAACACATCCATAAGTGATATCTCATTACCCTCTTTATCAATACCAATAGGGTCTTGCAGGTAAACCTCCCCTTTTGTTTTCTTATTATTGCGAATAAGCATAAGTATCTCGTTTTCTATGCACCTTGCAGCATAGGTGGCAAGCCTTGTTCCCTTACTTATATCAAAGGAATCAATGGCTTTAATAAGACCTACAGTTCCAATAGAAATCAGGTCATCTACATCCTTTCCTGGATAGGAATATTTTTTTACTATATGTGCAACTAGTCTTAGATTTCGTTCAACTAATACACCTTTAGCTAGTAACTCGCCGTCCTTTAACTTTTTTAAATAGGATTTCTCCTCTTCTTCACTTAATGGTTGAGGGAATGAACTACTTCCAGTTATATAAGCCGTCAAAAGTGTAACATTTCCAATCATATCTAATAAACAATTTATGAAAAACACAGATGTTCCTCCTAATAGAGCTTATAATATAATATGATTTATTTTACTAAAAGTGCCTGTACATGGAAATTTATTTTATTATTTTATAAATTTCTTTAGCTAATAACTTTCCTTCCGAAGTCTTTAATGCAGCCTCACAGGAGATGTTTTAATGGCGTTAACTACTTTTTTAAATATCGGAGCCGCTGTACCTCCACCTTCTTCATCTGCTACACCTTTTACATTACTCATCTCAATATTATTTACATATACAACCATGGAATAATTTTTCCCGTTTAAATTGAAAAAGCCAACAAACCATCCATCGGAACACTTCTGACTTTCTTTTTTCCCATTTACTAATTTAATTACATAGTATGTAGTAGTGCCCGTTTTCCCACCTATATCCATGCCTTTAATTGAAGCCTGGGTTCCTGTGCCTTTGTTTACTACATCCATCATATGAAGTTTCACAGCTTCTGCAGTTTCTCTTTTTAATATGGTCGTATTTTTAGGGGTAATTTCCCCTAGAATTTTATTATCGTCATTTACGTATGCATCTATTATGCTTGGCTGAACATACACTCCATTATTTATAATAGTATTAGGAATACTCATGGCTTCTAGCGGCGTTATTCTAACATTCTGACCAATAGCTGTTTGACTTGTATCACCATCCGTAGGGTGTAATAAATCCGCCATGTCAAACTTACCACTGGCCTCTTGATGAATATTTAATACTTTATGTAACATCCCTTGTTTTTCTGCATAATCATATATATTTTTAAAACCTATTTTCCAACCTAGTTGAGCAAATATGTTATTAGAAGATTTGGCTAGCGCCTCTGCAACTGTAAATGTTTCTCCCTTAAAAGGCTCTTCTAGAAATATTTTAGGACTTACTGTATATTTTTTATAGTTATCTATTTTGTTCGTGTCTAAACCAGCTTCATCCACAATAACTTTAAAAATCGATCCCGGCAAAGCTCCATTAGTACTTGGATATCCTAAGTTCGCATTATAAGCGTTATCATCCTTTTGTACCATCGCCCTTATCTTTCCATTATTGCTCTCCATTACTACAACACCAATTTGACTATACTTTTTGTAGATTCCCTCATGAATAACAGCACAGGCTTTATCTTGGATTTCTTTATCTAAGGTAAGTCTTACATTAACATTGTTTTTAGGATTAATAATTTTGCCCGCAGCTATTTCGCCATTAACCCCTTTAGCAAATCTAATTTTTGTATAATCATTATTTTTAGTTTTATTGTATATTTCCATTTCCAAAGAATCAGTACCTTTGAATACATAATCACTAACGACTTTTTTAGATACAGGATCAACGTGTTCTTTATTGTATTTCGGGTCTATCAATACATTTTCAATTTTCCAATTCCTATCCTTGATCACTTCATTAGCTTCATAGGTATAAAATCCTTTTACTTTTTTAATATCTTTAAGTTTATTATAAGTCACTTCATCAATTTTATATCTTATTTTCTCTCCATTACCATTACCTTTTATTTTTTCTAAATCATAGCCTTTATCATAGTTTCTTAAAGTAATAGTTAATGCTTGCATGTCATATTTGCTAGTATATTCATTAAATCTCAAATAATCGACAGGATCAATAATCGCATAGTAACTCACAGCATAATTCAAAAGATCTCGCCCATTACAGTCAGTTAAACTATATAGCGACCCATATTGTTCATCTATTGTATATTGTGAATTAAACATAGTTTTCAAGGGTTCAGATTTAAAATACATGTAATTCATGATTCTCCAAATTAAAAAACAAAATAATACCGTAAACACACCCATTACCGTCCAAGTTCTTTTTTTAATTTCACTTCTTTGATTTGAGTAACCAAAGATATTATTTCTACTACTCATAAAAAAACACCTCACCTAGGCTAATTCTCGCCTAGATTGAGATGTTTTATACTTCAAATATGTTATTTTTTCTTTTGCTGTTTCTGCAGTATTTGGCTTATATTAGCTGTAATTATATCTATAGCTACCTTATTATGTCCGCCTTCAGGTATAATAATGTCAGCGTGTCTTTTGGTAGGTTCAATAAATTGTTCGTGCATTGGTTTAACAACATTTAAATATTGATTTATAACAGAATCTGTTGTTCTACCTCTCTCGGTAATATCTCTTGTAAGTCTTCGTATAAACCTAACATCTGCATCTGTGTCTACATATATTTTAATATCCAGCATGTCACGAAGAACCTTTTCCTGGAGTACAAGAATCCCTTCAAATATAATAATTTCCTTTGGCTGCACGGAAACTGTTTCTTCTATTCTATTATGCATTTCAAAATTATATATAGGCTTTTCAATAACCTTTCCTTCTAAAAGAAGGTTTAGGTGTCTCACTAATAGTGAAGTATCAAAAGCATCCGGATGATCATAATTTGTTTTTATTCTTTCTTCAAAAGAAAGATTACTCTGATCCTTATAATAAGAATCTTGTGCAATCATTGTAATACATGTCTCATCAAAATGTTTATAAATTTCTCTCGCTATAGTGCTTTTTCCTGAACCCGTTCCTCCGGTTATCCCTATTAAAACCGGGCGATACATTATTCTTTCTCCTTAGATTTGATAAGTATATCATTCTCATGTAGTTTTTCTTTAACATTTACAGTGAATAACATCTGGGCACTTGGTGCAGCAGCTATGCTTTCGCCCTTAGAATTTCTCATATCATTAAGCACAATTAAAACATTATCTCCTACAGGCCTTAATACTTCAACAGTATCACCCTGGAATACTTTATTCCTTTGTTCCACTAATGCAATATTATTTTCCGAATGGTATTCGCGTACAATTCCAACTATATCGTAATCTCTAATATATGAAGAGGATTCATGTATCTGTTTATTGGGATCTCCAAAGTAGAACCCAGTATAATATTGTCTGTGACTCGGTTTCAAGAGGTTATCCATCCATTTTTTTTGAAATTTATAATTTACTGAATCCTTCATATATGTATCCAAAGCTTCTCTATAGGATTTACATACAGAAGCAACATAATATGAGCTTTTCATTCTTCCTTCTATTTTAAATGACGTTATCCCTGATTCTACAAGTTCCGGTATATGTTCTATCATGCATAAGTCCTTTGAATTCATTATGTAAGTGCCTTTATCATCTTCTATTATAGGAAAGTACTCACCATCTCTTTTTTCTTCCGTTAAGAAATATTTATATCTACATGGCTGGGCGCATTGTCCACGATTTGCATCTCTTCCCGTCATATAATTTGACATAAGACATCTTCCCGAATATGCCATACACATAGATCCATGGACAAAAGCTTCAAGTTCACAACTATCCGGCAACTTTGCTCTAATTTCTTTAATTTCACCTAGAGACAATTCTCTTGCAAGAACAATTCTTTTGACCCCTTGCTTATGCCAAAAAATAGCTGATTTGTAGTTTACATTGTTAGATTGGGTACTCAAATGAATTTCTAAATTTGGTACAACTTCTCTAGCCGTCATAATAATTCCTGGGTCAGAAACAATAATAGCATCTGCACCTAGTTCATATATTTCTTTTAGATAACCTTCTAGGCCTTCTAAATCGTCATTATGAGGAAATACATTTAATGTAACATATACTCTTTTACCTTTGGAATGTGCAAAGTCTATACCTTCTTTTAATTGAACATTGCTAAAATTATCCGCAAAAGCTCTTAAATTCAATTTACTTCCGCCTAAATAAACTGCGTCTGCTCCAAAATTTATAGCTGCTTTTAATTTCTCCAAATTACCTGCCGGTGCTAATATTTCTGGTTTCATTAGTTTCATGCCTCCTTACTTCCCCCTGCAAACTTTCTTACTGTAACTGAGATACCATCACCCATTGGTATTACAGAAGTTACAAGGTTATCATTATTAGATACTAGTTCTAAATAGCTTTTCATACGTTTTATTATAGTGATTTTTCTACGTGTTGCGAGTTCTTTCGATGCAACCATTCCTCGAAAAAGTACATTATCAGCAATAAGAACTCCCTCTCTTTTTAAGAGTCTCAAGCAGTGAGGAAGAAAATGATTATAGTGACCTTTACCTGCATCCATAAAAATCATATCATATTCATCTTGGAGACTTTCTAAAATCTCTAAACAATCTCCTTTTAGAACAGTAATTTTATTCTGCATTCCGTATTTTATTATATTCGCATTTGCAATTTCTATCATTTTTTCATCTCTTTCAATAGTCGTAATTTCACTTAACCCACCGGAAGTTAAATTCATTAAAATAGAAGAATATCCTATAGCCGTGCCCAGCTCTAAAATTTTTTTAGGTCTATTTATAGTTATCATTAATTCCAAAAATTTAGCAGTTTCTTTTTGAACTATAGGGACTCTATTCTCGAGAGCAAATTTCTCTAGCTCATCTAAAATACCAACATTACTTGGAATGAGATCTCTTAAATATTGTTCCATATAATCATATGTTATCCCACTCATTTAATTTCCTCCAAAATTCATTAATGCACATAAAAACAAATAACAAGTCAACGATATAATTATACTGACTTGTTATTTATTCTCATGTGACTAACACTAACTAAAATCCTTGTGTTACATCTTTGACCTTTAAAAATTCATTATAGTCATCTGTAAAAAAATGCTTTCCATCATTACTTAAAACAAAGTATAAATAATTTGTTTTAGTAGGAGATAAGGCTGCTTTAATAGATTCTTTTCCTGGGTTACATATTGGACCTACAGGAAGTCCTGTCACCTTGTAGGTATTATAAGGTGACTTAACCTCTAAATCTTTATTGTATAATTTTTCCTTATGTTTACCTAAAGAATATAAAACAGTTGCACAAGATTGTAACTTCATGTCTTTTTTTAGCCTATTATAAAAAACTGATGCCACTTTAGCTTTTTCATTTTTATCACTAGTTTCTCTTTCAACAATTGATGCCATTATTATTATATCATCTAATTTCTTCATCTCTATAGGCGTTTCTTTATTTATTTCATTTATAGTACTATAAAACTTATCCACCATTAATTTTATTATTGCATTTCCACTCATACCGGCTTTAAGATCATATGTAGATGGAAAAAGAAAACCTTCCAAATTAAATTTTCGGTTTTCTTTTTCCGTAATATAAGTAGGCAGCTTGTAAGTTTTACAGCTATCAATAAATTTTTCTTTGTTTATTATGCCTTTTTCTTGTAGCATATTTGCAATACTATTTATATCAAATCCCTCAGGTATTGTTACTTTAATAATGTCTTTTTCATTTCCTACAGTTGATAAAATTTTTATAAACTCCACAACTGTAACATCCTTTGGTATCAAGAACTTTCCTGTATGAACATTAGATTTTATTTTGTTTGATTTGATATAAAATTTTATAATACTTGCATTTTTTATAGCACCAATTTGGTTTAAATCATCTAGTACACTATACAAAGCGTCTCCATTTTTCACATTAACATAGATATCTTTATTAGTTTTAATAGGATGCTGTATTATCTTTTTATACTGAAAATTACCAGCTAATACGCAAACTATTAAAACCATAATTAATAGCACTATCTTTTTCATTAAACCACCCCATAATTTATGCTATTTGCTTTTTTTGCTAGTTGCTCTTTTTCTTTCTCCTGAATCTAATATTCTTTTTCTCATTCTGATATTTAGAGGAGTAATTTCAACTAACTCATCAACAGCTATAAATTCTAAGCATTGTTCTAGTGTCATTTGTTTTACTGGAACTAGTTTTGGTGATTCATCTGCTCCTGAAGATCTAGTATTTGTTAATTGTTTCTTTCTACAAATATTTATCTCCATATCTCCAGCTCTTGCACATTCTCCTGCAATCATTCCTGCATATACAGGCACTCCTGGTTCTAGGAAAAGAGTACCACGATCCTGAGCATTAAATAATCCGTAAGTAATTGATTCTCCTGTTTCAAATACAATTAAAGAACCTCTACTTCTATCTGGTATTTCACCTCTGTATTTATCGTAACCATCTAGAACGTGATTCATTATACCATTACCCTTGGTATCAGTCATAAGTTCACTTCTAAATCCAATTAATCCTCTTGATGGTATTTTAAATTCTAATCTAGTGTATCCATTTATAGCTGAAGTCATATTTACCATTTCTGCTTTTCTAGGTCCCATTTTCTCCATTACTACGCCCATAAATTCTTCTGGTACGTCAATTGTAAGGTACTCAATTGGCTCTGTTTTATGGCCATTTTCTTCTTTAAATATAACATTTGCTTTTGACACTTGGAATTCATATCCTTCACGTCTCATAGTTTCAATTAGAACTGAAAGATGAAGTTCTCCTCTTCCACTTACTTCAAAACCATCATCAATTTCTTTTACTCTTAAACTAACATTGGTTTCAAGCTCTTTGATAAGTCTATCTCTTATGTGTCTTGATGTAACATAAGTTCCTTCTTTTCCTGCAAAAGGAGAATTATTAACCATGAAATTCATAGTTAGTGTAGGCTCATCAATTTCAACGAATGGAAGAGCTTCTGGTTCATTAATATCAGCTATTGTCTCTCCGATGTTAATGTCTGGAATACCAGAAACTGCTACTATATCACCAAGCATTGCTTCTTCAGTTTCTTCTCTTTTAAGACCTTTGTAAACAAAAAGAGCTGAAACTTTAACATTGTTTATTGTGCCATCTTTTCTTATAAGTGCGATAGGTTGATTTCTTTTGATTGATCCTCTTTCGATCTTTCCTATTCCAATCTTACCAACATACTCATTATAATCAATAGTTGAAATAAGCAATTGAAGTGGCATATCTAAATATCCTTCTGGTGCCTTTACATTCTTTACTATAGAATCAAATAATGGTTCCATGTTGTCACTTACATCATCAACATTTAATTTAGCAAATCCTTCTCTAGCAGAAGCATATACCACTGCAAAATCTAATTGTTCATCATCCGCTCCAAGTTCAACAAATAAGTCAAAGACTTCATCAAGAACATGTGTAGGACGACCATCTTTTCTATCAATTTTGTTTATAACAACGATTGGCTTAAGGTTTAATTCTAATGCCTTTTTTAAAACGAATTTAGTTTGTGGCATTGGACCTTCATATGCATCAACTACAAGAAGTACGCTATCAACCATTTTAAGTACTCGTTCAACCTCTCCACCGAAGTCAGCGTGGCCAGGAGTATCAACTATATTTATTTTAATTCCATTATGCATTATTGCAGTATTTTTAGAAAGAATTGTTATTCCTCTTTCTTTTTCTAAATCGTTAGAGTCCATTACTCTTTCTTGCACTTTTTCGTTTTCTCTAAAAACATGGCTTTGTTTAAGTAAACAATCCACTAGTGTTGTCTTACCGTGATCTACGTGAGCAATTATTGCTATATTTCTAACATCATTTCTTGTAAATAAATTCATATTAATCCTCCAATTTTTTTTCGTAAGTTAAACATATTACACAAACAAAAATTGGATACGTCTTTAAGTACCCAACTTTCGCATTTACTATACTTATTTTAATGTTATCTTGCAAAAAAGTCAACTATGTATAGCATTCATTATTAAAAAAATGATACATTTACTTAAATTACATCATTTACTTGGTTTTTTCATCACATCATCCCACATAAATACAAATGCTTCCTCTGTAGGATTTATCGTTTACATTATTTGCAAATACACTTGTCACAAACACCATAGAATTTCAAACTATGATCTTCAATCTTAAAGTTATATTTTTTTTCAACAATAGTCTCTAATTCCTCTAGTAAATCTCCCTGCACCTCTAATACTTTACCACAGCGATTACATATTAGGTGATGATGTTGATGTCTCTCATTCTCATGGTTAAGTTCATATCTACTACAGCCATCATCTAAATCAAACTTTCGAATTACACCCATTTCTTCTAAAAGTTGAACTGTTCTATAAATTGTAGCAAGACCTATTTCTGGACAGTCAGATTTAACCAAGTCATATAGTTCTTCCGCAGTAAGATGGCTACCTTCACTCTTAATTATCCCATTTAAAATAGCCCTTCTCTGCGGAGTAAGCTTATAGCCCTCTTGTTTTAGAGTTTCTTTTAAACTCTCAACGCTCTCTGGAGATACCTTTGACATATATATACCCCTTTTCTACAAACATCATTTGACTCATAGATAAAATTATATTAAGTATACTTTTATTTTAATCCTTTATTATAATATTGTCAATTGATAATCATTTAGTTTTAAGAAAATAGGTTAATTAGTTTGAAAATATATTAAAATGTCTTAATTTAGAATCTTTTTGCTTAAATACTATTATAGTTCTCCTGAAGAAATTGCGTCATACGCCTCCGAAATCATTTCAAACTCTTCATCATCATCTATTGTAACTAAAATATCCTCACCCTCTGCGTCCTTATCTATTCTTAGTGCAATTGCATCAATATCTTCTTCACCAGTTGGCGCAACTATAACATATTCCTTATCTTTAATGTCCAATTTCGTTAGTACGTCAAATTCTATTTCTTTACCCTCTTCATCATATAATAATACGGTTTCAACATTGTTATCCATTTTATTTTCTCCTTTCAATTTATGCAATCAATAATATCTTAATACCCGTTGCATATTTTTGTAAATTTCATTTTATAGATGTGTGCCTAAACTATCTAAATATCCTTGTAAAATGAATGTAGCCGCAATTTTATCTACAATCTTTTTTCTTTTTGATCTAGATAAATCGCCCTCAAGCATTACTCTATTAGCAGCTACTGTTGATAATCTTTCATCCCACATTTTCACTTCTAAATTTAATGTTTCTTTAAGCTTTTCACAAAAACGCTGAACCTTTTCCCCTTGTGGTCCTATAGTTCCATTCATATTTTTAGGGAGGCCTGATACAAAACTTTCTACATTGTATTCCTTACATATTTTAGAAAGTTCCTCTATATCTAGAACTATGCTTTTCCTTTTAATTGTTGTAATTCCCTGTGCTGTTAATCCTAACGGATCGCATACAGCTACCCCTATTGTTCTGTCTCCAATATCTAACCCTAATATTCTCATCCAAATGCTCCTTTAATAATAGCCTAGTTAATGTACACCATTAACTTTAAAAAATAAAATGCCCCCTATGGGCATTTTACTTTTTTATGTCTAGATAAGATTTCAAAACTTCTTCCAATATCTCATCTCTCTCTAGCTTTCTTACCATCGCTCTTGCTCCATTGTAGTTCGTTATATATGTCGGATCTCCTGAAATTAGATATCCTACCATTTGGTTCACTGGGTTATAGCCCTTTTTTATAAGTGAATTATATACGTCAGTCAAAATAGTTTTTGTTAAATCTTTTTTATCTTTTACAAAATCAAATTGGACTGTATTTTGATTATTATCCATTATATACACCCCTTTCCTCATCATACGCTAAACACTAAAATTTATCCCATTTGAATACGCTAGGAAATAATTTGGTAATATAGTAAATTTTTTCAGTTGTAATAAGTTCCATAATTACATACTAACTATAATTAAATTACTTATTATTAATTATATTATAAAACAACTATTGCAAAAAGTATACTATTTTACCAATCTTTCAATTATAGAGCATACATTCGTTATTGCTTCATCTAATTTTTCGGGAAGTTTTCCACCTGCCTCTGCCATGTCAGGCCTTCCACCACCGCCACCACCAGCGATTTTAGCAACTTCTTTAATTATTTTCCCACAGTGTATTCCTTTATCTATTGCTGACTTAGACGCCATTGCAACAAATTGTACTTTATCGTCTGTACAGCTTCCTATTACCACTACACCATCAACAATCTTATTACGAAGTTTATCAGCTAAATCTCTTAAAGCATCTCCGTTTATATTTTTTACAGCTCCCGAAATCACTTTAACACCTTTGACCTGTTTAATATTCTCTAAAATTTCATCTACTGAAGAACTGGCTAATTTTTCTTTTAATAATACTATTTCCTTTTCTTTGTATTTTAATTCTACCAATTGAGTTTGTAATTTATTTATTATGTCTTTTTCTGAACATTTTAATGTACTTCCAATATATTTTAATAAATTACTTTTATCTTCTACATATTTTATAGATTCACTACCAGTTATAGCTTCAATTCTTCTAACCCCTGCCGCTACTCCTGCTTCAGATAAAATTTTAAATAATCCGATTTCGCCTGAATTTCTAACATGAGTACCGCCACATAATTCCTTACTATACTCTCCTACAGATACTACTCTAACATCTCCTTGATATTTTTCATCAAATAATGCTATAGCTCCAGTTTCCTTAGCTTTCTCAATGGTCATAACCTCAGTCTCTACCTTATACGCCTTCATAATATTGTCATTTACAATTTTCTCAACTTTAGCAATCTCTTTCTCAGTTAGTGCAGAAAAATGAGTGAAGTCAAACCTTAATCTATCTTCATTTACATAAGAACCTGATTGATGAACGTGATCACCTAAAACTCTTTTCAGCGTTTCTTGTAGCATGTGAGTTACAGTATGATTTTTACAAATTTGAGCTCTCCTATCTTCGTCAACCTTAAGAGTTACTATTTCATCTGCTATCACTATTCCTTCTAACACCTCAATAAAATGTATTATTTTTCCGGAAATATCTTTTTGGCAATCGTACACTTTTGCTTTAAAATTATCATTAAAAATTATTCCCTTATCTCCAATTTGCCCTCCCATTTCTGCATAGAAAGGAGTATCTTCGGTTACAATAATCCCTTTTGAACCCTTTGAAAGGTCCGTAACATGCTCTTCGCCACTAATTAAAAATTTAGCCTTAGATTCCAATTGTATTTTATCATATCCATCAAATTTTGTTTCTATATTTTTAGGAATTAAGTTCATTGAACTTTCTCCACTGCCCATATAATTTGACTGTACTCTAGCAGCTCTTGCCCTTTGCTTTTGACTTTGCATTGCAGCATTAAATCCTTCTAAATCAATTTTTATACCAGCGTCGCTAAGTATTTCTTCTGTAAGCTCATATGGAAAACCATAGGTATCGTATAATTTAAAAGCTTTATCTCCACCTAAAATTTTATTGTTATTTTTTTGAAGCTCTTCTATGTAAACTTTTAAAATATCCATACCAGAATCTATAGTTTCTAAAAATCTTTCCTCTTCAATTTTTATAACTTTCTTAATATAGGATGATTTTTCTTTTAATTCTGGGTATGCTTTAGAGGAGTTTTCAATAACAGTATCGCAAAGTTCACTTAAAAAAGTATTTTTAATTCCAATTAACCTACCATGCCTTGCCGCACGCCTTAGTAGTCGCCTAAGAACATAACCTCTTCCCTCATTAGACGGAAGTACACCATCACTTATCATAAAGGTTGTGCTTCTAACATGGTCTGTTATAACTTTTAAAGATATCGACTCATTACAGCTATCGCCACATTTCACGCCTGAAATTCTTGAAACTTCTTCTAAAATATTTTTTATAGTATCTACTTCAAATATACTATCTGTGCCTTGCATTATGCCAGCTATTCTCTCGAGACCCATACCTGTATCTATATTAGGATTTTTTAATTTGTTGTAGTTACCATGCTCATCCTTATTAAATTGAGTGAACACTAAATTCCAAAATTCTATTACTCTATCTTCATTGCCTGCCTTAATAAACTCTTCTTCCGTTTTTATTTGGCCGAGTTCTACATTTCTATCGAAGTGTATTTCTGAACTCGGTCCACAAGGTCCTTGACCTATTTCCCAAAAATTTTCTTCTTTTCCTAATCTAAAAATACGTGAAGGATCAACATCAGTATTTTTAATCCATACATCAAAAGCCTCATCATCCTCTAAATATATAGTTATATATAAATTTTCTTTTGGTATTTTCAAAACCTCTGTTGCATATTCCCAAGCCCATGGTATAACCTCTTTTTTGAAATAATCACCAAAAGAAAAATTTCCAAGCATTTCAAAGAAAGTGCCATGTCTTGATGTCTTTCCTACATTCTCAATATCTCCTGTCCTAATACATTTTTGACAATTAGTTATTCTAGTATTAGGTGGCGTTTTAATTCCTGTAAAATATGGTTTAAGTGGTTGCATACCCGCATTTACAAGCAATAAACTGCTGTCATTCTTAGGTACTAGAGGAAAACTTTCTAGTCTAAGATGCTCTTTACCTTCAAAAAAATTTAGAAACGATTCCCTAATTTCATTTAATCCTAATTTTTCCATAATATCTCCTCCGATTGTTTATAGACTGTGTTAACACGATCTATTTATGCTAATTTTATATATAGAATTTTAAAATTCATAATTTTCTAAAATATAAAAAAAAACCTTCACTTCCCTAAAGCAAGGGACGAAAGTTTTCCGCGTTACCACCCTAATTATATCACTATATAATTAATAATAATTAATTACACTGCAATATCTCTCAACAAAATAAGGTTCAAAGACAGCTTCAATATGGCTATCAAGAAGTTTTCACCCTCCACTTCCTCTCTAAATGACTAACTATATTTACTAATTCTTATCATTACCTGATATTAACTTATATATACTATAGTACATTTTACCTTAATACTTCAAGATATGCAAATTATAAATAAAAATATATTGCTTATTCCTAGAATAGATAATAGTTTAAGTCCTCATATATAACTTTTATCACTACTCCTAGTGGCACTGCTAGTATCATACCTAAAATCCCTCCAACCTTCCCACCTATAACCAACAATAATATTACTGTTAATGGGTGCATACTTATACTATCTCCAATTATTTTTGGTGACAATATACTTCCTTCGATTTGTTGAAGTGCAAATAGCCACAACGCTGTATATAAAGCTATTTTTGGAGAGTCAAGCAGAGCTATTAAAATGATAGGTATTACCCCAAATATAGGTCCAAAGTAAGGTATTATATTAAAAATTCCATTTATCAATGAAAGTATCAAAGGAAAATCAACTTTCATAAACATTAATATCAAAAATGTAGCAATGGTTATAATTCCACATAAGATAAATTGACTTATAATATACCTTCCTAATACTTTATCAATATCCGCTATGATTCTCTTTATTATATTTCTGCTCTCTGGTGGAAAAACTATCAATGCCTTATTTATCATGTTTTCACTATCGCATAAAAAGTAATATACTATTAAAGGCGAAACCATGTAAGTTAATATATTCTCACCGATGCCCATGATAGAATCTAATATTTTATCAAATATTAGAAGTATTTGAGCATTTGATTTTTGGTATATAGTAGTCATAATACTACTCATGACTCTGCTTCTATTTAATACTTTTATTTTCATATTTGCATTAATTAAATATTTTTGCAAATCATTTATTGCCTTATTTATGTCTAAACTTTCTCTAAATATTGATGGAATTACCACTATAAACGTTAATAATACTAAACTTAATAAACCGACTATTATTAAACAAGCAGAAGCTTTTTTATTTACTCCTTTTCTAATTAAAAGCATATATAATGGTTTTAGTATATATGCCACAATGAAAGAAATAAAGACTAAATTCATTAATTGTTTAACAATAGGGATTTTTATTAACATAAAGAGTACAACTACAAAAATAATAATACTGAGAATCGTAATAGCTAACTTCTTTTTGCTAATTTTTTTCATCGGCTTTTCCCTCCACAAAGAAGTTATGTGGCATACTTTTAAAACATGATTCATCAAAATTGGGAATGTAGAGAATATTTTCTTCTCCAAGTATTAGTTCATTTATTAGCATTATTCTTTTCCCTCTAAGTAAATTTGTAATAAATCCAGAAGACACTATAATTCCTTTTATTTCAAATGTATCACATGAAAAAGTAATATCCTCCACCATACCAAATACATTGCTACATTTATCTATTACATCCATATTAATAAAGCTATGTAAACATAGATATTTATTTTTCTCTACTTTTTTAACTACCATATGCTTATTAAAATATATGATGTCTTCTTTTAATACACTTAAATTTTTATGGAAAAGTTTATAAGGAGATATTACAAATCCGATTACCTTTCCTTTATTAAAATCCATTAACAAATCTCTGATAAACCCAATTTTCTTGCCATCCATACTAACAACATTCATAAATATAAAATCTCTGCTTTTAAACATATTATCTCCTAAATGAAAAAAATTTAATTATTATTTATTTATAGTTATATTCTCCAAATAATCTAAGAATTATTACATATACTAAAAATAATGTTAAAGATTAATATTTTGTAATTTTACAATTTCTTATATTAAATTACTGTTAGCCCTATTTTTTATATTTGCTCTAAATAATATTTTTAATAAAAATTTTACTCTTTAATGACTTCTTTACCCTATTAATTTTATTAAAAGAAAGTGGTGAAATTTTGTAATGAAAAAATTAGTTATAAGTATATTGTTAATTGGTGGTTTATTTTTATCTGGCTGTAGTAATTCAAATTCTAACCTTAGCCCTAATATTAATTCTAAGGATGAGGTTGTTAATCCTAAGCCTGAAAATATTGATGTAGTTCAAAACAAGATTGATGCTATGAGTTTAGATGACAAGATTGGTCAGTTAGTAATTGTTGGGCTTGATGGTTATACAATGAATAATAATATAAATAATTTGATTAAAGACCATAAAGTTGGTGGATTTATTTTATTTAGAAATAATGTAGCTACTTCTAATCAATTAGTTAGCCTGATTAACTCACTAAAAACTACTAATTCACAAAACAAAACGCCTCTATTTATTTCTGTAGATGAGGAAGGTGGACGGGTATCACGAATTCCAAATGAAATTAAAAAGCTTCCATCCAATCAAGTTATAGGGGAAAAGAACGATGGTGCCTTAAGTTACAACATTGGGAAAATTATTGCAGAAGAACTTAAAACCTTTGGATTTAATATGAATTTTGCTCCAGTACTCGATATAAATAGCAACCCTAATAATCCTGTAATAGGAGACAGAGCTTTTGGGAGTACCACTGATATTGTTAATAAACTAGGCATTAAAACCATGGAAGGTATGATAGATAACAATATAATTCCTGTGGTAAAACACTTTCCTGGCCATGGGGACACTTCAGTTGATTCCCATGTAGGCCTGCCTGTAGTAAATAAGGATTTAACAAAACTTAATGCTTTCGAACTGACTCCTTTTAATGAAGCTATAAAGAATAATGTGGATGCCATTATGGTATCACATATATTACTTAATAAAATAGATTCTGTTTATCCTGCGAGTATGTCAAAAGTTATTATAACCGATATATTAAGAGGAACTTTAAAGTTTAGCGGTGTAGTCATTACTGATGATATGACCATGGCGGCCATTACAAAATATAATGACATTGGCGATGCTGCCGTTAAATCATTTAATGCTGGAAGTGACATTATCTTAGTATGCCATGAATATGACAACGAGCTAAAAGTAATTAATTCACTAAAAGCTGCAGTACAAAATAATGTAATATCAGAAAATAGGTTAAATGAGAGTGTATATAGAATACTGAAACTCAAAGAAAAATATATTATTAATAACGCTGCAATAAGTTCAATAAACATTCATGAAATTAACAATAAAATAGAAAACTTATTGAAAGAGTAAATCAAAATCAAACTACATGGGATTAACACCAATGAAGTTTCATTAAATCATCTCCTGCGTAGCTGAAATATATTTATTTTAAATCATTCTTCCAAGGCTCAAGCATGCATGACTCTCTATAATTATTTATCGCATTATGTATAGTTTGTTCTGCAAGCACTGAGCAATGTTGTTTTAAAGCCGGTAATCCTTCCAGAGCTTCAATAACTGACTTGTTGGTTAATTCCCATGCCTTCTCTAAGTTTTTACCCTTTATAAGCTCTGTCGCAATGCTAGATGATGCAATAGCTGAGCCACACCCAAAAGCCTTAAACTTAACACTAGTTATTATATTATCCTCAACCTTTATATAAATTTTCATTATATCCCCGCAATTAGGGTCCCCTGCCTCTCCAATACCGTTAGCATCACCTAATATACCCATATTTCTTGGACTATAAAAATGCTCCATAACCTTATCACTATACATCATAATATTGCTCCTCCTTTTATAAACAAAATAATAAAATTATCACCTTCAAAGCTGAAATTTCACTATTTAAAATAGTTACAATTATCCACTATAAATACAGAGGGATACCTAGTTTTTTAACTAAATATCCCTCTGCCTAAATTATAAACTAAATTAGTACACCTATAAAATTTCCTCGATTATCCCTCCGCCAACTACTAAGTTTTCTGAATAGAAAACTACTGATTGGCCTTTGGTTATAGCTCTTTGTTTCTCATCAAAAACGACCTTCACTCTATTATTTTCCAAAGGAATTAAATTAGCTAATTGAGGTTTTGCAGAATATCTAATCTTAGCCGAAACTCTTAAATTTGAGGTGAGCTTATCGAAGAGAATGAAATTTAAATCTTTTGCTATAAGCTCAGTTTTAAAAATATCCTCCTCATCACCTATTATTACTTGATTAGTTAGAGGGTTAATGTCAGTAACAAAAACAGGCTTACCTACCGCTATCCCAAGTCCTTTTCGCTGTCCTATAGTATAATACACTATTCCCTTGTGTCTTCCCATAATTTCCCCTTGCTTATTAACAAAGTTACCTGGCTTTATTTCTCTACCACTATACTTCTTAATATAAGCTCCATGGTCATTATCAGGTATAAAGCAAATTTCTTGGCTGTCCCTTTTTTTAAAAACCTCTAGTCCAATTCGCTCTGCAATATTTCGTATTTCTGGTTTAGCATAATCTCCACAGGGCATTAAAGTGTGACTTAATTGCTCTTGAGTTAATGTATACAATGCATAAGTTTGATCTTTTCTATCATCTTCTGATTTTCTAAGAATATATCGATCGTCTTGTTTTTCAATTTTAGCATAGTGACCTGTAGCTATATAATCAGCCCCAAGCGCCTTCGCTTTTCTTAAAAATTCTTCGAATTTAATCATCTTATTACATACAATACATGGATTAGGCGTTCTGCCTTCCATATATTCATCAATAAAGTTATCAATAACATTTGTCTTAAAAACATCCTTAAAATTCATAACATAAAAGGGTATATCTAGTACGTCTGCAACGCGCCTTGCGTCATTTGCTGCAGAAATAGAACAACATCCGCCTTCATTTTCTTCATAATCCTGATTATCTGGTGATAGCTTCATCATAATTCCTATAACTTCATATCCTTGCTCTTTCAAAAGATATGCAGCTACGGAACTATCTACTCCACCACTCATTCCGATAACTACTTTTTTCTTCATTTAATATCACCTATTCTCCGTGTACTTCACCATGTATATCGTCATGTTCTACGAAATCCCATACTTCAAGTCCAGCCTTACTTCTATAATCATTAATTGCTTTGTGAATAGCTTCTTCAGCAAGTACTGAGCAATGCATTTTTATTGCTGGAAGTCCATCTAACGCTTCAGCCACAGCTAAATTTGTAAGTGTCCATGCATCATCTACAGATTTACCTTTAATAAGCTCTGTTGCCATACTTGAAGATGCTATAGCTGATCCACAACCAAAAGTTTTAAACTTTGCATCTACTACTATATTTTCTTCTACTTTTAAATAAACTTTCATAATATCTCCACATCTAGCGTTACCAACCTCACCAATTCCACTAGCATTTTGAATTTCTCCTACATTTCTTGGGTTAGTAAAATGGTCCATAACTTTTTCACTGTACATCATATTAATTTTCCCCTTTCTTTAAGTAGTCATCCCATAGCGGGGACATATCTCTTAATCTTTGGATTATTTTTGGTATTGTTTCTAATGCAAAATCTACTTCTTCCTCTGTGGTAGCATCACCTAATGTTAATCTTAAGGATCCATGTGCTATCTCATGCTTAAGGCCTATTGCAAGTAACACGTGAGATGGGTCTAAGGAACCCGATGTACATGCGCTTCCACTTGACGCTGCAATGCCTTTTGCATCTAACATCAATAATATAGATTCACCTTCTATAAATCTAAAACATATATTCGAATTACCTGGGAGCCTTTTTGCTCCTATTGGTCCATTTAATCTTGTGTAAGGTACTTCTAATAATCCATTCATAAGCTTATCTCTTAAATACACTAGCTTTTTATTATTTTCTACCATGTTTTCTACAGCTAGTTCAAGAGCTTTACCAATTCCCACTATGCTAGCTACATTTTCAGTACCTGCTCTTCTATTTCTTTCTTGTCCACCACCGTGTATTAAATTATCTATTTTAATTCCTTTTCTTACATATAAAGCTCCTATGCCCTTAGGTCCATAAAATTTATGACCAGCAAGGGATAATAAATCTATATTCATTTCTTTTACATCAACTGGAATATGGCCTACTGCTTGAACTGCATCCGTATGAAAAAGTATTTTTTTACTTCTACATAATGCGCCTATTTCTTTTATTGGTTCTATTGTTCCAATTTCATTGTTAGCGAACATTACAGATACTAGAATAGTTTTATCTGTAATAGCATTTTCTAAATCTTTAATGCTAATAAATCCGTATTCGTCAACTGGTAAATATGTAATTTCAAATCCATTCTTAGCTAAATATTCGCAAGTATGTAATACTGCATGATGTTCAATTGTTGTTGTTATTATATGATTTCCCTTTTGCTTATAAGCAGAAGCTATCCCCTTTATTGCCCAGTTATCTGCTTCAGAACCTCCACCAGTAAAGTAAATTTCATTTTCGCTGGCGTTTAGCGCTTTTGCCACCTTGTCTCTTGCAACATCAATAGCTTTTTTAGTTTCTCTTGACAAAGAGTAAATTGATGAAGGATTTCCAAAGTATTTTGTAAAATAAGGAATCATCGCGTCCAAAACTTCTGGTTTAGTATAAGTGGTTGCAGCGTGGTCCATGTAAATTGATTTATTCATTATCTTTCACTCCTTTAATTAATGTAATTTCATTGTAATCATCTACAATATCTTTTAAAGTTATTGATGACGTTACACTATCTATACTATTTTTTAATTTCTTCCATAATAATCTAGTAGCACAACAATCAATATTATTGCATGCTCCGTCTTCTAAACAATTTGACACCTCAATTGGACCTTCAAGTACATCAAGGACGTCTTGTATAGTTATTTCCTCTGGTTTTCTATTTAGTATGTATCCACCCTGAGCTCCCCTTATACTTTTAATAAGTTTAGCGCGCCTTAGTGATGAAAATAATTGTTCTAAATAATATTCAGAAATATTTTGTCTTTCTGATATGCTTTTTATAGATACAGGTTGTTCTCCATAATTTATTGATAAATCCACCATGGCTTTAACCCCATATCTTCCCTTAGTAGATAATTTCATTTAATCACTCCTTCAAAGTAGAGTGTTTTGCTATACTTTCTAAAATAATAATATCAAATCCTAGTAATGTTGTCAACTATAAATAACTCAATTTTTCATTATTATTCCTATTTATAAGCTAAATCATTGAATTATTCATTAATAATCCATATATATATCCATAATGCTCAAATTTATATATTATGAGACGTATTTAATCTTATAACTAAAAAAGTTCATATTCATCCTTGAAGTATTTAATTATATATAGTATAATTTAAAAAAAGCTTTGGAAGAATATCACCCACGTAGGTACATCACTTGCGTGGGGTTTTTTATATTTTTATAGGAGGTATTAAAAATGAAAAATGAAATTGTAAAACCATCAATTTTACCTGGCTTCATGGAGTTACTGCCAGCAGATCAAATTCAATTCAACAAATTAGCAGATACAATAAGGGAAACATATGAGAGCTTTGGGTTTATGCCCATAGACACACCAGTAATAGAGAAATCAGAAATACTCCTAGCAAAGGGAGGCGGAGAAACCGAAAAACAAATTTATAGATTTTTAAAGGGTAGTAATGATTTATCCCTTAGATTTGATTTAACAGTGCCACTCGCGAGATATGTGGCTCAAAATTTTAGTTCTTTAACTTTCCCATTTAGAAGATACCAAATCGGTAAGGTATATAGAGGAGAGAGAAATCAAAAAGGACGTTTCCGTGAATTTTACCAATGCGATATTGATATTGTTGGAAGCAACAGTTTAAGTATTTTGAATGATGCTGAAATACCTAGCATTATTTATTCAATATTCAACAATCTTGGATTTAAGAGTTTCACAATAAAAATAAACAATAGAAAGTTATTAAATGGTTTTTTTGAATCTTTAGAAATCCAAGATAAATCTGAGGTTTTAAAGACTATTGATAAAATAGATAAAATTGGAGTAACAACCGCAACCGAGGAACTCTTAAATAGTGGTTTAAGTAAAGAAGTCGTAGAAAAAATTCTTGAATTCATTAATATCAGTGGAAGCAACGATGATATTTTATTATTATTAAAGAATTTAAACATTTCTAATTCAAACTTTAAAGACGGTGTATGTGAACTTTCAACAGTTACTAAATACATTAAATTATTTGGAGTTCCTGATGATAATTTTAAAATAGATTTAAAAATATCCAGAGGCCTCGATTATTACACAGGCACTGTTTATGAAACATTTTTAAACGAATACCCTTCTATAGGATCTGTATGCTCAGGTGGACGCTATGATGATTTAGCAGGGTATTATACAAAACAAAAACTACCAGGAGTAGGGATATCAATTGGTCTTACTAGATTATTTTATCAATTAAATGAAGTTGGATTCTTTAAAAATAGCACTACCTCTTCAATAACAAAAGCACTAGTAATACCATTAGATAATAATATTGATTATGGAATTTCTCTTGCAAATGCGTTAAGAGATAAGGGCGTAATCACAGAAATATACCTTGAGGATACTAAACTTGTAAAGAAGCTTGGTTATGCAAATAAACTAAACATCCCTTTTGTACTTTTAATCGGTGAAACGGAAGCTCAAAATAAAACTGTTACTATAAAGAATATGCTCACTGGTGAGCAAATAACTTCTGATTTTGATGGTGCTCATAAAATAGTTAATATATAAATCATTAACTCACAAAAAGTAATATATTTTCGCAAAATATATTACTTTTTTTATGAAACGATCGTAGACTTTAAATCATTACCTACAAAGCTGCAATAGCTCCTCCTGAAGTTTTCTCTTTTTTTAGTCACCTTTTCTTCGTAAGACTAATACTATATACTGTAAATAATTTTACGAGGAGGATTATATGTCTAGTAAAGATAATAGTCCAAGCTACAGGGGTTTGATACTTGGCATAAACAAAAAGGTACCCCTTATATCCGGAAAAAATGTTACTGCAATTAATTTTGATAATGCAGCAACTACACCTCCCTTTAAATCTGTCATGGAAGATATTATTGATTTTGCTCCGTGGTATTCCTCCATTCACCGTGGTGAAGGGTATAAGTCTCAACTAACTACTAGATTATATGACGATTCTAGAAATATCGTCAGCAAATTTGTTAATGCTGATTTTAATAATACAGTCATTTATGTTAAAAATTCCACAGAAGCCTTTAACAAGCTTTCCACCCTATTATACGATCCATATGAAAAAAATGTTATTCTAACAACGGATATGGAGCATCACTCAAACGACCTACCTTGGAGAGATAAATTTATTATCGATTATATATCCGTAGATGCGGATGGTCGCTTGTCCTTAGATGATTTAGAATCTAAGTTAAATAAATATAATAATCATATAAAATTAGTTACAATTACAGGTGCTTCAAATGTAACTGGATATAAAAACCCTATTTATGCTATCGCTAAATTAGTTCATAAATTTGGTTCAAAACTACTTGTGGACGGTGCACAATTAATACCCCACGCTCCTTTTATTATGAGTAATAAGAATTCAGAATATAATATAGATTTTTTAATATTCTCTGCTCATAAAATGTATGCCCCTTTTGGCACCGGTGTATTAATCGGTCCTAAAAATTTCTTAGATAAATGTGAGCCCGATTTAGTAGGCGGTGGCACAGTAGATATTGTTACTCATGATTTTATAAAATGGGATGACTCTCCTCAAAGGCATGAGGCTGGTTCCCCCAATGTTATAGGATCTATAGCTCTAGCATCTGCCATTAAAACATTGAATAAAATTGGTATGGACAACGTGGAATGTATTGAAAAAAAATTGACCGCATACGCTATTTTGAAAATGAAAAATATTCCAAACTTAAAAATCTATTGTGATACTTCTAAAGGAGTTGACCGGGTTAGCATAATCCCCTTTAATATTTGCGGAATTCACCACGCCTTAGTTGCAAAAATACTTTCCTATGAATGGGGTATTTCAGTGAGAAGTGGGTGTTTTTGTGCTCAGCCATACCTTGCTAAGCTATTGAATATTTCTAATGAGTTTACACTTAATCTCATAACAAATCCTGATTTATGCCGTCCTGGAATGGTTAGAATCAGTTTTGGACTGTATAACACTTACTCAGAAATTGATACCCTAGCTTATGCTCTAAAGAAAATTTCATTAAACAAAAATTTTTATGTTACCAAATATGAAAATATGAAAAAAACCCTTTTTGATGTATAACTTCTAAACTCATTTACCGGTAATTAAAAATAATATACTTTGGTTTTTATCTGAAATTACAAAAAGACAAGTCTCATTATGCGGAGCTTGTCTCTTCTTAATTTTGTTTTTATTTACCCTATAAAAATAATATTACTATAGGTATAGTTATCCCAGAAATTATTGTAGTTATAAATACGCACTGTGATGCTAGCAACCCATCTCCACCGTATTTTTCAGCCATTATTCCAGTTATTACCGCTGCCGGCATTGCTTGCAGTATAACACATATGTTAAGTAACAATTCATCTACCTTTGAAAATTTTAACACTACGTAAACGATCATTGGAACTATTAAAAGTCTAACTACTGTAGCATAGTATATAGAAAAATCAGAAAAGATATTCTTAAATTGCATTTCCGCAAGCATTGAGCCAATAATTATCATAGATATTGGTGTTGTGGTAACTCCAACTAGTTTTAGCGAAGCTTCAATAGGCACAGGTAATCTTATTGAAAAAGCGAATAAAATTATGCCAATAATTACTGCTATAAGCGCTGGATTTACCACTTCTTTCCTCATTGATTTAAAATCTTTTTCGCCAGTGTATAGCGTTATCCCTACTGTCCACACTAAAATGTTAAATGCAATATTGAAAATTGCTGCATAAAAAATGCCCTTTCCTCCATAAATGCTTTCAAGCACTGGATAACCCATAAACCCCGTATTAGAAAAAATTGTTATGAACCTAAATACTTGCTGTTTGTTTTTAGGAAGCTTAACGAAAAATATCTTACTAATAAATATTAAACTTATGTGTATTAAAAAAGAATATATTAAAATCTTTTGGGCATTATTAACCATCTCTGCTTCATATTTAATATTAAATGATGTAACTATCATAAATGGCAAAGTTATATTCAATAATAATTCCGATAGACCTTTATCAACTGCCTTATTAAGAAACTTCTTTTTCTTAGCATAAAAACCTACCGCCATAACAAAGAACAATGCGATAACTTGATTAATTAATTGGCTATTTTTCATTTTTGTCCTCCTTAGTTCAAAACATATCAGTAATTTACTATTAACCAAATAAAGGGGGACACTTATCAACTATTCATTAAAATTATACTTTTTCGCATTTAAATGTATTCCATTTTTCTTTTTTTAAAATACACCGGCTTGAGGTTACATATCTCGCATATCCTAGTAGCTTCTAAGAATCTTTTCCCAATATCCTCTGCATGATGAGCATCTGATCCTATGGTTACATATTTTCCTCCTATTTGGTTGTATGCTTTATAAATATTAAGCAAATTAATATATGCTTCCTTATTTCCTAATCTTCTAGTATTGATTTCCATTATTTTTCCATTATTTACTATAGCTTTTAAAACGTCATTTATATATTGATTAAATTCATGATAATGTATTTCCTTATCATTGAAAGTGGCATATCTAGATATATAGTCAATATGTCCTAAACTATCAATAAAGTCGTACTGTTTTATGCAATCAATCATACTTGAAAAATATTGCTCAAAAGCTTCTTTTTTAGTTTTACCTTCATAAAATTTCGGATTGAAAACATCTTCTCCTTTGGCTACATGTATAGATCCAATTATATAGTCAAAAGGATATTTACGAGCTATTTCTCTATTTTCCTCTAGGCAGATTAGTTGCATACCTATTTCAATCCCAAGCATAAACTTGCTACTTCTATACTTTTCATAATCATTAAGATATTTATTTATATCAAAAACAAAACCTGTTCCTGTTGGAAATTTCAAATCTAGATGCTCTGTAATAGTCATTCCTATTCCATTTTTCCTCGAATGCTCTAGAGCATCCTGAATCTTCATTTGGGAGTCTGAAGAAAATTCTGTATGTATATGTGAGTCAATCATAAGCCATCCTCCTAGTATTCCTATATATAATGTAAAAGCTATTATTTACTTTTATCTATTTAATTATATCATAGTTTATAAATATATAATTTTCAGTTAAATCATCTCCTGAGATTATGCACTAAAAAAAGGGATTATAAAATGTAATCCCTTCGTCTTCTTATGACTATTTAAATTTTAATAATCTACAATAAAAACTTTACCCTTTAACTCTATGATTCGTTTTTAATGTATCTCCTCCACCAGAGATTGTGGCATCATATGTTCCAGCCATAGTTCCCATGCTAACAACCCAATCAAATGTAGTAACCCCTGTACCATCAGTAGTACGCCATTGAATGACAGAGACTGTTTTATTTGCTAATTTATAAGAAGTCTTTATGTTGTATAATGTATTCGGTGTTCCTTGTATTGTTATAACACCTGTTTCTCCACGCTTAACAACTGATACCTCACTTATAATTTTTAATTGACTTTGAGATATTACAGATTGTTTTTGTGACATATTTAAATCTTCTACCATTGTTGCTACCTCAGTAGTACGATTGCACCCTATCATACACATACCTATTAATAAAACACATGCTATCTTAATTTTCATAACTCCACCTCTTCTTATATATTGATAGTGTAAACACTATCTTTACTTTTTTTATATAAATCCTTGCATTTGCAAGGATTTAAGTTGTTTTTAAAATAAAAAAACAATGACCCCTTCTATTTGATATAATTGTTGTATCTGAACTCAACAAAATACCAAAAGGAAGGTGTCATTGTGAGTACAATTATATCAATGTTAGTTACCTATAATCAAGTATTACTTTCTCAAATTAAACAATTACTTATTTTTATTGCTAAAAATATACCGCTAAAAGTTCCAAAATACGATATGACAAGTCCTAAATATAAAAAACTTACTGTAGACAAATTGCCTACTATCAAAACTTTTGAAAAGCTTAATTATAATCAACTATTAGATGAGTATAAAACCTCTCATGGTAAGGATAAAAAACCTGTCAATTCTCGTGGTAAATATCCAGTATCCCCAGAGACCATCTGCCCTCAATGTGGCGCTCCGCACATCTATATCTACGATAACGCTGGAGGCCGTGGGCAGCTTTGGTGCAAAGTTTGTGATCTGCATTTCAACAAAAATAAGGTTAATTTTAAAACTGAGAGCTTCCTTTGCCCATTTTGTGGACACTCTTTAAGTAAGAAGAAGGACCGTAAAAACTTTTATATCCATAAATGTGTTAATAAAAAATGTAATTATTACCTGAATTCTCTTTCAAGGCTTTCTCTTGAAGATATTAAAGAATACAAGAAAGATAAGCACAGATTTAAACTGCATTACATTTATCGTGAGTTTACAACGAATTATTTTGATGTAGATTTATCTTCTATGCCAAAAGGTGCTACTAGCCTAAATTTCAGAAATTTTTCGTCTCATGTAATGGGCCTATGTCTAACATATAACATTAATTTAGGATTATCTACACGCCGTACGGCGCTTGCTCTTTGGGAAATACATGGAGTTAAAATATCTCATGTCATGGTTAGCAGATACGCCGTCACAGCTGCCGCTTTAGTTAAACCCTTTGTCGATAATTATGACTATAAGCCTACTGATTACCTCGCTGCTGATGAAACTTATACTAAAGTCAAAGGAGTCCATCAATATGTTTGGCTTGTTATGGACGCTATCAAGAAATCAATTTTAGGATACCAAGCGTCTTTTAGCCGTGATACTGGCCCTTGCATTTTGACTATGCGTATGGCTTTCGATAAGTTCAAAGAGTTTCCCGGCAAGTCACTTAAATTCGTTGCTGATGGCTATACTGCATATAAGCTTGCTGAGCAACAGTTTAAACTTAACGGCATGGACTTCGATGTAATCCAAGTAATTGGTCTTACTAACTCTGATCCTATTTCAACCGAATATCGTTGGCTTAAACAAATAATAGAGCGTCTCAACAGAACATTTAAATTTTCCTATAGGGTTACAAATGGCTTTGGTAGTGAAGAAGGTTCCAACACGCACTTGGCGTTGTTTGTAGCATATTACAACTTTCTCCGCCCACATAGCTACGCTTATTGGGGACCATTGAACTCAATCCCTGAACTTGAAAAGATTTCTACTATGCCAGCAAAATGGCAAAAGTTAATCGAACTTTCACAGCAACTTATAATAGAAAAACAGGTTGTATAAGTGAATTTACCTTTTAATATAGTTTGAATTTTCTTACCCGGCAGGGTTCCGTAAAAAAGGAACAATCTGATTAGGTATATTTTTGCTGACTTTTTTTATTTACCAAAAAAATTACAAGGTTTTGATGAAGACAAAACTAATATTTCATTCCTTTAAGGTATATTTTCACTTTTCAAGGTGCAATTTAAATTCCAAAATTTTTAATCTTGTTTTTTCATAGATTAGTTAACACTATCTATATATTAAGATGCCCATATTCTTAATTATATATTTCAGTAAAATATTTTATAATTTGTAAATATATGTTATAATTTCATTTGCAGGAACAATAAAATTATAATGGGAGGATCATGTAAATGATTGAAATTTTAGATCAATTTAGCTCTACGTCTGGCCAATCTATTAAACTTATTGCTATCACATTATTTATTTTTGGAATTTTACAATGTTTCCTAGGGTATAAGATATTAAAATTTTGGATTGCTGTTTTTGGATTTTTAATATTTGGTATGCTAGGGGGATTAGTCAGCGTATTTATTATAGGAAGCTTAGGAGCGGGGATATTTTTCGGATTGCTATTCGCTATAGGAGGAGCTTTTATATCATTAAAGATATATAATGTAGGAGTTTTTACTCTTTGTGGTCTTATGGGATTTTTATTAGCTTATATGCTGACACAAAGTATTGCATTATCAATATTTACATCATTAGTGGTAGGTATTTTAAGTATATTTTTTGTAAAAACTGTAATTATTCTCTCCACCAGTGTTTCAGGTGGCTTCGCGGCTGGCATGAGTTTACTTATAATACTTAAAGCAGATAGTGATTTAGCTAATATACTTCTTAGTGTAGCCATTTCTATAGTTGGAGTATTGGTACAATTAACTTTACACAAAAACGCGACTAATTCAAATTCATGCTTCTCAAAAATTAACTCATCGCAGCCTAAAAGTCTTCCACTAGGAAATACTTTCTCTTCGAATATAAAAAACATAATAGAAATGGATAATTCCCTTGTGGCAAAAGAAGCAACTGGGGTAACTTTTGATGAAGTTTGTCAAAATCTTCTTGAAGTGCTTTATTCCTTTAAAGTCTTAAAAACTATTATGCCATTTATAGATTTCATTTTATATTTTGTAAGTTTTATATCCATTGCAATATCCATTTTCACTGACTTTATATGGATTAACAGTAGCGTAACAATATTATTGCTTGTAGGTGCCTTGTGCTTTATAAATAAAAAGTACATTGCTCTTTCTCTATCATTTGTAGTTATTACTATCTCGAAATTAATCATGTTAGCTAGCTCTTTGCCAAAAATACAGCATTCCAAATATAGTACTCCTTATGAATTAATAGACACGGCAATTATAGGATATATTGCATTTGAATCAATAAAGCACCTTTTAAAATCAGACGAGGGGATTTTATTAAAGAATAAACTACAAAATTTATTTCAAAAGCGAAATCACACTAACCATAATACTAACACATCACCTCAATCTGCAAACGGAATTAAAATCATGATAAGATGCCCAAATTGCACCGCACTTAATAGTGAGACTTCTGAAATCTGTAATAGTTGTGAATCAGTATTAATAGTTAACGATACTGCTGTGAACGACGCTGAAACCCAAGATATAAATGTGTAAAATCACAGAAACTAAAATATAAAAGTAATCAATAGTAATGTATAATGGAGTTAATATTTCTACTGCCATATTTTAATAAAGGGCACCTGCCAATAAGCAGATGCCCTTCTCTACACACAAATATTATGTTTCTATTCCCCTAGTATAACGGGAATTTGCTACATAATTGTACTACTTTTTCTCTAATTGGTTCTAAGTTTCCTTCTCTATTTTCTAGAGTTTCATTTATAAGTTCAGCTATTTTTTTCATTTCTTCTTCTTTAAATCCTCTTGTAGTTACAGCAGGCGTACCAATTCTTATGCCGCTTGTAACAAATGGACTTAAAGTTTCATTTGGTACAGTATTTTTATTTACAGTAATACCTACAATATCTAATAACTTTTCAGCTGCTTTTCCAGTAATATCTTTGTTTGTTAATTCAATAAGTAAAAGATGGTTATCTGTACCTCCAGATACTAATTTAAATCCATATTTTAAAAGTTCTTCTCCCAATACCTTTGCATTTTTAACTACTTGGTCAATGTAAACTTTGAATTCTGGTTTAAGAGCTTCTCCAAAGCAAACAGCTTTAGCTGCAATAGTATGCATTAATGGTCCACCTTGCATTCCTGGGAAAATAGACTTGTCTACTTGTTTTGCATATTTTTCTTTACATAAAATTGCTCCACCTCTAGGTCCTCTTAGTGTTTTATGTGTTGTAGTAGTAACAAAATCAGCATATGGCACTGGAGACTCATGTGCTCCTGTTGCAACAAGTCCTGCTATATGAGCCATATCAACAAACATATATGCGTTTACTTCATCGCAAATTTCTCTAAATGCTGCAAAATCTATAGCTCTTGGGTAAGCAGACGCCCCAATAACTATCATTTTAGGGTTATGCTCTTTAGCTAAAGCTCTCACTTTTTCATAATCTATAGTTTCTGTTTCTAAATTAACACCGTAAGGAACGAAGTTATATAAAATCCCTGAAAAATTTACTAAACTACCATGAGTTAAGTGTCCACCATGACTCAAATTCATCCCTAATACTGTATCTCCTGGCTTAAGCACTGAAAAATATACAGCCATGTTAGCTTGAGAACCTGAATGAGGTTGCACGTTAGCATGTTCTGCTCCAAAAAGTTCCTTCATTCTATCACGAGCTAAATTTTCTATTTTATCAACTACTTCACAACCACCATAATATCTTTTAGCAGGATATCCCTCTGCATATTTATTAGTTAATATAGAACCATTTGCTTCAAGTACAGCTCTGCTAACAACATTTTCAGAAGCTATTAGTTCAATATGATCCTCTTGCCTCGCATTTTCCTCTTTAATAATATCGTAAACCTTCAAATCATTGTTTTTTAAATATTCCGTCATGTCATATCCTTCCTCTCATCTTTTAGATTAAACAATTCACTAAACCGGTTTCATTAATAATTTAAAATAAATAAGAATAATACTCTAAAATTATATAAATATGTATTATACTTATATTATAAAAGTTAATGGCATATTTATCAACAAGAATATGAAAATCTTCTAATTTTTTTAATAACTATAATTATTATAGGATTTTCACACTTCTAATTCCATGGTCATATTATACACGTTTATGTATACGTATCAATTTCCCTACTACAACTGCTAATAAATAATAATAATTTTTCAACTAATAATTATTTAATAGATTTATGGTATATAATAGTGTAGAAATTTTATTATATGCAATACAAAATTAAATATTTAAGCCTTATAATAGTCTACAAAAACTAATTTTATATTGAAAGGAGATAACATGCATATTGATGATATCATTCATGTAGCTACTGAAGCTGGTAAAATCATATTAGAAAATGGTGGAGAAACCTACAGGGTCGAGCAAACAATCACTATGATATGTAAATCCTATGGCATACCAATCACTGAAAGTTTTGTTACCCCTACTGGTATTATGGTTTCCATAACCAATAGTGAAAATAAAACTATATCATTAATTAGAAGAATAAATGTTAGAACAGTTAACCTTGGTAAGGTTGCCATGATTAACAATCTATCTAGAGAATTAGTTTCTAATCCATTGTCTATGAGTGATATAAGAAAAAAAATTGATTATATAAATAATTTACCACCTTATTCTCCGAAGACCACCACATTTTTTTCTGCTATCTGCGCAGGATTTTTTACTTTACTTTTTGGTGGAAATTATAAGGACTTTTTTGTAGCCCTTATAATTGGGGCACTTATAAATTGTTTAAGTTTATTTTTAGAAAAATTAGATGTAAATAGCTTTCTAAAATACATGCTTGGTGGTTCTTTGGCTGCATTCATAGCCCTCTTAGCCAAGTCTTTATGTCTAGTAGGTAATATGGATACTATAATAATAGGATCTATAATGATACTAGCACCTGGCATTGCCATAACAAATGCAATAAGGGATACTATTGCTGGTGATTTAGTTTCTGGTATCTCTAGGACAATAGAAGCTTTATTTATAGCCATTGCTATAGCTGCAGGCACAAGTATAGTTTTCAAAACATGGTTCTTATTATTTGGAGGTACTCTTATATGATTGTTAATTCTTTTTATGCTTTTTTAAGTTCTCTTAGTTTTGGAATACTATTTAATATTAGAGGTAAAAACTTAGTAATCGCCGCCCTTGGTGGAGGCATAAGCTGGTTCACCTATCTTCTTGCCTCAAGACTACAAGCTTCCATAGTTTTCTCATTATTCTTTGCCTCCATGGTTGGAAGTATTTACTCAGAATTAATGGCAAGAATATATAAAAATCCTGTGACTATATTTGTAATCTGCGCAATTATACCACTTGTACCCGGTGGTGGAATGTATTATTCTACTCTTGAGGCCGTAAAGGGTAATTTTAATGCTGCTCTATCCAAAGGTGCTGAAACTTTATTTAGCGCAATTTCAATTGCAATTGGAATTGTATTCGTATCCTCCATAAGTTCAATTTTCAAAAAAATAAAGAAGTAAAATTTAGTATCAAATTTTACTTCTTTATTTTTTACTTTAAAAACATAAGGAAAGTTGAAACTAACTCTTCGATTTTTTTTTCCTCTATTGCATCCTCTTCATGTATAAGACAGTTTTTTGTATATCTCTCTAAAACAAGACCACCAACTTTATTCATAGCAGCTCTAGCTGCAGCAACTTGCACCAATATGTTTTTGCAGCAAGCTTCGCTGGAAACCATCTTTTCAATACCTTTAACCTGACCTTCAATTTTTCTTAGTCTCACTTGGATATCTTTTACTAATTCATCATTCATTGTTTTTTCTTTTTCATTTATCATTTTACCACTCCCCTATACAATATAGTGGACAATTGACAGTTAGTCACAAACAAATAAAAAATAAGCCAGTATCCTATTTCTCCGTGGCTTTTTTGATACCAAGTTCTTTAAGCTGTTTATCATCAACCATATTTGGAGCTTCACTCATTGGACAGTAAGCATTTTGATTCTTAGGAAATGCTATTACATCTTTAATGTTTTCAGTTTCCGCTAAGAACATTATCATTCTATCTAGTCCAAAAGCAAGGCCGCCGTGTGGTGGTGGACCGTATTTGAATGATTCTAGTAAGAATCCAAATCTTTCCCATGCTTTTTCCTGCGTAAATCCCAAAACTTTAAGCATAGTTTCTTGCAATTTAGAATTATGTATTCTAATACTTCCTCCACCTAATTCTTCTCCGTTTAAGACTATATCGTAAGCTTTAGCACGAACTCTGCCTGGCTCACTTTCTAGATACTGTAGATCTTCATCCATTGGCATCGTGAAGGGATGGTGCGCAGCAACATATCTATTTTCTTCTTCGCTATAATCAAATAATGGGAACTCTGTAACCCATACAAAGTTAAACTCTTTATTATCTTTTAAAATTTCAAGATCTTTAGCTACCTGTAATCTTAATGCCCCTAAAGACTGCAATGCAACGCTGTCTTTGTCTGCAACAATAAGTACTAAATCTCCAGTTTTGGCGTCTACCTTATTTAGAACAGATTGCATTTCTTCATCACTTAAAAATTTAGATATAGGCGATTTAATTCCATCTTCTTTATATGCAATCCAAGCAAGTCCTTTTGCTCTATAAGTCTTAACAAATTCACCTAATTTGTCTAACTTCTTTCTTCCCATATCTGCAGCATTACTAACCTTTATAGCTCGTACGCTGCCGCCATTATCTATGGCACCTTTAAATACTACGAATTCACATTCTTTAACCTCTTGGGTAATATCTTTTATTTCCATTCCAAATCTTAAATCCGGTTTATCTGATCCATATTTATCCATAGCTTCTTTATATGTAATTCTTTTTATAGGAAGTTTAACATCCTCGTTTACAACTTCTTTAAATACTTTTTTAATTAAAGCTTCATTAACAGCTATAACATCTTCTTCTTCAACAAATGACATTTCTATATCTATTTGTGTAAACTCTGGTTGTCTATTTGATCTTAAATCTTCATCTCTAAAACATCTTGCTATTTGGAAGTACTTATCATATCCAGACACCATTAATAATTGCTTAAACAATTGTGGTGATTGTGGGAGTGCATAGAACATTCCTTTATAATTTCTGCTTGGGACTAAATAGTCGCGAGCGCCCTCTGGAGTACTTTTTGTGAGCATAGGTGTTTCTATTTCTAAAAAACCATTCTCATCTAAAAAATCACGAACAACCTTAGTTGTTTTATGGCGTATCATAAATATTTTTTGCATATCTGGTCTTCTTAAATCAAGATATCTATATTTTAGACGTATATTTTCTGAGGCATCTAAACCTTCTTTTATATATATAGGCGGAGTTTCTGATTCAGATAATATCTTTATGTTTTCACCTTTAACCTCTACAAGTCCTGTAGGCATATTTTCATTTGGAGACTGTCTTCTAATAAGTTCTCCAGTTACAGCAATACAGTATTCTGGTTTCACTAAATCTGCCTTTTGAAAAGCTTCTTTATTTATTTCTTCTCCAAATACTAATTGTAATAAACCTGTTCTATCTCTTAAGTCTATAAAAACAAGTCCTCCTAGATTTCTTTTTCGTTGAACCCAACCCATTACTGTTACCTTATTTGATATATGTGATTCCCGAAGGTCACCACACATATTGGTTCTCTTTAAACCATCTAATGCTTCTGCCATTTTGCTTCCTTCCTCTCTAAATACTATTTTTATTACTTATTACTTATTTATTAACCCTTAATTATCAATTATATAAAGTATTGAGCAATTCAATTTTTTTATCAACCATCTCATCTACTCTTTTTACGTACTCTCTAACATCTTTGATATTGGCAAACCTTTCATGTCTGTTTTCCTCTAAAAAAACAACTTTACAAACTGCATCTGCACCAAGTGCAATAACTGTCTGTTTCTCCTCAATCATTTGAATATTGTATATTCCTTCTTTTCCAGGCGTTGTATATCCAATATTTTCCATATTGCCCACCATATTTTTCTGCCTATACATATAATACGGTTTCATATGAAGTTTTTTAGATAATTCAACAGTGTGCTCATACATTTGGTTTAATTCTTCTTGAGCTGGAACTTGAAACCTATAATTATTAAGCATATTTTCATGGAGTTTTGAAGCTCTTTTTATGGACATTCCATGAATTGTAATACTATCAGGTTTCATTTGGGATATTTTATCGCAAGTTCTTATTATATGTGAAATCTTCTCTCCCGGTAGCCCTACTATTAAATCCATATTTATATTATCAAAGCCTAGTTCCCTTGCCATAGCAAATTTTTCGTTAACACTATTTACAGAATGAGTTCTCCCAATCAATTCCAAAGTATCGTCGTTCATAGTTTGAGGATTTATGCTTATCCTATGTACTCCATACTTTTTCATTGTAGTTAACTTTTCAAAGGTAATACTATCTGGTCTTCCGCATTCTACTGTAAATTCACTCACATTATCATTTTGAATAAAAGCTTCATAAATACACTTCATTATAAATTCAAATTGCTCATCATTTACGGAAGTTGGAGTACCACCTCCAAAATATACACATTCAATGTTAAGCTTCTTACCTTTAACGTAATCACTTATCTCTTTAATTTCATGCGACAATGCCTCAAGGTAAGGTTCTACTATGTTTTTGCAACTGCTTATAGGATTAGATGCAAATGAACAGTATAAACAACGTGTAGGGCAAAAAGGCATACCAATATAAACACTTATATTGTCTTTCTCTTTGTTTACAATATTTTTTTCAAACTTTGCAACATCAATACAAAGTCGCGCCTTATCTTCCCTTGTAATATGTTTTTCTTTAAATTCAGCTATGATATCCTTCTCAGAAATATCCTTTTGGAGTAGCTCAAGAGCTCTTTTAGAAGGTCTAATTCCTATTAAAGTTCCCCACGGTAGCTCACGAGTTGTATCCTTTGAAAAATATAAGAAAACAGCTTTTTTAACCTCTTCTTTAAGTTTGTATAATTTATTAATTGTGTACTCAAAACTTTCAAAACCCTTTTGTATAACTACCATATCTTCTTTTACTTCAATATTAAAATCATAATTTTCTTCAACAAATTTAATATCTGGAAATAAAAAAAATAAATTTATGATTTGATATACATCATAATTAAATTCTGCGTTATTTAATTTTACCTTAATCATCCTAACTCCTTAATGAAACATAGCTTATAAAATTCCTTGTGCTATTATCCCTTATATTAATTCTGTAAAAATGGATTGTTTAATTTTTCATTATTTATCGTGCTACATGGTCCGTGACCAGGATACACTATAGTGTTCTCTGGCAGACATAAAAGCTTTGATTTAATACTAGTAATTATAGTATTAAAATCTCCTCCTGCAAAATCTGTTCTTCCGATTGAACCTGCAAAAAGAGTATCTCCGGTGAAAGCACAGTTTTTTATTAAAAAGCTCATACCACCAGGTGTATGTCCAGGTGTATCTATACATGTAATTTCCAAATTAGAAATTCTTATTATATCCCCATTATTTAGTAACTTATCTGCTCCACCTTCAATAAGCGGCCCAAACAAATTTACGCCTTTAGTTATTAAATCATCGTCTTTTTTACTCATACACACTACTGCATTTGTGATGGTTTTAAGCTGCGCGACTCCTGATGTATGATCTAGATGTCCATGTGTCAATAGTATATACTTAACTTTTGCACCTATAGTATCTATGGCCTTAACAATATCATCCACATCTCCACCTGGGTCTAACACTATCGCTTCATTGGTGTTTTTATCCATTACAATATAACAATTTGATCCATATATTCCTGTAACAACTTTTCTAATTTCCATTTTAATCCTCCTAGAAGTCTTTTTTACTCTCTAAAAGTAAGGTTACTGGTCCATCATTCTGTATATAAACCTGCATATCTTCTCCAAAATCTCCAGTTTTAACTTTACCTAACACTTCACTACACTGCTTAACAAATTCTAAATATAATATTTCAGCTTGCTCTCCACCAAGAGCTCTCATAAAATTTGGTCTTCTACCTTTTCTGCAATCTCCATATAACGTAAATTGAGAAACTACAAGAAGTTCCCCCCCTACGTCTATTAATGACTTACTCATTTTCCCATCTTCTTCAAAAATCCTCAGGTTTAATATCTTATCCTTTAGGAATTTTATATCATCCTCCGTGTCGCCTTCGCAGATTCCAAGTAAAACATTTAATCCAAAACCTATTTCACTAACTAATTTACCACTAACTTCAACTTTTGATGATTTAACTCTTTGCACTACTGCTCTCATAAATATTCCTCTCCTAAATTAAGCAAAACAATTCTCTTAATTTTTTATTCTATAAACTTCCATTACACCCGTTAACTTAGTGATTTTCTTTTGTAGTTCTTTCAAATTCTCAATATCAGCAACTCGTAGCTTTATATTTATTAAAGCCACATTATTTTTTAAAGTTTTTGCATTGATTGAGTATAATTGTGTTTTTGTAAGCGTTATTATCTCCATAATATGAGACAATAGTCCATACGTATCATCAGCTTTAATTTGAATCTCGGTAATATAGCCTTTTCCCTCGGGCGCTCCCCAGCTTACCTCAACCACTTTATTTATTTCACTATTTATTAAAGCTTCAACATTTTTGCAATCGCGTCTATGAACAGAAACTCCTCGTCCCTTAGTGATGTACCCTACTATTTCATCACCTGGAACTGGATTACAGCACTTAGCAAACCTCACAAGTAAATTGCCCTCACCCTTAACTATTAGACCTTGGTAATCCATTATTTTTTTATCATCTTTACATTCACTCTTGGTTATCTTTTGCTCAATGTCCTCAATGGTCATATTCTCTTGCATGTTTTTATTTTCAAAACTCTCTCTCAACCTATTAATTACAGTTGGAGGCATAATATCTCCCACTCCAACATAAGCAAATAAATCGTCTACAGTTCTAAAATTATATTTCTTATATATTTTTTCTATTGCTTCGCCCTTAGCAATTTCTCCAAAATTATATCCTTGTCTCTTAGATTCCCTTTCTAATAATTCTTTACCTTTTTCAATACTCTCATCTCTTTTAGCCTTTTTAAACCAAGCTTTTATTTTACTCTTAGCTTGATTGCTCTTTGTAATATTCAGCCAATCAATACTAGGTCCCTTAGGCGTAGATGAAGTTACAATTTCAACTATTTCTCCAGTTTTCAAGTGGTATTCTAAAGGTACCATTCTTCCATTTACTTTCGCACCCATGCACTTATGCCCTATATCTGTATGAATTCTATAAGCAAAATCAATTGGCGTTGCGTCAAGTGGTAAATTAATAACCTCACCCTTTGGCGAAAATACAAAAACTTCATCTGAAAACAAATCAGTTTTAAACCCTTCCATAAACTCTTCTGCGTCAAAAGTTTCCCCTTGCCACTCAAGAATATCCTTAAGCCATGAAAATTTAGGGTCAGAATTTTGCTCTCCACTGCCCTCTATCCCCTCTTTATACTTCCAATGAGCTGCAATGCCATATTCTGCTGTTTTATGCATCTCGTATGTTCTAATTTGTATTTCAAAAGGTTTCCCGTGCGGTCCTATCACCGTTGAATGTAATGATTGATACATGTTGGGTTTTGGCATTGCAATATAGTCTTTAAACCTTCCAGGAATTGGTTTATACACAGTATGCACTATACCTAGAGCTGCATAACAATTTCCAATATCATTTACTAAAATTCTAACTGCCGTTAAATCAAAAACTTGATCTAAAGTCTTATTTTTAGTAACCATCTTTCTATAAATGCTGTAAAAATGTTTTGGTCTTCCATCCATTTCAGCTTCTATTCCAACAATATTTAAGTTGAACTTTAATTCCATCACTATGTTATCTATATTTTCTTCTCTCTCAGCTCTTTTTTCTGCAATTTTTCTTACTAAATTATAATATTCGTTCGGATTTAAATACCTGAGTGATAAGTCCTCGAGTTCCCATTTAATCTTAGACATTCCAAGTCTGTGAGCGAGAGGTGCATAAATATCCAAAGTTTCTTTTGCCTTTTGTTTTTGCTTTGCAACTGGCATATATTTAAGCGTTCGCATATTATGAAGTCTATCTGCAAGCTTAATAAGGATAACCCTAATATCCTTTGCCATGGCTAAGAGCATTTTGCGAACATTATCAGCTTGTTCCTCTTCCTTAGTCTTATATTTTATTAGTCCAAGCTTAGTTACACCCTCCACTAAATTTGCTACTTCTATGTTAAACTCCCTGCTTACATCATCAAAAGAATATACGGTGTCTTCAATTACATCATGAAGCAAACCTGCAACAATTGTGCTAGTATCAAGTCCCATCTCTGCTAAAATGCAGGCTACTTCTAATGGGTGCACAATATAAGGCTCACCCGACTCTCTCTTTTGCTCTTTATGTGCAGCGTAAGAAAAATTAAAGGCTTTAATAATAAGATCTTTGTCTACAGCATTACAATTAGTTTCAATCTTATGTAACAATTTTTCTAACATGCTTATACACTCCTAAAATCAAAGGCTGGTTAAATAACCAGCCAATACTTTTTACTAATATTATATAATATCTTGTAGGATTTTGCAATTTTAATTTAGTAATTCACTACACTAAATTTAAATAAGAACTAAATATCATATTTTACAAGAGACTTTATATCATAACCCTGCAATTTGTCTTTTCCATTAAGCTCTGTTAATTCAATTACAAAGTTTAAGGAAACAACTTCTCCACCCATTTGCTCTATAAGTTTTGTTACTGCTACAACTGTCCCACCCGTCGCAAGTAAATCGTCGACTATCGCTACTTTTTGTCCAGGCTTTATTGCATCTTTATGAATTTCAAGTTTATCCGTGCCATATTCAAGGGCATACTCAATTTCTATTGAGTCATAAGGTAACTTACCAGGTTTTCTAACTGGTACAAATCCTGCGCCAAGAGCATAAGCCACTGGTACACCGAATAAAAACCCTCTTGCTTCTGGTCCCACTATAACATCTATTTGCTTATCTTTTAAATATGCTACCATACCATCTATAGTGTACTTAAGTGCATTACCATCTTGTAGTAACGTAGTTATGTCTTTAAAACTGATACCTTTTTTCGGAAAATTTTCTATTATTCTTATACTATTTTTTAAATCCACAGTTATTCCCCCTAAAGTAAAATCAAGGTATATACTTCCACTTATATAAGTGGTAGACTTTCCTTCTAAATTGTCGTTAAAATACGAGACTATTTTTTAGTTCATTATCTAAGTACTTTGATATCTGTAGTGCTCTATTTTTATCTGTGGTAATAAATAACTCAACAACAATTTTAGCATTATCCATTCTTCCAACAGGATTAATTGTAGGCATTACCTTTAATGCCAATTTCAATACTGTATCTTCATTAATAATCTTAATATTATGAGTTTTTAGAAGTGCACAAATTCCATAATTATTGGTGCACTTTAATTGCTTTATACCTTCCTCTGCGATTATTTTATTTTCACTTTCAAGCTTTGTTTTACTATAACTAGTACCTATCATTACCAAATCCATATATTTATTTATGGACTTCATCTTGTAGTAAGACGAAATTGCTTGCGCTAGTTTAAATGTAAGCCCTGAAGCACATAATCCCTTGAATGGATAATTGCAACCCCTCTGTTGTGGATCCACAACAATAGTGTCAGGAACGTTTTTAATAGGTTCGTGAAAATCTGTGACTATAACATCAATTCCTATGTATTTACATGATTCTATTTCACTGATAGAATTGATTCCACAGCCTAATGTTATTATAAGTCCTGGTCCTAAATATTTTATATGATTATTAATATCTTTTTCATTTAAATCACGGTTTTCACTTAGTTCACTTGGTATAAAATACTCAACATCAGCATTTACAAACTTCAGTACTAGCATCAATAAAGAAATTGCCGTAATACTATCCACATCATAAAAACCATAAAGGACAATTTTTTCTCTCTCATTTATAGCTTTGACAACTCTATATAATGCAGCTTCCATTCCTTTTAATAAAAATGGATTATACATATTGTAATCTATATAGCTATTTTTATTCATTTGCATGTTTTTAAGATAATCCAGCATAAAAGCTCCCCAAAGTTAATAAAAAACACATTGGTATAATTTAAATTAGTTTTTTTAATAAATACAAAAGTATTATATTCCAATGATTCCCTACTCAATAATTGATTTTAAATTTTCTAATTTCCTTTTATAAAAATAAAAAGCAAAGAAGTAATTAATACATCATACTTCTCTGCTTTAATTTTTAACCATTTGAAACAATCCTTAGCTTAGTTATCTGTTACATATTAGTAATCTTAAGCAGCTTAGACTGTTGCTTTCTTACTTCTTTTTTTAAGCAACACCCAAACAGGACTTGCTATAAAAATTGAAGAATAACATCCAACTAATATACCGATTATTAATGGTAAACTAAGCTCTCTTATAGATGGTACAAATATATATACCGCAATTATAGTAAATAAAGTTGTAGCAACTGTATTTATTGATCTTGCCATGGTTTGTGTAATACTGGCATTAGTAATATCTTCTATAGACGCTTTCCTCATATTCTTTTGATTTTCTCTTATTCTATCAAATACAACAATAGTATCATTAATAGAGTAACCCACTATAGTCAGAATAGCCGCTATAAACGTTGCGTTTACCGGTATTTGGACTACTGCATACACTCCAACCATAATTAGAATATCATGTAGTAATGCAACTATGGCTGCAACTCCGAATTTAAATTCAAATCTTAATCCTATATACACTAGCATACAAATTATAGCAATAATTAAGCCACTCACAGCTTTTGTCTGTAATTCACTACCAACAGACGCGCCTATCGTATCTTGTGCAGTTAATTCACTAGCTTTAAACTCTTTCTTAATTTCTTTTAGCATGGTTGCTGTTTCATCAGCAGAAAGAGCATCACTTTTTATGGTTATTTCCAAATCCTTACCATCATCTAATGTTTTTGATAAGTATTCACCCTTTGCGTGCTTATCAATTATTTTATCTACATCGGCTTTTTTAAATTCCTGCTTCATATTTATAGTAAGTGCTGTACCACCTTTAAAATCTATACCTAAGTTTAGCCCCTTTGTTACCATGAACCCCATTCCTATTACAATTATGAATAGAGACATAGCAAACCATAGTTTTGTTTTTTCAACTATTTTTAGCATATGCTTACCCCCTTTTCACGCCAAAATGAGATGTCTTACTTAGTAGTCCCATTTCGACAGCTAATTTTAATAAGAATTTAGTGCTAGTAAGTGCTGTAAATACACTTATACCTATACCAATCATCAATGTAAGTGCAAACCCTTTAACTGTGCCTGTTCCAACTGTATATAGAACTAAGGCGGCAATTATAGTTGTGATGTTTGAATCTAATATTGATGACAATGCTCTATGAAAACCAGCATCTACAGAGGCTTTTATTGATTTTCCGGTTTTAAGTTCCTCTCTTATTCTTTCAAATATTAACACATTAGCATCTACTGCCATACCAACTGTAAGTAAGAATCCCGCTATCCCTGCAAGTGTCAAAGTGGCATTAATGGCTGAGAATGCTCCAAGAACTAAAACCACATATAAAATTAAAGATATACCTGAAATCATACCTGGTACTCTATAATATAAAAGCATAAATATTAATATAACTAATATTCCTATAGCTCCAGCCTTCATACTTAATGGCAATGCATTTTTACCTAAAGTAGCTCCAACTGTTTTAACGGAAACAGCTTTTAAAGTTACAGGCAATGCTCCTGATTTAATAATTTGAGATTTTGTTGTAGCTTCTTCTAATGTCTTGGTTCCTGAGATCATAGCCTTACCGTCTGTTATAACTGAGTCTACTGTAGGATCTGTTAGCACCTCATCATCCATATAAATAGTAATTGACTGTCCTAAAAACTTCTTTGTAGCTACTGCAAATTTATTCTTCCCTGATTCCTTAAGTTCAAGCCCTATAGTAGGTTTATTATCTTGACCTATGTATGCAGTAGCATCTTTTACATCTTTACCAGTAAGAATTGTCACTTTATCAGGACCAACAAATTTAAGCTCTCCTGATTTTGCAACAGTATCAAGAATTTCTTTAGAATCGAATTTTCCTGGTATATCAATTCTAATTCTATTATCACCTTCTTTGGCAACTAGTGTCTCACTAACTCCCATTTTGTTGACTCTCATAGATATAAGTTCAATTGTTGTGTCCAATGTTTTTGAATCAACCTTCCCACCTTGAACTTCTTCTAAGACAGAAATTCCACCCTGTAGATCTAACCCTTTATTTATTGTTTCAGTAAATGGTTTAAACCTATAATTTCCTATTTCAAGTCCATAGAAACCTGCAAATGCCAATACCCCCACAACTAAAACACTAGTCAGAAAAAGCATCATACTTTTTTTCTTTTTCATCTTTATCACCCCTTCGCTGCATATTCATAAGTGAATTATATTATAATTAACTAATTTAGTCAATATTTGTCAAAATAATTCTACTTATTCATAGTTTTTGATTTTAAAGCTATAGCACATTCTATCCTTTTCTTTTGCATCTTGCATCCAAGTTCATAAGGAATATGCATATCTCCGTTAAAGTTAAAGTTATTTGCTTGGCATCCCCCACTACAATAAAATTTGGCCCAGCACTGCATACATGTAGGTTTGTTGTAAATATGTGCTTCTTTAAACTCTTGCACAATTTTTTTATTAGTAATTCCATTATATATATCGCCCAGTATATAATCTTTATTACCAACAAATTGATGGCAAGGATATATTTCTCCTTTAGGGGTAACTGCTATATATTCATGACCCGCTCCGCATCCAGAAATTCTCTTATAGACGCATGGTCCACCTTTTAAATCTATATTAAAATGGTAAAATTTAAATTCATTTCCATCCTTATGTCTCTGAAGCATATCCGTATATAATTTATCATATTGCTCAAAAATGACTGGTAAATCTTCTTCTCTAATTGAAAGTTCATGTTCCTTTGGTAACACTACTGGTTCTATAGATATTTCTTTAAACCCTAAATCTGCCATATGTTTTACATCTTCAAAAAAGTCAGTATTTCCTCTGGTAAAGGTTCCCCTCGCATAATAAGCTTTTGACTTATCTCTCATATCAACCATTTTTTTGATGTTAGGAAGTACCCTATCATAGGAACCGCTTCCATCAACTCTTACTCTAACCTTATCATTAACAGATTTTCTACCATCTATGCTAAGTACTATATTGCCCATATTTTCATCCATATATTTCATGATTTCATCATTAAGTAATGTAGCATTAGTTGTCATTGTAAATCTTATACTTTTTTTATATTTTTTTTCTTGCACTTTAGCATATTCCACTACTTCTTTTATCATATCAAAAGCCATGAGTGGTTCTCCACCAAATAAATCTATCTCAATGTTTTTTCTCGTTCCAGATTTTTCCAAAACAAAATCTATTGCTTTCTTTCCAACTTCCGCTGACATTACTTCTCTAGCGCCATGATACTCACCCTCATCAGCAAAACAGTATTTACATCTTAAATTACAATCGTGTATTACATTAAGACATAAAGCTTTTATGTACGACTCCGCTTGTCCACTTTCTTTTGCAATTGATTCATATAAATCTTTTGTGTATAGCATTTCTTCCTGTATTAAACTTTGAATTTCACTATACGCTTCCTCAATATCTTCTACATTATATTTATCTTTTAAACTTTCTATTAACTCTTCTTTTTCCCCAAGGGAAACCTCATCTAAAAGATCATAAACTATTTCATCGACTACATGTAGCGCTCCAGAATTTACATCTATTACGTAGTATTCTCCATTTTGGATATATTTATGAATTAATGACAATTTTATTCCTCCTAACAAATTTAAAGCAGTAACCTTAAGTTACTGCCACATTAATATTATTCGTTTTCACAAGCTAAGTTTGCTACTGTGCAAGAAGTTTTACATGCTGATTGGCATGAATTAGCACATTCTTTGCATCCTGGTTTTTTCAAACTTTCTTTAATGCTTGATTTGTTTATAGTTCTTATATGTTTCATTATTATTCCTCCATATCGTAAAGTTTCTGCATAATTATATCATAATATCTTAGCTAAATAAAGTATTCTTATAGATTTATTCCAAGCATTCCTGAAAAAGCACCTGTGCCTAGAGCTAAAGCTGTTCTTACTACTTCCCTCATACCTATAGCAGTGCTTCCACCACCAACTACTTTAACTAGGTATAAAACTAACATGTAAGTAGCTGCCACCATGATACCCATTAGCCAACCTTTTTCTCCAGCTTTTTTTGCAGCAAATACAGATCCATAAAGCACACTGACTAATGTTATTACAATGTAAAAAACGGATGTTACCTTCATGCTAGCTGGTAAAAAGGTTGTTATTATAGAATAAATCACTAATATAATTAAGGTTAAAATTGCAGCCCTAAATACTCCTTCTGCAGCATAAGAATATTTTTTTTTGTTTTCCATGTATATCCCCCCTTACTATAGATTTCAATATTGTTTTCATTGAAATCTATAGTATTAATTATGATTAAAAAGGGGGGTTTATTACTAATTTTCTACTTTTTCTCTACTACTTCATCACTGTTTAAATTTATAACTGTGCCTATTCCACTTTTTGATAATTTAATTCTAGCTCTGTCTGGACCACTTTCCAATATAATGTAGTCATCTTGAATGTTGATTATTTTTCCCATTATACCGCCCTTAGTCATTACTTCATCATTTAATTTTAAATTATTTAAAAGTGTAGCATATTTTTTCTTTCTTTTGTTTTCTGGTATAAATACTACTAGATAAAATACCGCAAGCATTAACACTATAGATATTAAAGAACCGAATTGTCCCATTTATGTTCCCCTCCTTTCAATAAATTTTTTTTAAACTTATAATAAAATAATTTCCCATAAACTTAATCCCTAAAGAACCACAACATCCCTTAGTACATTTATAGGTTAATCATATTATAGTAAATAATTATATTTACTCATTCCACTGAGCAAGTTTCTCAGCCTTAAACTCTTCAAAACAATCATTATCAATGGCATCCCTAATGTCTTCCATAAGTTTATTATAAAAATATAGATTATGAAGCACGCAAAGCCTCATGGCGAGCATCTCTTTTGCCTTAAATAAGTGTCTTATATAGGCTCTTGTATAGTGCCTGCAAGCAGGACATTGACATCCTTCATCAATCGGAGCGCTATCCAGCTCAAATTTAGCATTCATTATATTTATTTTACCATCACTCGTAAAAACATTTCCGTGCCTACCATTTCTTGCTGGCAATACACAATCAAAAAAGTCTACTCCCCTAGATACTGCTTCTAAAATATTACTTGGATATCCCACTCCCATAAGATATATTGGTTTATCCTGTGGTAAGTGTGGAACAACTGCATCAATGATTCTGTACATCTCTTCATGAGTCTCCCCTACTGCAAGTCCTCCTATAGCATAACCATCTAGGTTCATTTTACTAATTGTTTTAGCATGTTCTGTTCTGATATCCTCACAAATACCACCTTGATTTATTCCAAACAACATCTGTTTGTTATTTATGGTGCCCTCAAGAGAATTTAATCTATCCATTTCAGTCTTACATCTAATTAGCCATCTTGTAGTTCTTGCTACTGAGTCTTCTACATATTCTCTAGTAGATGGGTTTGATATACATTCATCAAAAGCCATGGCAATAGTAGATCCTAAATTGCTTTGTATCTGCATACTTTCTTCTGGCCCCATGAATATTTTTTTCCCGTCAATATGTGAATTAAAGTAAACTCCTTCTTCTTTAATTTTCCTCATTTTAGATAGAGAAAACACCTGAAACCCACCGGAATCTGTAAGAATAGGTCTATCCCAATTCATAAATTTATGAAGTCCTCCCATTTGCTTTATAACCTTATCTGTTGGCCTTAAGTGCAAATGATAGGTATTAGATAATTCTACTTGGCAGTTGATTTCTTTTAAATCCATAGTGGAAACAGCGCCCTTAATAACTGCCTGAGTTCCCACATTCATAAATACAGGTGTTTGAATAGTTCCATGAGGTGTTGTAAACTCACCACGTCTTACTTTACCACTTTTCTTAAGTAATTTATACATATTTACCCTACTTTCTATACAATAATTAATATAAAAACATTGCATCTCCAAAACTAAAGAATCTATATCTTTCTTTTACTGCCATATCATATGCACCCATAATTAAATCTTGGCCCGCAAAAGCGCTAACTAACATTATTAACGTGGATTCTGGCAAATGAAAATTTGTTATTATTGCATCAACAATTTTGAATTTATATCCTGGATAAATAAATATATCTGTCCATCCGGATTTTTCCTCTACTCTGCCATTATCATCTGCTATACTTTCGAGTGTTCTATTAGATGTAGTACCTACTGCAATTACTCTGCCACCCGTCTCTTTTACTTCATTAATTATCGCTGCTGCTTCACTACTAAGCATATAGTACTCTGAATGCATTTCATGTTCTTCCACTGTTGCGGCTTTTACAGGTCTAAAAGTACCCAGACCTATATGAAGTGTTACAAATACAATTTTAACACCCTTAGCTTTAATTTGACTTAGCAACTCATCTGTAAAATGGAGTCCTGCAGTAGGGGCTGCTGCAGATCCTGCAGCTCTTGAAAATACAGTCTGATATCTTTCTTTATCTTCTAATCTTTCAGTTATGTATGGTGGTAGCGGCATCTCTCCGAGTTTATCTAAAACCTCTTCAAAAATTCCTTCGAATTCAAATTCCACTATTCTACTTCCACCCTCAGAAACACTCATGACTGTTGCCTTTAGTTCTCCATTTCCAAAAACAAACCTAGCTCCAATCTTTGCTTTTTTACCCGGTTTAACTAAGGTTTCCCAGTGATTAACATCTATTCTCTTTAGGAGCAGGAATTCCATTTTACCTCCTGTTTCCTCTTTCATTCCTAAAAGCCTTGCTGGTAAAACTCTGGTGTCATTTAGCACTAAGCAATCTCCTGGGTTTAAATACTCTATTATATTTTTAAACTGTTTGTGCTGTATTTCCTTATTTGTTTTATTAACTACCATAAGCCTTGACTCATCCCTTTTTTCAACTGGATGTTGAGCAATAAGCTCCTTTGGTAAGTCAAAATAAAAATCCTTTACTTTCAAAAAAACTACATCCTTTCTTTAGCAAAAATCATTCAAACTTCATCATTAAATACTGTGAATTGTTTTAGATTTTTATGCTTATTCTATTTTTTAAAAGGCCTATTCAAATGTTGATAAGCCTTATTAGAAGCCATCCTCCCCCTTGGGGTTCTTATTATGAATCCTTTTTGAATTAAATAAGGTTCATAGACATCTTCTAAAGTTCCTAATTCTTCTCCTATAAAATAAGATAAGGTCTCTATGCCTACTGGTCCCCCATTAAAATTATCTATAATAGCTTCAAGCATTTTATTATCTATTCTATCAAATCCTTCGTCGTCTATTTCAAGAAGTTCACAAGCAGACTTTGCTAAATTCAAATCAATAATTCCATTCCCCTTAACATCACAATAATCGCGAACCCTCTTAAGCAAACGATTAGCAATTCTCGGAGTGCCTCTTGAACGTCTTGCAACTTCAATTGCAGCATCTTCCGTAATATCTACTTTTAAAATAGATGCAGAACGAATTACTATCTCTTTTAACTCACCTTGCGTATAATATTCCATGGCGCTTAGCACACCAAATCTATCACGAAGAGGTGCTGTTAATAGTCCAATCCTGGTAGTTGCACCAATAAGTGTGAACTTAGGCAAATCTAGTCTTATAGATTTTGCTGAAGCTCCTTTTCCAATTACAATATCTAAAACATAATCCTCCATAGCAGGATATAATATTTCTTCTACAGCTCTATTAAGTCTATGTATTTCATCAATAAAAATAACATCATAATCGCTCAAACTAGTTAAAATAGCTGCCAAATCCCCTGCTCTTTCAATCGCGGGCCCGGAGGTTACTTTTAAGTTACCCTTCATTTCCTTTGCAATAATGTTGGCAAGTGTTGTCTTACCAAGCCCAGGAGGACCATATAAAAGCACATGATCAAGAGCTTCTTCCCTATTTTGAGCTGCTTTAATGAATATATTTAATTTTTCTTTAATCTTTGGTTGACCAATATACTCTCTAAGTTTTTGGGGTCTTAGCGAATACTCTGCTTCCATATCTTCTTCAATGACCGATGAAGTAATAATTCTTTCCTCAATATCATCCATAGTGTACTCCCACCTTAGTTCATCAAATATTTCAAACAATCTTTAATCATATTTTCAAGTGATTGTTCTTTACTTATAGCTTTTAATGCTTTTTCTGCTTCCTTTTCAGAATATCCAAGGGAAATAAGCGCTCCTAAAACCTCTATAAGTTTTCTATCATCTTCTAAATTACTACCTGAAATTTGTGATAAAGTGTTAGCTGCTGACTGTTCAATATGAATTTTTTCTCTGAGCTCTAGAATTATTCTTTGAGCAATTTTCTTGCCTATTCCAGGTGCCCGTATTAAAGTTTTTTCATCTCCCGACACAATCGCATATTTTAAATTTGTAACACTGCAAATAGAAAGTAATGATAAGCCAGCTTTTGACCCAACTCCATTTATACTAATTACAAGGCTAAACATCTCTATCTCTTCTTTTGTTAGAAATCCGTATAGTCCAATAAAATCTTCTCTAACAATTTGTTTTATATATAATAATACATGCTCGTTAGTTTTGGGCATCTTTGCCATAGTACTTCCAGAGGTATATATTTTGTAACCCATGCCGTTATTATCTACTACAATATAGTCCTTATTAATGCCTACAAAAATTCCATTTATATATTCGTACATATATTTCCTCCTTGATGCTTTCTTCGTGAATATAAATTATTAATTGCTATCATCACATTTTTATAAAGGCTACATAACACTTTACCACCTAAACGGTATTAATTCAATAATTAAGATGCATGAAAATAAATAATAAGTCAAAAAACCTTAAGAAATACATTTTTCTTAAGGTTTTAGTACATATTTTTTTATTTCACATTAGGATGTTAAGACTTTAATAAACCCCTAGCATAATCAAAAGCCTTTTCGGGTGTTTTAAATTCTCCTTTTTCATATTCGGCGCTTTCTTCCGCATCCTTACTACCATCACTGTCTTTACTATATTTTCTACCGCGAATTAGGTCATCCACCAAGCCATCTTTCTCTTTCAAATCACCTATCTTGACATATTGTAATTCCCCTTTGTCTCGAGCTTCAAAGTCATATTTCTGCTGTTTACCATTTGCTATATAAACATTTGAATTAAATAGTTTATGAGCTGTTATGTCTCCATTTTCATCTGTTTTATAAATTGTTACAAGGTCCTCATATACTCCCAAAAAATACCTGTTAGCATTGTAACTGTACCTATTACTATTATTAACAAAAACTATTTCATCATTACTCATACTAAAAACTGTGTAACCTTGGTTTTTAAAAAATTCATTAAGTTCTAACTGTGTTTTTTTGTTTAGCACATCCGAACCATTAAATTGTTTTTCGAGCACCATATTTCTAACTTCATTGTCTTTATATCTAATCTTAAACATAAATTTTGTATCCTGAGATACCCTAACCAATTTAGTATTCACGGACGTTTGCATTAAATTATTTTTGTCATTATCATTAATACTTTTCGCAGTGAATTTTAAATATGGCAATTTGCCACAAGCTTCAAGCTTTAAATCATTTTTATTCATATAGTGATTAAGAGAATAGTTAGCACCAACGAAAGTTATTAAAATTATTGTAAATATTGAATATAAAATTTTTCTGTTTTTCATATTACCACTCCTTATTTGAAATTATGTCCATATAAGGGGGTATTCATTCAATAAATTGAAAAATATAACTTAAATATCAATTTCCTATAATCATAAAGGTGAAATGTATGTATCAATGAGACAGATAGTATATAATAAATTTTACGGACCCTTAGTTTATGTAATTAAATCATCTCCTTCGGAGCTGCAATATTAATATATACCTTGAAAGGAGTTTATTATGACGATTTATAGATTATCAAATGATTTAGTATTCCCAGATCCATCTCTAAGCGACGCGGATGGACTTTTAGCCATTGAAGGCGACCTATCTCCCGAGAGATTACTACTTGCGTATTCTAATGGAATATTTCCATGGTTTTCAGAAGACGAGCCTATACTTTGGTGGTCACCTGATCCAAGATTTATTGTTTATCCAAAAGATATTAGAATTTCACATTCTATGAAAAAACTACTTAAAAAGAGTACATATAGGGTTTCCTTTGATACTTGTTTCAGAGATGTTATATGTAATTGTTCTAATACAAGAAAAGAAACAGGTACATGGATTACAAATGAAATGATTGAAGCTTACTGCAAGCTTCACGAACTCGGCTATGCCCATTCAGTGGAAACCTGGTACAAAGATAAGTTAGTTGGTGGATTATACGGCATAAGTATAGGAAAATGTTTTTTTGGTGAATCAATGTTTTCAACTATGGATAATGCCTCTAAGGTAGCCTTTACTACTCTAGGCAAATCATTGGAAGAAAAAGGATTTTCTATGATTGACTGTCAGGTTCATACAACTCATTTGGAAAGTTTAGGAGCAGTTTATATTCCAAGAGAAAAATTCTTGGAACTTATGAAAAAAGAAATTTCAATAAACCCTTTAAAATTGTGCTTTTAAGTTGCACAATTCCTTAATTATTCAAGCTCTAAAACTTCTTACAAACAGAAACACTGAAGCATGGAAACGCATTGACAAACTCCAAGTATTATAATATGATTAAATAAATATTGCTTAGGTACTTTTGTCACCGGATAAATGTACTGAAATCATAAGCGTTAGGAATTCATGCCGTTAGGTCTTAGGGTATGAATCGCCTAATGCTTTTTTTTGTTAGGAGGATTATAGTATGAAAACTAAAATTAATACAAGCATTAAACATAAAATAATTAATAAAAAGGGGATATGTAAAAGTATGAAAACAAAAACTAATACAAGCATTAATAAATTATTTTTTAAATATGTGTTGTTAAATGTAATCAGCATGATAGGGTTGTCTTTCTACATATTGGCAGATACGATATTTGTATCAAGAAATATGGGTAATAACGGTTTAACTGCATTGAATTTAGTATTGCCTATTTATAGTCTTGTGAATGGTATCGGTTTAATGCTCGGCATGGGAGGTGCCATAAGGTATTCCATCCTCTGCGGAGAGGGAAATTTCAAAAATGCAAGCAAGACCTTTACGCAAACCATCTATATGGCTCTTGCCTTTGGGTTCCTATTTACGGCAGTCGGAGCATTCTTCTCTGGTGATATTGCGAGACTGCTAGGTGCTGATGCAGAGGTAATGCCAATGGCAAGTTCATACCTAAGAACAATACTGCTATTTTCCTGTGCTTTTATGGTAAACACTGTGATTGTTTGTTTTGTACGGAATGATAACAATCCGAAGCTCTCGATGATTGCCATGCTTGCAGGAAGCTTTGGCAATGTCATTCTTGATTATATTTTTATATTTCACATGAATCTTGGTATGTTCGGCGCCGCATTTGCGACAGGTCTTGCCCCTATCATAAGTATTGGCATACTGTCTATCCATCTTATACAGAAGAAAAACCGTTTTAAATTAGTAAAAACATCCTTACAAAAGAAGTATGTAAAAAAAATATTTTCGCTCGGATTACCGTCTTTGTTCACCGAGGTATCTTCAGGACTCATTATACTTTTATTCAATATTGAAATTTTAAATCTCATCGGAAACATCGGCGTTGCAGCATATGGAATTATCGCTAACCTTGCTTTAATTGTTGTCGCTGTTTTTACTGGTATTGCACAGGGTATACAACCCATTTTGAGTATAAATTTCGGTACAGGAAATAAAGACAATATAAAGAAAGTATTCAGATACGCTGTGATACTTGCATTTTGTATTGGCTTCGCTTTCTATATTGCAGGGGCGGTTTACCCGAATGTTATTATCCAACTGTTTAACAAGGAGTATAATGCTGCGCTTGCTGATATGGCGACACAAGGTATAAGGCTGTATTTTATTTCCTTCTTCTTCATGGGTTTTAATATTCTAACGTCTTCATTTTTTGCTTCTATTAATCAACCTGCAAAAGCATTTACCGTTTCTCTTGCAAGAGGTTTTATTACTGTTATCCCTTTGATTTTCATTCTTCCGCATTTTCTGCAAATGACAGGAGTTTGGTTAACTATTCCGTGTGCAGAAGTGATTACCTTATTGTTGAGCTTATTCCTTATAAAGAATTATCTCAAAGATGATATTTCTATGCATCCGCCAATTTGACATACTATCACGCTCCATTCGATAGCTTTTATTTTATTACAAAAACAAAAGCTATCGAATATTATACAATATACACTATAGAGTCAGAATCTAAAAAAAGTGAACGGCACCCTGCACGTTGTGCAGGGTGCCGTTCATAATATAATAGTGCAGTCTTTTATTATGTTAGAAATCAACACTACTCTTAATAGTATGCTACCATCTTATCTTTGGTAAAGAATACTAAGTAAAATATTCAATTATTGCCTGCTTAAAATTATTATTTATAAGTTCTGAGATATAATTTTTAATATCCTCGCTGTCTGGTTTTTTATAGACATATTTGAATTTTCCATACGGCCCCCATTTCAATTGCCTTTTTTCTTCATTCAGATCAAGCTTAGTATTTTTAAATCGTTGAACTATCAACTCCTTTGCCGCTTTAGTAAATCTATGTTGAATAAGTTCAAAGCTTACTTCCCCAGTATAATCACCTAGTGCTATTTTTAGTGTTTCAAATAACTCCTTATATTCCTCACGCCAATTATCATATATCATGATAGGTGCAATTATGAATCCTATTGGATATCCAGCAGCAGCAATTTTTTTAACTGCGTCTATTCTCTCCTTAAAACTAGAAGTATTGTGTTCGAAATTATCTATTACATAACGCGAATTTAAAGTAAATCTGAATTTTGTGTGCTTGTTATGTTTTAGCTTTAAAAATGGATCAACATCATTAAATTTCGTTACAAGCCTCAATCTACCATTGGAACTTTCTCCAAAGAACTCTATGCATCTTTTTAAGTTCCCACTTAAGTGTTCAAGCGCAATGGGATCTGTTATACTTGCACATTCAAAGGTCGTAATATTCGGCTTGTTATCCTCTATATAAGTTTGTATATTCTCTAAAATTTCTTCAATATTCATAAAAATCTTCATGAAAGGTTTTTCACCTTGAGTAGTCTGAAGATAGCAATATTCACAATTTGCAGGGCATGAACTTGATAGTGAAAATTGATAATCAGCAGATGGTTTGCAACTCGATAATTTTTTTTGACCGTTTATCGTAAAAAGAACAACCTTTTTAGACATTGCATAATTTTTTTCAGGTGATCCACAATCTATTATTACTCTTTTAGAATTAACTATGGGTACCTTTAAGCTTTCTAAGTGCTCTATAACTTTTTTTGCTGCATCATATTTCAGAACTTTAGGATCTATATATGCAATGTCTGGTATAAATAACTCCATTATCCTCACCTCATAAGTATTATTTTATTAAACAAAGTTATTTATACATCTCAGCTCCTTTATAGTCTTCCTTATTTCTTATTTCTTACTTATTATCACTTAAAAGCACACAATAATTATTGCACCTACTGATTCCATAATAAAACCGCGGTTTTATATTTACCATAGTAACCAAAATATAGGGAGAACGGTATAATAAATATATACCGTTCTCCCTATGTTTCAGTGATTTTACAAACTTAATATTTTTTATCTAGTGTTGTATTTATTGATCACCTTATTTTTTAATTTTTTCCCAAGGGTTTCTCCTATAAATCTATCAATCATTTCTTCCTTAGTAGCTTTACCTTCTACAAATATGTTAAATTTCTTGCAAAGCTTGCCTAGGTCCCCTTTACTTATATCACAAGTCTTAATAAAGCTTTTTGCAGTTTTAACACTAGTCATAGCTATTATACGTTTATACATTTCATCATTAGTCATGGATGCACCTCAAATTTCTTATTTATCAAATACATTATATCATCTTAAATAACATCAATAAATCATTTCTAATTAAATTAATAAGTTTTTTTTTTAAAGTCTTCTAGAAATCGAATATTTATGATATTTACCCATTATTTTATTTTTTATTATCATGCAATACTTGATCAATTACAATTACCATTGCTAAGGTAAACGCATAATTTTCTTCTTCATTGATGGCAATTTCATAAGTATCTCCCCACGAAAGCCATTTTTTGTTTATTTGCGCAACTATACTACCATTTTTCACTATTGAAAAATCATGAGCAAAGAAGTCTCCTTCAATCTCGTAATTACCCATATCGCTTTCTATATGGAATTTATTACTAAATAAAGTGAATTCTTTTTTCACTTTGGCAGCATAGTTTCCGCTTAAATATATATTATATTCCGGCAGTAACTTAAATAACTTCTGCTCAATGTATATAATTTCATTATTATTCATATCATAAATTCTAAGTTTATTTCCAAATGAGAAAATCTTTCCTTCTACATTGAATACATCATTACCTGAAACATCTTTAATACTAAAACTGTCACCTATTGAGAATATCTTTTCTCGGATATAAAACTTCACACAAACTCCCCCAATAACATTTATTCTTATATATTTTATTATACATTATAAATATAGTTCCATTAGTTCTAATTTGATTTTACCAAAACCTACATGCATTATCAATAAAACTAAGAAGTTCAAATGGAGGATACGGTTAATTTTTTTCATATATACTTATATTAAAATGGAGCAAAGTTGATAGCTTTGAGGTATCATTAGCTTTTTCTCTCATTGCATTATCAATAGTCCAATAGTAAGGAGTCATTGCAATAAGACTCTTTATATCTTCAGCATTTCCGACATCGATGCTGTACTTAACTTCCACGCTCTGAGTTAACTTAAATCCATCAAATGTTGTTACTTTTTCCTCATGTTTTCTAGCATTTACATATAATATTTCTTTTAAACCATATAAATGTTGAACTCCAGGAGTTATAACAACTAGCTTACCGTTATCCTTTAGAACCCTATTAAGCTCAGTCTCATCTGAGGGTGCAAAATTTCTTATAATGATATCTATAGTGCCTGGCATTATGGGTAGGTTAAAATTACTACCTACTATAAATTTTATTTTTTTATCTCTCTTAGTTGCATAAGTAACTGCAGCTTTCGAAATATCTACGCCAAAAAAATCAATTTCTTTATTTCGGGTGTAGCTAGCTTCTTTTCTATGTATGGCTTCCTTTAATCTGCATAAAAAATATCCTTCTCCACACCCAGCATCAAGTATATTTATATTATTTCCATTTATATTTGATATTATTACATCATTTAGTTTATCAGAAAAAGTGTGATAATACCCTTTATTTAAAAAGTCTCTACGCCCTTCCATCATTTCTTTGCAGTCACCAGGGTCTTTTGTTTTCTTTTGATTAGCAAGCAAAAGATTAATATGTCCTTTACTTGCTATATCATAACTATGATTATTTAAACATACATATTGTTTTTCATACTTTTTTAAACTTAAGTTGCATACGGGACATTTTAATATAGATTCTTTATTTTCTATTGTCACAAAATCACTGCCTTTCTTTAATTTTCTTTAATTTTAGAATGGTTTTTTCGCTAAACTCTACTCCAATTGAATCTAATATAAACATAAATATTGGGATTCCAAGGAGCAGACCCCAAATTCCCATAAAATGCTCTGACACTATTAATGTTACAAAAGTAAAAAATATTGGAAGATTGGTGGTATCAGACATAAACTTTGGGTTTAAAATATAACTTTCAATAGCATGAATTATAAAAATCATAATAAGCACAAATATTACTTTAACTAACCCGCCCATTTTAAAAGCAATTAAACATAGGGGAATTAGCGAAATAAATAACCCCGCCACTGGTATAAGACTTAAAATAAATATCATAAATGCAAGAGCGAATAATTTCGGAAATCCCATTATAGTTAATCCTATCACTGATAATACTGTATTTGCAATGGCTATCATTATTTGAGCCTGTATTACTTTACCAAAGGAATTTAAAAAATTATTACCAAAATAGCTCAAATAATTATATGCCACAGATACTTTACTATATTTAAACTTATGTACAAATTTTAACACGCTGTCCTTCTCTAATATAAATACTAAGCTTAGTAAAAGTGCCATAAAAAAATTAAAACTCCATTTTCCAAAATTAGTTACAAAAATCATAATACTTTGAATACCCGATTTAGCATAATTTGCAATATTAATTTGATTAAACATCGGTGCTAAATACTTCGTAAATCCTTTTGTATTTTCAGAAAAATTAATATATTCCATCTTGCCTAAAATAGATATACTTTCAGAAATAGCAATTGGTATATATTTTACTGCTAGAAGGACTATTGTTACTGTCATAAACATATATATAATTATAGTAATAATAGTTGGATTTACTTTTACTACTCTGTTAATTTGCTTAACTAATAAACTTTGTAGACTATTCACTAAATAAGTAATCATAAATGTTAATAGAATCAAATTAAAAATGGATCTTATTAAATATGCAAATAATATTATTGCTAAAAGCAATAGCATTTTCTCTACGGTTTTTCTATTAAATAACTGTGTTATTGTTTGCATTTAAGGCGCTCCTTCATCTTTTTTATTGTTTTTTGTTAAAATTTATTGAGATTTATTTAAACATTATTTTAATTTTTTCGCTATAATAAATTATTTTTCGGCTATTTCATTATATCAAATTGTTTAACTTATTTCTATTAATTACTATGTACTAAATTTAAAATTTTATAATACACGAAGAATAAGAAAAATGGTGTATAATATATATACTAATAAGAAAGTTTGGTGATGATAATAAATGAAACCTGTAATTATGTTTGTAACTGAATGGTGTCCATATTGTAAAAAAGCACTTACTTGGATGGACGCTATAAAAAAACAAAATCCAGAATACGCTGGTATTGATATTAAAATAATTGATGAAGAGCTTCAACCGGATATAGCAAAACAATATACATACTATTATGTCCCTACGTACTATGTTGACGGAGTTAAAGTTCATGAAGGCGTTGCCTCTAAAAATATTATTAATGGTATATTTGAAAAGGCCTTAAAATAATTTTAATAAACTAAAAATGTAAGAAGATAATTTTAAATTATCTTCTTACATTTTTTTAATTTCATGTATATCTTTTTAATCGCGGGATATACTATTATTGTAGTCGACAAACAAACATTAAACTTATAAAAGGGAGATGTTAGTTATGTTAATAAGTAAACCACTTGTAATTTTAAGCGTAGGCAATATTGCTGGGGCTAAAAATGGGGACTACTAAGTAATTCCGTATGAAAATTAAAATACGGAGTTATAAATCCATATTTTATATGGATTAGTAAAGCCAATGATTATTTTATATAATCATTGGCTTTATGTTTTTTATCTTGTTGATCTAAAATTTTTAGGCTGCTGACTCCCGCCCTGATTTCTTCCATTTCTTCTAGCATTGCCTGATTGTTGAGGCTTTCTTGTTGAAGGTTTATTTGCCTTATCATTACTTGCTATTACAGGTTCATTACTTGCAGGATAAGGATGATCTTCAATTACTGGTATTGATTTTGATATAACCTTTTGAATATCCTTAAGAAAAGGTTTTTCTTCTTCATCGCAAAACGAAAGTGCAACTCCACCAAGTCCTGCCCTACCAGTCCTTCCTATTCTATGAACATAAGTCTCTGGTATATTTGGCAAATCAAAATTGATTACATGAGATAATTCATCAACATCAATACCTCTCGCTGCTATATCTGTTGCGACTAATACTCTTGTTATACCCGACTTAAAATTATTTAAAGCAAGTTGCCTAGCACTTTGAGATTTATTACCATGAATAGCTTGTGCTTCTATTCCTACATTGTTAAGGTCCTTCGTGATTTTATTTGCACCATGCTTTGTTCTTGAAAATACTAAGGCAGAAACTATGGACTTATCTTTTAGCAAATGAATAAGTAGCGGTTTCTTATCTTTTTTATCCACAAAATATACTGATTGTTCAATAAGCTCAATGGTAGATGAAACAGGTGTCACTGCTACTTTTACTGGATCCACAAGAATAGAATCAACTAGCTTTGAGATTTCTGGTGGCATAGTCGCTGAAAATAACATAGTTTGTCTAATTTTAGGTAGTTGCGCTATAATTTTTTTTACGTCACGCAAAAATCCCATATCAAGCATACGGTCTGCCTCGTCAAGTACAAACATTTCCACATGGTGTATGTTAATGTATTTCTGTTGCATTAAATCGAGTAATCTACCAGTAGTGGCAATTAAAATATCTACTCCATCTTTTAAAGCATCAGTTTGTTTTTTTTGTGATACGCCTCCGAAAATAACTGCACTAGTAAGATTCATGTGTTTACTATAGGCTGTAAAACTTTCTCCAATTTGAATTGCTAGTTCCCTAGTAGGTGCGAGTATTAAGGCCTTTATATTTTTAGGTCCCTTTATAACTTTTTGCCTCCCACAAAGAATTTGCAGTATAGGAATAGCAAAAGCCGCTGTCTTTCCAGTGCCTGTCTGAGCACAGCCTAGAAAGTCTTTTCCTTCCAATATAGTAGGAATTGCAGCTTCTTGTATAGGCGTAGGTTGCACATAACCTTCAGTTTTTAAAGCCTTGTTTATTGGTGTAATAAGATTTAAGTCTTCGAATAACATTTTTTTCTCCTTTGGAAGTGGCTGTCTTTGACTTTAAATGTCACAAATCACTGATATCCTGTTATGAATTTTCCCGAAAATTGGAAACAACAACTTTCTTACATGATTATATTGCATCTAAGAAACCACCCTTTTATTAGTGATATGAGCATATTTAGGCTGATTTTTCTTCATTTAGCTCCGACTTTGTAGGTCTATGATGTATAAATAAATATGTTTCTTTTATATCAACTTCAATCTTATAACTGTTTTAATTCAACTATTCGTTGCACTCATATTTTTTTATTATAACATATTTCGACTCTTGTTGCTATTCTTCTATTTTCCATAAATAATGTTGAATATAAATGTTAATTTACCACAAACTATATCTACAAAATATTTTTTTTACAAAAGGAGACATTTATATGAATGAAAACTTTAATTACCCTATGAACGTACCTGAGCAAAAACAAGATAAACAACCAGGATTAGAAACGCTTATGAATCCAAGACCTATTTTTGAAAATTTAAATTGCATAGGTTCTGGAAAATTAATGAATAAAGTTGCCTTAATTACAGGTGGCGATAGTGGCATTGGAAAAGCAATTGCTCTTGCATACGCCAGAGAAGGAGCTGACATAGCCATAGTATATCTTGATGAGCATGAAGATGCAGAAGAGACAAAAAAACTTATTGAGGCAAAGGGTAGAAAGTGTATTTTAATTGCCGGAGATATAGGAGACGATACCTTTTGCAATGATTCTGTAAATAAAATAATAAAAGAATTTAGTAAATTAGATATTCTTGTGAACAATGCCGGTGAGCAACATCCCCAAAATAGTATTGAAGATATTACAAAGCAGCAACTAGAGAAAACTTTTAAAACAAATATTTTTGCCATGTTTTATATGGTTAAAGCTGCATTACCCCATTTAATAGAGGGTGCTACTATTATAAATACTTCATCGGTTACAGCCTACAAAGGCCACGAAACATTAATTGATTACTCCTCAACTAAGGGAGCAATAGTTACCTTCACCCGTTCTTTAGCTCTTTCATTAGCAAGTAGAAAAATACGAGTTAACTCAGTGGCTCCAGGCCCCATATGGACACCTCTTATACCGTCTTCCTTTAGCGCAAATGAGGTTGGTAAATTTGGGAGCAACACTCCTATGGGAAGGCCAGGTCAACCTGTAGAACTCGCTGAAACTTATGTGTTTTTAGCTTCCGAAGGTTCTTCATTTATAAGCGGTGAAACTATTCATGTAAATGGCGGCAATATTATAAATGGTTAATACCTGGTATCATCCAGCTTACAAGTGGCATGTTTCTTATCATAACTAAATAGGAAAATACAAAATAGGCGTCAATTTTTTGAGGCCTATTTTGTTCGCTTTGTGGTACCTTTATTTCTACCTCTCTCCTTTTGCAATTTTTTAAAAATTTATAATTATTTTATTTCTATTGGAAATAGCTTCACTTAATTTGTTAATATATCCACACATATAATAATAGTACATTGGCAAATATATATACCAATAGTATTATTAATAAGTAATTTGATCCTTGTATATTTTTTAAAAATTTCTTAAAATAATTTATTTTTTAAGGAGGAAGATATTATCAAAATCAAAATTTTTACTTTCACGCTTTTTGTTAGTTTACTTCTTAATATTTGCAATATGACAATAGCCTCGGCTACAAATTTTACTTTTACAGATCAAAACGCTAATAAGTATAACATAATAATGAAGCAAGACCTACTCTGCCTAATGATAGCTTATTCTGAATATATTACAAATATTGAAGAAAATAATGGACACGTATATTTAATAATGAAGTCTGGAAAAAAATTATGCTATGATGACAAGAAAGAGAAAAATTCACAAGAAAAACTATCAAACCCAGATCTTCAAGACACGTTAGATCAAATTTATCCCCTTTCTGCTGTTAAAAGCATTATGGAGTCTAATTTTGATCCTGGTCGCTTTCGGTCCTACGACTTATTATCAGAAGTTTATGGCACTTCAAAAAAAGCTGTAGAATCCAAACTTACAAAAGTCAAAGTAGGTTATAGTAATTTTCAATTCAATAATAGTAGTAGTGCATCCGATTCACTGCAATCTGTTATGAGTGAGCTAATTCCTCTTTCAGAAAGAAACCAAAATGTAAGAAGATGTCTTCTTCCCTGTAGTGGAACTTTTAATTATCGCGTAATTGCAGGTACAAATCGATTAAGTCCTCATTCTTTTGGTATTGCTATTGATCTTGCTAGTGATAAAAGTGATTATTGGAAATGGGCATCAAAAGAAGCAGGTGAAAACAGATTATCCTCATATCCGAACGAGCTTGTAAAAGTTTTTGAAAATAATGGCTTTGTTTGGGGTGGTAAATGGTCACACTTTGATATCTTACATTTCGAGTATAGACCTGAAATCATTTTAAAAGCTCGCTATTTTACAGGCAATGTAGGTTCAAAAAATGCTTGGTATGAAGGTGCACCATGGCAACAAGTGCCTATAAAGAATGCAATTGATAGAATCAATGCATTAATAAAATAATAGGAGTATAATATTATGAATTTTTGTAAAATTAAAAAGTTACAATTATCTAAAAGTAGATTACTTATATTTATCATACTTCTTTTATTAATACAGTTATATAGCAATAGTTACACATATGCTATTACGGATGATTCAAAAAAAGAAGTTACTAGTTATATAGATCAAATTTTTCAAAAAAGAAACAAAGCCCTACTTAGCGGTGATTTAAAATTAATACAGTCACTTTATAATATGGACACAAAATATGGAACTTGGGCATATGAATATGAAAAAAGAAAGATGGAGTATATTAATAATTGGGCAGAAAAACAAGGAGTTAAGTTTACACATATTATACCAACTGTAATTGTAAAAAATATTAAAGGTAGCAATAATAATCTTTCAGTTTATTTATTATGCTCCACAGAATATAAATATGAATATGAAAATCAGCCCGGACTAGAAAATACGTCTAGAATTGGAACCTATCACAACTTACAACTTATGAGTAAAGATGGTTCTTGGGTAATTTCTAAAGAATGGTATAAAGACCCTTTTGCAAACTCTTTAAACTTAGATAATATTAAGGCAGATTCTATAAAAAAATTTATACTATCCCAAAGCGCACGAGATCTATCTGCCATAGATAAAGGAAGAGTAAGTGCTATAGAATATGCTGATAAATATTGCGGGGCTGCAAGCACTGCAGAATACGAATACAAGTATAATAAAAAGTACAGAAATTATAATCCCGAAGGTGGTGATTGTGCAAACTTTGCATCACAAATTCTTTTAGAAGGAAGTAAATTCAGAAAAAATCCTGCTTGGAACTACGACAAAAATGGAGCAACAAGATCTTGGCTAAATGCGGATGGTTTTAAAAACTATATGCTATATAGTGGTAGAGCATCAATAATTTCCTATGGCAGCTATGACAAAGTATATAAAGCTAGTTATAATCTACTGCCAGGAGATTTTGTTGCCTATGAAAAGAAAAATGACATAACTCATATTTCTGTTGTTACAGGATCTGATTCAAGAGGATATTCCTTGGTCAGCTGTCATAATTCTGATAGAAATAAAGTTCCTTGGGATCTTGGATGGAGCGATAAAAACATTAAATTTTGGTTAGTTAGAGTTCATTATTAACAAAAATATTAAAACAATAAACTATAAGGAGGTAAATAATCATGAAAACTGAAGAACAAATTAAATCAGAAGTTACTAGGCAGGTTATTGATAGTATGAAAACAACTTTAAATGAAGAATTAACTGAGGTAGAGAAGGAATTTGAGGAAACTTATAAAAGCAAGCTTGAGCAAGAAATTCAATATACATTAGAACTTTCAGAAACAGGTCTTAAACACAATTCAACTAAAAACATAAAAGTAGAAAATAAAAAACTAATACAGCAATTAGATAATATAAGAAGTGAAAAGGCTAAAGTTGAGAGCAAATTAAAGACATTAAATGAATTCGAAAATTTATAGTTCCCCAGAAAGTGTCGTTGTGGCATGGTTAAGTTGACTTATTCTTTTCAATATAGTAGTATATAGTTTGATGAATAAATATTATATTATGCATAATATGTATATTTTAGTGTAGATAAGGAGAATTAACTTACCATGAATATTTCTACTAAAGGAAGATACGGTTTAAGGGCAATGGTTGATATAGCTGTGCATTCATTTGGAGACTATATACCCTTAAAGGTTATCGCTGAAAGGCAGTCAATCTCAGAAAATTATCTAGAACAAGTGTTCTCAGTACTTAGAAAGGCTAATCTTGTAAAAAGTGCAAGAGGATCCCAGGGTGGTTATACCCTATCAAAAGAAGCATCAAAAATCACAGTAGGTGAAGTTTTAAGAACCCTTGAAGGTGATTTAGATATTACTGGAGATGATGGTGGTGCCTTAGGTGTTGATAAAACCATAAAAGTTTGTATAAACACTCTAGTTTGGCAAGAGGTTAATGAACAAATTAATAAAGTTATGGATTCAGTAACGCTACAAGATCTTGTAGAAAAATATAAAAGTCTAAATGATGAGTATATCTTAGACTTTATAATATAAATGAAGAATAACAGCACTTTGGAAATCCCGGTGCTGTTATTCTTCATTTATTTTCATTAACATAAAAGAACACCTTGATTAATTCTATTCCCATAAATCTTCAGTTAATTTTTCAATTTCTCTGATTCTTTTTTTAGTTTCCATTGTATCAATAGTAATCAAACCATTATCAATACTAAGTACGTCTCCTTCTTTAGCGCTATGAGGTAATTTAATCCTTTTAATATCAATCATACTTCTATCTTCTTTTTCACATACTGCATAACAGCCAACAAATCTATCTATTATTATTTTCATACAATCAACTCCTTAACGAGGTGCCCCCCAAACGCTACATGGTTCATATCCCGCTTTTGCATTATTCAAATTCATATGCATTTTACTTTTCTTTGAGTATCTACAACCATCACTGTGATACTTTTCACCTGTTACAGTATATACTGTAACGCTCTTATTTTGAGTTATTTTGACTTTTTCTCAAGGGATGAATTAACCACAGGGTGTTTAATATTAAACCTACCTTAGTGTATTAATAATTAATCAATACACTAAGGTGTTATACCATCATTGAACAAATTTTATTCGAATATATATTGTACTAATTTATTATCCTATAATATATTTGTGATTTTTTTCATATATTTTGTTTCTTCTTCATCTTCAATTAGTTTTTTCGCCATATCATTTTTCTTGTTATTATCAATTTTATCTTTTATACTTTTATCTAGATCAAATAAGTATGACCAGTCTTCTTCATTTATATTTTTCGGTCTATCCATCTGTAATTTATTGCATTTTAAAATTCCATTAATCAATTGTAGTTTTTCTTTGTATTCTTCTCTCTTTTCGTCAATCTCAATTTTACCCTTTAAATCTAATACTATTATTTTAAAATCAATATCTTTAATCCAAGCAGGTTTTTCCTTTTTAATTAATTCTTTCGGATTTTTAGTATAACAAAGTATTTTAAAGGCAAGTAGTTCTAATCTATATGCCTCATGCTTTAACTCATAAATTTTTTTGTCTTCCAAATATTCTAGTGGATGATTATTTATAAATTCAATTGGAGACTTTATAGAATATAATTTACTTAATAAATTTTGTAAATACAACTCTTTTAAGAAATTATAATAATCCAGCCACTTATCTTCTAACATTCCATTTTGTTTTTTTTCTTTTAATAAATCTAGTATTTTATCTGTATTAAAATAATATTGACTAGCATTGTATTTTTTTAATAATATAAATACATCAAAAATTTTATTCTGTATTATATTCCATATATCTTGCTTAATATTTTGAGGTTTATTCAAACCTAAAAGCACTGAAAAATCATTGTAATAGTTTATTTCCATAACTATTTTTTTGATTTGTTCCTCTAATACCTCTGTAGATTTTTTCAATATATAATCCCATTCATTGTTATTAATATAAGAAGGCTTATTATTATTTAAAAATTTATAGCATGTACTAAATTCAAGTTCTCTAATATTTCTAGGATTTCTGTTTTCTCCTACAAATTCATCTATAGCGACTTTACGGATATTTAACCATTTTTGTCTTGATACATAAATAGGCTTTCTTTTTTCTAATATTTTCTTACTTTCATAATATGCCTTACGTTCTAAATCATTAATTAACATATTTTTTAAGAAATTATTAAAACACTTCATCTTATCCACCTCGTATATAATTATTTTTTATCCGTTCTTACATATCCATATTATATCATAATTTACATAATATTTTATAATTATGAAAAATTTGGTTAATTGATTTATCAACTTTCTTAGTAAACCTAATATTTTTGCAAACTAAAGAACGAAAGTAGTATTTCTCCTACTCTAATTGTGTAAGTCATCTCCTGCGAATCTGCAATATTAATGACTTCAGAAGGAGATTTATACTCCCACTAAGTTTTACTCTAATGTGATATAAATATTACATTAGAGCACTCTTTCATAGGGTCTCGTATATTACCATCCTTTTTGCACGACAAAAAAAGAAGCTCATCTCTAAGCTCCCCTATTATTCTACGGGTAATCTTACCCTTAGCTACTTACCCTCAATACCTTTCATACCTTTCTCAATTTCTTGGTTTATTTTATCAGCTTGTATTTGAGTAATTACACGATTTTCTACTAATGTACCTAATCTATTAATACTACCTTTAACTTGCGACACATTTTTTGTTGCCTCTTCCATTACTTTATCTGACTGGGTTTGTGTTATTGTCTTAGCCGTAACTAGTCCTTTAAGAGTGTCAGAGTAAATTGTTTTTGTTGCTGTTGGAAGGATAGCTTTTTTAGTAGTATTAGTCGGCGACTTCATGGAATTACAAGCAGTAAATAGCAAAATAGATATACTAATTATAATAAATGTTGAAGCAATTTTTACATTCTTCATTTTTACACACCATCCTAAGATTATTTGTTCTTTATATTATTAGGATAATTGAATTAAAATATACTATTTTTGATACTATACAAATTCCTCTTATATTTACCACCATATTTTCTGTAAAATAAAAAAACACCTCCAATAACAGATACATTGTGTATCTATTATTGAAAGTGGTTAAATTCAGTATATCATTGTCTTAAATTTTCTACGGTAACATGTATATCATTATACAAACATCTAAATTTCTGATGATTGCCTGCAAACCATCTATCCCTCAAATTCCTCAGGGTACTCTGCATTGTGATAAACGTCCTGCACGTCATCATCATCTTCAAGTGCATCTATAAGTCTTTGCACTTTACCGGCGCCTTCTAGGCTAATAGGTATCATGTTATCTGGTATCATTGTAACCTCTGCAGAAGCAAATTCAAAACCCGCTGTTTCTAACACTTCTCTTACAGCTCCAAAAGTTTCTGCAGCTGTAATTATTTCAAACATTTCCTCTTCTGCATTAAAATCTTCTGCACCCGCTTCTAATGCTACCATCATTATCTCATCTTCATCCATAGTTTCATTTCTTTCTATGATGATTTGTCCTTTTTTAGCAAACATCCAGCTTACACATCCAGCCGCTCCCATGTTTCCACCATGTCTATCAAAAGCATGCCTTACAGTTGCCACACTTCTATTTTTCTTGTCCGTTAGCGTCTTAACTACTATAGCAACGCCTTCTGCTCCATAGCCTTCATAAACTATTTCTTCATAGTTTACGCCTTCAAGCTCTCCGGCACCTTTTTTTATTGCTCTAGTTATTGTCTCTTGAGACATATTATTAGATTTAGCTTTTGCAACTACATCTCTAAGATGAGCATTAATATCTAAATTAGACCCACCATTTTTAGCTGCCATTATTATTTCTTTACCTAATTTTGTGAATACCTTACCTCTTATAACATCAATCTTACCTTTTTTCTGTTGTATGTTATGCCATTTTGAATGTCCTGACATTTGATATCCCCCCCAACTAACTATTTTTCATATGAAATATTCTAACCTTCTCTAATAAATACCAATATTTCTATCAATTGGTTTTAAATACATTACATTCCCATTATATCATAGAAATAAAGCGTTTTTCAAATAAAAAAAGAAAAGTATATATACTTTTCTTACATGTGTTAAGTCATCTCCTGCGGAGCTGAAATATTGTTAAAGGATAGAGTTTATAATTTCACTATCATATAATCTATGTTCTAATTTGAAGTACATTTTTGGATCTTCTTCATAAAACAGAGCTTTTCCTGAAGTAACCTGGGTTATTTCTGCCCTTAATTTTTCTAGATTACTAAACTGACAAAGTATTTTAATCCTCACTTTGTCAGTATATTCTACGTTCTCTATATAAAAATTTTCTTTAGCACAGACATGTTGTAGCTTCCCTAGTAAATCGTATTCAATTAGTATATCTATTGAAATACCTTCAACCTTTTCCACTACCCCTGCCTCTTTAATAGCTAGTGATGCACCTTTCGAATATGCTCTTGCAAGGCCTCCAGTGCCTAGAAGAATTCCTCCAAAATATCTGGTAACTACCACCGCTACATCTGTAATATCACTTTTTTTCAAAACTTCTAGCATAGGAATTCCTCCCGTACCTTGAGGCTCTCCATCGTCACTATACCTTTGTATCCCTCTGTTTTCGCCAATTATATAGGCATAAACATTGTGTCTTGCTTGTTTGTGTTTATTTTTAACCGCTTGGATAAATTCCTTAGCCTCATCTTCGCTTTCAACCCTTTTTCCATGTCCTATAAAAATGGACTTTTTCTCTTTAAATTCAGCGATTGATTCATCTTTTATTGTAAAGTAACCCATTTCAATTCTCCCAACTATTACTGAATATTCCAAATAAAAATTTAATATCCCACTCTAATTTCTATTTATATTTGCTCCATTAGTAATAAAAACCTCTCAGCAGCATCAATTATGTATTTTTTTTCTGTGTTGTCATATATGTATTTTATTTTTGTAATAGCTTTTTCACTTTTTATTTTACCTAGAGATTTTATTGCATAGCTTATTACTTGTGGATTCTCATCCTCTAAGGCTCTAAGTAATGCTCCTTCAGCTCTCGCATCTCCCATTTTACCCATAGCTGAAACTGCCATTCTCCGTACATTTAAGAATTTATGCACGGAAGCTTTGATTAAAATGTTTAAACAAGATTTTTCTTTTAATTCTCCTAATATCCAAACTGCGACTTCTTTATCTTTAGGGTGCATCTCCACATAACTCGTTTTTATTAGCTGCGTTAATTTATTTTTATTATCCTCTTCCAATGAATTCAAGAAATAAATTTTATCCTCTTTCCCTGCTTTAGCAATACTCTTAAAAAGCTCATCAGTATCATTGCTATGCACTAAAAATCTATATTTTATTTTACCATCTATAATGTGTTTTTGCACAATGGCATTATCCAAGTTTCTAATTTTACATATGGCTTCCATAGTTTTCCCTTCCAAAAACAAGAAATAAGATATCTCTTCGTTAGAATATTTGCTAATGCACAACCAATCAACGTCCACTAATCCCTTTTTCAAAAGCTCCTCTCCTTACCTTGTAGCCATTTTTTTCTACTTTCCACTTAGTATCTCTGAAATAATATTAATTCCTTCTTCTATTTCTGGTTTTCTTATTTCTGAAAAACTTAATCTAAAGTAATCATTACCTTCTTTAGCATTTTTATAAAATAAAACCCCTGGTGTTATTAAAACTTTTCTATGCTTACACAAATAAAACAATTCCATGGAATTAATCTTCAAACCAGTAGCTATCTTAAAATAAAAATGAATTCCCCCTCCAGGGGTATAACAACTAGCCTTTGCACCCATGTTTTTTTCTATACAAGTTATCATAAAGTTATATTTGTCCTTATAAGCCATATTTAGACGACTTATATGTTCTTTCCAAAGATCCTTATTTATATATAAATCTAAAGCACGTTGCATAAGACTTGAAGTTGATATATCTGTGTTAATTTTGGAATTTTGAATATGCTCCTTGCATTTCTCTGGTGATATCATGTATCCGAGCCTTATTCCTGGTAGAAATATCTTTGAAAAACTCTTTATATAGATAACTCTATCAAATATGTCTAAGCTCTTAAAACTCTTATATTGCTTTTGGTCATATATTAGTTCAGATAAATAATCGTCTTCAACGATATAAAAATCATATAACTCTGCGAGTTCTAATATTCTTAGCTTTTTCTCCAAACTATAGGTGGCCCCTGTAGGATTTTGAAAATAACTCATGGCATAAAAACATTTTATCCTATTCTTTTTCAGTATCTCTTCAAATTGAAGTAAATTCACACCATCCTCTAACATATCAACTTCAAATATATTTGCCCTTCTCCATTTAAAGACCGTTAGTGCCCCACCATAGGTCGGCTTTTCTACAACAACGTTATCATGAACATTTATTATAGATTTTGAAACTATATCAATACCCTGTTGCGCACCTGAGAGAATCAATATATCTTCAGTGTTTACCTTATTGTCCCAAAAAAAACTACTTATACTATTTCTAAGTCCCTCATACCCCAAAGATTCCTTATAGGCAAATGCTTCCGTGCCATCTCTATCTAATACCTCATTTAATACGTCTTTAAAGACTGTTACAGGGAAATATTCACTACTTGTAATTTCTCCTGTAAAATCTATATATTTTTTTAGGTCTTGACCAGAAATTTTTTTTAAGGTATTAGAATATTCCTTTTTAAACTTACTGTTTGTATCCCTTCGTTTAGCGTAAGTTCCGCTCCCCATCTTTTGATACGCATAGCCCTCAGCTTCAAGTTTTTTATAAGCACTAACTACGGTAACATCATTAACCACCAACAGTTTTGATAATTTCCTTATTGAGGGTAATTTTTCACCGTCGTCAACCATATTTTCATCAATCATTTTTTTTATATGCTTTGATATCTCTATATACTTAGGAATTTCGGAGATAAATTTAATTTCATACTTATGCATATCTCCACCTATCTATCCCGAAAATGTTAAACAAAGTAAACATTTTGATTAAATAAGATTTTATCCTTGTTTATCTTAAAATCCCTAATTTCCTTTTTAATAATATTTCTTTCCCAAAGTTTATTAAGCAACTCTTCCATTTCTATATCAAAATCCTTAAACAAATCCTCCGTCATAATTTCCTCAGCACTTAAAAACTTATCTTTTTCTCTCATATAGTTTAAAAGCAGGCTACAATTACTCTTAATACTTGAGTTTATGCTTTGTTCTAAAAATGTCATAGTTTCTTGAATTGTCTCCACTGTATTTGATTTTTCAAAAAACAATTTATCAACGCAAAGTTTAAAGTCTTCATTTAAATTAAGCGCCATAGTCATTACATCCTTACTAATCATATATCCCGACGAGTTGACAAATAATCTTGAATACTTCTCTATACATCTTATCGCAGTACTATAGGCCGTATATACACCATCACTTGATAAATATTTTTTACATACGCCAATATCTTTTAAGAGTTTTCCTAGGAAACACATTCCCCATCGCTCTCTATCTACATCCGGGAAAAATCTACCACCGTCGTACCTTACTGTTATATCCATATCTTTTGAGAATATAAGTCTTGAGGATGAGAAAATTCTATGTATATATCCGCCCTTTAGATTATCAGAATAAAGTTGTATGAATTTTTCCTTACCCATGAGTTTAATATGAATAGGAACACCCTTCTCTTGTGCATATATGTCCCTAATCTCACTGAATTTCTCCCTGACAATTACGAAAATATCAATATCTGATTCTTCCCACAAATCGCCTGTTACCATACTTCCAAAAACCATTACTGATAAAACAGATTCGTCGATTTTTATTCTATCTACTACACTATTAAAAGCTTTCTGATATTGCAAAATAGTTTTCATCATTTCCTTGCCTCCCCCAAGTTTTTATGTGCCTTATAATTTTAAAATATGTTTAGGTGTCTTAAAAATCAAATTCCTAAATGAATATTTTATTAACTTTAATTCTCTCATAAAAATCACAATTACTGCACTGATATATATGAACACAAAACTGATCTTTGTCATCAATCTCCATATTAGCAGTATAATCATCATAAAATTCTTGTATTATTCCTTTATCGTTCATTATAGCACTACATTTTTCACAATTACAAATATTCCTTTCTAAATTATTGCAAACAGGACATATTTTTTTCATGATATTACCTCCAAATTCATTATCATATCTATTTTTACCAGTTTTTATTATAATAATCTTAATAAAAAAAAGAAAAGCATATAATTTTCTAATAAAAAAATAAAGAGAATCAAGTTTAATATTAATAACCCTGTTCTCCTTATCATTATGAAGATTATTTACAATCATGCTTTGATAATTTCAGCATGTTATCAACTTTACATCTTAACACTTTAATTAAATCTTCAGAAATTTCATTAACGTCTTCAGCTAAACCTAGAGCATTTTTTATTTCTGAACTGCGTCCAAAATTTGTATTCGACATATTACTTGCAGCGGTTGAAAAATTAATAGATGCAAGGCCTAATGTATATAGAGTGTCTATTAACGGTCTTATGTCATTTTCAAAATACGCACTTGCTTTAAAATCTAGTTGCAATCTATCTAATTCGAATCTTAAAACATTTATATTTACAACCTTATCTGCTAATGATTTAACGTCAAAATTATTGGATATGTCACATATGTCACAGGTATCAAATTGACCATCATTGGGTACCTTATCTTGTTCATTAATATCATTTATAATTTTTTTAATTAGTTTATTGACGTTATACTGATTTATTTTTTTGTTTTTTCTCTTTTCATTATCTGGATTTGATTTTTCTTCTCCCATATCTACTCCTAAGTTCTTTGATAAATGCTTCGGACCTAATATTAAATTATATAAGATGCCCATTGACTTTATTACACTTATGAAGATTTTTTTATAAAAAAGAAATTTCAACTACACTAAAATATATTTTTCACACTTATTATAAACTTCGTCGTCCCCTTGTACTGACATAAGCGTTCCTTCTTCAATATACTCTTCTGTATCAACCTTTGATCCTCTATGCAAATATGCCACTATTGCCTGATCAGTATATGGAATAAGCACCTTAAATTTTTTAAGAGTATATGGAAGGTCTTTACAAGTTTCTTTTAGAAGTTCCTCCAAATTTGTACCATCTTTAGCCGATATTTCAATTGATTTCAAATTCTTATATTTTTCTTTGATTTTCAAAATATTTTCTTGTGAGGCTTTGTCAATTTTATTCAACACCAATATTGTTGGCTTATCAATTGCGTTTAATTCTCTTAGAACCCCATCTACAGCCTCTATTTGTAGTACTGCGTTTTCAGATGATGCATCTACCACGTGCAGCAACAAATCTGAATATACAACTTCTTCAAGGGTTGATTTAAAGGCCTCTACTAAATCATGGGGAAGTTTCCTTATAAAACCTACTGTGTCAGTTACTGCTGCCACTCTATTATCAGGCAATAGTAGTGCTCTTGTTGTTACATCTAGAGTTGCAAAAAGCATATCTGCTTCAAACACTTTTTCTTTTTGCACAATACTTTTTAATGCTGCTACATCGCATAATGCATTTCTAAGTGTTGATTTTCCAGAATTAGTGTATCCAACTAAAGATACTTTTGAAATGCTATCGCGACTTCTCTTTTCTCTTTGCACATTTCTAGTATTTCTTATTTTTTCAAGTTCTTTATTTAATTCATAGATACCTTCTCTTATTCGCCTTTTATCTATTTCTAATTTTTTCTCTCCAGGTCCTCTTGTTCCAATTCCCGCACCTGTTCTTGATAGTATAGTTCCAAGTCCTGTTAAACGTGGTAATCTATATTTTAATTGTGCAAGTTCAACTTGAATTTTTGCTTCCCTAGTTCTTGCTCTTCGTGCAAATATTTCTAGTATTAGTGTAGTTCTGTCTATAACTTTACATCCAAGTACTTCCTCCAAATTTCTAACTTGAGAGCCTGATAATTCATCATCAAAGATTACTATATTCGCTCTTATTGCTTGCCTAAGACCAGCTACCTCTTCTGCTTTACCTCTACCTATATATAAAGCCGAATCTATTTTATGTCTATTCTGAAGTACTGTATCTATAGTTTCTACATTACATGCTTTTGCAAGTTCTGCAAGTTCTACTAAATCATCTTCACTTTCTATTCCTACTAAAATAGCTCGTTCTGAATCATCCTCAACAATTTCACTTGTTTTCATTAATTTTTCAATATATCTAATTTTGTCTAAAATATCATATTCCATTACTTCATTTATAGTTATTGGTCCTATTTCTTCTTCTATTAAAATGCTCTTTTCTATTCCACAAAAACCTATGTTATACTTTAAATTCTCTTTTTCTCCTATACCAATAGCTACTATACAATCTAACTTTAATTTTGTTAAAGCTGACATATCCAGCGCAGATAATCTTGAATTACCATTTGGGTGAGTGTGTACTACTTTAACCCCCGATAATCGACCTTCTCTTATATCGATTATAGGCAATTCCACTGTACTACTATCACCAATTGCCATACTAATTATTTTACCTTTTCTATCAATTGCAGCGCTAATTTCTCTATCCAAATCTTTTGTTACCTCGACTAGTATGTCTACCAATTCTTCAGACAAAATGCAATCTTTGGAAACCGTTATATCGCAAGCATTTTCCAATTTATTTAAAATTGAATTTTTAACTCCACCAATATTTCCATATATCAACGTAAATCACTCCATTCTAATAATATTTAACAAGTATCCTTATACTTATACTTGACAACTTTCATATAATTTTATACCATTAAAGCATTAATGTAAATATATATAGAGGGTGGGATTAACATTGGATAATAAAAAAAGAAATATTCTTATAACTAAAGACCAAATTGATGAAAGAATAGAGCAACTTGGTGCTGAGATTTCGAAAGATTATTGCGAAAAAAAATTATATATTCTTTCATTATTAAGAGGTAGCTTTATATATACCGCAGACCTTGTGCGTCAAATTACTGTGCCTACAAAAATAGGATTTATGACAACTTCAAGCTATGGTGATGGTGAAGAGTCTTGTGGATCAATTAATGTTATAAATGATATTCCTGACAATATTGAAGGTTTTGATGTATTAATAGTAGATGATATTGTTGATACTGGAATAACTATGGATTTCGTTGTGGCTCACGTTAAGTCTTTAGGTGCCACCAGCGTTAAATCTTGCGTTCTTTTAGATAAACCACTTAGAAGAAAAATTGAGATAACACCTGATTATTGTTGTTTTGAAATTCCAGATCTTTTTGTAGTTGGGTATGGATTGAATTACGGAGATTACTATAGGAATATACCATACGTATTTAATTGGGAAGACTAATAACCTTCTATATCAGAGAAGTCCATATTAATGACATTTCAGAGGGAAAGTCGTTAATATTGCAGCTCCGCAGGAGATTATTTAATAACTCACTTTTTCAATACTTCTTAAATACATATTGTTAGTTTATAAAAATAAAGTACGTTATTATTAATAGCGTACTTTATTTTTTATATTTTTGTTAATCACTACCACTATTGCCCAGTTTAAAATCTGTACCATTTAAATCTAATTGAACTGCAGTATTAGGTGTTTTTCCCACTATAATAGTTTCAGCAATTGGTACTTCATTAGCTACTTCGATATCATTACTTTTTAAAGGCGCAATTACTTTAACGGTAGTTTTTACTTTAACATAAATTTTATGCCTTGTTTGATTTATACCTGCACTTTCAAACTCAGAAGAATATTTAGTTTCTACATGGCCTATCGGCTGCATTTTTATGGTTACTTTAGGGCCATAATAAGATAAAATACTATTTCTTGTTATATAACCTATTGGGATTTTCATACCAACCTCCCCCAATTTCATAAGTTCCTTTTGGGATTCTAAAGCAACATCACATGCTATTTTATTCATTTTTAGAGTATCCGCTTTTAGCATTACAATATTCCCCTGTGAATCTTTATCCACTCTTATAACCTGGTCGTAGTTAAATTGCTTGGAATATTCACTAATAATTGATCTATTTACAATCTCTGTAGCCTTTGCTCTCATTTCCGCATCCGCTACCGCCATTACCGTTGGCATTACGGTTTTATCAAAAATGTATATGAATATTGTAAAATTTATCATAATTATGGCTATAATTATTAATATCCTAACTTTAATTTTATTTTTGATATTTATTACCTCCATCTAAGGTTATATGCTATTATATGTAACTTTTTTACGGTAAAGAATTTAAATATCCAACTCAAACTCAATATTCTATATTAAGCCACATTCAAATAAATACCATGATTATATGGTATAATATTAAAAGCTAATTATAGTTAAACAAGATGAATTTTTAGAAGGCGGAAAGCTACTTAATAAGTGTTTTCAGCTCCTGAGAAATGCAAGGAGGATACTTAATGGAAAAAGAAGAACCTAATAAAAAAAAGAAAAAAGAAACTGAGAAACATGTTTTTAGAACCCTTGTTTTTACTTTTCTAATTATAGCCTTAGTAAGCAGTGTAGTTATTGGAGGAGCAGTTCTAGCTATGATTAAGACAGCTCCTATCTTAGATATTAATGAATTTTTAAAATTGGATGAGATTACAATGTTATTAGACGATTCTGGAAAGACTATGGATGAATATGTTATTTCACAAAGAAGAATTAATGTACCTATTAATAAAGTTCCGGTCATCCTTCAGGATTCATTTATAAGTATTGAAGATGTTAGATTTCAAACACACCCAGGTGTTGACTTAAAAAGACTTGGTGGTGCTATTTTTAATGATATAAAGATAAAAATAGCTGGTAGCGGTCAAAGTCTCCAGGGCGCTTCAACTATAACTCAACAATTAGTTAAGTATAGAGTGTTTTTAGAAGATTCTATGGAAAACAGAACTTCTATAAAGAGAAAAATTCAAGAAATGTCTTTATCCTTACAAATTGAAAAAGTTTTAACCAAGTCTCAAATTTTAGAGACTTATATGAACACTATTTTTCTAGGAGGAAATGCTCATGGTGTAGAAGCAGCCTCTCATCAATATTTTAACAAATCTGTTGAAGATTTGACCTTAAAACAATGCGCTTTTCTTGCTAGCGCTGCACAAAATCCTAGTGTTTCATATAATTTGGCATCTAAATCAAATAAAAATAAAGAAGCTTTTGATTCAAATAGAACAAAGGCCGTTCTTGATAATATGTACAATAGTGGCAAAATCAGCAAAGAACAATTTGATTCAGCTATGGCTGAAGATTTAAATTTTAGTTTTTCACAAAAAGATGCAAACAAAATGAACTATGAGTACTTCTCAAGACCTGTACTCCTACAGGTTGCTGAGGATTTAATGAAACAAAATAATATTAGTAAAAAGGAAGCATATTCAATGCTTATGTACGATGGTGTAAAAATTTATACAACCATGAATAGAGATATGCAAAATGCATCACAGAAACTAATTGATGATCCTATGAAATCAACGCAAGCAGGCCTCCAGGCAGCCTGTGTTATCACAGATTATCATACAGGTGAAGTTAAAACTATTATAGGTGGACGTGGTGACCAAGTTCCTATGTCTTATAACAGAGGTGCGTCGAATGACTACTTAAAGGCTCCTGGATCAAGCATTAAGCCACTAACCGTATATGGTCCAGCTATCGATTCAAAAACAGCTACAGCTTCTACTATTATTGAAGATTCACCTATACCTGAAGACATTGGCAAGAAATATTCTGCTCCAGGTACACCTCCTTATAATCCTAGAAATTCCCCGCTTGGATATAAGGGATATTTACCTCTTAGAGATTGCTTAAAATATTCTGTTAATGTTGCAGCTGTTAAAATTGAGGATATGATTGGTCTTAAAACTGGCGTTTCTTATGGCGAAAAGTTTGGGTTGCAGTTAGATGACCAAGATAAGAATAGTATATCTGCTATGGCCCTTGGACAATTAGATGGTGGTACTTATAAAGGCACTAATCCTCTCACTATGTCAGCGGCATATGGTGTTTTTGGTAACAATGGGCTACGTACAACTCCCAGATTATACACTAAAGTAGTCGATAGATCTGGTAAAGTATTGCTTGAAACAAAACTTGAAACAAAACCTGTTTTATCTCCTCAAAGTGCATACATTATATATGATTTATTAAAAGGACCTGTAAATCCTGGTGGTACTGGAACAAATGCTGTTTTTGGCGACATGCCAGTCAGAGGTAAAACTGGTACTTCTTCCGATTCTAAGAATCTGTGGTTTGTTGGTTTAACTCCATATTACTCTACAGCTGTTTGGATTGGAACCGATAAGGGAGATGAACTTAAAAATATTGGAAGTAATGATGCCGCTTCACTATGGGGAAATATTATGAAAAAAGCCCATACGTCTCTTCCAGTGAAAAACTTAGAAATGCCTTCTGGTATATCTCCCTATTCCGTATCAAAAGATTCAGGTGATATACCTACTGATTTAACTTATGCAGACCCAAGAGGCAATAGAGTTTACTCCGAACTATTTATTGATGGAACTCAACCTACATCCCTTGATAACATACATGTTTTGGCTAAGGTTATCAAAGACCCAAGTGGTAAATATGTTCTTGCATCAGAATTTACGCCACCTGGAAAAATTGAAACAAAAGTTTTTATAAAGAGAAATTATACACCTAATGTATTTCTAGAGGACTCTGCTTATGTATTACCAACAGCAGTTGACACCTTTTCAAATAATAGTATATTCCCCCCAGTTGCCACTCCTAAAGCTAGCATTCCTAAAACTAAAGGTAACTATTTTACTAAGCCTTAACACATAAATAAAAAACTACTATCAAATATTTGATAGTAGTTTTTTATTACCCTTTAGTTTTAGGATTGAATAACAACGCCATAATATATCCAAAGAAAATTGCAGCAGTAATACCGCCCGCAGTACCCTTTATACCTCCTGTAAATGCTCCTATAATACCAACTTCATCTACTTCCTTCATTACACTTTTAGCTAAACTATACCCAAACCCAGGAAGAGGTATACTTCCACCTGCTTTTCCATATTTTATCACCACATCATATATATTTAATGCACCTAATATTACACCAGCAGTTACAAATAAAACTAGTATTCTAGCTGGAGTTAATTTAGTAGTGTCCATAAGTATTTGACCTATTATGCAAATTATCCCTCCAACTATAAAAGACATAATATAATTATTCATTTATTCACCCCCAAACTCTATTGAAACGGCATGAGCAATTCCTGGTATTGTTTCTCCTTGAAGCGGTGAAGTTGAACTTAAAAGTGCACCTGTGGAAACTAGTAGTATTCTTTTAAATTTTCCCTTTAGCATATTTTTTAGTAAGTACCCTGTTGCAACCACTGCAGAACATCCACACCCACTACCACCCGCATTAGTTCCTTGGGTCTGCGCATCGAAAATTTCCTCACCACAGTCAATGTAATGACCCTTCATATCGTACTTATATTCTAGTAATAGTTTTTCTGTAAATTCTCTTCCTATAATGCCCAAATCTCCAGTAGCTATAATATCATAATCCGAAGGCTTTCGACCCGTGTCCATAAAATGTTGTTTAATAGTGTCTACAGCCGCTGGCGCCATTGCAACTCCCATATTATTCACATCAATTATTCCATAATCTTTGACCTTTCCAGTTGTAACATGGGTAACATATGGAAATTTACCTTTTTTTCCCAAAATCATTGCTCCTGCACCTGTAACGGTCCATTGCGCTGTTGGAGCTCTCTGACTTCCCATTTCCAGTGGCAATCTAAATTGCCTTTCAGCTGATGAGAAATGTGATGAAGTAGCTGCTATAACATAATTAGCCAGCCCACCCTCCATTATCATTGAAGCAACGCTTAAAGACTCTGCCATAGTTGAGCAAGCTCCATAAAGTCCTAGGAATGGTATATTCAAATCTCTAGCTGCAAAACATGAAGAAGATAACTGATTTAATAAATCACCTGCTAGTAGATAATTTATATCAACTTCTTTTAGTTTTGCTTTTTTTATGCCCTCTGATACAGCAGTATATAATAAACTAGTTTCAGCTTTTTCAAAGCTTTCAGTTCCATTAAGATCATCTTCTAAAATCCGGTCAAAATACTCTTTTAATGGTCCCTGCCCTTCCTTAGGCCCAACTATATTATATGTACTGATAATTCTAGGTTTACTTTCGATTTCTACTGTTTGAAGACCAATTCTTCTACCCATTTTAAATCACCACCTTAAAAAATAATATAAAATTCCTACAATTACAGATGACCCTATTCCATATACTAAAACGGGCCCTGCAATAGTAAACATTTTAGCTGCAACACCAAAAACAAAACCCTCTTTTTTAAATTCCATTGCTGGTGAAACGATTGAATTTGCAAACCCTGTAATTGGCACAACAGAACCTGCTCCTGCAAAATCACCTAGCTTATCATATACCCCTATGCCAGTAAGCACAGCTCCCAGAAAAACCATAACTATAGATACATATGTGCCTACCTCATCTTTAGGAATACCAATTCCAGAAAAAATGTCACTGATAAATTGTCCTATTACACATATTAAGCCTCCAACCCAAAAAGCATTAAAACAATGCAATCCTAAATTAGGTTTAGGGATGTTATTAGAATTAAGTTTATCAAATTTTTTTCTTATAGTTTTTTCTTCCACTTTCATGAAATGTCCTCCTTGTCGCTTTTAATAGTCACTACTAATCATTTATTATATTGTATTATGCAAATATAATATGCTAATTCTTTATGTTAGTATTTGCATTAATATTATTTTTAGTCAAAAAAAATAAGACGAATTTATAGATAAGGAACTTCAAAATTTAAAATTGAAGTTCCTTATTTATATCTCATCTTATACACTCACTTTTATTAGATCAACTTTTCCCTCATTATTTTCAAAACTTTTTTTTCTATTCTCGATACTTGTACCTGGCTAATCCCCATCATTTTTGCAACTTGAATTTGTGTATTATCTTTAAAATATCTGAGCATAATTATTTGCCTTGATTTTGCATCAAGTTTTCTAAGTGCTTCTTTAAGGGAAATTTTATCTAAAACCTGATTATCTTCTTCGTATTTTTCACTTAATTTATCTATTAATAGTACTGGGGCACCATCATCTTGGTGTATTGTATCAAATAAATACAGCATATTGCTAGCAGACTCTAATGCATATACTATATCCTCTTTTTCAATTTTTGAAAAAACCGACAGTTCATCAATAGTAGGCTCCCTCCCCAATTCTTTGGTTAGAGTATCTTTATCATAATGTAATTGTCTTGCAGTAATCTTAACGCTTCTACTTACTTTTATAATTCCATCATCTCTAAGAAATCTTTTAATCTCTCCCATTATCATAGGTACGGCATATGTAGAAAATTTCACATTATACTTAGTATCAAAATTATTAATTGCCTTTACTAAGCCAATACATCCAATTTGAAATATATCATCATACTCATATCCCCTATTAAGAAATTTTTTACTTATTGATGAAACTAATGGTAAATTCATTTCCACCAACGTATCTAATGCACCCGGTTCTTTATTTCTAGCCAATTGAATAAGTTGCATATTATCTTCATAAGTATAGTTTTCTTTTCTTACTATTTTTTGATCCATAATATTCCACCTAACTTAAAGGATTAAATATTTTTTTCATTATTATACTTGTTCCCCTACCTTTATCAGACTTTACTTCTAAACTGTCCATAAAAGTCTCCATTACAGTAAAACCCATACCTGACCTCTCTAAATCTGGGCGGGAAGTATATAATGGTTGCCTAGCGAGTTCTAAATTGTCAATTCCTTTTCCTACATCTTCTATTATCACTGTTAGTTCAGTTCCATTAATAATAGCTTCTATATTAATCATTTCCTCTTCATTATCATATCCATGAATAATTGCATTAGTAACTGCTTCTGATACTGCTGTTTTAACGTCGGTAATTTCTTCAATTGTAGGATCTAATTGTGAAGCGAATGCTGCTACTGCTACTCTTGCAAAACTTTCATTCTGCGATTTACTTAAAAATTCAATTTTAATTCTATTGTAACACATACTAATCCCCCCACTAAATGTTGTTTACAGCTTGTTCAACGTCATCATATGACATAATAATCTTAAACATTCCTGACAATTCAAATACTCTTTTTACTGAAGATTTAATGTTAGTTACGCATACTTTCCCATTTTTCATATGTAACTTTTTGTATCTTCCAATGACCACACCAATACCGGAGCTGTCCATGAACGTCACATCTTTGAAATCCATAATTAATTTATTGTAGCTATCTCGTTCTAAACGATCATCTATAATGTTCCTTACTTCTTCAGCACTATGATGGTCTAGTTCTCCAAACATGTAAACTATCAATTTGTCCTCGCTATTTTCAAAATTTAAATGCATTTTCTTCCCCCCAAATCATTTTAAATTAAAATATTTTTTCAGTATTGCCTAAATAATGTACCTTTATTCTATATTCTATAACTTACATGATTTTCCTTCTTTTTTTATGTAATATTTTTTCATTTTTTTATGTTATACCCATTTTTATTAGATACTACAGTAAAATATGAAAATAAAAAGAAGCAGGATGACTAAATACAAAGTCACTGCTTCTTTTTACTATATCTTTAGTGTTTATTATATATTTTACTAAAACTTACAGTTAAATCTTTTTTCCCATTCCTCAATAAGTGAAGGTCTAAAGTCTGGATGAGCAATATTTATGAGCGACCTTGCTCTATCTCTTAATGTTTTACCTTTTAGCTCCGCAATACCATATTCAGTAATTACGTATTGTATTTCGTTTCTCAAAGTTGTAACCGCTGCTCCTTCATCAAGCAAAGGCGTAATTCTTGAAATCTTTCCTTTGCTTGCTGTAGAAGGCATTGCAATGATAGATTTACCGTCCTTTGCCATACTTGCACCTCTAATAAAGTCAACCTGTCCACCTGTCCCACTAAACTGAGTTAATCCAATAGTTTCTGCATTTACCTGTCCCATAAAATCTACTTGAATAGCAGAATTTATACAGACCATTTTACTGTTTTTTGCAATTATAGCCGGATCATTTACATAATCTACAGAATACATTTCAACCATTGGATTATTATCAACAAAGTCATAAAGTCTTTTAGTTCCCATGAGGAAAGTTACTACTATTTTCCCTGGATGAAGTGTCTTAGCTTTATTTGTTATAACTCCTGTTTCAACAAGTTCAACTACTCCGTCTGAAATCATTTCCGAATGTATACCTAAGTCCTTTTTATCCTTTAAAAACAAAAGTACTGCATCTGGAATAGCTCCTATTCCAAGTTGAAGTGTGGAACCATCCTCAACTAAAGAAGCACAATACTCTCCAATAGCTTTCTCAATATCTCCAATTTTAGGAGGATTAAGCTCTATTATTTGATGACTTACTTCTACAATATAATCAATATCAGAAATATGTATAAAAGAGTCTCCCATAGTTCTTGGCATTTTATTATTTACTTCTGCAATTACCATTTTTGCACATTCCGTTGCTGTCTTTGTATAATCAACAGATACACCGAAACTACAATAACCGTGTTCATCTGGTGCTGAAACTTGAACAATTGCCACATCTATTGGCAGATAGCCCTTCTTAAATAGCTCAGGTATCTTAGAAAAAAAACAAGGTGTAAAATCTGCTCTTCCATCTCTAATGGCTTCTCTTGTAGGAGCACCTGCAAATAAAGCATTGTGCTTAAAATGTTTTTCCATTCCAGTATTAGTATACTCAGCTTTTCCCATAGGAACCATGTGTGCAATTTCAACATTTTCATAAGCCTTACAATTAGCTACCATTGCAGCTATAATCTCTGTTGGCTCTCCACAAGCATGTCCTGTAACTACCCTATTTCCGGACTTTATTTTCCCTGCCGCTTGCTGCGCCGTAATCACCTTTGATTTATAGATTTCTTCTAAGTTCATACCAATCACTCTCCTAAATTATAAATTTTTGTTTTGACTATATATTAAATATTTTAATATCATAGTTTCAGTTTTTAAGGAAACGTTGTTATAAATAAGGTTATAATATTTCTTAAAATTTGTATTAGCACATTTTTGTTAGTATTTCAATGGATTATTGTGATTTATTTCACAAATATTAGAAAGCGAATTTACAGAAATTTATAAACTCCTGCATAATATATATACTAATATTTATTGTTCTTCCTGCATTTTTTAAACTTGTTCATTTTCACACCAATTCTAATTGGCTTATCTTTCCACTTATTATTCTTTTAGTATACACTAATTCTCTTAACTTGTATACCTAAATAAGGTTCTTTAATTATATCTATAACCATATTTCCCATGTATTTATTAAAATACATCAGTTTGAAACTTCATAACTCTTATTAGCCTTTTTTATTTTGTACAAAACTTAACAAAATAAAAAAGGCACTAAAACATAAAATAAATAGAAGCAGTATAATAAAATGTAAAATCACCTCGCTTCTATTCCTTTTATTCAAAAGTCTTTCTCTTGCTTATGCCTCCAATTCTTCATTTTCAAACAGCATAACATCAAATTTTGGTTTATTTCCTGATTGAATGATTATACAAAGTACAATGCCTGCTGCTAATCCCCAAGCTGCCCCTCTTGTTGCAACTACAGCAGCCATAACACCTGCAATACCTAGATCATTTGCTGTACGCGCCTTCAAAACTCCTACCCTTATAGAAACATACCCCTGTATTAGCATTGTAGATGCTAGTGCAATTCCTAAGATAGGTTTGCATAGGGAAACTATTGGTAAGAGTAAATATCCAGTAAGCGTACCGAATCTGAAGGAACCCGCTCCACCAAATATCGACTCCATAGACTCCTTGCCATGTTTATATCTTTCACAAATAACAACTTGCATTGCTGCCCATAGTGGTCCACACATTGTAAGATCTGGTCCTATTACAGACATTAGCATGTTACGAAGACCAAATATTATGTGAGATCTGTTCGGATTATAATCTATAAGTTCATCTGGTCGCTCCTTCTTACAGTCTCCTATTAACGCTTGAGATTGTATCATATCACCAAATAAAACTATATATGCAGAAATAACCATCGGTAGAGCATTTATAAACATTTTGACTGGAGGAAACCCTATATCTTTAGAAAAAAGGGTCCATTGTGTCCATAAAACTCCAAAAGCTGGTTTTGTTATACCCCATTCTACCTTAGGCCAAGCTGTTTCCCCAACTAAAGGCGCAAATATTATCGCAAGTGCTATAATTGGTAGTATGCCTAAATTAGATATTGCTTTTAAAATTTTATTTTTATTGCTAATACTTTTAAAATGATTTGAAAATAAAAGGTAGAAACCTAACCCTACACAAACAACAATAGAAATTGGAAATTGATCAAAACGAGCACCTTTTACAAATATAATATTTACAGCTGCAATACCAGCTCCAATTATAATGCCGGACTGCATAGCATTAGGAACAATGTGAACTATCTTCTTACCAAGTCCTGTAGCACCTAATAATAATGCTAAAGCTCCTAGACTCATTTCAAATGCAATTAATGCTTGTATTCTTTCAGGTCCTATGGCATAATCACTTACATAAAGAATGAGAAGTGGAATGGCTGGTGTAACCCACCCAGGCACAACTGGATCCCCTAAAAATACATGTGCACAATAAAATATACCATTTAACACAACAACTGCCATTGCTACTTCAAAAGGCATTCCTAAAAATTCCTGGAGCATTGGAATAGCTCCAAGACAAACCGCACACATCAGTAATCCTTGAATATAATCTGCCATTTGAAACTTATAGTGAATTCCAGGTATTCTTATCTTAAAAGGACCTGCAGGTATATATGGTTGTTCTTTCACAAACTCTTTTTTAATAGACATAAATTAACCTCCGATTTTATTTCCTACCACTTGTTCTGCCGTAATGACCTTTGATTTGTAAATATCTTCTAAGTTCATACCTATTACTATCCTAAATTATATTTTTTTTGTTTTGACTATATATTATCTAATTTAATATAGCTTTCACTTAGTAAGAAATCGTTACCAAAACCACTGTCATTTTAATATGTCTGAATGCATTTTTCTTAGTATTTCAATGAATTATTGTGATTATTTTCACAAATATTAGCAAAAAAATTTATAAATCCCTGTATAATACATATATCTTATTATTTAGTATATACTAAGTATCTTAACTTGTATACCTAAAAGAAATTCAGCATTTCATCTAAAAAAGCGCGACCCAAGAACATGAAAATAAATAGAATCAAGATAATTAAATACAAAATCACCCTGCTTCTATTCATTAATTTTTAGTAAAAATCTTTGGTATCATCAATAAGAATTTTTTAGAGTATAACTGTAATAACTTCATCCACAGGCTTTCTACGAGGGCTTTTATTTTCCTCTTCTAATGGTAATCCAATAGGGGTTAATGCCATTAATGAATATTCTTCTTTTTTAAAATTAAGCACATCTCCAATTTCTTTTGCAGCATAATTTGGACCTGTCATCCAGCATGTGCCATAGCCAAGACTCGCTGCTGCAAGTAATAAGTTTTCCATTGCGGCCGATGCTCCCTGTATTCCTGGTGCAGTATTAAAAAGTTCTTGTATATCATCTGCGCTTTCATTAATGGCCTTAAATTCTTCAAATCCTGTTGGTTTATAATTTCCAGCATATACTAGAATTAAGCAAGGAGCATTCCTAAATGCAATATGGTATTTTAAAGATTTAGTGAAAATTGCCTTAATATTTTCATCTACAATTTTAGATGCTATTTCTGAATTTTTATCTTCCACGACTTTTACAATTTCATTTATCTTTTCTTTATTTCTAATTATTACAAAGTGCCAATTCTGAACATTTTTACCCGATGGAGCGTGAATAGCCGCTTTAATAATCTCCTCTAAATCAATCATAGGAATAACTTCGTCCTTAAATTTTCGTATACTGTGTCTTTTATAAATAAAATCTAAATTCGACATGGAATACCTCCTAATTTTATATTGTATATCATATACTATAAAGAGAGAGGTTTAACCCTCTCTCCTTATATTTTAATACAAATTCTTATAAACGTCTCTAATTTCATCTCTGCTTAAAGGCACATAATTATTAGCTAAAAGTCTTGCCTGACCTACAATAACGCTATCCGCAAAGCCTTCAATATCTTCTACCTTCATACCGTAGTCTTTCAAAGGTTTTCTAGTTAATAATTTATCAAGTATGCTGGCAAGTGCTGCAAATACATCATCTTCACCATTTACATTTAAAATATCTGCAAGTATTTTTTTAATATCTTTAATTTTACCATTTGGATTTTTCTTATTATAAGTTCTAAATACTTCAACAAACATCTGGTAGTTTGCTTCTCCATGAGGAACGTGGTAAGTTCCACCAAGTGGATAAGAAAGTGCATGAACAGCACCAACTCCTGTGTTTCCAAAAGCAATACCAGCATAGTTACTACCTATTACAAAATCTTCAATTATTTCTTTTCTGTATTCTTCACCTTTTTCAATTATTTGAACGTATCCTTTTAAAATCAATTCCATTGCTTTAACACTAAATAATTCTGTGTATGGATTAGATTTTGGAGATACATAGGACTCAATAGCATGAATCAACGCATCAATTGAACTAGCAACAAAAAATCTGTATGGTAGTCCTTTAACTAGTTCTGGAATAAGTACTGCATGATCAGCTAATAATTCATCTGTAGCAAGGCCCATTTTTGTATGTTTAGCTTTAATTTCAGCTATAGATAAATTTGTAACTTCTGAACCCGTTCCAGCAGTTGTAGGAACTATTATAAGCTCTTTATCCTTTATAAGTGGAACTTTTTTCTCAAATAAATCTAATGCTGTATTATCACCTTTTATTACAAGAAGCTTTGCTATGTCAATAACACTACCGCCACCAACAGCAAAAATCCTTTTAAAAGTTTTCCCCTTAATAGTAGCGAGAACTGCATCAATTATTTCATCTGAAGGTTCTCCAACTCCATATTTTTCTAGGAAAACTACTTCAGCGTTAAGATTTAGGCTTCCGAAAAAAGGATTATATATAAATTCATTTGATAATACAAAATCTCCTTCACCGATATTAAAGGTTTCAGCAAAATCCTTTGCTGTATCAAACTTATGAATTTGTGACTTAATTGAAAATAATTTCATTATTTTACCTCCTATTTAATTTAATTTAATTTAGGAAATTAGGTTTCAACATAAATTGAAACCTAATAACTCTATATTATTTTGACCAAATTTCCTCTATAGTTGGAACCTTAGCATCCTTATTGAAATATCCTATTCTTGATATATTTATTAAGTGGTAATACGTAAAGTTTTCAGATATTGAATTATTTCCCCAAGATCCACAGCCAAGAGTTGTAGATGGATTGAATCCATTATTGAAACTTCCACCCGCTCCTGTTGATGATGTTTGATTAACAACTAATCTACTTATAGGTAATTCTTTTCCTGCATATTCAATATGATCATTATCATTTGAATGAACCGCTGTAGTATGACCTGCGCCTTCATATAAAAGGTTAGTTTTAGCTAGTTCTACTGCTTCTTCAAAAGTATTGTAAGTCATTGTGATCATAAATGGGAACATTTTTTCCTTGTTAAGTACATCTAGTGATCCTATTCCTTTAGTTTTTAGTATAACTACTTTAGTATCTTCAGGAACCATAACTCCTGCCATATCAGCAATAAATTGAACTGATTGACCAACAAGTTTGCCATTTATACTTCCACCTGGGAACATAACCTTTCTAAACTTATCAATTGTTGCTTCATCTTCAATGTAGTATGCACCATTATCAACAAATGCCTTCATTATTTCAGAATGTTTTTCAACTGGAGCAATAATTGATTGTTCTCCAGAACAGATGATACCATTATCAAACTTTCTTCCTGCTATAATATCTTTAGCGGCTTTATCAAAATCATAATCTCTATCAATAATAACTTGAACATTTCCTGCTCCTACTCCGAATGCTGGTTTTCCGCTTGCGTAAGCAGCCCTTACCATTCCCATTCCGCCAGTAGCTACAACTGTATCAGCAGCTGCCATTAATTCTCCAGTTAATTCAACAGATGGTTCTGATATTATTTGAATTAAATTTTCTGGTGCTCCTAGTTTCCTTAATTCATCATTCATTAGTTTAACAGCATGTGCTGAGCAATCCTTAGATCTTGGGTGTGGAGCAACAATAATTGCATTTCTTCCTTTTAATGCAAACATGGCATTACACATAGGTGTAACTATTGGATTTGTAGTTGGTGTAATAGAAGCTATAACTCCCTTTGGCTTAGCAACTAGTACTATTCCTTCTTTTCCTTCTTCTGCTCCAATGATATCTACAGATTTTTTACCTTTTAAACTGTTCCATATAGTCTTTGACTTACCCATGTTCTTAGCTACCTTATCTTCATAAACTCCCATTCTTGTTTCAGTTACCGCTTCTTTTGCAAGTATTTCAGCATTATCAAATATAACCTTACCAATAACTCTAACTAAATCATCCACCTGTTCTTGATTATAATTTGCAATACCTGCTTGAGCTGTCTTTGCCTTAATCATCATTTCATTTATATATGCCTTGTTATCCATTTTATCTTCCTCCTATTTGTTTTATATTGTTTTATATATTTATATATTTTTTTATATTAACTTACTATTAGATTATCATATTATTTAACGAAAATACATTTTATAATTCTTTATTCATCTTCATTGTACCTGTTTCCATAAACCTTACATGCCAGGATAGCGCATCGCATAACACATGAGGGGTATGCTTTCCAGCACAACATTCTGCTTTCTCCAAGTATTCCAAAAGTTGTGGCCTATAGTCCGGATGAGCACAATTATTAATAATCGCAACTGCCCTTTCCTTTGGGCTCTTACCTCTTAAATCTGCGGTGCCTTGTTCAGTAACAATTACCATAACATTGTGTTCTGTATGATCTACATGCGAAACTATTGGAACTATTGAAGATATATCTCCACCCTTGGCTATAGATTCTGTTGTAAATATGGTTAAAGAAGCATTTCCTGCAAAATCTCCAGAGCCACCTATTCCATTCATCATCTTTGTACCCATAACATGAGTTGAATTAACATTACCATATATATCAACCTCTAAAGCTGTATTCATAGCAATAACTCCAAGCCTTCGAATAACTTCTGGATTATTACTTATTTCCTGAGGCCTCAATACAATTTTATCTTTTAAACTGCCAACGTCACGTCTAAAAGCTTCCATTCCAGTTGGTGAAGGGCTTAATGCTGTAGCTGAAACCATTTCTGCTTTGCCACATCTTATAAGATCAAGCATAGAATCCTGTATTACCTCTGTATAGCAGGTAAGCTTTTTCAAATTAGTTTCACAAAGTCCTGCAAGCACTGCATTCGCTACATTCCCAACTCCTGATTGCAAAGGTAATAAATTTTCTGGGAGCCTTCCTTCTTTAACTTCATTTTCAAGAAAATTTATTAAGTTTTTTGAAATTGCTTTAGAAGTTTCATCAATAGGTTTTAACGCTCTTGTTTTATCAGATGTATTTGTCATCACAACTGCAGCAATTTTTTCAAGTTTACAAGGTATATAAGTTGTTCCAATCCTATCTCCCGGATGTGTTATTGGAATTGGCTTCCTGAAGGGAGGATTTTCTAACGTATAAATATCTGCAATACCTTCTAATGACAATGGCTGATTTTCATTAACTTCAATAATAACCATATCTGCATTTTCCACATAAGTAGCAGCATTCCCCACTGCTGTTGTAGGGATTATGTTGCCTTCTTCCGTAATTGCCAAAGCTTCTATAATTGCAACATTAACTTTAGGTAAAAATCCATAATTTACAAATTGAGGCATACAGCTTAAATTCATATCAATATACTCTGTAAGCCCTTTATTAATGCAGTTTCTTAAATTGCTGTTAGTTTGATAGGGCATTCTTTTTGAAATTATACCCGCCTCAGTCCAAGCTCCATCTATTTCTGCACCAACAGACGCACCTGTATACAATGTGAGTTTCATTTTTTCGCCAGTACTTTTAACTCTTTGCGCAAGAGCTAAAGGAACATCCTTAGGATAACCTGATGGAGTAAACCCACTTACTCCAACTACCATTCCATCTTTTATTAGACCCGCTGCTTCCTGCGCAGAAACTACTTTTTTCATAACTTCTTGACTTCTTATTCTTGCATTTTCCAAAATTACACCTCCAGTTTATATTAACTGTAAAAGATTATCTTAAGTATTTAGTTAGTAACTACTTGAGAAATCTCTGAAGCTCGCTTAGATTTAAATGCAATATACGAGCTCACAATAATAAATCCAATTCCTATAACTATATTTAATTCAAGCTTCTCTCCAAGTATCATTACAGCAAGCATAGTAGCTAAAGCAGGCTTTATTAAAAATACTAAGGATGCTGTAACTGCTGATGTTAACCTTATTGCTCCAAGGTAGAATACATATCCAAGTGCCTTTATAAATAGGCCCATGTACACGAGTACTAAACCTGCATTACCATCAATTCCTTTGAATATAGGTCTTCCTGTAGCTAAAAGTATTATTAATACAAAGAATGCTCCAATATAGAATGCTATACAGTTAAATACATAACCACCGTATTGATTTATTCTAATTTTGCTAATTACTGTAAATAGCGACCAGGCTATAGCTGCACCTAATGCAAGTGTTATTCCTAACAAATTAGAAGATTCACCATTCATTCCTGCTACCATTTTTGATGGATTGAAAATTATAATAACACCTAAAATACCTACCAAAAGAGATATTAATGTTGCTTTATTAATCTTTTCTTTTAAAATTAAATAAGCAAAGGGTACTGTAAATATCGCATTTGAACTAAATATAACCGCTGAAGTTGAAGCTAGAGTATATTTACCTGCAAATGATAACAGCGCCATTGAGATGGGTATACATAGTGCACCATTTAATGCAAAGTAGCCAACATCATTTATACCAAGCTTTAACTTCTTAGCTTTAATATCTTTTATTGCAAATGGAGTTAATAGTATTGCGCCGATTGTGAATATTAGAAATGTAATTTGAAATGAATCCATTCCATTTTTTACTAGCATTTTATTTGCAATTTCCTGAGTGCTGTATAGTAGAGCAGTTAGAATAATATACACATAACCTTTCCTCATTTGTTTCCCCCTATAATTTGCATTTAATTTTGGAATTTGGCTTTAAATCTCTTTTCCCATTCTTGCATAAGTGAAGGTCTAAAGTCTGGATGAGAAATATTTATGAGAGACCTTGCTCTATCTCTTAATGTTTTACCTTTTAGCTCTGCAATACCATACTCAGTAACTACGTATTGCACTTCGTTTCTCAAAGTTGTAACCGCTGCTCCTTCATCAAGCATTGGTTTAATTCTGGAAATCTTTCCTTTGCTTGCTGTAGACGGCATGGCAATAATAGATTTTCCATCCTTTGCCATAGCTGCACCTCTAATAAAATCAACTTGTCCACCAGTTCCACTAAACTGAGTTAAACCTATAGTTTCTGCATTGACCTGCCCCATAAGATCTACTTGAATAGCAGAATTTATACAAACCATTTTATTATTTTTTGAAATTATAACCGGATCATTTACATAATCTACAGAATACATTTCAACCATTGGATTATTATCAACAAAGTCATAAAGTCTTTTGGTTCCCATAAGGAAAGTTACTACTATTTTCCCTGGATGAATTGTCTTAGCCTGATTTGTTACAACTCCTGTTTCAACAAGTTCAACTACTCCGTCTGAAATCATTTCCGAATGTATGCCTAAGTCTTTTTTGTCTTTTAAAAATAAAAGTACTGCATCTGGAATAGCTCCTATTCCAAGTTGAAGTGTGGAACCATCCTCAACTAAAGAAGCACAATACTCTCCAATAGCTTTCTCAACATCTCCAATTTTAGGAGGATTAAGCTCTATTATTTGATGACTTACTTCTACAATATAATCAATATCAGAAATATGTATAAAAGAGTCTCCCATAGTTCTTGGCATTTTATTATTTACTTCTGCAATTACCATTTTTGCACATTCCGTTGCAGTCTTTGTATAATCAATAGATACACCGAAACTACAACAACCGTGCTCATCTGGTGCTGAAACTTGAACAATTGCCACATCTATTGGTAGATAACCATTTTTAAATAGATCAGGTACCTTAGAAAAAAAACATGGTGTAAAATCTGCTCTTCCTGAGCTTACTGACTCCCTTGTAGTTCCCCCTACAAATAACGAGTTATGTCTAAAGTGTTTTTCCATGCCTGGCTTTGCATATTCACTTTTACTCATTGCCACCATATGTACGATTTCAACATTTTCATAAGCCTTACTATTAGCTACCATTGCAGCTATAACATCTGTTGGCTCTCCGCAAGCATGTCCTGTAACTATCCTATTTCCTGACTTTATTTTCCCTGCTGCTTGCTCCGCCGTAATAACCTTTGATTTATAAATTTCTTCTAAGTTCATAATTATCACTCTCCCCAATTACAAAACTTTGATTTTGTCTATAATATTAAGCAATTTTCTGTTATCGTTTTCACAAGTTATATATACTTTTTCATATTTAGCTTCAAGATTTTGGTGACTCGCACAAGCACTGGTACATCCACATAAAATAACAACCACATCATAAATAATCCCGTGTTTTGCCGTTTCAATACTGTGCGCTTTGCCAATATATTTCTTTAATTTTGACACTACCCCTGGCCTATCATAAGTTGGATTACATCCTCCACAATATTTAATACCAATTTTCATTAATTCCCTCTATTACCCTTACTTAAAAATTTTCTAGCTTGTTCTAATAACTCTTCGCTTACTTCATTTTTAAGTATTACCTTTTTAATGCTAGGAATTGCTTCTTTAAGTGCAACTTCAACCACATCTTCAATGGTAAATTTTGCAGATAAACATCCCTTACATTGCCCCAAAAGCTTAACCTCAACTATTCCATCGTCGAAGCTAACAAGTTCAATATTTCCATAGTGATCTTTTAGCTTTGGTCTGACATTCATCTCAAGGATTTTTTCAATTTCAGCAAACATTACGTCACTCCATTCTTTTAAATATATGCGGGGTGGGTTACCCCTTATATATTTAAGGTTTTCATATTATGAAAAATGTATTTTATAAATAATTTATTCTTTTATTCTAGCTATCACTTTTGCTAAGGCCTTTTTATGGGCTAAATTGCTTTGTCTTGCTATCATTATTCTTTGAGCCTGTGGTGAACCTGCACCATGCATTGATTCTGTTCTGTAACCAACTGCCGCGGTTCCAAGTGCTAAGTTTTCTATTAATCTTAATATTCTCATTCTATTTTCAGTTGAAACAGATGCAACACCTTTTAAATATTTTTCAAGATAAGGTCCGGTTATTGGATCTTTAAAATCTTTATCTGCAGGCATAGTTACCATTAATCCTCCAGCGATATCTTCAGCAAGTCTTACTATTTCATATGGGAATCTTGTAACATTTTGCTTACATACATTAGCAAGTAACAAATCTATTATATAATTACCTGATTCAGTTTTATGACCTTCTGCAGAACATGCAATTCCACAAGCGTATAGTGTTTCATTTAGGTGAGTCATTTCTATTAATTTATCTTTAATATGTGATACTCTATTAGTTCCATTATAATCTGCTGCAAGTGCCGTAGCGCCAATAAGCACATCACCTACGCCAACTTTACATCCGCCATAACTTTGTCTATGGTATCCTGCAAATCTTTCAACAAGCATACCTGCAAATTCTGTTTCTCCATTTAAGAATATTCGTTCATTTGGTACGAATACATCATCAAAGATAGTTAAAGCTTCTACTCCACCATAATTATAATTTCCAACATCGATATCTGCGCCTTCTTCACTTTTTCTTGTATCGCAGGATTGACGTCCAAGAATCATAATAATGCCTTCTGTGTTTGTTGGCACTGAAAATGATACTGCATAGTCCTTATCCTCTGGTCTCATAGCAATAGTTGGCATAACTAAAACTTCGTGAGAATTACATATACCAGTTTGATGAGCCTTTGCCCCTCTGACTACAATACCATCAGGTCTTCTTTCAACTACCCTAAGATACATATCTGGATCTTCTTGTTTTGATATTGATAGACCTCTATCTCCTTTTGGATCTGTCATTGCTCCATCTACTATTAAATCATTTTCGTGAATATATTTTAAAAACTTTTTAAATCTTTCATGATACTCCGTTCCACAAGCTTTATCTATTTCATAAGTAGTACTATATTCAGAGTTAAATGCATCCATGCCAACACATCTTTGGAAGCATGAAGCGGTTTTTTGTCCACATAATCTTTGCATTTTAACTTTTTTAACTAGATCCTCTGTGCTTTGATGTATATTAGCAAATCTGTTAATTTTTTCACCTGTAATTATTGAAGTAGATGTCAATAAATCTTCATATTCAGGCATTTGTGCCAAATCATAAGTCATTTTAACTGAATTCATTGAAGGCCTAATTATAGGGTTATCTACTACATTTTCTACTTTTTCTCCAAACATATAAACTTTTAAATTCAATTCTCTAAGACTTTCTACGTATTGTTCGCCAGTCATTAATCCCATTAAAACCATTCCCCTCACATGTGTATTTTATGTAACTTTACATTTACATATGTAGCAATACCTGTGCCAAAGTTACAAATATGTGATATGTTTTCTTAAATACTATTATATTAATGTATTTTAATGAATTATTGTGATTGTTTTAACAGATATATTTATAAAAAAAATAATATATCTGTGAAAACAATCACAAATATATTATTTTTTATTAATATCTGTTGCATAAAGGCAACAGATATTAGAAACTCAACCGACAGAATTCTATAAACTCGTGCATACTATATGAGATTTAGAAGGTAATTACTTGTTTTTGCATTTTTGCAACACGTTTCATTTTTGCAACGCTTCTTTTCCAAAATATTTTTTACGCTTTCTAACAAAAGTAGAGGCATCAATTCCAAGTATTTTTGCAGCACCCCTGACATTACCAGCATTATCAAACGCTTGGCTAATAAGTTTAGCTTCAACTTTTCCAACTGCCTCTTTTAAATTACATGCATCCCCGCATTCAATATTTCTCTCCATAACATTCGAAGAGGTTTTAATCGACAAATCACTTTGGAATATTTTATCACTACTACTCATCACTATAACCCTTTCTACAATATTTTTAAGTTCACGGACATTACCCGGCCAACTGTAATTATAAAGTGTATTCATCGCCTCAATCGTGAAAGTTTTCTCAAAGTTATATTTTTTATTTAATTGAGATAAGAAATGTTGGACTAAAGGAACAATATCCTCTTTCCTATCCCTTAGTGGTGGGATAGTAAGAGGGACCACATTTAAACGATAATATAAATCTGATCTAAATGATTTCTCTTTAGTCATATCTTCTAAGTTCCTATTAGTAGCTGCTAATACTCTTACATCAATTTTAATTGATTTAACCGACCCCACTCTTTCCACTTCGCCCTCTTGAAGTACATTAAGTAGCTTAACTTGTATATTCAAAGGAAGTTCTCCAATTTCATCCAAAAAAACTGTACCTCCATCTGCTACTTCAAAAAGTCCCATTTTGCCTTCCTTATTAGCCCCTGTGAACGCCCCTTTTACATATCCAAAGAGCTCAGATTCTATAAGATTTTGAGGGATTGCTCCACAATTAATTTTTATAAAATTTTTATTCTGTCTCGTACTATTTTTATGTAAAAACTTAGCGATTTCTTCCTTTCCAACTCCAGTTTCTCCTAATATTAAAACAGTAGTATCCACACTAGCTACTCTTTTAGCAACCTCCAATAAATCTATCATCGCTTTATCCTTAGCAACCATATCTGACAAATTTAAATATTGAATTCTCATAGTTTCTATCTCTGAATAATACTTTTCTGTAAGCTTCCTATTTTTAGTTAGCTGTTCTTCTAATTCGTATAATTCCGTTATATCTCGTACATTTGTAACCACCATGCTTATATTACCCTTATCATCAAATATAGGATTACTAGAAACCAATACTTTTTTACCAGTACTAAATTCCTGCTCAATGGTATTAGATTTTCTATTTTTTAATACCATAAGAGTAGCTGATTTAGATATGTATCCCTCTTTTTCAAGTTCATACATATTCCTATTAATCATACCTTTTCTTTGTATACCTGTTATGGTTTCATAAGATTTATTAATCTTTAACGTATTAGCTTTACCATCGGTTATGTAAATACCATCAAATGACGATTCAATAATTGCATCTAATTCTGTGCAATTAAGGATTGCATTGCCACATTCTTCCGTACAATTTAATCTTTGCTTTAGCTCACTTATTTTTTCTGATTGATTATCAAAACCTCGCTTTAACATATTATTCACACTAAAACAGCCAACAAATTTACCAACTGAATTTTCAACTCCCAAATAACTTTCCTTCGCATCAACATAATCCTGTATTTTATCATCCTCATTGATAATATTTTCTTTACCACGTGAAAGATATTTAATACATATATTAGGGCTTGTACCCTCAATAAAATTCTTAATTATGTCATTTTTCGTTATAACACCAACCAAAATTTCTTTTTCATCTAATATAGGTATAACTTCAACTTCATTATTACTAAATAACTGCGACGCCTCATAAAAAGTATTATTTTCTTTAAGTATGAAATCACATTTTATCATAACATCCCTTACTTTCATAAAAACACCTCTCAATCTATAAAAAATTAAGCTATTCATTATTTATAGATTACATAGCTTAATTTTATTATATCAGAAAAAGCATAATTTAATGTGACTATTCAACTACTGTTTTAAGTAAAACGTATATATGTTATGCCATTCTCTCAATTATAGATTATCTTAATACTAAAACCTCAGCTTTTCCCTTTATAACTATTTCGTCTTGTTCATTTAGACAAAATGTGTCAAGTAATAGTATTTTCTTTTTTTCATTTATTTTAGTTATAATAGCCTTCGCTTTGATTGTATCCCCAATTCTTACTGGTTTTAAAAACTCGAAGCTCTGCCTTAAATATATATTACCGCCTCCAGGTAATTTTGTTCCAAGCAAAGCTGAAATCATTCCTCCAACTAATTGTCCATGAACGATTCTACCCTTAAAAAATGATTTTTTAGCTTTTTCCTCATCCATATGCACATAATTATAATCTCCAGTAATTCTTGCATAAGATTCTACTTCAGCCTCTGTAAATCTCTTTATATACTCCTCGCTTTGACCTACATAAAAACTTTTAAAATCTGCCATTTTCTCCCCCCCCATTGCAAAATAGGATTTAAATCATTCCCTTTGTATTAAGGGAGCACCACCTAACTAATTCGCTTATTATTAAACTTCCATCCCATGGAGAATCATAGAAATTCATGTATCCAATTTTCACAACTCTATCTACTCCAAAAGTCGTCACTCTATCTGCAAACTCTAAAGTCTTATTACTATTCTTTGAGGCTATCCCAATGGTTTGTATGTTTTTAGTAATTAAAGGGCATACATCCAATATATCATCCACCTCTTTTATAAATATAGTTCGTCCTGTAATTGCTTCTTCAAGCTTTACTTCACTATCAATTAGTATTGTATATTGAAGTCCCTTACTCATATAAGTAAGCTTATTGATACTTAGTAGATATTCACCTCTTTTATTAATTATTTTAGCAGCTATAGCCTCCTCTAAATCTAAATTAGTATATCTTTTAGTAATCTTCTCAAATTTCCGACTTAATATTTTCGCTATTTCTTCTACAGTTAGTTTACTTTTCTCTAAAAACAATACCTGAGGTGAAGAACATGATTTTTGATTAAATGCAATTATATCTGTAACCAGATTTTCTAAGTATTCTTCAAAGTCATCACTTTCAATAGCTGATCTATCAAAAACTGCAAAAGAATACTTAGGCCCAAAAATTAAATCCTTACAAGTAGTTTTTTTAGGTAAAAGAGAAATAGCATCTACTGCTGTTTTATTACCCCAAACTATTCGTGCATCGGCTTTTAAAGACATTTGAGAATTAAGATACTTATCGCCACTATTAAAATAAACAAGGGCAATATTTTTCAATATAATCTTAGAAGAATAAGCTTCCCCGCCATACTCAACCTCAATATTGTCCAAAAGTTTTAATAGTTCATATACTGTACTGACACTTTCTTTAGATACTCTTAGGATATTACTATTTTTGCATATTATACTCTGAATCACTGAATAGATACCTAGGGTAGGTACATTCCCAGCCATCCAATGACACACTAAACCCTTTGGCTGTGCTTTGATGTATTTTTCATTCTCTACCTGCACAAAATTATTTAGATATTCAATATTTGATAAGTTAAGTTTTAACTGTTTTTCCATATTTATTTTCTTTAAATAAAAACATAAGAACGGAACCCCTTCCATTCTTAATATTTCTCTGTTTATTGCAATTCTCTTGCTATATTCATTTATAATAAGTATTATAACTTGCACTGGGAATTCATGAAGTTTATTGAAATTCTTATTTAAGCAAGTTTCTAATTCATGAAAGTCCTCAAATTTTAGTCCCTTTTCATAAAACTCTCCATTTAGCTCGTAACAATTTATCATTTACCTACCTCCCTTTCTGCAAATGTATCTCCACAGCCTCTAATTTCAGCCTTGTCTACTCGTGACTTAAATCTAAAATACTTGCCTCGTCTACCACAAGGGCAATCATCCACGCCTATAAATTTCCCAATATCCTCAGTAAGAATAGCCTGCGATGGATAGCTAGAGCCCAAAACACTCATAACCTCTATAAGCCCTTCTTCACCAAAATTCACTTCTTCTAAAGTCTGTATATCCCTTATAATAACCTCTGCAAAATTTGGTACATGCTTATGCCCACACTGGCAATCAATAAAAACTACTCCTAACTGTTCCACCATTCCATAAAAGTCTATAATATTATCTTTACTTGTGTTAAATATCTGCGCAGCAGTCTCTGAAAACACTTCCTTTTCCACCTTTTCAGAAATAAGTTTTTTCCAACCTCCGCTATGTAACAGCTTTAACTTTGGCATGTCTAATTTTATTCCTTCCTGCTTTAATACTTTTAAAAATTTCGACCACACTATATAAGTAAATCCATAAACTAAAACTTCCTCATCTTTATATTTTCTTTCAAAGTCGCGAAGCCTATCTATATTTAATTTAAGTTCCCCTTCTTCTTTATCCATAATATAAAACATCTTGCTCGCAAAAGTGCTTACCCCTCTAATAGCAGCACCACGTGCAGTCATTCCATTCCCTCTTTTATTACTGTCTGCGTTATCTATAATAAGCATCGGTCTTCGCATTCTTCCTAAAAAACTTGTTAACGTACTTATTAAAGCTTGCGTTTGTCTTATTGAAGTCTTTTTATCCAAATATATTTTACTAGGAACTCCTGTGGTGGTAGCACTAGATTGTAACACCCTAACTACTTGCTCCTCCTTACATATTCTGAGATGGAAAGATTTAAACATATTTACAGGGATATATGGTACCTGTTCTAACGTTTTAATTTTATTAATGTCTACATTTAATTTATTATACATAGCTTTTATACTTAAATTTTCCTTATTGTGTTCTAATTGAGGTAACATAATATTTAAAAGCAACTTTTCCTTTTTTTTCAGCTCTATATTAAACTGCGCTCCAAGCACTAGTTCATCTATTAATTCTAAATCCTCCACTTACTTCACCCTCTTACTATTTCTTTTACTTAAGCTCCTTGAGCTTTTTTATTAAAATTTTGCCAGAAGAATTTTTGGGAAGTTCTTTTAAAAATTCTATATACCTTGGAGTTTTATATGATGGTAACTGATTTTTACAAAAGTCTAATATATATTTAAAATCCATATAGTGGTTATCTTCTGTTAATACTACAAAGGCTTTTATTGATTCTCCTAAAATATCATCTTCCACTCCAATAACTGCACATTCCACTACCTCTGTAATTTGTAATATTATGGCTTCTATTTCCTTAGGGCTTATTCTAATCCCACCACTTTTAATAATATTTTTTTCTCTTGAAACTATATATATATACCCGTCATCATCAACTTTTGCTATATCCCCCGTGTATAAGTATCCTTTCTTTAGAACTTTATCCGTTTCTTCCTTATCATTAAAATATCCCTTCATTATGTTTCCACCCTTGGCAACAACCTCACCCGTTTCTCCAGATTTCACTCGCTTTCCTTCACTATTTAAAACCAAAAGCTCCGTTCCTTTAATTCCACGTCCTATGGAATTCATCTTTTCATTAATTAAATATGACGGTAAATATGATAACCTTGCCGTAGCCTCAGTCTGACCATACATTATAAAAATTTCTACTCCTTTTAGAATACCTATAAGCTGTTTAATAAAATTATCTGAGAGCTTTCCCCCAGCTTGAGTTATGTACCTTAAGGTTGGAAGTTTAGTATTCTTTATATCAGTCATTCTAAGCAGTATTTGATAAGTGCTAGGGACCCCTGAAAAACCTGTGCAACTATACTTATTTATATCCTCAACAACTGTTTGCGGAAACATAAATTTATTGTTAATTACAAGGCTTCCCCCTACCCTAAAGTGTGTATGCAAAATTGAAGTCCCATAGCAATAATAAAAAGGAAGTACTGTTTCCACTCTATCTCGCTCTGTAAGTTTCAGGTATTCTATTATAGAATTTGTATTATACATCAGATTATAATGAGTAAGCATTACCCCTTTAGGATTTCCTGTGGAACCGGAAGTAAAAAGTATTACAGCCACATCTTCTTGTATATCTATATCCTCACTATAATTGTTTTCATGTGCATAAGTAAAATTACATTCAATGATATCTGTATAAATTTCAACGTCTTCACGAACCAATTGCTTTATTTTTTCAATAAATTTATTTTGAGTGAAAATCAGCTTAATATCTAGAGAGTCTACAATATACTTTATCTCATTGCTACTTAAAGCTGGGTTAATAGGAACACAAATAGCTCCACTTTTAATTATTCCAAAATAATTTTCAATGAAAAAATCAGAATTTTCTGAAACCAGAAGTACAGCATCCTTTTTAAAAAATTTCTTGCTTTTTATAAAAGAAGCTTTTTTTTTACATTTTTAAAAATTTCCTCATAACTTATTTTATCTTTAAAAATTACAGAAGTTTTATCCAGTTTTGATGAAAACTCAAAAACATAATCTGTAAATGTCATATCTGAACACCATATTTTTCAACTATCTTCTTAATATCACCTATGGTATACATTCTGGAGATATCCACTACATCTAAAGCTATATCAAAAACTTCCTCTAAACTTGTTATAAGTTCTACATGGCCTAAAGAATCCCAAGATTCTATTTCATCTGGTCCAAAATCATCATTTATGTCCTCTACTTTTTTGAAATCAAATAAATCACATAACACCTTGTTTAGTTTTTCCAAATTGCTCACAATAATTCCTCCTAAATATTAATAATTTATTTTATATACAGCAAGATATATGCCAACTTTTCCATCAAAAAAAAAGATTATACTTCCCCAAGTATAATCTTTTTTTCTTCTTCACTAAAGTGAAAATAATCATATAAATAATTTTCATCTTTACCCTTAAAATCTATAATAATTGGGATGCATAATTTCATTAAATTATTTGGGTAATACTCATAAGCATCTTCACCTAGTTTTTTTGCAAAGGTCTTAAAATAGAATTCATAGATTTTACTATTTAATAGATATAATAAAAAATCATAGGTAAACGGAACATTTTCTTTTAATATCAATGCATATACATCCGCACTAAAATAACTTCCCTTGTCAAGAGCAAATCTATTACTGCTTGCCTTAAATGGAAAAACTATTTTTTCGCCTTCAAATATGTTTTGATCTCTACCCCATTGAAGTTCATACCATTTTCTAATACCCCTTTGGCATTCTCTTCTTTTTAGTAGCTTTTCCTTCTGCAATTCAATATAGGCTATAGCATTATTATAATCATGCGTGTTATGGATTAAATCTGAATATATTATGTAACTATCTTGTCTTGAAACTTCATTTTTTTCTATGTAACTACTCTTAATCCAAGGTTTTATTATATTTTTTTCAATATTTCTCCTTAGAGCAATATCATTGGTTACTACAAACGCTTTGTCACACCCAGTTATTACTCCCTGATAACTATTACAAATATTACTTAAGTGAGTAAAACTTCTTTGCTCTATTTTATTTATTATATTTCTATCCTTTTCATCTATTAGAATCCAACCCTTGTCATTTAATTGACTTTTATTAAGAAGAAAACTATTAAATTCATTCCCACTTTTTAAAAATACACTGTTATAAAATTCTTTTTTATGTTTGTTTTTTACATTAGAAGGTTTTATAATTTCAATTTTACTATCATCATTTTGACAATTCGTTATACACATTATTACAGGATCTATCCCTACGTTTTTAAATGGTCTTCTCCCGTAAAAATCTATAATTTTGTCTATCGTGCATAGTTTTTTTAAAACCTTCCTTAAATCCTCTCCACTAGGTGATTCTAAAAAGTACCTCGAAGTAATAAAAGTCAGCTTTCCCTTCTCGTTTAAGTCTTCTAATGCTTTTTTGAAAAAACAATAGGATAGATCTCCTTTATCTCTATACACTTCTTTATATCGAATTTTTAAATAAGCTGCGTATTCATTATCTATAGATTTTTTACCCACATAGGGTGGATTTCCTATGAACACGTCATATTTATGTTCACTTTCATATAATAAAAAATCCTTGTTAACAACATTACTGGCTATGCTCCCCTGACTTAAATCATATAAATCTATAATCAGGATTTTCACAGCTATATCATCAATATCAAAGCCATACAAATTATGTGTTATTATATGTTCATCAATGCATTGAACATTTAAATTCAACCCATTTTTCTCATTTATTAGGTTTAAATTATCCTTATATAAATTTCTAAGAAATTTAAAACAGCAAATTAATATATTGCCAGTTCCACAAGATGGATCCACAATTTTTATGTACGGATTCTTTATTATCTGTTCTGCTTTTATGGTGTTTTCTATCATATAAGAAGTTATAGGTTCTGGAGTGTATACTGTGCCTTTTTCTTTATTATTTTTAATAAACTCATAATAAACTTCACCAAAACTTTTTTGCTGTGTTCCTTCTATTTCCCTTTTATAATTTTTTAAAGCAGTTATTTTGAACATATCATCTATTGGGCTTAAAATAACATTATGTAATTCACATATTTTCTGTTTTAACAAGTCAAGCATTTATTATCTCCATTCTATATAATTAAATTATTCTTTTGTTAATATCACGACTGACATAATAATCAATATACTTCCAATTACAATTCTAACTGATATAGGTTCTCTTAAAATTAGTATTCCTAGTATTAACCCAACTATAGGCTCAATAGTACTAAGAATTGAAGCATTAGAAGGCCCTACTATTCTAACCCCTTCTAAGAATGCCATTAAAGCCACCACTGTAGATATGAATGCTAATAATAAAATTGCCACAAGTGCATAAAAGGAAATATGCATGTTAAAATTACCAGTAGTGATTGCTGCTATAAACATAATAACAGCAGCTGAACACGAGATATAAAAAGTTAAAACATAACTGTTGATAGCTTTAATTTCTTTAAGAGATACTCCTAGCACATATATTGAATATAGCAGCGAAGCCATAGCTGCCAATATTATTCCTTTTAAATTAAAGCTAACACTTCCCTTATCGATTAAAACATAAATACCTATTAAGGAAATAATTAAAGAAATGATTTTTCTAGCTTTTATCTTTTCTTTATAAAACATATATGACAATAAAGTAATAATAGCAGGGTGTGTATATAAAATCATACTCGCCAATCCAATACTTATATAATTGTAGGACATAAATAAACTACAAGATGTAAGTGAATATCCAAACATACCTGTGGTTAATACTAAAAATAATTGTTTTTTAGTTAATTTTAAAGATATACCTTTATATTTCAAATAATATAATAGCATAATTGACGCAAAAAAAAACCTAAGCGCTAATGTGGTATATGTATTTGCCCCTCCCCTATATGACAATTTTGCGAGTATTGGCATAAACCCAAAAGCAATTGCAGATAAAACAATATATAAAATTCCTTTTGTTTTTTCCATGTTAATCCCCCTTGGTATATTAAATCGTCTTCGCGAAGCTGTGGTCTTAAGTAAATAACAATTTAATAGCTACTAAAATTGTACCATCTTTATGTTAATTTTTCATCATTTAAATAAATTTTTTACAAATAATCGATATATCTATAAACGAGCGAGTTAGCTAACAGATTGCTCATTTAAAATTAATGTCAACTACCCTAAGCCATTTTTAAAATCTTGAAGTATATTATTTTTAATATAGGCACTTTTCCAATAATCTTTACAGCTATTCATAGCTATTTTAAGAACCCAGTTTTAAATCTTCCTTTGATATAGTAAACAAATTTGCATACTTATTTTGTAATATATATTTTAAATAGATTATTTGGTGGGAAAACAAATAGTAAATAAGTTAAGTTATGGTTATACTATTAAAAAAGTGAGGTGTTAAAAATGGCTATAGCCCATAAAACAGTTATTTCATTTGGCCTTGTTGCTATACCAATATCCATGTATACCGCAACACAAGATAACGACATACATTTTAATCAACTTCATAAAGATGACAATTCAAGAATAAAATACAAAAAATCATGTAGTCATTGCGGCAAGGAAATTACAACTAAAGATATTACCAAAGGATATGAATATGACAAAGATCATTATGTAGTCATAACCGATGATGATTTAGAAAAAATCAAAACCGAAAAAGAAAAATCAATACAGATAATGCACTTTGCACAACTTAATCAAATCTCCCCTATTTTTTACGACAAAACATATCAAGCCATTCCTGAGGCTGGCGGTGATAAAGCTTTTGAACTTTTACGTGTAGCGCTTATGAGCGAGCAAAAAATTGCAATTGGCAAAACTGTAATGGGTACAAGAGAGACCTTACTCGCTATAATCCCACGTGAGGATGGAATACTAATCTCGAAAATGTACTATGAAGATGAGATTAAAGACCTTCCCAAATCTTATAATAAACCCGAAATAATAGATGCTGAGATTACTATGGCAAAGGCATTAATTAATTCAATGGCCACTCCTTTTAATCCGGCAGAATATAAGGATGAGTACCAGGTAAAGTTACGCGAGTTACTGGAAACTAAAATATCTGGTCAAGAGATCGTTGCTTCCAAACCCGAGACACCAAGTAATATTATTAATCTTATGGACGCATTAAAAGCAAGCATCGAGCAAAATAAAGTAAAAGAAACTCCAACAAATAAAGAAAAACGTAAAAGAACTCCAAAAGGTGCATAATGGATTTGTTTGATAATAAAAACATTAAGCCTATGTTAATCGGTGAAATACAAGAGGCATTTGACAGCCCTAATTATATTTATGAGTTAAAACTTGATGGTGAACGATGTATCGCTTATTTAGATAAGGACATGACAGAACTACGTAACAAACGAAATATAAAGATGCTTGTAAAGGTACCAGAATTGTCGAATATACACAAGCAGATAAATCACCGTTGCATTTTAGATGGTGAGTTAATCGTTATTAAAGACGGCAAACCAGACTTTTATGAAATTCAAAGGCGATCTCTGATGTCAAATACCTTTAAAATACAACTTGCATCATCTAAATTACCAGCCAGTTTCACAGCCTTTGATATTCTCTACTATGATGATCAACAGGTTACAGATTTGCCATTGATGGAGCGGAAAAAGCTACTTGAAAAAGCTATTAATGAAAATGAGCGCATTGCTATTTCTAGATATATTGAGAAGCGAGGGGTTGAATTTTATAAGATTGCTAAACAAAATGAATTGGAGGGCATAGTAGCTAAGAGTAAGGATAGTAAATATTATCTAGACAAACGCACTAAGGATTGGATTAAAATTAAAAATCTTCTGGATGATGATTTTATAGTGTGTGGTTTCATTTTTAAGCAAACCGGTGTAATCAGCATTGTACTTGGTCAATATTCAAGCAAAGGGTTGGTATACAAAGGCCATGTCACTCTGGGAATATCGACCGGAGACTTTCAATTAATAAAATCCATGCCCGGAATAATCACACACCCTTTTACTGATTTGCCTTCTGGAAACGATAATGCAGTGTGGATACAACCTAGGCTTGTATGCACCGTAAAATATATGATGAAAACAGCAAACGGTTCCTTGCGTCAACCCGTATTCAAATGTTTGAGGAACGATAAAGAGCCTGAAGATTGTATCGTAGAATAATTATTATAAAATTATTTTTGTTTAAACTAGTTTCTATTACTAATAATAAACCTAGTCTCAATACTCATTAGAAAAGATTTCAAGTACTATTCAACATCAACAACTATTATTTTGAATCACTTCCGATAAGTATGCTGATAAACAAAAAATGCAGCCTAACAGAACTGTTAGGCTACATTTTACATTGAAATTTCAAATCATTTCAACTATTTTTTTCCTTAATTTCGTTTATTTTATCGTATTTGCGCATTTCACTGCATTAAACCTATGTACCTTTTACATCTGGCCTTCTATCAATTTTCTTATTTCATTATTTATAACATCAGGAGCAGTTTGATGTATAGCATGGGTTGAACCCTTAACGACCATTTGCATACTATCTGTAGACCAATCTTTCAAGGCTTCCTGGCTATTTTCCCATTCTGCATCTAGACTGCTATTTTCAGAAGTCAGTATTCTAATTGGTATATCTCCTAAATGACCGTTTGCTAAAACGGTTTTTGCATCCGCTCCTGACATGTTAAATTCATCAATAATATTTTTATTATACATAGTTTTTAGAGCCATTCCTAAATATAATTGTTTTAAATTATTAGGCAATAACTTTAAATTTTTTGAGATGTAATCTGTATGGTAAAGTGCTAACCTTGCTATTCCCGTACCCTTTAGCAGCTTATACTTAGATATTGTGCTATTGGGAATTTGCGAATCATTTTTAGCATAGTACTCAGGATTGGCACCATCTATAAGCACTAACCCAGCTACTTCATTTTTATAAATTTGTGTAAATCTTATTAGTGGTAATGATGCAAATGAATGACCAACTAATATATATGGTGATTTTTGCCCTGATTTTATTAGAGCAGTGTGCATTTCCTTTACAAGAGAATCTGTATCTCTTGGCACATCTGTTACCTCACTCCATCCATGTCCTGGTCTGTCATAAACAACTGTTTTATTATATTTTGAAATTTCGTTATAAAGAGAGTACATATCTGCATATGTACTTGGAGTATTCGTACCCGATGAAAAAACTACAGTAACATTCCCTTTACCTTTACTGTAAACATTTATTTTATGATTATTTACATCAATCATTTCTCCTACTGGAGAATATTTTTTAGCATCATTATACTCTCCAATCTTTTCATATAAAAAACCAATTAATAAAATAACCACTATACAAATTAAGACCCTAAATACATATTGTCTGAATCGTTTTACACCTTTTAGTTCGATTCTTTTTTTTTTGTTTGTAAATTCATTTATAAACTCCCCCTTAAAATAAATATAGCTATTCCCAACTTAATATTGTAGCTTTCTTTAGATTACCCTACCTCTAACGAGGAATACAAAAGGCTTATCAAGTTCCACTATTAGTAGATTCAAATGGGTAAGCTTCAATCTTTCATATCCATAATAAGCCCGTTATACCGCAGTACACTTATCTTCATTAGCGGAGATTACAAAGATTCAACTTTCGTTTCTACTTTCCACTTTTCCCCTAACCCAGCATTACTTATGCGAAAGTAATAACATTAGGTAATTAACTCTCATTAAACCTACAAACCGATTACTCAGAGTGCAGTTTCGAGCGGGGATACGTTTAGTAACTAACGCAGTTTCTCACGAAACACTACTATTTAGCGACTTCTTGTCGCACCGAACTTTATGAGAACTACGAATTAAAAACATTTTAAAATAGGGTTGCTTGAAAGCATAATATACCATTACTAAAACCCTTGGTAAGATTTCCTTCATGTTTTAAATAAATTGGATTATCACCATAAACAGGATAAATATATTTTACTTCTATTTTATTTGTTTGAGTTTTGTTACAAAGTTCTTTCAAAATAAACAAGCCTTGCACAACAGGATTTTCAGAAAGATGAATAGAATTAGTATCTCCTGTTAGATGACTAAAATCTGCGATTTCTTCTTTTGAGAAATTACGCCATAAAGTCTCCCCGTCTTGAATAGTTTCTGTTTGAACAGATTCTTTAACAGTTACATTCATCATTAAATATACTGTTAATGTCTCTGCAATTTCATTTTCAATATATCCACTACAGTTGGCTATACAAAGCCTTTTATTACTTTTTACAACTTCATTTCTATAAGTTTCTTCATTTAATTTTAGCTTAAAACGTTGATATTTTGCTTTAGCAATAAATGCACCGTCATAAAAAAAATCTTCTGTTGTAGAAAATGCTCTAAATAAATCTATCATTTTTATTCTCCTTATATCTTCATAATTATTAACTTCACACAAAATTACAACCTAAAGTATATATTTAATAATATAATTATTACCACATATTTTTTGTATTTATTTCTTGGCGTAATTTAAAAAAATTCGAATTAATTATTTTTTATATAAATATAATTTACCATTTTTAGGTCTTTTTATATTTTGTCCATTAGCACCCCTACTTTTAAATTCCTTTTGTAATGTGTTCATAAAGAAACCATGACAAACAATTAATATATTGTTATTTGATTCATCCTTAATACTATCCAAAAACTCATTCACTCGTTTTTGAGTATCTTTTTTATTTTCTATTTGAGATTTGCACTGAAAAAGCCAGGCAAATCTTCCACTTATACACCAAAATATATAAGGTATTTTTATATTGGTATTAAATATCGGGGCCATAGGCACTTCTCTTAATAATTGAGTTTTTATTATTTCACCTTTGAAAATAGATTGTGAAGTTTTAATGGCTCTTGATAAATCACTTGAAAAACATTTATCCCATTTTATGTTTCCTATTTTAAATTTATTTTCTATAACATTACTATTATCATACTGTTTTACCCATTGCTTAAAATCATTTGATGTCATAAACATCTTTGTATAACAATTAACTTTAAAATGTCTAACCAATCCTATATTCATTTCTCCTCCAATAATTCGCAATTTTATGCACTTGTTTATGTATCGTAGAATGTCACGGTAAACGTACTAGTCACCCGGTACGCCCCGTACAGATCCCGGCGTGCGGAAGTACCGCACCGGGCTCTTCAAATATATTCACTTCCGTAATCACTCAAAACAGATTTCGATTCTCATTTGTGTTTCTGCTCTTTCCACTACTCTAGGTTTAATTAGTCCATACCAATTCATCTTTTTATTAAACTCTTCCCAGTTGAAACCCTTTCTTTGACTTCTACGATTCATCCATTTATACAATATTTTTAGGGATGGTCCATAGAACTCACTAAGTCCCTTACTATTTCCTATTACTCCGTAATAGTTGAAATATCCTCTGTATTTAGAATTTAACATTGCCACTATCTTTTTAATTCTCTTATAACGATTTTGTTTACACCATAAATAAACGCCTTTATTGATTTTCTTAGTTTGCTCCTACTAGTTATTCTTTTTATTGTATCTTTTCCTTTAAGAGAAACTCCCCATCGAAATTCAAATCCAAGAAATTCAAAGCTTTTCCTCTCATATTTCCTGAAGCGCGATTTGAAGTATTTCTTACTATAGAAGTCTAAAGTCCAATTTTCATAAAGCCCACTGTGAAAGGTAAATGTTTATACTTTCTTGTACCTGTATGTATAAATCCTAACCCACTGTACCAATTCCTTAATTTCGTACTTTCTTCAATTACTCCAATAGTCATTTTATTACTTCCCATTTCTCTGACTTTATCCATTGCAAAAATAATCATTTCTCTGCCATAACCTTTATGGCGATAGTCTACCAATACAGCAAGATTATTCAGTTCAAAACTCCCACCATCATTCTTGCCAAGTGAAAAATAACCTACAATGATACCATTATCAAGGCACGCAAACATTGGTCGACCTTCATCATACTGCTTATATAATTTTTCAACTTTCATAAAACTTGCATTCCCTGGACAATTCTCTTTTGTAAGATTAAATTCTTGTGCTACCGTTCCAAAACTTTTTCTGATTACTTGTACACAAACTTTAATCTCATCTCTTTCTATCTGCCTTATCATTTTTATCACTTCCATACTCACATTTTATTAATAATCTTTACTTTGTATTAAACTACGAGTTCGACATATCGCCGGTCTTTAACGAAGAGAAATGTCTGTAAAACATGACTTTTCAGCCGACTACGATATTCCCTACACGCATCAATTAACATATACCTTAATTATACTACAAATTTTATCATAATCTCTTTATTTTACCTTTGATATTTCTTTTACTTTTATCTACGATTTAAACTAAAACCGCTCCATCTAAATCACTAGCCTAACAAAAAAGATAGCAAAACCTTATAACAAAGTTTTTACTATCTTTTTCTAATTATCATACCTCTATTTTCTTACGAGTAGCGAACAGCACTCCACATGCCTTGATACGTTAAAAAGAACATATTTTAGCTTTATTAGTTATACTCCTTTTACACACAGTGTGTTGTACGTTGAAGATAAATACACCTCTTCAATTGTATTCTTATAGAAAAGATGCCTATAAATGCAGTGTTTTAGCCGACTGGCTTGATAGTCGAGTTGTTAAATCGGGCTGTTTCGTTGACATAGAGAAATGGTAAGTATAGTATTGGAAGTGAAAAAATACTAGGAGGAATTTCTATGGAAGATAAAAAGTCATTTGGTGAATTTATTACGCAAAAAAGGAAAAAAGCAGGATTGACTCAGAAGAGTTTCTCAGAGAAAATATTTGTAACAGAATCTGCAATTTCAAAATGGGAAAGGGGAATCTCTTATCCTGACATCACCCTTATAAGTGATATCTGTGAGGTGCTTAAGATTAACGAACATGAACTGTTGACCGCCAGTGAAGACCTTCAAACAAGAGCTACTGAAAAATTAGCCACAAAATATATAAAAATAGTAAACAGATATAAATATACATTATTTTTTATGTATGGAATATCTTTATTAGTATGTTTTATATGTAATCTGGCTGTTCAACATAAGCTGTCGTGGTTTTTTATTGTGCTGACTGCAGAATTGATTGCATTTACGTTAACACTGCTGCCTGTTTTGGTGACTGAGTATCGTAGAGAGATCACGCTAGGATCTTTATTTACTTCGCTTGTTCTTCTTTTGATGACTTGCTGCATTTATACGAATGGAGACTGGTTCTTTGTGACATTTATACCGTTGCTGTTTGGTATGACGGCTGTTTTTTCACCAATTGTACTAAATCGCATATGGCTTCCGGATTTCTTGACAAATAAAAAAGCATTGCTGTGCTTTATGGTAGATACCGTATTACTATTATTACTGATTTTTGTATGCGATATGTATACAGGCGGAGGATGGTTCTTAACGAAGGGTCTTCCGATTACATTATTATGTCTGATTGTTCTGTAGAGTATGATGCTTATTATTAGATATTCTAGAATCAATGGGTTACTGAAGACTTCAGGATGTTTCGCTGTAATTTCTGTATTTGAATATTTTATACAAGGTCTGATAAATATGGTATTGGGGCTTGAACCTTCTGTATTTGGATTCCAATACAATTTTCGTGATTGGAGTGACAAATATATGAATGGGAATATACATATTATTATAATCATTTTGTTATTGGGAATGACTGTGTCGTTTGCAATAGCAGGAATTATGAAATCGGTAAATAAAAGTTCTCAAAATTTGAACACTGATTAATAACTCTAGCAATTTTAAAGGAGTATCTTTGATGAAAAATAAAAAAAAATCAATGAAAATTTATATATATATCGGAGTAATTATTATAGTATTGCCAATAATGGCACTTCTCTTTCCTACATGGACTCCGGATATAAAAGGTAAAAACAGTATAAGTGTATTAGAACAAGTAAAGATAAATGGAAGTAATCATGAACTTATGATACGCGGTAATGATAGGGATAATCCAGTTATTGTTTTTGTACATGGAGGACCTGGATGTCCGGAAATACCATATGCTGATAAATACCAAAATTTATTGGAAACCAAATTTACAGTTGTTAATTACGACCAAAGAGCAAGTGGAAAATCATATCATTTTTTTGAGGACTATTCGAACCTTTCAACAGACTTATTGGTTAAGGACTTATTGGATATGACGGATTATATCTCAGCACGTCTTGGCAAAAAAAAGATAATACTGAGTGGCCATTCTTGTGGTACATATATTGCAATGCAAGCTGCCTATAAAGCTCCTGAAAAATATGAAGCATATATTGGCATTGGACAGATGAGCGATACAACAGAAAGTGAGATCGACAGTTTGAATTACTGTATTAATCAAGCTCAAAATGCTGCCAATACAGATGATGTTTTGTATCTACAAGGATTAACTAAAGAAATCAAAAATGGCAATATGTATGCCCCACGATCTTATGTTATTAAATATGGTGGGGCTTCAAGACTTATTGATGCCCCCGATAATAATAGTATAGGTTTTTTATTCAGTAGTGAGTATAACTTGTTAGATGTTATCCGTTATGACTATGGGATATCCTTATCTCAAAAGATTTTGGTAAAGGATTTATTAAAAAATCCTTTACCAACTATAGTAACAAAACTTAAATTACCATGCTATTTTATCATGGGTAAATATGACTATATGACTTCAGCTAGTGCAGCAAAAAAATATTTTGATATGATTAAAACGGATAAAAAAGAATTTATTGTCTTTGAACAATCAGCTCATTATCCGCAATTTGAAGAGAAAGAAAGATTTAATAAATGGATGTGCGATACATTTATTAAATAAATATAATGCAAACTTGAATTAATTTGCCATCCTTACTTACTACAACTTATGTTGGGCTACAAAAGCAACTGGCGAGCTCCAAACCCATTCACAAAGATTGGGGCTTACTGAGAAGATATTTGATTATAAGGATATTATCTATTTTAGATGATATTGAGTAGAGAAATTTAATAGAGTTCGACTAAATTTATTAAAAATCAGTTGTCCAATAAGAATACTTAATTTTCATGTTATAGTTTATAAAATATAAACTAATATTTACAGATATTAGTTTTTTATATATACTTATTTAGTATATAATTTATAAAAATTTATGTGGGTGGGATTATTAATATATGGATAACATGTTTGAGAAAATAAAGGTAAAAAAAGTCGTACTATTTTATATACTTGCAATTATACTAACTTTTTTATTATTAGAGATACCTATTATTGACAATATATATTTGAAAGATAAGTACGTAGCTGAAATTATGTTAAATATTATATTGTTAGTTTTTGTTAGCCTACTGGTATTTAGAGGTAACAATGCAATGAAAAACGATTTAGTTAGTTGCATTAAAGAAATAAGTTATAAAAAGATAGCTCGATTATACCTATTGAATATAGGTCTTTACATTGGAGTAGGTCTTATTTTATTAGTAGGTACACATGTAACTGCTACAGGTCTGACTTTAAGCTATTTAATATTTGGAGTAACAACAGCGCCAATAGTTGAGGAGTTGTTTTTTAGAGGGGTATTGTTAAATAAATTAACATTTAAGACGGGTATCAGACTTGCAATCTTAATATCTGCGACAATATTTGCAATAGTACACTTTGATTTAAACTTTATAGGTAGGTTTTTTATGGGTGTGTTAAGTGCATTATTATATATAGAAACCAAGAATATTGTAAACTGTATTATTTTTCATATGTTACACAACTTTAGCATTTTTATATTTGTTGTTCTATCTCAATATGTTTATATACCTATGTCCAATTCAGATGGTACGGCACAACCTTTAGTCGTAGTTGTAGTTTTTGCATCTATAATCATATCTATTGTAATGAACATTAAGTATATAAAGTATAATTTACCAAAAAAAAGAAGTTAATCATTATAGACGAACTTTAAGAACATTGAAAACCAACTGCATAAATATAAAATTATTTTATCTAAAGGTAAATATTATGAATACTTTACAGGATTATCTAAAATTTCTTGAATTTTATTAAAGTAATGTCCAACATGTGCGCCATCTACCAGTGAGTGATGTACTTGAACAGATAGTGGTAACTTTATCTTTCCATTTTCCTCAAAGTATTTACCCCATGCTATTATTGGGACACTAGCAACAGGGTTCATTTGAATTGGGTGAGTTATACTAGTAAATGAAACCCATGGAATACTTGTAGTATATATAAGGTCATCACGACCTGTTCCATTTCCAATACTTACATTATTTTTTGTTCTTTCTATTTCATTTGATGTGTTAATCTTAAATTCTTTAAATCCATCTATAAATTCAGCTGTACAAAAACTAAATATTTCATTTGAAGTCATTACTGTAAAAGAAGACTGACCATTTCATGTCCAATTATTTTATCTTCTCTTATCCTATAACGAAATTCCTTTATGCTATTTGCTGTTTTTGTAACAACATACAACATTGATATAAAAAACGGATTATCTTTTTCCTTAATAAATCTATAAAATTCAGTAATATCAACATTCCCACAAATATTAAAATGAGGATAATCAAGTTGTTTAAAATAATTGTAATGAGTTTTTCTTTCCCAATTTTCCATGTCTATAAACTTCACCTGTATACCACTCCCCCTAAAAATTCTCCTAAACTTAGTCTTATTCTACAAGTTAGACATATCCCCCGTTATTCTTTAACTGAGGGATAGCTTTGTATAACCATGACCTTTCAGATGCTTCTTATATTCCCTACCCTAATCAATTAAGTGTTAATTTTTTGAGCTTCACATTATAGCCGCAACCTGCCCAAATAATCTATCTCTTTAATAATTCTTACATTTGGTTATGACGAACTATGTTTGCATTACGTTCTAACCTTTTTATTAAAAAAACGCCTACTATACCGGGTATTATTTGACCTATACAAAGACTAATGGCTAATGCGAAATATGGTATATGTAATAGATATGAAAGCCATATAGGTACTAATAAGCCTGGAATAAATACTATCGGAATAACAATCATCCACTTATTTAAATTAAATCTTTTTATAAGATATATTAATGTTGTCGTTATGATTCCCACCATTGTTCCGCCTATCATATCGAATACTCCTAAGCCACCCATTAATGTATTGCTTAATAAATTTGCAACTCCCATAGGAACTATTAAAAATGGATATATATACCCTAAAGCATATAAACTTGTTGCCATCCTTATTTGATAAGGTCCGAATGAAAACCCTTGTGTTAAATACATTATTACTATATACATCGCCATGACTAAGGCTGCTATAGTTAATTCCTTAATTTTTATAATAAACACTCCTCACAAAACTGTAACTTCAATTTTACCTTTTATTAAGTATTATATTATTCAGCAACTTTTATACGCCACCAAATTCCCTCGTCTGTTTCCTTATATTTTCCCATTCCACATTTTTGCAAAACTCTGTGTGAAGCAATATTGTCTTTTTCTGTTTCTGCAGTGATAATGGAAACATCATGTTGACTAATAGCCCACTTACAAATAGCCTGTGCTGCCTCGGTCATATACCCATTATTTTGATAGGTACTATTGATACCATATCCTATTTCAACCTCACCATTTTCATCTGGACATTTCATAAAACAAGCACTACCAATAGCCTTATTTTCTGATTTTAAGATAATCTGCCAATTTGTATACCAAAAATATCTAACTTTATTTTTTACAGCTTCTTGATATAATCTCTCCATTGCTTCTTGCGTATGTCCATCTAAACATTCATTTGAAGCACTTAACTTTAACTCCTTCTCCATTTTATCAATTCCATCAAGCAATAATTTAAACTGGTGAAGTGTGTCAAAGGTATAATTTTTAAACGTTCTGTACTTAACTCCATTTAATTTTCTCCTTTCTATATTAATAAAAGATTCTATTAATAAATATATTAGCTTCGTTATAAATAAACATTGTGATGCAGTTTAAAAAAATTGTGTATTTATTATTCTGCGAACTGCTTTTGCTCTTCAATGTGAATTTCTATTTCATCATTGTTTAATTTACAATTGTTTGGCTAAAAGCCCACTCCTTTAGGTATGGGAATTTCAGATATCATAATACATACCTACTTTCTTCAGATTTATTTACAACTATTCATGTCACCATGTACACACGCTACACATTTCTCATAATCCCACTTATGTTTTCTAAATCTACTGAATTGCATCATACAAATAGCAATGTGCTTTGCCATCTTTCGTATATTCACTTGGAACAGTGCTCTCAAAATCTGCTGTAAAGGTTCTATGTATATCGCCCGATTTATGCTCAGACCATACCTTTTCCCACGCCTTTCTCGTACAAACACTTATTTCTCCGTTTTCATCTTTTTCATCATATTTTTTATAAAAGCCTTTACTTACTTCTGCACCCATCTTTTGAAAAAAGTCCGCTGTTACAGCCATTATCGTTAGGTTCAAAACCTTTGTCCACTTTATTTTCCCTTGACATATTGTGCCCCCTTTTTATTTATAGTATAGATTCTATAGTAGTAACTAATTTATACACCTTCGACCTAACTCTATAGAAATTATAGCATATTATACATATTTCTACATTCCTATAATAGTAAATATTTTCATTTTTTAATACCGGATTATTCAATTTCCAAATTCAATAGTTATGTTGCCTTATATCTTATCTTCCTCAACATTTAGTATTCAAAAAGTAGCAGACCCTTAGAGCAACTTCTCTTAAAATATTCTATTTAACACAATATATTATTAGCCAAAAAACTAAATTGTCTAAGCCATTTCTATGTGGTGTAGTATAGATAATCCGACAAAACCAACGTTAAGGAATTATATGGATAAAAGAGACCATAAACGACCATTTTAGATACTCTCAAATAAAATAAAACTAGAGTGTTTTTTACTCTAGTTAGTTAACACTATAAAAAAAGTATGAATTAACTATAATTACGGATTATACTTATTAACTTTATTGTTGTTTCTTATTTTTGTTCGCTATTTTCGCATCTATTGCTGCTCCACTAGCAACCCCTATAGCAATACCAATAGCCAGATTATTAATTAATAATCCAAATACAACACCGAGACTAATCCCAATAGCAAGGTAAGACCCATTTTTAGAGTTCTTTTTGTTTTCATTGATGTTTTTTCTATCGTTACTCTTTTTTAAATCAGCCATAATGAACTCCTCCTCATAAAATATAAATTAACCTTACTTCGCATAACTCTACAAATTCGACGTATCGCCGTTATTCTTTTTCCCTACACTCATCAATTAAGTGTTCATTTTTCCAGCTTCACATTATTGCTCATAATCTTATAGTTCAACTGTGGTTCCCGTACTAAAATATTGCAACCGTTCTCCCAGTTTCTCTTTCAATACCTTATAAGCAGGATTACCAGTACAATGACCAGTATATATATGCTTTACATTCAAATCAAATAGTCGTTTTCCTAATGCTCTAACCTCTTCCGGTTTTCCACTCATAGACTTGGTGCCTATAATCCCCATTAAATGAAAACCACCGATTATAGCCAGAACTTCCTTTCCGTTGAACGTTTCCATTACCTCTTCAATAATGTTATCAACGCCCCCATGACAGCAACTATTTAGAATAACTAAACCGTTCTCTACTTCAAACACCAAACTTTGTTCATGCTGAAAATCATCGGCAACAAATCCTTTTTCTGTTTTTCGATACATATGTGCTTTCTTTCCCCGTGCTGCTAGCCCAATCGTTTTATGAGAAATTAACCATACACCTTCATCAATTTCATAATCTCCATCTACAAAGACAAATCGGTCACTATATGTATCTAAAATGCCTCGTGGAATACCATTATATATTTTAATCAATCCTAGTTTGGCATAATACAGTTCCCTTGCTGCGCTTTGGAGATATACTTTTGCTTTACTGTTTTCAGAAAAAAATCCAACATATCCACCAGAGTGGTCATAATGACAATGTGATAACGCAGCAGTATCAATATTTTTTAAATCTATGCCTAGTTTATTGGCATTATTCTGGAACTTATTTGATGCACCAGTATCTAAAAGATACTGTTTTCCATTGTATTCGATATGAACAGCAAGTCCATGTTCCCCACTCAAATTACCAGTAGCTTTATTTTCAATAAGTGCCGTTAGTTTCATTACACACCTCCATATACACTTAATAAAGTAAACCCATATCATTAGGTATGGGTTTACTTGTGACTACTTAGAAGCATATTGTGACCTAATTCTGCCTATTATTTACAATTTCTATAGCTGCTTTACCTGTTATATGTTCGATTTTGATTTCAAGTAAACATACTCTATTCCATTCACTTTCAATTTCTCGCTGTCCTTCTTCAATATAGTCAGGTGAATACTTTTCAACTAAACTTTCAATGGCATATCTCCTCTCGTCATCTTCTGTAAGAATCCTTGCTCTACCAAAAACAGACACACTACGAAAATGGGTAGTAAAAGTTTTTTGTATTACTTCGTCTTTTTCTATGACACAAAATGTCACCTTATCATTCCTTTTTATGCTGTCAATCTTATGCCCTTCTTTTGCACCATGAAAAAAGAGTTTTCCGTCTTTATAAGCATAACTTACGGGAACGGTATATGGGTAATCATCATCGCCTGTTACACCTAAAACTCCAGATGTGCACTCTTGTAGAATTTCAATTGTTTCTTCTTTGGACAATAACTGCTTTTTTCTTCTCATTTCTCTGAACATAATTACACCCCTCTATAATTCTTTCATTATTATTAAGCCCTTGTTTTTATTACGTTTCCTCAATAAATATTATCATTAATTCATAAATTTTCATAGCACCGCAATATTTTATAAATTTATCATAAAATATATATTTAATCATATCATAATTATTAAAGCTAATAGACTGTATTTTGCTTGAACCTGATATTGAAATACTCCTATTAACCTCTTTTCAAATGTAATCACTAACAAAACTTATTAGAAATATAACCGTCCTATGATATATATCGACTTAAAAAATTAAAAAACAAGGTTATTTTAGAAATTGTATTGCTATATTTTTGTAAGATGTAACTGTAAAAGCAAAAACCCTACGTAAATGTATACGGGGTACGGCAACGATTCGTGCAAAAAACAGCCACAAGACAGCATTTTCGATGAACTATAAATCAAAAATGGAACTACTATTTTGTGGCTGTTATGACGTACTATAAGAAGAATATGACACATGGTTTAATAGAAATAATACTTATCTTCCATAGTGAATTAAATATTTTTTTCCTTAATGGCTTTCGATATTTTTTCTATCAACAATTTAAGTTCTCGTGATTGGTAGTGAGTATTTGCATTGCTAATAATATAATAGAATTTTTCTTGATATTACTTGATTTATAGTCGTTTTTTGTTCCTGTTGGTGTGAATAAGAGAAATGTTGGCTCTACCCCTTATAGCGTTCTTTTAACCTTTGAAGAATCATAGATATATTTGGTTCATAAGCTTTCAGAGTAGTATTAACTTCTTTCCATGAAAAAACTCCATGACTTATATTTATTCTATATCAATCCTGGAAGTTTACATAAACTTTGAAACAGACTCACTTGCAAATCTATAATAATCTCCAACTCCGCATTTGGCTTTATACTTTTATATTTATATAAATAACTTTGATTCACTCAATTTTCTACTATTGAATCGAGCTCATCAACTCAAAGAAATATTTTGCATCTTGAGTTTTATAAAGATTGTACCAAGAATCTAAGGTTTGTGGTGAAAACACCTCTAGAATTTTCAATATGTGCAAAGTAAATTCAAGAGGAGCTATTCCAGAGGCAGTAATCAAACTTCTATCAGTTACTGCGTATTCTTGCTTATAATATTTTTCTCCTGCATAGCTTGGACAGACCATTTTAAGATATCCCAGGTCATTGCTTGTATGGGCTCGCTTATTTAATACTCCTTCCATAGCAAGTCCTATTGTAGCACCACAAATTGCCCCTACAACAATACCTTTCTCTAAACATTCTTCAGCCATTCTTATAATGGGAGCATGAATTGCTTCTGTCCATGTATTCCCACCAGGTAGAATCAAAGCAACTGTCTCTTCAATACTACACTCCTTAAGTTCAATTTCTGGCAATATTTCTAGACCTCCCATTGTAGTAATAGGGTTCTTGTTAATTCCTACAGTTACTATTTTTAGAGGCATTAATCCCTTTTTGTAGTACCTTCCCGAATTGATTTCAGTACTTAAATAACCTATTTCCCAGTCTGCCATTGTATCAAATACATAAAGATATACTTTGTTTTTCATTTTCTATTCCTCCACTTTCATTTCATTAGTACTATTTATCACAGGATGGTTTCAAGCTCCATCTTAATCAATTATATATTATCTTTACTGACAAATTCAGTCAGTGGAGATAATAGTCCAGCAAATCTTTAAGAATTGATGCCATAGCAGCTTTAAAACTATTTGGTTCAAGCACCTTTATTGATTTACCATATGGAAGTAGAATATGAGGAACATAGGTATGGATTGAGTATTCATCCATTAAAAAATTCGCTCTGCATTCAGTTCGTTCTATCAGATGATATCCTAAAAACCAATGTGCACAAAGGTCATTCAATGCTTCTGACTTGCCCTCAATTACTAAAGTGCAAAGTCCTACTTTACTTTCTATATTCGATAATAAGCTTTCTGTAAAAAACTCACGTGCCGAAAAAGCTTCAGGACGCTTAAACGTATTTTTAGTGCTTATAATATTTATTATTCTATCTACCCTAAAGCTGCGAATTTCATTCCTAAGATGGCAAAATGCAATAGCGTACCATTTATTGTTCCAGTAAAGCATCCCATAGGGGTCAACAACCCTATGCTTGGGATGCCCTTCATAACCTGTACAGTATTCAATTTCCATAGAGCATTCATTTGCAACAGCTTGCTCGAGTTCCATTAATATAGGTTTGACAGCTGGATCGCAAATACGGCTCACTACTTCAAATCCAACTAAATGACGATTGAGAACTTTTTCTTGTTCTTGATTCGAAAACATCTTTAACTTTGATGTTGCACTATTTAATGATTCCATAAAAGGATATCCTGATTCCATTGCAAAAACAGCAGCATGCAAAAGTGATTTTTTCTCTTCAAGATCAAAAAACAGGGGTGCTCGGATAAAATTGTTAAGCAAACTATATCCGCCGTTATGACCAGGCTCCGATATTATTGGCACTCCACTAACGCACAGTGCATCCATATAACGATAAACTGATCGTATGTTTATTTCTAACCTTTCGGATATTTGCTTTGCAGTTATTTTTGTACCTGAATTCAGCATCCATAAAATTGCTAGCATATTGTCATTTTTTGGCATAATGCACCCCCTAATCTGGTTAACTATTAAATTTTATTGTTTAGGAATATAATATCATTAAATATTGTTTTTAAAAATTTATAACATTTTTTATTATTAAATCAACTGTGACGCATTTTTTAACAAGTTTGACATAACTCTTTAACTGAGAAATGTCTTCAGATATCGTTGATACCCAGTACACATATAAAGTGTTACACATTTTTTCGACTGCCCATTATTAGCCTAATGGGTATTTGAGTAATAAGAAATAATTTAATTACTTTACTGTAAAACTCTACAATTAGCATTTCTATTTTAAAAAAATCCAAATTTTTTCTTTTTATAGAATTGTTCAATATTATTTGCGTACTACTTCCAAACTCAGAATCATAGGGTACCAAGTCAATAAAAATACCTTTTAAGTGACTCATTGCAACATTACTTATTCCATAAAATCTACTACTAAATAACTCTGTTCACTTTCCTTTACCATTAGTTGCAAATAGGCTGCCTGTACATTTTTTTGCTTCTTCAAATATTCAATTAGATTATTACACCTTCAAAATGATCCATTTCATGTTGAACTATTTGTGCTGTAAACCCATTAAACACTTGCTTTTGCTTGTTAAAATTTCTATCAAGATACTCCACCTCTATCATTTCATATCTCTTCATTTTTCTAAAGCCAATTAAAGATAAACAACTTTCTTCTGTTTCATAAAGCTTTTCTTTTTTTAATATAACTGGATTTATCATAGGCACAATAAGGTTGTCTACAGTAAATACCAATATACGCTTTTTTGCTCCAATCATATTACCAGCCAATCCAACACAATGCTCTAAGTTTGCACTTAATGTATCTATTAAATCATCAATTACTACTATATCATTTTTAGTTGCCTCTTCTGATTTTTGTCCTAAAAACAATATATCTTTTACAATTGGTTTTATCATAATTTATACCTCTTTTTCAGTTATATTTTTTATAAAAAATAAGATATGATTTTAAAATATATCGTATAACCTAAGCATATTAAATAAATTTGCTTGACTATATCCTTTCCCATAATTAGCTATAAGTTCTTCACTTAATACACATCCTTAACTCAAAAAAATTATAACATAAACCAATGACACTTTTAATATCATTGGCTTATTTCTTAAGAACATAAGCACGAATGGTAATAGATCCAATCTTAGAGATATACCTTACTATCTTCTACTCTGTACCCGATAAATCGCATAGTTGTTCAGCGCAATTCTGGTTAGATCCTTGTGTTGAATCTGTTGAAGAAGGTGTGGTATTTTAAATATCCCTATGTTCCAAAGTTTTGATTTTCGATCCTCTAGGTAGAGCCCTCATAACCACCTTTTCCCATGGGGTTCCTATTACTTGGTCCATGACAGCTATTGCTCCACGGTCATCCTTAGTTCTAATTAATCTGCCACAACCTTGTTTTAACTTCAATCCCATTTCAGGGTAATCAACGGTTATAAGTGGATTCATCCCCTCTTCTTCTGCTTCTTTGCGCCTCATTTCAATCAAAGGGTCTAAGGAAGGAAAGGGAAGCTGCCAAACTACAACGAGAGATAAAGACTCCCCGGGCACATCAATTCCCTCCCAAAAAGTAGAACCTACTAATACAGATGTAACTTCCGCACGAAACTTTTGGACAAGATGTCCTCGCTCACCTTTATCCTCCCATAAAACTTCAAAAGGTAACTCATAGCCACTAATTTCATTTCTTATTTTCCTGACTTCCTTCAAAGAGTTAACAAGTATCAGCGCTCTTCCTCCATTTTCTTTCAGCAAACATAGTAATTGTTTGATTTTGCGTGAAAACTTGGCACTGGAAGTAGCCTCAAAGGATGGCTGATGTAAATAAACCACCACCTGTTCCTCAATATCAAAGGGACTTCCAACCGTTGATATTGCTGGATCTTTTAAGCCAAGAGTCCTCATAAGGTAACCAAAATCCCCCTTATCACTTAAAGTTCCTGAAGTAAACACCACAGGCAATTTTTTCAAAAATAAATGTTTATCTAGCATATTGCTCAAATTCCGCGGAACTACCCAAAAGCTGCCGTCTGCCCTATCTACCCAAGTAATAACCTCTCTACCTTTATTCCTACCAAACCTAGCTAAGGCTGTAATTGATAGTTCTATTTGAATTTCAAAGGTATGTAACGTGCTTTCCGGTAGCGCGTCTATGTATAGCTCTTCCTCAATTTGTATATCTAAAAGCAACCGATCTAGTGCCTTATGAAAAGTATCAGCTGCTTTCAGAAGTATATCATCGGTGCGAACCCCCAGACGCTCTGATTGCTCATCATCTATTACGTTTTGATTAAGTTTTTCGAAAAAGTTAGAATTGGCCTGGTCCAAGGCAATTGCACTTACAACCAGTGAAGTTCTTGCTCCCTGGATTTCCTCTATCGAAAGGATAATATTATCAATATCCTCTTTATGAATTTGTCTTCCAGCACCCATGGCTGCCGGCAGTATGACTTTATGCCCTTCATCAAAAATCACCAGCGAGTAATCTGGAAGCATAGGCATTTTACCGTCTGCAATTCTTTCATCCCTTGTCCAGAGGTCCTGAAAAAAGATATTATGATCAGCGATAATTAAATCCTTGGAAGATCTGTAATGTTCCCTTACCTTAACAAGCTTACAAAAGCCTCTTCTGGGACAGGCATCACAGGGCATAGTCTCATCCCATCCAATCTGTCTCCATACACTATCGGATATATGCGGCATTTCTGAGCGTTCACCTTTTGTAGTCCTGGCTAACCATTGATTAATCTCATCAGAGGCTGTCGCATCGCCAAACATTCCCCCTATTCCACTAACTCTCTCATCACAAACATACTGACGAGGATCCTTTGCCATTGGCGCATCTATTTCTAATCCCAGTATTCGGGAAAGTGTTTGAATATCTCCCTTTGGCCCTGCCAGCTGTTCCTGAAGTGCTGTTGAGGCACATGCAATTACTACAGGTTTTCCGCTAAAACCAGCGTAGGCAATTGCAGTGAGTAAGTAGGCGAATGTCTTTCCGGTACCGACCTCAGCCTCAGCCAGATGAACTTTTTTATTACAAACTGCATCAGCAAGCTGAAAAGCAGTATATATTTGCTCATCACGTATCTCATATCCGTGTTCCGGAAGAATATCGTAAAAAACATCGCCAATCCAATCCATCAACTTACTTGGAAACTCTTTTTTTGTTTTATAATCAAAGGTGGGTCCTATTTTCTTATACAAAATTTTATCCTGGTTAATTAAATCTGAACATAATTATACATTTGACTTAATTAACCAGTTCACCTCCTTATTTTTAATATTATATCCACCGTATACATTTTGGTCTCGATAATAGTTTCAAGCTTTTTAGACCATATCTTTTTAATATCTCACCATTTGTTCGTGTCATGTTAAATTGATTTTTACTTGGGTATAATGCTGTAATATATCCAATATACTCGGTTCCATTTTTCTTGGTATACTTTACATAATCTCTATGCTTAAATCCTTTTACAATTAGCTCTGCGTCACCCTTAGATTTTTTACGTAAAGGTGATATTTGCCAGTCTTTGATATCAATATTATTTTTTTTGATATCTACGTTACATATAACTAAAGCATCATTTGAGTGTGTTTTTTCTATATCCCAATCATTTCTATGGTTTGCAGTATCGCCACCCGTAGTTAAATATAATGGGGCTATTTTTTTAAGTTCAGTCTGTAAGTTTTTTTTACCTTGCATAACATGCAATGCATCACTAAGATTTAATTTTCTACCTTTTATTATAGCTAAATATTGATCTATTAACTCGATTTCTCTGCCAAAGGTTTTTGTGTGACAGGACTTGCATAATGTTACAACATTATGTATGCTGTCGGCTCCTTTAGCACGTCTTGGTTTAATGTGGTGTTCTTGTAAATTTTCTTTAGAACCACAATCAACACAAGTAAAGTTATCTCTCATGAGTGCCGCTATCCTAATGTTATTATCCAGTCTATTAGATTTTTGATATTGCCATTTGTATAGACTTCTACCTTCAGTTAGAACTCGTATGTCTATTAACACATTTTCTAAATATATCGAATCTATCTTAATCCATTTGGTTATTTTGTTTACAACTCGTAAAATGGATTGTTTCTTTTGCATTATCGTTGGAGCAAGTCTACCTTTTCTTTTAGATGATTGCCTATTATCAAATCTCTTTTCTCTATACCTTTTATGATATCTATGATATGTCCTATACCCTTTTCTTATAGCCATTTTTTTAGAAACGTCATCTCTAAGTTCTATAGTCCCCTTAAAAATTGGTTTTACTTTGTTATTACAATCTTGAATTATTCCTAGCCCAACATGTTTACTCCCATCGTCAATTCCAAGATAGGTTTTAGTTTTATTATTGTTATTCTCCTTAACTATTTTAAACAATTGTATTACCATCGGAAATTTATTAAGCATTTTGGCTTTTTTATTTCTAATAAGGTAATAAGCTTTATTTTTGTTGCATGGGCTTAGTCTGTTGCCAGCTAAGTCCAGTACAAATGAATATTCGACCATTTCTAGTCAACCTCCTTACGGGAAATTTTTCTTCTTGCCAATGTAAAATGATGGTGCACTGAATTTCGGTGTGTCTAATCATAATTAAGCCGTAGCAAAACCTTAGATTATTTTCCTCCTCATTATCGTAGAGCATCAGACTGAAGTACATCTAAAGGTACGTCTTTAACCTGTCATTTCACGTAGTTCATCGTGCTACGATCTTTTCAGATGCTACACTCACTTAAGCTTGAAAGCAACGTTCACTGCATGAACAACTAAATATGTTCACTTTTGTTTAAAATTGTTTAGATTTTTTTAAGCAGTTTAGTAGCTCCTGTTAACCTATGGAATACCATAGAAAATATTATGCGAAAATTTACTGTCAGTTATGTACATGCACATAGTTTTTCTTTATATACTAAACATAAACACCCTTACATTCTAAACTTTTTCAATAAGTATTATAACATTAACAATGGAGAAAAAATTACATCTTTTAATGATTCTAATTTATATTACATAAAATCTAGTCACTTTCCTGGATATATACTTACTTTCACCTCAAAGTCGATCCTAATACCAGATAGTAAATTTAATCGCACCATAATTGCATCCATTATTTGACTTTACTGTTATAATATTCTTAGAAGCTAAATATTTTATAAATTATAATTTTAGGGGGTATTTTTTATGAATAAACCAGTAATATCGGAACATTTTAAGAAAAGGATGCCATCAGCCGTAAGAATTGGACAAATGAAATTTAATGAGCGTAAAGTTAAACCTGAGTTGGTCAACGTAGCGATTGGAAACGTTTCCCTACCAACAAATCCTGCTATGCAGAAAAGAATGTTTGCATTGGATTCACCTGAAAGCCCATTTGCAAAGGGTACTGTAAGATATTCAGGTACTGCCGGTGTAGCCGAGGCTCAGGATGCATTTAAAAACATTCTCAATTGCCAAGGGTTTGATACTAGCAAATTATTTGTTCAGGTAACCGATGGTGGATCCACTGGTATTGAGATGTTATTACTTGGTGTTTGCGGAGCTTCCGGCACTGATGATAAACCTCTTATGATGATTGACCCAGCCTATACAAATTATATTTCTTTTGCAGAAAGAATTGGCCGTAAAACTGTTACAGTAAAGCGTCATTTAGACGATGATGGTAAGTTCAGCCTTCCAGAACTAGACAAAATTGAAGAATCTATTAAAAAGAATAATCCCGGGGCACTTCTTGTAATCCCTTACGACAATCCTACAGGGCAGCTCTACGACTATGCAACTCTTAAAGAACTTGCTAAAATATGCGTAAAATATAATATGTGGATGATTAGCGATGAAGCTTATCGTGAACTATATTATGTTAACAGTGACCTCATAAGTATCTGGGGAATCACTGATGCAGATGTACCTGGCATAGAGGGCAGAAGAATAAGTCTCGATACCGCATCAAAGATATGGAGTGCCTGTGGTTTAAGAATAGGGGCTTTAATCACTGATAATGAAGAGTTCCATACTCAATCAGTAGCTGAATATACTGCTAACCTTTGCGCCAATGTAATAGGTCAGTATATCTTCGGAGCACTAGCTCATGAAAGCAAAGAACAGCTTGATGAATGGTGTATAGGACTCCGTGAGTATTACAAAAAACTCTTGTTTAAATTCTATAGTTGTATGAAGAAACTGGACCCAGGTCTTATTGTTTCTAGCCCTGATGCAGCTATATACTCAGTAGTTGACGTTAGAAATGTTGTAAAACCAGGATTTGATTCAATCGAATTTGTTATGTATTGTGCCCAAGAAGGCTCAGTGGATTTCCACGGAGTGGAAACAACTCTTCTGGTAGCACCTATGAAAGGTTTCTATGACATTAAACCAGGCGAATCTAATCCAGGGAGCACCCAGATGCGTATCGCATTCGTAGAAACTCCAGAAAACATGGCAAAAGTTCCTGAGTTATTCGTTAAGCTTCTAAGAAAATATGAGGGTATACGTTAATCATACTTAAATTATACACCAAAAGAAAAAAGGGCCATCTCAAAATAGAAATTACTTTCTATTTTGAGATGGCCCTTTTTATCTATTTTCCTTATATCAGTTTTAAATAGATAATTCCCCTATTTTCATAGCACTTTCCAAGCTTTTAGCAGATGCTATAAACCCTGCTTTGTGACAAAAAATAGCATCATCTATTTTAAGTATAGAATTTATTTCCTCACTTGATTTTCCTCTAATCGATTCTAATAAATCTTTTCTTGCTTCAAAAGTATCAACGGCTTTCTTTACAGTTTGAATCTTATACTCTGCATTATTATCATTTGGAGAAATAACAAACAATATTTCATTATTTATATCTATTTTAAGTAACTGTTTAAGCCAAGGGCAACCGGTTTTTAAAACCATTATTTCGTTAGTCTTTCTATTTTGAAAGGCTTCATCTACTATTACCCTTGCTTTTATAACAGAAACTTGTCTGCTTATTATTCTTTTTATAACCTCAGTAGCATACCGGACGGCTTCTTCGAATGCCTCCTCTTTTGAATCATCAGAATCCCATGCAGGATTAAAACTTTGGATTATATCACTTATTGTAGTTACATTAATTTCTGATTTTATATCTATTCCATTATCTGTAGCATCAATACCCTGAACTAAATTTTTATCAACACAATCAAAAATGGATCTTATGTCCTCTTCATCAAATTCAGAATTAAACTTTTGTATTACTCTTGACCCAAACTCTCTCCAAACCAAACCACAAGCAGCATATGGAACATCGTTTTCTCTTATTTCTTTGTCTAATTGGTGATGGTCGAACTCTCCAAAGCCTATGTCATATACAAAATCTAAAGTTCTAAGTATATTCTCATCTCTTGTTCTTGTTACCTTTATATCCCCTAGTAGTAGACTAAGTATAGCTGTAGCCATAACATCGTCTGCATGAAATTTTCCATTATGTGTTCCTAAAGTTTTAATATTCTTTTCATTAATCATTATTTACCTCTTTTATATTTATTATAATTTACTCATATCCGCAATATATTCTACAATTTCATCATCACTGCTAAAATCATCTTTATTAATCCAAGTTACTCTTGGATCTTTTCTAAACCAGGTAAGCTGCCTTTTAGCATAATTCCTACTTCCTTGTTTAATCATTTCTATAGCTTCATTTAAAGATATTTCACCATTTAAATAGTATAGCACTTCTTTATATCCTATACCCTTCATTGACTGCATATCTGAATTGTAGCCCATATCTTTTAATTTTATAACTTCATCTATTAAATTATTTTCAAACATTATATCTACGCGTTGGTTAATTCTATTATACAATTTTTGTCTATCCATGTTTAGTACAAAATAATGTACATTATAAGGAATATCCAAAATATTTTGCTCTGATTTAAACTCACTCATGGGTTTACCACTTACTTTGTACACTTCTAAAGCTCTAATAACCCTTTTTAAATCATTAGGATATAGTTTATTGTAAGATTCCTCATCAATATCTTTAAGTAAGCTATGTACATATTCGTTTCCTTTTTCATCTGAAAGTTTTGTAAGATACTCTCTATACTCTTCATCTTTGTTGGTACGCGCAAAGCTATAGTTATATATTAGTGAATTTATATAAAACCCAGTTCCACCAACTAGCATTGGGAGTTTATTTTTATTACTTATATCTTCAATAGCACTTTCAGCTCTTTCTTTAAACTCAGACACACTAAACTCTTCACTAGGCTCTATTATATCTATTAGATGATGAGGAACTCCCCTCATCTCCTCGAATGAAATCTTAGCAGAACCAACATCCATACATTTGTATATTTGCATTGAATCTGCTGATATGATCTCTCCCTTTAGCTTTTGCGCAAGTTTTATAGAGATTTCTGTTTTACCTACAGCTGTAGGGCCTGCTAAAATAAATAAATCTTTCATGTTTCCACCTTTTTTCTATTGTATTCTTTTAAATCTTTTTTCAAGTTCATTAAGTGTAACTTTTATTATTGTAGGTCTTCCATGGGGACAAGTAAAAGGTTCATCAATATATCTTAAATCATCAATTAATTTGTTCATTTCAAGCTCTGTTAGCTGATTATTTGCTTTTACAGCTGCTTTACATGCCATAGATGCTATACGATTATATTTAACTTCTACAGTTTTACCGCTGCCCATGTTTTTTAAATTATCTAATATTTCATTAAAGAGATTTTTAATATCCGGTTTACCAAGTATTATTGGAACTTCCCTAATACTTATTGTGTTTTCACCAAATTCAATAATGTCAAAACCAGAATTTTTAAACACTGCTTCATTTTCAATATAATAAGTGTAATCATCTTGATTAAGCTCTATTACTATTGACGTAAGTAAAATTTGGGATAGCACCTCGGAATTTGTAATTTCTTTTTTATATTTTTCAAATAATACTTTTTCATGAGCTGCATGTTGGTCAATTAGGTAAAGCTCATTATATACCTCACCTAAAATATAGGTTTTATTGAATTGTCCTATAATTCGAAGCTCTGGAAACTTTGAAATTTTAGAAACTTCATTTGGTGATGCGATTTTACCCGTCTCATAATTAATTATATTACTATCTTTAACATTCTCACTTACCCGCGCGATTTGTAACTCATTAGTAGCTTCACTACCATAATTACTTGTAACTTTTAGATCACTCACATTTGTATAAGATGATTCTTTAAAATTATCCGTTTCATTGTTTAATGTTTTATAATTAAAATCTATTGGGATTTGAACACTCTTTTCTAGTTCTTCCCTATCCTTTTCATCTATTACCGTCCTGTTAAAATCATAAATTTCTTTTCTTAAGGTGTTTTCTTCAATTTCTTTCTCACTGCTATTTGCTTTATCGCCTTCTGGTATATCAAAATTGCCTCTTAAACTATCAGCAATTGCTGTATGCACTGCGTCAAAAACAATTTTAAATACAGCTTTATCCTCCTGAAATTTAATTTCAGTTTTTTGTGGATGAACATTTATATCTATATACTCAGGGAAAATATCTAAAAATATAACAAAGAAAGGAAATTTATGAACAGTCAAAAAAGATTTAAATGCATTTTCGACGGCCGCTGTAATTAGACCACTTTTAATATACCTTTTATTAACAAAAATACTTTGTCTATTTCGGCTTCCACGACTTATCTGTGCATTACCGATATATCCATGAACAGACATTATATCGTTATACCTTTCAAAACTAGTAATATTATCTACAACTTCTTTACCATATATATATCTAATAGTATCACAAAGATTTGTAGAACTATATGTAGACAAAACCTTTTTACTATTGTTTAGTAGTTTAAAAGAAATCTCATTGTTAGCTAATGCAAGCCTGCCTATAATATCTGATATTAAAGCCGATTCTCTTTGAGGCGTTTTTAAAAATTTTTGCCTTGCAGGAACATTAAAAAACAGATCCTTAACTTCTATTGTTGTACCAACATTACATCCCACTTCTTTAACGTAGAGTATATCTCCTGATGACTGAGATATCTCTTTGCCAAATGAGGATTCTTCAGTTCTACTATTTAGTAAAGTATGAGATACAGACGCAATACTTGGTAATGCCTCTCCTCTAAACCCTAACGTATGTATTTTATAAATATCTTCAACATATTTTATTTTACTAGTAGCATGAGGCAAAAAAGCCTTTTCTATATCATCTATATGTATTCCAGTGCCATCGTCAGTTATCTTTATGGTTTTTTGACCACCATCAACGATTTCTATGCTAATATTTTTAGCACCAGCATCTATACTGTTTTCCACGAGCTCCTTGACTACAGACGACGGCCGCTCTACAACCTCACCTGCAGCAATTTTATTGGAAGTTTCAACTTCTAACATATTAATTCTCATGACAACTCACATCCTTAGCTATTTTTATAGCCCCCGCCTATCACTATAGCAACTTAGCCCTATTAACTAGATCGTATAGCTTATTAAACCCATCCATAGGTGTTAGATTAAGGATATTTATATTTTTAATTTCCTTTAACATATTATCCTTTTCTATGTCTGTAAAATTAATTTGAGTAATTTCATCGTTTTCTATCTTCGGTACATAAGTTACAGCCGCTTCTTTCGCCACAATATTTTCAATATCTTTTTTATTATTAGCTTTATTAGGTCGTTTAATTTCCGAGAATTCATTGCTTCTTAAGTCAATTTCCGTAGTATTGTTAAGATTCTCTAGTGACGCTAGAATTTCATTTGCCCTATTTATTACATCCTCTGGTAGACCTGCAAGCTTTGCAACCTCTATTCCATAGGATTCATCAGCTCCACCGGGAACAATTTTCCGAAGGAATACAATTTCATTTTCAATCTTTTTTACAGCTACAGAATAATTTTTAACACCCTTAATCATACCTTCAAGTTTTGTTAACTCGTGATAATGGGTAGCAAACAAAGTTTTACTCCTTAAATTAGAATTCTTACAAATATACTCAATTACTGACCAGGCAATACTTAGTCCATCATAAGTACTAGTACCACGTCCTACCTCATCAAGTAAAACTAAACTTTTATTGGTTGCATTTTCTAATATATTGGATACTTCCCACATCTCAACCATAAAGGTACTTTTACCCGCAGCAAGATCGTCTGAAGCTCCTATTCTCGTAAATATCTTATCACATATGGATATATCTGCATCTATGCAGGGAACAAAACTTCCTATTTGAGCCATAATAGTTATTAATGCGACTTGACGCATATAGGTGGATTTACCCGCCATATTGGGTCCAGTTATTAGTAGTAATTGATTATCCACAGCATCCATGCATGTATCATTTTCAATGAAAGTATTTGTAGGCATCATTTTTTCAACTACAGGATGTCTCCCACCTTTTATATTAAAAATACCCTTAGTATTTATTTTAGGTTTGGTATAATTATTTTCAAGGGCAATTGTAGCTAGGGCACTTAAACAATCAATTTCTGATATTAACTTTGCAGTATTTTTCATTCTTTCTATGTGTTTTTCAATTTCTTCTCGAATACCTGTAAATACCTCATATTCGATATTGACTAATTTTTCTTGTGCTCCTAAAATTTTCTCTTCCATTTCCTTAAGTTCAGGAGTAATGTATCTCTCCGCGTTAGACAAGGTTTGTTTTCTTATGTACCTTCCCTCCGGAATTGACCCAATATTTAATTTGGTTACTTCAATAAAATAACCAAACACTCTGTTATACCCTACTTTTAATGACTTTATTCCAGTTATTCTTTTTTCATCATTTTCTAATGTAGCAATCCATTCTTTGCCATGGGCCTTAGCTTGCCTTAGCTCATCTATTTCACTATTAAAGCCTTCCTTAATAATATTTCCCTCTTTAATAGAAATAGATGGATTTACAATAATAGAATTATCTAAAGTATTGTATATATCTTGCAAATCATCTAAGTTTAAATATATTTTTTTCGTTAATTTACTATTAAGTCCTGCTAAAATGGATTTAACCCTTGGTATTTTCCCTATAGAATTTTTAAGAGAAATCAATTCTTTTGCATTAACATTCTTTGAAGAAATTTTCCCTACAAGTCTTTCTATATCATAAATATCCACGAGCACATCTTTTAAATCTTCGTGGAAGGTAGTATTACCTTTTAGTTCTTCTACGGCCTCTAATCTTTCATCTATTAAGCTCTTGCTTATTAAAGGTTGATCTAACCATTTACGGAGCCTTCTAGCTCCCATGGCAGTATTAGTTCTATCTAATACCCAAAGCAAAGAGCCCTTCTTAGTTTTATCTCTTAAAGTTTCCGTGAGTTCTAAGTTTCTCCTAGAATTTGCATCTAAACTTACATAATCTAAAATATCATAATATTCTATAGTATCTATGTGAGAAAGTGATTTTTTTTGTGTATCCATAATATAACTAAGCAATCCTGAAATGCTGCTAATTAAAGTTTGTGTGAATGTATTCTCACAAAAGTTATGAAACTGATTTGTAATTAAACTTTCGTCTTTCAGGGTAAAATACTCATTTGGGTAAGACGAATACAAAACATTAAATCTTTCTTTTATAGCGCGCAGTATCTCCTCAGATATATCCTCTGACACAATAATTTCTTTTGGGTTAAACTTTGAAATTTCATCTAATATAGTAACAATGTTAAATTTAGTATCTGTGCAAGTAAATTCACCAGTTGATACATCACAAAAACACACTCCACAGAAGTTAATTTTTCTGTCAATGTAAATGCTCATAATATAGTTATTTTTAGTTTCTTCTAAAAAACCGGAATCAGTGTAAGTTCCCGGCGTAATTATTTTAATAATATCTCTTTTAACTATGCCCTTTGTAAGTGCTGGATCTTCCACTTGCTCACATATGGCAACCTTATATCCTTTTGCAATTAGCCTTCCTACATAGGTGTTAGCAGCATGGTACGGTATTCCGCACATAGGTGCTCTTTTCTCAAGGCCACAGTCCCGTCCTGTTAGGACTAATTCTAATTCTTTTGATGCAACCTGCGCATCGTCAAAAAACATTTCATAAAAGTCACCTAATCTAAAAAACAATATACAGTCCTTGCACTTTTCTTTTATTTCAAAATATTGTATCATCATTGGAGTTAATGCCATTGTCATACCACCTTGCTTTCATCTGTAAGTAAATAATAATTGTTAATTTTTATATAAGGGACATTCAAGTAAATAACAAGTCAGTATCCTAGTGACTTGTTATTTACTTTCATGCCCCTAATGTGCATTTATTCTCATGCACCTTATATTTCTTCACCTAAAAGTGAAAAAGAGTGTGCCTCAGTTATTTGAACTGATACGAGCTCTCCAATAGCTTTATCGTTTCCCTCGAAGTTCACTAATTTCCCATTTCTAGTTCTTCCACTTAATTTATTTTTATCATTTTTGCTATACCCTTCTACCAATACTTCTACTATTTTACCTACACATTCTTTGTTTCTTTCTGCACAATTTCTGTTAACAACTTCAATTAATCTATTAAATCTTTCATGCTTAATATCATCTGGCACTTGGTCTAGCATTTCATCAGCTGGAGTTCCTTTTCTTTTAGAATAAAGGTACGTAAATGCTAAATTAAATTTCACCTCTTCCATAAGGCTTAGAGTCTCTGCAAAATCTTCATCTGTTTCTCCAGGAAATCCAACGATAATATCTGTACTTATTCCTACATTAGGTATTGTGGTTCTAATATCTTTAACCAAATCCAAATATTCCTGCCTATCGTAATGTCTATTCATTTTATTTAGAAGATTAGATGAACCTGATTGTACTGGTAAATGAACATGTTCACAAATCTTATCCCCCGCAGCAATCACTTGCATTACTTCATTTGATAAATCCTTTGGATGAGATGTCATAAATCTTAATCTCTCTAAATTTTCAATATTGTTAATTCTTCTAAGTAACTGTGCAAAATTTATTTCAGGAGTTAATCCCTTACCGTAGGAGTTAACGTTTTGACCAAGTAAGGTTATCTCTTTGTACCCTTGTGCAACCATAGCTGTTATTTCATTAATAATTTCTTCAGGCTTTCGACTTCGCTCGCGTCCTCTTACATAAGGCACTATACAATAAGTGCAAAAATTGTTGCAACCATACATAATTGTAACAAAACCTTTTAGATTATTTCCCCTATCTATTTTAATTCCCTCTATAATATTTTCTTCTTTATCCCAAATTTCAACGATAGATGATTCTCCGCCTTGTATTCTCTTTAAGTACTCTGGGAATTTATGAGCATTGTGTGTCCCGATAATAATGTCTACAAATGGAAACTTAGTAATTATATGTTTCGCCATGCCGTCTTGTTGCATCATACATCCAATAATCGCAATTATAAGCTTTGGATTATTTTTTTTCATTGTTTTTAAAGCACCTATATTTCCATCAACCTTTTGCTCTGCGTTCTCTCTAACACAACAAGTGTTGAATATAATTATATCAGCAGTTCCCTTATCCAAAGTTCTTTTATATCCCACAGGTATTAGCATACCAGATAATTTTTCAGAGTCCTCCTCATTCATTTGGCATCCCCATGTTTCTATGTAATAATTAAGTGTTTTATTCATTAGTGCATTCTCCTTTATAAAAAAAAGTATTAATACATACCATTATATATAATATGAAAGCTTTTTTAAAGTCATTTTTAATAATTGATTATATAATTAATCTATTCTAAATATATATACGAATCAGATTATACTCTTACTAGTTGATTTTCTATTTTAATATAGAAAAAATTACATATTATGATTCTTTAATTAGCACTTATATTTGTTTTGATTTCTAGAGTAAATTTCTGTTTTTAGGATAACCTACCTAAAAGGAGTGAATTTATATGTATGATGCAAAAAAAGAAGAGACTATAAAAGATACGAGTTTACAATACAATTGCATAGGTGATAGAAGTTATTATTGTATGTGTAACCATAGTAATATGCTAAATATGAAAGCATCCTATGTTCCTGTTGAAATTGTACTAAACCAGTTTAACGACATTTCAGGAGGAATATCCACCACTTCCATTAGTGAGAATTCCTTATTATAACAAAAATAAAAATGCTTTCTGATATTGAGGATAAAATATAAAAAGAGATAGAATCCTCTATCACTTTTTATATGCATTCTTAAGCTTTGGTTTTTTTCCAAGTATAAACTTCCTTTTTAATATTAAAACCTAATGAAATATATAATTTTAAAGCGAAAACATTATTAGAATCCACCTTAAGTGAGACTTTAGAAAAATCATTATCCATAGCTATATTAAGCAAATGCCTTAAAAGCACTTTCCCATATCCTTCTTTTCTGTATTTCTCTACTATTCCGAAATTTACTATGATTGCTGCCTTATCTTCAACTATAATTTGACCATATCCAACGGGTATATTATCTAGTTTAATAAATATTGCGCCCTCATTAAAATAATATTCCTGTGCTTCATCATAATAGATATCTTCTACATTTATCGGAATTCTATCATCATTTTTAAATATTTCATTTTGTAATAAACAACGTTCTTTTTCATTTTTGCCCTTTTTTACTATAGAAAAAGTAATATTACTAGGAACAAGGGCATTAAAATATTCTTTACACTCTAGTTCTAGTTCCATAACTCCCTTTAATCTAGTAAACCCTAGCTTATTTAAAATATCTATGTTTATTCCATTATCTTCACATTCATAAGTTATCAAACTATTACTTACCAGTGAACTAATTAAAATTTTATAGCAGTAGACTAAATTATTATCCTCTATTACATTTATTGAATTAATGGAACTATGATATTTAGTATGTTTTTCAAACCATATATAACCTATATAATTATTTTCTTCTAATAATAAGTTTACAGTTTTTCTTAAAAACAATTTTTGAATAATGTTACTATTATCATACTGTTCAAAGAAATCTTTATTCGATAAACTAAAGTTAGTATTAATTCTACTAATTTTTCTAAAACTTTCAATATTTTTCAAAGTTAGACTTATTAATTTATACATTTAACTTTACTCCACTAATATTTATTTTTAAATAAATTTGATTATTTATAAAACTTTAATACATTTATAATTATAAATCTATTATTAATAGTTTTACAATGAATTTTTATAATTTATGAATATTCTTCTAAAAAATTTAAATATTCATTAAAAAATTTCTCTTGAGCTTCATTGTGACATGTTATCTTATTAAGTTTATTCAAATATTTTGTCTCAGACCATTTTTTTTGTTTCATATATCTTTTCTTCGCTAACTTCCAAAACTTATGAGGGAATATTATTAAGGCAAGCATTATCTCTAAATCTTCTTTGCTTAATTTATTAGTAGAATTATATGCTTCAATCAGAACTTTAGCAAAATTAAAATTCCACCCATAAGCTTTTTCGAACATCAATCTCCGAAGAAGCTTTCCTAAATCACTTATTTGTAAATCACTCATAATACTATCAAGGTTAATTATGAAGTACTCTCCATCCTTTTTAATTATGTTGTGATAACGAAAGTTATTATGACATATTATTTTCTTAACATTTGCTATTTTTGATGATTTATAATACTGTGACTTATTTAGAATATTAACGGAAGACATACCTCTATTATAAAAGTTATCAATATTTTCTAGAAAATGAATATCAAATTCATTTTTTATCCTTTTGTTAGTAATTATTCTTTCGAATCTTTTAAAATCATTTAAATCGTTAGTGAAAATTTTCGGCCAATCCTTTAAATTGTTTGGTATATGGATTTTATTATGGTCAATTTTATTTGATACGTTATGAAATTGTGCTAAGAGTTTTGTACAACTCACAGCTTCATCAATATCAGTTAAATCACATTCACAGCCTTCTAACCATTCTGTTAAGTAATATATATTTTTTTTATAGCTTACGGAAAAAGCTCCGTCTTTTGTTCTAAAATATTTAGGTGTATTGGTAAAGTTATTAAGTAGTAGTTCTTCTGTTAAAATACAACCATTTTTAACCTTACTTCTTCCATGCCTCATTTTCTTTAAACAGAAATCACCATTATCTGTTGTAATCTTATATGCACTTCTAACTTTTTCAGCAGTTATTAACTCTAATTTATACTTCCTAACTACATTTATTAATATTTGCATCTTTTTATTAGTAATTATATTTAAGTGCTCAATTGTTCTTGCATTACCTTTCAATTTTCTCTCTCCCATAATAGTGCTATTAAATTATATTAGCTAATTTAATTTAGTATTCAATAATTCGTAAAAATTATAAAAAAACGTGCTTGCATAATTTTATGCTACACGTTTTTTACGAGAAATTTTCTTAAAGAAAATGTTATGCTTCAATAATCTATTATTTCATTTTTAAAATTGCCTCTTTAATAACCCAATCCGGTGTTGAGGCTCCAGCTGTGACCCCTATACTCTTAACATTTTTATCTTTTATAAATTCATCAGTAATACCTAATAAATTTTCTACATGTATTGTATTTTCACAATTTTTCTTACATATTTCATACAGCTTTGTAGTATTGGAACTATTAAAACCACCAATAACAACCATAGCATCAACTTTAATTGAAAGTTCTTCTGCGGATTTTTGGCGTACTTCAGTTGCACTGCATATAGTGTTGAACGCAACTATTTCCTTACAGGTTTTTATTACCTTGGTTAATACATCCTCCCAAGTAGCTTGCCTCTCTGTTGTCTGAGACACCACGCATACTTTATTTGATATATTACCGAGCTCCGTACCACTCTTAAGTATTACTGCAGAATCATTACACCATCCATTAATTCCAATAACTTCGGGATGATTTTTATCTCCAACTATAATTATATGATATCCTAAATCGTAATACTTTTTCACCTTTTTATGAATATTGGTTACATAAGGACATGTTGCATCTATTACATTAAGGCTGGTTTTTTTTAAAATATTTAATGTTTTTTCAGATACTCCATGCGATCTTATAATAATCGTATCATTTTCTTTTAATCTTGAAATATTATCAAGTTCTATAGGAAATATTGAATTTTCTTTCAAAAAATCCACAACATCAGTATTATGAATAAGTGGCCCTAGTGTATAGATTTCATTATTGTATTTTTCTTTCATATTTAAAGCCGTATCTACAGCTCGTTTAACTCCAAAACAAAAACCAGCTGAATCTGCTAGTGTTATTTTACTCATACTGCCACCTCCATATATAAGGCATTATAAAAAATACTGAATTAACTATTCTTAATTTTCAAATTAATATATTCCACAATTGTTTCAACTACTCCATTAATGCTTAAATCAGAAGAATCGATTTCTATAGCATCTTCCGCTTTTATAAGTGGACTAGTCTCTCTATGTGTATCAACATAATCTCTTTTTATAATATCCTTTAAAATAGTATTGTAATCAACTTCTATATCCTTAGAAATTAATTCTTCGTATCTTCTTTTCGCTCTCTCTTCGCTGCTAGCAGTTAAGTAAAATTTAAAAGAAGCATCCTTAAGTACAACTGTACCAATATCGCGTCCATCCATAATAACATTAAATTTTTTGGCTATATTTTGTTGTAGCTTAACAAGTATTTCTCTGATTTCAGGAATAGCTGCATATTTTGAAACATTGTTGCTTATAATAGGCATATTTATCATATATGTCAGATCTTCCTTATTAACAAATAGACGTTCTTCTTCAAAATGAATTTCTAAAGATTCCACCATTTTAAGTAAATCATCTACATTGTTTTCTGATATGTTTGCATTCATCGCCTTTAAAGTAACTGCTCTATACATTGCTCCCGTGTTAATATACATAAGACCAAATTTTTCACCTATCATTTTAGCTATAGTACTTTTACCTGCACCTGCAGGTCCATCTATGGCAACGGAAATTCCCATACTCTTCACCCCTCGTTTATAAAACTGCTAGTTTTAATAGCATTAATTTGCTACTGGAAGTAGCATTAAATTTCCCCTACATTACTCCCAGCTAAATTCCCTGTTGATAATGCTATTTGAAGGTTATAACCTCCTGTATATGCATCTACATCTATCATTTCACCTGCAAAATAAAGATTATCAATTTTTTTTGATTTCATGGTAGAAGCATCTATCTCTAAAGTATCTACTCCACCACTAGTTATAATTGCTTCTTCTATTGGGCGAAGGCACTTAATATTAAACGTTAAATTTCGAAGTAAATTTACTACGGTTTTTCTTTCTTCTTTAGTAATAGAATTCACTTTTTTATCTTCATCAATATTAGATAGTTGAATTATTGTATTAATCATTTTTCTAGGAAGTAAATCATCTAATGAATTTTTAAAAGCTTTGTTTGCATATTTCAAGAAATCACTTTGAACTCGCTTATCAAGTTCAACTTCACTTAATGCTGGCTTAAGATTTATCACAGCCTTAAATTTTTCTCCTTCTTTTATAAAACTACTTGCGCTTAAAACAATAGGTCCTGAAGCACCATAATGTGTAAAAAGCATTTCCCCAAACTCTTTATATAGACTCTTATTCTTACTATTAGTAATTTTTAATTCTACATTTTTTAGAGATAGGCCCTGTAAATCCGAAACCCACGTTTCATCAAATTCTATTGGTACAAGTGATGCTTTAGGTTTAATTATATTGTGTCCTAAAGCACGAGTATAAGATAACCCTTCGCCAGATGATCCAGTTTGTGGATATGATAAACCACCGGTACATAATATAAAGTAATCTCCATAAACATAACTTCCATCAGCAAGCTGTACTCCGACAATCTTCTGATTATCCCTAACTAACTTTTTAACTTTTGAGTTTAATTGCACTTTAACATTTTTATTTTTTAATTCCATATTAAACGCTTTTATTATATCCGAAGACTTATCTGACTGCGGAAATACTCTATCTCCTCTTTCAACCTTAAGGTTAACTCCTAATTCTTTAAAAAAATTCATTGTATCTTCATTAGTAAAGGAATATAAAGAACTATATAAAAAATGAGGATTACATGGTATATGTTCAAAAAAATCACCAATATCCTTCGCATTTGTAATATTGCATCTACCTTTCCCAGTTATATAAAGTTTTCTTCCTAATTTTTCATTTTTTTCAATGAGTACCACATCATGTTTTGATGAAGCTGTAACAGCTGCCATCATACCTGCTGGTCCTCCTCCAATAATAACTACTTTTGCCACCTAATCACTCCCTTATAATACTTACAATTATAAATTAATATAATACATTAATTTATTCAACCTCATTTAAAAATAAACACCGTATTTCAAATAAATATATGCATTCTATTATATCACACTCTTTTATATAACTAAAAAATAAAAAAATAAAAAAGGGAATCCCCCTAAAAGGATTCTCTTTGAAATATATACGTAAGAATTAATAATTTCCTTGTGCGTGCATTGCTTCTGCAACTTTAACAAATCCTGCGATGTTAGCTCCTGAAACTAGATTATAACCAAATCCAAATTCTTCTGAAGCATCTTTACAATTTTTGTATATATTAATCATAATTTCATGTAATTTTTCATCAACTTCTTCAGCCGTCCATGATAGTCTCATGCTATTTTGACTCATTTCAAGTGCTGATGTAGCAACTCCGCCTGCATTTGCAGCCTTAGATGGTCCTACATTAACGCCCTTTTCTAAGAAGTAGTCAACTGCTTCGTTAGTACATGGCATGTTAGCACCTTCACAAACAAATTTTATTCCATTTGCGACTATTTGTTTAGCATGCTCTATATTGATATCGTTTTGTGTAGCACACGGTATTACTATATCAACTTTTACATTCCATGGTTTTTCTCCAGCATGGAATTCAACATCATACTTGTCAGCATAGTCCTTAACTCTCGAGCCTTTATTTACCCTTAACATTTCAACTAAGTAATCTATTTTCTCTCCTGTTATTCCATTTGGATCGTATATATATCCGTCTGGACCTGAAAGTGTAACTACTTTACCACCTAAATCAGCAACTTTTGTGCAAACACCCCAAGCAACGTTTCCGAAACCCGAAGTAGCTACTGTTTTACCTTTAAAATCTAGCCCTTCATGTTTAAGCATTTCTTCACAGAAATAAGCTATCCCAAAACCTGTAGCTTGTGGTCTTATTAAACTTCCGCCATACGCTAACCCTTTTCCTGTAATAACTCCATTTTGAAAAGTTCCTTTAATCCTTCTGTATTGTCCATATAAATAGCCAATTTCTCGTCCTCCAACACCAATGTCTCCAGCTGGAACGTCAACATCTGGCCCTATATATCTGTAAAGTTCAGTCATAAAGCTTTGGCAGAATCGCATTATCTCAGCATCTGATTTCCCTTTTGGATCGAAATCAGAACCACCTTTACCTCCACCTATTGGAAGTCCAGTTAATGAATTCTTTAACACTTGTTCAAATCCTAGAAATTTAATGATTCCAATATAAACTGAAGGATGAAATCTTAAACCGCCTTTAAATGGTCCTATACATCCATTAAATTGCACTCTAAAACCACGGTTAACCTGTGTAACGCCTGCATCATCTATCCATGGAACCCTAAACATCATTTGTCTTTCAGGTTCACAGAATCTTTCTAAAAGGTTTGCTTCAATATACTCTGGATGTTTTTCTAAAACTGGTCCTAAAGATCCTAAAACTTCTTCAACTGTTTGTAAAAATTCAGGTTCATTAGGATTTCTCTTTTTAACATTTTCTAATACTTGCTCTATATATTCTTTTACTTCCATAATTTATTTCCTCCTTAAATTAATGTTTTATTTGAATTTAATATATATATGTATGTATATATATATTAGATTGCTACTACTTTGCACATAATTTATAGTATGCACTATTTCTTCCTCATTTAAAGAATTATAATTATATTTTAAAATAAAAAGCAAATATTTATATCCACTTATCTCATACTAATCATCCTAATCTTTATCTTTATAAGAATAAACTTGATATTCTTCCCATACGGTCTCCAAATTAGAAAATGTCCTTGAAATTTTTTCTTTTTCTCTTAATCCCACAGCAATAATTAATGCGTTTATTACACTGAGTGGCGCTACTAAAGAATCAACAAATGAAGCCATATTACTTTGAGCTATTAATGTATAGTCGGCTTTAGCAGCTAGTGGAGATAATAAACCATCTGTAATTGCTACAACATTAGCATTTCTACTTTTAGCAAAAGCCAAAGCTTCAACTGTTCTTGTTGCGTACCTTGGAAACCCTATTCCAATTACTACGTCTTTTTCATTAACATTAAGCATCTGCTCAAATATATCGCTGACACCATATGCTACAACCTTAACATTATCTAAAATAAGATTTAAATAAAAACCCAAAAATTCTGCTAATGCAGATGAACTTCTAAGCCCGATTATGTATATTCTTTCAGCCTTAAATAGTGAATTTACTATCTCCTCAAAAGTTTTATAATTAATCTTCTCCAGAGTAGCTCTAATATTTTCCATATCAGCTTTTAATACACCTTTTAATGCATTTTCTTGCGTAATGAAGTCGTTAGACAACTCAATTCTTTGAACGGTAGTTAGTTTGTTTTTAATTAATTCTTGAAGAGCTTTCTGTAGTTTTGGATAACCAGTGAAATCTAACTCATTAGCAAATCTTACAACAGTAGATTCACTTACTCCTACACTAGTACCTAATTTGGCTGCGGTCATAAATGCTGCCTTATCATAGTGTTTTAAAATATATTCTGCTATTAATTTTTGCCCCTTGCTTAACCGTGGAAACTTGATTTGAATAGACCTCATCAAATCTTGTTTGCTGTTTTCCATAACTAACTCAATCCTTTCTATGTTAATTCCAACCAAATAAAATGAAAAACTCCTTCATGTCCCACATAAAATGCATCATTTAATTATAGATTTTTCAAATATTTTATTTCATCTTCAGTCAAGTTTCTCCATGAACCCTTTTCCATATCGCCTAATAAAATATTGCCCACAGAAACTCTTTTTAATGCAATAACTGGATGTCCTATTGCATCACACATTTTTCTGATTTGGCGATTTTTTCCTTCATGTATAGTAATTGTAACCCTGCAGTTGAATCCAACCCTCTTATTTATTTGAAGATCCGCTTTCGCTGTAATGTATCCTTCAATATCTATCCCATTACAGAACTTAGATATTTCTTCTTCATTTGGGCATCCTTCTAGTATTGCTAAATAAACTTTGTTGATTGCTTGTCTTGGGTGAATAACCTTATTATAGATATCTCCATCATTCGTTAATATAATTAAACCGCATGTATCATAGTCTAACCGTCCTATGGGATATATTCTTTCTTTTACCTTCACCAAATCTAGAATAGTTTTTCTTTCTTTTTCGTCCTTTACAGTAGATACTATCCCTTCTGGTTTATTTAGTGCAATGTAAACTTTGTTTTCTTCCATATTGATAATTTTATTATCCACATGTACCCTATCTTTTTCAGGGTCAACTTTATGACCAAGTTCTGTAACCATTAAATCATTTACTTTTACTCTTCCTGCTGTAATTATTTCCTCACATTTTCTTCGTGAAGCAACACCACAGCTCGCCATGAATTTTTGCAATCGTTCTTCCACTATATCACTTCCTAATATTATTTTAGTCACTGTATAAATATATATCTCCTATTAAAAAAATTTCATAAGCTAAATTCCACTTAATAAATGAATATCACTATAAATGTATTTTTCACCAAATATTTCTAACCACATTTCATAATCTATTATGAAATAAAATTGATTTAAAATTAAAATTAATATATATATAAATAAGTCTTCACGGATAATTATATAGTATATTAATAAAAAATCAATTGTTGAAAAATTATTTTTCATTTTAAAACACAAGCACCGTTAATAATACAATATATTTCCAAGGAAATATATTGCATTATTAACAACTTCAATTACTAATAGATTTGACTTGTTTTTATTTTGATGTATCTAATGCTATAATATACACAAAATATATTATTATAAAAGGAGGATATACTATGAACTTTACTAATTACTACATGCCAACAAAAATATTACTAGATGAAGACGTAGTACTAAAAAATAGCAATTTATTTTGTAATTATGGAGAAAAAGCTTTAATTGTTACTGGTAAAACCTCTTCAATCACTAATGGTTCATTAAAAGATGTTACTAATGCGCTGAAAAAAGAGGGAATTAAATATGATGTTTTTAATAATGTAGAAGAAAATCCCTCTTTAGAAACTGTAGAAGCCATTGCAAAACTTGGAATATTACAAAAATCTAATTTCATTATTGGAATCGGAGGGGGATCTCCCATTGATGCCGCAAAGGCAGCCGGTGTGCTCATAAATAACCCAAATGATACAATATGTAATTTATTTGAAAGCCCAAATTTAAAATCTATACCTATAATTGCCGTGCCAACAACAGCTGGAACAGGAACTGAAACAACTCCTTATTCTATAGTTACAGATAATGAACTACAAACAAAGCATGGTATATGTCAAAGAATATTTCCTGAATATGCTCTGCTGGATGTAAAATATCTAATGTTTTTACCAGAAAAAATAACTATTAATACTTCAGTAGACGCTTTATCACATTTAATAGAAGGATATTTGTCAACAAACGCAAGTATATTAAGTGATGCTTTAGCAGAAAAGGGATTAAAATTATTTGGTGAATGTCTAAATATGATAAAAGAAAAGGATTTCACCTACACTATAAGAAAAAAACTAATGGTAGCTTCTACTTTAGCTGGTATGGTTATAGCGCAATCTGGAACATCTCTTCCACATGGAATGGGTTATGCTCTTACATATTTTCATAATATACCTCATGGGAAAGCAAATGGAATACTTTTAAAGTCATATTTAGAATTTTGCGATGATAAAAGTAAAGTTAAAAAGATTTTATATCTATTAACCCTAGAGAATTTAGATGAACTTGGCTATTTTCTAAACTCTATGCTTGGTGATGTAAATAGTGTAACTTATGAAGACGTATGTTCTTATAGTGACAAAATGACCTTAAACAATAATAAGTTAAAAAATCATCCCACACCTGTAAAGCGAGAAGATATACTAAATATTTATAAGAATAGTTTCAAATTATAAATATTTAAAAAAAAAGCAAATTAACATTTGCTTTTTTTTAGGACATTAAAAATAACAAACACACTACGAGTAATATACCAAATATAAATAGTGAGTAAGTTAAACTATTCATGTTATACCCTATTTCTTCTATTTTTGATTTTACATTTATAATTTCTGACTTTTCCTCTGCCATCTCAATTTTGCATTTATTAATATCTTGAGTATTAAATAAATTGATGAATACGCTTCTCATCCTTCTTATAATAGCTTTTCCATAATCTATTTCCCTTTTATTAATTGAATCAATACTTCTCCCTATAAAAGTAACACTGTTAACTACTAAGCGATCAATTATATGAAAAATAAAGCAACTAATAAAAATAATACCTTTTCCTAGAGGCTTATATATATGTTTTTCTAAACTTATCCAATTTAAAGTTGGGTTCACATAATACCAATTAGTACCTTCCCCTTTTTTTAACACTTTTCTTATAAATCCCATATAAATCACGATACCAATTAATATTATTATAAAGGAGCTTTTAATATTATTAAAAGTGTAGAAATCCACGGCTATTGGCTCAGCATTTCCAAATGGCTTTAAGGCTTTATCTAGCACATGTAAGATTACACTTGGATTAAGTCCAATATAAATACTCATTAAACTAAATATAACCATTGGTAAAAGTGTCATTTTAGTTATCTTTGCCTTTACCTTTTCAATATTTTGATTGCTTTTTTCTATAAATACAGCTACAAATATTTTCAGTAAATAGGCTACAGTAAAGCTACTACTTATTATAAACACAATTTCACATGTTTTAAAAAACACCCCCCCATACATATGCTCCGCTTCGATAAGTGCCTCATGCAGCATTGTTTTACTAGTGAATCCATTAAAACCAGGCATCCCTATTACCGATAGAACGCCTATAAAAAACATTATCTTTAATGCATGTTTATTAATTCCAAAGCCACCAATTTTATTTATGCTAACCTCATTTAGCACCAAATATATGGTTCCTGTGCCCATAAATAATAAGGCTTTAAAAATTCCATGATTTATAACATGATACATTGTACCATAAATAGCTATAGTTCTATGCTCTTTCAAAACCCCTATTAATCCTATTCCAACAAGAATATAGCCAATTTGACTCATGCTACTATATGCAAGAATTCTTTTTATGTTTCTCTGCATCATGGCTAGAAAACCACCAATGAACATATTTAGAAGACCTATCACTAGAATAATAATTGAAATCATAAAATCTCCACTCATAATTACTTCAATAGTTAATATAATTCCAAATATACCGGTCTTCGCTAAAACTGCAGATAAAACAATAGTTGCAGGCGTTGGCGCTGCAGGATATGCCTTCGGTAACCATATGTGTAATGGTACCATTCCTGCTTTTACACCAAACCCTATAATAATTAGAGTTACGATAAGATACTTTACATCACCTAACTTGCTTACGCAAGCTCTAAGTTCACTAATATCTAATGTTTGAGTATAATTATACAGCAAAAATAATCCCATAAGCAAAATAAGACCACCAGTTACTGCCATTATAATGTAAGTATTTCCTGCATCATGCGAATAATCATCTTCATCGTTAATTATTAAAGCATATGATGTAAACGACATAATTTCGAAGAAAGTAAACAAATTTAAGAAGTTTTCTGATATGAAAATTCCAATAGTACTCGCTAGAGTTAACATAAAAAACAGATAATATCTATTCCTATTTTTAGGATTTTTTAAATACTGTGTTGAATATATTGTAGTTAAAAACCATATCATAGCTGTAAGCCAGACAAAAACATACCTAAACATATCCAATTTTAAATGAAGGCCTGTACCCATAATATAAGGTATAGATAGCTCTATTGGCTGTACTACAACATATTTATATAATATAGTAGTAACCACAAATACAATGGCAGTCATTACAATATTAAAGATATCTCTATATTTTTCATTTTTCATGCCTATAATGTAGCCTATTAAAGAACTAATAAGTGGGAACAGCAGAATAAACAGTAAATACGTAGTGGATTTCAATATAATACCCTCCTTTCTTAAATTACCTCACTAGCAATTTTCTGAATAAATGAGATAAGCATATTAGGAAATAATCCAAGTAAAACAATTATAATGGTTATCATAACTATGGGTAGTAACATTTTTATTGGTGCTTCCTTAACTATAGTGTTCTCCCCTTTTTTGAAAAAGGCTTCTTTTATAACTGGAAGAAGGTATAAAGCAGTTAATAATGCACTAATAAGCAATATTGCAGGAAAAACCATTTTCCCTTCTGTAAGTCCGCCTTGAGCTAGAAACCACTTACTAACAAAACCATTTGTTGGTGGAATTCCGATAAGTGATATTGCAGCTACACTAAAACACCCCATTGTTATTGGCATCTGTTTGCCAATACCTCTAATCTGACTAATCTCTGTTTTCCCCGTAGTGTACATTATCGCTCCAACACAGAAAAAAAGAACAATCTTAATTACTGCATGATTAATTAAATGAAGCAGACCTCCAACAAATGCATCTTCATTTAAAAGAACCACGCCTAATAATACATATCCTAATTGACTAATGGTTGAGTAAGCTAACCTCTTTTTTAAATTTTCTTGATGTAATGCTAAGAATGAACCCATTAAAATTGAAATTACTATCAGAATACTTAAAAATATATTTATATGGAGCTGCCTAATTATTTCTGTCCCAAAGATAAAATAACTCATCCGTATAATAGCAAAAATTCCCGATTTTACAACAGCGACTGCATGAAGCAGTGCACTAACGGGAGTTGGAGCAACCATTGCTGCAGGTAGCCATGAATGGAATGGCACAAGGGCCGCTTTAACTCCAAAACCTAAAAACATGGAAACGTAACTTACCAAATATAGGTTTTTATTATCATTTGTTAGTGCTGGCAAAATACCATGAGCATCAAATGTTGTATCCTTCGTAATGCTGAATAATAAAATCATTCCAAGCAAAACCAATGTGGCTCCTACAAATGAATATATCAGATATTTTTTCCCGCTTTTTAACGCTTCTTTTGAATCAGTGTGAATTACAAGCGGGAAGGTTGACAATGTAAGAAATTCATAAAAAGCGTAAAGTGTTATAAGATTTCCCGAAAAGGCAATTCCTATGGTTACACCGAGTGTTGCAAGAAAAAAAGTATAAAATTTTCTCTCTTTGCCTTCGTGTTTCATATATTCTATGGCATAGAAAGCAGTGAAAATCCATAAAATTGCAACTAATAAAGAAAACAATATACTTAACTTATCTATTTTAAAATAAATATCTAGAAATTCATTTATTTTGAATAGATGAGTTCTACTTTCTCCAAACACATAAAATATAGTAACTAAAAAAATAAAATTTAATATAACGCCCATACTAACAAAAATATTTCTTTTCTTTTCATCTAATTTTATTGTTGCCATAATTATTGCTAATATAAATGGGAATAAAATTGGTATTATTATTGTGATATTATTCAACTGCGAAGCATCTCCTCTACTTAAGTCCTAGGCTAATTAAATCTATAATACCACTAGATGTTAATCCCACGTAAACCATTGAAATCACTAGAAAAATTACAGGCATCAATTCTTTTACAGGTTTGCTTTTAGATTTATATACTTTATCTTGTAAATTTTCTTCTCCAAAAAATCCATTTATTATGATTGGAAAATAATATACTGCATTTAATAAGCTGCTAAGCAATATAACCGCTACTAAAATTGTATCTCCAGATGCTATAGATGCTAAAGATAAGTGCCACTTGCTTACAAATCCAGGCAATATCGGAATTCCTATCATAGATAGTGCACCCATAGAAAATAATCCTAAGGTTAGTGGCATTTCTCTCCCTATTCCCTTTAAATGTTCTAATGTTTTATGTCCTGTTTGTTCTATCATTCCACCAACTAATAAAAACAAAGCTGATTTAGTTACCGAATGCCCAATAATATGGAATATAGCAATGGAAACTCCTAAATCAGTTCCAAGACCTATACCAAGAAATATATACCCCATTTGTGCCACAGTAGAATATGCTATAACTCTTTTTATATTTTTTTGAAAGATAGCAAAAACTGAGCCCATTATCATTCCTAAACTACCTAATATCAGTATAATATTCAAAACAGAATAATACTTAATTATTTCTATTCCATAAAGTCTATATAATATTTTAATTAAAAGTAAAATAAATGCCTTTAAAACTAAAGAAGATAAAAGTGCACTTGAGGAGGTAGGTGCACTTGAATGGGCATCTGGTAGCCAATTGTGAAGTGGGAACATAGCACTTTTTACTCCAAGACCAACAATAAATAAAACTATAGAAATCAGTACTGCATTTGGATAATTTAAGTGGCTTTTAATTAATATTTCATGAATGTAGTCTATATTCAAATGCCCAGTCATTGAATACAAATAAGCAATTCCCATAAGTACAAGGCCGGATCCGATGCAACTCATAATTAAATATTTCATAGTGGCTTTTATGTTTTCTTTTTTGTCTTTAACAATAATAGTGCCACAAGACGCAAGTGTTCCTACTTCTATAAATACAAAACAGTTAAACAAATCATTAGAATATACTACGCCGAGTAAGGAACCTATTAAAATGTTTATAAGTAAATAATATAAAGCTACCTTTGATTCTTTGATTTCCTTTTCTATACTATAAATTGAATACCAAATTATCATAAGTGAAACAAATGTAAAAACCAAACCCATTATAGCCTCAATTATTCCAATGCGGAATTCAATTCCATAAGGTGCATTAAAATGTCCAATTCTATATAAATATCCTCCCTTGTTAATAACAAAGATTAAATTTATCACTGCTAAAATCATTACTATTGTCATTGATATTAAACTAATACCCTTAACAATCTTTGTGTTTTTAATTAAAGGCATTATAAATGCCGAAATGAACAATATCAATATAATTGTAAGTGGAAAACTCTCGATTAGGCTCATTTTAATCACTCCTCATCTTAATAATTTCATCTAGTTCAATGGTACCGTATCCTTCATACACCCTCACTGTTAGTGCAAGGGCAAATGCTGTTGTACTGACTGCTACAACTATCCCAGTAAGCATAAGCGCAGATGGAACAGGATTGATGTAACCTTGAATTCCTTTATGCGCCCCTATAATAATGGGAGCATCTTTACCTAAAATATATCCTTTTGCAATAAAAAATAAAAAAATTGCTGTATCCATTATATTCATACCAATTATTTTTTTTATTAAATTATTATGCAATAATAATATTGCAAAACCAATTCCAAACAGTATGATTGCGCCAGTCTCATAATAATTATTTATTAATCCTTCCATAATTAAATTTCCCCTCTGTCAAATAAAGTGAAAAAAAAGTATATAGTAATCGCTACAATACTTCCTACTAATATGTTAAGTGGCAATAAAAATCCACCACTGAGTATATTGCCTGGTGTTCCTAAACTAGGCTGCGGAAGCCCTAAATGATTTCCACCAGTTATAAAACTATACCCTTTTAATAACCCATAAAACATAATTGCTCCACATAGATAGGTTATTAATCTTGCGTATGGTAATTTTTTATCTGTAAACTTTTTACCATAAATTATTCTATATAAGATGAAACTTGTGCCTATAATTGTTCCACCTGCAAATCCCCCACCTGGGCTTAGATGTCCATAAAAAATTATATAAATCCCAAAAATCTGAATGCAAGGTATTAGCACTTTACTTACTTCTTTTAAAATAGTACTTTTTATAATGATTTCGTAAGTACCTGTATCCTTAGGGTTCCTTTCTTTCTTTAGAAGTAACAAAACTATAATTGAAGCAGTAAACAATACACTTGACTCAACAAAAGTGTCAAAGGCACGGTAATCTAAAATAATACCTGTAACAATGTTCATTGCACCAGTTTCTTTTGTTGTTTTCTCTATATAATAATGTGCAACTTCATTATTGGCGGGATTATCATATTGTCCAAATTTGGGGAGTTCATTAACTCCCAAAAGTAAAATCATAATTAGAGTTGCTGTAATCCCAATAGATAAAAATTTTCTCATTTTCTTACTCCTTTAACTCTTTTTAGTGTAAGTATAAATAAAATTGTAGTAATACCTGCTCCAACTGCGGCTTCAGTTATTGCTAAATCGGGAGCATTTAGCTGTTGCCATAGAATTGTCATGATAAGGCTATAAACCATAAATACTATTATTGCACCAAGCAAACTTTTTATAGTAGAAACGACTACAGCAGAGCCTATTAAGAACATCAGCATTATCAAACTAAATATCTTCATGTTTTTTCACCCCATTTATTTTCGCAAGAGACGCTTGCCGGGTATACTCAGCCTTAGCAATTAAGTGTGTAGCTGTTGGATTCGCAATCCATACAAATACAATAATTAATACAATTTTCAAACTAACCATATTTAATCCATTTAATACTACCAATGCAGATAGGCATAATATAGCCCCTAAGGTATCACATTTAGCCGCGCTATGGGCTCTTGTAAACACATCTGGAAATCTTATAATTCCTAGTGTTCCAACCATGAAAAAGAATAACCCTCCAAAAAGAAAAATAGCAACAATCAACTCTCTCATATATTTCTCCCTTCTGAATTTCCAATAAATTTAGCTATTACAATAGAAGATAAAAAACTAATCAAAGCATATACTATTGCTACATCCACAAAATAAGTTTCATTAAGTAAAAATGAAACTATAAGAATAAGTACAATAGTTTTAGTGCCTATAACATTAATAGCAATAAGCCTATCTGCTGCACTTGGCCCCTTAATCGCTCGCAACATACATAAAAAAATTGTAGCCGCTAAAAATAAAATAGAAAAAATCAATAGTTTACTCATAAATGTCTTCCTCAACTTCTAAAATTATTTTTTCAAAATCTGAATCAATTAGCCCATTTACAAATTCATTTTTCAAACAATGCACAGTAATTTTATCTCTATCCATTGAAATGGTTAAGGTTCCCGGCGTTAATGTTATAGAATTAGCAAAAATTGTTTTAAGAAAGCCAGATTTTATTTTTGTGTTAATTGTTACTATCTGTGGCGATATTACTATTCGAGGGCTCAAAACTATTTTTGCCACACTAGTATTGGACACTATTATTTCTTTTATCAATATAATAGTGTAAGATAACCATTTTCCAGTGCTTTTCTTGAAATTTACTCGTCTATTACTACACATCAAATCTTTATTTAAATTTCTAACTAATAAACTTATTATTATACCAATGCAAATAGTTTCAACTTTCACATTTGCTGATAGAATGATCCAAAATAATAAATATACAATTCCAAAATACATTTTAAAAATCCCCCTATAAATTTTCACTTAGTTTCTTTATATATTCAATTAGCAATAAACATGCCAAATTTTCTTTGACAAAAAAATGAAGTTTATAATCCATTGATTTTCAACGGTTTATAAACTTCATTTTTTTATTTTAAATAAAATTTTTGTTTTTCATAAAAGCACCTTATTTAAAATCGTACCAATACGATACACTATATTATTATAGCTAACGATTACATGCACCATTTTGAAACACTTGTGCCACATTGATACGATTTTTATAATTATATTAACTGGTAATGGTTACTCTATTCTACACTAATCATTATTGGTGTAGAAATTCAACTTATTACAGAACCGCAGGTGATTATTTAACTAATCTTATATTTTTCCATCTTTCTATACAATGTGGTTCTCCCTATACCTAATATTCTGGAAGCTGCTGCCATATTATCATTTACATTAATCAATGTTTGCATAATAGCATCTTTTTCAATTTGTTCTAATGTAAGTAGTTGCTTTGCGCCACTTACTTCTCCAACATTTTCTTTTTCATTTATATAACTTGGCAAACTCTTATTTGTAATTACACTATTATTTTCAGCTACATTTAATACAAGTTGCATAACATTTTGTAATTCCCGAACGTTTCCGGGCCAATTATAATTAATCATACTTTTATAAAAGCTTTCACTTATTCCTTTTATATTCTTTTCATTAGATTCACTGAATTTTTCATAAAAATAATCAATAAATATCTTAATATCCTCTTTTCGGTCTCTAATGGAAGCAATATAAATTGGCATAACATTTATCCTATAAAACAAATCACTTCGGAATTTTCCTAGTTCAACTTCTTTTTTTAAATCTTTGTTAGTAGCTGCTATAACCCTAACATTTATTGGTATAACATCATGTCCTCCAACTCTTACTACCATGTGGTCTTCTAAAACCCTAAGTAAACTTATCTGAGCGTCTAAGGGCATATCGCCTATTTCATCAAGAAATATTGTTCCGCCATTTGCGAGCTCAAATTTCCCTGGATGTCCACCTCTTTTAGCTCCAGTAAAAGCCCCCTCTACATACCCAAAGAGTTCACTAGAAACTAGATCACGAGGAATAGCACCACAATTTAAAAATACAAAGGGCCTATCTTTCCTTCTACTAGCATTATGTATAGCTTGTGTAAACATTTCTTTGCCTGTGCCACTCTCGCCTTGTAAAAGTATAGTATCATCAGTCTTAGCCGCAATTGATGCTAATTTAATAGAATGGGTTATACTTTGACTTTTTCCAAATATATCATCAAAGGTATATCTTGCATTAGCTCCAACAATTTTATTAATCATACTTAGAACTGCTTTATTCTCTTTAAAAGTAATTAGCACCCCACCTAAGTCACTAGAGCTAAAAATCTTTATGGGGGTAACGTTAACTATACAAGTTTTATTTCTACCCATTTTTGTAGTAAAATCTATTTCTTCCTCCTGATACTCTTTTCCATTATTCATAACATTTATAATATCCTTACCACTATTAGTATATAAAACATTACTTATGTGAATATTATGTACATCTTTCCCACTATATCCCAAGAGTTTTCTTGCAAACCTATTCATACTAATTATATCACCTTGATTATCTATTCTAATAATGCCCTCGGAAATTGATTCTGTAATTTGGTAAAATTGTTCATTTACTATTCTCAATTTTTTATTGTAATACTCTAACTTCATTTCTTTTTCTATAGCCTTTGCTGCGGCTACTACCATACCTAACGTATGTGGATGTACAAATTCATAATTACCTGTAATACTTAATACCCCTAAAACTTTTCCCTTTTCATTTTTTATAGGACATGCAGATGAAGTCCAATTATGATACTCATGTAAATAATGTTCGCCACCAAGTACTTGTATTGGCTCACCAGTTATTAATGAAAGACCAATTGCATTAGTGCCTATTACTTCTTCTTTTACATTATATCCGTCTTGTAATACCAGAAATTTATTTTGCCGCATTAAGCTATCCTCTCCAATATGATCTAATACATATCCATCTCTATCTGTTAAACGAATCATAAAATCAGAATTTTGTAGTAGATTGTACAGTGTTTGCATAAATGGTTTAGCTGTCTGTAATAGAGGCATAAATTCCTTATACTTATTTTTTAGATCATCCTGCGTAAGTTCAATTGTAAAATCCTTTTTAAATGGATCTATATCATTCAATTTGCTTCGTTCCCAAGACTTTGAGATAATATCTCGAAGTCCATTTTTATTTAAAATACCCTTTGAAACAAATAATTGCCGCTTTTTTATAATATCTTCAGAATTACCAAGCAATCTTTTATTTGGCAAATAAATCCTCCCTCTCATAGCATTTTAATATCATTATATGTCTAATTATATAAAATGGCTATTGAAAATATTAAATAAGCAAAAAAAATTCCCTGAAAAAACAAGGAATCTTTAAGAATCAATTAATTTAACTTAATCATCATTTAAATTGATATGACAGTAACCACCTGGATTTTTTTGTAGATATTTTTGGTGATAATCTTCAGCATCATAAAAACAAGAAAGAGGTTGTATCTCTGTAACTACCGGCTTATCGAATCTACTTTGGACCTCATCCTTTGTTCTTAATATAATGTCTAAATCTTTCTTATCAGTATAATAAATACCACTTCTGTATTGATGACCGATATCAGCTCCTTGTCTATTATAAACAGTAGGATCTATTATTCCCCAAAATTTATTCAATATTTTTTCTAGAGATATCACATCTTCATCATAGCTTATTAAACAGGCTTCTGTATGTCCAGTATTTCCCTTACAAACCTCTTCGTATGTAGGTTCCTTCTTTGTACCATTAGCATATCCAACCTTAGTTTGGGCGATACCATTTATTTTTGACATATAAGCTTCTACACCCCAAAAACATCCTCCCGCTACAACAATACTTTCCATTAAATCATCTCCTTTGGAACTGCAACATCTTCGTAGAAGATGCATTGACGACTTCATAAGGAGTATTATACTATTTGCTGTTTGTTATCCAAAAATTTAAAATCTTCTGCTACAACTTCTATGCTATATCTTTTATTTCCATCTTTATCTGTGTAGCTATTACTAGATAGTCTACCTGTTATAGCAATTTGACTTCCTTTTTTCAAATATTTACACAGCGTCTCTGCCATTCCATTCCATGCCACAATGTTTATAAAATCAGCTTCAGGTTGCATATCTTTATGTGATACTTTATTAATTGCCAATGTGAATCTAGTATAAAACCCTTTACCCTCATTAAAACTCTTAAGTTCCAGTTCTCTTGTTATTCTTCCAATTATTGATACATTATTCATATAATATCTCTCCTTTTTATTTAGTAACTTTTTAAAATTATTGACAATAAGAAGAGGTTTTATACAAACAAATGTTTGTTATTCTTTTAAATATTAGTGTGCTTATACTTCAACCATTTCCTTTAATGATTTCGATCCTGCTGTGAAAAAGACAAGTGCAAACAGAATTAAGATCCCTAACTTTGGAAGTATATCTATGACGCCGCTATTTCTCAATGCCACATCATTAAGTGCAGACAATGCCCAATTTTGTGGAGTAAAATAAGCTATTTTCTTAAATACTGCTGGAAGAAATTCAAGTGGCATAGTTGTCCCACTAATAATACATGTTGGGGTTACTACTAAATTAACAATACCAACAGCCTGAGATTGATTTTTAGAATACCTTGATATTAATAATCCAATACTTAAAACAACCACTATAAAAATAGTAAATATCAAAAATACTGCAAACATCGATTTTCCCCAATATATATGGAAAATATATTTTGTTACTGTTACCATAAGTCCTATTTGAATCCAGCATAGGAATAACATAGATAAAAGCACAGAGCCTATTATACTACCATTTTTATTTGGCGTGGATAAACTTCTTCTCAGGGTTTTGTTATTTCTAAGTTCAACCATTTCTATGACAATGTATATCATTGAGAACATAAGAAAATTAATTATAAGACTTGTAGATAATGAACCTGATAAAGTGCGCGTTCCATCCTTTTTAACCTCTTCTAGCTCCGCTTTTACCGGGTTATTACTTAAAGAAGCATCTATTTTCCTTGAAATTTCACCATAGCTTGTATTTATCACAATATCATTCTGTTTTATAACGGATATAACTTTATTTGAAAGAAGTCTTTGAGTTACAAAATTATTTACCTTTTTAGAAATAATAATATCCATATTACTATCTGACAATTTCATTATGTCTAATTTCTTTAAATTACCACTTTCTAAATTTTCCGTGAAGATTTCAGGTATAACCAAAGTTACTCCTGTCTTATTCTGTTTTATTCTTATTTGCGCCTCTGCAAGGTCTGATTCTTTAATTTTAAAATTTTTATCTGTTTTTAATTCCTCTATAAGTTTATTGCCTAAGCTTCCCTTGTCTTTATTAACTATTGTAATATCAACAGTCTCATTAAATGAATCTTTAGAATCTCTTGTAAAGTATACAATTGCACCTACTACTAAAACCGGTATTAAAATCATTGAAAATATGGGTGTTTTCTGTTTTAACATTCTTTTTAAATGTAAAAATGCCATATGAATAACCTGCATTCTTGTCGCCTCCTTAATCATAACAATAAATTCACTTAAATTTTTTTACTATATCTGAACCTTTTCTCCCTTGTTTAATGTTTTAAATAGATTATTCCCTTCTTTTTTTCTCATGAAAAATGCACCAAAAGCTATTCCTAAAATTCCAACACCTAAGAGTACTATAATATTTACCGTTAGCTCTTTTATGCTTCCTCCAAGCACTACTTTATTATAGCTATCCTGAATCCAGTAATTCGGAGTGATTTTAGCAATTTTCCTCATGATTTCCCCAGTATATTCAAGTGGATAAAAACTTCCACCAAGCATAGCAAATACCATAATTACTGCTGTAAAGCTTGCATTTAAATTTTTCTGGCTTTTATATAGGTTCATTATGAAAGCGCTAATACCTGTTATAGCAAAGGCGTGTAGAATACTAATTAAAATCAGCTTCACATAACTGTCCCCAACGCTTATTCCAATGACCTTGCAAATGCCCATGTATAATGTAATATCCACTAGAGTTATAAAAAATACAAAACATATTTTAGCTACATACAAATTTTTCATACTTAAAGTAGTAGATCTTAATCTTGCAAATGTGCCATCTTCTTTTTCCCTTACCATATTTTGTCCTCCTATTACTGATAGATAAAGACTAATGAATGCTAACATTGAGATTGTAAAAATTTGTTTTCCACTAAGCTTTTTATCTTTAGTTATATTAACTGTATTTATAAATTTTTCACTATTTAAAGTGATTGTCTGAGTTATAACTGCTTCTTTCAACATGTCTATAGAAGTTTTATCATTAACACTCCCGTCTATTGCAGAAAATATATTTACATTATTATTAAGTACTTGCACATAAGAATTTACTATATCAAAAATAATCTGTGATTCAACACCAGAGGAGGAGGCCTTTAAAACCTTTATATTAACAGTTTCACCTTTTTCAACCTTTTCTGAAAAACCCTTTGGTATCACTATGGCAGTCTTAAGCTTTCCTTTTTGAAGATTAGCTTTTACTTCATCTATATCAGGTGTCTGGCTAAGTTCTACAAATTTTTTCATATCATCATTTGTAAGAATATCCTTTAAAGGAGCTGTGTATGAGCTTTTGTCCATATCTATTAAGGCTACATTTACTATAGGAATATGCCTATCTGGATTAAGTTGTTTTTCATACATCATACCGTAAAGAACTCCTAATAAAAGAGGCATAATCAAATATATAAGTACATAGAATTTTATATTTCCTAAAAATACCTTGATGTCTTTTATAAATATCCTAAATATTTTCACTTATCCCACCTCCACATTTTTTAGTCTCTTAAGTTCTTTCCAGTTAAACTTAAAAATACAGTTTCTAAGTTTGGTGAATCAACACTTATATTATTTATTCTTACGGATGAAGACATAAGGATTATAATAATATCCTGAAGATTCCTCTGCGAATTTTCAACAGTGAAAATTAGCAACGGATCACTATATTTTATTCTCTTAACCCCCTCTATCCTCTTCAATTTTAATATGATTTCTTCTTTAAAATTCTCTACAATAATTTCTAATTTCTCTTCATTTGTTACCATTCTCTTAATTTCATCTTTAGTACCACTAGCAACAACCCTGCCTTCATCTATTATTGCAATCCTATTACACAAACTCTCTACTTCTTCCATGTAATGACTTGTATATATAACAGTTGTCCCATATTCACTATTTAAGTTTTTAGTAAACTCCAGTATATGATTTCTTGATTGGGGGTCAATCCCCACTGTTGGTTCATCCATAATGATAATATCTGGATGGTGCATTATTGCCGCTGCAATATTAAGACGTCTTTTCATACCTCCCGAATATTTTTTTACTTTGTCCTTTGATCTTTCAGTAAGTCCTGTAGCTTCAAGAACCTCCTTAATTCTATTTTTAAGCGTGCTTCCCTTTAATCCATACATGCTACCCCAAAATACAAGATTGTCATATGCATTTAAATTCTCATATAGTGCCACTTCCTGAGGTATAAATCCTATGTGTCTTTTAGCTTCTACAGGTTTTTTATTTATGCAATTATCAAAAATTTTTATATCACCTCTATCGGCTTTTAATAATCCACAAATCATTGAAATAAGAGTGGATTTTCCAGCACCATTAGGTCCAACCAATCCAAACAATTCCCCTTTTTCTATATTAAGATTTATACTATCAACAACTAATTTATCCTCATATCTTTTTGTTACATTGTTTATCTCAATTATTGACAAATTCAACACTCCTTTAAATAATTTGCTTATAATTATATTATATAAATTTCCAGTATCTATAGCAATTGAGTTAAGTAATGACTATAAAAAATTGACCATTACTTAAGTCATGTTCTTAAGTAATGGTCATAAAATTAAAAATCCACTAAAGAATTCTTAAGTGCGAAAATTGCTATTTGAGTTCTATCTCTTAATTCAAGCTTTGAGAGTATTTCTGTAATGTGATTTTTTACTGTTCCCTCTGTAACAAAAAGATTGCTAGCAATTTCTTTGTTTGTAAGCCCTGTTCCTATCCCAATTATAAATTCTACTTGTCTTAACGTTAGCTTATATTTATCCATAATATTACTTAGTGTATTTTTGGAATTGGACTTAGTATTATTTATAATTTTGGCTGCTACCTCAGGGTGCATAACTACATTGCCTCTATACACACTTTTAATGCCATCCATAATAATATCATAGGATGTATCTTTTAGAAGATAGCCACTTGCACCATGCTTCATAGCATCATATATATACTCATCATCTTTAAATGTAGTTAGTATTAGAATTTTTATATCCTTAAACTCACTTTTTATAAGTTTAGTACCCATAACTCCATCGCACAAAGGCATTCTTATATCCATTAGGACTACATCTACTTTTTCATTTCTACATAATTTTAGAGCTTCTTCTCCATTACCACATAACCCCACTACATTTATTTCTAAATTAGAGCTTAAAATAATCTTTAATCCTTCTCTTATAAGTACTTCATCATCTGCAATTGCTATATTAATCTTTTCCAAATTCCTGCCCCCTGTTATTCTATAAAGCTTTCAATTTTTGGTATGGACATACTAATTTCAAAGCCTTTATCACCATGAACATTAACTTCTCCCCCAAGACTTTTAACTCTCTGTTCTATACCCTTTAATCCAAAACCACTTTTAATTTTAAGACAGCCTTTTCCGTCATCTTTTATATGTAAATATAACCTATCTTCTAAAAACTGAAGTGATATAATCACACTAGATGCATTACCATGATTAAGTGAATTATTAAGTGCTTCCTGAACTATTCTATATAAAGTGAAGCTCTGATCTCCATTCAATGTCCATTTTTCATTAGAAACAATAAAACTTACCTTAACTCCACTAAGTTTTTCAAAATTAGAAGTAAGTTCTTGAAGGGCAAAAACCCCTTGATAACTGTCAAAATCTGTTGGTTTAAGCTCTTTTACTGCCCTTCTAACATTTTCAATTCCATTTTTAGTGAAATGGATTAAATTACTCACCATTTTTTCACCTTCATTTTGGTCATTTTTCATTACATAAGGAATTGCTTGAAGCTGAATAAGCAGTGTAGATAAGGTATGACCAACAGAATCATGGATTTCTCTCGATATTCTATTTCTTTCTCTCAAAATAGTTAGTTCTTCCACAGTATTTGAATACTGCTGTAATTTTTCGTAGGTCTCTTTTAAATTTTCCTCTGATATTCGTAGCTTATCATATAAGTGCTGTGCTTCACTTTTCCTCTCGCTTTCTTCTGCAATATATCTTCCCAAGACTCCAAATATAACTACAATTACCGTATTAAAAATCACATTAACTAAAATATAATTCTGCATCTTACCATAAACTGGTTTACTACTTTGGAATACTACCGCTGCATATAAAAATGAAATAACTACGTATGCATATGCTTTAGGAAGCATCAAAGCAGCATCCAAAACTGAAATGAAATAATATATAAAAATAAACCCACCAAAACTATAATAGATTATAGAAATTAATACTAAATCTATAAAAAGAGAAATTATCACTGCATATTTTCTCTTATATAAAAAATACATTCTTATCTGAGTATTCAATATATATGTCAGCATACAAATAATGAATTTAGTCATAATATTCATAGAATATTCACTGGTCATAACAACTGAAAGCGCCACTAGAAAATATACTATATATTTAATTAATTCTAAAAACGGATAATTATTTTTCTTCAATTTACCACATCCAGTATATATATATTAATTTTAAAATTATTCACAATAAAATATTGAAGCTCTTATAATTTTAGATTCTCCCTGACTGCTACTATAAACCTTAAGTTCTAAATTATTTTCTTTCTCTGTTGTGGTTACTAATGCTAAATCACCTTTGTTAAGATTTATTTTTTCCTTTGTTTCTGTAGCTATTTCTACATCACCTTTCACTATATAAAATGCTTCTGTGATTTGATGAAATTTTTCAACATCATTGATATTATTGTGTAACAATATATCTTTAAACTCCCCTTTATTAACTGAAATTGATTCTAATCTCCCCGTGTAGCCTTGTGCCATCATTAAATTAAAATCTACAACTTTACCAAAACTTGTTGTTTTCCACTCTCCACTAAAGCTATCCTGCTCGAATGCTTTTAACACCGCATTATGATGACCTTCATGGCCAAGAAGTAGTTTCCCTTCAATAATCATAATAATCCTTGATATTCCGGGTAAAGATGTAAATGTAGATTGTTCTACTCCAACCTTTGCAGAACTCAGCCTCCATTTAAAATTACGATTACCATATAGTGAATCATTAGGATAAATATAAAGCTCTGTTGTTGTACCACCAGACCATTCACTTGTTTTATGTTGATTTTTTCTAATTATTTCAATATTGTAAGACATTTATAATTCCCCCCTATTACTTATCATATTTACATTCTATTTTTATATGTATTTTCCTTTTATTTCGAAAGTAGAAGTCATAATTTTTAGTTTGTACTTTAATCTGGGACTTAATTAAAAATATTTAGGATTAACAATTTCTAAATCTGAACTTGATATCGTGTAAACTATCCGATATTATTATATCTTAAGTGATATAATAATAAAGTAAAACAACAGTTAAAGTTATTTGCAGTATGTTTGATATTTCAAAGCCAACTTTATACAAATCAATAGAGGAAATAAGTAAAACTAATAATTTATAAATACTTTGGAGAGATTAAACCTAATAATTCTAATAATATATTCATATCAGTTAATTCAGGATTGTATTTTATCATTCATTAATATAAATTCCAAAATAATATTTATTTGGTAAGGAGTTAAAAATGAAAAAATTGAGGTTATTGAATTTTATACCGTTATTGATGGCAGTACCATCAATAACTATTGGAGGGATAGCAATGTACACCACTAAAGTACCAATTGCTATTTTTGTTCAAAACATTTTTTATTTAGTATTAGCTGGAATAATTTCATACTTTATACTATTAAAAAAATCTAAAGTTAAAAATAATGCAAGCACTAATACCACTACTATTATAGTTGCAGTTATTCTTTTATTTCTAACTTTTATTAGTTCAGGAATAGAAGGCGTTCATAGATGGGTATCTGTTGGGCCAATTAAGTTTTACGTTGCAGTTATTGTCCTACCTATTATAATTATAAATCTATGGGAATTGTTACAAATAAGAGATTGGTGGTTTTCAGCTGCTATTACAATAGTTATATCAGTTTTGCTTGCTTTACAACCTGATGCTTCTATGCTAACTGCATTTGCTATTCCAATGATAATGTTGTTATGGAATAAGATTAATAACAATATTTTTCGTTCTTGTATTGTAGTGTTACTTTCTGCGTTGATTATTATTTCATGGGTGTTTTTAGATGGATTACAACCTGTATCTTATGTTGAAAATATAGTTAGTTTGGTAGCGAGTATGGGAATAATATGGCTTAGTTTAGGGGTTATTTCTCTTGTAATATTGCCATTGCCATTTATATTTTTTTCACCAAAAAAATATAAATTGTTATCACTAAGCATTGGTATGTATTTTATAATTATTTTAATTTCTACTCTATTTGGAAATTTTCCAGTTCCATTGATGGGATACGGAGTTTCCCCGATAATAGGATATTTTATATCTATAACTTGGTTCGCAAAATCCAAAATTAATTCATAATATTCTTAACGTTCGGCCCCCCTTTTGGAGTATCAAAATCAAGAAATTTGCGAGCAATACCCCTAGTTATTTAGTACTAACAAGGATTATTAAAGGATATACTTCTGAAGTCGTTAATATGCAGCTCCGCAGGAGATGATTTAATCCAGAAATTTTATATTCATAGTTTATTCAAACAAATTCTTGATATAAAAAATTGCAAATAAAAAACACCATATGGCGTTTTTTATTTGCAACAATCTTTATTAATAATAAAAATAATAGGAATTAAGTATATATTCAGCATTATATCTAACACTTAATTTTTTCAAATAAAGCTTAACCTTTTCTTTATGTTCCATATCTAAAAGGATTTTTTTAAAATGAGTTAGTTCTTTATCCGAAGCAGCATTTTTAACATATCCCCAAACATGCTCTGCAGTACTTACAAAACTTCCATTCTCTACATCAAAATTTATTATTTCATCCGTATACTCATAGAATTCCTCAATACTGCAATTCTCTTTTATCAATTTACTACACTCTTTATAATATTTATAATTTCTTTCCATTAATACATATTTATATTTAGCCCACTGTTTTTCTATAATTCCAGCCTTTGATTTCTTATCCCTGTTGTTAATTATAATATTGCATTTTATAGCCGAAATATCTTTGTCTTTTACCTCTAGCATAATATCAATATTAAATTCTTTAACTTCATCATAGTATTCTAGAAAGGTTTTAACTATTATCGTATTTGAATGAGCCCCTATCTGTTTATGCAAATTTTGCTGACTATAGTGGGCTTTTATATTACCATCTTTTTTCTGCCATGTTTTAGCTACCTTCCTCATTATTTCTTTTATAGGCACCTCTATTTCATGATTACACTGATGGTGAAGGTTATCAAATATTACTGGTATATTAATTTCCTTACTTACTAAAAGTACATCATCAATATTAAATATTTTTCCATCATTTTCAATTACGAGCCTATCCTTTACCGAAGATGATAATCTTTTAAAATTTTCAATAAACCTATTCATAGCAGCACTTTTATCACCATAACCGCCACCAATATGAAGTATTATCTTATTGCTTGAATCCACACCTAATGAATCAAGGAATCTAGCATGGTATTCCAAATCTTTAATTGCTTTTGCTACAATCTCTTCTTTTTCTGCATTGAGTACTGTGTACTGACCTGGATGCATAGACACTCTCATGCCACATTCTTTTATATACTCGCCTATTTCATTTAATTCGTTTTGAAAATGTTTATGCCATGGAATTTCATTAATACTGTGACTTCCTAATGGAACTATATCTGAACTTATTCTAAATAACTTTATGTTATACTTCTCATTATTCTCTAATATTCCTCTTAGATCTATTAAGTTTTGCTCTAATATTTCTAAAAACATTTCTTCCGAAAAGTTTTTGAGCGTTAATCTTCTATTTGTTCTTGCATTTGTTGTAAGTGGTATGCATGCATATCCGATTTTCATATTTACCTCCTATTTTTTCCTCCCATGAGTGTATCCAACAACCTCAAATTCCTTTGAAAGTCCTTTAACAAATTCATTATAATAAGGACATGTTGCTCTAATGCATGTTGATAAATGTATACTGCTTACACCCTGTTTTTTTAATTCCTCTGAGGAATTAAGCATTTCTTTTAATGAATCTGCGTTACATCCGCTACATGGTATTTGCATTACCATGTCTAAACTAGCATCATAATCATTGAATGAGGCTGTCTTATTGTTAAATGCCTTTATACAACCAGAACCTGAGCATTTACTAGAAACTTTAAAACATCTTAATACAGCAATCTTTTTCATATTTATAACCACCTTAATAATTTATATACTATATTATATCTAAATACAAAAGTATAAGATGTGATTTATATAACATATTTAATTAATGTTTTATAACAAAATTGCCTTCCTTATTTAAAACCCCTACTTATTACATGTTTAAACCAACCTTATGCCTTCTTAGAGGTACAAAACCAAGTTAAAGGTATAATTGCATCCTAATGCTTTCGGCTATCCATATAGCCATATTTATCATTATTTTCAATATACGCTAACCCTTTCCGATACTTCAATTTAAAATACATCAATTAAATCTCCAGCATTATTTTTCAGCTTATCTACGGAGTGAATGTACCTATTAGTAGTAGCTAGATTTTTATGTGCAGCAAAATCCCTAACTTTCTCTACTGTAGCCCCTGCTAAAATTGCTAGTGTAATAGCTGTATGCCTGGTAGAATGAACTCGTAAATCTTTATCTATACCTGCATTTTTGCATACTCTTTTTATCATGTAATTTAAAGTGCTTGCATCTAATTTTTCTTTATTATTCCCATTAGTTGAATGTCCAATAAATAAATACTCCTCGCCACTAGATAACTTATTTCTTTTAGTCAACCTAATATATTCATTTATCATAGTAAGAACGTTCCCTTGAATTTTTACTATATCCTCTTTACCGCCTTTTCTTATTACTTTTACTACATCATAACCTGTATGCGTTGTAATATGCTTTATCTTAATATTTATAATCTCAGATTTTCTTAAAGCAGTTGTTAAAGCAAGTACTAATATAGTTTTATTTCTATGTCCTAATATAGTGGATGTATCTATACTATTTAATAAGACTTTACACTCTTCTTTTGTTAAAAACTCAGTTTCCTTATTATTTATCACTGGTTTTTCTTCTTTTAAATTTCCAAAAGGATTATATTTAATTATATGAATGCCTGTAGAATTATCTTGATATTTTAATAACCACTTATAGAGAGCACTCAATGATGATATTTTCCTGTTTATAGTAGCAGAGGACATATTTTTATTCATTAAATTCATTATAAAATTTTGCGAATGTAGTATAGATACCTTTTTAATATCTTCTATAGTTATGTCATAAATAGAACTTACGCAAAAAAAATCTTTTATATCTCGTTCATAGCTTTTAGCAGTATATTTACTTTTTCTAGACTTGATTTCAAGAAAATACCATATAAAATTTTTGTTATCTAAAGTCAAATCTGAATTATAGTTGAATTGTGTAATATTGTTTATCATATGTATTCCCCTTTAATATTTTTTAAATTTCTATACATTTTAAAAAGCTGCAAACAGTAAGTTAGCAGCTTTTTAAAATATACAGGCTATAATTATTCTTCTAAATCATTAATTAAGTTTACTATTTCTTCTAAAGCTAATTTTTCATCATCACCATTAGCTATAACGTTTACAGTTGTATTAGGACCGACTCCTAGAGATAAAATGCCTATTAAACTCTTAATATTAGCTTTTTTGCCCATATATTCTATACCTATATCTGATTTAAAAGACGCGGCTTTTCTTACTAATAATGTAGCTGGTCTAGCATGCAATCCTTTAGAATTACTAACGAGAACTTCCTTTGTTACCAATTAACTTCACCTCGATACTTTATTTATTATTGCATGCGATAATATAAAATATCTTATCTATTAACGCATGCTATTATAATATCATTAAAAATCATGTAAATCAATTTTAAATATTTTCAACAAACCTCGCTATTCTATCAAGTCCAATTTTTATATTTTCCATAGAAGTAGCATAAGACAATCTTATAAAATTATCTACTCCAAATGCTATACCTGGTATAACAGCAACTTTTTCTTTTTCAAGTAAAATATCTGAAAAAGCAATCGAATCTTTTATAACTTTTCCGTCGATTGATTTATTTAAAACATCCCCTATATTCACCATAACATAAAAAGCGCCTTCAGGTTTTATGCAAGATAAATTATTAATGCTATTAATTTTTTCCACCATATAATCTCTTCTTAGCTTAAATTGTCCAATCATTTTAGCTATATCATCTTGATTTCCATTTAAAGCTTCAACTGACGCATATTGCGCAATTGAATTGGGATTTGATGTAGTATGACTTTGAATATTAGACATTAACGATACTATTTCCGTGCTGCCAGCAGCATATCCTATTCTCCATCCTGTCATAGCGTAAGCCTTAGAAAGGCCGTTGATTACGATAGTTCTTCTGTAAGCATCCTCTGAAAGACTTGCTATACTAATATGGTCATTACTACCATACAACAATTTTTCATAAATTTCATCCGATATTATGATTAAGTTATTTATTTTTGCAAAATCAGCAATTTCCATAAGTTCTTCCTTTGAATATACGGTACCTGTAGGATTATTGGGACTATTTAATATTATTGCTTTAGATTTAGGCGTTAATGCTCTATTAAGGCTCGCTATTGTTAATTTAAATTCATTAATTTCTTCTGTTTCTATATAGATAGGTTCTCCATCTGCTAATTTAACCAATTCTGGATAACTTACCCAATATGGAACTCCAATTAAAACTTCATCTCCTGGATTTAAAATAGCTTGAAATACATTAGCTAAGCATTGTTTTGCTCCAGCTGAAACTATAATTTGAGCTGGTGTGTAAGTTAAGTTGTTTTCTCTCTTTAACTTTCCAATTATTGCCTGTTTTAGTTCAATAATACCTGAAGCCGCTGTATATCTTGTCCTGCCTTCTTTAATTGCTTTTATAGCTGCTTCTTGAATGTTTTTGGGTGTATCAAAATCAGGTTCACCAGCACCAAATCCTATGACATCTATGCCCTCAGCCTTCATTTTTTTAGCCTTTGCAGTTATATCTAGTGTTAAAGATGTTGTTATTTGTTTTGCTTTTTTAGATAATACCATTTTTCTTACCCCCAATACTTATATTAATTTAATTCTTATGATACTAATATATCACTTTTTTTTTGTGATGTAAATGAAGCAACCTGATTCCACATTACATATTTTTCCAAATAATATGTAATATGAAATAAAAAAACCCTCTTAGGGTTTAGAAATATTCTAAATCTCAAGAGGATTTAATCTTACATTTAATTATTTAGCATAGTCAATAGCTCGTGTTTCTCTAATTACATTTACTTTAATTTGACCAGGATATTCTAGTTCATTTTCAATCCTTTTAACTAGATTTCTTGCCATTTCAACAGCACCTGCATCATCAATTATTTCTGGTTTAATCATAATTCTAACTTCTCTTCCAGCTTGAATAGCATATGACTTTTCTACACCTTCATAAGAATTTGCAATTTCTTCTAATTTTTCCAATCTTTTAATATAAGCTTCTAAAGTTTCTCTTCTTGCACCTGGTCTTGCCGCTGATATAGCATCTGCCGCTTGAACTAGTATTGCTTCAAGGGATTCTAACTCAACGTCACCGTGATGCGCTGCAATTGCATTTACTACAATAGAGGACTCATGGTGTTTTTTAGCTATTTCTGAACCTATAAGCGCATGTGGACCTTCAACTTCATGATCTACAGCTTTACCTATATCATGAAGTAGACCGCATCTTTTAGCGAGTGTTGGGTCAATTCCAAGTTCAGATGCCATAAGTCCAGCTAAATATGAAACTTCTATAGAATGCTTTAATACATTTTGACCATAACTGGTTCTGTATTTAAGCCTTCCAAGCAGCCTGATAATTTCCGAATGAAGTCCATGCACTCCTGTTTCAAAAGTTGCTTGTTCTCCTTCTTCTTTTATGTCACTATCAACTTCTTTTTTAGCTTTTTCTACCATTTCCTCAATTCTAGCAGGGTGAATTCTTCCATCCACTATTAGTTTCTCAAGTGCTATTCTAGCAACTTCGCGCCTTATAGGATCAAATGCTGAAAGAATTACTGCTTCAGGTGTATCATCTATTATTAAATCTACTCCTGTAAGCGTTTCTAGAGTTCGAATATTTCTACCCTCTCTACCTATTATTCTTCCTTTCATCTCATCATTAGGAAGCGAAACCACATGAACTGTTGTTTCTGCTACATGATCGGCTGCACATCTTTGAATAGCATAAGTAATAATTTCTCTTGCTTTTTTATCAGCTTCTTCTTTTGCCTTAGTTTCAATTTCTTTAATCATAATTGCAGCATCGTGTTTAATTTCTTTTCTAATTTCATCTAATAAAACTTGTTTTGCCTCATCAGATGTCAACCCTGATAATCTTTCTAATTCTCCTCTTTGCTTTGTGTATAAATCTTGTACACTTGCTTCTAGCATTTCACTTTCTTGTTGTTTTTTATTAAGATTTTCTTCTTTTCTCTCCAGCACATCACTTTTTTTATCTAATGATTCTTCTCTTTGGATGTTTCTTCTTTCTAACCTTTGAACTTCATTACGTCTTTCTCTTGATTCTTTTTCTAAATCAGTTCTAAGTCTGTGAACTTCTTCTTTGGCTTCTAAAATAGCCTCTTTCTTTTTTGATTCAGCATCTTTTACACTTTCATCAATAATTTTTTTAGCTTCTTTTTCGGCCTTGAAAATATTTGCTTGAGATATATTTTTTCTAATATAAATTATAACAAAAATACATGCTAAAACAACAACCAAAATAGCACAAACTACTATGAGCATTGTTTGACTTTTAGTATCCATTGATTATCAACACCTCCTTTGCTTATTTCAAATCTATTTAAGAGTAAATATGAAAGCTAGAAAAGGTGCTATATTTAATTGGTAACAATTTAAATATACTAAACCAGTATTTGTATTTATTTTATATTACTTTTCAGTTAATGTCAAGATTTTAACGTTTAAATAAGTCTTTATTCTTACTATTATATAGTAGTTATGATAAACTTTAGCATATTGCATCATAGAATGCATATGCCTGATACCATAATAATATTCCTTAATTATAAGTTAAAGAAAAAAAGCAAGTAAAAACTTGCTTTTATGCTTCTTTTTTACTTGCTTCTTTTTTGCTAACTTCTTTTTTACTAGTCTCTGCGTTCTTGTATAATGGTAGGTTATGTTTTGCTCTAATTTTGTTTTCTATCTCTAACATAACCAAAGGGTTTTCTTTAAAATATTGTTTTGAATTTTCTCTTCCCTGTCCAAGTCGTATATCTCCATATGAGAACCATGCTCCACTTTTTTGTACAATCTCTTCTACAACTCCTATATCTAGAACATCGCCCTCTCGAGATATGCCGTGACCATACATAATATCAAATTCAGTTTTCTTAAATGGAGGAGCTACTTTGTTTTTAACTATTTTTATTCTTGTTCGATTACCCATAAATTCATCGCCTTGTTTAATTGTATCTATTTTTCTAATATCTAGTCTAACAGATGCATAAAATTTCAACGCTCTACCACCAGGGGTTACTTCTGGGTTACCAAACATTACTCCTACTTTTTCTCTTAATTGATTTATAAATACAAGAACACATTGGGATTTATTTATAGAACCCGCAAGTTTTCTTAAAGCTTGCGACATAAGTCTTGCTTGGAGTCCTACATGGGAGTCTCCCATTTCGCCTTCAATTTCAGCTTTAGGCACTAAAGCTGCTACCGAATCCACTACGATAACATCTATAGCCCCAGAGCGAACTAAAGCCTCTGTAATCTCTAACGCCTGTTCACCAGTATCTGGTTGTGATACTATTAAATTTTCTATATCTATTCCTAGTGCTTTAGCATATTCAGGGTCTAAAGCATTCTCTGCATCTATAAATGCAGCTGTACCACCATTTTTTTGAGCTTCTGCAACTATATGAAGTGCAACTGTAGTTTTACCTGAAGATTCTGGTCCAAAAACTTCTATTATTCTTCCTCTAGGTACACCACCTATGCCTAGGCCTATGTCAAGTCCTAAACAACCAGTGGAAATAGCCTCTATATTTAACTTACTATTTTCTCCAAGTTTCATTACAGAGCCTTTTCCGAATTGTTTTTCTATTTGACCCATAGCTACTTCTAGCGCTTTTAATTTTTCATTATTCATAAATTTCCCCTGCGGGTTCACCATCCTTTTTCGACGAACGTTTGTTCTGAATTTAAGTATACACCATTTATTTTATATGGTCAACATACAAAGCAATATCTGCCATTTTCATTTACTAAAGAAATCCTTTTATTTGTATTATTAACAAACTCTAATAATTTAATCACTTATCGACTCTAATTGTACCTTTGTTTTTTACAAAATAGTCAACACCAGATATTATTGTAATAATTACTGCGGCAGCCATGAAAATATTGGTTAACGCATTTAATAACGTATTTGCGTAAGATAAATTTATCAATGCTGTAATTATAGCTACTATTTGAATAACGGTTTTAAGTTTCCCCCATTTACTAGCCGCAATTACTTTTCCCTCTGAAGCAGCTATTGTTCGAAGTCCTGAAACTGCAAATTCTCTAGCAATTATAATCATAGCTACCCAACTAGACACAATCTGAAGCTCCACTAATGAAACAAGTGCAGCAGTTACTAAAAGTTTATCTGCTAGAGGATCCATGAATTTTCCGAAATTAGTTATTTGATTTCTGCTTCTAGCTACATAGCCATCCAACTTATCAGTGAGAGATGCTACTATAAAAACAATTGTCGCCAGTTCTCTTCCATAAGGTATTCCTTTAACCGCCATAAACACTAAAAATATAGGTACTAAAAAAATTCGAATCATTGTAAGTTTATTTGCAAGATTCATAGCACACAACTCCTATTAAATCATATTCTAACGCTTTGGTAACCCTTACTGTTACGAATTCTCCCTTATTATAATCTTTGTCAGATTCAAAGAAAATAGTTCCATCAACTTCTGGTGCCATTTCATAACTTCTACCAAAATAAGTTTTACCATTAAATCCTTCTACTAAAACTTTGTAAATTTTGTCTATTTTTTTACTATTTATCTCTTTTGATATATTTTGTTGCACAATCATTAATTCTTCTTCACGTTTTTCCTTTATTTCTTCTGGAATTTGATTTTTCATCTCTGCAGCTGCAGTACCATCTTCCATTGAGTACTTGAACACTCCCAATTTATCAAATTTAGTTTCATTAATAAACTGTTTCAATTCTTCAAAATTTTCTTCCGTTTCTCCTGGAAATCCAACGATTAATGTAGTTCTAAGGGTTAATCCCTTAATACCCTTCCTCATCTTATTTATGTTTTCTGTTATGATATTTTTTCTTCCTTTCCTTTTCATGGATTTAAGAAGATCATCGCTTATATGTTGAATTGGTATATCTACATATTTGCAAACTTTATCATTTAAAGAAATTTCATTAATAATATCATCCGTCATTTCTTCTGCATAACAGTAAAGTACTCTAATCCATTCAATCCCACTTATTTGAGAAATTTTTCTTATTAATTTATGTAGGTTTTTTTCACCATATAAATCTATCCCGTATCTAGTGGTATCTTGAGCAACTAAAATAATTTCCTTGCAACCATGTTCACTTAAATCCTTAGCCTCTTGTATTATGTTCTCCATTTTTCTGCTTCTATATTTTCCTCTAATATTTGGTATTGCACAATATGCACAAGCATTATCACAGCCCTCGGAAATTCTAATATAAGCAGAGTATGTTTCTGTAGTTAATACTCTTTGTCCTTCATTAATATTATCATCACTATAAGTGCAATGTTGTACTTTAATATTTTTTAAAAGAACCTCTTCTATACTACTTACTAACTTGTCATAATCATTAACACCGAGGATTATATCAAGTTCTGGCATCAATTCAATCAGATCCGACCCATAACGCTGAGTAAGGCAACCCGTCGCAATCAATACTGTGCAATTATATTTCTTTTTGTATTCTGACATTTCTAGAATAGTGTCTATTGATTCTTGTTTTGACGATTCTATGAATCCACAAGTATTCACTAAAATTATATCTGCTAGTTTAGGATCATTTGTCATATCATATTTCCCACTTAAACTGCTTATTACAATCTCACTATCAATTCTATTTTTATCACAGCCTAAATTTATAACTCCAACTTTTAATTTTTCCACCAGTCATCCTCCTTGTTTATCAACCTGAGTAACTCCTATTTACCAAATATCATACTACTTGTTTGACTCTTTATGTAAATAATAGCTAATTATTTTTATCTTCCTACATTTGTACCCATAAATTATTGTAAATGTGATTTGCAAATTAAACAAGGGTATTTACAATTATTCTTACATTTTTTTTTTATTGTTCCTTTAACTCACTATCACTTAATAATATTTCCCTAGGTTTGCTTCCATTTCTACCTGATATAATCCCTCGTTCCTCCATTTGTTCAATAATTCTTGCTGCTCTATTATACCCTATTTTTAGCTTACGTTGCAATAAGGAAGTAGATGCTTGTCCATTTTCAACTACTATTCTTATTGCTTCATTTAATAATTCATCAATATCATCATCAATACTTTTATTATTTGAACTACTCTCTATTTCATCTATTATTTCTTTTTCATAGTTTACTTCTGTCGTCTGATTCTTTATAAAATCAACAACTCGTTCAACTTCTTCTTCTGACACAAAAGCTCCTTGTATTCTAAATGGTTTAGCCTCTCCAACCGGATAAAAAAGCATATCACCTTTCCCAAGTAATTTCTCTGCACCAGAGGAATCCAAAATTGTTCTTGAATCTATTTGACTCGAAACTGCAAAAGATATTCTTGAAGGTATATTGGCTTTTATTACACCCGTAATAACGTCAACTGATGGTCTCTGCGTCGCAATTACTAAATGCATTCCTGCCGCTCTTGCCATTTGCGCAAGTCTTCCAATATATTCCTCTACATCATTAGCACAGACCGTCATTAAATCTGCTAACTCATCAATTATAATAACAATCCACGGCAATTTATTTTCAACAATGCCTTTATTTACTAATTCATTATATCCTTCTATACTTCGCACATTGTTTTCAGCAAAACTCTTGTATCTTCTTGACATTTCGTTTACAGCCCAATTTAAAGCACCTGCAGACTTTTTGGGATCTGTTACAACTGGTATTAATAGATGAGGTACCCCATTATAAATATTTAATTCGACAACTTTAGGGTCAATTAATAATAGCTTAACCTCCTCTGGAGAATACTTATAAAGTATGCTTATTATTAATGAATTTATACAAACACTTTTTCCAGAGCCTGTAGCCCCTGCTACCAGCAAATGTGGCATTTTTGTTAAATCCGAAACAACACAGTTACCGCCTATATCTTTTCCTAAACTAAAGGATAAATTTTTGTTTGAAGCTGAAAATTCATTAGATTCTATTACTTCTCTTAAGTATACTGCGCTTAACTCTTTATTTGGTACTTCAATGCCTACAGCTGCCTTACCAGGTATCGGTGCCTCGATTCTTACCCCGGAAGAAGCTAAATTCAGTGCAATATCATCTGCTAGATTTACAATTTTACTCACCTTAACACCAGCATTTGGTTGAAGTTCAAACCTTGTCACTGAGGGTCCTTTTGTAACTTGAATAACCTTTGCTTCAACTCCAAAGCTACTTAGTGTCTCTTGTAGCTTATTGGCACTATTAAGCAATTCTTTTTTATCGTTTTTATTCATTTTGGAAGTATTATTTTCATTTAATAAATCTACAGTGGGGTATTCATATTTATAGTTTGGCTTTGAATTTACACTATTTAATTGAATTTCTTTCTCCAACTCTTGGTTGATAGAATTATCTATATGCCTTTCTTTTAAAGTACGTGCATTGTCATTCCTAACACCACTAACAGTTTCTTCTTTATTTAATCCTTCCGCATCTGTAGCAATTTCATTTGATTTTATAAAATCGATTATTTTAATTTTATTGCTGCTAATATCTTTAATAAATTTATTTTTTTCTCCATTTGGAACTACTAATTCTTCTTGCTTATCATTATTTTCTATATATAAATCCTTACTATCATTTTTACTCGCAGTCTTTTTAATAATAAATTTATCCTTTAAATAAAAAAAGACATCATTAAGCGATACGTTTAATATTATAATAAAGCATATAACATAAATAGCAATAAAAATTATATAGCTACCCGCAGCTCCAAATAGTGTATGTAATAGTACATCAATTGAATAACTAATAATCCCACCATGTAGTACACTTTCTGAATTGTATATCTTATTTATTCCGAGCAAAAAATCTCCTTTAGTGTAATACTTATTTAAAGATAACATTTGTATAAATAATAGTGTATTTATTATAAAAAGTATTATTCCACAAAACTTCTTACTAAAATTTATCTTACCTTTCTTAACGATTTTGCAAATACCAATAAATACTATAAGGAACGGCGAAAGATATGCACCCACTCCTAATATTGCAAAAAGCACATGATTAATCAGATTACCTATCATACCTGATATGGAATTAGAATTTGAACCCCTAGTTGAGAAGATACTTAATAAAATTAATATGCCTATTGTTATTAAAATAATTCCATAAATTTCACTATTAGCATCTACATTACTTGCAACTTTAGATTTAGTTTTAGTTTTTTTTCTAGCCAAAGTATCACCTCTATCCTTATTATTTCTACAAAGTTTAGAAATCTCCTCTAACTTTCAATAGATTTATAAATCAATTTTAAACTAGTTATATAAAAAAATTATTAGATTATATTTGTCATAGTAACAAATCATTAAAAATAGACATAAATAGGCTATTTTAACCTGTTTATATCTAATTTATTTTTAACCTATCATTTCGTTTAATTTTGATAATGCCTCACTAATGCCACCAACCTCATCTATTAACCCATTATCAACTGCTTGTTTTCCTATAAGTATAGTACCCATATCATTTAAAAGCTCATCAGTTTGAAGCATTAATCTATTTACCGTTTCCTTATCAATCTTAGAGGTTCTAATAATAAATTCTGTTATTCTTTCTTGCATTTTATTGAAGTATTCAAAAGTTTGAGGTACCCCTATTATTAGACCATTCATTCTTATAGGATGAATTATCATAGTTGCAGATGGGGAAATGAATGAGTACTTAGCTGCTGTTGCCAGTGGTATACCTATTGAATGGCCTCCACCTACTACAAGTGATACAGTTGGTTTGCTAAGGCTTCTAATCATCTCTGCTATTGCAAGACCCGCTTCCACATCTCCTCCTACAGTATTTAAAACTATAAGAATACCTTTTACTTTATCATCCCTCTCCATAGCAATTAGCTCTGGAATAACATGTTCATACTTAGTAGTTTTTGTTTGAGGGGACAACATCATGTGTCCTTCTATTTGACCTATAATAGACAAAACCTGAATTTTAGTATCCTGAGTTGGGATGTTAGTTGTTCCCAGTTCTTTAATATTTTCAACCTGTTCATTTACGTTTTTTTCAGTTTTCAACATTTTCATTCCTCCTAATCCATTTTATTTTGTGCATTAAGAGAAACTATATACATTTTTTATCCTAATTTAAATTCCCTGTGTAGAGCGTTAATTGCTTTTTCAACATATCCTGTTTCTACAAGGCACCATATAGTCATATTAGAATCTGCTGTTTGCAGTACTTCAACATTTTCTCTAGTTAACGCCTTAAGTATTCTCGCCATAACGCCAGGCATACCTCTCATTTTTGAACCTATAATTGAAAGTTTACTACAATCCTTCACAAATGAATAGGACATATTAAGGTCTCTTATTAAATCAGCAAATTTAGTAAAGTCTTTTTCATCAATAGTAAATATTTTTTCCTTAGGAAAAATATTTATAAGATCTATACTTATAAGATTCTCAGCTAAAATATCAAATATATCATCATAACTAGAACCTGAATTTTCACATATTTTTATTTGAATTCTATTATTCATATGCGTAATACCTGTAATTATATTTTCATAACCTTCATTTCCCAAATTACTAATTACTGTTCCATCACAATCATTCATAGTATTTTTTATTACTAATGGTATATTATACTTTCTAGATATTTCAACTGCCCTTGGGTGTATAACATTTGCTCCTTGATCTGCAAATTGAAAGATTTCATCATAACTTATTTTTTTTATTAAAGTCGCTTCAGAAACTATTCTTGGATCCGCTGTCATAATCCCATCTACATCAGTGTATATTTGAGTCTGAGAGGCCTTAAGTGCTGCCCCTAGTATTGCAGCAGTAACGTCACTCCCACCTCTCCCAATAGTCGTAACATAGGCATTTTCATCCATGCCTTGAAATCCTGCTACTACTGGGGTTTTCCCTTTTTGTAAAATATCCAATATTTTTTTTGTGTCCACATTAAGTATTGCTGCATTGTTATAATTAGAATCTGTGATTATACCTGCTTGTCCACCAGTTAAAGGCACAGCATCAATTCCACTATTATTTAGTTCGCTACACATTATTACAGTGCTTATAGTTTCACCACAACTCATTAGCAAATCTATTGCTAATGGATTTGCTACTTTGAAATTATCATCTACCAAAGATAGCAATGTGTCTGTAGCGTAAGGCTCACCTTTTCTTCCCATTGCAGATACTACTACCACAGGAAAATATCCTTGAACCTTTGCATTTAAAACTTTGTTTACTACAAGCTTCCGCTTTTCCTCTGTTGAAACAGATGTACCTCCAAACTTTTGCACTAATATCTTCATTTCTGTCCTCCAAAATTATATATGAGATTTTTTTAAAAATTCATTATCAACATCAATTATTATAGTTCTGGAACCAATTTTTTTAACATATTCCCAAGGTACTTCAATAATATCATTATTTTTTAAAAAACTAAATTTAGAGCTTCCTTCATTTATAATTAAAAATTTTAAAAGCCCATTCTCATCAATAACTACATCATTATTACCTAAATTGCTATATTTGTCACCATCATTGATATTGATAATTTCATATCTTTCCATTTCACTATACAGTTTTATATTATCTTCCATATTATCATCTCCTTAACAACTCTCATAAAATACTATGAAATCTGTTAAGGATTTATGCATAATTTCTACATTTTTATAGATAAATTTACTTATCCATAGAAATAATATTACCTTTAAAAACTTTTTTAAGCATCTCTTTTTCTTTTCCTACATATGCAGAATTTATTATACCTTTTTCAAAAGTTTTTTGCATGACAGAATTTACCCTTTCCATGTCTATTTCATTGATTTTTCGCAATACGTCTTCTGGCGTATTAATTTTGTTCATAAACATTACTGATCTCCCATTACTAAACATTCTACTGCTTGTGCTTTCAAGCCCTAGGATATAACTACCCTTTAACTGCTCTTTAGCTTTACTTAACGTTTCATTGTCAATTCCGAGTTTAGCGAATTTACTAACCTCTTCTTTTATTGCATTAATAGCAACTTCCACGTTCATTGGACTGAGTCCCGCATAAACGCTTACAACTCCTGTGTTTTTAAACGTAGATATATAACAGTAGATTGAATAGCACAAACCTAGCTCTTCACGGATTTTTTGGAATAGCCTTGAGGATGCTCCTCCGCCTAATATATTGCTTAGTAAGATTAACGTGTATGTATCATCATTTCCAAGACCTACACCAGGTATTCCAAGACTCACATGGAATTGCTCAATATCTTTTTTTCTGAAATAATGTTGATTTAATATTTCAGGGCTACTATATTTAGTAATATTTTTGTCTTTACAACGCCATTTACCAAAATACTTTTCAACAAGACTTTCTATCATTTTCATGTCAAATTTACCTGAAATAGATATTACTGAGTTTTCGGGTATATAATGCGAGTCAATATAATCTGCTATCATTTTTCTACTAAAAGATTTTACAGTATCAATCGTTCCTAAAATCGGTAACGAAATAGAATCTGCACCCCAGATTGCTTTTGTGTGTAAATCTGCTAAAACATCTTCTGGCGAATCTTCACTCATATTTATTTCTTCAACAATTACGCCTTTTTCCTTCTCAATATCATCTTCTGATAAATTACTATTGAAAATCATATCTGAAAGAATATCTAAGGATAGTTCTAAATGAGTGTCTAATGCTTTTATATAAAAACATGTAGCTTCCCTACCTGTAAAGGCATTTATTTGACCACCAACATCTTCAATCGCTTCAGCAATTTGTTTTGCAGTTCTATCACACGTTCCTTTAAAGAGCATATGCTCAATAAAATGTGATATCCCACTGCTAGTTATATTTTCATTTCTTGACCCATTTTCTACCCATAAGCCTACACTAACCGAATTTACATACTCAATATTTTCCACTACAACTCTTAACCCATTATTTAACTTAAACAAATTATACATATGCGCCTCTCCTTAATGAGAATTTATATTTACTATGTGCATATTAAGGCAATATTATTAAAAAAAATAAAAAGGCATCTAAGCCCTTCTATTATTATTCTTTATCTTTGTTTTCATTTTCATTTTCGCTATCTTTCATAGCATCTCTTCTCGAAAGATTTACTCTTCCTTGATTATCTATTTCCATTACTTTTACTAATATTTCATCACCAACTGAAACTATATCTTCTACTTTATTTACTCTTGTAAAATCAAGTTTAGAAATATGCACTAGGCCTTCTTTATTAGGAAGTATTTCAACAAAAGCTCCAAAAGCAGCAATTTTTGTTACTTTTCCTAAATATATTTCTCCTACTTTAACAGATTTAGTTAGTTCTTCGATAATTTTTACTGCTTTATTGGCACTAACGCTGTCGCTCGACATAATTACAATTTGTCCATCGTCATTAGTATCTATTTTAACGCCGGTTTCTGCTATAATTTTCTTTATAGTTGCTCCGCCTTTACCTATTACGTCCCTAATCTTGTCTGGTGCTACATTTAGCACATACATTCTAGGAGCATAAAGTGACATTTCACTTCTTGGTTGCGGTATACATTCGTTCATTTTTTCTATTATATGAAGTCTAGCTTTTTTGGCATCTATAATTGCAGTTTTAATGCAATAATTAGATAATCCATGAAGCTTTGTATCAACTTGTATAGCTGTAATACCTTTAACAGTTCCAGCTACTTTAAAGTCCATATCTCCAAAGAAATCTTCTATGCCTTGAATATCCGTTAATACTTTTTCTTTAGATAAGTCAGCGTTTGTAATTAGCCCCATTGCGATACCCGCAGCAGGTCTTTTAATAGGAACCCCTGCATCTAATAGTGCTAAAATACTTGCACTTACACTAGCTTGAGATGTTGAACCATTAGAACTTAATACTTCTGACACTACACGAATAGCATATGGGAATTCTTCTATAGATGGTAAAAGTGGTTCTACTGCTTTTTCTGCTAGTGCTCCATGACCAATTTCACGTCTTCCAGGTCCACGCATTGGCTTAGTTTCTCCTACGCTATAGGCTGGAAAATTGTAATGATGCATATATCTTTTAGTATCTTCAGTACTTATTCCATCTAGTATCTGGGCTTCTTTTAATGCTCCGAGTGTTGCAACTCCCATTACTTGAGTAAGTCCTCTTGTAAATAAACCAGTACCATGAGTTCTTGGAAGTATTCCTACTTCACAACTTATTTGTCTAACTTCATCAAAAGCTCTTCCATCTGGTCTTCTATTTTCATTTAACATCATATTTCTAACTATTTCTTTTTGAATATTATAGAAAACTTCACCGATATCTGATTTTTTATCTGCGTATTTTTCATTAAATTCAACACTTATTTTTTCTTTAATTTCGTCCACTTTTTTGTTTCTCTCATCTTTATCCATTATGTACATTGCTGTTTTTGTCATATCAACTGAAAATTCTCTTACTTCACTTTCGAGAGTTTCATCTATTTTATTTAATAAAGGTATAACTTTTTTCTTTCCAAACTTAGCTACAGCTTCTTCTTGGAAAGCTACAATTTTTTTACATGCTTCAAAAGCAAAGTCAATTGCATCTATCATTACATCTTCAGGTATTTCGTCTCCATTTGCTTCTATCATTGTTACATTATCTTTTGTTGCACAAACTGTAAGTTTCATAGAACTAGCACTTCGCTCTTCTACAGTAGGACTCAATATAAATTTACCATTAATTAAACCCACTGAAACAGTTGCAACAGCATCCGTATAAGGTATACTTGATAAACATAATGCCAGTGACGCTCCGTTCATAGCAAGTATCTCAGGTGAATTATCTTGTTCAACTGACATTACTGTACAAACAATTTGGACATCATTTTTATAGCCTTTAGGGAATAATGGTCTTAATGGCCTATCAATACCTCTTGCTGTTAAAATTGCTCTTTCTGATGGTCTTGCTTCCCTCTTTATGAATCCCCCTGGAATTTTACCAACAGCATAAAGTCTTTCTTCATATTCTACACTTAGTGGGAAGAAATCAATACCATCCCTTGGTTTTTCTGATGCATTTGCATTAATTAAAACTACTGTTTCTCCATAACTCATGACTATTGCACAGTTTGATAGCATTCCAACTTTACCATATTCAACTTTAAGATTTCTGCCTGCTACAGTAGTTTCTATAATATGAATCATATATTTGCCTCCCTTCAATTTGCACTAATATTATTAGCTAATTGTATATATTTCCCCTAATCTAAAATAATAGAGCGGCTAAGCCGCTCTGAATTATTTTCTTAGTCCGAGTTCTGCAAGAATTGCACGATATCTTTCGATATCTTGGTTCTTTAAGTAACCGATCATACCTTTTCTTTGTCCAACCATCATTAATAGACCTCTTCTTGAATGGTGATCTTTTTTATGGATTTTCAAATGTTCATTTAACTCTTGAATTCTTTCAGTAAGTAGTGCGATTTGCACTTCTGGAGAACCTGTATCTCCTTCATGTCTTGCATGTTTTAACATTACTTCTTGTTTTTTAGCTTTTTGCATTTTACAACACCTCCGAATATAATCCCCATATTCCAAGTACACCGTTGGTGATTCGGTGAACTTAGCATAAGGTTCAAATCAATTATAACAAACTAAGATTAAATTGTAAATTAATTTTTACATCTTAGCACTTATTTTTCTATTTTTTGATTTATTGCATATTCCTTATCCTTTAAAAGTTGCTTTTTTAATTCATCAATAGAATTAAATTTAACTTCATCTCTTATTCTGTTTATAAAATAAATTTTAACTATTTCATTATAAATTTTTTTATCAAAGTTCAAAATATGCGTTTCTACTGATAGCTTGCCACCTTCTACAGTAGGATTGTAACCTATGTTGGTTATAGCTCTGTAAAAGTTATTATCATACTCCGCTAAAGTATAGTACACCCCTCCCTTAGGAATGATATACTCTTTATTGTAATTTAAATTTACAGTTGGAAACCCAATAGTTCTCCCAAATTGTTTTCCCTTAATTACTTTCCCACTAATAGTGTGTGGTCGTCCTAAAAGCTCATCTGCTTTAGTGATATTACCCTCCGCTATTAGATGGCGTATTTTTGAACTACTTACAATTTCATGGTTAATACTAACGGCTTCACAAACATATAGTTTATATCCTAAAATACTACTATATGTTTTAAGCATTTCTACATCACCTAAATTTTTATATCCAAATCTATAATTAAAACCAACAACTATTCCCTTTGCATTATAAAACTTCACCATATTTTTTATGAACTCTTCCGGAGTTATCTTCATAAAATCTTTATTAAAATTAACTAAGTTAACAATATCAATACCAGTGTTTTTTAACAAATTTATTTTGGTGTCATTATCCATTATCAACTTTGGACAAATTTCCTTGTTAATAACAGACAATGGATGATTTTTAAAGGTACAAATCATACTTTTAGCATTATTTTCTTTTGCTAATACTACTGTTCTATTTACAAGAGACATATGCCCTAAATGGATGCCGTCAAAACTTCCTAAAGCAATGTACGTTGGTTCTTTAAGTTTTGTTTTAAAATTATCTTTTATAACTAACATTTTAATATACTCCTATATAAATGATTTTATTAGCTTAACACTATCATTACTTCTATGTGCAATTCCAACAAAGTCATTATCTTTATTATATATATTATATATTATATCAACTTCAAATTTGCGAGTTAGTGCTCTATCTTTTACTACAACACCATTTAATAAGAATTTAACAAATCTATCTTCTATGGTAATTTTACTATTGTTTTGAAAAATCTTTTCTATAGGCATAACATGTTTGTTTATGTTTTCCTCGTTTAAATCTTCAATATTTATAGCATCTTCAATATGAAATGGCCCTGTAGCAATTCTTTGTAAATTCCACATCATACCACCGCATTTTAATAATTGCCCAATATCATAACATAGACTTCTAATATATGTACCCTTAGAGCATTTAACCCTAAACTTTACGTAAGGTGTTTTAATATCAATAATATCTATATCATAAATTACTAAAGTCCTTGCTTCTCTCTCTATTTCTATTCCAGACCTTGCCAATTCATAAAGTTTTTTCCCATTAACCTTTAGAGCTGAGTACATAGGAGGAATTTGTTTTATTTCACCTATAAATGAATTAATAGCGCGAATAATTTCTTGTTCGGTTGCATTAACTTCACTTTCACTAAGAATCTTACCTTCTCTATCATATGTATCTGTAATAACTCCCAACTTTAATTCAGCTTCATAAATTTTAAAGTCACCCATTATATAGTCAATAGCCTTCGTTGCTTTTCCTATACAAACAGGTAAAACCCCGCTAGCCTCAGGATCTAGAGTGCCAGCGTGGCCTACTTTTTTTACATTGCTGATTTTTCTTATTTTACGTACTACATCAAAAGAAGTAATTCCGGTAGGTTTAAATACATTTAATATACCGTTCATTTCATCAACTCTTTTTCTAAAATTTCTATTAATTTAACTTTAATATCATCAAAATTTGCTTCTGCATAAAAACCTGAAGCTCTAATATGACCTCCACCACTAAAACCTTCTGCAATTTTACTAACATCTACTAAAGACTTAGATCTTAAACTTACTTTAACACCATTCTCAGCTTCTTTTATAAGAATAGTAACTTCAACGGTATCTATTGAATCACCAAAAGTAATAACATCTGATGTATCCGAGGACGCCAAATTGAATTTTCCAAGTACATTTTTAGATATATGCATAATACAGACTTTACCATTGAGTTCTACTGTCATATCACTAATAATTTCTCCATAAAATTTTATCTTTTCAAATTTCTTATTTTCAAAAATTTTTCTATGGATGTTACTGAAATCTATACCTGTATTTATAAGTTCACCAGCGATACCATGAGTTACTGCTGTGGTATTCGAATGTCTAAAGCAGCCTGTATCTGTAATTAAGGAAGTATACAAACATGTAGCTATTCCTTTGTCTAATTCTACATGGAGAAGTCTAAGAACTTCGTATGCAATTTCTCCCACTGCAGAAGATTTTGTATCGACAAAATTTAAATCTCCATATAAATCATTAGATAAATGATGATCTATATTTATTAATTCAAACTTTTTGTTTTGCATACATAAATTAGCATTAATTCTTTTAAAATCACCACAATCTAACACTATTACACATTCCGTATCCTTTAACGGCTGACTTGTTTCACCATTAATTTCATCAGAGCAAGGCAAAAATAAAAAAGTTTGCGGAATAACTTCTTTTGAAATTATATATACTTCCTTGTTTAATTTTCTAAGACCAATAAGCAGCGCTAATGCGCTACCAATTGAATCACCATCTGGTGAAGTATGAAAAGTTATAGCAATTTTTTTGAATAACTTAATTCTGGTAACAATATCATTAATCTTCATTGTTATCTTTTTCGTTGCCATCTTCCTCATTTATATCTTCATCATTCTTAGTTTTTTCTTTTATTTGATTAAAAATGCCTTCTAAATGTATTGCACGTTCTATAGTTTCATCTACCTCTATAATAACCTGAGGAACATGTCTTAACTTAACATGACTCCCTATTTCTTTTCTAATGAGACTAGTTGAACTTTTAAGTGCTTGAAGTGTTTCTTTCTTAGCATTTTTGTCACCAAATATACTAACATAAATTTTTGTATAGCTTAGGTCTTTTGTTGTGTCTACTTTTGTTACACTTACCATAGCACTTAATCTTGGATCCTTTATTTTGTTTTGAATTGTATTGCTTACATCTTTTTTAATTTCTTCATTTATTCTACCATTTCTATAACTAACCATACAATTCACTACTCCTTATACTTATATTAATTTTGGTTTTACTTCTTCCATTATGAATGCTTCAATAATGTCGCCTTCTTTAATATCATTGAATTTTTCTACACTTAATCCACATTCAAATCCAGCAGCGACCTCTTTTGCATCATCTTTAAATCTTTTTAAGGAAGCTAAAGTTGATTCAGTAATTACTATTCCATTTCTAAGTACTCGTACGCTACTGTTTCTCGTGATTTTACCGTTCAATACATAAGACCCTGCTATTGTTCCTACACTTGAAACTTTATATATTTGTCTTATTTCAACTCTACCTAAGACAACTTCTTTATATACAGGATCGAGCATTCCAACCATTGCATCTTTTATATCATCAAGAGCGTCATAAATTATTCTATAGGTTTTAATTTCTACATTTTCTTTCTCACCAATTAAAGAAGCATTATTATCTGGTCTTACATTAAACCCTATAATTATTGCGTTTGAAGCTGCTGCAAGTACAACATCTGTTTCTGTAATAGCGCCAACTCCAGAATGGATAACCCTTACTTTAACATTATCAGTAGATAATTTTTCGAGAGATTGTCTTACAGCTTCTACAGATCCTTGAACATCAGCTTTAACAATTACACCAAGTTCTTTAACAGATCCTTCTTGTATTTGGCTATATAGGTTTTCCATGGAAACTCTATTACTAGATTCAAAATGTTCTTCTCTTAAATTTGTTTTTCTAGTTTCTGCCATATTTCTTGCAGTTTTCTCATCTTTAACTACATTAAATCTATCTCCAGCTGCTGGAACTTCAGATAATCCAAGTATTTCTACTGGTATAGAAGGTCCTGCTGTCTTTATTTTGTTACCCTTATCATCAAACATTGCTCTTATTCTTCCATAAGTTGAACCAACAATTATAGAATCTCCAGCTTTTAGTGTACCATTTTGCACGAGTAAAGTAGCAAGTGGTCCGCGACCTTTGTCAAGTTTAGCTTCTACTACAGTTCCTTTTGCAAGTCTACTAGGGTTTGCTTTTAGCTCTAACATTTCTGCTGTAATCACTACCATTTCAAGCAAAGTATCTATACCCTCTTTAGTATGAGCTGATACTGGAACACAAATTGTGTCTCCGCCCCAATCTTCTGCTACAAGTCCATGTTCTGTTAATTCTTGCTTAACTTTATCAACATTAGCTCCTGGCCTATCTATCTTGTTTATAGCTACTATCATTGGTACCTTAGCCGCTTTACAGTGATTTATAGCTTCTTCAGTTTGTGGCATAATACCATCATCTGCAGCTACAACAAGTATAACTATATCTGTTATTTGGGCACCTCTTGCTCTCATTGCTGTGAAAGCTTCGTGACCAGGTGTATCTAAAAATGTAATTTTTTCACCATTAATATCGACAGTATATGCACCTATATGTTGTGTTATTCCGCCCGCTTCTGTTTCTGTAACTTTAGCTTTCCTAATACAGTCAAGTAGCGATGTCTTGCCGTGATCAACATGACCCATAACTGTAACAACTGCTGGTTTTTTGTCTGTATCTATTTCAACTTCAACATTTCCGAAGTCTTCTTCATCAGCAATTTTTCCTTCTTCTTCATCTTTTAGTACAGCAAGTGCACCATATTTTTCTATTACTTTTTCAGCTGTAGCGAAATCAATTTCTTGATTCATCCCAGCCATAACACCTATAAAAATAAGTTGTTTTATTACTTCTACATAAGGTCTCTTTAACGTATCAGCTAAGTCTTTAACTGTAATAGTACTTTTGATTACTACAACTTCATCATCTATTGCTTCAACGGCATTGTTTCCGCTTCCTAATTCATCTCTACCTTTTCTACCTCTTTTTCTAATAACAACTTTATTAGCATCTTCATTAGCTAAGTTTTCATAGTGTTCCACTGTTTCATTTTTATTATCCTTAAGTCCTGAATTTTCATCACTATAAAGTTCCTTTATTAACTCAGCATCTTCTTCCTCAATCACACTCATATGATTTTTGGCCTTTATACTAAACTCTTCTAATAGTACATTAATTAATTCTTTACTTGACACTTCTAACTCTTTTGCTAATTCATATATTCTGACTTTTGCCAAATCATTCACCCCCGAAATTTAATTTATTCATCATTTTCATTCCATAAGCTTAATAGCTTATTACTCATTTTTTTGTCATTTACGCACAAAACATTGATTTCTGCTCTACCTAAGCACTTGCCTAAAGTCTCATTGGATATTCCTTCTATAAGAGGTATAACCCTTTTGATAGCTAATCTTCTAAATTTATCTTTAGTATTGGTAGCGCTCTCCTCTGACAAAATTATGAGGGTCCCTCTCCCGTGTGATAGTGCATCTTCACATTGATTGTACCCTTCAATAAGTTTGCCTGCCTTTTTAGTTAAACCCAAAAATTGAAAAAATTTATTGTTCATGATTTACCTCATCCTCGTAATTTATCTTATCCCTTAGTTTACCATAAATTTCTTCACTTATTTTTCCACCTAAGTTTCGCTCTAATCTTTTTGTTTTAAAAGATTTTTCAAAGCATTCCATATTCTTACAAACATATGCGCCTCTACCTGGTTTTTTTCCTGTTAAGTCTATAGAAATTTCGCCTTCTTTGCTATGAACTATGCGTAATAATTCTTTTTTGCATTTCATTTCCATACAACCTGTGCACATGCGCTGAGGTATTTTTTTCACTTTCATAAAGCTATCACCTACTCTTCAGTAATGGTTTCAATTACTTTATTTTCATTTTCAATAACTTGAATATCTTCAATATCTTCAATATCTTCCATGTTATATTGGGCTTGTGTTCTACTTTTTATGTCAATTTTCCAACCTGTTAATCTCGCTGCCAATCTAACATTTTGACCTTCTTTTCCAATAGCTAATGATAATTGATTATCTTCCACTATAACTTTTGCAGATTTAGAAACTTCTTCAACTACTACATTCAATACTTTTGCAGGGCTTAGCGCATTTGAAATGTACTCTTCAGATTTCTTACTCCATTTAATAATATCAATTTTTTCATTTCTTAATTCATTAACTATATTTTGAACTCTGATACCTTTTGGCCCAACACAAGCTCCCATAGCATCAACATTCTCATCGTTTGAATATACCGCAATCTTAGTTCTTGATCCTGCTTCTCTTGAAATACTTTTTATTTCAACCACTCCACCAAAAACTTCTGGCACCTCTAATTCAAATAATCGTTTTACAAGACCTGGATGCGTTCTTGATACTCCTACTTGAGCACCTTTAGTAGTATTTTTAACTTCAACAATATATAGTTTCAACTTTTCATTAAAATTATATTCCTCGCCAGGCATTTGTTCATTAGCTCCAAGCACAGCTTCAATTTTACCTAAATCTATAAATACATTTCCTCTATCTTTCCTTATAACACTTCCTGTAATAATATCAAATTCTTTGGTTATAAATTCATTGTAAATTATATTTCTTTCAGCCTCTTTAATTCTTTGAATAACCACTTGTTTTGCAGCTTGTGCAGCTATTCTTCCAAATTTTCTTGGAGTAACTTCAATATCAACAGTATCATCAATTTGATATTTAGGGCTATATTCTTTAGCTCCTTCTAGTGATATTTCATTGGCATCCTCAAATACTTCTTCTACAACTGTTTTTTGACCATAAATATGTATTTCACCTGTTTCTCTATTCATTGACACTTTTACACTTTGGTTACTATTAGATAGAGTAGCAAAATTCTTCTTATATGCTGCAACTAATGCATCCTCAATAGTTTCAAAAAGTAAATCTTCACTGATTCCCTTTTGTTCTACAATTTCTCTCAATGCTTCAATAAATTCCTGATTCATTTTAACTTCCTCCTTACAGCACCGGTTTCAAACTCACAATGGAAATCTTTTCTTTCGGAATAGATATATTATTCCCATCATATTCAATTTCTATTTGCACATCCGAAAATCCTAATAAATTGCCTTCAATTTTTTTTGTTCCCTCATATAGACTATTTAAATTAATTAATACGTTTTGGCCTATATATTTTTTCAGATGATTGTCATCATATAAAATTCTCTCAATTCCTGGAGAGGAGACTTCTAAACAGTAACTATCAGTTATTAGATCTTCTACATCTAATATTTCACTTACAGCTCTACTTGTTTTTTCACAATCTTCTAACGATATCCCATTAGAACTATCTATATAAATCCTCAAGAAATTTTCTCCTGATTCTTTTACATACTCCAAATAATATAATTCGCAATTATTTTTTTCTGCTATTGGTTGAATTATTTTTCTAAGTTTTTGCAACAAGGCATTTTTCATTTTAACACCCTCCTTTTATAAAAATTTTCTACAATTATTACATAATTAATCGTAATATTATAATTAAAACGCAACCATGAGTTGCGTTTCAATAAATAGAGAGTAGGACGAGCCTACTCTCTTGAAATAAAATTACCAACGGTAACTAATATATATTATTCTATCATATAAAATTTGCTATTTCAAGGGTTAATTGCATTTAGCTAAAAAAACGACAACTGATTTGTATCAGGTAGTTCTTTTAAACACCCATGATTATCTAAGGACTCAATAACTGTTTTGGAAACCTTGCAGCGAATTCTCAAATCTTCTTTAGATATAAACTCCCCTTCAGGTCTTTCCAAAACTATGCTTTTAGCGGCATTTTCACCTACACCTTCAAGCCCGCTTAGTGGAGGCCTTATCGCGTCATCTTCAATTGTAAATTTAACTGCCTCAGACTTATAAAGATCTACATTTAATAATTTTATCCCTCTTTTATACATTTCAAAAGATAACTCCAGCGCTGTAAGAAGTCCTTTTTCTTTCATACCTATGTCCTTACCTAGAGCTGTTAGTTCATCCATTTTAGCACTTATAGCACTCTCACCTTTTACAATCAAATTAGCATCAAAGTCATCTGCTCTTATAGTAAAGAAAGTAGCATAGTATTCCTTTGGGTAATAAACCTTATAATATGCTATTCTTACCGCCATCATTACATATGCAACTGCATGTCCTTTAGGAAACATGTACTTTATCTTTTTACATGACCCTATATACCAATCTGGCACGTCATGCTCTCTCATTACTTTCTCATCGTCTTCCGTAAGCCCTTTACCTTTTCGTACCTTCTCCATGATAGTAAAAGCAGTCTTAGGTTCAAGATTTTTCTGCATTAGATAAACCATTATATCATCTCTTGTAGAAATACAATCTTTAAGTGTAGTAAATCCTTCTTTAATATAATATTGTGCATTATTAATCCATACGTCAGTACCATGAGAGAGTCCAGAAATTCTAACCAAGTCTGAAAAAGATTTAGGCTGTGTATCTAAAAGCATTTGTCTAACAAATTTCGTACCAAATTCTGGAACACCGTAACTTCCTACTTCACAGCCCAACTCTTTAATGGTGAGCCCCAGTGCCGCAGGAGATGTAAATAAACTTATTACACTCGGATCTGATAGTGGAATAGTTATAGGGTCGAGTCCAGTTAAATCTTGAAGCATTTTAAGCATTGTAGGATCATCATGTCCAAGAATATCCAGTTTCAATAGCCTTCCACTTATGGAATGATAATCAAAATGAGTTGTAATAATATCTGAATTTGGATCGTCAGCAGGGTGTTGTACTGGGCAAAAATTATGTATATCATTGTCACTTGGAACAACCATTATTCCACCTGGATGTTGCCCTGAGGTTCTCTTAACGCCAGTACACCCTAGCACAAGTCGTTCTATTTCAGCTTGAGGGACCATAACGTTTTTTTCTCCTAAATATTTTTTCACATAACCATAAGCAGTTTTGTCAGCAATTGTTCCAATTGTTCCAGCCTTAAAGGTATGCCCCTTTCCAAACAACACCTCTGTATACCTATGTATATCTGCTTGATTTTCACCTGAGAAATTCAAATCTATATCCGGTTCTTTATCTCCTTCAAACCCTAAAAAAGTTTCAAATGGAATATCATGACCATCTTTTTTATATAGTGCACCACAATTTGGGCACTCTTTATCAGGTAAATCAGCACCCGAACCAATAGATCCATCTAAAAAAAATTCGCTCTTTTTACAATCAGGACATACATAATGAGGTGGAAGCCCATTTACTTCTGTTATATTAGACATATTAGCTGCAAAAGAAGATCCAACTGAGCCTCTCGACCCTACTAAATAACCGTCAGCAATTGATTTTGCTACTAATTTTTCAGCTATTAAGTAAAGTACAGCATATCCATTATTTATAATAGAATTTAATTCCTTCTCCAATCTTTTTTCAACTACCTCTGGTAAGGAATCTCCATATATTGAATGAACTTTATCTGATGTCATCTTGCGGATGTCCTCTTCTGCACCTTCTATTTTAGGGGTATAAGTTCCATCTGGTATTGGTTTTATAACTTCTACCATTTCAGCAATTTTATTAGGATTACCAATTACAACTTCTCTGCATTTTTTTTCACCTAGATATGAAAATTCTTTTAACATTTCATTAGTAGTTTTAAAATATAGTGGCGGTTGATCATCTGCATCTGAAAAACCTTTGCCAGCCATTAAAATTTTTCTAAAAACTTCATCAGAAGCTTCTAAAAAATGTACATCACCTGTAGCAACTACAGGCAAATTATTTTTTTCTCCTATAGCACATATTTTTCTATTAATATCCATTAATTCACTTTCATCTTTTACTGTGCCATTTTTAATCATGAATTTATTATTTAGTAGAGGTTGTATTTCTAAATAATCATAGAACTTCACAATCTTCCTAATATCTTCTTCCGATTTTCCATGTAGAACTTCCTTATACACTTGCCCAGCTTCGCAGGCTGATCCTACTATAAGACCATCTCTATACTTCTCAATTAAGGTTTTAGGAAGCCTAGGTCTTCTATGAAAATGTTCTAAATTGGAAGCTGAAATAAGCTTGTAAAGATTTTTAAGACCTACTTGATTTTTTGCCAAAATAATCACATGATAAGTATTTGCCTTTTTTATATTAAAGTCACCTAAAAACTCTTTGTTTAAAGTATCTAAGTCAAAAATGTTATTTTCTTTAAGTAAACCAAAACAATGTAATAATATTTGCGCTGTGGCTTTAGCATCATCTACAGCTCTATGATGGTTCTCCAGGGTGATGCCCAAATGCTTAGCTACTACATTCAGCTTAAATGTTTTAAGGTCTGGAAGTAAATATTTAGCTAAAGGAATTGTATCCATAATTGCATTTTCAAACTTCAAATTCAACCTCTCTGAATTTTTTTTGATAAAAGATGTATCGAAGTCAGCATTATGGGCTACCACTACGCTACCACGTGCAAACTGTAAAAAATTAGGAAGCACTTCTTCAATAGAAGCAGAGCCTGCAACCATATCATTTGTAATTCCAGTTAGTTCAGTAATTTTATAAGGTATGTCTATCCCCGGATTTACAAATTCATTAAATCTATCTACTATTTTCCCATTTTCAACTTTAACTGCACCAATTTCAGTAATTCTATCATTTTCACTAGAAAGCCCTGTTGTTTCTAAATCAAAAACTACAAAACAATCATCTATATTTTCATTTTTACTATTAATAACAATTGGTACTCCATCGTCTACTAAATAGCCCTCTACACCATATATAACCTTTATTTTATTCTTTTTAGCTGCATCCATAGCTTCTGGAAAAGCTTGTACCACGCCATGGTCAGTTATCGCTACTGCGCAGTGCCCCCATTTAGCCGCTCTTTCTACAAGTTTAGCCGCAGGGCTTATCCCATCCATTGCACTCATTTGTGTATGCAAATGAAGTTCAACTCTTTTCTCCTGCGCAGTATCCATTCTTTCTATTTTCTTAAGTTTAATTATATCCCTAGCCATTACAACAACTTCTTTTGCGTAGGTATCATAACTTGCTTCTCCTCGCACCTTACAGAAAAGTCCCACTTTAATTTCGTCCATTATCTTTTCTACATCTTTAGGCTTTGGAAAACATTTCACTGTAATTGAACTTGAATAATCTGTAATATAGAATGTAATGATTATTCTACCCGTTTTTGTTTCAATTATTTTAATTTTAAAGATATCTCCACAGACACAGACTATTCCTGAAGCTTCATCTATCTCTCCTATCGCTATGGTCTCACTTTTTATATTTCTTCCCATTATAGTGTTTGCATCCGCTGCTTCATCTTTTCTGTAGCCCGGTTTGCTAAATTTATTTGTTTTATCATTATTTTGATTATTACTTTGAGGTTTGTCCTTCTTTTCTATATTAATATTTTTAATAATTTCTTTTATAATAACTTCATTTTCTTTTTCCTTTTTACCAAAATAATCTTCTTTAGAAAGTTTACTGTTATGTTCCAATTTCACTAATGAACTAACTCCAAACATATCATTTATAGTATCTTTTATAAGAATTTCTATGTTCTTATCTCTTAAAATTTTGCACATAAAATCATTTCCACACTGGATTTTTAGAGTGCCGTTTTCAATTATTCTAGAAGATTTAAGTAAACTATCCTTACTTGACGGCTGTGAGGTAGCTATTACATTTACAACATCTACCCAAAACTTATCTTTTATATCTTCTATAGTGGCATTTGACACATCTTTGTAGCAAATTAACTGTATATCCTCAAAACTACCTACTCGTTTTGAAATAATATTTTTGATTAGTAGCTTTTTATTATCATCTATATCCTCTAAAGATTTGATTAACACCCTTAATTTATTGCTTTTTTTAAGGTATTGAACTCTCAATACCTTAATATCAGCTGCTAATGTTTCTTCATTTAAGTTAAAATCATTTTTCAGCATTTCAGCTAAATTTACATTCATTAATATTCCTCCTGATAAGACATTTTAGGCACATGAAATCATCTCCTGGGTCGCTGCAACATCTTCGTAGAAGATGCATTAACGACTTCACAAGGAAATTTATACTCCAACTTAAGTTTTCTATTTGTTAGGGTAAGTAACTCCTACTTATAGAAGTAGGAGACTTTCCTTCTGAAATGTCGTTAAAATAACTTTGAATGTGCCTATAATTTATCTATCTCGCGAATAAGTTCTTCCACTAAATCTTCTTCTTTAACGGTTTTAATTATTTCACCTTTTTTAAATATGAGACCAACTCCGTTACCTCCGGCTATGCCAATATCAGCTTCTCTTGCTTCACCGGGGCCATTAACGATACATCCCATTATTGCAATCTTTATGTTCTTATTGCAACATTCTAATCTTTTTTCTACTTCATTTGCAATTTTAATAAGATTAATTTGAGTTCTACCACATGTTGGGCATGATACAAATTTAATTCCATCATCTATATACCCTAAGGATTTCAGGATTTCTATGCCGACTTTAACCTCGTCTACTACATCCCCCGTTAGTGACACCCTTATAGTATCTCCAATCCCCTCAGCTAAAAGCGCCCCAATACCTATACTTGATTTTATTGTCCCTCTCCATGTAGTTCCAGCCTCAGTAACACCGAGGTGTAGCGGATAATCTACTTTACCTGATAATAATTTGTAACTTTCAATCATCATGACCACATCTGACGATTTTATAGAAATAACTATGTCATAAAAATTAAAACTTTCAAGTATTTTAACATGTCTTAACGCACTTTCAACTAGTGCCTGCGCGCATACATGACCATACTTTTCAAGAATATCTTTTTCTAGTGATCCTGAATTCACACCAATTCTAATGGGAATGCCATTCTCTTTAGCTGCTTCTGCGACTAATTTTATTTTATCGCGGCTTCCAATATTACCTGGATTAATTCTTAATTTGGATATCCCGTTCTCAATAGATTTTAAAGCTAGCCTATAGTCAAAATGAATATCTGCCACAAGTGGTATGTGAATTCTTTTCACTATGTTCTTAACAGCCTCAGCCGCTTGCATATCTGGGACTGCGCATCTTACAATGTCACACCCTACCTTTTCTAGCTGAAGAATTTGATTTACTGTAGCTTCTACATCCCTTGTGTCTGTATTGGTCATCGACTGTACTGCTATCTTTGAATCTCCACCTATATACACATTTCCAACTCTAATCTTCTTCGTTTTGCGCTCCCTCATAGTCTTCATCTCCTAGAATTTTAGCGGACTAACTATATCCTTAATAACTACTAACACCATAAATGCCATTAAAAACATAAATCCAATGTAATTTATAGTTGCAACTTTATTATCATCTAATTTTTTACCTGATATTATTTCAAATAACAACATAAAAATCCATCCTCCATCTAGTGCTGGGAAAGGTATTATATTGAATATTCCTAATTGCACACTCATTAATGCAGTAAAATACATTAAGGTTGTAATTCCAGCTTGTGCCGCTTTTCCAGAAAATCTTATTATGCTTATTGGTCCTCCGACATCATTTGCTGAAACCTTCCCGTGGAATACGTTACCGAAAAATTCAAAAATTTGTTTTACAGTATTACCAATTTGATCAAATCCATAAATCACAGCTTTGCCAGGGTTCATTTTTTTCTCAACCATAGAAGGAGAGACTCCTACAAAAAATAATTTTTCTTTCACGTTCTTAATGGGTTTAAGGGTGATTTTTTCTACTTTTGAATTTCTTACTATTTCAATATCCATACTTTCACCTTTAGAAACAAAAATCTCATTTTGAACTTGATCCCATCTATCTATTTTAGTCTTATTAATCTTAGTAATTTCATCTCCAACTTGTATCCCAGCTTTCATGGCTGGACTATTAGGTACCAACTCCCCAATTATTGGTAATATGTATCCTTTAGACGCACCTACCATAGCAAATAAAACTACTGCCAATATTAAATTCATAATTGCTCCAGCAGAAACTATGCTTAGTTTTTGACCCGGGGTTTTATTTGTGAAAGATCTCGGATCATTACTTTCTCCATCTTCCCCTTCCATTTTAACATATCCTCCAATAGGAAATGCCTTAATCAAATACTCCGTTTCTTTTCCTTTAATTCCAAAGATTTTAGGTCCCATCCCTAAAGAAAATTCACTTACTTTTACTCCATTTAGCTTACATAGAATAAAATGACCTAATTCATGTATTATAATCAGAAGACTAAATGCTAACATAGCCATAATAAAGTATGGTATGTTTGCTATAATATTACTCATAATAATTTTCCTCCCTACTCTTTATCATAATTATTTCTTACATATTCTCTTACCTTTAAGTCAATTTCTAAAATTTCTTCTAAATCTGGATTAATATTATGCTCAAATTTATTCATGCATTTTTCTATAATATCTTCTATTATAAGATACTTAATTTTATAATCCAAAAATAATTCAACAGCTACTTCATTAGCAGCATTCATAATAGCAGGCATATTTCCGCTCATTTCACCTGCTTTATAGGCTAATTTAAGACATTTGAACGTATCCATATCCGGTTTTTCAAAAGTTAAATTACCCATATTATAAAAGTCCAATTTATCGATAACAGCATTATTTCTTTCAGGATAGTTTATAGCATATTGAATAGGAAGTCTCATGTCAGCAGAACTCATTTGTGCTATTACACTTGCATCCATGTATTCTACCATAGAATGTATTATACTTTGAGGATGAACTACCACTTGTATATTTTCGTAATCTACCCCAAATAACCAGTGTGCCTCTATAACCTCTAGGCCTTTATTCATAAGTGTTGAGGAGTCAATAGATATTTTTCTACCCATTTCCCATTTAGGATGTTTAAGCGCCTCTTCCGGTTTTATTTCTATTAATTGTTGCTTATTTTTGCCTCTAAACGGACCACCTGATGCGGTTATTATTATTTTGTTAACAGATTCCGACTTATTACCCTGTAGACATTGAAAAATAGCACCATGTTCTGAATCAACCGGTAAAATATTTACATGATTTTTTTTAGCAGCATCCATTACTAGTCCACCTGCTGCAACTAGTGTCTCTTTATTAGCTAAAGCAATATCCTTACCAGCATTAATTGCTTTCATAGTGGGAACTAAGCCTATCATACCCACAACTGCGGTTACTACAATATTAACTTCAGGTAGTGTACTTATATAATTTAGTCCCTCCAGTCCCTGCAATATTTTTGTTGAATATTTTTTTAGCATGCAATGTTTTTTAAGTTTTAATGAAGCCGCCTCGTCCATCATGGTAACATATTTAGGCTTAAATTCTTCTATGATGGGTATAATCTTCTCATAATTGGTGTTAGCAGAAATTCCCACAATAGTGAAATTTTCAATATCATTTCGAATAACATCTAAAGTTTGAGTTCCTATCGACCCAGTAACTCCTAAAATAGTAATCTTCTTCATGTACTCTCTCCATTCACGTAATTCTGTTATTTATACTTCAAAATCTTGTTTTTTCCTTTAATTTCACACTTATAAATTTACCTGTTTTTTTTAGTAAGCAATTCTTCTACAGCATATAATATAACATATTTATGTTCTAAAATAAAGTAACTAGTAATATTTACAAATATATGGGTAATTATTTCACATATATTATATAGTGCTCCTTTTGATTATATTCATTAATCAACGCAGATATTAATATAAAATATAACCCAATTATTATTTTAAAATTTTACGTAATAATAAAATCATATATTGCCAGTAATGCTAATTTACAACTAATTGTTTATCTGCATTCTGTTCAATATATGATTTTATTAATCACTAAAGTATATTAGATCATCTCCTGCGGAGGTGCACTATTAATTTCTTGTACCTTTAGTATATATGAATTTAAATTACTAATATAAATGTAATATAATAAAATGCTACCACAGACACAAATAGAATACTATCAAACCGATCTAAAACTCCACCATGTCCTGGAATAAGGCTACTGTAATCTTTGGCTCCTACAAATCTTTTTATAGATGACGCAATTAAATCTCCAAGTTGTCCGAAACTGCCACAAAGAACGCCAATTATAGCGTAATGATATAATTGAATAGGTACACCATATTTTGAAATAACATAGCCATAAATTGTACACCCTATAGTGCTGCCTAAAAGGCCTCCTATTGAGCCCTCAATTGTTTTATTAGGGCTAACTTTAGGGCAGAGCTTATGTTTGCCACCTTTACCTAAAAATCTTCCACAATAATAGGCTGACGTATCACAGACCCACGAGCAAATAAATATAATCCAAACTAAATATTGACCGTAGGTTTTATTGTTTATAAACACTATAAAACTAAAAAATACTGCCACATATAAAAATCCGAATATAGTGAGGGCCACATCAACAAAATTATATTTTGTATAAATCACCGGAATACATAATAGTAAAAGAATTGTTACTATTAAAATGTATACATTAAAACTTGCTGAAAAATCCTTGCTCATATTCAAGTAATATACTATACATAAAATATATCCTATAATTCCAATTGGCTTATAGTGTTTTTTTCTAGAAACTTTATAGAACTCATACATTCCAAAAAGCGAAAGTACCATTACACTATATTTTAAGTACTCTCCACCTAAAATTAAAAATATTATTAACGGAGCTAACATCAGTGCTCCTATATATCTATTATTCATAATTTTCTCCTCTATTTAACCTTTCCAAATCTTCTGTCTCTTTTTTGATAATTTAATATTGCACATTTCAATTGCTTCTCATGAAAATCCGGCCAATTAATATCTGAAAACCAAAGTTCTGAGTATGCACTCTGCCATAGTAAAAAATTACTTAATCTTAACTCCCCACTAGGTCTTATTATAAGGTCTGGGTCGGGCATTTCTTTTGTATACAAATACTTTGAAAATAAACCCTCAGTTATTTCATCTTCATATATTTTTTTATTCTTCAAATCTAAACAAATTTCTTTTACAGCATCTACTATTTCGTTTCTTCCTCCATAATTTAAAGCTAGATTTAAAATTAACCCCTTATTATTCTTTGTCCTTTCATAAGCAGAGTTTAATTCCGTTATGCAAATCTGTGGTAATTTTGATATGTTACCAATAGAATTGATAACAACATCATTGGCGTTCAATTCCTCGAACTCATTTTTTAAATATTCTACTAATAATTTCATTAGAGCGTCTACTTCTTGTAAAGGTCTATTCCAATTTTCAGTTGAAAATGCGTATAATGTTAAATATTTAACCCCTAATTTGTTGCACTCTTTTACAATTCTTCTTATTGCTTCTACTCCAGCCTTATGTCCAAGTGCTCTCGGCAAATTACGCTCCTTAGCCCATCTACCATTCCCATCCATTATAATTGCAATATGTTCAGGTATTCTCGACATATCTAACTCAATATTATTACTTGTACTTTTATTTTTTTTAAAAAAAGCGAATAATGTTTTCAATAAAATTCCCTCCTTTTTATTAGTTATATTATAATCTTAAATAGAACCTGCATAACTGCAGGTTCTATTTAAAATTATATATTAAACGGCCATTACTTCTTTTTCTTTAACCTCTATTAATGTATCTATTTCTTTAATAAATTTATCTGTTTCTTTTTGGATGATATCTTCTGATTTTTTAGCTTCATCCTCAGTAATTTCGGTGTTTTTTTTCAAAGCCTTAATTTTATCATTAGCATCTCGCCTAATAGATCTTATAGCTACCTTAGCATCTTCTCCTGTTTTCTTTACAGTTTTAATTAAAACTTTTCTTGTTTCTTCTGTAAGTTCAGGAATAATTAATCTAATTGCTGATCCATCACTTGATGGGTTTAATCCTAAATCGGATTTCAATATAGCTCTTTCTATATCTTTCATAGAAGATTTATCCCATGGCTGGATAAGTAATACTCTAGGTTCCGGTGCTGAAATGTTTGCTATTTGATTTAATGGCATAAGACTTCCATAACATTCAACATGAACCCTATCTAGCATTGTAGCATTTGCTCTCCCTGCTTTCATACCTGAAATCTCATGTTTAAAAACAGCAATAGTTTTATTCATTTTTTCATCAGCAATACTAATAATTTGTTTAATCATAGAATTCCCTCCATTTTATATTGATTCTTTAGTACAATCTGATACTAAAGTACCAATTTCTTCTCCTAAAATTGCTCTTTTTATATTTTCAGGATTATCTAGTCCAAAAACTAATATAGGTATATTATTGTCCATACATAATGATGTAGCCGTAGAATCCATAACTTGTAGACCTCTTTCAAGAACATTAAGATATGTAAGATTATCAAACTTCTTCGCATCATTATATTTATGAGGATCCTTATCGTAAACTCCATCTACTTTTTTAGCAAGCAAAATTACTTCAGCTTCTATTTCTGCCGCCCTAAGTGCCGCTGTTGTATCTGTTGAAAAATATGGATTGCCTGTACCAGCTGCGAATATAACAACCCTACCTTTTTCTAAATGCCTCATAGCTCTTCTTCTTATAAATGGTTCTGCTACCGCCTTCATTTCAATGGCAGTTTGTACTCTAGTATTTACGCCTATATTCTCCAAAGAGTCTTGAAGCGCTAATGCATTAATGCAAGTTGCCATCATTCCCATATAATCCGCAGTAGTCCTGTCCATGCCTTCACCACTTCTACCACGCCATATGTTTCCGCCTCCAACAACTATGCCTATCTCAACACCTAACTCAACCAATTCTTTTATTTGAAGTGCTATCTCATTTGTAATTTCAAAGTCTATTCCAAATCCTTTTTCACCAGCTAAAGCTTCTCCTGAAATCTTTAACATAACTCTTTTATATTTAGCAACCTCCATAAACATTATACCTCCAATTTATAGTATTACTTATTTTAAAAAAGAGAACACGTAGTGTTCTCTTTAATTGTTATTTACCCTGTACTTGTCTTTGAACTTCTTCAGCAAAGTTTTCTTCCTTCTTTTCTATGCCTTCTCCTCTTTCAAATCTCACATATCTTGTTATAGTTATGTCAGCACCAAGTTTTTTAGATTCTTCTTGAAGATATTTTTTAATAGTATAGTCAGCATTTTTAACCCAAACTTGTTCAAGCAAGCAAACTTCTTTATAATACTTATTTACTCTACCCATAACCATTTTTTCAATGATTTTTTCTGGTTTTCCTTCGTTTATTGCTTGTACTCTGTATATTTCTTTTTCTTTTTCTAAAGTTTCACTATCAACACAAGTGTTATCTAAGAATAAAGGACTAGTAGCTGCAATTTGCATTGCAACATCTTTAGCAATCGTAATTAATACATCATCTTGTTTTGCGCAAGCGAGTTCTACTAAAACACCTATTCTTCCGCCACCGTGAATATAGCTTTGAACTATACCATTTTCAATAGAAAACTTTTGAAATCTTCTTACAGACATGTTCTCGCCCAATTTTGCTATTAAAGCTGTTACGGCATCCGTAACAGTAATTGCTTCATCAGCTATGTATTTTTCAGAAACTAATTCATCAATAGTAGTTGAAGTAGTTTGTACTGCTTGCATTGTTATGTTTTTCGCTAAAGTAACAAAATCTTCATTATCAGCTACAAAATCCGTTTCGCAATTAACCTCTACAACAGATCCAACTTTCATGTCATCTGAAATATATGAGTTTACTAATCCTTCTGCAGCTATTCTTCCAGATTTTTTTGCAGCTGCTGCTAAACCTTTTTCTCTTAAAAGTTCAACCGCTTTTTCTATGTCACCCTCTGTTTCACTTAGAGCCCTTTTACAATCCATCATACCGGCTCCAGTTTTTTCTCTTAACTCTTTAACCATACTTGCACTAATCATTATTATTTCCTCCTATTCCTATCTAATTTAAAAGGTAAATGAAAGAATTAACTTTCACCTACCCCCCAACTGTTATATCAATAATTATATTATTAGATAAATATAGTTACTATTATTCAGCTAATTGTTCACCTTGTCTGCCTTCTATAATAGCATCAGCTAATCTTTCAGTTATTAATTTAACTGCTCTTATAGCATCATCATTACCTGGAATTACATAATCAACTTCATCTGGATCACAGTTTGTGTCAACTATTGCAACTACAGGAATTCCAAGAATTTTAGCTTCAGAAATCGCATTCTTTTCTTTTCTTGGATCTACAACAAATAGAGCTCCAATTTTATTTGCATCCATGCTTCTTATTCCGCCTAAATTCTTTTCTAGTTTTTCTCTTTCATTTAGAAGGTGACTAACTTCTTTTTTTGGAAGAACTTCAAATATTCCGTCTTCTTCCATTTTAAATAACTCTTCTAATCTTTGTATTCTTGTTTTAATTGTTTTAAAGTTTGTTAACATTCCACCTAACCATCTATTGTTTACAAAATGCATTCCTGCTCTTACTGATTCAAATTTAATAGCTTCTTGAGCTTGTTTTTTTGTTCCTACAAATAGAACATCCTTACCTTCTTCAGATACAGATTTTATGAAATCATATGCCTCATCTATTTTTCTAACTGTTTTTTGTAAATCGATAATGTATATACCATTTCTTTCTGTAAATATGTATGGTGCCATTTTAGGATTCCATCTTCTAGTTTGATGTCCGAAGTGAACACCTGCCTCTAATAATTGTTTCATTGAAATAACTGCCATTAATAATAACCTCCTTGGTTTTTACCTCCATCACCATCATCTTATTGAAGTCCAAATATCGGAACCCTTCCATAATCAAGCAATGTGTGTATTTTCTTACCTACATAGTATATCACAATGTGATAATGTATTCAATATTTTTTTTAATAAAATTGAAATACTTGTTTCATCTATATTTATATTTTAATAATTAAAAACAATTTAAGGCAGAACAAAATTGCTCTGCCTCAAATTATTTTATTTTTTTAAGCTCGTCAATTAGCTTCTCATTTAATATTTTGATATGAGTACCCTTCATTCCAAGTGATCTTGATTCTATTACTCCTGCACTTTCAAATTTTCTAAGTGCATTAACAATAACAGATCTAGTTATTCCAACTTTGTCTGCTATTCTAGATGCTACTAACAAGCCTTCAATTCCGTCTAATTCATTGAAAATATGTTGTACAGCTTCTAGTTCAGAATAAGATAGTGTTCCAATAGCAAGTTGCACTACTGCTTTTTTCCTTTCTTCTTCTTCTATCAAATCATTTTTAGCTCTCAAAATCTCAAGTCCAACTATAGTAGCACTATATTCAACTAAGACTAAATCATCATCTGTAAACTCTTTATCAAATCTAGCAAGTAAAAGAGTACCTAATCTCTCTCTGTTACCATTTATCGGTACTATGGTGGATAATTTATTTTCTATTGAGCATTCCCTATCATCTTGGAATACACAAATATTTTTATTCGTAAGATTAGCCCTTGTTTCGTTGACATTAAGCAAACTATTATTGTAATTTTCCGGAAATCTCATATTTTTTATAATTTCATCCTTTACGATTTCACATTCAAATCCGCTTGATAAATTATAACCCAATATTTTTCCTTTTCTGCTAATAATATATACATTACATTGCAATACATCGCTTAGCAAATTACAAATATCATCAAAAACTACTGGCTCCGTTCCTGATTTTTGCAATATTTTATTTAGCATTCTTGTTTTAGCTAATAGTGACACAATATTCCTCCTCATTTATGTTATAAAACACAATCTATATTATTTAATCCAATTCATAAATCTATCTTGCTTTAGCATAAGCAAAATTCAAAATATTTCAAATTTTTAGAATCGTTCCTTGTCCACTTAATACTATCACAACATTCATGCTATATCAACAGTGTTTTTTAAATTTCGACATTATATTTATTAAATTCTAGTAAATTTTTGACTTATTGTATAAATTTTACTTTTCCTCACTACTCTCTTCCCTATTTTCTTCGACTTTGTATTCCTTATGTTTACATTCTTTATTAGAACATTCCATATAATCGCCTTTAGTTTTACTATATCTTTTTAACATATATGTACCACACTCAGAACATTTTATTTCGGTAGGCTCAAACCAGCTTACAAAATCACATTCTGGATAATTACTGCATCCAAAAAATCTAGTTCCTTTCTTACTTCTTCTTTCTAAAATTTTCCCGCCACATTTAGGGCATGGAAGTTCTAGTTCTTTAGTAATTGCTTTTGTATTTTTGCATTCTGGGTAACCAGGGCATGCCATGAAATCACCAAATCTTCCATGTTTTATTACCATTAACTTGCCACATTTATCACATTCTACGTCTGTAACTTCATCTTCTATTGTGATTTTAGCTATCTCTTTTTCAGCAATTTCAATATCTTCTTTTAATGGTGTAAAAAATTCACTAACTATATTTTGCCACTTTTCCTGTCCTTGTTCTATATAATCTAAATTATTCTCCATTTGTGCTGTAAATTCAATATCCACTATCTGTTTAAAGTATTCACTTAAAATGTCATTCACAATATTTCCTATTTCTGTAACTTCTAAAATCTTTTGGTCTTTTTCTACATACTTTCTATTTAGAAGAGTTGTAATAATAGGTGCATAAGTACTAGGTCTTCCTATGCCATTTTCTTCTAATGTTTTTACAAGAGATGCCTCAGAAAATTTAGCAGGTGGCTGAGTAAAATGCTGCTTTCCTTCGGTTTTTTCACATTGCAGAATGTCTCCTTCATTCAATTCTGGAATTTTCAAAGTATTTTCTTCTTCATCTGGCTCTTCATCATAAATTTTTCTGAATCCATCGAAGGATACTTTAGACCCCGATGCCTTAAACACATAGTCTCCATTTACTATATCAATAGATATGGTATTTAGTAAACATGATTCCATTTGACTTGCTACATATCTATTCCAAATTAATTTATATAGTTTGTATTGTGGAGCTTTAAGAGTTTTTTTTGCTATCTCTGGCGTTATTTCAACATAAGAAGGTCTAACAGCTTCATGAGCATCTTGTATGTTTTTTTTACTTTTGTATATTCTAGGGGTACTCGGATAGTACTTCTCCCCATATTTACTCTCAATAAATTCTTTCGCATTTATTTGAGCTTCTTCAGCTATTCTAGTAGAATCAGTTCTCATATATGTAATTAATCCCACTGTTCCATGTCCTTCTATCTCCATACCTTCATATAATTGTTGCGCAATAGACATAGTTCTTTTAGTTGCAAAATTAAGTTTTCTATATGCATCTTGCTGCAATGTACTTGTTATGAATGGTGGTAATGGTTTTCTAGTCTTCGATGATTTCTTTATTTTGCTTATAATGAATTCTTTTTCCTTAAGTTCATTAATGACATTATCACTTTCTTCTTTAGAATTCATTTCAACTTTTTCTTTACCCTTAGAAGCTAATTTAACATTTAATTTCTGAGAATCTCCTTCTTTGTACAACTCGCATTCTATAGTCCAATACTCTTTGCTTATAAATTTTTCTATTTCCTTTTGTCTGTCACAGATTATTTTAAGTGTAACTGATTGAACTCGACCTGCACTAAGTCCCCATTTAACTTTTCTCCAAAGTATAGGACTAATTTCATATCCAACCAATCTATCAAGTATACGCCTTGCTTGTTGGGCATCCACAAGCGTCGCATTTATTACCCTTGGCGACTTTATAGCGTTTTTAACCGCTGTTTTGGTTATCTCATTGAATTCTATCCGACACTTATCTTTTTCATCTATTTTTAAGGCTTTTGCTAAATGCCAAGCTATAGCTTCACCCTCCCTATCAGGATCTGTTGCCAAATAAATCTTGTCGCTTTTTTTTGCTTCTTTTCTTAGTTTCGAAAGAAGTTCTCCCTTACCACGGATAGTTATATATTTAGGTTCATAATTATTTTCTATGTCAACCCCCAATTGGCTTTTTGGCAAATCTCTAACATGCCCCATGGACGCCTCAACTACATAACTACTTCCTAAATATTTTTTTATAGTTTTAGCTTTAGCCGGCGACTCAACTATAACAAGTTTTTGTCCCATCTTATCCCCTCCATCAATGTATTCTAATATAGTTAATATATATTTACTTATATTTTGTCATTTACTTTTACATAATAGTTTCCTGATAGACATAATATTTCATTTTTAATCTGCATTTCAAATAATACCTCATATAATTGTTTTATGTCAATGTTAGTTATTCTAATAATATCGTTTATATGTAGTGGACTATCATTTATAATGCTATATATCTTTTTGTTAATTTGACTATTAAAAGACCGCACAGTGGTTTTTTTTTGATTCTTCATCTCTATCCCCATTAAATTAAATATATCATCAGAACAAGTCATAGGGTATGCTCCATCCTTAATTAATTTATTGGTTCCTTTGCTTTCATATGAAAATATAGAGCCTGGCACAGCCATAACATCTTTGCCTTGTTCGAGTGCTAAATTTGCAGTAATTAAAGATCCACTTTTTTCACCAGCCTCTATTACAATAATAATATCACCGAGAGCGCTTATTATTCTATTCCTTTGGGGAAAGTTGTAAGCATGTGGTGGTGTTCCTGGTAAAAACTCTGAAATAACAGCACCTTTTTCAATTATCTCATTGAAAATTTTAAGATTTTCTTTTGGGTATACTATATCTAACCCTGAACCTAAAACTGCACAAGTATAGCCTTCGCCTTCTAAACAACTTTCATGGGCAAAAGTGTCAATGCCCTTAGCCATTCCGCTAATAATGTTAATATTATTAGCACATAAATCCGAGCATATAATTTTAGTAACATCCTTACCATAATTTGAATACTTCCTCGAACCAACTATAGAAATATTGAATCCATCCTCTAATGGCAATATGTTTCCTTTATAAAATAACGCAAATGGTGCATCATCATAATTTTTTAATTTTTTAGGATATTCCTCTTCTAAATAAGTAACTGATTTTATTTCATTAACCTCTAATTTTTTTTTTACCTTATCAATTTCACCCTCATTCCAAGCATCTGTAAGTACGTCAATTAAATTATTTTTAAAATATTCTGTTTTTTTATTATGTACACCATAATACCATATTTTTTCTGTATTATGAAAATCATTTATTAATTTCAGTTTATTTTTAGGGGATAATTTAATTAAAGAAAACCATATATCATAGTCATTCATTTTTTTCACTCTACCTCCACTAACTTAAATTTATTTTTTTATATTACCAATTAAATCATCTCCTGCGGAGCTGAAACATCTTCACAGAAGATGCATTGACGACTTCAGAAGGAGATTTACACTCCCACTGAAGTTTTCTCTTTGTTATAGTATGGAACTCCCACTTATAGAAGTGGGAGACTTCCCTTCTGAAATGTCGTTAAACTATCTTTTCATCTATAAATTTTCTATATTGCATAGCTTCAATTATATGTTTATCTAAGATATTCTCACTTTCATCTAAATCTGCAATAGTCCTTGCTACCTTAAGAATTCTAGAATAAGCTCTTGTGCTTAGAGTAAATTTATTATACATTAATTCCATGATTTTACTAGCTTTATTATCTAAATGGCAGTACCTTTTAATTAGCTTTTGGCTCATCTCTGCATTACAGTGAATTTCTTCCGTTCTAAATCTTTTTTCTTGAATATCTCTTGCTACCTCTACTCTTTTTTTAATAACATTAGATTTTTCACTACTTTTCCCACTAGCTATTTTATTATAAGGCAGAGCATTTACTGCTGTAAATATATCAATGCGGTCTAGAAGTGGGCCTGATAGTTTACTCAAATACCTTCTTCTTTCATAATCACTACAACTACATCGCTTCTCATAAGATCCGTAATATCCACAAGGACATGGATTTAAGGCACTTACAAACATAAAGTTTGATGGATATTCTACAGTTCCATTTATTCTTGAAATATTAATTTTTCTATCCTCTAAAGGTTGCCTTAGTATTTCTATTACATTTTTTTTAAATTCTAATATTTCATCTAAAAACAATACTCCTTTATGCGCTAAAGAGATTTCTCCAGGTATTAACTTATTTCCACCACCAACCAAAGCAATTCGTGATATAGTATGATGCGGACTCCTAAAAGGTCTTTGCAGAATAATCCCTCCATTATCACCAAGATTTCCAGAAACACTATAAATTTTAGTAACCTCAAGTGATTCCTCTTGACTTAAAGATGGTAGTATAGTAGGAATTCTCTTAGCCATCATGGATTTACCTGAACCAGGTGGACCATACATAAGTAAATTATGATTTCCTGCAGCTGCTACTTCAATAGCACGTTTTGAGCTTTCTTGTCCCATAACGTCTTCATAATCTAACTCTTCATTTATTAATATTTCTAAATCATTGCACTGCTTATAAGGCAACAAGTCCTTATAAGTTAAAAAACTCACTACTTGATTTAAATTATCTAAAGGAAATATCTTTGCAGATTTAACAAGACTACATTCTTTTGCGTTGTTACTAGGAACAATAAATTTTTCAATTCCGTTTTCTATTCCTTCCATAACCACAGGTAATGAGCCTCTTACTTTTCTTAACTTTCCAGACAAAGATAATTCTCCGATAAAAAGATAATCGTTAATATCATTAACAATAATTTGTTTAGTTGCCAGAAGTATCCCTATAGCTATAGGCAAATCAAATAGAGACCCTTCTTTTTTTAAATCTGCTGGTGCTAAATTTATAGTTATTCTATTTACTGGAAAATCAAACCCTGAGTTTAGTATTGCAGAACGTACTCGCTCTTTTGATTCTTTAACTGCAATATCTGCAAGTCCAACAATGTTTAAAGCAGGCAACCCTCGAGTGATATCAATTTCAACAGTAACTATAACCCCTTTAATTCCTGTAAAAGCAGCAGACATAATTTGTATTGCCATATTATCACCTTAACCTTTATTATTACTTCTATTTCATAATTATTGACAAAATAATTTTCTGTAGACTCATTATTCATATAATTTAGTTCATTAAAGCTTTTTATTTTAAACAAAAAACAAAAAACACAGGCATAATAACTTTACCTGTGCTATAAGTTGGGTTAAATCTGACCTAATACAATGCATCCAAACTTAGATACCATGCTACTTATTCCGTTAATTTTTACATAACCCTCATTTTTTATTTAAGAGTAATACTGATTTTACAGCTTCTCTAATCTCTTCATATGATGTGCATCTGCAAATATTGGATTGAAGCCATTCCTCAATAGTTTCGTCATCTGCATCCGGGTGAATGGTTATAAGTCCATAACAGTTCATTATGAAACCTGGAGTACAATATCCACATTGAAAACTCCATTTATCTATAAAAGCTTTTTGAATTGGCTCTTCTTTTAAGCCCTCAATAGTGGTCACTTTATGTCCAATAGCTTCAACAGCTAGCATAATACATGATTTAACAGGCAATCCATCTAAGAGTACAGTACATGTACCACAATCTCCATTTTCGCACCCAGCCTTTGCTCCAGTTAGTCCCAATTGTTCTCTAAGCACCCTAAGTAGGGTATCCGCAGGCCTAATAACTAACTTTCTCTTTTCGCCATTAATATTGAGTTCTATTTTTGATGTCTCAATATATGATATCATTTCCCTTCACCATCCAGTATTTCCAAAGTATAATCTAGCAAATTTCTTAATACGAACTTCTTATATCCAGAGGAACCTTGCATATTGCCCAATATAGGAGCAGGCAAATGACTTATCGCCTGTTCTATCCTTTTCTCCTTTGAAACATTTTTGTTATTTATATACCCTTCCATTTCTATAGACCTAAATGGAAAAGCACAGACCCCGCTAAATGCCATTTGAATATTATTGTGTTTCCTAAGTGCAGCCATACTAATTAAAGGGTACCCTATCTTTTCTTGTTTGGTCTTCTTTATACATATATTAGGCAAATCGGAATAACTCACATCTGTTGTCAATTGAAAAAGCAATTCTCCTTTTTCCAGTTGAAGACTTTGATTAAAAGCACGATTTATTGGAACTATCCTTTTACCTTTTTCTCCATATATAACTGCATTGCTATCTGCAATTAAATAGCCTAAAATCGCTTCCTTATATATGATTTTACCACAAATATTCCCTCCTACAGTTATCAAATTACGCGATGTATGATCTGCCGGAAAGTTTGCTGTCTTACTCAAGAATGGGATTAATTTATTCTCGGCAATGCGAGCAAGCGTAACTGCAGCTCCTATTACTAGCTGGTCGCCTCTTTTTTCAAATACATTGCACTCAGAAATTCCTTTAGTGTCTATTACTGCCTTTGTAGATATATCATTTCTCCTTGCCATAGTGATTATTTCTGTACCACCCGAATAATATAAAGGCTCCTTACCGCTCTGGCGAAGATTGTGATACAGTTCTACTGCCTCATCTAATGAATCAGGTTTATAATACTCAAAATCCAATGCAATCATTATTGTCCTCCCTCTTTTGCTTTCCATATGAACTCAGGAGTTAACGGCAATTGGTTAAGGGGGACCTTTGCCGCATAAGATAAGCTGTTTGCAAGCGCTGCTGGCATTCCAATTACACCATGTTCTCCAATTCCTCTTGCACCATATGGGGCGTCTATTTGTGGAGTTTCTATAAAGTCTACAAGATACTCTGGAGTTTCTCCAAATCTCGTAATTTCATATGTTCTTAGCTGCTTATTCTGAATAATGCCTTTATCCGTAAACAAAAATGCTTCTCTACTAGCAAAACTCAATCCCTGGTTCATACCACCAGAAATTTGACCTTTTGCAATCGCTGGATTAATAACCTTCCCTGCATCTATAACACAAGCTGCCTTTGTAATTTTGTAGGTATATTCCTTTTTATCAAATTCTACTTCTACAGCTGTTGCACCAACAGTCCACTCTGGACCTGGATTACCTTTGCCAGTTTCAGGATCTAATCCTGTTAGATGTTTTAAAACAAAACTTCCTCTTCCAATAACCTGTCCTCCAACTGAATTTCCATTGGGATAGGTATAGCCAAATGCTATTTTACTTATTTTTATTCCTATTTGGGGATTGTCTTTTAAAAATACTCTTCCCCAACCAACTTCCAGTTCATCGGTGGAACACCTTAAAGGAATAGCTGCTGTTATACATAGTTGATCAATGGCATCCTCAGCTGCTCTAAGTATTGCTCTACCAATCAGCAAAATAGTCCTGCTTGCAGCTGTTTTCCAGTGATCTGGAGATGTCTGAGTATTAACATCCATCACTACATGGATTTGATCTACATCCATTTTCATTTTTTCTGCTAATATCTGTGCCAAAGCTGTTTTAGTTCCCTGCCCCATTTCAACTGCACCACAAATAAGATTAATGCTTCCATCCGGATTAAAGGTAAGAATTGCTCCTCCTCCTGCATTTAAAGCTGTATTTGAATTCTTCCAGAAGAAGCTTATACCTTTAGCCTTCACTTTACCATCCTCGGTTTCAGCTATTCTTCCCTCTTCCCAATGTATTAGTTCAGATAACCTTCCAATACACTTCGGTAAATTTCCCAAATTACTTCTAGTGAGTAAAGTTTGAGTAGGGCTAGTATCCCCTAGTAATATTGCATTTCTTAATCTTAATTCTAAAGGATCCATCCCAATCTTATCCGCTAGTATATCGATTATTCTCTCTATTGGGAATGTAAGCTCCGCATGACCGAAGCCTCTGAAAGCTGCAGCATAAGGATGATTTGTATACATACACAATGAATCACACCATACATTTTCAATATTGTATGGCCCTGTACAGTCTATAGCAGCTGCCCTGCTTATAATTACCGCTCTATCTGAGTATGCACCTCCATCAAATAAATATGTTATCTTTACAGCAGTTAGCCTCCCATATTTTGTGCATCCTAGCTTAACTTTTGCATCAAGACCTATATGAACTGGAGATGTAATCATATCTTCTTCTCTTGTATTTGTAAGTTTAACTTGTCTTCCTCCAACCGCCTTTGAACACAAATAAGCAATGAATTCTAGCTGTACAGCTGTTTTACCTCCATAAGCCCCACCTACTAAAGGTACATTAACAATAACCTTACCAGGGTCAATTTTAAAGAAATCACTTATAAGCTTTTTTATTACAAAGGGTGCCTGAGAAGCAGAGTATATAATAACCCTACCATCCGGTAATATTTCTGCCCGTACACACCTGGTTTCCATAGCAGCATGATCTGAGGGTGGAAAATAAAAGCTAGCTTCGACAGTTACCTCACTTTTATCCAAAGCCTTTCTAATATCACCTTTTCTTATTTTAGTTCTGTTAGCAATATTTGTATTAGCTTCTGGCAGCGTATCATCTATAATTGTATATTGACCAAGATTTTCATGAACCAATGGGGCATCTTTTTTAAGAGCCTCGCCAGGAGAATTCACAACTTGCAAAGGTTTATACTGTATTTTTATAAGCAAAGCCGCTTTTTCAGCCTCGATTTCGCTATCAGCCACCACCACCGCCACGGGTTCACCATTGTATCTTACTTTATCTATTGCAATAGGAGGTCTATCAATAATAGTTGATCCTATAAGCTGCGGAAAGTACTTGCCTGTTATTACCGCCCTAACTCCTGGAGATTTTAATGAATCTGCATATTCAATAGATTTTATTTTTGCATGAGCATGAGGACTTGTTCTCATTCTTGCATATAAAAGTCCTGGAATTTGATAATCATTGGTATATTTAGCCATACCTGTTACTTTATCTAAAGACTCTTTTCTAGGCACACTTTTACCTATATTATTTATTTTATGCATAGACTCTCCTTTAAATAATATTCATATACTTTTATAATGTATTTATTATTGTTAATCATTATGAATTTATTTCAGGCTGAGGTGCTCAAATGAATTATCAAAGAAATAGTAGCATATGATCCTGATATCTTATGGATACAGTGTAATTGACTAAAGCAAATTGACATTCAGTTAAGTTTTAATTATTTATATGCTGATATCTCTAAAAGCTTATCTACAGTAACGAAGCTGTATCCCATTTCTTTAAGCTTTGAAATAATTTGTGGCAGTGCCTCGGTAGTGACTTTTTTATCTTCATTACAATGCATTAAGATTATTTCTCCAGGACGTACGTTTTCAACTGCATTTTTAACAATATTATCAACTTCGCGTTGCTCCCAATCTAAGGTATCGGTGGACCAAATTATGTTTTTGTAATTTAATGTTGTTAAAGAATTCTGAACAGCATCATTTGTATCACCATAGGGTACTCTTATTAATGCAGGCGTTTTTCCTATTACCTTATTGATTTCATTTTCAGTTAAAGTTACTTCATTCCTAATTTCAGATGCATTAATAGTGGCGAAGTCTTTATGAGCCCAACTATGATTTGATATTACATTTCCATCTTCATAGGCCTCTTTAATTATGGATTTGCATGCTTCGATTTGTTTACCAATACAGAAAAAAGTGCCTTGAATATTATTCTCGCGTAATACTTTAATAATTTTAGGAGTATTTGTGGGGTCTGGACCATCATCAAATGTAAGTGCTACTACCTTGTTTACATTTTGGCCATTAATATATAAGTCAGAAGGATATTTTTTAGCTAAGTTCACTACATTTTTTCTCCATTTTGTCATTGCTGCATCGGGATAGATTGTAGGTCTACTACTTGTACCTAAAATATCATAAATGACTTGAGCTTTTTTCGTAGTTGTGTCCGAGGAAGTTTGAGGTAGCGTGAGTTCACTGGCAGTAGGTTGAATTATGTTTTCTTTATCTGTAGTCTTATCTACAGAAGATTGCGTCTCTGTTATTTTAATCGGAGCATGTATTTTATAAGTAATAAATACTGAACCTATAAGTAATACTAAGAGGCCAAATACGTTAAATAATTTTTTCATAAAATAATCAAACCTTTCTTAAATTATTAAGTTTTCATAATTTTGCTATTATATAAAATGAGTTAGAGTGCCAGTAATACAATACATAGAATTCTTTATATCCCTCAAAGCATTTACATCCACACCCTCACCTCCCACTCTTTTAACTTCTATAAAAGAATGTAAAACCCTTTAATTACTATAAAAGCAGCAGGCATAATTTGAAAATAAATAAGAGTTATATTATAGAAATATAATATAACTCTTATTTTACTTTTTATATATTATTTAGTCACAAGCATAGTGTACTTGTTGCGTTTAAGAAATATTTGATTTATAGTGGCAAAGGGAAAACAGTGGGGAAAGGTCATTTATGGAATTAATTTCTCGTATTCCTGGCTATCCATGTGGTTCAATACAATTATGACAAAAATACCCTACAAAGTAGAGTCAGTTAACTTTGAGACAATTACGCCTCTTTTTTTAACTGTATCCCTTATAAGGTCCATTTTATACTTGTATAATATGATTCTTATTTTATTTTTTATGTCCTATTTAATAATAAGTACTATCAAAATTTAACTTGTTTATCCATTATTTTTATACTCATAGAAAAACTTTATTTCCCATGTAATCCTTCTTTACTTTAACATATTAAATGTCCTACTTGTCACGGAATAACTCTAAAAGGTTTATATAATGATTGGCTTCTCTAAGGACATGATCTGCCAAAAGCGGAACAATTATTGACTTGATTTTACAATTTAAGAGTCCTTCAGTAGCCTGAGTCTTAAATTCTCTAATCTTAATAGTTTGTCTTAAAGTGTTATCCGTAAGGCCAGATAACTCTAATGAAGATTTATTCACAGCAGATGCTTCTTTTCTTAGTGTTTCAAATTCTTTCCCAAAATTATTTGATATATCGAATAGTTCCACTTCAGTAGGATCTAATAACCCTCTAATAAAGTAAGAATGCTCTGACATTATTCTGTTCCAAAAGGTTTCCTGTTCAACTATATCTCTTTGCACATCAATCTCAATACCATTTTGTAATCTTGTTAATAACGTTGCAAAGAATATTGCCTCCCTAAGTATATGATCTATTAACAATGGATAAGCGGTAGTAAATACCTTGCAGGATAAAACATCGCTTTTAAGTTTGGCTTTGAATTTAGCAATCATATTAGTCGCTGCTATAGAATTGTAATTCAGCGCATAAACATGTTCAGTTAACATGGATAGGTTCATATTATTCATTCCAGGTACTAATGAGTTCTCCATAGCAGTTACGCTTGAGTCTATAAAAATTCCAGTAGCAAATTGAGTCGCCCTCTCAGCATCCATTGTATATTTAGTCGAAATTTCATTTGCCTTTAACACTCTAACAGGAATTACTCCGTCAGACAAGGATATTGCATGTGAAAGCAATCTAGTAAATTCATTTTTAAAGGCATCCGCTTGATTGATTAAATTTCTATCCTTTATAACAAATGCTGCCTCCAAAAATATGGAGTGCTCCTTCATTATTCTTAGAAAGAATAGATTTAACTCTAAAGATTGATTTATAAATTTTTGATTTGATATCATAACATACTCCTAAATTATTATTTCATCATTAATAATATATTCAGAATAAATGTATTAAATGATTATAAAAATAATATTTTACAACAACTTTTATTTCAATCATAATACTCTTGATGAAACTGTGACGTCCAAAGGTCTGATGGACAATAAATCACCGAAGGCTTTCACCGTAAAATAACCCCATACTATTATTGTATGGAGTATACTAATTTTATAGATGAAGCTTATTGAATTTTGACGTAGATCTTTCACTCCATATTATCACTTTCTTTGTAGTGATTTAACCTGTTAACGGCTGGGCCTTCTATAATATCGCCTTCAAAAGTAAATCTTGATCCATGACAAGGGCAATCCCAGGATTTTTCCGCACTATTCCATTTCAGTTCACAACCTATGTGCGTACATGTTATATCAACTATATGCAGTTTTCCATTTTTGTCCCTATATGCTCCATACCTTTCTCCATCAATCTCTACCATCTTTCCCTCATCATTTTTTAATTCAATATTATATTGTCCAACTTGAAGTTTTCCCTTTATTAATTGCTTTGCAACATCAAAATTCTCCTTAGCAAAATTCTTAATCCCATCAGTTGAAATATTACGCGATGGATTATATACGTCTTGATAAGGACTTACCTTATTAACTATAATATCCCTTAGTATATTCGCAGCCGCTGTTCCATTTGTCATTCCCCATTCACCATAACCTGTAGCAACATAAATATTTTCTGATGAAGAAGTAAGATTACCTACATATGGCACACCATCTATTGTTATATAGTCTTGAGTCGACCATCTATACAAAAATTTTTCAATACTAAAGTTTTTTTCAGCATACTTTTCTAAATTAACATAATGTTTTATCATATCACCACCATGAGCAGTTTTATGATCTTGGCCCCCGATAATTATCATCTGGACATCCTTATACTTTTGTGAACGAAAATACCAACCTTTCTCCCCTGCATCTACAAATGTACCTTTTGGCAATTCATCCTTTATTTTTGCAGTTATTACATATGACCTTTGTGGTCGAAGCCTTGCAAAATACAGCCCTAACCCATCATAAAAAGGAAAATGTGAAGCTAAAACAACTATTGGAGCTATTACTTTAAAGCCTGTGTCTGTTATTACAGTGTATAAATCATCATGTTCAATATCTACAGCTCTGGTATTTTCATATATGTTACAATCATTGCTAGAAATGTTTTTAGCAATTTCAAGGAGGTATTTTCTAGGGTGAAATTGAGCTTGATTTTCAAAACATAATGCACCCTTTATTGAAAATGGCAAATCCAACTTTTCAACATATTTTGCTTTTATACCTAGCCTTTTAGCAGCTTCTGCTTCTTCCTTAATAGTATCTATATAGTTTTCATCCGTTGTATAGATGTATGCTGGTAGCCTACAAAAATCGCAATCAATATTATATTTTTTTACCATACATTCTATAAAATCTATTGCCCCTTCATTAGCATCTGCATACTGCTTAGCTTTTTCAATTCCCACACTTCTAATTAAATTACTATATATTATATCATGTTGTGAAGTAATATAAGCTGTGGTGTGCCCTGTAGCTCCCTTGGCTATTTTATCTGCTTCAATTAACGCAACTTTGAACCCTTCATTTTTTAAAAGGAGAGCAGTTGTTATGCCTGTAATACCTCCCCCTATTATTGCTATATCAACTTTAACATCTTTTTCTAAAGCTTTATAGTTTGTTTCATTAGTTGAATCAATCCAATAAGATTTTGATTTTAATTGTTTATTAATACATACATCATTTTTTTCATCCATAAAATTACTTCCTCCCTTTAATAATAAAAGAACAATTTTATTTTGTGTTTACAAATTAAAAATATGTACATTAAAAATTATGTCACAAATTTTCAAAAAAAGATTGATAGAAAATATAGAAGTAGTTTGTGCATGTCACGGGTGAATAATATTGTATCTGTATTGATTTAATGTGATGAAAATGGTTAAGAGGAGCATAAGCTCCTCCTAACCATTTTAAAAATATTCAATATTCAAATATAATTTATTATTTGCTGTTTATTACAAAAATGTACTAACTATAAATTTTAATTTTTAATGCTCTCACTCCAGCGATTATATTGCTCTTCCTGGTAGTATAGCATCTAGTATTCCAATGACTATTGAAGCAAATATTGCACCTATCATAGATACTCTCATCCCAGGTACTAGGAATTGCGCTATATATAATATTATAGCCGCTATTACAAACCCTTTTATTCCCTTCCCAAAAGGCGATGCATCGACGCGCATAAGTTTTTCCACTAAATAATCTATTAAAGATATAACTACCGCCGCTAATATAATTGACCGTAGACCCACAAGTACAAAACCTGGTGTTAAAAATGACGTTATAGCTAATATAATTGAAGTTACTACAAATCTTATTATCATACCTGTTAAGCTATTAAAAGCACCTTTTTTCTCTTTATTTTCCATAATTAAATTACCTCCTTATTTAAATTTTTTTATACTTATATGTTTACCAAGAAGCTGAAATTTTATTATGAAAAATAAACAAACATTATTTCACTAACTATTACCATAAAATAAAAATTATAAATTAATAAAAGCTGTTAATAATATAAGTAGTAATTAATAAGAAAGTGTTACCGTGAATGACCATTTAATAACCAGTTACAGCTATCTTACTTCTACCTTCCATTAAAACTACATTTTAAAAATTCTTTTATACTTGATACTCAATTAACTTTATAAAGTGAACACAGAAATCATGCTTACTTATATTTGACAAAAAATATTAATCACCGTATAATTATGCATATTTCCCATTTTAAATATAGCAAATGTTACAACCATTTTAATTATTATGTTATATAAGCCTAAGAACAAAGGAGTATACAAGATGAAAAATCAAATCATTAATGAAATTGAAAATATAAAAGAAGATCTATTGGAAATAAATGATTATATATATAATAACCCAGAATTAGGTTGTGAGGAATTTAAAGCGGTTGAAAAATTAACATCTTTTCTTGAAGAACATTCTTTCAAAGTCGATATTAATATAGCAAACAGGGAAACTGCATTCAAAGCTATATATGACAGTAACCTAAAAGGTCCAACCATTGCATTTTTGTGTGAATATGATTCATTACCAGGAATAGGACATGGCTGTGGTCACGACATGATAGGAACAATTAGTGCCGGAGCAGCTGTTGCTTTAAGCAAAGTAATAAGCCAAGTTGGTGGGAAAATAGAAGTATATGGAACCCCTGCCGAGGAAACATTTGGTGCGAAAGTTGATATGGTTGAACAAGGAGTATTTGACAATGTTGATGTTGCTATGATGATGCATCCGTATGGCAAGACATGTTCAAGTGGATCATCCTTGGCTATGGAAGCACTAGAGTTTGATTTTACAGGAAAGTCAAGCCACTCTGCAAGCACACCTGAAAATGGAATTAACGCACTGGATGCTGTGCTATTAATGTTTAATGGTATAAATGCAATGAGACAACATGTGACCTCAGATGTAAGAATACATGGCATTATCAGCGAAGGTGGTGTAGCTGCCAATATAGTGCCCGATAAGGCTGTTGCAAAATTCTACATAAGAGCCCAGAAAAAGGCCTATCTTAAAGAAGTGATACAAAAGGTGAAAAACATTGCAAATGGAGCCGCACTCATGACTGGGGCGAGTGTAAAAATCAGCTTATATGAGCCCTCTTTTGATGATATGAATACTAATAAAAATTTATCTGATGCATTTAATGAAAACTTGAGAATGTGCGGTATAACAGATATCAACCCACCAGAAAATATCGGCTCACTAGATATGGGAAATGTAAGTTACATTGTACCATCAATACATCCTCTGCTTGGAATAGGAAACCCAAAATTGAACTTACATACCGATGAAATGGCTAAAGCAACAATAACGCATCAGGCCCATAATTCTTTGATTATAGGGGCTACGGCACTCGCTTGTACTGGGTACGATGTTATTACTGATAACAACCTGCTTTCCATGATAAGAAAAGAGTTTGATGACAGTTTAAAGTAATCATTCCTAATAAAAAGCAAGAGCATTAACTTACTGTATAAATATGCACAAAAACATATAATAAATGTATGTCTCATGAAAATAAAAAAAGAACAAAAATTGATATCGTAACAACGAATCAATATATAACTTCATTTTTCCCTATTTAACCCTTTAATTTTTGTGATATTTTGATAATACGATAATAAAGGTATACTCAAGCCATATGCTTTAATTTCGTATTTTCTATTAATTGTCAATCCCCAGTACACATCTTCAGAATGAATTTTAAATTCTAATAAACTATTAGCATCCTCAAATACCTTTATATCGCCATTCTCCATTTGTGCATAAATTAAATACCTATCAATATTATCATGTCTTATTATTCGTTTATTTGCAATGGTTACTGTATAAGTATTTCTAAAAAAATGCGGAAAGAATATACCTACGCCTACCATTACAATAATGATAATTATTATTTTTCCAATCTTAAATTTCGAAAAAAATCTATCCCTAAATTTATAAGAAATGTTTTTTATCATAAAATCTCCTTTATTTTAATAAATTCATTTACTTTAATTGTTACTCCTTTTTCTAGATATTAGAACATAATATATATAAATTTTTTCTAAACTAATTTTGTTTTAATACATAGCATAAATAAATGGATTGAGGTAAACTAGAACATTATCCAATCTACAGACTTTTTGAATTTATAAACATTATATTGATTTTTAATCTATTTTAATTTATTATTAGTATATATAGAAATTTATGGAAGGACGTTTGCAATGAAAACTTTCAATAAAGATATCGGAGCACTTGGTGAAGATATATCAGAAAATTATTTAGAAAATTTAGGATACAGAATATTAGATAAAAATTTTAGATGCAAATGTGGTGAAATTGACCTAATAGCAATAAATAAAGGCTATATTTGCTTTGTCGAGGTGAAAACTAGATATGGAATACATTATGGAACACCCGCTGAATCGGTTACCTCCTCTAAACAGAAGAAGATTTGTAAAACAGCTCAAGTATATATTTCTAGAAAAAATATTATTGACTACAATTTCAGATTTGATGTTGTAGAAGTTATGTTGAATAATGATAATAATAATTTTTTAATTAATCATATTGAGGACGCTTTTCAATTATAATTTTAGATAAAAAATAAAAATAAAAATTAAAATATATTTTAATTTTTATTTTCGTCTAAAATATTTTTCAAAAAACTTTTTCTATGTATTGGAATAGTTCCGTATTTTTTTATTGCAAGCACATGTTCTTCTGTGCCGTAACCAACATTTCTATCAAATCCGTAATTTGGGTATTCATTATGATACTGTGCCATCAGTTCATCTCTATATACTTTTGCAATTATAGAAGCACACGCTATGCTTATACTTAATGCATCTCCCTTTATTACAAACTCATTTAAATCTGAAAAGTTTTTTATTTTATAACCATCTGATAATACTAATTCTGGTTTAATAGTTAGCCCCGCACAGCATTCTATAAATACTTGATTATTGCACCAACCAATGCCTTTTTCATCAATCTCTTTATTGTCAATAGCAATAATTTTATAGGCTAAGGCTCTTTCTTTAATAATATGAGCTAGCTCTTTTCTGCTAGATATTGATAATTTTTTAGAATCGTTAGCTCTTAAGATTAAATCTCTATCCTCGTTTGATTTTAAATCTAATACTACTGCCGCTGCAACTATAGGTCCAGCTAAAGGGCCTCTTCCAACTTCATCTACTCCAGCAACATATTTATAGTCCCCAAAGCTTCTATCAAATTCGTACATTTTTTTTACTCTCTGAATTTCCTTTTCTTTTAGCTCAATCATTCTAGATATTTTAATACCTAATTTTTGAACGGTTTTCCTCTTGTCTTGTAATAGCATATTAGATATGATTTGCTTATCACCATCAGAGAAATCGTTTTCAGCATTCTCTAAACTCAACATATATGTAGATATTTCCTTGTAACTCATGTCTGAAAATTTAATATTAAATTCCATGGTATTGTCTCCTTACTATTTCTTAATAGTGTTATTTAGGCATCTTAAAAAACAAGTATAGCACTAACGTTTTTTTAAGATGCTCTATTTATTTTTTAAAATGCCTACCTGTTTTCAGATAGGAATTGCATATGATTTTTTTATATAAAAATTTAAACTTCATCTAGTCTTTCTAATGATATAGGTCCTAATTTTCCACCTCTAAATTCATCTAAAAGCATAACTGCGACTCTATTATAGTCAATATTACCTCTAGAAATTACTGATCCTCTTTTTTTAGCAATATTATCTAGATTGTCTAAAGGATTCTCCATAATCTCATCAAGTTTATATCTTTCCATTAGCCTTTCTCCATTATTAACTTGTAGTCTTTCTACTAATCTAAGTGCTAATTCCTCTATATCTATGACTTCATCTTTTACAGCACCTGTAAATGCCAAATTAAGTCCAACTGTCTCGTCTTCAAATCTAGGCCATAATACACCTGGAGTATCCATTAATTCTATACCTAAGCTAGTTTTTATCCATTGCTTGCTTTTAGTAACTCCCGGTCTATCACCAGTTTTAGCAATATTATTTTTTCCTAATTTATTTATAAAAGAAGATTTACCAACATTAGGTATACCAACTACCATAACCCTCGTAACTATGTTAACTAATCCTTTTTTTCTTTGTCTATCATGTTTTTCTTTTAATAACTCATCAAGCGTAATCTTTATACTTTTTAGACCTTGACCTGTAATACAATTTACAGCCAATGGCTTTATAGTATCAGTTGTAAGCTTTTTTATCCAGTCTTTGGTTACTTTGTCTTCAGCTAGATCACTTTTGTTTAGTAAAATGACTCTAGGCTTATCTTTACATATCTCATCAATTTGTGGATTGGCGCTTGATTTAACTATCCTTGCATCTCTAATTTCTATTACAGCATCAACAAGTTTTAAACTCTCTCCAATTTGTCTTCTTGTCTTAGCCATATGACCTGGAAACCAATTTATTGTCATTGCCATACTATTTAATCCCTCCCATTTTATTGAATGGATAAAGCCTTATAACCGCTTTTCCTTCCAACAGATTGAGTTTTACAAACCCAACATCACTACTACGACTATCTTTACTGAAATTTCTATTATCTCCGAGGACAAAAATTGAATCTTGTGGCACCAAAACTTCATTATAGTCTTCCATAAAATTTTCATTTTTATAGTGCTCATTAATAATTTCATCATTTATGTACAATATATTGTTGTTAATTTTAACTTTATCTCCAGCAACTGCTATAACTCTTTTTATTATTCTTTGACTTATATCAGCAGGGTACTTTATTACTACAATATCATTTCTCTTAGCCGATGTTATTCTATATGATACTTTTTCAATTATTAATTTATCATTATTTTGCACCGTAGGAACCATAGATTCGCCATTCACTGTAACTATTTGGAATAAGAAATTTATAATAAATACAGCGATTAAAAGTGAAATTGCTATAGATTTTACTACTGCAAAAACTTCTTTTGTCAATATATTCACCTACTTAATAAACTACTTAAATTACTTAATTGAAAACTTATGAAGAATATTTACACCTAAGTTTAATTATCTTTAAAAGTAAAAAGGGACTTTTCAGCCCCAATTTTATTTTCTCATTCTTTCTTTAACTTTTGCAGCCTTACCAACTCTATCTCTTAAGTAGAATAGTTTAGCTCTTCTAACTTTACCTAGTCTTACAATTTCAATTTTCTCGATTACTGGAGCGTTTACTGGGAATGTTTTTTCAACACCAACACCAGATGCTACTCTTCTTACTGTGAAAGTTTCTCTTAAACCGCCGTGTTGTCTTTTAAGAACGGTTCCTTCGAATACTTGGATTCTCTCCTTGTTACCTTCACTAATTTTGATGTGAACCTTAACAGTATCACCTACACTAAATTCTGGTAAGTCAGTTCTGATTTGTTCTAATTCTATTGCTCTTATAATTTCTAACATGTGCATTCCCTCCTAAAATTTTATTGTGACGTTCATGCTTATTATAATATAACAGAGGACCGTCCGTACTAGCACAAACTATATTTTATCATAAAAAAATATATATATCAACATAAAAACACTTTTTATACTTATATATAAGATATTTTTAATTTTAAATAACTCTCCGGAAATTAATTAACCACCTGTAAAAAATAACTAGTCAGTATACTAGTACATTTATACTTATTGCTTTCTTTCAAAAGCCTTACTTAATAGTTTTTTATCTTCCTTCGTAAGATTAAGTTTTTGAAATAAATCTGGTCTTTTTTCTTTAGTTATTAAGAGTGACTGCACTCTTCTCCATTTTCGTATGTTTTCATGGTGTCCTGATGTCAATACCTCTGGAACCTTTTTACCCTCAAAGCATTCTGGTCTTGTATACTGAGGATATTCTAGTACGCCATCATAAAAGGATTCTTCTGTGAAACTCTCCGGGCAAGATAATACCCCTGGAATTAATCTACAAATACTATCGACTATAGGAATACATGCCATTTCTCCACCTGTCAAAACATAATCACCTAAAGAAATCTCCATATCTATATAGTCATAGGTTCTCTCATCAATACCTTCGTAATGTCCACATACAAATATTAATTCTTTTTCCGTGCTGAGCTTTTTTGCAATATCTTGGGTAAAAGTAATACCCCGTGGCCCCAAAAATATTACCTTTCCACCATTATGCAATTTAACATCATTAATACAGTGAACTAGCGGTTGAGTTTGCATTACCATACCTGCTCCTCCACCATAAGGAGTATCATCTACCTTTTTATGTTTGTTTATTGCATAGTCCCGAATATTACGAGGAGAAATCTCCAGTATATTTTTCTCTATGGCTCTTCCAATGATACTATAATTAAAAATATCAAACATTTCAGGGAATAGAGTTAGAATGTCTATTTTCATTCTTGCCATTCTTTTATTGGCTTAATTATTATTTCGCGTTTATTAATGTCTATACTAACTATAATATCCTTAAGCACTGGAATTAGCACTTCTTTATTTCCCTTAACCCAATATACATCATTACCCGGAGTATGAAGAACATCATATACTTTTCCAAGTTCTTCTCCGCCCTGCTCGAAAACATTGCAATTTAATAAATCAGCCACATAGTAACTATCCTCAGTCAGTTCAACTGCATCTTCTCTTTTAACCATCAAGTACTTATTTCTATACAATTCTGCTTGCTCTATGCTGTCTATACCTTCAATTTTAAGTATTGCGTTAGCTGCTTGAAGTTTGCAACCTTCAATTTTTCTAATTTCACCATCAATATACACACTTTTTAATTTTTTAAATCTTTCAAGACTATCCGTTAGCGAAAAGACTTTAACTTCACCCTTTAAGCCATGTGTCTTGCCTATCTTACCTACGCTCATAAAATCTTCCATTTAAAATCCTCCTTTCAAAATCACTTATATAAATAACTAAAACTCAAAATTTAATTAAAATAAGAGTTAGGCAGAACCTAACTCTTACTTTATTTCAACAACTACTTTTTTATTTTCTTTAACAGCAGCTGCCTTAACAACCGTTCTAATAGCTTTAGCTATTCTACCTTGTTTACCTATAACTTTTCCCATATCCTCATGAGCTACAGATAATTCAAGAAGTACTGCATGCTCATGTGCTACTTCGTTTACTACTACCATTTCTGGTTTATCAACTAAATACTTTGCCAATACTTCAAGTAACTGTTTCATGGAAAACTCCTCCATTCATTACTTACAAACTTTTCTAGTTGACTGCTATTTTGCTAAGTAACCTTTTAACTGTATCAGATGGTTGTGCACCATTTTTCATCCACTTAGTTGCTTTTTCAACATCAATTTTAATAGTAGTTGGCTCTGTTGTTGGGTTATAGTATCCTATTTCTTCTATAAATCTTCCATCTCTAGGAGCTCTTGAATCTGCAACTACTACTCTATAAAATGGAGCATGTTTAGCACCCATTCTTTTTAATCTTATTTTAACTGCCATGTATAATCACCTCCTTAAATTTAATCATTGCTCAAGTAGTTTTATTAAAAAGGCATTTTACCAAACAGACCTTTTTTACCAGGTTTTTGGAATCCTTTTGCTTGCTTCATAAATTTCTTTGCCATTTCAAAATCTTTTAACAGCTTATTTACTTGCTGTACCAATGTGCCTGACCCATTAGCAATTCTCTTTTTTCTAGAAGAAGAACCACTAATTAAACTAGGATGCGTTCTTTCTGATATAGTCATTGATTTTATGATAGCTTCAACTTTTCCCATTTCTTTTTCGCTTTGAGACAAATCTACACCCTGTAATTCTTTTTTATTTACACCTGGCATCATTTCAACCAATTTATTCAATGGTCCAAGCTTTTTCATCTGTTGCATCATTGCTAAAAAATCATTTAGATTGAATTCTTGAGATAGCATTCTGCTTCCAAGTTCTTTTGCTTCATCTTCATTTATAGCTTCCTGAGCTTTTTCTATTAATGAAAGCACATCCCCCATACCAAGTATTCTTGATGCCATTCTATCTGGATAGAAAACTTCCAAATCATTCATTTTTTCGCCAACACCAACGAATTTTATAGATTTACCAGTTATTGCTTTAATTGATAAAGCTGCACCACCTCTTGTATCACCATCTAACTTAGTCAAAATTATTCCAGTTATATCCAGCTGCGAATTAAAACTATCTGCTACATTAACTGCATCCTGACCAGTCATAGAATCTACAACAAGCATTATTTCGCTTGGCTTAACACTTGATTTTATATTTTGAAGTTCCTCCATTAAAGTTTCATCTATATGAAGTCTTCCTGCTGTATCTATTATAACTACATTATTACCATTATCTTTAGCAAAGTCTAATGATGCTTTTGCTATATCTACAGGGCTCACATTCTCTCCCATGGTAAAAACCGGAACATCAATTTGTTTTCCTACTACCTGTAATTGTTTAATTGCAGCTGGCCTATATACATCACAAGCAACCAATAGTGGTTTTTTGTTTTTTCGTTTCAGTGAAAGGGCAAGTTTCCCACCCATTGTGGTTTTACCGGCACCTTGAAGACCAACAAGCATTATAACTGTTATCCCATTTATAGAAAACTCTAACTTACTTTCTGAATTACCCATTAAATCAGTTAACTCATCATTAACAATTTTGATGACCTGTTGCCCTGGTGTTAAGCTTTCTAATACTCCATTACCTAAACACTTTTCGCTAACATTTTTCACAAAATCTTTAACCACTTTATAGTTAACATCTGCTTCAAGCAATGCTAATTTTACTTCTCTCATAGCATTTTTAATATCTTTTTCGGAAAGCTTACCCTTACCTTTTAATTTTTTTATGGTATCCTGTAACTTAGAAGATAACCCTTCAAAAGCCATAATAAACCTCCTAAATGTTTTCAATAATCTGGGTTTTTATATCACATATAATCTTATTTATATTTTCATCTTTTATATTAACTTGTAAGTTATCTAATTTTGATATAATGTCTTTTAAAGTTTCTTTTAGTTCATGATTTTTATTTAATAACTTTAATTTTTCTTCATATACTAAAAGCACATTATCAGATCTTTTAATGGTATCATGAATAGCTTGCCTGCTAGTATTATTTATCTCTGCTATTTCTGATAAAGAGAGGTCATTATTAAAATACATATCCATTATGTTTCTCTGCTTTTCAGTAAGCAATTCACCATAAAAATCTAATAATAAAGAAATTTCAAATCTTTTTTCCATTTCATCACCTTGCTCACAAGTCATATATTATCAGATTTTAAATGCAGTGTCAAGTAGTTTTACTTAACAGGTCAATATTTTTATATGAACCAGTGTCTTAGATCTACATTTTAAAATAAAGCCTCTACGAAATCCTTTGAATTAAACTCTTGTAAATCATCTACACCTTCACCAACGCCTATATATTTAACCGGTATATCAAGTTGATTTTTTATTGATATTACAACGCCACCTTTAGCCGTGCCATCTAATTTAGTTAGTATTATACCATCTATAGGACATATCTTCATAAATTGTTTAGCTTGCTCAACTCCATTTTGTCCTGTTGTACCATCAATTACTAATAAAGTTTCCATATGGGCCTCACTATACTCTCGCTTAATCACCCTATTTATTTTTGCTAATTCATCCATAAGATTCTTTTTATTATGTAGCCTACCTGCCGTATCACAAATTAGAACATCAACTTTCCTTGCTTTGGCTGCTTGAACAGCATCAAAAACCACAGCCGCAGGATCAGACCCCTCTTGATGTTTTATTAATTCCACGCCTGCTCTACTGCTCCAAATCTCTAACTGATCAATTGCTGCCGCTCTGAACGTATCCGCTGCAGCAATGAGAACTTTATATTTCTTGTCTTTTAGCGATGCAGCGATTTTACCAATGGAAGTGGTTTTACCAACACCATTAACCCCAATTATCAAAAGTACCTCCGGTAGATTTGCATGTTGTATTGGGTTTTCATTTTCACCTAATATGTCAATCAAAACTTCTTTTAAACATGGCCAGATTTCTTCTGGTTCTTTTATTTTGTCTTCCTTCACCTTTTTTTTAAGCTTTTCAATGACATGAATAGAAGTCTCTACCCCTATATCTGATGTGATTAATATTTCTTCTAGTTCCTCATATAATTCATCGTCAATTGTAATGGCTAAGTTTAGTACTTCACTGACTTTTTCTGTGATGCTATTTCTTGTTTTTGCTAGTCCGTCTTTTAATTTTCCAAAAAAATTTCCAAACATTTCTACTCCTCCTTGTTTATTTTTTGTAACAAAGTAATTATTATAAATAATTTTACTTATTCAAATCCACAGATACTATTTTTGACACTCCCTTTTCCTCCATGGTAACCCCATATAATACATCTCCAGCTTCCATAGTTCCCTTCCTGTGAGTTATTATAATAAACTGAACATTATCCGAAAATCTCTTTAAAAATTCAGCATACCTAACTACATTCGCATCATCAAGTGCTGCTTCAATTTCATCTAAAATGCAAAAAGGTGTTGGCTTCATCTTTAATATTGCAAATAATAATGCTATTGCGGATAAAACTTTTTCTCCACCAGACATTAAACTTATGTTTTGAAGTTTTTTCCCTGGTGGTTGAACATTAATATCAATTTTGGCAGTAAGTTCGTCGCCTTCTGTAAGTATTAAATCTGCACTTCCACCCTTAAATAATTCCGTGAAGGTTTCATTAAAATTTTGTCTTAATATAATAAAATTTTCTGCAAATATTTGTTTCATTTTTTCAGTCATTTCACCTATTACAGTTAATAATTCGTTTTTCGCTAAAACCAAATCTTCTTTTTGACCATTCATAAAAGTGAATTTATCTTTAACTTCTTTATATTCTTCAATCGCACTAACATTAATTTTACCAAGCATTGATATTGCCGCTTTTAGTGCTATTATTTCCTTTTTAAGCTTATCAATGTCTTCAATTTCATTTTTAAATTGCAATGCTTCCGCATATGTTAATTCAAAGTCATCGTTCAGTTTCTGATAGTAAGTATCCTTTTCCATTTTAACTTTCGCAAGGGCTAATTCACATTTGTGCATTTCTTTTTCGGTTTTTTCTAGCACTTGCGAAACATTTTCTAAATGCTCCACACTTATTTTTATATGCTCTTTAATTTTAATTCTTTTAATTTCATTGTCTTCAAATTTTTTTTCCGTTTTTTCTAGTATACTCATTATTTCTTTTACTTTTACTTCGGCACTTTGAATTGAAAATAAATTTTTGTTTTTATTTTTCATGGATTCTTCTATTTCTCTAGAAAATACAATTATTTTTTCATTATATACCGATATTTCATCATTTAATCTTTGAATTTCAGATCGCTTATTATGTATTGTTTCATCAATTTGAGCTTTTTTTATCTTAGCATCAATAATTGATTCTTTTATATTTTCAATTTCTTGCAATTTATCTTTTAATTTAAAATCAACCTTGTTAAGACTTTGTTGTATTTCATCTTTCGCATGAATAAATTTAGCAACAGATTCATTTTTTTCATCAATTTCTTTATTTCCCTTTTCAAGTTTACCCTCTTCTAATGACTTTTCAGTGTTTAGAGCCATTATATTGTTTTTTAATCTGTTTGTTTCATTAATTATTGAGCTTACTTTAGCTTCCACCTTCGTTACTTCAATATTTTCAAAGTGAACCTTATCCTTTAAATTTAAGTTTTCTTCGTTTAACCCTAAAATTTCAGATTTGCTTTGTTTTATTTTTTCCAAGTAAATAATTGATTCATCTTTTAACACATCTAAATCCTTAGCCAACTCTTTTATTTCTCTTTTTCTACCAATTATGCTTGAAGTCTTTGAATATACGCTTCCACCAGTTAACGAACCGCCAACGTTTATAATTTCTCCTGATAATGTAACGATTTTATATCTAAAATTATTTTTTTTAGATATTTGGAGGGCCGAATTCATATCTTTACATATAATTGTCCTACCTAAAATAAATGCAATAACTTCACTAAATTTCTCATCATAACTTATTAATTCATTTGCCATTCCAACAAATCCAGGATTGTTTTTAGTTTCATTATCAATTGTAAGTCTTTTACCCTTAATAATGTTTAAAGGTAAAAATGTTGCTCTTCCGAGATTGTTTACCTTCAAAAAATCTATTAATAATTTTGCCACGGTTTCATCTTTAGTTATTATATGTGATATAGATCCCCCCAAGGCAATTTCTATAGCTACTTCTAAATTTTTTTCCACCTTTATAATTTCTCCAAGTACAAAACACTCACGAATATTTCCTACTTTACCTTCATTCACGTGTTGCATTAAATTTTTTACCGATTTATTATAACCTTCATGCTTTTTTTCCAAAGTTGTAAGTACATTAAAATTAGCTTCTGTTTTATTAATTTTAAAATTACAATTTTTCATAGTTCTTTCATTAAACGTTAGAATGTTTTGTAATTTATCACTTTCTTTTTTATTATCCCTAACCTTACTTTCATAGCGAACTATTTTATCTTTAAATTCTTCCATTTGACTTTCAAATACTGTTTTTGTATTCGCATTGATTTTTATTGAATTGTCGAAATTTTCAATGTTATTTTTCAAAGTATCAATTCTTTTTTTAGAGATATCCATGTTATTTTTTAAAATTAATAGATTATTGGTAAATTCAATAGTTTTATCAATGCTGCTTTGCTCTTTTTCCTTAAGAGTTTTAGCTTCATCACTTTCAATCGCTATATTTCCCTCAATACCCTTAATTTTTATTTCTTCATATTGAATTTTTTCTACTATTTCCATTTGAGTATTTTTTATAATATTCAAAGAATCTTCTGATACATCCTTATTGCGTTTAAATTCCAATAAATTTTTACGAATAATATCGCTCTCATTTGATGTTTTATCAATTGCTTTTGCTAAATTATCTATTCTTTCATTTAGTATCTTTATTTCAGAGACATTATTTTGGTAAATCAACTTATTGTTGTAATATATTTGTTTTTCTTCTCGGTTTTTATTTTCAAATGTTTCAAATTCACTGTTCCAGTATTCAACATCTTTCTTAAATTGGGTTTTTCCCTTTGTGCTTTGTATTACTTCGCCATCTAATTCAGTACCTTCATCGTGTAATCTTTTAATTTTTTCTTCAACCTTATTAATGGAGTCAATAATTATGCTAACCTCTTTGCTTTTTAATTCTTCAAAAAGTTTTAAAAATTTCTTTGCCTTTTCGCTTTCATTCATTAATGGTTCTAGTCTTTCTTCATAAGTGCTTAAAATATCTTCTATTCTAATCAAATTTTGATCTGTACTATCTAATCTCTTTTCTGCTTCTTCTTTTCTTGTTTTAAACTTAACAATTCCTGCAGCCTCTTCAAACAATTTTCGTCTTTCCTCAGTTTTACCACTTAAAATAGCATCAATTTTACCTTGACCAATAATTGAGTATCCTTCTTTTCCTATACCAGTATCCATAAAAAGCTGTTGAACATCTTTTAATCTACAAGATGTATTGTTTATTAAATATTCGCTTTCTCCTGAACGATATAATCTTCTCGAGATTGTAACATTAGAATAATCAATGTCCAGTCCAGAATCGCTATTATCCAAAATCAAGGAAACTTGCGCCAGGCCAACCGGTTTCCTAAACTGTGTGCCAGCGAATATAATATCCTCCATTTTATCTCCTCTTAAGTTTCGTGCACTTTGTTCTCCGAGGACCCACCTAACAGCATCAGATATATTGCTTTTACCACTTCCATTTGGCCCAACTACTGCCGTAATTCCCTTCGTGAATGTTAACTCTGTTTTATCTGCAAAGGATTTAAATCCTCTTATTTCAATAGATTTTAAGAACATTAAAACACTCTCCTATTTTACCTAAATAGCATTGGCGATATAAATCCTATAATAAAAATTACAACTATACTATAAATAAATACCTTTGTATATTTATCTCTTGTTTTCTTTTTCATAATTCACCTCATATTTTTATTTTTTTCTTTAATATAAATAAAGTATATATTACTACAAATAATTTAACGTAATATATACTTTATTTAACGTGCAAGGATAGACACTATATTCTATACACCAAATTAAAATCCTTCTTTATACTTTGAGGACACATACTCATGTATGGTCATAATAATGCATTTTTCTTCTTTAGATATACTAATACTTCCACGGCTAATGGTAATATCTTGGGATATTTCTATTGAAACTGTTTTTATTTGTTTTTTTATGCCATAAAAAAAACTTTTGCCATTAGCGTAAAGTTTTGAAATGTCTTTTGGATTTATTTTCACTAAAACTTTATTAACGCCCGTGTCACTTTTAAAATTATTCACTATAACATCATATAATAAATCATTATATATACTGCCTTCAACTAATTCTCTAAATGCAGGATGAAATGGTCCTGCAACTAAATCATTGCCTTCTGAGATTTCAACAGTTGGCTGTAATCCTATCCTGATCACATTTATTTGGTTTGCTACCATCATAATGTAAATAATCTTACTTATGTTTACTGCTTCACTTAATGAATAAGGTTTGAATTCTTGCTTTATATACATGCTCTCCATAGGTGTATCTTTAATCACAAGTGCCGGATATATCCGACAAATATCTGGCTTAAGATCAATCGCTCTTTTGGCTGTCTCTATATCTTTATTTATATTATCTCCTGGAAGGCCTATCATTATTTGGTGTCCTAAAACAAAACCATACTGCTTTATAAGTTTTGAAGCATTCACTACATCACTTGCAGTGTGACCTCTTCCAGACTTTAATAACACTTCTTCATCAAGGGATTGTACTCCGAGTTCTATAATATCTACAGAGTATTTTTTTAGATTGCTCAATATTTTATCATTAATATAATCTGGCCTTGTAGATAATCTAATGAATTTTATTTTATTATCATCTTTTAATTTCTTAGCAACAGTTAAAAGTTCTATTTGCTTTTCCATTTTTATAGCTGTGAAAGTTCCTCCAAAAAATGATACCTCAATAATAGCATCATCATTATTTATTGTTTTCAAATATTCATTTACCGTTTGCTCCACATACATTGCATCAACTTTTGTTGATGTTCCTGTTATGCTATTTTGATTACAAAATACACAATCATGTGGGCAACCCTCATGTGGAACGAAAATAGGAATAATGTAATGCAAATTACTCATGTACATCCTCCTGATTCATCATAACCTGTTTTGCTGCATTTTGCTCTGCTTCTTTTTTACTATAACCTTGCCCTGAGCCTTTTACACAATCATTTATTAATAGGCTTACAAAAAATTTTCTCTTGTGTGGTGGCCCTTCAAATTTCACAAGTTCATAGCAAATATTTACTTCCCCATTCTGCTGAAATATTTCCTGAAGCTTAGTCTTATAATCCAAAACTATCTCGTTGCTAATTGCTTTCTCAATGATTTCTTTAAAGTTGTTAAGTATAAATGAATTAGAATATTCTATTCCTTTATCCAAATATACAGCAGCAATTATTGCTTCAACACAATCAGCCAATATTGAAACTCTATTTCTACCACCAGTAATTTCTTCACCTTTGCTCATGTTCATGTACTTTCCAAGTTCCCATACGTTTGCAATATCGCACAGCGAATTTTCGCAAACAATTAGGGACCTAATTTTAGTTAAGTATCCTTCAGGTTTTTCCGTAAAGCGACTGTATAAGTATTCGGATATTACAAGTTGTAATACAGAATCGCCCAAGAACTCAAGCCTTTCATTAAATTCAACCTTCTTTTTCTGATTTGCATAGGAACTGTGGGTTATTGCTGTTTTCAATAACTCTTTATCACTAAAATTCAATTTCAGTTCCTTCTCAAGTTCCTGTAATTTTATATCGTACTTCATAATCATTCCTCCTTTTCGGAAGTTTATTTAAATAATGTTTTCTTCATTCGCAAGATTCTTCAAGTTTATTATTCAATTTACTTAGCCTGACAAATAAAACAATACATTTACTGGTTATCTTAGAAAGATAACTTTTATAGTAAATTCAAAAATAAGTTTGAAAAAGCTAAAGGCCCGCAATACTGCGGGACCTCATGTTACTCTTCTGAGTGAATTTTAATATATTCCACTATATCGCCAACAGTCGCAATTTTCTCAACATCTTCATCCGGAATTTCTATATCGTACTCTTCTTCGAGTGCCATAATTAATTCTACGATATCAAGAGAATCAGCGCCTAAATTATTCATAAAAGATGATTCCATTTTTATTTCTTCTTCATCTATGCTTAATTGCGATGCTATACACGCTCTAATTTTTTCAAACATAATATACTCACCTCCTTACCTTTCTATATTATACCTAACAATTATTACAAGTTCTCATTTATGTTCTTTTCCTGCTGAGATAATTTTTCAATTTCTAATTTTAATTTATCTACAACATTATTTTCATAAAATATTGTAGCTTGTCTAATTGCATTTTTAAAAGCTTTAGAATCTGAACTACCATGAGCTTTTATGCAAATCCCATTTACTCCGAGAAATGCAGCTCCGCCATATTCTTTATAGTCGAAATCCTTTTTAAAGCTTTTAAAAATTGGTTTTAATAGCATTCCTCCAAATTTAGTTCTGAAGGATCCCATTATTCTTGTTTTTAATAAATCAAATACACTAGCAACAACACCTTCATATAGCTTTAAAATTACATTTCCTGTAAATCCATCACAAACTATAACATTGACGTCTCCAGTTGGAATTTCTCTAGCTTCCACATTGCCTACAAAATTTAAATCTGCTTCTTTTAATAGTTTATGAGCTGATTTTGAAAGTTCATTACCCTTTTCTTCTTCAGTTCCTATATTCACAAGACCTACTGATGGACTAGCTATTTTTAAAATGTTTTCAAAATATGTTTTCCCCATAAGTCCAAATTGCACTAAATAATGAGGTTTACATTCTGCATTTGCTCCACAGTCAATTATCATAAAGGGGCCTTTTTTACCTGGCACTATTGGTGCTAGAGCCGGTCTATCTATACCTTTTATTCTTCCTACTATAAGTGTACATCCAGCTAAAAAAGCACCTGTACTTCCAGCTGAAATAATAGCATCTGCCTCTCCATTTTTCACAAGATTCAATGCTTTTACGAGGCTTGAATTCTTTTTGCGTTTAACCGCCATTACAGGATGTTCATTTGTACTAATAACTTCTATAGCATCAACAATTTTTATTTTGTTACAATCATAAGTATACTTCTTTAGTTCTTCGCGAATTAATTGTTCAGGACCAGTTATTACTATATCTATATCATATTCTTTTATAGCTGCGATGCAACCTTCAACCACAGCATTTGGAGAAAAATCTCCACCCATTCCATCTACAACAACTACCATTTTAAACCCTCACTTTAAATGTGCATTATAACAAACAAATAAATACAAATAAATATTTATTTATATTTATTTGTTTGTTTATATTATATACCATAGTGCGCAAATAATTCTAGTATTAATAATACCAGAATACAAATATAATTGTATTTAAAAAATAAAAAGAAAGTCTTTCGACTTTCCTTTTTATTTTTGCTCCATTGAAACAACTTCTCTATTTTTGTAATATCCACAGTTTTTACATACTCTGTGCGAAAGTTTCATATCGTGGCACTGAGGACACTCAACTATTCCTGGTAAACCAAGTTTAAATGTTTGCGCTCTTCGAGAATCTCTTCTACCTTTAGAAAATTTTCTAGCAGGATTTCCCATTGTAACACCTCCTTAATCAGTTAAAAACAGTTCTTTTAGTTTTGCCAACCTTGGATCAACATCGTCAATTGCACATTTACATGCACTATGATTTAGATTGATTCCACAATGATGGCATAACCCTTTGCAATCTTTATTACAAAGTTTTTTTATAGGCAGCATAGAAATGATATTATTTTCCATAATTTCATTTAAATCTAATCTATCATTTTCAATAAAAATAATATCCTCATCTTCACTCTTTAGAGTTTTTGACAATCTTTCATTTAATTCAATATGTATTGAATAAGAAAAAGTCTCAAGACACCTAGAACAAGCAAGTAATAGTTCTGTCTCCATACTTCCAGTTAAATCTATTTCATCATCGATAGATTTTAAAATTAAATGCGTTTTAACTGGTTTAGAAAATTGTACAAATTCATTATCATAGAAAAACTTATCTTTTTCCAAATCTAAATGAAGTTCTTTTCTTTTGTTTTTATTACTAAATAATTCTGAAACGTCTATTACCATATTATCCACTCTGAAAAACTAAATACTATTTAGTTCTAGTTCTTCTCATATAAAGAAAATCTTTATACCTTGTATAAAAAAATATACAGCTCGAGCAAAGCTTCCGCGTCCCTCCTAACTAAATAGTTTTTTACTTACATCAAACACAGTTAATTATATAAACAATACAGTAAAAAGTCAAGAATTATTTATTATAGACATTAGCAATAATTTTATTTTATTAAAGCCTTCGTGTCTCTTGCTATTACTAATTCTTCATTTGTTGGTATAACAAGTATTTTAGTTTTAGAATCTTCTGTACTTATTTCTGCCTCTTTTCCGCGAATCTTATTCTTTGCCTTATCTAAGACTGCTCCCAAGAACTCTAGTCCCTTGCATATATCTTCTCTTGTTTCTGGAGAGTTTTCACCAAGTCCGGCAGTGAATATAATTGCATCTACTCCGCCCATTACTGCAGCATAAGATCCTATAAATTTCTTAACTTTATAGACAAATATATCAAGCGCTAACTGTGCTCTATGATTTCCATCTTTCCATGCAGCATCTTCTATATCTCTAAAGTCACTGCTTACCCCTGATATTCCTAAAACGCCTGATTTTTTATTCATTAAATCATTAGCTTCATCAATTGTTAATTTTAATTCTTGCATTATATATATTATTATAGCTGGGTCTATATTTCCGCATCTAGTTCCCATAGCTATTCCTTCAAGTGGAGTAAATCCCATACTTGTTTCTACTGATTTACCATTTTGCACTGCAGAAATACTTGCTCCATTTCCTAAGTGACAAGTAATTAATTTTAGATCTTTTATGTCTTTACCCATCATTTTTGCAGCTTTATCTGAAACATATTTGTGAGATGTTCCGTGGAATCCATATTTTCTAATACCATGTTTAGTATAAAGGTCATACGGAAGTGGGTATATGTATGCAACTTCTGGCATTGTCTGATGAAACGCGGTATCAAATGTAGCTACCATAGGCGTACTAGACATTAATGCTTTACAAGCATTAATCCCGATTATATTAGCTGGATTATGAAGTGGTGCAAGTTTTGCACATTCTTCTAAGTTCTTCATCACTTCATCATTAATTATAACTGATTCTGCATATTTTTCTCCACCATGAACAATTCTATGTCCCACTGCATCTATTTCTGATAAATCTTTAATAACACCATGATCACAATCTACAAGTGCGCCAATTACTAATCTAATAGCATCTGTATGATCTTTCATAGTCTCTTCAATAATATATTTTTCCCCATTAACCTTTTGCGTTAATTTTGAACCTTCCATTCCTATTCTTTCTATTAATCCGAGTGCTAAACATTCTTCATTTTCCATGTTTATTAATTGATACTTAAGTGATGAACTTCCACAGTTTATGACTAATACTTTCATTAAATTTTCCTCCTAATAATATATATTTAAATTATATGTTTTATATAAGTTTATTTTGAATTTGAGCTTGAACCGCAGTAACTGCAACAACATTAACTATGTCATCCACACTGCATCCTCTTGATAAATCATTTATAGGCTTTGCAAATCCTTGACAAACCGGTCCGATAGCTTTTGCTTTAGCAAATCTTTGCACTAATTTATATCCAATATTTCCAGATTGTATGTCTGGAAATATTAAAACGTTTGCGTTTCCAGCTACAGTACTATTTGGTGCTTTTTGTTTTGCTACACTAGCAACAATCGCTGCATCTAACTGAAGTTCTCCGTCAATTTGTAAATCAGGTCTAGCCTTCTTTGCAATTTCAGTAGCATTTACTACTTTATCAACTAATTCATGCTTTGCACTTCCTCTAGTTGAAAAAGACAACATTGCAACCTTAGGTTCAAAATCGCATAACAATCTTGCATTATCTGCAGTGCTAATAGCTATAGCTGCTAGGTCCTCCGCATTAGGGTTTATATTAACAGCGGAATCTGCAAATAAAAGCAGTCCATCTTCTCCATATTCATCGTGAGGCAATTCCATTATAAAGAAACTTGAAATAATCTTAATTCCTGGTGCAGTTTTAATAATTTGCATTCCAGGCCTAAGTAAATCTCCTGTATAATGTACAGCTCCGGAAACCATTCCATCAGCTTCTCCCATCTTAAGCATCATAGTTCCAAAATACACACAATCTTGCATTGTTTCAGACGCTTTTTCTAGAGTCATTCCTTTATTTTTTCTTATCTCATAAAATTCCTTTGCATAAAAATCAGTTCTTTCAGAAGTTTTTGGGTCTACAATTTCTATACCTTCAATGCTAACTGATAACTTAGCTGCTTTTGCTTGTATTACACTTTTATCTCCTATTAATATTACCTCGGCTAGTGAATTATTTTTGATGATTTCACTAGCTTTTATAGTCCTCTCTTCTTCTCCCTCTGGAAGTACTATTCTTTTTTTATCTGCCTGTGCCAATTTACACATTCTAGCTATAAATGCCATTCTTATTGCCCCTCTCGTTTATTATCAACTTAATATACAATAATAATATACACCCTTTGCCCTATACATTTCAACATAAAACTACAAAATCATTTACATATATTATATTTTAAATATTCTTAATTTTCATCCTTTTTGTCTTTTTTGAAATATATGTACTTTAATTAATTCATTTTATATTATATAATATGTATAAGTTTTAACGACATTTCAGAATATAATTATTGCATTATTTTTAGTGGTTTCTCTTTAGACATAAATTATTAGCTTATATTTATATGAGCTTTCATGAGGTGATTTAATGAATATTTCAGGTATAATTGTTGAATATAATCCATTACATAACGGTCACGTATATCATATTAATAAAACCAAGGAGCTCACAAACTGTGATGCCTTAATTTGTGTTATGAGTGGGAATTTTACTCAACGTGGTATTCCATCAAGTATAGACAAATGGACAAAAACTAAAATGGCATTAAATAACGGAGTAGATTTAGTAATAGAGCTACCAACTATCTACAGCGTATCATCAGCAGATTTTTTTTCCTTTGGCGCTGTAAGTCTTCTAAACAGCCTAGGAGTAGTGGATAATATTTGCTTTGGTAGTGAACATGGAAATATTAATGATTTATATAATATTTCCAATATATTACTTCAAGAACCTATTGAATTTAAATCACTGTTAAAAACTTATTTATCAAAAGGTATCACTTACCCTTTAGCAAGATCTAATGCACTTTATGATTATTTGATGAATTCAAAATTGGACATATCAGACTTATTATTAGATAACTGTTTAAATTCACCTAATAATATACTAGGTATAGAGTATTGCAAAAGCTTAATCAAGTTAAAAAGTTCTATTACACCTTACACATTAAAAAGAGAAGGTGCATCTTATAACAGTGATCTTTTACATAATGAATTTTCAAGCGCGACAGCTATAAGAAAATTTTTGAAAGAAAATGGTTCTTTAATAAAACTTGCAGGTCATATCCCAAGTTCAGTATTAACTGAACTTCAAAACTTATACTCGAAAAATTATGAATTTACATTTGAAGATTCCATGTTCCCGTATATTAAACATAAATCTGCTACATCAAAAAATTCTTTAGTAAATTTACCAGACGTATCTGAGGGTCTTGATAATAGGATTATTAGCTCCTTACAAAATAGTTTAAGTTACTCTAGTGCACTGGCCAATATAAAAAGCAAACGCTACACTTACACTCGCATTAGTAGAATATTATGTCAATATTTTATAGGATTTGATAGCTTTGATACTAAAAAATTAAGATCAATGCCTTGCCCTTATGCTCGAATTTTAGGATTTAACTCAAATGGAAAGTCAATTCTAAAATCTATAAAATCAAACAGTAGCATTCCGCTTTATACTAAAATTCCTAAAAAGTGCAATGACACCATGCAACTAGATACTCAGTCTACAAGGGCTTATAGCATTATAAATAGTAGTATAAGTCATAATAGCGATTATTTGATATCGCCTATAATTATAAAGTAAAAATAAATGCTGCTATCATAAATAGATAGTAGCATTTATTATATTTAAAATTAGTGTTTCCAACACATAAATTTATGAAAATTTAAATATATTTAATACAGTAATACTTAAAAAGGGGTCTAACATTGAAATTACTATTAATTATATTATTAATTTTCATAATATTATTATTATTTGAACTATTTAAAGCTTTGAAGATAAATCTATCAATAACATTAATTTGTTCTCTTTTTATTCTACAAATAATAATAGCTCCTAATATTTGTATCCAGTACACTATCTCTGGTGCAAAATTGTTTTTCAATTCAATTTTTCCTTCTCTTTTTCCATTTTTAGTTGTAATAAATATTATAATAAGCTACGACGGCATTCATATTTATTCTAAATTGTTAGGCAATCTAATTTGTAAACCCTTAAAGCTACCAAAAGAATGTAACTTTGCTCTTTTAGTTAGTTTACTATGTGGTTATCCCCTTGGTGCGAGATACACTTGCGATTTGTACGAAAAAAATATAATTGATTTAAATACCTGTGAACGATTGCTAAATATAGCTTCTAATGCAAGCCCACTTTTTATTATAGGCGCAGTGGGCGCTTCTATGATGTCAAATGCTAAAATTGGTTATATGTTAATACTCTCTAATATTCTCTCTTGCATGTTTATGGGATTTATTATTCCCTCAAAAGATTCTTATTTTAAAATTAAAAATAGAGGTGACAATTTTTCAAGAAACCATCCACCCACCACAAATATTGGCATGATATTGAAAAACAGTATTGAAGATGCCATGAAGAATGCCTTAAATATCGGTGGTTTTATTGTAATATTCTCCGTAATAACAGGATTAATTAAAGACAATGTAATATTTCACATTGCCCTTAATAAGTTTTCTTTAATTATTGGCTGTTCTGGGAATTTTATAGAAGGGTTATTATTAGGAATGTTAGAGATGACTAACGGATGCTATTTAATATCCTCTAGTAATTCAAATCTGTATGTAAAACTTCCAGTTTTGAGTTTTTTAATTGCTTTTAGTGGTTTGTCTATAATTTCTCAAGTTTATAGCTATACCTATAAATATGATGTCTCAATAAAAAAATACATTGCTCGAAAGTTTATTCAAGGCATAATTTCCTCAATTTTAACGCTGATTCTATATTGTATTTTTCTACATACTACATCGGTTTTTACTTTTAATAATGTAAGTATATATAAAGTTAGTAATTTATATTTTTTAATATTAATCATTTTATTTATCCCGATATTACTTATAAATATAGTTAAACTATTTCATACTTCTTAGCTCTTTTACATTATCTCTTATTGAAGTTGTGGTATCCGTAACTTCTCCTTGTAGAGATATTAAAAAATCTTGAACATCGCCCTTAATCTTATGAAGCATTTTCTGACCTTTTAATTCAATCTCTTTATCTAATTGGGATAATATTTCATCCGCATAATCTTTAGCCCCAAGCCTCATAATTTTAGCATCTCTCTGAGCTGATGCTATAATTTCTTCAGCTCGAGTTTGTGCTTCTTTAACTAAGTCTTGCTTTTCAACTCTTCTTCTTATTTTATCAATGGTCTCTTCTTCAAAAATTTCAGCTTGTTTTTTTGAATCAACAAGAATTCTTTCTTTTTCATCACAAATCCACTGAGCCTTTTTAAACTCATCTGGCAAATGACTCATAATTTGATCAATTATATCTAATATTTCTCTTTTATTTACAACCACCTTACCTGTAACAGGTATTTTAGAAGAACTTTCAACAATTTCTTGAAGGTATTCTAAAAGTTTTATAACATCCATATTTCCCCCCTATTTAGAATTAATTTTCCTAATAATATCTGGAATAATTTCCTCAGGTACTAATTCTTCAATACATCCTCCAAGCATTGCAACCTGTTTAACTGAAGAGGAACTTATATAGCTATATTCTGTCTTTGTCATCATGAACACAGTTTCCTTACTTGGATCCAATTTGTTATTCATTGATGCCATTTGAAACTCATATTCAAAATCTAAAACACTTCTGAGTCCCTTCACAATGACACTAGCACCCTCTTGATTCATTAGTTGAACAAGTAAACCACTAAACTTCTTCACGCGTACATTGGGTAAATTTTTAACTACATTTTTTATTTGTTCTATTCTCTCATCTACAGAGAAGAGACATTTTTTCTCAGGGTTAACAAGCACTCCTACGATTAATTCATCATAAACTCTAGACGCCCTCTTAATAATATCCAAATGTCCGTTAGTTATTGGATCAAAACTTCCAGGGCAAATTGCTTTTTTCATCTTATTCCTCCACGTTTTCCTCTGAGGTAGGTAACAATTATAAATTGTTACCCTCATGTATTTTCTTAAGGAACTAATAATTCTTAACTATTAGTTCCTTATATTTGTAAAGCAATACAGTAGTATTACCATATTTTCTTAAATCGGAAAGCTGAATAATAGAATTTCCTTCATATATTTCTTCTGAAGAATCTATTTTACAAACAATCAACCCATCTTCCCTTAAAAGGCTATTTGATGCAATAATCTCAATAGCAGGTGGAATCATGTCTTTAGCATATGGTGGATCTATAAAAATCAAATCAAACACAATCTTTTCATCTGCAAATTGTTGCATGTATTTATATGTGTCACCTTTTAAGCACTTGCATTTATCGTTAAACTTTAAATTATCTACATTCTTTTGTAACATATCAAATGTAGTATCACCCATATCAATTAGATAACATTTCTCAGCTCCCCTACTTGCGGCCTCTAGACCTAAGCTACCAGTACCTGAAAACATATCCACGACTACAGCATTTCGTGTTCTATCCTGGATTATATTAAATATAGCTTCTTTTATTCTATCTAATGTGGGCCTCGTTCCCATCCCTACAGGGGACAACAATTTTCTTCCTCTTGCACTTCCTGAAATAATTCTCATATGTTTATTCCTCCATTTAAGCCAGTTTCGATAATATTTTAACATATATATATAATTTATACAAAGAAATTTTTTCTTTAGTTAAAACAAATGTAGTTAGAACTTTGCTCGATTTTTTCTATTATTGCATCCTTTATTTTAACGTCTTCAACATTCCTACTTTGCATTAACTTTTTTGCTTCACTATTTGCAAGTTTTAAAATATCTATATCTTCAATTAAATCTGATAAAATCAACCCTGATTCACCATGCTGCTTGATGCCAAATAATTCTCCTGCGCCTCTATTTTTTAAATCTTCTTCAGCAATAAAAAAACCGTCATTACTTTTTATAAGTATTTCTAATCTTCTTTTCACTATATTATTTGTAATATTCGCCAGTAGTATACAATATGACTTATGCTTTCCTCTTCCTACTCGTCCCCTAAGTTGATGGAGTTGTGCAAGTCCAAATCTTTCTGAGTTTTCAATTATCATAACTGTAGCGTTTGGTACATTTACTCCAACCTCAATTACTGTAGTTGCAATCAGCGCTTTAATTTCTCCAAGTTTAAATTTATCCATGATTTCATTTTTTTGTTTACTTGGCATTTTACCATATATCATCCCTATTTCTATAGAGTCAAAATATTCTTCTTTTAATTTTTCGTAAAGCTTCTCGACTGAACTTAACTTCATCTCCTCATTTTCTTCCACTAATGGACAAACTATGTAAACTTGCCTCCCCATATTAATCTCGTTTAAAGCAAATTCATACACCTTTTTACTATAGGACATACTTTCATAGCTTGTATCAATTTTCTGCCTGCCTGGAGGCAATTCATCTATAATAGATACGTCTAAATCACCATATAAATATAAAGAGAGTGTCCGGGGAATAGGGGTAGCTGTCATTACAAGAATATCAATGTTTTTACCTTTATTAGAAAATCTATTTCTTTGTGATACTCCAAAACGATGCTGCTCATCAGTAACAATCATTCCTAAGTTTTTAAACTCTACATCATCTTCAATAAGTGCATGAGTTCCAACAATAATATCAATGGTTCCATCTTTTAACTCCTGTTTAATTAATTGTTTATTTTTTGCTGTAACACTTCCGCTTAGTAGTTGTATTTTTAGTGAAAAATTTTTTAATACATTTTGAATTTCTTCATAATGTTGCTTTGCTAAGATTTCAGTTGGTGCCATCATAGATGCCTGATACCCATTTTTCACAACATTAAACATAGTAATTATAGCCACTATAGTTTTACCACTTCCAACATCTCCCTGCACCATTCGATTCATTCCTATATCCTTCTTTTGATCTATTAGAATTTCTCTTACAACTTTACTTTGTGCCTTAGTAAGCTGAAATGGAAGTTGCTCCTTTAAGATTATAAGCTCTGGTGCTATTTTAAATTGAATACCATTATTATGATATTTTATAAACTCTTTTAGCATTAATATTTTTAATGAATAAGTGAATAATTCTTGAAATTTAAGCCTTCTCTTTGATTTATTAAGGAGTTCTAAGCTTTTAGGGCTATGTATATTTCGAGCAGCATTATCTAAAGAACAAAAATCATATTTTTCCACAAGCCATTTAGGCAAATTCTCCGTTATTTCAACATCACATAATACGTCAGATATAATTTTATTAAAAAAATTATTTGTAACATTATTTTTAAGTGGATACTTGGCAATAATGTTATTTGTAGCCATAGACGTATTTTTTACTATCTTAGGATTCATAATTGTGATTTCTTCCCTGAATTTATTAACTTTGCCTGTGATAATATATTTATTTGAAATTTTAAAACTATTTTTTGCATAGGTTTGATTAAACCATTTACCTTTGAATCTATTATCCCCTTGGCAAAAAACTATGGTAGAAAGAGTTTTATTATTTTTTAACCTAACATCTTTTAATATATTTAGCACAGTACACTCTACAATGAGTTTTTCACTTTCCGCGCATTTCAGAATGCTTTTATTCGCAGATACATTCTCATAATCTCGTGGAAAATATAATATCAGATCTAATACGTTAAAAATTCCACACTTATTCAAATTTTCTGCCATTTTAGGTCCAACACCCTTTATATATTTTATATCGCTATGAATATCCACCTATACCACTCCAAAAATAAGATTTTAACGAGATTTTAGAAGGAAAGACTCCCACTTCTATAAGTGGGAGTCGCATACCCTAACAGATAGCAAACTTCAGTGGTGGGAATAACAATTGAGAATTGTTATCTACTCCAGAGGTTTACAAAGGGGTAACTCTCCTTTCGAAGTCGTCAATGCATCTTCTGCGAAGATGTTGCAGCTCCGCAGGAGATGATTTAATATTAGTTTTGTTCGTTACTAATCTTTAAGGTACATTAAATACCTAAGAAAAAAAGCCCTAAGGCTTTTATTCAACTGACGCAATAAAATAATAAAGTGGTTGTTTTCCATTATAATGTTGAATATCTAAATTCGGATATTTGTGTTCTAGGGCAGAAATAAATTCTTCCACTTCGCTTATTATACAATCTTCACCATAGAAAATTGTAATAAGCTCACTATCCTCTGTAACCATACTGTCTATAGTATCTTCGCAAACTTTATAAATATCTGTTCCAACTTCTTTAATTTTTTGCTCAATTAAACCTAGAATGTTTCCTTCTTTTATTAGATTACCATCAGATTCAGTGTCTTTAACTGCATATGTTACAGAAGCTGTTGCAACATTTTTTATTGCTTCTTTTAATATATTTTCATTTTCTTCTACACTAACTTCTGGATTAAACATTGTTACAGCAGTTATTCCTTGTGGGATAGTTTTCGACGGAATAACAATTACATTTTTATCTGACAGTTCGACCGCTTGCAGCGCTGCCATAAGTATATTCTTATTATTAGGTAATACAAATACATTTTCCGCATTAACTTTATTAATACTCTCTAATATATCTTGTGTACTTGGATTCATGGTTTGGCCGCCTTCTATTACAACGTCCACACCTAAATCCTCAAAAATATTCTTAATTCCTTCTCCAAGCGCAACAGATATAAATCCATATTTTTTATTCTCAATAATGTTTTCTTTCACTGGTCCTTCAACTTTCTCATCCGCAATGCCTAATAAATTTCTATGTTGTTCTCTCATATTTTCAATTTTCACCTTAGACAGTTCCCCTAGTGTTACTGCTTTTGAAAGCACTACCCCTGGATCATTTGTGTGTATATGGATTTTAACAAATTCATCTTGCGAAACCACAACCATTGAGTCTCCAAACTTTTCTAAATATCTCTTTAATTCATTAGCATCAACATTTTCAGCGATAACTAACAATTCAGTACAGTATCCAAACTTTATGTCTACAGGCATATCTAAAGCTGCAGGTGTTTTTGTTTGTGATTTTGTACTTTTCTTTTCCGATTTGCTAATTAGAGATTCCATATTATTACTTAGAGCTTCATGCATTCCTTTAAACAATATTAAAAGTCCCATTCCACCTGCATCAACTACTTTTGCTTGTTTTAATGCTGGAAGCATATCTGGAGTTTTATCTAGCATAATTTCACTACACTTGCAAACTTCTTGCATGAGCGCAACTACTTCAGTTGCTCCGCTATTAACTGCACTTTCACCCGCAGCTTTAATAATAGTTAAAATCGTACCTTCAGTGGGTCTCATAACCGCCTTATACGCAAAATGGGCACCTTCTAAAATGCTTTTAGCCAATTCTTCAGAAGTAGCTTCATCTACGCCTTCTAGCCCTTTTGCAATGCCTCTAAATATTTGTGATAATATAACACCTGAATTACCCCTTGCGCCCATCAGCGCGCCCCTAGCTAGTTTTTGAGATATCTCAGCAATAGACTTAGTTGACATACTTTCAATTTCTTGCACTGCGGCTTTAAAAGTCATTGACATATTAGTACCTGTATCTCCATCCGGAACAGGAAATACATTTAACGAATTTACATATTCTTTTTCTTCTTCTAACCTATTAGATGCGTTTATTACCATATTACGAAAATTTTGTCCGTTAATTTTTAAGTATTCCATTGCTACCTCCCTAGACCCTTACACCTTGGACGTTTACGGTTATTGCTGCAACTTTCAGTCCTGTATAATTTTCAACATTATATCTTGTTTTTTGAATTATATTATTTGCTATTACAGATATTTTCGTGCCATATTCAACTATTATAAATAATTCAATAAATAGTTGGTTTTCCTTAGAATTAATTTTAACTCCTTTATTTAAAGCGTCGCTCTTAATCAATTGCCAAAATCCATCCTTGGCATCTTTGAGTGCCATCCCAACAACTCCATAACACTCTGTTGTAGAAATACCAACTATGTTTGCTAACGCTTCCTCTGAATAATATATATTACCATTCTCTCTTGCAATGTTACCTTTCATTTTAATTCCTCCTTATACCGCTATATAGATTATTTTATAGTATAATACTAATTTATTCAACAAAATTAATTTTATAATTGCTTTAGTTACGAATAATTTCTTATTTAACTTGCAAGAGTAGTAATATTCATGTTACAATTATGCGTGTTTCAATTGAGAAGATTTTTTTCTTCGTAGTCAAGGAGGTGTTTTCATTGTCAAGAAAATGCGAAATATGCAATAAAGGTGTAATTTCAGGTAGCCAATATAGTCACTCACACCGTGAATCAAAAAGAAAATGGGCTCCAAATATTCAAAAAGTTAAAGCTATAGTTAGCGGAACGCCTAAATCTATACATGTATGTACTAGATGTCTTCGTTCAGGTAAAGTCCAACGTGCTATATAATTAAAAAATAAAAATGCAGCTTTTAAAGCTGCATTTTTTATTTAAATCCAGCTTTAAAAGCTACATCGCTTATTTAAATCCAGCTTTAAAAGCTGTTTTTTTTAAACCCACCTCTAAAAACTGATTTTTTTTGTAATAACTGAGTTTTTCTATGTTATTTTTTTAAAAAAAATCTAATTATTCGAGATATAAATCTCGGTAACTTAATAGCCATAATTTTCATCTCTCTTACCTCCCAAACATGAAATCCGTAAAATTTCTTCTAACTTTCACTATCTATCTGAACCTCACTAACAATGATGGTTATGATCCATTATAGTAAAGCCATAATAAACAATTCCTCCTCCTACAACAATTATCCACCACCAAAATGGGACTATTACTACTGTTATGATTCCTATGCCTAAACATGCAATGATTACTCCAAGCTGCTTTTCTAAACACTTATAAAACCTTTTCGTAAGTTAATCCCCTCTCAAAGTATTCCAATATTATTATATGAATTACTTTCAATAATATTGCCAAAAATAAAAAATAAAAAAGTATATATTACTATTAATGCATTCACTTCGCTAATAACTACTAATTTTATTTTTAATTAATCTGTTAAAAACATAAACTCGATTTCTACTCAACCATATGTTTTCCTTAACGCATCTTAATTAAAAATAAAATAAGAAGTTCTAAAGCTCGCTTCAATGCATTATACGTAATATATACTTTTTTTGCGCATAAAAATATTTATTAATTGAAGTATTAATCTGATGATAATATTATCATCAGCGTTCCAGATTTAAATTTAAGCTGAACCTGAGGTCCTGCAAACTCATTTGAAATAGTTATACTCTGTCCAATTTTCAAATTGTAATTATTTAAAGGATATTTTGCGCCTTTAATAGTTAATCCTATTATTTCATCGCCATAAGATTGTACCGAGAATATATCGCCTACGGTGCCACTTAATGAAGTCCCGGCATCAATCAACCTAATATTATTGTTTTCATCCTTAATGCATGCACTAACGCCATTTTCTAAGCAACTTTTTAGCATTCCAATATTTCCAAGCAGATGATCAACTCTACTTCCAGTGCACCCCAATAATACTATTTCATTTGGTTTCATTTTCAAAGCCTTTTTAACTGCAATTTCAGTATCAGTAAAATCTTTTTCTGTAGGATAAATATCTATTATAGAATTATTTTTTTTAAAATAATCCAAGGCCTCTTTATCAATAGAATCAAAATCTCCTACAAGTAAGTGAGGATTTATATTATAGTCATATAGGCAATTGGCACCACTATCTGCTCCAATTAAAAATGCATCCTCAGTAATTTCATTCATGAGTAATTGTTGTGATGGTGGATTTCCTCCTGAGATTATTATGACTTTCATGTTAAATACCTAATCTTAATGCTTTTATGTTTTTCTCAATTTCATCATTCTTAAATACTGCCGACCCAGCCACAATAACATTAGCACCACTATTAACAACTTCTTGAATATTACCTACATCAATGCCACCATCTACTTGAATCATAATGTCTTTATTATAAATATCTGCAAGATCTCTAACTTCTTTAATTTTATCCGAGCAGTATTCAATATACTTTTGCCCACCAAATCCAGGGTTTACTGACATAATAAGTACCATATCAAGATTACTCATTAAATGTTTTATGCATTCTACAGGTGTAGCAGGATTTAATGCAACACCCGCTTTAATCCCAAAACTTTTTATGTAATTAATAGTTCTATCAATATGCCTATCGGTTTCATAATGGACAGTTATAATGTCAGCTCCCGAATTTACAAAGTCTTCTACATATCTAGACGGTTCTTCTATCATAAGGTGCACATCAAATGGTAATTTTGTTAGTTTTCTAATGCTCTTAATAACTGGAATACCGAAAGAAATATTAGGTACAAACATACCATCCATTACATCAATATGAATCATATCAGCACCGCACGCTTCTAGCTGCTTAATATGTTCCCCTAGCCTTGAAAAATCCGCTGACAGTATAGATGGTGATATTTTTATCATTTTTTATTCCCCCTAGCAATAATTTCTTCTAATGTCTTTATATAAAATTTATATCTATCCCTGTAAATTTCATTATCTTCTACAGCTTGCTTAACTCTACAGTTAGGTTCTTTATAATGCATGCAATTAGAAAACCTACATTCACATCTATGTTTTTCAAATTCCGGGAAACAATCTTGTAATTGTTCTTTCTCAATGAAATCTAAACTTAAGGCTGAAAATCCTGGAGTATCTAACAAAAATCCTTCTTCATATTCAATAAGTTCACTGTGCCTTGTAGTATGCTTACCCTTTTGCGATTTTTTACTTATATCTCCAGTTTTCATAGCTTCTCTTCCAAGTATACTATTAAGTATAGTTGACTTTCCAACTCCAGACGGTCCACAAAAAACGGTAATGTTATCTTTTATTCTAGTCTTAAGTTCAGAAAGTCCATCACCCTCTTTTGCTTTTAAAAATACTATGTCACATCCTACGCTTTTTAATTCTTTTATAAGGCCCTCATCAACTTGCTCAACTAAATCCAACTTATTTAAACAAAGAACTATCTTTAACTTGTAATGTTCACAAAGCACTAGAAATTTATTGAGCAAATCCATATTTAAGTCAGGTTGTTTAAAGGCAAAAACTACAAAAGCTTGAGTAACATTAGCAACCACTGGACGTATCATCTCAGTCTCTCTTGGAAAAATCTTTTCAATTACACCTTTGCTCTCATCTGTCTCAAGCATTATTTCCACTTTATCACCAATAACAGGGGAAAGCCCAGTATACCTGAACTTCCCTCTTGCCTTACATTCTATGACTTTGTCTTGAACTTTTACAAAATATAGCCCGCCTACACCTTTTATGATTACTCCTTGCATATATCCCTCACCATTTACCTTCTATTTAATATTTTTGAATATATTTCATATATCTTGTAATTACTTATTCTTATTGAGGAGTCGCTGGGGGTGTTTCAGTTGTTGCTGGGGGTGTTTCAGTTGTTGCTGGAGGTGTTTCAGGAGTTACTGGAACTTCCGCAGCCTTAGATGTTAAAGTTATAGTATCTCCAACATTTGCCTTAGTCCCTGGCTCCTTGTCTTGCGACTCAATGATATCTTCATCATTACCAGAAACTACTATGTTTATATTCGATTGTGCAGCTGACTCACGTGCTGCTTTAACAGTTTTCCCCTTAAAGTCTGGAACATCAAATTGTTCTTTTTTAGGTTCTTCATACTTGTAATAATTAACTCCTACAGAATTACCTTCCGTAACTTCCGTATTTGCAGCAATACTTTGATTGAATATTTTACCATCAAGTGACTTATCATGAGTTACCACCGGGTGTCGCTCACCTAATTTTAAATTTGCATTTTGCAATACTCTCTCTGCATCATTTAAAGATACGTCATTTAGATTTGGAACCTTTGTTAATTTAATCTCTACACCCTTACTTATTACTAAATCTACTTTATCGCCTTTTTGAACTAAACTACCCGGATCTGGGTTTTGGCTTATTACTAAACCACTAGCAATGGAATCATTGAATTCAGATGTTACATTTCCTAGCACCAATCCATTTTGTTCAATAATAGCAGTAGCCGAAGCTTTATCAGTCCCCTTGACAGAAGGAATTTTGAAACTTGCAGGCCCTTTACTCACCGTAACTCTTACTTCACCCTTAGCCTTTAATTCTGTTCCCTCATCAGGAAAACATAACAGTACCTCGCCTTCGGGTTTTTCGCTATTTTCTTCTCCAGCCACTACAAAATTCAAGCCTTTTTCTACAACTAATTTTTCTGCCTCTACCTTATCTAAGCCAATAATTTTAGGCACCAATATCTTATCTGCCACATTAACTTGCTTGTCAGTAAGATAGTTCTTTAATGTGACTCCCGCAACACTACCTAAAACAATCAATAAAATTATTGCAACAAAAGCCATTATTATCGTTTTATTTTTTTTGTTATTTTTAGACTTCGGTTTTTTAATTACTTGTTCTTTTTCTACTACTTCTTCTTTTTCTTCTTCATGATCATCTTCTTTTTCATAGTCATCTACATTTACAGCTGCCATAACCCTAGTGTATTCATTTTCCATGCTATTTGTTGCGATAGTATATGAACTATTCTTTTGTATTCTCTGCAGATCTAAAAACATCTCATTCGCAGTTTGATACCTCTTTATAGGTTCTTTTTCTATAGCCTTTAATATTAATTTGTTCAAATTTTCAGGAACATTACCATTTATTTTCTTAGGTGGCACAACTTGTTCCTGTATATGTTTTAATGCTACTGATACAGGACTTTCTGCATCATAAGGTACTTGCCCTGTAGACATCTCATAAAGAACTATTCCAAAAGAATAAATATCTGTTCTACAATCTACAAAACTTGCTTTAGCTTGTTCAGGTGAAAAATAATGAGCTGATCCCATCACTGTGCTGGTATTAGTTATAGTTACAGAACTAGCAGCTTTTGCTATACCGAAATCTGTAACTTTAACCGTTCCATCTTCAGTCACTAAAATATTATGAGGTTTTATATCTCTATGTATAATGTTATTCTTATGAGCACACTCAAGTGCTTTTGCAATTTGCATTCCATAGTCTATTATTTGATCATAATTCATACTACCATTTTCAAGTATAATTTCCTTTAAAGTCTTTCCTTTTATATATTCCATTACAATGTAGTTAATATCTCGCTCTTGTCCAACATCATAAATATTAACTATATTATTTGATGAGAGACTAGCTACGGATGAAGCCTCTTTTTTAAATTTATCCATAAAATCTATATTATTTGAAAATTCTTCTTTTAATATTTTTACAGCAACATAACGATTGAGCAAACGACATTTAGCTTTATAAACTATCGCCATTCCACCCTCTCCAATTTTTTCAAGGAGTTCATATCTACTCCCTAATATGGTTCCTATCATCTCTGCACTCTCCTTCAAATACGATAACCGATATGTTATCGCGTCCACCCTTAGATTTACTTAAATCCACCAACATTTTACAGCTAGAAATATTGTCATTTTCATTTTTAATAATAATATCATACATTTCAGAATAAGTCACATCGTTAGTAAGGCCATCTGTGCATAAAATACATTTGAATATATTGGTCAAATTAACATCAAATAAATCAACTTCTACTAACTCATTTGTTCCAAGTGCCCTTGTAATAATATTTTTATTCGGATGAGTTCTAGCTTTTTCTTCAGTTATAGTACCATTATCTAAAAGCTGTTGTACCAAAGAATGATCTCTTGTAATTTTTAATAATTTTTTGTTATTATCAATAATATAACAACTACTGTCACCTACATTTGCAACAACCATTTCATTTTGTTTTTTAAAGCAGATTGTTATAGTTGTCCCCATCCCTTTAAGCGAATCATTACCACTTGCCATGTCATAAATTTTCTTGTTTGCAGATTTTATTCCTTCAGAAAGCACTTCTTTGAGATCTAAACCATGATGATTCTTCTTTATATATTCTATTATAACCTTAATAGCTAGCTGACTTGCAACTTCTCCTGCATTATGACCACCCATACCATCTGCTATAGCATAAATACCAAAATCAGTATCTTCAAAATAGCCTACCGAGTCTTCATTTGTTTTTCTAACATTTCCAACATCAGATAAAACCCCAAGCATTTTTACACCCCCTCATTTAAGTTTTCACTTTTAATATAGCTTCTCCGAAGTTGACCACAAGCCGCATTAATATCCAGGCCCATTTCGCGCCTTATTGTTGTCTGGATATTATTAGTTTCAAGTACCCTCTTAAACTCAGCAACGTCATCATTTGAAGATCTTTTTAATTCATTCTCTTCTATTTCATTAACTGGAATTAAATTAACATGGCATAACATATCCTTTAACAATACACTTAATTTTTCTGCATCTTGCGTGCTATCATTAAGACCCTTTACAAGAGCATATTCAAAAGTTATGCGTCTATTAGTCTTATTTATATAGTATTTAGATGCATCAATAATTTCTGCAATAGAATACTTATTTGCAATTGGCATACTCTTCATTCTAATCTCATCCGTAGATGCGTGAAGTGAAATAGCCAGTGTCGTTTGCAAGTTAATATCAGCAAACTCTTTAATCTTTGGTACGATACCACAGGTAGAAATAGTTATATGTCTTTGACCAATATTTAACCCATTTTCTGAATTCACAATTTCAAGAAATTTTATTACATTATGAAAATTATCAAATGGCTCCCCACTTCCCATTAATACAACATTAGAAATTCGCTCATTAATTAGATGCTGTGATTTCATTATTTGAGCTAGCATTTCCCCTGGAGTTAGATTTCTAATCATTCCTCCAATGGTAGATGCGCAAAATTTACATCCCATCCTACATCCAACTTGAGTCGATATGCATATAGAGTTCCCATGTTTATATTTCATAACAACGCATTCAATTAAATTACCATCGTTTAAAGCGAAAAGATATTTTCTTGTATCATTTTGTTTTGAAGTATATTCCTCTACGAGCTCAGGTATTCCTATGTAAAAATTATTTTTTAACTTTTCTTTTATACTGAGCGGAATATTATTCATATTTTCGAATTCCCATATTCCCTTATAAATCCAGTCTAATACTTGCTTAGCTCTAAATTCACTTTCCCCATTACTTTTCATCCATTGCTTTAACTCTACTAAATTCATATCTAATATATTTATCATTTTATACACCTACTATGATTTTATAATTTTGGCTATGAAAAATCCATCCATGTATTCATTCGGTAATATAGTAACATACCCTTTATCACTATAGTTTATATTATCAAATTCACCGTAAAATACTGGTTCAATCTTAAATTCTGAATGAGACTCTAGGAACCATTCAATATTGCTTTCATTTTCTTCCTTATTAAGGGTACATGTTGAATATACAAGTACTCCACCTTTTTTTATGTATTTTGAAGCATTCTCCATTATTTTTCTTTGTGTGTGAATTATATTTTCTATGTCTTTTATATGTTTACTCCACTTTATCTCAGGTTTTTTTCTAATAATTCCAAGACCAGAGCAAGGTACATCAATAAGTACCCTATCTGCAGATTGAAGTAAACTTGGATCATAAATTGTAGCGTCCATAACATCACAAGTTGTATTTACAATTCCTATTCTATTTAAATTTTGTTTTATTAATGATAACTTATTTTCATGTAAATCAAATGCAAAAATATGTCCTGTGTTTTTCATAATTTCTGCAATGTGTGTTGTCTTTCCACCTGGTGCACTACAAAGATCTAATACTTCTAGATTTGGCAAAAGGTCCATAGAAAGGGCTGTAAGCATTGCGCTTTCATCCTGGACTGTTATACTTCCTTCATTAAATAAAAGGTTATTCTCTATATTTTTCCCTTTAATAATTCGTATTGCCTCAGAACACGCATAGCCTTTTTCTATATTATACCCATTTTCTATAAGTTTTTCCCATATTTCCTCATAAGTTAATTTCAGAGTATTAACTCTAACTGTAACATCAGGTTTTTGATTTAAGCCACTTAGAATTTTCTCAGCGCTTTCAATCCCATATTGCTTTATAAAGAGTTTAGCTAAAGCCTTAGTGAAGGAATACTCAAAGCATAATCTTTCAATATCATTTTTTTCATTATAATACACCGCGGTGTCGCCCCTTAGATAGTTTCTAAGTACTCCATTAACAAATTGTGCCGCTCCTACATTACTCATCTTTTTTGTTAAGTTTACAGCCTCATTAACCACAGCAAAACTTGGTATTTTATCCAAAAACCTAATTTGATATATTGATATTCTTAATATGTTTAAAACAAAACTATCTACCTTTTCAAAGCCTTTTTTTAAAAAACTGCTCAATATTTTATCTATTGTGTATTTATATTTTAAAGTACCGTAAACTATTTCTGTAACTAACGCTTTATCCTTATCATTTAAATCGGATTTATTAAGTTCCAGACCTAAAACTATATTAGAATAAGCGTTTTCATTTATTACTTTTTCTATAACTACAATTGCTACTAACCTACTATTGTTCATGTTATTACCTCAATTTTCTATTTGATTTTATCTATCGCGACTTAAAAGAACAAGACGTATAAGCTGAGAAACTGCCATAAGTGTTGCCGCCACGTATGTCATAGCAGCTGCACTCAATACTGCTTTAGCTCCTTTTATTTCATCTCCATAAAGTATACTTTTGGATTCTAAAATTGTAAGTGCTCTACTAGATGCATTAAATTCAACTGGCAAGGTAATTAACTGGAATACTACCACTGCTGAAAATAATATAATTCCAATATTCACTAGAGAAGGTACACTTAAAATTATTCCTATTAAAAATAGTAACCAGGATACATTAGAACTAAAATTAACTGCTGGCACTATAGCGTTCCTTATTTTTAAAGGCGCATATTTTTCTTTGTCTTGAAGCGCATGCCCAGTTTCATGAGCCGCAACCCCTATAGCTGCAACTGTTGTCCCATTATAAACCTCCTTGGAGAGCCTCATAACTCGTTTAGAAGGGTCGTAATGGTCAGTAAGCTTTCCACCTACTATTTCCACTGGTATATCAAAAAGCCCTCCATCATCAAGTAGCATTCTAGCTACCTTCTCCCCTGTATATCCATTTGCACTATTCACCTTTGAGTATTTACTAAATGAAGACTTAATTTTAAGTTGTGCTAAGCCTGATATAATTATAGCTGGCAATAATACAACCATAGTATTATCATAAAAAAGCATATTATTCACCCCTTCTTATTTCAAAATCGAACCTTCATTTATCTTATTTCCTATTATATAATCCCTTACTTTTAAAGGCTTCTTACCCGGAAATTGTATCTCTTCAATAAGTAAAACACCACTACCAGTTGCTACCTTTAATCCTTCTTTTGAAACCTCTATAATACTCCCAATCATTTTATTTGATTGTTCGTTTATTACTTTTGACTTATATATTTTCATTACTATATTCTCATAATGAGTATATGCAATTGGCCATGGATTTAATCCTCTTATAAAATTATGAATATTAACATTACTACATTCCCAATTTATCTTTGCCATTTCTTTGCCTAACTTAGAAGCATATGAACTAAATTCATTTTCCTGTTTAACTGGCTCTATTTCGTTACTTACTATACCATTTATTGTTTTAACTAAAAGTTGTGCTCCGCTATTCATAAGAATATCGTGCAATTCTCCCGCAGACATAACACCTGGCAGTTCCATTTCCTCTGTTAAAAGTATATCACCTGTATCAAGACCAACATCCATAAGCATTGTTGTATTTCCACTTTTACTCTCACCATTAATAACACACCAATTTATAGGAGCCGCGCCTCTATATTTGGGTAATAAAGATGCATGTAGATTTATACATCCATATTTAGGAATACTAAGCACTTCCTTTGGAAGGATTTGTCCAAACGCTACTACTACAATAAAATCCGGTTTTAAGTTTTTAATCATTTCTATCATTTCTTCATTATTTCTGAGTCTTAAAGGCTGATATACCGGTATATTATAAGTCACAGCTAACTGTTTAACAGCGGACATTGCTAAATTTTTACCTCTTCCTTTCGGTCTATCAGGCTGAGTAAAAACAGCAGAAACTTCAAATTCATTTATAAGTTGCGAAAGGGATGGCACTGAAAATTCTGGCGTACCCATAAAAATTATCTTCATATTATTTTTCCTCACCCTCTATTGCTTTGTCTATAAATAATATCCCATCTAAATGATCAATTTCATGGCAGAGTGCTCTTGCAAGAAGACCTTCTCCATCTATTATTATCTCTTCTCCATTTTCACTTAATGCCTTCACTTTTACTGTTTCTGGCCTATCTACATTTTTTTGTACTCCTGGTATGCTTAAACAACCTTCATTGTCTATTTGTGAACCTTGTATTTCTACAATCTGTGGGTTAATAATTGCCATAGGTCCATTACCAACATCAATAACTACTATCCTCTTTAAAATGCCAACCTGCGGTGCAGCAAGCCCTACTCCCTTAGACTTATACATAGTTTCTTTCATATCTTTAACTAATAATAGAATCCTAGGGTTAATTTCATCTACCACTCTACTTTTTCTCCTTAATATGTCGTCGCCATAGGTTCTAATCGTTCTTATAGCCATACGAAAACCTCCTTGTCATTAATTATCACCAAAGGTGCTGTTAGATCATGTTACTTGGATTAATATCTATACTAACTCGTATACTAGTATAAACATTCTTAAGCAATTCATAAACCGATTTTTTTATTTCCTCTGCAATTGTTTGTTCAATGTTTCCTTTAATTATAATTTGCCATCTATAGAAGTTTTTAATTTTTGAAACTCCACAAGGGCATGGACCTAGCAATGTAATTTTATCATTGTTTTTAATCTTATATTTTAAATTTTCACCAACATTTTGTGTACTTTTTATTAACAAATTTTCATCCTCAGAACTCATAGTTATGACTAGAATACTTGTAAAAGGTGGATAGTCCATAACTTTTCTCATCATGATTTCATTTTTATAGAAACTATCATAGTCATTCTCCGCTGCATACTGTATGGTCAAATTGTCAGCATTATATGTTTGGATAACTACCTTGCCTTCTTTCTTACCTCTACCTGCTCTTCCTGAGACTTGAGTAAGTAGTTGAAACGTCCGCTCAAAAGCCCTGAAATCCGGTAAATTCAATGATAAATCCGCAGCTATTACTCCTACTAAAGTAACATTTTTAAAATCTAATCCTTTAGCGACCATCTGAGTTCCAATTAAAATATCTGCCTGTTTATTTTTAAAGGTATTATATATATATTCATAAGAATTTTTTTTCCGAGTTGTGTCAAAATCCATTCTTAGAGTTTTTGCACTTGGAAAAATCCTATTAATTTCTTGCTCAATTTTTTCTGTTCCAACTCCAAAATATTTAACATAACTACTTCCACAATTAGGACATGTTTTACTTATTTTTTCTTTTTCCCCACAATAATGGCAAGTTAGGTATTCACTTGAATTATGGTAGGTTAATGATATATCACATTTTTTGCATTTGAAAACATAACCACATTTCCTACAGGATACGAAGGTCGAAAAACCTCTTCTATTTAAAAACAAAATCACCTGCTCGTTTCTGCTTAGAGATTCAATAATACCCTCATGCAGTGGCTTACTAAATATTGAACGATTGTTATTCATTAACTCTTCGCGCATGTCAACGATTTCTACTTTTGGCATGGCAGCACCATCTGCCCTCTCATTAATAGTAATTAATTCTAATTCCTTTATGGTAGACCTATAATAACTTTCAATAGATGGAGTAGCTGACCCCAATATTAATTTGCAATTTTCTAGTTCACATTTCATATAAGCTATTTCACGAGCATCAAATTTTGGATTACTGTCGGATTTATAACTCGCTTCATGTTCCTCATCTATAACAATTAATCCTAAGTTTTCAAAAGGTAAAAATATAGCTGACCTTGCCCCAATAGCAATTTTAACATTTCCGAGCTTTACTCTCATCCATTCGTCATATCTCTCACCATCTGATAGCCTACTATGAAAAACTGCTATATCACGTCCAAATCTACCTTTGAACCTTTCAACCATTTGTGGGGTTAACGATATTTCTGGTATAAGTATTATAGACTGCTTATTCTCTTTTAACATATAACTAACTAAATTCATGTATATCTCAGTCTTTCCACTACCTGTAACTCCATGTATCAAGAATTTTTTCGCCTTAGAATTTATTATAAAATCAACTGACTGCTGTTGTCTTTCATTTAGTGTTTTTTCTTCATACCTAGAATAGTTTTTTTCGCTATACCTATTAATTATAACCTCTTGCGTGGTTAAGAATCCATGCTTAATCATTGTATTTATTGATGACAGTGATTTATTAAAATTTTTACTGAACTCAGTCTTATTATATTTCATATTATTTAATTGTATTATCTCATAAATATTTTTGTAAGGTTCATTTAAAAATTTGCCTTCTAGTTCCTTGCTCGCAGTTAATACTTGCATCGTCTTATTCTTTATACCTTTTGTTATACCTCTTGGAATAATAACTTTTATGCATTCCAAATATGTACAAAGGTATTTTTTTTTCATAATCTTTACAAGTTCAATATCAGTTATTTTAAGGAGTGGCATTTCATCACATATAGTTGTTATCTCCTTAATATTCTTCACATTCTCACATTGCTTATAAAGTTCCAATACAAAAGCGTCCACTGTCCTGTTTCCTCTACCAAATGGCACTTTAACTCTAAATCCTAAATGGACACTGCCTATTAATCTAATAGGTATTTTATATGTAAAAACCTTATCCACTTGAACCGAATCATTATTCACCACAACTCCAGCATACTGATACACTTAATCACCCTTTTAATTTTATGATTTTATATAACATAAAAAAGCGCATTAGCGCTTTTTATTTATTAAATCAAACAATTCCCTAGCAACTTCTTTTTTTGGCATTTTGTCTATTGTTATTGGACTATTGTCTTTGCTTAAAATAATCACTTTATTATCTTCAGTTCCAAACCCAATATCTGTTCCCGTTATATCATTGGCAATTATGTAATCTAAATTTTTCTTAAGAAGTTTTGATTGCGCATTTTGTAGCAAATCATTACTCTCAGCTGCAAAACCCACTAATACTTGATTCTTCTTAAGCGATCCTAATTCTTTTAAAATATCATTATCACGTACAAATTCTAAGTTTAATCCATTTCCACTTTTCTTAATTTTGCTACTACAGTATGTTTTAGGCTTAAAGTCAGATACAGCTGCTGCTTTTATAACTATATCACTATCGTAAAAATTATCTATTACAGCAGTTCTCATCTCTTCATTAGTATTAACCTTTATGGCATTTATACCAAAAGGTGTTTTTTCACCAGATGGTCCAGATACTAAAGTTACAACTGCCCCTCTATCTCTAGCTTCTCTCGCAATTGCATATCCCATTTTGCCTGTTGACCTATTTGTTATAAATCTTACAGGATCAATAGGCGCAATTGTAGGCCCAGCTGTAACTAAAACTTTAGTGCCTTTCATATCTTTTATAGGATACAACTTGCTCATGATTTCTTCAAAAATATCTTCAGTTTGTGCTAACTTTCCTTCTCCTATGTCCCCACAGGCGAGTCTTCCTGATGTTGGCGCAATAAAATCATATCCAAAAGCCTTAAGCTTTTGAATATTACCTTGCAGTATTGGATTATTGTACATATTGACATTCATTGCTGGAGCAAAAATCACTGGTGCCTTTGTTGCCATAATAGTAGTAGTTAACATATCATCTGCAATCCCATTTGCAACTTTACCAATTATATTGGACGTTGCTGGAATTACAGCAAATAGATCTGCTTTTTTAGCAAGAGATATATGTTGTAGTTCCCATGCTTTAGGCTCATCAAACATATCATGAATGACAATGTTCTGACTCATAGATTGAAAACTTAGAGGGGTTACAAACTCCGACGCCGCTTTAGTCATGATAACATGTACGCAAACATTTTCTTTTCTTAATCTACTAATAACATCTAAAGCCTTATATACTGCTATCCCACCTGTTACACCAATAACTACTGTCTTTTTGTTTTCCATACTATTTTATTCCTTCTTTTGTTGTCATCGCCACAATAGCTCCTTCATAAATTTCATGTATAGATATAGTAACTGGCTTTGTGGAATCTACCTGTACAAGTGGGCTTTGACCTTCTATTATTTGTCTTGCTCTTTTTGATGTTGCTACAACTAACGAATACCTATTATCTACTTTTTCTAATAAATTTACTATTGATGGGTTAATCATTGAATTATTCATTACTAATTTCCTCCTTTAGAAAATCTCCATTCATTCTATCGACTCTACATCTTTCTGCAATTACAATGCTTTGAATTTTTTCACAAGCATTATCTACAGTGTCATTTACAACTGCATAATCATATTTTGATACAAAACTAATTTCTTCATGCGCCGATGTAAATCTAGTAATTAAGGACTCTGGCGTTTCACTGCCCCTATTTGTAATTCTATTTTTCAATTCCTCCATAGACGGTGGAAGAATGAAAATAAATAAACCGCTTGGATAAGCCCTTTTCACCTTAAGTGCGCCTTGAATATCTATTTCTAGTATTACATCCCTACCGCCATCTAATATTTTTAGAACTTCAGATTTAGGAGTACCATAACAATTTCCATAAACCTCTGCGTATTCAAGAAAATCTTCTAATGCGATTTTTTCTAGGAATTTCTCTTTAGTTATGAAATAATAGTTTATTCCTTCTATTTCATCGCTTCTTGGGCTTCTTGTAGTCGCAGAGACCGAAATCCAAAAATTGTTTTTTTCGAGAAGCGCCTTGCATACAGTCCCTTTACCAGCACCAGAAGGGCCTGAAATAACAATTAGCTGTCCTTTACTCCTCATTATTCATCAACCTCGTCTAACCTTTCATCATCTTTAACAGATAACCTATGCGCAACAGTTTCAGGTTGAACAGCTGATAGAATAACATGATCACTATCAGTTATAATAACTGCTCTGGTTCTTCTTCCATAAGTGGCGTCAATTAGCATACCTCTATCTCTCGCTTCCTGAATTATTCTTTTAATTGGAGCCGATTCAGGACTAACTATGGCTACTAATCTGTTTGCTGAAACAATGTTCCCAAAACCTATGTTTATCAATTTTATACTCATCGTGTGCCTCCTGTTTATTCTATGTTTTGTATTTGTTCTCTAATTTTTTCTATTTCGCTTTTCATATTAATTACTGTATTTAAAATTTCTAAATCATTTGCTTTTGATGCTATAGTGTTAGTTTCTCTATTCATTTCTTGAATAATGAAATCAAGCTTTCTGCCAATTGGTTCGTCTAAAATTAAAGTTTCCTTCATTTGCTCTATATGACTATTTAATCTTACAATTTCTTCATCAATTCCAGCTTTGTCAGCAAAAATCGCAACTTCCATGGCAACTCTATTCTCATCAAACCCTACTTCTTTATGCAAAGCATTTAGTTTTTGAACTAGTTTTTCTTTATACTCACAAACAATAAACGGTGCTCTTTCCTTGACTTTTTCAACTAACCCATTGATTAAATCACATTTAATGATAACATCCGCTAATAATTTTTGGCCTTCTCTTTCTCTCATAAAAAGAAGAGCTTCAAGAGCTTTTTTTAGTGATTGTTCAATCTGATCAAAAGTTTCTGAACCCTCTTCTTCCTTTTGTTTAAGAGTTATTACCTCCGGCAATCTAGCTATTGTGTCAACTAGAATGTCGCCATCCAGATTATATTTATCTTTTAATGTTCGAAAGCAGTTTATATAGCTTTCAGCTAATTTTTCATTCAAATAAGCCTCAACATCTTCCTTATCATAATTCCCTTGAGTTACAAAAACATCAAGCTTTCCCCTTTTTACTTTTTCACCAATTATCTTCCGAATTTTATCCTCAAACGCTATTAATACTCTAGGCATTCTTATATTAGTTTCGAAATATCTATGATTGACACTTTTAATCTCTATGGTAAAGCTTTTACCATCTTTTTCACAACTTCCTCTTCCAAACCCAGTCATACTCCTAATCATAACAACGCATCCTTCCAATGTTCATTGTGAATCTTTATAATTATACATAAACTATCACCTAAGTTTCAAGCTAAAATTATAAGTTCTCACTTTATTACGATTTTCATATAAAAAAATACTTTTAAATTCTCACTTAAGTGATTCAATATTAACGAATTCAGAAGGGAATTTATACTTCTACTGAAGTTTTCTCTTTGTTATAGTATGTACCTCCCACTTATATAAGTAGGATATTTTCCTTCTGAAATGTTATCAAATTATAAATCGACTTATTTTAAAAACAGCTCATCCTTATATTAAAATATTTCCTATATAATTTATATTATACCAATAATAATATTAATCACCACATTTTTTTAGAGATTTTAAAGCTTTTTCAATAATAAGCTTATCTTTAGTCAATGCTATACGGAAATAATCGTATCCAAGTTTTCCAAATACATTTCCAGGCGTAACCACAATCCCATAATTCTCCAATAATTCTTCACAATACTCATTTGTTGTATAATTTTTAGGTGTTTTGCACCACAAATAAAAAGTGCCCTCTGCATCAAAAAAATCAACATTCTTTTGTAGCAAAACACTTTTAGCAACTTCACGTCTTTCATCATATATTTTTCTTGTATTATGAATATAATCACGTTCTAAATTAAGAGCAGCAATAGCAGCCTTTTGAATTGGAATAAATTGACCAGAGTCACAATTGCTTTTTATCTTTAAAAGAGAGTTTATTACCTTAGCATTACCTACAGCATACCCTATTCTATACCCTGTCATATTGTAAGTTTTAGATAAAGTTCCAAACTCTACGCATTTCCTTTTTAAATCATATTGCATAAGACTTATATTTTTTTTATTTACTTGAATTATTTCATTATATGCTGAATCATTGCATAAAACAATATTATTATCATAAGAAAACTTTATAATCCTCTTATAGAACTCAGAACCCGCTACTGCACCTGTTGGATTATTGGGATAATTTATAAAAATAAGCTTACATTTTTTAACAATTTCTTCGGGGATGACCTCAAGATTCATCATATATCCATTGTTTTGTGTTAGGGCTACAGTATATGGCACGCAACCCCAGAGTTTTGAACAAGTACTGTAAACAGGATATGCAGGCTCAGGCACTATTACACAATCCCCTATATCACATACAGCTGGTATTATATTGCTTATACCTTCTTTTGATCCTATAAGAATTATTACTTCATCCAAACTTAGACTTACGCTGTAAACCTGATTATAGTACCTTATAACTGCTTTTTTAAGTTCCATTAACCCATCGTAGGGAGGGTAATTATTATATCTATCATCCTTTAATCCCTCTATTAAGGCATCGGTAATTTTTGAATGAACTGTTAAATCTGGATCCCCTATACTAAGGTCAATAATTTTTTTCCCATTCAGCAAAGCTTCATTTTTTTTATCGTTAATCTTTTTAAAATGATATTCATAAACATTGGATAGTCTATTATTTATTTTCATAATATCACCCTTTATATATTTCTTTTATTATGTTATTCGGGCGGCACTAACCTTGTTACAGTTATTTTACTTATCCGCGTTAAATCACTGTCGAAGTTATTTATTATATTCAAAACTACAATATTAATGACTTCTAAATTTTCGTTAAAAAATATACTAAAGCACGATAAGTTATACTATCATGCTCTAGTATATTCATAATACACATATTATTACTGCTTTACAGATAATTTAACCAGTTACAATTAATTTGATAATAAACAATACTGCTAAGATATAAATTACAACTGAAACCTTCTTCTTTTTACTAGCATCCCTAGTAAATATATTGTTTACTAGGTTTAACACCGCATAAGAAAGAATACCTATAGTTAAACCATCTCCAATACTATAAGTCAAAGGCATTAATGCGATTGTTAGGAAAGCAGGAACTCCCTCTGTAAAATCACTGAAATCTATTTTAACTATATTCTCCATCATAAAGAATCCTACAATTATCAAAGCAGGTGCAGTTGCACATGATGGTATTGCAATGAACAAAGGTGAAAAGAACATTGCTATTAAAAATAATATTCCTGTTACAACGGAAGCGAGTCCAGTCCTAGCACCTTCTGCAACTCCCGCTGAGCTTTCTACAAAAGTGGTTACAGTTGATGTACCAAGAAAAGCTCCCACAGTAGTACCAACGGCATCTACTAGTAACGCACGTCCAGCATTTTTTACCTTACCATCTTTATCAAGCATTCCAACCTTTGAAGCAACTCCTACTAAAGTTCCTACAGTATCAAAAAAGTCAACAAATAAAAACGTTAAGACTATTGTCATAAATCCCAATATTCTAGTTGTATCAGTTAAGTATGAAAAATCTAGTTTACCTGCAATTGGTTTTATTGATTCAAATTTAAATATACCTTGTGGTGTACCTATTTTATAAGTTGCTGCAGCTTCTGGTAATATTATTGCAAATAACCAAGCCAATACTGTACTTGCAACTATTCCCCATAATATAGCCCCTTTAACTTTCTTTTTAGACAACACCACTATTATAATTACTCCTATTACAGTTATTAATACTGTAGGACTTCTAAAACTACCCATAGAAACCTTTGTTGCTTTATTAGTAACTACAATACCAGCATCTACAAAACCAATAAATGCAATGAAAAGTCCAATACCTGCGGTAACTGCCAATTTTAAAGTTGTTGGTATAGCATTAACTACAGCTTCGCGAACATTAGTTAATGATAATATAATAAAAATAATTCCTTCTACAAAGACAGCTGCTAATGCTACTTGCCACGGAACTTTCATTCCTATTACTACAGTATATGCAAAGAATGCATTTAATCCCATTCCTGGTGCTAAAGCAAAGGGCAAGTTAGCATATAACCCCATAAATATAGTAGCGAAAGCCGCTGTTAAACAAGTTACAGTTACTATAGCGGGTACAGGCATTCCTACACCAGGATTACCTAATGTGTTTGCATTAACCGCAATAATGTATGCCATGGTTAAAAATGTAGTTATCCCTCCAATAACTTCCTTTTTTACGTCACTTCCGTTTTCTTTCAATTTAAAATATTCCATTTAGTTTCCCTCCATGTGTTTGCAATACAAAATAAAACCACTATGGTTATTAATAAACCATAGTGGTTATTTTACTTTTATACAAACATAATAACAAAAATAGGCATGTACGTCAATACCATCACGAATATTTAAGCTTAATTTGTTTTTTAAATTCGGCTTTTGTACCGACCGCTTTCAAATATGCATTTAATTTCTTCTCTCCTAGTTGTACTTGCAAGTGCAAGCATAAGTTTAATTCTAGCTTTTTGGCCTGGCAGGCTATCTCCAAAAATCACACCATCATTTCTAAGTTCTTTTCCACCACCTGGATATCCATAAGAATCTAATACTCGTCCTTTAAAACATCTAGATACCATAACTACTGTCACTCCATTTTCTATAGCTGATTTTACTCCATCCGCCATTTTAGGTGGAATATTTCCTCTTCCCATAGCTTCAATAACAATCCCTCTTGCCCCTTGCTGCACACAAAAGTCAATTAATTTCGAATCCATCCCAGCACAAGCTTTTATTAAATCTACTCTAGTTTCTATTTTTTCTGTTATAATATGTTCTTTTTTTAAACTTTCCCTATAGAATATTGCTTCATTATTATCTATAATCCCTATTGGTCCAAACTCTGGGCTCTGAAAAGTATTTAAGTGCATTGAATGTGATTTAGTAACCTCTCCAGCACAATTAAGTTCGTCATTTAAACATACTAATACGCCCCTATTACGTGCATCTTCCGAAATAGCGGTACAGATGGAAGCTGATAAATTTGCTGGGCCATCATATCCAAGCTCCGAACTATTTCTCATTGATCCTGTAACAATTACAGGCTTTGGATTATCAATAGTTAGGTGTAACAGATACGCTGTTTCCTCAAGTGAATCTGTACCATGAGTAACTACAACCCCACATATATCGTCTCTACATAAAAAACTTTGTATATATTTAGATAAATCCATCATTAGTTCCGGTGTCACATGAGGTCCCGGTAAATTTGAAAAAGTATGTGATTCTATTTCTGCATAATTTTCAATTCCCGTAACCATAGACATTATTTCTTCTCCACTTAGCGTTGGAACCGCAGCCTTTATTCTTTGGTCAACCGTCATAGAGATTGTTCCTCCATTAAAAATAACCACAACTTTTTTCAATTAAAATTCCTCCTACCCTTATTAAAAACAGATATTTTTTTGTTTATTTTTAAACTGTAAAATAATTATAACCTTAAATAGCTTATCACACAAATATTAGCAAATGAATTTTTCGTGTATTTGCATACTCACCTGCCGGTCTAACAAAAAAATAAGATATGCTTATAGTTATAAGCATATCTTATTAACATCATTTTCATTATACATAATTTATTACTACATAATCGTTTATGGATTTGGTAGCTAGAGAACCATACTATTTACTTTTTAAATATTCAAATAATTTTTTTTCTATTTCATCGGCACAATTATCATCTAAGGTTATATACTGCCTATATCCGTCTAACGCCTTAACTTCAATCTTCCCTACCTCTTGACCAGTAACTTTATCAATATCACGTTCAAACTTCATTATTTTATAACCTTCACTTATAAAATCCTCTATTTTACTTATCATTAAATCACACTCCTTTTCTTTTTATAGTTAAGACTTTAAACTAAAAAAAACTGTAGCTTTTAGTATGAAAATTTATTTTAATTTCTTTTTTCTTTCTTCACACCTTTCTGCTTATCGCTAGCATCTGTTCTTTTAGTCCCAATATTAATTTCTTGACCATTAACTTCACTTTTTTTGCCTTTTTGCATATTATTAACCTCCTTCATATATCTAATATAATCTAAGCCACATGTATTCATTTGATTTAGGCACGCAATACTAGCCACTAGTTTTATAACCTAATCAAGGGTTTTTCCATTGAAATTTTCATACAAAGGTGGTTTTTTCTTATCCCCTTTGCTTTTCTTAGGTTTATTGATATCGTCGCGTTTAACATCAATATTACTATTTTTACTACCTCCAACATGTTGATGATCAGGCATCGTTAAAACTCCCTTCAAATTTAATTATGTTCCGCTTTTAAATAAAGTCTGAAACTTTTACCTCAATAACGATATTTGTGTTAAAATTCTTTACATTCACTTTATTATTTTCCTCAATATAATATTTATTATACCCAGCATCTTTACTTAGAATTTATTTTCATATATGTCAAAGTTTTAGTTTTACAATCAATTATTTTAGTTTATTTCCACAATTGAATGATAAAATTTATAATAATCATGGAATTATTCACAAATGGAATATTAATTTATATGTAGATAATATATATAAATAAGTAATTGATTAATGAGGTGTATTAAATGGACAATGACTTTAAAAAAATTATACATGAAGAAATTAATAAACCACTTAATAATATTGTTGATGTTTTCACTCCAAAGGTAAAAAAAAACGATTATAAACTAGCTGTATTTTGGATTATAGTGGGTATTCTAGCTATGTTATTACTTTACTATACTTATAAAATGCTATACATTTATTTTTAAATTCCAATTTCAAATTATATTAACAGTAAACTCATAATAAAAAAGAAAAAAGCAAATATTTCTATTAATGCATCATTTCAGTTCCGCAAGCTGTTTCCTATATAATAAACGAAAACTTGATGAAGTAAGTTTAATGTACTTGTTACATTAAACCTACGTCATCAAGTTTTTATAATTTTTAAGACCTAATCTAAACCTAATTAGCATTACCACTGAGACTGTTTTCAATGCGTACTATAACATCATGTATTTTTTCAAACATAATTCCGTAGGCCATCCATACCGGTGCATAACCTAATGTAATTATCCCACATATTGAATTTTTTTTATTTACATAGTTCCATGGACACTCACCTAAAAACGCCCTAAGCAGTAGTCCGCTAATTAATTCTACTGCAAATATAAGGACCATATATATGCCTCCCCTCACAATAAGCGGAAGATGTTTTATCCTATAATGCACAGGTTCAAGAAATACAGCAAGCCCATATATAGGAAACATCCAGATACAGGTAGTGCCCCTAAGTAATACATCGCCCTTAATCATTGCTCCAAACCCATTCCACAAAATCTCTGCTAAAAGCCCTAAAAATCCGTATATAATAAATCTTTTCCACATGAGAATATTGTGTGTATTACCTTGTAAAATATACTACTAACCCTCTTTTATATAAGTTTTTCATTAAATATATTAGTTAAATTTAGTTTTTCTACTTTCCCCTTAATTTCATCTTTATCTAAAGTATAAAGTCCAAGTTCTTGCATTCTCTTAAAATACCCCGCTCCCGCAAAAGTATATCTGTTTCTTCTTCCTTCTTTAGATTTCATTTTTTCATTCGCATAGGCCATTATGTCTCCAACGGCAAGGGACCTTGGCAACATCAAAAGAGGCATTCCTATATAATTTCTTATGGCATTGTGTCCGGCTAAAGCCCCTGTTATCATTGCTTCTGTGTGACCTACAAATAATCCAGACTTCTCGCCTGCACAGAACAAATTATCCAGGCCTATAACCTTCATACTATTTGTCCTTGGAGCTACTGATAGATACCTTATAGAGTTTCCCTTTCCCCCTGCATATGGATCTATATATTTTGCATTTTCAAGTCCTTTAATTTTTCTTAACTTATCTAATGGATAATATGAAGTCATAAGCTTTACATGACCTGTATCTAATAAAATTACATTTTCTGCAAATTCTTTAAGGGCATACTGCTGACATACCTTTAATTTAAGTTTTTCTAAATTTATATCTTCTTCTGGAATCTTCAAAACAACCACTCCTGCTTCATCTAGTTGTTTTACAACGTCATCGGCTAAAGAATCCTTAGCTAGTTTACACGAGCCGCTAAAAGCTCCATATACGTCTTCTTGTCTTTCTCCTTTTAAGTCTTCAACTCCTGCTCTGTAGCTTATGCTTACCCTTGGCCCAAAAGCTGGACATCTTAAAATACACATTGAACATCCATTTCCATATTTTAAGCAGTTACCCATTGGCCCTGTTGAACCTGTAGTTTCTATAAATACATCTGCCTCAACATATTCCCCGTCTGATAGATATATTCCTTTTATTCTATTGCCTTCTTTTTCAACATCTACCACTCTTGTTATCATGTTTAATTCTATATCCATAGCTTTTAAATATTTTACTACTGCTGGTTCGATCTTGTTTACATCGTAAAGCCAGGCATGTTTATGCCCCGGAAAATCAATATTTTTATGTCTAGTGTTTTCATCAGTCAAATGTATTAAATCTCCTGCCCCAAGCGCTATCATTTCTTCTGCCGCAGTATACCTTCCATTATTTCTCATTATACCGCCTACATTGCCAAGTCCTAAGAGCATATCTGTTTTTTCATATAACGCAACCGTAGCTCCTGCTTTTTTTGCTATTATTGCCGCGCTGCAACCAGACCACCCACCACCAATTACGATAACCTTCAAAATATTCTCCTCCCTTCTAATACATATTTAGGTTCTGTCTGCATTTTGCAGAGCCGCCTTAATTTAAGGTCGTTATTTATTCTTGTGCAACAGCCACACACACCTTCTCCACAGCACATTTTGGCATTATTACAACAAGAATATTTAATGTTTTTGTCCATATCTTCTACGACCTTCATCAATTCATAATTTAAAACATCTGCAGCATCACAGTGAACTAAACTAATGTTATTATTACTAATTAAATCATTTAATATATTATTAAATTCATCTGTTACTCTTCCATTCTCTATAGTATTGCACTGTATAACTTTTGAAGCATACTTTTCTAAATACTCACTCACAAAACTATTTTTATAAGGGGAATTATCAAGCACAACTATATTTTCATTATTATTTGCATGCAAATATTTAAGTACTGGTATCATAGGTGCCTGCCCTATACCTCGTGCTACAATTAAGCATATACTATTTTTAACTTTATATATGTTTTTTAGTCCTAAAGTACCATTCCAAAATGGCCCTTTTACAAGCAACTCTTCCCCTAGCTTTAACAAATCTAATGCTTTGGTTTTAGTCCCCTTAAGTTCTATAGCAATAGTTATAGTATTATTTCTGGTATCCGTATCCAATATTGATATTGGCGTATCAAACCTCGTTTCTGTATCTGGTCTTCGTGCAAAAATATAACTTCCCGCATAAACTAATTCACTTACCAATTTATCACTTGCACCTACTGTAAGTATAATAACATTGTCCTCTAATTTATTTTTTTCTAATATTTTACAATGATAATATTTCCTACCCTCTTTAGCTTTAAAATTGTTTGAAACATATTCTTGATATATACATACCCCATTAAAGTTGCAGCAGTCGCAGAAATCTTTACCTGCTAGCTGTGAACATAATATGCAGTCCCCTGTTTCTGCCAGATGGCAAGGACATGGTTGAGACGCCAAACTACGATATTCTTTTAATCAAGTCTATACTTATATACATACAATCACTTAATTTTCATATTAATTACATAATATTCATAAAAACTTTTTACAAAAATCATTGAAATTATTGTTATTTTCCGTTAAAATGGTCATTGAAGAAAGGACTGATTATTTGAAAGCTCTTTTAAAAAAATTATTGCCATTATTACTTATTGGTTCTGTTCCTTTTTCCAATTTATTCTATTGGACATTAAATAATACTCAAAGAGGAGTTTATGATCTAACTACTGATTTAGATAGATCTTTACCACTTATAAAAATTTTTATAATACCTTATATGACTTTGTGGTTTTTCTTAGCATTTTGTTTTATTTATTTATGCTTTAAGAACAGAAAAGTTTATTATAGGATTATGCTTACTTTAGTCCTATGTTATGTTGTTGCTTTTGTCACTTATTACTTTTTTCAAACAACTGTTCCAAGGCCTATTGTTACAGGGGATGATATATTCTCGAAGCTGATTTTATTTACCTATAATTCTGATGGACCATATAATTGTTTTCCAAGCATCCATGTAATTACTGCATACCTAGCTGTTAAAGGGATTAACGCTGCTAATGCTAGAAAACGTATTAAAATTCCAGTTAATATCTTAGGATTTCTCATTATTATATCCACTGAATTTGTTAAACAACACGTAATAATGGATATTTTTTTCGCAATATTCTTATGTAATGTGATATTCACTTCAATCATTTATGTAGAAGAACATTACAAACTTTATAATTCCAAAAAAGTTTATACCTTCACAAAACAAGATATTGAACAATAATACTGCTAAATCAAAAGCTGCTGAATAATTTTCAGCAGCTTTTTAACTTTATATTATAACAATTTTGTCATCTTTTAATTCTATGGATATATTTGATCCTTCACTAAATTTATTCTCAAGATAATGCTCTGCAATTTCATCTTCAATGTATTTTTGAATAGTTCTTCGAAGTGGCCTTGCACCGTATTTATCATCGTATCCTTTTTCTAATATAAAGTCCTTTACATCTTCTGAAACATGCACTGTAATTTTCTTTTCCTTTACCTCTCCTATTACTTCCATCATCATTAAATCTACTATTTTACGTAGCTCTTCCTTTTTAAGAGTGGTAAATACAATAATCTCATCTACTCTATTTAAAAATTCTGGTCTAAATGTTTCTTTTAAAGCGTCCTTTACACGTGATTCTAAGATATCATAATCACCTTGAACAAAACCAATATTACCTGAATTAAACTTAGTACCTGCATTAGACGTCATTATTATTACAGTGTTTTCAAAGGAAACAGTTCTGCCTTGACTATCTGTTAGTATTCCATCTTCAAGAATTTGAAGCAGCATATTAAATACATCCGGATGAGCCTTTTCAATTTCATCTAAAAGAATCACTGAATATGGCTTTCTTCTGACTTTTTCAGTTAATTGTCCACCCTGATCATATCCTATATACCCTGGTGGTGCACCAATTAGCTTCGAAACTGTATGTTTTTCCATGTATTCAGACATATCTATACGAATTAATGACTCCTCACTTCCAAAAAGCTCACAAGATAGTGCTTTAACTAGCTCTGTTTTTCCAACTCCTGTTGGTCCTACAAAAATAAAAGAAGATGGCTTTTTCTTTTTTCTAAATCCGGAACGATTCCGCCTAATTGCTCTAGATAAGCTTATAATAGCTTCATTTTGACCTATAACTCGTTTGTGTAGCCTACCTTCCAAATTTAATAGCTTTTTCGCTTCTTTTTCTGTAATTTTTTTAATTGGAATTCTAGTCCATGACTCAATCACAAAAGCAATATCCTCTAGAGTAATTTGAACATCACTATATTTTTCTTGAGTTTCGTTAATATCTTCTTTTACTTTGCATAGCTTCATCCTATATTCTGCAGCCTTTTCAAAATTTCCGGCAACCTCAGCTTCCTTCTTTCCATTTTGAATTTTTTCTGATTCCTCTTTTAATTCTGCAAGTTCGACAAGACCTTTATTTTTTAAATTAGCTCTAGAACCGGCCTCATCAATAACATCAATGGCTTTATCTGGCAGAAATCTTTCTGTTATGTATCTTTCAGATAAATTTACAACTTCTTCAATTACTTCATCAGATATTTTAACTTTATGGTATTCTTCATAGTAGCCTCTTATTCCTTTTAAAATTTCTATTGTCTCAGCTATACTAGGTTCCTCAACTAGGACTGGCTGAAATCTTCTCGCGAGTGCTGCGTCTTTTTCTATATATTTTCTATATTCCTCCAATGTAGTAACTCCAATAACTTGTATTTCCCCCTTGGCCAAAGCTGGCTTCAAAATATTTGCTGCATTCATTGCACCCCCCTGAACCTCACCAGCACCCATAATATTGTGCACCTCATCAATAACTAATATTATATTTCCATTTTCCTTAGCTTCTTCAATAATTGACTTCATGCGGCTTTCAAATTGCCCTCTAAATTGTGTACCTGCAACCACCGCAGTTAAATCAAGCAGGTAAACTTCCGCATTAAATAATTTTTCTGGAACTTGTTTTTCTACAATTCTTACAGCTAACCCTTCTGCAATAGCTGTTTTACCAACACCTGCTTCTCCAATTAATATTGGATTATTTTTGCTTCTCCTATTTAAAATCTGTACCACTCTATCGATTTCTTTATCCCGTCCAACAACCTTGTCGACGCCATTTTGATTTGCTTTGTTAGTTAGATTTATACCATATGTATCTAAATTCTTTCGCTTCTTTTTAAACCAATTCTTTTTTGATTTATCTTCAGCTGTTTCTTTAATCTTTGATGAGATTTGACCTTCATCCTCTATAAAATCACTATTTTCATCAACAGGTGAAAATAATCCATTAAAAATATTACCAATGGTCTTTTTTTTATCACCATTCTCAATATCCATATTGGGAGCATTTAAATCCTCAAGATCTATATCCTCTAAATTCATATTTTTGAACATATTACCCATTTGTTCATTTAAGTTTTCAATATCCTCTGAGGATAATCCAGCTTGTTGCACTAATTGATCCATAACTGGAATACCCCTTTTTTTAGCACACTCTATGCATAATCCTATAGTTTCGGTTTTTCCATTCTCAATTCTTGATGTTAATATCATTGCAATATTTTTTTTACATATTTCACATAACTTCATATAAATCATCTCCATATTTTATGTTGTATACAATATTATAACAGTATATCATCTTTCAATAGAATTTGTTCGATATATTCTGATTGTTTATTTCTCATTAATAGAATAACTGCTCCTTATTATTTTAACTCTTTTACTTTTCTATTTTATTCTACTATTATACATATATTCCTTTTTATTGTAGTGCTGTTTTTCCTGCAATTTGAAATATCTTAGCTAATCATTAACTTTTCTATTAATTCGTTCATTTCTTGTAACGTAAGCTCTGAAGCTATTATTTTCGCAACAGTCCTTGTATACTGCTCATCCAAGAGTTCTACTTCTTTTTTATTTAATTCTAAAACAATTGTAGAATTAACTTTCATTTATAATCCTCCAAATAAACTATTATATTATAGTATGCATCTTTAAACCTTAGTGTTACGTAATCATGTATATACCTATATATATTTAATTATATACATGATTACGTAATATTATTTTTCTAAAATACATATCTTTATTTTGTGAAGAAATTATAGTTTATAGAATATATCATAATTATTTATAATGCTTATATAAGCTTTTATAAATTTTATAAATCAATTATTAAGGAGTAATAAATTGAAAATTGCCGCTATATACTCCAGAAAATCAAAAATCACAGGAAAAGGCGAATCGATAATTAACCAAATTGAATTATGTAAACATGAATGTAATCATTTAGAAATCGAAAAATTTATAATATATGAGGACGAAGGTTTTTCAGGAAAAAATATCAAAAGGCCTCAGTTTCAAAAAATGCTCATTGATGCAAGGGAAAAAAAATTTCATGTACTAATTTGTTATAGACTGGATAGAATTAGTAGGAATATCTCTGATTTTACTACTCTTATAAATGAATTAGATAGTTTACACATTAGCTTTATAAGTGTTAATGAACAGTTTGATACATCAACCCCTATGGGTCGTGCCATGATGTATATTGCATCTGTTTTTGCGCAGCTAGAACGTGAAACTATTGGTGAAAGGGTTCGTGACAATATGTTAGAACTCGCTAAAAGTGGAAGATGGTTAGGAGGTCAAACCCCTTTGGGGTATGAAAGTAGAAAACTATCCTATTTGGATGGTGAATTTAGAGAAAAATCTATGTATACATTATCACCCATAAAAAAGGAATTAGATGTAGTAAAAATTATTTATGATAAATATCTACAGTATAAATCTATTAGCCAGGTTTTTATTTTCATCTTTAAAAAGAATATTAAAACAAAAAACGGCGCTGACTTTAATAAGAAAAGGATTCAACTTATATTAAGAAACCCCCTTTACGTTAGAGCAAATGAAGCTGTTATGAATCACCTTCAGCTTATTGGCATGAATGTAATGGGAAAAGCTAATGATAAACAAGGTATTATAACTTATAATAAGAGTAAAGGTGCTAGGATTAAACGAGATATAACTGAATGGATAGCTGCTATTTCTAAACACGAAGGAATTATTGATGCTTTCAATTGGCTTAAGGTTCAACAAATATTAGATGATAATAAAAACAAGGCACCACGGCTCGGAACCTCTGCAGCAGCATTACTTACCGGAATTTTAAAATGTTCTAAATGTGGTAAAAGTATGATTGTTAAACATGGTCATATTAGTGCAACAACTAATAAAAAAATCCAGTATTATGTTTGTAGTACTAAAGATTATTCAAAAGGCGAGCGATGTAATAATCCTAATGTACGCGTAGATGAACTCGAAAAGGTAGTTATAGATAATTTAAAAAATATCACAATTTCAAGAAATATTTTATTAGAGGAGTTAAATAAAATAAAATCCGAACTATCAAAAACTAATTTGGTACAATCTGAAATAGAGAGTTTATCATCACAAATAAATATAAAACAAGATCAAATAGATATTCTAGTAAATCAATTATCTTTGGACAATGAAATATCCAAATATATAAGGCCTCAAATTTACAAATTAGGAATTGAATTAGAAAAATTAAGTGTTAAATATAAAGACTTAGCCTCTACTTCCTATAAATTTAAAAATAATAATCCGATTGTCGATAAATTTTTAAATTCTTCAAATAGCTTTTCATCAATAATGGATATCTTAGATTTTAATAACAAACGCTTATTAATTAATAATATTGTAAACTCAATATACTGGGATGGCGCTAGAGGCATTGTAAAAATTAAAACACTAAACTGATTATCGCAGTTTAGTGTGGCAAGGACAAAATTCACTTCCTACATCAATGCAATCGTAGGGTTCATAACTCATCATTCTAACCTCCTAAAGTACTATACTATTAAAATATTTGAAATTGTGAAATTTGTTACAACTTAAATTTAATATTCATAATTAATCATTCCCACATATTAGAAAAATCTAAATTATATAAATCATTATTATCAATGAATCACCTTGAAAAATAACCATAAATTGTATTTGTACACTGTTAAAGTTTTCTAACAAATAAGAGAGAGACTTATATTCTCTCTTATTTGTTAGGTATAATTAAATCTTTAATTTTATCAAATTCTTGTCTAACCTTATTTTTCTTTTTTATAGAATTTTTAGCCACTAAGGCTTCTGTAAATAAGAGTTTATTATTTGCATATACATCTATCCTACCAACCTCTTCCCCTTCATGTATTGGGGCATAAATCTCATTTAGTGGCTTTCTAATTTTGAATTCTATTTTTTGATTGTTTTTTACTGGAATTATAATATCTCTTTTACTTACTATTTCAACATTACCCACTCCGTCTTTTATGCTTAGATGTTCTAAAATGTCATTTTTACTGATTATTTTTTTGTATTCATAATTTTTTTCAACATACTTACTTATTTTCTCAGTTTCCTTCCATCTAGGTGTACAATTTAGTGTAATTATAATAACATCTCTATTTTGAATTTTAACAGAAGTTACTAAACATTTACCTGCCTTTCCAGTAGATCCTGTTTTTACTCCTGTTGAATTTGGTAAAAGATATAAAATTTTATTTATATTGTGGTAACTTCTAGTAAAGTTATTCTGTTTACCATCCACATCTTTAGATCCTACTATATCATTAAAAAATTTAATTTCTTTTGCCTTTGCAGTAACTAAAGCTAAATCATACGCTGTAGAATAGTGATTTGCACTGTCTAACCCGTGAGGAGACTCAAAGTTGCTATTCAATAATCCAATTTCTAAAGCATACTCATTCATAAGCTTTGAAAACTCATCAACACTTCCACTAATTCCTTCAGCAATTGCAATTGCGGCGTCATTTCCAGATCTCAACAAGAGTCCATACAACAATTCTTTTAAGGTTACTTCCTCTCCTTTTTTTAATCCTATTTCTGAACCGCGTATAGATGCTGCTTTCTCTGATACAATTATTTTCTTGTTTAAATCTCCACATTTTATTGCTACAAGCGCCGTTAGTATTTTTGTAGTACTTGCAATTTCAATTGGTGTATATGCATTTTTTTCATATAAAACAATTTTCGAATCAGCATCTATTGCTATAGCACTTATAGCATTAACATATAAATCCTCTGCAAAAACATTTTCAACAAATGACGAAAATAGAAAAAACAAACTTAAACATAATGATAAATATACTTTAAAATTTTTTCTCATTATTTCACCTCTCTTAAATTTGAATATTATATACACAAGTTGATATTTTTATAAATTATTGGACATAATACCAGTTATTAGATAGATTGGGAGGTTAAGATGTTTAAATGTATAATAGTATTTCTTTTAACTATAATAATTATATTATTTCCAATCCATTTAAAAATAACCCTTAAGTACTCAAACAAAATTTTGGGAATTTACATTTATAATAAGAAATTAAAGGTTAAAAAAGTTTTAAAAAATGGTAATAAAAATGATTTAAAAGGTAGCCTAAAAGAAAATTTCTTTAAGTCTTTAATTTTAAGCGATATAAAATTAATTACCTATAAAATTAAGAAATTAAAATTCAAACCAACATTAACTTTAAATACTAAACTAGAATATGGATTTGATGATGCTGCATTGGTCGCTATTTTATTTGGCTTAATTCATTCAACTTATAGTTTTTTGTATTTAATATTAACAGATTTTGTAAAAGTTAAAAATATTGATTTTAAAGTTAACCCTCATTTTAAAAAAAATGATTTTGTTATGGAAATTTCGAGTATAATTTACGTCAATTTAGCAAAAATTACTTATATAGCATTTATTATGTTAATTTGCCTTATAACCATAAAACATAACAAAATGAATATAAAAAAATATAAAGGAGGAAATATACATGGATAATCATCCAATTGAAAATTTGATGAGGAGCACGATGGAAAGCATAAAAGATATGATAGATGTGAATACCATTGTAGGAGAACCTATCCAATCATTAGATGGGACTACAATTATCCCTATTTCAAGAGTATGTTTTGGTTTTGCATCTGGAGGTAGTGAATTCAATAGTGTTACGTCTTCTGACTCAAGTAATAACTATCCTTTTGGTGGTGGTTCTGGAGCTGGAGTCACTGTTAAGCCCGTTGCATTTTTAGTTGTTAAAAACGATTCAGTAAGACTATTGCCTGTAGATCAGCAAAATACATATGATAAAATCGTTGATACTGTACCACAGGTTATCGATATTATTAAGGGTATGTTTAAAGATAGTTGTGATAAGAATACAGAATGCGAAGATAGCGATAAGTATTCTGAATAACTTCTCTTAATTGTTCAAATTATATATTAAAAATATTAACCCCACCATAATAAGAATTTTCCACTGGAAATTTTATTATAGTGGGGTTAATAAGTGTATACATCAGTTGCCTTCAAAAAATATCTACTCAGTTTGATTGCTATCAATATTTTGTTGTACTTTTTCTTTGTTAATCTCCTCTAAAGAAGGCATTTCATTTAGACTCTGAAAATCAAAATGTTTAAGAAATTCATCCGTGGTTGCATAAATAATTGGTCTTCCCGGAACATTTTTTCGTCCAGTTTCTTTAATTAATTTTTTATCTGACAATGTATAAATTGCTCTATCGCTCTTAACTCCTCTTATCTCCTCGATTTCCACTCTGGTTATGGGTTGCTTGTACGCAATTATTGCTAAAGTTTCAATAGACGCTTGAGATAAAGATTGTCTAATACTTGTCTTTAATAGCTTTTGTACATATTCACTATTGCAAGATTTTGTAACAAATTGGTATTCATCATTAGTTACTATAATTTTAATTCCTCTTTGCTCTTCTTCATATTTTGCTCTTAATTCATTTGTTAATTCTCTTGTGAAACCAATGCTACATTCTAATATATTCGCTATTTCAGTTAGCTTTAATGATTCACCGGCAACAAACAGCAATGATTCTATAATAGAAAAATATATATTTTTAGTAGAAACCTCTTCAATCTCTAATTGTTTAGTGTTAAATTCGTTCATATTCATTTACCCTTTCTAAATATATATCTTTAAAATTACTTTCTTGAATTACTATCACACTTCTAATCTTTATAAGCTCAAGTAATGCTAGAAACGTAACAATAATTTCTAACTTTGATGAATATCCATATATTAACTTTGTAAAATGAATTTTTCCAAAACATTCAAGCTCTCTTTTTAATTCCTCCATTTTATCTTCTATTTTATATTCATCTAATAGGATTTTTTTATTTATAATATTATCAGTATTCATTTTATTTATATATACTTGCATTAAATTATTGTATGAATTGTACAAATCAAGCATTGTAATATTTTTCAAAAAATCCATTTCCTTAGTGTTTTCATTATCCTCTTCAATTATTTCTGGTTTTTTACTAATCATTATACCTGTACCCTGTTCCAACACCTTTAAATTTTCAGCTATAGTTTTATATTTTCTATATTCTATCAATTTATTTAGCAATTCCTTTTCTACATCAATTTCTTCTTCTTCGCTATGATCCTCTTTATTTTTAGGCAACAAATATTTCGATTTAATTTCAATTAAAGTTGCGGCTATAACTATGAATTCTGATGTCACCTCTAAATCCATTTCCTTCATACTTTTAAGACACCCCAAATACTGATTTGTGATTTCAACAATATTGATATCATATATGTTCATCTCATTTTTCTTAATAAGATGTAATAACAAGTCAAATGGGCCTTCAAAATTAGTTACCTTTATACTTAATGGCATGTACACTCTCTCCTAAATAAATAATTTTAAAGAAATATAAGTTTTACTTTGATTTCTTTATATCAAGTCTATTCTAAGTATAATTCATCTTTGGAAAAATAACTAGTCAATTTACTAGCTTGTTTTATTTCATATTACACTTTTCAAGTCCTTTAATATTTGTAATATTCCCAATTAAGTCTGACATTTTAATTCCTAAAGTATATTATTTTATAAAAACTTAGCTTCTAAGCAAATAATTTATTGCCCAGAAGCTATATTTTTATATCTACATAAATCTGTAAACACTACTATAAAGTTTTGTTAAATCGCCTTATCAAATAAGTCTGTAAAGTTATTTTTAATATTATCCCACACTCTAGATTTTTTTATATCCCTATCGCTGTAAATAACAATCTTACCACTTAACTTATTATCGACATATATTTCACAAAATCCAATTGCGACATCCTTTTTATACTCTTTCAAACCTTCCTTCATAACAAATTTTTTAGTTATTTTATTTTTATTACCTTTTTCAAGGGTTATAAGGAAATCTTTATGTGCTTTAGCTATTAGGAACTTATCACCTTTCTTATTTAAAATTACTTTTTCTAATCCTTGATCTTTTGCTATTACTTTTTTCGTCTCAAATTTTGTAAATCCGTAATTCATTAACATGCTAGCATCTCTATTTCTTTTTGTGTAAGTTGGCGCACCCATAATTATTGCAAGCATCCTTACATTGCTTCGTGTTGCAGTCGCAGACATACAATACATTGCCTCATTTGTAAATCCAGTCTTGAGTCCATCACATCCAGCAAAGAATCTAACAAGCTTATTATGATTTACAAGACCTATAGGTGACTTTCTGCCCTCTGAAATAGTTTCCATGTAGGTTCCTGAATATTTTAATATTTTAGGATGTTTTAATAGTGCTCTAGACATAATTGAAATATCATAGGCAGTTGTAAAATGCCCTACTGCACTTAGACCAGTGCAGTTTTTGAAAGCAGTATCTTTCATATTAAGACTTTTTGCTCTTTCATTCATCATATTTACAAAAGCACCTTCACTGCCACCTAGATATTCTGCCATTGCCACTGCTGCATCATTTCCTGATGCAATGGCAATCCCTTTTAAAATTTCTTCCACGGTTCTAATTTCACCAGTTTCAAGAATCATACTACTTCCACCCATTTTTTTCGAGTTTTCACTTACGGTTATCTTATCTTGTAATTTAATCTTACCAGAATCTATGGCCTCCATAGCTAATAACATAGTCATTATTTTAGTTACTGATGCTGGTGCAAATCTCTCATGAGAATTTTTTTCATATATTATTTTGCCAGTGGATGGTTCCATTAGTAGTGCTGACTTTGCTTCTACTACAATTCCTTTATCATCCTTATTTTCTCCTTCTGCCTTAGCTGGCAGACAGAAAAACTGTGTTGTAAAAATCAACGTTAAAATTAAACATAATACGTTCCTAAAGTTCCTTTTCATATGTATCCTCCTCTTATTACTTTTCGCTAGACAAAAATGTCTGCGTTGATTAAAATTCATAACATTATTTTTACCAATTTGCATTAATATTATCACTATTTATTTATAATAAAATAAAAAAATTATTATAGTTAAAAACAAAAATAAAAACCCGCCTTCATAATTAGTGAAAGCGGATTTTTCTATATTCTATTTAAATTCTACATTGTAGTTAAATCATTTATCTTATGCTCTAGGATGAGTATTCTTATAAATTTCAGCAATTTTGCTCTTTTTAACTATAGTTGAGTAAATTTGAGTTGTAGACATACTATTATGACCTAATAGTTCTTGAACTGAGGCTATACCAGCGCCATTTTGCAATAAATGCACAGCAAATGAATGTCTTATTGTATAAGAATTTATAGCTTTTTTAATATTAGTCTTTTTAGCATACTCTTTAATAATTTTCCAATAGCCTTGCCTTGTCATTTTATCCCCTTTTATATTTAAAAAGAGTAAACTTAAATTATTTAAGTTTATAATAGATCTTGTCTTTAAATACTGCGATAGACATCTAACCGCCTGGGTACCAATAGGAATTATTCTTTCATTTTTCTTACCATTATTGCACCTTATGTATAGCAATTCTAAATTAATATCATATGTTGTTAAACTTAAAAGTTCTGAAACCTTTATGCCTGTAGCATACATTAATTCTAGCATTGCTTTATCTCTACATCCTTTAATCGTTGACTCTTCTGGTTGATTTAATAATTCATCTATCTCCTCGATAGATAGAATTTGAGGTATATTTCGTTTAATTTTTGCAATTGAAAAATAGGCTGTTGGGTCATGTTCTGCAAAATCGTTTTTAATAAGATATTTATAGTAATTTCTGATGGAAACTATACTTCTTGCTATGGAACTATTTGCACGACCTTCTTTTCTAAGATACTCAGAATATGCCATTATTGTTATGCAATCAACCGTTTTTATACTTTCATTTTTATATTCTATAAATTCAATAAAACGTTTAACATCTCGAGTGTAAGCTTCAATAGTATTTCTCGTTAGTTTATTGTTTTTTAAATTATCGCTATAGATTTTTAATAAATCATTCATAATGTATCTCCCATATTATAGAGAATATTAATATATACATACATTATACTCTAAAGAATAAATAAAATGTAAGAATATAATTATAAATTAATTTATAATTATTATCAACTAATTTGTAAACTACAACACTATTTTTGTAGATTTTTGTATTATTAATTAAATTTTGAAGCAAGTAATCCACAGCTTTAGGCAAGTAAATTCCAATTACTAGTAAAATCACAAAACATTTTATTGTTAACATTATAAAGTGCAATACATCCTTATGCTTCATTTGCTTACTGCTCCCAAATTATTAATAAGATTTTTAACAAAATGCGGTGCAATATAAGATTCTATAATTATCCCTATAAACAAGAAAATTATTATTACAATGAATATTGCACTATAATATATTATTCTGCTAGATAAACTACTTGTCCATTGTTTATTGAACTTACTTTTAAGTAGCATTATAGAAAATTCCATTGATACTACAGATGCAAAAATAATGCATGGAATATAAATTAAATTCTGAGGTATCACCCCTAGTATTGCTATACCAATGCCATTCTTTCCTAGGCCGCTAATCATAAAGCTAAAGGTAAATCCAACTGTAAATCCTTTCAATAAATCAATAATTATAATTATTGGTATCCCGATAATAGTTAAACCTAAAAACCAAAGAAAAATAATCACAGGCAGATTATTTTTAATCGATTGTAAAAATATTAATTTATAACTAATCCCACTTGTATTTGAAGGATCAATAAAATTCATCAAGTAATTTACTAAATCATTTCGTTCAAAATCCCCCATGTACTTCACACTGTAGATTCCTAAAATTATACCTGTAAATACGCAAAGAATACTTATAATATATAGCCAAAAATTTTCTTGTATATGTTTGTTTATGTTTCCCATTAAAGTATTAGATGACATAATTTTTCCCCCTTTTGTTGATCATTCTGCTTGTTTTTTAGCTATTCATAATATATTGTTAAAATTCACTTACGTTATATGTATGCTAAAATCCCCCTTATATGAATTAAATTATCACCTGCGGTGCTGCAATATTATAACTTAATTCATATTTATGATATCAAAGATGGTTATATGCATATTTAATTTACTTTACTACATAAGTGAATATTTTTTTGCCATGTCGCAGAAATCGCTAGCATTAAAATTTATGATTATAAACATACTATAAAATAAAAGGTAGGTGTTATTAAATTGAAAACTTATAGAAGATACTTATGCGTGTGTGCCTTGGCCTTATCTATTAATACTTTCGATAATAATTTAACATTTGCTATTAAAAATGACAGAATATCTCCGAATAATAAAACAGAAAAATTTCAATATGAATTACTATTTCGTATTCCATCCACTAAAAATTTTCAAGGATTAACATTTTTTGATGGACATTTTTATTGTGGCTTTGATTTAGGAGCTGGAAACGGGAAAATAATTAAATATGATATGTCAGGAAAGAAAATATGTGAAACAGCATCTATGTCTCTAGGCCATTGTGCTGAACTTGGATATAGAACCAAAACAAACAAAATTTATATTGCTAATGGTGGAGGAACTAATTTAACTCATATTTATGTTGTTGATTATACTACAAGTACAATATTAAGTAATTTAAGCTATGAACGTTTGGGAACATCAGCCTTACTTGCTATAGATAATGTCCATGATTATTTAATACTCCATACCATTTCAAGTGGAGCTGATATTGGTAATCCAACATTTACTATTATAAATTTAGCCAACATGAATGTAATAAATACTTTTAATATTGCTACGCAAGGTGTTCCACAAGGCTTAGAAACAGATGGCAAATACATTTATTTATATACAAATAATAAGATTACAATATTAAATTATGAAGGTATAATAATTGCAACTTATCATTTTAATAACCCAGGAGAAAGTGAGGGTTTAACTTTTGCTTTAGAATATGGAAAGTCCTATTTAGCTATGGGATACGCTTCTCCGAATAGAATTTATATAATAAGAAGTATGATTTTCAAAAAATAAACTCATATTTCTATATCAAAATCCCCTATGAAACTATTGGCTAATCTACTACATTTTATGAGTATCAATTATTTCCATAAAAATAAACTTATTCATTTACTTAATAAATGAATAAGTCTATTAGTTTTTGTTTTATAACTCAATATTAACTAAATAATTAACTTCGATAAAAAACAAACCGGTCTGAAACCGTCGTTATATAAGGCTAAGAAACCCTGTTTTGTAATCTTAACTTATCGGCTACCATAGCTATAAATTCACTATTGGTTGGTTTACCTTTAGCATTATGTATGGTATAACCAAATATTTTATTTATTGTTTCAACTTGACCACGTCCCCATGCTACTTCTATAGCATGCCTTATTGCTCTTTCTACCCTACTAGCAGTTGTGTTGAATTTTTTAGCAATAGATGGATATAATTCCTTCGTCACTGCGGATAGAAGTTCAATATCATTAACTACCATAGTGATTGCTTCTCTTAGATACATGTATCCCTTAATATGAGCTGGAACACCAATTTCATGAATTATATTTGTAATTTCAGCTTCTAAATCCATTGGTTCGTTATGATTACTTTTTCTAGTTTCAGATGTATCAATAAAAGATATTGATTTTTTGCTGTTATCACTTGAAATTGTATTATTAAACATTTGTCTTATTCTCTTTGTAAAAACTTCCATATCAAATGGTTTTACTACATAATAATCTGCTCCCAATGCAATAGCTCTTTGTGTAATCTTATCTTGCCCAACTGCAGATAATACTATTATTTTTGGTATTGGTTCAAGGTCCATACTACCCAATCTTTCTAGTACCCCAAGACCATCTAAATGTGGCATTATTATGTCTAATACTACCAAGTCAGGCTTTCTCTCTTTTATTAACTTAAGAGCTTCTATTCCATCTTTTGCAATACCTGTAACCATAATATCTCTTTGGCTTAATAAATAATCATTTAAAATATTGCAAAATTCTTTATTATCATCTGCAATAAGCACACTAATTCTAGCTTCTTCCATATTATAACTCCCCTTTATAAATAAATTCCCATATCTTAACAAATATTAATTCGACAAAAGAATTACAATTCCTTCTTATATTAAGAAAATTTACAAATAAATAATTATTTATCATTATTTATCATTTTTTATAAAATAAAGGATAGCATCCGCTATCCTTTATTGCTTAATATCTATTTTAACCCCTTTTTTTAAATAATGCTAGTTAATTTGATAAAATACCTGCATCTTTCAACATCCATTCTATATATATTCCATATCCTAAATCAGGTTTATTAATTAAAACATGGGTTACCGCACCAATAATCTTATCATTCTGAATTATTGGACTACCACTCATACCTTGCACTATGCCGCCAGTTTTTTCTAGAAGCCTAGGATCTGTAATTTTAATGACCATACTTTTCGATCCGGATTTATTTTGAGGTAATAGTTTCTGAATTTCTATTTGAAACAATTGTGGTTCACTACCATTTATAGTGGTTAAAATTTGAGCTTTTCCTTCTTTAATTTCATTTCTTAGTCCTATTTTCATAGGTTTACTAAATTTATTATTTATAAGACTTTTAGTTCCTTCTCCAAATATACCACATTCAGTATTTTTGGTTATTTGACCTTTTATTTTGCTTTCATCTATGAAAAGTCCTCTTAACTCTCCTGGAGTTCCTCTTGTTCCTTTTTTTACTGATACAATATTAGATGATATAATTACACCATTATTAACATTCAATATTGTTCCGGCATCAGCATCTGTAATAGGATGACCTAACGCAGCAAATTTTTTAGTTTTATCATCATATAACGTTAATGTTCCTACACCAGCAGTTGAGTCGCGTACCCATAAACCAATTTTTTGTTTTCCATCTTCTGAATCAATAGTTGGTTTAATTTTAACTTGAAAAAATGTTAAATCATTTTTACGTTGTAATTTAAGAGTGAGTTCTGTATTTTTTTCTTTATTTATAAATCTTATTACATCTTCTGCATGATTTATTTCAACATTATTTATACTTATTATACTATCACCTATTTGTACACCTGCATTTGCGGCAGGACTTGGTGTTTTACCATTTATACCTTGAATATCAGATAAAGCTACTACTAAAACACCTTTAGTATTCAATTTAACACCAATTGGTTGTCCTCCTGGATAAACCATTAAATCTGATTTGTCTTTTATAAATGTTGATTCAACTTCTAAGCTATTTTCTAAATTAACTTTTTTCTCATTTTTCTTTTTATTATTTATATCTGGTTTATTAAGAATAATGTCTTTATCGTCTTTTACTTTTACAAGTTTGTTAGAATATAATGTTTCCATTGGTCTATCATATGCTGCAACAATTTTATTTTGGACTTTAAGATACGCACTTAAAGCAATTATTACTACTAAAGGTGTTATAATCCAACATATTATATTTAACCTTTTCTTCATAAGCTTTACCTCCTTTTCTCTTATATTTATAACTTTAAGTTACCCTCGAATTCTCCATATTATGCTATAACATTAATTCAAAAATAGTCAAAGACATAGATTCAAAACTAATTTATACTAAATTAAAAAAATTACCCTCTATTGCAATTATTTTTACATTTTTATTAATTATACAAACTTAGAGGCTTTATACTTTAGGTTAAAAAAAACGAAAAAAATAAAGCCATAAAATTATGACTTTACTTTTCCCTATTAACCTATTTTTATAACTATGCTAACCTAAATAACAAAATTAATATTTTTTTTGTTTCTTTGCCATATTTATCATTTCTTTAGAATTTTCCAAGGTTAATTTAGTAACCTGTGTACCACCAATCATTCTAGCTATTTCTTGTTGCTTTTCTTCATCATTCATTTTTATAACATTGGTATAAGTTTTATTTTTTAAAACATTTTTAGATATTAAATAATTTGTATCTGCCATACTAGCTATTTGGGGCAAATGTGTTACACAAAGGATTTGATGGTTTAATGATATTGAATACATCTTTTCTGCAACACATTGCGCGATTCTACCACTAATACCAGTGTCTATTTCATCAAATATAACAGTAGGTATTTCATCCTTATTAACGAATACAGTTTTGAGTGCAAGCATTATACGTGATAATTCCCCACCAGACACAATATTTTCTAATGGATTTAGTGGTTCTCCAGGATTAGTAGATATACAAAATTGAACTTTATCACAGCCATTTTCATAAAATTCATTTACGAGTTTTACTTCTATGTAGAACTCACTTTTTTCAAGGCCAATATAATTTAATTCATCTTTTATTTTACCTTGGAGTTTTTTTGCTGTATCAGATCTAATTTCATGAATCTGATCTGCTATAATTTTCATTTCACGCTCAAGAGCTATTTTTTCTTTTTTAAGAACAATGATTATATCACTACTATTAATTAATTCTTCATATTCAATTTGGATTTTTTCTTTATATTCATAAATTTCCTCAATGGTAGGTGCATACTTCTTCTTACAAGTGTTAATCAGGCTTATTCGACTATTCATATACTCTAATTCTTTTTCATCATAATAAATTGTCTCTTTTAAGTTTCTTAAATCCGTAATATTTTCCTCTATATTAAAATAGCTTTCTTCTATAGAGTCTGCAATTAATTTTATTTTTTCCATGTGCTTTTCTATACTTCTTAATTCCCTAATAGCCATAGCTAAATTATAAAAAACCGAAGTATTTTCCTCATCACTGGTATCTAATAATGCATAACTTTTTGATAAATGTTTTTCCAAATTTTCTGCATTGCTAATGATTGCATATTTTTCTAAAAGATCCTGGTCTTCACCAATTTTGAGATTGGCGCTTTTAATTTCTTCTAACTGGTAATTCAAGAAATCGATTCTTTTTTCTCGCTGTCCTTCATTTCCTTCAAGTTTATTAATTCTATTTTTGATTGTAGTCATTCTTACATATTTCTCATTATATCCCACAAGAACCTTATGAATTTTATCAGTTCCAAAGGAATCCACATAAAATATATGATTGACTTTATCTAATAAATTATGATTATCATGTTGACCATGAATATCCAATAAATTTTTACTAATACACTTAACCTTTGAGAGTAGCAATGATTTACCATTAACTTTTGCAATACTTTTCCCAGATTGAAAAGTTTCGCGACTTATAAATACCATGTCCTCATAATCAATATCCATCTCATCTAAAGCATTTTTGTTATTTTTAGTATCAATGCTAAATATTGCCTCAACATAAGTTTTGTTTTCACCTGTCCTGATTAAGTTCTTATTGAATTTACCCCCTAATACATAATTTATAGCATCAATTAAAATTGATTTTCCCGCTCCTGTTTCACCAGAAAGGACATTAAATCCTTTTTCAAAATTAATACTTAACTTTTCAATTAGGGCAAAATTCATAATATTTAATTGTAGGAGCATACTACCTCCTCCTATTCACTAATCATTTTTTTAATTTTTTGGATTATCTCTTTTGTCTCTTCTTCTTTTCTAACTAAAATAAATATAGTATTATCTCCAGCTATAGTACCTACAATACCATTGAACTTTAAAGAATCTAAAGCTTCAGCAGCAGCAGCTCCAGCTCCAGAAATCGTTTTTAATACTATAAAATTATCTACATGGTCAACATAAAGAACTGTTTGAGAAAAAATATTAACCAATTTATTTGATAAAAAGGTATCTGCTGGAGAACTAGTTGCATACTTGTGACTTCCATGTGCATTCATAACCTTAATTAATTTCAATTCCTTTATGTCTCTCGATACAGTTGCTTGAGTAATATCAAATCCATTGTTTTTTAGTTCTTCTGCTAACTGCTCCTGAGTTTCAATCTCATTAGCTTGGATAATCTCAATTACTTTTGCATGACGTGAAATCTTCATTTTTTTCTCCCTCACAATCCATTGTTCTAGAAATTATTTTTTTTCTCAAAATTTCAAAATAATTATAATCATTAAATTTAACCAATCTACACTTCTTATTTGAAACACTTACTAATATTTTTTCATAGTTATTTAGCTTTATTGCCCGTTGTCCATCTAATGTCAAAAATATGCTTTCATGTTCACTTTTTATATTTATAGATATTTCACTTTTACAGTCCAGCACTATAGTTCTCATATATAAAGATAATGGGCAAATAGGAGTTACAGCTATAACATCTAAGTTAGGATAAATTATAGGCCCTCCTGCAGATAATGAATATGCTGTAGACCCTGTTGGCGTAGATATTATAAGCCCATCCCCTGTAAACTCAATGTAAAACTTATTATCTATGTGTAATTCATATTTAACAACTCTCGCTAGTGTTCCCTTTGATACAATTATATCATTTAAAGCAGTATATTCTTCAGTTTTATCTCGATATGGCAAAGTGCAATTAAGCATCATTCTGTCTTCTACATAATAATCATCTTCACTAAATCTTTTCATAGCATTTTCAAACTCTAGTAACTCCACACTAGAAAGAAATCCCAGATTGCCTATATTCACACCTAAAATTGGGATATTAGAGTTGTTTAAATTTCGCGATGTTCTTAAAATAGTTCCATCTCCACCTAAAGCAATAATAATATCTAAATCGTTATATTTTATATTTTCAAGGCCAATGGAATCTTTAAATACAAATATGTTAGTATCATCTATATACTTACTAATAATATTTTTTACATACTTACTTATTTTCCCATCTTCATCCTTAGTTGTATTTATATTAATGCCAATTTTTTTCATATTCCCTCCTTGCCGCCTTCTATATCATATATCAACTATTATTTTTATCCTCGCTTACCCTATTTAAATCTTTATGAGCTTCACTAACTATGTGAGTTATATTATCTTCAATATAATTCACATAGTTCTCTTTAGATTTTGTAAAATAAATTAAATATTCAATATTCCCATTAGGTCCTTTTATCGATGAGTAATTAACATTAATAACCTTTACATCTAGACATCTCAGAAAGTTTAAAACTCTAACTATTACCTTTACATGTTCACTAGGTTTTTTAACCACACCTTTTTTATTTACGATGCCTACCCCTACTTCAAATTGTGGCTTTAATAGTGCTACAACGCTACCATCATTTTTTAATAGGTTAAGTAAATTGGGAATAACTTTTTCCAGGGATATAAATGATACATCAATACTTGCAAAATCGGCAAGTTCTCCTATACTATCTACATTTAAATATCTTATGTTTGTATTTTCCATGGATACTACTCGCACGTCGCCTCTCAATTTATCACCTAACTGATTTGTTCCAACATCTATAGCGTATACCTTGCATGCTCCATGTTGAAGCATGCAATCTGTAAACCCGCCTGTAGATGCGCCTATATCTAGGCAAACTTTATCTTTAAGTTCAATATCGAAAGAATTTATAGCCTTTTGAAGCTTTAATCCACCCCTGCTTACATAAGGAATATCTTCTCCTATGAATTCAATACTAGATGATATATCTACTTTTTTCCCACATTTAGTAGTCATAATACCATCCACAAATATATTTCCGGAAATTATATTTTCCTTTGCTCTTTCTCTTGAAAATAGAACTCCCCTTTTAACTACAAGAACATCTAATCTTTGTTTATCTTCTAACATAAAAAACTCCTTAAGACTCCACTAAAGTGCATTATTTAAACTAACCCTAAAATACTTTCAAAAATTCCATCTACATCTAGTTTATGTAATTTATACAGTATGTCAACTGTTCCGTGAGGAATAAACTCATCTTTAAATCCTAAATTAATGACCCTTGTTTTTGTCGTAAGTGAATTCACATATTCTAGTACTAAAGAACCTAATCCCCCATGCACAAGATTATCCTCTATAGTTACTAAAGAATATTTTTTATTCACTAGCTCTAAAAGTAGTTCTTTATCAATAGGTTTAATAAAACACGCATTAATTACAGTAGCTTCTATTCCCATATTGTTTAATTTTTCTCTAACCAATATAGCATTTTGAACCATTTTACCTGTAGCTATAAAGGCTATTTTTCCTCCGCCTAAAAGGGTTTCCCATTTCCCCCTCTTAAAGTTTTCAATAGGAGACATTTTAACATTGCAATTATCCCCACCCCTTGGGTATCTTATAGCAATTGGGTAATCTTGTTTAACTGCAAAAGTTAACATTGACTTCAATTCACTTATACATTTTGGAGCCATAATTGTCATATTGGGAATATGAGATAAATATGATAAATCAAATACTCCTTGATGTGTTTCTCCATCGGCTCCAACAATGCCCGCTCTATCTATAGCAAAAATAACAGGTAACTTTTGAATGCATACATCATGTACAATTTGGTCATAAGCTCTCTGAAGAAAAGTTGAGTAAACCGCAAAAATAGGTTTTAAACCTTGCGATGCCATTCCTGCTGCCATAGTAACTGCATGTTGCTCCGCAATTCCTACATCAAAAAATCTATTAGGAAACTGTTTTGAAAACATTTCTAGGCCAGTACCCTCAGGCATGGCAGCTGTTATTGCCACTATATTTTTGTTCTCCTTTGCAAGGCTTACAATCTGCTCCCCAAATCCATCAGAGTAACTTTTCTTAGAACTACCACATAGCTCTCCAATTAAGGGGTTAAATGGACCTACGCTATGGTATTTACGTGGCTGGTTTTCAGCAAATTTATAACCCTTGCCCTTTTTAGTTATAACATGAATAATCACTGGTCCGTCTATTTCTTTAGCTAGCTTCAATACCTTGCTTACCTCTTTAATATCATGTCCATCTATAGGTCCTAAATATTTAATACCCATATGCTCAAAGAGCATCCCTGGCACAATAACCTGCTTAATTCCATTTTTAATCTTTTGAATTGAACTAACCATACCGTCTCCTACGCTAGGAATTTTTCTAAGCGTAGAATTTATTTCTTTTTTTATTCTATTATAAGTTGGGTCAATTCTAAATTGGCTTAGGTACTTAGACATGCCTCCAACATTTTTAGAAATAGACATTTGATTATCATTAAGCACAATAATCATTTTAGTTTTCCTAAAGCCTATATCATTTAATGCCTCAAAAGACATACCTCCTGTAAGTGCACCATCACCTATTACCGAAATAACGTTATAATCTTCCTTTTGTAAATCTCTAGCCCTTGCAATGCCCAGCCCTGCAGAAATAGAAGTACTACTATGTCCTGATTCAAATATATCATATTTGCTTTCTTCTTTTTTAGGAAAACCACTTAATCCACCGAAATTTCTAAGTGCATCAAATTTATCTTTTCTTCCTGTAAGAATTTTATGTACATAAGATTGGTGACCCACATCCCATATTAATTTGTCTTTATCCAAATTAAAAACATTGTATAAACTTAATGTTAATTCTACTACACCTAAATTAGAAGCTAAATGTCCTCCAGTTTTAGATACTTTTTCAATTAGAAAACTTCTAATTTCTCCTGCAAAAACATTCAACTCTTGTATAGACATTTTTTTCACTGAATTTATGTCATTAAAATCATCTAAAATTTTACTCATATACATCTATCCTCTTTTATTAATTATATTATCATACCCACATTTATGGAGATATTATATCATATAATAATATTTAATTCAAAAGCTGTTTCGACTTAAAATACAATTTAATGACATTTAAGGTGTAGTTCATTAATCAAAGAATATTAGTAAATTTTCAATATTCCCTTTTTAATAAAAATTCCGTCATTTCTTCTAAATACTTTGTATTCACCTTAAGATTTTTTAATATCTCAAAACACTCTTCGCTTAAATCATTACACTTTTCCTTACATTTTTCCAAACCATACATGGTTATAAAAGTAGTTTTATTATTACACTCGTCGCTTTTTACATTTTTACCTAAAACACTAACATCTCCAATTACATCTAATATATCATCCTTAATTTGAAATGCCAAACCTAATTTGTCACCATACTCTTTTAATTCACTTAACTCTTCTTCACTGGCATTGCCTAAGATAGCACCACATATTATTGCTACTTTAATTAGTTCTCCAGTTTTATTTCTATGCATATACAGAAGTTCTTCCTCTGATATTGCGATGCCTTCACTTAAAATATCACAGATTTGTCCAGCTATCATCCCCTGAGCTCCAGAAGCTTTTGCTATGAAGGCACTTGCCTTAATTTTATTTAAACTTCCATCTAAACATTGATTTAGCATTATAATCATAGCTTCATTTAATAATCCATCTCCTGCGAGTATTGCAATTGCCTCTCCATAAATTTTGTGATTTGTAGGCTTCCCTCTGCGCAAATCATCGTTATCCATACTGGGCAGATCGTCATGAATAAGGGAATATGTATGAATCATTTCAAGGGCCGCTGCAAAAGGTAAAATATCTCTATAATCTTCCTTGTACATATTGTATGTAAGAATCATTAAAATCGGTCTGACTCTTTTCCCACCGACTTTTATACTATAAATCATCGATTCGAAATTTCTATTGTCAATTTCTGGTTTATTATCAAAATAATCATTTATCCAGTGTTCTACTACATCTTTTAGCAATTTTATATTCATTATATCCCTTCTTTTCATGATAGGTTGTAAAAATAATATAGTGTAATCTAATCTTTAACGACCTCCGCAAGAGTCATAAAATCCCTTTCACCTTCAGCTGTTAATATCTTTATTTTACCTTCTGTATCATTTAAAATTTTGTATAAACTGTTGCAGATTTTTATACCTTCTTCATAATTAATCATAGTTTGTTCTAACGTAACTTCATTCCCATTCATCAGGTCTACAATTTCTTCAAGACGAACCATCATATTTTCGTAAGATTCTTTTTTCTTTGCCATTAGAACTCCTCCAAATTTCTTACATTAAATCTACCACTACCGTCCTTTAATGTAATTTTCACCTCTTTTATATTTTTCAAATCACTAATTTCACTAATAACTTCATTTTCATTGTTTTGAAGTACCGCATATCCCTTATTCAATACATTTAAGGGGTTATGAGCATGCAAAAGAGCATTGCACTTGGAAAGTTTCTGCTTTTCTAGTGAAATTTTCGCATTAAACCTGTAACTTAGATTTTCTTTTAAATTATCTATATGGATGTATTGATTAACTATAAAATTTAAAGGACTATTTATTTTCAAAGTTTTATTTAATAAATTAACTTTATTATATTCTTTGTTAACCTTAAATTCCACAGATTTTAGTAAGAGTTCTCTAAGTGATTTAATTTCATTATTTAAATCTTTTAAATTTCTCACAGCAATTTCTGCTGCGGACGATGGAGTCGGCGCCCTAAGGTCGCATGCGAAATCTGCTATAGTAAAATCCGTTTCGTGACCAATTCCAGTAATTATAGGTATTTTAGAATTATAGATAGTGACTGCTAAATTTTCTTCATTGAATGCCCATAACTCCTCAATTGAGCCTCCTCCTCTTGCAATAATGATTAAATCAACATTTTTTAGTTCATTAAAATATTTTACACCTTGCGCAACACTCTCGCTAGCATTTACACCTTGAACAATTGTTGGGTATATAAGCATGTTAGCCTTTAAGTTACGTCTTGTTGCAACATTAATAATATCTTTAACTGCAGCTCCTGTTGGGGATGTAATTATTCCTATTCTAGTAGGAAATGAAGGTATACTTTTCTTGTGTTCTTTATCAAATAATCCTTTTTTCTCTAATTTCTCTTTTAGATTTTGAAAAGTCAAATATAACTGGCCTTCTCCATCCTGCTCCATGGAGTCACAATAAAGCTGATAAGACCCCTCTTTTTCATAAACAGAAACCCTACCACTGATGATAACATTCATGCCATCTCTAGGTGCAATTTTAAGTTTAAAAGCCTGCGATTTAAACATTACACAATTTATCTTTCCAAATGCATCTTTTAATGAAAAATATATGTGCCCGCTAGAATGCAATTTTACATTAGATAGTTCGCCTTTAACATTTGAGTTTTTTAATATAAAGTCACTGTCTATTATTTTCTTAATATATCCATTAAGATCAGTTACTGTTAATACTTTAATAAACATTATCCCTCCATGCCATGCAAGCATTTTTTATAAGCATTGTCGTAGTCATTAGTCCCGTTCCACCTGGTACTGGTGTAACATAACTTGCATGATTAATAACATCATCAAAAGATACATCCCCAGTTACTTTATTATTCACCATTGTTGTCCCAACATCTATAACAACTGCTCCTTCTTTAATAAAATCACTTGTTACAAAACCTGGTTTACCTATTGCGGCAACTATTATATCTGCTGTTTTGCAAACTTCCTTTAAGTTTGTTGTTTTAGAATGACATATTGTTACTGTTGCATCTTCATTAAGTAGCAATTGTGCTCCTGGTTTTCCAACAATATTACTTCTACCAATAACAACAGCATGTTTCCCTTTAATAACGCATCCAGTACTTTTAATCATTTCAATGACTCCTAAAGCAGTGCAAGGAATAAAACTTTTCTCTCCCTTATAAAATCTGCCCATATTTACATCACTTAATCCATCAATATCCTTTTTATATGAAATTTTAGAAGTGATTTCCTTCTCATTAAACTTTTTCGGTAAAGGCAATTGAATGATTACACCATCCACAGTATTATCTTCATTCAATTTTTCTATAATATCTACAATATCTTTTTGATCAACGTCTTTATCCAAGTGAATACAAGTATAAGATATACCTAATTTATTGCAGAGGTTATTCTGACTTTTTACATATGACGTGCTACCTCCATCGTCACCTACTAATATGGTTTTAATTGATGGAACCCTAAGTCCCTTACTAATACCGCCTTTTATAACTGATTTAATTTCATCTCTGTACTTTTCAACTATCACCTTTCCATTAACCTTAATTCCCATATTATCCTCTCCTTGTTATGTGTTTTTTAAATACTAGTTATTATAATACAGTTCTAACACACTTTCAAAATTCCTCTTTTATCAAAAAAAATAACTAGTCAAAGATGCCCTAGTTATTTTATTGTTATTTAATTATCTTGCCTTTTTTAAATCATCTTCGCTAAGATACCATTTATAAAAGCTGGGGAACTATCTTCCCCATATTTCTTAGCAAGTTCTATTGCCTCATTTACAGAAACCTTACCTGGTATTTCTTCCTCGAATAATATTTCATATGCACCTACTCTTAAGATAGCTAGATTCATTTTTGATAATCTAGCCAACTTCCACTTAATTAAGTGCTTTTCAATATTTTCATCAATCTCCTTGCTATTTTCATGAATCCCGGCTAGCATCTTGGTAATATACGACATATCAATTTCATTTAAATCAACATCTGTGTTCTCTTTAAAATTTTCAATTATATCCTCATAGTTTTCTTTATTTATTGACATTTCAAAAAGTAATTTCATTGCTATTTCTCTTGACTTTCTTCTATTCATTAGTAATCCTCCTAATTTTCTCATCCTAAATTATACTTTTAATATAAAAATAACAAGCATAGTAATAAACACCCTCTGATTACAGAGGGTGTTTATTACTATGCTTCTATTTCCTCTAGCTTTTCTGTTTTAGATAATACAACATTTTGTACATACACATTTACGGCTGTTACTGTAAGGCCTGTCATAAGCTCTACAGATTTTTTCACATTTATTTGTGCTTTTTCAGTTACTTCCGGAATTTTAATACCATATTCAACTACAACGTGTAAATCAATTACTGCACTACTTTCTCCTACATTGACTTTAACGCCCTTAGATAAATTCTTCTTTCCGCTTAATATTTGAGTTATTCCACCAACGAGACTAGCACTCATACCAACGATTCCCTGTATTTCAGCAACAGCGAGTCCTGCTATTACACTAACCACATCCTCGGATATCTTAACAGTGCCCATTTCTGTTTCATTTAAAATTTTATCTTCCATATTAGTACCCCCTTATTTAGCTTAGGTAAAACATGACAATGCTATATTTATTATATCAGATAAATATAGCATTTACAATTACTATTGCTTGATTTTAACTTCAATTTTTTCTAATTTTGTTTTGTTCATTACAACATCATTAATGCTACGAAGTTCTTCCTCTGAAAGTTGTTTTTTATCACTTTTAACTAATATTTGTACCTTATCATCTACTATACTGCACATTGCTTCTTCAAACCCTAGAGCTTTTAGTGCAAGTTCTATGTCTGATTCATTCTGTGAAGCCATTGATATGTTTAGATATTGCTCAGACGCAGTTGCCTTTTGTGCTTTTGGAGTATTAGTATCATCAATTAAAGCTTTAATCGATTGAAGAGTGCTTACACTTTCTTGATCTCTTGATAATTTTGCTTCTTCAAAATAGGATGAATTACTTTTACTTTCCTTTAGAGATATTGCGCTCTTCTCACTGCTAAAATCACCATCATTTACATATAATGGTCCATTCACCTTTGCCGCAAGATACCCTGCAAACACAATAAGTACTACCAACGCAACAATTATACCAGACTGTTTTTTATTCATAATATTCCCCCCCATCTACCTTTCTTTGAAATTATATGCTACTTATTCATAGGATATACATTAACTTTGTTTTTAGGTAAATTAAATAAATCAATTACCGCCTGCCTAATTCTAAGTTCAGTGACTTTTTCATTAGATCCTTCTGCCACTACGCATACACCAGTAATAATAGGCTTAATTTTTTTCACAATTAATGGTGCATTTTCATTTCCATTATTGGACATAACAACAGCACTTCCGTTATTTTCTTGAGTGATGTTTCTTTTTCCGCCTGTTGTATCATTTTCTTGTGTAAGACTTTTAGAATCATTAACATTTACCGCTGGAACACTCTCCTCTCCACTCTCAAAATAGATCATAAGCTGCACCTTTCCAACTCCTTGAATCCCTTCAAGTGTTGATTTAAGTTTGCTTTCTAATTGTGCTTCATAATCATTTAATTGTAGTGCTTTATTTTCCTTAACAATTTTATCATTTTGTGCATCGCCTGCGACAGCTGAAGTTTGCTTTGGAGATTTAAAAAAACTACTTGCTAAAATTATTACAACTGCCACTAAAATCACTAATACCAAGTTTCCCAATAACTTGTCAGATTTTTTGATTTTATTGTTTTTATTGTTGCCTTGACCACTATTTAATAATTCTGTTTTAATATACTCAGTAAATTTACTAAGCAAATTATCATTGTTCATAGAATCCCCCCCCTCCTTTCTTGTTTTTATATACTGATTAACAATTATAGGTTTTATGAATTTAATTTATAAACAGTAATAGCATCACCAGATATCTTGAATTTACTACTTAGGAGCCTCTTTATTTTGTTTCCTTGTTCGCCTTGCATAATATTTTTTTTAGATGCATTTACACTTTTTGTATTAATTTCTATGTTTTCTATCTTTTTAACCCCTTTTTCCACAATTCCAATTTCAACCGTATTAATCTTAAATATTAGATTTTTACTATCGTAAACAATCTCTATATCAGCATTATACTTATTCTCTGGATATTCCTCTTCTAAGTTTATAATGCATTCATTCTCTAAATTCTTTTTAAAATTTTCCGTTGTATTAAGTATGTTAATATCTTTATACTTTTTAATATCTTTTTCGGTATTACTACCCTCCATGTAAGTTGTTGCTTTATTTGAATAAGAATTAAAATCAAAGTCCTTATCAAAAATCTTCATTATGGGATTTATAATTACCACAATTAACATCAGTCCTAATACAAATTTAGCATATTTTCTCATGCTATTGTCTGGCAAAATCATCTCCACTGCAGTAATAAAAAATATAGCAATGGTAATGTTTGTTACCCAGACTTTTAATCCTTCTATCAAATTATCACCACCTCCTTTATGAATAAATTTATATAGGATAGTAACCACTTTCTAGATTATTAGCTTATTATGCCTTTGCCAGTTGAAGCTACTATTGCAACCATTATGAAAAACATTACACTTACTGATATTACACAGGACATTAAAAGAAGAATAGAATCACCTACTGAATTCATACAATCTACTGTACGGCTGTCACTTATTGGTTCAATTAATGCAGCTGCTACTTTATATAAAAAAGCCATAATTAACAGTTTTATAATAGGGAATAAAACAATTACTATAATAATAACTAATCCTAACCCACTTATAGCATTTTTTAAAAGAAGTGAGTATCCGGCTACTGTTGAAATCGCATCAGATAAACATTTTCCAACTACAGGTATAAAATTATCTACTGCAAACTTTGCTGTTTTTATAGTAACTTGATCTATTGTTTTTGCTGCTATGCTTCTTAAAGTAATTACCGCAATAAATACTGTCATCACTATTCCTTGTGACCAAATAGCAATTTGCTTAAAAAGCTTTGTTAAATTATTTATCTTATAATCACTGGATATATTCTTAACAAATTGAAGTACGAAGCTCATAAATATTATAGGAATGATCATATCTACATAAATTCTAGAACTTAGAGTAGCAAAACCCATTATTATAGGGTCTAGTAAGGTCGCTTCTGCAAATCCTCCCACACTAGCTAGGAGCATCATTAGTACTGGCATAAGTGCCGCCATAAAATCTGTCATATTAAGAATAGTACTTTTAGCAAGTTCTGCTACTATATAAAAGCTTTTAGTTATCATCACGATCATTACACCGTAACACGCAAAATAAGCGATGTTAGATAAACCCTCTTTATTAAAGGCACTTTGAAGATTATTAAGTAACGCGCAAATAACCGCAATAATCATAAGACTACCTATTAACTCCATTGATGCAACTACTTCTTTAAATGTGAATCTAATAACGTAATTAGAGGTTTCTTTAAAACTAAAACCATTTTCACCAGTTTTTATAAATTGTTCTACAAAAGTTCGTGGGTCCATATCATTAAATATTTCATATTTTGTTTTTATGTTAGTAATATAATCATATAAATTGCTTATTTCTTTTTCTTCTTTTTCTCCTAGTTTACCTGGTTGTGTGGCTTGTACACTAATAGGCAAACATATTAAAAATAGTAAAATTATTATTATTTTTTTCATATTATACCTCTGTATTAAAATTAGTAATATTTTTTTCATACTATACCTCTACATTATTTTCAAAATAGATTGCATTACTGCCATCAAAATAGGAATTGCCAAAACTAAAATTAGTATTTTTCCAGAAAATTCCACTTTAGTTGCAATGCTATTCTCACCAGCATCCCTGCAAATTTCACTACAAAAGGAAGCTAAATAGGCAATGCCAAGTATTTTAAAAACTGTGTTTAAATACACAACATCAATATTGGCCTTATTTGCTAATGTTTGCAAAAAACCCATTATTATTGTAAGTTTGTTTATCATAAATAAAAAAATTAATATTCCGGCTGCAATGCTAACTTGAATAGCTAAATCATCCCTTCTACCTTTAAATATAAGTACGATAAATAATGCTGTGAAAGCAAATGCAACAATTTTAATTATTTCCATTATATCCTCCTAAAACTGAAACAAAGTTTTTACAGAATCAAATAGCTTGTTTACTAAATTTATCACCATTATAAGAAGTAGTATTACTCCTGCTAAATTTGCAACTACAGCAATGTCCTCCTTGCCGCCACTTTTTAAAACCTTATCAATAATAATGATCAGAATACCTGTTGCCCCTATCTTGAACAGCAAACTAACATCTAACACTTAAAAACCTCCTCCCTATATTAGTACTATTACCAGCATCGCTCCAAAAGAAAATCCTAAATATCTGTACATTTTTATATTTTTGTTCATAAACTCTTCTGATATTTTAATTTGTTTTTTTAAATTTGCTATAGTCAAAGAAAAAATATTATTTTGCCCTTCAATATCAGATTCCCCTAAGGTTTTTGTTAAATCTAAAATAACATTTATGTCATCAGAGTTTAAATATAATCTGTTTTTCATTAAGTTTACTGCACTATTCGTGGCCTCATATACATTCTCATATTCATTGTCAGATAGTAATTCACTGGTTTTATTAAAAAGTTCCCTTATAGGCTCTTTACTTTTATGTGCTATATTTTTAAAAGCATCCGGCAAAAGAGCATGTACATAAGTTATTTCATTTTGAAGTTGATAAACTGCCCTTTGAACTTCATTTAACTGAAAAACTCTATACTTTAATCTTTCACTGTATATAAATCCTGCCATAGTTGAAGCACATAATATTACAGCACATCCAATTATTTTAATCATATTATGACCTCCATATATCTTTACCTTTAGTAAAATCATAAATACACTCTATTGTTCCAATTCCTTTTTTATTACTAAGAACTATAGCTCTTGAAAATACGTAATTTTCCACAATCTCTTTAAACACTAATCTTTTATACAAATCCTCAATTCCAAAACCATGAATAGTTGTAATTAAACTAATTCCAGAATTTAATGCCATTAAAATGCTCTCCATATCATTTTGGGTGCCAATTTCATCACAAACTATAACATCAGGTGACATGCTTCTAATTGCCATCATAATTCCTTGGCTCTTTGGACAATTATCTAACACATCCGAACGCACTCCCACGTCCATTTGCGGTATTCCTTTAAACGAACCAGCTATTTCTGATCGTTCATCAATTATAGAAACATTTTTACCGTTAAAGTTTTTGTTTTTATCCCCCTTTGATATTTGCCTCGAAATATCTCTAAGTAGGGTTGTTTTACCACATTTAGGAGGAGATATAATAATTGTATTGTGCACTGAATTATTATAAGTAATATAAGGCATCACTTTATCAGCACAACCGATAATTTCTTTACATGCTCTTATGTTTATAGATGAAATGTCTTTAATAGTTTTAATGCTATTGTTTTCAATAACACAAATCCCACATAGTCCAACTCTATGTCCACCTTTTATAGTTATATATCCTTGTCTAATCTCATCTTCAAAAGCATATATTGAGTAATTGCTTATCCTCTGCATTATGTATTTTATATCTTCTGGAGTTGCGATATAATTCCAGATTTCTTCTTTACTGCCAATGTGAATAAACAGAGGCTTGTTTACTTTTATTCTAATTTCTTCAAGTTGCTGCAAATTATCAATCTGTTCCAATTTACTTCTAATAGTCTTAGGTAATATTTCAAATAAATCTTTTGTAGCCAACATTTTTCTCACCCTCTCATATATAATTTGTATTTTACCACCTCGTAAAATATTCCATATAATCGAATTTTTTTAATGACATTCCAGAAGGAAAGTCTCCCACTTCTATAAGTTTGAGTATAAATCACCTTCTGAGGTTCATCAATTCATCTTTTGCGAAGCTGTGCATCACCCAGGAGATGATTTAATGTGATTTAAATTAATTTAATCATCTGAAAAAAATATATGTCTTCCCTCTCAAAAAAAGAACAAAAAAAAAGAACCAAATTGGTTCTTTTTAAATATATAATTTAAACTCTTAGCATGTAGTCGCCATTTCTAGTGTCTATTCTAATAGTTTCACCTTCATTAACGAACATTGGAACTTGAATTATTGCTCCTGTTTCCACAGTAGCGGGTTTTGTTACACTTGAAGATGTGTTACCTCTAACCCCAGGTTCAGTACTAGTTATAACTAGTTCTACAAAGTTTGGAGCTTCTACTGAAAAAGCATCATCTTTATAAAATTTTATTATAGCAAACATATTTTCTTTTAAGTATTTTATGGCATCTTCTACTTTTTCATAATTAAGTGGTATTTGTTCAAATGTTTCTTGATCCATAAAGTAGTATAATCCTTCTGATGCATATAAATATTGCATTTCTTTTCTTTCTATAACTGCTTCTTGTAATTTTGTAGTTGGGTTAAATGTTTTTTCTGTAACCCCTTGATTAATAACGTTTCTTAATTTAGTTCTAACAAATGCAGCTCCCTTACCTGGTTTTACATGTAAAAAATCTATTACGGTGTAAACTTGTCCACCTTCATCAAATGTAGTTCCTTTTCTTATGTCTCCCGCTGATATCATTGTGTATCCCTCCAAAATTCATTAGTAATTCAATTAACCATTTATATTATAACCTTACTCGATAAATTAATACCAATTTCTATAACCACTCTAGATAAAAACATTACAGTGGAACAATGTTATTTTATCAAAACTTAATGACATTTGCAAATATAATTATATATTATTTGAAAATGTTGCATCTTTTTTATAAAAACACCATTTTAAGTCCATATAGCTTCATAAAAACAAACATATCCAATTCTTTTTATAAAAAAATTAGATATGTTTATAACTTACTTATTCTTTTTAAAGTCGATACTTATATTTGTAGTATTAGTATCTTTATTAATACTAATACTCTTAACCCCTAAAAAATTTTCACTTTCATTTAAAGCAGATAAAGAACTTCTCAATAATTTTATATCTCCGTTGTAATTCACTTCAACATTACATTTCTCATTTTCCATCATATTAATAGATTTCATCTCAAAATCTTTGTTTTCTATTAGACATTCCAAAATATCACTGTATCCATATTTCTCTTCATTATTATCATTTTCGTCCTTTGTAACATTTGCGTTTTTTGTAACATTAAATACGACCTGTTTTTTATATGCAATAAATTTATCCTTCACAAACATAAGTTTAAAAGATAACATTGCCATTAACATTAATAATATAGCTAATGTTCCCTTGAATTTTCTAGTTTTACACATTTTTATACCTCTAATATAACTTTAAAGTTAAAAGTCCCTTCCTCTTTATTATTTGGAGTTAAATTTTTTATTGAATACTTATTTTCTATATATCTTATCACATTAACATATTCCTCATAACTCTTAACTTCAATGTCTATTTCCAAACCAGCTTTAGTTATAATAATATTTTTGTAACTAAACTTGTTTTCCCCAAAAAAATCACTGAGCTCTTTATATTTTTCTCTAGTAATTATATCAGTCTCAGCAGCTTCTACCACACTAATATTATTTTTATTTTCTTTAACTTGCTCTTGCTCTATAATTTTTATTTTATTGGAAATATTTAGTATAAGAAATAATAAAAAAATGTTTGCTATTAAAGTTACTATAATACATACTTTTATTTTTTTATTCCTTATTTTATCTTTTTTATCTATGTACCAATTTGGAATGAATGTTCTTTTTACCATACATTTCTACCCTCTTATTACTATATATTTCAGCAATTCTTCTCGATTTAACTCACCTAATATTTGATGATTTAATCCTAAATATTTAAATTCATCAATATTCAATTCCTCAATATTTGCATAATATATCTTCTCACATAGTTTTGCATAGTCATTGTACTTTTCTAAAAATTTGTTCATTAAATTTGAAAATTTAAATAATAGTAAGTCCTTAACCCCTATAATATTATTAACCACGATTTCATCATTATGACATATTAAAAAATACAAATTGGAATTATAATAGAAAACTAGAACATAGTTTTCCATATTCATTTGGTTAGAATAATAGTTTTTAAAGCAAAACTGAATTAAGTTTACTTTTTTCAGATTAATATTATTATTAATGCTGTCTTCTAAAATATCTAATCTATTTCCATTTAGGCAAAAAACTAATATTTCCATATTGAATTTGTCTTGTTTAATCAACTTATAGGTATATGCAATATGATCTATGTCCTTATAATAATATCTTAATTCATTTTTAATCATATCATTAATTAGATATTTTTTAACTAAAGGCAATTTTACCAGCTTAATATATACTGTCTCTCCTTCAACAAGAACATATAAATTTTTATCTTTTATATCAATTTTGAAATCTTTTATATTTAGCGTATCCTTATAATATGTATTTTCACAAGCAATCTTTACAGCTTTATTTAATATAGATCTTTTAGAAAATTCTATGCCTGATACTCTTTGCTTTGAAACTTCTAAAATCATATTTTTTCTAAATTTCATTTTTTACCTCCTTTATTTACAAAATAATCAGATTTTATAAATATATTCAGTTTCTATAAATATAATCTGAAATTTTTCATCAATAATTTCTAATTTAAAATAATCATTTCTAGTTGTTCTATATTGGTCAACTGTTTTAATAATTAATTCATTTGTTTTTTTAGAGTAAATCGCCTTAGCTGTATCATACTCTATTATTTTATACTCTGGTATGTCGCCTGTAGAATCATTAAAAACCTTAGTTGTTCCATCTGTTTTCATTTTCTCCTTATTTTCATTAATATAAGTAAAAAATAAAGTCATTAAATATTCTTTGTCTCTTTGATAATTATCCTCTTTTAATATATGTTTTTTATTACTTGCAGAATACTCCACTTCTGACATTTGAATATCAAATATATACATCATGATAGTTAAGCAGATAATCCCTAACAAAATCGTATAAATCAATATAAACCCCTTTTTAGTTTGCATTTTCTATCGCTAAACACCTCTCAATACTTTGCCCGTTGTACCAAACCACTTTAATATAAAGAATTTCCCCGGATTTTATAGCCACAAATTCTTTCACATCATCAATAATTGTATTATTGCCCAAATTACTCGTTTTGTTAGAAGAAACAACAAGTTTCTCATTAAGCAGTTTTATATATTTAGGACTACTTCCTTTGTAATAATTTATCGTAATAATATTTCCAGATGTTTCTACTTCTCTGGCATTCTGATTCACTCCTTTTTCTATTATACATATGGCATCATTCAAGTAATTAAACCCCCTGTTTTGTAATATACTGCTTTTATAGCTTTTCACATAAGATATAAGCAAACTACCTACCACCCCTATCATTAGAAATGCCAATGCCATAACAACTACTATTTCTATAAGTGTAAATCCCTTTTTCTTCATTTATGGTCACCTTTATAGAAACTGCACTGTAATTCTGAAACATTGTTTAGCTTTCCAGAGTATAATGAAAGATTTAGCTTATAAACCTTCTTATCTGGACCTGAAAATGTTAATTCCATATATGGACTCGAAACAGGCCGCTGATTTGAAAACACATTCCTCACATCAGTTTCACTCTTATCAAAACTTAGATTTTCTTTGTTTACAAAAAATTTCTTATCTGTTTTTAACTGTTCTAATTCTTCATATGTCATAGAGTATATAATATTGTTTTTTAAACTTTCCATTAGAAGCACATTATTATTCATAGTTTTAATATCCTTTTTTATATTTAAAGAAGCTATTTCATAGGACATCATGCAAATGAAAATGATGGAGAATACTGCGAGGCTACACAATACCTCCACTAATGTAAATCCCCTTTTACTCAATAATTTTAATATATTCCGTACCTACTCTCACTGTAATTTTATGTTTCACTAAATTATTTTCCTTTAAGGTTATTGTGTACGCCTCCTTAATATAGCCCTCATTATCTATACCCATTTTACTTTGGTCCACATTTACATTATCTAATACTATCTTATTTGATAATGCTAGATTGTTTATCGGCACACCATCAGCATGTAACATCATTTGATTTCCTGGTATATCAAAAGTTATAACGGCACTACAAGAATTTTCTTTGCAATACATTTTTGAATTATTAATAAAACCTACTACAGCATTACAATAATAATCCGCATCTATTTTGTTTCTTATTGTTTTATAATACCTAACAGAAATAGCGCTACATCCACCAATTATACTCATAATCGATATAACTATTATCGTCTCAATTAATGTAAATCCACTCTTTTTCATCATTAAAATTTACCCGCAGAGTCCATAGCATTAAGCATAGGTAGCATAACCGCTAATATAATTGTGCCAATCATAATTCCTAAAAATATTATTAGAATTGGCTCTAATAGTACTGTGGCTTTCTCTACATTTTCCTGAGCATCTTCATAGAATATATCTGCAGCTGTTAAAAACATTTCATCTAAATTCCCCGTTTCTTCGCCTATTTTTATCATAGCCACAAAAAATTGTGGGAATAGGTTCATTGCATCTAATGAATTCGATAAACTTTCTCCTTTTTTTATATCATTAAAAACTGTTTTAAGCTTTAACTTAAAATATCTATCACCAATAACATCATCAATTATTTCAAACGCTTTAAGTAGCCCCACTCCACTGCTTAATAAAATATTAAGTCCTCTAGAAAACCTTGTATAAATAATCCTTTTATGCACCTGACCTACTATAGGACACATAAATTTAAATTTGTCAAAAATAACCTTTCCACTTTCAGTTTTAAGACATTCTATAAAAACAAAAATTAGAATTAAAAAAATTATTAAAATCCATAATGAATTGCTACGCACAAAATTACTGAATTCTAAAACAAGCCTAGTTATTAGTGGAATATCTGCATCAAGAGAATTTAAGTTTGATATAAATACTGGGATTATCTTTATAATCAAAAACAATGATACAACCATTAATGTTAGAAATACTGTGCAGGGATAAATCATAGAATTAGTAAACTTTTTTAAGAGCTTATACTCTTTTTCATAATACTTAGACAATTCCCCTAGAATTATATCCAGTTTTCCACTCTCTTCACCCAAATAAATCATATTTAACATAAACTCAGGGTATACATTTACAGTCTTCTTCATACTTACAAATAGTGAATTACCTTTTTGTACATTTTCTCTAATGCTAATAAGACTCTTTTTTATGGATTTATGAATCATTTGCTCGTAAAGCAAATTAAGAATATCACATATTGGTATACCCGATTTAATACATATTGAGAATTGCTTGCAAAATATAGATATCATTTTTAAATTAGGTTTACTTGAAATACTAGTTATTTTTTTTATCCGCTTACTTTTTATTAAAAATATTTCTTTTTCACGTAAGCTTAATGCTAGTTCGTAAGTACTGTCGCTTTCTGTACTGCCCTTTATTAAAGTTCCATTTGATGTTTTAGCTGTGTATTTATATCTCATATTATATTTCACCTATCACTTGTCATACTTGACTTGTTATTATTTTCAGCTACCTTATTTTAAATTGTAGCTATAAGTAGCATTTACAAATTCTTCTATTGAGGTTACACCATTAATCACTAGCTCTTTACAACTCTCCATAAACGAACTTGACTTTTTTTCATTGCAATATTTCCAAAGCTCATCACTTATTCCACTTTTTGCTATAATAGATTTATGATTACTATCTAATTTTAATAATTCATATATCACAGTTCTCCCTTTATATCCAGTCTCATTGCACTTATTACATCCTAAAGCACTATATGTTTTTTCTCCGCCCTTAAATCCTAAACGCTTAGATTGCTCATAAGTAATCTCATATTCAATTTTACAATAAGGGCATAATTTTCTTACTAATCTCTGAGCTACTACCACAACTAATGAATCTGCAACCAAATATGATGGAATACCCATATCTATCAGCCTAGATATTGAAGTATTTGCATTATTCGTGTGTAGCGTTGATAAAACTAAATGTCCCGTTATTGATGCCCTCACAGCTATTTGTGCTGTTTCTTCATCTCGTATTTCTCCAATCATTATTACATCTGGATCTTGCCTTAATACACTTCTGAGCCCATTTGAGAAAGTAAGACCCGCTTTATTATTTACATTTACTTGATTAATTCTAGGCATATTATATTCTATAGGATCCTCTATAGTAATAATATTTTTGCTTTTACTATTGATTTCATTTAGTAGCGCATATAATGTTGTTGATTTCCCGCTTCCTGTAGGTCCCGCTACCACTATCATTCCATGAGAAAGTTTTAATGTATCCCTTAAGATCATAACTTTATCGGGGCTAAATCCTAATGAGTCCAAATCAATGAATCTTTCCGCTTTGTATAAAACCCTTATAACTAGTTTTTCTCCATACATTGTTGGCAACGAGGACACTCTGAAATCGTAGTCTACTCCATCTATATTTTCAGTTATCTTGCCATCTAACGGGATTAACTTAGTGGCTATATCCATATTTGCCATTATTTTTACCCTTGTGCATAAGGATTTATATACATTACTAGGAATTTGGTTTATTTCATTTAGTATGCCATCTACTCTCATGCGAATTATAGTGAAATTCTTAAAAGGCTCCAGATGAATATCACTAGCTTCTTCATTTACAGCCTGTTTTAGTAAGGATTTTGTTATCCTTATAACAGGTGCGTTTTCAATAGAAAATGTTGAATTACCATCTTCATTTTTTTGCTTGGCTTCTAGCATATATTCTTGTTTCATTTCTTCAACTGCAACATCGACAATTTGTTTTCCATAACAATTTTCGATAGCATCCGAGATTTGGCTAGCTCGGGCAAAGAATATTTTAATCTTTTTATTCGTTATAAATTTTAGTTCATCAAGAACTTTTATTTCGAAGGGATTTGAAAAAGCCACATATACTTCATTGTTCTTATCATAAAAAGGTATTAAACAATATCTTTTTGCTATTTCTTTTGAAACTAGATTAAATGCTTTATTCCTTGTACAAATAGATTCTATATCAACATATGGTATGCTAAAATCATTCTCTACTATTGAAATAAGAGCATTTAAATCTATCTTTATGTCATACAGTATTATTTGTTCTTCACTACAATTTTTCTTAAGTGAAATCTCCTTTACCTCTTTATAACTCTCTGTGGTAATTAGGTTTTTGTCTAATAATAACTTTAGTAAATTTTTTTTCATGTTATTTTACCTTTCCTTAATGTGTAAAATTTATAAAGCGCATCATGTTTGTAATCATTGTCACTTTTGGAAATTATATTCACTTTTTAAAAAACAAATACAATAAAAAACAACTGCGCTATTAGTAAATAGACAGTTGTATGCAAATTAATTTAGAAAAAATTTTCCGTCGAATGTAATTTCTGCAGGCCCTTCCATTAGAACCTCTTCTTTAACAATCTCTATATTAAGTAATCCACCTGGAACCTGTACCGATACTTTTTTCTCTATATACCCTAATCTATTGGCTGCTACCACTGATGCACAACTACCCGTGCCACAGGCGAGAGTTGGCCCTGCACCTCTTTCCCAAGTTTTAACCTTTATCATGTTTTTAGCTACTATTTCACAAAAGTTTACATTTGTTTTTTCAGGAAATAAACCGTGATTCTCAATTAATTTCCCTTCCTCTACCTTATAATCTTCATGTTTCCCAAAAACAATAGTATGTGGTACACCCATAAGCAATGACGTAATATAGTACTCCTTATTGTTAATCTCTAACTTTTTATTAACTATTTCTCCCTTTTCTAAAGCTGGAATACTTTTAGTGTTAAAATTATATTTTCCCATATTTATAATTACACTTTCAGCAAATCCATCTTTAATGCGTATACTTGCGAGCTTTACACCATCACCAGTTTCAATTTTTATATTTTCGCCTTGCACATATTTTTTTTCCCAAATATATTTGGCAAAGCATCTTATGCCATTACCACACATAGACGCATATGAACCATCAGCATTAATAATTATCATTTGTATATCTGCTATATTACTTTTTCTAACCATTAAAATACCATCAGCACCTATTCCAAAATGCCTATCACAAAGTTTACTAGCTAACTGCTCTAAATTGTCATATTTGCCCTCAAAATCTTCAATAACAATAAAATCATTTCCCGTTCCTTGCATTTTTGTAAACTTTATAATTCCCATATAACTCCTCCTCTTTGCTATCCGCATACCATGACTTTTCAATAATTTTCTTTAATGGTATACTATTAATAATAATACATCTTAATAATAGTATATTATATAATATATTATTTACAAAGCATAAATATAAATTTATGCTGACTTAACTACATTTCAGAAGGAAAGGATGATATATATGGCATTAGATGGAATTTATTTATCTAGCCTCGTTGAGGAAATAAAAGATATAATCATAGATTGTAGAGTTGATAAAGTAACCCAACCAGAAAAAGATGAAATTATATTAAGTTTCAAAAAAAATAGAAAAGTCTATAAGTTATTAATAAGTTCAAGTTCCAATTATCCTAGAATTCATTTTACAGACTTTAATAAGCAAAACCCAATACAGGCGCCTAAATTTTGCATGGTTCTAAGAAAATATTTAAATACTGCCACAGTTTTAGATATAAGACAACTAAATTCAGATAGAATACTAGTTATTGACTTTAAAAGCAGCGATGAATTAGGCTTTGATAGTGTATACTCATTAATAGTTGAAATAATGGGCAGGCACAGTAATATTAGCCTAGTTCGTACCCGTGATAATTTAATTATGGATAGCATTAAGCATGTTAGTTCAGACGTCAACAGTTATCGTGTTTTATACACAGGTGTAGAATATATATACCCTCCCGCTTCCACAAAACTAGATCCTTTTAATTTTGAGTATGATGAATTCTATAAATATCTAATGGATAAAAACATACCATTCGCTGAAAAGTTTTTTACTGGTGCTTTTACAGGAATAAGCTCCAACTTATCATCAGAACTTGTTTATAGGTACTATGAGGAAAATATTGTTTTTGATTTAGATCACGCTAAAAACATTTATGATTTCACTATAAGCATCTTTAAAAACATGCATGATAATATTTTTTTAGCGGCCTATGCTATGAATGATAAACTAAAAGATTTCCATTGTATAAAACTTACTTCATTAAAAGATTGTGATTTTGAAGAATTTGAATCACCATCTATGTTAATAGAGACTTTTTATTTTAGAAAAGATAAACATGATAGATTAAATTCTAAAAGCTCAAACCTTCAAAAAATAGTTAATAACAATATTAATCGTTGTGATAAAAAAGTGAAAATACTAAACGCGACCTTAAATGACTGTAAAACTAAAGGCACCTATAAATTACATGGTGAACTCTTAACTGCAAATATACACTCCCTTAAAAAGGGTGACAAAGTTGCTAATCTTTTAAATTATTACAGTGAAGATGGTGAGTACATTAAAATAAAACTTGATGAAAACAAAACTCCATCGCAGAATGTTCAATACTATTATAAAAAATATAATAAATTTAAGATAGCAGAAGAAATGGGCCTAATTCAAATGACTCTCACTGAAAACGAGTTAAAATATCTTCATTCTGTACTCACCAACATACTAAATGTAGAAAATTATAATGGAATTGAAGATATTAAAAATGAATTAATAGAAACTGACTATATTACATTAAAAAAACACAGTAAAGGTAAAAATAAAAAGGCAAAGCCGACCAAACCTATGCACTTCATCTCAAGTGAAGGCATTGATATTTATGTTGGTAGAAATAATATTCAAAATGATTTTTTAACTTTAAAACTTGCCAACAAAAACGATATGTGGCTTCACACAAAGGATATACCTGGTTCTCATGTTATTATTAAAAACATTGGTGATATACCTGAAACCACCCTACTCGAGGCTGGAAACTTATCAGCATTTTATAGTAAATCCCAAAATTCCTCTAGTGTACCTGTTGATTATACCCAGGTGAGAAATGTAAAGAAACCTTCTGGTTCAAAACCTGGTATGGTTATTTACTCAACAAATAAAACTATGTATATAACCCCTATAGAAAGTACTTTAGAAAGAGTTGAATAAATAAATAAAGTATATATTACGCGTATTGCAATACGATTAATGCATTCGCTTCTCTAAGAACTACTAATTTTAGTTGTACTGAAAATCCAACCCCTTATATTGGTAAAACAGAATATATATCGTGGGGTTTTCTGCTTTTCTGACCTGAATATTTTTGTATCATAGTATCCTTTTATTTAAACTAAATTTTTATAAAATAACTTACTTTTAAAAAGGTTCCTATAATGTCCAGTGTAGGAACTTTTTTGAGCTCAGTTTACTATATCGATCTAAAATACTCAACAAAATGCTTTTAATATACCTAGGTTCACTTTCCAAAATAAAAACCGGAACTTCTAATTTAAAGATTGCTTTAGCTATTACCATATTTAGAAATTGAGTTTTCAGTACAGGACAGTCATGTTTTTCATCTCCCTATTGAGGATTAGTTTGTAACTGTGCTTGTATAGGTAAATTTTCTTTTAGAATAGTAATAACTTTATCGTAATCACTCTTTTTAAAATGAAATGTCTGCTCCATAAACTCACCTGCTAACTTAACCTTTATATCCTTTGAACTAATTACCATAACTTTTTCAATTTCATTCCATGAAATACTCTCTTTACATCTATTCATTGATATGAAGCCTTTTGAGTTAATTCCTTCTTTAATCCACATGCTTACAAACATAAAAATAGCTAGTACCCCTGTTACATAATGAACCCAGGTATTAGCATAAAAATATATAATACCAATGAAAATAATCACACCAAATAATACAGTAATAATTTCTACATACCCTTTTCTTGTTGGCACCATTAATGCTTTCATATCTCTTAACTGTTTTAAAATAATCACAATAAAAAATAATGGAATAATAATATTAATAATACTCATAAAAACTCTCTCCTTCGCAAATAATTTTAGTTGTTAATACTTGATATATTTTTTTATTTAAGTCTAATACCATAAAATAACTTTTTATGGTGTGTTTTGTTCCGTATTCAACATTAAATCATCGTTAAATCCAGCATTTTTTTGAAATTATATAACTACTTTTCTGATCCATTCAACGAACTTTAAGTCAAAAGATAAGACAAGTGATATATGTATATATCACTTGTCTTATCTTCATTTAGAAATTCTTCTTTTGCTAATATAAAATTCTCGTGAACCTGACAATAAATGGAGTGCGAACGTCAGAAAATTTTATATTCGCAAAAGATTAGAATTTATTGATTGAATTTCACGTTTTGAGTCTTATTTCAAGGCACGTAGGAGAATTTCCATACGGCTACACTCTTAGTCTTCCTTTTTTTTCCTAGGTATCTCTTTTATATATTGATAATAATAACATAGTAATCTTCCATTATATAATTTCCTATTTTTATCTGCTTTCTTTCCAAAGTCCCTCTGAAACTCACGGTTAGCTGTTATAACAAAGCAAGACCATTCATTTAAGCTTGAATACATTTCTCCAAGATCAACATGCAGTCTTTTTACTTCTTCTGCTTCACCTAATCTTTCTCCATATGGTGGGTTTGTTATTATAACTCCATATTTCTGCCTAGACGCAAAACTTTGCATTGGTATTTTTTGAAATTTTATAAAATCCTTGACTCCTGCTTTCTCTGCATTGTCAATTGCTGTCTTTAATAGTCTTCCATCAATATCAGAAGCTAGTATTTCAACTTCATTAGGACTTACAGTTTTTCTTGCACCTTCCCTAACTTGCGTCCAAATATCACTCTCTATATTAGGCCAAGTTTCACTTGCAAATTTTCTATTTATCCCTGGGGCAATATTTTTAGCTATAAGAGCTGCTTCTATTGCAATTGTTCCCGAACCACAAAGCGGGTCAGCTAAAACTCTTGAGCTATCCCATTTACTTATTAACACAAGGGCTGCAGCTAAAGTTTCTTTTAGTGGTGCGTCACCAGCATATTCTCTATATCCTCTCTTATGTAATCCCGCACCCGAAGTATCTACTGATAAAGTTACTACGTCTCTTAAGATTGCAACCTCTATCTTATACTCAGGTCCTTCTTCTGAAAACCACTCTTTATCATATTTTTTCTTCATAGACTCAACTACCGCTTTTTTTACTATGCCTTGACAATCTGGCACACTGTGGAGTTGTGATTTTACAGATTTGCCTACGATATGCATATTGCCGTCTTCTGGTATTAGATTACCCCAATCGACTGCGAGTGTTCCTTGAAATAAGTCTTCAAAAGACAATGCCTTAAATTCAGCCATCTTTATAAAAAGTCTTTCTGCTGTTCTTAGCCAAGTATTGCATATAGCAATATCCATTTCATCCCCTTCAAAGGTTACCCTTCCATTTTCAACCTTTAAATCTTCGTATCCAAGTGCCTTTAGTTCCTTTGCTGTAACCGCTTCTATTCCAAAAGTAGTAGTGGCAATTAAAGTATACATCATATATTATCTCTCCCATTTCTTCTTACGTTATTTCTCGTATCTCTCTTATATTATAATATCTCTATTTGTTAGTATTGTCTAGAATTTTTAAATTAAGCACATTGAAATAAAAGTGCCTGAACTAATCTGGCACTTTTGTTTGAAACCCCTATTTATCATCACCTGCGGTGCTGCACAGCTTCGCAGAAGATGAATTGACGGCTTCAGAAGGAGATTTACCCCTTTGTAACCCTCTGGAGTAGATACCAATTCTCAATTGTTATCCCCCACTGAAATTTTATTTTTGCTAGAGTAATTAACTCCCACTTATAGAAGTGGGATACCTTCCCTTTGAAATGTCATTAATTATCTCCTGACTTACTATTTTCAGGTAAAACTAAGTTCAATATTATACCCACTAAAGTTGCTAAAGCCACTCCTGCAATTTCTACCTCTGCCCCTGCTAATGGAACCTTAATACCGCCTCCGCCAATACCTAAAACTATTATCACTGAAGCAATAATCAGATTTCTCTTTTTACTAAAATCGACTTTATCTTCTACAAAAATTCTAAAACCAGAGGATGCAATTATTCCAAATAACATTACACTAACTCCCCCAATTACAGGTAGTGGAATATTTCCTATTACCGCAGATACTGGTCCTATGAATGATAATATAATTGCGATGATAGCGGCTCCTCCAATTACCCAAACACTATAAACCTTTGTGATTGCCATAACTCCTATGTTTTCACCATAAGTCGTATTAGGAGGACCACCTACAAACCCAGCAAACATGGTAGCAACACCGTCTCCAAGGATTGATCTATGAAGCCCCGGATCTTTTGCGAAGTCTTTTCCGCAAACATTACTTGTAACATATACATGACCGATATGTTCAGCGAGTGTTACGAAAGATACTGGGGCAATAAGCATAATAGCATTTATGTTAAAGGAAGGCATAACAAAACTTGGTAATGTAATAAATTTAGCAGACCATATTTCCTTTAAAACTTCACTCGGAATTACTCCTAAAAATACAGAAAGTGTATATCCTACTACCATTGCAATCAAAATTGGTACTACCCCGAAAAATCCTTTAAAATACATAGTACCCATTATTGCTATGACAAGTGTTGCCATTGATATAAATACCCATGTACCTCTAGATACACCTTCAAGTGCTGGGGTTGTAAATGATGCATTAAGACCCGACCAATCTATTGCTACGCTAGCTAAGCTAAGTCCTATTACAATTACAACGGAACCTACCACAACTGGGGGCAGTACTCTATCTAGCCATTTGGTTCCTGCAAGTTTAATAATTAAAGCTACAATTACATATACAAACCCTGCTGCAATAATGCCCGACAACATAGAACTTTGTCCATATAACTTTGTTGCAACTGACATCGGTCCTATAAATGCAAAAGATGATCCTACATATGCTGGAAGCCTAGCTTTTGTACATAAAATATACAATAGTGTTCCCACACCACTGCAAAATAGCGCAATTGATGGGCTAAGACCTGTTAACATTGGTACAAGTATAGTCGCACCCACCATAGCAAATAAGTGTTGGCAACTTAATGGGATAGTCTTTATTAAAGGTAATTTTTCATCAACATCTACAAATTTTTTCATTTTGTTCCCCCTTTTAGTCTCGCTAGACTATATTAAACGATTATTTATCTTCTTCGAAGCTATTTATCTTCTTCGAAGCTATTTATCTTCTTCGAAGCTATTTATCTTCTTCGAAGCTATTTATCTTCTTCGAAGCTATTTATCTTCTTCGAAGCTACAGTTCAAATATGCTTACTGAATCTTTCCCATCAGTTTCTAAAAGTTCAACAGAAATAATTTCTTTACCTGAAGTAGGTATATTTTTTCCTACATAATCTGCCCTAATAGGTAGTTCTCTATGTCCTCTATCTACTAAAACAGCTAATTGTATCATTTGAGGTCTACCTTTATCTATTATGGCATCAATAGCAGCTCTTGCAGTTCTTCCAGTATACAGAACATCATCTACTAAAATGATTTTTTTACCTATTACATCTATTTCCAAGTCTACATTATTTAATACTGGCTGATTGTCTATTGATGTAAGATCGTCTCTATATAAAGTAATGTCGACACTGCTTACTGGAATTTTAATTTCCTCAAACTGTTCTATTAAAAGGGCAATTCTTTCTGCAATTGGTACTCCTCGTCTTTTAATTCCTACAAGCATAATGTTTTCTGTTCCTTTGTTTTTTTCAATAATTTCATGTGCTACTCTTGTCAATGTTCTTTTTATGGCTTTTTCATCTAACAGCACTGATTTAAATTCCATAACCTAGCCTCCTACTTAATAGTATTATTTCTTTTAATGAGCTTAATATAAAAAAGCCTTCACCAAAAGGTAAAGGCATACTATACTTAAATAATAGTATTACTATCTTTATCCTTATGATCTCTCTGGAACATTTAAAGGGATAAATATTATATTAATAACACAATACACCTGACATGTGGTATTGTATTTCCACCATAATATCACATGTTATGCGCTATTTCAACTATTTTTCAACTTAGTAATCAGTTTTTCAAAATAACTTGGAAGGGGTGAAATAAATTCCATGTATTCATTAGTACTTGGGTGTATAAATCCAAGTTTTTTCGCATGAAGAGCTTGCCCTTTTAAATTAAAGCTCTGCTTTTTATAACCATATATCAAATCGCCAACTAAAGGATGTCCTATCCTTGCCATATGTACTCTTATTTGATGAGTTCGCCCTGTCTCTAAGTTACATTCTACTAATGTATTACTATCAAATCTTTCTATTACTTTAAAATGGGTAACAGCCTTCTTACCACTTTCAACTACTGCCATTTTTATCCTATCTTTAGGGTGTCTTCCGATCGGTTCATCTATTGTGCCTACATCACTTTTAATTATACCTTCTACAAGAGCTAAATAACTTCTTGTCATTGAATGATCTTTAAGCTGTGCGGCAAGAGAATTATGGGCGTTATCATTTTTAGCTACCACTAATGCTCCAGATGTGTCCTTATCAATCCTATGAACTATCCCTGGTCTAAGCACACCATTGATGCCTGATAGATCTGTGCAATGATTTAAGAGTGCATTAACCAAGGTACCACTATAATTGCCTGGTGCAGGGTGAACAACCATATCCTGTGGTTTATTAATCACAATTACGTCACTATCTTCATATAAAACGTCCAAGTGTATTTCTTCGGCTTTTACGTCTAACTCTACGGGATCTGGAATACCTAATGTAATTAATTCATCTAGTTTTAATTTATAATTACTTTTTCTGCATTTTTCATTAACAGCCGCATTTTCACCTTCAATTATTCCTTGAATATACGCTCTAGATTTATTTTCAAACTTACTAGAAACAAAAACATCTAATCTTGTACCAACTGAACTTTCATCAACTTTAAACTCATATCTGTCCATTTATACCTCTTCCTTTACTATAGAAATTGCCAAAATCGCGGTTCCCACAACTACTAACATATCAGCTATGTTAAATGTTGGGAAGTAATATACCTCTTTATAATGAATTAAAATAAAGTCTACTACATATTTATAAAATACCCTATCATATAAATTTCCTAGTGCTCCACTTATAATAAAAGCAAAGCTTATCCTTAAAAATTTCGATTTTGGCTTGTACTTAATAATATAATATATCATACCTGATATAATAAGTAACGTGACTAAAGCTAACAATATCAATTTATTTTGCAAAATCCCAAAAGCCGCTCCTCTATTCTCTAAATATTCAAATTTAAAAAAGTCTTTAATTAATACAACTCCATTTTTTTCTCTCAAAGAACTTAGTGCCCAAACTTTGGCTAATCTGTCCAATATAAGCCCTAAGAAAATAATTAATGCCTCCATACCCTTCCTCCTATTTAATATAAAAAAGAAAAGTACATATTGCTACAAATGTAGTTTTAAACTAAAATTTCTTTGCAATATATACTTTTTTAGTCTGCCTAAATTAATCTGGTAACTGATTTTTATATTGCTCATTGCTTATTTTCTCTATAGGTTCAACATAACCGTCGTCGTCATCATCATAAAACTCAGATATATTTTCTAATTTATTAAAACGTTCTACTGTTTGGTAAGTATCTTCAGCATCAATACCTACTTCACCGCTATTACTGTATCTAAAGGGTATCCCAAGTACATCTTCCTCAACGCATCTATTGTTTTGTTCTGCTGGCTTGTTATTATCTATGGATTTTTGACATAACACACAGTTTTCTGCGTATGGTGTAAATTCTAACCGTTCGTCACTTATATCGGTGCCACAACTCTTGCATTTACCATAGGTATGATTTTCAATGCTTTTTAAAGCATCTTCAATTTTTTTGATAGTTGACATCTCATTTCCCTTAAGTGCGAGCCCCTTTTCCTTATCAAATAATTCAGATGCAGTATCAGATGGGTGATTGTCATAAAAAGACAACTCAGTTGCCATCTCACTGTTAGAATCTATAACACCATTTTGTTTCATTTGATTAATAATATCAAGGACCCGCACCTGTTCACTTATTAATTTTTCTTTAAAATATTGTATTTTATTCTTTTCCATGATAACAACTCCTCTAGTTTTAATATAGTCGTAATATTAAACAAATAAAACTTCTATATGCTTATGTTTTCTCATGGAAAGAATTTTATTACACTTATTTAATAATAATTAATTTTTTTAAATAAGTTTCAACATATTATTTAAAATGTTTGTAGAATTCTCCACAGCAATATCTTTAAATTCATCATACTCCATATGAGCCCCATTACTTGCATTGTCCGATATCGATCTAATAACAATAAATGGAATCTCATTTAAAAAGCACACCTGAGCAATACTTGCTCCTTCCATTTCACAAGCCAAACATTCAAATTCAGAATTAAGCCAATTTATTTTAGAAGCTTCTGCAATAAATTGATCTCCTGATACAATTCTTCCAGTAAAATACTTATGTCCTTTTATATCCTTACATGCTTCTTTCGCATATTGAATTAGTGTCTTATCACATTTGAAATCAAAAGTATCTAATCTTGGAATCTGTCCCTTTTTTTCACCGAATGCAGACACATCCATATCATGTTGTACTAAATTTTCACCTATTACAACATCCCCCGGATATATATTATCGACAGTCCCACCTGCAATACCAACATTTATAATATAATCCACATTAAAATCATCAATTAATATTTGAGTACACACCGCAGCATTTACTTTGCCAATACCACTAGTAACTATAACTACATTTTTACTATGTATAACACCAAGCCTAAATTCCATTCCGGCCTTCACATCTTTTCTTTTAAAATCCATATCCCTAACTAAAAATTCAACTTCTTCTTTCATTGCTCCAATAATACCTATATTCATTTTTCTATTCCTCCTTAAAATATCTAGTGTAGTACACGCTACACTCATTCGATTTAGCAGTTTTGTTACATAAAAAATCTCACCCAGTGAGTGAGATTTCTATGTTTTACCCTTTTGCAAAAAAGGTTTTTATTTCTTCTATATCATTGCTATTAAACTCTTTTTCGTCAATGTTTTTGAGTGTTACATCAGAATATTTTAACGAAACATCTGTTTCACTATCGCTTATATTATCATTATTTTCATAAACTTCATTACCCAAATTGTAATTTCTAAAATAGTCATTTTCTAAGCCTTCAAACATCTCAAATTGACAATTCATAAAATTTCTAAATTTCGTTCTAAACTTTGCAAATTCTTGCTTAGTTATTTCATATTCATCATTTATCTTAAGTACATCATTATGAGCCTTATCTATCAATCTTTGAGAAGAGTCATTTGCATTTTTAATAACCAATTCCGCTTCCTTTTGAGCGCAAAACTTTGCTTGTTCTGCTGCATTTTGAGCTAATACTAATGTATTTTGAATTGTAGATTCTATTTTAACATGATGCTCTAATTTTTCTTCTAAAAAGTTCTTTTTTTCTTTTAAAGTTGAATTCTCTTTATACATAATTTCATATTCTTCAGATACCTTATCTAAAAATTCATCGACTTCATCAGCATTATATCCCCTTAAGCCTTTTTTAAACTCTTTATTGTTAATATCCATAGATGTTATTCTCATCTTGCTCCCCCTCAACTAAATATATTGCTTTATTGCAACTTTTAAACGATCCTTTTGAGTGACTCCTCTAATATCTGCAATTTTTAGCTTTCCATATCCCCTAATTGTTAAAGTATCATTGCTTTTGATAACCTTATCTTTTTTTAAACACTGAAAGTAATTCACTAATATTTTACCTGAAGATATTAGTGCAACTGAATTATTTCTTGAAATATTACATATAGCTGAAACCATACTATCAAGGCGAAGTGACGTAGATATAATGATTTTTTCTTGGAATTTTCTCTCTGGAAGTCCCTGTAATTTATAATCATATTCACTAACTCCACATGGACAATTCCCTATATTATTCAAACTATTAATTATGTAATTACTAATGTCACTAGTAACTGGTGCATAACATATTGCATCTTGAATTATTAAGTCACCTAGTTTTTCTCGATTAATTCCTAGAGACATTATTGCACCTAAATAATCCTTATGCTCTAATTTGTTAAATTTGGATTTGTTGATTATTTTCAATAAATTTATAGGATATTCTTCAGGTTCTCCGTCAACTGAAAATGATAACATTCTCCTGTCAGCCTCTTTAAATATACCATTAGTAAATGCTTTTGTTTTATAATTTTCGCATATAGCGGAAGTTTGATTCCATATAGCTGGAGTTATAAAATCATTAGTAAATATGATTTTATTTGTCTTTTCAGCTATTTGCATTTTATTAAATATATTAGAAATTAAATTTTTATCATCACAAACTATACTATTAAGAAATTCTTTTTTGTCCATTTAAATCCTACCTTACTAAATTATTCACAGTATAATATACACAATTCTTTTTAAAATCATCAAAATAATAAGTGCAATTATTGGTGAAAAATCTACCATTGTATTACTAAAATATTTCTCTTGAACTTTTCTACCTGGCTCTAATAGAGGTCCAGTGATTTTATGTAATAATTCTATATATTGGTTTGACCTCCCCCTATAAACCCAAGACAAACCCACTTCTATTATAATTGCATACTCTAACACATTAAAAATCATTCCAATTAATCTATACAAGTTTTATAACCTCCTGAACTTCTCAAATGGTAACAACAATTATTCATTGCTCCCCTTAAAATGTTTTCATTCTATTTATTCCAATTAAAAATTCCTTTTGAGCTTAGTTCATTTTTCAATGCATTATCAACTTCTACATTAGAAGGAGACATTATATACACTCCTTTTTCTACTTGCTGAAGCTCACCACTTAAAGCGTAGCATACTCCTCCAACAAAATCTAATAATCTTTGACCAGTTTTAGCTTCTAATCCATTAGTGTTAACTACTACGATTTTTCTAGCTTTTAAATTATCGCTTATGGTAGTTGCTTCATCAAAATCATCTGGTTTTATGATAACTACTTTTGTAGATGTCGAGGTATGAATATTTACTACCTTACTTTGCTTTTTGTTTGCATTCATCAATGATTCAATATCCACATTTTCCTCTTCATTCTCCATTTCTTGAACTTCATCCTCTTCTTCCTCTGCCATACCTAAAAACCCCATAACCTTATTCATTACTTTACTTGACATTTTTATACCTCCAGTTTCTTGTAATCTCGTTTACCAAATATTTTCTCCCCAAGTCTTATCATATTAGCGCCTTGTTCTAATGCAATTTGAAAATCTTTACTCATACCTAATGATAGGATTTCCATGGAAACATTTTTATATTTAAAAGCTTTTAAATCATCAAATATAGTTTTCATCTGGGTAAAGTATCCTCTAGAACTTTCATCGTTACCGATAGGAATTGTAGCCATTAGTCCTTTAATTTTCACATTTTTACATTCTTCACACACTTTTATTATAGAACTTACTTCTTCAACAGCTATACCTGTCTTTGCAGCTTCTTTTCCTATATTAATCTGAATTAAAACCCTGGCAATTTCATTTTTAGAAGCATAACGCTTTTCAATTTCTTGCAATAAATGTACGCTATCTAAAGAATGAATAAGATAAACTTTTCCAACTATATATTTCACCTTATTTGTCTGTAAATGTCCTATAAAGTGCCATCTAGCATCAATGTCTAAGCTATCATATTTTCCAATTAATTCTTGTACTTTATTCTCTCCAAAATCTCTAGCCCCAGATGTGTATGCTTCTTTTATTTCATCAATTTGTCTAGTCTTAGAAACGCATATTAGTGTTACATTTTCTGGAATCTCGCTTTTTATTTTGTTATAAGCTTCCCCAATAGTCAACTATCCGTCCCCTCCTTAATAATCTTTCTGACATAAAACAATTATTAATTGTCATCTCCTATTTCTACTTATTTCTTCATTAAACATAAAATTCCTTCATTTTTTTATAAATTAATATTATTTTTAATTATACCAATTTATTTTTTTGTGGGATTCATATAATTATATTTAAAATAGCCCGTATATGCCGCTATTTTTACATTATCCGTCTTAAGAATATTAACTTTAACATTTCTAGTCTTCAATAATGTCATATATGTTTGGTCTAGCGTTAAATAATTATACAACACATCTTTATTCCCTATGGCATTGATATAAAATGGGCTTACTATCTTAACCCCATGTAAATTGATATAAGGCCCACCGCAAAATCCATAATTATCATAAATAATCCTTTCTCCATTAACAGAAATTGCTTCTGCCCCTGCATTTTTGAGGTCATTTATCACTTGAATAACATCATTATCATGAATTAACTGATCACTATTAACATAATTATCAGCATCATCTAATATAATTTCAATTCCAGGACCTTCAACGTCAGTCTTCCCTAAGAATATATTATTATTACTAACTTCATCTTGAATAACCTTAGTAATTTCAGCTTTTTTTTCATCGCTACTATCATATTTTTCGAGCTTTGAATAAGTTTTATAATATTCTTCTTTTAAATTGCTTAATTCAGAATACAATTTAGTTCTCTCATTGTAGGCCACATCATACTGTTTTACATCTAAAACAGTATTTTTCCCTTCAAATCCGATATTCATAGCAATAAGAAGTCCTAGGATTATTGAAGCAATAAAAACAAAAACGGTAGCTTCATTATTTTTCATTTAATCACCTCATTAATGAGATTTTGTTTTATCTATTAAAAGCCGCCTAATAATCGCAAAATTTTCAAATATTCTTCCGCCAAATACTATAACTGCAGCTAAATAAATTGGAATTCCTAATTTATCGCCTAGATAGACCATCGCTACAGCTAACACTGCATTTCCAAAAAACCCTGATATAAAAATATCGGCTCTAAAATTATGTGAAATTGAACCTCTTAATGCACCAAAAACTGAATCTAAACACGCAAAAATTGCTACAGAAATATACGGAGAAAATCCAACTGGAATATCAACATTCCACACAACTCCTAATATAATTCCTATTAATAACCCTACGAAAGCAACCATTTAATCACCTCTACTTCTTTTCTACTGGTCTTGCATACTCGAATTTATATACTTTGTTATATTTAGAAATCACAACTTTATCTACTGTGTTAGTAGTTACATCACACGCACTACTCAAGAATTGTGAGATTGTTCCTGGGAATTTTATAGCGCCTTCTAATCTAGTTTTATCTCCAATTGCTTTAATAGTGACCCTTTTACTATAAGAAATCCTTTCATCATTTATAATAATTGCATTTCCAGCATTTCTTATTCCACTCCTGGTAGTTAACCTAATATCATTAATAGAAATCGCTTCAGCACCTACTGAATTTAACTCATTTACTATATGAGCTAAATCCACATCGTTTATCGCCTGCTGATTTTCAGTGTTACTACCAAAAATGTCACTCTTAGGATCTATATAAACTATAATACCTTGACCTTCTACTTCGATTTGTCCAGTAAGAATTCTTGTTTCTTCCAATTCTTTATATAGTAACTCACTTTTTTCATTATCTCCCATGTTCGTCTTTTCATATTTTGCCGTTTTAGCATCTAAATCATCTATCTTTTTCTGCATAACTTCTTTGCTTATTTTAAGTTGCTCGTTTTCAGTTATAATTTCTGGCGTATTCTTATTGGTATCTACTACTGCTGCTGAATTTTGTTTTCCTATCATTTTAAATTGGTAAGAGATCATAAATCCTAATAATACACATACTATACCAATAGATATTTGGGATCTAAACTTCTTCATAGACTTCCTCCTTGCTACTCTCCGGGGGAGATAAATATTGTTATTTTTTACCCTTTTGTTCTATAAAAACAACTGGATTGCTTTTTGAACTAACATCTACATATCCCTTTGCACTCTTATATTGAGGTTGTGTAATAATATTTATCGACTTATTAAATTTGTTTTTCAAGTCTTCGCTTGTACCAAATTTAATACACATTTCCCCAGCATAAACCTTGATATCCAATACATTGCTTACATCTACCATTGTTATAATATTATTGCCTTTATTCTTTCTATAATCATTAATAATATTTGTTATTTCCACTGCAATATTTATTTTCCTATCATCCTTTGGCGCAATTAAATTGCCCACTTCACACTTTTCAAAATCGAATCCAATTAAATTCACTAAGTTCATATCTTTAACGTTCGACCTTTTTTCAAGCAAAATACCTTTGTTATCTAGAATATAATAAGCGTTGTTTAATTTACCATAAAACACAGCTACTCTTTCCTCTATTTCTATTACAATCTTATTAGGAAGGTCTTTCCTAACTTTTACACCTACTATATACGGATTTTTCATGATTTGTTGCTTGCTATCGTTAAAACTTTCAGAAAAAATATTACCCCCTAAGTGAATACTCGCCGTATCATTGATTTCGACTTTAGAAGCATTCATATTTCCTACAATTTCAATAGTTTTAACGTTAAAATAAGGTAATTTAATGCATAATGTAATTAATGTAGATATCATAATTATTACTAGTAACATTAAATACTTTACTTTTTTTTTGCTTTTTCTTCTATGTAATAATTTTTCTTTATTTTTTATAATATAATTTCCTCTTTTAAGATTATTACTTTTTTTTGTCATTCACTTCCTCGCATTCAATAATATATATTTTTTTACAAATTAGCTTATTAAAATACAACACACTAAATTTGTAGATTATACCGAATAACCAAGTTTATTTACATAAATGTGGTCTAAAATTTGTCTCTATTATATAATAACACTTAACTTAATTATTTACATCTCAATTTCAATGTATTTATCAGTATTTAAAAAAAATTAATATTTTGCAATATTAAGCATAGAAAAAGGCATGCACATATGCATGCCTTTTATTCTAATTTTTATTTACAGTTTGCCTTGACACATTTAAAAGTATTCCCATTGCAAACATATTGAAAAGCAGAGCTGAACCTCCATAACTTATAAAAGGCAGCGGCACACCTGTTACTGGCATTGACCCAGTAACTACTGCTATATTAATAATTGCTTGAACAGCTATAACAGATGTAATCCCTATAGCTAAAATAGTACCATACATATCTTTCGCTGTAACTGCTATTTTAATACCACGCCATACAAAAATAATGAATAATAAAATTATAAAACCGCATCCGATTAGCCCTAATTCTTCTCCAATTATTGCGAAAATAAAATCCGTATGTGGTTCGGGTATATATAAACATTTTTGCCTTGATTGTCCAATTCCTGAACCAGTAAATCCTCCTGACCCAAGTGCAAGTAATGATTGAACTAATTGATACCCCTTACCTTGGCTATCATCAAAAGGGTTTCTAAAATTCATAACCCTAGCCAATCTATATGGTTCAAAAATTGCTAGAGCAACAACCGCAGCTACTAGAGATGACCCTATAGCAAAAAGATGTTGAAATCTTGCCCCTACTGCAAATAAAATAATTACAGTAACGATCATTATAATAGCTGCTATACTTAAGTTTGGCTCCAACAAAATTAAACCTGCATAAAAGCCCGAAACTAATAGGTATGGAAGTACCCCTTTAACGAATTCTTTGACTTTTTCCCCTTTTAAATCTAAGCTTTTAGCCATATATAATACTATAGCATATTTTGCAACTTCTGATGGTTGAAATTTTGCAAATCCTAATGGAATCCACCGTCTAGAGAAGTTTATGGGTGAGAATGCAAATACAGCAAGTAAAGATATTGCAGTAAATATCATAATAATTCCAGTGTATTTTTTTATAATATGATAATCAGTTTTAATAGCTGTAACCATAAAAACACAGCCAATGCATGCCCACATAAATTGCTTTTTAAAAAACAATTCTGGATCGTTAGATTTAAAAGCCGCATAATATGAGCTAGAACTATAAACCATTACCACTCCGATTGCCACAAGAAGCATTATGGTTGCAAATAATACAAAATCTATTTGCCCCATTTTAACCTTGTATTTTTTCATACTATATCCTCCTTACGTCACTAATAGGAAAAGGATAGAAATCCAATTAAACAAAAAATCACTGTTACAATGGAGAATACTGCAACAACCTTAGTTTCGTGCCATCCACTTAATTCAAAATGGTGATGAATTGGAGACATTTTAAATACTCTCTTACCTGTAGCCTTAAATACTGAAACTTGAATAATAACAGATAGAGTCTCTATAACATATACGCCACCTACAATTGCAACTAAAAAAGGTGATTTTAGTATCATACCAACTGCAGCTACTGCGCCACCAAGTGCAAGTGCTCCCATATCTCCCATAAAAATTTGTGCTTTATAAGAATTGTATTTTAAGAACCCTAATAATGCACCCGCAAGCGCAGCACAGAATATCGCAAGAGTCGTATGAAACATCATATTACTAACCAATGCAAAGAATGTCATAACTACTATTGTAACTGAGGTAGCTAGACCATCTAATCCATCTGTTAAATTAACTGCGTTTGTGGTTGCTGCAAAATATACAATAATTGAAGGCACATACCAAACACCCAATTTTATAACTTTATCAGAAAATGGTAACATTATATCCGTTCCTATTTTAAGTGAAGAGTAATAACCAATTAAACCTGATACTACAACCAAAAGTAACATCTTTTGTTTAGATGTAAGTCCTTCATTTTGTTTACGTATTATTTTTAACAAATCATCAATAAGTCCTATTAATCCAAATGCTATAAAACAATACACTGCAATCCTAGCTTCAGCGCTTGTATGTCTAACAAGGATTAACATTGTAATTATTGTAGAAATCATAAATATTATGCCACCCATAGTAGGTGTCCCTGCTTTTTTCAGATGACTTTTAGGTCCTTCTGCTCTTATATTTTGACCAAATTTAAGCTTATGTAACATAGGGATTATTAATGGCCCTAGTATAATTGATAGGAAAAATGCAATTAAAACCGAATAAATAATTAAGCTCATTTTTCTATCACCTCTTTAGCATTTATATTCGTATGTGAATCTAGATTCACAAACGAATGTAAATTCGTTAGTTTGCTAACTATGCTCTCAAATTTCATATATCTTGAAGCTTTAACTAAAACAACATCATTTTGATTGATCATTCCATCCAAAAAGGAAACTACCTCATTATAGGTTTGAAAACTTCTATATTTATCTATATCGTTAAATCCTTCTTTATATGCTTCATTAAATTCACCTAAAGTAATTAATAAATCAATTTTTTTACGTTTTGCATATTCTCCGACTTGTTTATGTGCCTGCGTGGCGCTATTTCCGAGTTCCCTCATAGTACCAAGAATCGCAATTTTATAATTCCCACTAATATTGCAAAGCACATCAATTGCGGCCATCATTGAATCTGGGCTAGCATTATAGCAGTCATTAATTATAGTAAACTTTTTACCTTTTGTTATATCTAAACGCATAGACGTAGCTTCTAACTTTTTAAACCCTTGAGCAATTTCATTATAACTCATGTCCATTGCCCTTGCACAAGCTACTGCTAGCATTGAATTTAGTATATTATGCCGTCCTGGTATATTCACCTCAATAATATTATCTATTAAATTTTTCTTGTCCATTATGCGAAATGTTATTTTATTTTCTTCTACATTTAAATCGCATGCTTTTAAATCAGCTTCAGAATCAATTCCTGTTCTTATAAGTCTATAATTTGCCGTGTTCACATCTTCTAATAAATCATTATCTGAATTTACAATTAAAATACTGTCTTTACTAAAAAAATCTGTTATCTCCATTTTAGCTTTTAATATATTTTCTCTAGTTTTAAGATTTTCAATGTGAGACATTCCAATGTTAGTAATAATAGCAATACTCGGTTTTGAAGTCTCACATAAGTTATGAATTTCTCCAAAATCACTCATACCCATTTCGAGGACTGCAACATCATAACTTTTATCTAACTTAAATATCATCATAGGTAACCCTATTTCATTATTAAAATTGCCCAAAGTTTTAAAAACTTTGAATTTTGCGCCAAGAACTGCTGCAACCAAATCCTTTGTGGACGTTTTGCCTGTAGATCCGGTAATTCCTACTACTTTTAAATCTAGCTTATTTATATAAAATTTTGCAAGATTAAGTAGTGCTTTTCTAGTATCCACCACCTTAATTACAGCTGTTTTCTTATTAAGCAGCGCTTTATCAAACTTCATTTCATCAATTATGCAAATTGAAGCTCCTTTTTTGCTAGCCTCAACGATAAAATCATTAGCATTAAAATTTTCACCCTTTAATGCGATAAAAATATCCTTCTCTTTTATAGTTCTTGTATCTATGCAAACATTATTATATAATGTATTCTCGCCTTGATTCAAGGCGCTTTCACCTTTAACTACTATTTTACCCCCAGTTGCCTCTAATATCTCGTCAAAACTAATATATTCCATCTAAAATAGCTCCTTTATTATCTCTGAGACAACTTCTCGCTCATCAAAATGTATAGTTTTTTCTTTCAAAACTTGATAGTCTTCATGCCCTTTTCCTGCGATAACAATTATATCACCGCATCTTGCAATTTCAATTGCTCGTTTTATAGCCGCGCGCCTATTCTCTATAATTTCGAAATTATGTTTTTCAATACCGGATGCTACATCATTAATTATTTGCATAGGATCTTCAGTTCTTGGATTGTCTGAAGTTATTAATGAAAAATCGCTTAGCTGAGTTCCAATTTTGCCCATTATAGCTCTTTTGGCTTTATCTCTATCTCCACCACAACCAAAAACGCTTATAAGTTTACCCTTTGTAAATCCCCTGACAGTTTTTAGTATGTTTTCTAATGCATCTGGCGTATGTGCATAATCTAAAATTATTTCAAATCCCAACTTATGGTTATTGTAAGCAAGTTCACAACGCCCAGGCACTTGAATCTTTTGTAGAGCTAGTTTAATTTTAGCTAGGTCCACTCCCTGATTTAAGCAAACTGCTATAGACCCAAGCGCATTATATATATTGTAATTTCCTGGTATACTCAATTCTATTTCAAAAGAGTTTCCTTTGTACTCTAATGTAAATTCACTTCCCCTTGAATGCATTTTTATATCACTTGCCATAATATCTGCATTGCCATTTAATCCATAGCTTAATTTGCTACTTTTAATTAAACTATAGACTTTTGCTCCATATATATCATCAATGTTAATTACAGCGCTTTTAGTTAATTCAAATAACTTTAATTTTGCATTAAAATAATTTTCAAAGGTTTTATGGAAATCTAAATGATCCTGAGTTAAATTTGTAAAAATACTTTCGCAAAACTCTATTCCATATACTCTATCTAAACTTAAAGAGTGCGAAGACACCTCCATAACACAATAATCCACACCCGACTCCACCATTTCCTTGAAAAGTTCATGTAATTCAAGTGATTCAGGAGTAGTCCTCTCTGTATGAATTTTCTTTTCTCCAATATAATTTGCTATAGTTCCAATAAGTCCAACTTTGTACCCTTGCTGTTCCAAAATAGCTTTAATCATAAAAGCTGAAGTTGTTTTTCCATTAGTACCTGTAACTCCTATCATTTTCATGTTACGACTTGGATTTTCATAGTAATTAGCTGCACTTATGGCCAATGCTTTTCTGCTATCTTCTACTCTAATCACCACACAGTTTAAATGCTCTTCTATATTTTTCTGGCACACAACAGCAACTGCTCCATTGTTAATTGCATTTTGTATATATTTATGACCATCAAGATTATACCCTTCTACAGCGAAAAACACATCCCCTTCTTTAATTTTTCTTGAATCATATTGAATTCCCTTTATATCAATATCAATGTTACCCTGGATTAAATTGAAATTAATATTCTCCATAATTTTTTCAAACTTCATATTACCACTCCTTTAAATCATCACATAAAATATGCTTAACAAAAAAAATATCTATTCCCCTTTTACATGGCAAATCCGACAGCTCAGAATTGCTGAGTCCTGTCGGTTTTATTTTCATGTGCCTATCACCTAATTATACACTATATTTAATGACATTTCAGAAGTAAAATCACGCTTTTCTAAAAGTAGGTGTTACATACTATAATAAAGTAAAATATTCAGTGGGATATAAATTTACTTCTGAAGTCATTAATATTACAGCATCGAAGATGATGCTTTAACTAATCAGCAGTAATATCTAAATGAATTGTTATCGTAGTTCCTTTTTTCACTTCTTTGCATTCTATGCTTTGCTCTGCGACTATTCCATTACCAACGAATTTAGCTTTTAGTCCAAGACTTCCTAGAAGTGCAGTAGTTTTTTCCGGGCTACTTCCTATTATATTTGGAACCATGACCATATTATTATCTTTTTTTAATTCACCAGTGTGTAAAATAATTTCAGTTCCTTCCTTAACCGTATATCCAGGTTTCGGAGTCATATCAGTAATAACTTCTCCATCTGAACTTAATTTTACCTTTAAATTATTATCTTTCAATGACTTTTCTGCCTCCGACTTCTTAAGGCCCCTTACTTCAGGCACAATAACATCCTTTAATAAGCTTTTTGAAGTTTCCTCCTTTGAAGCATCAGATTTAAATGATAAATAATTAAAAACATCATTAAAAACTTGCTTTCCAACTACTGTTGCAATCTGACCACCATAATACCAAGAGGGGTCTGGTTCATCAATATTAATTAATAAGGTTATCTGAGGATCATTTGCAGGCGCCATTCCTGCAAATGATGATACATATTTTCCTGGTGCATAGCCAGCTCCTGTAGTATTAATTTTTTGAGCTGTCCCTGTCTTTCCGGCAATATGGTATCCTGCAATAAATGCCTTTTTACCACCACCATTTTCTACAACCTGCTCAAGGTAAGATCGAAGCTGCTTTGCAACTCCTTCATCCATTATTTTTCTTTCATTATAATTTGAATATTTTTGCAGAACTTTTTTATTATTTAAATCATCATAATTTACTATCTCTTTCATAACATGAGGCGTTATAAGTTTTCCCCCATTTGCAATAGCGTTAAAGCCCTTCATATACTGTATACAAGATAAGGTATTCCCTTGCCCAAAGGATGTTACTGCTACATCAAGAGCAGTCATATCTTTAGCTTTTCTAATTATTCCGAGTGCTTCTCCATTTAAATCAATACCAGTTTTTTTACCAAATCCAAATAATTCAATGTATTTATTTAGTTTTTCTGGACCAAGTCTTCTACCAAGTTCCATAAATCCAACATTACAAGAGTTTTTTAATATATCCACAAAATTTTGAGATCCATGCCCTGTGGTTTTCCAACACTTTACTGCTTTACCTAAAACTACAGTGCTACCAGTACAGTTAAATTTATCATCTTCCTTAACTAGCCCTTCTTCCATAGCCCCTGTAGCCGTAAACACTTTAAAAATAGACCCCGGCTCGAACGTATCACTTACTGCTCTATTTCTCCATGCCTTTTGATTTTCATCAAAATTTTTAGTAAGGTCCCAAGGGTCATTAGGATTATAATCTGGTTTATTAACCATCCCCAATATTTCTCCATTTTTAGGATTCATTGCAATTATACTAACTGCTTTCGCTTTATTGTCAATCATAGCCTGCGAAGCTGCTTTCTCACAAAAATATTGAATCATCTCATCAATAGTAAGTACTACATCTTTACCCTCTATAGGCTTTGTATAATCTGAGATTGTATAAGGCAATTCTTCACTTTTTCTATCGGTTTCTGAAATTTTTATTCCAGGTATACCTGATAGATATTTATTGTAATACAATTCAACACCTGTAAGTCCATTGCCATCAGAATTCGTATGCCCTACAACATTTGCTAAGAAATTCCCATTGGGATAATATCTTTTTGTATCTCCAGTAATAACAATTCCTCGAAGCTTTTGATTTTTCGAAAAATCATTAATTTTATCAGCTGTAGCTTTATCTATTCTTCTCTTTAAAATCGCTGCTCCAATAGGTTTCCCCTTTGAATTAGTCTTAGTCAAAACAGGTAAAACTTCACTAGATTCCATTCCAAGTATTTTAGCGATTTCTGGTGCAATATCGTTCATACTTAGCTTGTTTTTTTTAGTAGTTTCACGTAGCGAATTAAGATCTAAATCAACTCTAAATACATTTGCACTTATAGCTAAATCTTCTCCATTTCTGTCTAAGATCCTTCCCCTCTTTGGTGCAATCCGAACGTCACTTGTCCACTGCAAAATTGCTTTTTCTTTATATTCCTTCCCTTTAGCTATCATTACGTAGCTCAACCTACTAATTAATAGAAAAAGCAAAAGAAAAAGCATGAAAAAGACAACCAACATTCTACGCTTAACTACTACCTTGTCTCTATACTCTCCTTTTGCCAATTTATGTCCTCCTTGCTAATTCTTCAAAGCAAACAGTAATTAAAAAATAATATTTTTAATTTTATCTATTACGTCGTTACTTGTTTTCGCTTCTAACTCTTCTTTTGTTTCTAAATTGTTTTTACTCAAATTTAAGTATTGTATGTCACTAACCTTTGGGTTAACCATATGAAGTTTTGTCGTCGCTGTTTTCTCAACGTAACTTATATTTCTAAACTTCATTAGTTCTACATCATATGCGTCATTTTCTTTACTGACCATTTCTATTTCAGCTTTAACTTTAGAAGTCGCATCTTGATAATTATAAATCATACAATATCTAGCAATGGTTATCATTCCAATAACAAACCCTAAACTAATATTTAAAAGAACTCTTTTTTTCTTTTTCATTTCCTTCAGATTTTTACTGCTTTGTGTCTGTTTTCGTGATTTTTCTAAATCTTCATATTTTCGTTTTTTTAATGGCTCATATGGTGCTAAAACTGTATTTCCATCCATTATAAACTTATTTTTTTCTATTATCACTTTATTCACCCCATCCACAATTTAGAACTAATTTTTTTGCGCCACTCTTAGTTTTGCACTTCTACTTCTTGAGTTTATTTCTATCTCTGTCTCTGTTGCCCTTATAGGTTTTCTACTTATAAGTTTCACGATTGGTGTTTTACCACACACACACATAGGTAACTCTTTTGGACATTTGCATGGATCTTCTAAACTTTTAAATTTAACTTTAACAATTCTATCTTCAAGTGACTGGAATGTAATTATCGCCATTCTCCCACCGCGATGTAGTCTAGCTATTCCATCCTCAATTGCTTTATCTAATATTTTTAATTCCCCATTAACTTCGATTCTTATTCCTTGGAATGTTCTTTTAGCTGGATGGCCTCCATCTCTCTTAAACTTTGCGGGAATCGCTGCATCTATAACATTCACTAGTTCCAAAGTAGTATTGATTGGTTTATCTTTTCTTCTATCTACTATGAAATTAGCAATTCTTTTCGAAAATTTTTCTTCGCCATAATTTCTTAAAACCTCTGCTATCTGTGGCTCTTCGTAGTTATTTACCACATCATATGCTGTTATACCTTTGCTTCTATCCATTCTCATATCAAGATTCGCATCCCTCATGTAGCTAAACCCACGTTCCGCATTATCTAATTGATATGACGACACCCCTAAATCCATAAAAATCCCATCTACTTTTTCTATTTTAAGTTTGTCAAGTATTGCTCCAATGTTATAAAAATTATCATGTACATATGTAACATTGTTATATTCTTTGATTTTTTCCTTTGCAGCTTTTAATGCATCTTCATCTTGGTCAATTCCAATTAACCGTCCTTTAGGTGACAGTCTTTTTAAGATTTCTAAGGAGTGCCCTGCACCTCCTAATGTACAATCAACATAAATTCCATCCTCTTTAATATCTAGCGCATCAATACACTCATTTAATAAAACTGATACATGTTTAAATTCCATTTTTAATCTCCTTTTATATGCCTAATTCATTCATTTTTTCTGCTATTTCATCAAAATTAATATCTGATTCATTATATTTATCCCATTTATCCTTAGACCATATTTCTATTCTAGTTGATACTCCTATGCTTACTATTTCCTTTTGAAGGCCTGCATATTCGCATAAATTCTGTGGTATTAAAGCTCTGCCTTGCTTATCTACTGTTATTTCATTAGCACCTGAGAAGAAAAACCGTACAAATGCCCTGGCATCTTTACTCGTCAATGGAAGTTTCTTTAATTTTTCCTCCATTATATTCCACTCAAGCGTTGTATATATGTATAAGCATCCATCTAGGCCCTTAGTCAATATAAATTCACTGCCTAATCCCTCTCGAAATTTGGTGGGAATAATCATTCTGTTTTTACTATCAATGGCATGTTGATATTCACCAATAAACATTTTATCCCCTACCTTATGAACTTACTCCACTTCGAACCACTTTAAACCATTTTAAACCACTAACAAGTATAATTCTATAGAAAAATGAAAATTCCTTCTTGTTTTATTGTTTTATTTTTATTTTTTAAAAACAATTAAACTTTTTTATGATTTTATTTGAATTTATTAACTTAAAATACATAATTATCAGGCTACGCATATCAAATTAAACAATTGTGCTAATTTACTTTCTTGAAATGCATTACGATGTAGGGTATAATTTATAAGAAATTAATAATATTAAATGCAAGAAAGGAATGTACATATATATGAAGCTAGGAATTGTAGGTTTACCAAATGTAGGAAAAAGCACACTGTTTAATGCAATAACAAAGGCAGGTGCAGAATCTGCTAATTACCCATTTTGTACTATAGAACCAAATATAGGTGTTGTAAGTGTACCTGACAAAAGATTGGATGTACTACAAACTATTTATAATAGTAAAAAAATAATTCGTACTGCAATTGAATTTTATGATATAGCAGGCCTTGTAAAAGGAGCAAGCAAAGGAGAAGGTTTAGGTAATAAATTTTTATCTCACATCCGAGAAGTAGAGTCTATTGTTCATGTGGTAAGATGTTTTAATGATGACAACATCATACATGTAGACGGCGATATCGATCCTACACGTGATATAGATACTATTAATTTAGAACTTATTTTTTCTGATCTTGATGTATTAGAAAGAAGAATGGAAAAGTCAGTAAAACTTGTTCGTTCTGGTGACAAAACAGCAAAAATGGAATATGCTCTTATGGAAAGAATAAAGGAACACCTTGAAGCAAATCTTCCAGTAAGAACATTAGAGTTTAACGAAGAAGAAGCCGCTTTTGTAAGTATTCTTTTCTTAATTACTGCAAAACCAGTATTATATGCTGCAAATATAAGCGAAGATGATTTAATGTCTGGTAACACAGAAAATGATATGGTAAAAAAAGTTAAAGAATTTGCTGCGAATGAGAATTCAGAAGTAATTGTAGTTTGCGCCAGACTTGAAGAAGAATTATCCACTTTGGATGATGATGAAAAAATGGAACTTCTAAAGGAATATGGTCTTACTGAGACGGGCCTTGATAAACTTATCCACTCAAGTTATAAACTACTCGGTTTAATGAGCTTTTTAACTGCAGGACCTCAAGAAATAAGAGCATGGACTATAAACATTGGAACTAAAGCCCCTGCTGCCGCTGGGAAAATCCATTCGGATATAGAAAGAGGTTTTATAAGAGCAGAAATAGTTTCCTTTGATAAATTAGTTGAATGTGGCTCTGAAGCTGCTGCTAAAGAAAAAGGACTGTATAGACTTGAAGGAAAAGAGTATATTATGCAAGATGGCGATGTAGTTAACTTTAGATTTAACGTGTAGCAAAGCAAGCAGGACAATTTAGTCCTGCTTATTTAATATCTATTATTAAATAATAACCTAGGAAGCTTCATCTCCCGCGGAGCTGTTCATCATTTTTTGCTATATTTTTTTAATTCTTTGTTAATAGCTATCATTACAGCATCAAAGCTAATATCAGGATTTCCCATTAGCACTCCAATTGCATCCTCTATAGATGTCATCGTATATATATGAAAGTTTCCATTTTTAATTTCGCTTTCAACTTCTTCATTTAAAACCAAGTCTACTGCATTTGACAAAGGTATCATTACACCTTTATCCTTTATTGAGTCAATTGCTTTGCATGCTGCAAAGAAACCTTCTATTTTATCGTTTACTCCTCCTATAGGTTGGACCTCACCAAATTGATTTACCGAACCAGTGATTGCAATGCTCTGTTTTATAGGTATCTTACTTAGCGCTGAGAGCATACACATTATTTCTGCAACCGATGCACTATCACCATCTATTTTTCCATAGATTTGTTCAAAGCTTAGGTGAAAATCTACCGGTAATTTAGTAAATCCGCCATTAATAGTACTTATATATCCCTTTAAAATATTAATAGATTTACTATGGATACTTCCACTTAGATTGCTCTCCTTTTGGACATCTATAATATTACCTTCTCCCTTATAGCAGCAACAGGTAATCTTTATTGGCTTACCAAAACTAAAATATCCTGTATCCATTACCGATAATCCATTCACTTGTCCAATTCTACTATTTATAACATCAATAAGCATCTTTTTTTCAGTATAATTATTTAAAATTTCCTTTTCCATGATGTCTTTTTTATAGCCTACCTCAATTATATCTCCTTCACTAATCTCTTTTTTATTTTCTCCTATAACCTTATTGTTAGCTAAGATTAGTAGCTTATTTATTTCATATTTGTCATAGTATATCTTTTCTCTACTCTGTGCTTTCCGTGATAAAATCTTTGCTACTTCTCTTATAGCTCCTTTTGTAAGAAACTTATAATTGTTTTCGCAACAAGTTTTATTTATCTCAAATACAAGAGATTTCTTTAAATAATTGTCTATATTCTGCACCGGATTACATTCTGCTTTTATAGTGAAAATTTTTCTAAAGTCTTCATCATAGTTATAAAGCAAATCATAAGTCTCATAGTTTCCAATAAGAATTATCTTTTCCTTAACTGGTATAGGTTCCGGGTTAAATGCATTTAAAGATCCAATCTCATAAGAGTTTCTGTTATAAGCCGAATCTACCTCCTCTGTTAATAATGTTTTTTTCAAATTATGATAAGCCGCAGCATCCTTTAGTAAATCATTTGCTCTAATTATCAAACACCCTTCATTTGCTTTTAGTATACTACCGCTTTTTATAAATTCTATACCTGTAGAATAAACCCCTTTGTGATTTTCATACTCTATATTTCCAAGTAAGTTTGTCAAATTAGGATCTTGTTCAAATATTACTGGACGAATTTGATTTTCACTATTATCTACCATTATATTTATAGCATATTTGTATATAATTTCATTTATCTTTTCCTCGTCATCATCATAACTTAAAGAATAATTATCTATAAGTCTTTTTTCAATATCATTGCATACTATATCAAAATAATTTTGTACAGATTCATCTTCCATAAACAAATTTTTATATTCTTCTTTTAAATCATTCATTTCATTTTTATAGTACACTTCCATTAGTTGTTTTATTTTCTCTAAGTCTTCTCCTTCAGAATCTTTTAGTTCCTCTAATGTTTCGCGAGCATTCTCTTTTAACATAGTTGCCGTGTATAAAATATTATCTTTTTCCCCTTTATCCAATGTTTCATATTCATTCTCAGACATTTCCTTTTCATCACTTAAAGGAATGAATGTGAATCCGCTATTAGTGGATTTTATATCAAAACCTTTCTCTTTTGCTGTATCTATTAGCTTACCAATTAATTTATTTCTTTTCTTTTGAATATTTTCCTGAATGTCTTCAATTTCCTTATTTGCAGAATTGTTATAAAACTGAAATGTGCACCCTAAATATTCATTCTGCATTTCTTCAAATGTCTCTTTTAGCTTATTAGCCCCTCCATTACTTACAAAAATAGGTTTAGGAGATTTTTCATCTTCATATAGTACATAACAAATGTCTTTTGGTTTGCTCTTATTTTCGAAACTTTTATTTACATATTTCATAATCTCTTTAATGGTTTCTTTTGAAAAGTCATCTATTAAATAAATATTAAAACCCTCTTTATCTATACTCATGGCAGTTTTAATATTTTCTATTACATCATAATATTGAGGCATAGTATATAATTCTTCTTTTGTACTCATATCTTCAATGTCAAATTCATATATAATATCTTTTGGAGTTAATTCTCTATTCATATTCCTCCTCCTTTCAATTCTTTATTATATTAATATTCTCAAATCACCAATTTAGGAACAAATATTATCATTAAGAAATAATAATATTTTCTAAATTTATGCGTATATATTTTTTTTCTTATAGAATTTTAATAATAAATATTAATAGTAGCCATTTTTTTAATACTTGAGTTAAATTACAACATACGATATAATAAGCTTATTGACTTTTTATATTTTTTATAATTTTTGTTGTGAAGGAGTAATACTGATGGGATTTAAAGACAAAATTACTAATAGTTATACACAGGCTTATTTAAAGAGATATGGCGATAGACTTACTCAAGCACAAGGTCGAGTTCTATCAGTCAAAGTAGCAGAAAAAAATTATCTAAGAATATTTTATAAATTAACTGTAACCATCTTAGTAAAGGCCGAAGGAAGTAAATCTATTTCTAAGTGCATATTCAAAAAGCACCGTTGGTTCAAAAAAGTTAACTTTATATCTGTGCTTCAAGGTCATTCTGTTATAATTCAAGGAATGAAGGGTAAAAAAGGTAAAGAACACAGCGAGCAGATTCAAATTGCAAACATTAGAAATATGACTACCAAAAAGGACCTGGTTCCAATGCAGGGGAATGCTCCAAAAGTTCAAAGAATAAGATCTGACAGACGTTTTAAATAATGAAAGCTATATGACTATGTCATATAGCTTTCATTATTTGAAATCGCATCAATACCTCACTGTGATATATCACTGCCAAGTGGCACTTAATGCTTATGCATTAAATACAAGTACAAACTATTTATAAAGGAAATAATACCCGAGAAAAATAAAATAATTAACCATTGCCCTAAATTAAGTGGGATGGTATGAAATACATTCTGTAAGAATGGAATATACACTATGCTAATCAGCATAATTATGGATATACCTACAGCCCCAATTAGGTACAAATTTGTAAAGGGATTAATTTCAAATAAAGATTGTTTTTCTGATCTACATTCAAACACATGTATGAGTTGAGATAAAACTAATGTTCCAAGAGCCAATGTTCTACATGCCTTAATATTCATACCATAATATTTACCACCGATAAACGCCATTATTGTACAAACACCAATTAGGCACCCGCGAATGACAATTTTTTCTGTAAGCCCTCTTGAAAATACACTTTCATTCTTTCCTCTAGGTTTTTCAAACATGATATCACTATCAGCTGGATCCACGCCCAAAGCAATAGCGGGAAGTCCATCTGTGACTAAATTTACAAATAAAATTTGTATTGGAAGTAGAGGATTTTCTAAGTAGAATAACGAAGCCAAAAACATGGTAAGCACTTCCCCTAAATTACAGGATAGTAAGTACCTGATAAATTTCCTTATATTGTCATATATTACACGTCCCTCTTCAACTGCTGCAACAATAGTTGCAAAATTATCATCTAAAAGAATCATAGAGGCCGCCTCTTTAGTTACATCCGTTCCAGATATTCCCATAGCTATCCCAATATCTGCTTCTTTTATAGCTGGGGCATCATTTACACCATCTCCAGTCATGGCCACAATATAATTTTTATGTTTAAAAGCTTTTACAATTCTTAGCTTGTGTTTTGGACTTACCCTTGCGAATATTTTTAAATTATCAATATTCTTATCTAGTTCCTTATCACTTAATTTATCTAGCTCATCTCCAGTTATAACCTCCTCCGAATATTTACATATATCTAAATCTTTTCCGATAGCATAAGCTGTATTTTTGTGGTCCCCTGTTATCATTACAGGCTTTATACCTGCAATCTTGCACTTTATAACTGCATCTTTTACTTCTTTTCTTGGGGGATCAATTATACCTGCTACGCCGATAAAGATTAAATTAGTTTCCAAATTATCATTTTTCATGATACCAGACACCTTATAGGCACAAGCAATGCACCTTAATGCCTTATAGGACATTGACTCTACAGCCCTTATTAGATGATTCTTATAATTCGGAAGCATCGGCTGCACCAATCCGTCTAGCAATATATAATTGCATTTTTCTATAACCCTTTCTGGAGCACCCTTTACATAGCAAATTTCTTTATCATTTTCTTTAACAATGACAGACATAATTTTCCTTGTTGAGTTAAATGGTATTTCATATAAACGTCTTGATTTATTCAAAAATCCCTGTAATTCCTTAGAATTTTCAAAAAAAGCTTTAATTAAAGCAGTTTCTGTAGGATCACCAAACAAGCATTTTTCAAATTTTTTTGCGTTAAAATCGTAATTACAATCATTGCAGTATGTAAATGCTTTTTTCATAACTAAATTCAATGGAATTTCACCTTTATCAACATCGTAAACCTGTCCATCAAAATACAATGATTTTACCGTCATATTATTTTCAGTTAGAGTTCCCGTTTTATCTGTACATATTACAGAAGTACAACCTAAAGTTTCAACTGCTGGTAATTTTCTAACTAAAGCTTTCCTTTTAAGCATTCTAGATACACCTAGTGCTAAGGCAACCGTAACTATAGCAGTTAACCCCTCTGGTATTGCAGCTACTGCAAGGCTTACTCCCAATAAGAACATTGCATATTTATCTTGTCCACGCGAGATGCCCATAAAAGTTACAACTACGCAAATTATTATACAAAGCATAACTAATATTTTCCCAAGATATGCTAGTCTCTCTTTAAGTGGAGACTTCTCCTCTTCAATACTATGAAGCATATCTGCTATTTTCCCCATTTCTGTATTCATACCTGTTGTTATAACTTTTGCTTTAGCTTTTCCTGTAAGAAGTATCGTCCCCATATAAATGTTATTATCCTTAGAACTGGCGCTTTTGTTTACTCCAGCAGATTCTCCAGTAAGTAAAGATTCATCTAGCATTACATTATTTTCCTCAGTCAAAATGCAATCAGCCGGAACTCTATCTCCACTTTCTAAAATCACTAAATCACCTGGCACTAAATATATTGCATTTATTACCAATACTCCACCATTTCTAATCACTTTAGCCGTTGGCGCTGCTAGCTTACTTAGTGCCTCCAGTGATTTCTCAGTTCGAAACTCTTGAATAAACCCTAGTATTCCATTCATTATAACTATAATAAATATAGTTATTGCATCCGCTTTTTCTCCCATAAGTCCTGAAAGCACTGTTGCTACAATTAATATCCAAGTAATAAAATCATTGAATTGTGAAAAGAATATTTTAAGCACGGATATCTTTTTTTTATTTTCTAATTTGTTAAATCCATATTTTTTTAATCTACCTTCAGCCTCCTCTATGGTAAGACCCATTGATAATTTCTTACTATCACGTACAGATCCTCTTGGCTTATTATCATCCTTTGTATTATTATTTGGCACTTGTTCGTTAATCACTTTCTTACCCTCCTTATACTTGTCTAAGATAGATAACATTTGCTAACCAATGCCGCTCCCATAAGTCACTATATTTTCTATTCATACTAATATATGTATTTATTCACTTACATATGAACAGAATATAGTGTATTATTTAATTAACATTGGTTTTTTCTTTACAATATAAGAGTTTGATTATAAAATAATATTAGCAACGATTGCTAATTAAAAATGACAATGAGTATAACAACTAATAATTGTTATATTCTCAAGAACAATACAAGGAGGCCCATACGTGAAAAACATTATTTATATTACTGGCCATAGAAATCCAGATACTGATTCTATTTGCTCTGCTATTGCTTATGCAGAGTTTAAAAATAAAATGGGGAAAATACCTGCAATTCCTATAAGACTCGGTGAAGTTAATAGCGAAACGGAATTTATTCTTAACTACTTTAATGTAGATCAGCCTGAGCTTATAACTACGGTTAAAACGCAAATTTCTGATTTAGATATAGACGTTGTAGCTCCAATTTCACCAGATATTTCTCTTAAAATGGCCTGGTCCATTATGAAAAAAAATGGCACTAAAACTCTACCTGTTATCGACGAACATGATCAATTAGCTGGTGTGGCATCAGTTTCGAATCTTGCTGCAAGCTATTTAGATGTTTGGGACAATACTATTCTTGCCAAAAGCAATACAACTCTTGATAATATTTTAGATACTCTATCAGCTAAATGCGTGTGCAAACCAAAAGATGCATTTGAAATAACTGGAAAAATTATTGTAGCTGCTATGCATCCAGAAAGCACAAAATCTGTAATTGAGGCTGATGATGTTGCCATATGTGGAGATAGAGAAGATACCCAGCTCTTAATAATTAATTGTAATGCTTCGCTTTTAATAATTACAGGAAACCATTCTCCAACAGATGAAGTTATTGAACTTGCAAAAACTAATAACTGTACAATAATAGTAACCCCTTTTGATACTTTTACAGCTTCTAGACTAATAACTCAAAGTATCCCCATCGATTATGTTATGAGCAAAAAAAATATTGTAAGCTTTAATACAGAAGATTTTATTGATGAAATAAAGCATATTATGATTGAGACTAGATACAGAAGTTATCCTGTTACTGATGAAAATAATAAAGTCATTGGAAGTATATCTAGATACCATTTAATATCAGAAAACAGAAAAAAAATCATACTTGTAGACCATAATGAAAAAGCCCAATCTGTATTAGGAATAGAAGATGCTGAAATACTAGAAATAATTGATCATCATAGAATTGCAGATGTGCAAACTGGCATGCCTATATATTTTAGAAATGAACCTGTAGGTAGCACTTCAACAATCGTAGCATCCATATTCTTTGATAATGGGATTAGGCCTTCAAAAAGCACTGCTGGTCTTCTATGTGCAGCAATAATTTCTGATACATTACTACTAAAATCTCCCACCTCTACACTAGTCGATGAACTTATTTTAAATAAATTAGCTCAAATTGCTAATTTAAATGTGGAAGAGTTTGCAAAAAAAATGTTTAAAGCCGGTACATCACTTGAGGGTAAAACCGCTCAAGAAATTTTTTACCAAGACTTTAAGACCTTTACCCTTAATACTTTTAAAATAGGAGTATCACAAGTTGGTACAATGTATATTGAAGGCTTTGACCCACTGAAAGATAGCATGATAGATTTAATGAATAAAAAAGCCAAAGAAGGTGGCTATGACTTGATTTTACTAATGCTAACTGATATATTAAATGGCGGTTCAGTATTAATAGCTACAGGGGAACATAAGGACATTATTTCAAAAGCCTTTGATGTTACTCTAACTGATAGCGGTGTATATATTCCTGGTATAGTTTCAAGAAAAAAACAAGTTATACCCCCTATTACAGCTGCCCTAAGTAAAATAAACAAATAAAAACAAAGCATATATTATTTATAATATATGCTTTGTTTTTATTTATATATATTATAATTCTAAAAATCCCCCTATAAAAATTGTAGAACTAAGAATACAGTAAAAACTATAAAACATATAGAATAACTTATACTTAAATAATCCTTAATGCATGCATCATCAACCTTGTCACTATAACCACCATAACTTTTCAGATAGTGCATGTCATTACCATTATAATGAAAATAAAAATTAACAGATTCTATATACGCGGCTAAAATATCAACATTTAGAATAGGTTTATTCCAAATATTATTAGCGTAATCTCCTTTAAAATCTATCTTTACTTTTTGGTTTCTAAAAACATAAATTATATATAAAAATATTTCTGCGATTATTGCTGGGATTATCGTAGCACATGTCAGCAATATACCTAGTATGTTCAATTCCTTGTCAAGGCTTATAATATAGAGTAAAGTAAATACAATAGCTGCGCCATTTCCTAGTATTAGAATATAAAATAAAGGCGCAATAAATCCGCATATAAGTGATCTAGATATAGTAGATATTGTGTCGTAAAAATGCTTTCTTTCAGTATTATTTAAACTTTTCCGCTCTGTATTACTTATATCTATTACCATAAACGCTGTTATAGCATTAAATACTTGATTGCTTTTTATAAAAGTAACGCCTGCCAGAAAAGTAATCCCACTATATATAGCTATTACTCCACATAAATATAAAAACTGCAGCATATATATACTCTTAATTTTCTCCTTCAACTTTACATTAATAAAACCAAACAACCCTTGCCTATCTACTCTCCATAGCAATATACTAATTAAACATCCAATTGTATATCCCATTCCCATTTTCATCCCTCCTATGATTATATGATAGTGTTAACACTATTTTTGTTTATCTATTTTAAACCCTGTTTTTTTCATAAGTTAGTTACCACTATCGATTATATTATTATGTACTTACTAATAATATATGAAGGGTTTGCTTTAATTAAAACCATTTTTTAATTATTTCTGGCAAGCAAAAATAAGACATACTATTAGAAGTACATCTTATACAAAAATAAATTTATTTGACCCGAAGGTTATTAGCCATTTGCCGGATTTGCTCAGCAGTTTTTAAAGTAGTAGATCTAAGTTAAAGCTCTCTTTGAGTTACAACACCATGTGAATCCACACTAAAATTGTCTTTTGTCATACTCTTAACTTCACCTTTAGTTTCTGCAAGTTCACGCTTCAAATTTTCCTGATCAACTGATATAACATCAGTTTTATGCTCTAAAGATCTCAATATTTGAGGAATAACCCCCAAATCTAATGGACATCAATAGCTATTTTATAGCGGCTAAAGCTTTAAAATCTAGTCGTGCAGCTGAATCTAATAAATAAGATGATATTTTTGCACCCTCTATTCTAAGTTCATTTAAATCACTAATTATTTCATTAGCAGTTCCTATGCCTATACCATGTCCAAAATAAATCCCATTACCTAGGTCTATAACATTTTCTCCTTGCCATTCAGGCCTTACTGGATCTACATCGGGGTTATTAAAGTATCTTCTATCCCCTGGGAAATAATCACTTTGCTTCTCTAAATAACCTGCACTCTCAAGCATTTTATCCATATAATGCCAATTCATTAATTGTATTTCTGGAAACAATTCATTGAAAAGTTTCTCAGAAAATATATTAAGCAATGCTTGATAATAAATAATGATTATTGCAGTGGCACATTCAGTACCATATTTTGAACTATTTATAGAAATATCCTCAATGGCTGCACTGGGAGTTATTCCCTTTTTTAATATAAACCCCCCTTCATCAGTACGATCCCAATAATCAAGATTACACATTGATTTACGAAAGGTTTTAAAGGACATATCACCTTCATTGAGTTTTTTAGCAGCAATAACAATATTATTTCGTAATTTTAACTCGAACTGTAATTGATCTAATGAATCATATTCATACTTTTCTTTACTTAAACCCATCTTTCTAATGATATCTTTCTCAATATTATTTGGTTTATATTCATTTATAAAAGTATCAGATTTATAAGTATTGTTGGAAATTATTATCATTTACTAACCTCCCTATATTCCTTATATTAAGAACAATAATTATAGATTACTAATCTCTTAAGCTAGCTTTTGCAATGCGTACTTGTTTATTTATGGAATGGTTAATCCATGATTTCCATAAATATATGCTTTCATGATGAATTCTAAGTGAGAATCTCGATAACAATAGCTTGTTGTTTTCATCTAAGTTGTTAAAATAACCTAATAAGTTCTTTTCTTTTGCAGTGTATGGTATGAGTGGTTTTTTAGTATAAAGTGATACCCGTCTGCACAGATATTTTGCATCTAAAACTACGCTATAGGGTATTGGTTTACTTGTTCTTTGAAAACTTTCCCCAGTAAAATATAAAAACGGATAATTCTCTTTAAGCCAGTAAAAAAAAGCTTTATGTTGTTTACTACCTTCTCCCACATTCATATCTATGGAAGGTACAAAGTCTAGAAGTTTGCGTGCCAATTTAACATCGTTTACGTCATCTGAATCTAAATAATTTGCAATTAACATTAAGCTACAGGGCTCTCTTGCTTGGAAGAAAGCCCAAATTAGATCATGAGTAAAAAGACCTTCTCTATTTCTAAAAAAAATCATGTCTACTATAGTATGTAAAATCGTTTTATCCTTGTGGGTTTTTATTAAAAGTCTGGCAGTAAGATCTAAAAATTCATCATGCTGATTGCTTAACCCATGCTGAGCTATTCCTTTTTCAAACATATCTTTCAAATCAGAGTGAGAAATTTCTTTATGATTAGAATGTAGATATTCTATTTTTGAAGAAATTGAGGTGTTTACGCTATCTAAATACATATAATCTCCACCTTCATATTTTATTTTTGATTTTTATATAAATAAATGGCTACATCATATAGTATTATCAATGTAGCAATTATGTTAAAAGTATTATATTAAAATGATCAAAAAATATAAATAGATGGATTTATTTTTTAGAAATCACTACTATCCCAGCAGACTGTTGTACCCTTGATTGACTCATTACCATTGATAGTACACTTATATCCGTTAAAACGCCTCCCGTTAACTGTTCCTAAAATCTTAATTGTTGTATCTCGGCAATAGCCTAAGTCGTTCTATTGTGAATAAACTTTACAAATTTCTGTTTATCTTCTGTTAATTCATCATCAAATTTCTTCATTATTGAATTTATTATTTGATTTTTTGATGAATCAAAAGAAAATTCATCCACATTTTTTATTGGAAGTACATTTGGAGAGGTTCCGGAAATAAACAAACCCGTCAATGATTCAAGGTCCCTTTCATGGATGTTTTTTTCTTCAAACACGATATTTAACTTTTCGCAGGTTTTTATAACAAATTGTCTTGTAATGCCAGGCAATACATTTGCAACCTTTGATGTTACGACTGTTGAGCCTTCGACCATAAAAATATTAGATTTACTGCCCTCCGTAATAAATCCCTCATCATCCACTAAAATTGCTTCATATACGTCTTTACTATTTATTTGCTCATTTACTTTGTCTCTAAAAACACTATTAATAACTTTAGCATTTGGGTTACTTCGCTCTCCATGATAAGTAATAGTTTTTACGCCTTCCACGTACTGCTCTTTTGAAGGGTAAGAATGTGGCAAAAAATATAATAAAACCTTTTCATTAAAGTCATTTTTATTATTGCATTTCTCGTCGCTTGGGCTATAATTTATAACTAATTTTATATTTCCAACCTGAGCTTTATTCTTATATATTAGTTTAAGAATTTCATTTATAATTTCATCCCTAGTAATAGTTAAATTGTATTTCATAATTTTTGCGGAATCGTAAAGACGATCTAAGTGTTCCATAAGAAAAATGGGGATTCCGTCACTTATCCTTATAACTTCATATAATGATTTCCCTTTACTTCTATGGTAATTTTCAAATTCCTCACATTTTTTAATTTCCCCTCCGAATAAAAAATATGCATTTATACACTTATCCATATAAACCCCTCCTTGTTTTTTTGAAAGATAGATTAACTAATTGTATCTTATAATAATTAATATCAACCCATCACGAGTAATACTAATTTAAAGTAACCTCTATAAATATCCTACTACTTCCATTTTAAAATTTCAATCTTATCCTGTGTTTTTTTGAAGTTTATTAAATAAGGATGTCCCACTAAATTAAAAAGAGGTAAATCTGATAGAGAATCAGAAAACATATAGGAGTTTTCAAAATCAATTTCGATATTTTCTATCTTCAAGATTTCTTTTAGTCTCTTTACTTTTTCTTCCCCTTTGCAATTTTCTCCTGAAATTTTATTTCTATGTAAGCCATTCTCCTTAACGAACCTCGTCCCTATTACTTTATCCACTTCCTTTATATTATAGAATTCATTTAAATAGAATTCAGCAGATGCAGAAATTAAATAAATTTTGTATCCCTGTATCTTCATTTTTTTTATGGTATCTATAGCATCTTTATATAATATTTTGCTTAAACGTGTTTCATAAAATTCTTTGACTATCTTTTTCATTTCATTTTCTTCTATGCCATCAATAAATCTTATAAAGGTTTTTTTAGCTTTTGAAGCATCATATATCTTAAAAACGTAAAATATAGATGAAAATATACTTTTAGGCAGATATCTTATGAATTTAGGGTTCTTTTTTATCATAAAAAAATAGAATTCTACTAAAGTCTCGCGTTTTGTTAAAGTGTAATCCACATCAAAAATAGCTAATTTTTCTTTCATTATTTATCCTCCTTTAATCCTCTCCTGGGCCGCCGCAATATTACTTTTAAAGCAACAATATTAACATTATTACCATAAGATCGCTATTAATTCTTTTAAAAAAACTTAAAAAGAGCCGATGCATTTGCAACGACTCTTTTTAAGAATTACTTTTCGCTTTTAATCAATTCTTCATAATATGCAGTTACTTCTGCGAATTCTTCATCTTCAGGGATAACTAACTCACCTGTTTCTTCATCTCCAATTACTTTGAAAAGATATATTGAATCATCCTCAGGATTTTGAACTAGCGCAAATTCATTATCTTTATAAGTAAATCCATCTACTATTTCACAAGGAACTATGTTCCCATTTTCATCTTCTAAATCTACTGTTAAAGCTTCGCCCTCGCCACAACCACATCCACAACCTTCATTCTCGTCATGTTCGTGACCACCGCATCCACAGCCTTCATTCTCGTCATGTTCATGACCACCGCATCCACAACCTTTATTTTCTTGGTCCTGTTCGTGATCACCGCATCCGCATCCGCATGATGTTTTTTTATCTTCATTCATAATGTAGTACCTCCTACTTTGAGTATAGTTTAATTCTACCCTAAATGATAAAATAATAAAAGGGTTTTTTGAATTCTTTTTATTATTTTATTTAAAAGTAAAAGGAAGATGAAATTTAATCCATCTTCCTTTTACTTTATAATTTTAAATACTATTTTTCACTAGCAAGTTTTTTGTATCCTGCTAATCTTTCCTTAGCATCATTTTCTGTTTTAACAAATAATTCTTCTGCTACTTCTGGGAATGTTTTTGCTAGTGAAGAATATCTTACTTCACCCATTAAGTATTCTCTAAATGAAGTAGTTGGTTCTTTAGAGTCTAATATAAATGGATTCTTTCCTGCTTCTTTTAAAGTTGGATTAAATCTATACATAGCCCAGTATCCAGATTCAACAGCTCTCTTAGTTTCAAGTTGTGTACAACCCATTCCAACCTTAAGACCGTGATTGATACATGGAGCATAAGCAATTATAAGTGATGGTCCTTTATAAGCTTCTGCTTCTTTTATAGCTTTTAGTGTTTGAGCTTTATCAGCACCCATAGCTATTTGAGCAACATAAACGTATCCGTAAGTCATTGCCATCATACCTAAATCTTTTTTCTTAGTTCTCTTACCAGTTGCTGCAAACTTCGCAACAGCAGCAGTTGGAGTAGATTTTGATGATTGACCTCCTGTATTTGAATATACTTCTGTATCAAATACAAATATATTTACATCTTCACCAGATGCTAATACATGATCAACTCCACCAAATCCTATATCATAAGCCCAGCCATCTCCACCAAATATCCATTGAGATTTTTTAACTAAATGATCTCTCTTACTGAATATTTCTTTTAATGCTTCATTATTGTCTTTTTCAGCGTTTAATAATGGTAGCATTTTAGATGTTGCAGCTTTTGAACCCTCAGCATCTTCCTTATTTTCAATCCATTCATTAAGAACTGATTTTAATTCATCACTTGTTTTCATTGTTAATGCTTCTTTAGCTGACATTTCAACTTTATTTCTTAATTGGCTAGTTCCAAGGAACATTCCAAATCCAAATTCAGCATTATCTTCAAATAATGAGTTAGCCCAAGCTGGTCCCTTACCACATTTATTAACTGTGTATGGTGAAGCTGGTGAACTTCCTCCCCAAATTGAAGAACATCCTGTAGCGTTCGCAATGAGCATTCTATCTCCAAATAATTGAGTAATAAGTTTAGCATATGGTGTTTCTCCACATCCAGCACAAGCTCCGCTGAATTCCATTAATGGTTGCTCAAATTGGCTTCCCTTAACATTTGATGTTCCCATTGGATTTTCTTTCTTAGGTAAATTTATATTGAATTTCCAATTTGGCATTTTATCTACTTGAGACGCATATGGCTTCATGATTAAAGCTTTTTCTTTTGCAGGGCATACTTCTGCACAGTTACCACAGCCGCTACAATCTTCATTACTTATACCTATTGAAAAATGTAGACCTTCAAAACCCTTACCTACACCTTTTTTACTTTCATAAGTCTTTGGAGCATTTTTAAGTTCTTCATCATTTGTTAAGAAAGGTCTTATTACAGCATGTGGACATACATACGCACATTGATTACATTGTATACATTTATCTACTTGCCATTCTGGTACATTAACAGCAATTCCTCTCTTCTCAAATGCAGCTGTTCCTGGCATTAGTGTTCCATCTTCTATCCCAACAAATGCACTAACAGGTAAAGAGTCTCCTTCTTGTCTGTTCATTACATCAGCAATATTTTTAACGAAATCTGGTCTAGCTTCTTCTGTTTCATTATTATCTTTAACAGTTTTCCAGCTCTCTGGAACATTAATTTTAACAACTGATTGAACACCTTTATCAATTGCTGCATTATTCATGTTAATAACTTTTTCGCCTTTTTTACCGTAAGATGTAATAACAGCTGCTTTAAGATACTTAACTGCATCTTCTACAGGGATAATGTCTGCAAGTTCAAAGAAAGCAGATTGCATTATCATGTTAACTCTTCCGCCAAGACCTATCGCTCCAGCTATTCCAACTGCATCAATAGTATTGAAGTTGATATTGTGATTAGCAATATATCTCTTCATTGAAGCTGGTAAATGTATTTCTAAATCTTCCATATTCCATATGCAATTTAATAGGAATGTTCCACCATCTTTAATTCCTTTTAAAACATCATATTTAGTTACATAAGCTTGATTACCACAAGCAACATAGTTTGCAGAACTAATTAAATATGTTGATTTTATAGCTTTCTTACCAAATCTTAAGTGAGAAATTGTTACTCCACCTGATTTTTTAGAATCATATGCAAAGTACGCTTGAGCAAACATATCTGTATGGTTTCCTATGATTTTTATTGCACTTTTGTTAGCTCCGACAGTACCATCTGATCCAAGGCCCCAGAATTTACATTCTTTAGTTCCTTCAGGTGTTGTTGTTATAGCTTCTCCAATTGTAAGTGATTTGTTAGTAACATCATCAACTATTCCTATAGTAAAGTTATTTACTGGAGACTCCGCTTTTAAAGCATCATATACAGCAACAATTTGAGCTGGAGTAGTATCTTTTGAACCGAGTCCATATCTTCCACCAACTATAACTGGTCTGTTTTCTTTATCAAAATAAGCACTTCTAACATCTTGGAATAATGGTTCTCCAATTGATCCTGGCTCTTTTGTTCTATCAAGTACTGATATTTTCTTAACTGTTTTAGGTATGTATTTAAAGAAATGATCTAATGAGAATGGTCTGAAAAGATGTACTTTAAGCACTCCAACCTTTTCTCCTTTTGCATTTAAATAATCTATAGTTTCTTCAATTGTTTCACAAACTGATCCCATTGCTATTATTATTCTATCTGCATCAGGTGCACCATAGTAATTAAATAAATGGTAGTCAGTTCCGATTAATGAATTTATTTTTCCCATACATGTTTCAACTTTTTCTGGAAGAACATCATAGAATGTGTTTGAAGCTTCTCTTCCTTGGAAATAAACGTCTGGATTTTGTGCTGTTCCACGAGTTACAGGATGTTCTGGATTCATTGCACTATTTCTAAATGCTTCTAGTGATTCTTTGTTTAACAAACTTCCTAGAGTTTCATAATCCCATGCCTCAATTTTTTGTATTTCATGAGAAGTTCTAAATCCATCAAAGAAGTTCACAAAAGGAATTTTCCCTTCGATAGCTGTTAAATGAGCAACTGGTGAAAGATCCATTACTTCTTGTACACTATTAGATGCAAGTAAAGCAAATCCAGTTTGTCTTGTAGCCATTACGTCTTGATGATCTCCAAAAATATTAAGTGCGTGAGTAGTTAATGCTCTAGCAGCTACATGGAATACTCCAGGTAAAAGTTCTCCTGCTATTTTATACATATTTGGGATCATTAATAATAATCCTTGAGAGCAAGTAAAAGTTGAAGTTAATGCTCCTGTTTGAAGTGAACCATGAACTGCTCCTGCAGCTCCCGCTTCTGATTGCATTTCCATCATTTTAACTTTTTGACCAAATACATTCTTTGTTCCTTTAGCTGCTAATTCATCACAATACTCTGCCATTGTTGAAGATGGTGTTATTGGGTAAATTGCTGCCACATCAGTATATGCATAGGCAACGTGTGCTGCTGCTGTATTCCCGTCCATAGTTTTCATTTTTCTCATTTAATAGGCCTTCTTTCTTAAATAATTTTATCAGAATTACAAATAAGCGTATTGTATTAAAAATAACTCTACACCTAAAATAATAACTTTCTAACAGGTTTTGTGCAAAACTAGCTAACACTCCTAAGCATTAGCTAGCCATGATAGGCTTTTATAATCTACATAATTTGCAAACTACCTCATTATTACATATTTCTGTAATAAAAAGTTACTTAGCTAACATTCTACCCATTTCTTCTGCTTTAACTAATTGTTCATTAGTAGGAGCTTCATTAACAGTTAAGCTTTGTATAACATTAAATTCATATTCTTTCATTAGACTTACCCATTTGTTCATAAATTCTCCATTATCCCATCCATAAGATCCAAATAAAGCTGTGACTTTATTATTAATTGGGATTAATTTAAACTTATCAATAAAAGGTTGCATCTCTAGTTGATCAATTCTATTATTATCCATTGATGGACTTCCAAACGCAACTGCATCTGCTCTAGTTACATCTTCAACTGTAGCTTCACTAGCTAATTTAACTAGAACCTCAGCCCCTGCATCTTTTGCACCTTTAGCAATGTGATTAGCTAAAACTTCAACGTTTCCACCATTGCTCAAATAAATTATTGTTAATTTTTTCATTACTATCACCCCATACTTTCATATTATTAGATAGTTTATATTACCCCTTAATTATACATCAAAATGAAAAATATTCAAGTTTTTTTGTTATAATTGGTGTATTCTTCTTTATTTTTTTCATACAATAATAAAACAACTGACTTCCACTAGCATCCTACTGTACGTTTACATATTAGAATATATCAATTTTAGCCATTAATTGTTATTTTTTTATCAATACTATAAGGTCTTACTCGTTATTCTAGCTTATATTTTTCTCCACTCTTAACAATTACAGACTCGTATCCTTTTAAATTTAATAATTCTTTAAAACTTTTTTGAGAATTTTCGTCACCATGTACAAGAAAAACCTGTTTAGGTTTTCCCTCAATATTTTTTATCCAATTAATTAAACCATTTCTATCTGCATGGCCAGAAAGGCTTTGCAAATTATATATTGACGCTGCAACCGAAATATCTTTCCCAAAAATTTTTACCATTTTATTCCCTTCTAAAATTTCACGACCCAAAGTACCCTCAGCTTGATATCCTACAAATACTATTGAGCTTTCGCTTCTCCATAAATTATGCTTTAAATGATGTTTTATTCTACCTGCATCACACATTCCGCTTGTAGATATTATTACTATCCCCCTTTGCATTTTATTTAATTCCATAGATTCTTCTGAGGAATGAGTAAATTTTAACCCCTCAAAATCCAGTATGTTAGTATCATGTTTTTCTAATTCCTTTGCCTCATCATCAAAAATTTCTCTGTTATTTTCAAATATTTTTGTCGCTTTTTCCGCAAGAGGACTATCCACATATACGTAGCAGTTTTTAACCAGCCCCTCTTCAATATACTTATTCAATGCATATAGAACCTCTTGGGTTCTACCTACTGCAAAAGATGGGATTATAACATTTCCTCCTCTATCGAAAGTTTTTTTTACTATATCTGATAATTCTTTCATTACATTTTCGAAATTATTATGCACTTTATCTCCATAGGTTGTTTCCATAATTACATAGTCTGCAGCGCCAATAAATGTAGGATCATTTATAAGCGGTATGTTAAAATTACCCAAGTCACCACTATAAACAAGTTTAATATTTGAGCCTTCTTTCTCTTCCATTTGAAGCTCTATAATAGCTGACCCCAATAGATGCCCTGCATCCTTAAAGATAACTGTTAATCCATCGAAAGGTTTTATTTCTGCGTTATATGAATAACTTTTAAAGAGTTTTAAACATTCTTCTGCAATTTTGGAAGAATACAATGTTTCTTTAGGTTGTAACCCTCTTTCTTTGAGTTTTCTATTTTTCCACGCTACTTCCATCTCCTGAATATGACCACTATCTGTTAGCATCACCTGACATAATTCCATTGTAGCTTTTGTGCAAATTATTTCGCCTTTAAATCCCTTCCTATATAGTAAAGGAATTCTACCACTATGGTCTATGTGAGCATGAGATAATATAACTAAATCTATATCTTTCGGGTTAAATTGAAACTTTTCATTTTTTCCATGGTCTCCGTCTCTTCCTTGGTATAATCCACAATCCAATAAAATAGTTTTATTTCGCACTTTTATCAAATGACATGACCCTGTAACGCATTCTGCTGCTCCTAAACATTGAAGTTCCATCTTTTTTCTCCTTTATTTTACATTGTAAAAATATTTTATATTTATATAATAAGCAAAAACATATTCTTATAATTACAGTTTGCACTCTTTTTTGTTTTTTATATAAAAAATGTTGCTTTTTAAATAATATTTATGATTTTATTAAATAAAAAAAGATGAAGAAATTTTACTTTCTTCATCTTTTCCTATATTTTTCTATTAATTCTACTATTAAATCAATGCTTTTTTCAGTGTTGCTAGAATTCATTTTTTCAATATATTTATACCTACCATTATACAGTTCTTTAATTTTCATTTCTAAATTTTCAGGCGTTAACTCCTCGTCTTGAATAACCATACTATAACCGCTTTTTTCAAAAGATTTTGCATTAAGTATTTGATCGCCACGGCTAGCCTTAGCTGATAATGGAATTAATAAATTAGGTTTTCTAAGTGCTAAGAGTTCAAAAATGACATTTGCTCCTGCTCTAGAGACTACAATATCTGCACTAGCTAATAAATCAGGCAATTCATCCGTCGTGTATTCAAACTGCTTATAACCATTTTTACTTTGGAGTGATTTTTCAAAATTACCACTTCCACAGATATGAATAATATTATACTCCAAAATTAATTTTTCAAGCATTGACCTCACAACTTCATTTATAACTTTAGAGCCTAAACTACCACCAATAATCATTAATGTTGGCTTTTTATTTTTAAATCCACATATTTCATTCCCTTTTATTTTACTTCCTTCAAACAATTCGTATCTTATAGGATTACCAGTTATTACCCCTTTCCCATTTTTTATTTCATTTAATGCTTCTGGAAAAGTTACACATACTTTTGTGCAGTAAGGAGCTACTAATTTATTAGCAAGTCCTGGTGTAATATCACATTCATGAGCAATTACAGGTACTTTATTAAAAAATGCAGCAAGCACTACAGGTACGGAAACAAATCCGCCTTTAGAGAAAACAATATCCGGTTTTTGTGTTTTTATTATTTTTTTTGCTTCAAATATACCCTTAATTACTTTTAAAGGATCTGTAAAGTTTTTCACATCAAAATATCTTCGGAGTTTCCCGCTAGATATAGGATAATACTTTATATTTTCACTCTCTATTATCTTTCTTTCAATACCTTCTTTTGTACCAATATATTCAACTTCATAACCTAGCATTTTAAGTTTTGGTATAAGTGCAAGATTTGGTGTTACATGTCCTGCTGAACCGCCACCGGTCATTATTATTTTGTGTTTTTCCACTTTAACACCCCTTCTAAAAAACATACTTTATGCAGTATGTACTAAATCATTATATACCAATTAGACTAAAAAGTTTAGTATTTATTAAAAATCATCTTATCCATAATTTCCTAAAGGGTTTATAATTTTCAAAATCACCCTTCAATTCACTAATATAAAAATCGAATATAGGGATAAACTACTATCATAAAGTAATTACAAAAAAAAAGGAGGGAATTTATTATGGCAAACAGAAATTTGGTACCACAAGCAAAAGCAGGTTTAAACAAATTTAAAATGGAAGCTGCTCAGGAAGTTGGTGTTAATCTAACAGAAGGTTACAACGGAGATCTTACTTCTAGACAAAATGGATCTGTTGGCGGACAAATGGTTAAAAAGATGGTAGAACAATACGAAAAGAACTTATAATAAGAAACACTATGTCAGTAAAAAAATAAAATATAGAAGGAGTGATTTATAAATGTCAAACAAAACATTAGTACCACAGGCTAAAGCAGGTTTAAACAAATTTAAAATGGAAGCTGCTCAAGAAGTTGGAGTTAATTTAACAGAGGGTTACAACGGAGATCTTACTTCTAGACAAAATGGATCTGTTGGTGGACAAATGGTTAAAAAAATGGTAGAACAATACGAAAAAAACTTATAATTTAAAATTCTAAATTGTTAAGAGGTATATGCTAGTTATATGCCTCTTAACTTTGCTATTTTGACCTAAGTTGTATAAATATATGTACTCTTTATTTAAATACATTGAAGTAAAATCCAACTTAATTACATGTAATTATATGCATGTTATTAAAATATTTCATATGCTAACAGGTATTAATTTAAAATGTTGTACTTACCTTATTTCCCTTAAGTATTCTATTATATTTTATAAATTTCTGCACAAGATACTATCATAACAAAAATAAAATATAAAAGGAGTGATTAACAAATGTCAAACAGAAAGTTAGTACCTGAAGCTAAAGCTGGATTAAATTCATTTAAAATGGAAACTGCAAAAGAGTTAGGAGTAAATTTTACTGATTATAATGGAAACTTAACTTCTAGAGAATGCGGTTCTGTTGGTGGAGAGATGGTAAAAAAAATGGTAGAGCAATATGAGAAAAATTTATAATTTAAAAATAATATGATAAAAGTACATAGACCAAGGTCTATGTACCTTTATTTAACGAAGGCTTCAGCTCTGCCGGAGATAACATCTCTGAAAGAGATGATAGCTCATTAGGCGATTAGCTTGAAAAAGATGCAGCTCCGTAGGAAATAATTTAACTAAGTTTAAATTCTAAGATTTTTAATTGAATAGATTTATATCCGTTATATTCATTAATTTGAGGTGAAAAAATTAAATCTATTTTCATTCCTTTTGGGCTCTTAAGATAGTTCATATATTCTTCTCCATATTTATCTTTTAGCATTTCTATAAATTCTTCCACTCTATTAAAACATATTCCATTAATTGTTTTATTTACACCGGGCATTACGCATTTTATTTTTAATGTATTTGCATTTTTACCTAATATATCTATTTTTAAAACAGGAATATTTTTTTCTGCAAGTAATGGGGTTGAATTTCCTTTACCAAAAGGCTCTAAAATTTCTAATTCATGAATCATCTCATAATTTATTTTGTTTAATGGCATTCGCTGGTCTATTCGTACCTTAGGTACAATATCATCATTGGTTAACTTGCAAAGAGAATTTAATTTCCACCTTAATTTTTCTATATTTTCTTCTTTTATAGATAAACCCGCAGCCATTGGATGACCCCCGAATTTTTCAAGTAACTCTCCGCAATTTATTAATTCCTCAAATAAATTGTATTCATCAATAGATCTTGCTGAACCTTTTGGGTTCTCTTTTCCTTTAGTTAAAATTATTGTTGGTACATTGAAAGTTTCCCTAACACGGCCTGCTACAATTCCTGCGATGCTCTCATGAATAGTATCTTTATAAATTACTAACACTTTGTCATTTTTAAAAGTGGAGTGATGTATAAGTTCTATTACCTCTTCCACATTTTCGGTTGTCATCTCTTGTCTTTTTTTATTAAGTTCAAATAATGTTTTAGCTAGTTCTTTTGCTCTAGTCTCTTCTTCGCATAGAAGTAATTCTACTGAAATCGCTGCCGATTCTAACCTTCCAGTAGCATTTATACATGGTCCTATTTGAAACCCAACATGATAACATTTTATCTCTTTATCATTAATGCTTAAAATTTCCTTTAAACATTTTAGCCCAAGATTTTTTGTATTTGTTAACATAACTAAAGCATTTTTAGCAATTATTCTATTTTCAGAAATTAAATCTACCACATCACAAATAGTACCTATTCCTGCTATTTCTATAAATTCCTTTACATATTCCTTATTAATTCCAAGTTTTATATATAGTGCTTGTACAAATTTAAAAGCAATACCTGCACCACACAATTGTTTAAATGGGTAATTACATTCCTTTTGCTTTGGATTAATAACAGCATCTGCTGGTGGAACCTTGAAAGTTCGAATGCCCTTATCATCTTCTTCAAATGATAATTCATGGTGATCAGTTATTATGACAATCATTCCTAGTTCCTTTGCCAATTTAACCTGCTCAGTAGCTGCGACTCCATTATCGCAAGTTATAATCACTTCAAAACCTTGCTCATTTAGTTTTCTTATCCTATCAATATTTATTCCATAACCTTCATGTTCCCTATCCGGAACATAGTATTCTACATTTGCGCCACAATATTTTAATGCCTTATACATTATAACAGTACTAGTAACACCATCCGCATCATAATCACCATATACTACAATTTTTTCATTGTTTTCAATTGCTAATTTAATTAAATCTGTAGCTTTCCCCATATCTTTCATTAAAAATGGGTCATACAAATCCTCTATACTTGCTCTCATAAATTTTTTTATGTCTATTTCATTATTAACCCCCCTGTTAATTAGAATCTTAGCTATAACCTCACTTACACCTGAACTTTTAGCTATTGAACTAATGTCTTTAGAAGTATTCCTTATCAACCACTTTTTTCCCATATTTATTTCCCACTTTCCTTCTGAAATGTAGTTAAAACCTGTATAGTAGCATTCACTAAAACTTTGTTAATTACTCTCACTATTTCTTCATCCACAATGTTTCTCATACCATCAAATTCCGAGAAAATTTGTGAACTGTCTCCATACATAATTTCATATACACATAAATTTACACTAGTTTGAATAGATTTTTCAAGGGCTATCATTCTTCTTAATTTGTAACTTTTGCATAGCTTTAAAATACACTGCTTATCAAAAAAATTCCTAAGATCTTTAACTTTTTCAATTTCATCATTAATAATTCCTATGGTCTTTTTAACATTTTCACATGAAGTTCCAAGGGTTATTGTGAAAAGTTTTATTCCTGTTTCATTTTTTATTTTGCTACTTATATCATATACAAGCCCTCTTTTAGTCCTAATTTCATCATACAAAATACTGCTTGTACCTTCGCCAAAAGCTAAGCTAAATAGCTTTAAAGCACTAATTTCTCTCTGGTTTAAATCATGTATTGGAAAACAATATTGGATTTTTGCACCTTGCAAGTCATCTCTATATTGAAAATAGGTGCCTGGCTTATTAATTTCATATAGACACCCTTTATCCCTTTCCAAATGGTCATTCCCACTAGATAATTTAGGATTTAAATTACCCATATACTTCTCCACTATCTCTGAAACCTTTTTAATGCCCATGGAAGATATTACACTTACTACGCAATTATCCGAGGTGTAATGCCTCTCATAAAAATCTTTGATTTGCTTAATGGTTATAGCACGGATGCTTACCTCTGTACCTATAATTAAATTCTTTATTCTTCGCTTTTCAAACCCATTATAGAGCATGGAATCTTCGCAAAACTGGTACGAATCATCTTTCCATTCTTTTAGTTCAGCGCTGATCACTTCTATTTCTTCTTTGAACCCATGCACTTTAAATGAAGGATTCAAAAGAATATCAGAGTAAATTTCAAACCCCTTTTCAAAATCTTCATCTAATGTGGTTCCGTAATATACTGCGTAGGGATAATTAGTCATCGCATTACAAAACCCAAAGGTTTCATCACATAATTTGTTTATTTCATATTCCGTGCGAGAAGCCGTCCCCTTAAAAAGCATATGCTCTACCACATGAGCAATTCCTAAATATTCACTTTTCTCTTGATTTGCCCCTGCATTAAACCCTATTGTAAATGAAGTTAAATTATTTTCCGCTTTCTTGTACGATAACTTTATTCCATTTTCAAATATTACTTTTTTCATACATCCACTTTCCTTCTTTTATTTGTTTTTAAAATATTTTCCTTTTATTTTGTTTTCTTTTGTTGTACACTAATGTGTATGAGTGCATCATAATATTCTTTTCATAAAAAGGGTGGTGACTAATTTCTTAACATATTTTATTTAAGAATAAAGTTCTATGAATAATAAAAATAAAACACTGCAGTCCTTATCTCAATTTATAAATTATACTTTAGTTGGTGCTACTAACATTATAATAGAAATTATAATACTAAATATTCTTTCATTTACCACAGGCATAACGCATGGAAAAATATTGTTTGTTTTTAACATAATCGCATTCTCAGTTTATTCAATTTCTAGTTATAAATTAAATAAGAAGTTCACCTTTAAAGAAACTCCGCAGCAAAAAGGCTACCTTCAATATGCATCTGTACTATTTTTTAGTATGATTTTAAACAGCTCTATGTTAGTGCTATTAACAAGTAGGAATCCTTTAATTTCTCTTCTGCATTACCATAGTAATATAATACACTTAAACCACTTGTGGTTTAACATATGTATCCTAATAGATTCTACAATTATAGGCCTACTTGGTTTTTTAATTAACAAGTTTTTTGTTTTTAATAAAAAGAAGACATGCTAAAATTAACTTTTATTGCATGTCTTATTTATATTTTTTCAGATGCCTAAGATAACCTCCTCTACATAATCATCTATGAGAGCACTGGTTAAGTTTTTACCTCTACCTGCTCTATTTTGAACGTTTATATCCTCAAGTCTTATAATCTTTTTTTCCCCTTTAAATGAATTGACTGTTAAGCTTAAATTCTCGTCAAGCGTCACAACTATTTCATTACAGCCATCTACCTTTTCCGTTACTGAATTTACCAAATCTACAAATATAACTTCATCATCATCTTTTAAGCTTATGCCTGTTACCCCAGATGCAACTTTCCCCATAAAACTAATGTTATTTACGTTAAATCTTATGCACATTGCCTTTTTTGTCACCATTAACACATCTTTATCTACATTATCTAAGTTAATTTTTACAAAGATTAATTTATCTTCTTCTGTTTTAAGTTTGCACACCAACGTAGAGAAGAAATCCCCCTCTAATTCACAAATTTTAGTTCGTTTTGTAAATCCTTTCTTTGTAAAAAGATATATACTTCTTTCTTCGTTGAAATCATCAACAGACATAATCCCTATTATTTTATCATCAATATTGAAATTATCCAGCAAAGTATTAATACATATGCCTTTCTTATTAATATTCTGAACCATATAACTCGGTAGTTTATGTACTAATCCTTTTTCCGTAAATATAAGCAATGTAGCCGATGATTTGGTATAAGTGCTTAATGGAGTATTAGTTTTTTTACTAGATATTTTTATTGCACCTTTTGCATTTATACTAAAATTAAATTCTTTATAATCATAACCCTCTGTAAATTCTAATTTTACCACAACGTCTCCTTGCGTTAAATTAAATAACTGAGTACCCAATATATTTCTAGGAACATCTTCAAGTATAGGTTCTTCTACACAAAATTCCAGGCCTTCTTTAGTTACTATCTTTATAAACCTTTCTTGTCTTTCCACAGGGATTAACTTAACTTCAAGAAGCTTTTCATTTTCTCTTAGTTTTAAAGCTAATAATTTAGTATAACTCGTAATGAATTTATCTAACTCTGTTTTCTTTATGTTTCCTTTGTTAGTAAAGAACATAAATTCCTTATTAGCTGATAAGTTTCCCAATAAGAAACAAGAAACCACCTTTTCTTTTGTTAAATCTATCCCGCGAATAAGGGTATCAATTCTTTCGCCCTTTTCCTTCCACTTATATTCCGGCACTAAATCTCCTCTTAGTTGATACATATTGCCTAGATCAGTAAAGATAATTAATGTATCTTTAGTATTGGTCTGTAGTAAATATGTATTAAAATCTCCCTCTCTATAGTCTATATCTTCTATGTTAATATTTGATCTATTATAGGATTTCATAGGCACTCGCTTTATATAACCCTCGTTAGATAAAGTTATCATAACATCCTCTACTACTAGTATATCTTCTACTTCTATTTTAGCTTGGCTATCATCCTCAATAATTTCCGTTCTTCTCGGATCATTATATTTTTCTTTAATTTCTGAGATTTCTGCTTTTATTACTTTAAGAAGTTCATTCTCATTTTCAAGAATTTTTTTATACCCCTTAATTAGTATTTCTAATTTTTTGTATTCCTTTAAAAATATCTTTATTTCAAGTCCTGTTAGCTTATATAACATCAGTTCAAGTATTGCTTCGGTTTGAAGCGCCGTAAAATTAAACTTATCTATCAGGTTCTGTCCAGCATCTTTTTTAGATTTTGAGCTTCTAATTGTTGCAATTATTTCATCCATTACATCTACAGCCTTAATAAATCCTTCTACAATATGGAATCTACTTTCTGCAACTTCTAGTTCTCTTTGGGTTCTTTTAGTAACAACATCCTTTTGGTGATTTAAGTAGTGCATTAATATGGTTTTAAGCCCCATAGTTTGGGGTTTGCCATTGGCCAAAGCTACCATGTTAAAAGATATATTGCACTGAAGTTCTGTTTTCATCATTAAATATTTAAGTACCTTGGTGGCAGTTTCCTTATTTGTTGACTTTTTAAATTCAATTACTGACCTAAGTCCGCTTCTATCAGATTCATCTCTAATGTCTACAATAGACTCTAAAGATTTTAAATGTTTTTTATCTGCTGTCATATCAGAAATAGATTGAAGTAATTTCGCCTTGTTTTTTCTATATGGAAACTCCGTAATAACTATGCCAAGTCGTCCACTTTCTAAAGCTTCAATTTTCATTTTGGAACGTAACGTTACCTTGCCTTCCCCAGTCTCATAGGCAGATTCCATAGCATTTTTGCCAATTATTACTCCTCCTGTTGGTAAATCGGGACCTTTAATATACTGCATAAGCTCTTTTGTTGTAATCTCCTTATTATCCGCATAAGCGAGTAACCCATCAATTACCTCTCCTAAATTGTGAGGTGGTATATTTGTTGCTATTCCTACTGCTATACCAAAAGTTCCATTTACTAATAGATTTGGATATCTTGATGGAAGTACCGATGGTTCCTTCTCTGTATCGGAATAATTATCTACCATATCCACAACGCCTTTATCAATATCTCTTATCATCTCAAGAGCAATAGGAGAAAGCCTTGCCTCCGTATAACGCATTGCAGCTGCATTGTCCCCATCTTGACTTCCCCAATTCCCATGGCCATCTATCAATGGTTTTCTTGTGGCAAAAGATTGAGCTAGTATTACCATGGCACCATAAACAGAGCTATCTCCATGCGGATGGTATTTACCAAGAATATCTCCAACTATTCTTGCTGATTTATAATAAGGCTTATCTGGAAATGCCTTTAGCATATATGCTCCATAAAGAATCCTCCTATGCACTGGTTTTAAACCATCGCGTACATCTGGCAGTGCTCTTTCTCTTGCAACTTCCACGGCATATGGAAGATAGTTATCCGGCATAGCTTCTTCAATTGGAATCATTACTATATTATTATCTCTAGGTACATCAATTTTTTTTGCCATTTAGCAAATCCCCCCGTTAAAACTCAGCATATTTATACATATAATTTTTTCTAGGTGCAACAACATCGCCCATTAGAAGTGAAACCATCTTCTCAGCCTTTGCTGCATCCTCTATAGTAACCTGTTGAAGCGTCCTTGTAGCTGGGTTTAGTGTAGTTTCCCAAAGTTGATCTGGATTCATTTCTCCAAGACCCTTATATCTTTGGATAAAAGCGCCTTTCCCAATTTCTTTTTTCGTCTCAGCTAATTGCTCATCACTATATGCATACTTAGCCACTTCGCCATTTTTCGTGTTCCTATAAACCTTATAAAGTGGAGGCATTCCCATATAAAGATGACCTTTTGCAATTAGTGGCCTCATATACCTATAAATAAACGTCATCCATAATGTTCTAATATGATAGCCATCAACATCTGCATCACTTAAAATAATTATTTTATCATATTTTAAATCTTTTTCATGGTAATTATCTAAAACTCCTGTTCCAATGGCAGTGTTGAATATTTTTAACTCTTCGCTAGCTAGTACATTTTCTAGCTTTTGCTTTTCTGTATTCATAATTTTACCTTTTGATGGCATTATAGATTGAAACCTTCTATCTCTAGCTTGCTTGGCACTTCCACCAGCTGAATCTCCTTCAACTACTATAAATTCTGTAACATTTGAATCTTTTATTGTACATACTGCAATCTTCCCTGCAAGAGGAGCTGCTCCCTTACCTACTTTTTTTCTTTCCGCTTCATTAATCTTTTTTATTTTATCCCGCCTAGATGCGGCAGACAGTGCATTATTTATTATGTTAGTAGCCATTTCTTTATTGTCTTCTATCCATTCTAAAATTTTAACATAACACAATTCATTCATCATGCTGTATGCCTCATTATTTCCTAGTTTGCTTTTAGTTTGGCCTTCAAAGATTGGGTTACTTATTTTAATTCTAACTATTGCTGTCATGCCTTCTCTCAAATCGTCACCTTCAAATTCCTTATCTTTCTCTTTTAAAAGATTAAGCTTTTTAGCTCCTTCTTTAAAAGCCCTTGTCATCCCTGTTTTAAATCCAGTTTCATGAGTTCCAGATTCTGTAGTTGGTATGTTATTGACATAGCTCGCAATGTATTCTGTAGTAGAATCAGTAAATTGAATACATATTTCTCCATACAATTGCATCCCATTTATCTCCTTTTCACCTTGAAAGAATATAGGGTCCTTGTGAAGAAGCGTTTTGCTTTCATTTAAATAATCAATAAAATCTAGAAGACCCCTGTCAGAGTAATATTCCTTTATGATGTTTCCGTCTTTTCTCTTATCTTTAAACACTAATGTAATTCCTTTATTTTGGAACGCCAATTCTTGTAATCTTTCATCAATAAAATCGTAACTGAATTCCAAAGTAGTAAATACATTTTTATCCGGCATAAAAGTAATCTTACTGCCTGTTTTTTTTGTTTCTCCTATGATTTCAAGCTTACCTACCGGTGTACCTGGCATAAGTCTTTTTAACTCAGCATCATAAGCATATTCAAATCTTTGAGTAAAAATTTTCCCCTTTTGTTTTATTTCAACTAGTAACCATTCTGATAATGCATTTACAACTGCTGCTCCAACACCATGAAGTCCACCAGAAGTTTTATAATTTTTATTATTAAACTTTCCGCCAGTATGAAGCTCAGTAAATACCATTTCTACACCAGATTTATTTTTTATAGGATGTATTCCTGTTGGAATACCCCTACCATTATCAACAATAGTGACACTTTTATCTTTATTTAATATAATTTCAGCTCTATCGCCGTAGCCATTAGCTATCTCATCTATAGAATTATCTAAAATTTCCCATATACAATGATGTAGACCTTTGCTGCCTGTAGACCCTATGTACATACCAGGTCTTATTCTCACAGGCTCCAGCTTTTCTAGAGAAGTTAAGTCTGTTACATCATATGTTTGAATTTCTTCTTTATCAAAACTCATAAAAATCCTCCAATAAAATTTTATCATACATTTGTTATTTTATATGTTTATTAGCAAAAGGTAAAGGGATTTATATAAAAAATCAGAACATTAGTTTCTGTTTTCAGAGGAGTTTTTATTCTTTTATATGGTTTTTACCCAATTTTATATAAAAATATTGACCGGCAGAATAAGCTTTTTCTACTGGTCAATACAGTAATTCGCTCTAATTTTAGTCACCAATATGCTCAATCTATTTTTTTATTAGTTGGTGGCAATAATGCCGCAGCTAATCTTATTAAATATTTTACGCTTTCATCATCTACATCACTATGAAAATTCAGTAAATTAATTCCTTCTTTTACAATTTTAAGAGCCTCTTCTTCTTTAAGGGTATTTTTGCTGTTTTTATAGTTAGTTTCTACATATTGCACTGCTTTTGAAACAATTCTAATAATCTTCTTAGCATTTTCAGGTGTAGATTCTTCAGCTGTTAAAGAATCAAGTATTATATAAGCAAGACCAAAATAGTCATCCTTAATATTTACACCTTTTTCTTTTAACAAATAAGCTAAATATCCAAGTCCCATTACTAAAAGCACTATTAATACATATTGTGTAATTATCTCTACCATCACGTACCCTCCTTATTTGAGTTTATACTACTTTAATATGCCATTCAAATAAAAAAGGGTACATGTTTTAATTGAATTACAGAAATAATTGTGCTCATATTAAATATATTATTTTTCAATCTAATTATTTATAGTAATAATTTTTAATTTCCTCTCCTTAATTGGTAAAATTTTTTTATATATTATTTCAGCTATTTCTTTATGAATTTCTTTTGATACATGTATTCCATCAGCTAAAAAATATTCTTCCATATTTATGGTCTTTGGTATAATATTTGCTAAATCTATGGATATAATACTTTTTTCATTTCCATACTTAATTAATAAATTCCGCAGCTCTACTAACTGCTTATTAACCTTTGTATAATCCATATCCTCAAACATTAATTTTATTAAAATATCTTTTTTAACCGGTAATGGTATTAGTATTATCGGAACTATATTATTTGTTTCAGACATTTCTACCATGCTTTTTATATTTTTAAAAATAGTATCAATACCTACTTCTGAAAATATATCATTTGTTCCTCCCATAATTAAAACCCTTGATGGATTGTAATTAACAACATCTTTTCTGAACCTTTCTTTCATTTCGTACGTTGTGTCTCCCGGTATCCCTTTATTAATAATTTTTTCTTTTATTCTTTTAGCTATAAGGCTAACCCAATTTTCTGATTTATTAACTCCATAGCCAAAGGTTAAACTATCTCCAATACATACTATACTCACTTAATTCTCTCCTCGTTACTAATGCGTTTTTAAGGTCTACAATTAAAAGTGCTACATATATCCTAAATTAAATCATTTGCACATAATGGGGATAATTATTTTTCTATTGCCATATCATAAATCCCCCATTTATCATTTCCATACGTGAAGACCCCTTCATTATACTTTTCATCTACAATGCCTGTTGCTTTGTAGCAATAATGAGCAGATATATTGTTATCAAATACACCCAAAGTAACTCTCTTTACCTTTAATATGTCAAAAGCATATCTTATGGCTAAAGATACCATCTCTTTTCCATACCCCTTTCCTCTAATCTGTGAATCTACAATAATAAATCCTAAATGGATGCTTTCATTTTGATAGTCTGCCATACGCATTAAAAAATGACCTACAGGTGTTCCTTCTTTATTAAGAGCACTCATTATCCACGCATTATCATCCTTTTCATAATTATGATAATACTGATTCAATTGCTCTTTAGTTAATGGATATGTGAATTTATCTGCACACCATTGTGCGAAAGTTAACTCATCGTTAAACCAATTTAAAATATATTGCGAATCGCTTAATTTATATGGTCTTAATCGAATCATATTCCCCCCCTAATATATAAGTAATTTTTTTTACAAGTTTTAATAACTCCATTTATTAGCTTATATTAATTCGTAGATTACTGATTGATGTACTCATTATTGAAAATTTATTTCTAATTTTTGAAAGGTGACAGCTATCTTTCAGATAATCTTTATGCCTAATACTACACTTTTAAAACAACTTCCACGAATAAATTATAACATTTTATACAATAATTAACTACTGACTAATACGGATTTTCGGCGTATTTATTCCGAGTTTTTATCTGGCTCCGCCCCTGAAAAAAGCAAAAAAAATAGAACTAAGGAACATCACTCCTTAGTTCTATCTTAGCCCTTGATATATATGGCTACACAACTTTTACTATATCTACAATAGTCTCTATATGAGGAGTGTGTGGGAACATATCCATTAGTATTACCTTTTGCACCTTATATCCTCTGTTGATCATTTCCTTAAGATCAACTACTAGACTTTTAGGATTACAAGAAACATAAACTATGTGCCTGGCATCAAATTTTATTACATAATCTAATGCTGTAGGATGTACTCCAGCTCTTGGAGGGTCTAGAATAATGCTATCTGGTTTATCTTTTACCTCTTTAATAACCTTCGCTATATCCCCTGCTATAAACTCACAATTGTCTAATTTATTAATTTTTGCATTTTCATTTGCAGCGTCAACTGCTTCTTCTATTAATTCAATTCCCAAAACTTTTTTTGCTTTAGCTGCAACAATTTGTCCTATAGTTCCCGTTCCACAATATAAATCAAAAACTACCTTTGATTCTGATTCGCCTAAAAAATCTCTAACTAAGCTATAAAGCTTTTCTGCTCCTTTTGTATTAGTTTGAAAGAAAGCAAAAGGATTAATTTTGAACTTAAGATCTAATAATTCTTCCATAATATATTCTCTTCCATATAATGTTTCAGTTTTATCTGCTTGAACTATATCTGATAATGAGTCATTAAATGTATGTATTATTCCTGTAATGACTCCCTCACATTTTAATTCCTTAAGCATATTAGTTATTTCACTAAAATCAAAATCTACTTGAGATGTAGTTACTATGTTTACTAATATTTCACCAGTGTTTTGGGCCTTTCGAATAACTAAGTTTCTTAAATATCCCTCACGCTCCATTACATTATAGTGTGTAAATTTTAACCCTTTAAAATAGTTTAATACTAATTTCAGAATTTCTCTAAAATCCACATCTACTATTCTACAATCATCAACAGTAACTATACTAAAGCTTCTTCCTTTGGTATGCATTCCTAGAGTTAATTCTTCACCCTTTCGAAAGTCACCAAATGTAAATTCCATCTTATTTCTATATTCGAACTGTTCAGGACTCTTTTCTATACCTAGAAACTCAAAATCTTTTATTTCTGCTTGTTCAAACAACTTTAATACCTGTTGCTTTTTAAATTCTAATTGTTTTTCATAAGAAAGAAATTGATGGCTACATCCTCCACATAAATCTGTAATCTTGCAAAGAGGCTCAATTTTGTAGTCTACATCTTCAAGTATTTTTACAAGCTTTGCTTCTACTACATCTTGTTTCTTTTTTGCTACTTTAGCAATTACCTTTTGCCCTGGCAATGTATTTTTTATCAAAACTTTTTCACCTTCGTAAAATGCTATGCCCTGTGCTGGAAATTCTAAGTTTTCTATATAAAATTCATACTCTTTTCTTTTTTGCATATTGTTTTCTCAAACTCCTATCTTTTTGTAATAATTAGTCCAGATACTTTGTTACCAAATGTAGCAGACGTTTTTCCACTTTCCATAATGCTCATGTATAGTACCATAACAACCATAAAGATTATAAATGACATTTGGAACTTTTGAGCTACAGCATATCCTGCTAATTTAATCACCGCATCTATCACAAATACTCCTACTGTTGATATTGCCCCTATAACTATCAAATCTATAAGGCTAGCTGTAAAAGCATCTACAAAAGTAGGTTTAATAGCTTTGACCTCATTTGAATTTCCACATCTAATACCCTGTTTGTTACTATCCGCTTCAATTGTTTTTTCATTTTGTTTTACCATTTTAAATCCTCCCCATATTATATTATTTTCATAAAGTTTATTTTGTTAATTTCGCATTAGAGAAATATTTATAATTTTTTAATCCCATCTATATATAATACGTATATATTACATATAAATCAATAGGCTATTAAGGAGTATTCAAATAAATTACAAATTAGTATGCTACTCTATTTTGATTATTACTTGACTTAAATCATCACTGTACTCCTTTACAACATCTTAGAAATCATATATATTAATAGTAGGACTTTATATTCATTCTTAAATAATAAAACTTAGGTAGGTGCCATATGATTACTAAAATTATTCTTCTATGCATAGCTGGTTTTTTAGCATCCTTTGTAGATTCCATAGCAGGGGGTGGTGGTTTAATAAGCGTCCCTGCCTTTATGCTTGCAGGTCTGCCTCCTCACATGGTGCTTGGCACTAACAAATTCAGTGCCACTGCTGGTTCTTTTACTAGTTCTCTCGGATTTATAAAATCAGGCAAGGCTGATTTTAAGCTTTTAAAATATCTTATTCCCTTTACATTCATAGGTGCAATGTTAGGTGTTAGAACGGTACTAAATATAGACCAAAAATTTCTAAATGGATTGGTATTAATTCTCATCTTATTTATCGGAATTTATACTCTTTTTTCTAAATCTTTAGGACTTGAAGATAAATTTCAAGGGCTTACTAAAAAAAATGTTATATACGGTATAATCCTTGCTCTCTCTCTAGGTTTTTATGATGGTTTTTTCGGTCCTGGAACTGGTTCCTTTTTAGTATTTGGATTTATAAGTATCTTCGGGTTTAACTTTGTAGTATCTTCCGCTAATGCCCGCATTTTAAACTTTATAAGCAATATTACAGCCCTAATTTTGTTTGCCATAAGTGGTAAAATAAATTACATGATAGGAGTACCTGTTGCAATATCTATGATTTTAGGGGCTAAAGTGGGTACAAGCGTTGCGTTAAATAAGGGTTCAAAACTTATAAAACCTATATTTGTAACCATGTCTTTAGCTGTTGCCGTGAAAATGCTTATAAGCATTTTTTAATAGTCTTACATAATGAAAAGGTAGATGATTTATAAATCATCTACCTTTTTTGTTATTTTAATATCCCAATATCCATTCTATAGTACATTCCATCAAACTGAATTTTCTTCATATCATCATAAGCTATTTCCCTTGCTTTTTTAAGTGTTTGCCCAAGACCTGTTATTCCCAAAACCCTACCACCAGCTGTCCTCATAATACCATCATCGCATGTGGCACCTGCTAGAAATAGCTTGCCTTCTAATTTACTACGCTCACTTATTTCAAATCCTGTATCGTATTTTCCCGGGTAACCCTTCGATGCCGCAATTAGGCAGCAAGAATATCCTTCATTCCATTCTAATCTAAAGTTTTTAAGTTCACCATCTATAGCGCTAATCACAAGCTCTGTAAAATCACTTTTCATAAGTGGAAGAACCGCTTGCGTCTCTGGGTCTCCAAACCTTACATTATATTCAAGCAAATATACACCCTTTTTCGTTATCATTATACCAAAAAATATTATGCCTGTATAATCCATTTTTTCCTCTTGAATTCCTTTAAGAGTAGGCTTTAATATATTTTCACAAAATTCATCTAATACCTCTTTATCACAATATGGATTTGGTGCTATAGCTCCCATCCCTCCTGTATTAGGTCCATTATCATCGTCAAATATTTGTTTATGATCTTTTGAAGATACAAAAGGAATTATAACTTTTCCATCTGTTATGGAGAGTATCGACGATTCTACGCCTTCTAAAAACTCTTCAATTATAATTTTCTTTCCGCTACCTTTAAATATATCTAACACCATAAAATCATTTATGCTTTTCTCCGCCTCAGTAAAGTCATTACATATAATAACTCCTTTACCTGCTGCCAAGCCATCTGCTTTAATTACTATAGGATATTCACAGTTTTTCAAATACCCTATAGCTTCATTCTCATTTTCAAAAACTTCATATACAGCTGTTTTTATACCATATTTTTTCATAAACTCTTTAGAATAAGCTTTACTTCCTTCAAGCCTTGCCGCTTTTTCACTAGGTCCTAATATCTTAAGTCCTTTTTGTTTAAACTTATCTACTATACCTTGTACCAGCCATTCCTCTGATCCAACTATTGTGATATCTATCTTATTTTTTATAGTGAATGCTAAAAGCTCATCTATTTGCCTAATATTAATATTCTCACACTTATTTTCTCTGCATGTGCCACCATTACCAGGAGCACAATACACCTTCTCGACAATGGAATTCTCTGCAACCTTTGATACTAAAGCATGCTCGCGTCCTCCAGAACCAATAACTAATACCTTCATAAATCAGCCTCCTAATGTTTGAAATGTCGAGTGCCCGTAAACACCATGGAAATTCCATTTTCATTACATGCATCTATTGATTTTTGATCATTTATAGATCCACCTGGTTGTATAATTGCTTTTATGCTGTATTTTGCAGCTAGCTCCACAACGTCTCCAAATGGGAAATATGCATCTGATGCCATTATTGTAGCATCTACTGCCCTTTCTAATGATTGCTCTGCTGCCCATATTCTATTTACCTGACCTGCACCAATCCCCTTAGTCACCCCATCTTTAACCACTACAATAGCATTTGATTTAACATACTTAACTACTTTCATGGCAAATATCAAATCTTTCATTTCATCATTTGTTGGGCCCTTCTTTGTAACTACTTTTATATCATCTATTAATTTATCATCTGAACTTTGTACCAATATTCCACCATCGACGTTAACAATATTTTTTGTGCCAACTGCTTTACTTAAACATTTTATGACTCTTAAATTTTTCTTACCTTTTAAAACTAGTAATGCTTCCTCATCAAACTCTGGTGCAATAATAACCTCTAAAAATATTTTTATAAGTTCTTCTGCAGTTTCTTTATCTATCTTTTTGTTAAAAGCAACAATGCCCCCAAAAATAGACATTGGATCACATTCATATGCCTTTTTATATGTATCAAGTACGCTGCTACCAGTAGCTACGCCGCAAGGGGTATTGTGTTTTAACGCGCAACAAGCAATTTCATCAAATTCGCATACTACCTTCCAAGCAATATCCATGTCCTTTATATTGTTATAAGATAATTCCTTGCCATTTAATTGATTAAAATCCTTCATTGCTCCGTTTCCTGCAGCCGATATATAATAAGCTGCGCTTTGATGAGGATTTTCACCATATCTTAAATCCATTTGTTTTTTATAAGAAACAGCCAAATAATCTGGATATGAATCCTCACCCAGTAAAAAATTGCTTATTGCTGCATCGTAAGCTGATGTTAAATTGAACACTTTGCCTGCTAGATATTTTCTAGTTTTTAAATCCACTTCTTCTTTAGCATCCATTTTCTTTATAATATTTTGATAATCTGTTGTGTCACTTAGTACAATAACATCTTTGAAATTTTTAGCTGCTGCCCTTAGCATAGTTGGTCCACCGATATCAATAAATTCAACTTTCTCTTGAAAATTTATCTCTTCGCATACTTTATCAAAGAAAGGATAAAGATTAACTACTACCATATCAATAGGTTTTATTCCTTTAGCTTTTATAGTTGCCATATGTTCTTCATTATCTCTCACTGCTAGTATTCCACTATGAATAACTGGATGTAATGTTTTAACTCTCCCACCTAATATCTCTTCAAATCCTGTAACATCAGATATTTCCGAAACTTTTATGCCATTTTCTTTTAAGTACTTAAAAGTTCCACCTGTAGATATAATCTCTACTCCATTTTTTTGAAGGGATGTAGCAAGTTCTAAAATATTCTCTTTATCAAAAACACTTATAAGCGCTGTTTTAATCATTATTACTCCACCTTTCCAATAGCTAATACTTTTCTTCCTTTAATTTCTATTTCATTCTCACTTATTAATTTAATGGCTTCTGGTAGTGCTTTATGTTCCTCATTTAAAACCCTTAGCTTCAAATCTTTTGCTGAATCTTGACTATAAACATCTACAACCTTTTGAATTATAATTGGTCCTGAGTCTGTACCTTCGTCTACGAAGTGGACAGTACATCCTGAAACTTTAACACCGTATTCTATAGCTTTTTCATGAACTTTCATACCGTACATTCCCTCCCCACAAAAAGATGGAATAAGCGCTGGGTGAATATTAATAATTTTATTTTTAAATACACAAAGAAGTTCCCCTTGAAGTATAGATAAAAACCCAGCAAGCACTATTAGATCTACTTTTCCGTCGACAATTCTTAATATTTCATCTGAAACCCCAGTACCTAACTGTTTTCTATCTAATATATATGTCTTTATATTTTTAGATTTTGATCTTTCTATGCCATATGCATCTTTTTTATCACTAATTACCGCTTCTATAGAGCAGTTTAAGTATCCACTTTCTATATTATCTATTATTGCTTGAAGATTGCTTCCGCTCCCTGATATCAGTACAGCTATTTTAAGCAAACTCCTGCACCCCCAGCTTCAACGTGCCCAATTTTATATGCTCTATCCCCTAAATCATTAATTGTCTTTATAATCTTTAAAGTATCCTTATCTTCAACGCATAATACATATCCTATTCCCATATTATATGTATTAAACATATGTTCCTGCGTTACCCCGAGAGACATAAGATGCCTAAAAATATCTGGAGTATTAAAACTATTTTTATCTACCACTGCTGTGAATTTTTCACTAAACATTCTAGGTATGTTTTCATAAAAACCACCACCTGTTATATGTGCCATTCCCTTTATATCAAATTTTTCTAAAAGACTTAATATAGTTTTCACATAAATTTTTGTTGGAGTCAAAAGTGTCTTTCCAATCTTTTCACCATTAAAATCAATATCTAAATCTGGTATTAATTTTCTAACTAATGAATACCCATTGCTATGAAGACCTGTTGACTCAATACCTATAAGTGAATACCCATCTTTGATTGCAGATCCGTCAATAATTTTGTGTTTATCCACTATGCCAACAGTAAATCCCGCCATATCATATTCCCCATCTCTATAGAACCCTGGCATTTCCGCAGTTTCACCACCTATAAGTGCACATCCTGATTGAATACATCCATCAGATACACCTTTTACCAGTTGTGATGATACTTTAGAATCTAATTTACCACAAGCTATATAGTCTAAAAAGAAAAGTGGTTTTGCACCATGGCAAAGGACATCATTTACACACATAGCAACACAATCAATTCCTACAGTGTCATATTTATTCATTCTAAATGCAATATCAAGTTTTGTACCTACTCCATCAGTGCCTGAAACTAAAATAGGATTTTTATAACCCTCGCCTATTTCGAACATACCAGCAAAACTTCCTAAATGGTTTAAAACACCTTTTGTAAATGTGGCTGCCGCATATTCTTTTATAAGCTTTACTGATTTGTATCCTTCTTCAATATTAACACCTGCATCTTTATAAGTTATCATGAATATCCCCTACCTTTCTAATCTTTCTTTTTCATTTTCATATGGAGCTGATACTGGATATGTACCATTAAAGCACCCTAAACAAAATTCAGTATGACCAAGAGATTTTAATAATCCATCTATGCTTAGATATCCTAAACTATCTGCACCTATTTCTTGTCTAATTTCATCTACGGAAGTATTCGCCCCAATTAAATCTTTTCTATAAGGTGTATCTATTCCAAAATAACATGGATATTTCACTACTGGTGAGCAGACCCTAAAATGCACTTCTTTCGCTCCAGCTTTTTTTAATATTTCAACTAATCTTTTACTTGTGGTTCCGCGAACTATTGAATCATCTATTAGAATAACTCTTTTACCTTCTACATTTATTTTTAATGCGTTTAGTTTTACAGACACTGCCCTTTCCCGAATTTCTTGAGTGGGACTTATAAAGGTTCTACCTACATATCTGTTTTTTATAAGACCCATTCCAAAAGGTATTCCAGATATTTTAGAATATCCTATTGCTGCGGCCATACCTGAATCTGGAACCCCTATAACCATATCGGCATCGACTGGTGATTCTTTAAATAGCTGTTCTCCAGCTGCCACTCTTGAAGTGTACACGTTAATCCCATCAATAGTACTGTCTGGTCTTGCAAAATATATATATTCAAATGAACAAGTTGCATTTTTAATTTTTTCCGCAAAATTAATTGATGTAAGTCCATTTTTATCTATTATTACTATCTCACCAGGCTTTACATCTCTTAAAAAGTCTGCACCTACTGCATCAAGTGCACAACTTTCCGATGCAAGAATATAATTATTACCTATTGTCCCGATGCAAAGAGGCCTAATACCATTTTGATCTCTAACTCCTATTAACTTTTCCTTTGTAAGCATTACTATTGCATAAGACCCTTTAATAGCCTGTATTGCATCCACTACGGCCTTTTCAATTCCTTTTTTTGCGCCTCTAGCAATTAGATTTAATATAACTTCTGAATCTATGGATGTTTGAAACATATATCCACAATCCTCTAGTAATTCTCTTATGACATCTTCATTTACTAAATTACCATTATGCGCTATAGCTATGTCACCAAGACTAAATTTACTTAAAAGTGGCTGTGCATTTTTTACTTCACTGCCTCCTGTCGTTGAATATCTAACATGCCCTATGGCAGCATGACCCTTCATTAGTTTAATCTTTTCATCATTAAAAACATCACACACAAGGCCCATAGCCTTTTCACAAGTGAGGGTAGTTCCATTCGAATATACTATCCCAGCACTTTCTTCTCCCCTATGCTGCAAAGCATAAAGTCCATAATAAGTTAAAGATGCAACATCTAAGTCTTTATCCGGTGAAAAAACCCCAAAAACACCACATTCCTCTTTAAACTTATCTTCATCTTTTAGCTTATTTTCATCATTAATGGATATTTGGTTTAATTCTACAACTTTATTCAAAGAAATCCCTCCCCACTATTTCTTGTATATATCTTATTTATTATTTATTCTACTTAATATTTCCTCGTAAGCTTCTGTAACATTACCCAAATCTCTTCTAAATCTATCTTTATCCAATTTCTCTCCAGTTTTAACATCCCAAAATCTACAAGTATCTGGTGATATCTCATCTGCCAAAATTATTTCTCCATTAAATCTCCCAAACTCTAATTTGAAATCTATTAAATTAATATCTTTTTTAAAGAAAATTTCCTTTAGAATATCATTTATTTTTGAAGCCATTTTATATATTTCTAATAATTCGTCAAAAGTCGAAAGGCCCATTGCTACTGCATGATAATCGTTTATAAGTGGATCACCTAATTCATCATTTTTATAACTTAACTCGAGGACTGTTGTTTTTAGCTTAGTTCCTTCCTCTATTCCATATCGTTTTGCCATGCTACCAGCGGCCACATTTCTTACGATTACTTCTAGAGGCACTATTTCAACCTTTTTACAAAGTTGTTCTCTATCGCTTATTTTTTTAATAAGGTGAGTTTTTATACCTTTTTTCTCTAATAACTCAAATAGCATAGTAGTTATGCTATTATTTAAAATTCCCTTTTTCTCAATTTGAGCTTTTTTAATTCCATTAAATGCTGTTGCATCATCTTTATAATATACTCTGACCTCATCCTTATTATCTGTGCTAAACATTTTTTTTGCTTTTCCTTCATATAACAATACTGAATTTTCCACTAACAATCACTCCTCAAATTTTAATTTATAAACCGCATTCCTTAACTTTCATTTTAAAATTCTATATCTTCTTCATTCTCTGCTATAAATTTTTCTTTCATTTCTTCTCTATATTTAATTAATTTATTTTTAAGTTCAATATACTTAAGGGATAAAATTTGAACTGCAAGCATTCCAGCATTATAGCTGTTATTGATGCCCACAGTAGCAACCGGAATTGCTTTTGGCATTTGAACAATTGAAAGTAGTGAGTCTATACCACCAAGAGCCGCTTTAATGGGCACTCCAATCACCGGCATTACTGTATGTGATGCAATTACACCTGGAAGATGCGCTGCAAGTCCTGCCCCTGCTATGATACATTCTACCCCATTATATTCCATTTCATTTATTACTTCCTTTAATTTTTCTGGTACTCTGTGAGCTGAGAGAATATGTACTTCATAATCTACATCAAATTCCTTAAGTGCTATCGCTGCATTTTTCATTATATCCTTATCTGATTTACTTCCAAAAATAACTCCTACCTTCATTTTATTACCTCCCCAATGTAATTAAATAACAACTTTTATAATTTCATCTTAACAGTTTTTTTTCGTTAAGTCAATGCATTAATGCTATTTTTATTATTATCGTTCGTGTTTCTTCTACATATATGTACGTTTAATTACTATCATTAATAAATTGTTCGCATTTTTAAGTTAAACTAGTTTTTTATATCCGAATTCCAAAAAAATAAAAAAGAAGCAGCAAGGGCACAATTTGTACCCTTACTGCTTCTTATCTTTTATTTAAAATAATTTACTCCTGCCTCAAATATCTTTTGATCCTTCTCACCAATAATATTTTTTAAAGTGTTAACGCCTACTCTTTCAGAGTGACCCATTTTACCGAAAACCCTTCCATCCAAACTAGTGATTCCTTCAATAGCATGCATTGAACCATTAGGATTAAAGTTTATATCATAACTTGGCATTCCGTCGAAGTCTACATATTGAGTGGCTACTTGACCACTTGCGAATAATTTTTTAATTACTTCTTCATTTGCTACAAACCTACCTTCTCCATGTGATACTGGAATTGAATGCACATCTCCAACTTTTAAATTACTAAGCCAAGGAGACAGGGTTGAAACCACTTTAGTTTGCACTGTGCAAGATACATGTCTACCAATTTCATTATACGTTAAGGTTGGGCTGTTTTGTGTTATATCCGTTATTTCACCAAAGGGCAGTAACCCAAGTTTTATTAAGGCTTGAAAGCCATTGCATATTCCGAGCATTAACCCATCTCTATTTTTTAATAACTGATGTATGCTTTCGCGTATTATAGGATTTCTAAAGAATGTAGCAATAAATTTACCAGACCCATCTGGTTCATCACCAGCACTGAATCCACCTGGAAGCATAACAATTTGAGAGCTTTTTATTTTTTCTGCTATAGCTTTTATAGATTCTTCAATATGCCTTGATGATAGATTCTTTATTACCATAATTTCCACTTCAGCTCCAGCCCTTTCAAAGGCTCTCATAGAATCATATTCACAATTAGTACCCGGAAACACAGGAATTATAACTCTAGGCTTTGCTATTTTAATTGCAGGAGCCGATTTAAATTTTGGATTTTCAACACTTGCATAAATTTTATCATTTCTGATATTTAATTTACTAGTATTTACTTTCGTGCTAAATACACTTTCTAAAGGTCCTTCCCAATTACTTAACGCTTCTTCTAGACTAATAGTTTCCCCTAAGACTTTGATAAATGGTTCTACCTGAGTATGCCCAAGTATCTTAATATTTAAATTCTCTTTAATTAGCTCTGAAAGCGTGCATTTATCTATTTCCATTACAATGGTGCCATAATCCTCTTTAAATATGCTTTCCACCTGAATATCTTCTTTAAATTCAAATCCTATTTTATTACCAAAGCACATTTTTGATATAGCTTCTGACAGACCTCCCATCCCTACTGCATAGGTTGATAACACCTTGCCACTATCTATTAACTTCTTTACCAATTTATAGTTTTGACGAAGCTCTCCAAAATCAGGTAATCCATCTTCACAAGTATTTGCATAAACTAAAACAACCTGACTATCTCCATTTTTAAACTCTGGAGATATAACCTTATCTGTATTTATAACATCGACAGCAAAGGATATAAGCGTTGGCGGTACATTCATATCATTAAAGGTACCTGACATACTATCTTTTCCACCAATAGCCGCTATGCTGAATTGTTTTTGTACATGTAATGCCCCTAAAAGTGATGAAAATGGTTTACCCCACTTATACGGTTCTTTTGACAATTTTTCAAAATACTCTTGAAATGTTAGTTTAATATTTTCATAATTAGCACCACTAGCCACTACCTTTGTTACAGAATCTATTACTGCATAAGCAGCTCCATGGAATGGACTCCATTTTGATAATTTAGGATTGTACCCATAGGACATTATTGTACCAGTGGTTGTATCTCCGCGAAGTACAGGTAATTTTGCTACCATGGACTGAATTGGTGTTTTCTGAAATTTTCCACCAAAAGGCATTAACACCGTTCCTGCTCCTATTGTGCTATCAAACCTCCCAGCTAATCCTTTTTGACTACAAACATTTAAGTCTGATAGATTAGAATTCCATAAATCTTTTATTGATTTTAAATTACCTTCGCTCCATTTTAAATCTTTTGAAAAATAGTATTCATTCTCTTTAGGTGCTGCTACTTTTACATTAATACGCTGATTAACTCCATTTGTGTCTAAGAAACTTCTACTCACATCAACAATAGTTTTTCCCTTCCATACCATTTTAAGCCTATTATCATCAGTTATTTTCGCCACCACTACAGCCTCTAAATTTTCTTCTTCTGCTAGCTTTATAAATACGACAGCATCTTCGCGCCTAACAACAACAGCCATACGTTCTTGGGATTCTGATATAGCAAGCTCCGTACCATCTAAGCCCTCGTATTTTTTAGTGACTTTGTCTAAATTTATTATAAGTGAATCTGCGAGTTCCCCTATAGCTACGGATACTCCGCCTGCACCAAAATCATTACATCTTTTTATAAGCGTCGTAACCTTTGGATTTCTAAATAATCTTTGAATCTTTCTTTCTGTAGGCGCATTACCCTTTTGAACTTCTGATCCTGAAGTTAGTATTGAGCTCTCGCTATGCTGCTTAGATGACCCCGTAGCTCCTCCGCATCCATCACGTCCTGTTTTGCCACCAAGAAGTATAACAACATCAGATGCCATTGGTTTTTCCCGGACTACGTTCTTATAAGGTGCAGCTCCAATAACTGCCCCTACTTCCATTCTTTTAGCCACAAAGTCTTCATCATAAACTTCAGAAACGAGTCCTGTAGCAAGTCCTATCTGATTTCCATAAGAACTAAATCCATGAGCAGCTTCAAGGGTTATTTTTCTTTGAGGAAGTTTGCCTTTTATTGTATCTGAAATTTTCGCCCTTGGATCACCGCAGCCAGTAACACGCATTGCCTGATACACATAACTTCTACCTGATAATGGGTCTCTTATTGATCCACCGAGACAAGTAGCTGCACCACCAAAAGGTTCTATTTCAGTAGGGTGGTTGTGGGTTTCATTTTTAAACATTACTAGCCACTTTTCCTTCTCTCCTTCAATGTCTGCTTCCACAATTATACTGCAGGCGTTTATTTCGTCTGAAACATCAAGGTCCTTTAATTTTCCTTGTTTCCTTAAATCTTTCATGGAAATAACAGCCATATCCATAAGTGTTACGTCCCTATTTGATTTATCATAAACAAACTCTCTAGTATTTAAATATTCCGCGTAAGCCATCTTAATTGGTTTAGAATATTTACCATCTTCTATGTAAACATCCTCAATTACAGTATTAAAAGTTGTGTGCCTACAGTGATCTGACCAATACGTATCTATAACTTTTATCTCCGTTATAGATGGGTCTCTCTTTTCAGTTTCTTTAAAATAATCTCTACAATATCTCAAATCCTCAAAGCTCATAGCAAGTCCATTACTTTTTAAGAACTCTTTTAAATCCGTATCATTCATCTCAATAAAAGATTCTACTGTTTTTACTTGTTCTGGCTCATTAAACCTTTGCTGTAAATCATTCTGTTTATCAAACCCTGTTTCTCTAGAGTCTACGGCATTTATGCAATACTCTTTAATTTTATTTAGTTCGTCATTAGTAATATTTCCCTTTAACACTATAACTCTTGCACTTTTAACTATATGTTTATCCTCTTGAGTTAAAATTTGTATACATTGAGCAGCTGAATCTGCCCTCTGATCATATTGTCCAGGCAAAAATTCAATAGCAAATACAGTATCGTACTTTTGAATATCTAACTCTTCATCATAAACCTGATCTACTGTAGGTTCTGAAAATATTGTATTCCTTGACATTAGGTACTGCTCCTTGGTTATTCCCATAACATCATATCTATTAACTAGTCTAAGCCCATCCAAGTTCGATATACCTAAATTTATTTTTATATCTCTTAATTTTTTTTCACCTTCAACATTATAGTTCGCTTTTTTCTCTACATATAACCTATATATCTTATCTTTCATGATTAATACCTCCAAAATTTATATTTATACGAATATTAAACAATGATTTTCTTTTATAATTCGTTATAATCACATTATAATATACTTCATCTAATTATAAAAGCATATTTTAGAATAAAGTGGTTTTTAATTTTTCTATAATATTATTAAATTACGAAATTTAATAATATTATAGTAATTATGAAATTTCTTATCTTAATGTAGTTCCATACTTCATTGTTTTAATACTAACAAAAAAACAGGATGGCATAAATCTGCCATCCTGTTTTTTTCTAAAAAGAAAATTATAAAATTTAGTTTTTCTTTTCAAAATCATTTTCGTAATTTTTCAAAGTCTTTTTAACTAAAGCTCCAAGACCTAATAATGCAATTAAATTCGGTATAACCATTAATCCATTAAAAGTATCAGCGAGTTCCCAAACTAGATCAACCTTTAGAGCTGCTCCTAATACTATAAATACAAGAACCAATCCTCTATATGTCGTTAACGCTTTTTTTCCAAATAAGTATTTAACATTTGCCTCTCCAAAAAAATACCAAGCTACTATGGTAGAAAAAGCAAAGAAAAATAACGCTATAGCTACAAAGGGACCTCCAAGACTTCCCATACCATTCGAAAAAGCTTTTTGAGTTAACGCTATACCAGTAGTTTTTCCATCTAATGCTCCTGTAGTTAATATAACAAGTGCAGTTAATGTTAAAATTATAAAGGTATCAATAAATACACATACTATTGCAACGAGTCCCTGCTCAGTTGGATGATTAACTTTTGCAACTGCGTGTGCATGTGGTGTTGACCCCATTCCAGCTTCATTAGAAAATAAACCTCTTGCAATGCCGTATCTCATAGCTTCTTTTACGCCAACTCCTATTAAACCGCCAGTAGCCGCTTTAGGGTTAAAAGCTCCTACAAATATCATTTTAAATGCTGGTCCTAAATTAGCAAAATTCATTATAATGATTCCTAAACTACCCAGTATGTAAAATATAGCCATAAACGGAACTACTTTTTCAGTAAAGGCTGCAATTCGGCCTACTCCTCCAATAAAAATCATACCCGCTAATGCTGCAACTATCACACCAATGATTATACGAATATTGGTATTTGGGCTTATTGCTGCACTTATTGAGTTAGATTGTACCATATTCCCTATAAATCCTAATGCAATTATTATAGTTACTGAGAAAAATGCTGCCAACTTTTTACTCCCAAGGCCTTTACTAATATAGTAAGCAGGTCCTCCCGTCACCTCACCGTCAACTGTCTGTTTATACTTTTGACCAAGCACTGCTTCCGCAAAAATAGTTGCCATGCCAAAGAAAGCACTTAGCCACATCCAGAATATAGCACCCGGTCCTCCTGATGCTATAGCAGTTGCGGCTCCTGCTAAATTTCCTGTTCCTACTTGAGCCGCTATTGAAGTTGTCATGGCTTGAAAGGATGACATTCCATCTTTTCCTGCTTTATTGCCGAATTTAGCTCCTCCAAAAGTCTTTTTAAATGCATCTTTAAATTTTCTTACTTGAACAAATTTTAACGTTATTGTAAAGTAAATTCCAGTACCACATAACAAAAATATTAGTACATACCCCCACAAAACACCGTTAATACCTTTAATAATTGATAAAAAATCCATAAACACACGCTCCTTCTAGTTATTAAAATTTTTTCAGATAAAAAAATTCTTGTGTAAAGAATATATTTATACCAATTAATACTCTGTGAGACCATTATTTTTTAAAGCACACAAAAAATAGAGATCAAAATAAAATGACCTCTTGAAAATAACCCTGTCCTTTTACCTGAGAGTTTCACTAATGCACTATTAAATTTCATACAAATAATATGTAATTAAATAATGTTTAGCTTTCTCCTTCGGTGCTTATATAAGTCTCTCCAGAGGTTCGTCCGATATCAGTACTTCTCCAAAAATGGATACCTGAAAGTTTAACTTCTTCGGTGGATGTTATACATCTCTCTCCAAATATCTTCATCCGAAATTATTAATTTGTAATACTTCGCATGACTATAACATATTTTGAATTTTTAGTCAATAAAAAAACACTCACTGTAAAGTGAGTGTTTTTTGGTACGACTAAGCCTATAAGCCGAGTCCTGTATTAGACAATCATCTATCTAGGCCCATTGTTACCAATAGGCTCAAGCGATACACCCGAGAACGAGACGGGCAGCCTCATAATGTTCTCCTATTCGATCTTGCTCCAGGTGGGGTTTACATAGCCGCAAAGTCGCCATTGCGCTGGTGAGCTCTTACCTCGCCTTTCCATCCTTGCTAGTACATTCAAAAATTTAGAAAAACTAAACTTTTGAATGCCTTTAGCGGTATATCTCTGTTGCACTTTCCTTAAAGTCACCTTCACTGGGTGTTATCCAGCACCCTGCCCTATGGAGCTCGGACTTTCCTCTCCTAATTATCGCACGCAATAATTAGCAGCGATTGTCTGGCTTACTCGTAAAACCAATGATATCATACTATTAAAATAAAAGCAAATAGTATTTTTATTATTACTTAACTTTATATGGATCATGTGTATTTTTAGAAATTATAACCTCATTGTCATATCCATTTTCTATCAGTTGATTTTTGAACTTTTCTGCAAATATTATGAGTGGTGTCCACTCAGTTGCAAAATGCCCAGCATCAATCAGCGCTATGTTTTCTTCTAATAAATCACTAACATGATGGTATTTAGTATCTCCTGTAATAATGCAATCTGCACCCAATTTTATGCTCTCCTCAAAAAAGTCTTCTCCACTGCCATTTATAATCGCAATGGTTTTTATTACTTTATTATGGTCGCCTGCATACCTAATATACTCAGTATTTAAAAGTTCTTTAACCTTTTCACATAAGGGCATTAATAAAATTGGGGTATCCAGAATCACTAGCCTTCCAATACCATTATCACCATTATTATACCCTTGAATTGTTGAATTCTCTATTACCTTATAATTAGTAAACCCTAAAATTTCTGTGACAATATCATTAAGTCCGCCTTTAACTGAATCTAAATTTGTATGACTAGCATATACATTTATACCATTCACAATTAGCTCAATAATTTTTTTTCCTACTAAAGTGTCTGTGGTAATAGTTTTGGGTTTAACAAAAAGAAGAGGATGATGAGTCAATATAAAATTGCACCCCTTATTCTTTGCCTCGCGAATTACGTCCATTGTACAATCTAATGCAATTAAAATTTTTGTAACCTGCGCATCTTTGTCCCCAACCATTAATCCCACATTATCATAATCCTCTTTTAGTATATGTGGAGCAACCTGCTGCATAATATGCTCAATAGTACTTACTTTTAAAAGCATTTCAAAAACTCCTTAAGCCGTATTATAACAAGATAAAGTTGTTGTTTTCTATTTTTAGATAAAATTGTATCTTCATTTAAAGTATCATATATTTTTGAATATTTTTGCAACTTATATTCTATAAATTTTTGCATTACTAATTGTTTTTTATCTAATAATATTTTACTTATCTCGTAATATATACTGTCTACTTCTACTGGTTTAGTATTATACCTTGCCTTGATAATTTCATAAAACCTACCATCATCATTGCAAATTTCTTCATCAAGGATATCATACCCAGCGACATATAAATATTCTCTCAAAACCTCAGCATTTTGAACTGGCTGAAGTATCATATAATTAAATTGTTTAACAACATCTAAGTCAGCTTCTAAAATGTCTCTTATTAAATTGCCACCCATTCCTGCAATAATAGCTACCTGGACTTCTCCCTTTTCAACTGTAGATAGTCCACTTCCCAGTCTACAAGTAATTTGACCACGCATATTATTGTGAATAATATTATTTTTGGCCTTCTCAACAGGCCCTTTATTTATATCAGAAGCAATAGCTTTTTTTATTACACCATTTTTCACTAAATTAATAGGAACATACCCATGATCCGTGCCTACGTCGATAACACTATCACATTCTTCTATCATACTTGCAATCCATTTTAATCTTATACTAAGCTCCATATCTCTCATCCTTATCTAAAATTTATTAATATTTTAAACTGCAATATTAAAAATATCATTGCCACAATTAGTGCCATATAAATATATTTATATGCTGATTTCCTATCATGTTTTGCGCAAAAATAACTTGCATAATACATACAAAAAAGCAACGCCATATTTAATACCCCGTAAATCATCTGAGTAAATGCAAATTGTTTGCCTGTCCCCATTTGTATTGGATTAAAATTCGCATCAAAGTTTAAGGGCATAATATTAGGTATATTACGTTTCAAATATAATATAAGTGGATTTAAGGTTAATATTATTATTATTATACTTACACCCATTAAAGGTAAAATGAAGTGCTTGTCTTTATGAAGATTATAGCTATTATTTACTTTATATTTCCACTCTACCACATGTATATCATGATGTATTAAAGTTTCCTCAAATTTTTTATAATCTAGAGGCGAAACTGCATAATTCATGTTTTTAGTTTTTATGTAAAAAACATTTTTATTATTTGTAACAAACATTCTACACATTCCTATTTTTTCAATTACAAATCTACCCATTGCAAAATTATTAGTAGCTATACCATTAAGCTTAACCCCCTCAATTGTACCAGTTGAGATAGTGTATCCTCCAATTTCATTTAATGGTATAATTATTTTTTTTAATGATCCAACAGCATAAATTTTAAGATTTTCGTCATCAATAGTACATTTAAGTGATGCATAAAGCAAGATGTAATATCCTTGATATATATTACAAGACACTAATAAGACCTTTAATAAACTAACTACGATGTATGAATTAGTAAACCTGAGCACTATTAATATTAATATATTATATAATGCAGTCGTGAGCAAAATAAACCCTAAACCGCGTCCCCTCTTTGATATGTACTTTCCCATTTAATCACCTTCTAAAGCATATTATAGCATATTTAAACCGACCTTGTAAATATTCATACATGATTCTACATGGAGTAGAAAAAACACCTTAAATAAGGTGTTTTCTTAAGTATACTGTTCTAATCTAAGTAATCTTTTAGTTTTTTACTTCTACTTGGGTGCCTTAATTTACGTAAAGCCTTTGCTTCAATTTGTCTAATTCTTTCACGAGTTACATTAAACTCTTTTCCAACTTCCTCGAGGGTCCTTGCCCTTCCATCATCTAGTCCAAATCTTAATCTTAAAACCTTTTCTTCTCTAGGAGTCAAAGTATCTAAAACGTTGATTAATTGCTCTTTTAACATTGTAAATGCAGCAGCTTCTGCTGGTGCAAGAGCATCATCATCAGGAATAAAATCGCCTAAATGACTATCTTCTTCTTCACCTATAGGAGTCTCTAGCGATACTGGCTCTTGTGCAATTTTCATAATTTCTCTAACTTTTGCTACAGGCATTTCCATTTTTTCAGCAACTTCATCCGGTTGGGGTTCACGTCCAAGTTCTTGTAGCAATTGCCTTGAAACTCTAATAAGCTTATTTATAGTTTCAACCATATGTACAGGTATCCTTATAGTTCTTGCTTGGTCGGCTATTGCTCTAGTTATTGCCTGTCTAATCCACCATGTAGCATAAGTACTAAATTTAAAGCCTTTTCTATAATCATATTTTTCTACGGCTTTTATTAGTCCTAAATTACCTTCTTGAATAAGATCTAAAAATAACATTCCGCGACCAACATATCTTTTAGCTATACTTACCACGAGTCTTAAATTAGCCTCTGCTAGTTTTTTCTTAGCAGCTAGATCTCCTTCTTCATTTCTTTTAGCAAGATCAATTTCCTCACTTGATGATAATAAAGCAACTTTTCCAATTTCTTTTAAATACATCCTAACAGGGTCGTCTATAGATACGCCTTCGGGTATGCTAACATCCAGTTCTTCAGTTTCTGGTTCAGTTTCAGCTTGAGCTCCAGTCGCAGGCGCAGCAGCTTGATGCATATCACCAATAACCTCTATCTCCATTGATTCTAAAACTTCATAAACCTTTTCTATTTGTTCTGGACTTAAATCTATCTCATAAAGTTCTTCCATTATTTCTTTATAAGTTAAAGATCCTTTTTTCTTCCCTTTTTCCATAAGTTTTTTGACTATAGTCATTTTCGAACTTTTATCCTTCATCATATTACCTCCTTTCAAATTACTATAATTGTTTTAGATCTTTTTGCATTTCTATAAGTTTTTGGGCTAATTGTATAGATTCTTCTAGCAAACCTTTTGATTCATATTGTTTGATTTTATTCATAATTTCTTTTTTCGACTCCTCTAACTTGAATTTTTTAAGTTCTTTAATGCAGTCATTTATAAGTTTTTTATGATCCTCTTCATCTCCTGAAAATTCAATTTCCAAAGTATTTATCCACTCTTTTGTACATTCTATATCATTACATATAAATTCAATTTTTTTAGTTTTTTCATCTTTTGTTAAGTTTTTATATTTAACAATTAATGTATATATACTTTTATGACTTTGAAGTACCAATTGTTCTAGGTCCAAGTTTTCTGTGATATAATTACAATTTTCTTCATTTATAAACATAAATTTCAACAAATTTCTTTCAGCCTTAATATAAGCTGGCTCTAAGTATAATTTTTGTCCAAAATCTTGTTGCATATTCATTTTTTTGGTTTTTTTTGCATTTTTGTTGATTTCGTCACTTAGTAGGTCATATATTGCCTGTTCTTTGATGCCTGTTTCCTCAGAAACCTTTTTTATATAAACATCTTTTTCGACAGGATCTAAATCTGCAATAATTTCAGTAACCTTTTTCACATATTGTATTATCATTTCACTATTCGAAAAATTTATTCCGTCACCTGCTCTTTTAATCCTATAATATATTAAGGGGAGAGCATCATCCACTAATTTCTGAAAAGCCTGCTTTCCGTTGTTTTTTATATATTCATCAGGATCCTTATCCTTTGGAACTATCAGCACCCTTAAATCAAAACCTTCAGTCCTTAATATCTCAAGGCCCCTTAGTGTTGCTGCTTGGCCTGCTACATCAGCATCATATGAAATAATAACTTTGTCTACATGTTTTTTCAATAATTTTGCTTGATTAATAGTAAGTGCCGTCCCCAGGGACGCAACGGCATTTGAAAACCCATATTGATGAAGTGAAATACAATCCATATATCCCTCTACAATTATTATTGTTCGAGACCTATTATTTTTTATTACAAAATTCAATCCATAAAGATGTAGCCCCTTATGAAATAATGGTGTCTCAGGTGAATTTAAATATTTAGGTTTTGAATCATCTAAAACCCTTCCTCCAAATCCGATGACGCTGCCTTTATAATCAAACACAGGAAACATTATTCTATTTCTAAACCTATCATAATAGGAATTTTTAGGACTTTTAATAATTAATCCTATACTAAGTAAATCTAATTCGGAGTAGCCTTTCCTTTTCAGGTATAATAACAATCCATCCCATTTATCAAACGAAAACCCTAAACCAAATTTTTTCATAGTAACTTCCGTAATTCCTCGGTTTAAGAAATATGTTTCAGCCTTCTTGTCCTTTCTTAAATTGTCATAAAAATACCTAGCCGCTGCTACATTAATATTGTACATTTTTTTATACATGTCTTTTTGAACATTATTTTCCTCATTGTCCATTTCTATACTAATGTTAGCTCTCTCGGCGAGTACCCTTGCTGCTTCAGGAAAATTTACATTCCTATCCTTCATAATATAACTAATTACATTCCCAGCTTCACCACATCCAAAGCATTTATAAATTTGCTTTTCCTCAGACACTGTGAAAGAAGGACTCTTCTCATTATGAAAAGGACAAAGACCAATATAATTTCGCCCCGCTTTCTTAAGTTTAACCCTTTCAGATATTACATCCACAATATCATTTTGTTCCTTAATTTTTCGGATAACATCTTCAGCAATCAATAGATTATTACCACCTTACTTATATAAGTTCACAATATAATTTTATTCGACAAAAAAGTGTATTATCCTTCTTTAAAATCATTTTTTTTAAAAAAAATTATGTTTGCTTATACTATATTCTTTATAAAACACAAATTTCCTTCAATATTTGTATTTTTTATTTTTTATTTATAAATTTTATATTAATATGTTTTCCAAACCCAATATTTGTTTCTATCATATTTTAATAAATAACAACCCTAGGCACATATAAATCATTAAAAAGCATTAAACAATAGTCATCACTCATACCAGAAATATAATCTGCTACTCCTATATGTAGACCTTCATACTTAACTATGCTTTTATAAAAGTCCGGCATAGCCAGTGGATTATTATAGTAATGTTTAAATACATGCGTTACCACAAATTGTGATTTTTGTCTTTCTGCCTTTAAGATTTCACCTTTGTATATATTTTCAAACATAAAATTTCTTAATTCACCCAATGCACTTCCAACACCTTCACTAAGTGATATACCTATATCCCCTATATCTAAGTTATTTATGGTGTTATAAATACAGTCTTTAACTAAAGTATCTATTCGCTTGCCATGATTTGCCCCTAATACTTCAATAGCACCTGGAGGTAGCATTGCTTCAGTTAACAATCCTGCTCTTATAGAATCGTCTATATCATGATTTACGTATGCAATCTTGTCACTATACCTAACAACCTGACCTTCAAGTGTTGAAGCCTTTCCAATTTTAGAAGAAAACCCACTATGATTGAGAATTCCATCTAGCACTTCCGCGCTCAAATTAAGACCAGCACCTAATTTTTCAATTTTCGTTAAAACTCTAATACTATTTTCATTGTGCCTAAATCCTTGTGGCAAAATATCATTAAGCACCTCTTCACCATTATGAGCAAAAGGTACGTGCCCTATATCGTGACCCATTGCTATAGCTTCTATTAAATCTTCATTTAAGCCTATGCCTCTCCCTATAGTTTTAGCTATCTGTGCAACTTCTAAGGTATGTGTTAATCTTGTTCTATAGTGATCACTACTAGTCTTTATGTATACTTGAGTTTTATGCTTCAATCTTCTAAATGATTTACTATGTATTATCCTATCTCTATCCACCATATAACAGGTTCTTACCTCATCCTTATCCTCTAATACTTTCCTTCCTTTTGAGTTTAGAGATAACGCCCCATATCGTATAATGCTATTACCTTCATTAGTTTCTATTTTTTTGCGAATATCCATGGTTTTCCTCCTAAATTTAGGCATCTTCTAAAAACGGTTGATAAGTATGCATATTATTTTTTAAAGACGCTTTAGTTAGTATTCTACGAATCAAATTAATTTCCCTTTTTTAATGTTAAATGTATAATATTAAAGTTTTATTAATATCCTAATAATGTAATAATTTTTTAGGAGTGTTAAGATGCCATCTACGGCTAAAAACTTTAATAACATAAATTTATTGTCTGCCGAAAATGTAAAAAGACACATTCTGCCTCAATATAACTTAACTAATGCTGATATCACGCAAATCAAATTTAAAGATACAGATAAACAAAGGGCTGTATATAAAGTGCAAGACTTTGGTAAATGCTATTGTTTAAAAAAAGTTTATTATTCTATAAACGATTTATTATTTGTATACTCAGCTATAGAATGGTTATACAGAAATAATATCCATGTACCTCGCATACTTCCTACAAACACAAATAACAGATTTGTAAACTATAATAATATGTTATTTATACTCACCCCCTGGATTAATGGTATAAAATGTGATTATGATAATATTAATCATATTCTATTATGTAGTACCAACCTTGCAAATATGCATAAAGTCAGCATTAACTTTATGCCTATATATGGAAGTTCCATAAAAGAGGACTTTAGCCCTTTGAGCCCTTCCATATATAAACACTATGAAGGCCTTCTTAATTCCTCTAATTTGGCTTATAAATATAATGATGCCTTTTCAAATCTATATCTTAATCATTTTGAAACAAGTAGTAAGCTAGCTAAATATTCTGCAAACATTGCTTATGATATCAACCCCAATAATCTTACAAAATCATTATGCCACCTTGACTATGTTAATAAAAATATTATATTTGATACTAATAATGAAATATGGGTAATTGATTTTGATAAATGTAGAAATGACTTTTGCGCCCATGATATTTCCTATTGTTTAAGGCGCCTACTGAAAAGAGATAGTACAAAATGGGATTTAGAGCTAGCAATAAATTTTTTAGAATTATATGATAAAATCCTACCTTTAACCTTGGATGATTACAAATATATTTTTGTTTATTTGGCTTTCCCCCAAAGATATTGGAAAATATCAAGAGATTATTATGGTAATATTAACAAATGTAATAAAAAAGCCTTCTTACGCCTGCTAGATAACGCAACTAACAATAATGAATATCAATTAGATTTTGTTGAAAAGTTTAAAACGTATATTAAAAGTAAATTTAAAATAACATAATAAATTTGATATTTTAATTCTGTTAAAAGTAAAAAGCCACTGCTTTGCAGTGGCTTTTTACTTTTAATTGATTAATTACATTTAAATATTATTTTTTTCTCGGATTATTTATTTCAGCCTGAGCCGCTGCAAGTCTTGCAACCGGAACCCTAAATGGTGAACATGATACATAATCAAGTCCTACATTATGACAGAATTCAACAGAAGATGGATCTCCACCATGTTCTCCACATATCCCAAGTTTTATACCCGGATTAGCCTCTCGGCCAAGATCAGCTGCCATTTTGACGAGTTTGCCTACTCCTGTTTGATCTAATTTTTGGAATGGATCAAATTCATAAACTTTCTTTTCATAGTAATGTTTTAAGAAGTTTCCAGCATCATCTCTTGAAAATCCAAAAGTCATTTGCGTTAAGTCATTAGTTCCAAATGAGAAGAAATCTGCTTCTTTTGCTATTAAATCAGCTGTAAGTGCGGCTCTTGGTATTTCAATCATTGTACCAACCATGTATTTTAAATCAATGCCTGACTCAGCTATGATTTGATCAGCTACCCTTACTACTATATCTTTAACATATTTTAATTCTCTAACTTCCCCAACTAAAGGAATCATTATTTCTGGAACAATATTGTATCCTTTTCTAGTTTTAACATCTATAGCTGCTTCAATAACCGATCTAGTTTGCATCTCAGCTATCTCAGGATATGATACTGCAAGTCTGCATCCTCTATGTCCCATCATTGGGTTAACTTCATGCAATGATTCAACAGTAGCTTTTAACTCTGCAAAAGTTATTCCCATGTCTCTTGCTAATTCTTTTATATCTTCATCAGCATGCGGTAAAAATTCATGTAGCGGTGGATCTAAAAATCTGATTGTAGTTGGTCTTTCTTCAACTTCTTCATAGATTCCTATAAAGTCCTCTCTTTGCATTGGTAATAATTTTTGTAATGCCAATCTTCTTGAATCTTCATCTTTAGCAACAATCATTTCTCTTATAACCATTATTCTATCGGCATCAAAGAACATATGCTCTGTTCTACATAGTCCTATACCCTCAGCTCCATATTTAACTGCTTGAGCAGCATCCCTTGGAGTGTCGGCATTAGTTCTAACTTTTAATCTTCTTATTTCATCAGCCCAGCCCATAAATATTTCAAAATAACCATTTATTTCAGGCTCAACCGTTTTAATTGTTCCAGCGTATACATTTCCTGTACTTCCATCCATTGAAATAAAGTCGCCTTCATTATATATCGTTTGTCCAATTTGGAAACTCTTAGCTTCTTCATTAACTTTTAAGTCTGAGCATCCAGCAACACAACAAGTCCCCATTCCTCTTGCAACAACCGCAGCGTGCGATGTCATTCCACCTCTCACTGTTAAGATACCTTCTGCAGCAACCATACCTTCGATGTCTTCTGGTGAGGTCTCAAGCCTTACAAGGATAACTTTATTTCCAGCTTCATGTTTAATTTTTGCATCTTCAGCCGTAAAGTAAACTTTTCCACAGGCAGCTCCAGGAGATGCTGGTAAGCCTTTAGCTATTACTATAGCTTTCTTTAATTCTTTTGCATCAAAGTTAGGGTGGAGTAATGTATCTAGTTGTTTTGGCTCAACCTTCATTATAGCTTCTTTCTTTGATAACATTCCTTCTTCAACGAGTTCTACCGCAATTTTTAATGCGGCTTGCACCGTTCTCTTACCGTTTCTTGTTTGTAAAAAGTATAATTTTCCATCTTCTATTGTAAACTCCATATCTTGCATATCTTTGTGGTGAGTTTCGAGGGTCTTAACAATTCCCATGAATTCTTCATATACTTTTGGCATATCTTTTTCAAGTTGTGATATATCTTGTGGTGTTCTTATCCCTGCAACAACGTCTTCCCCTTGTGCATTCATTAAGTACTCAGCATATATTCTTTTTTCTCCTGTAGATGGATTTCTTGAGAAAGCAACACCCGTTCCTGATGTTTCTCCTTTGTTACCAAATACCATTTCTTGAACGCTTACCGCAGTTCCCCAATTTCCTGGAATATCATTTAATCTTCTATATACATTTGCACGAGGATTATCCCATGATCTAAATACTGCCGAAACAGCCTCTATTAACTGACTTTTAGGATCACTTGGAAATTCTTCACGTTTATATTCTTTGTAGAATTCTTTAAATTGTTTAACTAATTCTTTTAGGTCACTCGCATCTAATTCTGTATCAAATTTTACGCCTTTTTCTTCTTTCATTTTATCCATCATGTTTTCAAAGTTTCTTTTTTCAATATTCATAACAACATCAGCAAACATTTGGATAAACCTTCTGTAAGAGTCATAAGCAAATCTTGGATTATTCGTTAATTTTGCCATAACTTCTACTGTATCATCATTTAATCCAAGATTTAAGATCGTATCCATCATACCAGGCATCGATGCTCTTGCCCCAGATCTAACTGATACAAGTAATGGATTTTCTAAACTTCCAAACTTCTTTCCTGTAATGTTTTCAAGTTCAGCCATTTTAGCATGAATTTCTTGAATAATCTCGGATGCGATCAATTGACCATCTTCATAGTATTTATTACAAGCTTCTGTAGTTACTGTGAATCCCTGTGGAACTGGAATCCCAAGACTTGTCATATCTGCAAGATTTGCACCTTTCCCACCTAAAAGGTTTTTCATTGACATATTACCTTCACTAAATAAGTATACATATTTTCTGTTTTCCATTTTAACCCAACTCCTTCTAAATTATATATGATAATTAGTATATAAATATACCATTAACTACAATTAACACCATATTAACGAGATTTCGGAAGGAAAGTCTCCTTATGAATTCGTTAATGTTACAGCTTCGCAGAAGATTATTTAACCTTACTCAGGCTTTCTAAAATGGTATATATTTGAAATAAAACGTTTCCACAAAATGATGTTATACTAAATTTTTACATACCCTTCCTAACATTATACCACGTTTTTACAATCAAATGTATCATGATTTAATCACTTTTTGTTTAAGATATAGTTAGATTTTCACTTATATAAAGCCAGCAACTAATAAGTTGCTGGCTTTATATAAGTGAAAATAGCATTGATCAAAGTTTTAAAATATAGAAAAGAGAATACATTAGTTACTCTTTTCTTCTTCTTTTTTCTGCTCATCAAATTTAACAGTATATTGATATACATTTTCATTATTGCTATCTTTGATATCTTTGCTACCTTTGCTAAGACTGTCTTTTGTTTCATTAATTTTTTCTATTACATCTTCACTTATATCACTCACTTTGCCTTTTACTTCTTCAACTGTGTTTTTAATAATAGTATTAATAAACTCCACAGAACCGTCCTCTTTAGTTATCTCAATATTAACCTTTGTGATTACTGCTGTTAATAATCCTATGCCAATTAAAGAGGGCATATATAATCCAACGAGACCTGCTGCAATACCAGCATTAACAGGTATATCTATAATCACAGTTTCATCTTTTTTTATTTTTATTCTTGTTACAGTTCCTTTTCGTGCTGTATTTTTTATCCAAGTTACAAATTCATCCTTAGTCGTGTACATTTCTTTCATATTAAATTTTTCAGTTTTTTTTTGTTTTGCTTCGATATAAATCAAAGCATTAACTACATCACCATCACATTCTTCTAATGCTTCCTTAGCATCAGTGTACGTAACTCCTGTTCGTTCTTTAACAATATCAATCTTCTCTAGTGTAATTTCTGCCATTAAAATATTCCTCCTTATAATTTGTCCAGTTGTAAATAACAATTATTCATTGTTATTCACCCACTTATAAAAGTGGGCGACTTTCCTTTTGAAATGTCATTAAGTAATTAAACATTTCTAAGCTCTTCGGCTTACGTGTATAATTTTGGGAAATAATAAAGGATAAAATTTTATACAACTCGAGCTTGGATGTTTTTGAAACAATAATTCTATTAATTTTATCCATACCAAAATTGTTTAAGAATTTTAATGTATTATATGTAGGATTTGAAATATATATACTATTTAATTTTTCACACTCTTTACAAATTGGACCATAAGATATTAAATCAATGTTATTAGACATGGTTATTTTTTTTCTACATTTAACGCAGTAGTTAAAATTTAATGCATAACCTGTTGCCTTTAGAATTCTTATTTCAAAAGTTCTGGCTAGGACTTCTATATCCATAACGTCATTTTTTATGAAATAAAAGGCAGTAACTAAATTTATAAAAAGTTCTTTATTAACCTCTTCATTCTCCATTGTTATATCAATTAATTCATTAAAATACGAGGCATAAGTAATTGTATCTAGGTCCCTTAATAATTGCTGAAAAGAATCTATAATTGTAATTTCATTTATTGTATATAAATTTTTCCCTTTAAAAAGCACAAATTCTCCATAGCAGCAAGGTAAGGTCGATGATATATATCTGCTTTTATTTTTTCTGGCTCCCTTTGCTATGGCTGTTATTTTTCCAAATTCTTCAGTAAAAAGCCAAACTAACTTGTCAGTCTCTTTAAACTCTTGTGTCTTTATAACAATGGCCCTAGTTTTTAAAATTGACAGAAAATCATCCCCTATTTATATCCTAACTCTTTCAAAATACTCGAAGTATCTCTCCATTCCTTCTTTACCTTTACCCATAATCTCAGATGTATGTTTTCTCCTAATAATTTCATTATATCTTGTCTTGCATAAGTAGAAATTTGTTTTAGGGTTTTTCCACCTTTTCCAATTATTATTCCCTTATGAGAATCTTTTTCGCAAAGCAAGTTAACTTCAATATTGTAGATCTCTTTTTTATCTCTTTTCATAGAAATAATTTCTACTGCTATTCCATGAGGCACTTCTTGCGATAATAATTTCAAAGCTTTTTCTCTTATAATTTCAGTAATAATGAATCTTTCTTGCTGATCTGTAATCATATCTTCTGGGTAATATAAAGGTCCCTCTGGAATGTGCTCTTCTACAAGTTTAGTAACTATATCAATATTTTTACCTTTTATAGCTGCAATTGGTATTATTTCTTTAAAATTAAAATACTCAGAATAACCTTGAATAGTTTTAGCTACCCTCTCTTGAGTATTCTCATCAATCTTATTAACTAATAAAAACACGGGTATCTTAGTATCTTTAAATTGTTCAAGAATATGCATATCACCTTTATCAATTTCATCTCCTGGCGTAGTTATAAATAATATAACATCTACTTCACTAGCAGATTGCTTTGCTACTTTAACCATATATTCTCCTAGTTTATGTCTAGGTTTATGCATTCCTGGAGTATCTACAAATATTATTTGAGATTCTTTAGTAGTTAAAATGGTTTGTATGTTATTTCTTGTAGTTTGGGGTCTATTAGACACAATTGATAATTTCTCCCCCATAATATAATTTATTAATGTAGATTTTCCTACATTAGGTCGTCCTATAATAGTTACGTATCCCGATTTAAACATATATCCTCCTTTTGATTATCTTTAGTAAATAGTATTTATTAATTATTTGTTATCTTACTTTAATAAATCTTCTTTAGTAAAAGCACCTGGTAAAATTTCATCCATAGTCTTAATTATATAATTTTCTTCATTTTTTACTAATATAATATCAATATCATTTGTGGCAAATTCTACTATAACTTGTCTGCAAATACCACATGGATAGGTATTAGTTGACATATCTCCAACTATAGCAATAGCCTTGATTTTTTTATGCCCCTCAGATACAGCTTTGAAAATTGCTGTTCTTTCGGCACAATTAGTAGCTCCATAGGAAGCATTCTCAATATTGCATCCAGTATATATTGACCCATCTTCAGTAACAACTGCTGCGCCTACCTTGAATTTCGAATATGGCACATATGCATTTGCTCTAGCATCTATTGCTATTCTAGCTAACTTTTTATAATCCATTAGTACACTCCTATTCAAATAATTTGACAGTTATTCTTCACATATACACGAAAAATCACGTATACCAATTATATCACTAAATATTAGTATTTCAATAATATTATAATTATATTTCGGATATTAGTCATTAGACATAAAAAAATTAATTATCCTAAAATTTTAAATAGTAGCAATGTTAATAAAGTCCCAAAAACACCACCAAAAACCACTTCCAAGATAGAATGAATTTCTGAATCAACCCTACTTTGTGCAACAATTACAGCTAGCAAGTATGATAACACCATAATTAAAGGTTCATTCGTTAATAATGTTATGGCTGTAGCTACTGAAAAAGCTATGGTACTGTGACCGCTAGGCATTCCTCCTCTGAGTGGTGTTCCTTCTCCATAAATTGCCTTAACTATTACTGTAGCAATGCAAATTATAACCAGCATAAAAAAGATCATGTCAGGGTCAGATTTTTTAAGTTTTAACATAACTGTCATGTTAAAAGGAGTTATTCTATCCCAAAATATCACATAACCAACTAAGACTGAATTTATAGCGGTTACTAGTACTGCGCCAGCAGCGACATTTTTAGCAATTTTGGCTAGTGGATGATAAAAATTTGTTGTAGCATCTATGGCACATTCTACTGCCGTATTTATCATTTCAGCAACTATGACCATTGTTATAGTCATAGTAATAATTAAAAGTTCAATCTTTGACAAATCATAAAAAAAAGTGGCAGTAAGCACTACTATTGTAGTTAACATATGTATCTTCATATTTCTTTGCGTGCGAATGGAATATATGATTCCTTCAATAGCATAATTAAAACTATCAACTAATTTCTTAACCTTCATCCTTAACCACCTTTAAAAATATTCTCATGCAGTAAGACACATGAAACTAACCATAAGTGTATCCTACCTAGATATTTTAAAATTGTTCAATATTTCTTCTTCTCTTTTTCTCATAATATCTTTTGGGTCTTCCTCCATGTGGTCATAACCTAACAGATGTAAAATTGAATGCACTGTAAGATACGCACATTCGCGAGTAAATGAATGACGGAACTCTTCACTTTGCTGCTTCGCTTTTTCCAGGGATAATGCAACATCCCCAATTACTAGCCTCTCATCATATAAATCACTTTGGTCAAATTCATAATTTACATACACATCTTTAAACACCTTATTTTCTGGATAATGTAACATAGGGAAAGATAGCACATCTGTAATTTTATCTATTCCCCTATGCTCTAGGTTTATTTTTCTGATTTCTTCGTTGTCAATAAAGATAACACTTACCTCATTATCTATAAAAAGTTTTTCTTCTTTAAGCGTATACTCAATGACATTTTTTATAACAGTTTCAAGTTCACTCGAAACTTCAATCTTATTTTGCCTATTATCAATAAAAATCATACTTATTTTTACTCCTTTATTCTAGCCTCATTTTTTTATCTTCATGTTCCTTATCTTTTTGCCATTTGTCCATTGGATACTCTATTCTCTCATGGTATATTCCAGAAAGCGCTTTTAAAAATGCCTTTCTTATCTTTTCTAAATCTTTTAAAGTTAAATCGCAATTATTTAGTTGTCCATCATTAAGTCTGCTTTTTATTAGCTTATTAACCATTTCCTCAACTTTACCTTTCGTAGGATTTGGAATTGATCTTACAGCTGCTTCCACTATATCTGACAACATTATAATTGCCGCTTCCTTGCTTTCAGGACTCGGTCCCTGGTATCTAAAATCTTCTTCTTTAACTTCATCTGGATTGTCACTAGAATTTTTCATAGTTATATAAAAATAATTAACTAAAGTCGTCCCATGATGCTGCCTAATGATATCTTGAATTACTTTAGGTATTTTAAATTCTTTTGCAAGCTCTAACCCATCCTTTACATGAGAAATAATTATAAGTGTACTTAAATTTGCAGTTATTCTCTCATGTGGATTATCATTTCCTAATTGATTTTCTTTGAAAAAATATGGTCTCTTTATCTTCCCAATATCATGATAATATGCAGCAGCCCTTGCAAGAACAGGATTCGCTCCAACAGCTTCTGCTGCAACCTCTGACAAGTTAGCTACAAGCACAGAATGATGATAACTTCCTGGAGCCTCCAAAAGTAGCCGCTTTAGTAGTGGGTGATTAGGGTTTGATAGTTCCAAAAGTTTCACTGTAGTCACTATATCAAAAAAGCTTTCAAAAAACGGCAAAAATCCTATAGTAAGTACTCCAGATATAAGACTTGCGAGATACACTAGTCCTGCCTTTTTTAAAACATCAATTATACTATTGCTTAGCAAAAATCCCATAGATAGATACACCATAAGGTTTATTATTGCAATATATATAGCTGAATATAATATATCGTTTCTTTGTTGCATTTTCTTTAATATCATAACCCCAACAATAGAATTTAGCACAGCTAATATTGTTATTTCAAAATTAAAATTAACTGCAACACTAATTAGAATGCAATTAAGAATATTTAGAGCTATTGATACTTCATCATCAATTAAAATGGTCATAAGCATTGGCACGCAGGCTAATGGAATTACAAACAAAGAAATTATACCTAATGTTCTAGCCAGTAGTATAGCTATGATGCTAAGAAGATTAATCATAACTAATTTTTTTGTATCATTAAAAATTGCCGTATGATACTTATATAAATAAAACCATTGAAGTAATATTACTAGACATACAAGCGCTGCTACACTTGTATATAATGACCATTCAAAATTACTAGTATTATCTAGAAGCCCTAAGGATTCTAAAAGTGCCTTTTGCTCAGAGGTTATTGGTTCCCCCTCTTTTACAATGATCTGTTCCTTCTTAATCATAACAGGTTTAACACTTTTCCTTGCTTCTTCTATTAACACATCTGTACTTTTTTTATCATAAATTGAATTAGGACGAACCTCTACATTTGCGATAGACATCCCTATTGTTCTTATTTCCTTAGGAAAATTTGAGTTATTAATAAGTGTAGCAATAATCCCCTTTGCCAATATAATTTCCTCGGGTTTATTTTCATTTATTGTGGTTATATCATAAAGGGTTGTTATCGTATCTTTAAGAAATATTTCTAATTCCTTGGCTTTTTTAATTTCTAAATTTACTAAAGTCTGATAATTCTCATCGGTAAAATTAGGAATTGGGTTGCTCTTTTTGAGTGAATCTATTTTTTCCTCTTCCGATAATGTTTTTTTAGATGCGTCTACGCTATTACTTGTGGATGATTTACTAGTGTTTAACTGGGACACTGCTGAAAATAATTTACCGATATTTTCTATAGCCTTGTCATTTACTGAAACTTTAATTGTTCTTTTTCCTACGCTCTCTACAGCTTTTGTTCTATTGATTTCTGTGGCTCCTTCATTTTCAACTTCCCTAGGAGCTTTTATATCTACTTTTGCAATACTTCCCACATTTATTGTATACTTTTTTGGAACTAAAGCTGTTACTAAAATTGAATACATTATAATCGCCGTAACTATAAAAATCAAATATGATTTTGCTTTATTAAGCTTCATAAGTTCCCTTATATTTTTCATATCCCATCCCCACCTTTTCTTCTCGAGTAAACTATAAAAACATATTTTCTTTCTTAATGTTTAATGTTTTTTGAGATGCACTATTTTTTTTCGGGTATACTCACTTTTTCGGGTGTTATTTCTCCTTCTGAAGCAATATTTTCTTCAGCAACTACCACCACTCTTATTAGATACTTATCTTTCTCCTTTTTTACATCTTTAATTTTATCTATTATTTTTACACTTTTGTCTAAATTTTTTAAAATATTAGAATACATCCCCTCTACTACCTTACCCTCATCCGCAGGTATATTTTTTTCTTCAATTTCATAGTAGATTTCTTTTTTTATAAACTTACTGTTATTTTCTATTTTATCATAATTACTATATGGAATTATGTTATTTTTTAGATAAATTTTTTTATTTGCAAATTTAATATATAAATTGCTTATACTGTTTCCTGTTTTAACCTTTGATATATTGTTTAATGGGACTTCTTTAATCTCCTCGTAAAAAGTTTTTGCTATAACTTCCCCCTTCGCATGTACAGGATAAACATTTCCCTCCTTGCCCTGCTCTCCTTTAACTAACAGCTCCCCCTTTTGTATCATTTTCCCGGCTTCTACAACGGCTGTACCTTCCGTAGTGTATACTCTAACTACCATACCATGTTTGCTTGCTACTAAATTACAGGGTGTTTGGTTACTAATTATAATAGGCGGTGATTGTCTTTCTATTACATCAACTTTTAGCTTAACACCGTCAATCCTTGCTTTTACCCACATTATTTCATCATTACTTCTTGTGATTTTATTTTCAATATCATAAACATCTATATTTTTCTTTTTAAGTCCTGGTCTTATCCCAAAACCTTTAATTTGTTGACGCAATTCATATGGGCTTATATAATTTTCCGTATTGATTTCTATATTCCATACAAATGTAGATAAATAATATATTACGCTCCCAAACAAGATTACTCCGAGTAGAAGTGCAGATCGACTTCTTAACTTTATTAAAAAAAATGCTGCTCCGCTCCTTACTATAATTTTAACTCTAGTGTCTGTTCGTTTTGCCACTTTACTAATCTCTCCATAGTCGCTTAATCTCACTTCTAAAACTACAGTTGTTATATTTATTTTTTTTATGTTCTTAACTTGAATACCATTTCTCCACAATAAATTTATAAACTTTTCTGGCATTAATGATTGTATTTCCATTGTGATATTACCTTTTTTATATTTTTTAAAATTATTCATGACTTTCATACACAACCGACTTAAAGTTGCCACTCAAAGTTATTGTGTTTCCCCCTATAAATAGTATTTTAAAATTTTTACCGTATATCGAAATCGGACCCACATTGGAATTTATTTTTATTTCTTCTTCTTCAAAGATTACTACACCCTTATGGTTTTCTATATTTATTTCACTGTTAGCTAAAATAGTTATTTTCGGTAAATCTAACAGGATATCTCTTGGCAATTCTAACTTACTTGCTATAATTTCTTTCGTTTTATAAAATTTATTATCCATACACTCACCTCATAAAATACTTCATATTAAATTTATGAAAAAAAAGTCTAACAAATTACAGTTTTTAAATTTTATAATTTTTTTCAATAAAAAAAAGACTCAGCAATCGCTGAGTCTTTCATTTATTCAAATACTATTTTACTATTTTACTATTTCACTAATAAGCTTACCATCTGCATTACTTATAACTTTAAGCAATAAGGCAAACATAATTTTTTCAATGTATTTTATGCCATTTCCACCAATTACACAACTGCCTTTTTGAATAGCTCTATAATTTCTAATCTAGTTAACTGCTGAGGAAGGCACTCTAACATTGCCTGTTTCCATTTTAAAAATTTTATTTAAATTTTCTCTTTCTTGCAGCTTCTGATTTCAACTTTTTCTTAACGCTTGGTTTTTCATAGTGTTCTCTTTTTCTTACTTCTCCGAGCACTCCACTTCTTGCGCACTTCTTCTTAAACCTTCTTAAAGCATTCTCAATTGTCTCGTCTGCTCCAACCTTAATTTCTGACATCATTATCCCTCCCTCCGCTAGCTCAATTCAATTTAAAAGCAGCTAATGCGGGGCCTAAATAGCACATTTTTTATTATACAACACACTTTTACATTATGTCAACATTTTCATTGCTGTTTTGTTATATATAAAATACTTTTAAAAATTCAACATTTTGTAAAGTAAATTAGAATACCGCCTCATTATTTGTTTGAATAAACCTTATATGCTAACCAGGTGGCCACTTAAGCATTCTTCCACCCAACAGATGAAAATGTATATGTTGAACGGTTTGTCCCCCTTGTTCTCCACAATTAGTTATAATTCTATATCCACTATCAGCAATTCCTAGAATTTTTACAATTTTCTTTGCGACAATAAATATATGACCTATTATTTCTGATTCCTCTTGTTTTAAGCAATTTAAGTCAGCAATATGCTGCTTTGGAATAATTATAACATGTACTGGTGCCTCAGGGCTTATGTCCTTAAATCCTATAACTTTTTCATCCTCATAAACCATTTCACAAGGGATTTGCTTTTTTACTATTTTACAAAAAATACAATCTTCCTCTTCCACATAATCACCTCCTTGCATAACCTTAGTTATATTATAATATTCAACATAATTTTTTTTTCTCCTGCTACATATATTTATTGCTCAAAATTTTTATAATTCTTGCACTTCCTATCATTGCTTCTGATTCATACTAATTTACCGTACATCCTAAGGTAGCGATTGCAACTTTCATTACACCTTCCCTCCCAAGTCTCCCAGTTCATACATTATAAGGCTTAAACATGTAAAGCCTGCAGTCTCAGTTCTAAGTATTCTCGGTCCCAAAGTAACGATCCTTGCTCCTATTTCTTTAAGTTTTAATATTTCACTTTCTTCAAATCCACCCTCTGGCCCTATTACAATAGCAACTTTATTAATATGTATTTTCTCCATATTTTCTACTAATTTTTTTATACCATAACCTTCTTCATTTTCATAGGGAACCACTACTAAATCCATGTACTTTAGTTCTTGTAATAAGTTGTCAAACCCTATAGGAACATTTATTTGAGGCACCAGACTTCTCTTGCACTGCTTGCAGGCTTCTAGTGCTATCCTATTCCATCTATCCACCTTTTTAAACTCCTTAAGATCAGTTTTAACTACTACTCTCTCTGTAATTATAGGTGTTATTGCTTTAACCCCAAGTTCCGTATTTTTTTGAACTATTAAATCCATTTTTGTTGATTTAGGCATACCTTGAAATAAGTGTACTTCAATAGGACTTTCATTATTTATAGAATTTTCTTCTAATAAATTTATATTTACTGCCTTTTTATCTATAAAGGTTATTTCACCTACATATTCTTTACCTTCACAGTTATTAACACTTACCTTATCCCCGATTTGAAGCCTTAATACCTTATATATATGTTTTACATCCTCACCATCAATAACGGCATTGTTTCCATCTATACTATCTTTTGATACAAAAAATTTATGCATTATTTATTCTCCTTAAGCCTTGGTACATTCAAATAAATATACTGGTCTATTTTCATGCACCTTATTTTGCTATAACTTTGCAACTATGCAAACCCATTCACCCTCTATATTTATCTCTTCAATTTTAAAGCCACACTCAGTTAACTTATTTATTACATCATCTTTTTTACTTAAAATTATCCCCGAAGATATAAAATATCCACCTTCCACTATAAACGCCTTAACTTGCTGCGTCAAAAATATAATTATATCAGCCATTATATTAGCTATAACTATATTCGCTTTTCCTTTAACAACTTCCATTAAGTCTCCGTATAATATTTCAATGTTACCTATATCATTGTAGCTAACATTTTGTTTTGCAGAGTCTACTGCTACTGGATCCAAATCAACTCCTATGACTTTCTTAGCCCCAAGCTTAGCTGCAGCAATAGCTAATATCCCAGAACCTGTTCCTATATCAAAAACTGTTGAGTTAGCGTCCACGTGCCTCTCAAGTGCCTTTATACACATTCTAGTAGTCTCATGAGATCCAGTTCCAAAAGCCATACCTGGATCTAGTTCCACAATTATTTCATCAGTATTTTTATTGTATTCTTCCCATATAGGCTTTATAACTATCTTTTCCCCTACCTTTATTGGTTTATAATACTTTTTCCAGTTATTTTCCCAGTCTTCTTCATTTACTTTATCTGCCGTTACAGATCCAGCACCTTTGTCTAACCCACACTTTGGCAAATTATTTACCCCTGCTTTAATATCTTCTAAGTGCTTTTCAAATTTTTCATCCTTTTTATAGTATCCCTTAATTACAACCCCACTCTTTGTATCTATAATAGTTTCATCAAAATAGTCCCAATCTGTAGTATGATCCCGTCTAAAAATCAAATCTAAAGGATCTAAAATAGAGACCCCTTCGACTCCCGTATTGTATAGCATTGCAGATACAGCTTCAACAGCCTCACTACTTGTTATTATAGTTACTTCAATCCAATCTTTATTCATTATTAATCTCCTTATTTATAATAAAAAACTCCGTTTTACAAAACGGAGTTTTTATTATTATTTGCCAAATATTTTATCTACAATAGACTTTTTATTTTCTTCAAAAAAATCTACATTCTCGCCACTAGCTTCCATAAATAGTTTTAAAGCTTCCTTTTGCTTATCATTCATCGCTTTTGGAATATCAACAATAACCTTTACGTATTGATCTCCTCTTCCATGTCCGTTTACTCTAGGTATTCCCTTACCCTTAAGTCTAAATACAGTCCCAGATTGTGTTCCTCCTGGAACCTTGTATTTAACGTCTCCATCAACGGTTGGCACTTTAATCTCAGTTCCCATAGCTGCATACCCAAAGCTTATATGAGATTCTATATGAATATCAGTTCCATTCCTCTTAAAACTTTTATGAGGAGCTACTCTAATATTTATATACAAATCTCCTGATGGGCCACCTTTTTCACCCTGTTCCCCTTGACCTCTTAGAGGCATAACATTTCCAGTATCAACTCCACCTGGAACATCAATTTTAATTTTTTTGTTTTTTCTCTGTTTCCCAGAACCATGACAAGTTTTACATGGCTCAGAAATCATTTGACCCTTGCCACCACACTTATCACAAGTGCTCATGCTAGCAAAACTTCCAAAGGCAGTGTTTCTCTGTACTTTTATCTGCCCAGCTCCCCCACATTTATCACATGTTTTAGGCGAAGTACCGGCTTTAGCACCACTACCACTGCAATCCCCACATTTTTCATTTCTTGTAATGGATATCTCTTTTTCTACCCCAAAAACGGCCTCTTCAAAATGCAGGTTTAGATTATATTCTAAATCTGCACCTTTTTTAGGTCCATTCTGATTTCTTGAAGAGAATCCTCCACCTCCAAATATGTCGCCAAATATATCTCCAAAACCACCAAATCCTGAAAAATCAGAGCTACCTTCAAAGCCTGCTCCATTTGCATCAGCTGTACCATATTGATCATATCTTGATCTTTTCTCTGAATCAGATAAAACTTGGTACGCTTCATTCATTTCTTTGAATTTGTCTTCCGCCGCTTTATTATCTGGATTTCTATCTGGATGATACTTTAATGCACCCTTTTTAAAAGCTTTCTTAACTTCTTCCTCACTGGCACCTCTTTCTATGCCAAGAGTTTCATAATAATCTTTTTTTGACATCTAGCTCTTCACCACCTAAAATATATATACTTCTATATTATAAACTAATCTCTAATATAAAGTAATCCTTAAAATAATTTAACCATCACTATTATATAGTTTTTCTATGCATATTGCTAATATTTCTTTACATAACTCATCTCCTGCGGAGCTGTGTACATTAAATCATATCCTGCGAAGCTGCATATCAATGACTTCATAGGGATATTTTTACTCCCACTTAAGTTTTATTCTTGTTAAGGTATTTAACTCCCACTTATATAAGTGGGAGTCTTTCCTCCTGAAATGTCATTAAAATAAGGGAAGGGTAGTTACCCATCCCTTATTTTAAATTGATTTTACTAATTATTTATCTTCTTTTTTTTCATCTTCTTCTACTTTAAAGTCAGCATCCACTACATTGTCATCTTTATGATCATTTCCATCTGCGTTAGTTTCGCCTGGGTTTGCTCCTTGCTCTTTTTCTGCTTCTGCTTGATATATTTTTGTAGTTACTGCATAGAAAGCCTCAGTTAATTCTTCAGTAGATTTCTTTATAGCTTCTATATCTTCTCCATCTTTAACTTTTTTAAGAGCTTCTAATTTAGCATCAATATCTTTTTTATCATCTTCTGTTACTTTTTCTCCAAGCTCAGTCAAGCTTTTTTCAGTTTGGTATACTAACTGTTCTGCATTGTTCTTAACTTCAATTTCTTCTTTTCTAGTTTTGTCTTCTTCTGCAAATTTTTCTGCTTCTTTTACTGCTTTATCAATTTCATCATCACTTAAATTAGTTGATGCTGTAATTGTTATCTTAGCTTCTTTTCCTGTTCCTTTATCTTTAGCTGATACATTGACTATACCGTTAGCATCTATATCAAAAGTAACCTCTATTTGTGGAATTCCTCTTGGTGCTGCAGCAATTCCTGAAAGAGTAACTCTTCCTAAAGTCTTGTTACCTGCAGCCATTTGTCTCTCACCTTGAACAATGTTAATTTCAACTGATGTTTGACCATCTGCAGCTGTTGAGAATACTTGACTCTTTTTAGCTGGGATTGTAGTATTTCTTTCAATTAAAGGAGTAGCTATTCCACCTAGAGTTTCAATTCCTAGTGTTAATGGAGTTACGTCAAGAAGTAAAACATCTTTAACTTCCCCACTTAATACTCCTGCTTGAACTGCTGCACCGAGTGCTACACATTCATCTGGATTTACTCCCTTTGAAGGATCTTTTCCAGTAAAGTTTTTAACTGCTTCTTGAACTGCTGGTGTTCTTGTTGAACCACCTACAAGTACAATTTTATCTATTTCATTAAGTGATAACCCTGCATCTGCAAGTGCTTTTTTCATTGGTTCTATTGTAGCATTTACTAAATCGTGAGTTAACTCATTAAACTTAGCTCTTGTTAAATTTATATCTATATGCTTTGGACCTGTTGCATCTGCAGTAATAAATGGTAGATTAACATTTGTTTGCATTGATGATGATAATTCAATTTTAGCTTTTTCAGCAGCTTCTTTTAATCTTTGAAGTGCCATTTTATCATTTCTTAAATCTATTCCATTATCCGCTTTAAAAGTGTCGGCTATGTGATTCATAACCTTTTCGTCAAAGTCATCTCCACCAAGTTTAGTGTTACCATTAGTTGATTTTACTTCGAATAAACCATCACCAAGTTCTAATATAGATACATCAAATGTACCGCCACCTAAATCATATACTAATATTTTTTGGTTAACATCCATTTTATCTAAACCATAAGCTAGAGCTGCCGCTGTTGGCTCATTTATTATTCTTTTAACTTCAAGTCCAGCTATTTTTCCTGCGTCTTTTGTTGCTTGTCTTTGGCTATCATTGAAATAAGCAGGTACAGTTATTACAGCTTCTGTAACTGTTTCTCCTAAATAAGCCTCAGCATCAGCTTTTATTTTTTGTAAAATATACGCCGAAATTTCTTGTGGTGTATGTGATTTTCCATCAATATCTACTTTATGATTGGAACCCATTTCTCTTTTAATTGACATTATTGTTTTGTCTGGGTTTGTAATTGCTTGCCTCTTTGCTACTTGACCTACTAATCTTTCTCCATTAGCTTGGAATGAAACTACAGATGGTGTAGTTCTTGCACCCTCTGAATTAGAAATTACTACGGGTTCTCCACCCTCCATAACTGCTACACATGAGTTTGTTGTACCTAAATCTATTCCTATAATTTTTCCCATTATTATTTCCTCCTCATATTCCTTTTAGACCATAACAATTATAATTGTTATAATTCTTATATTTTATTATAATATTTTTTTATAATATTTTTTTTATAATGCAAATCTTTAATTTGCAACTTTAACCATACTATGCCTTAATACCTTGTTATCTTTTTTATAACCTTTTTGGAATACTTCTACTATTTCATTAGTTCCATATTGTTCATCTTCAACATGCATTACTGCATTATGAAGATTTGGGTCAAATTCACCTTCTGAGACTAATTCTTCTACCCCTAATTTAGTAAAGGCATCATTAAATTGTCTTACCGTCATCTCCACACCGACTCTTAGATCTTCCCCAGTTCCTTCAACAGAAAGTGCTCTTTCTAAGTTATCAAGTACTGGCAAAACCTCTTTTAAAACATCGGCGCAAGCATCTGTGTATATACCATGTTTCTCTTTTACTGTTCTTTTTCTAAAGTTCTCATATTCAGCAGATGTCCTTAAATATTTGTCTTTAAAATCATCTAGCTCACTCTGTAATTTAATGTTTTCTTCTTCTAATTTTTTCTTATTTTTTTTCATATCTTTTTCACTTTCTAAAAGTTCTTCAACTTCTTCTACTATTTCAGCTTCTTCTGCAGTTTCCTCTATAGAACCCTCTGTCTCTTCCATAGTGCTTTGACTTTCGCCAGCTTCATCAACTGAGCTTGAAGCCCCATTATTAGGTATTGATGTGTTTTCTTCTTTTAAATCTTCTTTTAAAATTTCCTGATTATTTGTATTCACTAAATCATCCCTCCATTTCTGGCTCAAAGTAAATCTTTAATTTTAAAATTTATCTATGATCATCATAAATTTGAGCTATATTATCATTTAATTCTTTAACTATCCCAGTTAGTACAGATATAACTTTTCCATAAGGTATTCTTGTTGGTCCTATAACGCCAATAGATCCGAGCGGTATTCCGGACGCGCTATAAACAGCTGTTATAATGCTGCATTCGCGAGCACATTCAACAAAATTTTCTCCACCAATTTTAATTGTAATATTACCTGTAATGTCCCCTACTCCTAGTAAACTATTTATACTCTCTTTATTGTCTACTAAAACTAAGAACTCACGAGCTTTAGTAATATTGTTATATTCTGGGTAGTTAAATATATTTGCAGCACCCTGAATATATACTTCTGAAGTCTCAACACCAGACAAACTATCATATAGAGCTGGAATAATTCCATCAAAAATTTCTTGATAAAATGCTAAATCTCTTTTTAAATTATTAATAACTTCTAAATTTATTTGCTCAATTGTAAGCTTTCTCAATCTAAAATTAAGCATATTGTTAAGTTTTGCAATGCTATCACTACCAATAGGTTTTCTAATCTTAATAACATTATTTTTGATGATACCACTGTCTGTAATAATTACAAACAAAATACTCTCAGCATCTAGATTCATTAGCTGAATATATTTTATACAGCTCTTTTGAACAGATGGTGCCTTAACTATAGATGTAAGATTTGTAAGAAGAGAAAGCATTTGTGTAGCTTGCTTAACGATTTTATCAACCTCATATAAAGCAGCATTAATAAGGTGATTTTTGATCATATATTCTTCCTCATTGGATAATTTCGTAAGTTCCATAAGTCTATCAACATATAATCTATAACCCTTATCTGATGGTTTTCTACCAGATGATGTATGCAACTGTTCTATATATCCCAGCTCTTCGAGGTCTGACATTTCATTTCTTATAGTAGCTGGACTAATACCTAAATCGTACTTTTTAGCTATGGTTCTGGATCCAACAGGCTCACCATTATTTATATAATCTGTAATTATAGCCTGAAGTATTTTAATTTTTCTTTCATCCATTTCCATAATATCACCTCTTTTATTAGCACTCACTACAGTTGAGTGCTAACGAGTATGTATTAAAAATATCATTTGCTAATGTATTTGTCAATAACCTTAATTTTTTAATTTAGCCACTATATGTTGATTATATCGATTTAAATTAAGCATACTACGCTTTCCTTTGATTTTCGTGGTGCTATAATATTAATATCTTTAGACAAAAATTTATGGCAATGCATTTATAGAAGAAATTCTGCCATAATCACATTCGATATTTCAATACCTTCATAAGTTAAAAAAATATTGTTATCATTTTCCTCCATGAATCCATTACTTACATATTTATTTATTACTTCCCTATAAACACTATCTATATCTTTGTCAAATCTTTTCCTAAATTCACTTTTGCTTATGCCTACATTCTTTCTAAGACCCATAAACATAAACTCTTCCATATCATCTTTAAATGAATTCTTTATTTTTTCCACTATTGCACAACAATCAACATTTATTTTCTTAATATATTTTTCTATATTTTCTTCATTTCTATACCTAAACCCATCCCTATATGAATGAGAGGAAGCGCCGCATCCTATATATTCGCCCATTTCCCAATATACTAAATTGTGTCTACATGACTTATTGATTTTTGCAAAATTTGAAATTTCATATTGTATATACCCTTTTCCTCTTAAATATTCTATTGTCTGTGCGTACATAGTTCGTTCTATTTCCTCATCCGGAAGCTTTAATGTGCCTTCTTCAAGCCCTTTATAAAAAGCCGTTCCCTCTTCCACTATTAGACTATAGCAAGATAAGTGTTCTGGATTAAGGTTAGTTACATTCTCTAAAGTCTCTATCCACTGCTTAAGCGTTTGAGACGGAAGTCCAAACATTAAATCTACATTGATATTATCAAAACCTAGATTTCTAGCCATTTGAAAGCTTTGTTTAAAATCTTCAATAGTATGGATTCTACCCAGCTTTTTAAGCAAAGAATCTTGAAAGGCTTGAAGTCCAATGCTGATCCTATTTACTCCTATTTTTTTTAAAAAGTTTAATATTTCCCCTGTAAATGTTCCGGGGTTTCCTTCCACTGTAAACTCTAAATCGTCACACATATCCAATCTATCAATACTTTTCCCTATCATTTCCCAGCCCGCTAAAGATAAATAGGTGGGAGTTCCCCCACCTATAAATATAGTTTTTATTTTTTTATCTCTTATACTATTTATTTCTTTTGCTAGAGCTGCGGCATAATCAAGCATACACTCCTCTTTACCAGCAAATGACGGAAAATCACAATATAAACACTTCTGCTTGCAAAAAGGAATATGTATATACAACGCAACATTCTTCATAGTTTAAGCCTCACTTTATTCCTAATCTACTTTAAGTATAGCCATAAATGCTTCTTGTGGAACTTCTACACTTCCCACTTGTCTCATTCTCTTTTTACCTTCTTTTTGTTTCGATAATAATTTTTTCTTTCTTGAGATATCTCCACCATAACATTTAGCTAAAACATCTTTTCTAAGTGCCTTTACAGTTTCTCTTGCTATTATCTTTGAGTTTATAGATGCTTGTATTGGTATCTCAAACATTTGTCTTGGTATAAGCTCTTTTAGTTTTTCAGCCATAATTCTTCCTCTATGGTAAGCTCTTTCCTCCGGAACAATCATAGACAGCGCATCTACTTTATCTCCTTTAAGTAAAATATCTAGTTTTACGAGCTGAGTCGTGGTATAACCCTTAAATTCATAATCAAAAGATGCATATCCTTTTGTTCTTGATTTTAAGGCATCGAAAAAGTCGTATACTATTTCATTAAGAGGCATGTCATAATTGAGCACTACTCTAGTGGTTTCTATATATTTCATATCAATATATACGCCTCTTTTTTCTTGACACAACTCCATAACTGATCCTAAATATTCTGATGGTGTTATGATAGACGCTTTAACTACTGGCTCTTCCATATAACTAATTTCCGTTGGTTCTGGAAGATTTGTAGGATTTGTTATTTCTATTAATTCTCCATTAGTTTTCATTACTTTATATATAACTGATGGGGCTGTCGTAATGATTTCTATATTAAATTCTCTTTCTATTCTTTCTTGTATTATCTCCATATGAAGAAGGCCTAAGAATCCACATCTAAATCCAAATCCTAAAGCGATAGATGTCTCGGGTTCAAATCCTAGCGCTGCATCATTTAACTGGAGCCTTTCTAGTGCCTCTTTTAATTCTCCATATCTAGCACCATCTACCGGATAAATACCACTAAACACCATAGGCACTGCTGGTTTATATCCCTTAAGCGGCTTAGACGCTGGTCTAGACGCTTCTGTTATTGTATCCCCAACTCGTGCATCCCTAACATTTTTTATAGATGCTGTTATATATCCAACATCCCCAGCACTTAGCTGCGGTACGGTCAGATAATTTGGAACAAATACTCCAACTTCTACTACATCGTATATTTTATTAGTATTCATCAGTTTAATCTTTGTTCCTGCTTTAACAATTCCATCTTTGATTCTTACATAACATACAACACCTTTATAACTATCATATGAAGAATCAAAAATTAAAGCTTTGAGTGGTGCTTCTTCATCTCCACTAGGAGGTGAAATCTTTTTTACTACAGCTTCTAGAACATCTTCTACATTAAGCCCAGTTTTCGCAGAGATTAGAGGAGCATCCTGAGCTTCAATACCTATTACGTCCTCAATTTCCTGAATTATCTCGCTTGGCCTTGCACTAGGAAGATCTATTTTGTTAATAACTGGTGCAATATCTAGGTTGTTGTCCAGAGCAAGATAGCAATTTGCTAAAGTCTGAGCTTGAATCCCTTGTGATGCATCTACTACAAGCACTGCACCTTCACAAGCAGCTAAGCTCCTTGAAACCTCATAGTTAAAATCTACATGTCCCGGAGTATCTATAAGATTGAATATGTATTCTTCTCCATTCTCCCTTTTGTAAACGAGCCTTGCTGGTTGAGATTTAATAGTAATACCTCTTTCTCTTTCGAGGTCCATATTATCAAGTACTTGTTCTTCCATTTCCCTTTTAGTTAAAGTGCCTGTCTTTTCTAATAATCTATCTGCAAGAGTAGACTTGCCGTGATCAATATGTGCAACTATCGAAAAGTTTCTTATGTATTTTTGTCTATTACTCGGCATTAATTTGTACCCCCGTTATTCTATATGAATCAAATCATTTGCTTTAGCTTAACATAAACATACTTATCCTAAAGCATATTAGTTTTATAAATTAAATTATATCATAAATATCTCTAGTTTTGTAAGCGTATTATGATTCTACATTATACTTTATTTCGCTTAATATATGTATTTTTATATTATTTTGAAAAAATACCATTGTATGTACTAATGCATTTTTTTTTCATGTTATCAAATATTTTATTATTCACATAAAAACCATAGTCCTTAGTCTCTATTCTAAAATCGACAGGTTTTAATTTAAAGCCTATTGTAAATTTCGACTTATTTCTCACAAGTTCTGTCTTATTAATATTAACTTTGATGAATCCATAAGTTAAAACAGAAAAAGAAATAAAAATCACAAGAAAATATTTAATTCTACCCTTTTTAAGCATAAAAAGTGCCTCCTTACAATTGCCCTAAATAGATAATAATTATTAATTATTATCTTCTCCTTAGTAAGGATGCACTTTTTAAAATAAATTATTCATTTTTTCCCATTTAATTGTTCTGCCATTATTCTTGATAAATACTTACCAGTATTTTTTACTTCAGAAACAGTATTCCGATCTGCGCCTACTTCAATAAGCAACGCATTATCACTTTTATTTTGACTATAAAAACCAATTCCATAATGATAAGCAAAAATTGGGTCACCTTTTATAAGATTTGGGTATAATTTATTTGATATTCCTATCATGGAATTTATTAATTTCTTTTGTTTTGCGTATCTAGGGTTTTTATCTGTCACTACGAACATAAATTTAGCTACATTTTGCCCATTTATTTTAGTAGTTACTGCATTCTTATTCTGCACACTATCTCTATGTAAATCTATAATTAAATCGAATTTTTCATATTCCTTTAAATACCTGTCTAAAGTAACTCCAGATTTTTTGTAGGCACTATTATAATCTCCTTTATCATGCACAGTTTTATCATGTATAACTGCAATTCCATATTTTTTTTCTAGTTCATCTTTAATTACATCTCCTACAGTGCAAACATTTCTTGTTTGATCTATACTATTTTCAATAGTAGATTTATCATTATCTGATGTGCGATAAGCTTCACAGGTATGCGAATGATATATTAGCACTCTAGGCTTTGCATTATTTAAAGCTTTTTTCAAAGCAGGATTATCAAGGGGTGCTACCAGATTAGAATCTTTATCTTTAGCTTCCGCTTCCGACTTACTTACCTGTTTATCTTCTAATTTAAAGGGATTAGGACTAAATTTTGAATTGCTTACATCAGAGCTAGCGTCATTATTATCCAAAAATGCAACTTCTTTCACTATTATAGATATAGGATTTAAGATATCTACTCCTAACAATGATAATGCTGAAAGTTTCACGCTATTTTCACTGTTAGTATACTGCTGCTCTGTGTTTGAGGACTTAATTACTGCTAATGTATTATTAATAACATTAACATAAAAGTAATTTCTATATTTCCCTTCATTATCCGCCTTGGCACTTTTAGGTAAAATCAGGCTTAATAAAAAAATAATGAGTAATATGAAAACACAAAAAAATATTCTAACATTACTATTTTTTTTAATAGCATATTTTGAAAAATTCGTTTTTTTACTTAGCATATTCTTATATTTACCTTTAATTTCTATACCTTTGTAACTCATCTTTATCCCCCCCGCTTATACAATATATATGAGGGAATATATGAAGTTATTACTAGTTCAAATACTTATTTATGTCCTCTAAGTCTAATGCTGGTTGTAGCGCTATATTAATACCATTTGCAATAATTTTAGAAACTGAATTTATAACCATATCAATTTCTTTTGGTGTAACTACAAGGTTACCAACATATGGATTTAATATTTCAGCAATCATCTTTTGTTTTTCTACCTTATCAATTGACTTAAGCATATTGTAAAATTCTTTGCCTTCATTTGCGGATTTAATCATTTCATCAAGTACTAAATCAATGGTATCATTCGCTAGTGTTGCCGCATCAACTACTGTTGGAATCCCAATAGCAATAACTGGCACGCCTAAGGTTTTTTCACTTATTTCCATCCTCCGATTCCCAATTCCAGCTCCTGGAGAAATTCCAGTAGTCCCTATTTGTATAGTTCTGTTGACCCTATCCATTTTTCTAGAAGCCAATGCATCAATACAAATAACTAAATTAGGTTTGATTTTCTCCACTATGCCGCGGATTATTTCACCAGTTTCCATACCAGTTATTCCTAGTACTCCAGGGGATATGGCACATACTGGCCTTATACCTTCATCTATAGAGTCGGGTACTAATTGTTTTAAATGCCTAGTCACCATTATTTTTGAAATAACTTTTGGTCCTACAGCATCAGGAGTAACGTTCCAATTACCGAGTCCAACCACGAGCGCTGTCATACTATCCTCTAATTTTATTAGCGGAGCGAGCACCTCTCCCATTACAACGCTTACTCTGTCCATAGCATCACCATCATAGTGAACAAATTCAGGAATATCAATAGTTATATATGTACCTTTTGGTTTTCCCATCATTTCTTCGCCAATATCACTTACTATTTTTACATTAGTAATTTTAATATCGCCCTTGCTATACTCTTCTACATCAACACCTGGCATCTCACCATTGTTTTCTGCTTTGTATATTTCTTTAGCTTCAACAGCTAAATCCGTTCTTACACTTATCATAATTTCACCTCAACTATATTTTTAATATTAGCTTTTCCTAATAGCCCTTTCCTATCCCTTCAAAATTTTTTTTTAGGCTTTTCACTTATTTAAAATGCGCCTTATATTAAAAATTATATATATAGATTAAATTACACTTGAAGTGATTAAATTTTAATGCTATAATATCAGTTGAATAATTAAAAAGATTCGTACGCAGTTTTACCCAAGACTGCTGACATGTTATTAAATACGAGGGTGGTGAAATTAAATGGCAAATATTCAATCAGCAAAAAAAAGAATTAGAGTTACTGCAGTTAAAACACAAAGAAACACAATGATTAAATCTGCTTTAAAAACTAAGGTAAAGAAATTTGAGACAGCTGTCGTTACTGGCAATGTTGAAGAAGCTAAAGTTACATATGCAAGCGTGGTTAAAGCTTTAGATATGGCTGTAACAAAAGGAATACTTCACATAAACAAAGCGGCAAGAAGAAAATCTAGACTAGCAGCTAAGTTAAACGCTTTAAGTTTAACAGCATAATAAAAAACCGGTGATTTACACCGGTTTTTTGTTTTTTTGTATAAGATATTTAAAGTAATAACAATTCAAAAGTAGACACGCTTAGAAATGATATTAAATCGTCATCTACGAATCTATAATGTTACATAACAGTTTTTATCATAAAAACTTCAATATTAAGCTTATCATCAGTAGACGCACTTTTTAAGATTTTTTCTGTATCGACACATAGTTCAATATTTCTCTTTAGTGCCTTTATTGTAAACTTCATACTCTGCGAGATCATTTTTTCACAAATATACGGATGAAGCTTTAATTCGCTCGCCAAAATTTCTTTTGTTTTCCCGCTATCAATGCCTAATTTAAGATTAAATAAAAGATTGAATTGTCGTCCTAGCATAAATAAGATAAGTGGTATCTTCTCTCCTTTGTATATAAGTTCATTTAAAACGTCTAGAGCTTTCTTAATATTTTTCTGAGACAAATAATCAACTAAATTAAAAATATCATTTTCACTCTTTTGAGGCATCATCTCCAAAATATCTTCTTTAGTAATTTCTCTTCCCTGCGTAAATGAAACTAATTTCTCTATTTCATTTAATATTATATCCATGTTATTGTCTACCTGGCTACAGAATAAAGTAAGTTCTGATCTCCCAATTTTCGTTCCAGCGTTTTCAAATAAATTCTTGCACTTTTTTTGAAGCGATTCCCCCCTTAATTTATCAACTTTTATGACACATGATTTTTTATCTAGTTTTTTTATTTTATTGCTTGGTTTTTCTCTGTCACTTAAAAACACATAATATATGACTAAAATGCAATGTGGTGAAGGATTTTTCAAATATTCGCCTAGCATAGCGAAATTTTTGCTTTTTATATCTCCCGAATTTTTACTTCCACCACTATCATCTAAAAATGAAGCCCTGTATACAACCACAACCTTTTTATCACTCATAAACGGCATGGTTTCACAAGCATCTATAATTGTCTCAAAATCAATTTTGCTACCATCAAATTTCGAGTAATTCAAATCCATGAAATCCTTACTTAATACATTATCGGTTATAAATTCAACATGATTTTTTATTAGTTTTTCATCCGATCCGCAAAATATATAACAATTATCTAGTTCATGTTTCTTGATTTTTTTCTCAAGCTCTGTAAAGTTAATCAAAATATTTCCTCCAACCCCTGTGAAAATTTTAATGTTCTGTTTCCTATAATTACATATTTATTTATTATTGTACCTGGTAATGTGTATGTTTCATCCTTTTTTAGCTTTACAATACATTTAAATGGTATAATTTCTTCACCGATATTATTAGATAATGCACTATCATTAAATACCGCCCTATCGGGTTCTACATTTGTGTTTTTCACAAAACACACTTGTGCTTCTAATTTATTACCATTACTAATTAGCCTAATTGCATATCTCTGTGAAAGTCTGATAGTTGAATCTCCCGTGTAACCCTTAAAAACTTTATCTACCTTCACAGGCACTTTTAAATCCTTCACATTAATATTGCCTGTGGTCACCGCAATTGTAGTTTTTTTATATTGTAATAAAACTATATCATTCTTATTTATATTTATATAGCTAATCTCGGGAAAAACCTTATAATTTTGAAAAGCAAAAATAAAAACAATGCAAATTGGAATATACTTAAATTGCCCATAACCTTTTTTAATTCCAACATAGCACAGATATAGTCCAAATACAACTAAACTCTCTAAATAAGAGAAGTATATTATTTCTGGTAATAATATACCTAGCATTTTTTGAATAAATTCTATAATCATTAAAACAGTATATAGTCCGTAGTTTACTAAATTGAACAATTGATAAATTGGGCTAAGTACTAAACCCATATTCCCCAGCACCACAACTATCGTATAGAATGGCAATAACAATAAGTTACTAAAAAGGAATCCTAAACTAAAAGTTTTAAGGGCTCCAATTGCATAAGGCATAGAAAATATTTGGGAACTTAGACTTAAACTAAAAGATTCGTTTAAAGCAGATGGTAATTTGTATAGCACCTTTTTCATTTTCTTATTATATACTATAATTCCCAGAACACAAAGGAATGAGAGCATAAAGCCTATATCAAGAATATAAAAAGGTCTAATTATTAATAGTATAATTGCCGCTAGGCTAAGAGAAGATAAGCTATCATATTTTTTATAAACCATACTTGATATTTTCAATATAAAAATCATTATAAATGCTCTTATTGTAGAGGCTTGACCTCCCGTAAATATCATATATCCAAAAGAAAATAATAAAGCTATTTTATAACCCATAATAATTTCTAAAGCTTTATATACTATTGACATGTGTAGTCCTGATACACTTATAACATGACTGATACCTAATTTTTTAAAATCTTCTTTTTGCGTTTTTTCTATGTATCCACTGTCTCCAAAACATACTGCCATAACTAAAGCAGATTTTTCTTTTCCTAATACTTCTGAAAATTTTTCATATAAGCCTCTTCTAAAACTTTCAATTTTCGATATTAAATCTTCATTACAAATCTTATAATTTTTAACTGTATATGTTCCAACGATGCCTCTTTCATACACTGCCAATTTTCGAAAATTACCATTTATCCAAAAACTTCTTCCCTGCGTTAACTCAAAGATATCGCCTTCCAAAACAATTTTCTTATTATCATATTTCGCAGTGCAATAATATGTACTTTTTTCTGAAATCCTCACTTTTAACTTTTGCTTACTTGGCAGATTAGTATTAAAATAAGAATAATAATTTATAGTTCCAATAATAAAAAAGCAAACTACTATATAAAAAAACTTTTTATCTATAGTAAAAAACATTATAGCTAAAAAGGATGCAGCTATAACTGCACCTAAAATAGGATTATTTATTAAAATCAAACAAGTAAGGCATCCCATCAATATTGTTATTGCATAATACACTAAAGGTCTAACCATAATAAACTATTCTACTTGAAAATTTATCTATTAAAAAGAACATATAAATTTGTTCCATATTTTTTTGTTTCCTTATAATTTAAGCATTATTAAAAATATACTTTCAAGCATTTTCACACCTCCACAACCTTTATTTTGTCCAATAAATATTCATACTAATCAGCTTGTTCTTATTTATTTGAATAGATTAGTATAGTATAAATATACTTTTTAATAGTAAATAGAAGACTTTAGAATAAATATCTAAAGTCTCCTTAATTTTAAATGCTTAATTTAGTTTTTTTATACTAACATTCAAAACCCTTATAACAATTTTAGAAATTGCATCTATTACGGTTTCTTCTATGATGTCTCTTATTGCAATTTATTACAACAGTATTGCAACAACAATCATCTCTGTCACAATCATTCCTGCCACAATCATCAGCTAGTAATAATAATATTATCCACCAACAACACATATATATTCCCCCCCTCTCCGAAGGCAAATATTTTTGTTTAAAATCATTTTTCCTAAGTTTCTGCCATTAATGCTTCTTTTGTTGTTATATAATATTATGCTTACTACAAAAAGGTTCCACTTAAATCATCTTCGAAGCTGAAATGTCATTAACGATAAAAAAATAACAGAATTTTTCATCTGTTATTTCAACAATTACTTCACCTTATTAATTTGTTATTTTTAGACTCTCCAATTTGAATTTCACCATCTGAATAAATATACATTCCTTGCCCTTCTCTTTCATCATTTTGCCACTGCCCTATATATTTTTCTCCCTGGGCCCAAGTATGAATTCCTTCTCCATGCCTAAGTCCATTCTTTAAGTCACCTACATATGTGTCTCCATCTGGCCATGTACAAATACCTTGACCACATTTTTCACCATTTTCCCAAAATCCTATGTATTTTTCACCATCAGGCCATGTATATATTCCATATCCATGTTTTTCATCATTACTCCACTCTCCTATATATTTTTCTCCACCTGAAAAAGCCAGTGTACCTTGGCCATGCATTTGATCATTTTTCCAAAGGCCTACATATTTACTTCCATCGCTATAACTAAAAGTGCCCTCGCCATGTTTCTTACCATCAACTCTTCCTCCTTCATAGGTTCCCCCATGAATATGTTGTGTTTTTGCAATTATAACATTATTTATTCTAATTTTATTTAAATTAGCTTTACTTAATTTTATGTTTTTCATATTCAAATCGCTCCTTTACTTATGTACTTATAATAATGCATATGCATTATCTTCTATATACTATACCATATTCTTTTTAAAATTATGCAATAATTTTCTACAAAACAAAACCTATAGGAATTAATTCCTATAGGTAATTTTTCTTAGATAATATTATCTTTGAAATCCTCTATTGTTTTGTTGTTTTTTAGCTCTTCTACAATCAGGACATCTTTGTGGTTCATTTTCGAATCCTTTTTCTTTATAAAATTCCTGTTCACCCTCAGTGAATACGAATTCTTGTGAACAATCTTTACATACTATAGTCTTATCAGCCATTTAAACATTTCTCCTTTTTAATTATATTAAGATTTAAGATCTGATTTACTTTATATGCCTAAAAAGGTAATGTTTTAATCATATCAAATATCTTGTTGTTGTTGATTTTGCAATCCCAACTCATTAAGAATAACATATATTTTGTTAATATGCAATGTTTTTTTAACACTTTTTAAAATACTAAATATTTATTGACTAGCATTTCGAGCTATTGTTAAATTAATTGTTCCCTTAACAAAATCGATAGCTTGCAGTTTACTATGCCCCTTATGTTTTATTTCCTGCTCTTCTTTTATTGCTATTGCTTTATATGGATATTCTTTCTCATTGTTTTCTACAACTTCTATTACGTAACCCCTATATTCTTCCATACTCCACCTCTTATTATTTATTTAAAATTTTGTTCATAATTATATATTTCACATATATTATTTGAAACTAAACAGTAATTTTTTTAAAACTTCCTTAACATTAACATTTGTTCGTAAAATTTAAATCTAGTTATAATTTTTCTTTTTTATCCTCCTATTCTAATGTCATTATAACACATTTTGAATAATTTGAATATTCTTTTATTAATATTATTATTCAACTTCTAACGACATTCACCTTCGCAGTAGATTATCTAATCCTCCTTTCTATGTTTCTTTTTTACTACTTTAAGTCTAAAAAAGTCTTCTCTTTCTTTTTCTTCTAAAACTTCTGTAACAAATTTGACCATTTCCTTAAATTTAGGGATTTGTATATTTTGAAGTGCATTTGCTCTCTTTTGAGTTTTTTTTATTTCCATGGCTAATCTGTAGACAGCATTTTCTACTTCTGCCAGCTCATAGGTTAAATATTTCACGTTATTAAACTCTTTCATAGACTCATCAATAGCCGCACTGCTTCTATAAAATCCATACTTTGGTTCTATTTCTTTTCTTTCAAAAATAATTTTAGGAACTTCTACACCCATAACACTTTTAAATAAAATTTTATAGTCTTTAGCTTCGCCTATGGTCATAGCTACGTCTTCTATTTCTATTATTCCTGAATTTATATTTGCAGATTCTAGCGCTTTATATGCCTTTGAAAAAGTTATATTTACCTCATCTTGAAGTTCGCGCGCCTTAGATACATAAGACATCATTTCTCTTATAAGTACACTTCTCTTTTTATCTAATAGTTCAAAGCCTTTTTCAGAAAAGTCCAAGGAATTTTTAGCAGCCATTAATGTAGATTTAGTTGGTGCAAATGTTTCCATATTACTCCACCACTATTTTATAATATTTTTCTAAAATCTTAGGTGAAACCCTATCCAACTCATTACTCGGCAATATGCTAAGAACTTCCCAAGCTAAATCTAAAGTTTCTGTCATATCTCTATTTTCATCATACTCCTGTTTTAAAAACTTTTCTTCAAATGCTCTACCAAAATCCATATATATCTTATCTATTTCTGAAAGCTCATCTTCTCCTATAACTTGAGCTAGTGCTATTACATCCTGAACCCTAGAGTAGGCTGCAAATATTTGATTTGATACATCTCCATGATCTTCCCTTGTAAAGCCTTCGCCAATGCCATCTTTCATAAGTCTCGACAGGGAAGGAAGGATGTTTACTGGCGGATAAAAGCCTCTTTGCTCTATTCCGCGACTTAAAACAATTTGCCCTTCGGTTATGAACCCTGTAAGATCTGGTACTGGATGCGTTATGTCATCATTAGGCATAGTTAATATAGGTATTTGTGTTATACTACCCTTTCTCCCTTTCATCATTCCAGCCCTCTCATACAGTGACGCTAGATCCGAATATAAATATCCTGGATAACCTTTTCTACTTGGAACTTCTTCTTTTAAGGAAGAAAGTTCTCTTAACGCTTCACAATAATTAGTCATATCTGTAAGTATTACAAGTACATGCATGTCCTCTTCAAATGCTAAGTATTCTGCAGCAGTCAATGCACATCTTGGAGTTATTATTCTCTCAACAATAGGATCGTCTGCTAGATTTGTAAACATAACCACCTTTTCAAGCACACCCGCTTCTTCAAAACTTTTCTTAAAGAAGTTAGAATCATCATACTTTATGCCCATAGCTCCAAATACTATACAAAATTTTTCATCAACCTCATCAGAAATTTTTGCTTGCCTTACAATTTGTGCTGCCAGTTCATTATGCGCCATACCATTTCCAGAAAATATAGGAAGCTTTTGCCCTCTTATTAATGTAGCAAGACAGTCTATAGATGATATTCCTGTTTGTATATAGTTTCTAGGGTATTTTCTAGCTACAGGATTCATAGGCCTTCCATTTATATCGTATTTTTTTGAAGAATAAACTTCGCCACCATTATCTCTTGGATCGCCTATCCCGTTAAATTCTCTTCCCAATATATCCTTTGTAAGAGCTATTTTAAAAGATTCCCCTCTGAAATGAACTGATGTATTGTTGACAGACATACCAGTTGTGGTTTCAAAAACTTGTATTATAGCCTTGTCTTTATAAATTTGAACAACCTTCCCTTTTTTGTTATACTTTCCATCCACCACTATATCAACAATTTCATCATATGCTACATCTTCAACACTGGAAAGTATAATTAAAGGCCCTTGAATTTTATTTAACATTAAATATTCTTTTTTCATATTGGACCTCCCTGCTGGTCTCTATAATGTAGATAATAATCATTATCTATATTTTTCTATAATTCCATCAAAATAATTCACTAATTCACTTTCTAAATCATCTATTATCGAAAGCTCATCATTGGGTACATTGTATTTCATTTTATAAAGCTTTTCCATTAATTCTTTGTTTATTATAACAGAAATTGGTATTCCAAATTTCACAGCCCTGCTTGCATTATCATAAAACGATTCTATAACTTTAAGCATTTTATATTGTTTGTTTAAAGGTGCATAAGTATCTACAGTATTATAGGCATTTTGTTGCAAAAATGATATTTTAAGGCATTTCGAAACCTCTATAATCAACCTTTGCGCGTCCGGCAGCACATCTTCACCTACCAATTTAACTATCTCCAGAAGCTTATTTTCTTCATATAAAAGTTTAAGCATCTTTGCTCTTAAGTCCATTACGTCTCCCGCCACGTTTTCCTCATACCACTCCTTTAAAAGTGATAAATAGCCACTATAACTAGCTAACCAGTTTATTGCTGGATAGTGCCTTGCATAAGCTAATTTTTTATCAAGTCCTAAAAAAACAGAAACGAATCTTTTAGTATTTTGAGTAACAGGTTCTGAGAAATCTCCTCCCGCAGGCGACACTGCCCCAATTACAGTAACAGAACCCTCTGTATTATTTAAGTTTTCTACATAACCCGCTCTTTCATAAAACTCTGCAATTCTTGATGGGAGATAGGCTGGATAACCTTCCTCAGCAGGCATCTCTTCAAGTCTTCCAGAGATTTCACGTAAGGCTTCTGCCCATCTCGAAGTAGAATCCGCCATTATAGCAACGTGATATCCCATATCCCTAAAATATTCCGCTATAGTTATTCCTGTATAAATACTTGCTTCTCTTGCAGCTACGGGCATGTTTGATGTATTAGCTATAAGCACAGTCCTATTCATAAGTGGTAAATCCGTTCTAGGATCTATAAGTTTCGGGAACTCTTCTAGAACTTCTGTCATTTCATTTCCTCTTTCTCCGCAACCAATGTACACTATAATATCTGCATCAGACCACTTTGCAAGCTGATGTTGGGTTATAGTCTTTCCAGTACCGAACCCCCCAGGGATAGCGCAAGTTCCTCCTTTAGCCAAAGGGAAGAATATATCTATTATTCTTTGGCCCGTGATAAGTGGTTTAAAAATAGTTTTTTTATCTTTTACCGGTCTTGGCGTTCTGCAAGGCCAATATTGATAAAGTTTAAGTTCATAATTTTCCGCGCCTTGCTTTAATTTTGCTACTGTGGTTTCTATATTGTATTTTCCATTTTCGCATGCCCAGGTTACAGTTCCAAAAACCCCTGGAGGAACCATTATCTTATGCATAATGGATGCAGTTTCTTGAACGTTTGCGTATATTTGTCCTTCTTTTAATTCATCTCCAAGCTTTACGATAATGTCTACATCCCAAAGTTTTTCTTCATCAAGAGAAATGAGCCCTATACCCTCTGGTAAAAATCCATAAGACATTTCATTTATCTTTTCTAGTGGCCTCTCAATTCCATCAAATATATTTCCGAGTATTCCTGGCCCTAATTTAAGAGAAAGAGGACTCCCAGTAGAAATTACAGGTTCACCTATCTTAAGACCGCTAGTTTCTTCATAAACCTGAATAGTTGCAAAGTCTTCTTCTATTATTATTATTTCACCTATAAGCTTCCTCGCGCCTACCATAACCATTTCTCTCATTTTGAAGCCCTTCATGTGTTCAGCTTTTATAACTGGACCATTTACTCCGATTATGTTTCCTACCATGTTATTCCTCCCCTTTTTAGGCCAGCATTTCCATAACTCTAACACCAATTGTTTCTTTACTATCTTGTAATGCAGCATATATACTATTATTTATAATAAATATTCCTTCAAAATCTTTTAGTATATGTCCACCTATAAAGTCTTCTTCTGAAATTTTCACTTCAAAATTATGATCACAATACTCCTTTAGTATAAGTCCAATTTCACTTTGAAATTTTTCGTAATCCCTTTTTAGTACTATAATATAGTAGTTTCCTTTATCCATCGCATTTAAAGTCTTTTTAAGGTTACTTATGAAATACGGTTTATATTCCTCACAACTAACAAATTGTACAAGCTTTACCCGAACATTTTCTAGAGCATCACTAATCAACTTATCCTTAAGGAACAACACTTCTCTTTGTTTATTAAGCCTTTCTTTTGCTACTATTCCATTTGCTTTAATATTAGTTTTTTTTGTAACTTCCCTTTGGATGCTCCGTCTAAGCTCTTCTATCTTTTCTTTTTCTATATTGATTTTTTTTTCAGCCTCAAAACTGAATGTTTCTAATTTTTCTTCTTTTTCTTTATTTACCTTGTCATATATTATCTTAGAAAATAAATTTATCTTATCTTCAATTGTGGTCATAACTAACCCTCCTGCGAATTCTTATGCTCCTATTATACTTGTATAATTATTATATCTTAATCCCTATAGCCTCTTTAACGTATCTTAATATAGAGTCACTACCACGATTCCAGCCGTGCCTATCTGGAATTTCCACCAAAAGGGGTCTTTCTCTTGATAATTTTATGACGCTTACCTCGTCTGGTATTAAAAGAGCAATTTTCTCTGTTATTATTATTATTCCTATTCCCTGATTTTTTTTTAATTCTTTTATTTTTTCTAATATTTTTTCTTTTTCATGAAGAACAATGCCTTCTATTCCTGCCATTTTCATCCCTACAAAAGTATCCACATTATCACTTATTAAATAACTTGTCATAATCCTCTCTCCTAAAAAATTATAATTTCGAAAGTATCATTATTGATATAATAAGTCCGTATATAGCAATACCTTCTCCAAGGCCAACAAAGATAAGCGTTTTTCCTAGTATCTTAGGATCTTCTGATACCGCACCTAATGCTGAAGAACCAACTGCCCCTACAGCATAGCCTGCGCCAATAGTTGCAAGTCCTGTGGAAAGCCCAGCTGCTAAATACCCAAGTCCAGCAGCCGGGTTCACTGCAACTGTTCCCGCTGCGCGTGCTACGCTTGGAATATTCACGATCAAAGCTCCCATCATAACTGGTATAAATACACCTAAATTTATTTTTAGCGCTTTTTTTACCTTTTTCCTCCCCAAAACATCTATTTTACTTTGAGAAACGACTCCATACGTAATAGTAACTATAACAACACAAAATGTTAACATTAATAAAATAGTCATAATTCTTATTCCTCCTTCTAATATCTAGTGCACTAACTTTCAAATTTATATATTCCATTTTTTTACACAAAATGCATGTTTATATATATGTTACTTAATTTCAATCTGCACAGGTTCAAAAGCAATCCCTGCCCCTTCATAATACTTACTGAATAATTCATAATACTCAAGTCTTAACCCTTGTATAAATACGATTAACCCTTCAAGGCATATAATTATTACATTTCCAATTATTAATATTAGCACTGAAGCAAATCCACTCTTAGTCATAGAAGCCATAGCAGAAAATGCAACAAACAAACCCACATGATTTAATGCAAATGCACCTACTCTTATGAATGAAAGTGTATTAGAAAACATAGATAACAATGTTTCTATTACCTCAAAACCTGATTCTATAAAATAATCCTTAGTTCCAGATTCAAATAATATTTTTTTACCTTTAATAATATTCGCAAGCGGCTCCTTTAGTAATATCAGTAATAAAAAGAAAAGAAAATATATCATCCAAATAGCTTTCGGTAATAATGGCTTTTTATAGATTATAGATACTATTAGTATTAAAGCTCCAATATAGAACATAAAACCTGCTAGTCCTTCTTTTCCAAAAAGTCCACGTTCTATATCTTTCCTTCTTAAACTATTAGTAATCCCTAATATAAATCCTAAAATTAAGAAACCACATCCAAATATTATAGCTCCAATTAACATATCGTTAATATCTTCCATCGGTCTAATTAGCAATGCATTAATTACTCTTTCAGAACCAAATACACTCCCATATAGAAATCCAAATATTATAGAACTTACCCCCAGGGTTTCAAAAATCCCGCCTATATTACTTCTACCTGACTTACTTTTCAGCATAACTCCTGCTAAAAGCAATACTAATCCTTGTCCTGCATCACCAAACATAGCACCAAACATTAGAGTATAAGTTATTGCCAAAAACCTAGTAGGATCGATTTCATCATAGCTAGGAACACCATACATGAAAAGCAAACTCTCAAATGGTTTAAACAATTTGTTGTTTATAAGCATTGTTGGTGGAGTTATAGCTTTATTAGTTCTCTCATTAGGCTCTTTTTTAATAATCAATATTCTATCATCAAAACTCAAAAGTAACTTATCAATGCTCTCCATAAAACTTTTAGGTATCCAACCAGAAAGATAAAAAAATTCATTTGTGCACGCCGCACTCTTTTTAATTTCTCCAGACTTTTGCTCCAATTCATAACTATTTTCTATATTTTTTATAGTTTTGTAATTTCCCTTTAGAAAATCACTAAGTTCCATTTTAATTTTCGTTGTAGATTCTTGCACTTGATATATTTCCGCACGAACAACCACCGCCACGTCCCTTGGAATGCCTATGTAATGATTAGGCACTAGAATTCTTTCGCAATTTGCCGATTTAAAAATTCTTTCCGTTTCTGTTAGCAAAAGCATTGGAGTAAATGCTATAAATATAACAAAATCTTTTTCCTTATAGACAGTTTCTATTACTGATGGAATATTTTCATAATTGGCTTTTAGTTTAACCATGTTTTGCTCTGGCACTTTATATAAATCCATTTGGAAATTTTTCATAGCAGTAATCTCTTCCATAGGAATAGATACATCATTTAAAAATCCTAAGGCCTCATATGTGTTTTTAAGGTATTGCTCCTTTTGTTTTAAATCCTCAAATTCTTTGTTTAAAACCATATATTTATCATATACTTCCGCTAGCTTATTCTCTATGGTATCAAAATCAAAAATCATCTCTTTAATATATTCGCAACTTATATCAACAGTATTTTGAGCCTTTGCAAGCTTTTCAACATGTTTTAAACTTATATTATATTCTTTATCATATAAGTAAGGTCTTATATAGTTTACATCCATTAAAGCCTCTATATTGCCCTCTGAAGTTTTTAATACAAAATCTGACGAGTTTATTTCTTGCAAAGCACTTACTGGCTGCATGCAGCCTTCTAGTGCTAATAATTTAGTTAATTTATCAAAATCGGACATTTCACCTACTAAATTAACCATATGCATTTTTTCTATAGACACAAAATCACCTCCTGCTTTTTTCTGGGGTAGATAAGCATTTATAATGTGACAGAAACATAATTTATACCTTCATTCATATCCATATCGTATCTTTTTTGTTCTACTATAGATATAATATCTTTTATTTCAATCCTATAAAACGCAAGATAACTCATAGCCATGCTAATATTTGTTTTATTCTCTCTAAGATTTTTTTTGAAATATTTTTTTTGAAATTCACGTTGTCGTTTTTCAATGGAATTAAAATCATCTTTTTCATATATCTTTGCATATGGTGTTTTTTCTATTATATTATAAAATTCTTCCATATTATTTATATAACAAAGCTTTCTAATATTTTCCTTTGAAAGCTTATACCCATTATATATGGTGTAGTTAAACAGCTCCTCAGAAGGTATATTGTAAAAAATCTTTCCTCTATATATCCATCCTAAATTTAAAAGATCTGCTTCCAATCCTAATATACTGTGTACCACTTCTTTATTCTCATTGTCCAAATGCTTGAGTTCGCGTCGTACAGACATAAAATAAACAAAATCAAGTTCTGTTTCAATTCTAAACAAACCTTTTTCACTGATGCCCCTAGCTAAATTTTTTAGACTTTTATAATATATGCTCCCTTTTAGTCCATCTATTACCTCTTCTGTATTTTTTAAGGCTAATAAATAATCATAATTTATTGTATTTAAAGAACTTCTTGCAATTAGCTTGTTTTCTATTTCGTCGCAACGTAGGCCTAAATATTTGCCTCTAATAATTATTTTTAAATCTTCTATTTCCCATCTTACAAAAAAAACTTTTATAAGCTTCCTGTATTCACCATCAAAATAATTTATAAATTTGCTATAAATACTTGTATAGTATCTATTTAAAATAATCTCTAAATTACCCCTATGTATTTTCTCTAAGTTGTATTCTCCTAAAAGCTCCCCATAGCTCGTATCCTCTTTTAATACTTTAACAGTACTTTTAAAATCTTTACACTTTAGTAATTTCAAATATTGATCTCCGCTTATCATCTTTCCCATCATTGCCTTTACTTTAGAATTAATAGCACTAAACTTAACAATACTTCCCATATATTCCCACCCCTATGATAGCGTTAAATACTTCATCTACTATTTTTAATTTATTGTTTTGATATTTTTTATTAATATTTTTTAATACTTTTTCTTTTTCTTTTCTTATGATTTCAGCTTTAAACTCCGCCTCCATCATCTTTTCATTACTTATAGTATTCTTAATGTTTTTAGATTCTTCTTGAAAGCTAACCTTCATATCCTTTATTATATTTTCAAATTCATCTTGTTTTTCTTTTAACATTTCATCAATGCCCTTCCTATAGCTTTCAGCATCTTTGTCTATACTCATTATTTTATTAGTTATAAATTCCAAAACATCACCCCCAATATTTATAATTAATACTTATTTTTATATTTTCTCATAATTTGGAATGTTGACTATATTCTCATTATATTACCTTTAATGCATAATGTCGAAAGCGATTTTGGGCATAATATAAGCCTTCGATAAGGGATCTGAGCTTTATTACAATATATACCATACAAAGCTAACGCTACCTATGTTTATCTCTTGCCCCCTACATAAAAACCATGACAGTTTCTTAGGGTAAGTTGTATAATGAAATGACCGAAGAGTAAC